>NZ_JBIOSI010000001.1:0-2888215 GCF_051714685.1 Enterococcus sp. AZ103 | reverse complement strand
ACAGAAAAAGACCGATGACGAGAGTTAAGTCATCGGTCAGCGAGCCTAGCAACAAGAAAAGTTTGAATTTGTAAGCATATGAAAAGGATTGGTAGGCTCGTGTATATGATAACACAAAAAAGACCGTTACTCGGAGAGAGATAACGGTCAGTAAACCTAGCAATATGACAAGTCTGAATTTGAAAGCAAAAAAAAGGATTGCTAGGCTTATTAATATGATAGCACAAAAAAAGACCGCTGGTGCAAGTGGAGACCAACGGTCAGCCATAGTACATCTGATGAAAGACGTATGGCTACTTGTATTTTAACATAAAAAAGACCGCCGTGATAGGTGGCGGTCTAAGAGCCTAATTATATAAAAGTAAAAAAGTCTCGGGAAAAACTTAGGTTAGAAATTAGTTAGGCTCGAATTAAATTATACAATAAAAAAAGATAGCCGACCACTGGCTACCTAAAGAATATTGACTTTATCTGTTTCCGCAGACTTAAATATTTTATCAAATAAAAATATCGGCCACAAGAGTGATTGATGTTGATAAAATGGAAGTTATTTAAATGAAGTTAAAACTTGATTCTTTATATGTTCTTGTAATAATATTTTAAAATTTTTATCGTATTCTTTTAAAATTTCGTTTAGATGATTTTGATAATAAAGTTCGACGTCACGAGCGTTATCAAATTCTTGTAAAGGTATTGTCATTGAATCAATAGTTAGACTAGATATATCTTTCATTAGGTTATCTAGATTAATAGTTACAGACATTTAAAATCACCTCTTTTAAAGATTCTACCATTTTGTAAAAAATATAGTAACTAAAGAGCATGAAAAGTCAGTAAACGTATTGTTTTAAGGAAAGGAGATAATTAATTGATACTAAAAATTATTGTCGGAGTTGTGTTTTGGTTCATGACCTATATGCTGGGTTATTTCGTAGGGAAAGAAGAAGTAAGAAAAGAAAACAAATAATTATCAAATTGTAATAAGAAATAGCGAAAGTCGGCTTTTCAGAAAGGAGAATTTAATGATAATAAGAGGTAAATATAACACAGCTAAAGTTTTTACCGAAAATGTGGAAAATACTGCAAAATTACAAATTAATGAAATGATGAATCATGACTTTGTTGGTGGAGAACAAATTAGAATCATGCCAGATGTGCATGCTGGTAAAGGATCAACGATTGGAACCACGATGACAATCAACAATGGGAAAGTTGTACCCAATCTTGTGGGTGTAGATATTGGTTGTGGTATCTCAGTTTACGAGGTCGAAAGTACAGAGGATTTTAATTGGGAGAAATTAGATAAGGTAATAAATAATTATGTACCTTCAGGAAAAAATGTAAGGAATAGTGTTTTAAACGCTAATAAAATAAATTTTAATGAACTTTCTTTTCCCCTTCATAATGAGAATAGAGTACAACTATCTCAAGGCACTTTGGGAGGAGGAAATCACTTTATTGAGATTTCTAAATCTAGTGACAAAAATTTTTTATTGATACATTCTGGTTCGAGAAATTTAGGAGTACAAGTCGCGAAGTATCATCAAGATAAAGCTATTGCATATCATAAGTCTAATACATTTGATCGTAAAGAATTGATAGAAAAGTTAAAGGCTCAAGGACGAGAAAGAGAGATTGAATCTGAATTAGCCAAAATTAAACCAGTAGCTTTCAATAAAGAATTAGCTTATTTAGAAGGTGATCTGCTTTCTGATTATTTTAATGATATGAGGATAGCTCAAAATTTTGCAATAAATAATCGATCTTCAATGGCACAAGTAATTATTGAAGAGATGGGCTGGAAATGTATTGATTCTTTCGACTCGATTCATAATTATATCGATATTGAAAATAAAATTTTACGAAAAGGGGCCACCGATGCTAGAAAAGATGTCCGTTTAGTAATACCTTTGAACATGCGTGATGGTGCAATTATAGCAAAAGGTAAAGGTAATCCCGACTGGAATTATTCAGCTCCGCATGGTGCAGGTAGAGTGATGTCTAGGAAGAGAGCAAAAGAACTGGTTAATCTAAAGGACTTTAAAGATTCTATGAAAGGAATATATTCAACTTCCGTAGTTGAGTCCACTCTGGATGAATCACCTTTTGCATATAAAGAAGCTCAAGAGATTGTTGATAACATCCATGATACAGTTGAAATTTTGGATGTTATAAAACCAGTATACAATTTTAAAGCGAAAGAATAATAAGGTGTCATTTAACCTATTACGGTGTATCGGTTGTGAGAAATAACTGTTTTTTGTATAAAAGTTGTGAAAAATAAAAAAAGCTTCTCAATCAAGGTTTTTATGTCGTTGCAACTAAATTACAAGTATAGAAGTGATTTTGCAACCAGGAATTTTAAAATAAAAAAAGCCAGGATTTCTCCCAGCTACAATATATTCAACAAATTTATTATAGCATAGGAGTGGCGTATTTGATGGCTTTAATACCAGAAATTGATAAAAGAAAAACCAAAATGAACGCTAGAAAAGTCTTGGTACAGTATCGTAAGTGGGAACGGATTGCTGGGAAGTCATCTATAGATATCAAATCACCACTTATTAGTGATATGCCCAGAACTCTTGGTGTATCAGTTAATAAATCGCAAGATGGAATTGTTGAGCGTGTGGACGCTGAGATTAATAGAGACGCAATATTAAGAGCCTTAGCAGCTTTATCTTGGAGAAGTAGACAAATACTATCTATGACTTACTGTGAACATGAGAAAGCTTCTGTGTATGAAATAGGGTTGAACATGGGATACAGTGAAATACGTATTAAAGAATTACGAGGCATTGCACTGATAGAATTTTCGGAAGCATATAAGAATGGCCAACTTTTATCATATGAATAAAAACATACTTTTTCCATACTTTTTATTCGAAAAAGGGTGTTATCATAGTATTATGGAAATTTCCAATAAGGCATCAAACAACATCCGTCAGAAATAATTACTGTCTTATCTACTATAGCGGATTAATTGTTTGGTGCCTAAGTTACTAAGGCAGCTAAACCAAATTTAAAAACAGAAGGCGAGGAAATTCTGTTTCTAAATAATTCTATTTTCTACACTGCAGTCTTAGTTGTCATTGTGGTGTTAAAAAAAATATGAACTGAAACTTTCATATTAACAATATGTGTGAAGCATTAAAAATCAGATGTA
The DNA here is from genome assembly GCF_051714685.1 of Enterococcus sp. AZ103. Taxonomy (NCBI): domain Bacteria; kingdom Bacillati; phylum Bacillota; class Bacilli; order Lactobacillales; family Enterococcaceae; genus Enterococcus; species Enterococcus sp. AZ103. The sequence goes on along the minus strand of NZ_JBIOSI010000001.1, from coordinate 2,885,049 downwards.
TAATCAACTATTTTTAAGTACAAAAAAATAAAAAAGGAATGCTAGCATAGCAATACCCGCACTGAGTATAAACAGGGATAATAATTTTTTTCTATTTTTCAATAAATTATATATTGATATTAGTATTAATAACAAACTCATTAATACCAGTATCAATAAAACTATTACAACAATCAATACTCCCGTGCCTAGTCCCATAAATATAGTTCCTTTTAAATGCCATTAATATTTTATTTGGTACAAATCATTATACACAATTTAGATCGCTTAGGCGGTCTTTTTATTTTGGGAGGAATGATTTAGATGGATGAATCAATTGATGAAGCAAGAAAGATAGCTCATGACTTTAAAGAAGTTGAACAAGAATTAAAGCCTTTTCACCTGCAACATAGATTGTTTATTGGATTAAAGAGAGCAACAAAACTCTATGAGCAATTAAAGAAAGAAGATTTAGTTTAGTAGTCTTAGCAATTTTGTAATAAAAAAGAAGCCTAGCAAATGCTAGACTCCTAATTTATCCTTCAATGCTTCAGTAAGCAAAAGAGAAAAGTTAATATCTTCTTGTTTACCTAGAGCATCTAAGTAACGTGGGATAGTTAAAGTTTTCTTGATAGCTTTGTTGTCAAACTTTAATCGGTAAATATCGGTGTTTACTTCAATAGGAATTAATAAGTCTCCATCAGGAATAGAAATATCTGATGGTTGTAATGGTTCAGGAATTTCCTCGCCATCATCTTGTGCATTGATAAGCCAACCAGCTAATAAGTCTTTAGCCATGTATAAAGCATCATGCATATCAGAGCCAAAGGTAAAGGCACCATCTAGTCCTGGGAACTCTACATTAATCCCATCATCAGCTAGATTAAATAAAGCATAGTAAATATACATTGTGTTTCTCCTTTCTCGGTGGAGACAGATATGAAAGCATCCGAGAAGGTCACGGGCTTTATTTCAAGCCCGCTTGCTTCAAGATGTTACTTGCTGTTCCTTTTGGTATGTCTTTACTACCATGTTCAGGAACTGTAACTTTTCCCTTTTTAGTTGGGTGAAGAAAATGTTTGTGACTTCCTTTCTGATTCTTTTCGTACCAGCCATCGGCTTCAAGAATCTTTATGATTTCCTTTGCTTTCATTGTCTATCTCCTTTCTATAAATATATTATAGCACGTATAATAATACGTGTAAATAGTTTTTGATAATTAATTCAATATATTTTAGAAGATAATTGTTGAAGGGAGATGACTAAGATAAACCAGAGAGTTATGGATGATGTAGCCAAACTCTACAAGACTCACCGTTGGCAAAGACTGAGAGAAGTAATAATCAGTCGTGACTATGGCTTGTGCCAAGAGTGTAAGAGAAGAGGCATCATAACAAGAGGCGTGGTTGTCCATCATCTAATAGAAGCTAGAGAGGATATAACTAAGTTCTGGAATAAAGATAACCTACAGCTTGTTTGTCTTGCTTGTCACAATAAGGAGCATCCAGAGAAGTCTGGAGGAGAAAAGAAAATAAAAACTAAAAGGAAGGTAGTGAAGTTTTATGCAACAAAGGAATAACGGGGCACAGCTTGAGTGGCTAGACAATGCTATATCGGTACTAGAGGGCATTAGAAGTAATGTCAAGGATGGACAAGCCTTTATCATTCGAGCGATATAGATAGAGACAATGAATTACCTGATTCAGATGGAACAGAAGAAGTTAAAGTTGTTATTGACATAACTTATCAAGCTTTCAACAAAAAGTAGAAAATTTTTTAAAGTGGGGATTAAAGACTACCCCCCTCCCCAAAATAATAGCAAAGTGGGGGTCGGAAAGAACGGTGTCGTCCTTCCTTCACACAAACACCGCTTTTCAAGTTTTTTGGGAGGTGAAAATTTTTGATAAAAAAAAGTAGCACGAGTGGTTGTTAAGCCCAAAATATTATATCGATTTATGATTTTAAAAATCCAAATACAGTATTTATTTAACACAGAATGGGCGCAAGTCTCACTAGATTGGTTTTTTTATGATTTACAAAATGATATAGGTAAGTATTTTAGAATTACAACGACTTTCGAATGATAATAGTCAAAAAAGGAAGAAGGTGAGATTATGCCGCAACCAGCAAAGAGCGCAAAATTACAGTTATTAAATGGAAATCCGAATAAAAAAAATACTACTGAACTTAAAAAGAGAGCAGTGGCAGAAGAAAAAATGAAGATGGCAATAGATAAAGTTAAGCCACCGAATTGGCTCGATGCCACGGGTAAAGTTACCTTCAATTTTATCGCTGAAGAATTGTTACTAGTAGAACTAGTTAGTAATCCAGATATCCATCTTATGGCCTTATATTCAAGTTGGTATTCTCAATACATTTCCTTAGAAAAGCAATTACGAAAACTACGAAGAGAGTACAAACTAAACTATGAGATAGCAAAAGCAGAAGCTGAATCCAATGGAGAGCCTTTTAATGAACCAAATGAATTGATAGGAAATCCGTTATCAAGACAGATGGATACAGCTTCCCGTAATTTACGAACACTGGCAAATGATCTTGGCTTATCACCTTCTGCCAGAGCGAAGTTAGCGATTAAATTAGCTCAGGATAATGGAGATGATTCAGAATGGACTTGATGAATCTATCTTATTCTGAACTTGAAAAATGGTGGATTGACTATAAGGATGAACAAGCTTCTTGGGGTGGCATTTTAGTAGAACCATATCCTGAATTATTGACCACTTGGTACGCTGAACGACTTATTGATGGTTTAATTCCAGCCAGTAAAGAAAATATCTCTGCGGCTAAACGTCATATGTTGGATTTAGAAAAACAGGGAACAGATGGATTCCCTTGGATTTTTGATGAAGAAGCTGGTCACAGACCTATACGTTTTATTGAAGATAACTGTCGACCAACTGAAGGTGATTTTGAGCGATTTACTTTACAACCGTGGCAACATTTCATTGTTGGTTCAATATTCGGGTGGGTGCATAAAGACACTGGTATAAGACGCTTTCGTGAAGCTTTAACCTTTGTTGGCAGAAAAAACGGAAAAACATCGTTAATAAGTGGTTTATCTGCCTATATGCTTGGATATGATCGAGAACAAGGGGCAAATGTTTATGTACTAGCGAATGCCAAAGATCAAGCATCTATCTTATTTGACAAAGCAAAAGAAATGGTGAAACAATCGCCGCTACTAGATACAAAATATAAGCCACAAAGATCAGTAATTAAAGATGAAGCTACTTTCTCAAAAATGGAGGCAAGGGCTTCAGATAGCAAAAAGCTTGATGGATTAAACACTCACTTTGCTATCTTTGACGAGATTCATGAGTTTATAAATTTTAAGTTAATCAATGTAATAAAAAAGTCTCGTGGTACTAGAAGACAGCCTTTAATTGTTTATATTACTACAGCTGGTTATGTGTTAGACGGGCCATTAATGCAATATTATGACAATGCACTCGATTGTTTAGAACATCTTGAAGATGGACTAGACGAACGGGTTTTTTATTTTGTCGCAAAACTTGATGATGTTTCTGAAGCTGACGATCCTAGAAATTGGATTAAAGCAAATCCTAATCTTGGTTTGATGTCGTTTGTTGATTTAGTAACTGACTGGAAGACTGAAAGAAATAGCCCACAAGAAAGAGCTGATTGGATTACCAAGCAGTTTAACCTGTTTTCGGATATTGATGAACTGTCTTTCTTAGATATGCAAATGATCAATAAAAACGACAAGATAATTGAATGGGACTCACTACTTCATCAGGAATGTGTAGGCGGGTATGATTTATCAGAAACACAGGATTTCACTTCTGCTAATTTAGAATTTCCAATATATGAAACTGGGGAAATTGCCGTTTTAGAGCACAGTTGGATTTCGCAAGAGCGTTATAACAATGATAATAATAAGCAGCGGCTAGATTCTTGGATTAAAACAGGTGATTTAACAGTGACACCAGGTAATTATGTTGATTACGATTTTGTGTTTGACTGGTTCGTTGAACAGTCGAAAAAATTTAAAATACTAAAGGTTCGTTACGATAGAAGAAACAGCTTAATTCTTAACCAGAAAATGATTGATTATGGATTTGTAATGGAAGAAGCAATTCAGGGATTTATTACATTAGGTGGTCCAATGAAAGATTTAAAAGAAAGATTTTTGGATGGGAAAGTCATTTTTAATAATCAAAAAATATTCAGATGGTATTTATCTAATGTAAAACTTGTTCAAGATAGAAATAATAACTGGATGCCTACTAAACAATCTAAAAATAGAAAAATTGATGGTTTTGCTGCCATGCTTAATAGTCATGTCAGTGTGGTAGAGATGTTCGCGAGTAAATCTAAACAAACAGGAAATGTTGGATTTATAAGTATTCGTGACATGATGAAAGGAGGGTAGAGATGAATAGATTTCAAAAAATTATCAATCGAATGACGCCAAGGTTTATCAGGCAATCAGTAATAAAAAACTATCAGACAAATAGTAATTTCAAACAATGGTTTGGGAAAACTTTTTTCGGTATCGAAAACTCCACACTGGAAACAAACGAAAATATCTTTTCAGTAGTGTCACGTTTAGCAAATACAGTTTCCAGTTTGCCGTTTAAGAAATACTTGAGCTATGAACAACAATTTGATGAATCGATGGACAAGCTGATGTATTGGCCAAATAACAATCAGACATTAGATCAAATATTCAATGTAATGGAAGTAAGTAGAAATACTAATGGGAATGGATATGCCTTGATTTTCAGAGATATTCGCGGTTTGTTTGAACAACTAGTTCCTTTTAATCCTAATTATGTGGAACCAGTACTTGAAGAGACAACAAACGAGCTTTGGTACCGGGTAAGTAATAATGGTAAAACCTATTTTTTTCATAACTCAGATATGATTCATGTAAGACACATTGCTGGCAATGGTAACTGGAAAGGTATAAGTCCGATAGCTGTATTAAAAAATTCGAATGATTTTGATAAAGCGGTTCGAACATTTTCGTTAAAAGAGATGGAGTCAATTAGAGATTCGTTTATTTTGAAATATGATACAAGCGTTGACGATGAAAAAAAACAAGCCATTGTTGATAATTTTAAAATGTTCTATGAGGAGAATGGTGGGATTCTTATTCAAGAACCAGGAGTTACGATTGAGGAAATGAAACGTAACTTTGTGGCTACCGATATGAAAATTACAGAAGGAATTACCAGAGATCGGATTGCTAACGTTTATAACGTGCCCAGTATTTTCTTGAACTCTGATAGCAGTAGTTTTTCATCCAATGAACAACTGATGCAGCTTTTCGTAAACATGACTTTAACGCCTATTGTTAAGCAGTATGAACGCGAATTCAATAAGAAAATACTTCTTAAAAACGAGCGTGTAAAAGGATACTATTTTAAGTTCAATTTAATGGGTTTGTTGAGAGGTGATTCAGACGCTCGACAGAAATTTTATCATGGTGGTATTCGTGATGGTTGGATGGTACCAGACGAAGCAAGAATGCTTGAAGAGATGCCGCCTCGTGGTGGTAAAGCTTCCGAGTTATGGATTTCAGGAGATATGTATCCACAGGATATGGACCCTTCTTTAAGAAAATCAAATAATAGCAGTAATCAAAACGTAGTCAAAAAAGACTAGGTCTTTTTATTTTGCCTTGAAAGGAGGGTTGAGATGAAAAAATTTTGGGAAGTAAAACAATCGGCAAATAATTCAGAAGCCGAGATTTATATTTTTGGAGAAATTGTTTCCAGTAAATGGGACGATACGGACACAACAGCAGCAAGTTTCCAAAAAGATTTAAGAACCCTTGGAGAAATTAGTCAAATTAATCTGCACATCAATTCTCCAGGAGGATCAGTATTTGAAGGAATCGCAATCGGTAATATGTTGAAACAACACAAAGCGCATGTCACTGCTTATGTGGACGCTCTAGCTGCTTCTATTGCAAGTGTAATTGTTTCTAGTTGTGATGAGGTAGTCATGCCTGAAAATAGCATGATGATGATTCATAATCCTTGGACTATATCCATGGGAAACGCCAAAGAGTTAAGAAAGCAAGCTGATGATTTAGACAAAATTTCTGAGTCTTCAGTAGTGACTTATCTGGCAAAAGCAGGAGAAAAACTGACTGAGGAAAAAATCAAGGAAATCATGGATGAAGAAACTTGGTTAACGGCTGAGGAAGCATTCAATCTTGGTCTATGCGACACAGTAACGAGCGCTAATCAGATCGCTGCTTCAGTAAGTGAAAAACTTTTCAGTGCCTATCAAAAAGTACCGAATGATTTTTTACAAGTAAAACAAGAAGTGCCTGATGAACAACGAGAACTAATTATACAAAATGCAAAACGGAGCAATGCCCTAATGGGCAATATTTTAGGAGGACTATAGATGAAAACAATTTTTGAATTAAAACAGGATATGGCTACTTTAGGCCAACAAATCCAAAAACAAAATGAAACGATTATGCAAAAAGCTACTGATCCAGCAACTTCAGCAGAAGAGTTGGTTCAAATGCAAAAGGGAAAAGAAGATTTACAACAACGATTTGATATCGTTAAGGCTCAACATGATCAAATGGAGATGGAACAAAAGGCTAACTTATCAAAAGGCCAATTTACATCTTCCGAAGATCCTAAGCAAAAAGTCATCGATGCAAAAGCAGAATTAATTCGTAAAACTATTGCAAAAGAAAGTGTTTCAAAAGACGTACTGCAGGTATTAGGAGACGACGATACTTCTAAGGGTGGTAAATTTTTACCAAAAACTGTTGCTACAGGGATTATTTCTGAACCAACAGTGAAGAATCCTTTACGTGAGGTGTCAACAATCACTAGTATTCCAAATCTTGAGATTCCTAAAGTAACATTCACTTTAGATGATGATGATTTTATTGCTGACATGCAGACAGCAAAAGAATTAGAAGCCAAAGGAGATAATGTTGTATTTACTCGTCACAAATTCAAAGTATTCACAGGTATTTCCGAAACAATTCTTTCAGGAACAAATACGAATTTAGTATCTACTGTAGAAATGAATCTGCAATCTGGTGTGGCTGCTAAAGAACGTAAAGTCGCTTTTGCTGAGACTCCGAAAACTGGTGAAGAGCATATGAGCTTCTATGATAAAACAGTGGTTAATATTAAAGAAGTTACTGGAGACGATCTTTACAAAGCAATTAAATCAGCTATCGCAGATTTGCATGAGGACTACCGTGAAAATGCAAAAATTATGATGAAATATGCCGATTACTTGAACATTATTGAAACTTTAGCAAACGGAAATGCTACTTTATACACTGCACAGCCGGAACAAATTTTAGGAAAACCAGTAATCTTTACTGATGCTGCAGTTACACCAGTCGTAGGTGATTTTTATTACTCTCACTTCAACTACGATATTGGTGCAACTTATGAACAAGATAAAGATGTCAAAACAGGTATTAATTTATTCGTAGTGACAGCTTGGTTCGATCACCAAATTAAGCTAGCATCTGCTTTCCGTTTAGCAAAAAAAGCGTAGCCCCAACATCAGTAACAGGGGTTACGTTAAATAAAACGTCAACTTCTATTGCGGTGGGGGCGAACGAAACATTAGTAGCTACGGTAACTCCGGGAGATGCAGCGAATAAAAATATTTCATTCAGCTCTAGCGATACTTCAGTTGCAACAGTTACGCCGAAAGCAGGGAAGGTAACAGGAGTTTCTCCAGGTACAGCAACTATTACTGTCACAACTGAGGATGCCGGTAAAACATCGAATTGTGACGTAACAGTTTCGTAAAGGAGTGTGTAATTCATGCTTGACCCTAACAAAGATTTAGAAGAGTTGAAATCGGCTTTAAAAATCGAGTATGCAGATGATGATACAGAAGTTAAGAGAGCTTGTTCTGCCGCAATTGCATATATCAAGGGGGCTATTGGTAGAGATAAGCCCTCTTTTTACACTCAAGACAACGAAATCGATGAGATGTTGAATATAGCAGTTATTATGTTAGCAGATCATTACTACAAAGCACGATCAGCAACTATTGAGTCAACTACTGCTAATGGTTCGCTGCGGGAATACGATTTAGGATTCACTTCTATCCTGCTGCAATTGAAATCAGAGTATCTCGTTTATAAAGAGGTGGGTCTGAATGGCAGTTAGTAGAACAGGCAAACTAAATAAACGGTTAACGTTTGAAAAGAAAAATGGTTATACAGTCGGAGTAAACGGACAACAGGTTCCCAAATGGGAGTCTGTTTTTTCTTGTTGGTTTGCAAATAAGCAAAAATTTTTAAAAGAACTCAAAAATGAAATTGGGACAGTTTTTGAAAATACTCGGACAATAATTATTCGGCAAAAACAAAAGCAAGAAGTTCAAAGTGATTGGCGGGTAGTAATTAATAACCAGCATTTTGAAATCATGGAAGTGAATCCGGATGTTGAAAATGATGATTTTCAAGTATTGATCATAAAGAAGGTGGATTAAATGAGTGTAGAAGTAGATTGGGGAGACCTGGAGAAGAACATTTCTAAAACTATTGCTGATGTTGATGGAAAAATCAGACGAAAAGCCGGAAAAACCGCAGGCCATATTCTAGGAGAACGTTTAGAAGCAAATACTCCAGTTGATAGTCATGGATTAGAAATAGCAACAACTGTGGGTCCTGTTCAAGAAAACGGAGATGTTTTAGTAGGTTATGGACGTGGTGCATATTGGCGAGCTCATTTTGTCAATATGGGGACTGAACACCAATCTGGGCAACACTTTATTGAAAAGACTGTAGAGACTGAAGTACAAGAAGTGATGAAGGAATATATGAACGAATTAAAATCGGGGTTAGGGATATGAATCCAGTCGTAAAATTAACAGGCGAAGTCCTACCGAATATATTTCCTACAGCAAACATCTTTGCTTATCGAGTCCAGGATGATTATGAAAAATTATCAAAATTACCAATTATTAAAGTAGAAAACGTCAATGAATCCAACATAGGCTATGGCTCAAATCGATATTCCAGCAGGAATTATCTGATTCAAGTCATGGCCTTTTTGGATATCCAAAAACAAGATATCGAACAGTTTAATGATCTACTAGATAGAGGAGTCGAGGAGTATGGATTCTTTCTTCAATACGCCGACAATCGTCCACATGAAGAATTTAAACATGTTCAGGTTATTACTAGACAATATAGTTATACGAAATTAAAAGTTTAAGAAAGAAGGAAAAGAAATGACATTAGTAGGATTTAAACAAGCGACTATTCAAATTTTAGATGAAGATTTAAAACCGGTTGTCGATAAAAAATTTGTAGTTAAAGGTGAAACTAATAAAGGGGCAACAAGTGGATTTGAAATTACTGGATTATCTCCTGAAGCAGTAAAAGTTTATGGATCAAATGCACCTTATTATGTCTCACAACAAGGTACTGGAGAAGTGGAAGCGACCTTTAGTGCTCTAGATTTACCTAGTAAAATTGAACATGAAGTTTTAGGAAGAACATCGGGAACTAATGGCGTTTTTCATGTAGGAGAAAAAACAGTCGCTCCTTATTGTGCGATTTTATTTGAATCTGCAGATTTACGTGGTCAAAAAATTGGAACGGGCTTATATGCAGGGAAATTTAGTAGAGATGCAGTTTCTGCGGAAACATTAAATGGAGACTCATACGAACCAGAAGCCGATGAGTATAAATTTACTCCTATTGCGAAAGTGATTGATAGTGAAAATCAAACTGTTGGATTTGCTGATAGTGATTCTTCATTTGTGGCACTAGAAACAGAATTATTTGGAACAACAACAGAAGGAGGAAATGGTTAGTCGCAATGACTAACCATTTTTTAGGAGGGTTTTTATGTTAGAGCTGAAACAAAATGGAGATATTAAAGTTACTGTAACAATTAACAATAAAAAGAAAGTTTTTTTACAAGATAAAGTGCCTATAAAAAAAGCACTAGCATATACAAGTGGTGAAGCAGCACTATTTGAAAAGGCTTTTAAAGAAGGGAGAACTGGAGCAACAGAAAGCGAACTGCTTGATTATAGGTTACAGTTTCTGGCAGATTTATTTGAGGATGATCAAATTACAAAAGAAATCTTGCTGGATGAACTAGACACACTGGAAATCCCTAAACTTTTTGAAATCATAAATTATCGTGTTTTAGGTAATGAAAAGAAAGAAGAAGAGATTAGTACGAACGACCCAAAAGAATAATTTCTTGGTCAGAGGTCCATGAGTCACAATTAAATTTGATTAGAAATATTATCAATCAATTTCCTAACTGGACTATAAACGATGTCTTAGAAACTGATGTAACTTACCTTTACCAAGTAATATTTAGTAAATTTGAAAGTCAAAAGCAAAAGAAACAAGTAGTTCCGATGCACGAATATTTTGATCAAATACGATAGAAAGGAGGTAAATAATGGTTCAAAACGGGAAACCCCTAGGACAAATGGTAATAAAGTTGGGTCTTGATTCTTCAGCCTTTTCTGATTCGTTAACCGGTGCTCAAAGAGCAACAAAAACTGCAGTAAGAGAAATGCAAGCAGGGTTTAAAGTTGCCAGTGGTGGTCAAACTACATTAAATTCTTTAGCGGCCAAACAACAAGGCTTAACCAAAGTTATCCAGGCACAGGAGAAGGAACTAGGGTATTTAAAAACAGCATATGATAACACTCTAGATGCCCAAGGGAATGCTACTTCGAAAACTGCTGCTGCAGCTCAAAAATACAATGATGCTCAGGCTAAGTTGTCAGGGTATAAACAAGAGATGATTGCTACAGCAGGATCAATGGCAGAAATGGAAGTTAAAACTCAAGGGTTAACAGGCCAAATAAATCAAGCAAGTGAAAAATTTGCTTCAGCTGGAAAAACGATGCAAAGTATTGGTAGCTCTATGACAAAAGGGGTTACGATACCGATTGCTGCAGGGGCAGCGGCTGTGACTAAAGCTGCAGTATCATGGGAAAGTGATTTTGCAGGAGTAAAGAAAACAAATGATGAAGTTGTCGATTCTACAGGAAAAGTGGTTTATTCTTATAAGGATTTAGAGAATGGTCTTCGTGATTTAGCAACAAAACTTCCGGCGAGTCATAGAGAAATTGCGAATGTAGCAGAAGCAGCAGGTCAGTTGGGAATAAAAACTGAAAATATAAAAAGTTTTACTAAAACTATGATCGATTTAGGCGAGTCAACGAATATGTCTGCTGAAACTGCAGCAACATCGTTGGCTCGTTTTGCTAATATTACAGGAATGTCACAAAAAGATTTTGATAGACTAGGCTCAGTTATTGTTGATTTAGGAAACAACTTTGCGACTACAGAATCGGAAATTACTGAGATGGGTCTTCGGTTAGCTGGTGCTGGTAAACAAGTAGGGATGTCTCAAGGGGAAATTTTAGGATTGTCTACAGCACTATCGTCAGTTGGTATTGAAGCGGAAGCCGGTGGTTCTGCCTTTTCTAAAGTAATGATTCAAATGCAGTTAGCTGTTGAAACAGGTAATAGCGCCTTTGGAGAATTACAAAGTAAAGCAAGTGACGCAGGCATTTCCATGGACCAATTAACTAATGCCGTCCGGAATGGTGGCAAGGAACAAAAAGAAGTTGCTGAAAAAATGGGGCTAACTTCTAAAGAATTGAAAAAAATGTATGATACAGCAGACAAAGCTGAAACATCATTAGACAGTTTCGCAAGAGTAGCTGGCTTAACTTCCGAAGAATTTGCAAAGTTATTTAAGGAAAACCCAAGTAAAGCAATACAAGAATTTATTGTTGGCCTAAAAGACTCTGAAAAACATGGAACTTCAGCCATTAAAGTACTCGATGATATGGGTATAACAGAAGTTAGACTGAGAGATTCCTTGCTCCGCGCTGCTAATGCCAGTGGTATTTTTGGCGATGCTATTAAAATGGGAAATAAAGCTTGGAAAGAAAATACAGCTTTAACCGAAGAAGCAAACAAGCGTTATGAAACGACAGAATCCAAATTGAAAATGCTGAAGAATGAAGCCGTTAATGCTGCGATAGATATGGGTGGTCCCTTTGTTGACGCTTTAAGATCAGCTTTAGAAGCTGGAAAACCTTTAATTAAAACACTAGGTGATTTAGCAAAACAGTTCAATGAAGCTGATCCTAAAACGCAACAAATGATTGTTAGACTTTTAGCTTTCACTGCAGCAGCAGGTCCAATGCTATCAATTACTGGGAAAATGACTTCTGGTATAGGTGGATTAGGTAAAAGTTTTATTGATCTTTCTGCAAGTATGGCTAAGAAAAAAGCAATTACTGAATTGACCAAAGAGTTAGCTTCTGGCGCTGTTAAAGTAGATACACTATCTGTAGCTTTAGGTGGCGGAGCAAGTAAAATGAGCGTTTTTGGATCAGCAGCTTCAACCGCCGCAGGTACGTCAGGGATTGGTGCTATGACTGCTGCACTTGGTCCATTAGGTCCGGCAATTTTGGGAATTGCAGGGGTTGGTGGTGCATTGGCAATAGGATATGGTGCATGGAAACTTTTTGGTGAAGAAGCTTGGAATTCCAGTCAGCGTGTAAAACAATGGGGAAGCGATGTAGGAGCTGAAACAGATAAGACCTTAGATAAGGTACAAACAAAAACGCAAGCTGCAAGCGGACAATTTACTCTAATGACCCAAGGCTTTAGTAATGATACTGGAACTATGATTACAAACTTTGAGCAAATTGGAAATACACTAGAAGAAAGTCTTATCAAGAAAATTGAAGGACTTGATAAACTTATTAAAGAATTGCCTGCTTCAGTTGATGATGCTACTTTACAAACACTGAATAATCAAAAATCAACTGCTGAGGATGCTCTTAAAACAATTCAAGAGAATACTGACAGAATATCTGAGATAAAAAAGAATGCTGCAGCGAATGATAGAGAAGTGTCTGTGTCTGAAGCAAAGGTTATTCAAGACTTATCTAGAAACACAACAGAAGCTTATGTTCAAACACTAGATGTCTCTGCAAAAGAGAAGAAAAAAATATTAGCGGCAATGACAGGTGATGTAGCAAAGGCTTCTGAAGATGAGGCTCAATTATGGTTGGAATCTTTAGGAAAACAAAGACGGACAGCTAAAGATGAAACTGAACAGCGAAGAAAAGACTTAGAAAATCAGTTGAAAGAAATGGGCTACAATTTAGAAGGTGAAATCGCACAGTCTTATTTAAAAGCTTGGGACAAAGCAAACGATGCAACAATAGAGGGCTTAGATTCGCAAATGGCCACGATTACCAATAAATACCCTGATTTATTAGATGTAGTCAATTTAGCTAATGGGGAATTGATTAGTAGCATGGGCGAGTCAGGTCTCGAGGCCATGAAATATAATGATCAAATTGTTGAGAGTGCTATTTCTACAGCGAATGAATTATCTGAAAATGCAAAGAAAAATGCAGATAAATTAAAATGGACAGCGAATGAATCCAGTAAAGCTGGAAAAAAAGCGGCACAAACATGGAATGATCTTGTTTTTGATGAAAAAACTGGTGAAGTAAAATCCAATGTTTCTGAGATAGTTATTGAAGCCACTAAAGACATAACAACCTGGAATAATATGAGATTGGTTATTCATGACGCAAATCTTGATTCCAACGCAAAACTGATTATTGGAGAAGCGGCGATAGCAAATGGTCACTGGGATGGTATGGCTTGGGAAGATAAAAAAGCAATACTGAAAGATGAATTTTCCCAAAATATGTACAAGGCTCTTGAAAGTTCAGGAGACTGGAATGAAATGACCTTTGATGAAAAGAAAGCCATTTTATATTCAAACACGCCAGAGACTATGGCTGAAACAATGCTCAGCTTAGGCAAATGGGATGAATATCAACCAGAGATTAAGGAATTAAAAGTAGATAATTATGAATTTCTGCAATCTATTAGTCAATCTGAGGAGAAAATAAAAAGTTGGTCAGCAATACCAGTTGAGACAAAAGAACTTTATGCAGATAACTTTGATCTCTTAGAGAAAATATATAGTTCAGAAACTTCCCTTAATCGTTGGAATAGTCTGCCAGATGACGAAAAAAAAATCTTGGCAGAAAATACTGATTTGCTTAGTAAATTAACCACCTCAGAAACAACATTAAACCGTTGGAATCAATTGCCAACTGATCAGAAAAAGATGTTAGCCGATAATACTGACTTGTCTAATAAAATATTTGCTTCTGAACAAAGCTATAATGCATGGGTCACACTACCAGATAATTTGAAAAAAATGATGGGGGATAACACTGATATTATTACAAAACTTAATGATGGAACGATCAAGTTAAGTGAGTATGATGCTAATAATCCATCTTTGAAAACTTTGTTAGGAGATTCCTACAATGTACAAACTGCTGCTAATCAAGGCGAGAATGCAATTAATAATTATAAGAATACAAATGCACCAGACAAGAATCTAAAAGGTGACTCATCTAACGTCCAAAACGCCTCAAATCAAGGTGGAAGCTCTTTGAGAACATATGATGGCATTAATCCACCTCCTAAAAACCTTAATGCTAATGATAACGCATCTGGGCCGGCTAGAAATGCAACTAATGAAGTCAATGAATTTTCAAAACAAAGAGATAAAGAGGTCACACTTACTACTAGAATTAAGCGCGTATTTGAGTCTATAGGCGAAGCTTTTGGATTCAAAAAGGGGACTAATTTTCACTCTGGTGGAGACATGATTGTAAATGATCAAAAGGGGGCTTTGTACAAAGAGTTAGTAGAGTTTCCAAATGGATCAAGAATCATACCAGAAGGTAGGAATGTCTATATTCCAAATGCTCCGAAAGGAACAAAAGTGTATCCTGCAGCAGAAACAAGACGCATGGTGCCGCATTACGCTGATGGGGTAGGTGTATCTAACGACTCAATTCTAATGAGCAATATGAGTAAATTACAGAATGGTAATAGCCTTAAAAATATCAGTTTTTCAAATGATAATCCGCAAATTTTAGCCATATTGAAAGATATTCAAAAGGGATTAACTAAGATGAATTCTGGAGTCAATATAACTATTGAACATGCAGACTTATCAAATAAGGACTTGATGGATTCAATGTCTAACTATTTGGCTACAACAGTTGAAAGACAACTGAGGGGGAGATTACAATAAATTTAACTAACTATCCTTATTTCCAATATAGAAATAGAAAATCAAACGAGTTTAATATGATCATATTAAACGACATGCAGTTTACTATTCCAGAAGCGTCGCTTGATTTTCAGAGCGACGTAATGGGGAGAAGTTCAGATATTATTCATGACAACGGAAAGTTTCTGGATTTCGAAAAAAAATTTCCTGTTCGGATGTTTAAGGAAGCAGATCGAACGATTGCAGCACAATTAAGAGATGTTGTGAAGTGGTTATATGTTGGACATGACTATTCCCCTTTAGCATTTAGCGAATACGCCGAATACTTTTATAAGGCAGTTTGTTATGCAACAGTGACCGCAGAAGATAAAAAACGAGAGTGGCTAGACATTGAATTTACATTCAAGTGTCAGCCTTTTATTTTTCGGCTAGATGGTGAAAGTGAAAGAGATATTCCTTCAGGTCAAAGAATAAATAATCCTGAGTTATTCCCAAGCCAACCGTTAATCACTTTTTATAAAACAACTGCCGCAAGTGACAGTAATATATACATTTCTAATGGTTCAACTAACAAGCAATTCAGAATTGCAAAAGAAGCTGGTATTGGAACAATTACACTGGATTGTGAAAATGGCATTGCTTATAAAGAGGGTGGCGTCAATGTATCAAAGTATTGTTTCTTAAATACTGATGGCTACAATCCTATTACATTGGAACCGGGATTTAGTACGTTTACTTTTTCAAACATCACTAATTTTAAAATTAAGCCTAGATGGAGGACGATTGCTGTATGAGTACACTTATTCTATTTGATAAAACGAATAATAATAGGTCATCTCTTGGCTTGGGTCCATTAACAGATGCTAAAAATCCAATAGTTGATAGAGAGCGAAATGGGATATATACGCTCTCTTTTCAATATCCTATAATTAGCCCTTTGTTTAAAGAGTTAAAGATAGGAAGATGGATAGTTGCTGATGCAGGACCAACAAAACGGGCAAAGAGTCAAAAATTTGAAATAGAAACCATTACAAAACCTATTGATGGAATTGTGACAGTATATTGTGAACATTATCGATATCAATTATTACGTACAGCAGTCAAGAAAGCAGCAACAGTTTCCAATGTACCTGCACAAGCTGCCTTGAATCACTTGAAGACAAGCATGTTGCCTCAAGGTGATTTTGATTTCTATAGTGATGTCACAACAAAATCAACTCTTGATTTATCAGACCCTTCGAAATTTAAAAATGCGCAAGAAGTTTTGGGTGGGGTACAGGGCTCTATCTTAGATAATTTTAGAGGAGAGTACGTTTTTAACAATACCCAAGTCCGATTATTAGCTTCCGCAGGTTTAGAAACCAATGTAATTATCGCCTATGGAAAAAATTTAACAGATATTACTCAAGAAGAGAATATTGCGAATACTTATACCTCAGTTTATGGATGGGCTAAAAATCAAGAAACAGAAGAAATAATGGTTCTTCCAGAGACTACCATTGATAGTGACTACGTTGGCAACTACACACAACGACGAGTTTTGATGGTTGATTTTAGTGAAGATGAACCAAAATCTGTAGATGCTTTAAGGAATCTAGTGAAAGCCTATATCAAGAATAATAATATAGGAATCCCTAAACTCTCTATCAAAACAAGCTTCGAAGATTTAGCAAGTTCTGTTTTAGCAGATGAGTTGAAGACAATTGAAACATTGGATCTCTGTGATACTGTAACTATTGCATTTAATGAATTAGGAATTAATACGACTGCAAAAATCATAAAAACTTCTTGGAATGTCGCACTTGATAAGTACGATTCAATTGAATTGGGAGAGGCCCAGACTGACTTTGGAAAAGTAATGGCTGACTCTGAAAAGAATACGAATCAAATAATAAATAAAGTCAATTGGCTAGAGAACGCACAAAAGGAAGCCAGCGATATTTTAAAAAATCCTGGTGTAGGTCATGTTGTGATTTATCCTTCTTTAGCGGATCCACAAGAAATACTAATTATGGACACTACGAATGTGAATACTGCAAAGAATGTATGGCGGTGGAATGCTGGTGGTTTAGGATTTAGTTCCACTGGCTACAATGGCACATATGGGCTTGCGATGACGAACAATGGGGCGATTGTTGCCGACAGAATGACCACTGGTATTCTGAGGGCAATTAATATTATCGGTGTAGCTATATCAGCAAGTGACATTACAGGGACAAACATTACTGGAGGGGTTATAAAAGGCGCGCAGTTTGTACAATCAGAAGGAGGGAAATCTTCGCCTCTTGGAATTAGGTATGGACAAATCAGTTTTTACAATTCTGAAAATGAGGCCTTAAATTCAAGTAATCCAGTAAGTGGCATGTATGGCAACAATATAAATACAGAGACATTACTCTTATTTGCGGGAGATACTTATCTTAGACTTTATGGACATGGAAAGAACAATATTGGCGGTAGTTTAGCGGTTATTAGGGAATTGTCTTGTGGAGAAAAACTAATTGTTTATGGCGGAGGATCAGGAAATGCTGAGTTCTATCGGTCAATTGACATGCATGGATGGTCCATATATAACCAATCAGATATCCGGTTGAAAAAAAATATCGAAGATACAGCAGTTGATGGCATTAGTGAAACAAAAAAGATCCGTATGGTCGATTTTGATTGGAGACAAGAGTATCTGTCGAAAAATGAGGTCAAGCAACCACCAAAAGATCGCCAATTTGGGATGATTGCTCAGTATTCGACTTTTTTAAGTGAGACAGGAGAATCTGATAATTACTTAAAAATTGACATGAATAAACAAGTTAATCTAAATACTCTTACTAATCAAGAGCTGATTGACATAGTTGAAAACCAAGAAGAACGGATTAAGAAAATTGAGCAGGCATTGAATATGAGCGAGGAGGTATAAAATGGCCAATAAGATATTAAATCTAGACTTATCTAAGGATCCAATTTGGCTACCATTTATATACGGGCGTGTGGGCGACGAGAAATTACAGACTATCACTGTGAATGTAACGAATAATGATCAACAGTTCTCACTAGCAGGATATACAGTCGCATTTGAAGGTGTGACAAATGGAGGGAAGACGAAAGTCTTTGACTCAGACAATGTAAAAGTAACTAATGCTTCTACAGGAACTTTTGAGTATACATTTCCTAGTGCTGCGTTCGGTACACCAGGAGTTTATGAACGGGCCTATTTTTCAATTGCTAAGTCTGGTGTAAGAAACTCTACAGGAGATTTTAAAATTGATGTTTCTAACAACGCAGATATAGATGCTGAGGAAGCACAAACAGTCATTACTGAATACAACAAACTTGTCACTGAATTAAACAAATTACAAAAAGAAAATATTAATGCTTTGACTAAGCAACAAACAGATTATATCGATTCGACAAATACAAAATTTATAAGTATTCAAAATCAGATTACGGACTTACAGACTCTCATTGGTAGTTATGAAACGTCTGTAAATTCAACAAAAACCACTGCTATTACAGAAATCAGCGCAGCACTAGAGCAATTTAAGAAAGGTGATTTTTATACTAAATCAGAATCGGATAGCAGATACCTAAGATATTCTGTAGATCAAGCAACTAATGCAGAAGCGATAGCCGGTACAACCGGCTTAAAATGGATGTCGCCAAGCACAACTAAAGTAGCTATAAGCAATCAAGCAACCACTCTAACTGGAAATCAAACAGTTGTGGGAACGAAGAATTTTCAAGATGGTCTTCAATTAGCGGGAAAAGTTGTTCAAGCGGGGATTGCTGAAAGGCCCATCACAGATTCAGATCGTAGTGACACAACCTATGTGACTGGCGTCAATGGTATCTTAACCAGAGTCGGAGATGTTGTGACTTTAGCTTTCAACTTTCAGTGTGGTAATTGGCCATCTGGAACAGAAACAAGATGGGTTATCAAAATACCAGCAGGTTATCAACGAAGTGGAACGACACCAGTCTTGCATCCCTTGACCTTATTAAGGAATGCGGCTCAACCAACCGATGCACGAGCTTATTTAGATGGGATAATAGTTAATGTGAAATCTGGAAATGGTAGTTCTTATGTTTCTGGAACTTGGGTTACAAAAGATCCTTGGCCAAGCTAATTAAAATAAAGGAGTGAATAAAATTGAAAACAATTTACAAAGTATTATACCCCATTGGTTTTGAAACTGTAGAGGTTGGAGACACTTATGAAGCACAGGTACCTTATACGGAAGTTGCACCTCTTGTTTTAAAAAATGAACAGTCACAATATTTCGATTTTCCATCTAGCAAATGGGAAGAAGCTACAACTCAGGATGTTTCAAAACAATTAAAACTATTGGAGAGTCTTTCTACAGGCATTCAAAAAGAAAATGCAGAATTGAAAGAAAAACAAATAAATTTAGATGCACAATTAACAGATGCACAGATTGCCATTGCAGAAGTTTTTGAGATAGTCGCTGGAGGTGAAACAGATGGCTAAAATCTATGCCAGTTTAATCCAGAAAGGGTTGAAAACAATTGAACAAGTACCAGATAAAATTAAAGACGAAGTTCAAGCTATCCTTGATTCAGAGATTGAAAATTAGGATGGCTTTTTTGATGCTTAGAAAAGAGGTGAACACCATGGCTGTAGTATACGCAACCTTAGTTATTAAAGGTAAACGAGTAATCGCTGAAGTACCTGAAAAAATTCGTGAACAAGTAAAAGGAATCTTAGTTGATATGGATCTGCCGGAGTTGGCTGAATAATTAACTTTTAAAAGGAGAAATGAAAAATATGAATAATGAAAATTTTGGAATCGCTTATGGCGGTGGCGTAGTTAAAAATAAAAAAGTGAGTAAAGGTGAATTGTTACCATTTGGTGCGGGTATTAAGGGCTGGGATAATGAACGGTCTCTTAATAATGATGTTTTTGATTTGTCTAGTGATTGGAAGAAAATCACTTTGAAACGTGATGCAATGCTGCAATTTGATGGTATGTTTTCTAACTCTATGGTTCGTAAAGACGGGACGTATTGTTACTTAAATTTAAAAGTAAATGGAAAATTCTTAGCAAGATTAGCTGGTTTAAGTGGGGACATTGGTTGGGAAAATGATATCTCCTTTACAAATCGTTTTTCTTTCGAAAAAGGTGATGTGATTGAGCTAGAAGCGGACACTAATTATACTAATGATTTCTATGCTTATGGAGTAAGTTTTATTCGCATTCAAGAACTGGGTAAAGAAAGCTGGTTCTGGGAATAAAATGATTCTGTTGAAAGTTGGTGAAGCATTTTGGAGTTAGAACGACAAGTCCAAGAACATGAAGAAAAATTGAAGCAACATGATAAAGAAATTGGCCGATTAAATGATGTTACTCTAGAACTTCAAAAAGCAACGAATGATAGTCTCATTCGCATAGAAGAAAACAATAAATTTCTTCGGGATCAGAACACGAGACAATCAGAACAAAATGGAGAAATTCTTCGAGAAATTATCAACAGGAATGGCATTGATGAAAAGAATAAGCATGAGTTGAAAATGTTGGATCGTTCAAATTTTTGGAAATTAGCATTAGGCATCGGTGGCTCAGCCGGTGTCATTTTTGCATTTGTATTAGAAATATTGAAGTTGATAGGAGGAAGATAAATGAAGATGAAAAACGAAACATATGACAAAGTGAAATGGCTTGTCATGATTTTCATGCCAGCCTTAACAGCATTAGTTGGCGGTTTAGGCAAAGCATATGGATGGGAAATGTCCGAACTAGCAGTAACCACGTTAAGCTTGGTTACTGCTTTTTTAGGAGCCATTACAATTAAAAGTTCTTCGAATTTTGAGAAGGAGGATAACTAATGATTGAAGCAGGTAAAAAAGTGACTTTGATAGGTGCTTTTAAAGTAAGAGAAAAGCAAGATGATTACATTATTTTTGACTCATTCGAAAAAGGTACAGTGGAGATGACCAATCAATACAATGATGTAGGTTATCAAGAATATGATGTCGATGGTAAAGAAAAAGACTTTGATGGATTTACCAAAGGAGATTTTTTCAGATTTAATGGTGAATTAGAAGTTGTCCGGAGTAACGAGCTATTTACTAAATTAAAAGTAATTGATGGAACCATTATTTCAGTACCTAATCACAAGATTGTGGAGGTGGAATAAATGACTCTTTTTTATTCTGGAATAGCTGGTAAGAGACCAGGAAAGGCTAAAGGATGGGTACTTCACAATGACGCCGGTAGTCAAG
This sequence comes from Enterococcus sp. AZ103, assembly GCF_051714685.1. Taxonomy (NCBI): domain Bacteria; kingdom Bacillati; phylum Bacillota; class Bacilli; order Lactobacillales; family Enterococcaceae; genus Enterococcus; species Enterococcus sp. AZ103. The sequence continues at coordinate 2,863,722 of NZ_JBIOSI010000001.1, read as the reverse complement.
CAGCAACTTCAGCATACTATCGCGCATGGCTACCTACACATGATGCCTATTTAGGTTTTGCCCACGCATATACAGCGAGTGATGGTACGCATTTTGCTGAAGACTATGATTATATGGCGTATCATACTGCAAACTCCGAAGGGAATATGTGGTATTTAGGTATAGAGTTTTGCCAATCGATGGGTAACGAAAATACTTTCCGACAAAATGAACAAGATGGATTTAAGGTCGTAGCAAGATGGTTTATTGACGAAAATATGACACCGAACCGATCAACAGTAAAGCTACACAGAGAGTTTTCAGCAACTGCCTGCCCTCACCGTTCTTGGGCGTTACATGGTCAATCGACAAATGCAGTTAAAGATTACTATATTGCTCAGATTATTTTAGCGATGGCAGAGCTTAGAGGTATAACAGTAGAAAAAGAAGAACCTAAAAAACAGGAGGATGAAGATATGATTTACGCATTTGCAAATAGAAACGCAATTTTTTATGTACAAGGACCGAAAGTGAGCGTGTTACACAGCGAGGCTGATTGGAATGCCATGCAAGCAATCTACTCTCAAACACACGATGGAAAACAGATTAAAGTATTTGACTGGATGGACAATAATTCCACAGCCGATGCAGTTTTTCGGACTTTAGGATATTACGAAGACGAAGCATTCAGAAATTCAGTTACTGAAGGTATTGACAATATCAAAAAGAATCTAAAATAGATATCGTTGGCTAAATATTCAGAAAATTGATATATTTATGGTGTCATATAAAAAAGTAGCACTCTTAAAAAAATAGAGAGCAGCAGAATCAGATAACTTGGGGAAGTAGATCTGGGGGAATTCTGTTGCTCTCTATTTTTATTGTAACATATGTTCGCCATCTGAAAATAAAAAATACCGTCACCTCAAACGAGATGACGGATTAGTAAGAATATCAAGGAGAGGCCCGAACCTCTAACAAAACTTTACCAAATAATGTATACTAATACAAGCCGTACCCTTAGCTCAGTTGGTTATATTTAAATTTAGATACCCATTGTTTTTTTATATAAAACATGCCTATAATGGAATGGATAATTTGAATGTAATGGGGGATTAGAAGATGAGATTATTCATAGATGAGTCAGGGATTATTACGAAAAGTAAAAATAAAAAAAGACGTTTTTTTATCATAGCATTTTTAGAAACGGATGACCCATATAATGTAATTCGTCAGTTTAGGAGAGCTAAGAAAGAATACATAGGAATGAATAAATGCTGTACTTTTAATATAAAAGATGAGATTAAAGGTTCTGAAATGCCCTATGGTATGAAAAAAATGATTTTTAAACGGCTGTCAGATAAAACAGATGCGAAATTTCATTTCAAAATAATTGATAATTTTCATATCTCTAATAATTTAGTATCAAATACATCACTAGCATTTAATTATTTTCTTTATCTTTCAATACAAGAAATTAAAAAAATATCATCTACCAAAAAAACGAAGGAGCTTTTCTTGCAAATTGATGATAGAAATACAGCGATTGGTTCTTTGAATAGTTTACAAGAATATTTAAGTATTAAGTTTTTGTTTGAAACAGAAGAATTTGATGAAATAAAAACTTCGTATAAAGATTCGAAATCTAAAGATTTAATACAGGTTATAGATCTTTTTTCGAATACAATTTTTCGAATTGCAAAAAATCATGCAATAGGTTTGAATAATGATAAAAAAAATACTGAGTTGTTATCATGCTGCAATGTGGGATGTGCCCATTATTTCCCTTGGAATTCTTGTAAAATAGAAATTTGTAAATATTAAAATATTATTGCCAATTTTTTTTTAATATGCTACACTAAATTCGAAGCAAGATTATAATTCTTCGAAAAACGCGTAAGTGAATTATTAAGGTAATACACATTTTGTAAGCTGCCTGTGTGGTAGTCGTCTCGAAGTCGTCTGCTTCAATAAACTTAACTTTTCTAAAGACCCTAGCGAATGCTAAGGTCTTTTTTCTATTCACATTTATTCCTCATTTTGGTATGATTAAAAAGTTCTAATTGAACAAAGGAGGATTTTTGATGGACGAGTTATCAAACAAAGTAGTACCACAAGAAGTAAAAGGATGGAATTGGGGAGCATTTATGTACAATATTATGTGGGGGATAGGTAACAAAACTTATTTACCATTATTATGCCTAATACCACTATTTAATCTCGTATGGATCTTTATCTGTGGATTTAAAGGTAACGAATGGGCTTGGCAAAAAGGTGATTATAAAGATGTGGAAACATTTTTAGCGGTTCAAAAAACATGGAGCCGAGCAGGCTTGGTACAATTTATTATTGCAATTATTTTTATCGTACTATATTTTGTTTTTATCGCAGCAGCTTTGGCAACATTTGTAAATAATTACCCAGGATATTAATTAAAAGACCACTACTAATTTAGTGGTCTTTTTTCATCCATTAAAACACGCTCACGTTCAATGATTAGAGATTTGAGTTCATCAAGGTCTTCAAGAGTGGCTTTATTTTTTATGAATGACCTTGAACGTGAACGATCACTTAAATAAGAAGCATGTTTCTTATTTTTTTCTTGCCAACGTTTGTTGGCTTCAGTCTGACTATTTTTTTCTGTCATTGTTTTTCCTCCTAGAATCAAAAATGACATAAATAGCATCTACCATAACCATAAAAGAGCCATAGGATGGAGATACCCAGTCACCAATAATTAAAGCTACAGACACAACATTAAAAATTAGAAGCAACAATAAAATGATTTTCTTTTTCGTCATAATATGATAAATTTAAAATGAACAGGGGAGGAATCCTCCCCCAAAAGCTAGTCGTCTTTTTTGTTAAGGAGTTTCTTTAGTAGCGTGGTGGCTGTTAAGATTCCTACAACAATGTCGACTGCTTTTTTTAGTTCATCTAAATTCATCTGTTCACCTCCTCCTTAACTATATTTACATTATACTATGCATAGTATAATGTGTCAACACTTCTCAGCAAAAAAAGCCCGAAAAATCGGACTTTACAAACCTAAATCATCAGTTAATCTGTCTTTGTTTAATATTTTAAACCGTTTAACTATTATCTCATCATAGTCATCGTAAACATCATTAACCCCACCAATTGAAATGACATACTTATTATCATGTAAACATAAAAGTTTTGCGCCTAAAAATAAATCCCCAATAACACAATCAACAATAGAGCTTTCGGTAATCAATGTGAATCTTGTAAGACTCGTGCTAAATCTTATGTCTGTCATAATACCAACGTGTTTTATCATAAAAATACCCCACTGATATTATAATGTTTTGATAAAATTAATTCAAATAAGTTCATTTTATTACCATAAATCAATTATTTTAATCAAATTATCTGGATTTAATACAATTAATTGTCTAACTACTAATTGTTCCTTTACATTAAATAATCCTACAACTTCTGCTGTGTATTTATCATCTGGTAGCATCAGGATACGTTGACCTAATATTTCTTTAGCTGTAATACAGTTGAGACTCTTATCATCTGACTTCAAGGTAAACCTCACCAACAGCGGTTTATCTTGAAGCAGTCTAATCTTCGTCAACAATCCTGTAAACTTATCCATGCCATCACCTCGGAATTAGTATAACATAGCACCATATGTCTTTAAAAAATCAATATAAACTAGCTAAGTTCCTTACCAAAATCATATCCTTTATAGTTGTATCGGAAGATTGTGGAACCAGAAGGAGAGTTGTAGTCTTTTGGTTTCAATATTTGGACATCGAAACGGAAATATAAGTTTCTTCTCTTTTTATTTTTCTTAGCAGGAATCAAAAAATAATCTTTCTTACTATGGAATAAAGTCAATAATAAGCTGTCGTGAAAAGCAAAGAAGGGTATGGGTTCCATTATCACTGACATCAAGTCTATTTCTAATTGATCAGTTGATTTAAAATGATATGGGAATTCCGCTCTGACATGAATATTTTCGTTTTCAAATGGATATACCATATTAAGCACCTCAAAATTATCTAGATTTTAAATCAGCTTCAAGAATATAACTAAGCTTTAATTTGTTGTCAGATTGAACTATCTCTTTTGTGATATTGACTTCTTTTACTGACTTTCTTTTTGAAAGAATATTGATAATACTTATATCTATTTCATTTTGTGTAATAATATCGCTGTCTTTATAAAAGTCTCCGTATTCATCTCCCAAATACTTCCTAATGAAATCTTCCATCATATTAATCACCTCACCAACATTATACGAACGTATGTTTGTTTTTGTAAAGGGGAACAAATTATTAAAATGTATGATATCATATTTTTAAGGTGGGACAAGTGGATAATTTTAATAAGCAAATCAAGGATCTTAGAGAAGGAAAAATAGATAAAATCGAAGTTAAAAATGATTTGTTTTTCTTGTGGCGTGAAGAATGGATGAAGCAAGAGGATAAGAAGTTCTTTAAAGGCATAGCAGGCTTAAATGGCAATGTAGAATATGTGTATGACAAAACAGTAATTTAGTTAATAAAATAACTTATTTAACGGTTTGTCCGTGGGCAGAGGCGTGGGCACAACACAAATAAATACTAATAAACACTGTTAAATCAGTCTGTTAAAATGCTTTTGTATCAATGGGTATTGATGGGTGTGTTTATAAAATAACAAACTCGTAACGCGTAGGTCACAGGTTCGATTCCTGCAGCTGGCATAAAAAGACAAATTCACACCAAAATGTGGATTTGTCTTTTTTAATTTAAAAAATAAATTAATTATTTTAGATTAATACCTAAAGTTTCATCTTTCGGTATAAAAAGTTGCTTTTTTAACTGAACGTATTCCTTGACCATACCCATCCATTGATTATTATGTTTAAAGAGATTATTTTTTTGCAATTTACTACGTTTACTTTATAAAATTTATACCATCAATCCTATTTATTTAAAAACTATTTTCAGTAAAATTCTTATAAAGCCAAACTTTTTTATTTTTACCATATGTGTAAATAATACGTGCTCTTTTTTCAAAGTTTTTCAAAAGACCGATGATTGCCGCTTTGTTTTATCATCAGGAGCGTCTATAATGTAACAGTATACTGGTGGAAAAGAGATGAAAAATGGATAAAAAAAGAAAAAGAAGCAATGATGACAGTCGCATTGATTATGGTGTGATTTTACCAGTCTTTGTTTTATGCCTAATCGGTTTATTATCATTGTATGTTGCTCTGGGTCATGACCCGAGAAATCCTAATGTATTTACTGGCTTATCGATGCAAGCTTTATGGTACATCGTTGGAGCTGTTGCAATTATAATTATTATTCACTTTAATGCGAAATTTATTTGGAAAGTTACACCATTTTTGTATGGCCTTGGTTTGGCGGTCATGTTGGCCTTATTGAGATTTTATGATCCTACGTTGGCGGCTTCGACAGGTTCAAAAAACTGGTTCCGCTTTGGGAGTTTAACCTTTCAACCGGCGGAATTAATGAAAATTGCCTATATCTTGATGATGGCTTATGTGATTACAAGACATAATGTAGCCCATCGCGTGCGCAGTTTAAGAAGTGATTTGAAATTAATTGGTAAGATGTTTCTAGTCACGATTCCAGTCTTAGGCTTAATCATGGCACAAAATGATTTTGGAACAATGCTGGTCTTCTTTGCGATATTTGCGGGTATGTTTTTAATGTCCGGAATCTCCTGGATTATTATTATTCCGGTAATGAGTTTGGCGGTTCTTTTAGCAGGATCCGTTATTTTTCTAGTAACAACTGATTCTGGTCGTGAAGTGCTAAGCTTTATTGGTTTTAAGAATTATCAGTTTTCCCGGATTGATTCATGGTTAGATCCTTTCCATGACCCACAGGGAGATAGCTTTCAATTAGCCCATTCTTTAATGGCAATTGGTTCTGGAGGTATGTTTGGTAAAGGCTATAATGTAAGTAATGTTTATGTACCAGTGCGTGAATCTGATATGATTTTTACCGTGTTTGGTGAAAATTTTGGTTTTGTCGGCGGAGCATTAATTATCTTATTATATTTCTTACTGATTTATCGGATGATTCGGGTAAGTTTTGACATGAACAATGAATTTTATGCTTATATATCGACTGGGATTATTATGATGATTTTATTCCACGTCTTTGAAAATATTGGTGCAAATATCGGACTATTACCGTTGACTGGGATTCCTTTGCCATTTATTAGTCAAGGGGGATCATCAATTATAGGGAATATGATTGGTGTCGGTCTAATTTTATCCATGCGGTATCAAAGTAAAAAAAATCCAGAAATTGAGCTTCACAGGAGGGCGCGACGTGTATAAATTTTATTGGTATCCAAAATGTTCTACTTGTAGAAAAGCAAAAGCTTGGCTAGAAGAAAATCAAGTTCAATTTGAAACAATTGATTTAGTTCAAGCAACACCAAGTCAAAAGGATTTCGAAAAATGGTTGACCAATAGTGAGTTGCCATTACGAAGATTTTTTAATACTAGCGGGATGAAATATCGTGAACTAGAATTAAAAGATAAAGTTCCAGAAATGAGCATCCCGGAAGCTAGCAAATTATTAGCTAGTGATGGCATGCTAGTAAAGCGACCAATGATTATTAAAGACAATCACTTTGTAGTGAATGGTTTTAAAGATACAACTTATGAAGAGGTGTTTAGTTAATGGCAAATGAAAAAAACGGTTTATGGCTAGATGAAACAGATGATTTTACAACGATTGGTCTTACATTAACGTCTTTAGATGAGTTAGGCGAAATCTCGTTTGCTTCTTTACCTAAAGTAGGCCAAATTTTAGCAATGGATGATGTTTTGGCAGAATTAGAAGCTGAAAAAGCAGTAAGTGAATTTAAAAGTCCAGTAGCAGGAACAGTTTCAGAAATCAATCAAATTTTCTTACAAACTCCAGAAAAAATTGATCCTAAAGACGAAGTGGCTGCGTGGATCGTCAAAATTAAAAAATAAGCTGAGAAAAATTAAGCTTGATGAATTTGTTGACAGAGATTTCTTAGACTGCTATAATTCATTTCAACATAACAACAAGCAATGAAAAGAAGAGTATATCTAAACAAGTCATACAGAGAGTTCCGGTAGCTGAAAAGGAATGGAGTTGCATAGGTAGAAGATGGTCTTTGAGCTTTAGCGGACGATGAGTTCGTTACGGGTGTGCCCGATATAGCACCTAAGTATGCGTCGTTGACAAGTACTTGAAGAGGTTATTATTGCGAGATAATGACAAAAATAGGTGGTAACACGAAAGTTTGAGCTTTCGTCCTAAGTGTATCTTTTTATACATTTGGGGCGGAGGCTTTTTTTGTTGGAGGAGGAAGATTTATGGGATTCATCGAACTTAGTCAAGTCGTAAAAACATTTAGCGGCAAAGTTGGCACAGTTCATGCGGTACAAGGCATTAATTTAACAGTCGAAAAAGGTGACGTATTTGGTATTGTTGGTTATTCAGGGGCAGGGAAAAGTACGTTGGTTCGTTTATTAAATGGTCTTGAAACACCAACTGCTGGTGAAGTCATCGTCGATGGTGAAGACATTACGAAATTAAAAGGAAATCAGTTGCGACAATTTCGCAAAAAAGTAGGCATGATTTTTCAGCATTTTAATATTTTGTGGTCACGAACGGTTTTAGAAAATATTCAATTGCCCTTAGAATTAGCTGGAGTACCGAAAGAGCGGCGTAAGGGTCGAGCAGAAGAGTTATTAAAACTAGTCGGTTTAGAAGGCCGTGGTAACGCTTATCCATCCCAATTATCAGGTGGACAAAAGCAAAGGGTCGGAATTGCGCGAGCACTAGCGAATGATCCAGATATACTTTTATGTGACGAAGCCACTAGTGCTTTAGATCCACAAACAACCGAAGAAGTGTTGGAATTATTGGCAGATATTAACCAACAATTAGGCTTAACCATTGTCTTAATTACTCATGAAATGAATGTGGTTAGAAAAATTTGTAATAAAGTCGCAGTAATGGAGCTAGGAAAAATTGTGGAAGAAGGCAATGTTCAAGAAGTTTTCCGTCATCCACAACAAGCCGCGACTAAAATTTTTGTACAACAAGAATTAGAACCAAAAAATGACCCAGCTGCCTTACTAGCAGAGTTTATCAAAGAAAACCCAACAGGAACATTGGCTTCGTTACAATTTGTCGAAAACAATGCGGGTGAACCAGTCGTCTCACAAGCTATTAGAAATTTTGATGTGAATGTCAGTATCATTTACGGCAACATCGAACGAGCGGCTGGTAATTCTTTTGGTACTTTGACTGTGCAATTAACAGGTAGCGAAGTCACCAAGGCTATCGAATTTTTCGAAAGTCAAAAAGTTGGGGTGGAGGTGTTGCATCATGGCTAATAATAATCAAAGTTTTGTAGAACAATATTTGAATTTTAGCAATGTTGATCCTACCACAATGAAAGAAGCTGTTAGAGATACTTTATATATGACGATCGTTTCGATGGTAATTGTTTTGGTTTTAGGTTTGCTTTTAGGTCTGTTGCTTTATTCAATTGGTCGTAAGAAATCTTTTGCCAGAAGTATCTTATACGGTATCGTATCGATTTTAAGTAATATTTTCCGTTCGACACCGTTTATGATTTTGATGGTGTTAATTATTCCATTTACCCGAGCTTTAGTTGGAACGATTTTAGGAGCTCAGGCGGCCATTCCGGCTTTAGTTTTATCAGCAGCACCATTTTATGCACGCTTGGTTGAAATTGCTTTTCGTGAGGTTGACAGTGGTGTGCTAGAAGCTGCTGATGCAATGGGTGCTAATTATTTTCAAACGATTATCAAAGTTTTGATTCCAGAAAGTTTACCAGCGTTGATCTCTGGCTTAACTGTAACTACTGTTTCCATGATTGGTTTTACAGCGATGGCGGGGGCAATTGGTGCAGGAGGACTTGGTTCACTGGCGTGGCAAGAAGGCTTCCAACGAGGAAATTATACCGTAACTTTTGTAGCAACAATCATTATTCTAATTATTGTATTCATCGTTCAAGGGGTCGGAGATTTCTTAACAAAGAAAACCGACAAACGTTGAGAGTAAATTCAGGATTCAATGAAATAAAAAATAGATTATCTTAAAATATGGGAGGAAATATTTATGAAGAAATGGGCAGGATTAGTAGCATTGGGATTAGTAACATTTGGCTTAGCAGCATGTGGTAATAGTGATTCATCAAGTTCTGATAGTTCAGGCGGCGATAGTAATACATTAGTGGTGGGCGCTTCACCAACCCCTCATGCTGAAATCTTAGAACATGTAAAACCGATTTTAGAAAAAGAGGGTGTGAACTTAGAAATTAAAAAATTTGATGACTATGTTCTACCAAATAAAGCTTTAGCAGATGGTGATATTGATGCCAATTATTTCCAACATCTACCATTCTTAAATAAAGCCATCAAAGAAAATGATTATAAATTCAGTAACGTTGGTGCCATTCATATTGAGCCAATGGGGTTGTACTCACAAGATGTCAAAAATATTGATGACATTCCTGAAGGAACGACAATTATTACCTCGAATTCAGAATCTGACTGGGGCCGAATTATTACTATCTTAAAAAATGCTGGTCTAGTTGATGTTAAAGAAGGAACCGATTTAGAGACTGCAACTTTTGATGATATTACAGACAATCCTAAAAACCTTGAATTTAAACACGATATTGATCCATCGTTGTTAACTACAACTTATCAAAATGAACCAAAAACAGTTGTTGCAATTAATGCCAACTTTGCCTATGGTGCTGGTTTAAATCCATTGGAAGATTCAATTGCTTTAGAAGAAGATAACTCACCATACGTAAATGTATTAGTGTCACGCACAGAAGATAAAGATAACGAAAATATCCAAAAATTGAATGATGTATTACATCAAAAAGAAGTACAAGACTGGATCCTTAAAAAATGGGGCGGTTCAGTTAAACCAGTAGCTAGTGATGCTGGTGAATAATTAAATAAATAATGTTGAAACTCTGAAGACGAAAAAACGTTTTCAGAGTTTTTTTATTGAAAGATCCTTGCTATTTTCTGAAATTATAATTATTCTAAATAAAGATTATTTTTTTAAAGAATTTTATCGGAATTCGTTTGTATTCCATTCTCATTTAGATTAAAATATGTGAGAACGGAAAAATATTTTTTTGGAGGGAAATTCATGTCAGTTTTAGAAATCAAAGACTTACACGTAGCCATTGAAGATAAAGAGATCTTAAAAGGTGTTAATTTAATCATGAAAACCGGCGAAATCCACGCAGTCATGGGGCCAAACGGAACAGGAAAATCAACCTTATCAGCAGCCATCATGGGTAACCCAAATTACGAAGTTACCCAAGGAGAAATCTTATTTGATGGAAAAAATATTTTAGAGTTAGAAGTGGATGAAAGAGCCCGTCTAGGACTATTTTTAGCGATGCAATATCCAAGTGAAATTCCTGGTGTGACCAACGCTGAATTTATGCGAGCAGCTATGAATGCGCGCCGTCCAGAAGACGATAAAATTTCAGTCATGCAATTTTTGAAAAAACTAGATAAACAAATGGCTTTATTAAATATGCCAGAAGAAATGGCTGAACGATACTTAAACGAAGGCTTTTCTGGTGGAGAGAAAAAACGGAACGAAATTCTACAATTATTGATGATTGAACCAACATTTGCGATTTTGGACGAAATTGATTCTGGTTTAGATATTGATGCTCTAAAAGTTGTATCAAAAGGTATCAATGCTTTAAGAGGAGAAAACTTTTGCGCCTTAGTGATTACTCACTATCAACGTTTATTAAATTATATCGTGCCAGATGTGGTACACATCATGATGGATGGCAAAATTGTCTTAACAGGTGACGCTGACTTAGCGCGTCGTCTAGAAGCAGAAGGCTATGCCGGCATTTCAAAAGAATTAGGTATTGACTACAAAGAAGAAGTTTAGGAGGGCAAGATAAATGACAAAATGGATTGATTATCTTGAAGACGTGCAACGCTATTCAGCGGCATGGGAAGAACCTCAATGGCTGACTGATTTGCGGGTAGATGCCTTAAGTAAAATTGATGAACTACCTTTACCAACGATTGAAAAAGTTCGTTTCGCCCGTTGGAATTTATATAATGTGAAACCTGAAGCAGAAGTAACTACTGGAAATGTCCCTGATTTTTCTAATATGTCAGACAATCCAATGGTAGTTCAACAAGGTGAACAAACCGTTTTTGAACAGATTTCACCGGAGTTAGTTGAACAAGGGGTAATTTTCACTGACTTTGTAACGGCAGTCAAAGAACATGGTGACTTAGTGAGAGAATATTTCATGACAAAGGCTGTGCCTTACACAGAAAATTCATTAACTGCTTTACATGCAGCTTTTATGAATAACGGTGTATTTTTGTACGTGCCAAAAAATGTTGTGATTGAAAAACCTTTAGAAAGTCTATTTTTACATGATGGCAATGCGGATGCACATTTCTTTAAACATGTATTAATTGTTGCGGAAGACAACAGCCAATTTTCATATTTGGAACGCTTTGAATCTCATGGTAATGAAGCAAAAAAATTAACTGGTAATGTGGTAGTAGAAGTGATTACCAAACCAGGTGCCCAAGTAAAATTCTCAGCAGTGGATTCACTAGGTGAAAATATTACGACTTATATGAACCGTCGCGGATATTTATTAAGAGATTCTATGATTGACTGGGCAATTGGTGTCATGAATGATGGTAATGTGATTGCTGATTTTGATTCTGATTTAGTGGGTGACGGTGCTCATTCTGAAGTGAAAATTGTAGCCATTAGTACTGGTAAACAAGTTCAAGGGATTGATACGCGAGTGACCAATAAAGCGCCTCATACAATTGGACACATTTTACAACATGGTGTCATTTTAGAAAAATCTACTTTAACTTTCAACGGTATTGGACATATTTTAAAAGGTGCCAAAGGAGCAGATGCGCAACAAGAAAGTCGCGTATTAATGCTTTCGACAAAATCTCGTGGCGATGCCAATCCGATTCTATTAATTGATGAAAATGAAGTCACTGCTGGTCACGCAGCCAGTGTGGGTCGTGTAGATCCAGATGAATTATTCTATTTAATGAGCCGGGGACTAAAAAAAGATGAAGCACAGCGTTTAGTTATTCGTGGCTTCTTAGGTCCAGTTTTAACGGCGATTCCAGTGAAAGCGACGCAAGATCAGTTAATTGCCACCATCGAAGGGAAGTTGACGAAATAATGAAAGATTTTTCTAGCCTTAGAAATGATTTTCCCATTTTATTTCAAGATGTAAATGACGAACCACTGGTTTATTTAGATAATGCAGCAACGACTCAAAAACCTACCCAAGTATTAGATGTTTTACGTTACTACTACGAACACGACAATGCAAATGTTCATCGTGGTGTTCATACTTTAGCGGAACGCGCAACCAAAGATTACGAAGCAAGTCGTGAAAAGGTCCGCAAGTTTATTAATGCAGGCGAAACAGCAGAAGTTTTATTTACCCGGGGAACGACGACTGGATTAAACTGGTTGGCGCGAAGTTATGGCGATGCTTTCGTAAAAGAAGGCGACGAAATTGTCATCTCTTATATGGAACATCATTCAAACATTATTCCTTGGCAACAATTAGCGGATCGCAAAGGAGCAACTTTACGCTATCTTTCTATTACTGACGAAGGTCATTTAGACATGGAAGAAGTCGAAAAAGTGATCAACAAAAAAACAGCGATTGTTTCATTAGCTCATGTATCAAATGTTTTAGGTGTCGTTAATCCGATTAAAGAAATTGCTCAATTAGCGCACGCTAACGATGCAGTAATGATTGTTGATGGTGCCCAATCAACTCCACATATGAAGGTGGATGTGCAAGATTTAGATGCTGACTTTTTTGCTTTTAGTGGGCATAAAATGTGCGGTCCAACTGGAATCGGTGTATTATATGGCAAACGTAAATATTTAGACGCGATGGAACCAGTTGAATTCGGTGGCGAAATGATTGATTTTGTAAATCTTTTTGACAGCACTTGGAAAGAATTACCTTGGAAATTTGAAGCAGGGACACCAAATATTGCTGGCGCAATTGCTCTAGGTGGTGCGATTGATTATTTGAACGAAATTGGGATTGAAAATATTCACCAATATGAACAAGAATTGGTTGATTACGTTTTACCAAAATTGCAAAACATTGAAGGGGTTACTATTTATGGTCCGCAAGATGTAGCTAGTCATACGGGTGTGATTGCTTTCAATATTGACGGCGTGCATCCTCATGATTTAGCGACAGCTTTAGATATGGAAGGTGTCGCAGTCAGAGCAGGACATCATTGTGCCCAACCTTTAATGAAATACTTAAATGTCCCGGCAACAGCTCGGGCAAGCTTTTATTTCTATAATACAAAAGCAGATGCTGATCGATTGATTTTTGCAATCGAAGCAACGAAGGAGTTTTTCAAAGATGGCCTTATCTAAACTAGATAATTTATATCGCCAAGTCATTTTGGATCATTCAAGTCATCCCCATCATTTTGGAAAGATTAGTGGAGATTCTACTGCAAATATTGAAATGAATAATCCAACCTGTGGTGATGTAATCGAATTGGAATTAGCAGTAAAAGATGGAAAGATTGAAGACATCGCTTTTTCTGGCAGTGGCTGTTCTATTTCCTCTGCGTCTGCGTCAATGATGACCGATGTAGTGATTGGAAAACCAGTGGAAGAAGCCGAACATTTGGCAGTTGTTTTTGCTCAAATGGTGCAGGGCAACGAAATCTCAGAAGAAGACAGTGATGCCCTCGGTGATGCCGCAATGCTATCAGGTGTGGCGAAATTCCCCGCCCGCATCAAATGCTCGACTTTAGCTTGGAAAGCTTTAGGAAAAGCTTTAACTGACGAAACTGGTCAAGCCAAAGAAGAACAACTTCATAACGAATAGGAGTGAAAAGTATGAGCGAACTTGAATTACAAGAAGAATATCAATATGGTTTTCACGATGATGTTAAGCCCGTCTTCACAACCGGTGACGGATTATCAGAAGATGTCATTCGCGAAATTTCTCGTGCTAAAAATGAACCAGAATGGATGCTTGACTTCCGTTTAAAATCTTTAAAAGCATTTTATAAGATGGAAATGCCAGATTACGGTCCTGATTTATCTGATTTAGATTTTGATAAAATTAATTACTTTATCCGCTCTAGTGATAAAAAAGCCCGTGACTGGGATGATGTACCAGAAGAAATCAAAACAACTTTTGAACGTTTAGGGATTCCTGAAGCGGAACGAGCTTACTTAGCCGGTGCTTCCGCCCAATATGAATCAGAAGTGGTCTATCACAATATGAAAGACGAATTCACAAAATTAGGAATTGTCTTTACCGATACGGATACGGCTTTACAAGAGTACCCAGAGTTATTGAAAGAATATTTTGGGACCTTGGTTCCTCCAACAGATAATAAATTAGCTGCTTTAAACTCAGCTGCTTGGTCAGGTGGTAGCTTTATCTATGTACCAAAAGGAGTAAAAACTGATATTCCAATTCAGTCTTATTTCCGAATTAATTCAGCCAACACTGGACAATTTGAACGGACATTAATTATCGTTGACGAAGGCGCAAGTATAAACTATGTTGAAGGCTGTACAGCACCAACGTATTCTTCAGATAGTTTACATGCTGCTGTAGTAGAAGTTTTTGTTAAAAAAGATGGCTATTGCCGCTATACAACGATTCAAAACTGGTCAAATAATGTCTATTCATTAGAAACCAAACGTGGCTCTGCTGAAGAAAACGGGACGATGGAATGGATCGATGGTAACTTAGGTTCAAAAGTAACCATGAAATATCCATCAGTGTACATGAATGGCCGTGGCGCTCGCGGAACAATGTTATCAATTGCTGTAGCTGGTAAAAATATTGTTTTAGATAATGGCGCCCGTATGATTCACAATGCACCAAATACTTCAAGCTCAATTGTTTCTAAATCAATTGCCAAAGATGGCGGCGCGGTAGATTATCGTGGAACCGTTCGTTTTACAAGAGACAGTGAAGGCTCATTTTCACATATCGAATGTGATACGATCATTATGGACGATCAATCGAGTTCAGATACCATTCCTTACAACGAAATTATGAATGGCAACGTATCGCTAGAACATGAAGCCAAAGTTTCAAAAATTTCCGAAGAACAATTGTATTACTTAATGAGTCGCGGAATCTCTGAACAAGAGGCAACTGAAATGATTGTTATGGGATTTGTGGAACCATTTACCAAAGAATTACCAATGGAATATGCTGTTGAGTTGAATCGTTTGATTCAGTATGAGATGGAAGGCAGTGTGGGATAAACCTGTTTTACTAGCTAGAAACCTTATTTTGTAGGGTTTCTAGCTTTTTATTTTGCTTAAAAATAGTAGGCTCTGTGAAAAGGTCTGTGACTTTTTTTAAAACCAACAAATTGAGCAAATTTATCAGCTTTTGCGGTAATGGGAAGTAGGTCTATAAATATATGGTCAAGATAACAGTATCGAATATATCACCCTAGTTGTAACTGTTTGTAATATAGATAATAAAACTTTGAGATAGATTCATTGTAAAATGTCCATCGTACTATTAGCATATTTTGGTATACTTAATTCTAGGTGATTTAGTTCAACATTATTTTTTGCATAGGAAATAATTAAAAAATAACTGTATTGGCTAACAGAACATCCAAAAAATATTGAAGTTGGAAATAGTCACACTAAATAAAGACAGGTAGCGAGGTAAATAAATTGAGTATTGAAACACTTTTTATGACATTTATTGTTTATTCATTTGTAGGTTGGGTTTGGGAAAGTATTTTTTGTTCGATTAAGGATAAACATTTTGTGTATCGAGGTTTTTTATTAGGACCATACTGTCCTGTCTATGGTTTTGGTGTAGTTGCAGTACTGTTATTAGTACCAGAAAACGCGGGAACCTTACTAAACTTATATTTCAATGTTGTTGTAATTGTAACGATTATCGAATATATAACTAGCTGGTTACTTGAAAAATTATTTAATATGAAATTATGGGATTACACAAATGTTCCATTAAATATTGGTGGAAGGGTTGCTGTTCCTGTTTCTCTTTTTTGGGGTATTGGTTGTCTTATTCTAATAAAAATTGTTAATCCATTTTTTCAATATTATATTCATCTTTTCATAAATAATACACGGAGCATTGGCCCGATTCTTTTAGCAATCTTATTTTTAACTGATGTCGTGACGACATTTACATTTACAATTACTACTAAAAAAGAAGTCGAAGTTCACATAGATGAATCTGATACTGAGAACGCGGCAATCAAAGAATATAGGCTAAAACATATATTCGAAAATAAAAGATCTTCAAAGGGTAGAACAAAGGTGCTTGAAAATTTGTCTCAAAAACATAAAAATTTGCGACTTCATAATCTGAATAGAATTGTAAAGAATTATCCCAATATGAAATTTAAAAAAAGTAATTAGTATGAGCATAATTCATATTAAGAACCAAATTTCTCTATCTATGTAACCATGATTACAAAATAAAATAGAGAATACCAAATGAAGCATACCAACTACTTTTCATTTTTAACGAAAAAATTTTTTCGTTTTAATTAATGCCCACCACTTTTTTTATAGTAAAGCATTTATAGACTTAAGGAGACAAATATAATGATTAGACGAATAAAATCGGTTGTATTGCTAGGTCTTTTAGCGTGCACAGATTATCATTAGAAAAAATATATTATTCAAGAATACGAGGCGGTTTAAAATGGAAAACAATAAGTTTATTAGATATTTGAGTTGGACAGCAACTATCATGTCAATTTTGATGTACGTTTCTTATATACCTCAGATAATAGACAACTTGTCCGGTTCAAAGGGTAATCCTATACAGCCAATGGTAGCAGCAGTGAATTGCACCTTATGGGTAATTTATGGGCTTGGAAAAAAACCAAGAGATATCCCATTAGCAACAGCTAACTTTCCAGGGATAATATTTGGCTTAATAACATTTCTTACTGCTTTATAATAATCGATTATTCAAAGATGATCTCATTACATGCGAATTGATTCACTGTGAAAAAAAGTTCTTATAGTAGTTATTTCCTAACATTTTCGCCAATGGTTTTAGCCGATATAAATGCGAAAAATAGGAAAACTTGAAATAATATATCAAAATTGTAATTGGAGAAGTTTTTAGTTACAGCAATGTTCATTCATAGTAAGTTAGCCGTTATCTTTTTAAAAGCGGGGCAAATGTAGCTAGAAAATTATATAGTTTCTTTCAGAAGTTCCATTTAAAAGGTAAACATCAGAATATATATTTAATCAAAAGTTGCTAAAGAGCAATTAAGTAAACTAGTGTAAAAAGAAAAGAGGAAAAATATGTTACCAATTGAATTAGAATCAGGCAGACTAACGATTGAACAATTAAATGGTATTTTCAGAGCTATACCACAGGAATTTGATTTTATCGACGAAAACGACATTGTGAAGTGGTACTCTAATAACTCTATGCGGTTGTTTGACAGAGATAAGAGTGCCTTGAACAAGCATGTTCTGGATGTACACCCAGGAAAAAGCAATAAGCGAATAAATAAATTGCTAGATCAAATGCATAGTGGAGAAATTAGTCAACAAGTAATGGTCATTCCAGCAAAAGGGAAACAAATTCAAATTAGCTTCTTCGCAGTGAGAGATGACGAAGGCAATTACATCGGCTGTATTGAAGTGACACAGGACGTTTCACATTTAGTTGGTAAATCAAAAATTGGACACTTTTTGAATTTGATTAAAAAGGGTTCTAAATAATGGAGTTAAATGAATCGTGAAGAAGAAATTAGTAGTAGCCATGGGAGTTATTGTGTTAATAACGGGCGGAATCTTAACCATAATTAATTTAAAAAGTGACAATGATTCTGGTTGGCTTGTGGGGAACTGGGAATCTTCTGATAGCGAACTTAGCAGTACATTAGATATAACATCTACCAAAAGTAACGAGATATCATTGACCATTGATGATCAACAAACGATGAAACTCAGACGAGTTAATAAAAATACTGATGAAGCATTAGTATATAAAGATAGTGATGGTACTACGTATAAATTTATCAAAGTATCTAATGCCAAATTAAAGTTTATATTGACTGCAAAAAAAGGTTTGATAGGCCAAACAAATGCCTTAGTTTACAATAAAAAATCGTCTATAAAATGAGAAATAATATCCCACGCAAGATGAGAATTTAATAATATGTATTTTGGCGTTGGTGGTCTGTGAAAAAATCTGTGACATTGGGTAAAACTATGTGCTTTTATCTTATCGCTATTAGGTTAAAAGACTTCAATAGCGAGAATGAACATATCTACTCGAAACTATAAAATAGCCAGCCTTTATATGGAAGGTTCTGTAGGATAATAGAATTAAACAAAAAAGTTTAAAGGATGTTGAAACCAACATTCTTTAAGCTTTTTTATTTTTTTGAAAATAATTTAAAAAATAATAAATATAATGTTTGTTTAGATAATTTTTTTAAATAAGAATAACTAAAAATTCTCTTGACAAACATCTAAAATGATTCTAAGCTTAATTTGTAAATTAAATTTATCAAAAAACGCGTATTTTTTTTTAGCTTTTTAATATTTTATATAAAATTATTTGATATTTTCTTATTTTATCTTTCGATATATAAAAAATTGTTATAAAAATATCGTCTTTTTGAATATTTGTTTTTTAATGTGTTGATAGTAATAATTTTCTCAATGTAATTAAAGGTGTTCAATCTTTAATCTAATAATTATTAGTCTTGAAACGGAATTTTTGAGGGGGTGCATGATGGTGTAGTTGGTAAAATGTCGCTGAAACTAAAACCAATTGATAGTTACTTTGTTTTTGAGATGTCCGTTTTTGATTTATTAGATAACTTGAATATGTATTTTTGAAGTTTTGAATACGCATTCAATTTGTTAATTAAGAAAAGGAGATGTACAGAATGAAAATGAACAAAAAAATGTTAATGGGTGCATTGTTGTGCAGTAGTTTGTTACTAGGTAGTTTACCAGTAAATGCTGAGAGTCTACCGTCAACTGCTAAGACTCCAGGTAGTATTGTTTTAGAAGAAAATGATGATCCGACTAAGCCAGTAGATCCAACAGACCCTACTAAACCATTGGAACCAGAAGATCCAGATAATCCAGGTACCGGAAATGAAGGTCCTCTATCATTGGATGTTGCACCGAAAAAATTTGATTTTGGTGTGCAAAAAATGTATCAAACTAAACATACTTACACTGGTGTAGCTATGGATAATTCCGAAGAACGAGGTGATCGACACTACTTACAAGTAACGGATAATCGTGAAGCAGATGTTACTGGTTGGACTGTAAAAGTTAAACAAGATCGAGAATTGACTGATGATGGGACTAACAATATTTTGACGGGTGCTTATATTAAATTACCAAAAGCAGATGCTCGGAATAGTTTAAATGTTCCGTCAACTTCTATCGATACTAGTTTTACAACGGTTGGTGGATCTGGGTTGAATATTTCAACTGCTGAACAAACTGTTTTTGCTCCAACATCAACAACGACAAATAAAGGGAAAGCAACCTCAACTTCATTGTGGAAATCTAGCGAAGTTGAATTAACCATTCCTGCAGGAGTAGCTAAAGCAGGAACTTATACGAACAATGTGGAATGGTCACTAACTGCCGGACCAACAATCTAATTTGTAGAGGAGTAGACAAAAGTGAAAAATTTTAAATTAGCCAGTATCGCATTAATCATTGTTCTATCTCTGTCTACAGTATCACCTGTATTAGCAGCAGAAAATTCAGTGGGGGAAACTGATGGTAATATTTCTTTTGTGATTAATGATGATCCGACTAAACCAGTAGATCCAACAGATCCGAGTAAACCTGATCCTGGTGGAAATGATGGTGATAATGAAGAAACCAAGAACCAAGGGCCATTGTCACTAGATGTAATTCCAAAGCAATTTAAATTTGGTACACAAAAAGTTTCTGCAACAGCAGCAACCTACAAAAATACCCCTGAAAGTACCAATAAACTTAATTATTTACAAGTAACTGATAATCGTTCTGAGCTCAATGGTTGGAGCGTCAATGTTGGAATGACTGAGTTTACAAGTACGACAAGTGATGTTTTAGCTGGTGCAACGCTTGTTCTGCCATCAGGTGTAGCTAGAAATAGCACTACTGGCGAAACACCTGTTTCGAATATTTCTACAAAAGGTGGAACTATTTCAGCTGATGAATTAAATACTCTTACCGTATTTGGGGTTGATAACTCAGGTGTGGGTAAAGCAACTTCTGTGAACACTTGGAATGCAGCGGAAGTTGCGTTAAATGTTCCAGGTGGACAATCAAAAGAAGATAAGACATATGAATCCACTATAACTTGGACATTGACTGCAAATGTGTATAGCTAAAAAATAAATTATATATATGGAGTTATGCTGAATGAAAAAATTAAATATATTATTTGTTAATTTGCTGGCATTTCTTTTGTTTTTTATTGGGGGAAGCATAGTCACTGTAGCATCAACTCAAAATGCTGGTGTCGGATATAGTGTACAAAAAATAAGTCCTGAAGGAGCACAAGTTTCAGAAGCCAGTTCGTACTATGATTTACTGGTGACTCCAGGAGAAACACGAACGATTCAAGCACGGATTCAGAATTCCGAGGCAGAAGAAATCAGCGTTCATTCTGACATATTTACAACCTATACAAATGCTAATGGAGAAATTAGCTATACTTCCCAACCAGAAAAATACGATAGTAGTTTAAAATTTAAGGTTAGTGATTTTTCGACGATTGTAGCATCAGATATTGATGCTACAATTGCACCAAATAGTTCTGAAGTTGTCACAGTAGAAATCAAAATACCCGATAATATTCCAGATGGTGTTTATTTAGGTTCTTGGTATTTTTTAAGGGATGGGCAAGATGAAACGACTTCTAGTTCTGAAGGAATTTCTATTAATAACATGTATAGTTATGCGATGGCTATCAAGCTAACTGTGAATAAAGAGATTGAAGCACCCAATATGAACTTACTAAATATTACGACAGGATTGAATAATTATCGAAAAGTAATCAATGCGAATTTACAAAATGATCAAGCAGCAGTTTTATCTAATCTAACTGTTTCGGCAGAAGTAATGAAACGTGGAGAGTATGAAGTGTTGTATTCTAACGAAATTAGTGGGTTAATCATGGCACCAAATTCAAACTATTCCTTCCCAGTTTTTTATAATGATAAACCAATGGAAGCAGGTCGTTATACGATGAATGTAAAAGCGACCACGACAGATCCAAAATGGGCAGAAAAGACTTGGGAATGGACAGAAGATTTCACGATTACGGAAAATGAAGTGAGAGAATATAGTTCAAAAGCAATTAATGATCCTGAAGTCGAAGAATCAAATTGGACATGGTTAATTATATTATTAATAGTCATTCTAATAATACTATTATTAATATTACTTTTTGTCTTGTATCGTCGTAAAAAGAAAAAAGAAGAAGGACAGGATAGATAAACTAACAACTTTAAACTAGTAAGTATTATGATTTCAGTGTATATACAATACACCAATTATTTCTAATGATTTGAAACAAGGAGGTACTGAGCAATGAAAAAATTCTTTGCTTTGTTTTGTTCCATATTTTGTTTTTTGTGGATCCTCCTCATTAACAGTCCTGTCGAAGTAATGGCCGCTTCGACACCAGGTAGTGTTACTTTATCAGAATTTGCGGATTCGCCAACACCAGATCCTGGTGAACCTGCAGGACCGCAAGGAAATCCGGTAACAACTGGTTATCGTCCTGCAAGTAACATAAGAAAGACCCTTCCACAAACGGGAGAAATAATTTCCATAAATCTATCTTTAATAGGCATTCTCTTGGTTTTGATAATTTTACTTTGCCTGTTATATAAGAGGAAAAAGGAATACGCGAAAGAAAAAACTATCTGAATAAGAACAAATAGCCCCTTTATACTATTGTGAATTCAAATTTTCAGATAGAGAAATTAAAATAATATTTAATTGAGATATATCTGGAAATTAAGATAAGGATGGGTATAAATGGATAGAAAAATTAAAGGTTTAATGATGTTATTTTTAACATTTTTTTTAGCAGCAGTTTTTCCATTGACAGCTGCTGCGGCAGATGATGAAGATCCAAATTTAGGTGAATATGACGAATTTAAATTTGGGAAAGAATATGAACCAGACATTAATCTGGGAGCTGATGATCCTAATGCGGGTCAAATACGTGAGGAAACAGATGAGAACGGTAACGTTACTGGAATTTTCTTAGAAAGCCTCATGGAGACCAACTATACAACTTTTCAACAAACGGGTCTAGGAGAGGTTCTAGGAGCAAATAACAATTATACAAAATTATCATCAATGAAGCTACTTACTCGAGACGCAGGATTTCTTGCTAATATTGTCGGAATCGATCCTAAGGCGGAGTTTAGGACAAGTTATACACCGGGTTCGAGCAGCGAACCATTTAAAGGAGGAACTTGGAAAGGTACCGGGATTGTTCCCTTGACTGCAAGTATAAAACTTGAAGGAGCTAGTAATGCTCTATCTGATATCCAGACAGGAAACTATGGTGCATACGTGCGGCTAGCTTTTTCCCCAGGTGTAGATGCTCGTTCGATGGCAAAATCAATTAACTGGAAAAACTCTGGAGCTAGTTCAAGGTATATACTTCGAGCCCTTAATACTGTCCCTCTACCATTTCCTAAACTTTATTTTCCAGTTACTTGGGCTCCGAGATACACTAGATGGAGTGAAGATGATCCTAGCGCCATTTATATCTTAATTAAAGGTGTAAATTACAGTAACTTTTCGTTGTCTGAAAGAGGGGATATGACCACTCGTCCTATTGTTTTAGAAGGTCTGATCGCCACATTGAGCGGGTTGGGTGATATACTCGGCCATGCTGCAGGGCATATTGACATTGACGTCAATCGTTACGAAGGGAATTTAACAAGAAATGAATTGATAGAAATGAACTATGATCCTATTGGGAATGCTGATGCCTTTAAAGGAGCAGATAATAGTCCAGGTAAGGTATTAACTAAAGGAACCTTACCACCTGATCCGGCTAATAAATTGGAATGGGCATTCTACCTTCTTGATAACGAACTGATGCTAGCACCAGGATTAGCTGGATACGGAAAGAGATTAGGGGGAATTGAGGATGCGTATTTCGATATAAGTAAACTTGAAAAAAATCCAGTAGAAAACAATTCAATCCCTTCCTGGAGTAGCTATTTCTCACCAATTGATAAGATTAGAGATGTGTCAGATCAAATATCCAGTGATGGTTTAAACCTCGATCCTCTGAAAAGTTTTAATCTTCATTCCCAACTGGACGGTGAGGGTAATTATCTGGCGACAGAGTTCCAAGAGCTTGACGGAGATGATTATACTATGGCTCTCGAAGGCTCGCTGTACAACGAAAGAAATCTTACTATATCTCATAAAGATTTGTTGATGACATACGGAGAACTTAATGATCCTTCCCTCAGTGAAAAAGGTGGTCGAGGGAATCGGTTTATGCGAATCGTCGATTTCTTTGAAAGAAAAGATATTACTGATGACCCTACAAAAAGTATCGTTACTAGCCAAACTATTTTAGATGACGAAGGAAATCAGCAACCGATTTCTGCCTTAATGAATTATTTAAATGTCAGTCGTCCAGTGTACTTTAATGGTACAGCTACCGCAAGCGTTGGTGGCGAAACAGGCAAAATCAACTCGGCTATCTTAAATGTGTTACAAAAATTTGAAAAACCAATTATCAAATTGGATGATCAAAACTCTACAGATTTAAAACTAAGGGAACGCGGTCAATTACAAGGAACAGTCAGCTCGGTAGAATCTGGCAAAGTTAAGATGTATTATTCACTTGATGGTGGAGAGTATCAATTGCTTTCGGAAATTGATACTAGTAATGATCTTGGGGATGAAAAAGAATTCGAAATTCCCAATTTATTATATCTAGATGTAGGAGATATAGGTACACATACATTTTCATTTAAAGCAGTGGATGAATATAATCAAGAGTCTGATATTGTCACACAAACGGTAAATGTATCAGCTAATAAGTATAAAATTAATTTAAAATATCTCAACAATGCGGATGAACCTATCACAGAGGCTAGAGAGATTGAGATTGATGACACCGATTTAGCAGTTGATGGTACCTATAATTTAAACTTGCAGGATTACGAATATGACAAGGATAACTGGATTTTTAAATATGCTACTTTAAACAAAGAAAGTACTCAGTATCAATTAGCTGATCCTGTTTCATTAACTTTGGGTATGCTTGAAAAAAATCAAACGAATGTGAATTATTATTATGCAGCTAACCTTCCAGAATTCACTGTTCCTAATGCAATAGATTTTGGTGAGAAAAAGACTGAATTCAAAGAAAAGAATTATTTCCCTGAAAGTATTGACGGTAAACTTGAAATTAAAAATAATACTAATACTACTGACTGGGCATTAAATGTCGAAAGTACAAAAATAATTGATTCTAATCAATCTAAAGAACTAAATGGTGCATTAAGTTATTATAAAAACGGAGCACCAAAAAATGTAATAAATGAATCTTTGACTATATTTGATGCCAACTCGGATGGAGATGCTAGTAGTGGCGTTACTATTTCTGATGATTGGACATTAGAGAGTAATTTAGGTAATGTGCCAGAAAATAAGAGAAATGGTTTTTCTATCAAAACAGCTGGAGGTAGTTCTAAAGGGGATTATAAAGCAACATTAAATTGGACATTTATTAATGGTATTCAGCCATAGAGTAAATTTTCTCTACGAAAATGGGAACAAAAATAATAGCTTAAAGAAAATTTGTTTTATCGATTAATTTTCTTTAAGCTTTTTTGATTTAAAAAGAGTCACTCAATTTATTCATTTAATTGAAAGTCCAAATAAACTGGATTATGATCCGAATATTCAAATTCGGTATCCTCTACTTGTAAGTTTTTCACTTCAATATTATCTGAAACGATAAAGCCATCAATTAAAGTAGTGAATGTTTTTCCCTTTTGATAAGGTTCGTTTAAATCACGAGCAGATGGAACAGCATCTTTAGCTAAGTCTTCATTTAGTAGACTAAAACCGGCAGGTAATTTTTCTTTTGGAAATGGGTGTGTCCAAGTGCGACGTTCTTTCGTCGTGTTAAAAATTTCTGGACTATTGCCTAAAAGATCGTGATTATAATCGCCAGCAACTAGTACATAATTACCTTTTTGATATTCTTCGCTAATAAATTCAAACAGTTTATTAAATTGCGCTGTTTGAATTTTCTTGTCACTTGTATAAGCTGAAAAATGGATATTTATGGCAACTAATTGCTTATCATTTTCAGTAGGAATATATGCGGCAGTAAAAGCGCGATCTAAGTCGAAAAATTTATTAAAATTAGTTTCAATCGGTAAAGAATAACGTCTGGCAGCTGTTATTTCTCCATGGCTCAAAGTAACTAGGCCAGATTTAGCTTGGCCGATTGGTTGAGTAAAGGGATAGAATAAATAGGCTGAGTGATAATTTTCACCGTATAGATTATTATAGCTTGGTAATTGATCTTTTAACATTTGGACTTCGTTGACTTGTCTTGAACGAGTTCCTTTTTGATCGACTTCTTGATAGAAAGCCAAGGTTGGATCCAAACTTTTAGTCGTATTTATGACGCCAGCTAGATTAGCTTTCACTGATTGTGAAGAATCAGCAATTGATTTATCCCCACCATCCATAAAGAAGCTGTAACTTGGTGGATAAGAGCCATAGCCAATATTATAGGTCATAGCGCGATATTCGGTATTCGTTGTTAGTTCTTGCTGAGAAATATTTTGTGGTTTTAATGCTTGGTTATCAGCAATGCGGTCATAAGAGGCAAAAAGATAGATAAGATAGCCTGCGATTACAATAACAAATAAGCCAATTAAGATACCAATTATTTTCAATATTTTTTTCATTTTAATCCCTCCAAAGATATGATAGCAGAATTTTATAGAAAATAATCTTAGTTAGTTTTAAACTTAGCGGAAGAGATGTTACACTGGGTATAGAAATTAATTAAAGGAGCTTGGAAATGATTCGTTTTGCAGAAAAAAAAGACGGTATGGCAGCCGCAGAGTTAATTTTAATTATTTTAAAGGATATGGAGTTAGATTTTCTGAACTATTTCAGTGAAGAAGAGACGAAAAAAGTGATTGCCGATTGTTTTTTAGATCCAACTTATCGCTACAGTTATCGTCGTGGTATTGTCGATGAGATTGATGGGGAAATCGCTGGCGTTGCTTTTGGTTATCCAGCGGAAGATGAGGCTGTGATTGACTTACCACTGATGAATTACTTAAAAGAAAAAGGGATTGAAGAAGATATTAAAATGTTTATTGATCCTGAGACTGTGCCTGGAGAATGGTATCTCGATTCAATCGCGGTAAATCCTGAATTTAGAGGGCATGGAATTGGCTCACGATTAATAGAGTCATTAGATAAATTGGCCCTTCGTGACGGTAAAGAAGTTATCGGCTTGAATGTTGACCAAGGTAATCCTCAAGCCAAACGTTTATATGCGCGTCAAGGATTTCATGATGTTGGGGAAATGACATTGAGCGGACATGTATATGATCATATGCAGAAAAAAGTAGCGCAACCGTCTAAATAGACGACTGCGCTACTTTTTTAGGATGAGAAATTTACTTCAAGATTTGAAGTATTTTCGGGTTGTTTTTTTCGATTGTAAAGCCAGTAATCCATGATTGCTGCAATGCAAATACAAATCGGTGCATCTTTTGGATTGGTAACATCCATCACATAGTAATCTCCGGTTAATAATGTTGCTTTATCCATCCGCATAATCGGTTCATTAAAATGATTGATTTTATATTTATGGTGGTAAATATTTCCATAAACAGCCCAATTTAAATGTTTAATATAATAAAAATCACCAGGCCAATTAAAAATTTTGTGGAGATTACCAACTTTTTCAATCCCAAGATAAATTTCAAACTTGTGTCCAAAAATTACGCTGGCCTGCTTGATGGCAGCAACCACTTCACCTGACATATCGTAAAGGGTCAAAACATTGCCTTTGCGACCCCAGTTTCCGACCATTAGATATAACGCTTTTCCCTGACAATTTTTAATGACGGTTCGGGTAGTTGCGCTGAGTTGTTGTTCTTGAATAAAATATTCCGTCATTTCTATCACCGCTTTTTTGAATTATTCACTAAGAATCTGTTGAATGGCAAGGGCGACGCCGCTTTCTTCATTGGTGGCAGTTTCAAACTTGGCTACTTCTTTAACAGGTAATTCTGCATTACCCATCGCAAAGCTCGTACCAGCATATTTTAACATACTTATGTCATTATAGTTATCTCCAATTGCCATAATCTCGTCTGATGTAAAATCAAACTGTTGAGCATAATGAGCAAGTGCCACACCTTTTTGAGCATTTTTATGATTAATTTCCAGGTTAGTACTGTCAGAAGCAGTAATAGCTAAATCTCCTAAGCCAGCCAAATCTGCAGAGACTTTTTCTAAAATTTCTGCCCCATTTTTATCAAAGGCAATAATTTTTAATACTTCTTCTTGGGTTTTGATAAGTTCTGCCTGAATATCTGGAACAAAATCAGTGTGGAGTTCTTCAATCACATTTGCCACTTGGACAGCTAACTCTTCAGGTGTTAAATCTGGCGCATGATCTAAGACATTTTGATTCAGAAAAGCTTCTCTGACAGCTTGATTTTCAGAATAGACGTGTTCTGCTGTAAATACTTCTGCATAAATGGCTTGATCGTTTAAATGATTTAAGACACTAAAGGCTAAGTCTTGCGGGATAGCTGCTGTATAAACAGTCTCTCTATCTTGATTAACAATTTGAGCACCGTTTAGTAAAATCATCGGCACGCGAATCGCGGTGGGATTTAAAGCCCGTTCTGCGTGGATAATACCTCGGCCGGTAGACGTAATAAATTTTAGACCTTTGTCTAAAGCATTATTGATAGCGGTAATGTTTTCTTCAGAAATTTGCATCTGGTGGTTTAGTAAAGTGCCATCCATATCAGAAGCAATTAATTTAATCAAAATTGTTCACCTAACTTTCTTCTTTTTCATTGATAGTGTACCATATTCTTGATGATGAACCCATAGGTATAAAGGAGCAAAAAAATGGAATTACTATTAGACAATAGTTGGCGTAAGGTTTTATCTGATCAATTTGAGCAGCCATATTTTTTTACGTTAACTAAATTTTTAGAAGAAGAATATCAAACACAAACAATTTTCCCACCACAGAATGAAATTTTTACAGCTTTAAATTTAACACCTTACGATCAAGTAAAAGTAGTGATTTTAGGACAAGACCCTTATCACGGTGGAGGACAAGCGCAAGGTTTGGCCTTTTCTGTCAAAAACGGAGTAAAAATTCCGCCATCTTTAAGAAATATCTATAAAGAAATGGAAACAGACGTGGATATAAAGCCAGCCTCTCACGGAAATCTCATGAGTTGGGCACATCAAGGCGTGTTATTATTGAATACTGTTTTAACTGTTCGAGAAGGGGTTGCTTATTCTCATCGTGGACAGGGTTGGGAGCAATTTACTGACGAAATTATCCGGAAATTAAATCAGCGTGAACAACCAATTGTTTTTATTTTGTGGGGGAAGCCAGCACAAGAAAAAAGCAAAATGATTGATTTACAAAGGCATGCGATAATTTCGGCGCCACATCCATCACCATTATCAGCAAGGAGAGGATTTTTTGGATCTCAACCTTTTTCGAAAACTAATCAAATTTTAAAAAGTTGGGGAGAGCAACCAATTGATTGGGAACTATCTGAAACAGATGAATAATACAACGTTTTCTGTTATATAAGAGAAATTGTTAAAAGGCTTTCTTTGTTTATTCATTAGAATTTTTTTACTAATACAGCAAAATTTTTCTGTTTTTTTCTTATGAAGTGTTGTATGATGTTTGGTGTAAATAATTACTGGAGGGTTTATAACTGTGGAACTATTTGATAGCTTGAAATTTAAGATTGTTCGTCGCAACATTAAGATTGCTTTTCCGGAAGCAACTGATGCAAGAATTTTAGGTGCTGCATCACGTTTGAAAGCCGAAGAACTAATGGAACCCATTTTAGTGGGGAATACAGAAGAAATTACAAAGGCAGCAGATGCTCGTGGTATTCGCGTAGCTAACTTTGAAATCATTGATCCTGATAAATTTGATCGTTGGGATGAAATGGTTGAAAGTTTTGTTGCACGTCGTAAAGGCAAAGTAACAAAAGAACAAGCTGAAAAAACATTAAAAGATGAAAACTATTTTGCAACAATGTTGACTTATATGGATATTACTGATGGTATGATCAGTGGTGCAATTCACTCAACCGGTGATACTGTTCGTCCAGCACTGCAAATTATTAAAACTAAACCAGGAATCAGCCGAACCAGCGGAGCGTTCTTAATGGTTCGTGGTCGTGACCAAGAAAAATATCTATTCTCTGACTGTGCGATTAACGTTAATCCAAATGCGCAAGAATTGGCTGAAATTGCTGCTGAATCAGCAAAAACAGCAGCATTATTCGACATTGATCCAAAAGTTGCGATGTTGAGTTTTTCAACTAAAGGTTCTGCGAGCTCAGAAGAAGTAGACAAAGTAGCAGAAGCAACTAAGATTGCGCAAAGTTTAGCACCAAATGTACCAATTGACGGTGAATTACAATTTGATGCAGCTTATATTCCAGCTGTAGCACAATTAAAGGCACCTGATTCAAAAGTAGCTGGAACAGCAACTGTCTTTGTCTTTCCAGAATTACAATCAGGAAACATCGGCTATAAAATTGCGCAACGTTTTGGTGGGTTTGAAGCAATTGGACCAATCCTACAAGGATTAAACAAACCAATTTCTGACCTTTCACGTGGTGCCAATGAAGAAGATGTTTACAAATTATCAATCATCACGGCAGCACAAACATTAATTGAAGACTAAAATTTGTTTTAAAGAGAAGCTCGTTATTTGGGCTTCTTTTTTTCGTAGAGATTACTTTGCTTCACCGACAGAAATCGTTATACTGTCAAAGAGGAGAGATGTAGATGATTTATTTAGCAGATGTGAATCAAAGTCAAAGACTAGGAGAAATCATTGGTCAGACTGCTGAAGCAAGCGATAATCTTGTGTTAACGGGAGATCTTGGTGCAGGAAAAACTACTTTGACTAAAGGAATAGCATTAGGCTTAGGGATTCAACAGATGGTTAAAAGTCCTACTTATACGATTATTCGTGAGTATCAGCAAGGTCGTTTACCTCTATATCATATGGATGTTTATCGAATTGAATCAGGTGCGGATGATTTAGGTTTAGATGATTATTTTGAAGGTGATGGCTTGTCGGTGATTGAGTGGGGCAAGCAATTAGGGGAATACATGCCGTTAGATTATTTAGAACTTATTTTAAATAAAGTCGATGATAATAGTCGCGAGATAGAATTAGTCGCTCACGGTGTAAAAGGACAGAAATTTGCTGAGCGCATCTTGAATGAATGGGAGAAAAAGTATGGATAATTTTGAAGTAATCATTCGTGAAGCGATTCCAGAAGATGCTGCTGAAATTTTAGCATTCACTAATATCGTTAATCAAGAGACAGATTTTATAGTCGTTGATGAGCTGGGGATTGAGTTGACCGAGGAATTACTTGCGATAAACCTAGAATCTATTTATGAGAGCGAAAATAATATTTTATTAGTGGCAGAAGTTAATGGTATGATTGTCGGTAATGCTTCAGTGAAAGCTAGCTCAGAAGCACCGATTCGACACGTTGGTGAAGTTGGAATGAGTATTTTTAAAGATTTCTGGGGAATGGGTTTAGGTACTATTTTACTAGAAGAGATAATTGCTTGGTCAGAAGAAACTGAAGTAATTTATCGATTAGAATTAACCGTGCAAGAAAGAAATAAACGAGCAATTCATTTGTATCAGAAATTAGGTTTTAAAGAAGAAGCTTCTTTGGAACGGGGCGCAAGAAGTAATGATGGCGAATTTTTGACCGTATTATTGATGAGTAAAATGATAAACTAGCTTAGGCTCATGGCCTAAGCTAGTTTTTATAAAGCTTTAACTAATTTTTTTAGTGGGTGGGTACCAAAATGTTCTGCTTGATATAATAGAATATTAGCACACGCTCGACTATCTTCTAAAGCATCATGGTGGTTATTTAAAGGGATATCTAATTCATCACAGACCGTATTTAGCCGATGATTGTGCATTTCGGGAAACAGCCGCCGACTTGTTTGCACTGTACACAAGGATAAATAATGGGGCTGCGGAATATGATAATAATCCAGACAACCGGCTAAAATTTTTGTATCAAAACCGGCATTGTGAGCGACAATTAAGCGATTTTCTAAATAATAATGTTTAATCTGATCCCAAACTTCTGGAAATTCTGGTGCGTTTGCTACATCTTCTGGTTTAATACCATGAATTTGAATATTTTTCCAGAAAAAATCTGTCTGAGGTTTGATTAAGGTATAATATTCCCCAACTATTTTATCATTTTTTACCATGACAAGTGCTAAAGAACAGGCGCTGTGGGTCTGATAATTAGCTGTTTCAAAATCCATCGCAATAAAGTTCAAGTTGCTTCACCTCTTAAAGAGAAATATCTAATTCCACCGGACAATGGTCGCTACCCGTGATTTCTGTCCAAATTTTAGCATCAATTAATTGATTCTTCAGATCGTCAGAGACAACAAAATAATCAATCCGCCAACCAGCATTATTTTTACGGGCGTTAAAGCGGTAGCTCCACCAAGAATAAACGCCTTCTAAATCAGGATAGAAATAGCGGAAAGTATCAATATAGCCATTATCTAAAAGAATGTTGAATTTTTCACGTTCTTGTGGGCTGAAACCAGCATTTTTTTGGTTGGTTTTCCAGTTTTTTAAGTCAATATTTTCATGGGCGACATTTAAATCACCACAGAAAATGACGGGCTTTTTCGCTTTTAACTGATTTAAGTAATTTAGAAAAGCTTCTTCCCAAGTCATGCGATAATCTAATCGTTTTAACTCGTTTTGGGAATTTGGTGTGTAACAAGTGATTACATAATAATCTTGATATTCTAAAGTAATCAAGCGACCTTCTTGGTCATGTTCTTCCATTCCAAGACCGTAATGAACAGATAGAGCTTCGTGTTTTGTAAAAATAGCTGTCCCAGAATACCCCTTTTTTTCGGCATAATTCCAGTATTGATAATAGCCTGGTAGATCCATTTCAATCTGACCAGCTTGTAATTTGGTTTCTTGCAGACAGAAAAAGTCGGCATCTAATTGGTTAAAAACTTCCATAAAGTTCTTTTTCATAATTGCCCGTAGGCCGTTGACGTTCCACGAAATTAATTTCAAAATGATTCCTCCTGTACGAATTGTCATATACTTATTTTAAACGAAATAATTTTTAAAAGAAAGAAGGAAAACTTAAATGAAAATAGGTGTTATTGGTATTGGTGGTATTGCTCAAAAAGCATACTTACCTACTTATTTAAAGATACGCAATCAAGCAGATTTTTATTTTGCTTCTAGTAATGAAATGACTCGTAAAGCATTAGCAGCGCAATTTGGTTTTAGTGAAGTTTATCAAGATTTAAATGAATTAATGACGCAAGGAATCGAAGCTTGTTTGATTCATGCGGCTACAAAAGCCCATTATCAACTGGCAAAGACTTGCTTGGAAAATAATATCTCGGTCTTTATCGATAAACCTATTAGTGAGAATTATCAAGAAGTCAAGGAATTGTTAACATTAGCAGAAGAAAAAAATCTGATTTTTATGGCAGGATTTAATCGACGTTTTGCGCCAAAAGTAGTTGCGCTAAAGGAAATGCCTAATAAGAGAACAATTCATTTAGAAAAAAATGAAATCAGTCATTCGCTAGCGACTGAATACGGCATTTATGATTTATTTATTCATCTAGTCGACACAGCAGTTTATTTGCTAGATGACGAGATTATAAAAATGACTGGTAAAGTGAAAGAAACTGATGGAATGATGACTTATGCACATATGCATTTATCGACAAAACAAACAGAATGCTTTATTTCGATGGATTTACAAAGTGGTGCCAAATATGAACGTTATCAAGTAACCAATTCAGAAAAAACAGCAATGGTCGAAAATTTGACCGATTATCAAGAAATCAGAGGAAGAGACATTACGATTGAACAGTTTTCCGATTGGGAAATGACCTTGTTTAAACGTGGATTTGAACAAATAGTGGAGCAATTTGTGGCAGCTGTAAAGCATGAATCGCATGATTTAAAGCAAAGAGATGTTCTTTCAAGTCATCGCTTATGTGCTGAATTGTTAGCCCAACATTTTCGTCATACAATTTAATCTGGTGAATTTATTTTGACCATGATAGAATATATCAGATGTCATATGTAAGGGAGCAGAAGACGTGTACCAAATTTTAGAAAAATATCCAGAAATAAAAATTTTAAAAAATGAACCATTAGCAAACTATACTTTTACTAAAACCGGCGGACCTGTTGATTTATTAGCTTTTCCAAAAAACAATCAAGAAGTTCAAAATTTAGTTACCGCTTGTCAAGAAGCGAATATTCCATGGTTAGTTTTGGGAAATGCCAGTAATTTAATTGTCAGAGATGGCGGAATTCGTGGAGTGGTTATTATTTTGACAGAGATGAAAGAAATTTCAGTGTCTGGTGAAATGATCACAGCACAAGCTGGTGCGAAATTAATTGATACAACTTATTTGGCATTAGAAAATAATTTAAGTGGCTTTGAATTTGCTTGTGGCATTCCAGGAAGTGTTGGTGGAGCGGTCTTTATGAACGCAGGAGCTTATGATGGCCAATTGCAAGATGTGTTTTATGATGCAGAAATTTTATTGCCAAATGGTTCTATCGAAACTTGGACAGCTAGTCAAATGGACTTTGCCTATCGTCATTCGAAAGTTCAAGAAAACCCAGTCGTTGTTTTAAGTGCGCGATTTAAATTAGCTAAAGGCGATTATGCTTTGATCCAAAAAAGAATGGAAGAATTAACGGAATTACGCCAGTTAAAACAGCCATTAGAATATCCATCCTGCGGTAGTGTTTTTAAACGGCCAGTTGGTCATTTTACTGGGAAATTAATCCAAGATGCTGGGCTACAAGGCTTGATCTGGGGTGGTGCGCAAATTTCTAAAAAACATGCAGGTTTTATTGTTAATATTAACCAGGCCACTGCAACAGATTACACTGAATTAATTGCCCATATTCAATCTGTCATCAAAGAAAAATTCGATGTGGATTTAGAAACAGAAGTGAGAATTATCGGTGAAGAACCAAAAAAAGAGTCTGAGAATTAATTTCTCAGGCTCTTCTTTTCATTAATCTTAATAAGATGGCTGCGACGGCCGTCGTTAAAATACCAGCAACTACAGCTTCTACAATGCCGCTACCAAAGACAATTCCTA
The DNA here is from genome assembly GCF_051714685.1 of Enterococcus sp. AZ103. Classification (NCBI taxonomy): domain Bacteria; kingdom Bacillati; phylum Bacillota; class Bacilli; order Lactobacillales; family Enterococcaceae; genus Enterococcus; species Enterococcus sp. AZ103. The sequence continues at coordinate 2,829,178 of NZ_JBIOSI010000001.1, read as the reverse complement.
AGATCAAACCTAAAACAGTATTGGCGGCAACCTCCATTGCTTGGGCATAACTATCTTTGAAGAATATAAAGATTAGGCCCATGACTAAAATTGTATTGGTCATAGAACCAACCAATCCCGCTAAGAATAAACTTAAGCCACCAGCTTTTTCATTCAAGATTTTTTGTCCACCTTTATAAACAAAATAAGGGACAATACCAACTAAAATACGTGGAATGACTGCGACGATCAGTGCTCGCCAATCACCATGTCCAGTTAATGGATTGGCAATTAGTGGAGAGAACGCAAAAGACATCGGTGTAATAATAATGGTTGAGCGAATAATGCTCATGACCCCAAAAATCCCACCTAAACTGCCACCGATTTTGGGTCCTAAAACAATTGATGCAATTATTACTGGAACATGCATCGTGGTTGCATTAATCGGACCAATCGGAATAAATCCTAAAGGCGTTACCGCCAAAATAATCATGACTGCTAAAAACATCGCAGTCAAAGCAAAATTTCTGACACTCATATTTTTCATGTTGCTATCCCTTCAAGTTCGATAATACTTCTTCTACAATATCTGAAACTGTCGCTAAAGCGCCACGACCATAATCCCCACATGCTAGCAGAGCTTCTCGTGGTTTAATTTCCTTAAAACCAGCCAAATCAGTTAGAGTCGCTAAATTTTTTTGCATAATCGGATTTTGATACATGTAAGTATTCATTGCCGGTGCAATCAACTTCGGTGTTTCAGGTAAAAGAGCAAGTGCTACTGTTGATAATAAATCATCAGCAATCCCGTTGGCAAGTTTTCCTATTGTATTTGCTGAAGCTGGTGCGATTAAAAATAAATCGGCTTGCTTAGCTAGTTGAATATGATTAATTAAAGCTGGATCAATTTCCTCCATCACGTCCAAATGAACAGGACGGTGAGACAAAGATTGAATCGTAAGAGGCGTGATGAATTTTGTGGCACTGTCAGTCATCACAACATCGACTTGATAGCCTAATTTTGTTAACTCATTGGTTAAATCGGCAGCTTTGTAAGCAGATATACTGCCTGAGACACCTAATAAAATAGTTTTCATTTTGTTTCCTCCGTTACTGCTTGAATAATTAAATCGGCAATTTCTGATTTGGTCTTGGCTTCTTTAACTTTTCCATTTTTATTCAATAAGTAACCATGATGGTTTTCTCCAGAAATTTCAGTTAAATCATTGGCTAAAACAAAATCAGCTTGATTTTTCTCCAGACTGGTTTTAGCGACATTTAATAGCTCTATCATCGGGACGTCAACTAATAATTTAAAACCAACTAAGATCGTTTCTGGTTGGATTTTTTTAACTATCGAAATCACTTTTGGGTTTTGCTTCAAAATGATGACTAAATGATCAGTATTAGAAGAAATTTTCTTTTCAGTTCGACTATCGGCAGCTACTTTTAGAGCATTGGCTAAATCAGTTGGATTTTTTGAAATTGTTTCTTCCAAAGTTTCCATAGTGACAGAATTTTCAGGAGTAAAATCGCTGACCGCCATACTATGAATGACTGCTTGATAAGGATTTTTTTCTAGTAACTCGGTCATTTTTTTTGCTAAATCAGTGGTTGATTCAATCAAATAAATTTTGATATTGTCACCTTTAGGCTGTAACGCTTGTTTCGTTGTAATGTAATCAATTTCTACTTCTTTGGGAAATTTTTCGGCAATCGTTTGACCTAGGCGTCCGCTAGAATGATTAGTAATCGAACGGACATCATCAATTTTTTCAGCCGTTCCACCAGCAGTAATTAAGATACGCATGTTGATTTCCTCCTAATATTGAATAAGACAATAAAATTAAAAAAATGTTTAAACGGATGGCGTATTTAATTCAACGATGGTACGTCCAACGTGAGTACCTGCCAGTAAACTTTCTGCGACATCAGGTAATTTTTCCAAAGTTGTCGTATTGATAGTCAAAGTTTCAGGGACTTGCCAACTGCCTAATTCCTCCCAAACTGGTAGCCGTTTTTCTAAAGGTACATTGACAGAATCAATTCCTAATAAATTGACACTTCTTAAAATAAAAGGCAAGACAGTTGTGTTTAATTTAATTCCAGCAGCATTTCCGCAAAGGGCTAAACTACCTCCATAGCCAACAAAAGGAATTAACTGACTTAATAAATCGCCACCAACAGAATCAATTACAAAATCAAATAACTGTTTACTTAAAGGTCGAGCTTTTTCTGGCAAAAAGCTTTGTGGTTGTAAAACCTCGCTCGCACCTAATTTTTTTAATTCATCGATTTTAGTTTCTTTTCGGCTTAAAGCAATAATATTTTTGATTCCTAATTCTTTTAAAAAATGTATTGCAAAACTACCAACACCACCGGTAGCTCCAGTAACTAAAACACGGCTATCAGAATTTAATCCATGTTTTTTCAAAGCATCCACTGCCAACGCCGCAGTAAATCCAGCTGTGCCAAAAATCATCGCATCTTTTTCACTTAAATTTTTCGGTAAGTGAACCAACCATTCTCCTGGAATAACCGCTAATTGACTAAAGCCACCATCATGAGCAACTCCGATATCAAAACCATTAGCGATGACCGTATCACCAACTTCAAAATCTGGATGATTAGAAACTAAAACTGTCCCAGCTAAATCAATCCCCGGAGTGATCGGGTAGTAACGTAAAACCCCGGTATTATCTCTTGTTGCTAAAGCATCTTTATAATTCACACTGGAATAATTGATGGAAAGTAATACCTCATTTTCTTTTGGTTGTGGTTTTTCAAAATTTTCAATTTGGTACGATACAGTTTGATCTTTGGATACGCGAAATCTTTTATAGGTCGGCATTAGTTGGTGCTCCCTTCAAACAATTTTATACCCTCTATATTAGCGAAAAAAAGACAAAAAGCCAAATGAATCTGCTTTATTTTTTTGTTTAAAAGATTCTCATAAAAGGGATGGTTGTCTTGCATTTTAGGATAATCTTCGTATACTTGAATAGTTGTATTAAACTCTAAGTTTACTAATACCAAACACAAGGAGTAAATATATGAAAATTGGCGAGAAATTAAAAAATTTACGGGTTCAAAAAAATTTGACTCAAGAAGAGCTAGGCGAAAGAACCGATTTATCTAAAGGGTATATCTCACAATTGGAGAATGATGTCTCATCACCTTCAATGGAAACTTTTTTTGATATTTTAGCTGTTTTAGGTGTGACGCCAGAGCAATTCTTTAGTCAAAAAAATGTCAATCAAAAAATTGTTTATTCAGATGAAGAAATGACTTTTTATCATGATGAATCCAATGGTTATCAAATCAAATGGTTGATTCCAGAATCAAATGAAAAAGAAATGGAACCTATTTTGCTAACTTTTGAAAAAAATGGGCAATATAAACAATTTGCACCTTCATTATCAGAGACATTTATTTATGTGTTAGCTGGCAAGGTTACTTTGCAATTTGGCGAGGATGATTACATAGCCAATGCAGGAGAGAGTATTTATTATGAAGCTAGTAAACCTCATCGTTTGCAAAATGCAGCGAATGGCAAAAGTCAGCTATTGATTGTAGCGACAGATTCTTATTTATAGAAGTTAGGAGTGAAGAAATGACAAACACAATTATTTCTTTTAAAGATGTAGTTAAAAAATATGATGATGATGTACCGGTGTTGAAAAAAATCAATTTTGATATTGAGGAAGGTCGCTTTTATACTTTGTTGGGACCTTCTGGCTGCGGTAAAACGACTATTCTAAGAATTATTGCTGGATTTACCGATGCAACTGAAGGTGATATTTTTCTTGAAGGCAAACGGATGAATGATGTACCAGCAAATAAACGGCAAGTTAACACCGTTTTTCAAGATTACGCTTTGTTTCCTCATATGAATGTTTTTGACAATGTTGCCTTTGGTCTAAAAATCAAACGTTTAAATAAAAAAGAGATTGAGAAAAAAGTTTTAGAAGCTTTGAAATTGGTACAGTTGGAAGGCTATGAAAATCGTGAAATCAGCGAAATGTCTGGTGGACAACGCCAACGAGTGGCTATCGCACGAGCGATTATTAATGAACCCAAAATTTTATTATTAGACGAACCTTTATCAGCATTGGATTTAAAATTACGGACAGACATGCAATATGAATTACGAGAATTGCAAAAACGCTTAGGAATTACTTTTATTTTTGTGACCCATGATCAAGAAGAAGCTTTAGCCATGAGCGATGAAATTTTTGTGATGAATAAGGGTAGAATTGTCCAAAGTGGTACACCAGTTGATATTTATGATGAACCGATTAATCATTTTGTCGCTGATTTTGTAGGAGAAAGTAATATTGTCAACGGTACGATGATTGAAGATAATTTAGTAGAATTTGTTGGGAAAAAATTTGAATGTGTTGATGGTGGGATGCGGCCAAATGAATCTGTGGAAGTAGTACTACGACCAGAAGATTTAACTTTGACGACACCAGAAAAAGGGAAGTTAGTTGTAACTGTCGATAGTCAATTATTCCGTGGTGTTCATTATGAAATGAATGGCATTGACTCTGATGGAAATGAGTGGATGGTTCATTCGACCAAAAAAGCTAAAAAGGGTAGTCAAGTTGGTTTGTATTTTGAACCAGAAGATATCCATGTAATGCGTTTCAATGAATCAGAAGAAGAATTTGATGCTCGTTTAGAAAGCTATGAAGATTAGGAGGAACTTATGAAAAATATGCGTCGTTTTTATTCCGTTCCCTACTTTTTTTGGCTGTTATTCTTTGTAATTGCCCCCGTGATTTTAATTGTTTATCAATCTTTCTTTGATATGTCGGGACATTTTACTTTAGATAATTATCGGACCTATCTGACTTCTAGTACTTATTTAAGAATGACTCTGAATTCGGTGGTTTTTGCCTTTTTGATTACCTTATTTACTTTATTCTTGAGTTATCCAACTGCTTATTTTTTGTCTCGTCTAAAACATCGGCAACTTTTTTTACTGCTGGTAATTTTACCGACATGGGTAAATTTATTATTGAAAGCTTATGCTTTTATCGGGATTTTTAGTGCCAATGGTTCAGTCAATGATTTCCTTAGTTTCATTGGGATTGGACCGAAGCAGCTATTATTTACTGATTTTAGCTTTATGTTTGTAGCTGCCTATATTGAACTTCCTTTTATGATTATGCCAATTTTTAATGCATTGGAAGAAATCAACCCTTCATTAATTAGTGCCAGTCGTGATTTAGGAGCAAATAATTTTGAAACCTTTCGGCGAGTGATTTTCCCGCTATCATTAAATGGAGTAAAAAGTGGTGTGCAAGCTGTATTTATTCCATCCTTGTCACTATTTATGCTGACTCGTTTAATCGGTGGCAATCGGGTAATCACTTTAGGAACTGCGATTGAAGAACATTTCTTGGTGACTCAAAATTGGGGCATGGGTTCAACAATTGGAGTGATTTTAATTTTAGCAATGTTTATTGTCATGATGTTAACGGGTGAGAGAAAGCGAGGGCGTAATTAATGAAGAAGAATAAATTTTCATGGGCAAACATTTATTTAATAGTTATTTTTGTTTTGCTGTATTTGCCGATTTTTTATTTAATTTTCTATTCATTTAACGCAGGCGGCAATATGAGCAACTTTACTCATTTTACTTGGGAACATTATCAGAATTTATTTGCTGATAGTCGTTTGATTAGTATTGTGTTGCAAACTTTTGTTTTAGCTTTTTTGTCAGCCTTAATTGCTACAGCGATAGGCACTTTTGGCGCAATGTCAATTTACTATACAAGAAAACGCGGCTCTCGCAATGCGTTATTAGGTTTGAATAATATTTTAATGGTTTCACCGGATGTAATTATCGGTGCCAGTTTCTTAATCTTATTTACGATGTTAGGTGGTTGGATTCGCTCGTTTCAACTAGGATTTTTCAGTGTGCTGATTTCCCATGTGGCGTTTAGTATTCCGATAGTGGTCTTGATGGTTTTACCGAAATTACGAGAAATGAATGATTCTATGATTGACGCAGCAAGAGATTTAGGGGCAAATAATTGGCAAGTTTTAAAAAACATTATTTTACCATTTTTGACTCCAGGAGTGATTGCGGGTTATTTCATGGCTTTCACTTATTCCTTAGATGACTTTGCCGTAACTTTCTTTGTAACCGGAAATGGTTTTACTACGATGTCTGTGGAAATTTATTCGCGAGCCCGTCAAGGAATCAGTTTGGAAATTAATGCCTTATCGACACTTGTCTTTATCTTCTCACTCATTTTAGTTGTAGGTTATTATTTTATTAGTCGCGACAATTCGAAAAAAAGCCGCAAACGCAAACGGGATTTTGAGGAGGTGGCAGTACTGAAATGAGAAAACTATACGCTTTATTCATTGGTGTGATTGGGATCATTTGTATTTTATCGTTAGCTGTTTGGCAAATTAATCGTAGCAGCAATGCTAGTTCAAAGGTCTTAAATATATACAATTGGGGCGATTACATTGATCCAAAATTACTAACTAAATTTGAAAAAGAATATGGCTACAAAGTCAATTATGAAACCTTTGATTCTAACGAAGCAATGGAAGCCAAAATTAAACAAGGTGGTACCGCCTATGATATAGCAATTCCTAGCGAATACATGATTCAAAAAATGAAAAAAGAAAAGTTACTGTTGAAACTAGATCATAGTAAAATTAAAGGACTGGAAAATATCGATGCTCGTTTTCTAGATCAATCTTTTGATGAGAACAATACTTTTTCAGTTCCGTATTTTTGGGGAACTTTAGGCATTGTTTACAATGATAAATTTATTTCTGGTGAAAAAATCCAACATTGGGATGATTTATGGCGGTCAGAATTAAAAAATAATATTATGCTGATTGATGGGGCGCGTGAAGTCATGGGCTTATCATTAGATAGTTTAGGAGACTCCATCAATAGTAAAAATATGAAACAGCTAAATCAGGCAGTAGATAAATTAAATACTTTAACACCAAATGTTAAGGCAATTGTTGCTGATGAAATTAAAATGTATATGGCTAATGAAGAAAGTGCGGTAGCAGTAACATTTTCTGGTGAAGCCGCTGATATGATGGCAGAAAATAGTCATCTTCATTACGTTATTCCGTCAGAAGGCTCCAATCTTTGGTTTGATAATATTGTCATCCCTAAAACATCAAAAAACCAAGCAGGCGCCTACGATTTTATTAATTTCATGCTACAACCAAAAAATGCTGCTCAAAACGCAGAATATATTGGTTACTCAACACCTAATGAAAAAGCACTAGCACTATTACCAAAGGAAATCTCAAATGATCCGCAGTTTTATCCTGATGATGAAACGATTAGCCACTTGGAGGTTTATAAAGATTTAGGCTCAGAGTATTTACAGATTTATAATGATTTGTATTTAGAGTTTAAGATGTATCGGAAATAACATAATCGAAGTATTTAAAACGGCCATAGTTGCCGTTTTTTTTTTGACTAATTATTACGGGAAAATAATCATGTGTTTTTAAAAGAATATGTGATGTTCGCCAAGTACTAATACAGCTTTCAGAAAAATACATTTATAATCTTAAAAAGAAGTGTTTTATAGGTTTAAAAAAAATATTTCAAAGAATAAATAAGGAATTCATCTCATGTATAAACTTTTAGTTTAGTTATTTTAAGATGACGATATGCTATAATCAACCTTCAAAATAATATGAGACTTTTTTTGCAAATTTTGGCTGCAAGATTTGCCATTTTAAATAAAGGGCTTACATTATATAGTTTGATTTGTAAGGAGGAGCATATGATGAGGCAAGAGCGAATAGTTGAATATTTATATCTCCAAGATCAGATTGTTACGCCTCAAAAAATTGCTGATGCATTCGGCATTTCTGAAAGAACCTTAGCGAATGATATTAAACTAATCAACGCTATCGGAAAATCTGCAGGTTTCGCTTTAAAAAGAATTCGAGGGAGTGGCTATCAATTAGTGATTGTCTCTGAAGAAAAATTTCAGAGCTTTTTAACAGATAGTTTTCATGACGAACTAATTGACAGTACTAGTCCAGAGCAAAGGATCAAAAGTAGCTTGATTGTTTTATTGTTCAGCGAAGATTTTATTACTTTACAAGAATTAGCTGATTATCTAGTAGTCAGTTTATCAACTATTAAGACCGATATGAAAAAAGTAGAAGCATTTTGTCAAAAATATCAGTTGAAATTATATAGTAAAGCTCATTATGGATTAAAAATTACCGGCTCAGAAATGCAAAAGCGAAAAGCAATTTTAGACCTACTTAGAAAAAATATAAAACTACCTATGCTGACCGAGAAGTATCAAGAATTCAATAGAATATTTGATGAAGCTGATTTACGAAATTTTCTGCAGCAGCAAATACAGCTGAATCATTTAAAAGTTAGTGATATCGTTTTTGAGAACGTGATGCAGCATATTAAATTATTGAGTTTTCGGATGCTTCAACACAATACACTTTCTGACGAAGAAAATTTTAATTCTCAGATTCAGGATACTTATGATCAATTGACCAAAAATTTGCTTCAGTACTTAACAGATCACTATCAATTAAGTTTTAGTCAATCGGAAAAAATTTATTTGAAAGAACAATTACGAGGAAAGTTTACAGTTTTAAAAAATCAAACTGATAATCATCACCTTGTTGATAAAATACATCAGGCACTGAAAATAATTGATCGTCGTTATCAAACAAGCTTTAGCAGCGACCAAGAATTAGCTAATGCTTTATTGATGCATGTAGCGCCGCTACTGCAACGATTGTATACGGGCCATCAATTGGAAAATCCTTTAATAGAAGATATCTATACTCAATATGCCAATGTCTTTAGTTTGGCACTAACATTTATCGATTTATTAAACGAAGGTTCAGACGTCAAAATTAGTAAAGATGAGATCGGCTACGTGGCAATTTATTTTGCTGCAAGTTTGGAAAAGTATGCCAATCAAGTAGTTGATGATTATCAAAAAATTGCAGTTATTTGTGCAACCGGAGGCGGGGCTTCTTATTTGCTAAAAGTGAATTTGGAACGCTTATTTGCCAAAGCAGAGGTCACTACTTTTGCTTTAAATGAAATTAGTCGAATAGGAAATCAATATGATTTATTGATATCAACTGTGCCGTTAGAAACAGATCAAATTGATTTGCCAGTTATTTTTACTAAGCCGATTTTAAATGCTAAGGATCTTTCTAAAATAGAAAAGGATTTAACGATTTTACGGGAATCACAAAAACATGGCCGAGATGCGAATCAAATTGTGCTGGATCTTTTTAAAGAGGAATGGTTTAGAATTTCTTACGAGAATTCTGATTATTTAACTCTTTTACAAAATGAAGCAGTTAAGTTAGAAAAATTTGAAGTAGCTAAACCGGGTTTTGCTAAGAGTGTACTGGAACGGGAAAATTTAATTGACACAATTTACCAAAAAGGTATCGCTGGCCCTCATCCAATGGAGCAAGGAGCCATAAAAGAAATAATCAATCTCATTTTATTAAAAAATCCACTGAATTATCACGATAAAGAAGTCAAAATTATTTTTTTAATCAATATAAAAAAAGATCATTTAACACTTCATAAAGAAATTAGTCATTTGATGATTCAAATGATGGATGATCCAGAATTAAATAATCAATTAGCAAAAATAAATTCATATAACGAATTTATCACTTATATAAAAAGCTTGATGAAAGAAGGATAACAATATGACCAACCAAGAAATGGACATTTTTAAAATTATTTCGGCGGCAGGAGATTCAAGAGGTGCTGCTTTTGAAGCTTTGCGTTTTGCACGACAAGGGGACTTTACTGCAGCTGATAACAAAATGAAGGAAGCAAAAGAAAAAAGTATCGCAGCTCATGATGTCCAGACAAAATTGATTACTGCAGAAATAAATGGGGATAAAACTGAAACTTCTTTATTGATGGTTCATGCGCAAGACCATTTAATGAATAGCATTTTAGCAAGAGATTTGATTGAAGAAATGATTGAGATGTTACGAGAAAAGTAATAAATAAAAGGAGGAAATATAAATGAAAACGTTATTAGTTTGTGCCGGAGGTTTTTCAACAACCATGATGATGGAGTCCATGAAAAAAGTTGTTAAAGAATCTCAAAAGTTAGAGGAAGCGGATTATCCGATGGAAGCAATCGGAATCGACAAATTGGATCGTTATATCAATGATTACGATGTCATTTTAGTCGGACCACAATTGAGCCATAAATATGAATTTATAAAAACAGAAGCGGATAAAGTGAATAAACCAACTGTGCTTTTGACTTCAGATATCTATGGTTCAATGGATGGAGCGACTGTCATGAAACAAGCATTGGTTGCTTATCGAAAAAATCAAGCGCAAGCATAGGAGGCTAAAAAATGGAAAATCCACAAAAACAAAGTGCATTTGACAAGGTTGAAGGATTTATTCGAAAAACGTTGGTACCAGTTGCAAATAAAGTAGATAACAATCCCTACTTAACAGCAATTAAAAAAGGGATGGTGGTAATGACACCTGTCTTATTATTGGGATCTATTGCAGCAATTTTCCCATCGATTCCTGAATTCATAAAAACGCAAGCGGTTGCAAATTGGTTTGAAACTTATGGCTATATTTTTAGTATTATTTCAAAAGTTTCGCTAGGTCTGGTTGGTTTGTATGCAGTGTTGGCAATATCTTATTTTTTAAGTGAAAACTATAAGCTTTATACAGTCGGCTCCATGATGCTTTCTGCTATTGCTTTTTTAATAGTAGCAATGGATGTTGATGAAAACGGGAATATTATTGCTAGTTATTTAGACTCAAAAGGATTATTTACCGCTATTTTTGTAGCTATTATTTCAGTTAAAATTTATCAATTCTTCACGAAACATAAACTGGTAATTAAGATGCCAGAAGGGGTACCGGATTTTGTCTCCAGCTCTTTTGAATTAATTACGCCAACTGCAACAATCGGGATTTTATTTATTGTCATTCGTGCAGTAACTGATAGCTTATCTGGTGGTGTTTTATTACCTCAAGTAATTATGGATGTTTTAGCACCAGCTATTGGTAGTTTAGATTCTCTTTGGATTATTTATATCGTCTTGGTTTTACGTTTAGTTTTTTGGTTTTTCGGAATTCATTCGGCGGTATTGTCACCAATTTTATCACCAATTGCTGTTCAATATTTATCTGAAAATATTGCTGCTCACGAAGCTGGACAACCGTTGACTCATGTTATTACAAATGGAACGTTATCTGCTTTTGCTAATTTTACCGGTTCAGGCGTAACAATGGGACTGGTTATTGCGATGTTAATTAGCCGATCGGCTCGATATAAAAAAGTTGGTGCGGTTGCTTTACTACCGTCTCTATTCGGAATTAATGAGCCCGTTTTATTCGGGGTACCGATTATTCTAAATCCAGTATTAATGATTCCATTTATTTTTGGAGGCGCCTTTGTGGGAATGTTACCAATGATTGCGATGAAATTAGGATTTTTAAACTTTCCAATTTTTGATCCACCATATGTGCCGATTTTTATGGAAGGATTTTTAACTGGTTTTGACTGGCGAGCAATTATTATTCAAGTGGTTCAAATTGCGTTGTCGTTTGGTTTGTATCTACCATTTTTCAAAGTTTTAGAAAAACAAGAATTGGACCGTGAAGCAGAGAATATTGCTAAATCAAATCAAATAATTAGTGATGAAGATGAACAATATTTAACGGATATTGATTTTTAAACAACCGGGACAGTTTAAAAGCTGTCCTTTTTCTTTTAAAGGAGTGAGTGCATGAATAGCAAGAAAATCCAGTCCCTTTTAGCAGTTAATAACTTGGATGGTCTATTGGTAACAGATAAAGTTAACCGACGTTATTTATCAGGCTTTACTGGATCTAATGGTTTGTTGTTAATTACAGAAAAAGAAAGTCATTTGTTTGTAGATGGTCGGTATACTGAACAAGCGCAGCAGCAAACAAAAGATACAAAAATTTGTGAGATTCCCGTTGGTAGTTCATTAGAGGAATTATTAGCAAAGAAATTTAAACAGCAAACATTTGGTTTTGAGGCACAAACAATTAATTATCAAACTTTCAAACTTTTCCAAACAATTGCTGAGAAAAATATCGGTAAATTAGTACCTACTAATTTTTTAATTGAAAAGTTGAGGATGATCAAAACAGATGAAGAAATCTCTAAAATAAAAAAAGCAGCACAATTGGCAGATGAGACTTTAGCAGAAATCATTCCATTCATTCAAGCTGGTATGACTGAAATAGAATTAGCTAATGAAATTGATTACCGCAGTAAGAAAAAAGGGAGTGATGGTCCAGCTTTTGAAACAATTGTAGCCTCCGGTCAACGAACAGCACTGCCTCACGCACATGCCAGTCACAAAAAAATTTCTGTCAATGAGTTAATCATGATTGATTTTGGCACGATTAATCAAGGTTATTATTCAGACATCACTAGAACATTTGCTTTTGGTCAAGTGTCAGCTGAAATTGAAACGATCTATCAAAAAGTATTAGCTGTTCAAAAAACAGCTATCAAAGAAGTAGTGACAGGAAAGGCGTTTGGTGAACTGGATCAAGAAGCTCGAAACGGATTTGCGGAAGACAGAATAGCTGATTTTTTTAGTCATAATTTAGGTCATGGTTTAGGATTGTCGTGTCATGAATATCCGTCCTTGGCACCTCATGAAACGACTAAAATTGAGAAAAATATGACATTTACGATTGAACCGGGAATTTATTTACCACAGCAATTTGGAATCAGAATCGAAGATGATATTTTGGTGAATAAAGAAGGTACTGCAGAAATACTGACAAAATTTCCAAAAGAATGGATGATGATTGATGAAACTTGCTAATTTATTGATGAAATTGTCAAATTTAGATGCGTTACCAGGACAAGAAGAACAAGTTAGGCTTGCATTGAAAGAAGAAATTCAACTTTCAAGTCAGCAAGATGCCTTTGGGAATTTATATTTTGGCAACCTAACGGCTACTAGAAAAAAGATAGCCATATACGCTCATATGGATGAAGTTGGTTTTTTTGTGCATCGAATTACCGAAGAGGGATTTGTTTATTTTTATCCGATTGGTGGTTGGTGGGGTCATGTGATTTTAGGTCAAACTGTGCGAGCAACTTGTCGAAAAAATGGCTACACGCTGAAAGGTGTGGTGGGAACATTACCAAAAGAAAATCATGATATGAAATCTGTGGTACCAATAAATGAAATGTATATTGATTTTGGTGCTAGTTCGGCAGAAGAATTGATAGCAGCAGGTCTACAAATTGGAGATATGATACTACCAGATACAATAGCTAATTATACTTTTAATCAGCAAAAAATAATCGGTAAGGCATTGGATAATCGTGTAGCCTGTACGGTTATGTCAGAAGTTTTAAATCAATATCAAGGGCAAAATTGTGAGGTGATTGGGGTCGCAACTGTACAGGAAGAAGCCGGCACTCGTGGCTCAAAAGTTGCTGTAAAAAATGTCGATGCTGATCTTAATTTAGTGATTGATGTAGCTAATGGAAAAGACACACCAAAAGCCGCTCAATTTGCCAATCGAATCTTAGGGAACGGTCCGGGCTTAGTTTTAGCTGATCGTACAGCTTTAGGTAATTTAAAATTATTAGATTTTATAAAAGAGATTGCTGAAGAAAAAAATCTTAATTGGCAATATGATTTGTTGGCAGGTGGTGGAACTGATGCTGGTTCAGTCCAACTATTTAATGGCAAACCTACTTTAGTTCTTTGTATTCCTGTGAGATATTGTCATTCATGGCATTCGATAGTTGACTTAAAAGATATCCAAAGGACAATTGATTTGATTTTGGCGGTTTTAGAAGTTTTAGATAAAAGGAGTGATATATTTGAGCAATTTTAAACAGCAGCAGTCTCGCTATGGTACCTATTCGACTCAATGGGATTATGTGCAAGATCGTTTTGGTGAAAAAAATTTGCTGCCATTTTCTATTTCTGATACTGATTTTATGATTCCAGAAGGGACGACGGCAGTTTTAAATCAAGCAGTCAATCGAGGTTTTTTTGGCTATACACGCTGGAATCATTTTGATTTTAAAGAAAGTATAAGTGGTTGGTTTCTTCGACAATTCGATTGTAAAATTGATCCAGAATGGTGCGTGTATGCGCCTAGCATTATCTATAGTCTATCAGTTGCACTTCAAATGTTTAGTCAAGAAAATGACAAAGTCATGACATTGACTCCTTGTTATGATGCTTTTTTTAATTGTATCAAAGAAAATAAACGGGAATTGTTGGAATTTTCTTTAACCAATCAAAATGAATTTTTTACAATTGATTTTAGGATGTTGGCAGAAACAATCGAAAGAGAACGACCATCGGTATTTCTTTTGTGTAATCCACATAATCCAACAGGACGTGTTTTTAATCAAGAGGAATTGACAAAAATAATTGAACTGTGTAACCGATTTAATGTTGCAATTATTAGTGATGAAATTCATATGGATGTTCGTCGACCTGGAAAAACTCATTTACCTATATTAGCTTTAAAAAATAATATAAAAACACCAGTTGTACTGTTATCTTCACCTTCTAAAACATTTAATACACCAGGTTTAGGAGGATCATATGCTATTTTTCCCGATGAACAATTAAGAGAACAATTTCTAGCAATTCTAAAAGGACGCGATGGTCTGTCTTCAATACCTTATTTGGCCTTATTAGCCTTGATGGATTGCTATAATAATCAAGAGGAATGGTTAACAAGGTTAAATCAAACAATTGATGCAAATTTTGACGCATTAAAAAAAGTGCTAGACTCAGATAAACGAATAAAGTTTTTAATCCCTGAAGCGACTTATTTAGGCTGGATTAATCTTGAAACTTTACCTTATTCAATGGATGATCTTCAAGAGGTATTGGTAAAAAAAGAAAAGGTCGCCATCATGCGTGGGGAAACCTATGGTCCAGAAGGAATGAATTATCTTCGTTTTAATCTAGGAGCACCACAGGACAAAATTATTGAGGGAGCTCAGCGTTTGATGAGAAGCATTGCTTATTTAGATATGATCAAAAAATAAACGAGTGAAGTGTAAGTATAAAGCTTACACTTTATTTTTTTGGTTAGATTTTTATAAGTAAGGAAGAAATTCCCTTTAAACTTTTGCTACAATAGTTTTAAAGAATGAAAAATTTGGAGGTTGTCATGAGTAAAATACTATTGTTAGAAGATGATCAAAGCTTAAGTAAAGGAATTCAGCTAAGCTTGAAAAAAGAAGGCTATGAAGTAATAATTTGCTCTACCATTGTAGCCGCTAAAAAGGTATTCTTTGAACAAAGTTTTAATCTATTGATTAGTGATATTACTTTACCTGACGGCAATGGCCTGGACTTTTGTCAAGAAGTTCGTCGACATTCAAATATTCTGATATTAATATTGACCTCACATAAAGAAGAATATGAAATTGTTTCCGGTTATGAACAAGGTGCAGATGATTACGTTACTAAACCTTTTAGTTTAATGGTTTTGATTTCAAAGATTAACGCTTTATTCAAGCGAGTTCAAAATAATCGTGGCAATATTTTACATTCAAACGATTTAACACTCAACCCAGCTGAAATGAAAGTGACTCTTGGTGATGAAGTGGTGGTTTTAAGTAAAACAGAATTGCAATTATTATTAATATTTTTGGAAAATCCTCAACAGATTTTGTCACAAGAACAATTGTTGGAAACTATTTGGGATACAAAAGAAGGTTACATAGATAGAAATACGATTCCTGTTAATATTAGCCGTTTGCGACAAAAAGTTGGAAAAGAAAATATAAAAACAATTCGAGGGGTGGGCTATTTATGGGTAAACGCAGTTCAAAGATCTTAATAATCAGTCTGCTAATATTGCTTTTTAGTGGTGGATTATTGTTTTGGAACTATCAGTCTTTTCAAACGGGATTTCGTGAAAACCAGGCTTATTTATTAGGAAAACTGATTGAAGAAAGTAGTTTGTCAGAAGAACAAGTAATTCGTATTGTTAATCAAGAAACTGATGAAGCACAAATAGAGACAGGTCAGTTATTATCAGAAAAATATGGTTTGCTAAACAAAGAAACAACTCAACAAAATTTGATTCAGAAATATACAATCAAAAATCTGCTAATTACTATTACAACAGTGTTTTTATTGATTGGTTTTTTTATTTTTCATCTTAAAAGGCTAAGAAAAGAACAGATTTTAGTGGATAATCAATTGACTGAACAAACAGAGGCTATTACGTTAACTCAATTGCAGCTTCAAAAAAAGTCTAAAGAAGTTGACGATATTAAATCCAGCATAACTGAAATTGCTCATCAGTTAAAAACGCCAATTTCTTCTTTGAAATTAAGTATGGAGATTGCCCTTTCTGAAAATTATTCTGTAGATGAGCGGCAAGATTTTAAGAAGCAAGCTGAAATACAAATAAATAAGCTAGATTTGATGTTAGATGGTTTGGTTAAAATCTCTCAATTAGAGGCAGATTTAATTTCGTTAAGCCCTCAACAATATAGTTTGGAAAAGTTATTAGAAAAAGTTGTCAACGGTTTGATTATGTCGGCAATTGAAAAGAAGATTGAGATTGAAGTCATTCAAACTGAAGCTATCGATATTTTTGTTGATATCAAATGGACACGGGAGGCTCTAGGAAACATTTTAGAGAACGCTATAAAATACTCACCAACTGACTCAAAAATACGTATTCGCTGTTCTAGTTTAGTCAAATACGCCTTAATAGAAATAATTGATCAAGGTCCAGGGATTGCCAAAGAAGAGTTAAGTCTAATTTATCAACGTTTTTATCGCGGTCAGCAAACAGTTGAAACAGAAATTGAAGGTTCAGGGGTTGGCTTATTTTTAGCGCGGAAAATTATTGAAGAACAGCATGATGCTCTCATGGTGAAAAATCAATATCCTCAAGGTTCAAATTTTCAAATAACCTTGCCTTTAATTAAATAGTTTCTTACAGTTCTGTTATCTAGATTGAAAGCTGATTGAAAGCTTTCTTTTTTATACTTGTAGTAAGAGATAGGAAAGAGGGCGTTAAAAATGATCTTGGAGATTAATGATTTGGTAAAACATTATGATGATGGTAGTACAATTGTCAAGGCTGTAGACCATATAGATTTGTTAGTGGAGAAAGGGGAATTTGTTGCGATTGTCGGCAAATCAGGCTCTGGTAAAAGCACCTTGTTAAATTTAATTGGTGGTTTAGATCGACCAGATTCTGGAGCAGTTATAATAGACGATAAAAATATCTTCACTTTGAAAGACGAAAAGCTTGCTGAATTTCGCCGGAAAAAAATCGGCTTTATTTTTCAAAGCTATAATTTAATTCCATCTTTGAATGTTTGGGAAAATATTGTTTTACCGATTGGTTTAGACAGTCGAAAAGTGAAAGAACCTTTCATTGAAGACTTATTAAAGACGATTGGTTTAGCAGATCGAAAACGTGCATTACCCAGCGAATTATCTGGTGGTCAACAGCAACGGGTAGCAATTGCACGAGCTATCGCAGCTGAACCTTCAATAATTTTAGCAGATGAGCCAACCGGGAATCTTGATACAAAAACAGAACTAGAAGTCATGACATTATTGAAAAATTCAGTAGAAAATTTTGGTCAAACGTTAATTATGATTACCCATGATGAAATGATTGCACAAATGGCGGATCGGATTGTCCATATTGAAGATGGGCAGGTGATTTAAATGAAAACCGTACTAAATTTAGCCTGGGCGAATACGAAATATCATCGGGTTAAAAATATTTTATCCGGTTTAGCGATTATATTTACTACTATTTTGGTTTATCTAATTATTAGTATTGGCATGGGAATGGTCAATACACAAAATTATGCAGTAAATAGTATTTATCCAACTTTTCATACGATGTATCGAAATGTTTCGGAGCCAGTGAAGGATCAATTAATTTTGAATCAATCTTTTGAAGCTTATGGCTTAAGACAAGACATCGGCGAGATACCTATTGAGGATGGACGCATAGTAATAACGCATTTTGACAAGCAATCCTTAAAATTGTCAAAAGGTACTATCAAAGAAGGAAAAACACCGCAAAAAGATAATGAGATCGCATTATCTAAAGGAGGGCTTTTGTCTATAGGATTTGCCGATGCTAAATTGGGAGACACAATTCCTATAGCTTACCAACGTTATGAAAAAGAAGGTTTAAGTATCGCACAAACTAATGATTTTAAATTAGTAGGTATTTTACCAGAAGGAACGCAAACGAAGAAAAATAAAGTATTATCGATGCTGGTTTCAGAGAATTTTACTAAATCAGTTATTCCTGAAACAGAAAGGACATATAGAGTTTTAGTAAGATTTCGTACGAGCGAAGCAAGTACAACTGATGAGATAGAAAATATTTCAAAAAAAGTCGCAGAAGATTTTGATATTTCAGAAGCAGATACTGTCATGAATAGTGATTATCTTTTTGCCAATTATGTTGATCCTAGTTTTTTTAAAGGAATGATTTTTATTGTTGCAATCATTCTGATAGTGGGAGCTTTAACGGTTTATAGTATCTATTACGTTTCAATGATTAATAAAGTCCAAGAATACGGGAAACTCAGAGCATTAGGTGCAAACAAAAAGCAAATTAGAATAGTTGTATTGGTTGAAAATTTATTGGTGGCCCTTATTGCGATTCCAATTGGTTTAATCATTAGTATCTTTTCTGCGAAATTTTTCTTCCAACAAATTATGTCTACTTATACTGAAAATGAAATGATGATCGTTATACAGAAAATTATTGCGGAAGGTAAGGTTAGTTTATTTATTCCGTGGATTGCAATATTGGCAATAGTGGTTACATTGTTAACAGTGGTTATCTCATCTTTGAAACCTATGCGATTCGCTAGTAAAATCATGCCTGTTGAAGCGATGAATTATGCAGGAAAGAAATCGAAAAAACGTAAACATCAAAAAAGTTTTACAAATTTAAACTTGCGAAAGCTGGCTGAAACCAATCTTTTCCGTAATAAAAAAAGAACATTCACAACGATTATTTCATTGAGTTTGATTGGGATTTTATTTATTATCGTGGCAACTATTTTTACCTGTATGAAACCAGCTCAGATTGCCAGAGATGCTATTGCTGAAGACTTTAGGATAGAAACAGATGCTGTTTCAGGAGATAAAATGAATCCTCAGCAAGAATGGACAGTAATTCAACAAAATAATCCATTGTCTGAAGATACTCTACAAAAAATTGAACAACTTTCTGGTGTTCAAAAAATCTATCCTCAGCGAATGATGAGTTTTGAGGCACCCGCAATAAGGAGTGTATACGGTGATGGTGCATTAACAGGATTTCTTAAAGGCTTTGACGAAGAACAATTTAAGAAAATAAAGAGTTACGTGAAGAAAGAGGATGTTAGTTTTGCGGACTTATTAATTGGCAATAAAGTGATTGCGACAGAAGTTTTAGTGAAACATTATCCGGAGATCAAAGTAGGAAGTAAAATAAAAGTAGAATTATTTGCTGGAGATCAGTCCCACATTCAAGAACTAACGGTTGCAGCTATCGCTGATGTTCCCGAAGGAATTGTAGGTAGAGGAACTCTATTGACAAGTAATCAATTCATAAAAGAACAGTCACCCCACAATATGACATATTCGATTGATGTCCAGGTCCAACCTCAAAAAATGACTGCTATCAAAGAAAAACTAACTAATATTATCAATAGATATGATTATTTGACAATGGATTCATTTACAGAAATTGAAAAAGAATGGGAATCAATCACTGTTTTAATGAGTGGTGCAGTTTATGGAATCATGATAATTCTTGGGATTGTCGGTGTGATGAATTTAATCAATACAACTATAGATAGTATATTGTCACGCAAAAAACAGTTAGGTGTCATGCAAGCGATTGGTATGTCGAATCGTCAAATGCGTCGTATGTTACAGGGAGAAGGACTATTTTATGCAGTAGGTATTATTGCATTGTCGGTATTTTTTGGTAGCATACTTGGCTATGGCGCTTATATTTATGCTGTAACAAATCGGGTGTTACAAATAAAAACCTATGCCTATCCAACGATACAAGTCGTTTTATTAATTTTAATTGTAATTATCGTTCAATTGATTTTAACGTTTGCAACTACTAAAATGGTAACAAGAGAAACAATAATATCTCGAATTCATTATTCTGAATAATGGAAAAAACCTTTAAGTCGGCAACCATTGAGTGGTTTCGCTTAAAGGTTTTAATATTTTAGGATCAATTTTGCATTAAAAAAGCCATTTTCATTCGTTAGTAAAAATTGGCAATCATGGTAAGAATGGATAATTTTCTTTAAATTCCATAAACCTAGGCCAGAATGATTGTTCTTTGTGCTATTTCCCTTTTTTAGAATAGCTGCTATATCGACAGGATTACTAGAAGGGTTAGCCACATTAATGATTAATTTGTCACGATCATTAGTAAAACTGACTGAGATTTTTTTATTCTTTTCGTTTTGAACTGCTTCGATTGCATTGTTCATTAAGATAGAGAATACCCTTAAAAAATCAACTAATGATACTGTTGGAATTGTTGAAATTGGATCAATTTTCAAAGTCAATTCAATATCTTCTTGTTCACAAACACGAATGAATTCAGTGACTAATCCTCTCAAAGCAGTATTTTGAATAACTGAAATTTGATCATAATGATAATTTTTCAGATATCCTTTTGTACTACCCACGATTTGTTCCAGAAATTCCTGAGCACCAGTGATATCCTCATTAGACAAGTATTCTTCCATGGCTAACATGATATTTCGAAAATCATGGCGATATTCTCTAATTAGCTGAAAATTCTCTCTTTCATCTTCCAAAGATAGTGTCAGATTTTCTACATATTTTCTCTGTTGATAATTTTTATTGATTAAAGTCAGTAAAGAAATCAGTAAAGTTGAGATTACGAACATTAAACATAGTACTAAAAGGAGTGTGACCACGACTCCACGCATAGAAATGTAGACATGTAAAAACATTAGAATTAGGAATAGTAGGAAAATACCTAAGCCTAAACGTGTATATTTTTGGGATGTATCATTTAAAGATTGCCAAATGGCATATTTTTTATCTAATTTACTAAACCCGAATGAGCAGAGCAATAACAATAAAAATTGAAGAACACTAACAATTAAGTGGTTGTAATGGAACGGTTGACCTAACAAATTC
Organism: Enterococcus sp. AZ103; assembly: GCF_051714685.1. NCBI lineage: Bacteria > Bacillati > Bacillota > Bacilli > Lactobacillales > Enterococcaceae > Enterococcus > Enterococcus sp. AZ103. The sequence continues at coordinate 2,807,977 of NZ_JBIOSI010000001.1, read as the reverse complement.
ATAATTTCTCTAGGGAAATGATAGGTAACTACCCAAACTAACATAATTAAGCTGTCAGCAAAAATTAGAAATACAGCAGGCAAAAGCCAATTTTTAGTATGGTTATACATCATAAAGTATTGGATAAAGAAGTAAGCTAGAATATTAATGTATAAGAAACTATCACTAGTATAGACTGAAAGGAGAGCGGTTGACGCAGTAATAACAGATAAAATTAAAGCCTGTCTTTTTGAAAGTAACTTCTTGTAAAAGAAACTCCAGATCAATGCCAAGTAATTAATTGCATAGGCAGTGACCATAAAGCTAAAGCTCATTTAACTCAAGGCCCTTCAAAAATAATTTCATTTTACGTGCTCCAACTTTACCAATCTCCAAACTCGTACCATCAGTAAACTGAACGGTTCCTTCTAAAGTACTAATATTTTTCACCAATGCTAAATTAATGATAAAAGATTTTAATTCCTTACATATATAAGGACTCTTCATCGACTTTTTCAGATCAGATAGTTTCCCACGTACCATACACTCACCATCTTTATGCTTAATCAGTACCGTTTTTTTAAACCCAGGGACGGTGGCCGCATAAAAAATATTACTTTCTAAAATCAAAATATCAGTTTCAAAATTATCTAATACTAAGATCTGTTCTTCTTTTTGTTTTTCTATAACTTTCAAATTGGCTTTTTTTAAAAGCGTTTCTATCGCAACAGTCAGTTCATCAGCAGACTGATCCTTTAGTAGATAACCAAGGGGGAAGATTTGTCGATTTAAAATTTCAATTCCCTTTGAGTCAAAGGCACTCAAAAAAACAATAAACGCTGATTTATTTTGCTGTCTAATTTTTTCAGCAAGATCAATTCCTGAAAAATAAGTTTTTAGGTCAATATCTAAGATAAAGAAATCATCGTCAAAAATTTCGAGCTCAGATATTTTTTGATAAAATTCCTGTTCATTCGTAATTTCATTTAAAGAAAGATTTGTGAACGCTAATGCAGAAATTACGTCCTTTATTTTTTTTCTAATAATAAATTGATCGTCAATCATAAAAATACGCATCAGCTAATCCCTCCTCTTTTCTAAAACGATAGTATCACATTACTCAAAAAATAATAGATAAAAGACTCAAGATGTTGAGAAAACGGTTTCAAAGGGATGTGAAAGAAAAGCTAATGTAGTAACATTTGTACAGTGAAATAAATAAAAATCTTTTATTCTGTCAAAAATTTCTTAAATTTTAAAATAACTAAAGTACTAAAATAATTTTTTGTGAAAGAAGTGTGGATTATGAATACAGTTTTAATATTAACGCAAAATCTTTTGGCCGAAAATGATTTGCGACAAAAATTAGAATTATTAGGTTACGAAGTTTTATGCTCGAACTCTTTAGTAAATTTAATACTTAATGATCGAACACGGGCATTCAACAATTTGTCTGTTTTTGAAATTATTATTTTTAGTGAGACCTTATCTGATGATACGACGGAGCAATTATTAAGAAAAATAGCTAAAAATGGTATCAGAACTTATCGAGTAGATGAGGGGTCTTTAATAGAAGATTTTGAAGAAATGGGTCTTTCTGGTTGGTTAACACCAAATATGTCGTTAAAAGAAATTAGAGAAGTATTGATAAAAACTGGACTAACAACTGAAAATGACCGATTAAAAATGTCCGCTGGGTTACAAGGTGAAGAGACTGAACAGCAATCATTACAAAATTTCTTGAATGACTTATCGAAAAATGAGCGGCGTGCCTTTAATGAATTGTATCAAGCGAATGGGGAAATTGTTGGCCGAAATGAATTGGCTAGTTGTCTTTGGACAGGAGAAACTACCCAATCAAACTTAGCCCAGTTGTCACAAATCATTCGAAAATTACGACAAAAAATGGAAAATGAGAATATTGATGGTAATTATATTATTACTAATTGGAGAAAAGGTTACTATCTTTCAAAGCATTTTTGTGAACAAATTGCAGCTTATGAAAACCAACAATTATTAAATCATATATCAGTCTAAGTAATTACTAAATACAAAAAAGGACATTGAAGAAAAATAATTCTCCAATGTCCTTTTTTGTCAACTAAATGCCCAAGCATTTGAAGTTTGGTTTAAGATGTCAATTAGGTTATAAGTTTGATTGTAATGCTTTTTTCGTGGTGAGTCATTTGGATCGAATACCCGGATTTGATCAGTATTTAGATCTTTCATGATAACCATAATATGACCAACATCGGTAAATTCTCCTGGATTAACTGAAAGAACAACTGGTATATTTCGATTTAAAGCATTTTGAATAGCGCTGCCATCCACTCCTAAATTTTGATAATTCAAACCATTATTCGCCGCAAAAGCGGAAAAGATTGACCATGCTGTCCCAGAACCTTCAGTATAATATGTATTGCCGCTCCAGTTTAAAATTTCTTGAGGACTCACGTTACGACTTTGGTAAAAGGAAGCAACCATCGCAAGACTAGCTATGGCACATCCATTGGTAGCTAAATCGTTAGTCGTCGAACCACTGCCGTAAGGAGTGTTGGCCCAAGTAGGATCAGTCTGTAAAATTAATGGCATTTTTTGTCCGTCTGTTTGTAATTTTTGATTGGCTTCACTGACAAAATCAGCATCGACGGGTTGGCTACTTTCAATAAAATAGCGGTAACCGAAATAGCCGCCACCTAATAGTAGTAATAAAAATAAAAATTTCGGAAATCGACTTTTTCGTCGCATAAAAATACCTCCGTTGTCTTCATTAAACAATAAAGATCCGGAGGTGTCATCTGTCTAAAGACCTATTCCAACTCTTCTAAAGATAAACTTAATTCTTCCCATTCAGCTTCTTGATTTTCTTGTTCAGCTTTAACAGCTTCCAATTGATTTGTCAGTTCTAAAAGTCGCACATGATCATTTAGCGCATCAGGTTTGGTCATGGCTGTTTCTAATTGTCCAATCGTTTCATCAAGTTTTGCTAAATTTTCTTCAATTGCGGCAATCTTTCTAGATAGCGAGCGCTGCAGCTTTTGTTGTTCTTTATCTTGATAGAATTTATTCTTAGGTGCTTCGGTAACGGTAGTTTTTTCCGCTAACATTTCTGCGATTTCTTCTTCTTCTTTTTTCTTTTCTAAGTAATAATCGTAATCACCTAAGTATAATTTACTACCTTCAGGACGCAATTCAATGACTTTATTAGCAATTCGATTAATAAAGTAACGGTCATGGGAAACAAATAGCAATGTTCCTTCGTAATCAATTAAAGCATTTTCTAGAACTTCTTTATTGTCAATGTCTAGATGGTTAGTAGGTTCATCTAAAATTAAGAAATTTTCTTTGTTCATAGATAATTTTGCTAAAGCGACACGAGCTTTTTCACCACCACTTAATAAAGGAATGGTTTTTTCGACATCTTCACCACTAAACAAAAAGCCACCTAAAACTGTGCGGATATCTTTTTCTGGAGTGGTAGGATGTTCATCCCATAATTCAGCTAAAATGGTTTTGTTGCCGTGTAGTTCGGCCTGTGCTTGATCATAATAACCAATTGAAACATTTGTCCCAATATGAGCTTCTCCTTTTATAAAAGGAATTTGACCAATAATTGATTTAAGTAATGTAGATTTTCCAATTCCGTTAGGTCCAACTAACGCAACAGCGTCTTGACGGCGAATATCTAAATTAATAGGATCAGCTAAAATTTCATCATATCCAACAGCCGCATCTTCAACTTGACATACCACATTACCAGAAGTCTTGTTAATATCAAACATAAATGTTGCTGATTTTTCTTTGCCATCTGGTCGATCTAAACGATCCATTTTCTCTAGTGTTTTCCGGCGACTTTGGGCACGTTTCGTAGTGGAAGCACGGACTAAGTTTCGTGCAACAAAATCTTCCAGCTTACCAATTTCTGTTTGTTGCTTTTCATAGGCTTTCCAGTCACTTTGCAATTGAGCGGCCTTCAGATCTAAATAGCGGGAATAGTTTCCCGTGTAATGAGTCATTTTGTGGCGGGCAATTTCATATATTTGATTCACCACGTGATCTAAAAAGTAGCGGTCATGGGAAACAATCAGTAATGCGCCAGGATAGCCTTGTAAATAATCTTCTAACCAAGCCAAAGTTTCAATATCGAGGTGGTTAGTAGGTTCATCTAAGATTAAAATATCTGGTTTGACCAATAACATACGAGCCAAAGCCAGTCTGGTTTTCTGACCACCAGACAAGGTATCAATCGGCTGCTGATAAAAAGATTCATCAAAATTAAAACCATGTAGGACACTTCTGATTTCATTTTCATAGCCATAACCATTTTGGTCATTGAAATCGTGTTGTAGTTGGTCGTATTCTTTCATCAGACTAGGATAATTTGAATCTTTTTCAGCAGTGGTGCTGATTAGTACTTCTAATTCTCGCATGCGGCTTTCCATTTGACGCACTTTGTCAAAAGCTTTTAGCATTTCATTCCAAACATTTTCATTGGAAGTTAAGCCAGTGTCTTGTGCTAAATAACCTAAAGTTGCTTGTTTATTTTTAATAATTTGTCCAGCGTCGGGTGCTTCGATACCAGCAATAATTTTTAGTAAAGTTGATTTTCCTGCGCCATTCCGCCCAACAAGACCGATGCGCGCTTTGCTGGCAACTTCGAGATGGAGATTTTCAAATAATGTTTCGGCGCCAAAATAGCGGGCGACCTGATTTGCCTGTAATAAAATCATATTTTTTCCTCTTTTATCTGTTTTAGCTAGATTTAGTCTATCATATTTCTTTTTTATTTTTTAGAAAAAGGTGGAATAATTGTACTAGCTTTCTTAAAGCAACGTGAATATTTCACAATTAGTGAGCATAGCCATTGCTTTTTTAGTATAAAAATTGCTATTATAGGTTTGTAGTAAAGCAAATTGCAATTTTTATTATAAGGAGAGTTATTGTGAAAGAAAATTCAATTCCAAAAGCAACAGTTAAACGTTTGCCGTTATATTATCGGTATTTACGGATTTTAAATAGCGCTGGCAAGACAAAAGTATCCTCAACAGAATTAAGTGAAGCGATTCAAGTAGACAGCGCGACAATTCGCCGTGATTTTTCTTACTTTGGTGAACTGGGTAAAAGAGGTTACGGTTATGATGTAGAAGATTTGATGAATTTCTTCGGTAAAATTTTAAACGATGACCAATTAACCAACGTTGCATTGGTTGGGGTGGGGAATCTAGGTAGTGCCCTATTAAAATTTAAATTTCATCAAAGCAATAGTATTCGTGTAAGTTGCGCCTTTGATGTAAAAGAAGATATTGTTGGTCGGATTGTAGATGGTATTCCCGTTTATCCATTAGATAGCATGAAAGAGCAAATTAAATTACAACAAATTGAAATTGCAATTCTAACAATTCCAGCTGAACAAGGACAAGCAGTAGTCGATCAATTAGTTGAAGCAGGGATCAAAGGAATCTTGAACTTTACTTCAGCTCGCTTATCCGCGCCAGATAATATTATTATTCAAAGCGTTGATTTAACAAATGAATTACAAACCTTGATTTATTTCTTACACCATGGAAATGATGAAAAGTAAATTTTAAAAGCCCGAGGCAATTTTCAACAATTGCTTCGAGCTTTTTTAATTAAATAAATCATTGTAGTCAACATCTGCGGATTCTTTTGGTAGTTGCTGTAAAATATGTTCAATGTCTTTCATTTGTAAAAAACGCGCTTGACGTAAAACTTCACGACCATTATGAAAAATTAAAATTGCCGGAACTGTCAACACTTCAAAGTAACCGGCTAAGTCTGGTTCTGTCATGATATCTAAATGAAAATAAGGCATCTGGTATTTCTCTGTTAGCGCTCGTACCCGAGGCTCGTCAACATGACAGATACTTCAATTTGGTGAAGAGATAAAAACAACGGTATTATTCTTATCAGCAATATTTTGTTGAGTATTTTTTAAAGTGTCCATAAAAAATTAGCTCCCATCTTATACTGTTGAAGGTAGAAGATTATGATCTTTTTGTCAAACATCTTTTCTTGCTTGTAGAAAAAAATAAAAAGCGTTATACTTTTTATGGTAATGCGGGTGTAGTTTAGTGGTAAAACAGAAGCTTCCCAAGCTTCCGTCGCGAGTTCGATTCTCGTCACCCGCTTAAAAAAAGCACGAAACCTATCAAGTAAGGTTTCGTGCTTTTTAGTAATTTTTTTAACAAAAGTAATTATTATTGAATCAGATACTCAAGCATCACATCAGTGTCTTCTGGCATAACATTTCCTGCATAATTTGGTGTGATTAATGAAATACTGCCGGAGTCATTGTATTGAAGATAGAGATCACCGACAAGGTCTTGTTGTTCTTCTCCAGAAACGATAGTCCCAAGTTTAATAGTGGTATTTACTGAATTTGTTTTTATGCTATGATCTTTGGCAGAAAAAATTCGGACATCTTTGGTTGCTACTTGTTGTAAAGTAGCATTGTAGACAATCGAATTTTGTTGACCATTGTAATCAGTGTATTTGAATGTCACTTGACCATTTGCTGAACTGGAAGGATTTGTAAAGGTTGTTGAGATATTATTCGGGACGTTTACGCCACTAATATAAAAATTCTTTGTACCACTGATTTCATTGTTAGCCACTGCAAATGGATAAGTTGGACGACTTTCAGCATACCATGCAACATTTTCATCTTTCCAGCCGGCACGTTTTAAATTATCTCTTTCGCCAGTATCCAAAGTATAATGATGAGCTCCCGCCACGGCGTTAGGATTATAGAGACGGTAAAGTGGCAAATCATTTTGTTCAGCTGAGAGCCACGAGATATTTTCGTATTGCCAACCAACACTTATTAAATGATCTCTTTCACCTGTGTCCATCGTGTAGTGGTGATCGCCAGCATTAGCATTGTATAAACGATAAACTGGTGAACCACTATTTGGAGCTATCCACCCTATACCTTCATAATGCCAGCCAACCTTCCGTAAATTGTCACTTTCTCCTTTGTTTTCAGTGTAAAAATGTTCTGAACTATTGGCGTTGTAAAGACGATACATCTCCGCCGCTGACGCATCTTCACTATTGACTACGAACCCCCAAAATCCTACAGCAGTTCCCAAAGATAAAGCTATTAAACCTTTTCTCATGATAGTTCCTCCTTTTTATAAAACGCTTTCAATTATATTTTATCGAATCTTGAAACAAAGTACAAATATTTTGAAAATAATTATAATAAAACTCCTTTTTTAATTCTATTGAAACTCAGTACGCCCAAACCAATCTTACAGAAATGAAACATTGATTACACAAATACTGGTGTAGAATAAACTCATGAAATGAGGTGAATCTAATGGCTGATAAAGATCAATCTGTTTTTTTAAAGTTAATCTTAAAAATATTTTTCTTTTTTTTATTTATTCAAATTTTAGGAGTGCCACAATTTGAAGCTTTTGCTCCTTATTTTCCCAATTTTATGCAGCAATATGAACTGCCTTTATTAGTTGGGGAGGTGACGTTAAGTGTCTTTTTGTTACATTTCCTGTATAGTCGTTATCGGAATCAGCTGAGAATTGCTAACCCAAATCATTTTGGAAAAGAAAAACTAGCTGGAAATAAGATTTTGTTTACGGTAGGTATGTTTGTTGTCATGAACATAGTTGCTATTGTTTTTAGTAGTTTCTTGTCTTTAGATACACCAGATAATCAAGAAGCAATTAATCAAGCAACCGCTTTAGTGCCTATGCTGGCAGTTTTCAATACGGTCGTTTTTGGCCCTTTAGCAGAAGAAATAATTTTTCGAGGTATTTTTTTCAATTATTTTTTTAATCAAAATCGACGTAATTCACACATATTAGCAATTATTGTTTCTGGAACTGTTTTTGGTTTGATGCATGAAGCTTCTTTTTCACTGGCTTTTTTATATTATGCAAGTTTAGGTTGGATTCTAGCAGGAACTTATTTATATACGAAAGATTTACGCTACAGTATGGCAATTCATCTCTTATTTAATTTATTAGGTTCGTTATAAGAAAAGAGACTAGCAAATCTGTACCGACCCCAAAAAGTTAGACCAAAAATCTAACTTCTGGAGGTCGGTATTTTTATGGTTAAATATAGTTTTGAATTCAAACTGAAAATCCTTCAAGAGTATCTTGACGGAAAAGGAGGTTTCTCCTATTTATTTAAGAAACACGGGTTGAAGTCAGAAAATCAAATGAAAAATTGGCTCAATGCTTATCAAGAATTTGGTGAAGAAGGGCTTCTTCGTAAACGACAAAATCAAAGTTATTCTGTTCAATTCAAGATGGATGCGATAGAGTTATATCAAACAACTGAGTTGTCCTATCGTGAAGTGGCGAATCATTTAGGGATAAACAATCCTGCATTAATCGCCAATTGGATGAGAACCTTTCGTGCAGAAGGAGTAGATGGACTCTCAAAAAAGAAAGGACGTCCGCCGATTTTGTCTAAGAAAAAAGAAAATCCAAAGGCAAACAAAGCAACCCTTGAAGAACGTGATCGCATCAAGGAATTAGAAAAACAAGTCCGTTCTCTTCAGATTGAAAATGCTTTTTTAAAAGAATTGAGGAAGCTGCGAAAACAGGAAGCCCAACAAAGACGAAAGAATCAATCGCACGAATCATCGACAGCCTCCGAGGATCCTTCAAATTAGTTGAGCTTCTTGAAACTTTGAAATTCCCTAAATCGACCTTTATGTATTGGCAAAAACGGTTTGATCGACAAAATCCAGATCAAGAAATTGAAGAGGAAATACTTAAGATAAGAAGCCAACATAAGGATTATGGCTGTTTGCGCCTAACAAAGGAATTATGTAATCGTGGGTTCCATGTAAACAAGAAGAAAGTGCAACGCTTGATTAGGAAACTGGGTATTGAGGTCCGCTCATTCACGAGGAAATCTCGTCGTTATCATTCTTATCGTGGGAAGATCGGTGCGGTTACGAAAAATCGAATTCATCGACGCTTTTGCACAAGCATTTGTCATCAAAAGATTACGACAGATACGACAGAGCTAAAATATTTTGAACTAGACAAATCCGGGACCATTCGTGAAAAGAAACTGTATCTTGATCCCTTTTTAGATATGTACAACAGTGAGATTATTTCTTATCGTATTTCTGAAAAGCCAAATGCACTAGCGATCATGGAGGCATTGGAAGAAGCGATTCAAGTAACAAAAGACTGTCTCTACCGTCGAACCTTTCATTCTGATCAAGGCTGGGCTTATCAAATGAAGGCATACAATCATAAATTAAAAGAACATAAAATATTTCAAAGTATGTCCCGTAAGGGCACCTGCTTGGATAATTCAATCATGGAGAATTTCTTTAGTTTATTAAAACAAGAAATTTATTATGGACGAGAATTTCATAGCTTTGAGGAATTGAAACAAGCAATTGATAATTACATTTATTACTACAATCATGAACGTATGAAGAAAAAATTAAATTGGCAGAGTCCGGTGCAATTTAGAAAATCGGCATTGAAAGCAGCTTAAAATATAATAGCAGTAAAAACAAAGAAAAAAGGAGTGGATTTCTCCACTCCAAAAAAGTCTAACTATTTGGGGTCACTACATCACTACAATCTGCTAGTCTCTTTTATTTATTCAAAACCACAACGGCCATATCCTTGAGCAGCAGCTTCAGATTCAGTCATTGAAACAACTGAATTTGCATTAGAAAGTCCGCGACAATTGGCGTTAAAGTGATATTTTTTTCCAGATTGTGGTGCTACGTAAACAGTTCTTCCTTGGGCGGCTTGCTGTTGCGCAGCTTGTTCGGCTATAATTCTGGCTTGCTCAGCCGCCGCCGCTTGTTGTTCTTGAGCAATTCTGGCTTGTTCAGCTTCAGCTGCTGCGTGTTCTTCCGCAGCTTTCCGGTCATTTTCTGCTTGAATTTCAGCAGTGGTTCGACTACTTCCGTCGGCGTAATTAATTTCAACACCATCTTGGATATTAAAGATATAAACATTGAAACTAATTTCATCGTTATTAATTGATTGAGCTTGAAGTTGGACGCCTCGTGCAACTAATTCATTTTCACGAAAGATTGGTGTGACTGAATAACGAACAAATTTCTTCGGATTTTGTTTTAGGAAATAAGCAATATCAGACTCAAAGCGTAACATTTCAGGACTGTTTAGTTGCCGTGTACCGGTAATTAAGTTTTTTAAATTATTATTTTGACCAGTTAATTGAAAACCAATCAAATGACTACGATTGTAGAGATAATTGTTATCAATTTTTTTATTTCGCCAACCTGTCGGATCAACCGTTAGGGCTTCTCTTTTTTCACTTGGCATCAAAGATTTGTTTAGTAAGGCTTCACCGTATGTTGCCCGATTTAATGAATCTAAGTCACCATAACTTTCCCAATACCCGATGTCTGTACCCGAGTCTTCTTCAGTAAAAGTCGGTTTACCGCCATTTACATCGATTGTCTGCTGATCTGTATATTCCATGGCTGCCAGCTCTTGATGGATCTGCTGTTGCTCTTTTTGGAAATCCAACGCAATTGTTTTACCGGCATTTCCTGTATCTGGTAAATCTTTTTTCTTACTTGTTTCTGTTGAAGCAATCGTCGTTGATACAGTTGTTGGTGATGTTTGTTGAGGTTCAGGTGCCAAGATGCTGCCGGCAGCCATGATAAATAATGAACCAACAATAATATAGCCACTTTTTTTCTTGTCAGTTTTTTTACGAAATGCCGAAATAAAATTGACAATACCAAAAACAAAAGCGATGAAGCCTAACACAATTAATAATGTTTCCATTCTAACGCCCCCTTTATATTTATTTTATCAAACTTCTTCCAAAAATCTCGAAAAAATTTTTATATTAAAAGAAATCCTGAAGATAATTTTTAATTAGTATCAAACATTCTAAAAAAAATTATCTTCATCGTTATTTAAAAAATCTGCTATAATAATTAAGCAAAAAAATTAAAAAAAGAGGTATGTATGGTTAAAAAAAAGAGACCGACTGTCGTTAGCGGCATTATTATATTATTAGCAATTGCTTATGGTGTTTACAGTCAAAGCAATCCAGAAAATCAGACGATATCAACAGAACCTAGTATTTCATCTACGATGCCAAGTGTTACGATTGATCATTTATCAGAAATTCCAGATTATAATGGTGAAAAAGTCATTACGTTGAACCAAAATAATTCCAATTTTAACGAAACTGACTTGTCATTAGCCAATGGTTCATGGACAATTTTTTCTGATTTAGATGATCTCAATCGCGTAGGACCAGCAAATGGAATGTTAAGTCAAGAGTTGATGCCAACAGAAGAAAGAGAAAGTTTAAACGTTAAGCCAACTGGCTGGCATCAAAAATTTTATGATGATCAACCTTTATATAATCGTTGTCATCTGGTTGCTTTTCAATTAAGTGGCGAAAATAATAACTGGAAAAACTTGATGACTGGAACGGCTCGTTTCAATCACCCGGGTATGACTAAGTATGAGGAAGAGGTTGGCGATTATATTCGTGAAACAAAACATCATGTACGTTATCGTGTATCACCTTATTTTAAAGACGATGAATTGGTTGCTCGTGGGGTCCAGATGGAAGCTCAAAGTATTGAGGATTCAAATGTTTCGTATAATGTTTTTATTTACAATGTGCAAGATGGTGTAACGATTGATTATACCACTGGTTATTCTAAAGCGAGCTAAGTGACAATTTTGTTCGCAGCATTTCAGACTAACGTCCCATTTTTATAAAGTTTTTCTTTGCTAAGATAAGAATTGAAAGCGGGGAGATGAAATGTTAAAAAAAGGTTTATCTAGTTATCAATTAAAAATTATAGCAATTGTTTTTATGGTAATCGATCATATCAATACTTATTTTGGTGCAAGTTTAGGGTGGCCTTTGTGGGTATCTTGGTTGGGTCGATTTGTAGCACCATTATTTGTTTTTTTATTGATTGAAGGATTTTTTTATACTCATAGTCGAAAAAAATATTTGAGGCGATTAAGCTTAGGCGCGGGGATAATGCTTTTAGGGAATAGTTTAATTAATTTTTTGGCTGACAATTATACCGATCATTTCACTGGTGGTTTTAGTGTGTTGCAATTAATTGGACCAAATAATATTTTTCTAACATTGGCATTATTGTTCGCTTTGATATGGGCAGTTGATTTAAGTCGAGAGAATGGTAAATATTTAGTAGTAGCGGGATTTTTATTACTGCCAATTTTGTTCAGTGAAGGTGGTCTTTATTTATTGCCAATTAGCTTAATTTTTTACTTTAGCCACTTGAAGCAAAATTCGAAAATTCTTTATTTAGGAGTTTTTGCTATTTGTTTTGTTTTGTTTGCGTGGAGTATTGTTATTTTTTGGCAGATGAATACTGGGGAGAGTTTGTATCAATATTTGACGTTTGATAATGAGTTTATGATGGTGACGGTATTACCATTGATTTATTTATACAATGGAAAAAGAGGCGGTTATCAAACCAAAACATCTAAATATTTCTTTTACGTTTTTTATCCATTGCATCTATGGGTGATTTATTTAGTAAATATGTTTATATAAAAAAACTCCTGCAAAAAATTTGCAGGAGTCATTTTGTTTAGCTTAAAGCTGAACTATTTTCCATTACTTCGTCAATTAGACCATATGCTTTTGCTTCTTCAGCTGTCATATAGTTGTCACGGTCAGTATCTTTTTCAATCACTTCAAGTGGTTGACCAGTCCGTTCAGCTAAAATTTTATTCAAGCGTTCGCGAGTTTTTAAGATATGTTTTGCTGCAATTTCGATTTCAGTTGCTTGACCTTGGGCGCCACCTAATGGTTGGTGAATCATGATTTCAGCATTCGGTAAGGCAAAACGTTTCCCTTTTTGGCCAGCTGTTAATAAGAAACTACCCATTGATGCAGCCATCCCTAAAACGATTGTTTGGACATCGGCTTTTACAAAGTTCATTGTGTCAAAAATTGCTAAACCGGCAGATACACTACCACCAGGAGAGTTAATGTAGATATAAATATCTTTTTCAGAGTCTTGTGCATCTAAAAATAGTAATTGGGCAATCACTGAGTTTGCCACGTTATCATCAATCGCGCCACTCAACATAATAATCCGGTCTTTTAATAGACGAGAGTAAATATCGTAAGCTCTTTCGCCACGAGATGATTGTTCAATAACTGTAGGGACTAAATTCATAGGAAATTCCTCCTCAAATCTTTTTTCAAAATTATTTTAGCACACTTCAAGTGTAATTGCTAAATTCTAAAACATAGTATAATCGATTGGTCAACATTGGTCAAATGTTTTGGACGATTATTTTGACTTTCTTCAACCATCCTTTTTATTTCGGAAATATGGTAATATAAAAGACAGGAAAAGAGGGTGAAAAATGAGTACTGGACTTATTGGGTTAATCGGTGTTTTGATTGGTGCTGCGATTGTTGGCGTGACAGTTTTTTTCTTTTTTAAATATCAAGAAAGACAAACTTATCGGAAACGAGAACTTGAACACCGAGTAAAAGAAATTGAAGTAATGAATTTATTAAATAAAAAAATCAATGAAATTTTGAGTAAACGTAGCTTAATGATGGAAAATTACGTTAGTTTCAATGCATTTGATGATACTTATATAGCAATTGATGATTATATTTATTTGCAATCTTTTGCCGCACAAAATAATTTTTATTTACCGACATATCTAGTGGAAGAGTTTTTTAAAAATATTTCCCATCGTAAAATGGTTATTTCACCTGAAGAAACCGTTCGTTTGGGAGGTTACGCATACAAGGGTGGACGAGTATTGATGGAATCTTTTGCTGATGAATTACTTTCAATTACGCAGGAAAAGAAAAATCAATTAGCACGTTTAACAAAAGAACCGTTACGCTATTTTGATGTAAAGTAGGAATATAATGGAGAAAGTATTAGTTATAGTTGGACCAACAGCGGTTGGTAAGACCAGTTTGAGTATTGATTTAGCAAAAAAATTTAACGGTGAAATTATTAGTGGTGACTCTTTGCAAGTTTATCGAACACTAGATATTGGTACTGCCAAAGTGACTGAAAAAGAAAAAGAGAGAATTCCCCATTATTTAATTGATGTTAAGGATCCAAATGAAAATTACTCAGTTGCAGAGTTTCAAAAAGAAGCGCGAAAAAAAATTGTGGATATTACTGCTACGGGAAAATTACCAATCGTAGTAGGTGGTACAGGCTTATATATTCAATCCTTGTTATGGGATTATCAGTTAGGTAAAGCTGAAACTGACCATGATCCTCAGTTAAGAAAAAAATATGAAATATTTGCTGAAAAAAACGGCAAATCAGCACTTTGGGGGCAGTTAAAAGCGCTCGATCCATTAGCAGCAGAGAAAATCCACTTTAATAATCAAAAAAAAGTTATTCGAGCATTGGAAGTTTTTGAATTAACTGGACGTTCAATTTTTTCACCAGAAAAAACACCTAAATTGCTTTATAATCCAATGATTATTGGCTTAAATACAGAAAGAAAATTGTTATATCAGCGGATCAATCAACGGGTGGATCAAATGATTAATGATGGGTTATTGGATGAAGCCGAAAAACTTTTTGTTACGCCTACTGTTCAAGCAGCTCAAGGAATAGGCTATAAAGAATTATTCCCATATTTTCGAGGAGAACAATCTTTAACTGAAGCAACCGAAGAAATTAAGTTGCAATCCAGAAGATATGCCAAGCGGCAGTTGACTTGGTTTAGAAATCGAATGCCTGTTGTTTGGTATGATTTGGTGCAACAACCAGAAACTATTACAAATATAGAAAATGCTGTGGCAACATGGCTTAAGGAGGGATAGAATTGTCAGAACGCGTAATTCTAGTTGGTGTAGAAACAGATGATACAACATCCAATTTTTTAGAATCCATGCACGAATTGGCCGGATTAACTAAAACGGCCCATGGTGAAATTGTGTATTCATTGACCCAAAAACGTCAAAAAGTAGACCGCCAAACAATTATCGGTAAAGGAAAAATGGCTGAACTGCAACAATTAGTAGAAGCTCATGAAGCTGATTTAGTTATTTTTAACCATGCTTTATCTCCTCGCCAAGCAGAGACAATTGAAGGTATTGTAGGTGTGCCGGTAATTGATCGTATTCAATTAATATTAGATATTTTTGCCCAAAGAGCTCGTTCAAAAGAAGGCAAATTGCAAGTCGAGTTGGCGCAATTAAATTATTTATTTCATCGATTAACTGGTCAAGGGCAAAGTTTATCTCGTTTAGGTGGTGGGATTGGTACTCGTGGACCTGGAGAAACCAAATTGGAAACAGATCGCCGACATATTCGCCGACGAATTTCTGCTATTAAAAAAGATTTAAAAGAAGTGGAAGCCCATCGTGAACGTTCTCGTCAAAAAAGAAACGATTCAACTGTCTTTCAAATTGGTTTAATAGGTTATACTAATGCCGGTAAATCAACGATCTTTAATTTACTTACGAGCGCTGATACTTATTCACAAGATCAATTATTTGCCACTTTAGATCCTTTGACTAAACGTTGGTCATTACCGCAAGGAATGCAAACAACGGTAACTGATACTGTTGGATTCATTCAAGATTTACCAACACAATTAGTGGATGCCTTTCATTCAACTTTAGAAGAAAGCCGTGGAATGGATTTATTATTACATGTGGTGGATGCTAGTGCTGAGGACCGTCAGCAGCAAGAACAGACGGTTTTAGATTTGTTGAAAGAGTTGGAGATGGAAGATATTTCCACACTGACTGTTTACAATAAAGCCGATAAAATCAATCCGATTCAATTTGCACCAACCCTATTTCCTAATACACTTATTTCAGCTAAATCCTCTAAAGGAAAAGAACAGCTGTCAGAAAGTATTAGAAAAGAAATAATGGAAATTTTGAGCCCATATTTGCTAAGTATTTCAGCTAGTGAGGGACAATTATTAAGCACAATTAAACGAGAAACATTGGTTTTAGCGGAAGACTTTGACGAGTCTAGTGAAACCTATCAAATTCGTGGTTTTGCGAAAGAAAATTCTCAATGGATAAGGAGAATGGGTGACAATGTGGCAGAATAATTTTCCAGATGAATTAAAAAATAAGATTGAACAAGTGGACCAACAAATTGAACTTCGCCTAAAAGAAGTAAAAGATATTGCTTTAACAAATCAGCAAAAAGTTTTAACAGCTTTTCGTGAACAACGGGTTTCAGAGACCCATTTTTTACCTTCAACTGGTTATGGTAACGATGATTTAGGTCGCGATGTATTAGAAGCAGTCTATGCCCAAGTTTTTGGTGCAGAGGCTGCTTTAGTTCGTCCACAAATTGTTTCTGGTACCCATGCAATTGCAACAGCTTTGTATGGAAATCTACGCCCTGGAGATGGACTTTTATATATTACAGGGACTCCTTACGATACTTTGTTGGAAGTGTTAGGTGAAACTGGTAATGGCGTAGGCTCTTTTAAAGAATATAATATTGGCTATGATGCAGTTGATTTATTACCAGATGGATCAGTTGATTTTACAGGAATAAAAAATAAATTAACTGAAAGTACTAAGATTGTTGCTATTCAAAGATCTCGCGGGTATGCTATGCGCGCTTCTTTTACGATTGAAAAAATCAAAGAAATGTGTGATTTCATTAGACAGATCGCACCACAAGTGTTTATTTTTGTCGATAATTGTTATGGTGAATTTGCTGAGCTAACTGAACCGACTGAAGTAGGTGCGGATATAATAGCTGGCTCCTTGATTAAAAATCCAGGTGGCGGCATTGCAAAAACGGGTGGCTATATTGTTGGGCGAGAAGATTTGGTAGAAAAAGCTGCTATCCGCCTAACAACTCCAGGAGTAGGTGCTGAAGGTGGAGCCATGCTGGGAAATGTCTATGATATGTTATACGGATTCTTTTTGGCCCCTCATGTAGTCAGCCAAGCTATTAGCGGTGCAATTTATTCGGCTGCAATTTTAGCTGAACATGATTTGAATTCTGCACCTAAATGGTATGAACCTCGCACCGATCTAATTCAGCTCATTGACTTTAGAGATAAGGAAAAGATGGTTGCTTTTGCGCAAGCGATACAAAAATTCTCACCAATTGATGCGTATGTTGCGCCTATTCCTTCATACATGGCTGGTTACGAAGATGACATAATAATGGCGGCTGGAACTTTTATTCAGGGTGCCAGCATTGAGTTAAGTGCTGATGGTCCATTGCGAGAACCTTATTCCTTATATTTACAAGGTGGCTTGACCTTTGAACATGTTAAAATCGCTGTTTCCAATGCAATTAATGAAGTTTTTTACCGGTAATAGTTAAATTAAAAATCCCTCATTTCCGAACAATTTATTTTTAATGTAAGGAAATCTAACATTTTGGGTTGACAACCGGTCTAACGCTTTGGTATTCTATTTTCAACATCAAGAGGCAAGGAGGATAAGTCATGCGGGAAAAGGAATTACGTAGATCTTTAGCTGTTTTTCCAATTGGTACAGTTATGAAACTAACTGATTTAACGGCGCGACAAATTAGATATTACGAAGAACAAGAACTGATTCATCCTGAACGTAGCGATGGGAACCGTAGGATGTATTCTTTAAACGACATTGATGTGTTACTAGAGATTAAAGATTATCTATCAGACGGATTAAATATGGCAGGGATTAAACGAGTTTATCAAATGCGTCAAGATGAAGCCAAAGCTGCTAAAGATAAACCACCGTTAACTGATAAAGATGTTCGCCGAATTTTTTATGATGAAATGATGACCCAAAGTGGTTTAAACCAACAACAACATCCATACCAATCACAAGGTCCACGGCTGTAGTGATTGTGGAAATAAAAAAATGAAGTGCAAGGAAGGGATACTATGCCAAAAAGAGATTTAACTGTTGAAGATATCAAACGAATCGTTGAAGAAGAAAATGTTCGATTTTTACGTTTAATGTTTACAGACATTATGGGAACAATTAAAAATGTCGAGGTTCCTGTGAGTCAATTAGAAAAAGTATTAAGTAACAAAATGATGTTTGATGGTTCATCTATCGAAGGTTTTGTTCGAATCGAAGAAAGCGATATGTACTTATACCCAGATTTGACAACTTGGATGATCTTCCCTTGGGAAAGCGATCATGGCAAAGTAGCTCGTTTAATCTGTGATATCTATAGTCCAGATGGCAATCCATTTCCAGGGGATCCTCGTGGAAACTTAAAACGTGCCTTATCTAAGATGAAAGATTATGGTTTCACTGCATTTAACTTAGGACCAGAGCCAGAATTTTTCTTATTTAAAGTTGATGAAAATGGCGATCCGACATTAGACTTAAATGACAAAGGTGGCTATTTTGATTTTGCTCCTACTGACCTTGGTGAAAACTGCCGTCGGGATATTGTTTTAGAATTAGAACATTTAGGATTTGAAGTGGAAGCTTCTCACCATGAAGTGGCACCAGGTCAACACGAAATTGATTTTAAATACGCTGATGCGATTGAAGCATGTGACGACATTCAGACTTTCAAATTAGTAGTTAAAACAATTGCTCGTAAACACGGTTTGCATGCAACCTTTATGCCAAAACCTTTATACGGAATCAACGGTTCAGGAATGCATTGTAATATGTCTTTATTTAATGATGAAGGTAATGTCTTCTATGATGAAGATGGTCCAATGCAATTAAGTGAAACAGCTTATCAATTTTTAGCAGGTTTATTGAAACATGCACGCGCCTATACAGCTGTATGTAACCCAACAGTTAACTCTTACAAACGTTTAGTACCAGGATTTGAAGCGCCAGTTTATGTGGCTTGGAGTGGACGCAATCGTTCTCCATTAATCCGCGTACCAGAATCTCGTGGTTTATCTACTCGTCTAGAATTACGTTCAGTTGATCCTTCTGCTAATCCGTATTTAGTAATGGCAACATTATTAGAAGCAGGGTTAGATGGTATTGATAATAAATTAACACCGCCAGCAGCCGTTGATCGTAATATTTATGTGATGAGCGAAGAAGAGCGTAAAGAAGCACAAATCTATGACTTGCCTTCTACTATTCACAATGCGATTAAAGCTATGCGTGAAGATCAAGTAATTGTGGATGCATTAGGCTCACATATTTACTCTAACTTTGTCGAAGCGAAGAAATTAGAATGGGCGGCCTTCCGTCAAACAGTTTCTGAATGGGAACGTGAGCAATATTTAGAGTTGTATTAATCAACACAACAACAACCTCTGGTGATCTTTTACCAGAGGTTTTTTAATGGAGTTTTGTAACAAATTTCTCAATTAGTTTAAAATTTAATTTTTTCTTTCTTTAAAAAGTATCATGGCTTTCAACCTTGTGGTAAGTTTGTTATACTTTTTAAGTAGAATAAAATAAGTGAATGATAAAGAGGTGTGTACTGATGGGATATACAGATGAAACAGTTCGTTTTGATTTTGACGACAATCGAAAAAAAGAAATCAGTGAAACGTTAGCTATTGTGTATAATGCATTGGCTGAAAAAGGTTACAATCCAATTAATCAAATTGTAGGATATTTATTATCAGGTGATCCTGCTTATATTCCCCGTTACCATGATGCTAGAAATTTAATTCGTCGTCATGAACGTGATGAAGTAATGGAAGTTTTAGTTAAATATTATTTAGAAGATCATGGTATTGAACTTCGATGAGAATTATGGGATTAGATGTCGGATCGAAAACCGTTGGAATTGCAGTCAGTGATCCATTTGGTTGGACGGCACAAGGGGTAGAAATTATCCGCATTAACGAAGACGATGAGGAATTTGGTTTTGATCGTTTATCGGAGCTTGTTAAGGAGTATCAGGTGACTAAATTTGTCGTGGGATTACCCAAAAACATGAACAATACTATTGGGCCGAGAGCTGAAGCTTCGATGGCCTATGGCGACAAGATTAAAGAACTTTTCAATTTACCTGTTGATTATCAAGATGAGCGACTGACAACGGTTCAAGCTGAACGCATGTTAGTTGAACAAGCTGATACGACCCGGGCTAAAAGAAAAAAGGTCATTGATAAAGTAGCAGCAGTGATGATCTTACAAAATTATCTCGACCGAACAGGAAACAAATTTTAAGAAAAGAGGAATTTAGATGGCACACGAACACAAACATGACCACGACCACGATCACGACCATAGTCATGAACACGAAATGATTACTTTGGTGGATGATGAAGGAAATGAAACATTATACGAAATTCTTTTAACTATTGATGGTCAAGAAGAATTCAAAAAAAATTATGTTTTACTTTATCCGGCAGGTGTCCCTGAAGATGAAGATGTAGAATTACAAGCTTATGCTTATCTTGAAAATGAAGATGGTAGCGAAGGTGAATTGTTACAAATTGAAACTGATGAAGAATGGAATATGATTGAAGAAGTTTTCAATACTTTCATGTCTGAAGAAGAATAGAACTGAAATGATAGCTGAATTCTTGATGTATAAGGGTTCAGCTCTTTTGTGTTTTGATTTGAATACGAGATTGAATACAGTCTGTCAGAAATTTAGGTGATTGGTCAATTTCTCAATGGTTTTTTCCTTGGTTTCTTTTGTTAAATGAGCAAACTTTGCGTTTAAAAGCAGATGAAATTTCACATGAACAAGGTGGAAATTGGAGGATTAATTCTGACAACGCTAAGAGCATGCGAGAATTAATCAAGCGCATGAACAGCTATTTCGAAGAAGAAAAATCTTTTCATCATGAAACAACTTTGTCCGATAGTGTGCACGGTTTTGAACGGCGTTTAGAGCAAGCGTAAAATCTAGGATACGAAACCACGCTAATTTATATCTATCTGGTGGAGGTGGATTTTGCGATGGATCGAGTAGATCAGCGTGTAAAAAAAGGCGGACATGGTATTCCAGAAGACGTGATTCGAAAATGCTACGTGCAGTCTATGAAAAATTTTACGCAGATTTATTCTCGATTTGACAACGTTATGGTATTAAACAATTCTGACTTATATACCTTGATGTATCGAAAAAAAGATAATTCGGTGTGGTTTGATTTCTTACTAGATATAAAATGAGACGTTCTAATTGAAGGAGATTTGATGAAAGCATACACGATACAGCTGAGAGATTTTTTGAAACATACTGATAAAGATGGTTTTATTATTCCGCAAAGATTAGAAAGAGACTTGTCCATTTTTACCGATAATCCCAGTGCTTTAGGCGCGCTCGAATGGATGAAAAAACAATATGTTAGGAGAATCCAATTGCCATTGGATCGAGATTTTATCTGGCTTTGGCAAGATGTCTATCACTTGAATTATGCACGCAAAGATAGCTTTACTGATTTTAATCGTTATTCGTTCTTCACTTTCGAGGTTCCTGCTAGGGCATTCAAAGAAAACATTCTTTGGTCTGATTTTATTGATTGGCATGCACCATTAAACCACATTTGGGGAGAAGATAGAGAAGAAATCAATGAGTTTGAGCGAATCTTTGACCTCCCTAAACATCCGCGACAAGGCACTGTGCAGGGTGTTACGACACGGTTGCATAAAGATTGGATCAAACGAATTACACAAAAATAATTGAGGTATCAAATAAATAGTATATCTATGTATGCTGACATAAAAAAGGAAGTTAAAAGAATATTAAAAGTAGAAGAACAATACTATAAAGAAATAGAAAATAGAAACCAGTAATTAACACAGTTATCAAGCTAAAGAAAAAGTTCTCTTTATGTTTGCTAGTCGGGGATCATGTAGCAAATATTAAGTTAATAGGAAAAATTGAAATTGTTGAAAGGAAAGAAGTTGATGAAATATTAATAAGCAAGTTGTTGAATATTTATATTATCCAAAAAAAGGAAGAATGGAAAATATCGAAGAAATCTTTCTGAGAGTGTTGTCACCATATATTAGTGATTCCATCTTAAGATTTCAGGAGCAGGAAAAAAATTATGAATTTAGCTTTGACATAAAGAACTATAATGATTCGTTACACGTAATATTTCAGTATAATAAGACTGGTAAGATAGGAATAAAAGAGGTACATATATTTCAAATTTTCCTAGCTAAGGTCAATATTGAAGCAAGTAAATCAAAATTAAACTAACTACGCTTTTAGATACAAATGCGTTGTTTTTTTCGAAAAAACTATTACCGTATTTGCATAGTTACGAATGGGCATTAAGAAAATTAATCTATTTATTAGCTCCGGCATATTTTTCTGATAACTGGGCAGAGGAATCAATTCAAATGAAATTATTTCGTCAATAAAAAGAAAACAGATACAAGCAACAGGAAAGTTCGACTCAAAGAATCTTTTACAATGGATAGATTTATATGACTTTGAAGAATATCTCTTTGGAGAAAATTATATTTTAGTTACCCAAGAAAATGAAGAGAATATTGTAAGATATAAAGAAATATCTCAGGATCAATTATTGAAGTTATTTCAAGATAACAGTCACACTATACCTGATTCATATTCTTTGTGGAGTGAAGTATTTAGTAAATATATGGATGTTAAGCTAGAAGAAATTCAAAAGGACATGAGTTTAATCAGAGAAGGTAGAAATATTGTAAGCCATAACAAAGAAATAGAAATGGCTTTATACCAAGAATTAATAAAGAAATTGAAGAGATATACAAATCAACTAGAGAAAGCTTTGCAAAAAATATTGGCTGGAGATATTGCTGGTGAAGATCTTAGTGATATGTCAGATGATTTTGAAGGATATATTGGAAATTATTTTAGTAATGTCGATTTAGCAGGTATTACTAAATTGTCAGAATCTCTATCAGCAATGAAAGTATTAAATACAGATTCCATGAAAAGGTCGATGGAGTCAATAGGTCAAACATTATCAGTCCAGCAAGAAATTATGCAGAACTTTGATGCTGAAGGTATCAGAAGGGCAACAGAGGGAATAAATCAATCTCTACAATCAATAAAAATATTAAATACAGATTCCATGAAAAGGTCGATGGAGTCAATAGGTCAAACACTATCAATTCAACAAGAAATCATGCAAAACTTTGATACTGAAGGTATCAGAAGGGCAACAGAGGGAATGAATCGATCTCTACAATCAATAAAAATATTAAATACAGATTCCATGAAGAGGTCGATAGAGTCAATAGGTCAAACATTATCAGTTCAGCGAGCAATCATGCAAAATTTTGATACTGAAGGTATCAGAAGAGCAACAGAGGGAATAAATCAATCTCTACAATCAATGAAAATATTAAATACAGATTCCATGAAACGATCGATGGAGTCAATTGGTAAAATTTCATCAACAAACCAAGTATTGAAGTCAAATTAAATAAAACAGGACCGATGGCAATCATGTTACCACACGAAATGCTATCATTTGTACCAAGTATTGGATTTAGAGCAATTATTATAGAGAGGATGAGATAAAATGGTTCAAGGACTTTTTGGTGGAGGGACTTCTTATGAAGGTCAATCGATTTCGGATATTAAGGAAGACGTCAATAATTGGAAGATATATACAGAAAATGTAAAATCACAGATTGTTGAAAAAAAAGAGGCGTTAATTAAGAATGGTTTTTGGAATAAAATACCATGGAATTTTCAACAACTATTAATGAATCAATCTTCTGTTTAGTAACATTTCTTAGTGATTTTCAGATAGTTGAAACAGCTTTTGAGAAAAATCTTATTTCTGAGAGAGAGATAAAACTTCTAAGGAAAATTGGTAAAAATTCTGTGCAATTTAACCATAGTTACGGAAAATACTTTAATGAAGAGTACGAATGGCGCGACTATGGAAATCCAGAATTTGAAATCGTTGAATCAATTTACCAACAGGGGAGAGATTTTTTTGTGACGTTACAAGATGCAAGTAATGCAGCAGGGCGACTGGAGGACTATATGAGTAACAATTCAATATCTAATAAAGTAAATATATTTGGAAATAGTTACAACACTAATATACAGCAAGGCCACAATAATAATATGAGTGTTTCTACTAATGATATGTCGGAATTATTATCAAAACTTGATTTGCTTATGGAGGATTTGAATGATTTCTTACCTGAAAAAGAGGTAGACGAGGCTCAGGAGTATATTGAAACCATTAAAGATGAAGTTATTAAAGAAAAGCCTAAAAAAACTATGCTGAAGTTTGCGGTAGATAGTCTAAAAAAAATTAAATGGGTACAGAATTCTTAGCTTCTGTTGCAACAATAGCTCAACTTGTTGCTCTACTGCTATAAGTGCATAATGAGGTGTTCTTCAATCAACCGACTTGCCAAGTTGTGGTAATGGTTTGAGATAATGAAAGCTTTGTATTCTATAGAGATTAATTCATCTGAATGAATGCTTTTTTTGGATATAGCTTATTAATCAGTAGTGTTATAATATTTATAAGTCGTTTGATTAACTAGGTCTTACGATTTCGTATCAAAAGCACGCCACGCAACTTGAATACCTTTTTGAATACAATCAACTTCTCAATCTATCATAGTTATTCACTAAAACTCTGAATTAATAACTATCTATAACTATCAATCGATGACACAACTTCATGTCTGAAGAAGAATAAAAGGAAATAGCGAAAAGGAGAAACCTGTTTATTGTGTTTCTCCTTTTTTTGAATGAAAATACTATAGATATTTTTTTTATGAAATAGTTAACATTTTTTCAATTAAATATTCTCACTAAAACGAGTAGCCAGTTTAATAGCTTCTAGCATCGAACTTTCATTTGCAATTCCTTTACCAGCAATATCAAAGGCAGTTCCGTGATCAACAGAAGCACGGATAATTGGCAATCCTAATGTAACATTAACACCTTCATCAAATGCTAACAATTTCATTGGGATATGTCCTTGATCGTGATACATTGCTACTACAATGTCGTATTCTCCTTTGGTTGCTTTTAAGAAGACTGTGTCTGGTGGGACAGGTCCAGTAACGTTGATTCCTTCACTCTGCTTTGCACAAATTGCCGGTTCAATCTCATCAATTTCCTCGTGTCCAAATAATCCTGCTTCACCGCTATGAGGATTTAAACCAGCAACAGCAATTCGAGGTTCGCTTATGCCTAATTTTTGTAAAGCATCAGAGGCTAAATCGATGCATTCTTCAACACGATCTTTTTTAACTAGTTTACATGCTTTACTCAAAGGCACATGAGTAGAAACGTGAACAACACTTAATAAATTGCTCCACAACATCATCGTGTATTTTTCAGTGTGCGTTAAATGTGCAAAAATTTCAGTATGTCCGTCAAAATTATGTCCCCCTAAGTGAAGTGCTTCCTTGTTTAAAGGTGCAGTAACAACTGGACCGATTTTTCCAGCTAATGATAATTTGATGGCAGTTTCTAGATATTGATAAGCGGCATCTCCCGATGTAGGGTTAACCTCACCAATCGGAGTATCGGCTAAAGTTAAATCTACAACATTGAATAAATTGATGGCTCCGTCTTTAAAATCTGTTACATCATGAATGATATTTAACTCTTTATCTACTGATAATTTTTTCATATAGTAGGCGATAATTTCTTCACTGCCGAAGATAATGCTATTCATTAAATTTGTCTCGTTAGCAATCAATGCTTTAACTGATATTTCTGGCCCAACGCCGGCAGGGTCACCAATGGTTATTCCAACTAATTTTTTCATCTTTAAACCTTCTTATTTTTTAGATTTTCAATGCTTTGCTGGATTGTTTCAGGTTGGCCGAACGCACCAGCTTTAGTGACTATTTGTAAACCATCCCATAAACCTCCGACTAATCGACTTTTTACAACTCCAGTGTCAACTTCTTCAATAATTTTACAGCCATTACCGCCGAGCTGATGAATAATTTCGATAGCTGTATCCCCACCTGTAAGAAAAATTCCAGCGATGTTCGTGTTTTCCAATGTTTTTTTTGTGATACTAGCTAGACGTGCTTTAATAAGATTACTGATTTCTTTTTTATCAGTTATACCTAGTGATTCAAATAACTTAACAGTCTCTAAGTAATCGGTTTTTTTTCTTGTTACTGTTAAAATGACGTCTTGTTTGGTTTCTAAAAGAGATAAGACTTTTTTTGTATATCTGTCGTTGACATCTTCTTGTAGTAGATCGTTGATTTCTAATGAAACCACTTTAGTTCCTTGGGTTTCAGCTACTGTCATCTGTTGTAAACTGACTTCACTGATGCTACCAACAACTGAAAGGACAGGTTGATCTTCGACTGTAAATAAGCTTTCAGCAAGGCCCGCTGATCCAACAAAAAGTATTTTTTCATTTTGCTTTTTTAATGCTTTTGATAGTATGTTTAGCTGCTGATCTGTTTCGATATTAAAAATATGAATATACGAATCAGTTAAAATTAAATCTGATGAAAGTTCGTTTAATTGATATTCTTTGATATTAGACGTAACTTTTTTAACAAGTTCGACTAAATTATCTGTCCAAATAGGATTGAGTGGATCATTAGCTATTTCAGTTTCCATCAACGGATAGCCATTTAGATAATGACGACCATTAATTGTTTGACGTGAAATCTTAGGAAAAGCCGGAGCGAAAACAACTTTATCCGGTTGATAGACATCGATGACTGCTTGCAATTCCTCAGAGATATTACCTCGCAAAGTGGAATCAATTTTTTTATAAACTAAATCGAAGTTGTCTTTTTTTAGAATTTTTTCAGTCATTGAACGAACTTTTCTGTAAGCTTCTTTAGCAGGTATGGTACGGGATTCAGTGTCTAAAACAATTGAATTTTCATGGCTAACCTTTGATGGGAAAAGCAATACTTCAGTTTCGATATTGTTTTTCCTTAACTGGACACCCGTATCATTTGCCCCAGTAAAATCATCGGCGATAATCAGATATTTTTTATTCACTTGTAATAACCTCTTTTCTAGTTAGGCCTTTTCTTTTTTTCTCATAGCGGTCTAAAAAACTGACCAGAACAGGACACAATAATGCAGTAACTATAATTGCAGCAGCAACCTGAGCAGTAGCTTGGGAAGCAACTTCAGCCAAACTAGGATCAATTGCTGCCACAGCTGCAGGTGTACCAATTGCATTTCCTGCTGTAGCACCAACTGCTGCACCTACTTGTGGGAATTTAAATTTCAATACTCTGAAGACGAAATAACCTGCAAAACCCGTAATCAAAGTACACAAAACTCCCAGTAAAATTCCTGAAGCACCTGCAGTAATTAATTGACCAAAGTTTAGACTTGCACCTAAAGGAAAAGCAAAGAAAGGAATCAAAACCGCAGTACCAGGTGCTAAAAAATCACGAATATCTTCATCAAGATTTCCCAGAATGAAACCAACTAAAATCGGTAGAACAGCTGCTAATAATGCTGAAAGTGGAATCTGAGCTAAACCAGTTGCACCAAAGGCAATCATTGTGAAGAAAGGGCCATCACTTAAAGCAATAATAGATGTTGCACCGACATCGGTTGAATCTCCGTATTCTCCAGCTAAAGCAGCGTATAAACCACCATTTTTATTTGTTAATGAAGAAATAATTGCTAACGGACTAATTCCCAAAACACCAGCTATACCGAAAAAGTGATTGACTAAAATTCCTAATAAAGCGCCAATAGTTACTTTTACTATTAATAATACAACACCTTTGTAAACAGAAACACCCGCTTGTTTGATATTGATTTGCGCACCACTACAAAATAAAAAGGCACCTAATAAAGCAGTTGCACCAGTTTTAAATAATGCCTCAGTAAACCCACCTAGAGCAAAAATACTTGGAAACAGCGTATTTGTTAAGGCGCCCAATAATAAGGGGACTACCATCATGCCACCAGGAATTTTTTTAACCGTTGCTAATATTTTCATTATTACTTCCTCCAAAATTTTATTCAACGAATTCGTAAGTTCATAATAAAACGCTTTCTATAAATCAACAATCTTGTGAAAAGGCTTTATTGTATCTCTTTGAAACGTTTTCTTTTGTTTAAAATTAGTTTATAATTTAATTAGAAAAAATGTTTCAAAATAAAACGGAGGAAAGTCATGAGAATATTAGCAATTGCTCCATATGAAAATTTAAAACAGCGAATTGATACTTTAAGTAGCCAATATCCTGAGCTGGAAGTAGATACATATGTTGGGGATTTGCATGATGGTGTCAAAATCGTGGAGAAGTTGGGAAAAAGTTATGATTTAATTTTGTCTCGTGGAGGAACAGCGCAACAAATTAAAAAAAATACTCATCTTCCAGTAATTGAAATTGAAATATCAATTTTAGATATTTTAAGAACTATTAAGTTGGTTGAAAACTATACGCAACGTTACGCATTCATCGGTTTCTCCAATATTACAAAGCAAGTACAAATTTTGGCTGAAATTTTGGAGAAATCATTAGATATTATTACAATTGAACATCGGGATGAATTGCCTGAAATCTTTAAAACTTTAATGACAAATGATTATACATTGGTAATCGGTGATAAGGTTACTACAACATATGCGGCTGAAGTTAATTTAAATTCTATTTTATTAGAATCTGGCACTGAGAGTATCACGTCTGCATTAGATTTAACAGTGACTTTAGGGAAAAGTCTAGCTTGTGAGCAACAAAAAAATCAAGACCTTCAACTGGCGCAAAAATATCTAGGATTTTCCCTAGTGATTCTTGGTCGGCAGTTACAGATAAAAAGTATAGAGACATTAGAAAATCGGCAAAAAATATGTACGTTAGTGACTAACGTAGTAAAAAGAGAAAAACTACTAGAAGAACGGCCCGTCACTTTTTTTCAAAAATACTATGGTAAGCTCTATCGCATCACTTTGGCGATGTCAAAAACAGAAATTATTGCTTCAGTTAACGAAGTTCAAATATCAGAATCGACAGGAGCAATTCGTTTGATTTCCGAAAATGATTCCATTAAAAATAGTTCGGTCTTTATTGGCGACACGCAGAAAATGGTTTCGGAAGGAATCAATAGTGGTTTGAATATTTTACTGAAGGGTGAGGTTGGCACAGGTAAAAATCAATTGATGCAAGTTATTGTGAGGAAATTAAAATATGAAAATAATTGGATGATTCAATTAGATCAATTAAGTGAAGAGGAATGGATCTGGCTACTTGAGTCAGAAGAATCAGTGTTTTTAAATGATCAGACTTTAATTCTTTTAAGCGGTATAGAATCATTGTCAAAAAGTAAATTGCACCAATTATTGATTTTTATTCAAGAAACAGATTACATCAATCATTTATGGATTGGTTGTTATTCAACAAAAAAAGAAAATAACAATCTTGAGGTGATTAAAAAAGAGCATCTTTTTTATCAAATTGATCTGTCTCCTTTAAGAAAACGTCTAGACGAATTAAGTTCGATTACCAGTTTGTACCTTTATGAATTTAATACCGTACTGAACAAAAATGTACTGGGATTTGTACCAGCAGCATTTGCACGCATGCAACAATTTTCTTGGCCAGAGAACTTAAAGCAATTACGAAAAGTATGCCGAGAATTAGTTATTTATAGTAACAGTTCAATGATTTCTGAAAAAATGGTAATAGAAGCTTTGGCAAAAGAAAAACAGAGCATTATTCTTGAAGAAAGTAGCAAAAAAACTTTAATTGAATCACTCGAAGATTTAACCTTAAATGAAATACAAAAACGTATCATTGAAGAAATGCTTTATAAAAATCATGGAAATAAGACAAAAACTGCTGAAACTCTCGGAATTGGCCGGAGTACATTGTGGCGTATGTTGAAGGATTGATGAGTAGAAAAAATAATAAAGTGTCCTCAAGATATTCATTAATTGAAAGGTTAAATTTTTTACGTAATACAAATTTAAGCGGTTAATAAAAAAAGCTAAATAGATATTAACTTTCGATGTCTTCACATACAATGAAACTATGATGGCTACAAAATATAAATTTAATATTCATGAAATGATTTTCATACTAAAAAATAGCATTATTTCAAATAGTAATCGAGGCAGTAACAAATAAACAGTGCTCTTTTTATACCTTTTCCTATTTTTAATTAATGATAATATTATAAAAAAATAGGAAGGTGGCAATGAAATGAACTTTGTTAAAAAAGAAAACTGTATTTATGCAATGGATAAAAATAATCAACCGGTTTTAACTGTTAAAGATGGGGAAGAAATTACTTTTGAAACCTATGATTGTTTTACTAATCAAATTTCTGATGAAACTAGTTCCTATCAAGGAGTGGACTGGAACAAGATTAATCCAGCTACGGGTCCAGTTTTTGTGGAAGGTGCTGAACCTGGTGATACATTAAAAATTTCAATAAAAAAAATTGCGATTAAAGGAAATGCGACACTTTTTACCGGCCCAGATCTAGGTGTTATGGGAGATGAGTTGGAAGAAAACGTCATTCGGGTCTTAGATATTAAAGAAAATAAAGTTCAGCTGACTGATGAGATTGAGATTCCATTAAATAAGATGATTGGAGTGATTGGGACAGCTCCAAAAGGTGCACCAATTTCTTGTGGGACTCCTGACGCTCATGGGGGGAATATGGATTGTACAGAAATTAGTGAAGGTGCTGAATTATATTTACCAGTTAATATAGCGGGTGCCTTACTAGCACTGGGAGATTGTCATGCAGCGATGGGTGATGGTGAAGTATCTGGTTGTGGTGCAGAAATTCCTAGCGAGGTTACTGTTTCTGTTTCTGTTATTAAAAATAAAAAATGGCCCTTACCTTTTTTGATTAGAAACGGAAAAATCAGCACGATTTCTTCAAAGCTAACAGTTGACGAAGCTACTATTGCTGCAACAAAAAATATGGTCCAGCTTGTAGAAAATTATACAGAATTATCGACTGGAGAGGCGATACACTTATTAACGTTAGCAGGAAACTTAAAAATTTGCCAAATTGTCGATCCCAATAAAACTGTCAGAATGGAATTACCCTTGTCTTATTTGAAAAAATGGATAGATTAAAAATATGTCAATATTTATAATAATTTTGATAAAAAAAGAAAGAGTTGAGTGCTCTTTCTTTTTTTTATGTCTTTCACTAAATTATTTTTTGATAAAACTAAAAAAAACTTGCTTTAATGCTAAATTTTTTTTAAACTAATCATTAGGAATGAAAATCATTCTCAATTAAAAAATAGAAAGGTATAGTAATGAAAAAATTTACATTATTTTTTTTTTAATTTTACTTGTTGCTCTTTCTTTTTTTGTTGGGGTGAATGATCTGACTGTGAATGGTTTATTGGAAAATGTTGGCCAACAGCGGTTATTATTTATGACTACTCGGTTACCTCGAACAGTTAGTTTAGTTTTAGCAGGTGCGACAATGAGTATTTGCGGACTAGTGATGCAACATTTAACGCAAAACAAGTTTGTCTCGCCTACAACAGCAGGAACCATGGACAGTGCACGTCTTGGGATTGTTTTTGTGATGTTGGTTTTGCCAAGTGCCTCAACTTTGACACGAGGTTTTGTGGCATTCATTTTTGCATTATTAGGAACGCTAGCGTTCTTATTTCTATCACGTTATCTGCCTGGAAAAAGCCAGATGATGTTGCCCTTAGTTGGCGTGATGTTTGGTAATATTGTTGGCTCAGTGGCGACTTTTTTTGCTTACCAGTATCAATTAGTACAAAATATGTCTTCTTGGTTACAAGGAAATTTTGCAACGGTCACACGAGGAAGTTACGAATTACTTTATTTAACCGTTCCAATTTTTATTGTGATTTATGCTTTTGCCTATCGGTTTACAATTATCGGTCTGGGGGAAGATTTAGCCAAAAACTTAGGTTTGAATTATCAAGTAACTCAATTTTTTGGTATTTTTTTGGTAGCGATTGCGAGTGCTGTAACTTTGATAATGGTTGGAACGGTTCCTTTTTTAGGAGTCGTCGTGCCAAATATCGTTGCCATGATTTATGGTGATCATATGAAAGATACATTAGGTTTAACAGCAATTGCTGGGAGTATTTTTTTAATTTCTTGTGATATTTTATCACGGATAATTATTGCACCATATGAAATACCAGTTAGTGTGATTGTCGGAGTTATCGGCAGTGTCCTCTTTATCTTTTTACTATTAAGGAGGCAGCGGCTATGAAAAAACAGTTTTTATTTAGGCTTTCGTTTTTAGCAGTGTTTGCCGTTTTATTGTGTTTTTTATATTTAACGTATCAGACCCATGGCAATTTAAATTTTGCTTTACAAATTCGAGGTCGAAAATTAATCGCTTTTATTTTAGTCTCGATTGCAGTTAGCTTTGCGACGGTTACCTTTCAGACAATGACGCAAAATCATTTTTTAACTCCTAATATTTTAGGTTACGATTCTTTATACGTCGTCATTCAAACTTTACTATTTTTCTTTATTGGTGGTGTGACCATGCTGTCGCAGGAGACATTGAGTATGTTTTTTGCCAATATATTATTGATGACGTTGGTCAGTCTTTTGCTGAGTAAATTTTTGTTAAAGCGAAGTCAAAATAATTTATTTCTATTGCTAATGATCGGTATGATTTTAGGAACACTTTTTAGTAGCTTGAGCACTTTTCTACAAGTATTAATGGATCCTAATGAATATGATTTACTGCAAGGTCGCCTGTTTGCTAGTTTTGGGAACATTAATGGAAATCATTTAATTTGGGCAACGGTTATTATTGTTTTAGGAGCGGCTCTCTTGATGAAATTATCACCTTATTTAGATGTTTTACATTTAGGAAATGATCAAGCGACTAATTTAGGAATTCAGGTTTCTCGTTTTCAAACGCTATTATTTGCTTTAATCAGTTTGCTAACGGGAACAGCTACGGCTTTAGTTGGACCAATTACCTTTTTAGGATTTATTGCGGCAAATATTAGCTATCAATTGACCAAAACCTATTTACATCGTTGGTTATTTTTAACGAGTACCTTAATTGGTATTATTCTGCTCGTAGGAGGACAATTTTTAGTTGAACAAGTTTTTGCTTTAAATGCAACTTTAAGTGTTGTGATCGAATTTGTTGGTGGCATTTATTTTGTTGGAAAAATTGTCCATGAAAGGAAGAAGACAGCATGATTGAAATTCATAATGTATCAAAACACTACGGAGAAAAACGTGTTGTTGCTGAAGTACAGTTACCAGTCAGTCAAAAAAAATTAACTGCGTTTATTGGTCCTAATGGTGCTGGAAAAAGCACCTTGCTTTCAATGGTCAGTCGATTAATTCCTCACGATACAGGAGAAATATATTTAGATCATAATGAAGTGAAAACTTGGAAATCTAAAGAGTTAGCAAAAAAATTAGCTATATTAAAGCAAAGTAATGGGATTGGTTTAAAAATAACGGTTCGCGAATTAGTGAATTTCGGTCGTTTTCCTTATAGCAAAGGTCGATTATCAAAAAAAGATCATGCGTTAGTGGAGGATGCTTTAGAAAATTTAGGTTTGTCTGATTTAGCTGAAGAAATGATTGATACATTATCTGGTGGACAACTTCAACGAGCTTATATTGCAATGGTTTTGGCGCAAGATACAGACTATATTTTATTAGATGAACCTTTGAATAATTTGGATATGAATTATGCGGTTCAAATGATGCAAACATTACGCCATTTAGTTGATAAATTAGGTAAAACGATTTTGATTGTATTACACGATATTAATTTCGCGGCTAGTTACGCTGATGAAATTGTAGCGATGAAAAAAGGTCAGATTTTTGCTCGAGGAGAAACAGAAAATATGATCAAAAAAGAAGTATTAAATCCCTTATATGATATGAATATAAAAATTTGCGAAATTGAAGGAAAAAGATTTTGCATGTACTTTTAAACAAGTAGAGGAGAGAAATATTAATGAAGAAATTTTTAATGAGTTTAGGTTTGGTAGCTACATTATTTACGATCGCGGCCTGTGGATCAGGCGCGAGCGATACAGTTGACTCTTCAAAAAAAGCAACAGAACAATCTTCGAGTCAGACAATGAAAGTAACTGATGCGAATGGTACGGTGGAGGTGCCATTAAACCCAGAGAAAGTTGTCGTTTTCGACATGGGTTCGTTAGATACAATCGATGCATTAGGTAAAGGAGATACTGTTATTGGGGCTGCAGTTGATAGCTTGCCAGAATATCTTAATAAGTATGCAGATGTAGCCTCGGCAGGTGGCATCAAAGAACCTGATGTGGAAGCAATTAATGGGATGTCTCCAGATTTAATTATTATCTCCGGTCGGCAGGCTGATTATTACGATCAATTGAGCCAAATTGCACCAACAATTTATTTAGAAGTTGATTATACTGACACATGGGCGTCTATTCAAAAAAATGTAAAGACTCTAGGCAAAATTTTTGATGAAACCCAAGAAGCAGAAAAACAATTAGATGAGTTACAAACAGAAATCACTTCAGTTAGTGATCAGGCTAAGTCTAGTGGTGAGAAAGCATTAGTTGTTTTAATCAATGAAGGAGAACTTTCGGCTTATGGTGATGGTTCTCGGTTCGGGATTGTCCATGATACTTTTGGCTTCCAACAAGCAGATGATAAGATTGAAGCTTCTACTCATGGTCAAAATGTTTCTTATGAATATGTACTAGAAACCAATCCAGATGTTTTGTTTGTCATTGATCGAACAAAAGCGATTGGCGGAGATACTACTAATGATGACCTTGCTAGTAATGAACTAATTCAACAAACCAATGCTGGTAAAAATAATAAAGTAATTGAACTAGATCCTGAAGTTTGGTACTTAAGTGGTGGCGGATTAGAATCACTGCAAAGAATGCTAGATGATGTAAAAAAAGCATTTGAGTAATTCGATAAGAACATAAATGATGTGAGGATACGCTAAGATAATGATCTTGGTGTATCCTTATTTGTTTTCAAGTAGATTTGGCTACCTTTCCTAATTTAATTTTGGTAAGCTTGATTTGTATGTAATTTGGGAGGGAAATAATGAAAAAAATTATTGTTGGTTTGATGTTATCAGTAAGTTTGTTAGGTTTAAGTGCTTGTAGAAAAACTGCTACGACGCAAAATGATGAGATACAGAAGCAAGAAACTTTTACAACAAGTAGTAATAGTAGTGAGGCGAAGAAAGTCATTGAGAAATCTTCCAGTTCGACATCAGCTACAAATTCAGAAGAACCTGAGAATAATGTAACAAAAAACATCTGGGATAGTGAAAAAGCAGATGCACTACGTTTATTTATAGTTAACTGGAGTGCGACTATGGGACAGTCTTATCAAGAATATCAACCGCAAAACAATGTTAATTTTTATGGTTTACAACTACCAGATGACGTACTGGAAAATACCCAAAAACAACCGATGGCAGTAGATAATCAAATCGTATCAGCAGAATGGTCAGGAAACGGTGAATCAGCTGCTGAATATAGTATAGTTGCAGTATACTCAGACGCTGATACCGCTGCTTTTGCTGCAAAACATGTATATTTCTTTGCTATTCATAATAATGATCCAGTCGTTTTAACTTCCATGCAAAATCAAGGAATGCCTGATGGTGCCTTCCATTTTAGTCAAACTGAGAATCAAGAGTTAAAAAATGGCTTTCAAAACATTGTTAATCCGTCTTGATAAAGAGAAGTAATTAAAAAATCAAAATTCGAGAATCGTTATGGTAAAAAATCTGGATGCTTTAACAGGATTCTCTATGTAGAATAGTTAGATCAATTATTATTAATAGTACTATTTCTGCAATTTAGTTTAGACATCCTGCACATAAAGCGTGCAGGATTTTTTTGCGTTAAAATAAAAAATATTTATGTAAAATGGAATATTTTTTTGCTTTTTCATGCTTGATACACTGAAATTATGATACAATTTTACTAATTAAAATTGAAAGGTTGGGAAAAATGGAGATTATTAATGGGATTCGAGATTTTTTGTGGGACTACATTATTATCGCACTGTTATGTTTTGCTGGTATATTCTTTTCAATTCAGACACGTTTCATTCAATTTAGAAAGTTAAAAGAAAGCTTTAAATTAACTTTCGGAAATATTTCTTTTAAAGGAACTAAGGCTGGCGATGAGGGAATGACTTCATTTCAATCGTTAATGACGTCGATTGCGGCTCAAATTGGGACTGGTAATTTGGCTGGTGTTGCTACAGCAATGGTTATGGGTGGGCCTGGTTCGGTTTTTTGGATGTGGATTAGTGCAATTTTAGGAATGGCAATTATTTATTCAGAAGCAACTCTTTCACAAATGTACCGAACTAAAAAAGGAAATGAAGTTGTTGGTGGACCAGTTTATTACATCAGAGCAGCTTTTAAAGGGACCTTAGGAAAAGTTGTTGCTGTTATTTTCTCAATATTCTTAATTTTAGCACTGGGATTTATGGGGAATATGGTACAAGCAAATTCAGTTGGTCAAGCAATGGAGGCCGCTTTTGGCATTCATCCACTAATTACCGGAGTCATTTTAGGACTAGCTAGTCTTTATGTATTTATTGGTGGAACAGAACGTGTTGCGGCTGTTACAGAAAAAATTGTACCAATCATGGCGGTATTTTTCGCAATTGTCTCAATGTTTGTAGTGATTGTAAACTTTAGAGGCATTCCAGAAGCTTTACGAGATGTTTTCGTTGGTGCTTTTAAACCAGAAGCTGTTTTAGGTGGTATCCTCGGGGTGGGTGTTAAAGAAAGTGTACGCTTTGGGATCGCACGGGGGCTCTTCACTCACGAAGCAGGAATGGGGTCCACTCCTCATGCTCATGCCTTGGCTAAAGTTTCACATCCTTCCAAACAAGGATTAGTTGCAATGATGGGAGTTTTTATTGATACAATCATTTTATTACCGATGACTGTATTTGTTATCCTAACTACTAATTCGCTTGGAATAATGCAGCATGGTGAATTTTTGGATGGTATTGAATTAACCCAATATGCTTATTCTCAAACTTTAGGTAATCTAGGGTATCCATTTATTGCAATTTGTGTCACTTTGTTTGCTTATGCAACATTGATTGGCTGGTATTTCTTTGGAGAAGTAAATATCAAGTACTTATTCGGAAAAAAAGCAGTACCGATTTATGCTGTATTAGTCGCGATTTTTATTGCCATCGGTAGTTCATTAAAAGTTGAATTTGTGTGGAGTATGGCAGACTTATTTAATGGATTAATGATTATTCCTAATATTTTAGCAATCTTAGCATTGTATAAATCAATTAAGAAAACAACGCAAGAATATGATTTAATGGATTAAAAAAATACCAGTAGAAAGTGAACATGTACTGACCCCAAAAAATTAGATCTTTGGTTTAATTTTTTGGGGTCACTTCAACAATTCCTTTTGCTGGTGTATTTTTTTATGTAAAAACAGTCGTTCATTTTCAAATTGCTATCTAATTTTTTCAAAATTGTACAAGTAGCCTTTTTTATCATATAATAAGTAGGTATTTTTAGCATATTTCCTATGGAGGGAAGTCAGATGACTCAAAACAGATATAAAGCCACTGTAGACGGTCAAGATTATACGATCATTGGTCAAGAAAGCAAACAACATATGGATATGGTGACCGCTTTAGTGAATGAACAATTGAACGAAATTAAGCAGCTTTCACCTGGAATTTCTACAGAAAAAGCCGCTATTTTATTGGCGATTAACGCAATGAGCGATCAACTTGTCAAACAAGAAGAAAATTTAAAGCTACAAAAAAGGTATACCGCTAAGGAACAAGAAGCTGCTCATAATTTAGAGCGAATAAAAAAAATCGAAGCAGTTGAAGCGGAGGCCAAAGAGATTTTACGGCAACAAGGAAAAGACGAAACCGGTATTCGGAACCATGTGGATGCACAAGATGTTGTCAATAAAAATCGTCAACGGGAGATTCAAAAACGTGCAGCAGATAAGTAAGCGAGGTCGTATATGTTAACTTTTATCATTTTATTCGCCTTTTTATTGGCTATTTATACCGGTTATCGCCGAGGAACTGCTTATCAATTAGTATTTTCGATTGGCTATTTGATTTCTTTTATTGTTGCGCGTCAGCTATATCAAAATTTAGGATCAAAGTTTGAATTGTATGTGCCGTATCCTTCAGTGACAGAAAATTCTCAAATGGTTTATTATACAGTTGAAGAGGCTTTTCGATTAGATCAAGCTTTTTATGCTGGTTTTGCTTTTCTGCTAATCTTGGGGATTGGTTGGTTATTGACACATTTTGTTGGGATTTTTTTCCGCAATTTATTATTTAAGAAATTATTACCTCGTTATGATTCATTAGTTTCAATGATTTTACAAATCATTAATTGCTATGTTGCGATTTTTTTAATTTTGAAACTGATGACCTTCGTACCAATGGGATTTGTGCAAAATCTCATCGAACAAAGT
The DNA here is from genome assembly GCF_051714685.1 of Enterococcus sp. AZ103. Lineage (NCBI taxonomy): Bacteria > Bacillati > Bacillota > Bacilli > Lactobacillales > Enterococcaceae > Enterococcus > Enterococcus sp. AZ103. The sequence goes on along the minus strand of NZ_JBIOSI010000001.1, from coordinate 2,769,731 downwards.
TGGTATGGTAAAATGATTATTGAACATTCTTTGATTTTGAGCCGTTTATTTGACACTTTGTGGGTTACGAATATTATAGGGTAAGGAAAAACCGAGACCAACTGGTTTCGGTTTATTTTATGTAAGAAGGTGAAATAATGAATGAACGTATATTAAAAACATTAGAATTTGAACAAGTGAAAAATCAAATTCAACAATATTTAACAACAGAACAAGGGACAGAGAATTTACGTCAACTTACGCCTTCTAGCGATAAGGAACGAGTAGCAAGTTGGCTGGCCGAAACAGCAGATGGATTAAAAGTTCAACGTCTTCGCGGTGGTATCCCAGTTCCAAAACTAAATAATATCGCACCACATATGAAACGAATTGAAATTGGCGCTAATTTAAATGGGTTAGAATTAGCCGAAGTATCACGAGTTTTATCGACCACTAGTGAAGTGGTTCGTTTTGTCGAAGATTTGCATGATAGTGAATTAGAATTTGAACGATTGTATTTTTGGCATGACCAATTAGTTACTTTACCTGAATTAAGTGGGCAGTTAAGACGTTCTGTTGAAGCGGATGGTTCGATCCGTGATGAAGCTTCAGCTGAGTTACGGACAATTCGCAGTCAGATCCGCCGCAGTGAACAAAATATTCGTGAACAATTAGATGGTTTAATTCGTGGTAAAAATGCGAAATATTTAAGTGATGCTATTGTAACGATGCGTAACGATCGCTATGTGATTCCGGTTAAACAAGAGTATCGTGGTGTTTTTGGTGGTGTTGTACATGATCAAAGTGCTTCTGGTCAAACATTATTTATGGAGCCAAAGCAAATTGTCGAATTAAATAATCGTCTACGCCAACAACAAATTGCTGAACGAAATGAAATTGAAAGGATTCTCGCTGAACTTTCTGCTAGTTTAGTACCATACCGTAAAGATATTTTACATAATGCGTATGTTCTAGGACAATTCGACTTAATGAATGCGAAAGCCCGTTTTGGAAAAGAATTAAAAGCTATTGTTCCAGCAATCAATGATGAAAATCAGGTCTTCTTCAAGCAAGCGCGTCATCCTTTAATTGATCAAGAAATGGTCGTTGCTAATGATATTATGATTGGGGAAGATTACCAGGCGATAGTTATTACTGGACCAAATACAGGTGGTAAAACAATTACTTTAAAAACTTTAGGTTTGCTGCAACTAATGGGACAAACCGGATTTCCATTACCTGTAGATGAAGATAGCCAAATGGGTATTTTCTCAGAAGTTTTTGCAGACATCGGTGATGAACAAAGTATTGAACAAAGCTTATCTACTTTTTCATCTCATATGGCCAATATCGTGAATATTTTAGACAAATTTGATGAACATTCCTTGGTTTTATTCGATGAATTAGGTGCCGGAACCGACCCGCAAGAAGGAGCAGCGCTAGCAATTGCTATTTTAGATGCTGTTGGTGCGAAATCGGCTTATGTAATGGCGACAACGCATTATCCTGAATTAAAAATTTATGGTTATAATCGTCCAAACACAATTAATGCCAGCATGGAATTTGATGTAGATACATTGAGTCCAACTTATCGTTTACTGATTGGTGTACCAGGACGGAGTAATGCCTTTGAAATTTCTCGCCGTTTAGGTTTGGCTAATCAGATTATTGACAGTGCCAAACAAATTATTGATGAAGAAAGTCAAGATTTGAATGAGATGATTTCTGATTTAGAAAATCAACGTAAAGCGACGGAAACAGAATATTTGGAAGTTCGGTATTACGTGGAGGAGTCCGAAAAGCTTTATCGTGATTTAAAAAATGCTTATAGCTATTTCTTTGATGAACGAGAAAAAGAAATGGAAAATGCCCGTCAAAAGGCCAATAAAATTGTAAATGAAGCAGAAGAACAATCTGAAAAAATTATTAAAGAAATTCGCCAAATGCAGTTAAGCGGTGGGCAAGGAAATATCAAAGAGCACGAATTAATCGATGCGAAAAGTCAGTTGACCAACTTGAAACAAGCTGAACAGCTGAAAAAAAATAAAGTATTGCAAAAAGCCAAAGCCAAGAAACAATTCAAGGCTGGTGACGAAGTAATCGTCGAAACTTATGGCCAACGAGGGACACTGATTGATAAAGTCTCTAATAAAGATTGGCAAGTTCAAATCGGTATTTTGAAAATGACTATTTCAGAAGATGATATGACGCAAGTAGCCCCTTTGGAAGAGCCAAAAGCCCGCCAAGTTTCTGGTGTAAAACGGGGAAATACTGCTGGCGTAAAAATGGAATTAGATTTACGTGGTAAACGATATGAAGAAGCTTTAGCAGAAGTCGACCAATATATTGATGCAGCTTTATTAGCCGGTTATGCTCAGGTCAGAATTATTCATGGCAAAGGAACTGGCGCGTTACGTCAAGGAATTACAGACTATTTGAAAAATAATCGTCAAGTCAAAAGTTTTGAGTTTGCACCAGCAAATCAAGGTGGAAATGGTGCAACTGTGGTCACTTTTAAATAGTTTACAGTTGTAAGCAGAAAAATTTGCAGGAGAAAAACATCGTGCTATAATACATTTAGCAAATCAAAGGAGGAAGATTTATGTCACAAGTAGTTACTGATAAAACTTTCAGTCAAGAAACTGACGAAGGATTAGTTTTAATCGACTTTTGGGCAACTTGGTGTGGTCCTTGTCGCATGCAAGCACCAATTTTAGAACAATTATCTGAAGAATATGATGATAGCGAATTAAAAATCGTAAAAATGGACGTGGATGAAAATCCCGAAACTCCTTCATCGTTTGGAATCATGAGTATTCCTACTTTAGTTCTTAAAAAAGACGGCGAAATCGTCGATAAAGTGATTGGTGTACATACCAAAGACCAATTAAAAGAATTAGTTACATCACATATGTAAGCTCGTTAACAGAGTCGGGACAAAGGAAAATTTTTGTCTCGGCTTTCTTTTTGTGAGAAAATATTCCTAGCGAAAACTTAGGAGAATCCAAATGAATGAAAGAATAAAAAATAAATTAGCGCTTTTACCAGATCAACCTGGTTGTTACTTAATGAAAGATAAAAATGGCACAATTATTTATGTAGGTAAAGCTAAAATTTTAAAAAATCGTGTACGTTCTTATTTTACTGGCAGTCATAATACGAAAACTGAAAGATTGGTTAGTGAAATTGAGGACTTTGAATATATTGTTACTGAGTCTAATATTGAAGCTTTATTGTTAGAAATTAATTTAATTAAGAAAAATGATCCCAAGTATAATATCATGCTAAAAGATGATAAAACCTATCCTTTTATTAAGATCACTAATGAAGATTATCCTCGATTATTAATTACACGGAAGGTTTTAAAAGATAAAGCGTTGTATTTTGGTCCTTATCCTGATGTTGGTGCCGCAAATGAAACCAAAAAATTATTGGATCGCTTGTTTCCATTGCGAAAATGTAAAACTTTACCGAAAGAAGTTTGTTTGTATTATCATATGGGACAGTGTTTGGCTCCGTGTATTTTTGATATTCCAACAGTCCGTTATCGGGTAATGGTAAATGAAATTAAACAATTTCTAAATGGTGGTCATACAAAAATTCAGGAACAATTAGAAGTAAAAATGGCTCAAGCGGCTGAAAATATGGAATTTGAAAAGGCAGCGGAATACCGGGATCAAATTAAATCGATTGAAACAGTTATGACGAAACAAAAAATGACCAACGCTGATTTAGTTGACCGGGATGTGTTTGGATATAGTACTGACAAAGGTTGGATGTGTGTCCAAGTCTTTTTCATTCGCCAAGGCAAAGTAATTGAACGAGATGTTTCAATGTTTCCTTTTTACAATGACGCTGAAGAAGATTTTTTAACTTACTTAGGTCAGTTTTACCAAGAAAATGAACATTTTATTCCAAAAGAAGTGTTAATCCCTGACGATATTGATCAAGCCAGTGTTGAAGCCTTGTTAGATACTAAAGTTTTACAACCTCAAAGAGGCGAAAAGAAAAAATTGGTAATCTTAGCTAGTAAAAATGCTCGAGTAGCCCTAAATGAAAAATTCAATCTGATTGAACGGAGTGAAGCGCGGACAATTGGCGCTGTCGATAAATTAGGTGATGCTATGAATATTCCAGCACCAATTAGAATTGAGGCTTTTGATAATTCAAATATTATGGGAACTGATCCGGTGGCAGCTATGGTAGTCTTTATTGATGGTAAGCCTGCTAAAAAAGAATATCGGAAATATAAAATTAAGACCGTTAAAGGTCCAGATGATTATGCATCGATGCGAGAAGTTATCTATCGACGCTATTCTCGCGTATTAAAAGAAGACCTACCTTTTCCTGATTTAATTGTAATTGATGGAGGCAAAGGGCAAGTTGATGCTGCAAAGGAAGTTTTAGATAATCAACTGGGTCTAGATATTCCGATTGCTGGATTAGCCAAAGACGATAAACATAAAACCAGTGAATTGTTATTTGGAGCAGACTTGTCAGTGGTCCCACTAGAAAGAAACTCGCAGGAATTTTTCTTACTACAAAGAATTCAAGATGAAGTCCACCGTTTTGCAATTACCTTCCATCGTCAATTAAGAAGTAAAAATAGTTTTGCTTCTAAACTAGATGCGATTGATGGTTTAGGCCCTAAACGCAAAAAATTATTGTTAAAAGAATTTAAATCTTTGAAAAAAATCCAAGCAGCTTCAATTGAAGAATTAAAAATGATCGGCTTACCTCAAAAGGTTGCCGAAAATGTTTATCAAAAATTACATGAAGACTAGTGAATATTATTTCACTGGTCTTTTTTTGGTAAAGCTATTTTTTTATGATAAAACGGACGATGTAAAAGGGATTGGATAGTAATCGACGAGCAGAGATGCTATTTTTACGGCAGAAAGAGTTTCAGAATTATTAACGAACATCATTTCGATTTTTTCTTCTTATATCAAAAAAAATTAAAAATAAATTGACAAAATATATATCATTCGATAATATATCGTTAAGAGATATATCAGTGAGTGATATAGAGAAGGTGAAAAGATGGATGAAGCATTAACAGATTCGAACTATTTAATTTTGTTGGCTTTATTAAGACCACAACACGGTTATGCCATTATGAAAGAAGTCAGTGCTTTAACTGAGGGAAATTTTGAGATCGGGCCCGCTAGTATGTATACGATTTTAAAAAAATTAACCAAAAGTGGTTACATTACTTTGGAAGAAAGTACTGATCGAAAGAAAATCTATCAAATTACAGATAGTGGAAAAGAAGTTTTACGAAAAGACGTCCGACGACGAAAATTATTTTACCAATTCGGTGAGAGATTACTATCTGATGCAGGAGGCGAAGGTTAATGGGGTTGTTTGAGAAGAAATATTTACTCAGCTTAGGTGTGGCCTTTTATCCAGAAAAAGAAATGCTTCGCCTTGAAAAACAAGCTGCTAAAGGTTGGGAGTTTGAGAAGTTAAATATTTTTGGCTTTTTAGTTTTCAAGAAAGGCGTTCCACAAAACCGGCAGTATGCAGTTGATTATTTTTCTGGTAAATCAGAAGATCTCTCAGAGTATTTAGAGATGTATCAAATAAGTGGTTGGCAAAAAGTCAGTGATTTCCGAAAAAAATATTATTTTTTTTCTGCTGATAAAGATACACCTAGTATTTTTTCCGACGAAGAAAGCTATCGTGAAAAATTTAAGTTGGAATGGCGCTATAATTTTTTGCGCTCGCTGATTTATGCACTGTTCGGCTTTATTGTACTGGTAGCAATTAGTTTTATTCAAGCAGCTGAGTGGCCGGTACCTAACGGATTATTATTATTCATTGCTTTTTTTGGGCTTTTTGGTGTTTTTTTTCCGATTGGTATTTTTGCAACGATGTTGTTTTATAAATTGTTTTACCGAGATCGTACAAGATATTACAACCAACCAGATAAGTTTGCTAAAAAGCAATCGTTTATTCGCGACCAATCTATTTTAATGATTATTGGCGCAGTCATCGGAGCCGTGATTGGTGTTGGTTTCGCATTATTGTTTTCGAGTTTATAAATGAAGGAGTGGGAAGAATGTTACAAGTGGAGCAACTTAGTAAAACTTTTGGAGACTTCAAAGCGTTAGATAATTTATCTTTAACGATTGAGGATGGGAAAATTTTAGGTTTAATTGGACAAAATGGTGCCGGTAAGACGACAACATTTCGTTTGATCCTAGATTTTTTAGCAAAAGATAGCGGGAAAATATTATGGAACGGACAACCATTAACTGAGAAGGATTATAGCATCATTGGCTATTTACCAGAAGAACGAGGATTGTATCCAAAAGTATCGATTGAAGAACAATTATTGTTTTTTGCCGCTTTAAGAGGCAAGAAAAAAGCTGAAATTGTACCAAAAATTGATGAATGGATGGAAAAATTCCAAGTAAAAGGTAAGAAAACAGATAAGGTTAAATCCTTATCAAAAGGGAATCAGCAAAAGGTTCAATTGATCGCTACTTTGATTCATGAGCCTAAATTAGTTATTTTGGATGAACCTTTTTCTGGCTTGGATCCAGTGAATGCGGAACTATTAAAAGATGGCATCATTGAGTTAAAAGGTAAAGGTTCATGTGTTATTTTTTCTAGTCATAATATGGATAATGTCGAAAAAATTTGTGACAATTTAATTATGTTACGGAATGGCCAAACTGTTTTAGATGGTAAGGTTCATGAAATTCGTGAATCTTTTGGACGAACGAAACTGTATCTAGATTCTTCATTAACAGCTGCGGAATTGGATGAATTTGCTGGTGTTGAAAAAATTGTTCAAAAAGAAGATGGCACTTTTGATTTAACTTTGTCTGATCCGGAAATTGGCAAAGATATTTTCGCTAAAGCAACTGAAAATGGCTATATTCCAATGTTCAATCAGCAACCACCAACTTTAGAAGAGATATTCAAATGGAAAGCAGGTGACCAACATGAGTAAAATGGGAATTATTATTAAAGACGTTTACAAAAAAAATGTTAAATCAACAGCTTTTGTCATCATGATTTTGGCACCATTTTTGCTAATGGGTATCTTTTATTTGGCACAACATTTCTTTGGTAATACAAATGATATTAACGAAATTGGTATCATTAGTAATCAGCCGGCAGTTGCAGAACAATTAAAAAGCCAATCGTCAGAGGATTTTAATTTCAAAGTAATGGATTCAAAGAAACAAGCACAAAATCAATTGGAGAATGAAAAAATTGATGCTTATTTCGTTATCGATACAAAAGATGATGATACTGTTCAAAGTACCCTATATAGTACCTCATCATTAGGTACGACCACAGAAGGTGCGCTGACACAAATAACTAATCAATTGCAGTTGGGATTACGTGCTGGTCAGTTAAATATCAACAATCAACAAGTCGCTCATATTATTGAACCCGGGCAATTTCAAGCAAAACGTGTGAATTTTGAAGATGGTAAAATGAAAGTTGATGAGGCTGATACCGGCGCGCAATATTGGATTAGTTTTGCAACAACTATTATTATGTTTATTTTTATTATGAGTTATTCTTCAATTATTGCACAAGAAATTGCTTCAGAAAAAGGGACCCGAATTATGGAAGTTTTATTATCCAGTATGAAGGCTAAAACTCATTACTATGGGAAGCTTATTGGCGTTTTACTAGTTGCGTTGACCCAATTAATTATTTACGGTGTCGCCATTGTTGTGGGTTATCAGCAATTTAAAAATACCGATTTTATTGCTGGGATAGCTAATAATGTCACCTTTAAACATTTGTTTGGCGTAAACACAATCATTATGCTGGCCTTTATGATTTTCGGAATTTTACTTTATGCAGTATTATCTGCTTTATGTGGTTCTTTAGTTAACAAACCTGAGGACACTGCAAAGGCGATACAGCCAGTGATGTATCTTTCATTAATTGGTTATATGCTAAATATCATTATGGGGGCAGCCAATCCAACCAATATTATTGTAAAGGTCACTGCATATATTCCATTTCTTTCCTCATATAGTATGCCACTGAGACTGTCGACAGATACAGTGAGTCTTTCTGGGGCTGTAATCTCTTTAGTTGTCTTGATTGTTTTCACCATTTTATTGAACTTATTTTCAGCTCAGTTATATAAATCAAATGTATTGGTTTATAGTGAAGGTGGCATGGTGAGTGCCTTGCGCCAATCATTTTCAATTATGCGCAATGATCGGGAAAAATAATCAAAATATTTGACCAAATAAAAGATTTTCTTCAAAATAAAGTATAGTTGAAAGATTTGGAGGAGGAATTTTGTATGGAAAAAACAAAAAAATTAGCTAATGGTTTAGAAATGCCACGTTTTGGTCTAGGTGTTTGGCGTGTAGATCCGGAAGATGCAATTAATTCGGTAAAATGGGCGATTCAAGCAGGATATCGTTTAATCGATACAGCGGCAATTTATAAGAATGAAGCTGAAGTTGGTGAAGGTATTCGCCAATCTGGCGTATCACGGGAAGAGCTGTTTATTACTACAAAATTATGGAATGCTGATCAAGGCTATGAAACAGCACATCAAGCATTTGATGAAAGCTTGAAAAAATTAGGTTTAGATTATGTTGATTTATACTTGATTCATTGGCCAGTTCCAGGTAAATTTAACGATTCTTGGAAAGCGATGGAAGAAGTTTATGAAAGTGGTCGAGCAAAAGCAATTGGTGTTTCTAATTTCCATCAACACCATATTGAAGAATTAATGACAACTGCAAAAATTAAACCAATGGTTGATCAAGTTGAAATTCATCCTACGTTAACACAAGAGCCTTTGCGCAAATATTTAGCTAGTGAAAATATTGCAGTTGAAGCTTGGTCCCCACTAGGACAAGGGAAAATTTTAAGCAATCCAACTTTAATGAAAATTGCTGAAACCCATCAAAAAAGTGTAGCCCAAGTGATTATTCGCTGGCATTTACAAAGTGATATTATTGTGATTCCAAAATCAGTGCATGAAAATCGGATCAAAGAAAATTTTGATGTGTTTGATTTTGAACTAAGTCCAGATGATATGAAAGAGATCGATAGCTTAAACATTAATGAGCGTTTAGGTGGAGATCCAGATAATTTTAATTTTTAAAAAAATGAGCGTCGTCATTCAGTTGACGGCGCTCGTTTTTTTAGAATTTTTGGACAAAAAAATTGAACAATTCCTGCTCTTTAGGGTCTGCTTTATGAACTAATTCAGGATGCCATTGAACACCCAAAATCGGCACACCAGGATCTTTGCTTTCAACAGCTTCGATAATACCATCCTTGGACCAAGCAATCGCTTTTAGCGGTTCAGCTAATTCTTTTAAGGCTTGATGATGAAATGAATTGACCTGTGTTTCTTCAGCTAATAAATTTCCTAAGATAGAATTATTTGCTACTTTAATCGAATGTAAAGCAAAAGCAGGTGGTGTTGGGAACATATCGTGTTTCACTGACCAATCATTATACAAGGATAAATCTTGATAGAGATTTCCTCCTAAAGTGACATTTAAAATCTGCGTGCCACGACATACAGTAAAAATTGGTTTCTTTTGTTCAATAGCTTCTTGGATAAGAGCCATTTCAAACAAATCTCGCTCCAAACTAGTCGCACCTAACTTAGGATGAGGTTCTTCCCCATAGAGGCTAGGGGTAATATCTTGTCCACCAGCTAGCAAAAGTTTATCAATTTTTTCAATATAATCTGCTGCTAAATCGGCAAGACCAAGAGGAAGTACTAAAGGAACTCCACCTGCTTGATGGATACCATCAATAAAACCTTGGGGAGTATAACTAAAAGGTTGATCAAAAAAAGCTGTGTTATCTAAATAATGTTGGTTGGCAACAATACCAATGATTGGTTTTTTCATATAAAACTCCTTTAAATGGTTTATCCTTTTGATAACATAAAATAATCTTTTTGGCAAGATAACCTACTCTGTCATAAGAATCCTTTTTTTTCTTAATAACTTCTGATATACTATAATGGAATTGAATTTATTATTCAAAATGGTTGGGCGTAAGCTTCAAGGATCATGTTTCTCAAGGGGTGAGAGAAACACTTGAAGATTTGCGGCCTTTTTTTGTTTTCAATTAAAAAAACGAAAATCATCAAAAAAATGAAAATAAAAGATAACCAAATTAAAGGAGGAGCGGGATGCTAGAGGCACTGGAAAAAATCAAAGCAGCCGAAGAAAGAAACGAAGCACAAATGAACCAAGTCAAAAAAGAATTGTTAAAACTTGAAAAAAAGAATCAACAATTGTTACAGGAAAAACAAGCAGATTTACAAAAAAAGAATAACGAAAAAATAACTGAGAGAAATCGTGAGTTGAATGATGACCTAAAAAAAGAAGCGCTTCAGCTAGAAGAGCAAAAAAAACAGTTAGCGGATCATTATCAAGCAAATTTTGAATTAATTAAGGCGCAAGCAATTACAAAAATTTTAGAAGGGGTGAGAGAAAAATATGGCAGTCAGTAAAATGAAAAAACTGACACTCATTGCTGAAGATAAAAAAACCCATGAAATTTTAGTTACCCTTCAAGGATTTCAAGGCGTTGAAGTGCGTGATGTTTTCGATTTAAAGGAAAATAATCAGTGGGTAAAAGCTTTTTTTACTGATTTTGAACCAAATGATCAGCAAGACCAAATTCAACAGATCGATCAACAAATTGAAGCTATTCATCAAAGTATTAAATTTATTAAAGATCATGGTAGCAGTAAAGAAAAAGCGATTCATTTAAAACGCAGATTTTTGACCTTGCAGCAATTAGAAGAACAATTTGATCCAGAAAAATTATTGACTGAATTAACAGAAATTGAAAACTTAATCAGTCGTTTCGCAGAACTGAATCAAAGAGAAAAAACATTGACGGTAGAGGAAGAAGTTTTTTCTAAATGGCAGTATTTAGATGTTATTCCACAGCAAAATAATTTGAAAACGAGTCAAACTTTTTTAGGAACAGTTGAGACTGAGAATTGGGAAAAACTAAAAGCTGATCTACAGCAAGAAACAATTTATTTCGAAGAAGTTTATAGTGATGGGAAAATCACTAATTTCAGTTTAATTTATTTAAACCAGCAACAAGCAGTCGTCAAGCAATTAATCGCTCATTTTAGTATCACGAAGTTTGATTATCTAGAAAGCCAGTTACCAAAAAATAAGTTAGCTGAAATTCATTCTGAGCAAAATGATGTTTATCAAGCAAAACAGCAATTATCTACTATGATTGGTCAAAAGCGAGTAAATATTCATGAATTGGAGTGGGCAGAAGAGACTTTACTTGCCCAGAAAAATCGATTGTTAGTCCATAAGAGCTATATCCAAACAGACCATTTATTTGTTTTGCAAGGTTGGATTGCTGAGGATGAAGTGTTGTCTTTGGAAAAAAGGTTAGCAACAGAAGAAGTTTATTTAAGCGTGGAAGAGCCTAATCTGGTTGAAATTGAAACAGAAATTCCTACCAAGCTTAAAAATAGTCGTTTAGTTAAGCCTTTTGAAATGCTGACTGAGATGTATGCACTACCGAAATATGAAGAAATTGATCCGACACCTTGGTTCACGCCGTTTTATTTAGTGTTTTTTGGCATGATGGTCGCTGATATTGGATATGGATTATTGATGTTGATAGCAACGACAATAGTTTTAAAATCGCAAATATTACCAAATGGGACCAAGCGATTCATGGAATTCTTTCAAATTTTGTCCATACCAACTATTGTATGGGGACTCATTTATAATGGATTCTTTGGTTTTTCATTACCATACAAACCAATATTGTCTACCAGTAATGATGTAATTACGATTTTAATTTTATCCATCATTTTCGGATTGATCCAAATTTTCGTTGGCTTAGGATTGGCAGCTGCAGAAAATATTAAAGCAAAAAATTATTTGGCAGCTATTTCTCAAGGCTTTGCTTGGCAAGGGATTTTTGTAGGCGGTATTATTGCTGCCGCTGGGAAGATGCTTTTAACTAGTTCGCCAATCTTTATTTTAGGGATAATTATTGCTGGAATTAGCGCTCTTTCAATAGTCGTTTTACCGATGGTTGGCAGTAAATCAAAATTGGCAGCGTTAGCCGGTGGGGCCTATGATTTATACGGCATCACAGGTTATATCGGAGATTTAGTAAGTTATACACGTTTGATGGCTTTAGGTATTTCAGGTGGGAGTATCGCCGCAGCGTTTAATATGCTGGTGGGTTATATGCCACCGGTTGCAAAATTTAGTGTAGGGATTTTGCTAATGTTGGTCTTGCATGGCTTGAACATTTTCTTATCCTTATTAAGTGCTTATGTTCACGGTGCACGATTACAATACGTAGAGTTTTTCGGCAAATTTTATCAAGGTGGAGGCAAACCCTTCAAGCCTTTGAAAACAGAGGAAAAATATATCAATATTGAAAAGAAAGATAAATTGGAGGAAATTTCAAAATGACAGAGTATTTAATTAACAATAGTGGTGGGATTATTTTTGCGATTTTGGGTATGGCAACAGCAACAATTTTTTCAGGAATTGGTTCTTCGAAAGGTGTGGGGATGACCGGTGAAGCAGCGGCAGCTCTAACAACTAGTCAACCTGAAAAATTTGGACAATCATTGATTTTACAACTATTACCCGGAACACAAGGATTGTACGGGTTCGTAATTGCCTTCTTAATTTTTACTAATCTATCGTCTGATTTAACAGTTGTTCAAGGGTTAGGCTATTTAGGAGCATCTTTACCCATTGCTTTTACTGGTTTATTTTCTGGAATTGCCCAAGGGAAAGTGGCTGCAGCGGGTATCCAAATCTTGGCTAAAAAACCTGAGCACGCAACAAAGGGAATCATTTATGCAGCAATGGTAGAAACTTATGCCATTTTAGGCTTCGTTATTTCTTTCCTATTAGTAGGTCAAGTATAAGGAGCGATTTAAATGGATGCTATTGAAAAAATCATTGATCAATTAAATGAAGAAGCACAACTTAAGCAAACAGAATTTCAAGTAACGGAAAAAATGCGAATTGAGCAAGAATTTCAAGCTAGTTTACAAGAGATTGAATTGGAACAGAAAAAAAGATATGAAAATCAATTAGATCAATTAGAAGAAAAAAATAAGCAATTAAAAAATCGCCAACAAGTAGCAGCTAAACAAACTAACTTAAATTTAAAACAACAATTATTGGATGAAATGTTTATTGCCGCACAAGAAGCCATGAATGACTGGTCAATTGAAGAACACCAAAATTTTGCTAATGGAGCATTAAAAAAATTAGCAGTTTCTGGCTCGCTGAAATTCATTTCTGGTGGAATAACTAAAGATGTTTACACCGAAGAATGGTTGGCTATCCAAAATGCACAGTTAAAATACCAACTAACATTATCAGATGAAGTGATTCCCAATCAAGCGGGGTTCATTTTAGATCAAGCAGGTATTCAATATAATTTTCTCTATCAAACATTAATCGAGGAACAAAAAGAAACATTAAGCTTCGAACTGGCACAAACCTTTTTGGATTAAGGAGGTCTAAATGAAAACTTATAGCTATCATGAGTTAAATCCTCTGATTCGCTTAAAAGAACTTGAATTGTTAACCCCAGATATGTTTGATCGTTTAGTTGCTGCAAAAGACTTAAAAGAAGTTCAGCAATTGCTAAATAGTACTTTTTATGGGGAATTTTTACAGGGAGATTTTGCTGAGACTTTTGAAGAAAGCTTACAAAACTCTTTTAATCAATTAATTACAGAATTAATCGAACTGGCACCTGAGCCGGAAGTGATATGGATTTATACGATGCGATTTACTTATCATAATTTAAAAGCCCTGATGAAGGCAGAATTACTTGAACAAAACTTTGATGAATTATTTTTGTATGATGGATTTTATTCTTTAGAACAAATTAAAAGTGTGGTTAAAACTGGACAATCTAATAGTTTACCTGATGAGATTATCGGTACGGTAAATGCGGTTAAGGCACATTTTTCAGAGTCTAATAGTCTACAAGGAATCGATATTATCTTTGACCGTGATTTTTTGCGTAATCAAGAAATAGTAGGAGAAAAGTTAGGCTATGTCGCGCTACTATCAGAAATCACAGCCTTTATTGATTTTACTAATTTAATTATTTTAGGTCGTGGCATTCGTCAAAAACGAAGTAAAGCCTTTCTATCTACAGTTCTTTCTAGTCAAGGAAGTATCGCCAAAGAAGATTTATTAGCGATTATTGAACAGCCCCAAACATTTGCTGATTTTATTTTGGCTAGTCCTTATGGAAATGAAGCAGCTTCAGCGGTAGTAGATGGAAAAGTTGACTTAGCAAAATTGGAAAAGGCCAAAGATGATTATTTGGCAAGTTTATTTGAAGCTTATCAAGTTGAAGCTTTCGGTCCATTACCAATGTTAGCTTTGTTGCACGGAAAAGAAACTGAAATAAAAAATCTGCGTTTATTAGTTGTTGGAAAAAAAATCGGAATGGATCAATCTGATATTAAGGAAAGGATGCGAGTAACCCATGACGCATAAAATTGGTGCAATTGGCGATAAAGACTCGGTATTGCCTTTCAAATTATTTGATTTTGATGTAAGAACGGATAAACAACCAAGTGCTATTCGAAAAAATATTGAAGAAATGGCTCAGTCAGGTTATGGGATCATTTATCTGACTGAACAATTTGCGCAACTGGTTCCTGAAACTGTCAAAAGATATGAAGAAGAGATGATCCCTGCGATTGTTTTAATTCCAAATTTTGCAGGAACAGATGGACTGGGGCAAAAAATGATTCAAGATCAAGTAGAACGAGCAGTCGGAATGAATATATTGTAAAGGAGCAGACAGCTTGCAAGAAGGAAGAGTAATCAAAGTATCTGGGCCGTTAGTAATGGCTGAAAATATGGGTCACGCAGCAATTCAAGATATTTGTTATGTTGGAGAGCTGGGGGTAATTGGCGAAATTATTGAAATGCGAAAAGATGTCGCCTCCATCCAAGTATATGAAGAAACTGCTGGGATTGGACCAGGGGAAGTCGTAAAAACAACGGGAGAAGCTTTATCGGTTGAATTAGGTCCAGGAATTGTGTCTCAAATGTTTGATGGCATTCAACGACCCTTAGATAAATTTCAAACGTTGACCCAAAGTAATTTTTTGAGTCGAGGTGTCCAATTACCGGCTTTAGATCATCAAAAAAAATGGTGGTTTGAAGCAGCTTTAGAAATTGGTACAGTTGTTTCTGCTGGAGATGTAGTAGGAATCGTAGAAGAAACGAAAGTACTAACACATAAAATTATGGTTCCGAATGGTGTTAGCGGCACCATTACAAAAATTCACTCAGGTGAGTTTAATATCACTGAAACCGTTTATGTTTTAGCGACTGAAGAAGGTGAAAAAAGTTTTTCAATGCTGCAAAAATGGCCTGTTCGTCGCGGTCGACCAGTCAAAGAAAAATTAAATCCAGAAGCACCAATGATCACTGGTCAACGAGTAATTGATACTTTCTTTCCAGTGGTAAAAGGTGGAGCGGCTGCTGTACCAGGACCATTTGGTGCTGGGAAAACGGTTGTGCAACATCAGATAGCCAAATGGGCCGATGTCGATTTAGTAGTTTATGTTGGCTGTGGTGAACGTGGTAATGAAATGACCGATGTGTTGAATGAATTTCCGGAATTGATTGATCCTAAAACAGGAGAATCCTTGATGGAACGAACGATTTTAATTGCCAATACATCGAATATGCCAGTGGCAGCACGAGAAGCATCTATTTATACTGGGATTACCATTGCTGAATATTTCCGTGATATGGGTTATAACGTAGCAATTATGGCAGATTCAACCTCTCGCTGGGCTGAAGCTTTGCGAGAAATGAGTGGACGTTTGGAAGAAATGCCTGGTGATGAAGGTTATCCCGCTTATCTAGGTTCTCGCTTGGCGGAGTATTATGAACGTGCTGGGCGAGTCGTGGCACTGGGATCAGATGGGCGTGAAGGTTCCATTACTGCAATTTCGGCTGTATCACCATCAGGGGGAGATACTTCAGAGCCTGTCACGCAAAATACTTTACGAGTTGTAAAAGTATTTTGGGGGTTGAGTGCAAACCTAGCCCAACAAAGGCATTTCCCATCAATTGATTGGTTGTCTAGTTACTCATTGTATTCAAATGAAGTGGGATTATATTTAGACCAGCAAATGCAAGTTTCTTGGTCAGACTTAGTAACTGAAGGAATGAAAATTTTACAAGAAGAATCGCAGTTAAGTGAGATTGTTCGTTTAGTGGGGATTGATTCACTGTCTGAAAAAGATCGCTTAACTTTGGAAGTAGCGAAATCTATTCGCGAAGATTATTTGCAACAAAATGCTTTTGATGATGTGGATACATTTACTTCAAGAGAAAAGCAATTTAAAATGTTAAACAATATTTTGACTTTTTATAGTGAGAGTCGCAAAGCGCTAGATCTAGGTGCCTACTTGAAAGAAATCATGGAGGGAACAACTGATTTGCGAGATAAAGTTGCCCGCAGTAAGTATTTACCAGAAGCAGAGATTGAAAAATTGAGTGATATTCATCAAAGCATACCAATTATTTTACAAGAGATAGTTGCTAAAGGAGGGATGACCAATGATTAAAGAATATATGACAATCAGCGAAGTGGTAGGTCCCTTAATGGCTGTTGATAAAGTTGAAGGCGTCAAGTATGAAGAATTGTTAGAAATTCGTATGAAAAATGGCGAGATTCGAAGAGGACAAGTTCTTGAAATTAGTGAAGATAAGGCCTTGGTTCAAGTGTTTGAAGGAACTAGCGGAATTCATTTGCAAGAATCTACAGCTCGATTTTTAGGTCATCCACTTGAATTAGCCGTTTCTGAAGATATGATTGGCCGGGTGTTTGATGGACTAGGACGTCCTAAAGATAATGGTCCAGCAGTTTTAGCAGAAAAACATCTAGATATTAACGGCGAAGTAATCAATCCAGTTTCTCGTGATTACCCTGATGAATTTATTCAAACAGGGATTTCAGCGATTGATCATTTAAATACTCTTGTTCGTGGACAAAAATTGCCAGTTTTTTCTGGTTCAGGTTTGCCCCATAAAGAATTGGCAGCTCAAATTGCTCGCCAAGCAGCAGTTTTAAATGCTAATGATGATTTTGCTGTAGTTTTTGCAGGGATTGGGATCACCTTTGAAGAAGCCGAATACTTTATGGAGGATTTCCGTAAAACCGGCGCGATTGATCGCTCTGTCGTATTTATGAATTTAGCTAACGATCCGGCAATTGAACGAATCGCGACACCTAAAATGGCCTTAACAGCGGCTGAATATTTGGCTTACGAAAAAGGGATGCATGTCCTAGTTATCATGACAGATATGACCAATTACTGTGAAGCTTTGCGAGAAATTTCTGCTGCGCGGCGAGAAGTTCCTGGTCGTCGAGGCTACCCTGGTTATTTATATACTAATCTAGCTACTTTATACGAGCGGGCTGGACGGATACGCGGTTTGAAGGGTTCAGTCACGCAAATTCCAATATTATCAATGCCAGAAGACGATAAGACTCATCCGATACCCGATTTAACTGGTTACATTACAGAAGGTCAAATTATTTTATCTCGAGATTTATACAAGAGCGGAATCAAACCACCAATTGATGTTTTGCCATCCTTATCTCGACTAAAAGATAAAGGGACCGGTGAAGGAAAAACACGAAAAGATCATGCTGCTACCATGAATCAATTGTTCTCTGCTTATGCCCAAGGTAAACAAGCCAAAGAATTAGCAGTTGTTTTAGGCGATTCAGCTTTATCTGATACCGATAAAATATATGCAAAATTTGCAGATTGTTTCGAAGCCGAATATATTAATCAAGGTTATTACACAAATCGCTCAATTTTTGAAACCTTAGATTTAGGCTGGGAGCTATTATCAATGTTGCCGCGTACTGAATTAAAACGAATCAAAGATGATATGCTTGATGAGTATTTGTCAAAAGGAGTGTGATCACTCATGGCAAAGTTAAATGTCAACCCAACCCGAATGGAGTTGTCAAAACTAAAAAAACAATTAGTCACAGCGACACGAGGGCACAAATTATTAAAAGATAAACAAGATGAATTGATGCGTCGTTTTATTATTTTAATCAAAAAAAATAATCAGTTGCGTAAAGAAGTTGAGGTAGAATTAAATCAAGCGATGAAAGATTTTGCCTTAGCTGACGCTATGATTAATGATAAATTTATTGATGAACTATTAGCGGTGCCAAAAGATCGCGTATCAGTAGATGTGATTGAAAAAGATGTCATGAGTGTCAAAGTACCGGTAATGAATTTTCAACATCAAAATGATTTGGCTGATGGACCGCTAGAGTATGGATTTTTAAATTCTAATGAGGAACTTGATCAAAGTGTCGCTCGTTTTGCAGAAGTATTACCAAAGCTTTTGGAACTGACAGAGATTGAAAAAACTTGTCAATTGATGGCTAAAGAAATTGAAAAAACTCGACGTCGTGTGAATGCCTTAGAATATATGACCATTCCTCAGTTAGAAGAAACGATTTATTTTATTCAGATGAAGCTGGAAGAAAATGAACGGGCCGAGGTTACACGTCTAATAAAAATCAAAAATATGGGGAATAATTAAAGGATAAAGCGAATGAAAAAATTGAGGAATGTTTCTAGAATCCACAGTATTCAATATATCCCTTTGGGCTTTTTAGCATTAATTCTGATAGGTAGTGGTTTATTAACATTGCCTTTTTTTAGTCAGTCGGGTGAAACAACACCCTTTATTGATGCACTATTTACCGCTACATCGGCTACATGCGTTACTGGATTGACCACTTTGGCGACAGATTTACATTGGAATTTTGGTGGGCAAGCCATTATTTTATGTTTAATTGAAGTCGGTGGTTTAGGCTTTATGATGATCCCTATTTTATTTTTTTCAATGTTTCGAATGAAGGTGGGATTGCGAGCACGGATTGTTTTGCAAGAAGCCTTAAATTTGGAGTCATTGTCTGGAGTAATGAAATTAATGCTTTATATTATTCGGCTGGCTCTATGTATTCAATTATTAGGAACCTTCTTGTTGGCAATAGATTTTTTACCTAAATATGGTATTGCGCAAGGACTTTGGTTGAGCATATTTCATGCTGTATCAGCTTTTTGTAATGCTGGCTTTGATTTATTTGGCGATAGCATGGTGGGATTTGAAGATAATCCTTATGTCTTAATGATTATTGCCGGCTTGATTATTGCTGGTGGGCTGGGTTTTATCGTGTGGCGAGATTTGTTGGATTTTACAAAAAGGAAAAAATTCTCTCTTCATAGTAAAATTGCTTTGACCGTGACGATTGGCTTATTAGTTGTCGGAACTGGATTGTTCTATCTAACTGAAACTAATGGAAATGGTGGCTTAACTAGATTAGTTGATATGTTCTTTTTAGCTGTCACGCCAAGAACAGCTGGCTTTTTCTCGATCGATTATTTCAAAATGAGCTCTGCTGGGATTATTGTGACAATCCTTTTGATGTTTATTGGAGGAACGTCGGGTTCGACAGCTGGTGGGTTAAAGACGACTACCTTCGGAGTATTATTGATTCAAATATTTTCAATGCTAAGAGGGCGTAATAAAGCGGAAGCTTTCGGTCGAACGATCAAACCATCAGTGGTCTTTAAAGCTCTAACAATGTTCTTTTTAGCTTTGTCGATTTGTATCGTTGCGGTGGTGATTTTATCAATTACGGAAGAATTGCCTACAACTGCTGGAGTGGAATATTTCTTTTTTGAAGTTGTCTCAGCTTTTGGAACAGTTGGCTTAACTATGGGATTGACACCTGATTTGACAGTAGTTGGCAAATTAGTCATCATTTTGTTGATGTATATTGGTCGGGTAGGAATCTTGACCATTGGCTTGTCATTGACTATTCAGATTGCAAAAAATCAAGCAACTGGACACTATAAATTGCCAGAAGAAAGTGTCATGATCGGATAAAAAAAGGTGAACTGAATTTTCAGTTCACCTTTTGATTAGGCACGAATAACTTCGATTTTGTAACCATCAGGATCAACGATAAAATAATAAGAAGGATCAGTACCAGGTAATCCTTTTAAATCTGTTACGTTAAAGCCAGCTGCTTGATGCTTTTCATGTAATGCTTCCAAATCATCTACGCTGATAGCGATATGACCATAACCGTTACCTAAGTCATAAGCTTCATGATCGTAATTATAAGTTAATTCCAATTCGTAGTCATCTCCAGCTAAGGTCAAGTAAACCAAAGTGAATTTTGATTCAGGAAAATCTCTACGGCGAGAAACTTCGAAATCGAAAGCTTTTTGATAAAAAGCTAGTGAAGCATCCAAATCCTTTACACGAACACAAGTATGAGCCATTTTCATAAATATATTTCCTCCTATTTAATCCACGTAAGAAAAATAAGTGAAGTGGATTGAAATGAATTGCTAACTGTATCATAGCATAATTAAAAAAGAAGCTGGAAATATTTGCTTGTTGGCTTGTTTGTGGGATTTTTATCAGGTAAACTAAAATAAAACATCTTAGGAGGAGAATTATGATTCCAACATTTGGTACGAAAGAAGAAAAAGATTATCAGGCACGTTATGCAGCTTATGCGATTTTAGTTAATCAACACGGGAAGATAGCAATCGTGGAAGCGCCAAATGGAGCATTCTTTTTACCAGGTGGAGAAATCGAAGGTTCTGAAACGAAAGAAGAAGCGATTGATCGCGAGATGATGGAAGAATTAGGTTTTAAAGTCGACTTGGCAGAATACTTGGGTCAGGCAGACGAGTATTTCTATTCCCGCCATCGAGATACTTATTTTTATAATCCAGGTTATTTTTTTGTAGCAAAAAATTGGGAAAAAGTTTCTGAACCAACCGAAGAAGGAAGTTTGAGCCGCTGGGTTGCTCCTGAAGAGGCCATGGTTTTATTAAAAAGAGGCAGCCATAAATGGGCTGTTGAAAATTGGTTAAAAAAAGTTTAGTGACCGACAACATGCGGTCACTAAACTTTTTTTTATTTTGCCAATGCACCATTGTGAATGTGGCTACTGAAAGCTTGATAATAATCTTCAAACAAATTTGTCGGATCTTTTTGAATCATTTCTTTTGGAAAATAAAAACGAGCATCCCCTTGCCCTTGACCTGCTAGAGCTGCAACCAACTGACTGGCTTTCGATAATTCCACCAATGAGCCATCTTTTTCCATTAGTTCTATTTGAGTGCGATGACGTCCTTGTTCGGGGCGGTAAAAGTCGTAAGGTAAGTCGTAACTGGAATTTATTGCTGTATAATAATTAGGGTTAAAACCAGCTTTTTCCACTAAATCCCGCATGATTGGTAGATTAGGGTTGTCAACTGAATCAATCGTAATTGATTTCAATGGTTTACGATCTAGAAATCGGCGAGCCAGATCACTTAAAATCAAATCTTTTTCCGAAATCCACTGAGAAAAGTAGGTATTTAATACACCGTCATCTAAACGTAGATAATCTTCTAAAGTAAATTTCCCTTTTAAAAAGGGTTTTAAAAATTGTGAATGGTACTCGAATAATTGATTATCCTCATGGAATAATTCATGGGCGCGATCTAATAAATGAGCCAATATTACTTCCATGCCACGAGAAACAGGATGAAAATAAACTTGAACATACATTTGATAACGGCTGACAATATAATCTTCAACTGCATGCATCCCATTGATTGAAAAGGCAATTCCACCGCGATAAGGACGAATTACTCGTAAGATTCTAGTTAAATCAAAGGTCCCATATTCTGTGCCGGTAAAATAAGCATCTCGTAATAAATAATCCATCCGGTCAGCGTCAATTTGACTAGAAATCATTTGTACGACCTGTTGATTAGGATAGGTTTTAGTTATGACGCTAGCAACCTTTTCAGGAAACCCTTCAGCCACCCGATTTAAAATTTGAAATACTTCTGTTTCCGGTGAAGTGATAATTGCGACTGTTAAAGCTTCATGATCAGTATTAAAAATATGCTCAAAGGTATGGGAATAGGGACCGTGGCCCACATCGTGTAATAAAGCGGCACATAAAGTAACCAAACGCTGACTGTCATCCCAACCATCAGGACCAATTTTTTCAATTGAATAGTTACGTTTAAAAATATCGCAAATCTGACGCGTGATTTCATATACGCCTAGTGAATGGGCAAAACGGCTATGTTCGGCACCGTGAAAAGTAAAAGATGAGGTGCCTAACTGTTTGATTCGTCTTAAACGTTGTACTTCGCGAGAATTAATCAAATCTAAAATCACTTGATGTTGGACATGGATATAATTATGGACCGGGTCACGAAAAACTTTTTCCATTGGTAATGCTTGATTATTAATTTTCATGAGTCACCTCTGTTAGTAGTTGGTTGCGCTGAATCATGCTATCGATTCGCTTGCGGTAGTCTTCTGTATGGTAAAAATTTTCTAAAAAGTCTGTCTGATGATCAATTGATAAGGGTGCAATTAAGTCCGCTTTAATTTCTTCGACGGATAGATTTGTTTGATACGCATCAGCGAGAGTTGTCATACTATTTGGATTAACTGGTGGGTAACCATGTTCACCAAAATCTTTTTTAAGTCCAGCTAAATAAAAATCTCTGACAATTTCCCCACGTTCGAATTGCTTTCCATTGACACTTAAATACATCATAATAGCCACACCGTCTTTCACACGACGTTGTGCAATCCCAGCAATTTTCTTGCCAGCTAAAGACAAGTCAAATTTTCCTGGACAATAAGAATCAGTGACTTCTCCACTAATTAAGGGTTGTTTTGCAATCATCGTTTGTTCTAACCAAGCAATCATTTTTTGATAGCCTTGATCAATTGATAAATCTCCTTTTGGCAAAATTAAGGAGACATTCAAAATGCCCAAATCGCTGATTACACCTAAGCCACCAGCATTTCTAAGCAAAGCTTGATAGTCAGTTTGTTGGATAGATTTTAACCCATCTGCCAAAAATGGAACACGGCTGTCTTTCATGCCTAAGATTAACGTTTTATCTAATTGCCAAAAATGTATGATAGGTTGTTTCTGATCACCTGCAAAGGCTGTTAACACATCGGTTAGAGCAAAAGGGGAGAAATTTTCTGATGGTTTTACTAAGCCTTGATCAAAAAATAATAGTTTATCCATAAAAGCTCCTTCATTTGAATTTTCTTCATTATTATAAACAATATTTGGTAGTTATTGGATTAATCTGCTTAAAAAGTTAGAAGTAGTTGACAAAAATTAAAAAACCGTCAAAAATATATGCTGAAAGGGGCGGATTCAAATGAGTATCCAACAAGGAAGTCCAGCAAAAATAAAATTACGTACAACAGTGATTCAAAATAATCAAAAAGAAGAATTTGCCTTCGATTTAAATGGCCAAGTTGTTCAAATGGGAGACACGCTTTACATTCGTTATAAAGAAAAACAAGAAGATGGAGAGACTGTCCCAGTGACAGTAAAAATCACGCCTGACAGCACAATATCCATCATTCGCTCTGGCAATGTTCGCATGCAGATGAAATTTGCTTATCGAAAGAAGATGGATACGAACTATCGGACACCTTATGGGATTTTTCTAATTTCTACTTATACAGAAGATTTACATGTCAGTTTAAAAGACCGGCCGTTTTCTGGAATCGTGACAATCGATTATGGTTTGTACATGAAAGATGCCAAAGTGGGTGACTATCATATGGTATTAGAATTTACCACTTAAGAAAAGAAAGGTTTGCTTTTTGAAGATCAATTTTGTATGATAAAGAGTAGACTTTGAAAGGACGTGTCATACTTGGAACTTAGTATATTTGAGAGCTTAAACAAAGATGAATTGTCAATGATTGAAGTGGCTCATGCAATTTTAGAAGAACGTGCCGATGTGATGGATTTTTCTGATTTGGTTAACCAAATTCAAAATTATTTAGGCAAATCTGATGGAGAAATTCGTGATGCTTTGGCACAATTCTATACTGATTTAAATATTGATGGCAGTTTCATTTCTTTAGGCGACAATCGTTGGGGCTTACGCTCATGGTATGCGATTGATTCCATCGATGAAGAAGTCAACCATGGTTTGGAAGACGATGAAGAAGATGCGCCACGTCGTAAGAAACGTAAAAAAGTGAATGCCTTCATTAATGATGATGAAGATGCAATTGACTATAACGATGACGATCCAGAAGATACAGATCTTGTGGACGATGAAGAAGATGAAATCGATGACGATGACGATGATGACGATGATGATGAAATCGCAGAATACAATACTGATTTACAAGAAATCGGTGCTGATGAAGAAAATGAAGATGATGAAGAAATCGTACCCGGCGGAATCGAAGATGAATTAAGCGTTATTGACGATGATGATTTCGACGATGATGATGAAGATGACGACGAAGAGGATATTTAAAGAAAAAATGCCAAGTGAGCGATTGCTTACTTGGCATTTTTAAATAAAAAAACTCGCCGATTGAAGGGCGAGGAAGCTTTAAAAAAATAAAAAATTCAGTTATACTTGTAAAAAGACGCGCCCTGAGGGAATCGAACCCCCGTCTCAAGAACCGGAATCTTACGTGATATCCACTACACTAAGGGCGCAGGCACAATTGATAGTTTAGCATAAAAATTAGAAAATACAAGGGGAAATTCCAATGAAGTTTCAACAACAACAAAGTCAAAAACAACAACAGACGCAAAAATTGGCCATGACCCAACAATTACAGCAATCTATCCAAATTTTACAATATAATACTGAAGAACTGTTAACTTTTGTTGAAAGTGAAGCTTTGGAAAATCCATTAATCGAAGTCCGGGCACCAAAACTGCAAAGTGATTTAATGAAGAGTCAAAGTCCCGCCAGTCAAGACAATCAAACAATTCAAATTCCTGATGTACAAATCTCCCTGTTTGAATATGTAATGAATCAGATTCATCTAAATTATCGTGATACTTTTTTACGCAAAATTGTTCTAGTTCTTGCGGAATCATTAGATTTAAATGGTTATTTGCGCGTAGATGAGGCAGAAGTTAAAGCCCAACTTCAGGCTAGTGACATTCAATTTTTAGATGGCTTAACCTTATTACAACAATTAGATCCTGCTGGTGTAGGCGCTAGGAGCTTGCAGGAATGTTTAATGCTTCAGACAGAGCGAGATGACAATGCACCTGAACTAGCTTATTTAATATTAGAAGAAGCCTTTGAAGCGATTGCCAATCGACAGTTTCAGCAGATTGCCAAGAAATATCAATTGAGTTTACCAGAAGTACAAAATATTTTAGACTATATTCGTAGTTTGGATCCTTTTCCCGGAGCAAGCTTTGGAGATAATCAAGCGGAATTTATTATTCCAGATCTGACTTTAATGAGAGACGGCGAAAAGTTAAACGTGGTCTCTAACCGACGAGGTCAATTGAAAGTGAATTTCCAAACCAAGTATTTTGAGCGATTAAGCAAAGAAGCGGATGAAGAGACATTACAATATTTAAAAGAAAAACAGCAACGTTTCCAATGGTTGGAAAAAACTTTGGGTCAGCGGCAAGATACAATTTTAACAGTTGGTGAGATTATTGTTGAACGACAGAAAGATTTTTTCTTAAACCAATCTGGTGCCTTAAAACCACTTCAATTGAAAGAAATTGCTGAAATTGCGGGTGTTCATGAATCAACTATCAGCCGCGCTGTCAATGGAAAGTATATTGAAACAGATTTTGGGACCTTTGAGTTGCGTCAATTTTTTGTTAATAAAGTCAATAATGAAGATAGTTCAGCTGATGGTATTAAGTTGAAGATTAAAGAAATGATTGATCAAGAAGACAAAAATAAGCCACTGTCTGATCAAAAGTTAGTTGAATTATTAGCAAACGATGGCGAAAAATTATCTCGCCGAACGGTTGCAAAATATCGTGAAAATTTGAAAATTCCAAGTTCAGCTAAGAGAAAACGTTTTGATTAAGCCAAAGGGGAAACTTCTTGGCTTTTTATCTTGCAGAAAATGGAAAAAACTGATACACTCTGTTTTGTAGGAAGTTTGAAATAAATGAGTTTATTTTTACAATTTCTTACTTTTTTTTAAGCTTGATGGGTCAAAAAAAGTCTATGAGGGACTAATTAAGTCCAAAGACGGAGGATTCCTTTTGTTAAGTGAATTAAAAGTATTGGAAACAATCGTCCCTGACATTTTAGAACAAGTCAATAAGCGCTACCGAATTTTGCAAAGTATTTTCTGGATGCAACCGATTGGACGTCGAAATCTTGCTGAATCACTTCATCTAACAGAACGTGTTTTAAGAAGTGAAACAGATTTTTTACGAGAACATCAGTTAATCGATGCAACAAAAAGTGGCATGCAGTTAACCGATAAAGGTACGGCATTACTCGCTCAGTTGGAAGACTTAATGGATCAGTTCTTTGGAATGGATCAATTAGAAAAAAAGCTAGCTGACGAACTAGGGATTGAACGCTGTTTAATTGTTTCAGGAAATTCTGACGAACAGCCTAAGGTTATTAGTGATTTCGGTACAATCATTGATGAAACATTAAATGAAAGACTTCCCGATGGAGAAAATATTATTGCAGTAATGGGTGGCACAACCATGGCGGAAATTGCACAGCAATTGACTCCATTGGAACGAGCCAATCGCCACAATATATTTGTACCTGCTCGCGGAGGAATAGGTGAATCAGTTTCGATTCAAGCCAATTCTGTCAGCGCGACCATGGCAGCAAATGCCCGTGGAACCCATCGTGTTTTATATGTTCCAGAACAGCTAAGTCAAGCTGCCTATCATACATTGTTAAAAGAACCAGCTATTAAAAGTGTTTTAGAGACAATTAAAAATGCTGATTGTGTGGTTCATAGTATTGGTCGCGCGTTGCATATGGCAGGTCGACGAAAAATGAGTGAGGAAGAAATTCTTCATTTAAAAAAAGAAAACGCCGTAGCAGAATCATTCGGTTATTTCTTTAATGAATATGGTGAAATTGTTTATCGGGCACCGAGAATTGGACTTTCTTTAGAAGATGTTCAAAAGTTGCCGATTGTACTAGCAGTTGCCGGTGGTAGATTAAAAGCCAAAGCAGTTGTTGCTTACATGCACAATGCACCAAAACAAACGTGGCTGATTACTGATGAAGCCGCAGCAAATGAGATTTTAAAAGGGCCTACCCTTTAAAAATAAAAAAATTTTTTACATCCCTGAGGAGGAAATCTTTAATGACAGTAAAAGTTGGAATTAATGGATTCGGACGTATCGGACGCTTAGCTTTCCGTCGCATCCAAAACGTAAAAGGATTAGAAGTAGTAGCAATCAATGACTTAACAGATGCTAAAATGTTGGCACACTTGTTAAAATATGACACTACACAAGGACGTTTTGACGGTACCGTTGAAGTTCACGAAGGTTCTTTTGACGTAAATGGTAAAGAAGTGAAAGTTTTATCTAGCCGCAACCCTGAAGAAATTCCATGGGCTGACTTAGGCGTTGATATCGTTTTAGAAAGTACTGGATTCTTTACTTCTAAAGAAAAAGCTGAATTACATTTAAAAGGTGGCGCTAAACGCGTAATCATCACTGCTCCTGGTGGAAACGATGTACCAACAATCGTTTACAACACTAACCACGAAATTTTAACTGGTAAAGAAACTGTTATCTCAGGTGCTTCATGTACTACTAACTGCTTAGCTCCTATGGCTAAAGCATTAAATGATAACTATGGTATTGTTGAAGGTTTAATGACAACTATCCATGCTTACACTGGTGACCAAATGACATTAGATGGCCCTCATCCTAAAGGTGATTTCCGTCGTGCTCGTGCTGCTGCTGAAAACATCGTTCCTAATTCAACTGGTGCTGCTAAAGCAATCGGCTTGGTAATTCCTGAATTAAACGGTAAATTAGATGGCGCTGCACAACGTGTTCCAGTTGCGACTGGTTCATTAACTGAATTAGTAACTGTTTTAGACAAAGAAGTAACTGTTGACGAAATCAACGCGACTATGGAAGCAGCAGCTAACGAATCTTATGGTTACAACACTGACGAAATCGTTTCTTCTGATATCATTGGTATGACTTACGGTTCATTATTTGATGCTACTCAAACTAAAGTAATGACTGTTGGCGACAAACAATTAGTTAAAACTGTTTCTTGGTATGACAATGAAATGTCATACACTGCACAATTGGTTCGTACTTTAGAATATTTCGCTAACTTATAAGATTTAACGAAAATGTCTGAATCGAGCGGGGAAGCTGCGCGCTTCTCCGCTTTTTTTAGAGTAAATATTGGCTCAAAAGAGCTATCTAGTTGTATAATTTGATTTGTGCAACAAATAAAATATTAGGAGGTTTCTTTCATGGCAAAAATGACAGTTAAAGACATTGACTTGAAAGATAAGAAAGTCTTAGTCCGTGTAGATTTTAATGTACCATTAAAAGACGGTGTAATCACTGACGATACTCGGATCAAAGCAGCATTACCAACAATTAATTATATTTTAGAACAAGGCGGCAAAGCTATTTTGTTCTCACATTTAGGTCGTGTGAAAACAGAAGAAGATAAAGCTGGCAAATCTTTAAAACCAGTTGCTGAACGTTTAAGTGAATTATTAGGTAAATCTGTGACTTTCGTACCTGAAACTCGCGGTAAAGAATTAGAAGGCGCAATTAGCAAAATGCAAGATGGCGATGTTGTGGTTTTTGAAAATACGCGTTTTGAAGACGTTGATGGTAAAAAAGAAAGTGGTAACGATGCTGAACTTGGCAAATACTGGGCTTCTTTAGGCGATGTATTTGTAAATGATGCATTTGGTACAGCTCACCGTGCCCATGCTTCAAATGTCGGAATTGCCTCAACTGGTATTCCAACTGTTGCTGGTTTCTTAATGGAAAAAGAAATCAAATTTATCGGTGAAGCAGTAGAAGATCCTAAACGTCCTATGGTGGCAATTTTAGGTGGCGCAAAAGTTTCAGATAAAATTGGCGTAATCAAAAACTTAATTCCAAAAGCTGACAAGATCTTAATCGGTGGTGGAATGACTTATACTTTCTATAAAGCTAAAGGTATGGAAATCGGTAATTCTTTAGTGGAAGAAGATAAAGTTGAATTGGCAAAAGAATTAATTGCTGAAGCTGGCGACAAATTAGTTTTACCAGTAGATTCAATTACTGTTGCAGAATTTTCAAACGATCTTCCAACTGAAGAACACACTGGTGATATTCCAACAGGTCAAATGGGTCTTGATATTGGACCTGAATCAATTGCTTTATTTGCTCAAACATTAAGTGGTGCAAAAACAGTTGTTTGGAATGGCCCAATGGGTGTATTCGAAATGAGTAATTTTGCACGCGGAACAATCGGTGTTTGCGAAGCAATTGCTAATCTTGAAGGTGCAACAACAATCATTGGTGGTGGTGACTCTGCCGCTGCAGCTGAACAATTAGGTTTTGCTGACAAATTTACCCATATCTCTACAGGTGGCGGTGCCAGCTTAGAATTATTAGAAGGCAAAGCATTACCAGGCTTAGAAGCAATTAACGATAAATAATTAAAAAAATCATATATCAAAAGGAGTGCAAGAAATGCGTAAACCTATTATCGCTGGAAACTGGAAAATGAATTTGACAGCTTCTGAAGCAAAAGATTTTGCTGAAGCAGTTAAAAATAAAATTCCTGCAAACGACAAAGTGGATTCTGTGATTGGCTCACCAGCTTTATTCTTACAAGAATTAGTTGAATCTGCTAAAGGTACTGACTTGAAAATTTCTGCTCAAAACTGCTACTGGGAAAATTCAGGAGCTTTCACTGGTGAGACTTCACCAGCTGCTTTAGCAGACTTAGGTGTTGACTATGTTATCATCGGTCATTCTGAACGTCGCGAATATTTCCATGAAACAGATGAAGAAATTAATAAAAAAGCCAAAGCTATTTTTGCAAACGGCATGTTACCAATCCTTTGCTGTGGTGAATCTCTAGAAACTTATGAAGCTAATAAAACTTCTGAGTGGATCGAAGGTCAAATTAAAGCCGGTTTAGCTGATTTAACAGCTGAACAAGTTTCAAGTATGGTCATCGCTTACGAACCAATCTGGGCAATTGGTACTGGTAAATCTGCGGATGCAACAATCGCTGACGAAATCTGTGGCGTAGTTCGTTCAACAGTTGCTGGTATTTACGGTTCAGAGGTTGCTGACAAAGTTCGTATCCAATACGGCGGTTCAGTAAAACCTGAAAATATTGCAGAATATATGGCAAAAGAAAACGTTGATGGTGCTTTAGTTGGTGGCGCAAGCTTACAAACAGAGTCATTCTTAGCATTATTAGAAGGCGCTCAATAATTTTTTCTGAAAATCGACGTTTTTGTTTGCAGAAACGCTAAATTTTCACTATTATCAATAATAAGGGCTTGCCCTATTAATAAAAACAATCTTAAAGGAGAGACAAAACATGTCAATTATCTCAGATGTTTACGCACGTGAAGTCCTAGACTCTCGCGGTAACCCAACAATCGAAGTAGAGGTTTATACAGAAGACGGCGCATTTGGTCGTGGAATGGTTCCTTCAGGCGCTTCAACTGGTGAATACGAAGCCGTTGAATTACGTGATGGCGACAAAGCTCGTTATGGCGGAAAAGGTGTTACTAAAGCAGTCGATAACGTAAACAACATTATTGCAGAAGCAATCATTGGTTATGATGTACGTGACCAAGCTGCGATTGACCAAGCAATGATCGAATTAGACGGTACACCTAACAAAGGTAAATTAGGTGCGAACGCTATTTTAGGTGTTTCAATCGCTGTTGCTCGTGCTGCTGCTGACTTTTTAGAAATTCCTTTGTATAACTACTTAGGTGGATTCAATACGAAAGTTTTGCCTACTCCTATGATGAATATCATCAATGGTGGTTCACATGCTGACAACTCAATTGATTTCCAAGAATTCATGATTATGCCAGTTGGTGCACCAACATTTAAAGAAGCTTTACGTTATGGTGCGGAAGTATTCCACGCTTTAGCAGCTATTTTAAAAGCAAAAGGTTTAGCAACTTCAGTTGGTGACGAAGGTGGATTCGCTCCTAACCTCGGTTCTAACGAAGAAGGTTTCGAAGTAATTATCGAAGCAATCGAAAAAGCTGGCTACGTTCCTGGTAAAGACATCGTTCTTGCTATGGATGCTGCTTCTTCAGAATTCTACGACAAAGAAAAAGGTGTTTACGTTCTTGCTGATTCAGGCGAAGGCGAAAAAACAACTGACGAAATGATCGCTTTATACGAAAGCTTAGTTGCTAAATATCCAATCATCTCAATTGAAGATGGCTTAGATGAAAACGACTGGGAAGGTACTAAAAAATTAACTGATGCTTTAGGCGACAAAGTTCAATTAGTTGGTGACGATTTATTCGTTACAAACACTGAAAAATTAGCTGAAGGTATCGCTAAAGGCGTATCTAACTCAATCTTGATCAAAGTTAACCAAATCGGTACTTTAACTGAAACTTTCGATGCGATTGAAATGGCTAAAAAAGCTAGCTACACTGCAGTTGTTTCTCACCGTTCTGGTGAAACTGAAGATTCTACAATCTCTGATATTGCTGTAGCAACTAATGCTGGCCAAATCAAAACAGGATCTCTTTCACGTACTGACCGGATTGCTAAATACAATCAATTATTACGTATTGAAGATCAACTTGGTGATGTTGCTGAATACCAAGGAATCAAATCTTTCTACAACTTAAAAAACAACCCATTTATCGGTTAATTTGATTTAAATACTCGGACCTAAGACTGTGAGATTCTCTCGCAGTCTTTTTTTTATTTCAAGAATCAATTGTCAATGTGCAACCTATTTTGCAAGTAATAATTCTTGTATCAAAAGGGAATATATTTTCCTCTCAAAAAAACATTTTAATATAACTTTTAATATTATTTTTTTGTGCTGTAATCCTCTTTTTAATAGCTTGTTGATAAGGATTTTGGTTATCTTTTAAAATTATATTTGAAAATATAATAACTAATGATATAATTTAAAGAGATGTTAAAATGAAAGGGGAAGATAACATTATGAAACAAATTAAAAAGCCAGTATTGGGGGTATTGAGTGTTTTATTAATGTCGACTGTACTGACTACTGTAAGCAGCGTGAAAGCAAGCGCTGACGTTCTTGAACAAAGTGAACAGGTAGCGGTTGAACAACAGCAGCAAGAAGAAAAAACACAAAATGTTCAAACAACCGTGGCAACTTTGCAAGAACAAGCGACAGCACAGCCAACAACTACTATTGATGTTGAGACTACAGAAGAGGTAGTTGTGCCAGAAAGCACTGAAAATTCAGATGTTTCTACTGACGCTAATGAAACGCCAGAAGTGACCGAAAGTATTGAAGACGAATCAGTCAAAGATGAAAATGCTGCAGTTACTGATCCAGCCGAAGAGGAAGTGGTGGATCAAACAACACCAGAAGCAGAAACTGAAAAAACTTCTGGGAATCAAAGTACCTCACCGATTAACGATAACACGGTATCAGTAAACGGCATTGCTGATAGCCAAAAAGACCAAGAAGTGAAAACTATTAACGCTGAAGGTATTACAAGTAATGTATTAACTGAAAGTGATTTAACAACAAATGTCATTTGGCAAAAATATTTGAAATCCCTTGAAGGAAACACAATGGGTGATATTGTTATCAATAATGCAGGAAATATGACGATTGTTTATGATGTAAATACTGGTGAAAGTATTATTTTAATCAATGGTGTCGTAGCTAGTATTCCTAAAATGGGCTCTGTAGATGTGACAGATGATGAAGGCAATGAATGGAACATTCATAATCTTGGAAATGGAAGCTTCGATTTACAAGATAAACAGCTAGCTGCTGATAAACACGCTGCTGAAGAAGCCATTCAAGCTGCAATTTTAAGCTTGATTGGTCCTGGATCAGCTGTTGTTGGTGGAGGTGCCAATTTAGTTGCCAATGTCGTTGAAGGTGTTGTGGAAACACCGATTGATTTGGCTTTCTTTTTACCAATGTTAGGATTAGGATTTTTAAGTGCGATTCCAGTTGTAGGTATTTTGCCGTTGTTCCTTGATGGATTGTTAGCTTTTCCAGCCGCTGCATTTAATATCGGCAAAGATTTATTAATGACAGGTCGGACAGTTGTAAACAACACATTGAGTACAATTACACAGCTTTTAGCATTAAAAACACAACTTGATAGTGCTAATGGTCATATTGAAAATATGAATGTAACGGGTTCAGATCGTGATCAAGCAGTAGCTGATCAAGCAGCTTTGAACAATGCTTTGTTTATTGCAAGTGCACTAGGTACAATTGTTCCTTCTCTGTTAGATAGTGGGATTCAAATCGCTAGTACTGCTCTACATGCAGTTGTAGAAGTTGCATTTGTGGCAGCTTATTGGGCACTAGGTATTTTAAGTGCGATTCCAATTTTAGGGATTATTCCATTAGCAATTAATGGTCTATTATTAACTGGTCACTTTGCTTTAAATACGGTATGGAAGTTAGCTGATCAAGGTCGTCAAACTGTCTTAAATGGTGCTTCAATCGCTTTAGGTGGGTTGGCTTCAGGCGGCAGTCTACTTAACGCATTAGGCCAAAAAGATAAATCAGATTTGTTAAATGAAGTATATACTTTAGGTTTTGCATAATTTAATAGCGTAATTAAAAACAAGTAGTTCAACCTGTGAGAATTAAATTTCTCACAGGTTTTTTTGTGTTTTCGAATAAAAAACGTATCTTTTTTTTGAGAGAATATTTCTGGCTAATTTTCAAAGTAATTTAGCAGGATAAAAAATTTTTTAGTTCTTTTTTTTACAATTTTAGACAACAAGCGATTGATACAATTAAGAAAAGAGAGCGCTTGTAAAACTTAGGAGGCAATCAGTTGGAAAAAGCAGATGTGATTTTTTTAAACGGAAAAGTTGCAACAGTGGATGAAGAATTCTCATTAGCCGAGGCAGTGGCGGTTAAGTCTGGTTGGATTATCGCCGTTGATTCAAATGAAAAGATTAAAAAATATCTCGATGAAGCAACCGAAGTTATTGATTTACAAGGCAAGTTGATGTTGCCAGGCACTCATGATGCCCATATGCATGGTGTTCATACCGGTTTGTCTTTAAGTCCCCTTTTTTTAGATGTCCGATTTCCTAAAGTTAAAAAAATTTCTGATCTACAAGAAATTATTCGAGCAGCCGTTAAAAAAGTTCCTGAGGGTGCTTGGATTGTCGGTATGGGCTGGAATGAAATGTTAATTGAAGAATGTCTGGCAGAAGGACGAACCTTAAAAAAATGGGATTTAGATGTTGTTTCACCAAATAATCCAGTTGTTTTAAATGATTATGGCGCCCATCGAATGGTGGTTAATAGTCAAGCTTTGGGGCGTTGCGATATCTCTGAAAAAACACCGGATTTGCCACCAGAAGCTGGTTTAATTGAACGACTCGAAAACAGTCGAGAACCCACTGGCTATTTAAATGAATGGGGTGCTCAAGTTTTAGTTTGGCAGCAGGTGCCAACATTACCAGCAGAAGAAATTGAAGCTTGTATTTTAGAAATGAACCGAGAGTTAAATAAATATGGGATTACTAGCCATGTGGATATTTTAGGCATTGGTGGTAATCAGCTCATTCGAGGCACTTGGGGCGAGAAAAGTATTGGAATTTACGAAAAATTAGCAAGGGAAGATAAATTAACTGCTCGAGTAAGTATTAATTTATTGGCGGGAATTGATGGTATTCAAAGTTATCAAGCAATTACGGAAGGACTGGAGAAAACTACTTTACCAGATTTTCAAGATCGAAACTGGGTGAAGGCTGAGACAGTCAAAATATTCGGTGACGGTGGCGGTTGGCTAAGAGAAAATAATCAAGTGGTCGGAGATCATGGGCGTTCAACTTTTCCGGGAGAGACCGATTTAGCACAAGAAAAAGAATTGATTAAGACAATTATCGAAGTTCATCGTCGTGGTTGGCAATTAGGAATTCATGCGATTGGTGGTCGAACAATTGATACAATTATTGAAGGTTATAAACAAGCCTTAGAAAAATATCCGCGGGAAAATCCTCGTCATTTTATCATTCATGGTGATGATATGACAGTCGAAAATGCCCAAGTTGCTGCAAGATATGATATTAGTATGTCAGTTCAAGCGGTGGCAGCTTATCAAATGATGGATTTTATGCGGTTGCGTTTTGACGAAGAATATGGAAATGCGCTGTTTGCCTGGGATGTCTATCAAAAAGCTGGTGTAAATGTTTCCAATGGATCAGATTCTAACATTTTTTCTTTAAATTGGTTAGAAGGGGCTCAATTTGCAGTGACTCGGCAAACCGTCTCTGGAAATAAATATCGTCCAGATTTAGCTAGTGAGCGTGCCGACGTGATTCGCATGTACACCATTAATGGCGCAAAACAAGAACACCTTGAAGCGGTTCGGGGATCAATTGAAGTTGGGAAAGTAGCCGACTTTCAGATTTTAGACCAGGATATTTTAATGATTCCACCAGAAGAAATTGGTAAAACAAAAGTAGTCATGACAATGGTTGATGGGAAGATTGTTTATAAAAATAGCTGAAAGAAGGAATTAAAATGAGACAGTACCCACAT
The DNA here is from genome assembly GCF_051714685.1 of Enterococcus sp. AZ103. Lineage (NCBI taxonomy): Bacteria > Bacillati > Bacillota > Bacilli > Lactobacillales > Enterococcaceae > Enterococcus > Enterococcus sp. AZ103. Next base: position 2,734,132 of record NZ_JBIOSI010000001.1, on the reverse strand, counting down.
TTATTCAGTCCCAAAAAGATTAAGAACATTACCTTTAGAAACCGCATTTTTGCTTCACCGACATCCTTAGTTTGGCCGGATTATTATACCGGTATGCCTGATGAAAGCACAGTTTTTTATTACGAAGACAAGGCCCGCGGTGGTGCTGCTAGTGTGACGTTGAGTGAAACCGCGATTAATCGTTATGATGCGAGTCGACGGCCGAATGATGATGTACTGGTACCTGATTTTGAAAGAGCTATTTTTCCGACTTCTGGTTGGTTAAAAGTTACCGATGCAATTAAACGTCATGGGGCAGTTCCTTCGATCCAAATTTTCCACGGTGGCGATACTAGTGAACCTATTTTTACCCGCGGACACCAACCAATTGGGCCAAATGGTTTTACGAAAGAAAACGGCACTGTTGTAAAAGAGATGGACGAAGACGACATGAAGCGGGTGGCCGATGAGTTTGCGGAAACAGCTTGGTATGCTAAATACAGTGGCTTCCAAAAAATTATGATTCACGGTGCCCACGGTTGATTATTGGCTCAATTTTTATCACTAGCTACCAATCATCGAACAGATGAATACGGTGGGAGTCTAGAAAATCGCGCAAAATTTCCTTTAATGGTGGTTGATGCGATTCGTGCAAAAGTTGGAGAAGATTTTCTTTTAGAATATCGAATTAGTGGGGATGAATATCTAGAGGGCGGTATGGAAATTGATGAAGCCGTTGAATTTGCTAAAATGTTAGATGGGAAAATTGACTTATTACATGTTTCCGCAGGTTCTTATTATGCTACAAAACAATATACCTTCCCGTCTGTTTACTTGCCTCATGGCTGTAATTTACCACTAGCTGAAGCAATGAAAAACGGTGGGGTGAAAACACCAATTGTGACAGTTGGTGCCCATTATAATCCAGAGGACATGGAAAAAATTATTGCTGAAGGTAAGGCTGACTTTATTGCGATTGGTCGAGGAATTGTGGCAGATCCACAACTTCCAAATAAAATTTTTGCTGGTCGTCAAGCCGATGTGACACCTTGTTTAAGATGTACGAATTGTTTAGGTGGTAAGTATGATGGTCACAATGAATGTGATGTTAACCCAATAGCCGGAAATGAATTGTATACACTAAGAACGCCAAATGTAGTCAATCATAAACGGGTCTTAGTTATTGGCGGTGGACCTGGCGGGATGAAAGCAGCAATTACCGCAGCCAAAAGAGGCCATCAAGTAACCTTGGTAGAAAAGGAAGCTCAACTAGGAGGCAACTTAAAATTTACTGATATTGACGCTCATAAAGATGATTTAAGACGCTTCAAGGATTATTTAATTAGACAACTAGCTAAGAATGCTGTTGAAGTGAAATTGAATACAGAAGCGAATCTAGCATTGGTGAAAAAACTTAACCCTCAAGCAATTATTGTTGCTTCTGGTGCCACACCGGTGGAATTAAAACTACCTGGCAGTGATAAGTTTGAAATGATTCATGCAACCGAGGTTTATCAACACCCCGAGCAGGTCGGAAAAAAAGCAATTATGATCGGTGGGGGATTGATGGGCTGTGAAGTTGCTTTACACCTAGCTGAAGCAGGAGTTGATGTAACCGTTTTAAAACTTCAAACTGGCTTGGCAGTCGATTCTAATCGGATTCATCAAGCAGCTCTATTTGAAATGATGGATAAAATGGCTGATTTGGTTCATAGCCAGACACAAGTTCAAGTCACTGAGGTAACAGAAAGTGGCGTAACTTATTTAGACGCTGAAGGACAGGCTCACAGTCTTGAAGCTGATACTGTGATTTACGCAGTAGGTATGAAACCAAATGAAAAAATTGTCGAAGAAATTCGTAGTTGGGATGGCTGGGAAAGTTTTATGCCGATTGGCGATTGTACCGGCGCATCAGTTGTGAGAAAAGCCGTCCACACCGGCTATTATGCGGCGATGGACATTATTTAAGCATGTGAATTTAAGGAGCGTTTAGACTGCAGCTAAGCCATCCTTAGTAAAATAAATTCAAAAATTAAAATCATGATTTTAAAGTAAAGATGACGAAAGATTTTTGTGTTCGTTCTATTTTCCCAAAATTGACACTCATTTTTGTAGTACGAGGAGGAAAAGTAGTGAATAACTTTAAAATAAAAGCTGCCGTGCTATCTCAATCATTTATTGTAATGGCAATCATGGTGGCTTCGACAGTCTTAGCAAATATTGCGCAAAACTTTCCTGAAGCCAGTTTGACAGCGATTCAGATGGTAATGACTTTTGGGATGGTGGCTTCATTTCCTGCTACCTTATTGGCAGGAGTCCTAGGTAATAAAATCAATAAGAAATATCTAGTATTAGTTGCATTGTTTTTAATGATGATTGGCGGTTTGATTCCAGCCTTTTTAAATGATCAATTGATTTATATTTATGCTTCAAGTTTGTTAATTGGTGCCGGACAAGGGACTTTAATGACGACCATCAGTAATATTTCTACTGAGTTATTTGAAGGAGAAGAGCGTAGTCAGATGTATGGTTTACAGACGGCTTTTCAAAATGGAGGTTCAGTAGTCATGATGATGTTAGCAGGGATGCTAGCGCGGGTGCAGTGGTCTCAAGCTTATCTGACTTTTGGGATTATCATTGTGACGATTATCATTGTGACAATCTGGTTACCAGCTGAAAAAGTCGCACCAGAAAAAACAGCCGCTGATAGTGGCGCGCCAAAAGCAAAAGTTCCTGGTTCGATTTATTTTATTGGTTTGTTGATCTGCTTGTTCTGTATTGGCTATTCGACTTTTTCATTGAATGCTTCGCTTTATATTGCTTCAATGAACTTAGGCGACCCTTCAACGGTAGCTTTGGCTATGTCACTAAGTACCGGAGCCGGAGTAGTGGGTGGTTTTGCCTTTCCTAAAATTTTTAAAGTTTTAAATCGTTTCGTCTTAACCTTAGCATGTGCGGTAACCGCAGGAGGCTATCTGCTATTGGTACTATTCCCAAGTATTGCTGTGGTCTTTTTAGCAGCGATTACGGCCGGGATTGGTTTCTCATTGTCGGTTCCTTTAGGGATTCAGGCAATTTCTGAAACGGCGACACCTGAACAAATGTCTAGTTCAATGGGAAGTTACATGGCATTCACCTCAGTTGGTGCAGCCGCCTCTCCACTGATTATCAATGCCTTAGCTGGCTTAATTCCCAATGCTGACGACGGTACGGTCTTTTTAACTAGTGTAGTTTTTCTAGCCATTTTAACAGTCATAACTATTTTTTGGAGTATCAAAACCAGCAACTCAAAAAATGTGAACCAACAAAATTTAGCAGAGTAAAGGAGAAAACAATGGTTAAAATTTTAGATATTCATACTCACGTAGGAGATATTTTTCACGAAAATCGCAGTATTACCTTTAAAACCAATATTAAAAAAGGTGACTACGAAGATCCATTTATTGAAGTTGAACGTTCTGGCTATACTAAGCCGCTGATTGTTAAAGATGAAAAAGACCATCAACGTTTAATCGATGCAGTTCAATACCGAGTTTGGGAATGTACAATGGAAAATTTTGGCAATGATATGACGGAAGATCATGTTGATTACGCCTGCTTGCTGCCGGTTTTACCAAATACAAGTTTTGAAGAGTATCTAGCTGTTTCAAAATTAGATTCTCGCTTTATTCCCTTTACTTGTCCTGATTTCAGTTTATCGATTCCAGAATTAGAGAAAAAATTGGAGCTTGACATTCAACGAGGAGCGAAAGGTTTAAAAATTCATCCGATTTTACAAAATGTCAGCTTAGAAGATCCAAAAGTTGAAGCAGCGGTGGAAGTTTTCGGTAAAGCCAATATTCCAACAATTTTCCACGTTGGTGTGACTTCCTATTATGGACCAGATAAAGATTATCCGACAAATCCAGAATTTGGTGATCCACAGTATTTCTATGATTTTGCACCTCGTTTTAGTAAGTATCCGTTGATTGCGGCTCATTGCTGTTTGTTGGCTGAGGACTTTGCAAAAAATACTAAGGGTCTAGATAACGTATATACCGATACTACTATGTGTTCGGCTGAATTGATGCAGCAAGGAGTAAAATATATCGGCGAAGATAAAGTGCTCTTTGGGACGGACTATCCATTTGGAACCTTTAAATATTCAATCGAAGAAGTTAAACGGGCTTTCGCTGATGACGAAAGAATGATGAATAAAGTTTTCTTTGAAAATGCGGCTAAAATTTTACATCTTGAAGGATATTAGGAGGAGATAAGATGAAAATTATTGATTTTCATACTCATATAGGAGATATTTTCCACGAAAATCGTAGTATTACCTTTAAAACCAATTATAAAAAAGGTGATTATGTTGATCCGTTTATCCCTTTTGAAGCTTCTGGTTACAATACGCCATTTTTCCCAGAAAATCCGGTAGCCTTGCAACAGTTGATTGATGCGGGACAATATCGCGTTTGGGAATGTACGATGGAAAATTTTGCCCACGACATGACTGAAAATGAGATTGCTTATGCTTGTCTTTTACCGGTCTTGCCAAACACAAACTTTGAGGAATATTTGGCTGTCTCTAAATTAGATCAGCGCTTCATTCCTTTTACTTGTCCAAATTTTGATTTGGAGATTCCAGAGATGGAAGCAAAATTATTAAATGATATTAAATTAGGAGCCAAAGCTTTAAAAGTCCATCCGATCTTGCAAAATATTAGTTTGGAAAATGAAAAAGTAGAAGCTGCGGTAGATTTATTTGGTAAAGCTGGTCTACCAGTTATTTTCCACGTGGGGATTGGTCAGTATTATGGTCCAGATGTAAATTATCCGCAAAATCCAGAGTTTGGTGATCCGCGTTACTTCTATGAGTTTGCACCACGCTTTAAAGATTATGATTTGATTGCAGCACACTGTTGTGGCTGGCCAGAAGAGTTTGCTAAAAAAACGGCTGGTTTAGATAATGTGTATACTGATACCACTTTCTGTAATGCGACTTTGATTAAGCAAGGGGTGGACTTATTAGGGGCAGATCGAGTGCTTTTTGGTACGGATTATCCTTTTGGTAATTTTAAATATTCAATTTTGGAGGTTAAAAAAGCTTTAGCAAATGATCCTGAAAGTATCGAAAAAGTTTTTTATCATAACGCTGCTAGACTATTAAAACTATAAGGAAAGAAGGAAAAAATATGACAAAAGAAGCTGTTCAAAAAGTAGTAGAGAATTATATCGAAGGAACTTATACTGCTGACACCGAAATGTTGAAAAAAGTTTTTCATCCTAGTGCAATTATGACTGGCTATATGGGACCGGATTTGATGATTGCGACACCGACACCTTTTATCGAAGATGTGGGTTCTCAGCCAGCAATGAAAGACAGTGGTGCCCCTTATAAGGCTGAGATTACTCATTTAGTAGTAACCGGAAATATTGCTGAAGCAACCGTCTATGAAACAGGTTTCTTTGGAGATGGGACTTTGGAGGATCATTTCCACTTGATTAAAGATACTGAGGGTCAATGGAAAATCGTTTCAAAATGTTTTACAACTTTATAGAAACTGAGTAGGTACTGAAAAAATTCTTGATGCCATATTTTTATAACTAAGAATGACAAAATATGTTAGATTTACAGTATAACGATTGTGTCCTTCAGTTAAATTGATAATGGAAAAGAGTGAGTCTGATGAAAATCATGGAAACCAAAAATAAAATAATTGACGCCAAACCTTTTCAGCTATTTTCCCATGATTATAGAATTATTGATTATCAAGAAGAGCTGTTGGATTGGTCGCGGGAACATTTAAAAACCGAGGCATTATTTTATCAGTTTCAAGTTAAGGAAGAGATGGTGGTTACCTATCTGCCGGATGCTTGTGTCAACCTAATCTTTGAAATCAAAGGAGAAGAAGTGACTAGTAAAATGCTAGGGATTTTAACCGAGGCAAAAGAAACTATTTTCGAACCGGGAATTTGTTATTTTGGGGTGAAACCTTATACCAATGTCGGTTTGCGTTGTAAGGAAAAAGATCAGAGCTGTTTAGTCAATCAACTGGTTTCTTTGGATAGCCAATTTCCCGCTGCAAATGAGTTAATTCAAAAATTTAAACTGGTGAAGGATTTTCAACAACGGAAGGATTTGATTTTGGCTGATCATCGCAGTATTTTCTTGGATGAAAATCGCCGTTCAGTATTGTCGGAGTATTTATCAGTCTTGCTGTGTACTAATACAACGGCTATTTCGATGGAAAAAGTTGGCGATGAAACAGGCTATTCTAGACGCTATACCCAACAAATTTTTCGGAGAGAGATTGGGATTAGTCCTAAAAAATACAGTCGAATTATTCGCTTTCAAAATGCGATCAAAGCTGTTTTTGCTAAGACTGACATGACTTTGGCGAAGTTAGCTTGTCAATTAGGTTATTATGATCAGGCTCACTTAATTCATGAATTTCAATTATTTACTCAGCAGTCACCTAAAAATCTAATGGAAAGTGTTACTTTGTCTAAATGATATTTTAGTTAGGAGGAAGATATGAACGTAGGTAATTGTTTTCCCTTACCTGGTAAAATTGAAACTGAGTGTTTAAGCGTTGTGCTTTTTCAAATGAGTTTAGCAGTCGTGCCGAAATCAAAAGAAGAAGTAATGAAAAATGTCGATAAATTGATTGAATGGATTGAAAGGGCAGTCACTGGTTATCCAGGTCTAGATATGATTGTCACTCCTGAAGCATCTTTAAATGGTGTTGGTCCACATGCATCTTTATGTTGCATTTCTCTAGAGGGACCAGAACTTGCTCTTTTAAAAGAAACTTGTAAAGAATATCAGATTTGGCTAGTAGTAGGCGCTTGTGTGGATGAAGAAGATGGCAATTTTTATAAAAACTGTGGTATTACTATAAATGATCGCGGGGAGATTGTTGACGTTTATCGGAAGGTGACGCCTTGGAATCCAGTGGAACCCACTAGTCCAGGTGATGAAATTAACGTTTTTGCCGGACCAAAAGGAGCAAGAATTGCTACTATTATTTGTTCTGACGGAGACTACCAAGATAATTGGCGGGAAGCGGCGACAAAAGGAGCCAATGTTGTATTACGTTTAACGACTTATATGACACCTTTTGAAAATGCTTATGAAATTACAAACCGAGCTGGAGCGTACTTTAATAAAGTTTATGTTGTAGCCGTCAATAATTCAGAAATGGATGATTGTTATTCCTTGTTTGGCCGTAGTATGGTAGTTAATCCAGAAGGAGATATAATTACTCAAGCCCCTGTGGGTCTACCATATATTTTTAAAGCGGATTTATATCCAGGAATTTGTGACGCAATTCAAAAACAGGCTTATATGGGAGATTTAATTTGGCTGGGTAATCATCGTGGTGCAGCTTCTCCTGATATGTTTGGTATTGGTAAAGATAAACAAATGTATCAATATTTACGTCAGGAGGAAAACTAGATGAGATTTCCTAATATTGGTATGCACTTTTTTTTTAAAGCTGTAGCAGAGTTAGATATTAAGTTTCCAATCACAAAAAGTGAATTAATCAAAATGGCAGAGGATATTCAAGTAAGAACTTGGGAAACGGAATATACACCGTTAGCGGTTATCTTTGAAAGGATGGTTCCTGAAGTTTATCCAAATGGGACAGCTTTTATATGTGCGTATACTTCAGCGAACTTGCAAGCGGCTAAACAGGCCTTTATCGAAAATAAATAGAAAAATTTTTATATCTTTATTTTGTTTGCTATAATGTTGGCAACAAAACTAAAGGAGCGATTTTGATGGCGAAAGATGAATTGCAACAGCATTTAGATAAAGGAATGTATGGCAAGCCACAAATAAATCCTGATGAGCAAAAAAAATACTTAGGTACTTTTCGTGAACGTTGTTATTTGAGCATGAATATCAAAGAAATGCGTGATCCAATTTATTCAATTGCTTTGAAAAGTGAAATTGAAAAGGAACCCAATGCAAAACTATTAATTAATGGAGCAATGCCAGAAACTCTACAGCAAAAATATATTACATTTGCTAGTACCAATAAGATTGATTTTACTATTGTTAGTACGGCAACAGCAGAAAGTGATGATAAAATCGGTTTATTATTGGTGGCTGATCATGCAGTAGATGAACCAGTAATTGATGTAGCAGAAAAGTATCCTGATTTGGAAAAAAAGGAATTACCTGAATCCAAGAAAAAGAGTTTCTTTGAGCGACTATTTGACTAAGAATTTTTAAATCCTAGTTGACAATTTTCGCAAGACTGGTTATTATACTGCTTGGGCACCCTTTTAAGAGGGTCAGGTTTAGAAATTACGCTCCCTATCATTTTTTGGTGGGGAGCTTTTATTATTTTCTAGACACTTCCTGTAAAATTATAATGGAGGTTTTTTTCTTATATGACAAAGTATATTTTTGTAACTGGTGGCGTTGTTTCTTCTATCGGGAAAGGAATTGTAGCAGCATCTTTAGGTCGTTTACTAAAAAATCGTGGCTTAAAAGTGACAATTCAAAAATTCGATCCATATATTAATGTTGATCCGGGAACAATGAGTCCTTATCAACATGGTGAAGTGTTCGTTACAGATGATGGTGCTGAAACTGACTTGGATTTAGGCCATTATGAGCGTTTCATTGATATTAATCTAAACAAATATTCAAATGTGACAACTGGAAAAATCTACTCTGAAGTTTTACGGAAAGAACGCAAAGGGGAATATCTTGGTGCAACAGTTCAAGTCATTCCACACATTACTAATGAGATTAAGTCTAAAATCATGCGGGCAGCTAAAATGACTGATTCTGATGTGATCATCACTGAAGTCGGGGGAACTGTTGGAGATATCGAATCGCTACCATTCTTAGAAGCTTTACGTCAAATGAAAGCTGATGTGGGTTCTGATAACGTGATGTACATTCATACAACTTTAATTCCTTATTTAAAAGCGGCTGGTGAAATGAAAACCAAACCTACGCAACATAGCGTGAAAGAATTGCGTGGATTAGGGATCCAACCGAATATTTTAGTTGTTCGAACAGAATTACCAGTATCTCAAAGTACTAAAAATAAATTAGCGCAATTTTGTGATGTCGCACCTGAAGCGGTAATTGAGTCTCGTGATGTTGAAACATTATATTCGATTCCATTAGCTTTACAAGCACAAGGAATGGATCAAATCGTTTGTGATCATTTAAAAATTGATGCGCCACAAGCTGATATGACAGAATGGCAAGCACTTGAAGAAAAAGTTTTAAGTTTGAAGAAAACAACGAGAATTGCTTTAGTTGGTAAATATGTAGAATTACCAGATGCGTATCTATCAGTAGTTGAAGCATTGAAACATTCTGGTTTTGCCTTTGATTCTGATATTGAAGTTGATTGGATCAAAGCCCAAGATGTGACTGCTGAAAATGTTCATGAAAAACTAAAAGATGCAGATGGTATTTTGGTTCCTGGTGGTTTTGGTGATCGCGGTGTTGAAGGTAAAATCGAAGCCATTAAATATGCTCGAGAAAATGATGTACCATTTTTAGGGATTTGTCTTGGCATGCAAATGATGTGTGTTGAATTTGGACGCAATGTAGCAGGTTTGGAAGACGCAGCATCAACTGAAACGAAACCTGATGCAGAAAATAATATTATTGATTTGATGGCTGACCAAGAAAATGTAGAAAATCTTGGGGGCACTTTACGTCTTGGTTTATATCCATGTAAAATAAAAAAAGGCACAGTAACTGCTGATGCTTATCAAAATGAAGATGTAATTCAAGAACGTCACCGTCATCGTTATGAGTTTAACAATGCTTATCGTCAATTATTTGAAGATCAAGGGATGATTTTCTCTGGTGTTTCACCAGATAATCGCTTAGTTGAAATTGTTGAATTACCAAATAAAAAATTCTTTGTAGGTTGTCAATTCCACCCAGAATTGATTTCACGTCCTAACCGCCCACAACCGTTAATTAAAGACTTTGTTGGCGCTGCATTAGCAAATAAAGAAGTTAAATAGAAAAAGTAAGCCAGCATGCCGACTCGACATGCTGGTTTTTTTAGCTTCTAACAACTGGGAAATAAACAATTACCTCGTTTTCATCAGGAGCTGCTTCACTTGGATCTGTTTCATAATATTCAAAAGGACTATCGATCAGTTGATAATTATTTTCAGCAATCCACTGAGATAAAGAAGCATAAACTGCTGGCATTTCTTGGTAATTACCTTTAAAGGCTAATTTTGCTGCTTGATAAGCAGGTAATTCTCTAGTAGACTTATTTACTTCTTGGATTGGAACAGCTAGCTCTAAATCATAATTTTCTGGCGTATATTCATCACTATGATAAATCGCCATAGGCGCGCCCATAGGTTGTATCTCGGCGATTTTCATTTCGGAAAATAGTTTCTCCATCAGTTGACCAAAATTCTTGATGTTAATTGTTTCTCGTACTGAAAATAAATGTTGTGCCGGACTGTTGACTAGTTTGATCTGATCTTTGTAAAGCATAAAATCTCCTCCTTCAGCTAAAACCGTAATATCCGTGGCGATTTCCTCTTGAAGCTTTTGATAATGTTTTGCTTTACCAATCATTTCATGTTGTTTTTGATTTAAAAGAGTGGGTAAAAAACTTTCATCTTTTAAAACCTGTTGAATTTCAGCGAGACTACTATCATACTTTTTTAAATAATGAATAGTGATGACATCTGCTAATTGCTGAACTGAATAGTAACGATAATTGTTAACCGCATCGATTTTAGCAGGCTTTAGTAAACCAATTTCATCGTAATAGCGCAAGGTTTTTGCCGGAATTTGGGCGGCTTTTGAAAATTGATTGATTGTTAACATTATTTTTCTCCTTCGGAAATTTTCCACATCTTTAGCCTAAGCTTTCCAGTAGCTGGAAGGTCAAGTAGTGTTCTATTAAATTAGTATAACAAGTTTAAAGAATCTTTGGAGACGGAAATAATTATGAAGCGTGCTATAATTTTATAAAGGGCTTACATTGATTATGGTAAGGAGTTTTGCAATATGGAAACAATTTTATCCAATACGATGCGCCGGCGATTTTATTTATTATATGCGTTACATAGTGCTACTGGTTGGTCCACGATAGAGGATTTAATGGCAGCAACGAATGTTTCTCGGAAGACAGTCATAGCAGATTTACATTACTTAGAAGATCATTGGTCAGAATATATCACGATGGACTATCAAAAAAAATTAGGATATCGATTGATCCAATCGAAAGATCATTCGATCCATGACATTTATCGCTATATTTTAAAGGATTCTAGCGCCTTTAAATTATTAGAAGCTATATTTTTTAACCCAAATCGAACAGCAGAATACTGGAAAAAAACGTTTCATTTAAGTAGCGCTTCTTTATATCGTTTAGCACAAAAGATTCAAAAAGTACTCAATTTAAGAGGGATGGACTTAAATAAAACACCTTATCGAATTGAAGGAAAAAATGAACGGCAAATCCAAATTTTTTTTAAGAGGTTTTTTTGGGAGGCTTATGGCATTCATGAATGGCCCTTTAAGCTTGATCAAAAAGCGGTCTATAATTTTGTAGAACAAATGAATCAAGATTTTCATTGGGAGCACGGTGATGTAGATCGTGTTGATTTAGCTTATGCAATTGCTGTAACTATTGTACGTAGTGAGCAAAATTATTTAATGGTCAAAGTGCCAAGGATGACTGCAAGGCATCGAAAACTAATCGCTTTGATGGAAAAGTATAAACCAGACATGGAAAAAATTATCGCTCCTTTAGGATATCAACTCCCTGAAAAATGGAAAGAAGATTTTATCATTACTGTTTTTTGGTGGGAATTTGCGTGGGATAACGTTGAGGAATCATTGCGTTTGCGAAAAATTGGTTATGATTTTGTTGACCAAGTAATTACTAGCTTTGACTTTACCATCGATAATGAGAGTCGTGAGCGAATTAATGCGGCTTTTATAAAGACTTATATGCGTCATAAAATTTATCCTTATCCAAGATATATTTTTTATAATCGCAGTTGGTATAGCAGCCATATTCTAACTCAAGATCATTTGTTTTTTGGTAAAGTAATGGAAAAGATCTTAAAAGATTTAGAAGCAAAGACTGATTGCCCTTGGTATTCAATGTATTTTGACCATATGATTACAGTAGTCGCTTTTTATTGGAAAGACTTCTTTTTACAATTTGATAATTTAAGAAAAGTTGTTGAAGTTGCAGTATTTAGTGATCTAGGAAGGTATCATGCGGAATCATTAGCTAATTACCTAAAAGCAGTTTTTGGCAAAAAAATAGAAACTAAAGTTCAGCCCGACTCATTCTATTACTTGAAAGATCCTCAAACAATTGAAGTGGATATTTACGTAGCCAATTTTACTTTGAAAAAAATTCCCAATGATAAACTTTTTGTTGTGGAGGATATTCCTTCTTATAAAAATTTGGTTGATTTACAACAAGGAATAGATAAATTACGGGTTCCACGATTGAAGGAAACAACTTTTTTCAGTCCATCAATTTAATTCATATGTTTTCACTTATCTGAAAAAAATAAAATAAAAAATATTTGTAAAATGTAAGTGTTTACTAAAAGGTTTGTGGTAGCAAACTTGTAAAAACTTTGATATGATAGGGTCGTTAGTTAAGATTCGTCTTAGCCAAAAAGAAAATTCTTAGGAGGAATTTATTTATGCCAGTAGTATCAGGAGCAGAGTTCTTAAATGCAGCACGCCAAAGCGGTTACGCTGTCGGAGGATTTAACACAAACAACTTGGAATGGACACAAGCGATTTTACGAGCTGCAGAAGCTAAAAAAGCGCCAGTTTTAATCCAAACATCAATGGGTGCTGCTAAATATATGGGCGGCTACAAATTATGTGTAGATTTAATTACTGACTTAGTAGATTCTATGGGTATCACAGTTCCCGTAGCAATTCACTTAGACCATGGTTCATACGAAGCTGCTTTAGAATGTATCGAAGTTGGCTATACTTCAGTTATGTTTGATGGTTCTCATTTACCATTCGAAGAAAACTTGAAATTAGCTAAAGACGTTGTAGAAAAAGCACATGCAAAAGGTGTATCAGTTGAATGTGAAGTTGGTTCAATCGGCGGCGAAGAAGACGGCATTATCGGTGCTGGCGAATTAGCTGACGTAAACGAATGTGTACAAATGGTTGGCACTGGTATCGACTACTTAGCTTGTGGTATCGGCAATATCCATGGTGTATATCCTGAAAACTGGAAAGGTTTAGCGTTTGATCACTTACAAGAAATTGCAAATGCTGTAGGTAATGATGTACCTCTAGTATTACACGGTGGTTCTGGTATTCCTCAAGAACAAATCGAAAAAGCAATCTCTATGGGTGTTTCTAAAGTAAACGTAAATACTGAATTCCAATTATCTTTCGCTAAAGCAACACGTGCTTACATCGAAGCTGGTAAAGATCAAGAAGGTAAAGGATTTGACCCTCGTAAATTATTAGCACCAGGTGTGGAAGCAATCATCAAAGATGCTGAAGAACACATTGACTGGTTTGGTTCAGCTGGTAAAGCTTAATTAAAACAGATTTAACCTCGGAGAAATCCGAGGTTTTTTTTGTACTTTTCATAAGTTCTTACGCCTATCTTTTTATAAAATCAATTTTATGATAAAATGGTTGTTGGTCTATGTAATTTAAAATGATGAAAATAAAAAACGTATAGGTGAATATAAATTATGAAAAAAATAGAAATTATTGGTGGGAAACCATTAAAAGGCGATGTTACTGTTAGTGGAGCAAAAAATAGTGCGGTAGCGTTGATTCCTGCAGCGATTATGGCGGATTCGCCGGTAACTTTAGAAGGTGTACCAGACATTCAAGATGTGTATTCTTTGATTGAAATTTTAGAAATTATGGGTGCAAAGGTTGATTTTTCAAATAATAAAATGGTGATTGATCCTACCAATGTGGTGTCAATTCCAATGCCAAGCGGAAAAATTAATTCACTACGAGCATCCTATTATTTCATGGGTGCTTTGTTAGGAAAATTTGGGGAGGCCGTTGTTGGTTTGCCAGGTGGTTGTTTCTTAGGTCCGCGTCCGATTGATCTGCACATTAAAGGCTTTGAATCTTTAGGTGCAGAGGTTTCCAATGAGCATGGTGTGATTTATTTGCGTACAAATGAGGATGGCCTGAATGGTGAGCGAATTTTTATGGATGTTGTTTCCATAGGGGCAACGATTAATGTCATGTTGGCAGCTGTTAAAGCAAAAGGGCGAACAATTATCGAAAATGCTGCCCGTGAACCAGAAATTATTGATGTAGCGACCTTACTAAATAATATGGGCGCAAAAATTCGTGGTGCGGGTACTGATGAAATTAGAATTGAAGGTGTAGATGAATTACATGGCACGATTCATTCAATTATCCCCGATCGAATCGAAGCGGGGACTTACTTATCGATGGCAGCAGCAATGGGTGAAGGGATAACAGTCCACAATGTGATTTATGAACATTTAGAAAGTTTTATCGCAAAATTACAAGAAATTGGCGTAAAAATGAATATTTCTGAAGATGCGATTGAAGTATTGCCTTCTCATGATTTAAAGATGGTTAGTGTGACGACTTCTCCTTATCCAGGATTCGCGACTGATTTACAACAGCCGCTGACATCATTATTGCTTAAGGCTCATGGAACAGGCGAAATTACTGATACGATTTATTCAAAGCGGATTAATCATATTCCTGAGTTGGTAAGAATGGGTGCTAACGCTCGAGTAGCGGGTAATTTAATTATTTTAAATGGCCCGAATAAATTGCATGGTGCTGAGGTTGTAGCTTCTGATCTAAGAGCAGGTGCTTGTTTAGTAATTGCTGGATTAATGGCAGAAGGTAAAACAACAATTTACAATGTTGAATATATTTTAAGAGGCTATGACCACATTATTGAAAAATTGACAAATCTTGGTGCAACCATTGAAATGATCGAAGAAGAAGTGCAGGAAGAGGTTTAAAATGAGCGACTATTTAACAATGGCTGAGCTGGAAAACAAAACCCTAAAAGATATTTACGGTTATGCGCGCCAGTTCAAGATTCCCTATTACAATAAAATGAATAAAAAAGAATTGGCTTTGGCAGTTATTCGTGCCCAAGCTGAAAAGCAAGGCTTCTTTTATATGGAAGGTGTCTTGGATATCGTCGGACAAGAAGGCTACGGCTTTTTGCGTCCAATTAATTATGGGCCAAGTGCGGAAGATATTTATATTTCTTCTTCGCAAATTCGTCGTTTTGGATTAAGAAATGGCGATAAAGTTGCCGGAAAAGCCCGTCCACCAAAAGAATCAGAGCGTTATTACGGATTAATGCACGTAGAATCAGTTAACGGTAAGGATCCTGAAGAAGCTAAAGAACGTCCTCATTTTCCAGCCTTAACCGCACTTTATCCCAACCGTCATATGACGCTAGAAACAACCGGTGGCCGTTTATCTACTCGAATGATTGATATATTTGCACCAGTTGGATTTGGTCAACGAGGATTAATTGTTGCACCACCGAAAGCTGGTAAAACTTCTATGTTAAAAGAAATTGCCAATGGTATTACAGATAACTACCCAGAAGTTGAATTAATTGTGCTATTGATTGATGAACGTCCGGAAGAAGTAACTGATTTAGAACGTAGCATTAAAGGTGACGTTGTCTATTCAACATTTGATCAACAACCAAGTAATCACACGCGTGTCTCTGAATTGGTGCTAGAAAGAGCAATGCGCTTAGTTGAAGACAAACGCGATGTCGTGATTTTAATGGATAGTATTACCCGTTTGGCTCGGGCTTATAATTTAGTAGTACCGCCAAGTGGCCGGACTTTGAGCGGCGGTATTGATCCTAATGCTTTATTTAAACCAAAGAAATTCTTTGGCGCGGCACGAAACATTGAAGAAGGCGGTAGTTTAACAATCTTAGCTACAGCTTTAGTTGATACAGGTAGCCGTATGGATGACGTTATCTATGAAGAGTTTAAAGGAACTGGGAACTTAGAGTTACAATTATCACGTGAATTATCTGAACGTCGCGTCTTCCCAGCAATTGATATTAAAAAATCTGGTACCCGAAAAGAAGAGTTGCTGATGGCACCAGAACACTTAGAAGAAATTTGGAAAATTCGTAAAAATATGGTGGGAGATTCTTTGGAATATACCCAACAATTTATTCAGTTTCTACGTAAAACCAATAATAATGAAGCCTTTTTTGAAGCTTTCAAAGATGTTTCATTTGGTAGTCGCGCCCCACGAAAAAATATGAAAAGATAATTGCATTGCTGAATTTTTCATGATAGTATATATCTGTTGCGAAAATGCAAAAATAACTCTGATTCAGCAAATGATTCAGGGCAAAGGAGCGAAAAAAGATGAAACAAGGAATTCACCCAGAATATCACCCAGTTGTATTTATGGATTCAACGACTGGTTTCAAATTCTTGTCAGGTTCTACAAAATCTTCACAAGAAACAATCGAATGGGAAGATGGCAATACTTATCCTGTTATTCGTGTTGAAACAAGTTCTGACTCACATCCATTTTATACTGGACGTCAAAAATTCACACAAGCAGATGGACGTGTCGATCGTTTCAACAAAAAATACGGTCTCAAAGATACAAACGCTGCAGAATAATTCAATTATTCGCGATTGTTTTTATGACAATAATCAAAGAGCCTTCCTGGCAACAGGAAAGCTCTTTTTTTTTGAATAATTATTTATTTTTGCTACTTTAGTAAGCCTTTTTTTTCACTCCTAAACAGTTTGCCCCAAAAGCAACTGATTAATTGTGCTATTAAGAATAAACTGTACAAAACAGAAATATTTAAAAAGCTATTGTCATAAGCAACAACGAATTTTGTTTCTAATAGAATAATCAGGTAAGAAAGAATCAGATTGATAAAGTTACCTAATAATAAATGGAAAACATAATTGGTTTTACCAGCAAAAAATCCTAATATGGAGACGATAAATAAAGCAATGAAAATACCTAGCAATGAATGGTATTGGTAGTCAATAGCTAAAGCTAGATGGCAATAGGGAATTAAAAAGTAGAGAAAAGAAAGCGACCATACTTTATTATAAAATAGCATATTTATCTCCTAATAGTAATTATATTGTTATTTTATAGTTACTAATATCATTATTCAATCTTCAGATAAGAATGATGATAGATAATTAAAGTTATTTTATTTTTCTTCCATTGAATCTTAGTGATAAGGAAATTTTGCGATATTTTAATAACTATTTCTATTTGAATTGAAAAAAAGAAATTGAATCTTTACTATCTTTTTTATTGTGATAATATGATTAGAAATGGAGGGTTTTTATGAATAAATTACAGGATAGATTTAATGATAATGTTTATAAGATTGAAGTATCGTTGATTCGTCAATTTGATCAGGAAGTATCACAAATTCCTGGGATGTTAAAATTGACTTTAGGTGAACCAGATTTCAATACACCAGGGCATGTTAAAAAAGCAGGACAAGATGCGATTGAAAATAATTACAGTCATTATAGTGGTATGGCTGGTTTAGTGAACGTTCGTGAAGGTGTTAGTCAATTTTTCAAAGAGAAATATGATTTACATTACAATCCTGAGAATGAAATTTTAGTTACAGTCGGTGCAACAGAAGCAATTTCTGCTAGCTTATTGGCGATTTTGAATCCGGGAGACAAAGTGCTGATTACGGCGCCAACTTATCCTGGCTACGAACCGATTGTTACTTTAGCTGGCGCTGAGCTAGTTGCGATTGATACACGAGATAGTGGATTTGTTTTGACGCCAGAAAAATTAGAAGCAGCAATGGCAGAGCATGGTGATAAAGTAAAAGCGATTATCATGACATCACCGTCTAATCCAACTGGGGTTGCTTATAACGATCAAGAAGTACGAGTTTTGGCAGAAACTTTGAAAAAATATTCAGTCTTTGTGCTAAGTGATGAAGTTTATAGTGAATTGAATTACGAAGGTGAGCATGTTTCATTTGGGAAATACTTGCGCGATCAAACTATCGTTATTAATGGGTTGTCTAAATCTCATGCAATGACTGGTTGGAGAATTGGATTTATTTGTGCACCGAAAGAATTAACCGATCAAATTATAAAGGTCCATCAATATTTAGTTACAGCAGCATCTACGATTTCTCAAATGGCTGCAGTTGAGGCTTTAATTGAGGGTATTCGCGATGGTGAAATTATGCGGGTAGAATACAAAGCTAGAAGAGATTATTTGTATCAAGCTATGACGGATTTAGGATTTGATGTGGCTCGTCCATCAGGGGCATTTTATTTATTTGCAAAAATACCTGCTGATATCCAGTTGAATGCCATGGATTTCTGTTTGGATTTAGCAAAGAAAAATAAACTGGCGTTAATCCCAGGAAGTGCTTTTGGTCCTGAAGGAGAAGGATATGTCCGTTTGAGTTATGCTGCATCGATGGAAGATTTAGAAGAAGCGGTAAAACGACTAACTGAATATTTAGGGAAATAAGAAATAAGGTTGCGATTTAGATGTCGCAACCTTATTTTTTATTTATTCAAATGATCGAACAAGCCACCGATAGTTTTATTTTTCAGCGTTAATTCTTGGTCGGCTAAAATCACTTTATCAATTCGATAGTAATCTTCTAAATCGGGGACTTCTTTTAATTGCGCACCAATGAAATCCGCTGCATTTTGATAAGCTTTTTTAGTAACAGTATCGTCGATAAAATAATAAATGATAAGCATTTTCCTCACCTCGAAAATATTGTACGTCAAAACTAGGAAAATGACTTTTATTTTGTCTTTACTAAAAATTTACATATCTTTACGAGAGCTTTACCTTAAAACAATTCTTCATTTACAAAGCTTTGTTAAAGTTGTTTTTGTAATAAAGAAACGACTTTTTCAAATAAGACGAAGACAGTCGAAATGTTAAGGAGATTAATGATGAAGAAATTATTTTTAACGTTATTTGTATCAGGACTTGTATTAGCAGGTTGTGGAAGTAGTAATGATTCTAGTCAGGATAGCAGTGGTGGTGATGAGGCAGCTAAAATTACTGCAGTTGGATCAACAGCTTTACAACCATTAGTTGATGCTGCTCAAGAAAGTTACGTAGCAGAACATCCGAATGTTCAAATTTCGGTCCAAGGTGGCGGAAGTGGGACTGGTTTAAGTCAAATTAATAGCGGTGCTGTTGAGATAGGTAATTCAGATATTTTTGCTGAAGCCGGTGAAGGTGTCGATGCTAGCAAATTAGTCGATCATAAAGTCGCTGTTGTAGGATTTGCTCCAGTAGTAAATAAAGATGTAGGCGTTGAAGACGTGTCGAAACAAGAATTAATTGATATCTTTACGGGTAAAATTACTAATTGGTCAGAACTTGGTGGAAAAGATCAAGAAATTAACGTGATCAATCGCGCTTCTGGAAGTGGTACACGGGCAACTTTTGAAGAATTTGCTTTAGATGGACAAGAGCCAATCAAGGCACAAGAACAGGATTCTTCAGGAACTGTGAAAAAAATTGTTGGCGATACACCTGGGGCAATCAGCTACCTAGCACTTTCTTATTTAGATGATAGTTTACAAGCATTGAAAGTTGATGGTATCACTGCTAATGCTAAAAATATTGAAACCAACGACTGGAAAATTTGGTCATATGAGCATATGTATACTAATGGTGAACCTAAAGGCGCATTGAAAGATTTCATGGATTATATGACAACTGATGAAATCCAAAATGGACCAGTCAAAAAATTAGGTTATCTACCAATCACCGAAATGAAAGTAGAACGTGATGCAGAGGGTAATGTAACAAATCAATAATATGAAAAAGGACTGTTAGAAAAAATCTAACAGTCCTTTTTTAATGTTTTGGTAGAGTTACAATAAAAGTTGAGCCTAGTTGAGGATGGCTGTCAATGTTGACGGTGCCGCCAAGGATTTCACTATATTCTTTTACGATAGCTAACCCTAAACCAGTACCGCCAGAATGGCGACTACGGTCTTTATCGACTCGATAAAATCTTTCAAAAATACGTTCTTGATCCGCTTGACTGATACCGACGCCTTGATCTTGAATTTTCAAAATTAAAGGGTCATTGGCATTATCATAACTTATGATAATTTGACTATCTTGAGAAGAATATTGAATCGCATTTTCCAGTAAATTTTTGACAATTGGCTGGAAGAAAGTTAATTGTGTCTGGAAAAGTGCTGAACCATTTTTATCAATGGATACTGAAATATTTTTTTGTGTTAATAGATGATTATACAAATCGACTTGCTGTTGTAAAAATAAATCTAAATCAATCGTTTGCCACTGATCAGATAAATGGGTGCTGTCTTTAGAAAGTTCGATGATATCAGTAATTAAATGTTGCAAACGTTTGGCGTCTTTTTCGATAATTTCCAGGAATTGAGTGGTTAGTTCAGGATCCTCTTTTGCGCCATCTAATAGGGTTTCTGTAAAACCAATTAGTGAAGTCACTGGCGTTTTCAATTCATGGGAGACATTACCCACAAAATCCCGTTGAATTTTTTCTAAATTACGGACATGAGTTAGGTCATAAACAGTAGCCATAATCTGATCACCATTGACTAAATTTTCTAAATAACGCATACGCACTTCTAAGCTAAGTTGCGAGGGTTCTTGTAAAGTAATTTCTTCATAAATCTGTTTTTTTTCGACAAGTGTTTGCTGAATTAATTGAATCATTTTATTGTCTTTAAAAACATCCCAATAGAAATGGTTTTCCGCACCAGCAACTTGCAACATCTCTTCCATCGTTGGATTCATCATAACAATTTTTCCTTCAGTATCAATCATGAAAACCCCAATCATTAACTCATGAAACAAGGTAGTAAATTGTTCCTCAGTTGAAGTATAGGCAGCATATGTTTGATTAATTTGTTCCCCTAATTCATTGATGGTCAGATATAATTCCTGCCACTGAGAAGAGTTTTGCATGACATAATTGCTTTTATCAGGCTGCTCGACCATTCGCTTTAATACGGGTAGAACTGCTTGGATAGGCCGATTACGTTGATAGATTAAATAAAAAATAATACCATAGATGACTAAATAAAAAAGTAAAAAGACAAAGAAGATGGAGCGACGGAAATTTTGCGTTTGCTCTTCGAAAACAGCTGTTGGTTTCGCAATTCGAATAATCCCCACCATTTGATTTTGTTGATTTATCGGCTGAGCAGTATAGAGCAGATTTTCTTTTAAAGTAACACTATAGCGGACAGCAGAGCCGACACTATTACCATCAATGGCAGACTTTATTTCAGGTCGATTACTCCGACTGTCGTGGAGACTGTGATCAAAAGTATCATAGATAATTTTTGCATCAGCATCCAATAAAGTAATTCTTTCTTCTGTTTCTTGTGAAAATTGATCAATGGTTTGCTGATTTTTTTCATCAGTTAAATTGTTTAAATCTAGTTGGCTGGATAAAACGCGACCATTTTCTTCTAGCGTTTGTTCCTGTTGGCTAATTAATTGATTGGTATAAAATCGATTTGCTAAACGCCAGCTGCCAAAAAATAATAGCCCAATGATGAGTAATAAAACAACATAGTCTAGTTGTCTGCGTTTCATTGTTCCGGTACCTGAAATTTATATCCAAAGCCACGAACAGTTTGTAGATATTGCGGATGTTTTGGATCGGCTTCAATTTTTTCCCGTAAATGTGAGACGTGTACATCAACAATTCGACTTTGACCAGAAAAATCATACTGCCAGATGCGATCTAACAAAGTATCTCGATCAATGACTCGATTTTTACGCTTCATAAAATATACCAACAGCTCAAATTCTTTAGGTGTTAATTCAATTTTTTCGCCACGAACTGTGACTTGATAATTGCTTAAATCAGCTTGAATTTCACCGGCAGTTAAATATTCGTGAGTAGTATCTTCTTTTTCCCGTCTAGGCTCGATCCGACGGAAAATAGCTTTCATCCGGGCCAAAACTTCTCTTGGAGAAAAGGGTTTGGTTAAGTAATCATCTGCACCAATCTCTAAACCTAAAATTCGATCAATTGCCTCATCTTTAGCTGTCAGCATTAGTATTGGCGTGTCAATTTTTTCTTGTCGTAATTTCTTTGCAATTTCTAAACCATCCATTGAAGGCAGCATGACATCTAAAATGATAAAGTCATAGTTTTCTGCTAAAGCTAGTTCATAACCAATCAATCCATCTTCTGCTGAAGTAACTTGATAACCCTCTTTTTCAAGGTTAAAGGTTAATAGTGTAACAATTGACGGTTCATCGTCAACAACCAGTATATGTTTCATTAGGTTCTCCTTTTAAATATATAAATTATTGTTCGCTTATTATTTTTAAATCTGAAAAATGAAAAATCAATGTTGTTTTCTTTTCATCCTTGTAGGACTATTTACTACTATGAATAAATGGTATAATGAATAGGCAGTTTTGTCACCTTTTTTATCGGAATGGAGGAGCTTATGTTAGGAATTAGTTCGTGTTTGGCGGGAATTGCTTGTCGTTATGATGGTAACCATAATGAAATCAAACAAATTAAAGATTATTTAGCTGACCATGAAGCAGTTTTAATCTGTCCAGAAGTTTTAGGAGAGATGTCAACACCACGAACACCAGCAGAAATTGTTGGCGGAGATGGCTTTGATGTCTGGCAAGAAGAAGCTAGAGTAATCGATAAAAACGGTCAAGATGTGACAGAATCTTTCAAGCAAGGTGCAATTCGTGCCTATGAAAAGCTAGAAAAGCAACAAATAACTGAATTAATTTTAAAAGAACGTAGCCCGTCTTGTGGCAGTAAAAAAATTTATGATGGCACTTTTTCAGGGACAAAAATAAACGGTGTCGGTGTTGCAACAGCTTATTTTATCAATCATGGAATTAAAATATATTCAGAAGAAAGTCAGTTAGAGGGTGTCTTAAATGGATATTGAGAAAACGAACCGCATGAATGCACTGTTTGAATTCTATGCAACATTACTGACAGAAAAGCAGATGAATTATATGGAACTGTATTATGCCGATGATTTTTCTTTAGGAGAAATTGCTGAAGAATATGGCGTGAGTCGACAAGCAGTTTATGATAATATCAAAAGGACAGAAAAAATCTTAGAAGAATATGAACGCAAGCTATCTTTGTTTTCTGACTATATGGTACGACAAGATGTGTTAGAACGTCTTGAAACGTATGTCAGTGAACATTATCCAAAAGATGAGCATTTAGCTAGTGATATCAAAGAATTACAAGATTTAGATGAATAGAAGGAGAAAATAAATGGCATTTGAAAGTTTAACCGAACGTCTGCAACAGGCGATGAGTAAATTAAGAAGAAAAGGTAAAATTACTGAATCAGATATTACCGAAATGATGCGAGAAATCCGTTTGGCTTTATTAGAAGCCGATGTTAACTTGCAAGTTGTGAAACGCTTTACAAAAGATGTACGGGAACGGGCTTTAGGCCAAGAAGTTTTAGACAGCTTATCTCCAGCACAACAAATCGTCAAAATTGTTGATGAAGAATTGACTAAAACTTTAGGCTCTGAAACTGTCGGCTTAGAAAAATCACCTAAGATTCCAACGGTAATTATGATGGCTGGTTTGCAAGGGGCTGGTAAGACAACCTTTGCTGGAAAATTGGCAAATTATCTAATAAAAAATGAAAATGCCCGACCATTAATGATTGCTGGAGACGTTTATCGTCCTGCGGCGATTGATCAATTAAAAGTTTTAGGACAACAGTTAGATGTACCTGTTTTTGATATGGGAACAGATGTTAGTCCAGTTGAAATCGTACGTCAAGGGATGGAATTAGCCCGCGAAAAGAAAAATGACTATGTTTTAATCGATACCGCTGGTCGTTTACATATTGATGAAACGCTGATGGATGAGTTAAAACAAATCAAAGAATTGGCTAATCCAAACGAAATTTTATTAGTTGTCGATGCGATGACTGGACAAGATGCAGTCAATGTAGCAGAAAGCTTTAATGAACAATTAGGTATCACTGGGGTTGTTATTACCAAATTAGATGGGGATACTCGTGGTGGTGCAGCACTATCAATTCGGTCAGTGACTGGTGCGCCAATTAAATTTATTGGTTCTGGTGAAAAACTAACTGATTTAGAAGTATTCCATCCAGATCGTATGTCTTCTCGGATTTTAGGGATGGGGGACATGCTGACTTTAATTGAAAAAGCGCAGCAAGATTATGATGAACAAAAGGCTGAAGAACTTGCGCGTAAGATGAAGGAAAACAGCTTTGATTTTAATGACTTTATCGAACAATTAGATCAAGTAATGAGCATGGGACCAATTGAAGATTTAATCAAAATGATTCCAGGAATGAATCAAATGCCTGGAATCGAAAATATTCAAGTTGATCCAAAAGATGTGGAACGAAAAAAAGCCATGGTCTATTCAATGACGAAAGCCGAAAGGGAAGATCCTGATTTATTAAATCCAAGTCGCCGTCGTCGAATTGCAGCAGGTTCAGGAAATTCTGTGGTTGAAGTTAATCGAATGATTAAACAATTTAAAGAATCTCGTAAAATGATGCAACAAATGTCTAAGGGCTCGATGCCAGCAGGAATGGACCAAATGTTTGGCTCAGGAATCAAAGGTAAAATGGGTAAGATGGCCATGAACCGGATGGTGAAGAAAAATAAGAAGAAGAAAAAGAAACGTAAATAGATTGAAGTGAAAAAATGGAGCATCTTATCTGGATGCCCCATTTTTTTTATAAGTTGTAAATAATAATAAAGGCAACGAAAGCTAAACAAAGTACGAAAATTACGCTACCAAGCATCACTAAAAACTTGTCTAATTTTATCTCAGAAAATGAACGTAATAATAAACGATAAATCAGCAAACCCATTATCCCACCTAAAGCATTCATCAATAAATCGGTCACATCGGATGCCCCAATACCTAAAATAAACTGTAGAATTTCAATGGTTAAACTAAAAGCGATCATCAGCATTGTTTTTTCTAAAAATGAGGTTCGTTTACTGGAAACAGACAGTAAACCACCAAAAGGAAGGAAGATTAAAAAATTATAGAAAATTTCTAAAAAACCAATTTTCCCATTAATAATTGTTGAGCCTTGGAAAGGGATCAAGTTAAGACTGCGTTGCGTATTGAACGATTGAATAATTCCAGGTAAAGAAAGAGCGAGCTTAAAAAGTAAAATCCAGACAAGAACAATTAAGTAGACTGTCAGTAGTATTTTGCCATTTCTTTTTGTATTCATTAAAAATGTCCTCCTCTATAAAAAACGCAAGAAAAAGCGCCAATTGTATAAAAAGAACGTTCCTATCAAACTAAGAAAAATATAACTAGCAGCTTCATGTTTGTTAAATGCCATAATTTCTTTACTCTCTTGGTTTATTAAGCATTGCCATCCTCGCCATATAAGAAAACCTAAAAAAGCACCTAAGGTATTCATCATCAAATCATTAATATCAGTTACTCGACGATTGAATAGTTGCAATAATTCAACCATTAATGAAAATCCAAAGGCTAAGGAAATCGGAGCGAACCACTGACGATACTTTTTCCAAATCAGAGGTAATAAAAAACCTAAGGGCATAAACATGAAAGCATTCAATAAATTTGTCATTAAACTACTAGCCTGAAAAGGGATTAAACTAATTTCGTCAATTCTGATAATTTCTGGATAGCTTAAAATATCCCAAAGTGTTCCAACACCAGTAATATTGATGACTAAATAAAGATAAAAAATAAAAATATAACGCCAAACTAATCGAGATAAGGGAATTGGATCAGTATTTTTTCGTAAATAGATCCATTGATAAATAAGGCATGGAAGAAAAATACAAAAAATCTGATATAAGGTAAAAAGAATCTCTAAAAACATGGAGTATCCCTCCCAAAATTATTCTGAGTGAATTATCTGTTTTCTTCTTGAAGCAAATTTTTCTTTAATGGTTGAAAAGAAAACCACCACATAACAAGTCAAACCAACTAAGATTAAAATCAATAAACTACTTCCGATTGGCCGCCAAACTGAATAGATTTCACCAATTGAGCGGCTGATATAGTATGAATACCAAGGACTAAAAAAAGTATTTCCTAAAATGAATGTACAAAAGCTAGTCATGAAAATCCAGACGGGCCAGCGAGATTCTTGATTGAGTAGATAGTTACCATCATTTTCTAGGCTGATTGTCTGATTTTTTTTATATCCCCAAGTTAAGAAGCCTAGACTGAGCAATATAAAGAGCAGACTCATCGATAAATAACCACCTGTTTTTCCAACTGTGGTGATAAATAAGTTACTAGGTATCGAAGGTGTGTTATTTTGACTAATTGAAATGGTTTCAAAAATAGCAGAGATGGCATTAGGGAAAGAATAGGTGAAAATCCAAAAAACCAACCAAGTCAAGGGCCCAAAAGCTAGATTACCTACCATTGAGCCAATAAAAGTACTGACAAAAAATATTGTCGAAATTAAGAAAAAATAATTGATAACTGAAACAAAAAGTTGACTTAATGTGGCATTCATATAAGGTGCTGGAATCATATTATGGATCAATACAGCATAAAGAATTTGTCCCGCTAGAACTGTTAATAATATCGGTCCACCAATATAGATAAGTTTTTTTATAAATAATTCTTTTCTGGTCACTGGCAGAGAGAAAAGAAAATGATTGAAACCTGTTTTTGTGTCTAAGAAAAAAAGTAAAAAACCAGCTAATGGTACTAGGAATAATAAAATTGAAGAATAATTTGTTGTATTAGTAATATAGGTTTCATGTGATTCATAGTCTGTTGCAGCGGGAATTTTCAATGGATTATACATGTTCGTTGCTGGCTGATAGACATACAAATTAGAATCAATATATTCTTGGAAATTCTGGTAATTTCGATTATTTTGAGATTTGTCATCCCAGTAGGAGTATTCTGTTTGAAAATCTTCAAAATTTTGTTTAGCTTGTGAGTCCTCTGTGTAATGGGTGTAGGATTGATGCCAAGAGTCACTCTGAAATTTCGCATTGACTAAACAAATTCCGATAATCAGCAGGCAAAAGGCGATCAGTGGTTTTTTATACCGTTCAAAATAAATCGATTTAACCATTTGAGATACTCCTATCTAAAATTTTTTTCTGGGGCGCATTTAAATTTGCTTCAAATAAATCCTCTAAAGATAATGGTAATTCTTCAAAAACTAAAGGATCATAAGCTTTTATTTGATCAGCTAATTCTGGAGTGTAATGTTCAAAAACAACAGTAATCACCCGACCTTGAAAATTAATCAGTTTAGAATTTTCTTTGACAATTACCGGGATTTTCTTGGTTTTAAATACCAGCTGGATTTTTTTAGCTGTTTCTCGCATATTTTCCAGACAGTATTCTTTATTAATCTTGTTGTCTTTTAAAAGTAATGCTCGATCAATTAATCCTTCTAATTCACTTAAGTTGTGGGAAGCAATCAAAGCAGTCCGATTTTTTTCACTTAAATGCTCTAGTAATAATCCAATGACCTGCTTACGAACAATAACGTCTAAACCATCGAAAGGTTCATCTAGTAATAAATAAGTTGCGTTGGAACAAATCGCCAGAATCATTTGAAACAAACCTTGCATGCCTTTCGATAATTGACGGTAATTTAGTTGAAGTGATAAGTCATATTGGTGAGTCAATTGCAAAAATAAATCTTGATCAAAGTTTTGATAGTTTAAACGATAAAAAGTATTAATCTTTTTAAGAGAATAAGTATTCAAAAAATTTTCCTTTTCGTCAATAAAAAAAATTTGCTCTTTGATTGTCGGCTCTTGGTAAATGGATTGTTGGTTAATTTGAATATCCCCTGAGTCAGGTAAATAGTAGCCAGCTAATAAACGAAAGAGACTGGTTTTTCCTGAACCATTTCGACCAATCAGACCAACAATTTCATTTTGAGCTAATGTAAAATGAATATCTTCTAGCACAATTTGCTGATTAATTGTTTTATATAATCCGTGTATCATCATCGATTAGGTCCTCCTAGTTTGTCTTCTTCTTGTTGTATCCAACCAATTAATTCTTCTGAAGAAACTTGTAAATGTTTTGCCTCTACGACTAAATCGCCAATTTGTTCTTTTAATTGTTGGATCTTTTGTTCATTTCGAGGAAGTTTACTGTTTTCCCGGACAAAAGTTCCTTTACCTTTGACGGTGATTAAAACTTGTTCAGCCTCAAGAACTTTATAGGCCTTACTCACCGTATTGGGATTCATTAATAATTGCTTGGCCATTTCACGAACAGAAGGAATGCGATCTCCAGGCTGCAAAATATTTTGAAGAATATCTTCTTTAATACCCAAGACAAGTTGTTCATAATAGGCTTTATGGCTATTTTTATTTATTTTAACCATCTGGAATCTCCTTCTTTTATTTTATGTGTACTAGTATACATAGTACACTTGAGTGGCGCAATCTTTTTTTTGAAATTTCTGGTACACTAAAGAAAATGAGGTGGAAAAAATGCACAGATGTATGTGGGCTAACAGCAGTAAAAGTGAAGAAAAATATCATGATGAAGAATGGGGCGTGCCGGTTTATGATAGTCAAAAATTATTCCGCAAATTAATTCTGGATATGAATCAAGCTGGATTAAGTTGGTCAACAATATTGAATAAATCAGATAATTTTGATGCCGCTTATGATAATTTCAACATTGAAAAAATTGCTCATTATGATGAGGCTAAAATTACAGAGTTAATGCAAGATGCAGGAATCATCCGCAATCGCAGAAAAATAGAAGCAGCGATTAATAATGCGCAAAAAGTCTTGGAGATGGAAGCTGGTGGATTAAGTTTTTCAGATTATATTTGGGAATTTACGCAAGGAAAGGTGATTGATGGCAAGCGAAAAAATATCACTGAGGTTCCTGTATCCAACGAATTATCAGATGAAATTACGAAGGATATGAAGAAAAAAGGCTTTAAATTTGTTGGCTCAACTACCATTTATGCTTTCTTACAAGCTGTCGGCATAATAAATGATCACGAAATCGCTTGTTTTCGATATCGTGAGGTAAAAGAATTAGAGAGGAATTTCTAAATGGCAAGAGTTGTCTTTTATGGTGCTATCAGTTTAGATGGCTATTTGGCTGATCAGGATCATTCATTAGAGTGGTTAACTACAAATCCAGGAGATAATTCTGATGATTATGAGAGATTTTACCAAAGCTTGGATTATACTATGATGGGTCGAAAGACTTATCAAGGAGCACAGGCAGAGATGGGTACAGTCAATTTCTATGCTGACACTGAAAATTTTGTTTTTAGTCATCAGCCTCTAGATTTAATAGATGGGTTTGAATTGATTTCAGGGGATCCGGTTAGATTTGTTCAAAATCTACCAGTAGATAAAACCATTTGGGTTGTAGGTGGCGCCGGTCTAGTTAAAGAATTATTGGCAGCCGAACTAATTGATGAATGGTGGATTCAGATTGTTCCAATTCTATTAGGCTCAGGAATTCCCTTATTTTTAACGCAAGAACGAAAACAGCAATTTACTTTAGTAGAAACCCGTCAATTTGGACAATTTGCGGAGTTACATTTAAAGAAAAAAAGCGAGTAACATTCGGTCTTGAATGTTACTCGCTTTATTTTTTTATATTAAGCTTCAAACGCAGCTAAGTTATTGAAGAATGTTACATATTTTTCGATGATTACTTTGAAGAAATCAACTGTACCTTGATCAATATTTCCATTTTCATCAATTAAGTTTGCAATGCCGCCAATGTAAGCTTCTGGTTGTTGTAATGTTGGTACATCCAAGAAGACTAAGCTTTGACGTAAGTGATGGTTTGCACCAAAACCAGCAATCGCACCTGGTGATACAGAAACAACTAAACCTGGTTTGCCACCCCAAATACTTTCGCCATAAGGACGAGAACCAACATCTAAAGCATTTTTCAAAGCAGCAGGGACTGAACGATTGTATTCAGGAGTGAAGAAGAATACACCATCAACTTTTTTCATTTCATTACGGAAACGAGTCCATGCAGCAGGAACATTTCCTTCAGCATCTAAATCTTCGTTGTAAAGGGGAAGGTCACCGATTTCGATAAATTCCGCTTCAAAACCTTCTGGTAATAATTCCGCGAATTTTTTGGCAACGATTTTGTTGAAAGAGTCTTTTCTTAAGCTACCTACGATAAAACCAATTTTTTTTGTCATGAATAATTTCCTCCTAAATTTCGATTACAAATTTATCTTACAAAAAATAAGTAATTTAATCAAACAATAAGCTCACCATTATAAATAGGTGATAACTAAAGTATTTTCACGCTGTAAAGAAAAAACTCTTTACAGGAGTTTGAAAGCATGTTAGACTACATCTTGTGATTAATTATATGGAGGTGTAGTAATACATGGCAGTAAAAATTCGCTTGAAACGTATGGGTTCTAAAAAGAAACCTTTTTACCGTATCGTCGTAGCTGATTCTCGTTCTCCTCGTGATGGACGTTTTATCGAAACTGTAGGTACATATAACCCATTAAAAAACCCTGCAGAAGTCGTTTTAAAAGAAGAAGATATTTTAAACTGGTTACAAAAAGGTGCGCAACCTTCTGATACAGTTCGTAATATCCTTTCTACAGAAGGAATCATGCAAAAACATCACGAAGCTAAATTTACAAAGAAATAAGGTGAAGTCAGATGCAAGATTTAACAAAATTAGTCTTAGCAATTGTTCATCCACTGGTTACTAAGCCAGACGAAGTAAAATTAGAAATTGACGAATCCAAAGACTTTTTCGAATACAACTTAACGGTTGCGCCGGAAGATATCGGACGGATTATTGGCAAACAAGGTCGGGTAGCGAAAGCTATTCGTACATTAGTTTATAGTGTTCGAACAACTGGCCCCAAAAAAGTTCGTCTAAATATCGTTGATGGTAAATAAATGAATGAACCTGACGCCGAAGTCTTTTGATTTTAGCGTCAGGTTTTTTTATTTGGTTTAGGACGTATTTACGGTAAAATAAATACAGGAGGAGATTTCAATGAAAAAATATTTTTTATTGGCAAGTACGTTACTTTTATTTGCAGCTTGTCAAAACAACGATGAGAATAGTCAAAATAGTTCTACTAAAGAAAAAACTGTTGAAACTAGTCAGACAAATGCGGATAGCCAACAAACTTCTGAAACAATCTCCAACGACAATCAAGTAAATAAAAGTCAAAACCAAACTAGTGATAATATAGCCATGACTGAATTACAAGCTCATTATCCAAGAGAAAGATTTCCAATGATCACTTCAGTTGATCCAACTGAAGAAATCGCCATCGCAGTTGGTGAAGAGGAAAATACGCTAACGGTTTCCTATTATTTAGTAGATAAACAAATTCCGTTAAATGATCCATTATTATCAAATGCAACACCTATAGGACAATTTCAACGAATTCTCCATAATACTACAGAAGAAGCAAAAAATGATGTCGCACCCAATACTGATGCTGGCGGTCAAGCAACTGACTTAGGCCATAATATTATTGGGCATCAGCAAAGTGGTGCAGGTTCGACTTATTTGAATTGGCAAGAAGGCAATTGTTCGATGGCAATCCAGGCAAACAATTTAGAAGGAGAAGACCCGCAACCTTTAGCTAAAGAAATTGTCGAATACTTAGAGAAGGCTTTTTTACCAGCGCCGAAAGATGTTGGATCTGGTAGTTTTATGATAACTAGTAGTGACTATCATTCAAATGTAGTTGCTTGGCAAGAAGGAACCACTGTTTATAAAATCAGTAATGAAAATACTATGAACAGCTTAAAAATGGCTGTCTCCATGAATCAATAATAGAAAGTAGGGGAAATTTTGATAAATTATTACACTGTCGGTAAAATCGTCAATACCCATGGCGTTCAAGGTGAAGTTCGAGTAATTTCACAGACTGACTTTCCAGATGAACGGTATCAAGTTGGAGAAACCCTTTATCTTTTTAGAGAAGACGATAAAAAACCAACGAAATTAACGGTGACGAACCATCGAAAGCATAAAAACTTTGATTTGTTAAGTTTTGAAGGGATTTACAATATTAATTTGGCAGAAGCGTTACGAGATGGCGTCTTAAAAATATCTGAAAATCAATTAACTGATTTAGAGGAAAATGAATTTTATTACCATGAAATTATTGGTTTAAAAGTTTTTGATGAACAAAATCAAGAATTGGGAGAAATTACTGAAATTCTGTCTCCTGGAGCAAATGATGTCTGGGTAGTCAAACGCAAGGGAAAAAAAGATGCTTTAATTCCTTATATTGAATCAGTCGTAAAAAAAATAGATCTAGAAAATGAACGGGTAGATGTAGAAATTCCTGAAGGGTTGTTAGATAATGCGGATTGATGTGCTAACCTTGTTTCCTCGGATGTTTGAAGGTCCAATGGGAGAATCAATTATTGGTAAAGCCGTGGAAAAAGAATTATTAGAAATTAAACTGCATAATTTTCGGGAGTATTCTGATAATAAACACCAGCAAGTCGATGACTATCCTTACGGTGGCGGAGCTGGCATGCTCTTAAAAGTTCAACCGATCTATGATAATTTAAAAGCAATTGAAGAAGAAACTGCCAATAAAAATCGGCGAGTGATCTTGTTAGATCCTGCCGGCAAACAATTTGACCAAAAAATGGCAGAAGAATTTTCTCAAGAAGAGCAGTTAGTTTTTATTTGCGGTCATTATGAAGGCTATGATGAACGAATTCGCAGTTTAGTTACTGATGAAGTGTCATTGGGAGATTATGTTTTAACTGGTGGCGAACTAGGAGCGATGGTGATGATTGATGCGACGGTTCGTTTATTGCCTGAAGTTTTAGGTAATAAAAATTCTGCTCAAACAGATTCTCATTCTACTGGGTTGTTGGAGCACCCTCAATTTACGCGTCCAGCTGATTTTCAAGGAATGAAAGTTCCTGAAGTCTTAACCAACGGAAATCATAAGCTAATTGAAGCATGGCAGTTAAAAGAATCTTTGCGACGGACTTATTTACGTCGACCAGATATGCTAGAGAATTTTGACTTAACACCTGAAATGGAAAAAATGCTGAAAGAAATTAAAATTGAAGAAAAATGATTCTGACAAGAAAATTCTCTTTACAGTGCTCTTTTATTTGTGTTAAGATACTCGAGTGAGTGTAAGCTCATCTATTACGATATTCCGCTGAGGTTTTTCCTTAAGAATGTTTGGAAATAAGGAGAATGATAAAGATGAATCCATTGATTCAAGAATTAACTCAAGAACAATTACGTACTGATATCCCTGCATTTCGCCCTGGTGACACTGTTCGTGTTCACGCGAAAGTTGTGGAAGGTACCCGTGAACGTATTCAGTTATTTGAAGGCGTAGTTATCAAACGTCGTGGCGCTGGTATCAGCGAAACTTATACTGTACGTAAAATGTCTAACGGTGTTGGCGTTGAACGGACATTCCCAGTTCACACTCCACGTGTTGCACAAATCGAAGTTGTTCGTTATGGTAAAGTTCGTCGTGCGAAACTTTATTACTTGCGTGCTCTTCACGGAAAAGCAGCTCGTATCAAAGAAATCCGTCGTTAATATTTGTTTTACAAATGTACGTCAAGTCTCAGAGAAATCTGAGGCTTTTTCTTTTTTCTAAATTAGCAATTGATAAATGAAATCGCTATAATGAATACTAATGAAAACAATTCAAATAAGGAGTACAGAATGATGAAACAATTCAAAAAAATGGTGGCGATTGAACCAACCAAACTGTTACCTGAGTGGAATGAAAAATTAAAAGTATATGCGACAGAAAGTATTTTTTATTCGGACATTCCGCAGGATTCGCAAGAGATTATCCGACGAATTGGCGATGCTGATTGTGTAATGCTAAGTTTTTCTAGTGAAATAAATCAGGAAGTCTTGGAAGCTTGTCCGCAAATTAGATATATTGGCATGTGTTGCAGTCTTTATGCACCAGAAAATGCGAATGTCGATATTTTAACTGCTGAAAAAATGGGAATCACAGTCACAGGTGTTCGTGATTATGGCGATGAAGGTGTGAAAGAATATGTGATTAGTGAACTGGTTAGATTATTACAAGGTAATGGTCCGGCGATGTGGAAGAATGATGCGATAGAGCTAACAGGATTAAAAGTTGGCATACTAGGTATGGGGACATTGGGCTCACTTTTAGCAGAAACTTTTCGTTTTTTTAATTCTGAAGTTTACTATTATAGTCGCACTAGAAAAGCTGATTTAGAAGAAAAATATGATATAAACTATTTGGAATTACACCAATTATTACCGACAGTGGATATTTTAATCACCAGCTTAAGTAAAAATACAGTGTTGCTTAAAGAGCAAGAATTTCAATTGTTGGAAAATGGGAAAATATTATTTAACGTCTCCTTGACACCTAGTCATAATATGAGAGCAGTTAAGCAGTGGCTTGCGCAACCAGGAAATTTTGTATTGGGTGATACAGCAGCATCGGTAGGTGAAACAATTACAGAATTAGACAACGTATTCGTGAGTAATCGAAATGCGGGCATGACTTCCTTGGCAAAAGAACGGTTAGCAAAAAAAGTCATCCTGAATATCGAAGGCTATTTAGCTGATTAATAATAGTGAAAAATTTCAAACTCAAGTTTTGCTTCTTTCTGTAATTCTTAGTACAATATGAATGTTTTGTAAGCGTAATAGGAGGAAGAATAGATAATGAGCAATAATTTTTGGGCTGATTTACCAAAGCCCTTTTTTATACTAGCACCAATGGAAGATGTGACTGATGTCGTTTTTCGTCATGTAGTCAAGGAGGCGGGAGCACCCGACGTATTTTTTACTGAGTTTACTAATTCAGATAGTTTTTGCCATCCGGAAGGAATCGAAAGCGTTCGTGGGCGGTTAACTTTTACGGAAGATGAACAACCGATGGTAGCACATATTTGGGGTGATAAACCAGAATTTTTCAAAGAGATGAGTATCAGTCTTGCGGAAATGGGCTTTAGTGGTATTGATTTGAACATGGGTTGTCCGGTGTCAAATGTTGCTGAAAGAGGAAAAGGTAGCGGGCTGATTCTACGACCAGATGTTGCTGCTGAATTGATTCAGTCGGCCAAAGCTGGTGGCTTACCAGTGAGTGTCAAAACACGTATTGGTTTTAATGAAATGGCTGAACTTGAAGCTTGGATCAGTCATTTATTAAAACAAGATATTGCTAATTTATCGGTTCATTTACGAACAAGAAAAGAAATGAGCAAAGTAGATGCCCATTGGGAAGTGATTCCTCAAATTATTGCTTTACGGGATAAAATTGCTCCCGATACATTGATTACTATTAATGGAGATATTTCAGATCGCCAGATGGGTATAGAGTTAGTTGAAAAATACGGCGTTGATGGAATTATGATTGGTCGTGGGATTTTCAAGAATCCTTATGCTTTTGAAAAAGAACCACAAAATCATACACCAAAAGAATTGATTGGTTTGCTACAATTACAAATTGATTTACAAGATCAGTTTGCAGAAAAAGTTCCTCGTTCAATCGTTGGTTTACATCGATTCTTCAAAATATATATCAAAGGATTTCCGGGAGCCAATGATTTACGTGTGAAATTGATGAATACAAAATCCACCCAGCAAGTCAGAGAAATCTTAGCTGAATTTCAGCAAGAAAGACCAGAAATATTTGCATAATAAGCTTGAGTCTCAGAGGGATCTGAGGCTTTTTCATTTTATTTCAAAATTTTTTTCTTTTTGTGCTTGACTTAAAGTCCACTTTAAGTTGTAGGATGTTCAAGTACGAAAGGGGAATTGTCATGTTATTACAAAAAACGTTATTAGAAAAAATTGAAGGACCACAAGATTTAAAAAACTTATCACCTGAAGAATTACTACAAGTTTCAACTGAAGCTCGTCAAGCTTTATTGGAAAAAATTAGCAGTCATGGCGGACACAATGGCCCAAATTTAGGGGTAGTAGAGATGACAGTTGCTTTGCATTATGTTTTTGATTCACCGCGAGACAAATTTATTTTTGATGTTTCTCATCAATCTTATATTCACAAAATGTTGACAGGTCGGATGCAAGCATTTACTGATGCTGCTCATTATGATGATGTTTCTGGTTATACTAATCCAAAAGAAAGTGAGCATGATTTATTTACGGTGGGTCATACTTCTACTTCTTTATCATTAGCTAATGGCGTGGCTAAAGCTCGCGACTTGAAAAATGAAAATAGTAATGTAGTGGCTGTGATTGGTGATGGGTCGCTTTCTGGAGGTTTGGCTTATGAAGGTTTAAATAATATTGTTGAACAAGGAACCAACACGATTGTTATTGTTAATGATAATGATCAATCCATTGCTGATAATTTTGGCGGTCTTTATGGTAACTTGAAGGCTTTAAGAGAATCCAACGGTCAAGTAGAAAATAATTTTTTCAAGGCATTAGGCTTTGACTATTACTATTTAAATGATGGAAATGATTTAACAGCTTTAATCAGTTTATTTGAAACGGTGAAAGATGTGAATCATCCAGTTTTATTGCATATTCATACGGTTAAAGGAAAAGGATTTAAATTTGCAGAAGAAAATCGTGAGCAATTTCATGCTGGGGGACCATTTAGTCTGACGACAGGAGAATATCTTGGTAGTGGAAATCATCCCGCCACTTATAGTAGTGTTACAGCAGAATTCTTACTAGAAAAAATGGCGAAGGATCCTAAAATTGTCGCGATTAATGCAGGTACGCCAATGCTTTTATTTAATCAAGCACAGCGTCAACAAGCAGGGAAACAATTTGTTGATGTAGGTATTGCTGAAGAACAGGCAGCAACTATGACAGCTGGTTTGGCAAAAAATGGTGCAAAACCAGTTTGGGCAGTTTATTCAACCTTTATGCAAAGAAGTTATGATCAAATCTCTCATGATTTAGCTTTAAATGATTTACCAGGCACAATTTTAGTTTATGGGGCTTCGGTTAATAGTATGAATGATGAAAGTCATTTGGGCATATTTGATATTCCTTTTCTAAGTCATATTCCTAATTTGGTTTATTTAGCACCCACAAATAAAGAAGAATATTTGGCCATGTTAGATTGGTCACTTGAACAAACCAATCATCCTGTAGCGATTCGAGTACCAGTGGGTGATTTAATTGAGACTGGCAAAAAGGATGTGACTGATTATGGTCAATTATTCAAAAATCAAGTGGTAGCAAAAGGTTCAAAAGTTGCTTTGATTGGTGTGGGGAATTTTTATTCTTTAGCGGAAAAAGTAGCTGCTGATTTAAAAGAAAAACTAGATTTACAGCCTACCTTGATTAATCCAAAATTTATTTCTGGTTTAGATACTGAATTGTTAGATTCCTTAAAAGAAAATCATCAAGTGGTTGTAACATTAGAAGATGGGATTTTTAGATGGTGGGTATGGTCAAACAATCGCCAGTTACTTAGGGGATTCTGATTTAAACATCCAGAATTATGGCTTGGAAAAAGCTTTTCATGATCGGTTTGAAGCGACAGAATTGTTAGCAGATAGTGGGCTGACTACTGATCATATTGTCCGTAAAATTCTGGCAAAAATATAAGAAAAGGTAGCCAGCTAAAAAAGTTGGCTACCTTTTTTGACTAAACGATGGTTGCACCACCGTCAACAGTAATAAACTGACCAGTTACATAACTTGAAGCATCAGATGAGAAGAATAGAAGAGCGCCATTTAGTTCTCCTCGTTTACCAGGACGAGATGCTGGTGTGTTAAAGTTGTATCCTTTTAAGAAATCATCGTTCTTGAATAGGGTGCCTTCTGTCATTTCACTTTCGAAAAGACCAGGACCTACTGAGTTTACAGTGATATTATCTTGCGCATAAGAAGCGGCCATCCCCATTGTTAAGCCACGAACTGCATCTTTTGATGCGTTATAGTTATGGCGCCATAAAACGGGAATTTTATCAGCAATAATTGCGTTCACCGAAGCGATGTTAACAATTTTACCGTATTTAGCTTTGCGCATATGAGGGACCACATATTTACTCATGAAGAATGGACCTTTAACATTGATATTCATCCCAGTATCCCAATCTTTTTCAGAGATATCTTCAACGCCACCACCGATAGCAATTCCGGCATTGTTCAGTAAAATATCAATTTTTCCAAAGGTATCAATAACTTTTTGAACCCCTGCTTTAACTGCTTCTTCGTTTGTTACATCAGTCGGTACAACTAACGCTTTGCGGCCCATTTTTTCAATATCAGCAGCCACTTGTTCTAGTTTTTCTGCACGTCTTGCAAAAAGAGCGACATCCGCACCATTTTCAGCATAAGCTCTGGCAGCATCTGCACCTAAACCAGAAGATGCTCCTGTTACAATTGCGACTTTCCCTGATAAATTAAACAAATTTGACATAATTGAAACCCCTTTCTATAACAACTATTATTAGTATAACGCAATTGTGAATGTTCTACCAACACAATCATAGTGGTCCTTCAAAAATAATTTAATCTATTGCATTTTTAAGATCTAAAACAAGCAATTTTATAAAGGTATCTGAATTAAAAAAAGAATAGCATGAAAAAAATTGTAGAAAAAAGCTAAAAACAAACTTTTTTTGTAAAAAAATACTGATAATGATTCTCAATTATTTTTCCGTGTGTTATACTTAACAAAAAAGTAGGAGTGTTGAGATGAAGAAAGGATTATTTATTTTCTTAGGTAGCATGACCTTTGCATTAGGAACGCTGGGTATTTTTCTACCGTTTTTACCGACAACAGTCTTTTATTTATTAACTGGCTTTTTTTGGTTAAGAAGTTCAGATAAATTGTATCAAAAATTTGTTCAATCTGATAAGTATCAGCGATATGTGAAAAGTCCCATTATTGAAAAGAAGATTACTAATAAAGGTATGATTCGGATGTTCTTGATGATCTTTATTATTTTCTTGATTCCTGGCTTGTTGGTAGACAATACTATCATGCGAATCTCATTAGCAGTTGTCTATATATGTCACGTTATTGGCTTAACTTGGTATTTAAGAGGGAAGAAAGCTCGAAAATTTAAGTCTGAAAAGATAGGTGAACTAGATTGATTGATCAGCGTTTATTTAAATTAACTGAGAAGAAAAATCTGATTAAGCTAGTCTTAGTCAGACTTTTTTCTTTGGCTCTATCTATCATTATGTGGTGGCAAATTGCTGGTAAGCTAGCGAATTACCTCGCTGGAGAGCCAGTCAATTTGTTGCCATTAATTTTGACCTTGATAGCAGTCATTATCTTAAAAGCATTGAGTAACAAGTGGTCAGAGCGCTTAACATATAGAGCTTCGGCAGATTTACGTTTAAAACTGCGTCACCAAGTAATGACAAAAGCCTTTCGTTTAGGGAAAAGTCAAGAGCAATTACCACAAGCAACTTTGGCGCAACTATCTGTTGATGGAATTGAACAGTTAGAAATTTATTATGCGCGTTTTTTACCACAATTATTTTATTGTGTCTTGGCTTCTTTGTTAATTTTTGCTACCTTAGTGCAATTTGCGGTTTTCCCAGCAATTATTTTGTTAATCTGCATGCCACTGATTCCAGTTGTTATCATGAGTGTTATGAAAATTGCTAAAAAGATATTAGATAAATATTGGACCCGTTATACTGACTTGGGCGCAAAATTTCATGAAAACCTAAGTGGCTTAGCAACCTTAAAGGCTTATCATCAAGATGAAGCACGACAAAAAAATGCAAAAGACAGTGCAGAGCAATTCAGAAAAATTACCATGCGATTATTGTCGATGCAATTAAATTCGATTACCGTAATGGATATTATTTCTTATTCTGGTGCGGCATTAGGGATTGGTTTAGCTTTAATCAGTTATCAAAATGGACAAATATCAATCATGGGTGTTTTAATGTTCGTTTTATTAGGAGCTGAATTTTTTATTCCCATGCGTCAGTTAGGTTCATTATTTCATGTAGCAATGAATGGGATCAGTGCTTGTAAAAAACTATTTGATTATTTGGCGTTACCAGAACAGATCTATGGTGAAAAAGATATGAATCATGTCAGTGAAATTCAATTCAAACATGTCGATTTTGGCTATACGGATTATGCGCTGGCTTTAAAAGATGTCTCCCTCGAATTCAAAAAAGGACATTTCACAGCGATAGTGGGCCAATCTGGTTCTGGAAAAAGCACTTTAGTTCAACTGATGCTTCATCGCTTTCAAGATTATCAGGGTCAAATTGTTTGGGATCAATTAGAGTTGCAAGAGCTAAGTCATAAAAGCCTGACGAATTTAAGTACTTTGGTGGATAATAAGGGTTACATTTATCCGATGAGTATTCGTGATAATTTATTATTGGGTAATAAAACAGCCAGTGAAACAGAATTGTGGCGAGTTTTATCAGAGGTTCAATTAATTGATTTTGTAAAAGGTAGACCCCATCAATTAGATGAAATTTTAAATGAAAATGGCAGTGATTTATCTGGAGGGCAGAGACAACGATTGCTATTAGCGCGAGCTTTATTAAAAAAATCTGATGTTTATATTTTTGATGAAATTACCTCAGGTGTTGATTTAGCAAGTGAAGAAATTATTCTAGATTGTTTGAAACAACTGGCACAGGAAAAAATTATTATTTTTATCTCTCATCGTTTATACAATGTGCTATCTGCGGATCAAATTTATGTGTTTGAAAATGGAAGAATCGTCGAGGCGGGAACGCCAGAAGAGTTACAAGCCCAAACAGGCTACTTTAATAATTATTTTGCTGAAGAAGTCGAAGTATTTTCGGGAGGGCAATAGATGAAAGAGAAAACAATTATTCGCTGGCTATTATCTTTTGTGTTCAGTGAAAAGAAAAAAGTTGCTTTAGCTGTCTTTTTAGGAATTATTAGCAATTTAGCCGTCATTGCGATTCCAATAGTCGGCGTAATTTCTTTGTTGCGCTTAATTGGTGGCGAAATGTCACAGGGGTTTCGACCATTAATAATCATGGTTTTTTGTGGTGTTTTAAGGGGTGTTTGTCGCTATTTAGAGCAATATTTAAACCATGACATTGCTTTTAGTTTATTGGCAGATATTCGTGATTATATTTTTGCAACAGTTAGAAGATTAGGTCCGGGAAAATTAAGTGGGAAAAATAGTGGTGATTTAGTCACAGCGATTACTTCAGACGTCGAAGCTTTAGAGGTGTTTTTTGCCCACACAATTTCTCCAGTGCTGATTGCGACCGGTAACACGATAGTGACTTTTATTTTTTTAGCAAGTTATAATCTATTATTAGCAGTAGTTTTGCTGATTGGACAAATTGTCGTTGGTATTTTCATTCCAATATTTGGTTATCGAAAAAGTAGTCAGTTAGGTGATGATTACCAAGCGGCCTTCGTCCAATTAAATCAAAATGTTATGGAAAACGTTGCTAGTCT
Source organism: Enterococcus sp. AZ103 (assembly GCF_051714685.1). Lineage (NCBI taxonomy): Bacteria > Bacillati > Bacillota > Bacilli > Lactobacillales > Enterococcaceae > Enterococcus > Enterococcus sp. AZ103. Next base: position 2,692,765 of record NZ_JBIOSI010000001.1, on the reverse strand, counting down.
AACAGATATCAATCAATATCAGCTTGCCTCTGATCGTTTAACCAAACTAGATCAGGCAGGTGAAAAATTAAATCAACAATATGACCGTCGTTTAAAACAAGAAAGCTTTTTAAAAATATTTAGCGAAACAGTTTTATTAATAACGGCTATCGCAATTTTTGTACTAGCCAATCAGCTTCATTTAAATAGCGAAATAGTTGTAGTCAGTGTGGTATTAAGCTTGAGTTCTTTTGGTCCTGTTCTAGCACTAAGCGGTTTAGGCAGTGCACTGTTGACAACTTTTGCCAGTGGAAGAAGGCTTTATCAACTGACGAATGAAGCAGCAGCAGTTACTTTTCAAAATAGTCAACAAACATTGGCAAATTTCGCAACGGCTGGTTTAACAGATGTATCTTTTTCCTATGATACAAAGGAAGTCTTAAAAGATTTAAGTTTGTCAATTCGTCACGGAGAAATTATCGGAATAGGTGGTGAGAGTGGCAACGGAAAAAGCACGTTAATCAAATTATTGATGCGTTATTGGGATCCTCAAAGTGGCTATTTACAAATGAATCATCATGACTTAAAAACGATCGATGAAACAACTTTGCATCAAATTGAAGGTGTCATGGAACAGCAGACTTTTATTTTTGAAGATACTTTAGCGGCTAATATTGCGATTGGAAAAAGTAATGCAACAAATGCTGAAATAAAATTGGCTGCTGAAAAAGCGGCATTGTCAGAATGGATTGAGACTTTGCCAGATGGTTATAATACAGTGATTGGCGGAAACGAACGAACTGTTTCAGATGGTGAGCGACAACGGATTGGGTTGGCGAGATTATTTCTACATGATGCACCATTTTTACTTTTAGATGAACCTACTAGTAACTTGGATTATTTAAATGAGCAAGCCATTTTAAATACTTTAACCTCTGAATTAAAACATAAAACCGTTTTGTTAATTTCTCATCGGGAGACTACTTTAGCTATTACTCAAAAACAATATGAATTAACTAATCATAAACTCAAAATAAAAAACACTAACAGCTGACAAATATTTGTCAGCTGTTAGCGTTTAATAAAGGTATGGGGATGACGAATTTGCTGAATACTACCTGTATGAAAGAGACGAAAAGCTGTTTCACCACATTCTTTTAAATGGTGGTCCACAGTTGAAAATTGCAAAACTTCACTGACCAATAAATTTTCACGTCCCACCACAATTGGTTTTTTCCCTTTGTGATGCAATAAAATATTGGCAGCTACATCATCGCCGTTAACAACGATCGCCTCGACTGGATGTTTTTCAAAAAAAGCAGCAGCTTGAATGCCATCTTCAGCATCGCAACAATCCCAAAAAATATTTTTTTCATCAAATGTTGGAAAGATTTCGTGGGCAAGTTTTACTGCTAAACGAGAATTCCGACTAATATCGTGACTTCTGCCTAAAGTTAGACCAATTTTTTTCATGCCGAGATCTTTTAAATACAGCATAGTTTCCGAGAGTGACGCCTCTAAATCAATATAAGAAGTTGCTACCGGTAATTCTGCTATATCTTCACAAAAAACAATTGGGCCATATTTCAAGTATTCTTTAAAAACTTTGGTGGGGTTGGATCGACTTGAAATAATCAATCCATCAAAACTTTTTTGTGCAAATTCTTTTAAATAGTTCATTTCTAGTTGTGGGTCGTGATTTGTTGGCAATAAAGTGACTTTATAGGTATATTTAAAAGCTTCTGACATAATGCCTTTTAACAATTGATTGTAGTATGAGGCATTTAAAAATGGAATTACAACCCCTACATGTTTTGTTTCACCATGGCTTAAATTTTGCGCCAAACGATTAGGGACATAATTTAATTCGTCCATTATTGCTAGCACTTTTTGACGTTTTTCTTCATCTACATAAGGGAATTCATTGATTACCCGAGAGATTGTTGATACTGAATAACCTGTGATTTTAGCAATGTCACGAATCGTTGTCATTATACAGCCTCACTTACCAAATGTTGTTGTAAATATTCTATCACACCAGTGCCGTTTTGATAGAAGAAATAATGCTTATTTTGATAAACAAAGCTGACGCGTTTACCACCAATAAATTCATCGAAATACAAATGCTGTAGTTCTCTTAGAGGGACATCTACCATTAACTCTCGACGAAAACTGTGGGAACTTAAAATACGCAAGAAATCTTTTTCAAAAAATATTTCAACTGCAAAATTTTGGATTTCTGTACCTGATTGAATAGTCATAATCGTGTTCATAAATGATTCCTCCTTTTGATAAATTGAGTATAATTTATGAAACGAGTTTCAATGCAAGCTTTTTGTCAAAATTTTTATAGACGAAATTGATGACGGCAAAAATCCCAAAATTCTTTTACAATTGGAAGTGGAATTTTATTTTTTCTTGTAGCTAAAAAAATGTTACGGTCAGGCAGAGAATCTTCAATTTCAATCTTCTTCACTTTATAAGAACTAATCGAAGGAATATCTGGTATAATCGCAATCCCAAAGTTATTCTCAACAAATCCAAGAACACTGTGGTCTTCATCTAATTCACAAGCAATCTTAGGGTGAAGATCTAAATCAGTCATTACTTCGTCCAAATAAGTACGCAGACCACTATACTTTGTAAAATAAACCAAAGGATAATTCATGATATCTGCTAAATAGGTCTGTTCCAGTAAAGCAAGAGGATGTTTTTCTGGTACTACCAAAACCAATTTTTCTTGATAGATAATCGAATATTGGATTTCAGAAGATTGTTGCACTTTGGAACAAATCCCCACATCAATGACATCGTCTTTTAACATTTGAATCATTTGGGCCGACGTCCCTTGAAAGAATTCAAATTGAACCAATCCTTCAGGATGTTCTTCAATAAAATCTTTGACAATTTTTGGTGCTACTTTGGATCCCATGGTATAAATGAAGCCAAACTTTATTTCTGTAGTTGTCGGTTTGGCTATTTCCTGTAAAAATTTTTGTCCCTCACCAATTTCCTTCAAAGAAGGCGCGACGTAACTGTAAAATATTTTTCCGTAACGGGAAAGCTTAATATTTCTGCCCTCTTTTTCAAACAAAGCAATACCTAACTCTTGCTCCAGGCTAGACATCGCATGACTAATATTTGGCTGAGAAGTTTTTAGTTCTTTGGCAGCTTTTGTCATATGTTCCGTCTCTGCTAAAGTTAAAAAATACTCCAATTGTCTTAAATTCATTCTTCCACCTCAATTAATAAATTCTCTTCATCAATTGTATCAGAAAAAATAATGATTTGCTGGGTTATTTGATTAGGAATCAATAAATTTTATTTATTGTTACCATACAAATAAAGCATTAGATTTTATTGATTAAATCTCTTACAATGGTCTTGTAAACGAATTTGTGAAAAATTGTATTTGTTCGAATGTATTTATAATCGTTGTGAAATCAGTATTTTTAATAATTTTAGTTATTTTTTCTTGAAAAGAAAGGAAGAGTTAGTTGAATAAATATCAAGCTATTTTTGAACCATTAACTATTAAACGGATGACCTTGAAGAATCGGATTGCGATGCCACCGATGGGAACTAATTTTGCGAATCAAAATGGTAGTTTTAATGATAAGCATTATTCATATTATGAACAAAGAGCAAAAGGTGGAACCGGCCTAATTATTTTAGAAAATGTTTGTTTCGATTATCCAATGGGGACCAACGGAACCACTCAATTAAGAATGGACAATGACCAATTTATTCCTGGATTATGGGAGTTTAACGAAAGAATGCATGCTTATGGCACAAAAACCTGTGTACAAATTAACCATGCTGGTGCTTCAGCTTATGGTTTACGTTTAAACGGCGTTCAACCAGTTTCTGCTTCTAATATTCCAAGTAAAACAGGAAATACCGTTCCTCGTCCATTAACTAAAGAAGAAATTTATGAAATTGTAGCGAAATATGGTGAAGCTGCCAATCGTGCCCAACGTGCTGGTTTTGATAGTGTTGAAATCCATGCCGGACACTCTTATTTATTGAGTCAATTTCTTTCTCCTATTTATAACAAACGGACTGACGAATTTGGTGGGACCCCAGAAAATCGTGCGCGCTTTACTAAATTAGTAATCGAAGCTGTTCGTCAAGCAGTTGGACCATTTTTCCCAATTTTCTTGCGAATCAGTGCGGATGAAATGTTACCAAATGGTAATACATTAGAAGATTCCATTGAATTATTGAACTTTATTGCAGAAGATGTAGATGTAATCGATGTGTCTGCTGCTTTAAATGATTCATTACAATATCAAATTGATAAAATGAATTTACCTGATGGTTGGAGAAGTTATATGGCTAAGGCCGTCAAAGAAAAATTCCCAGAAAAAATAATCGCAACTTCTGGAAATATTCGTGATCCAAAAAGAGCAACTGAAATTTTAGAAAATGGCGATGCAGATATTTTACACATGGGTCGTGGTTTAATAGCTGAACCAAATTGGGCTAATAAGGTTGAAAATGGACAAGAAGCCTTACTTAGAAAATGTATTTCGTGTAACATTGGTTGTGCCGATCATCGGATTGCTAAATCTCGACCATTACGTTGTACTGTTAATCCAGATGTATATTACGAAGATGCTTATAAAGAAGATCAAATTAAAAATCCAATCAAGATGGTCGTTGTCGGTGGTGGAACGACTGCATTAGAAGCTGCCAACACAGCCGCTGAAATTGGTGCTGAAGTCTCATTATATGAAGAAAAAAATTATCTAGGGGGCTTGGCTCACGAAATTGCACGTTTCCCAGATAAAAAAAGAATCGATGATTTTGTTGAATATTTAGAAAATCGTACGACAGAAAACAATATCACTGTTCATTTGAATCAACGTTTTGGTTTAAATGATCTAGCGAATGAAAAACCAGATATTATCGTTAATGCAACTGGTGCGAAACCATTATTACCACCAATCAAAGGATTACATGATGAACTTGCCAAAGACAATCGTAAAGTCTTTACTATCTTTGATATTTTAGGGGATTTAGCTAAGTTTGATACTTTTGAAGGTGAAGAAATCGTTGTTATTGGTGGCGGTGCTGTCGGGCTTGACGTGGTTGAATATTACGCTGAACGTGGTGCTAGAAAAGTTTCTATCGTGGAAATGCAAGGAACTGTAGGAAAAGATTTGGATATGATTACCCGTCTAGCAATGATGGAGGTCATTGAAAAATATGATGTCGAAGTTCATACAGATACAACACTATTAGAAGTTCGTGGTGACAATTTCTTAGTAAAAATGCCGAATGGTGAAGAGAGAGAATTACCATTTACTAAAGGTTTTGTTGCCTTAGGTATGAAAGCAGATGCACCATTAGAAAATGACTTTGTTACTTATGCTAATGAAAATAATGCAACTTACTTAAATCTTGGCGACAGCAAACAAGCACGTCGGATTTATGAAGGTTCCCAAGAAGCAAGAGCCAATATTTTAACTGCTGTTCACGGAAAAGATCGCCAACTAACAGCTACAGTTGTCCACAGAAAAGATCGTCAACTAGCAGCTACAGTTTAAAAAAAAAGAGGTGGAGACTTGATCTCCACCTCTTTTTTTAGAATAAAGATAATTGTTCATCCTTTGTTTCAAACTGCTGCAAGTAATCAAAAACCTCTTCTGTACGCCAAAGTATGCCAGCATTTTGGCAAGTCTCGATAAAATAGGTCATCAATTTCTGATGATGTGGACTATTACAGACATACTGTTCGCCAAACGCCCCTCGGTATTTGTCTTTCATTCCAGGAAACAAACGATCCAACATCTGATAAAAATACTCCCGGTTTCCACTCCGCATTGTGACTCCAAAACCAAAACAAACAATACCTTTTACATTCACTTCTATGCACGCTGCTAATAACGCCACCAAATTTTCCATAGAATCATTAATAAAAGGCAGAATTGGTCCCAACCACACAACTGTCGGAATATTTCTTTTTTGTGCTTCTTTTAAAACTTCAATTCGGTCCCTTGTACCTGAAACATTTGGTTCAAGCTTTTTACATAATTCTTCATTGAAGGTCGTGAGAGTTATTTGGATAACTGCTTTTGTTTGTTGATTTATTTCCTCTAACAAATCAATATCGGCTAAAATTTGATCGGATTTTGTTAAAATACTGACACCGAAGCCATATTTTTTTATCAATTTTAGTGCGCCGTGGGTTAACTGTAACTTTTTTTCAATTGGCATATAAGGGTCGGTCATAGCTCCAGTTCCAATCATAGCTGGCTTTCTTTTTTTTCTTAGTTCATTTTCTAAAATAAGTAGGGCATCCGACTTTACTTGAATATCTTCAAAGACGTGATCAAATTGATAGCAGTCGCTGCGACTGTCACAATAAATACAGCCATGAGTGCAACCGCGATACAAATTTAAATGGTTTTTAGGAGATAAAATAGTTTTATAAGTTTTAAAATGCATGTCGACCTCCAGAACGTATGTTTGTATATATTTTATCTTAAACTTAACGGGAAAACAAACTAAAAATTATATAACAAAAAAATCCGGTGTTTCATTGTTGATATATATGAGTTTAAGTGGTATTATTCATTGTGTTAATAATACAGATTTTTAGGAGATGTATAACAGTGGCGAAAAAAGGATCAGAAATTATTGTTAAAAGTTTGGAAAATCATCAAGTTCCCTATATTTTTGGTATTCCAGGTGCGAAGATTGATGGTGTTTTCGATGAATTAGAAGATCATGGACCGCAATTAATTTTAGCACGGCATGAACAAAATGCAGCCTTTATGGCACAAGCAATCGGGCGATTGACTGGTGAACCAGGGGTAGTGATTGCTACCAGTGGGCCTGGAGCGAGTAATTTAGCAACAGGCTTGGTGACTGCAACAGCTGAAGGAGATCCTGTATTAGCTTTAGCTGGTCAAGTCAAGCGATCAGATTTAGCAAAATTAACTCATCAAAGCATGGACAACGCTGCGTTATTCGAGCCTATTACTAAATATAGTACCGAAATTCAAGATCCAGAAACATTATCGGAAATTATCGCGAATGGCTATCGGATTGCAAAAACTGCTAAAAAGGGAGCAAGCTTTCTTTCTATTCCTCAAGATGTCACAGATGGAGAAGTTAATGGGGAAGCAATTAAGCCACTAGCGACACCAAAACTAGGAGCAGCTTCCAAAAAAGAAATTGGAGACTTAGTCGAAAGAATTAAAGCTGCCAAATTACCAGTCTTGTTAGTTGGTATGCGTGCGTCAGCAGAAGCCGAAACAGCTGCAATTCGTCACTTAATCGCAAAAACACATTTACCAGTAGTAGAAACTTTCCAAGGCGCTGGAATTATTTCACGTCAATTGGAAGATGACTTCTTTGGTCGGGTGGGTTTATTTAGAAATCAACCAGGCGATATGTTGTTGAAACGAAGTGATTTAGTTTTGGCGATTGGCTATGATCCGATCGAATATGAAGCTCGAAACTGGAATGCTGAAAAAGATGCCCATGTGGTTGTGATTGATGAAGTTCAAATGGAAATTGATCAATTTATGCAACCAGAATTGGAATTAATTGGAAGTATTGCACAAAATATTGATTATTTGGCAGATGCTTTTAAAGAACCTTATCACTTACCAAAAGATTCATTAGATTATCTAGCGACGTTACAAGAAAAGTTGAAAATAGATGACAAAAATCAAGAAAGAGGGCAAGATGGAGTTGTACACCCATTGGAAGCCATTAATGTTTTACAAAAAAATGTGACTGACGAAATGACAGTAACTGTTGATGTTGGGAGTCATTACATTTGGATGGCACGTCACTTTAGAAGCTATGAACCAAGACGTTTGCTATTTTCTAACGGGATGCAAACATTAGGTGTCGCTTTACCTTGGGCAATTTCAGCTGCTTTAGTGCGACCAAATACGCAAATATTTTCAATTTCAGGTGATGGAGGATTTTTATTTTCAGCTCAAGAGTTGGAAACAGCAGTTCGTTTGAAGTCAAAAATTATTCATATTATTTGGAATGATGGCGCCTATAACATGGTGGAATTTCAAGAAGAAATGAAGTATGATCGATCTTCTGGTGTAAAATTTGGCCCAGTTGATTTTGTAAAATATGCGGAAAGTTTTGGCGCAAAAGGATTGCGAGCAACTACAGCTGAAGAGTTAGACGCAGCAATTAAAGAAGGAATGGACACAGAAGGACCAGTAATTATTGATGTGCCAATTGATTATTCGGATAACCAAGAATTAGGCAAAACAATGTTGCCAGATCAATTTTATTAAGAGGTGAATACTTTGAATTATTTATATCAACATGGTACGCTTGGCGGTTTAATGGCAAGCTTGATGGATGGCACAGTCGCAATTTCAGATATGTTGCAACAAGGTGATTTAGGTATCGGGACATTGAGTGGATCGAATGGCGAATTAGTTATTCTTGACGGTGTTGCTTATCATGTTAATGAAGAAGGAAATGTCCATATTTTAACGGGTCAAGAGTTGGCTACGTATTCTGCAGTTACTAAATTCGTTCAACAACAGACTTTTCCAATTGATCGATTAAAGGATAGCCAAGAAGTAAAACAAGAAATTTTAGATAAACTAAGTCCCAACTTGTTTGCTGCTGTGAAAATTACCGGAACTTTCCAGCATATGCATGTGCGGGTGGTGCAAAAACAAGAAAAGCCTTATCCTAAATTTGTTGAAGTTGCAAGACATCAACCAGAATTTGAAACAAATGACGTGAAAGGGACGATTGTTGGCTTCTTTACCCCCAGTTTATTTCATGGGGCTTCTGTTGCAGGGTTTCATCTTCACTTCATTAGTGATGATCGCACTTTTGGTGGTCATGTTTTAGATTTTAAATTAAGTGAAGGCAAGGTCGCATTAGAAGAGCTAGAAGAGTTCCGTCAACATTTTCCGATTAATGACCAAGACTTTTTGGAACAAGAAATAGATTTTGATAGTATTTCAAAAGATATTGAAGAAGCTGAATAGCATATAGTTGAAAGTAGTAAAGGAATTTTCTTTACTACTTTTTTTGCAAAAAAACCCTCTTATAAGAAAGAGGGAAGTGTTTTAAATATTAAATTCCTAGTAATGGTGCTGGATTTAAGAACCCTGACCATAAAGCTGTTGATACACCGAAGTGTAAATGAACACCAGTTGAATTACCAGTAGTTCCCATGCCACCTAATACTTGTCCAGCACTCACAGATTGACCAACACTTACACTTGGTGATGAAACCATATGCATGTAGTAAGTGTAGTAGCCATCTGGATGTTGGATAACAACATGGTTCCCAGCTGACCAATGGAATCCTGATTCTACAACAGTTCCTGCTTTTGAAGCAAAAATTGATGTACCAGTTGCGCCAGCGAAATCAATACCATCATGTTGGGTACCAGAAGCACCAGTTGGATCAACTCGTCCACCAAAAGGACTAGTGACAACTAATGAAATTCCTAGAGGTGATGCAAAACCACTTGCATTACTTGCAGGAGCGCTAGTTGATGGTGTTGGTGTAGAAACTACTGTATTATTATTTGCTGTTGCATCTGTAGCTGTTTGAGCCACTTGCGCTTGTTCTTGTGCCGTAGCTGCTGCTACTTGTGCCGCCGCTGCTTGTGCCGCAGTCTCAGCTTCAGCTGCTTGTTTTTCAGCTTCTTCAGCCGCTTTTGCTGCTGCTGCTTGGGCTTCTTTTTGGGCTTGTTGACGAGCTTCTTCTTCAGCTTTACGTTGTTCTTCTAAGACTTTCAAAGCTTCTTCACGTTTTCTTTCCGCTTCAGCTTGTTGTGCTTGATATTGTTCCTTTTGACTAACTTCAGTTGCTAAGTTTGCTTGAAGTTGATTTGCTTTTACATCTTGTGAAAGCTTTGTTTCAACTAGCTTATCTTGTTGTGCTTTTAATTCATTTGTTTTAGTGTTGATGGTTTCTAATTTTGTTTTGGCTTCAGTTTCTAGTTTTTTCAAGGAATCTTTATCGGCTTTTTGTTGCGTCATAGTTTCATTACTAGTAGAGACCATTTTAGTGACCGCTACTGTTTTTTCAACAAACTCACCAAATGATTCAGCATCGATTACAGCACTGACAAGATTCATTGAACCTTGGTCTGTTTGAACGTTTCTAGCTTGTTCTTTTAAGCGTGCTTCACGTTTTTCGATTTTTTCTTGTAAAACTTGGATTTTACTAGTTAATTCACTTAATTTTTCTTCTTCAGTTGTTTTTTGTTTTAACACATCATTTACTTGTGTTTCTAAATCAGTAATTTCTTGTTGAATTGTACTTTGTTGTGTTTGAACTGCGCCCTGTTGGCCAGTTAAATCAGCAATTTTTTGATCTTGCTCAGCAATTTTTTGGTCATATTCATCAGCACTTGCCGCTAAAGGGCCGCCTAACGTTAGTGCACATACTAGTAATGCAGTAGATTTCTTGAATTTGATCATTTTTAATCCTCACTTAATCCTTTTATTTATCTCAATAATTTATTGTCAATTCTTCGATAATACCATAATTGATTATATAGAAATATTTGAAGGAAAAAAGTAAAAACGATGAATTTTTATCCAATCGTATTTTTTGTAACCAAATTGAAATAAAAATCTAGTTCATTTATCTTGAAATCAGCTTGACACAGTCGCAATTATTTGATTTTATTCCAATTATCAGTTGAAATGATAAAGTAATCTATATTGCACCTAAGGAGATGACAAAAATGAGTTGGAAAAATCAAGAAGAAAAAAAGGCAGCTTATGATTTATTGTTAATGCAACAAGAAGCATTGTTGGAAGGAGAAAGTGATCTCATTTCGATATTAGCAAATTCATCTGCATTGTTAAATATGACCTTACCAGATACTGTTTTTGCAGGGTATTATCTTTATAAGAACGAAGAATTAATTTTAGGACCTTTTCAAGGTGGGGTTTCTTGTGTGCATATCAAACTGGGCAAAGGAGTATGTGGCGAAGCAGCGGAAAAGAGACAAACAATGATAGTTGATAATGTTTTAACTCATAAAAATTATATCGCTTGTGATTCTAGTGCTCGTTCTGAAATTGTTGTTCCAATTGTGAAAAAGGATAATTTGATTGGTGTGTTAGATATCGATAGTACAGAAATCGGTAGTTATGATCAAATGGATCGAGAATATTTAGAGAGATATATTACATTATTAATGAAGTATGTGGATTAAATGATCTAATAAGATGATTATATGAGAAATATTCGGTTTGTATAGCAATCTTTTTGAAGAAATGTTACGATGTAAACGTAGTCAAATTAATCAATGAGGTGAATATATGAATAAAGAAGCGATTATTGTTGGAAGAAACTATGAATGTCGTAAAAATGATTTTGCCCGTCCGATCATTGGTGAGGTGATTCAGTTAGAAGATGACAAGTGTGTGGTTGATGTTCAACGATTTTATGGACTGGATGTCGATAAAATTGATGCGTCTAACGGCAAAATAGAAGTTAAATATAGTGAAATTCACGGCGTTTCTAATGGTGTATTCTTTAATTAAATATCTTTGAGAGCTTTATCTTGAGTTTGAATTACAAAAAGACTCCTTAGCATTTTGCTAAGGAGTCTTTTTAACGTAATCCTTGGTATAATTCTGAAGCAAGGATTTCTTTGATAACTTCACCATTATAACCTTTTGGGGTTGATTCATCTGGGCTATTTTTATAGCGATAATCAACTAATTTTTCATCTTTGTAGTAAGCCCAAATCATTTCATCGCCGATTTCTTCAAGATCTGCTCGCAAGTCTAACAATAAATCACTGATTGAATCGTAGTAATTCATTTGCTCACCTCCTACATCTATTTTAGGCAAAAGGATAGCAGAGCGCAAGTTGTTATGATTTTATAATAACGAAATCAAATAGTCACCGAACTCACTAGTTGAAAGGGCCTCAATCTTCAATGCAGAAGCGAAATCTTTAGTTACTTTATGATCTTTTAGTGCTACTTCGATGGCGTTGATAATTTTTTGACTGGCTTCATTCCAGCCTAAGTAATCTAACATCATCGTTGCCGAAAGTAATAATGAGCAGGGATTAGCATAGCCTTTACCTGCAATATCCGGTGCTGTTCCATGAGTAGATTCAAAAATAGCGAAGCCGGTTTGATAATTAATATTTGCACCAGGCGCGATGCCAATGCCGCCAACTTGTGCTGCTAGAGCGTCAGAAATGTAATCTCCATTTAAATTAGTTGTCGCAACAACTTGAAATTTTTCTGGATATAATAAAATTTGTTGTAAAAAATTGTCAGCTATCACATCGTCGACGATAATTTTTCCAGCAGCTTTAGCTTCTTCTAAAGCAGCATCAGCAGCAGCTTGATTTTCCTGAGTCAGAATATCTTGATATTCTTTCATTGTAAAAGTTTGCGGGAAATCATTTTTCAATAATTCATAACCCCAATTTTTAAAGCCACCTTCAGTGAATTTCATGATATTGCCCTTATGAACGAGCGTTAAGCGCGTAAGCTTGTTTGCAATAGCATACTCAACTGCTGAGCGAACAAGACGCTGGCTACCTTCCTTAGAGATTGGTTTGATTCCAAGAGCCGTAGTTTCAGGGAAGCGAACTTTACTGACATTTAATTGTTTATTCAAAAAATTAAACAATTCTGCTTCCTCTTTGGAATCCTTCTCAAACTCAATCCCAGCATACACATCTTCAGTATTTTCTCTAAAAATTGTCATATTGGTTTTTTCAGGTTCCTTTAATGGTGAAGGAACGCCAGGGAAATACCGAACAGGCCGCACGCAAGCATATAAGTCAAAATCTTGTCGTAAGGTCACATTTAGCGAACGAAATCCTTCGCCAATTGGGGTAGTTAATGGACCTTTAATAGCAATTTTATGCTCTGAAATGGCTGCTAATGTTTCTTCAGGTAACCAAGTGCCTGTTTCTTCAAAAGCTTTTCCACCAGCTAAAACTTCCAACCAATTAATTTTTTTCTCATCTTGATAGGCAGCAGTTACCGCAGCATCTACCACTTTTTCAGTAACTTGCCAAATCTCAGGGCCAATACCGTCACCGGCAATATAAGGAATAGTAGGTGTATTAGACAATTAGGCACGCTCCTTTATTTTTTTTCTAATAACTAAGGGTAAAATACCTTGGTTTTTCCAATAATCAATATCAGCTTGCGCATCAAACCGTAGCTTTACTTGAAATTTAAATGGGTTCTCACCAGTTACAGAAACTGTAACTAACTGTTGAATCGTAGGTTCAGCTGGTAAATCAAAGCTGAATTGTTCATTTCCAGTCAATCCTAAAGTCTCGGCATTTTCTCCCGGTAAATATTCAAATGGGACAATGCCCATCATAACTAGATTACTACGATGAATTCGTTCATAACTCTCAGCTAAAACAGCTTTTACACCCAATAAGGCAGTTCCTTTAGCTGCCCAATCGCGGGAAGAACCCATACCATAGTCCTTTCCAGTTAAAATGACAGTATTTTGATGGTTTTCTTGATATTTCATTGCTGCATCATAGATTGACATTTCTTCGCCAGTTGGTAAATATTTGGTATAGCCGCCAGTTATTTCAGGTGTTAATTGATTTTGCAGCCGAATATTGCCAAAAGTTCCCCGCATCATTACTTCATGATTACCTCGTCGTGAACCAAATGAATTAAAATCTTTGTAAGTTAAGCCCGCAGCTTTTAAATATTTTCCAGCTGGAGAATCCAAACCGATATTTCCAGCAGGTGATATATGATCTGTCGTAACAGTATCACCAAATTTTGCTAAAACCGCTAAATTAGATAAATCTTGATTGATGGTAACTTCTTTTGTTAAGTCTTCAAAAAAAGGTGGGTTTGCTATATAAGTCGAAGCACCATCCCAACTATAGACAGCACCTACTGATGTTTCAATTTGATTCCAACGTTGATTTGAATGATAAACATCCTTGTAAGCTTCTGTGAAATCTTCAGGTTCTAAATAATTAGCAATATAGTTTTCGACTTCTTTATTACTAGGCCATAAATCTTCTAGATAAACGGGTCCTGCTGGGCCTGATCCAATTGGTTCATTGGTTAAATCTTTAGTGACCGTCCCAGCTAATGCATATGCAATGACTAAAGGTGGTGAAGCCAAATAGTTTGCTTTGATCAATGGATGAATCCGTCCTTCAAAATTCCGATTGCCAGATAAAATAGCCGAAACAACCAAATCATTTTCCTTAATTGTTTCTTCGATAGCGGGATCTAAAGGACCAGAATTACCGATACAAGTGGTACAGCCATAACCAACTAAATCAAAACCAAGCTGTTCCAGATAAGGCATTAAACCACCTTTTTCTAAATAACTTGTGACAATTTTTGATCCAGGGGCTAATGAAGTTTTAATAAAATCAGGAACGGCTAATCCTTTTTCAATCGCATTTTTGGCTAATAGTCCAGCGGCCACCATGACCGATGGATTTGAAGTGTTTGTACAGCTTGTAATTGCAGCCAATGCTAAATCACCAGTTTGTAGTTTTTCATTGCGATCTTTGACTACAGCAGTTTTTTGAATTTCTGCTGTTGTTAACCCAAATCCTTGAGGACCAGCCGGATTCGTTAAAGTCGTTTTAAAATTTTCTGCTACTTCTTTAACTGGAATGCGGTCTTGTGGACGTTTCGGTCCAGCTAAAGCTGGTTGAATATCAGCTAAATTTAAATGGATAATCCGTGAATATTCAGCTTCTTTTGTTGGGTCGTAAAATAAATGATTTGCTTTAGTGTAAGCTTCTACTAGTGCAATTTGTTCTTCTGAACGTCCAGTCAGACGTAAGTATTTCAAAGTTTCCTGATCAATCGGGAAATAACCACAAGTTGCTCCATATTCTGGTGCCATATTAGCAATAGTTGCTCGGTCAGAAAGATTGAGTTTTTGATAACCTTCACCGAAATACTCAACGAATTTTCCAACAACTTTTTCGTTTCTAAGCAGTTGTGTCAAATGTAAAGCTAAATCAGTTGCATTTGTACTAGGATGGAGTTGACCACTTATTTTCACACCAATTACTTCAGGTGTTGGAAAATAAGAAGCTTCTCCTAAAATTGCCGCTTCGGCTTCAATTCCACCAACTCCCCAGCCTAAGACACCTAAGCCATTGATCATAGTTGTGTGAGAATCAGTTCCTTCTAAAGAATCAGGGAAAAGAATTTTTTCGCCTGCTTTTTCAGCGGTTAGAACAACATCAGATAGATACTCTAAATTTACTTGGTGAATAATGCCTGTTTCAGGAGGGACAACCTCAAAATTATCGAAAGCTTGTTGCGCCCACTTTAAAAATTGATAACGCTCATGATTACGTTCGAATTCTTTTTCGGTATTGTATGCTAGACTGGTTTGCTTTCCAGCACAATCAACTTGAACCGAATGATCGACTACTAGTGTCACGGGAATTTCTGGATTAATTAGTTGCGGTTTGCCACCCAGTTTAACGACAGCATCTCGCATCGCTGCTAAGTCGACAATGGCAGGTACACCTGTAAAATCCTGTAAAATGACACGAGAAGGTCGGAAAGGAATCACGCCGTCTGGTTTTTTTGCATCGTAATTCACTAAATCAGCTAAATCTTCGGATTCATTGTGACGGATTAAACTCTCTAATAATATGCGAATGCTGTAAGGATACTTCGAGATATCTTTTCCCAAGGAACTTACAGTTGATTCTAAATCAAAAAAGGTATATTGTTCGTTATTTACTGTTAGCTTTTTTTTGTTATCCAAAATCTATAACCTCCATCATTGTTATTTCATAGAAATCTTTTGACTAATTATACGGTGAAAAAAAAAGAAAGTAAATCTATTTGTTAAAAGTATTTCATTTTAAAATAATGATGCTATAATGTAAATCAAATTACTTATGCATAAAAAGATTGGTTAGGAGGACATATCCATGTTAGATTTGAATCAAATGGCAGCGCTTTGCAGAAAAGAAGACCAATTAGATACTTCATTATATAATAAATATGATGTAAAAAAAGGTTTACGAGATATTGATGGGAAAGGTGTTTTGGCAGGTTTGACTAATATTTCTACAATTTATCCACAAAAAATTGTAGATGGAAAAATTATCTCTGATAAAGGAGAGCTACGTTATCGAGGAATTGATATTAATCAATTGGTAGGTGGCTTTGTTTCTGAAGAGCGTTTAGGCTTTGAAGAAATTAGTTTTTTGTTATTATTTGGACAGTTACCAACCTCACATGAACTTGAAAATTATCAGCAGATTATTGCTAAAAAACGAACGCTCCCGAAAAACTTCACGAGAGATGTTATCATGAAAAAACCTTCTCATAGTATTATGAATGCGATGTCACGAAGTGTTCTGACCCTTGGCTGTTATGATGACCAAGTAGATAATACGTCAATTGAAAATGTTTTGGATCAAAGTCTTTCATTAATAAGTATCTTTCCGATGTTAGCAGTCTATGCTTACCATGCCTATAATCATTATGATAATCAAGGAAGTATGTATATCCATCGACCAGATGAATCTTTAAGTGCAGCTGAAGCGATATTGACAATGTTACGACCAGATAAAAAATATACTTTCCAAGAGGCACAAACTTTAGATATGGCATTAGTTCTACATATGGAACATGGCGGTGGGAATAACTCAACATTTACCACTCGAGTAGTGACTTCCAGTGGCACAGATACTTATTCAGCCATTGGCGCAGCATTGGGATCGTTAAAAGGACCTAAACATGGTGGCGCAAATATTAAAGTGACACAAATGATGGATTTTTTGAAAAAAGAAATTACTGATCCTACGGATGATGAAGAAATCTATAATTATTTGAAAAAAATTCTAAACAAAGAAGTCTTTGACCAACAAGGGTTGATTTATGGTATGGGTCACGCAATTTATGGAGATTCTGATCCAAGGGCAACAATTTTCAAAAATTATGTTGAAAAATTAGCGAGTGAAAAGGGTTCAGAAGCACAAGCGGAATTTGACTTGTATCGACGTATCGAATATTTGGCCCCCAAAGTAATTGCTGAAGAACGAAATATTTATAAAGGTGTGAGTGCTAATATCGATTTCTTCTCGGGGTTTGTCTATCATATGCTGGGATTGCCCGAAGAATTATACACACCAATGTTTGCGATTGCCAGAATTGTTGGTTGGTCTAGTCATCGGATTGAAGAATTGGTAAATGGTAATAAAATCATTCGTCCGGCCTACATGGAAGTATCTCATGATTTAGAGTACACGCCGATTAATTTAAGAGGATAAATAATAGGAGATAAGCAAATTAATGCTTATCTCCTATTATTTTTTTAAACTTTTCAAAAACAGGGGTTACTTCAGATAAATCTTGATAGCCGTAAAAAAGCATGCGACCATTTTTAAAACTGGTCATATTATACTGATTTAGTTTTATTTGAATAGCTAAATTATTTTTCTTGTAAGTTAAGTTTTCTTTTTGGGCGTATTTTTCCAGCAATTGAAGATCTATATTAGAAAAATTTGCTTGAAAAATATTACCACAGGCTTTTTTTAATGATACGGTTTGGGTTTCAATCGGCAGCTTATGTTTTGAGCAAACAGGACAATCTGTGTTTTTAGAAATTTTAAATTGGTAAGTATGAAAAGGCCAAGCTTCTATGACGTGCATCGTGTGCCAATCAATCAATTTTGGCTCAACAATTAACTGAAAAGCTAATGAAATTTGAATGCTAGAAATCATTGGAATTAATGGTGTAATTACCCCTAAAGTTTCACAGCTTTGTCCTTCTAATTCAGTAAGATTAGGAAAAACACAATTTAAACAAGGTCCCTTACTAGGATGTAGCGCCATTACTTGTCCACTTGTCCCTCCACATGAGGCAAAAATAAAAGGTTTTTTATAATGCAAACAAAAATCATTAATGAAACTGCGAACTAAAAAATTATCGGTACAATCTAATACTAAATCCACCATTTGAAATTGTTCAAAAATACCATGGTCAAAGTAAGCTTGTTGCGTAGTGACTTCGACAGCAGGATTAATTTGCTGTAATTGTTCTGCAGCAGCAATTACTTTTGGCCTCTTTTTTTCTGCATCTACCGTTGTAAAAAGTGTTTGACGCTGTAAGTTACTTAATTCGACGGTGTCAGGATCAATTAAAAATAAGTGTTTAATTCCAGCACGGACAAGCTGCTCAGCAGCGTATGTACCAAGAGCGCCACAGCCAACAATTAGAATAGTTGCTTGAGTAATTTTATCTTGTCCGGTTTGTCCAATTTTTGAAACACGGATTTGACGATCATAACGGTTCATAGCTTTTTCCTCACAATTTGATAAAATAAATGTAATAACTATCTCAAAAGTAACATATAAAGCAGTTTTTGTAATTGTATTTTTTAAAATTGAATTTCTAGGAGGACTAATAAATGGATAATTTAACGCATTTTAATCAGCAAAATCGTGCCAAAATGGTGGATGTTAGTGAGAAAGCTGTAACCACTAGAGAAGCAACTGCGACGGTGAAAATTATTATGGCAGAAGAAACGCTACAACGAATTCATGCGGGACAAGTGAAAAAAGGAGATGTGCTGGCGGTTGCACAAGTTGCTGGAATTATGGCTGCAAAAAAAACCAGTGAATTAATCCCCATGTGTCATCTTTTGCCGTTAAGTGGTGTGGATATTCATTTCTCTGACAATCAGATTGATACGTTAACAATCACAGCAACTGTGCGAGTGAATCATCAAACCGGTGTTGAAATGGAAGCCTTGACCGCTTGTCAAATTACTGCTCTGACCGTTTATGATATGTGTAAAGCGATGGATCGAGGAATGCAAATTACGGACTGTCATTTAGTAGAGAAAAAAGGTGGTAAGAGTGGTCACTTTGTTTACAAATAAGAATCAATCTTAAATAATAAAAAAATATATTTTTTTAGGTATCAAAAAAATTATTTTTGTAATATAATATTTGGTAAGGAAACGTTTGCAAAAATAAGCGTAAGAGAACTTTTATAGGAAGGTATGTTCTTATGGCCATCATAAAATTACAAACAGAACCAATCCAAGTAAACGAACTGTATCAACAATTAAAAGATCCGAAATTTGGTGGGATTGTGACTTTTAATGGCACAATTCGTGAGTGGACCGGGGACATACAAACTCAAAAAATTGAGTATACTGCTTACCATCAAATGGCGATTAAAGAATTAGAAAAATTAGCAGCCCCTGTGGAAGCAAAGGGCGCTCGTGTAATTATTGTTCATCGCTTAGGGGAACTAGCTGTAACTGATGAAGCAGTTTTTATTGGCGTGGCAATGCCGCATCGTAAAGAGGCTTTTGAAGGTTGTGAATATATCATTGATCATTTAAAGGAAACTGTCCCAATTTGGAAAAAAGAATTGAACAAAAACGAAACAAGATGGGGAGGAACGATGAATGGTGAAGACAATTAAATTATTTGCTTATCTAAGTGAGCAAGTAAGCCCGGAAGTTTCATTGGAATTACCAGAACAAATTGACAAAGAGATTATTCTTTCAGCAATGAGTCATGCTTATCCATTGTTTAAAGGAGAAATTAAGACGTGTAACGTGGCAATCAATCAACAATTTGTGATTGACGAAAGCTATTTTTCTCACGATGTTGCTGAAATTGCTTTGATACCGCCAGTTAGTGGAGGTTAGAACTATGATGAAACCAGAAACGAAAATTTTAAAAGATCGTTTTGGGCGAGTCCATGATTATGTTCGTATTTCTGTGACTGATAAATGCAATCTACGTTGTGTTTATTGTATGCCAGAAGAAGGATTACCTTTTTTTCCAGATGACAAAGTATTAAGTGGTCATGAAATTATTCAAATGGTAGAAAATTTCGCTGCTATGGGTGTAAAAAAAATACGCCTGACAGGAGGAGAACCATTATTACGGCAAGATATTGAAGAAATAATTACTGGTATTGCTGAAATTCCTGAAATTGAAGATATTTCAGTTACAACCAATGGTTTAGCATTAGTTAAAAAAGCTGAAAAATTATACCAGGCCGGATTAAATCGCTTGAATATTAGTTTGGATACTTTTGATCCAGTTAGTTATAAAACAATGACTCGCGGTGGCCAATTACAACGAGTACTAAATGGAATTGAAGTCGCCAGCCAGTTGCCTTTTGATAAAATCAAAATTAATACGGTTATTATCAATGGCCAAAATGATCATGAAATGGTTGATTTTTTAAAATATTCCATTGATCATGATGTTAATGTTCGCTTTATTGAATTTATGCCGATTAGTCAGGAAAATAAAGCGGACTGGGCGAAACAATATATGGGTATTGAACAAGTTTTTGATATTTGTGATATGCAAGGTTGGAAAGTTGAAGCAATCGATTTAGCAGGAAACGGTCCTTCTGACAATTATAAAATAGTTGGTGGGAAGGGGAGCTTCGGCTTGATTCATCCGATCAGCTGCAATTTTTGTGAAAGCTGTAATCGTCTGAGAGTTACCGCGGATGGTTGTGTGAAATCTTGTTTATATTGGGATGAAGAGGATAGCGTTAGAGAAGAAATTGCTGATTTTTCAGCTTTTGAAGAAAAAATTCAAACTATTTTAGGGACAAAACCAGAAAACCATGAAATGGCCTTAGCAGAAGCTGATAAAGTAAAAGATAAGAAGCCAACCTGGCGACACATGAGTCAAATTGGTGGGTAAATAAAGTGCTAAATAATTTTAAACACACCAAACTTTTTTTCAATAAAGCGCTATCTTTTAAATTGTGAACGTGGTAATCTTAAAATAAGATTACTGCGTTTTTTTATGAAGGAGGGATTTATTTGCAAACAATAGCTACAAAAGATGCAGTCGGTATGAGACTAGTCCAAGACGTAACTCAGATTATTCCAGGTGAAAAAAAAGGTCCTCGCTTTAAAAAAGGGCATTTGATAAAGTCGGAAGATGTTCCAATTTTGTTATCGATGGGGAAAGAAAATCTCTACGTTTGGACAGAATCTGACGATATGCTCCACGAAGAAGCGGCAGCGGAAATATTATATCAAATGTGTGCTTCTGAAAATGTTTATCCAACTGATGTTTCAGAAGGGAAAATTGAAGCAAAATCTAAAGTCTCGGGTTTATTAAAAGTTGACGTGGAACGTTTAAAGAAACTTAATAGCTTTGGTGAAATGATGATTGCGACAAAGCCAACTTATTTTGAAGCTGAAAAAGATCAGACTGTTGCAGGAATGCGAGTTACTCCTCTATTTATTGAAAAAGAAAAAATGAATCAAGTTGTCGAGTTAGTTGGCCCAGCACCGCTACTTGAGATTGCGCCATTTAAGTTTAAAAAAGTTGCAATCGTTACTACAGGGAGTGAAATTTTTAAAGGACGAATTAAAGACGGCTTTGAACCAGTGCTTAGAAAAAAAATGGCTGCCTATCCGACTGAAATTGTTGCAGTGAAAATAGTTGATGATCAATTATCGATGATTAAAGAAGCGATTAACGAAATGTTGGCAATTGCCGATATCGTTTTATGTACAGGTGGAATGAGTGTTGATGCTGACGATCTGACACCGCGAGCAATTAAAGAAAGTGCGGATGATTTTGTAACCTATGGAACGCCAGTTTTACCGGGCGCCATGTTTGCGTTGGCTTATACAAAAACCGGTCAAGCAATCATGGGATTGCCAGGCTCAGTTATTTTTGCTAAACGAACTGTTTTTGACCTTATTTTCCCTCGTATTATGGCAGATATACCGGTCGATTTTTCTGATATTGCTGATTTAGGACACGGTGGATTATTGTAGAAAGTTGGGATTTTATGTCACCATTTATGCTGTCAATGAAGACGGCACTAGTTTCGATTTTGATTACTTTTGTAATGGGTTTACTAACGGCAAAGTTCGTTAGTGGTTTACGGCACAAAAGTATTCGAGCAGTTTTTGATGGCCTTTTAACTTTACCAATGGTTTTACCGCCAACAGTTGCTGGTTTTTTCTTATTATATCTTTTTGGTGTTCAGCGACCATTAGGAAAATTATTTTTGGAAATATTTAATTGGCGGATTGCATTTTCATGGGGGGCAACGGTGATTGCAGCAGTAGTCATTTCTTTTCCATTGATGTATCGATCCGCTCTGGGTGCATTAGAACAAGTGGATGAAAACTACTTGTATGCCGCTCGAACATTAGGATTATCCGAAACCTATATATTTTTACGGATACAGCTCCCTTTGGCAACTCCTGGAATTTTATCAGGTGGAATTTTAGCATTTGCGAGGGGTTTGGGAGAGTTCGGAGCCACAGCGATGATTGCTGGAAATATTCCAGGAATTACTCGTACCTTACCGTTATCAATATATTCTTACGTGTCTGCGGGTCGTATGCAAGACGCCTATAAAGAAGTAGGAATTATTGTCGTATTTTCATTTGTTATTGTTGTGCTAATGAATGTGCTAACTTTTAAAAGAAGAAAAAAGGGAAAAATATGAGCTTAGAATTGAAAATAAAAAAGAAACTACAGGAATTTACTCTTTCAGCAGAAATTACTTCACAGGATGATTTGACTGCATTATTAGGAGCTTCTGGTTCTGGAAAAAGTATGCTTTTAAAATGTATCGCTGGAATTGAAACACCAGATGAAGGATATATTCGTTTAAACGGACGAACTTTATTTGACTCGCAGGAAAAAATCAATTTGAAACCGCAAAAAAGAAAAGTAGGCATTTTATTTCAAAATTACGCTTTGTTTCCTAATTTCACTGTCCGTCAAAATATTGCTAGCGGATTAAAGAAAAAATCTAATCAACGAACCAACCAGCTATTACAGCAATTCGAGCTAGAAAACATAGCTAATCAATACGGCGAAGAGTTATCAGGTGGTCAGCAGCAAAGAGCCGCATTAGCTCGCTTGTTAGCGAGTGAACCTGAAATTTTATTACTAGATGAACCTTTTTCCGCGTTGGATACTTTTTTAAAAGATAAAGTCGAATTAGAAATGAAAAATTTCATTAATAATTATCAAGGAGACGTGTTCATTGTTACCCACAATCGTAACGAAGCCTATCGTTTATGCGAAAAACTAATTATTTTGCATCAAGGGGAAACACTTGAACAAGGTGATTTAAAAAAGATTTTCGCAAAACCTAAGTATTTGGCCACATCAAAATTAACTGGCTGTAAAAATTTTTCAGCAATTGAAAAAATAAGTGATTATCAACTACGTGCGCTTGATTGGGGTATTGAGCTAACAACTAATGAAAAAATATCAACAGACGTTAGTTATCTTGGGATACGTTCTCATTATTTTCAAGCAGGACAAGTAGGTGAGCAAAATACATTTAAAGTGAAAGTAATCGACCAAACAGAGAGTCCTTTTGAAATTCAAAAATATTGTCAGACTGAATATTCAGACGAAATCATCTGGTGGGAATATGAAAAAAATCAAAAAGCAGCTGAAAAATTTTCCGGTCATTTGAAAATTTCAGCTCAAGATATTCAATTACTTAAAAATTAGGAGGTAAAAATAGTGGCTTTTAAAGTCGTTGTAATAACTGCAAGTGACAGTGGCTATGCTGGAAAAAGAGAAGATTTAAGTGGAGAAAAAGTAATTGAAATTTGTCAAAAAAATCAGTTGTCTGTCATAAAAAAAATAATCTTACCTGATGAAGCTGCCTTATTAAGTCAAACGATGGAACAAATAGCTGATCAAGAAGAAGCTGATTTAATCTTAACGACTGGCGGTACGGGCCTTGCTCCGAGAGATTGTACACCAGAAGCAACACTAGCCATTGCGGATCGAATGGTTCCTGGTTTTTCAGAAGCAATGCGCAGCTTAAGCTTGCAAATAACAAAGCGGGCGATGCTAAGTCGGGGCGTTTCGGTTACAAGAAAAGCTACATTAATCATTAACTTACCGGGAAGCACCAAAGCAGTTGATGAGTCTTTGTCCTACATTATTGATCAAATCCCTCATGCATTGGCCTTATTAAAGAATCAAAAGCAAGCTTCTCAAAATCATTTTGAAAAATAAATATTTTTTATAAAAGATTATTGACGTTTTTTGAAATTATTTAGATAATTAAGATAAGTCAAACAAGAGGAGGAATAAAATGAAGAAAAAATTATTAGTATGGTTGTTGGGACTATCGATTCTTGGTGTGTTTACTGTTGGTGAGAAAGTAGACGCCGCAGAAATGTTAAGATTGTACAATCCTAATTCAGGTGAACATTTTTACACGGCTGACGGAACTGAAAAAAATCAATTAGCATCCGCTGGCTGGCAGTACGAAGGAACAGGCTGGGTAGCTCCAGATAATGGAGATCCGGTTTATCGTGTGTATAATCCGAATGTAGGAGATCACCACTATACCCTAAACGTAAGTGAAAAAGATCATTTAATTTCAGTTGGTTGGCAATATGAAGGGATTGGCTGGTATTCAGACACGCAAGAAACAGTTGCCGTTTACCGCGCATATAATCCAAACGCACAAACCGGTAGCCATAATTACACAACAAATACTGGTGAGCAACAAAGTTTATTATCAGCAGGTTGGCATGATGAAAATATTGGTTGGTATGCCATTGGAGAAGGACGACCAATAGTCAATCCATCTACTCCTGGTAATTCTAACAATAGCGGCGTTTATGTTGATGCCCAAGGAAATGGATTAATTAAAGGTTCTCAAAATAATATTTATCATATTCCAGGAAGTAAGTATTATGATCGTACAACAAATGTTGTTGCGTGGTTTAAAACTATTGCAGAAGCTGAGGCTGCTGGATATCGTGCACCTCAAAATTAATAAAAAGGATTCATGCACTTCCAAATGCATGAATCCTTTTTTATCATTTTATTTTTCTGGAGTAAAACCGTAATCTTTGAAAATATCACTAGCTGCGTCAGATTTTAAGTATTTTAAAAATGTTGCAGCAGCTTTGCTGTTTTTACTGTCTTTGATTTGTCCAATTGGATAAACAATTGGTTCTGTTAAGCTATCTTCCGGTGCTGTTGCTACGATTTCAACTTTGTCAGTTGTTTTAGCATCTGTTTCATAGACTAGCCCTGCATTGGCGCTACCTTCAGCTACCCAATTTAGTACCTCTGTTACATTTGTTCCTTGAGAAAACTTACTTTGTAATTCATCCCACAAACCTAATGAAGTTAAAGCTTCTTGTGCATATTGTCCCGCTGGTACGCTCGCAGGATCACCAATTGCAATGGTTTCAGCTTTTGTTAAATCGTCAAAGCTCGATATATCATCTGGATTGTCAGTAGGAACAATTAAGACTAATTTGTTTTCTAGAAGATTGCTGACTGTTTTATCATCAATAAAGCCACCTTCTTCTAAAGCTGTCATTTGTGCAGTCGCTGCAGAGAAGAAAATATCAGCATCTAAACCTTGTTCAATTTGCGTTTGCAATTTACCTGAACTATCATAAGTTCCTTCAATCGTCACATTTGGATGTTCTTTCTCATAAGCTGGGATTATTTTTTCTTCAAATGCATATTGCAAGCTGGCTGCAGCTGCAATTTTAACGGTAACTTTTTCCTCGCTACTGCTGGCTCCACTGCTGTCAGTTGCTGATGAGTTGGAATTTGTATCGTTACCGCTGCCACACCCACCTAGTAATAATAAAGATACTCCTGCTGCTAATAAACCAAATTTCAATTTTTTCACGTCAAATATCCTCCTACTTCTTTTTGATAAATTAAGTTTAGCACGCTATTCGTGTAAAAGATAGCGTTTTCTTAAAAAAAATAAGTATAAACAAATTTTTTTTAGTTTTTTAGAAACAACTAAAAAAACTGATTTAACAGTATTTTTAACCAAAATATTTTTTTGGTCTGTTTGTTTTTACTAATAATTGATGATATAATTTGTAAGAAGAAATTTTTTTAGCAAAAAAATAGAGCGGTTACATATTGCAAAATAATCATAATTTAAGAAAAGTAGGTGATATTTATGAAAGAAATATTTGAATTTTTGTTACAGCAATTTGAAGAGAAAAAACCAGTAGTCTTAGTTACTGTTGTCAATAGTCACGGATCAGTACCAAGAAAACAAGGAGCAAAAATGCTAGTTGGTGAAGAGGGGATTCTAGCAGGGACGGTAGGAGGTGGAAAAGTTGAGTACACTTGTATCACAAAAGCCCAAGATTTATTAACGAAAAAAGAAAATGCTTTTGAGAAATATAAACTGACGCCTAAGGAAGCGGCAGGTTTGGGTATGGTTTGTGGTGGACAAGTGGAAATGCTGTTCCAATATTTATCCTTTGAAACAAAAGAATTATTTACAGTGATTAATCAGGCTTTAACTGCTTTACAAAACAATCAAGCTGCTTATTTATTGACAGCGTTGGATTTACATTCAGATCAACCCATCATCTTTTTGGCTGAGAAATCAGAAGATACAGAGGATTTTCCTGAGAAGAGCGGAGTGATTATTTATCAAGAAAATGAGTATATTGCAGAGGTTCTAAGCCAGCCTGGGAAAGTTTATATTTTCGGAGGCGGGCACGTTTCTCAAGCTTTAGTTCCTGTTTTACAGTATTTAGATTTTTATACAGTCGTACTAGATGATCGTCCGGAATTTTTAACAGACGTACTTTTTCCAGCAGCTGATCAACGAAAGCTGGTAGATTTCGAAAATATTCCAGCAACAGTAGAAATTACCAAAGATGATTTTGTCATCTCGGTAACAAGAGGACATTTATTTGATTTCAAAGTTGCTGTTCAACTATTGCATTCACCTGCTTACTATATCGGTATGATGGGTAGTGCGCATAAAATTGCAGTTCAAAAGAAGAGATTAAAAGAATCAGGTTTTAGCCAAACTGAAATAGAGCGAATTTATATGCCGATTGGTTTATCCATTAAAGCCGAAACACCACCAGAATTGGCGATTAGTATTGCAGGAGAGTTAATCAAAGTTAGAGCTGAAAAAAATGAAAACTAAACCGACTAAAGAATTATCTGAATGTTTTAACTTACCTGAAAAAGCCGTTGTTTCAATTATTGGCAGTGGTGGGAAGACAACTCTGTTAAACTACTTGGCGCAAAAATATGCAGCTGAAAAAGTTTTAGTTGCCACAACGACGAAAATGAGGATGCCTGAAAAGAATGAGTATGATCAAATATATTTTTCTGAGTTTGACCAATTAGGTAAAAAAAGCGGAATTAGTTTTGCAGCAAGAGTAACGTCAGATGAAGAAAAAGTGACTTTTCCTTCTGATCCGGCTGTCCGTGCATCTTTTGCAAATTTTGATCAGGTTTTTTTAGAAGCGGATGGTTCGAAACAATTGCCATTAAAGGCTTGGGCTGATTTTGAACCAGTCATTTTGCCAGAGACAACGGTCACAATCGGTGTGCTGCCAATCAAAGCCTTGCATAAAAAAATTAATACAACTACGGTGCATCGCTTACCATTATTTTTAGAATGGCTGTCTGTTGTGGCTGAGAAAGAAATAAGTTTAAAGCTCCTTGCTGAAATTGTAATCCAAGAAAAAGGTTTATTTTATTTAGCGCAGGGAATAGAAATATTATTCATTAACCAAGTAGATACAAAAGATGATCTAGAAAATGCTCAACAATTAGCAGAAGAAATCAATCAATTTCCCCATCAAATAACTAAAATCATTGCTGGTAGTGGGCAAAAAGAAGAGGGAATAATTTTATGGGAAAAATAAATGAAACAATCGTCGTGATTCGTGGCGGTGGAGATTTGGCAACTGGTGTAGTTCAAAAATTTCAACGAACGGGCTTTAAAGTATTGATTTTGGAAATAGCCCAACCGCTGGCGATTAGACGAACAGTTGCGTTGTGTTCCGCAGTTTACGATGGTGTTTATCAAGTGGAAGATATTAAGGCTAGAAGAGCAGATTCATTTGAGGAAATAAACAAAATCTGGCAAGCGAGTGAGGTACCAATTCTAATTGACCCTGAAGGGAAATCTATTGAAAAATTGAGACCAACCATTGTGGTGGATGCGATTTTGGCTAAACGCAATTTAGGAACCAGTCAACAATTAGCACCGATAACTATCGCATTAGGCCCAGGATTCACAGCTGGAAAAGATGTAGATATTGTAATCGAAACCATGCGCGGACACGCGCTAGCCAAATTAATTTTTTCTGGAGCGGCTTTACCGAACACGGGTGTCCCAGGTATCATTGGTGGCAAAAGTAATGAAAGAGTAATTCATTCACCTGCTGGCGGAAAAGTTGAACATATCCATCAAATTGGAGATCGGGTAAAAAAAGATCAGGTACTTTTTAAAGTTGATAATGTGGAAGTGAAGTCTCCATTAGATGGCACCTTAAGAGGATTAATCGAAGCAGGGCTAACTATTCGAAAAGGTTTAAAAGTAGCTGATGTTGATCCACGACCGTCAGAAGAAATTGATTATTTAGCTATTTCTGACAAAGCTCGAGCATTAGGGGGGGCGGCTTTGGAGGCGGCCTTTATTAAAATGAATCAACTGAAAAGTTTGGATTAATATCCAAACTTTTTTTGAAAAAAAGGACCTGAACTATTTTTAGTTCAGGCCTAGAATTTATCCAATGTAATTGTATAGAGTATATTTTGAAATGTTGAAAAACTTCGCTACTTTGTCTCCTGATTTAGTAATCAAGAAAGCACCTTTTTTATTCAAGTATTGGATGCTCTTAACTTTATCTTCTTTAGTCATTAGAGCGACAGGTTTACCAACGATTCGGACAGATTCCAAAATTAATTCATCAAGTAATTGATTGACGTTTTTTGGAATCAAACTATTGTCAGTTGTCGTCTCTTCTTCAGAAGTGGCAGTTAATTTATGCAACGCATTTTCAGCTGCAAAGATGGAGGAAGTATCAAAGTTGATTGAAAAGATACCATCTAACTTACCTTCATCATTTTTAAAATAAATTGTGCTAGATTTTAACACGCGACCATCGTGAGTGCGGGTTAAATAATTAAATCGGTTTTGTAATTCTTCTGGATCTTTTTTCAATGTTTCTAATACGATTTGAGAAGGGCCATCACCAATATGACGAGCAGTCACGTGGCCGTTTTCAATATAGATAATTGAATGCTCCGCATCGTCTGAATCAACCTTGTGAATGACAACTTCACAATCTTCACCAAATTGAGTTGTAATCGCTTTACCAATTTGTCGCAAAAATTCCACATTGTTTTCTGATAGCATCTTAAAAACCTCCAATATACCAATCTCATGATAACAAGACTTTAATTTTTCGTGTTTTCTCAAAACAATATTACCATGAAAATATTGAGAAAACAAACTAACAAAAAAATTTTTTAGTAAGGCTTTTTTTTTTTTAGTTTTGTGCTATACTATGGTTAAGCAAGAAACAACAAGAAACGTTGACCACAAAATTGTAAAGGGCTTCAAAAAAAGTTTTTTATGATTTAAAAAATTAAAATTGTAAGCGTTATCTAAAAGGAGGAAAACTATGTTACTCATTGGAAATGGTCACTTAATTACACGTCAAAAAGAAAATGCTTTTATTGAAAATGGTGCAGTTGCAATCGATGGAAAAACGATTAAAGAAGTTGGCCAAACAAAGGATTTGAAGGCAAAGTACCCAGAGGCAGATTTTATTGACGCAAAAGGTGGCGTGATTATGCCAGGGTTTATCAACATGCATAATCATATCTATAGTACATTTGCTCGTGGATTAAGTATTAATGGTTACAATCCAAAAAACTTTATGGATATTTTAGAAGGTCAATGGTTCAAAATTGATAGTGAAATGAACAATCATACGACATTACAAAGCGGACGAGTTTCTTATTTAGAAAGTATAAAAAATGGCGTTACTACAATGTTTGATCATCAAGCAAGTTATGGAGAAGTTAGCGGTAGTTTGGAACAATTATCAAACGCTGCTGACGAAATGGGTATCAGAACTTGTTTATGTTATGAAGTCTCTGATCGAAATGGCGTAAAACCAGCTGAGGAAGCAATTGAAGAAAATGTTCGATTCATTAATGCTGCTAAAGCGCGTAAAGATGATATGCAAAAAGCTATGATGGGGATGCATGCAGCCTTTACAGTTTCAGATGAAACATTTGAAAAAGCACGTAAAGTAACACCTTCAGATATTGGTTTCCACATTCACGTGGCAGAAGATATTGCTGATGTGAAAGACTCACTACACAAGTACAATAAGCCAATCGTTAATCGCCTTTATGATTTAGATATTTTAGGTTCTAAATCAATGTTAGGTCACTGCATTTATATCAATCCACATGAAATGAAACTAATTAAAGATACAGACACAATGGTTGTAACAAATCCTGAATCTAATATGGGTAATGCAGTAGGTTGCCCACCAATAATTCGAATGTTTAATGAATTTAATATTATGTGTGGTTTAGGGACAGATGGTTACACGCAAGATATAACCGAATCTTACAAAGTAGGAAACATTATTCATAAACATCATTTAGCAGATCCAACTGTTGCTTGGGCTGAAATTCCAGCAATGTTATTTGACAACAATGCTGCGATGGCAAACCGCTATTTTGACACTAAACTTGGTGTATTAGAACCTGATGCTGCTGGCGATGTAATCATTGTAGATTATCACGCAGCGACTCCAATGAATGAAAGTAATTTTAATAGTCATATTTTATTCGGTATGAATGGTGCAAATGTAACTGACACAATTGTTGCTGGAGATGTTCGAATGCGTAACCGTGAAGTGGTTGGAATTGACCAAGAGGAAGTTTACGCAAGTGCCCGTGAAGAAGCTGTTAAATTATGGAATAGAATTAACAAATAGAAAGTCAAATCAATGAGGTGAAAAAATATGAGCGATATTATGCGCCCGATTTCAATCGATGCGTTACTTGATTGGGTCATGCAGGAATATAAAAAGTCTGGCACAATTTTCGGTGTTAGAAAGTTCTTTAAGCCAGAAGGCGACAAACAAATTTCTTTATTCAATGAAAAGATGGAGACACCGATTGGCCCAGCAGCAGGTCCACATACGCAATTAGCGCAAAACATAGTTGCTTCTTACTTAACAGGTTCACGTTTCTTCGAATTAAAAACGGTACAAATTTTAGATGGTGAAGATTTACCTGTAGCAAAACCTTGTATCTCAGCTCGCGATGAGGGTTACAACTGTGAGTGGTCTACCGAGTTACGTGTACCACAAGCGTTTGAAGAATATGTCAAAGGCTGGTTTGTTTTAAAATTATTGGCGCGTGAATTTGATTTAGGCGATCCTGATGGTTTCATTTTCAATATGAGTGTTGGATATGACTTAGAAGGAATTAAAACGCCTAAGATCCAAAAATATATTCATGAGATGCAAGATGCAAAAGCTACACCAATTTGGGCGGAGTGTGTTGAAGCAGCAAAAAGTCGATTGAATCAATTTACCCGAGTGGATGAAGATTACATTGATCATATTAGTCCGAAAGTTTCCCATTCTATTACGCTATCGACGTTGCACGGGACTTTACCGCATGAAATCGAACAAATTGCTGTTCACTTATTAGATGAACAAAAGTTAAATACTTTCATTAAATGCAATCCGACGTTATTAGGTTATGAATATGCTAGAAAAACTATGGATGAACTTGGCTTCGATTATATGGAATTTGATGACCATCATTTTACTGAAGATTTACAGTTTGAAGATGCTGTACCGATGTTACAAAGGCTACAAGATCTAGCTGATAAAGAACAGTTAAACTTCGGGGTGAAAATTACCAATACTTTCCCTGTTGATGTAGGACAAGATGAATTACCATCTGAAGAAATGTATATGTCTGGTCGCTCATTGTATCCATTATCAATTATGGTTGCGAAAAGATTATCTGACGCTTTCCATGGTGAGCTACAGATTTCTTATTCCGGTGGTGCCGATGTATTCAATATGAAAGATTTGTTTGAAGCAGGTATTTGGCCAATAACAGTGGCGACAACTTTATTAAAACCAGGCGGTTATCAACGCTTAACCCAAATGGCTAATGTTGTTTCAACCCTAGATTATCCAACTCATGTGAAAGTTGATTTAGAAAAAGTCAGTAAATTAGTTGAAAAATCAACCGAAACAGCAAAATATCAAAAATCAATAAAATTACCTGGATCTCCGAAAATTAAAGAAACAGTACCTTTACTAAGCTGTTATACGGCGCCTTGTCGCGGAACTGGTGGCTGCCCTATTGACCAAGATATTCCAGCTTATTTACGTTATGTAGAAGAAGGCAAATATCTTGATGCGTTGAAAGTAATTGTGGATAAAAATCCACTACCATTTATCACTGGAACAATTTGTGCCCATCCTTGTGAAACAAAATGTACCCGTCAATTTTATGAAGGCGCTATCGATATTCGTGGCGTGAAATTAGAAGCGGCAGAACATGCTTACGATGAATTATTAGCTTCAATGGTTAAACCTGAACCAGTTACTGATGCACCAAAAACAGCTGTTGTTGGTGGTGGACCGGCAGGGATTTCAGCAGGTTATTTATTAGCTCGCGAAGGTTTCCCAGTAACTGTATTTGAAAAAGATACAACCTTAGGTGGCGTTTGTAGTCAAGTCGTACCAGAATTTAGAATTTCGATGGAAAGCGTGCAAAAAGATGTCGAGATGGCACGTTTCATGGGGGCGGAGTTCAAGACTGGTAAAGCAGCACCAAGTTTAGAAGATTTAAGAGCGCAAGGATATGAAAAAGTGATTTATGCTATTGGCGCGTGGAAACATAATAATTTGAAATTAGAAGCTGGTGAAGCAATTAATTCACTAGAATTCTTAGTTAAAACGCGGCAAAACACGCAAGAAAATCCGTATGGTGAAAACATTGTCGTAATCGGCGGCGGAAATACCGCTATGGATTGTGCTAGAGCTGCAAAACAATTACCAGGAGTCAAAGAAGTTTCGCTAGTTTATCGTCGTGACAAACGAAATATGCCAGCCGATGAAGAAGAATTGTATTTGGCACTAGATGATGATGTTACTTTCCGTGAGCTACTTGCACCAATAAAATTAGTTGATGGTAAATTAACTTGTGAAGTAATGAAACTGGGAGCTCGTGATGCATCAGGTCGTAAGCGTCCGGAACCAACTGGCGAGTTTGTTGAAGTGAAAGCAGACGTAGTGATTTCAGCAATCGGTGAAAAAGTTGATGATACCTTCTTTAATTCAGTTGGCATCGAAACAGATAACCTTGGTCGTGTAGTAGTTAATCCACAAACTTTGGAAACTAACTTAAAAGATGTTTTTGTAGTTGGTGATGCTAACTTAGGACCAGCAACAATTGTGGAAGCAATTGCAGATTCAACAAAAGCTTGTAATGCGATTGTTGAAGTTCATAATCGCAACTATGAACGGGCAAATCTAAATATTGATACCGCTTCAGTTCGAGCAAAACGTGGAGATATGGTGATACCGGAAACCCCGATGAGTCAAGCAGCTCGTTGTTTAGAATGTTCAACTGTATGTGAATCATGCGTAGATGTTTGTCCAAACCGAGCAAATATCGTCGTGATGGTTCATGATGAAGCACAAATCATGCACGTTGATCGGATGTGTAATGAATGTGGCAACTGTGAAACATTCTGTCCATACTCTAGTGCACCATACAAAGATAAATTCACTTTATTTAATTCAGAAGAAGATTTTCACGATAGTACAAATGAAGGTTTCTATGTAGTAGATCCAAGTCGTAAATTAGTCTTGGTTCGAAACAAAGGCGAAGAAAATACATTCTCATTAAATGATGGCAATGTGAAGGTAGCAAATGGCCTACAAGATATGATGGAAACTGTTATTGATGACTATGCTTTCGTTTTAGCGAACTAAGAGGTGAAAGAAATGTCAATCGTAATCAAAGGTGGAACGGTCGTTTCAAGTCATGGCCGTCGACAGTTAGATATTAGAATTAACGGCGAAAAAATCACCGAACTCGGCAATGGTTTATCCATTGCCGACGGTGAAGAAGTCGTCGATGCAACAGGATGTTTCATTTTTCCTGGATTTATTGATGGTCATACCCATTTAGAGCTAAATAATGGGATGACCGATACTTCAGATGATTTTACAACGGGTTCAATTGCCGCTGTGGCAAAAGGGACAACGACAGTCATTGATATGGCGACACCTGAGCATGGTGGCACTTTAGATGAATGTCTCGTTACTTGGAACAAAATGGCTGAAGGAAAATCCTCGGCAGACTTCAAT
Organism: Enterococcus sp. AZ103; assembly: GCF_051714685.1. NCBI lineage: Bacteria > Bacillati > Bacillota > Bacilli > Lactobacillales > Enterococcaceae > Enterococcus > Enterococcus sp. AZ103. The sequence continues at coordinate 2,658,626 of NZ_JBIOSI010000001.1, read as the reverse complement.
TATCACATGTCAGTTATCGAATGGAATGAAAACATCGCAAAAGAGATTCCCAAGATGGTCAAAAAAGGGGTCACAACTTTTAAGATGTATATGGCTTATGACAATTTGCGGACCAATGATGCCGAATTGTATGAAGCAATGAAAATCATTAAATCAGTTGGCGGTATGTTAGGTGTGCACTGTGAAAATGGCGATGTCATCAATCAGTTGCAAGCAGAATATTTAAAGGCTGGTAAAACTGGTCCTGAAAACCATCCATTAACACGACCAAATCAATTAGAAGCCGAAGCGGTCAATCGCTACTTAACGATTGCTAAACAAGCAAATCTTGCGGTAAATATTGTGCATTTAAGCACAAAGGAAGCTTTAGAAGTGGTAAAACGTGCACGAGCTGAAGGTCAGGAAGTTTACGTAGAAACTTGTCCACAATATTTATTGTTAGATGACGAGGCTTACGGATTACCAAATTTTGAAGGCGCGAAATATGTTTGCTCGCCACCGTTAAGAAAAAAAGCAGATCAAGAAGCTCTGTGGCAAGGAATTATTGATGGAGAAGTAAATACGATTTCTACCGATCATTGTGATTTTAATTTTAAAGATCAGAAAATAATAGGAAAAGATGATTTTACAAAAATTCCTGGTGGAATGCCAGGAGTGGAAAGTCGTCCCGAACTTGTATATACCGCAGGAGTAGCAGCCGGCAAGATTACTCCTGAACGTTTTGTTGAATTGTTGTCAGAAAACATTGCCAAACAATTCGATTTATATCCACAAAAAGGCATCATTCAAGTCGACAGTGATGCTGATATCGTTATTTGGGATCCGGAAGCTACGGGTGTGATTAGTGCAAAAACACAGTTACAACATTGTGATTACACACCATTTGAAGGATTCCAAACAAAGGGTAAAGCCCGAAGTGTTTATTTAAGAGGAAATAAAGTCGCAGAAAATGGCGAAATTATTTCAACAAAACAAGGGAAATTTATTTTCCGCAAGATTACTTAAATTTTTAGGAGGCGTATTCAGTGAGTAAAATCAAATGGGTAAAGAACGAGATGCCCAAATCAGACGATCAGTATTTACATTTAATGAACCAAGAAAATATGGAAAAAGCAGGCTTCTTCCATCGAAGTTTCCCGCAGTATTCTGAAACGCCACTGGTTGATCTAACCCATATGGCAAAATTATTAGGCTTAAAAGATTTCTTCGTAAAAGATGAATCTTATCGTTTTGGCTTAAATGCGTTTAAAGTATTAGGCGGGTCATATGCGATTGCCAACTACGTAGCAGATAAAGTTGGTGACGACATTGAAACAATGACCTACGAACGTTTGACTTCACCAGAGTTGGAAAAAGAATTTGGGACAGCAACTTTTTATACAGCAACTGACGGAAACCATGGTCGTGGCGTTGCTTGGGCTGCTAGTGCTTTAGGACAAAAATCAGTGGTCTTGATGCCAAAAGGTTCTGCTAAATCACGTTTCGATAATATTGCAAATGAAGGCGCTGACGTAACTATTACAGATGTGAACTATGACGAAGCTGTTCGGATGGCAAATGATTTAGCTGAAAAAGATGAAAACGGTGTAATGGTTCAAGACACTGCTTGGGATGGCTATGAAAAATTACCGACATGGATCATGCAAGGTTACGGTACGATGGCTTCAGAAGCTGCCAAACAGTTAAAAGAAGAAAACAAACGACCAACTCATATTTTTGTACAGGCGGGTGTAGGTAGTTTAGCAGGTGCAGTCGTTGGTTACTTTGCCAATATTTACAAAGACAATCCACCAAAATTAGTTGTAATGGAAGCACAAGCTGCTGATTGTCTATACAAATCAGCTGAAGCAAAAGATGGCAACATTAGAATTGTTGACGGCGATTTAGATACGATTATGGCTGGTCTTGCTTGTGGTGAACCAAATACGATTTCATTTGATATTTTGAAAAATCATGTTGATTATTTTGTATCTTGTCCAGACTGGGTAGCTGCAAAAGGCATGCGAATGCTAGGAAACCCGGTTAAAGGAGATCAACAAGTGATTTCAGGCGAATCAGGAGCTGTCGGTATGGGCTTAGTTGCTGCTTTAATGCAAGATCCTGAATATGCTGATTTAAAAAATGCACTAGAATTAAATTCGGAATCAGAGGTATTGATGTTCTCAACTGAAGGAGACACCGATCCTGATAATTATAAACACATTGTGTGGGGGGAATAGAAAGATGGATTTTAACGCAATCAAAGACGCAGCAAAAAATTATGAAAAAGACATGGTCAAATTTTTACGAGACTTAGTAGCAATTCCTGGTGAATCTGCTGAAGAAGGTCCGAAATTACAAAGAGCTAAAGAAGAAATGGAAAAACTTGGTTTTGATAAAGTAGAATTCGATCCTCAAGGAAACTTATTAGGCTATATGGGTACTGGTAAAAAATTAATTGCTTTTGATGGTCATATGGATACAGTTGCTATTGGTGATCGTGACAACTGGAAATTTGATCCTTATGAAGGTTACGAAACAGATACTGAAATCGGTGGCCGCGGAACATCTGACCAAGAAGGCGGAATTGTTTCAGCAGTTTATGGTGCTAAAATCATGAAAGATTTAGGTTTATTAAATGATGATTACACTGCATTAGTAACAGCAACTGTTCAAGAAGAAGATTGTGATGGTTTATGTTGGGAATATATTATTAAAGAAGACAAAATTCGTCCAGAATTTGTTGTTTCAACTGAACCAACTGATGGTGGCATCTATCGTGGCCAACGGGGAAGAATGGAAATTCGTATCGATGTTCACGGAATTTCTTCTCATGGTTCTGCACCAGAACGTGGCGATAATGCAATCTACAAACTATCAGATATCTTAAATGATGTACGTGATTTAAATAATAATGGTTGTACTGAAAGTACCGAAATTTTAGGTCTTGAAAAAATGTTACATGAAAAATGGAATCCTGAATGGCAAGAAGCGCGTTTCTTAGGTCGTGGAACAGTGACTGCTTCACAACTTTACTTCTCTTCTCCATCTCGTTGTGCCGTTGCAGATGGTGCGTCTGTATCATTAGACCGTCGGATGACTGCTGGCGAAACTTGGGAAGGTTGTCTAGAAGAAATTCGTCAATTACCAGCTGTAAAACGTTATGGCGACGATGTGACAGTTTCACTTTATAATTATGACCGTCCTTCATACACAGGTTTGGTTTATCCAATCGAAGCGTACTTCCCAACTTGGGTAATTCCTGAAGAATCTCCAGTAACGCAAAGCTTAATGGAAACTCATCATGAATTATTTGGTGAAAAACGCTTAGGCCCAGATACACAAATTAAAATGCGTGAAGCTCGCCCATTGTTAGATAAATGGACCTTCTCGACAAACGGTGTATCAATTATGGGACGTAACGGCATTCCTTGTATCGGTTTTGGTCCAGGGGCTGAAGCACAAGCACATGCACCAAATGAAATTTCATGGAAACAAGATTTAGTAAACTGTGCGGCTTTCTATGCAGCATTACCAACAATTTATACAAAAAACACTAAATAATTTTGCTTTTTCTAGTGAGTCCCTTGTTATTGACTCACTAGAAAACCACTTAAAAAATATATCTTAAGGAGAGCGACAATGGCTGAATTCAAAGACTTAGTAAAAAATATTGAGGATAAAAATACTTCCGGTTTATACGGCGGGGACTTTCTACAAACATGGGAAAAAAATGATGATGAAATTGATGCAGTTTTAAATACGGCAGATGCGTTAAGAGATTTACGAGAAAGAAATATTTCAACTAAAATTTTCGATTCAGGTTTAGGTGTATCGATTTTCCGTGATAACTCTACACGGACACGTTTTTCATTTGCATCAGCTTGTAACATGCTTGGTTTAGCAGTGCAAGATTTAGATGAGAAAAAATCACAAATCTCTCATGGTGAAACAGTACGTGAAACAGCAACAATGATCTCATTTATGGCAGATGTAATTGGTATTCGTGATGACATGTATATCGGTAAAGGCGATGCTTACATGCGCGAAGTCATTGAATCAGTGAAAGAATCTCATGAAGCTGGTATTTTGGAACAACGTCCGAACTTAGTAGACTTACAAGATGACCAAGATCATCCAACACAAGCGCTGGCAGACTTGGATCATATTATCCATGAATTAGGCGGCGTAGAAAACTTAAAAGGTAAAAAAATTGTTATGTCATGGGCATACTCACCATCATATGGCAAACCTTTATCAGTAGCACAAGGAATTATCGGTTTGATGACTCGTTTTGGAATGGATGTTGTCTTAGCTCATCCAGAAGGCTACGAAGTAATGCCTGAAGTGGAAGAAATCGCTAAGAAAAATGCTGAAAAATCTGGTGGTAAGTATTCTAAAACAAATGATATGAAAGAAGCCTTTAAAGATGCTGACGTGATTTATTGTAAATCTTGGGCACCATTTAAAGCAATGGAAGAAAGAACTGAGCTTTATGGTAAAGGCGACTTTGATGGCATTGATAAACTAGAAGAAGAATTATTAGTTCAAAACGCCAATCATAAAGATTGGGCTGCAACTGAAGAAATGATGAGCTTAACTAAAGCTGGCAAAGCATTGTATATGCACCCACTTCCAGCTGACATTACTGGTGTTTCTGCTGAAGAAGGTGAAGTTGACGCTTCTGTCTTTGATCGCTACCGTGATGAATTATATCGTGAAGCAAGCTACAAACCATATGTGATTGCTGCAATGATCTTCTTATCTAAATTCCAAGATCCTGCAAAAGCATTGAAAGATTTGGAAGCTCGTGGTACCGAACGTAATATTTCTAAAAAATAATAATTAAATATAAGAGGCTCTGATGATTAATGACCAATCTCTGTAGCCTCTTTCTTATACGAAAGGAGTACCAAAATGACAAAAGTTGTCGTTGCCTTAGGCGGAAATGCTTTAGGAAATAATTTGGAAGAACAAATGGAAGCGGTTAAACAAACTGCACTTTCCATTGTAGATTTAGTTGAAGAAGGTTATCAAGTGGTTTTAGTTCATGGAAACGGCCCACAGGCTGGCATGATTAAACTAGCCATGGATGAATTAACTGCTACTGATGAGAAAAAATATCCACCAGTATCTCTATCAGTCGCAGTAGCGATGAGTCAAACTTATATTGGCTATGACTTACAAAACGCCCTAAGAGAGGAAATGCTGCACCGTGGCATTCACAAACCAGTAGTGACGGTTGCTACACAGGTTGTGGTTGATAAAGATGATCCTGCCTTTGATAAACCAACTAAACCAATTGGACGTTTTATGGAAAAAGATGAAGCAGTTCGAATGGCTATTGAAAAAGATATTACTGTCATGGAAGATGCTGGACGTGGCTATCGCCAAGTAGTTGCTTCACCAAAACCAAAAGAAATTGTTGAATTAGAAACAATCAACACCCTAATCGGTGCTGATCAACTAGTTATCTCTTGTGGTGGTGGCGGTATTCCGGTGATTAAAGAAGCAAATGATCATTTGAAAGGTGTTCCAGCAGTTATCGACAAAGATTACTGTTCTGTTTTATTAGCTGAAACAATCGATGCTGATTTCCTAGTGATCCTGACTGCAGTTGAACAAGTTGCTTTGAATTTCGGTACAGTAGAACAAAAGAACCTTGAAAATGTTTCTGTTGAAGAAATGAAAAAATACGTTCGTGAAGGTCATTTTGCACCAGGATCAATGTTGCCAAAAGTTGAAGCGGCCATTGATTTTGCTGAAAAATCAGGAAAACGGACATTAATTACATCATTAGAAAAGGCCAAAGATGGCTTAGCTGGAAAAACTGGTACAGTTATTTCAAAATAAATTGACTTTTTATAAGGAGGACTTAAAGTGGCAAATAAAGTGAATAATAGTGAAAAAGCACCCGCAGCGATCGGACCTTATTCTCATTCGATTCAACACGATAATATGTTGTTTGTTTCTGGACAATTAGGGATTGATCCTACAACAGGTGACTTAAAAGAAACAGTTCGGGAGCAAGCAATCCAAGGGTTTGAAAATTTTAAAGCGATCATTGAAGAAGCTGGATTTACTTTTTCTGATGTAGTAAAAACGACGGTCTTTTTGACAACTATGGATAATTTTGCAGAAGTCAACGAAGTTTACAGTCAATACTTTACTGATTGGGAACCAGCTCGCTCAGCAATTGCGGTTGCTGCCTTACCAAAAGGTGGACTTTTTGAAATGGAAGCAATTTTAGTAAGAGATTAAAAATTAAAGGAGGTACGTGTTATGGCAGAACCCAAAGAAACTATACTCGTATCAGAAAAAACCAATGCCCTGTTTGACTATGACGCCGTACCTTCACTAATTGAAGTGGTGCCGTTAGGTTTGCAACATGTTATTGCCGCTGTGGTGGGTATTGTCACACCGGGATTAATGATTGCGCAGGCATGTAATTTGAGCGCTAGCGACACCACGCTAATCATTCAAACATCGCTTATTTTTGCTGGTGTTGCAACGTTAATTCAATTGTTTCCAGTTTTTCGTTATTTTGGAGCACGCTTACCGGTTATGATGGGAGCGAGCTTTGCTTACGTTCCAGTTTTAATTACTATGGGAGCAAATTATGGTATTGCAACTATTTTTGGTTCGCAAATTTTTGGTGGTCTAGCAGTTATATTTATTGGATTAGTCATCAAAAAAATTCGAGTTTTCTTTCCGCCAATTGTCACTGGAACAGTCATTTTGAGTATTGGGATGTCTTTGTTTCCAGTTGCTGTAGGATACATGGCAGGCGGCGTTTCAAGTTCTGAATATGGCTCAATGAAAAATTGGTTGGTTGCGATTATTACGTTTATTATTGTTTTTTATTTGAATAGTTTTGGCAAAGGATTTTTAAAATTATCATCTATTTTAGTTGGTATGGTTGTAGGTTATTTAATTTCATTACCATTAGGAATGGTTTCTTTTGAATCCGTTAAAGAAGCTGGTATGTTTCAAATGATTCGGCCTTTACATTTTGGCTTAAACTTTAACTTTGTTCAAATATTCACTTTGATTTTATTGATATTTGTTGATACTGTTCAAGCCATTGGTCAATTCACAGCTACAACAGTTGGAGCAATGGATCGACAACCGACGGATCGTGAATTATCTGGTGGTATTTTAGGCAAAGGTTTAGCTGTTTTTCTAGGAGGATTCTTTGGTGGAGTACCAATTTCAACTTTTGGTCAAAATGTTGGCTTAGTGATTTCGACTAAAGCAATTAATAAATATATTTTAACCTTCACATCAGCAATTCTAATTATTGCAGGTTTTGTACCGAAAATTGCTAGTCTGTTAACATCAATTCCTTATGCAGTGATTGGTGGCGCAACTATTTCAGTTTTTGCAACGATTGCTTTAACGGGAATTCAGACCATTGCTAATGAAAAATTAACCTCACAAAATGCTACTATTGTTGGTTTATCACTAGCTTTAGGGACTGGGGTAGCTTTATCAGCGAATTCATTACAAGGATTTCCAGAGTGGTTTCAAACAATCTTCGGGGAGTCAGAAGTGATTTTAACAGCCATTATGGCGATTCTTTTAAACATCATTTTTAATCGACCAAAATTAAAAAAATAGTGTAATTCAGGAGCTTTGTAAAGTAGATCATCTTAGGTTTGAACAAACTTCAAAAATAAGAAATAAAATTTTAAAGTCTTCACAGGTTCGTTAATTTTAACAAGTTTTTTTAGAAAAACCTTACCTCTACATTTTAATTGCCTTTAGCTAATTTGTTTTTCTCGATGCAAATTTAAGTTGACCTACTTTCGCTGTTCCTGTTTTCCATAAAGCAATAGTAAATATCTAATAAAACATTTATAATTAAGAAAAGGACTCTGCTGAAAAGGTAAAGTCCTCTTATTTCAAAACCGTTATCTATTTTAAAAATAACGAGGTGAAGGAATGAATAACGAAGCAAAGCTTGATTACACCATGACACTGCGTCTAAAAAAAGGGGAGGTCTTCTTTGGTCCTGGGGTAGCTGAAGTCCTTTTTTTTGTTAGTGAAACAGGTTCTTTAAGTAAAGCTGCTAAAGAAATGAATATGTCTTATAACAAAGCTTGGAGAATCTTACAAAAAGCTGAAAAGTGTTGGGGACAACCATTGATAGAGTCAATAGTTGGTGGTAAGAATGGCGGTGGATCACAGTTAACCAAAGAAGGTAAACGACTATTAACTAATTATCAAAATTTCGAAAAAGAGACTTATAGTTTAGTTGATAAAACTTTTAAACGTTTCTTCTCGCAAGATATGAATCAAAATAAGTAAATAGAAGACTATATTTGACTTAATGAAAAGAAACAAATCAAAATTATATTTTGACTTGTTTCTTTTTTTAAAAATCGCAGATAAACGAACTTTAAATAACGAATAATAAATTTTAAAATATCCAAAAATAAATATTTTTTGAATACAAAAAATATTTTTGATGGTATAATGTTTTTGAGATAAAAACTTATTTTTAATAGTATAGGGGTGTAAAAATATGTATTCATTTACTGTAAATGGCCAGCCAGTCACATGTGAAGAAGATAAAGAATTGATGCATTTCTTGCGAGATGATTTGCGTTTGACTGGTACAAAAGATGGTTGTGATTCAGGAGCTTGCGGCGCTTGTACTGTCATTATAAATGGAAGGGCTTCCAAAAGCTGCTTATTTTCATTATCAAAAGTTGATGGAAAAGATGTAACAACGGTTGAAGGGATTAGCCAACGCCAAAAAGATGTTTTTGCATATGCTTTTGCTAAAACTGGGGCTGTTCAATGTGGCTACTGTATTCCGGGATTTGTTGTCTCTGCTGTAGGTTTATTAGAAAAAAATCCAGATCCAAGTGAAAAAGATATTCGTAAAGGTATTCGAGCAAATATTTGTCGCTGTACTGGTTATGTGAAAATTATCGAAGGAATACAATTAGCAGCGCAAATGTTAAGAGAGGAAACGCCAATCCCTGAGGAGCCAGCTGAAGGAAGATTAGGTGATGATTTCAAACGAGTTGATGCTGTAGAAAAAACACTAGGAACAGGCATTTATGTAGATGATATTGTCGTCCCTGGAATGCTTCACGCATCTGCCGTAAGATCAGCTTATCCAAGAGCGAAAGTCTTAAAAATCAATTCAGAAAAAGCTTTGGCTCATCCAGACTGTGAAGCAGTACTCACAGCAGCAGATGTTCCCGGAAATAATAAAATTGGTCACTTAGAATTTATTTCTGACTGGGATGTAATGATTCCAGAAGGTGAAATCACTCGATATGTTGGAGATGCTATTGTGCTAGTAGTTTCTAGCAATAAAGGTTCATTAGCCGAAATTAAAGAATTAGTTGAGATTGAATATGAGGTTCTTGAACCACTGACGTCTTGCGAGCAAGCAATGGCTGAGGATGCACCAAAAATCCATGAAAAAGGTAATGTATTAAGTCATGAGCATTTAATTCGTGGAAATGTCGAAGAAAAATTAAATAATTCAAAATATGTAGTTACTGAACATTATTCTGTACCTATTAATGAGCACGCTTTCATGGAGCCTGAATGTGCTATCGGTCAACCTGAAGGAGATGGGGTATTGCTTTGGAGTGCTGGCCAAAGTATCTATGATGAGCAACGAGAATGTGCTCGTATGTTAGGTTTAGAAAAAGAAAAAGTCCATGTTCAAGCGAAACTTGTCGGTGGTGGTTTCGGTGGTAAAGAAGATATGAGCGTCCAGCATCATGCCAGTTTGGCAGCTTATCTATTAAAGAAACCAGTCAAAGTTTTACTTAGCCGAGATGAAAGTTTGATGGTTCATCCGAAACGTCATGGAATGGAAATGGATTTCACAACTGGTTGTGATGAAGAAGGTAATTTAACTGCAATGAAGGCTGTGATTTATTCTGATACGGGTGCTTATGCTTCCTTGGGAGGACCTGTTTTACAAAGAGCATGTACTCACGCAGCAGGACCATATAAATATAAAGATATCGATATTGAAGGTTTTGCAGTTTATACTAATAATCCACCAGCAGGTGCTTTCCGCGGATTTGGTGTGTGTCAAACAGCTTTTGCGATTGAATGTAATTTGAATTTACTAGCCGAAAAAGTTGGTATCAGTCCTTGGGAAATTCGGTATAAAAATGCAGTTGAACCAGGTGATGTTTTACCGAATGGTCAAGTTGTTTCAAAAAATGCGGCTTTGAAAGAAAGCTTGCTAGCTGTTAAAGATGCCTATGAAAATGCCGATGTAGCTGGGATTTCATGTTTCTTTAAAAATAGTGGAATTGGTGTTGGTTTATCTGATATTGGTCGATGTATCGTTTCCGTTGAAGATGGCAAGGTGCATGTTCGAACTTCGGCAGCTTGTATTGGTCAAGGAATGCAAACGGTTACTACTCAAATAGCTGTTGAGGCTTTAGATATTGATCCAGCATTAATTATTGCAGAACAGCCAGATACGGCTCGTACACCAGATTCAGGTACTACCACTGCTTCTCGGCAATCATTATTTACTGGTGAAGCAACACGAAGAGCAGCAATGCAATTGAGAGTAGATTTAGATATGGGACGTACTTTGGAATCCTTGGAAGGGCAAGAATACTTTGGAGAATACTCTGCGATTACTGATCCATTAAATTCTGAAAAAGAAAATCCAGTAAGCCATGCCGGCTATGGTTACGCATCTGAAGTAGTTACTTTGGATGAAAAAGGAAAACTAGAAAAAATATATGCATCTTATGATATGGGTCAAGTAATTAATCCAAGAGCAGCAGAAGGACAAATTGAAGGCGGAATTGTTATGGGCTTGGGCTATGCCTTGACAGAAAACTTTGCGATGGAAGATGGATTTGTGAAAGCAAAATATGCTACTCTTGGTTTAATGGATGCTTCCAAAGTACCACCAATTGAAACAAGTTTTGTTGCAGCTAAAGACATTCATGAAGGATTAGCGTACGGGATAAAAGGGGTCGGTGAACTTTCAACGATTCCAACGGCACCAGCAGTAGCCGGAGCATACCATGCCTTTGATGGAGAGTTAAGAAATGTCTTACCAATAGTCAATACACCTTACCAAAAAAAGAAAAGATAATGAGGTAGCTCATGGTAATTTCTGATACAAGTATCGTAATCATGGCGAGTGGTTTTTCAAATCGCATGAAGAAAAATAAATTATTTTTAACTTATCAAGGGGAAACATTTTTAACGCGGGCACTTAAGTTAGCATTAAAAAATTCTGCATTTCATGAAGTATTATTAGTCATTAAACCAGAGGATTTGGCTAAAATAGAAATACCGCCAAAAGTTAAAGTAGTTTTAAATCACGAGAGCGGTCTTGGCCAAAGCACCAGTGTAAAGTTAGGTGCCTCAGAGGCTAGTGGAAAACATCTTATTTTTATACCGATTGACCAACCTAGATTATCCAGTGAATTGCTAGAAAAACTGGCAAAACAAGGGGACAGTCAAAATATTGTCTACCCAATCCATAACGGAAATCCCAGTTCCCCAACTTTTTTTGGGGAAAAATATATAGCTGAATTAAAAGAAGTAAGTGGTCAAACTGGTGGACGTAAAATACGTGACAAGTATCATGATTTTACGATTGAAATTCCTTGGTCGAAAGAAGAATTATTCGATATTGATACGCCAGAAAATTATCAAGAATTACTAGAAAAAAGTAACAAAGTATTATAAAATAGTGTTAGGTGAATACCTATTACCGCACTGTCAAATTCGTTTGTCCAGAGGTAGAATCTTTTAAGATTCTACCTCTTTTTTAAGAGATAAGTTTGTAAATGTTTACACAGACTTTAAAAAAAGTTTTTGTCTTGCAAAAAGAATTTGATGTGCTAAAAAAAATTATGGAAATTTGTGAAATATATGTTATATTATAAATGAAGTAGGAAAGTCGAAGTATATTAATTTGTAAGGCTTTTCACATTTCTTCATTTGTTATCATAAAAAATCTGATTTAAAGGAAGGATGAGCAATATGGCTTTGGCAAAAATCGTTTATGCAAGTATGACAGGAAACACAGAAGGAATTTCGGAAATCTTGGAAGAAAAATTTACAGACAAAGGAATCGATGTGGAACGTGTTGAAGTAGACGACGCTGACGATGATTTCTTTGATGATGCAGATATCTGTGTTGTAGCAACTTATACTTACAATGATGGTGAATTACCATTTGATTTTGAAGATTTCTATGAAGAATTACCGGATCAAGATTTAGACGGCAAAGTTTACGGTGTTGTAGGTACTGGTGATAGTGAGCTTTATCCTGACTATTTCTGTACAGCAGCAGATGACTTTGATGCAGCTTTCGCAAAAACAGGAGCTAAAAAAGGCGCTGATGTTGTGAAAATTGAAAATGAAGCAGAAGATGAAGACGTAGTAACATTGGAAGCATTTGTTGCTGCATTAATTGATGCCTAGTCAAACTGAAAGGGATGGGTTAATGTGTTTCTGATTTCAAGACAAAAACAATTAGCTGAAAATGAATTTGAATTTTGGGTGGAAGCGCCGAGAATTGCTGAAAAGGCTCAACCAGGTCAATTTGTCATTTTAAAAAAAGATGAAGAGGCGGAACGCATTCCATTAACTATTGTAGATACAGATTTAGAAGCTGGGACCATCAAAGTGATTTTCCAAGTTGTTGGCCGCTCGACAATTTTGCTTGCTGAATTAAGAGATGGCGATTATCTTAGCGATATTGTCGGCCCATTAGGCAAACCGACTGAGATTGAGAATTATGGAACTGTATTATTGGTTGGTGGTGGTGTCGGAATCGCAGTATTATTACCGATTATTAAAGGTTTAAGTCTAGCTGGTAACCGAGTAATTAGCGTACTAGGGGCAAAAACAGATGAGCTAGTCATCTTGCGAGATGAAGTCGAAGAATTATCAGACGAATTAATTATTATGACAGACGATGGCTCATTGGGTCGTAAAGGTCTAGTAACTGAAGCAATGGTGGATGTTTTCGAACGAGAAAAAATTGATTATTGTTGGGCGATTGGACCAAGCATGATGATGAAATTTGCTACTTTAACTGCTCAAAAATATGAAGTACCAATGTTTGTTTCTTTGAATCCAATTATGATTGATGGCACTGGCATGTGTGGCTGTTGTCGTATCACGGTTAACAATGAAATAAAATTTGCTTGTGTAGATGGGCCTGAGTTTAATGCATATGATGTTGATTGGGATGAGTTTGTTCAGCGAAGTAGACAGTATCGTGAAGAAGAAACCCTCTCATTAGAACAATTGGGAAGGTAGGTGGCGAAAATGGCAAAAAGAAGTTATACAAAGACACCGATGAAAGAGCAAGATCCAATTGTTCGCTCGACTAATTTCTCAGAAGTTGCTCTAGGTTATACGGATGAAGAGGGACGCTTAGAAGCGATTCGCTGTCTGCAATGTAAAGATGCTCCTTGTATTCAATATTGCCCAGTGATGATTGACATCCCAGGATTCATTCAAGCAATTAAAGATGAAGATATGCCGGAAGCTTATCGTATTATTAATCGCTTTTCTAATTTACCGGCTATTTGTGGTCGTGTTTGTCCGCAAGAAAAGCAATGTGAAATGGTTTGCCGTTTAGGAAAATCGAAAAAATTCGAACCAGTAGCAATTGGTAAACTAGAACGTTATGTTGCTGATTGGGCTTTAGAAAATGCGGTTTCGGAAGAACCGATCCCATTGGACAAAGGAAAAGTTGCCGTGATTGGATCAGGACCGTCTGGTTTAACTGTGGCTGGTGATTTAGCCAAAATGGGATATGAAGCGACTATCTTTGAAGCGCTGCATAAAGCTGGTGGTGTATTGAGCTATGGTATTCCTGAGTTCCGTTTACCAAAAAGTATTGTAGCTAAAGAAATCAACCAAATCAAAGCAGCTGGCGTAAAAATTGAAACGAACGTGATTGTTGGTAGAACAATTACAATGGAAGAAATTATGGATCAGTTTGATGCTTGTTATATCGCAGTCGGTGCGGGAACACCAAACTTCATGGGTATTCCAGGGACTGGTTTAAATGGTGTTCAAGCCTCAAGTGAATTTTTAACACGGATTAATTTAATGCATGGTTATGAATTCCCTAAATATGATACACCAGTCAAACGAAGTAAAAAAGTTGCGGTTATTGGCGGCGGAAATGTCGCAATGGATGCAGCTCGTTCGGCTAAACGTTTAGGGGCCGATCAAGTAACGGTTATTTATCGCCGAACTGTTGAAGAATTGCCTGCCAGAGAAGAAGAATACCATCATTCAGTTGAAGAAGGTATCGAATATGAATGGTTAACTGCTCCGGTAGAATATTTAGGTGATGGTGACGGTAATTTAATCGGTGTGAAATGTATAAAAATGGAATTGGGTGAACCTGATGATTCTGGTCGTAGGAGACCGGTACCGATTCCTGATAGCGAATTTATCATTGAATCAAGTGAAGTGATTGAGGCTATTGGTCAAGGACCAAACAAAATTTTACTAGAAAGCTATCCAGATATGAACCTTAACAAATGGGGTTATATTGATGCAGATGAAGAAACTTGCGCTACGAACGTCCCAGGACTTTTTGCCGGTGGAGATATCGTGACCGGTGCGGCCACAGTTATTTTGGCTATGGGTGCAGGAAAACTTGCTGCCAAAGAGATCGATGCCTACATTACTCAGCAAAAAGATCAATAGAAGAGGAAGTTTGCAATGAAAAAGATGAAAACAATGGATGGAAATACAGCAGCTGCCTATATTTCCTATGCATTTACAGAAGTTGCAGCGATTTACCCAATTACGCCTAGTTCAACAATGGCTGAAGTAGTCGATGAATGGGCTGTAAAGGGACAAAAAAATATTTTTGGTGAACCTGTTAAAGTAGTTGAAATGCAATCGGAAGCAGGGGCTGCTGGTACAGTTCATGGTTCCTTACAAACGGGCGTTCTTACCTCTACTTATACAGCCTCACAAGGATTATTGCTAATGATTCCTAATATGTATAAGATTGCCGGAGAATTATTGCCAAGTGTATTCCATGTTGCAGCACGTGCGGTCTCAACCAATGCTTTATCTATTTTTGGTGATCATAGTGATGTAATGGCTGCTCGTTCAACTGGGTTTGCGATGTTAGCAGAAAGTAGCGTACAAGAAGTAATGGACTTGTCTGCTGTTGCTCATTTAGCAAGTATTGAAGGCACTTTGCCTTTTGTAAACTTTTTTGACGGTTTCAGAACAAGTCATGAGTTGCAAAAAATTGAAGTATTAGATTATGAAGATTTAAAAGGTTTAGTTAATCAAGAAAAACTAAAAGAGTTTCGTGATCGTGCTTTGAATCCAAATAATCCACACGTTTCAGGAACTGCCCAAAACCCGGATCTTTATTTCCAATCTCGTGAAACAGTCAACCAATTTTATGATCGTTTACCAGCAGTTGTTGAAAAATATATGGCTGAAATTAATAAACTTCGTGGCACTAATTACGATTTAACAACTTATTATGGTGCTGAAGATGCAACCGAAGTGATTATTTCAATGGGTTCTGTGGCACCAACGATTCGTCAAACAGTAGATTATTTGAATAAACAAGGTCGCAAAGTGGGACATATTAATATTCACTTATACCGTCCTTTCCCAACTGAAAATTTATTGGCAAAATTACCAGATACAGTTAAAAGCATTGCCGTTTTAGATCGTACCAAAGAACCGGGTGCAGACGGCGAACCATTATTATTAGATGTTCAAAGCATCTTGTATCGTCATACAAAACGACCAATCGTTATTGGTGGCCGTTATGGTATTGCTTCAAAAGATACAACACCTGATCAAATTGTTTCTGTTTATGATGAATTAGTGAAACCAGTTGATGAAATGAAACAACGCTTCACAATCGGAATTATTGATGATGTGACGCATTTATCATTGGAAAAACGTGAAATTCTTGATTTGACGCCAGATACAACTTATCAAGCAAAATTCTGGGGCTTTGGTTCAGACGGTACTGTTGGTGCTAATAAACAAGCCATCAAAATCATCGGGAACCACACTGATCGTTATGCTCAAGCATACTTCTCTTATGACTCTAAAAAATCAAGCGGGTTAACCGTGTCTCATTTACGTTTTGGGATGGATCCGATTAATTCAATTTACTTAGTTGAACGTCCAAACTTTGTCGGTTGTCATAATGCCGCTTACTTACACAAATATGATTTGGTTAAAGGCCTAAGAGATGGCGGAACTTTCTTACTGAATACAGTTTGGGATGAAGAGCAGGTTAAAAAACACTTACCAAATTCGTTGAAACGTTATTTAGCAGAGCATAATATCAAGTTCTACATTATCAACGCTATGTCAATTGCCAGCAAAATTGGGTTAGGTCGCAGAATTAATACAGTTATGTCGGCTTCATTCTTTGAACTTTCAGATATTATGGAACGCGATGAGTTCTTGCCATTACTTAAAGAAGAAATTCAAAATACGTATGGCAATAAATCACAAAAAGTAGTTGAAATGAACTGGCAAGCAATTGATCAAACTTTCGATAAACTACATGAAGTTGAAGTACCAAAAGAATGGGCTGAAATTGAAGTTGTGGTTGAAAAAGTGGATGATTCTGATCGTCCAGCTTTTGTTCGCAATATTTTAGATCCAGTGAATCGCCAAGAAGGTGATGATCTTTCAGTTGGTGATTTGATTGATAATGGCATGTTAGCCGGTCGAATCCCGATGGGTACAGCAGCTTATGAAAAACGAGGAATTGCTCTAGAAGTCCCTGAATGGTTAACTGATAAATGTACCATGTGTAATGAATGTTCATTCGTTTGTCCACATGCTGCGATTCGTCCATTCTTAATTGATGAAGATGAAATTGGTGATGCACCAGAAGGTTTCATTACTCGTGACTTCAAGAAAAATGGTTTGATGTTCAGAATTCAAGTTTCATTAGAAGATTGTACTGGCTGTGGACTATGTGTGGAACAATGTCCTGCTTCAGCGCTTGTCATGAAACCTTATGAAGAACAAAAAGAAGAAGCTGTTAACTGGGCATTTGCAATGACTTTACGTCAAAAAGAAAACCCTGTGAAATTAGCTTCAGTTAAAGGCTCACAATTTGAACAACCATTATTAGAATTCTCAGGAGCATGTTCTGGTTGTGGTGAAACACCGTACATTAAATTATTAACACAATTATATGGTGATCGTATGATGATTGCTAATACTACTGGCTGTTCGTCAATTTGGGGCGCATCTGCACCAGTAACGCCTTACACTACTAACCAATTTGGTCAAGGACCTGCTTGGTCTAACTCATTATTTGAAGATAATGCTGAGTATGGTTTCGGTATGTACACAGCTACGCAAGTGAAACGTCAACGTCTAATGACAATGATGAAAGATGCTTTAGCAGAAGGTTTAGGCACTGAAGATACTCGAAACATTATGCAAGATTGGGTAGATCACGCATTAGAAGGTGACGGTTCTCAACAACGAGCAGCAAAATTAAAGGCTGTTTTAGCTGAGGAAACGGATGCAAAATTACAAGCAATTTTAGCTGAACAAGATGGTTTTGTTAAACCTAGTCAATGGATTATTGGTGGCGATGGTTGGGCTTATGACATTGGCTTTGGCGGAATTGATCATGTCTTGGCTTCTGGTGAAGACGTAAATATCTTTGTTATGGATAATGAAGTATATGCCAACACGGGTGGACAAATGTCGAAAGCAACACCAACATCTGCAATCGCAAAATTTGCAGCTGGTGGTAAGAAAACGGCTAAAAAAGACTTAGGTATGATGGCTGTCACTTATGGCAACGTTTATGTAGCACAAATTTCGATGGAAGCTAATGCAACTCAAGCTATTAAAGCTATTACTGAAGCGGAGGCTTATGATGGTCCATCAATCATCATTGGTTACACACCATGTATTGCTCACGGCTTACACGGTGGGATGACGAACTCAATTCAAGAAGCAAAAGCTGCAGTTGAGTCAGGATATTGGCAATTGTATCGCTATGATCCTCGTTTAGCTGCTAAAGGAAAAGATCCAATGCGGATTGACTTTAAGAAAGCTGACTTCTCTAAAATTCCAGATTTATTGGATACACAGACTCGTTTTGCTGCCTTGAAGAGCATCAAAAAAGATCCAGAAGTAGTGGAAGAAATGTATCAGCAAACTGTCGAAGATATGGAAAAACGTTCTGAAACATATGCTGACATGGCTAACATGAAGAAAAAATAAATCAATTATTCCCAAGCTGTAGATTATGGCTTGGGTTTTTTTATGCAAAAAAAGACTATGACATAAGTTAGAACAGAATTAATATATCTGAACGGCCTCTGATAATTAGGGTATTCAGGATATTTCATCTATAAAATACTTATGTCACAGTCTTTATTTAACTTATCATTTTCTGTTTATGGAATAGGGAAGCTGTGGCAGCTACAATTTGGTTTGCTGTTTCAGCGTGGTTCATAGTGTATAAATGAATGCCGGCTGAATCTTGGGTGACTAAATCGACAATTTGGTCAATTGCATAAGCAATTCCAGCATCTCGTAAGGCAATTGGATCGTGCTCATATTTTTCCAATATGGCTAGGAATTTTCTCGGTAATTTTGCTTCACTTGTTTTAATTAATCGCAATGCTTGATTACGATTAATAATTGGCATAATGCCCGCTAAAATTGGAACATTGATGTTGGCTAGTTGGCATTTTTCTTGGAAGTCATAAAAAAGTTCATTATCAAAAAAAAGTTGAGTAATTAGTTCGTTGCAACCTGCATCGACTTTTTGCTTAAGATTTTGAATATCCGTAATACGATTAGCAGAATCAGGGTGAATTTCTGGGTAACAAGCGCCACTGATTTTAAAATCAGGCTGCTTTGCTTGAATGAAATCGATTAAATCGCTGGCATATTTGAAATCATCTTTTGCAGGTTCTTCAGGTAAAATATCGCCACGTAAGGCTAAAATGTTTTTTATATTTAGTTGGTTCAAATGATCAAGAATAGTGGCTACTTCAATTTTTGTTAGATAAGCTGCTGGTAAATGAGTAACAGTCGGAATATTGAGTTGATTTTGGATATAATCGGCCAATTTGATTGTTGTTGATTCAAAACTTCCCTTGGTATTACTACAAGTGACACTAATAAAATCAGGAGAGAGTTGCTGCAAATCGTTGAGGATTTGCAGCATTTTCTGATTGCCGATTTGTGTTTTTGGTGGAAATATTTCAAAAGACAAGGAGGGTGTCTTATTTTTTGTCATGGATTAATAACTCCTTTCGGGCGAATTTTGCCGCAGCCGTCATATTTTGTAGACTGGCTTTTGTTTCTTTAATGCCTCGCGTTTTCAGTCCACAGTCTGGATTAATCCAAATTTTTTCTTGCGGTACTTTTGCTAAAATAGCATCAATTGTAGTTTTAATTTCTTCAGTGCTAGGAATTCGTGGCGAATGAATGTCATAGACTCCTGGGCCAACTTGCGTTTTAAAGTGATTAGCTTTTAATTCATCTAAAATTTCTAAATTTGACCGAGAAGCTTCAAAGGAGATGACATCAGCATCCATCTGATCAATTGCCGGAATAATATCAGTAAATTCGCTATAACACATATGGGTGTGAATTTGTGTTTGTGGCTGCACTTTACTATGAACTAACCGAAAAGCTGGAATAGCCCAATCTAAATATTCGCTGTACCAATCATTTTTTCTTAATGGTAATTTTTCTCGTAAAGCAGCTTCGTCAATTTGAATAATTCGGATGCCATTTTCTTCCAAGTCTAAAACTTCTTCTTGTATAGCTAGTGCAATTTGTAAGGTTGATTCTTTTAAAGAAATATCTTCTCGTGGAAAAGACCAGTTTAAAATGGTTACTGGACCAGTCAACATTCCTTTGACCCATTTGTTGGTCTGTTTTTGTGCGTATTTGGACCATTTAACAGTAATTGGTGCTGTTCGATAAATGTCTCCCCAAATAATTGGTGGCTTGACACCGCGAGTACCATAGGATTGCACCCAGCCATTTTTACTAAATAAATAGCCCGCTAAGTTTTGCCCAAAATATTCAACCATGTCGTTTCTTTCAAACTCTCCGTGAACTAACACATCTAGATCAATTTCTTCTTGCCATTGCAACCAGTTATCTATTTGCTGGGCAATGAATTGATCGTACGTTTTCTGGTCAATTTCCTTTTTCTTGAAACGCGCACGAGTTTGCTTAACTTCTTTGGTTTGCGGAAATGAACCAATAGTTGTGGTTGGTAATAAAGGTAATTGGAATTCTTTTCGTTGGAGAAGTTCTCTTTTTTCAAAAGCTGGTTGACGGATATATGACTCAGGCGTTAGAGAAGCAATTTTTTCTTCTACCTTTGGATCTTTTGTGAATCGTTCTTGTTGGAACAAGGCTTGATTTTTTTCTAGCTTTTCTGATTTTCCAGCAACTATCTCTGATAACTCAACCAGCTCATTTAATTTCTCAGTAGCATAAGAAAAATGTTTTTTAACTTCAACAGGGAATTCTTCGTTTTCAATAGAAAATGGTACATGTAATAATGAACAAGAAGTATTTAAAACAACATTTTGAGTAGGTAATTGTTGTAAAATTGCTAAGCTTTTTTGATATTGATTTCGCCAAATATTTTTTCCGTTGATGATACCCGCATATAATTTTTTATCAGCAGGAAAGCCTGTTTGTAATAATGATATATTTTTTGGACCTTCGACAAAGTCCAATCCGATAGCATCAATCGATAATTGAATCAAATCTTGATAAATATCACGAACATCACCGAAATAAGTTTGTAGCAAAATTTTTAAATCTTGTTTGTCATTTAATAAATTATGGTAAATATCTAAAAATAGTGCTTTTTGTTCTACAGAAAGATCGGTTACTAAGCTGGGTTCATCTAATTGAATCCACTGGGCACCTAACGCTTTTAACTCCTTGAAAATGTCTTGATAAGCAATCGTAAGATCATTCACAAAATCTTTTGCAGAAATACCCTCCTCAAAATCTGCCAATGAAAGTAAGGTAAATGGTCCAATTAAAACTGGACGAGTCTCGATATCTAATGCTTTTGCCTCTTGATATTCATTAAATATTTTACTGCTGTTAATTTTTACTTTAGTTATTTTTTCAAACTTCGGTACTAAATAGTGATAATTGGTATTAAACCACTTTTTCATAGGTAAAGCTTTGATATCAATTGTTTCTGACTGATGCCCACGAGCTAAAGCAAAGAATTTTTCTAAAGACGATAAGGGACTAGTTTCAACATTTGACGGAATGATATTGAATAAAAAAGCTGTGTCTAAGAGATTGTCGTATAGGGAAAAGTCATTACTGACAACTTCATCTACACCTGATTCTTTGACTAATTGCCAATGTTTTCGGCGTAATTCTTTTGCTGTAGCTTGTAATTCTGATTCATTTATTTCATTTCTAAAATATTTTTCAGTTGCAAATTTTAATTCTCTAAATTCACCCAATCTGGGAAAACCAATAATTGTTGTAGTCATATATTCTTCCTCCTAAGTACTCCTTGTTGTTATTTGAAAGATTAACATGAATATGAATGCTTGGATAATTGAAAAAATATGGCAAAAGTTATAGCTAAAAACTATAACCTGACGTAAACTATTTAAAAAGATATAAGGGAGAAAAAATGAGAATCCAACAACTGCAATATTTAGAGGAAATTGTGAAAACTGGCTCAATTAATGAGGCAGCAAAACAGCTTTTTTTAACTCAGCCTAGTGTTTCTAATGCAATTAAAGAATTAGAAAATGAATTGAATTTGAAACTGCTGTTACGGAGTAAAATGGGTGTTTCCCTGACTGATGAAGGACGAGAATTTATGATTTATGCCCGTCAAATTTTAGATCAGGTAAATTTATTAGAGGAACGGTATAAGCAACAAAGTAAGCGAAAACAAGCTTTCTCAGTTTCAGCACAACATTATGCTTTTGTGGTGCATGCTTTTGTGGAGTTGATTCGGGGAGTGGAAAGTGAAAAATACCAATTTACTTTACGAGAAACTGAAACGCAAAATATTTTGACAGATTTAAGTAGCTTTAAAAGTGAAATCGGTATTTTATATTTAAATGATTTTAATCAAAAGGTGTTGAAGAAACTATTTAAAGAAGAAAACTTGATTTTCACGCCTTTATTTGATGCAAAGCCCCATGTCTTTGTTGGGATTCAAAATCCATTAACAAAAAAGACAACTGTAAGTTTAGAGGATTTGCTGGATTATCCGTATTTGTCTTATGAACAAGGTGAGGGGAATTCTTTTTATTTTTCTGAAGAAATTTTGAGTACCTTGGATCATAAAAAACAAATCAAAGTATCTGATCGAGCTACTATTTTTAATTTGATGGTTGGTTTAAATGGATATACCATTAGTTCGGGAATCATTTCTAGTGAATTAAATGATGATAAAATTGTTGCGATACCGCTAGAGGTTGAAGATACTATTACTTTAGGTTGGCTAAAACATGAACAAACTGCCTTAACACCTATTGCCAATGAGTATTTAGAAATGCTCAAAACTCACATTCGAGGTTTTGGTTTCACTATCATTGGGGAATAAGATAAAGCGAGGATTTTTACATCCTCGCTTTACTTTATTTTACTGGAAACCAGACTTGGAATTCTGAATGAATGGGGTCGTTGTTTAAATAAGCCTCTAATACAGGTAAGTTCGCATATTCGAAACCAGATGTGGGTAACCATTCGGTATAAATTTGTTTATTTAGTTCTTGAATTCCTTTTGGCATCTCACCAGTCCCGTCGAAGATTGCCCATTTAGCTGCGGGTAAATAATACTCATCGAAACCTGATAATTTTTGATCACTTTGAATACCAATCATGTACTCCCATTGTTTTTGATCAATGTTTTCTGAAATACTAATGCCATATACCGCAGGAAATTCTGGTTGAATTAAAGGAAATAATTTTTCGAGATCGCCTTCTGTTGAGAGTTTTTGCCAAAATTTTGGGATTTCTACCATTGCTGTTTCGACATCAGGACCCAGAGATACTTTCTTTCCAATAAAACGAAGCTGTCCTTTTTCGACAATTTTGTAAGCCATTGCTGCCACTCCTTTAATTTGAATTGAGAAGTTTAACTTTGGATAGCTTAGCAGTTTGGTATCAGAATTTTTTGCTTGTTGCGGAGTCATACCTTGAATCTTTTTGAAAGCACGATTAAATGAAGTAGGGGAATCATAGCCATATTTGACTGCTACATCAATTACTTTTCCGCTATTCTGTAAATCGACTGCTGCGAGACTCATTTTTCGACGACGAATGTATTCTCCTAAAGAGACGTCGGCAATATAAGAAAACATCCGTTGATAATGATAACTGGAACAACAGGCAATCTTTGCAATTTCTTCATAAGAAATTTCTTGCTCTAGATGATTTTCCAAATAATTTAAGCTCTGATTTAACCGTTCTAACCAATCCAAATAGTTCACTTCCTTTCCCACAACTGTTGTGGTATTTATAGTTTAAGGTAATTTCTGCAGTTGAGCCTCTTAAATTGTGCACAAAACAGCGAGTGTAAAATATGTAGAAAAAAAGTGATAAGCAAAATATTGATTTCGCTTATCACTTTACCTTTAATTATTCAGCACTTAAAGCAGCCATCGTAATGTAGTTATATGGCTGATTGAAGTGAGGCAAGAAGAAAATATCTAATAATTTTAATTTATCGATAGTTACACCTTCTTCAATTGCTAATGAGAACATATGAATACCCATAGCAATTTCAGGAGTAGTTGAAGCAAGTTGGGCACCAACTACTCGACGAGAACCTTCTTCATAAACGATTCGAATCTTCACTTTATCGTTTTCTTTCATAAAGCCAGGTTTTTGTAAGTCTTCAAAGTCAGTATGTTTTACTTTCATGCCATTTTTTTCAGCAGCTTCAACGGATAAGCCAGTTGAAACCATATTGTAACCAAAGATGGAAATACCGTTTGAACCTTGAACACCAGTCGATTCTAAAGGAGTTCCGCCAATATTATGGGCAGCGACAATCCCTGAACGAACAGCATTTGTCGCTAAGGCAATATAAGTTGTATCTCTTAAGGCATTTGAATAAACGGTCGCACAATCGCCAACAGCATAAACATTCTCATCACTTGTTTGTTGATGACGATCAACTAAGTAAGCGCCATTTTTAAATAATTTTAGATGATCTTTAGCTAAGTCATTATTTGGTAAGAAACCAATTGCATTGATAACTAAATCAACTGGATATTCTCCCGCTTTAGTAACGATCCGTTCAACTTTTTCATCACCTTTATACTCGTTAACCAATTCATCAAAATGTAATTGAATATCATGTTTCGTTAAAACTTGATCCATGTCATTTGTGAACCATTTGTCATAGTAGTTTGGTAAAGAGCGAGAAGCAGCATCAAATAATAGAACATTTTTGCCACGTCGTTTAGCAGCTTCGGCAATTTCAACACCGATATAACCAGCTCCGATAACAGCTACATTTTCTACATCATCATTTGCTAAAATCGCATCAACAGCTTGTCCGTCTTGGAAACGTTTCAAGAAATGGATGTTCTCTAAATCTTTACCAGGAACTTGCGGTGAGATAGGTAAAGAACCAGTTGCTAGAATTAGTTTGTCGTAAGTTTCAACAACTTTTTCGCCATCTTTAGTTAAAGCATGAACTTCTTTTTTATCAAAATCAATATGATCAACCGTAGTTTCCATCATGATTCTAGCGCCTTTTGCTTCAAAATCTTCCTTCTTTGTATAGAATAATCCTTCGTAAGAATCAATTTGACGACCTACCCATAAAGCAGTTCCGCAACCTAGATAACTTAAGTTTGTGTTGCGATCGATCATTACGACTTCTTGATCTTTATAAGTGTCCAATAAAGTATTTGCAGCTGCAATTCCCGCATGGTTCGCTCCGATAATAATTGTCTTTGTCATTAATAAATTCCTCACTTCCAAAATAAGATTAATTTGTTACGACAGCAATTGTAAAGTATTTCACAAAAAACGATAGAACTAAGGTCAATCTTTCCCCCTTTAACAAATAAAGTTTTTTGGGATGAGCGATTCAAGTATTATTTTTTATGATATCGCTCTCACTTTAAAATTATACCAGAAAAGTTAAACTAAATTAAGAATAATTACAAAAAAAGAGAAATATTGTTAAATTAGTGTATTTGACTGTTAAAGTAGGATCATTATGTAACAGAATTGAGAATGGTAATGGCTAATTAACTTTCTTTCGTTCACAAAATTTCTTTTTTACATAGGAAAATTCTAGTATGGCAAATTTACGGCAATAAATATATGCTTATATTAAGAAAACGGATTCGAAAATATAGGAGGGTCATTATGACAGAAACCAATGTATTTCCCGAAAATTTTTTATGGGGTGGTGCAGTAGCTGCCAATCAAGTAGAAGGAGCTTGGCTAGAGGATGGAAAACTACCTAATGTAACAGATACTTTAGTTGGTATTATGAATCAGCATCCAAGTATCTCATGGAATGAAGCCCAAGGAATTTGGGAGTTGGACTTACCTGAAGATATCGCTTTTTTATCTCACGAGGCGGTAGATTTTTACCATCGTTTTGAAGAGGACATTAAAATGATGAGTGAAATGGGTTTTAAAGCTTTTCGTACAAGCATTTCATGGGGACGGATTTTTCCAAAAGGTGACGAAGAAGAGGCAAATGAAGCTGGTCTACTTTTTTATGACCGCTTAATCGAGACTCTTTTAAAATATCACATGGAACCAGTGCTCACTTTAAGTCATTATGAAACGCCCTTAGCTTTAGTAGCAGAATATGGGGGTTGGCAAGATAGACGTTTAATTGATTTTTTTGATCGTTATGCGACAGTTATTTTCAATCGCTATAAAGGGAAAGTAAAGTACTGGATGACCTTTAATGAGATAAATAATGCTTTTCGGATGCCTTATGCTGCTGCAGGTGTAGTCAAATTTCCGGCGACAGATCCAAAAGAACCAATTGCAACTTTGACTAAAAAAGAAATTTTTCAAGCGGTTCATCACTTATTTGTCGCTAATGCATTAGCAACAAAAAGGATGCAAGCAGCAGATCCTGATGCATTAATGGGTGTGATGTGTAGTTTTTCTTCTTTAGCAACTTATCCCGTGGATTGTAATCCTGAGAATGTTTTTGGAGCCTTAGAATTTAAACGCAATTCATATCTATATTCTGATGTGATGTGTCGTGGACATTATCCTGGATATGTCAAAAGGATTTGGCGTGAAGAAGACTGTGCACCAGAAATTGCTGCAGGGGATCTAGATTTATTAGCAGAGTATACTTCAGACTACGTTGCATTTAGTTATTATCGTAGTACCGTTTACAGTAAAGATGCTGAGATGCGTGTAGACACTGGTGGTGCAAAAGGTTTTGATAATCCTTTCTTGACTGAAAAATCTCCTGAACCTTGGAATTGGCCAATTGATCCGCTAGGTTTCCGCTATGTTATGAATGAGTTAACTGATCGGTATGAGCTACCATTATTTATCGTTGAAAATGGCTTGGGAATTGATGAAACGCCTGACGAAAATCAAAGAATCAACGATGTTGAAAGAGCGCGCTATTTAAAAATGCATATTGAACAAATGGCAGAAGCAATTAAAGATGGTTGTGATGTTATTGGTTATCTTTGGTGGGGACCCATCGATATTGTTTCAGCAGGAACTGGTGAAATGAAGAAACGTTATGGCTTTATTTATGTCGATCGCCATAATGATGGCAGTGGCAGTTTCAAGCGGCTGAAAAAAGATAGCTTTGATTATTTCAAACAAGTGATTGAAACAAATGGCGCTAACCTTTCTATTAACATTTAAAATAATTAGCTGTACTTAAACTATTAAGTACAGCTTTTTTGCTACAATAAGCATGGAGGTGATCATTCAATGGATTTAACAAAACGGCAATTAGAACTGTTAGTCTACTTAGCCAATATCAATACTTGGCTAACTAGTGAAAAGCTAGCTGAACATATTCACACCAATAAAAAAACGGTACAATCTGAAATTAAAAACATGCTGGAACTTTATCCAGATGATATAGAGATTGAAAGTAACAAACGTAATGGCTATCATCTTTTATTTCTAGCACCAGAATTACAAACCCAAATCGTAGCAGAAGTAAAGAAACATAAAATGTATTCCAGTATGAATTTTAGAGCATCAACTATTATTATCTATTTAATATTTCAAGAAGACTACGTCAGTATGCAGCACTTAGCTGATCTTTTTTTTCTATCAAAAACAGCTATCTCAAATGAAATTAAAACAATCCAACGCTGGATAGAACGTAATGTTCATTTAGATTTAGAGATTTCCAGTCACAAGGGGCTAAAAATTCATAGTAGTGAAAATATGCGACGAATTTTTGCTTCAATGGTGGGAACTGAGTCAGTTCTAATCGAGAGTAAATTACCAGAAGCATTTATTATGGAAGTGTTAGAAAAAATATCAGTGATTCAAAACTTTATGCAAACTGCTTTGATTGAGGCCAATTATATTGTTTCTGGAGAAGATTTCTTAAGATATGCCCGTTATGTGAGTTTGACAGTCGTCAGAGGAAAGAATCAAAAAAAATTAGAATTGTTAGAACAAAATGATCTCTTAGTTTCAGTGATTGACAAACTAACATTGTTTTTAGATAAAACTTTTGATTATTCTTTGGACGATAATGAGCAAACGGCTTTAGGAAATCGTCTGTTAGAACTAAATTATTTACATTTAAACGAAGGCGACAATTTAGTTTTAAAACAAAAACTGCGAAAATTTGAAACAGCTTTAATTGATTATTTAAAGCTACCAACTGAGCAACTTTTTAAAAATCCCGATGCATTACTAGTCCATATTCAGCAGATGGCAACTAGAATGGCGGCAGGTCACAATGTGTTAAACCATTTCGCTCAAAAAACACTGTCTAATTATCCTTTGGAAACCTATTTAGTGCGTCGATTTTTTCCGTTGTACTTTGACTTGCGACCGAATCTTGCTGAACTTTCTTATTTAGTCTTGTATTTGGCAGAAGCATTAGAGAATTATCGTAGTGAGGGGAATTTGCTAATTGTCAGTAATCAGCCCTTGAGTATTTTAAATGCTTTAAAACGCAGTATAGAGAATAGCTTACAACGAAAAATCCGCCAAGTGCAAATTGAACCAGTTTATGTTTTTGAAGCAAAAAAAGAACAACATGATTACAGCGTGTTATTGACCACAGAACAAGAAATAGTTTTCGAGAATCCAGGCTTCAGTTTTATTCCGAGTGTTTTATCAGAAGCAGAACTGAATGAATTAAGCACGGAGCTTTATCACGTTATTAGTGAACGAGAAGAAATAAATAAGAAAAACTTTTTGTCCAAATACTATGGGGCAGAAAGTCAGGTAGATATTACTAAAAAAATAGATAATATTCATCAATTATTACCTAATTCTAGTGAATTAGTATTGGTGCCTATTACTTCAAAAATCTTATTTGCTTGTGAAATAAAAGAAAGTGGTATGTCTCAAATACGTGAATATCATTTAAAAGAACCCATCATCTATCAGCAAAGAAAAATTTCAACTTTGATCCATATATCCTATGTTAAAAATCCCAAAATACTAGCCGATTTTTCTGCAATCAGTGAAATCCTAACGACAAAATAGTGTTCAGTCAATTTCCTTTTTAGTGACGATTTATCTTGAATGGCATGAAAAGGTTTTCCTTCTTATACTATTGATATAGAAAACGGATACAAATTATAAGGGGGAAACAAAAATGGATTATCAGCAATTGGCTAAAGATATTTTAAAAAATGTTGGCGGAGAAGAAAATGTCAGTAATTTATATCACTGTGCCACAAGATTACGTTTCACGCTAAATGATCAGCAAAAAGCGAAAAAAGCTGAGATAGAAAATTTAACCGGTGTCATTTCAGTCGTTGAAGCTGGTGGAATGTTCCAAGTGGTTATTGGTAACACAGTCAATGATGTTTATGAAGCCATCACTAAGATATCAAATCTCGGAACTGCTAGCTCAGAAGTAACCGAAAAAAAAGAAAAGAAAAGTATCTTAAATAGTTTTATTGATATGATTGCTGCGGTTTTTGCACCAACTTTAGGTGTTTTAGCAGGTAGTGGGTTAATTAAAGGAGTTTTGGCTTTGTTAACAAGTGTCGGTTGGCTATCAATTGAAAGTGGCACTTATGTTGTTTTAAATGCTGCAGCAGATGCTTTCTTCTATTTCTTGCCAATTTTCTTAGCTTATACTGCAGCAAAAAAATTCAAAACAGATATCTTTATCGCCATGGTTTTAGCCGCAGCGTTAGTATATCCATCAATTACAACAGCTTTTACAGATGGAACAGCGTTAAATTTTATCGGCATACCAGTTTCGCTGGCAAGATATTCTAGCACCGTTATTCCAGCGATTTTGGCAGTTTATGTGTTATCACATTTAGAACGTCTAATTAGACCTAGACTCCATGAAAGTGTCAGAAATTTATTAACCCCATTTATCTGCTTGATTGTCATGGTTCCTTTGACGTTAATGGTGGTTGGTCCGATTGCAAATATGGCTAGTGAATTAATTGCGAATGGGTATTTAGCTGTTTATAATTTCAGTCCAATTTTATCTGGTGCAGTGATTGGTGGATTCTGGCAAGTCTTAGTCATCTTCGGATTACATTGGGGTATGGTGCCAGTAATGACGAATAACATCAGCTTTTATGGTCGAGATACTTTAGGACCTGGTTGCATGACAGCTGTTGCCGCACAAGCTGGGGCTGTTTTAGGGGTGTTTTTCAAAGCTAAAGATAAAAAAGTAAAAAGCTTAGCTATTTCATCTTTCATTAGTGCATTATTTGGAATTACTGAGCCAGCTGTCTATGGGATTACTTTAAAATACAAAAAACCATTTTATATTGCTTGCGGTGTTGGTGCAATCTTTGGTGGAGTAGCAGGTGCTGCTGGTGCCGGCGCATTAGCTGTCGCTACAAGAAGTATCTTGTCTTTCCCAATCTATATTGGTCAAGGTTTTGTTTGGCTAGTCGCTAGTTATTTCTTATCTATGTTTGTTTCATGTATTTTAACTTTCCTATTTGGTTATAAAGATGAAGTTGCCGCTGAAGAAGACCAATTGATCTTAGCCAATGAAAAAGCCTTAGTATTAGAAAAACCTGCACAAGGAAAAACGATTGCTTTGACTGAAGTTAATGATCCAACTTTTGCTAGTGGTGCAATGGGCGAAGGTTTTGCTGTCATTCCGACTAGGGGAGAAGTTTATAGCCCGGTTGCTGGAACCATTACCTCTATTTTTCCCACCAAACACGCAGTAGGAATGATAACACCAGAAGGGGCTGAAATCTTAATCCATATTGGTATTGATACAGTTAATTTGGCTGGAAAATATTTTAAAACTTCAATTGCTGAAAATGATTCAATTAGAGCCGGTGAATTATTGGTAAGCTTTGATTTAGCAGCCGTTCAAGCTGCCGGATATGATCCAACAATTATGGTAATGGTCACTAACAGTACGAAATTTGGGTCTATTGAATTTGTAGATGAAAATCAAAGTCTGCCTTTGAATGATCAATTTGCAGAACTTTTAGTATAAGGAGAAAAGCTATGACAAAATTTCCGAAAGATTTTTTATGGGGCGGTGCAACAGCTGCTCATCAAGTTGAAGGTGGATTCGACGAAGGCGGAAAAGGACTTTCTGTTTCAGATGTTTATACATTTGACAGTAGTTTGCCAAAAGAAAAATGGACAGACCAATGGCATTTGATGACACATGCTCAAGTGGCGGAGGCACAAAATCCAGATAGTAAAAAATATTATCCAAAACGGAACGGCAATGATTTTTATCATCACTACAAAGAAGACATCGCGCTATTTGCAGAAATGGGCTTCAAATGTTACCGCACATCGATTGCTTGGACTCGAATATTTCCAAATGGATATGAGGACTTGCCGAATGAAGCTGGTCTAGCTTTCTACGATAAAATGTTTGATGAACTTTTAAAATACGGTATTGAACCGGTCGTTTCTTTGTCCCATTATGAAATGCCTTTACATTTGGCAACCGAATATGGTGGCTGGCCGAATCGTCAGTTAATTGATTTCTATGTTAAATTTGCAACAACTGTTTTTAAACGATATAAGAATAAAGTAAAATATTGGATGACTTTTAACGAAATTAATTGTGTGAAGCACCATCCATACGTGAGCATTGGTGTGATCGAAGAAAATCATCCCAATATTGAACAAGCTAAATATCAAGGTGCACATCATCAATTTATCGCAAGTGCTCTGGCGACTAAAGCTTGTCATCAAATTATTCCTGACTCAAAAGTAGGTTGTATGATTAGTTATCAATTATTGATTCCATATTCATGTGACCCAGATGATGTTCAAAAAACTGTCGAAAGTCAAAGAACCTCTCTATTTTTCTCAGATGTCCAAGCTCGGGGCTATTATCCTGCTTATACAAAAAGAATGTTTGAAGAAAAAGGGGTTGTTTTAGAGACTGAAGTTGGTGATGAAGAAATATTGCGGCAGTATCCAGTAGATTTTATTTCTTTTAGTTACTACATGTCGTCAGCTGTCTCAGCTCATCCTGAAAATTTAGAAAATGCAGAAGGAAATTTGATTACCGGCGGAATAAAAAATCCGTATCTACCTAGCAGTGAGTGGGGTTGGCAAATTGATCCAAAAGGTTTGAGAATTGCTTTAAATCAACTCTATGATCGCTATCAAAAACCATTATTTATTGCTGAAAATGGTCTGGGTGCTGTTGATCAAATTGAAAAAGATGGTACCATTCAAGACGATTACCGAATTGATTACTTAAAACAACATATTGAACAGATACAAGAGGCAATTCATGATGGTGTTGACTTATTTGGTTACACTTCGTGGGGATGTATTGATATTGTCAGTGCTTCAACCTCACAAATGTCTAAACGTTATGGCTACATTTATGTTGATCAAGACGATGAAGGTCATGGTACAAGAAATAGAAGAAAGAAAAAATCCTTTGACTGGTATAAAAATGTCATAGCGACAAACGGTGAAGAATTATAAAAAAGAAATTCCTGCCAGCCGGTAGGAATTTTTTCGGCTTTAATGGCACTAAAAGCTGCTGACAAATCAATAATCAGAAAATACACCTTAAATTAAAACTAATTTAAAAGAAATAAATAATATTTTCAGTTTAGTATAGAAAATTAGTCTTCTTAATTTATTTTAAACGTAATTATTCTTTTAAATTGGCTAACAATAGTACTATAAAATAATCTAACATTTACAATTCCAAAGACTTTTAATCAAAAAACTAAAAAAGAACAAAAAAAATCATTGACAGCGTTTTCTTAATTTGCTATGATGATTTTGAAGAAAATAGACCACTGATGGATAGTGATTGTTTAAGTACAAGCTAAACCTGATGAAAGTACGCTTTTTTGTGTACGTTCATTGGGTTTTTTTGTTGCAAAAAAATAATAAATGAATATTTTTTGTGTTTATTTTATATCACATCTGTCATGAAAAATAACAAATAAGGAGTTGGTTATTTATTATTTATTGTTGCAGATAGTAGGAAAATGGAGGATCTAAGCATGCAGATTCAAAAAATTCTAAACAATAATGTTGTGATCACAACAGATCAAAATAATAATGAAGTTGTTGCAATGGGACGTGGTTTAGCGTTCAAAAAAAAAATCGGAGATGTCATTTCTAGTAAAGAGATTGATAAAATTTATCGTCTAGATAATGAAAATTTATCTCACAAGTTTCAAGAATTATTAGAAAATGTTCCTCTTATCTATGTTGAGTTGGCCACTGAAATTATAGATGAGGCAAAGAAAAAATTAGATAAACCCTTAAACGATTCACTATATTTGTCTTTAACGGATCATTTACATGGTGCGATTGAAAGAGGAAGAGAAGGAATCCAATTAAAAAATTTATTGCTTTGGGATATCAAACGTTTTTTTCCTGATGAATATGCATTGGGAAAGAAAGCGATTGTCCAAGTTAAAGAGTTGTTTTCAGTTGATTTAGGAGATGACGAAGCTGGAAATGTTGCTTTGCATTTGGTAAATGCACAAAGCGATGTTGAAAATGGTAACGTCCAGGAATTAACTGAATTGATGCAAGAAATCATTCAAATTACCAGCTATTATTTTAAAGTTCAATTTGACGAAGAATCGGTCTATTTTTATCGCTTTACCACGCATCTACGCTTTTTTGCTTCAAGAATTTTAACTAATAAACAGTTCAATGATGAAACGGACGAAGAATTATTATTGATGATCCAAAAGAAATATCAGAATGCTTATTATTGCACGGAAAAAATTGCGACATTTATTTATCAGAAATATCAGTATTTAATGACTAATGATGAAAAATTATATTTGACAATTCATATTGCAAGACTTGTTCAAAAAACTATTTGAGGAGGATAAAAGATGGGAAAATATGAAGATTTGGCAAAAAAGATCGTCGATAATGTTGGGGGAAGTGACAATATTAATAGTCTGACCCATTGTATTACCCGTTTACGCTTTAAATTGAAAGATGAAAATAAAGCCAAAGATGAAGTTTTAAAAAATACGGATGGTGTTGTGACTGTCATGAAAAGTGGCGGACAGTATCAAGTAGTCATCGGTAATCACGTACCTGATGTCTACGCAGATGTGCAATCAGTAGCTGGAATAAGTGGTGAATCTGAAGATGCCGCAAAAAGTGATGGCAATATTTTTAACCGTTTAATCGACATCTTAAGTGGTTGTTTCCAACCATTTTTAGGTGCTTTAGCAGCGGCCGGGATGATTAAAGGTTTAAATGCTTTGTTAGTATTTTTGGGAACGTTGGGCTGGTTCAACTACACGGTGACATCTGGTAATTATTTGATGTTAAATGCCATTGGTGACGCAATATTTATGTTCATGCCAGTAGTTCTTGGTTTCACTGCAGCGAAAAAATTTGGACTAAATCCAATGGTGGGAATTGTAGTAGGTGCTGCAATGTGTTACCCAACAGTTCAAGGAACAGCGTTACAGGCAGCCTTTACTGAAGCTGCTGGTGCAAATGCAGCTGCGCCATATAGCTTGTTTGGATTACCGGCATATGAGAGATTCTTTGGCATTCCATGGGTAGGAGCAAACTATACTAGTAGTGTTGTACCAGTTATTTTTATTATTGCCTTTGCTGCCCAAATTCAAAAATTGGCGAAAAAGATTATTCCGACTGTTGTACAAAATTTCGTTGTACCATTTTTAGTTCTTTTAATTGCTTTACCGATTGGTTTTTTGGTCATTGGACCCGTAATTTCAATTTTAACTGATCTTTTAAGTGCTGGTTTCCAAGCATTGATGGCCTTCTCACCAGCATTATATGGTGTGGTTTTAGGTTTCTTCTGGCAAGTGCTGGTTATCTTCGGTTTACATTGGTCAATTGTTCCATTAGCAATTATGCAAGTAACCATGAATGGATCAAGTATGATTTTAACAGGTACATTTGGCGCAAGTTTTGCTCAAACTGCCGTTGTTTTAGCTATGTACTTCAAGCTAAAAGACAAAAATTTGAAAGCTTTATGCCCGCCAGCAATTATTTCAGGCTTGTTCGGTGTAACCGAGCCAGCAATTTACGGGATTACTTTACCTAAAAAGACGCCATTTGTTTTCTCAATGATCGCCGGAGCTGTTTCAGGTCTGTTTTTAATGATTAATCAAGTGACTGCCTTCACATCAGGTGGATTAGGAATTTTTGGTATTTTTAACTACATTTCTCCAGATGGAAATGCTAGAGGCATGTGGATTTCATTAATAGCGATTGGTATCGCTGGAGTCGTTGGTTTTGGTTTAACAATGGCTTTTTGGAAGGATAAAACTGTTGTTGCTGATCAAGAATTACCAGAAAATGCTGCAAAAATTCGGAAAGAAGTTGTTACCTCTCCATTAGAAGGACAGTTAATGCCACTAGATACAGCAAGTGATCAAGCTTTTGCCCAAGGTATTTTAGGTAGAGGTGTTGTGATTCATCCAACTAAAGGAGAAGTCGTTGCCCCATTTGACGGTACAGTTATGACGATGTTCCCGACAAAACATGCGATTGGTTTAGTTTCAGATCATGGTATGGAACTATTGATTCATATTGGTATGGACACCGTTCAATTAAATGGAAATTTCTTTGAAAATCACGTCAAACAAGGTGACAAGGTAAAACGTGGAGACAAATTAGTGAGTTTTGATATTCAAGAAATTCGAAATGCTGGTTATTCCGTCGAAACTCCTGTAATCGTTACCAACTCAGCTGATTATTTAGATATTGTTGAATCAGATAAAAAAGAAATTAACGACAATGACGAACTATTAACAGCGGTATTGTAAATCAATAATTAAAGAAAAGTCCTTTAACTAGTGACTTTTCTTTAATTTGGTCTTAAAAAATCACGATATTGAATGTTAGGTTCAGCCATAATATCTGAGCTGGACTTTCTGATATCTACTTGTTCACCGATGGAAATTAGGTGATTAAGATTTTTTTCATAATCTTCAGCAAAGACGCAGCTGTATAAAACATCTAATAAAAAACTGATCGAACTATTAATGCTATAGTTTGCAATTTTTGAATAGAGTCTTTCTCTGGTTGTTATGTGCAAAACAGCTTGAGCTTTTTCAGCAAGCGTATTTTCACCAATGCTTGTTAACGCAATAAAAGGAATTTTTTGTTGATTAAAAAGTTCAGCTAATTTAGTCATCATGACATTTTCACCGGTATATGAAATCAAAATGCAAACATCATCGGGATGAGTATTATGTGCTTCATAAGATTGTTCATTCATAGTGGATACTACACGAACAGCTCGATTGAGTCGGCGCATCTTTAAAGCGAAGTCTTCAGCGATCAATAAATTGGCATTGCTTCCAAAAATCTTAATGGTACGGGCATTGAGCAATAATTGTTGGGCTTTTTGTAATTGATCATGATGGAGCAAACTTAAGCTGTCAGCGATTGTGTCTTTTTCTAGACTAGCAATTTTATGAGCAACTGTCATAATGCCGTCTTGTGGCGAAAACGGTAAATTGGCATCAATATCAGTGAAATACGTATTCAAATAGTGGGATTCAGCTAAAAAAGCATCTTTTAAAGCCGACCAACCTGAAAAATTTAGTTTTTTAGCGACACGAATTAATGTGGATGGATGGACATAAGTGATTTCGGCAATTTCTTTAACGGTTAAGTCTCTCAACTGACTGTCAGAATGTAATAGGAACCTAATAACATTCTCTTCAGCAGTTGAAAAATGAATTTGTTTCATTTTTTCACGGATAAGCATATATTCCCCTCCAAAATATTTACGATATTTTTGTATTGTTGTAAATGATATTAAAGCAAAGTACTACTGTTTTGCAATAGCGTTTACAAATAATACCGCATATAAAGATAAAATTTGTAAATAGTATTGGAATCAACTCAAAACGAATTGTAAATATATTTTACAGATAGGATAATAAATTTGTAAATTAATTATAAGGAGTGAGCTAATGAATCAAGGTGTAAAAATTGCCACGATTGGTGGCGGAAGTAGTTATACCCCAGAATTAATGGAAGGTTTTATCAAAAGATATGAGGAATTACCAATTTCAGAGATTTGGTTGGTAGATATTGAAGCTGGAAAAGAAAAGTTAGCGATTGTCGGAGCAATGGCCCAAAGAATGTGGGATGCTTCACCATATGATGTGAAAATCCATTTGACTTTAGATCGCGAAGCAGCTTTAAAAGATGCTGATTTTGTTACCACACAATTTCGAGTTGGTTTATTGGAAGCACGAATCAAGGATGAAAGAATCCCTGCTTATTATGGCATGTTAGGACAAGAGACTAACGGACCAGGTGGAATTTTTAAAGCGTTAAGAACTGTGCCAATCATTCTGGAAATTGTTGAAGATATGAAACGGCTTTGTCCAGATGCCTGGTTGATTAATTTTGCCAATCCTAGTGGCATGGTGACAGAAGCCATTGTTCGTTATGCTAAGTGGGAAAAAGTCATTGGTTTATGTAATGTACCTGTGATGGCGACGATGATTGAGCCAGCATTAATCGGGAAAAATCCAGATGAGTTAATTTATAAATTTGCTGGGTTAAATCATTTTCACTGGCATAAAGTTGCGGATAATCATGGCAATGACGTGACGATGGATATCATTGAAAAAATGTATGAAGAAGACAACGGCTTACCGAAAAATATTTTCGATATTCCTTTTTATCATGAACAGCTAGAACAGATGAAAATGATTCCTTGTGGTTATCATCGGTATTACTATCGTCAAGAAGAAATGCTGGAACATGCTTTAGAAGAATATCAAACAATTGGTACGCGCGCCCAACAAGTCAAGCAAACAGAAACTGAATTATTTGAACTCTACAAAGATCCAGCACTAAATTACAAACCGGAGCAGTTGCAGCAACGGGGTGGAGCGTATTACTCTGATGCAGCTTGTGAAACAATTGCTTCAATCTATGCCAATAAAAACACGCAATTGGTCGTTTCTACTAAAAATGATGGTGCTGTTCCGGATTTACCAGCGGATTGTGTTGTTGAAGTGACTGCTTATGTAGGTGGTCAAGGAGCACGCAATGTTGCCTTTGGTACATTACCGACAGCTGAAAGAGGTTGGCTGCAAGTGATGAAAGCAATGGAATTATTGACAATTGAGGCTGCAGTCACAGGTGATTATAATACTGTTTTGCAAGCCTTCACGATTAATCCATTAATTCCGTCAGGAAAAACTGCCAAACGAGTAATGGATGAATTGTTTATTGCCCACAAAGAATATTTACCAAACTTTAAAGCAACAATCGAAAAATTAATGGCAGAAGGAATCGAAGTTCAGGATCAAGTAGCTAGTCATTTAGATTTAATAGAAGTATAAAACTTAGGAGGAATCATGCATGGCATTTAGAAAAGATTTTTTATGGGGTGGCGCAACAGCTGCTAATCAATGTGAAGGAGGATACGATCAAGGTGGACGTGGTCTTGCCAATGTCGATTTAGCACCAGTTGGCAAAGATCGAATAGGGGTCATTACTGGTGAGCAAAAAATGTTTGATTTTGATGATGACCATTTTTATCCAGCAAAAAATGCGATTGATATGTATCATCGCTATAAAGAGGACATTGCTTTATTTGGTGAGATGGGATTTAAAACTTATCGCTTATCGATTGCTTGGAGTCGGATTTTTCCTAAAGGTGATGAAACCGAACCAAATGAAGATGGCTTAAAATTTTATGAAGACTTGTTTAAAGAATGTCATAAATACAATATTGAACCGCTAGTGACGATTACTCATTTTGACTGTCCAATGCATTTAGTTGAGAAATATGGCGCATGGCGTAGTCGTGAATTAGTTGGTTTTTATGAAAACTTATGTCAGGTGATTTTTAATCGATATAAAGGCTTGGTTAAATATTGGTTGACTTTTAATGAAATCAATATGATTCTACATGCGCCATTTATGGGAGCTGGACTTTACTTTGAACCAGGAGAAAACAAGGAACAAGTGAAATATCAAGCAGCCCATCACGAATTAGTTGCTTCAGCGATAGCAACGAAAATTGCCCATGAAGTTGACCCGGAAAATAAAGTGGGATGTATGCTAGCCGCTGGTGCTTACTATCCGTACTCATGTAACCCGGAAGATGTGTGGGCTTCTCGTAAAAATGATCGAGAAAATTATTTCTTTATTGATGTTCAATCTCGTGGTGAATATCCAGCATATGCTATAAAAGAATTAGAACGCAACGGCATCGAAATTAAAATGGCCGATGGCGATGCAGAATTATTAAAAAATCATACTGTCGATTTTATTTCTTTTTCTTATTATTCTTCTCGAGTGGCAACCACTGATCCTGATTTATTGGAAAAAACTGAAGGAAATATTTTTGCTTCTATTAAAAATCCCTATTTAAAAGCTAGTGAATGGGGTTGGCAAATTGATCCTTTAGGGCTGAGAATTACTTTAAATGACTTATATGATCGCTATCAAAAACCATTATTTATTGTAGAGAATGGTTTAGGAGCTGTTGATACACCAGATGAAAATGGCTATGTTGAAGACGATTATCGGATAAATTATTTGGCTGAACATTTACAAGCAATGAAAGACGCTGTCGAGTTAGATGGAGTTGATCTTTTAGGATATACAACTTGGGGCTGTATTGATTTGGTTTCAGCTGGAACTGGCGAGATGAAAAAACGTTATGGTTTCATCTATGTAGACCGTGATAATGACGGCAACGGCAGTCTAAAACGCAGTAAGAAGAAATCTTTCGACTGGTATAAAAAAGTGATTACCACAAACGGTGAGGATTTGAGTAATGATTAAGTTGGTTTTAACCGATTTAGATGGCACATTTTTAAATAGTCAAAGTCTGTTTGATGAGAAGTTATATTTGAAAGTGCGTAAAATGATGCAAGAAAAGGGAATTATTTTTGCACCCGTGACTGGAAAACAAGCTGAAAGAGTTGAGGAACTTTTTGTGAATGTAGGCTTTGAAGACTTATGGATTTTAGGAGACAGTGCAACTCGAATCAAGCATCAAGGGAAAATTGTTTATCAAGATTTGTTGCCAAATAGAGTCGGTCTTAAAATGATTGAGAAGCTACAACAGATCCCACATCAGACAATTATCGCTTGCACTGAAGAAGCCGCTTTTATCTTAAAAGATACGCCGGAAGCTGACTTATTTTTTGTAAATGGGTCGTACCAAGTAGTGAAATTTGTTGACAAGTATGATCAAATAAGTGATGATTTCATAAAAATTACGGTTTTGGATAATCAGCTACGTACTTTTGAAACGGTTAAGCTTTTAGAACAGTATCAAGATCAAGCATATTTTGTGGCTTCTGAACCTCGCTGGATAGATATTGCTCAGCTAAATGTCCATAAGGGCACGACAGTTCAAGAATTGCAAAAATTGTTAGGTATTTCAAAATCCGAAACAATGGCATTTGGAGATGGTTTAAATGATATAGAATTGTTTGCCGAATCCGACTATAGCTTTGCTGTGAAAAATGCATTCACTGAGACTAAAGCTGCCGCAAATTATCAAGTGAACTTGAGCAATGATGAAAATGCTGTATTAGTAACATTAGCAAAAATGTTAGCAATTTAAAATAAGCAGTCAGTTTGTGTTATTCAAGCTGGCTGCTTGTTTTTCGGTTGAGATCAAGTAGTTTTAGATTTTAATGATACCAAAAGCAGCCAAAAAATAAATAACTA
Organism: Enterococcus sp. AZ103; assembly: GCF_051714685.1. Lineage (NCBI taxonomy): Bacteria > Bacillati > Bacillota > Bacilli > Lactobacillales > Enterococcaceae > Enterococcus > Enterococcus sp. AZ103. Next base: position 2,618,336 of record NZ_JBIOSI010000001.1, on the reverse strand, counting down.
ACAAAGTGAAAACAACTAAAAAGCTAAGAAAAATTATTCCTTGAATCATTCTTTGACTGATGAGTAGTTTTATTTTTGATACTGGTTGATAAAAATCCTCTTTATAATAAATGGTGATCCAGAAAAGAAAAATAAGTTGGGCTAATTGAAGAGGGATTACTAGGATAATCGCTTCAAAAATTTCTGTTTGACGAATAACATTAATAAAGCCGGCAATCGAGCCAATGATAACAGTAAAAGAAATGATGCTAATAAAAACCCCTTGTTGAACTAAGTTAAATAAGGTAACATCTTGTTTAAGCTTTTTCATATACTTCTCATCTCCTTTCATTAACGCATCCAATGACATTTGATAATAATCACTGATTTTAATTAGAGTAGGCACATCCGGAAAGCTATTTTCAGTTTCCCAACTGGAAACTGTTTGTCTAGAGACAAACAAATAATCAGCAACTTGTTGTTGCGTCAGCTGCAATTCATTTCTACGCATTTTTAAAATATTCCCTAACATATTTTCACCCCTTGCTTAGTTTAATTGTAAATGAAAGAGGAGGTTTTACTAGCAAATATTCTTAGCATCATTGATTTAACAACAAAAAAAACTCCAGAAAGGAATTATCCTTCGTGGAGTTCAAAAAATATTTTTATTTATATAGTCCAAAACTAAATAGCCAAGCAATTAAAACAGAAAGGGGACCCGTCAAAAGCCTTGAGAAAAGTACAGCTGGTACACCAATTTCAACTGTATAAGGTTCTGCTTCAGAAAGAGTTAAACCAACAGGAACAAAATCTGCACCAGCTTGGGAATTAATCGCAAACAATGCTGGTAAAGCCATAGCAGGAGCAATCGAACCTTTACCAATTTCTACGCCTAAAAGTACACCAACAACTTGAGCAATAACAGCTCCAGGTCCTAATACTGGTGATAAGATTGGAATTGTACAGATTAAGGATAAAATGACCATCCCAACAATATTATTTGCTAAAGGTCGGACACCTGTCGCAATAAAGTTACCGATACCAGTGTAATTAATCAAACCTACTAACATACTTACAAAAGTCATAAAAGGTAAGATATTTTTGATAACCATGTCTAAAGTATCTCGCCCAGCTTGATAAAAAACACCGACAAACTGTCCTACGACACGACCAATTTTATTAATTAAGCCGAAAATCCCACCTTGCTTTTGCGTAGCTGCTTTTTTCTCTTTGACATCGACTTTTGCCTGCGCATATTTATCTTGAAAGTTTTCTTCATTTTCTTCAGGAGCTACTACTGGTTCTACACTAACTTCATCAGATTCTTCCACGATCCGAATATTTTCTGGCTTCACTCCAGAAACAAAAATATCTTCTGTGATATGTTTTGCCAGAGGTCCAGAAGGGGAGGAAGGCAGAACATCCACGGTTGGCACCCGTTTCATGGGATAAACGCCAATCCGTGCAGTCCCACCACAGTCAATTACAGCACACATCATCTCATCTTCAGGAATCGAAGTCTTAAAGCCATCGACGGCTTCTCCGCCGGATAGTTCAGCAATTTTTTCAGCAACTGGATGAATCCCACCACCAGTTACAGAGGCTATTTTTATTTTTTTTCCTTCAGGTTTTAATTCAAAGCCAGGTCCCCAGCCATTATTTCCACGACCTACAAAGATTTTTCTATACATAGTTTTGTCCTCCATCTAGGCTTCTGCCGGTTCTTTCCACATAATTTTAGTTAATGTTTCTGTACAAATACCACGAATTAGAATGACGATTAAGCCTACAAGAAAATAGCGAACGGCTAAAGGCATTGTTGACAAACCTAAAGTAGTAATCCCAGATGAAATACCCGTCCAAACAAATAATTCTCCAGCATTCGCATGGGGAAATAGACCAGTAATTGGGTGAACTAATGAAACCGCTGAGTCGTAAAAAGCTGGTTTTTGTTTTTCTTTTAAGAAACGTCCGAAGGAATAACACATCGGATTGGTCATGAAAAAGACCGCCAATAGTGGGAATAGGGAGTAGCGTAAGACAATATTTTTAGTACAAAATTGAGCGAAATTCGTTACCCGTTCTTCTCCAATTAAAGCTATAAGAGCATTTACAAATGTTAATAAGACCATCAAGGTAGGCAAAATCCCAGTAATTAAACCAACTAAGTTTTCCCCACCTGCATTAAAAATTCCGATAAATCCTTCTGCAATCTTTACTAAAAAGTCCATTAGATTCCCTCCGCTTTCATTATTTCTTGATTGATTAAATCAAAGGCTTGTTGAAAAGCTCTGATTCTTTGTTTCCCCTTTAAAGCCGTCATTGTTTCATTGACATTTTTTCCTATCAATCGTTCTTTTTGTTTGAATCGAGCAAAAACGGTATAACCAGACATTTCGCGATAGTCTAAAATCGTACCGTGTTCATCCGCCACAAGTAGAGAAATTACACCTTTTCCCATTTTAAATTTTGCTTTGGCGACGCCCACACCTAAGTAACCATCAGATCGATGCTTAATTTGATTCAACATATGATGATAATTTTTATGCTGAAAATATGACATGCCAATCTGTATTCCCCAACAAAGCACTAATAAAATAATTAAACCAGCATAGTTAGCCATAGTCTTCCTCCTCTTTTTTCTATGTAAGCGCTTGTATAAACAAAATCTTAAATTTTTTTGAAATCAATGTCAACGGAATTTTATCATAATTCACATATTGGAACATATGTGATATTTGTGAATAAATCGGAAATTATGTTACATTACAATTAGAAAAAATATGAATTTACTCATTGACTTTTAAAATAAAGCGCTTTATGATTGTTTGTGTATCATATGTTACGTGTAATAACAAAAGAGAAGGAGCGATAACAGTATGACAATTTATCAACAGTTGTTACAAAGACAAGTAGAAGAAAATCCAATCAAAGTCGGGGTAATCGGTGCAGGACAAATGGGTTATGGCATGATTGCACAAATTGCAACGATCCCAGGAATGGCAGTCACTGGCGTGAGTGATATTCGCCAAGAATTTGCTCAAAAGGCAGCCGATGCGTATTTAGCTTCATCAGATATCAAAAATAAAGTGTTAGTAACTACCGATTTTAAAGAAGTCATTCATTCGCTAAACGTTGAAGTGATTGTAGATGCGACGGGTGTACCAGAAGTTGGGGCAAAAATTGCTTTGGAAACGTTGATCGCCAAAAAACAATTGGTTCTATTAAATGTTGAAATTGATATCACCATTGGGCCATTGATGCATAAGCTTTATCAAGCAGCTGATTTAGTTTATACCGGTTCTGATGGAGATGAACCCGCAGCAACAACCGAGCTTTTTGAATTTGCTAAATCAATGGGAATGGAAGTTTTAGTAGCTGGTAAAGGTAAAAATAATAAATTAAATGTTGGTGCAAATCCAGATACTGCTCAAGCAGAAGCAGATAAGAAACAAATGGCTTCACATATGTTGGCAGCCTTCCAAGATGGTACAAAAACAATGGCAGAAATGAATTTACTATCAAATGCGATCGGATTTGTACCGGATAAAGTAGGAATGCATGGACTAGCAGGAGATGTAGACTCGGTTATTAAAGATTTAGATTTGAAAGAAAATGGAGGTGTCTTAAGTCAATATGGCGTAGTAGAATATGTTGATGGGTTGGCACCAGGAGTCTTTGTCATTGTGAAAGGACAAAATGAAGGCGTCCGTCATGAGTTAAGTTACTTAATGAAGAGAGGTGATCGGGATCATCATATTTTATATCGACCATATCACTTAGCAAGTTTAGAAACACCGATTACAATCGCAAAAGCAGTTTTAAGAAATGATCATGCTATTGTACCGCTAGGCGCACCAGTTTCAGAAACTGTAGCTGTAACGAAAAAGGATATTGCTGAAGGTGAAAAACTAGATGGCATCGGTGGATTCTGTGTTCGTGGCGTATTGGAAACTCATGTTGATATGAAGAAAGATGGTCATATTCCAATTGGTTTGATTTCTGGAAATGTGATTGCCCGTCGACCAATTAAAGCGGGAACGTTTATTACTGAAGAAGATGTTGTATTGGATGAATCAACGACAGTTTATCAATTAAGAAAATTACAAGATAGTACATTTGATTAAAAAATGTGGTTGATTGTGAAAACCATACATTTTCACTAATTTTTCTTGTAAAATAAAGAGTATTAATAAAAAGGAAAATTCGGAGGGGAATTATGAGCTATTCACAAGATATGCATTTATTAGTTGGCATTGCCACAATGTATTACGACGAGGGAGCGAAACAAGCTGATATTGCCAAAAAATATAATATCAGCCGCTCGCTTGTTTCAAAATATCTTACAAAAGCAAGAGAATTGGGATTAGTTGAAATTATTATTCATGACGAAATGATTCATCCCCATAAAAATATCGAGGACAAAATAAAAAGACGCTACAATTTAGACGAAGTGATTTGCGTAGATTCAAAAGAACCCGAGCAATTAATTAAAAAATTAGGCGTAGCTGCAGCAAAATATCTAACTCGTGTCATTCAGCCAAACCAAATTGTTGGCGTGTCAGCTGGCAACACTGTGCATGAAATGGCGCTGAATTTTTACTCGAAAAATAAATTATCATCAGTGACTTTTGTTCCTTTGGCAGGTGGATTGGGTCAGCAACATAGTGCGATTCAAGCCAATACCGTCTGTGAAATATTAGGTCAAAAAAGTGGTGGTCAATATTTAGCTTTGCATGCACCGATTACGACAGACACAAAAGAAGCGAAAGAAGTTTTTATGAATCAATCCTTTATTAAAAAGGTATTCACTAAAGCAGCAGCAGCGGATATTGCGGTTGTTGGAATCGGTGGTTCACCAGTATATTCAACGATGACTAAAATTTATTTGACTGAAAAAAACAATGAATTGGCTGAGGATATAAAACGAACGGATATTGTTGGAGATATTTGTTACAATTTTATTGACAAGCAAGGTGCATTAGTAGACTGTAACTGGAATCAACGAGTGATTTCGTTACCATTAGACGATTTGAAAAAAATACCAAAAGTGATTGGTGTCTGTGGTGGTCATGATAAGGTTGAAAGTATTCATGCAGCGATTTCTGGTGGCTTAATCAATATTTTAATTACGGATGATATTACCGCAAATTTATTACTAGATTTTATGTAGTCGTCACAAAGGAGTGTCGGCAATGAGCATGTCATTACCAAATGATGCTGGATTAAAGGATCAAGAATTAAAAGATATATATGAAACGATGTGGAATATTCGTTTTTTTGATGAGAAAGTGGATCAGCTTTTCGCCAAGGGTGTGATTCACGGAACAACTCACTTGGCAGTGGGTCAAGAAGCAACTGCAGCAGGAAGTGGCGCGGTTCTAAGAAAAACTGACTGGATCACTGCTACTCACCGCGGTCATGGTCAGACGATTGCTAAAGGGACCAATATTCATGCGATGATGGCAGAATTATTTGGTCGAACGACTGGTACCAATAAAGGTAAAGGTGGTTCGATGCATATTGCTGATCTCGACACAGGAAATCTCGGAGCTAATGGTATTGTGGGTGGTGGATTTCCAATTGCAACCGGAGCTGCTTTGACTGAGAAGTTGAAAAAAACAGACACAGTTGCTTTGGCCTATGCTGGTGACGGCTCTACTAATGAAGGAAGCTTTCATGAGTCTGTCAATTTAGCTGCGATATGGGATTTACCTGTTATATTTTTTATTGAAAATAATCAATATGGTATGAGTGGTCCTTTTAAGAAAATGATGCGAGTAGATAAATTATCTGATCGGGCTAAAGCATATGGGATTGAAGGCGTAACTATCGATGGCAATGATTTGATTGAGGTTATTAATACGACTTATGCAGCAGTAGAAAAAGCCCGCCGTGGTGAAGGACCAACCTTGATTGAGGCAATGACTTACCGTTGGAAAGGGCATTCAAAATCTGATGCTAAAAAATATCGTACAAAAGAAGAAGAGGAAGATTGGCGAAAAAATCGTGATCCGATTCGCTTAGCGAAAGAACAGATGATCGGAGCGGGCATTTTTACAGAAGAAGAAGCTGAAGAAATTCGGTTACAGGCAAAACAACGAATTGAAGATGCTGTGACTTTTGCAGAAGAAAGTCCAATGCCAGCTTTAGAAACTCTTTACGAAAACGTTTATGCGGATTAGGAGGGAATTGTCATGAGAGAAATTACGTATTCAGAGGCAGTAAGAGAGGCAATGTCTGAAGCGATGCGCACAGATGAAACCGTCTTCATGATCGGTGAAGATATTGGTATTTATGGTGGTGCTTTCGGAGTCAGTCGCGGTATGGTGGAAAAGCTAAAATTCCATTGGTTATGCGAACTCCCGGAGGATCGGGAACTGGCGCGGCAGCCCAGCATTCTCAAAGTTTAGAAAATTGGACAGCGCATGTTCCCGGTTTAAAAGTAATCCAACCGGCAACTGCCTATGATGCTAAAGGACTACTGCATGCTGCAATCGAAGATGATAATCCAGTGATGTTTTATGAACACAAGCTTTGTTATCGCACCACAAGTGATGTACCAGAAGGAAAATATACAATTCCAATTGGTGTAGCAGATATTAAAAAAGCTGGAACTGATATAACAGTAGTGGCAACAGGTATTATGGTTCACAAAGCTTTAGAAGCAGCCGAAAAATTATCAGCTGAAGGAATCGATATTGAAGTAGTTGATCCTCGAACATTGGTACCTTTGGATAAGCAAACGATTATTGATTCAGTGATTAAAACGGGTAAAGCCGTAGTGGTGACAGAAGCTGTTAAAAGAAGTGGCTTTAGCGCCGAATTAGCTAGTGTGATTGTCGAAAGTGAAAGTTTTGACTTTTTGGATGCACCATTGGTTCGTTTAGCTGGTAAAGAAGTGCCGATTCCTTATCATCCTGATTTGGAAAAATTAGCGGTGCCACAAGTGGAAGATATTGTTGAAGCTTGTCGCAACTTAGTGAAAGGTTAGGAGGAATAGCGATGGCTCATGAAGTAACGATGCCCAAACTTAGCTCCACCATGGATGAAGGAACCATTACCCTTTGGTTGAAAGAAGAAGGCGATTCTGTTGAAATTGGCGAAGCAATCTTTGAAGTGATGACCGATAAAATTGCGATCGAAGTTGAGGCTTATGAAGAAGGCATGCTATTAAAAAAATACATTGGTGATGGTGAAAGTGCGCCAGTTAATTCAGTGATTGCTTATATTGGTGAAGCTGGAGAAATTGTCCCTGAGACTACGCCTAGTGTTGAAATAGTAGAGACCGAAGTAGTAATTAGTGAGACAGCAGGGGCAACGCCTGAAGCAAAAACTGAAAATATAGCTACTTCAAAAATTCGGGCAACACCAGCAGCCAGACGAATAGCTAATGAAAAACAAATCAATTTAGCTGAAATCAATGGTTCAGGTCCCAAGGGAAGAATACAAGCGTTAGATGTAAAAAATTATCAATCTCCTAAAACTACTGGTAAAAATAGTCATGAAATTGAAAGTGATGTGGAAGTTATTGCCTGGGAAGGTATGCGAAAAGTCATTGCTGATCGTATGTCGTACAGTAAAACAACGATTCCTCATGTAACAATGCAAGCAGAAGTCAATATGATTAAGGCAAAAGAATTACGTGAACAAGTCTTACCAATGGTGGAGGCTCAAACTGCTGAACGTATTTCTTACACTGAAATTATTATGAAAGCAACGATGGTCGCCTTAAAAGAGTTTCCAATTTTTAATGCCCATGGAAAAGAAGACGCTATCTATCAATATAGCCAAATTGATTTAGGCATAGCAGTAGCAGTGTCGGATGGCTTACTGGTTCCAGTGATTAAAGAAGCTAACAAAATGGGCTTGGCTGATTTGACGAAACAGACCAAAGAACTGACTAGTAAAGCCCGTAATGGTCAATTAACTGGTGATGACTTACAAGGTGGTACATTTACCATCAGCTCTTTGGGACGTTCAAAAGTTCAGTCGTTTAACCCGATTATCAATGCGCCAGAAGTGGCGATTCTTGGAGTAGGTGGCATGAAATCAGTTTGGAAAATGGTTGAAAGTGAAGTTGGACCCGAATTTGTAGAGGTGCCAACACTGAATTTAAGTCTATCTTTTGATCATCGTGTAGCAGATGGTGCACCGGCGGCAGCCTTTTTATCTAGAATTGTTGAATTGTTGGAAAACCCATTAGGACTGTTACTTTAAGGAGGTTAAGTTTGTGAGAGAAACAGAAACCGTTGTACTTGGGGCAGGTCCCGGAGGTTATGTAGCAGCAATTCGCGCGGCACAATTGGGTCAAAAAGTGACGATAGTTGAAGCTTGAGAAATTGGTGGTGTCTGTCTAAATGTTGGATGTATTCCCTCAAAGGCTCTGATTACTGCCGGCCACCGTTTTCAAGAAGCACAATCATCGGATTTTTTAGGCGTAAAGACAAAAGAAGTGACGTTAGATTTCAGCAAAACCCAAAAATGGAAAGACCAACAAGTTGTAAAAACTTTAACGAATGGTATTCGTGCTCTTTTAAAGAAAAATGGCGTCACAATTATGGAAGGCTTTGGCTCTTTTCTTGATAAGAAAACCTTGCAGGTAAAGACGAAAAATGGCGATGAAAAGCTAATGTTTAAACAAGCGATTATTGCTACTGGCAGTTCGCCAATTGAAATTCCTAATTTTAAGTTTGAAGGAAGAGTGATTGATTCTACAGGAGGACTAAATCTAAAAGAAATTCCTAAAGAATTAATTGTAGTTGGCGGCGGCTATATCGGTTGTGAATTGGCAGGTGCTTACGCCAACTTAGGTGCAAAAGTGACAATTGTCGAAGGTAGCTCTAATATTTTACCAGCGTTTGAATCGGATATTCAAGCTTTAGTGGTTAAAGGTTTCAAAGAAAAAAATATAAGAGTAGTTACTTCAGCTAAAGCGCTAAAAGCTGATCAGACGAATGACTCGGTAACGATTGAAATTGATGTTAATGAAAAAAAAGAAAAAATGACAGCAGATTATGTAATGGTCACTGTTGGCAGAAAATCCAATACTGCCAATTTAGGTTTGGATAATTTAGCTATCATGCCTGATTCAAAAGGACTAATTCCTGTGAGTGATCAATATCAGACCCAGGAAAAAAATATTTATGCGATTGGTGATGTAGTTGCAGGCCTGGCACTCGCTCATAAAGCAAGCTATGAAGCAAAAGTAGCGGCTGAAGTGATTGCTGGAAAAAATGTGAAAAAAGATTATCGTGTGATACCAGCAGTTTGCTTTACAGATCCCGAAGTGGCTACTGTAGGACTGACTAAAAAAGAAGCACAAGAAGCTGGTTTAAAAGTGTCTACGGCAAACTTTCCAATGCAAGCCAATGGTCGTGCCTTGTCATTAAATGCAACAGAAGGCTTTGTTCGTTTAGTTTTTGAAAAGGATACTGAATTAGTTGTCGGTGCACAAATTGTTGGAGTAAATGCCAGTGATTTAGTCGCTGAAATTACTTTGGCAATCGAATCTTATTTAACATTAGAAGACATAGCACTAACAATTCATGGTCATCCAACCTTATCAGAGATGGTGATGGATGCCAGTGAAGTTGGTTTAGGTTTACCAATCCATATGTAAAAAAGGAGATAATTGATGGTACGAATAAAAATTACTGATATCGGTGAAATGGTGCCGGCTTTTGAAGAAGAAAAGCTACTGATTTTATTTGGTCAACAAGTAACGGCTGAATTATTACCGATTTGTGTGGTTCACGAACCAGTTGAAATAGAAAAAAGTCCCCTAAAGGCTAATGGGAAAATTAAAATTAATCAACAAGAATATCACATTCAATCAATTGGAGATGCTGCCAATCAGAATTTTGATGAATTAGGACATATTTCTATTTATTTTCGGAATGAAGAAACGGAAGTCTTACCAGGGGCAATAGTTGCTTCTCCTGAAGTATTTCCATCATTTGCGATTGGCGATTTTATTGACATTTATTAAAAAAATAAAAAGCCCTGCTAGATTTTTATAAATCTTGTACCGACCCCAAAAAGTTAGACCAAAAATCTAACTTCTGGAGGTCGGTATTTTTATGGTTAAATATAGTTTTGAATTCAAACTGAAAATCCTTCAAGAGTATCTTGACGGAAAAGGAGGTTTCTCCTATTTATCTAAGAAACACGGGTTGAAGTCAGAAAATCAAATGAAAAATTGGCTCAATGCTTATCAAGAATTTGGTGAAGAAGGGCTTCTTCGTAAACGACAAAATCAAAGTTATTCTGTTCAATTCAAGATGGATGCGATAGAGTTATATCAAACAACTGAGTTGTCCTATCGTGAAGTGGCGAATCATTTAGGGATAAACAATCCTGCATTAATCGCCAATTGGATGAGAACCTTTCGTGCAGAAGGAGTAGATGGACTCTCAAAAAAGAAAGGACGTCCGCCGATTTTGTCTAAGAAAAAAGAAAATCCAAAGGCAAACAAAGCAACCCTTGAAGAACGTGATCGCATCAAGGAATTAGAAAAACAAGTCCGTTCTCTTCAGATTGAAAATGCTTTTTTAAAAGAATTGAGGAAGCTGCGAAAACAGGAAGCCCAACAAAGACGAAAGAATCAATCGCACGAATCATCGACAGCCTCCGAGGATCCTTCAAATTAGTTGAGCTTCTTGAAACTTTGAAATTCCCTAAATCGACCTTTATGTATTGGCAAAAACGGTTTGATCGACAAAATCCAGATCAAGAAATTGAAGAGGAAATACTTAAGATAAGAAGCCAACATAAGGATTATGGCTGTTTGCGCCTAACAAAGGAATTATGTAATCGTGGGTTCCATGTAAACAAGAAGAAAGTGCAACGCTTGATTAGGAAACTGGGTATTGAGGTCCGCTCATTCACGAGGAAATCTCGTCGTTATCATTCTTATCGTGGGAAGATCGGTGCGGTTACGAAAAATCGAATTCATCGACGCTTTTGCACAAGCATTTGTCATCAAAAGATTACGACAGATACGACAGAGCTAAAATATTTTGAACTAGACAAATCCGGGACCATTCGTGAAAAGAAACTGTATCTTGATCCCTTTTTAGATATGTACAACAGTGAGATTATTTCTTATCGTATTTCTGAAAAGCCAAATGCACTAGCGATCATGGAGGCATTGGAAGAAGCGATTCAAGTAACAAAAGACTGTCTCTACCGTCGAACCTTTCATTCTGATCAAGGCTGGGCTTATCAAATGAAGGCATACAATCATAAATTAAAAGAACATAAAATATTTCAAAGTATGTCCCGTAAGGGCACCTGCTTGGATAATTCAATCATGGAGAATTTCTTTAGTTTATTAAAACAAGAAATTTATTATGGACGAGAATTTCATAGCTTTGAGGAATTGAAACAAGCAATTGATAATTACATTTATTACTACAATCATGAACGTATGAAGAAAAAATTAAATTGGCAGAGTCCGGTGCAATTTAGAAAATCGGCATTGAAAGCAGCTTAAAATATAATAGCAGTAAAAACAAAGAAAAAAGGAGTGGATTTCTCCACTCCAAAAAAGTCTAACTATTTGGGGTCACTACATCTAGCAGGCTTTTTTTAGTTTATCAAGGCAAAACCAATATTTAAATAAGTAGCAAATAAAATCCAAACTAGGTAAGGAATCAATAGATATGCTGCCGGTTTTGAAAGTTTGTGGTAATAAAAAATTTGATAAGCAACGACAATATCCAAGGCGAGAATGTTAATAATTGCCAGTCCCATTTGATTTCCGCCAAAAAATATTAAACTCCATGTAAAATTAAGTAATAACTGGATAGCGTATAACAGATAAGCATTTCTTTTGTGAGTTTGACGGATGTTTCCGGTAATAATGAAAAAAAGTGAGACACCCATCATTAAATATAAAATTGGCCAAACAATTCCGAATAGTGAACCCGGCGGTGCCAACGGGATTTTATCAAAAGATTCATAAATACTGCGAGAATTACCGGCTAATAAGCCAGACAATCCACCTACTAATTCTGTAAATATAATTGCCGCTACCAGAATTAGCCATTTCTTTTTATTCATTTTAAACTCCTCCTCTGTTCTGATTAATCCTAGCTTAACAAGTAAAGATAAATAATTGGATTCAAATGACCTAGAAAAAATCTGAAAAACTGAATTTTCTTCTTTTTATACGGCCTATTTCCTAAATAATTATCAGAAAAAGCCTTGATAACAGAAAAAAATTTACTAAATATTGTGGAAATAGCTATTTATATATTGAGAATCATTTTTTTTCCTTGAATTATTTTATTGATTGAACTGAATTTTAATAATTAATGGACTTATTAAAAAAATTATTGATGTAAATGATATAACAAACGATGCAAACGGTTTCAAAAAAGATAACTCACAAATAAAAACAGTTATGATGGAATTTGAAGTTAATTATAATGTTTTTTATTTTGTTCTTATAAAAAACAAGTTTTTTTTAAAATTTTTTAAAGGAAAGGTGTCATTTTTATGAAAAAGAAATTATCTGTATTGTTTGTTGTGTCAATATTAATTTTACAAATTTTAATGCCAACAATTACTTATGCACAAGAAGCTTCAACCGCTACAACCAATTCAGAAAAAACATCTACAACTAGTGAGTTAGGAAAAGTGTCTTCTTCTATTTTAAGCTCGGAAGAAAATAAGACGACTGAAAGTTCTAAATCAACGGAGCAATCAAATGAGAATAAGCCGGTCACTCCTAAAAAAACCAAAGCAGCAATCAGTGATAATATTTTTACTTCTATTAAAATGTATAAAATTAATGGCGATGAAATTCAACCAACTGATACGATACCGAATATGTCAGGTATCAAGCTAACTATGAATTTTTCATTTGCCAATAAAAATTACCAAGCAGGGGATACATTTACTACACAGTTACCAGCACAGTTAGCAATTGCAAAGGATTTATCTGGTGATTTTAGTCCAATGACTTCAGCAAAATGGTCCATTAGCGCTGCTACTAAAGAGTTAACGATTACTTTTTTAGAAGATAATGTTTCTTCAGAAAACTATGATCTAACGTTAGTGACTTCGTTAGAAAAAATATCTGGTGTCGATGAAGAAAGCCAAAAAATAGTTTTTGATACAACACCTCAACAGACCATTTATACGCTTGAAATGACTTCCAGTATTGATAAGGGAAAGACGACGACAACCATCACTTCAGATACTCTGAATCCAAAGACAGCAAAGATCAATTCCGTTTTTAATTTAGATCGGACAGACAATACCAATCGTCGCTATCAAATCTATGTCAACAATAATACTAGTAAACTAAATTATGATGAAATTAAGGTCTATTCTAGTGATGTTGATTTTAATGGCACAATTGTTGGTAGTAAAACACTGCTAAAACAAGATGAGGACTATCAAATTACTTACAAAGGCAATGATACCTCTCAAGCGACAGCTGATATTACTTTGTTAAAATCCATTGGAAAAAAAGCAATTGTCACAGAAGCTACTATTTCTGGGATTGATGGAAAAAATTATGTTGATGATGGTATTGCAGGGTATGAATACAATTATTTATATAACTATGCTTATACTTATGAAAATGAAACACAAGTGAATTCTGCATTTGCTAGTAAAACTTTTGTCACTTTGCAGCCGTTACAAGCCAGTGGCAAAATTAATCAAGAAACAGGCATGATTGATTGGGAGATCAAATACAATTTCAATCAACAGCCGTTAACATCTACTTCTAAGCTAATAACAAACTTAGCAGATCAAGGTGTCGAGATGGTAGATGGATCACTAGATATTCAAAAAGTTGATTTGAATTATACTAGTGGCAATAGTTATGATGTTCAAGCAAAAGGTGATGGAAGTGGTGATTTTGACCAGTCAGCCAATACGGATGGGTCATTAACTTTAACGACTAAGGCTAACACTACGCAAGCGTATATCATAAAATATTCCACAAAAATAACTGATCCAACTGAACGAATTATTAAAAATAAAGTTACCAACGGAACAATAAATAAAGAAGTTCAAGTTAGTTTGATTCCCAATCTTTTAACAAAAGAAGCCGGAAAAATAGATATTTTCGACCGTACTATGGAATGGAGCATCACTGTGAATGCGGAGAAATATACTATGAAAAATCCCGTTGTTCACGATTACTTTATTGGCGCAGTAAAAGATTATTCAGGTGTAACAATCAGTAAGAAAATTTCAGAAACAGAATCAACACCTTTAGTTGAAGGTGTCGATTATAAAGTGACTAAGTTTGATGAAAATGGTTCTCCTGTTGGCGCACAGCCAAATGTGAATGGCGCACCAGATAGTTTTAATGGTGGTATAAGAATTGATTTTTTAGGTGACTATCAAAATCTAAAAGATACTTTGGTGATTACCATTAAAACTAAAATTGATTCTTCAGGTCAAAAAACTGAAGTAAAAAATAAAGCTACTTTGAATTATGGCGATGTTCCCGGTGTTGTTGAATATGAAGCTAAAGGAACTTTTACAGATCCTTATTACACAGGAGCAACAAAAATAGGCCAAACATCCAATCAAACATCAGAAAAATATTTATATCAAGATTGGTTAGTATTTTTAAACTCAAAAGGTTCAGATTTTAATCTGACGAAACTTGAAGATACTTTACCAGCAGGAACTGAGTTGGTTCCAGATTCTTTACGTTTTGAAGAAGTAACGAGTCAGTCGATGATTGAAAACATGGCTAACTATCTGTCGACAGACTATAAATTAGTACCAGAAGGTTCAGACGCGTATCCAACAAAAATCGATATTAAAGATAATCAAATGAACTTAGAGTTCGCCAACTTAGGCTCAAAACGGGTCTATGTAAAATATCGGACAAGAGTGAAAAAAGATTGGTATGTTTATCAAAAATTAGATAATGTTGCTAAGGTAACCTATGATGATAAAGCACCAATTGATTTAAAATATAGTGTTTATGCTTATAACTATCAGTCAGCGTTACAAAAAGCAGTTGCTAAAGATGCCACAAAAGAAAATGTTGCCAACTGGACAATTACAACTAAGAATATTTCCACTGATTTACCAGTTAATAATCCTGAAATTACAGATACCTTAACTCAGGGAACGACTAATGCAACTTATGATCCAACTTCTTTTGTCGTAACCGATACGGCAACTGGTGAAAAAATTGGTACTGAACATTACCGCTTAACCATAAGCGGAAATTCTTTCAAAATTAATTTCTTAGATTATCAGGCAGAAAGCAATATTCAAGTGACTTATAATACGGTCAGTGAATTTCCTGGTGCAGTAAAAAATCTTTCTCAAGTCAATTCAGCAAGTTATGGCGGCTTAGGAACGTATTATCGTCAAAGTACAGCAACCGTTAATTTAAGCTTTACTAGCGGAAGCGGCTCTGGAGTGATTAAGACTGATAATTTATCGGTACTAAAAGTCAATGATAAAGATGAACCTTTAGCTGGCGCAACTTTTGAAATCCTTAAAGCTGATGGAACAGAAACCGGCTTGAAGGCTGATACTGATGAAAATGGTGAGCTAACTTTTGAAGGACTACCATTAGATAATTACCTATTAAAAGAGACCAAAGCGCCAAACGGCTATGAAATTAATCCTGATTATCAAGAAGGTAAAGCAATTACCTTGACTGAAAAAATGGCTACTATCAAAGTTGTCAATCAAGCGACTGTTCCTAATAGTGTCGAGTTAACTAAGGTCGATCAAATATCAAAAGAAGGGTTGGCTGGGGCAAAATTCCAACTAGAAAAATCCGATGGAACAATTATTAGTTCTGATCATGAGACCGGTACTGACGGGCGCTTCACTGTGAAAGACTTACCAATTGGTGAATATCAATTTATTGAAACACAAGCACCAGATGGATATAAATTAGATCAAACTCCAGTAACATTTGCCATCAGCGAACGACAAGGACAAGTTGTTAATCTTGAAAAAGAAAATACTTTATTAACTGGTTCTGTCATATTAAATAAAGTTGATGAACAAACAAAAGAACCATTAAAAGGCGCCATTTTCCAACTGAAAAATAAGCAAGGGATAGTCTTAAAATCTGAATTAGCAACAGATGGCTTAGGACAGTTGAAAGTGGAGGACTTAGCTCCAGGGGATTATCAATTTATTGAAACGAAGGCACCAACTGGTTATCAACTAGATGAAAAAGAAGTTGAATTCACAATTGCTAAAGGACAAGATGAAGCGATTGTTGTTGAGAAAACCAATATTAAAAACCCAGATCCAGGTACTATTACATTAACGAAGACTGATGAAGAAACTGGAGAAGCTTTGGCAGGGGCAACCTTTAAATTGCAAGACAGCGCAGGAAAGGATTTGCCAAGCGATCTGGAACTGGTTACTGACAAATCTGGTAAAATTTCATTTGAAACACTACCGGCTGGAAGTTACCAGTTGATTGAAACAAAGGCACCAACTGGCTATCAAGAAGATAATAAACCTGTGAAATTTACTGTCAAAGATCCGTCAGAAAAAATCGAATTAGCTAAAACCAATAAAAAAATAAATCAAGGTGTTATTTTAGAAAAAGTCGATGAATTAACAGGACAGCCACTTTCTGGTGCAACATTTGTTTTACAGACACAAGAAAATGAAACTATTAAAACTGAAAAAATGACTACCGATGATAATGGACGATTGGCAGTGGATGAATTATCACCTGGTAATTATCAATTTGTCGAAAAAGAAGCACCAAAAGGTTACGAACTTGATGAAAAACCAGTAACATTTACTATTAAGAGTAAGCAAGATCAAGCAGTACAAGTGAAAAAGACCAATAGACAAATCCCTTCAAGTGTACTTATGAAAAAAGTCGATAGTGTGACTGGTGAAGGATTAGCCAATGCTCAATTCACTTTGCAAGATCAAGCAGGAGAAATCATCAAAGAAAATTTAGTCAGCGATGAAGATGGTAAATTATTAATTGAAAAATTAGCTGTAGGAAAGTATCAATTGGTTGAAACGAAAGCACCATTGGGTTACAAATTAGACAGTCAACCAATTGACTTTGAAATAACAACGAAAAATTTTGATATGATTAATCTGACAAAGGAAAATCAAAAAGAGCAACCAACCAAAAAAGATCCAACCAATGACGATACATCCAAAAAATCATTATTAAGCAATACCTCTGCTATACAGTCGGCTGGTAGGAACCACACGTATTTACCAAAAACAGGTAATAGTAGTTCACCAATTCTAATAGTGATTGGTACGATCATACTGTTGATATTAGCTGCTTTTACATTTTACAAAAAGAAATATAATTAAAGGAAAGTTCCTATCGCCATTCAGGTGATAGGAACTTTTTTGGTTAAAACAGACAATTAGATTCAGTTTATTGTTCGTTTTAACCAATGATAGAATCTCAGAAAACGCTTACTATTAACTAGAAAAAGTTTATTTGTCTGAAAATAAAAAGGAACAGGTGAAGAAAATGCGCGTAACAAAAGAAGATTTACATCAATTAATCCAAAACAAAATTCATAAGGCAGGTTTGTCTGAAGATCAAGCAGCGATTGTTAGTGATGTTTTAACCTTTGCTGATGCAAGAGGGATTCATTCTCATGGTGCAATGCGAGTAGAATATTATTCAGAACGGATTGCTAAAGGTGGTATCACGCAAAATCCAAAATTTGAATTCAAAAAAACTGGTCCCAGTGTTGGCATTTTTGAAGGAGATAATGGTTCAGGTTTCGTTGCTGCTGAAAAAGCGATGGATCATGCTATCGAAATCGCGAAAGAAACCGGTATTGCTGTTGTTGGTATTAGAAATATTTCTCATAGTGGCGCACTAGCTTATTATGTAGAAAGAGCAGCTACTCATGATATGGTTGCATTGTCCATGTGTCAATCTGATCCAATGGTTGTACCTTTTGGCGGTAGTGAACCTTATTTTGGAACCAATCCGATTGCTTTTGCTGCACCGAGTAATGATGATAGAATTATTACTTTTGATATGGCTACAACAGTTCAAGCCTGGGGAAAAATCTTACATGCCCGTTCTCGTAAAGAATCTATTCCAGATTCATGGGCAGTCGATGAACAAGGAAATTCTACCACTGATTCAACTAAAGTGAATGCTTTGTTACCAATCGCTGGGCCAAAAGGTTACGGCTTAATGATGATGGTTGATATTTTATCTGGTGTGTTATTGGGCGTACCATTTGGTAAACATGTGTCTTCTATGTATCATGATCTTTCTAAAGGACGTGAATTAGGACAACTTCATGTAGTCATCAATCCTGAATATTTTGTTGGGTTAGATACATTTAAAAAATCAATTTCAACCATGTTAGATGAAATCAAAGAAATCGTACCAAGCGAAGGATTTAAAGAAGTCAATTATCCTGGTGAACGAGGCCGAATGCGGGAACAAAAATATGCAGAAAACGGAATTGAAATCGTTGATGATATTTATAATTATTTAGTTAGTGACGATATTCATTTTGATTATTACGATCACAAGAATAAATTTGCTGAATAAATCAGATCAAATGTACTTATATCTATTTAATAGGTATAGGTACATTTTTTTATTTTATATTGATTTTGTTGACAATAATAATGATAGAATAAATGTAATATAATCTAAGGAGGCATTACCATGATTGATTTTGAAAAAAGTAAATGTAAAGTTGCCGTTGTTCAAGCAGCTCCTGTTCTATTTGATAAAGAAAAAACGATTGATAAGACGATTGCTTTAATAGAAGATGCCAGTCAAAAGTCTGCCGATTTAATTGTTTTCCCTGAAGCCTTTATTCCTTGCTATCCCAGAGGTTTTTCATATGGATTTGTTGTAGGCAGTCGAACAATGGAAGGTCGGCAAGATTGGAAATTACTTTATGACAATTCAGTCGTAGTTCCCAGTAAAGATACCGATCGAATTGCAAGTGCAGCCAAAGAAGCGAATGCCTATGTTGCCATCGGTATTAATGAAAGAGATGAAAAAAATTGTACTTTGTATTGTACCTTTATTATTTTTAGTCCAGAAGGCAAAATTGTGTCGAAACACCGCAAACTAAAACCGACTGGTACAGAACGTTGTATCTGGGGTGACGGAAATGAAGGGGCAATTTCGACTGTAGATACAGTATTTGGCACAATGGGTGGATTAATTTGTTGGGAAAACTATATGCCATTAGCTAGGGCTGCTTTATATCAAAAGGGCGTTTCGATTTATTTGGCACCGACAGCCGATAATCGTGAAGAATGGCAACATACGATGCAACATATTGCGATGGAGGGACGCTGTTTTGTGATTGGTTGTAATCAACATGTGACAAAATCTCAGTATCCAGAAGGCTTGCATTCTCAAAATGAATTAGCTGCATTACCTGAAGATTTGTGTCCAGGAGGTAGCTGTATTGTCAGTCCTTTTGGGAAGTATTTAGTTGAACCAGTTTGGAATAAAGAGACCATTATTTATCAAGAATTAGACATGGAACAAGTACCGTTAAGTCGAATGGATTTTGATCCGACTGGGCATTATTCACGGCCGGATGTATTTCATTTGGAAGTAAATAATAACTAATTAAGTAACAACCATTTGTTCCCAGTCAATTGACAAGATTATATTAAAAACTAAAGCTATAAATTGGCGTGATAATACCAATTTATAGCTTTTTTTATCAGAGAAATATTCTCAGAAATTTTTAATTGATTGGATTGAAAAATTTATGATAGTTGATAAGCTTCAACATCAAAGATTGCTTGTTTAAACATATCCTGTGTAATCTCATAAGGAACATGAACGATATCATTCGTGGACATCGCCTTATCGATAATAGCGGTCAAGTCGGTTGTATTATTTAGTCCCATTTCGGTTAGTGAAACTGGAAGTTTATTTTCTTTCATGAAGCGATAAACTCGTTCAAAAAGAGCGTCTTGCTGATCCATTTTTAACAAGGCTAAAACACCGTAACTTACAGAAGCCCCATGTAAATAGTCTTCCATTTTTTTAAGAACTGTTGTGCCATAATAAAAAGAATGAGCCATCGCAGAGTTATAGTCATTGATTACTAATACTGAAACTAAACCAGTAGTAACAATAATATCGGCAACCACTTGTTCAATGGCAAAAGATGGAATCCCTGCAGAACTGTCTTTTAAGGCCTGTGTACCATATTCCAACAGACGATCAGTACACATTTTTCCAATTTGAATACCTAATCCGTCGGTGTAATCTAGTTGGTCTCCACGAGCAGAGAAAGTTGATTCAATTTCTTTAGAAAGTGCATCTCCAACGCCAGCCCACAAATATTTATCTGGTGCCTTGGCGATAATAGCAGTATCGATAAATGTATGCGTAGGTGGTTTAGATGGGAAAAAGAGACCTTGCATTTCACCTTCTTCGGTATACATCACACAGACTGCAGTTACTGGTGAACAATTTGAACCAATTGTAGGAAAAGTGAAAACCGTTTTTCCCATTTTCTCAGCAACTACTTTGACTGTATCACAAACACGGCCGCCTCCTACTGCAAAAAGAACATCTGCCTTTTGGACATCAGCATTATTCACTAATTTTTCGACATTTTCATAAGTTGAGTTACCACCGTACCAAAGGGTATTAGTGACTTCGATTTCTTGTGATAGTGCTTCTTTAATTTTTGTTTCGGCTTTTTCTAGTGCTGTTTCGCCACCAATCATAACTGCGTTGCTACCGTATTCTTTTACGATATCTGTGATTTGCTCATAAGCATCGACACCAATTGTATAGTTAGGTAAAAAGACTGTTTGACTCATATTATTTTCCTTCTTTCTTAATCAGTTGATTTGTTAAATATAGTAGCGATAGTCAAAATCATGACAAATGTTATTTTTCTAATACTGAAATTGAGTATAAAAAAAACATTCCATAAAAGAAGTTCTTCCTTCTTTTAAATGCAATGTGAATAGGGACTTTTTGATTAGATTCTCAAAAAAGTCCCAGCTATAATAATAAAATAATAATTGCCATCTGATTTTTTTCCATCATTGTCTTCACCTACTATTTTTTGAATTTTCGGAATATTGTATCAATATTTCTTTACAGTTTACAAAATAGATATCTCTTTGTCAATCTAAAAATGGAAATTTAGTTAAAATAAGTTTAAAAAAATATGAGATTGTGGGCTGGAGGTGAGAGATTGATGGCTGATTTTGTGAATTCAATTTTGATTTTCTGATATTAGAATGGAGAACAATATATACCTAAGTAATAGAAGAAACAAGATGTTAAAAAAATATCAATAGCTTTTTTTAAATAATATAGAAAATTTTCTGATTATTGATGTTTTATAAGGAAGACGTACAAATAAATTTGATAATCCTATGTACAGATGAAAGGTTATTATTCCTGCTATACTAAATAGATAAATAGCAAGAAAGGAGCAGTCCGACAATGAAAAAAGCAGTATTGATTGTAAATCCTAGTTCTGGTAATGAGGAAGCTCAAGAATATGAGAAATTGGTCAAGGAAAAACTGACGGATATATTTAATGAAGTAGAGGTACAGCATACAAGAGACACTGGAGATGCAACTAAATTTGCGAACCAAGCAGTGAAAGATAAAGTAGACAGTGTTTTTGCTATGGGTGGTGACGGAACAGTTAATGAGGTGATCAGTGGTTTAGCAGAACAAGAATACCGACCGAAATTTGGCTTCTTTCCATTAGGTACAGTAAATGATTTGGCTCGCTCGCTGAATATCTCAATGGAACCAGAAGAAGCGATTGCTGAATTGGATTTGGCTCGTCGGATAGCTTTAGACATTGGAAAAGTCAACGAAAATTATTTTATGAATATTGTTGCAGTCGGTGGAATTCCTGAAGCTATCAGTGACGTGGAGGTTGAAGAAAAAACTAAGTTTGGTAAATTAGCTTATTTTACTTCTGGTTTCAAGCAAGTGCTAAAAGATGAAAGTTATCATTTTGAGTTAGAAATCGAAGGTGAAAAAAGAACAATTGAAAGTAGCGCTGTCGTCATTGCGCTAACCCAAACTATCGGTGGTTACGGTCATATTGTGCCAGAAGCTAGGCCTGATGATGGCAAAATGTATCTGATATATCTGAAGAACCAAAATGTGCTCGAAATGGTAAAAAGTGTCCCAGATATTATAAAGGGAATCGATCATTCGACAGATTACATTGGTTACCAACCTTTCACTGAAGGCAGTTTATCAGTTAAAGAAGAGGTTGATTTGCATCCTAGTGTAGATGGTGATGAAGGTCCAGGGTTACCATTGTGTTTTAAAATTCTACCACAACATTTAGAGATTTATGTTGGACCTCAAAAGAAATAAAGTATACTGCACATGATTGGAAATCTAAAAATAGATTTTATAATAGTAGATATTGATAAAAAACTTTAGATATTTATTATTTAAGCTTTCATACCATGCTATTTATTCAATTAGATGGTGATATTTCCTGTGTGTCATGAGCCACAATTTATAAGCTGCTTAACACCTTTGATTCCAGATGTTAAGCAGCTTAATTGATTATCAATCCTTCATACGCGTTTTTGCTGTTTTTTGCCATTTGTTCATAATTTCTAGTATGTCACTATGAATAATAAAAATACGTTTAAAAGTGGCAATAGTTGCCCGGTCAGCAATGTATAATTACTGTCTAAGTCTCTGAGGAAGGCTCGATGAATATTTACGTTTTCTTTTTAAAATTTTTGTTATTCCATTAAATTGAAGAAATTTCTTGTTTTCCCATGCCGGTATATACTGATAACCTAAAGAATACATCATGCTTGAGATTATCATCGAATAATTTTTCATTTGTATTCGCCTTTAATCTTACAAAAAGCAAAAGCTGCAATTGCATCTATAAACGGGATCTTGTTCACAGTCAAACGCGAGGAAAAACCTCGCGTTTTTTTTATGTTGGCTATTGTACTTTTATTACTTTTAATCCAGCCTTTTCGATTTGAGTAATTAATTTTGGTGGACAATACCGATCGGTGATTAAACAATCAAAGACAGAAAGATCAGCGATTTTGAATTTGGAAGTTAACCCGACTTTTCGATGATCCGCAACGAGTATTTTATATTTAACGGTTTGTTTAATCATGAGTTCGTTGATTTTTGCTTCGTTTAAAATTTTGGTAGTAACGCCATTTACTATATCAACACCACTACAGCCAATAATACAAATATCTGCATTAGTGGAAGTGATTGTATCTATCGCGATATCACCCACTAAGACTTCTTTTGGAAAACGTAATTCTCCTCCAGTTAAAATGTAATTATAGTTTGCATTGTGAGGTAAGTGAGCAATTTTCAAATTATTGGTGACAATAGTTAAATGTTTGGCTTTTAAGTAATTCACAGTATTTAAAGCAGTGGAACTTGAATTAATAAAGACAGTATCGTAATCGCTTACATAAGTACTGGCAATTCTTGCGATAGATTGCTTGATTAATTCAGGACCAGATGCATCGAAATTTTTTTGATTGTCGTAATTAAAAATGCAGTAACCATATTTACGTTGAATATCATTTTTCTCTTCTAGAACATTCAGGTCCCGACGAATGGTACTAATCGATACCCCTAACGAGTTTGCTAACTCTTGTGTAGTCATCCGTTCATGTTGTTCTAAAATATTCAAAATATTTTTGTGACGTTGTTCAATAGTGGCAATGGAATTTTTCACTGAGGTTCCTCCTTTAAAATTTTTTATTTATATCTCATATGAACAAGTATACAACAAAAAAAGATTAATTAATCCAAAAAAATCATATAATGTTCTAACGGTCATAAAAAAGGGTTTTCATAATGATTTTTTGAATATATGATTGTAAATGTAAAGAACAAATAAATCATTTAAGGAGATTCAATTATGGCGAATACGGTAGATAAT
Source organism: Enterococcus sp. AZ103 (assembly GCF_051714685.1). Taxonomy (NCBI): domain Bacteria; kingdom Bacillati; phylum Bacillota; class Bacilli; order Lactobacillales; family Enterococcaceae; genus Enterococcus; species Enterococcus sp. AZ103. Next base: position 2,594,466 of record NZ_JBIOSI010000001.1, on the reverse strand, counting down.
ATTTCAAAAGAAGATTGGATTTTGAGTACCTTCCCAGAATGGGGGACTTATTTAAACGAAGAAATTGAGGAAACTGAAGTAAAAGATGGGACTGTTTCAATGTGGTGGCTTGGATGCACAGGTATCTGGCTGAAATCTGCTGCCGGAACAAACATTTTGTGTGATTTATGGTGTGGTACAGGTAAACGTAGCCATGGAAATGGTCAAATGAAAAAAGGTCATCAAATGATGCGAATGAGTGGTGTTCAAAAAATGCAACCTAATTTACGTACACAGCCATTTGTAATTGATCCTTTTGAGATCAAAAATGTGGATGCATTAGTTGTTACTCATATTCATTCAGACCATTTAGATATTAATACTGCTGCTGCGGTCCATCAAAACTGCCCAACAGCAAAATTTATTGGGCCAAAAGAAGTGGTAGCTACTTGGTTGAAGTGGGGGATCCCTGAAGAAAAAACTATCATTGTTAAACCAGGAGATGAAGTACAGGTTAAAGATATTAAAATAGTTGCTTTAGAAGCATTTGATCGTACTGCTTTGGTAACTTGTGAAGATCCTGCTGTATCATTGAAAGGAAAATTACCTCAAGATATGGATCAAATAGCAGTTAATTATTTATTTGAAACTTCTGGTGGAAATATTTATCATGCAGGTGATTCTCATTATTCTAATATGTTTGCTAAGCATGGAAATGAACATACAATTGATGTTTGTTTAGGAGCCTATGGGGAAAATCCACGAGGAATTACTGACAAAGTTACCTCTGTCGATATGCTTCGAATGGCGGAATCATTAAATGCTAAAGTTGTTATCCCTGTTCATTACGATATTTGGGCGAATTTTATGGCGGACCCAAAAGAGATCACTGAATTGTGGCAGTTTAAAAAGGATCGTTTGAAATATCAGTTTAAACCTTTCATTTGGCAAGTAGGCGGGAAATTTACTTATCCAACAGATAAAGACGATTTGGAATTTAACTTTTATCGTGGATTTGATGATGCTTTTTCTATCGAAAATGATACGCCATTCCCATCATTCTTATAAGAAAAGAGGGTATTAAAATGCTTAAATATTTTTTTGAAAATGAGTTAGTAAGTTATTCAGAAAAAACAATTACTGATTGGCGGGAGGCAATTAGTGAAAGTTGTCAACAATTACTGAATAAGGGAATAATTAATCAAACATATATTGATGAAATTATCACATGTATTGAAAAACACGGTCCATATATTGTTATTGTACCGCAAGTAGCAATGCCTCATTCTTCTGATAAAAGTGAAGGGATTTTTGGTACAGCGATAGCTTTTACAAAATTTAAATCACCAATTGTGTTTGAAAGTGATGATGAAGAAGAAAAATCAGCCAGTCTCTTTTTCACATTAGCCGCTAAAAACTCGGAAGAACATATGGAAAATATTCAGAACTTGTCTGAATTATTGATGACAGAAGGATTAATTGATCAACTAGTCGCTAGTGAGTCTATCGAAGACTATCAACGTATAATGAAAGAATTTAATATCTAGGGGGAGATATGAATGGGTGATTTTTTACTAAAAATTTGGACATATTTTGCTACTAACATTCTGACGCAACCAGCCTATTTAATTGGTTTTATAGTTTTGCTAGGCTATATCTTACTGCGTAGACCTTTTTATGAGTGTTTGGCTGGTTTTTTAAAGGCTACTGTAGGTTATTTTATTTTATCTGTAGGTTCTGGTGGATTGGTAAATAATTTCCGCCCGATCCTAGTAGGATTGAAAGATCGATTTAATCTAGACGCGATGGTTACCGATCCTTATTTTGGTCAAAATGCTGTTGATGCTGGTTTAATGAAAACATTTGGTCGTACATTTGGTGACGTGATGATTTTATTGCTAATTGCTTTTATTATGAATATTTTATTGGTACGTTTTCAGAAATTTACAAAGTTAAGAGCAGTATTCACTACCGGAAATGTTCAAATTCAACAAGCAGCAACCGCATTTTGGATTTTACTATTTTGTTTCCCTAATTTAGGTCGAATAGAAGTTTTGGTTTTTATGGGACTAATTTTAGGATGTTATTGGGCGGTGGCCTCTAACTTAACTGTGGGAATTACTCAAGAATTGACCGAAGGGGCTGGTTTTGCAGTAGCCCATCAACAAATGTTTGGCATATTTATTTTTGCTAAGTTGGCAGAATTCATGAAGAAACGTGATAGAAAGAATCATCGATCAGAACAAGCTGATAAAAAATTAGAGGATATGGAATTGCCTGGTTTCTTATCAATTTTCAATGAAAACATGGTCGCTACCTCTTTATTAATGTTGTTTTTCTTTGGCATTATTTTATTAGTATTAGGTCAGGATTATCTAGTTCAAGCAGGATTTATGGAACAGGGACAAAGTTTCCTATTTTACATTATGACGACATCTTTGAACTTTGCAGTGTACCTAGCTATTTTACAACTGGGTGTTCGTACTTTCGTTGATGAATTAACACAATCGTTCCAAGGAATCTCCAATACGATTCTACCAGGAGCAGTTCCCGGGATTGATGTAGCTGCTACTTTTGGATTTGGGTCGCCCAATGCTGTAACAGTTGGTTTCTTATTCGGTGCACTAGGTCAGTTTGTGATGATTGGTTTATTAATTTTATTTAAATCACCAACAATTGTCATTGCTGGTTTCATTCCGTTGTTCTTTGATAATGCTGTAATTGCTGTTTTTGCAAATAATCGCGGCGGATTTAAAGCAGCATGTATTTTCCCATTTATTTCAGGATTAATTCAAGTAAGAGGATCTGCTTTATTCGCTACATGGATTGGTTTGTCTAAATTTGGCGGTTATATTGGAATGTTTGACTGGGCAACTGTTTGGCCAGTAATGACTGTAGTGATGAAAGTTTTAGGTTATGTAGGTGTAGCCGTCGTGGTAATTGGATTGTTGATTATTCCTCAATTACAGTATCGGAAAAATCCAGAAGGCTATTTTATGATTGTAGATGATTATGAAGAGTATGCAGAAAAATTTCAAAACAATTAATTACTTTAAGGAGGATTTATAATGAGAATTTTAGTATCTTGTGCAAATGGATCTGGAACTAGTTTAATGATGATGAGAAGTGTAGAAAAAGCGATGAAAGATTTGGATGTAACTATAACAAAAATTCATCACTGTGCAATTTCGGAAGGTAAAAGCTCAGCAGGTCAATATGATGTTGTTTTCACTCCTATGAATTTTTTAAGTATGTTTGCTCAAGCGCAAAAAAAAGGAACTACAGTGATAGGTATCAAAAATGTTATGTCAGCAAAGGAAATTGGCGAGAAATTTGCTGAGTCTGAAATTTATCAAAAAATGAAATAAAAGGGGTTTAATATAGTGAGACCAAAATTGCAAATTGCTCTGGATCATAATGATTTAGAAACTGCTTTGGCTGATATCGTCAAAGTTGGTGATGTTGTCGATATCATTGAGGTAGGAACAATATTATGTTTACAAGAGGGCCATCGTGCCATTAGTTGTATCCGTAGCCTATTTCCTGAAAAAATAATTATTGCTGATACTAAATGCGCCGATGCAGGAGGAACAGTCGCTAAGAACGTCGCTGTTGCAGGAGCAGATTTTATGACTGTTATTTGTTGCGCTACTTTACCAACAATGGCAGCTGCAAAGGAAGAAATTAAAGAACTTCAAGTGGAACTATATGGGGATTGGACATTTGAACAAGCACAGCAATGGTTAGATTTAGGAATCACGCAGGCAATCTATCATCAAAGTCGTGATGCTTTATTATCAGGTGAAACTTGGGGTGAAAAAGATTTAACAAAAGTAAAAAAATTAATTGATATGGGATTCAATGTATCAGTTACTGGTGGGTTGACGGTTGAAACATTGAAATTATTTGAAGGTTTGGCAGTCTATAATTTTATTACAGGTCGTGGGATTTCAGCGGCACCTGATCCAGTCAAAGCTGCTGAAGCCTTTAAAGCTGAGATTATACGAATTTGGGGTGAGTAAGTTGACTCAAATTGGGATATATGAAAAAGCTTTGCCAAAGGATATTTCATGGTCAGAAAGATTTTCGTTAGTTAAGGAATTAGGATTTGATTTTATTGAAATGTCAATTGATGAAACAGATGAGCGATTGGCTAGATTAGACTGGTCAACAAAAGAAATAAAAGAACTGAGAGAAGCGATGTTTAGTTCTGGCGTAAGAATTCATTCAATTTGTTTAAGTGGTCATCGTAGGTTTCCTTTTGGTTCTAGTCAAGTTGAAGTGCGTAAAAAAGCCATCGAAATAATAGATCAGGCGATTAAACTGGCTGATCAATTGAGCATTAAAGTGATCCAAATTGCAGGCTACGATGTTTACTATGAGGACAAGTCAATGAGTTCCAGAGAAGCATTTATTACTGGTTTAAAAGAAAGTGTTCGCAAAGCTGCACAGTATGGTGTTATTTTGTCAATCGAGATTATGGACGATCCATTTTTAAATTCAATTACTAAGTTTATTGAAATAAAAAAACAAATTCATTCGCCATATCTTCAAGTTTATCCGGATTTGGGAAATTTATCTGCTTGGCCGGAGAATAATCCTGCTTATGAATTAGAGTCAGGTATTGACTATATAACATCAGTCCATTTAAAAGATACCTATTCAGTTACTAAAGATTTTCCGGGTCAATTTAGAGATGTTCCTTTCGGTGAAGGGTGTGTTGATTTTTTAGGTCTCCTAAAGACATTAAACAGGTTGGATTTTCCTGGTCCATTCTTGATTGAAATGTGGAGTGAAAATAGTTCAAACTATCAACAAGAAATTCAGTCAGCAAAAACGTATTTGTATCCGAAGTTATTGGAGGCGGGTTACGATGTTTAAAGAAGTCATTGAAGAAATGAAACAGCGAGTTTATCAAGCCAATATGCAGTTGCCGCAATTAGGATTAGTGAAGTTAACTTGGGGAAATGTTAGTGAGATTAACCGTGAAGCTGGCGTCATTGTCATTAAACCAAGTGGTGTAAATTATAAAGATATGACACCTGAAAAAATGGTGGTCACAGATTTAAAGGGAAACGTTGTTGAAGGAGAAAAATTAAGACCCTCATCAGACTTAGCTACACATGTTGTATTGTATGAACAAATGCCAGATGTTCAAGCAATTGTTCATACACATTCCACCAACGCGGTGATGTGGGCACAAGCTGGTCGCGATCTGCCTTCCTATGGAACGACCCATGCTGATGCATTTTTTGGGTCAGTACCTTGTACACGACAGCTGACCAATGAAGAGGTAATCAATCAATATGAAGAAAACACAGGGAAAGTGATCGTAGAAACTTTTCGTGAACGAAATATTCAACCCACAGAGGTTCCAGGAGTACTCGTTTATGGTCATGGGCCTTTTACTTGGGGAGATACCCCCAAAAAAGCAGTGGAAAATAGCTTGATTCTTGATGAAATTTGTGTGATGGCTAGAGAGACTGAACAAATCAATCATAAAATCTCTGCAATTCCACAATATTTATTGAATAAACATTATTTTCGCAAACACGGAGATACAGCCTATTATGGGCAAAGTTAAATAAAATGCGGTAGACAAAATTTTTATTTTTGCTTCAGCTTGTAGACGAAGAAGGTTCCACACTCAAAAAATCGAGTGTGGAATTTTTTTATTTGAATGATTTTGAAGTTGCGTGACTAACTATTTCTAATTCATTACAGGTAAATTCAAACTTCGTTTGCATTGCCCTTTCTTATAATCTTGATGCGTTCTTTGAGATCAGTAATAAAAAGCGAGAGTTAAGAAGAAATATGTAAGATTTCTTTTGGGATTAAAATGGTTACTTAGAAATTTTGAAGATATTAAAACATTTTTCTTTTTGCTAAAAGAATGACTGATTTTGAAAAGGGTACGCTACGAAAATTTTTACTCATTTTAATATTTGTTAGAGGTTGGCAATCAGATAAATTCATACATAAGAAAACAATTTAGAAGGCCATAGTTGATATAAGATGTCTTCAGGTGATAATTAGAAGTTCGTAAGGGTGGTAAGAATTTTCATAATTGATTGTTTAACATTATTTCTAGTCTTCTAAGAACTAGACTAGAATTCTTTGTCTAAAGTATATGACCATTTTTTCATGATGTCGCTAAATATAAAGTTGTATTTTTTAATATAACGTTGACTTAAATAATACAATGTTGTATTATCATTTTGGAAACGTTTCAATACAATAGAGAAAGAGTGATTATTATGAATAAAAAATCCGCAATTATCAGTACAGACCCAGGAATTGATGATGCTGTTGCAATCGCATTGGCACTTTTTAGTGAACAATTAGAAGTAAAGTTAATTTGTCCTATTTTTGGAAATGTAAGTTTAGAGAACACAAAATTAAATACTGAAAAATTACTTACGCTTTACAAAAAATCCCCCCGCATTGTATTAGGTAGTCACAAACCGTTATTAAGAAAATCAATTAATGCTAGCAATGTTCACGGAAAGTCTGGAATGGATGGTTATTCTTTTCCTGCTTCAAATATTTTAGTAGATGAAACTATAACTGCGGCAGCAGCTATGCATGAAGTCGTTAATCAGTCAGATGATAAAACGACAATTATTGGGATTGGCCCATTGACAGATATTGCATTATATATTCATTTATATCCACAAGATTTTAAGAAAATTGAAAAAATTGTTGTTATGGGTGGAAGTTTAGGTCGAGGAAATTACGGTGTTTTATCTGAATTTAATTTTGCAGCTGATCCCGAAGCTGCCAAAATAGTTTTTGATAGCGGTATCCCAATTCAAGTAGCACCTATGGAAGTTGGTCGTCAAGCCAAGGTGATGCCTGAAGTATCTGAAAAGATAAAAAAACTTGGTGCAATAGGTGATATGTTCTATCAATTATTTTCAAAATATCGAGGCGGTAGTTTTGCCACAGGATTGAGCATGTACGATGCTTTAGCAATCGGATTGGTTTTAAATCCAACGATGTTTGATATTGTTTCAACAAGAGTGGAAATAGAAACAACTGGTTTGTTAACTGCCGGAGCTTCATTGATTGACCTTAAGGGTTATCTTGATCTTCCTGCAAATGCCGAAGTAGCTGTCAGTGTAGATCCAAAACAATTTGAAGAGTGGTTTATCGAGGCTATTGCTAAAACTATATAAAGAAAGAGTGGTTGAAATAGTATGAATGTTTTATTAACTTGTATTGTTGGTATATTAGCAGTTGGAATTCTTGTTTATATGTTATTGAAGAAAAATGATATTAAGATGACCCTATTATTTTTAGGTGTTGTTCTTATGTATATTGCACTTTTAATGGGCAGAAAACTTGAAGTAAGTGATCCTACAGGTGCATTATTACTCGATCCGTTCCAAGTAATTGTTGATCAATTTACAAATACATTGGTTGGACCTGGTTTTGTTATATTAATTTTAGGTGGATACAGTGCCTATATGAATCATATTGGTGCTAACAAAGTAACTGTACAAGCATTGACCAAACCAATCGCAAAAATTAAATCAATCTATATTTTGATTCCAATAGTTTTTTTAATTGGTAATTTGTTGTCTCTAGTTATTCCAAGTGCTTCTAATTTAGCTATTATATTATTAGCAACACTTTATCCAGTTTTGCGTACAGCAGGTATGTCTCGCCTCAGCGCCGCGGCGATTATTGGAACTTCGGCTACTATTGTTCCAACACCTTTAGGTTCCGACAATGTGGCAATTGCCTCTTTGCTAAATGTAAACGTTACAGACTATGTTTTTAAAAGCCATGCACTCGTTTCAATTCCTACTTTACTAGCGATCGCTATTGTTCATTATTTTTGGCAGAAGCATGAGGATACTAAGCAGCATGAAACATTGAGTTATGAAGAGGAAATAGCTGAAAATGATGGAAGTGAAGCAAAAGTGGATACCGAAACTTCTTATTCAGGATTACAAGCATTTGTTTATGGTACATTACCTCTTCTTCCTATTATTTTATTGTTGATTGTCTTTGTTTTGAATATATTCCTTGGAACTACTTTAAATATCAGTGTTCAAGTTGTTAGTTTGATCAGTTTTATCATTGCCGTTTTAGTTGAATTTGCGACTCATCATTCGATTAGTTCTGTATTAAAAGAAACAAGTTACTTTTTTGACGGTATGGGAAGTGTAATGAGTATTGTCGCCTTATTAGTTTCTGCGCAGGTATTTGTTCAAGGACTTACTTCTATAGGGATTATCGAATTAGTTCAAAAAACGATGGAAAATATTAATGGTGCAGGTATTCTTCTTCCAGTTATTATGGTTGTTTTCACAGCAGTTATTGTATTATTAAGTGGAAGTGGGACAGCATTACTTTTTGCCATGATTCCTTTGATGATTCCGCTTTCTAAAGCTGCAGGCATAGATCCGATTGCTTTATCAATCCCTATGCAACTTTCTGGGAATTTACTAAGAGCTGTGTCACCAGTTGCAGCTGTTGTCCTAATTGTTGCTGGTACAACGAAACTATCTCCTATGCAAATCGTTCGTAGAACATCTGTGCCAATGATATTTGGGGTTGTCCTTTCACTAGTCTTATCGCTAATACTATTTCAATAGTTGGTATGAATTATCTTAAACGAATTGCTGTCTCTAGTGACTATTCAAATATTCTAAAATTAATCAATAACGGAAAAGAACAGATGAAATCTGCTGGAATTACTCAATGGAATGATTCCTATCCCAGTAAGGAAATTATTTGGCAAGACATCATTAAAAAGGAATTGAGACTTTATGGAGATCATTACGAGGCTAGTGTGACTGTTTCAAAACATGAGCGTACTATCTTTATTCAACCGTTAGTCGTTCATTCTCAGCATCAACGAAGTGGCATTGCGCGATTTATTCTGACCGATATTATTAGACAAGAAAAGGTAAATTCCGAGGTTGATCAACTTAAAATAAGTACGAACCATTCGAATATTCCTGTTCAAAAACTTTTGACTAGTCTCAATTTTATTCCTTGCAGAAAATACCTTATACCTAATCGTGAACAATTTGGAGACTTTATTGAATTTATTTATCCGCTAAGAATTTTCAAATAAAGATTATGATACAATGTTATTATATTTATTTTACGAGGAATGAGGATGAAGATGCATCGTACACCAAAATATGTCCAAGTTTACAATCAAATTTTATTGATGATCAAACGGTCACAATTTGCACCTGGTTCAAAATTACCTTCAGAAGAAAAGCTGACAAACGATTTTAATGTTAGTCGAGTGACTTTGAGAACTGCTTTATCTCTTTTAAAAGAAGACGGTGTTATCAGCAGTATTCATGGTCAAGGTCATTTTGTTACTATGACAGAAACACAAAAAAATGATCAAGGAATTCGCGTGTTAAGATGTCCAATTTTAGATAGTTTGACAATCCCAATTGAAGAAATCACTCATAAAGATGCTTACTATTTTAAAAACCCCAGCAGTGTTTTTACAGATAAGCTATTTGGCGTCAAGGATATTTCTTACTTCACTTTAAATATTTGGTATAAAATCAATCAGTTGAATGTCGCAAACATTTTCTCGATTTTGTTGCCTGAAACAATTAAAAAATTTAATTTAGATTTGGAAGATGAAGAGCAAATTGTCCAATTTTTAGAAGAAGATATATATCGTGAAGTCGCTAACTCAAAATTAACAATTAGTATTTCTTCAAGAGAACCTGATAGTTTTAGACGTGAATTTTCTGAGGAAGATAAGTTAGTTCTAATGACTGAAAATCTCTATTCTATGAATGGGAAAGTTTTAGCACAAAATAAGTACTATATTTCTGATAATTTTTTCAGAACTTCATTAGTTCGTTATCAATCGAACCAGTAAATTTGGTACTTCATAAATGTGAGGCTTAGTTATAAGTTATCACCGATAAACATAATTATCCGTTTTAACAGCAGTTATGATCAACTTAATAAACAGTGGAATAAACGATTTAGATTTGATCGTTATTTCACTGTTTTTTTAATATGTATAACATATCTGTAAAAAGTAGTAACTAAAATAAAATGGATTTTTTCTTTAGAGAAAGCTAAAATTTACTATAAATTAAAAATGATTTACTAAACTGAGAGGTAGAAATGAAAAAAGAGGTATTTTTACAAAAGTTGAAGCGTCAAATTTATGATGGTAAATATCTTTTAGGTATATCCACAGCAACAGGAATGAGTGCAATTAATGCAAAAGAGGGTGGGGCGGATATGATTCTTGCCCTAAACTCAGGAAAATTTAGGCAAATGGGTCGAAGTTCATTAGGTGGCTATCTTCCATTTGCTAATAGTAATGAACTGGTAAAGAATTTCTCGACAAGAGAGTTGCTACCAATACTTGCAGATTTTCCTGTTCTGTTTGGTGTAAATGCGACAGATCCATTGATGGATTCAAAAGAGTTAATTAAGTATATTGGCGAAAGTAATTTTACCGGTATAGTCAATTATCCGACAATTAGTTTGATTGATGGGCAATTTAAAGAAGCTTTGGATGAACAGGGTATTTCCTTTTCTCAAGAAGTAGAATTTATTGCTGAAGCAAAGAAGAATGGATTGTTTACCATGGGGTTTATCACAAACACTGAGGAAGTGAGGCTGATGGATCAAGCAAAACCTGATATCATTTGTATTCATTTAGGACTTACTGAAGGTGGAAGTTTGGGTGCTAAAAAGATGCGCTCTTTTGAAAATATGTTATCGACAATTCAAGAAATAACAGCGTTACTAAAGAGTAGGAATTCAGCGAGCATTATTATGGTATACGGAGGACCTATTAATGATTTAATAGAGGCTCGGTATATTTATAATCAATTTCCAGAAATAAAAGGATATATTGGTGGATCAACATTTGAAAGAATTAATTCTGAACAAATTTTATCTTCACAAATCAAATCTTTTAAAGATGCGACACATACTCAGCATGACAATTTAACGATTCAAATTTTAGAAGGCATAGAGAAATACTATGATTATGTAGATTTTATAAAAAAGTATATCAGTGAGAATTATTCTACGCCAATTTATATCAGTGAACTGGCTGAATTTACTAACTTATCACTCAGCTATCTGAGTGACTTATTTAAGAAGAAAACGGGGATCAGTTTTACAGAATATCTAATTAAGTTTCGACTGAATAAATCAATTGAATTAATGAATTCTACTGATTTAAAATTGGTGGAAATAGCAGATTTAGTTGGCTATCCAGATTACGCCCAATTCAACAAAATATTCAAAAAGTATATGAAGAAACCACCAAAAGAATACAAAAAATCTAATATATAAACTATTTTTCATAATAATAAAACGTTTTCAACCGATACTTGAAATCATATACTTACCTTGTAAGCAGGAAATTAAAAAGGGGGTATAAATAATTGAAAACGGTAGCTTTAGTCGGTACATTCGATTCGAAAGGAACAGAGTATCAATACATTAAACAACTTTTAGAAAAACTTGACTTAAATGTCTTTACTATTCACACAGGTGTTTTCGAATCCTCATTTGTACCAGACATTGATGTCTCTGAGATCGCTGAACAAGTTGGTGAAGATATTGCTCAGATTCGTCAACGAAATGATAGGGCATATGCAACGGAAATTTTAGCTAAGGGTTTGGAGATTTTATTGCCAAAGCTGTATGAAGAAAATTTATTTGAGGGTGTTCTTTCTTTTGGTGGAACGGGTGGCACTTCTTTAGTAGCTCCCGGTATGCGTCAATTACCAATTGGATTACCAAAATTAATTGTTTCAACAGTTGCTTCAGGAGATACTAGTGTTTATGTTGGTACAAGTGATATTATCATGATGCCATCGATCGTTGATGTTTCAGGTTTAAATAAAATTTCTAAAAGGATTTTTGGAAACGCGGTTTCCGCAATGGCAGGATTGTTAAACTACCGATTTGAAACAGAAGAGGATAAACGTCCTTTAATTGCAACAACAATGTTTGGCGTCACTACTCCGGCGGTAAATTATGCGAGAGAGTATCTTGAAAAAAATGGATACGAAGTTTTAGTTTTTCATGCTACAGGCGTTGGTGGTCGAACAATGGAATCGTTAATTTCAGATGGCTATTTTAAAGGAGTTCTCGATCTTACGACTACAGAGTGGGCAGACCAACTTGTTGGCGGGATTCTAAATGCTGGAGAAAAAAGACTTGAAGCAGCAGCCTCAGCCAAAGTTCCTCAAGTAGTTTCACTTGGTGCAATGGACATGGTTAACTTTGGTCCATTTGATACTGTGCCAGAGAAATTTAAAGAAAGATTGTTTTATAAGCATAATCCTACGGTTACTTTGATGAGAACAACAGTGGAGGAAAATAAAAAACTAGGACAAATAATTGCAGAAAAATTAAATTTAGTTCAAATAGAAACTGTCTTAACCATCCCTAAAAATGGTTTTTCAGGTATTGATGTTGTAGACGCTCCTTTTTATTATCCAGAAGCAGACCTTGCGTTGATTGATGCAATAAAAAAACATTTAAATAATGAAAAAGTAGAATTGATTGAATTAGACTATGCTATAAACGATCAAGCTTTTGCGGAATTTTCAGCACAGCAGTTGATTAATCTGATTGATAAGAAAGGAATTTAAATTATGAATACTCAAACAAGAAAAGACATTATTAGCTCTTTTAAAGAAAAAGTTAAAACTGGTGACATTTTGGTTGGTGTCGGTGCAGGAACAGGAATCACCGCTAAAAGTAGTGAAGCTGGCGGGGCAGATATGCTAATTATTTATAATTCGGGACGCTATCGAATGGCTGGAAGAGGATCACTAGCAGGACTTCTTTCTTATGGAGATGCAAATCAAATTGTTGTAGAAATGGGACAAGAAGTTTTACCCGTGGTTAAAGAAACACCTGTTTTAGCTGGAGTTTGTGGAACTGATCCGTTTCGCGTAATGGACGTTTACTTAAAACAATTGAAAGAACAAGGATTTAATGGGGTACAAAATTTTCCAACAGTCGGATTGATTGATGGTGTTTTTAGACAGAACCTTGAAGAAACTGGAATGGGATATGACTTAGAAGTTGAAATGATCAAAAAAGCTCACGAATTGGATATGCTAACTACGCCATATGTATTTGATCCAGAACAAGCTAGAAAAATGGCGGACGCGGGAGCTGACATCTTAGTTGCCCACATGGGATTAACTACTAAAGGAACTATTGGAGCAAAAACAGCACTAACTTTAGATGATTGTGTTGAAAAAATCGAAGCAATTATCCAGGCAGGAAGAGAAGTTAATCCTGAAATTATGGTTATTTGTCATGGAGGACCGATTGCTGAACCGGAAGATGCCAAGTATGTAATTGAAAAAACAGAGGGAATTGATGGATTCTTCGGTGCTTCGAGCATTGAACGTTTTGCAGCAGAAAAAGGTATACGAGAACAAACAGCGGCTTTTAAAGATATAAAAAAATAAATAATTGATAAAAAAACTAGATTGATCATGATGATTAATCTAGTTTTTTTTGTTTTTAAAAGTAATCAGGCGAGCTTTGATGCAATGTTTATTTTAGAAACATATGATTTCGCAAATACTTTAAATTATTGAACATCAGAAAAATTTCCTACCCTTAGGAAAAATATCAAAATGAAAGTAAAAAAATTTGACTGTACAATGAAATTATAAAAGAAGAGGAGGAATTCAAAATGACAACGAAAGTACTATTAATATGTGGAACAGGTGCTTCATCTGGTTTTATGGCAGCAAATGCAAGAAAAGCAGCAAAGAAAGAGGGATTAGATTTTGAAATCAAAGCCAAAAGCGAGTCAGAAATTACTGATTACTTAAATGAAATTGATATTTTATTGGTTGCGCCCCATTTAAAGTACATGTTGAATGAAGTTAAAGAGGAAGCGGAAGCTGCAGGAGTCAAAAGTGCGATTATCCCGCAAAAAGTTTATGGTGCACTAGATGGAAAAGGTTTAATAGAAGAGGTAAAGCAATTAAAAGAAGAATAAACATTGGGTGATGTCATTGGATAAAGAATTAGCACTACTTAGATATCTGAAACGTAATACAGGCGTTCGTATTACTTCTAGAAAATTAGCAGAATACTTGGACGTATCCACTAGAACAATTAGAAATTATATTAAAAGAATAAATGAGAATGAGCCAAACCTAATTATTTCAGATTCAAACGGGTACCAAATTAATCTGGAGAAAAATTATAAAGATATTGATAGTAATAATATCGAAAGCCAACGTAAAATCTATATTCTGCGACGATTAATTAAAAATGTTCATCGTGGTTTAGATTTATATGATTTGGCGGATAGTTTATATATATCTGAGTCAACATTGAAGTCAACCATCAATTCTATCAATAAAGACATTAAACAATGGAATGTCACAATAAAAAGTCGAGATTTTAAAATATATATTGACGGCAATCAATATGCAATTCGACACTTACTCCTAAATATTCTAAATCAGTCATCAGTTGAAAATTTTAGCCTTTCTCATGAAATTCAAGAAATACTTGGACCGAATATTAAGTTAGATGATTTATACAAAATATGTTTGAAATACCTTGGCGCTGAGACAAGTAATACCTTTTTCTTAAAAAATCTCGTTTTCCATCTTTCAATTGCCTTAGATAGAGCAACCACAGAACTTTTAGCTCCTCAAAATTTTTCAAATGACGTTGTTGAAGAAATTATCAAAGAAATTCAAGATAACTATTCGTTGTATTTTATTAAAGAAGATTTAGACGAGTTTGATGAGCTTTTCGAGCAAATTTATCATCGGAAATTTGATGTTTCTAAAGGGAAAAGTGAGAAACATATCAATAAAATTAGCATCATGTTAAAAGAACTTGAAAATGTTTATGGTATAAGTTTTGAAAATGAAGATTTTAAAAATCGGCTCTTGATTCATATCAACAGCCTTTATCAACGTGCGAAAAAAAATATTTTCTCCAGAAATTTAAGCTTTGAGAAGATTAAGGTCAAATATCCAATTTTATTTGATATCGCAGTATATTTAGCTTCACTTCTTGAAAAAAATTTAAATATTGAAGTTAACGATGATGAGATCGCTTTTCTAGCCTTACATATAGGTGCTTTTTTAGAAAGTGAACCAGCATCATCAAACTTACGATTGAAAACAGCGATTGTTACGCCAGGATATTTAGATGAAGGCACACAAATTGCAAATCAAATTAAGCGTGAATTTTCAAATGATTTATTGGTTACTGATGTCCTAGATGTAGATATTTTTGATCAAGTGACGGATTCTTTTGATTTAATTATTACGAACTTCCCAATGACTGATCTTTGGCAGCTAAAGAACAGTACCACCAAACAAGTAACCGTTCATGATAGCATTTTACCGGTAGAAAAGAATGAACTATGGGAAGCGATTCGTGAAATAAAAAGTGACTACTATAGCGAAGAAATAACTGTTTTGCTGAATAAAACTTTAAAAAAGAGCAATTTTTTAACTAATTACAGTGGCAAAACATATAAAGAGGCATTAAAAGATATTTCTGATCATTTATTCAAAAGTGGCTCAGTGGATAAAAAATATTTTGAGCAGCTGACTGAACGGGAACAGGCTTCTTTTACAAGCTTTCCTAGTGGAATCGCGATTCCTCATACTTTAAGAATGGAAGCAAAAAAAACTGATGTAGCTATTATGATTCCAAAGGAAGAAATTCAGTGGGGAGATAATAAAGTAAAGCTTATTGTTGGCATTTCAATCAATAAAGAAGATAGACAGATTTTTAATAAAGTTTTTCAGCGCTTTGTAGAGATAATCTCGGCAGAGGAAAATGTTACAAAATTGAGTAAACAGATGGATTTGAATGAATTTTTGAACTTATTAATTCAATTAATGAGCGAGGACAACTATTACGAATAAGTAAGGAGGCATAATAATGGAATTAGGTATTAGTAGAGATGAGCTCAATATTATCTCTATGAATGTTATTTTGCATGCTGGAAATGCCCGTGACTTAAATATGTCTGTTTTGGACATGTTAGCGGAAAATGACAAAAATTATATAGCAATTGAAGAAAAAATTAATAGTGCAAAGAAAGAATTAAATGAAGCTCATAAGTTTCAGACAGATATGATTCAGTTAGAAGCTAATAATAAGGAAGTTCCTTTTTCTGTCCTTTTAATTCATGCGCAAGATACTTTGATGACTATTACAAGCGAAGTTTTGATGACTGAAAAAATGGTGAAAATTTTTAAGAATAAGGAGGACTAAATTATGGATAATTTGACAAACTGGATGACGGACAAATTTGCACCAAAAGTAAATAAAATTGTAAAAAATCCTTGGATTGCATCTATCCAAGAATCAATTTTGACTGGTATGCCTATGATTTTCATCGGATCATTTGTTACAGTATTGTCTCTTGTGAGGGACATTTGGCCAGCTTTTCCAGATTTTTCATTGCTGAGTACGTTTAGTTTTGGGTTGTTTTCTCTTTTTATGTCATATTTGCTTCCAGAAGCGATTATGAATAATAAGGGTTATAAATCAGCTGCAAAGCCCGCAGGTTTAGCAGGTATTGCTTTTTTCTTAATGCTCGTTTATCCAACAATTGATGACGGAAAAGGGATAATTACTCTAACTACTGCAGAATTAGGTACTGGTGGTATGTTGGTGGCGTTGGTAGCAGGACTATTTGTCGGCTTAGTTATGACAATTGCATCAAAATATCAACTTATCGGAGAAGACTCTGCTTTGCCAGATTTTGTTGCCGCATGGTTTAATACAATACTTCCAATTACCTTAATTTTATTGGTAGGCTGGATCTTTACTTTCCAAATGCATTTCAATATGAGTGCTGCAATAATGACAGCTTTACAGCCGTTAGTAAATATTGGTGGAAGTTTTGGTGGCTTCGTCTTAATTGTTTTTCTTGGTTATTCATTTCTATACTCATTTGGGATTTCCTCGTGGATTATCTATCCGGTGGAAATTGCAATTGCTTTACCAGCTATCGCAGAGAATGCCCGAAACGCCGCTAATGGTTTACCAGCAACAAATATTTTTACTGAAGAAGTAGTGGGTATGTTTGTTATCGGTGGTGGTGGTGCTACATTGGCACTTTGTATAATGATGACGTTTATGGCTAAATCATCTCGAATGAAAATAGTTGGTCGGGCGGCGATAATTCCTTCGATTTTTAATATTAACGAACCAGTTGTATTTGGTGCACCCATAGCATTTAATCCAACTTTGATGATTCCAATGTGGATTATGGGTTTATTAGGTCCTATCTCAGCTTGGATAGTCATGAGGATTGGGCTTGTACCAATTCCAGAACACGTTTTTGATCTTTGGTATTTACCAGCACCAATATTTGCGTATATTTCAACTAATTCGATTAATGGATTAATTTATACAGTCGCATTATTTGTTATCTCATGGTTTGTTTATTTACCATTTTTTAAAGTATATGATAAACAAGCAATTCTTGAAGAAGCTGCTGAGGAGGCTTAAGTTATGACAGATTTATTAGAATTAATTACACCAGTAAAAAAATTCCCTGAAAACTTTCTTTGGGGAGGCGCCGTTGCTGCAAATCAATTAGAAGGTGCTTGGGATGTAGATGGAAAAGGTCCTTCTCAAGCTGATATTATGGAATTACCAAAAGAGTATAGCCGAAAAGGCTCTTTTGGTGAGAATGTCACTCGTGAAGAAATTGAGCGTGCGCTTTCTGATAAGACAGGAAATTATCCTCGAAGAAGAGGTATCGATTTTTACCACACTTACTCTGATGATTTGGAATTAATGGCTGAGATGGGATTCACTTGTTTTCGAACATCTTTTAGTTGGGTCCGCATTTTTCCTCAAGGGGATGAGGAAATGCCTAATGAAAAAGGCTTAGAGTTTTACGATCGTTTAATAGATAAAATGTTGGAATTAGGAATTGAACCAGTGATGTCGCTTTCTCACTATGAAATGCCTATCAATTTAATACTAAAATACGGTGGTTGGAGTAATTCAAAACTCATTGACTTCTTTGTTAAATTCTCAAAAATTTTGATGGAGCGATATAAAGATAAAGTGAAATATTGGATTGTTTTTAATCAAGTTAACGATGTTTATGGATGGGGAGAATTCCCGGGACTTGGTATTTTAAAGGAGCATGGAGACAAACAAGAAGATGCCGTTTTCCAAGGTGTTCATAATCAATTTGTAGCTAATGCTAAGGTTGTTGAAGTGGCGCGCCAGATCAATCCAGAGATGCAAATTGGCATGATGCTTGGATTAAGTCCGCTGTACCCTGAAACAGATAGTCCGGATGATGTTATGGCAGCCTATAAACTCTGGGGAAAAAATGCTTTATTCTTTTCTGATGTTTTGGTAAATGGTGAATATCCTGGATATATGATTAGGTATTTTGATGAACAAAGCATTGAAATTAACGCTACCGAAGAAGATCTTAAACTAATTAAGAATAACACGGTTGATTACATTGCATTTAGTTATTACGATACAAAAATTGTTAGCGCTGAAAACCCAGATAAAATTAAACCAAATCCAAAATTAGATGCAAATATTTGGGGCTGGGCAATCGACCCATTAGGCTTTCAATTCAGTTTTGATTTTCTTTGGGAGAGATATCATAAACCATTGTTTGTAGCAGAAAATGGGATGGGTTCAATCGATGAAGTTGTCAATGGTAAAATTCATGATGAATATAGAATTGACTATCTTAGCGCTCATGTAAAGGCAATGAAAGAAGCAATCAAGGATGGTGTAGACATTATTGGCTACGCTTCATGGGGACCAATAGACATCATTAGTTATTCACAAGCTGAAATGAGTAAACGCTATGGCTACATCTATGTTGATCTTGATGATGAGGGAAATGGATCCGGAAAACGGATAAAGAAAGATAGCTTTTACTGGTATAAAGATGTTATTAGCAGTAATGGCGAAGAGACTTAGTCGGTTGATCTTAAGATAATTAGAAAATAGTTTATCCCTATCTAAATTCATTCATTATGGATTTAAATAGGGTTGTTTTGTGTATTGCAAATAAATTTATAACTTTCATAAAAATGCTTCTCAAAAATATACGGCAGATACTTTGTAGATTGATTTGGAAGAATAAAATATGAATAATCAATTATTTAGAAATTCATTACCTTGTTTTTGCTTGTCTATATTTATAAAGATAGTCCGGAATTATTTAAAAATATGGTTTCGAAGAATGGGGGACATTTCCTAAGATTTTTAAAATGTGTGGGGAAATAGATCATTTGTGCTTTGGTAAAGATATTTTGGAATGAAAAGATGCCACTAGTAATTTAGGTCATCAAAAGACTTTACTTTATATACAGGAATCACCCGAAAAAATCAAAATACTACTTGACCTCTTCGGGTGATAGCTTTAAATTATACGATTACATTTTTAACCAAATCTTGTAATATCAGGATTTTTACCAGATAACATATCCTGAATTCTTCCACCAATGAGTGCATTGTAAATTGGATGGGTTAGAATGTAGAATTGCTCTTCTTCGATTGCTTGGAAAATAAGCATACCTACTGAATCAATTGGTGTACCAGTTTCAATAAATTGATTAATTGATTCTATTGCAACTTTATATGATTCACTTGAATAGTAAGGGTCATCATTAATTTTGAATCTTTCGGGTCGCCGTTCTTGCGAATGATGTAATGTTGTTTGGACAAACCCAGGGCAATACACAGAAATACCTATATTAGCTTGTGCTAATTGTAAATCAATTTGAGCTGTTTCGCTAGTTAGAACAGCAGCATGCTTGGTGGCATTATATGGTCCGGTATTGGGATAAGCAATTGTTTCAGCAACTGAAGCGACATTTACAATATGGCACGGGGTTCCTTGTTTCAACATAATTGGAATAACTTCATGCATGCCATAAATTTGCGACATTAAATTGATATCGACTGTCCATCGCCAATCTTGAGTGGGAAGCTCCCAAATTCGTCCACTCATACAAATGCCAGCATTGTTAATCAGTAAATCAAGGGTTCCAAAAGTGTCAATAGCTATTTTCACCATCTCTTGAACGTTTTCCTCTAAAGAAACATCATAAGTCAACGTGATACCTTCAGCACCCATTTTTTTACAAGATGTTAAGGTTTTTTCTGCCGATCCAGGTTCAATATCAACTAAAACTAACTTCATTTCACGCTTAGCGGCTTCTTTTGCAAATTCAGCACCAAATCCATTTCCAGCTCCCGTGATGATAGCAGTTCTTCCTTTAAAATCTTTCATGGTTTGTCCTCCTTAATTAAACACGACTGCTTTATTGAAACCGTCGTGGATTGCTTCAGCAATACGACCTGCTTGTGCATTGTCACCAATAATTCTTACATTGTTACAGATTGCTTTGAAAGTTTCAGCAATCTCAATATTTGGTGTAACGCCCAATGCAAGCACGACATTGTCTGCTTCTATCACTGCAGATTTTCCAGCAAGCAAATTGAAAACAATTGTTTTATTTTGATCAATAGCTTCTAAACGAGTATTAGTCAAAAATTGCACGTTGTGTTGATTTAAGCGATTCATAATTCCTTCCAAAATCATATAATGAACAGATGAGCCAATTGATGGTAACATTTCAACCATTGTCACATCATGTCCTTTATTTGCCAAGACTTCGGCCGTTTCTAAACCAGTCATTCCAGAACCAATCACAGTAACCTTTTTACCTAATTCTGGCTGGGAAGTTAAGTAATTTTCTGCACTGATTACATGATCACTATCAATTCCCGGAAGAGGAGGTAGGATTGGTTTTGCTCCACTTGCAACAAAAATACCAACGGGTTCAATTGCTTCAATTGTTGCTTCAGTGCCTAATTTAACCTTTACATCGAGCCGACTTAATTCTTCAGACATGGTCTCAACTAGCCAGGTCAGTTTTTCTTTATAAGGTGGTTTGTCAGCGATATTTAGAGCACCACCCAATTGGTTTTCTTTTTCAAATAGAGTGACAGCGAACTGTCGCTTAGCTAAAGTAATTGCTGCTTGCATGCCAGCTGGACCACCACCAATTACCACGACATCTTGTTTATTACCATCTTCATTCAATTGTGCAAAAGTTTTTTCAGCTCCACATCTAGGGTTAACCGCACATTTTGTTTTTCTACCAGTTTCTAGTTCAGCAAAGCAGTAAAGACAACCGATACATTTACGAATACCGATTTCATCACCTTTTTTAGCTTTACTAGCCCATTCAGAATCAGCTAGTTGCGCTCGTCCGACACCGATGAAATCACAAACATCTTCCTCCAAAAGACTTTCAGCAAAACTTGGTTCTTTAATATTATTAACGGCAATTACAGGCACATGAACATGTTCCTTAATAGTTTTAGCTAAATCTTTTTTCCAACCTTGTGCGTAATCATTTGGTTCAATAATTGTGGGGCTTGATTCATAGGTGCCACTGCTGACATTGATCACATCTGCACCATAGCTTTCTAGTAGTAGTGCAATTTTGACAGTGTCTTCTATGCGATTTCCCCCCTCAACATAGTCATCTCCACTAATTCTGACACTCACTGGAAAGTCAGGGCCACACATAAATTTAGTATATGTCAAAATATCCCCTAAAATGCGCACACGATTTTGAAAGCTGCCACCGTATTTATCAGTACGTTTATTAGTGTGAGGACTTAAGAAACCGTTCAATAAGTATCCATGGGCAGCATGAATTTCAACACCATCGATACCAGCAGTTTTTGCTAAGACTGCACCGGTTACAAAAGCTGTCACTAAATCATCGCATTCTTGCGTGGTTAATTCCCGAGGCATTTCTTGTGTTTTGCCGCAAGGAATAGCACTTGGCGCAACTGGTTGATTTCCTCCTTGAAGCATGCTGTTTGATTCTCGTCCAGGGTGGTGGAGTTGGAGGAAAATTTTTGAATCATATTTATGAACGGCATCTGCCAACCGCTCTAATTGGGGGACACATTGCGCATCAATTGCTTGTAGTTGATTAAAAAGTCCTCGTCCATGCTCATTATTCACTCGTGTAATTTCAGTAATGATTAATCCACAACCATTTTTAGCTCGTTCTTCGTAATAGGCAATCATATCGTCGGAAGCTTCTCCGGCAGCAGTTGCATATGCTGTACCCATAGCGGGCATTACAATACGATTTTTTAAAGATAACTTTCCAATAAATCCTGGTGTAAAAATTTTTGGATACTTCATAAATTCACGACCTCCAGTACAATTTTTTTTTACATGTTTATTGTATGTGATAGCGCTTACTATATTGAAGGTATAGATTATCCGAAATAGTTTGACTTGTTTGTGCAAAAAGTACTAAACTAAAATTGAGGTGATAATAATGAATTTCACAGAAATAATTGCAACATTGCAACAATTTGGTAGCATTAGGAAAATTCAAGATAGTCACAGTCAAACTTTGAAACACTTATCATTTGTGAATGAGGATACAATCTATGATCAAGAAACTTTGTATTTCATGAATAGTCCTCAAAAGAAAACAGAGGTACTGCCACCTTATTGTATTTTAGGAGAACAAGATATTTATCAACATTTCTCAGCAGTTAAAGCCAATGGTTTAGCAATAGTTGAGGCAAAAAGCCTACAAGTATTTTTTAATCATGCAAAACGTATCATGCAGGCTGAAACAAAAAAAATTGAGACTGACAATTGGTTGCCAGTAATTAATAATATGAAAGATTTAAATGAAATCGCTAACACGACAGCGACAATATTCAATAATTCAGTAATATTTATGGATATCAATCATCGAGTACTAGCTCATTCGACGGTTTATCCAATAAGTGATGTTGTTTGGTCAGATATTATAAATAAGGGCTACTTGTCTTACCAATATATTTTAGATGCTGAATCACCTGATTTTCTGTTGGCGCCAGATAGTGGAGAGCCGGTTACTTTAACTTGTTGGGCCTCACCTTTAAGAAAGTTGTGTAGTAAAATTGTTTCTTCAGAAACCAATGATTGGCTTGGGTATATTGTAATGATTGAAGAGGAAAGTCAAATATCAAGTTTTCATCTTGATTGGATGCCAATTATTAGTCGCGCAGCTAGTAAAATTTTAGTACAAGATCCATTAATTATCTCTATGAAAAAATCAATCCACAGTAAAATTCTATATGAGTTAATTATCGGTGCAAAAGTTCAAGATCTTACCAATACTCTGAAGCAAATAAATTTTCTTGATAATAATGAACGTTGTGTAGCGATGATCGCAGCGGAAAAACCAATCGATCAACAGGTTTTTTTTCTAAAAATACCGCAACTTCTAAATAAAATCCTACCTAAAAGTTATTTTACTTATCATGAAAATCGAATTATTGCCATGATTGAATTGAACGATACTATAGAATACTTTGATAGTGAAAAACTTGATGAATTGAATCGACTAATAAATAAATATCAACTCAGAATTGGAATCAGTACAAATTTCACTCAAATTTCTGAATTTAGACGACATGTTGAACAGGCAAAGAGAGCAATTACTTTAGCTAAAATATTTGAGGACGAACAAATTGCAACTTATGAAAAGTATAGTTTTTATGACTTATTGAGACGAGTGACTTTGAGTTCCGAGGATAATTTAAGGGACTTTTGCCATCCAGCCGTGCAAAAGTTACGAGAATACGATTATTTCCATCAAACAACGTTTAGCCTTACGTTAAAGACTTATTTAGATCAAGCAGGAAGTTTGAAAATGACAGCAGAAAAATTATTTATTCATCGAAACACTTTATTGTACCGAATGGATCGAATTAAAGAATTATTAGCTATTGATTTAGAAGACCCGAATTTACGATTCCACTTGATGGTTTCTTACAAAATTGAAAAATTTTCTCAAATCATTTCTCAAGAAGAGTGTTGTTTTGAAGATAGTAAAAATAGTATATCTATTTAAAAGGAAGCTTTAAGTCTCCGTCAGAACGGAACTTAAAGCTTCCTTAGTTTTATTATTGAATAAGTGAGGATGGTCGGATTCTCAATCCTGAATAAAGCATCAATATTTATTATGCAAAAAAATGCAAATGGAGATGAGCTAGAATAGATTCAAATTTGATGATGAATCGTTCAATCAGTTTGGCACAAAAGTAACTGAAGAAGCATCTTGCTGAAATTTAAAAAAATAATCAAGGCCTTTGGTGTAAAGGAGTTGAAGCATATTTATTGTAAAACTATCAAAACAAACAAAAAACCAAACTGTCAATAATGATAGTTTGTTTTTTTAGTAGAACAAGTCTAATTGAATTTTTTCTAATACTTCGGTAAAATGTGTATCTGGTTTTTCATCGCTAATTAGATAATCCAAATTACTCAACTGTAAACTATTAAAAGTGTAAAACTTATTAAACTTACTGGAGTCGATAATTCCTATTAATTCGTTAGTATTTTCGCGAATTCTTTGCTTTAACAAAGCTTCAGTTTCTTCATTTTCAGATAAACCTTGATCAGCAGAAATTGCCCCGCTGGAAATAAAAGCCACATCAAAATTTATTCCACTGAGTTGTTTAAAAGTTTCTAACCCATTTGTTACGCCATTTTTTACGTAACCACCTAACATATAGACATCATTTTTGGTTCTTTTTTCTAATAAGCTAGCAGTTTCTAAGTTGGTGGTAAAGATTCTTAGATTTTCAAAAGTACCCAGATGCTTTGCTAAATAAAGAGCAGTTGAACTGGCATCTAGAAAAATCGTGTTGTAATCTTCAATAAAATCTACCGCAATTTTGCCAATTTGACGCTTACGGTCTTTATTCGTGCGCACTTTAAATTCAAAAGGGGATTCCTTTAGTTTATCTTTGATAAAACTGACGGAGCCCTTTTCTTGTTTCACCAGATTTATTTTTTCCATGTAACGAATGTCACGGCGAACAGTACTTTCACTATAATTGACAGCGCGAGCCAAGGCGAGAATAGTCATTTTTTTCTTTTTTCTTAAAACAGCTAAGATTAATTCTTGACGATCAGTATTCATAATCAGGCTCCTCTTTATTTTCAACAGTATAACATAAGTTTTCTGTCAATTTTTTTGACAATTTTTCATGTTATTTGACAACTATTGATACCGTTTTCTAAGCTTGGTAAAGTTGGTTTATCAAATCAATGTTATTGGAGGAGTTAGTTATGGTATTAGCAAATTTGAAGGATGTTTTAACGAAAGCCAATGAAGAAAAATATGCAGTGGGTGCTTTTAATGCGACAGATTTAAATACAGCAAGAGGTATTGTAGCGGCAGCTGAAGAATTAAATTCACCAGTGATTTTACAATTTGCTGAAGTGCATGATAAATTTATTAGCATTGAAACTGTGGCAAATATGTATTTGCATTTGGCTAAACAATCCAGCATACCAGTGGTGGTTCATTTAGATCACGGTGTTAATTTTGAAACAATAATGAAAGCTGTGAAATTAGGTTTCTCTTCTGTTATGGTAGATACTTCAACCTTACCTTTAAAAGAAAACATCGCCAAGGTTCAGGAAGTTGTCAAAATCGCCCATTGTTTAGGGTTAACTGTTGAAGGCGAACTTGGTGTGATGAATGCTGAAGATGGCAGCGGTCGTTTAGATTATAACGAGATGACTGACAGCTTTACGAATCCAGACGAAGCAAAGATTTTCGTTGAGGAAACTCAAGTAGATGCTTTAGCGATTGCTTTTGGAACTGTCCATGGTCTTTACCGAGGGAAACCAAATCTTAGCTTTGATCGAATTAAAGAGATTAAAGAACAAGTGGGTATTCCTTTAGTGATGCACGGCGGCTCAGGTTTATCAGATGAAGAATATCGGCAATCAATCACCAATGGGATTAACAAAATTAATTATTATTCAACGATGGCCTACGATGTTACCAATAAATTACGGACTTTCTTACAAGAAAACGAAGAAGCCTATTTGACTGACATCGATGTCCAGGTTCAAAACTTTGTAAAAGAAAATATTATGGAAAAAATCAAAGTTTTTGGTTCAGCAGGCAAAGCTTAAACCAAAAATAATTTGGAGGAGCGCATATGAAGAACGGAATCACTGTTGCTGGAAATATTATTGTAGATGAAATTTTTGAAATTGACAATTATCCTAACGAAGGAGAGTTGGCAACGATTAATTCATTACAAGGAAAATCGACGGGCGGAGCTTTGTGTAATGTGATTGTGGATTTGGCTAGACTAGATCCAGGACTTCCACTACAAGCGATTGGAAAGATTGGCAATGATGTTAACGGTCAATTCGTGCAAGAAACTTTTGCAAAATACGCAAACATTAATCAAGCCGAAGTTGGTGTGGAAGATGTCACCGGTTATACCTTTGTGATGAGTAATCAAGGCCATAAAGAGAGAACGTTTTTTACTTACGAAGGTGCCAATCGCGAACTAAAAGCGAATTCATTTAATTTTGAAAAAATTGATAGCAAAATTTTTCATATTGGTTATTTAGCGATGTTGTCTGGTTTAGATCAATTGAATGAAACTTATGGTACAGAACTAGCAAAAGTTTTGAGCCAAGCGCAAGAAAATGGGATTAAAACTTCGGTAGATGTTGTGAGCAGTTTTCCTGAGAATTATCCTGTCCTATTTAAAGCGGCTATGAAATATACCAACTACTGCATCATCAATGAATTGGAAGCAGAGCAAGCTACTGGTATTCAATTAAAAGATGAGAATGGCAAATTAATTGAAGAAAAGTGTCAAGCAGTCCTTCAGACAATTAAAGAAATGGGCGTCAAAGACTGGGTAGTTATTCATTCACCAGAAAAAGTCTTTGGCCTAAATGAAGACAATCAGTTTGTCAGTGTTGAAGTAGATATATTACCACCAGAAAAAATTGCTGACAAAATCGGAGCTGGTGATGCCTTTTGTGCCGGTGTTTTATACAGTGCTCATAACGATCAAACTTTAGCAGAGGCAATGTCTTTTGGTAATCAAATAGCAGCACTGTCTTTACAAGCAAAAGGCGCATCCGCTGGAATTCGGCCAATTTATCAAAAGGGGTGAGAGCAATCAATTACACAATAAAAAATCAATATTTAACTGCTGAAATTGCTACAAAGGGTGGGCTTTTGCGTTCTTTAAAAAATCAGGCAGGCATCGAGTGTATCTGGCAAAGAGATCCCAACTTTTGGGAAGAAAATGATGTGAATATCTTTCCTTATATTGCACGGTTAACTAACGAAACCTTTGTTTATCAAAACAAAGATTATCATTTACCTATTCATGGATTTTTATGGACGAGCGAGTTAGAGGTGGTGACTCAGACGGATGAATGTTTGATTTTATCATTGAAAAGTACCCAAGAAACAAAAAAACAGTTTCCTTTTGATTTTGAACTGAAGATTTACCGCAGATTAGCGGGAGAAAGTCTGGAAACGACTTATGAAGTCAACAACTTATCCCAAGAAACAATGTATTTTGGGATTGGTGGCCATCCAGCTTTCAATGTGCCTTTGCAACCAGGTTTAACTTTTGAAGATTATTATGTGCAATTTGAACAGTCGACAATACCAGAAAAAGTGGCTATGAGCGTTGATGGTTTTGTCGAGGAAGGTGACGAACTTTTTCAAGATTTAGACCACCAACATAAATTAGTACTACACCATCAACTTTTTGACCAAGATGCAATTATTTTAAAAAATGCGGGCAATAAAGTGCAGTTAAAAACCGATAAAGATTCTGTGGGCTTGGAAATTGAATTTGGCGACTTTGATTATCTAGGTCTGTGGCATATGCCGAAATTGAAAGCGCCTTATTTATGTGTTGAGCCTTGGTCTTCTTTGCCATCAAGAAAAAATATTATCGAAAACATTGCCGAACAAGAAAATCTAATTTCATTACCGACCAACAGTAGCTATCAAAGTACTTGGAAAATTAAACTTTTATAGGAGGAATTTAGGATGAAAAGATCAGAAATCAATCAAATTATCGAAGAGGGTATCCAGTTTTTTGATGAGCAAAATTACAAATTACCACCTTTTGCCTTTTGGACAATGGAAGATTGGCAACAGAAAGGTCCAGAATACGATGAAATTAAAGACAACCAAATGGGATGGGATATTACTGACGTTGGTAGTGGTGATTATGAAAAAGAAGGATTGTTTTTATTTACTGTTCGAAACGGAAATTTAGAAGACGAACGCTATGACAAAGATTATGCTGAAAAAATTATGATTGTTAAAGAAAATCAAGTAACTCCTCACCATTTCCACTGGAATAAGATGGAAGACATTATCAACCGTGGAGGCGGAAATTTAATGATTCAACTCTATAATGCAACCGCAGATGAAGCATTGGCGGATACACCAGTGACCGTTTATAGCGATGGGAGAACCTACC
Organism: Enterococcus sp. AZ103; assembly: GCF_051714685.1. NCBI lineage: Bacteria > Bacillati > Bacillota > Bacilli > Lactobacillales > Enterococcaceae > Enterococcus > Enterococcus sp. AZ103. The sequence goes on along the minus strand of NZ_JBIOSI010000001.1, from coordinate 2,566,134 downwards.
AAGTTCCAGCTGGCACTACGGTTCGTTTAACTCCTGGAGAAAGTATCACCTTAAAACCGTATCAGTATCATTCATTCTGGGGTGAAGATGGTCAAGGCCAAGTCTTAGTGGGAGAAGTTTCAAAAACGAATGACGATGCAACTGATAACCGTTTCTTAAAAACAGTTGGTCGGTTCCCAGAAATTGAGGAAAATGAACCAGTGAAATATTTATTAGTAGGCGATTATAAAAAATTCTTGAAATAAAACTGAATCCTAAAAAAGGAAGTGAGTTTATTTGGTGAAATTAGCTGTAATTTTTGAAAATAATGTAAATAATCAAGAAGCAATTGAAGAAGCCTTAATGACTGAAGTTAAGAGAATGTCGATGTTAGTTGAATTTTTTGAGGATCCGTCCGTTTCGCTAAGTGATTTTATTGCTAACGAAAAACTGCAACAGGTGGACACAATTTTAGTCGTTGGCCAGCAAAAACAAAAGAAAAGCGAACTTTTGGGAAAAGCGATTTTACATGTGACGGCAACTGAAATTTTAACACAACCCGACAAAGTTATCGCTAAATTTTTAACGGAAGAAACCTTAGCTAACCAGGAAGAATCTCAGCAAAAACTAAATGGTCGATTATTTTATGATGCCATCATGAACGGCGTTTCTTATATGATTCCTTTCATCGTTACAGGTGGTCTATTGATTGCAGTTTCTCTTTCCTTAGGTGGAACCGCTACGGCAAATGGTTTCGTTTTTGAAGAAGGTTCAATTTGGAATGAAATATTTAAAATTGGTAGTGCCTCGATGAGTTTCATGGTTCCGATTTTAGCTTCTTATATCGGTCATTTTATTGGTGGAAATGCGGCGTTAGCTCCTGGATTTGTCGGTGGATTTATTGCAGTTAATGGTAGTTTTTATGGTTCTGAAAACAATACCGGTTTTATTGGCGGCATCATTGCAGGGTTATTGGCAGGCTTATTGGTTCGTTTACTATCGCGGATAAAAATTCCTGAAATTATTGCGCCGGTTATGCCAGTAATTTTTATTCCATTAATTGCGACGTTGATAGTGGGATTAGTTTTTATTTACATCGTGGGCGTGCCTGTCTCATCATTTTTTGAAAGTTTAACCAATTGGTTACAGTCTCTACAAGGAAATAGTAAGTTACTGCTGGCAGCCATTATCGGATTGATGATTTCAGTTGATGTTGGCGGACCCTTTAATAAGACGGCATTTTTATTTGCCTCAGGTTTAATTGCAGAAGGCAACTATGAAATTATGGGTGTGACCGCTGTTGCGATTTCGATTCCACCTCTTAGTACTGGTTTAGCGTCGATACTTTTTGCTAAAAAGTTTGATAGTAAAGAACAAAACGCCGGCAAAGCTACTTTTATCATGGGATTATTTGGGATTACTGAAGGGGCAATTCCTTTTGTTACCAGCGATCCACTCCATGTGATTCCTAGTGTTGTGATTGGTTCGATCACTGGTTCAGTGATTGCCATGTTAGGCGGGGTTGAAAATGTGGTCTCTCATGGCGGCCCGATTGTTGCTATTTTGGGAGGAATCAGTAATGTACTGATGTTTGCAGTAGCAGTCTTAGTTGGAACGGTCATTTCAGTTTCTTTATTATTTTTACTTAAGAAAAATAAATTAGTTGAAAATGAAATTGGAAATAAAACAATCGCATCATAAAAATCAAGTGGGTGAAAAAATGAGATATAAAAATATTAAAAAACTAGATGTAGAGATTTCAGAATTAGCTGTCGGTACTTGGGCAATCGGTGGACAAATGTGGGGCGAAGTAAATGATCAAGCTTCAGTAGCAGCGATTCGTGAAATGATCGATCAAGGTGTTAATTTGATTGATACGGCGCCAATTTATGCAGACGGCCATTCAGAAGTTGTAGTAGGACAAGCCTTAAAAGATGGTTATCGTGAAAATGTTTTAGTTGCGACAAAATTTGGGGTTAGTTATGCACCAGATGGTAGTGTAATTAATAATAATACTTATGAAAATGTTTTGGCAGAGTGCCAACAATCTTTGGAACGCTTGGGCACAGATATGATTGATATTTATATCATTCACTGGCCAGATCCGAATACGCCAATTGCGGAAACCATGCGAGCTTTAAATGATTTGAAAGCAGCCGGTAAAATTCGTTTCAGTGGTGTGTCTAATTTTGATCAAGCCGGAATTGAAGCAGCACAAGAATTTGGTAGTATAGATTTTGTTCAATTGCCATTTAGCATGGTAAAAGAAGATGACAAATCACTCTTGATATGGTGTGAAGAACAAGGAATTGGCACAATGACATATGGGTCCTTAGGTTCGGGTATTTTAACAGGGGCAATTCGTCAGAAACCTGATTGGTCACCAGACGACGTACGCCTGACTTTCTATGATTACTATCATGAACCAAAATTTTCAAAAATTATGAAACTAGTGGATTACTTAGATGAGTTAGCTGAAAAATATCAAAAACCGTTAGCGCAAATTGCTTTAAACTGGAGCACTACGCAACCCTTTGTTTCAACAGCCATTACCGGTGTTCGGAATACTGAAGAGGCTAAAGAAAATACAAGTACTTTTAACTGGAATTTAAGTGAAGACGATTTAGCGAATATCAATGAGGTACTTGCCGATTTAGAAATTTCCGATGGCAAGTCATTGAGTGCTGCTGAAAGAAAAACTAAATAATTTAAAGAATACGTGACATAAAAAGATGTCACGTATTTTCTTTAAGAGAAAATTTTTATATATTGGGGGAAACAGTCATGCGCGAAACCGCAGAAGAAAAAGTTTTAGCCCGTTTAAAATCGTTAGAAGATACTCAAAAAACCACGATTACAACACAAGCTTTAGCAGATTCATTAGGTATTAAAAGAAATTCTGCTAGTCATTATTTAAATAACTTATTAGAAGCTGGAAAAGTAACTAAAATTTCAGGTAAGCCGGTGAAATGGGTCAGTGAAATCAGAGATGAAATAAACAATGATAATCCATTTGAAGCATTTATTGGTTCAAATAGTAGCTTAGTTAATGAAATTCAGCAATGTCAGGCAGCGGTAGAATATCCACCAAAAGGCTTACCTATTATTATTAATGGAAAAAGTGGGGTGGGGAAAAGCTATCTCGCTGGATTGATTCATGATTATTGCTTGAAAAAAGAATTATTAATGACTCAAGCACCGTTTGTAGTATTAAACTGTGCCGACTATGCCAATAATCCTGAGTTGTTATCGGCAACTTTGTTTGGATATAAAAAGGGCAGCTTCACGGGAGCCGACCAAGATCGTGCAGGTTTAATTAATGATGCAGATGGCGGGATTTTATTTTTAGATGAAGTTCATCGTTTAAGTTATGAAAATCAAGAAAAACTGTTCTTATTAATGGATCAAGGAATCTATCGACCACTCGGAGACAAAGGAGAGTTAAAAAGAGCAGATCTGCGATTTATTTTTGCTACGACGGAAAACAATGATGAAGTATTATTAGATACTTTTCGTCGACGTATTCCAGTGAGTATTAGTTTGCCGGACTTTAATCGACGACCTTTTGAAGAACGCCTAAATTTGATTCAACGCTTTTATCAAAATGAAGTTGTTTCATTAAAAAAAGATATTTTAATCACCAGTGATGTATTAGATTTTTTAGCCTTTTCTAAGTACAAAGGAAATATCGGGCGATTAAAAAACCTAATTAAGATTAGTTGTGCTAACGCTTGGCATGAAAACAAAAATGAGAATCAATTAGTCATCAAAAGGGAATATTTTCCAACAATTACCGATACCTCAACGCAAGAGAAATATATCTTTGATGATTTATTAATTTCACATAGTGGTAATCCAAAACAAACTGAAAAGATCATTTTGCCTTATTCACGAGAATTAATTGAGTCGTTTTGGGAAGATATTCAATTTTTTAATACGAATGGCTTTAATCAACATATTTTTAATTTGCTATCTACTAAAATCAACAAAATTGTAAAGCAGATGGGGCAAGAGTTAAACGAGACCATACAGGAAACCGATATATCAATGAGGAACAATCGTAACTTCTTTGGTCAACTAGACAAGTTAGAAAAACAAACGGGCGTGAAGTTTTCTAAAGAAGAACAACTCATTTTTTTAAGTATTTATCAATACTTCCAAGAAATGAAACCTTTAGATGAAGCAGTCATAAAAAATGCTCAAGAAACAGTGCATCAATATTTAAAAAAAGAAAACTACTTAGCCAAAAAAATAATTCAGAGTTTAGCTAGTTTTAAACCTGCAAATGAAAGTTGTCTGGAAGTTTTCTATAGTTTTGTCTTAAAAAATTACTGGCAAACTAAGGTTCAGGTACCGGCACTAATCGTTACTCATGGTTCCAGTACTGCCAGTAGTATGGCAGCTGTAGTTAATTATTTAACTGGGGATTTTGTCTTTGAAGCTATAGATATGCCGATTGAATCTTCAGTACCTGAAATTGTTAGAAGTGTTCGACAATTTGTTAATGAAGTGGATACAACTAATGGCTTTATTTTACTGGTTGATATGGGGTCATTGAGAAAATTGTTCAGTGAAATTAAGACTTATTTAGAAGGTGAGTTATTAATTATTAATAATGTGAATACCATGATGGGCTTAGATATTGGCACGCGGTTGTCAGCTGGGGGAAATTTTTCCGATATTGTTTCAGCAGCTAGTCAAGGCTATCACAGTGAAGTGCAATATTATGAAGGCTTATCAAAAGGAGAAAATATCGTCGTTTCTTGTATTTCGGGCTTAGGGATTGCCGAAAAATTAGCAGAGGTCATTAAGACTTTCGTAGATCCTAATAAACTCTCGGTAATTACCATTGATAACGAACGTTTAACTAAGGCAGAGCCACAAGATCATTTTTTAGAAAATACGCGGTTAGTAATCACTACTTCAGAAGTCCGATTGCAAAGTGAAATTCCAACTCTAAAAATTTCCGATATTTTGGAACCAAAAGGCACAGAAATATTGAAAAAAGGACTGAGAAATGCTGTATTACCAGAACAATTTATTGAATTAAAAGATACTTTGGTTCGCTTTTTCTCAATTGAAAGTATTTCTAACAGTTTAACGATTCTAAATCCTCAGATCGTGATTCAAGATGTGGAGCAAATCATTTCTTTTTATGAAAATTACTATGATGCCAACTTTGAGATGTTTAAGCGATTAAATTTGATGATGCACATAGCAATTATGATAGAGCGATTAATTGGAAGTAGTGATATTCAAGAAGAAGGCATTGCATTTTCTGAGGAAGAGGAACAATTCAACAAACTAACTGCTTCAATTTTTAGCGATATTAAACGCAAGTATAATATTTACTTGCCTCGAGACGAAGTGCAACTTTTATATAAACTAATCCAATCTTAACTTTTTTGACAGATGTGGTATTTGTGTCAAAAAAATTCGACAGATTGAAAAAAGTATCTGAAAAACCTATAACTGCAAGGATTATTTCAGTTGAAAAAAATTGGCACGCCGCTTGCTAAATATAAGATGAAAGGAGCTTTTAAGATGAGAAAAATATTAATTGCAACACATGGTTATTTCGCTGATGGTATCAATAGTAGCTTGAAACTTTTGGTGGGTGAACGAGAAGAAGTTACAGTGATTAATGCTTACGTCGATGAAAGTGACGTTACTTTACAGTACGAAGCGTTTTTTCAAACCCTTCAGGCAACTGATGAAGTTATTGTCTTCACAGATTTATATGGCGGTAGTGTGAATCAGCAACTTTTTAAATACACAGAGAAAAGGCAAGCCATTTTAATTACGGGTTTTAATTTACCAATTATTTTAGAAATTTTATTAAGCCCGGATGTAGTAACACCAGACAAAGCGAAACAGTTAGTAGAAGCTTGTCGGGAAGAATTAAAAGTTGTAGAACCAGAATATCAAGCAGAAGAAGAATTTTTCTAAGAGAGGAAGTTAAAAATGATTGTAACAGTAAGAGTAGATGACCGTTTAATTCATGGACAAGTCGCATTATTATGGACCAAAAAATTACAAGCGGACGGCATCGTAGTAGCAAATGATGCAGCAGCAAACAACGAAACCCAACAAATGACCTTAAAAATGGCGGCACCTTATAATGTTAAATTAACGATTAAATCCTTAAGTGACGCCGTACAGTTATTGAACAATCCTAAAGCTGAAAAAATGCGAATCTTTGTTTTAGTTAACTCCATCAAAGATGCTTTGGCTTTAGTCAAAGAACTAAATGAAGCAAACTTAACAGTCAATATCGCGAATGCTGGACGCTTTGATGGAGAAGACATTGCTGGAAAACTAAATTTAACTAAAACGGTTTTAGTTAGCGATAGTGAACTTGAAAATTTAAAAGCTTTAATCGCATCAGACAATGAAATTATTTTACAAACCTTGCCTGATGAACCGATTAAAAAAGCCGCAGATTTATTGAAATCTCATAATAAACTATAGATTACTGGAGGAGAAAATGATGGTCTTAAATGCATTTTTATTGGCTGTGGTAATGTTTGTAACTTATGGCGGGAATTGGTTGACTGGACAAAGTATGATTGATCGACCGATTGTCGTGGGACCGTTAGTTGGTTTAGTATTAGGAGATTTACATGCTGGAATCGTAATCGGTGCCTCACTGGAAGCTGTCTTTATGGGAGCGATTAATGTTGGTGGTACCGCAGCAGTTAATCCAGCGGTGGGAACTGTTTTTGGGACAGCTTTTGCAATTATGTTAAACGATGGCCCAGAAGTTGCTCTTACTCTGGCATTACCTATTGGGATTTTAGCTGGAGCAATGGAAACGTTAATTTCAATTATACTAAGTGCTTCAGCTGAACCTTTTGATCGCTTAGCAAAAGCGGGTAAAGAAAAAAGTATTATCGCCCTACACTTTAGTTTATGGGCTTTGAAATTCTTATCTTTTTCAATCATTGTATTTGTGGCAGTTTTAGTAGGTTCTGGTCCAGTCAAAACTTTTGTAGACGCTATTCCAGATGTAATTATGAATGGATTAGCTGTCTGTGGTGGCTTGTTACCGGCTGCTGGGTTTGCAATTTTATTAAAGATGTTATGGGAGAAGAAAATTGCCATCTTTTATTTCTTAGGATTCACTTTGGTGGCTTATTTAAAACTACCATTGGTGGCTTTAGCAATTATTGGAACAGTCATTGCCGTGAGTGGTGCCATGAGAGATAAAGAAATGTTGGAATTAAAAAATTTAAAAACAGCTGCACCGGTTGCTGGTGACGATGAGGAGGACTTTTTCGCATGACATCAAAAAATGAATTAACTAAAGAAGATAAAAAAATGATCCATTCGATCTTTTGGCGCTCGTTTCCTTTATACGCCCAATATAGTTATGCAAAAAACGGTGGCGCCGGTTTTGCTTACGCTTTAATGCCTGCAATTAATCGCTTCTATAAAAAAGCTGAAGATAAAAAGGAAGCTTTGTATCGTAACATTGTCTGGTTCAACACAACGGGAAACTTTTCTTCATTCATCATGGGCTTAGCAGCATCTATGGAAAAAGAAAACAGTGAAAAACCAGACTTTGACGAAAGTTCTATTAATGCTGTGAAATCAAGCTTAATGGGACCAATGGCAGGAATAGGAGACTCGATTTTCTGGGGTGTTTTACGAATTATCGCTGCTGGTGTAGCTGTTGGTTTAGGAAATGAAGGCAATATTTTAGCACCTCTGGTCTTTTTATTAATTTACAATATCCCGTCAATTATCACACGTTACTATGGGACTTTTTTAGGTTACACATTAGGTTCAAAGTATATCGAAAAGATTTATTCTAGTGGGGTCATTCATATTATGACCAAGGCTGCTAGCACTTTAGGATTAATCATGGTAGGTGGGATGACTAGTAATATTGTTACCTTCACTGCCAAGTTACAATGGAGTGCCGGTAGTGACACGATGTTTAAACTACAAGATATTTTAGATCAAATTTTAGTGGGTATGGTGCCATTAGGGGTTACTTTACTATGCTTCTACTTAATGAATAAAAAAGTTAGCTTTAACTTAGTTTTGGTTGGTATCGTTGCTTTTGGAATTATTTTATCAGTACTAGGAATTGCTTAAAATAGGAGGAAAAAAGATGATTTATTATATTGATGCAGCAGATGTTGAGGTTGTCAAAGAAGCAGCTAGTACCTATCCAATCGCAGGTGTGACCATGAACCCTACGATTGTCAAAAATGATTTAAAAAATAAAAAGGTCCCATTTTTTGAGCTAACAACCCAAATCACTAAACTAATTGGTGAAGAAAAAGAATTTCATATCCAAGTAGTCGCAACTAAAGCCGAAGATATGGTGAAAGAAGCACAGGCTTTAAGAAAAAATATCAAAGGCAATCTATATGTAAAAATTCCTGCGACAACAGCAGGTTATCAAGCAATGATGGCTTTGAAGGAATTGGGCATTAAAACTACTGCAACAGCGATTATTGATGTTAATCAAGCGCTATTAGCAGCTAATGCAGGTGCTTCTTACGTAGCAATCTATGTGAATCGTGTAAGTAACATTTCAGCGGATGGTGATCAAGTAGTATTAAACACAGTCAAAGCTTTTCGCCAAAATAATTTGACTACTAAAGTTTTGGGGGCATCATTTAAAAATGCCTTACAAGTGGAAAAAGCTGCAGTGAATGGTGCATATGGTGTAGCTGTTGGTTATGATGTTTTTAAAGCTAGTGCGACTCATCCATTGACTGATTCCAGTGTTGAGCAATTTAAATTAGACTGGGAAAGTGTCTATGGTGAAGGAAATAAAATTTATCAGTTCTAATAAGTAAAAAAGACTCTTCAACGGTAAAAAAGTTGGAGAGTCTTTTTTTGGAGAATAGTTCTTAATACTTAATCTCAGTAGAAAATATAGCTAATAATTGATTAATTTTTACAGTTTTTTTGTCCTAATCTATGCTATATGGGCAATCGAATGTAAGAGGAATCATAATATATTTTTATAAAATCACTTATTTTTACCTTTCTTATCGTGGAACTATTGGTCCAATCGGAAAAAATCGCCTGCATCGTCATTTTTATACTAGTGTTTATCATCAAAAAATTACGATAGATACGACTGAATTTAAGTATTTTGAAACAGATAATAAAGGAAATATACTTAAAAAAATTGCTATTTAGAACCATTTATGGATATGTATAATAACGAAATTATTTCTTAGCGTATTTCTAAAAAAAATGCCAAAGATGTCATGGAAGGATTAGGGAAAAGAATCCAGAAAACTAATGACTGTCTTTATCACGCATTTTTCACACAGATCAAGATTGAACCTATCAAATGAAAGCTTAGGGTTACAAACTAAAAGAACACAATATTTTTCAAAGCATGTCACGAAAAAAAACTGTTTAGATAAATCGATGATGGGAAATTTCTTCGATTTATTAAAACAAGAAGTCTTTCATGGCATAATTTACCGCTTATTTACACATGCAAATCTAATTATTTGAATTTATTAATACTGAATAATTTATCAGTATGAAACAATAATTTGTACTTAAATTGAGATTAAAAAAAATAATAATGAACTAAAACGTTGATATAGGCGAGAAAAGTTAAAAAATTAGATACTGATAAAAAAAGCAGTATTGTAATGACTTTTTGAGATGATATAGTAATCTAAGTAATAGATACAACCTTGTTAACTGTTACGAACTATAAGTAATAAATTTTAAAAAAAGAAAGTTGGTAGTATAAATGAAAAGTAGAGCAGCAGTAGCATTTGGCCCAGGGCAACCGCTTGAAATCGTCGAAATTGATGTAGCAGATCCAAAAGCAAAAGAAGTCATGGTTAAAATTTTGTATACGTCTGTTTGTCACACAGATGCTTTTACCTTGTCAGGTGATGATCCTGAAGGCGTTTTTCCAGTTGTCTTAGGACATGAAGGCGCGGGAGTAGTTGTAAAAGTTGGCGACGAAGTAACCTCAGTAAAAGTTGGCGATCACGTTATTCCTTTATATACACCAGAATGTGGTGAATGTGAATTTTGCTTATCTGGGAAAACCAATCTATGTTCAGCCGTTCGTGAAACCCAAGGCAAAGGGTTAATGCCTGATGGAACCACAAGATTTTCTTACAACGGAGAACCAATTTATCATTACATGGGAACTAGTACTTTCAGCGAATACACAGTAGTCAACGAAATCAATTTAGTAAAAATTGATGAAGCAGCTCCTTTAGATAAAGTGGGTTTACTTGGCTGTGGCGTGACAACTGGTTTAGGGGCCGTAAAAAATACTGCAGCTGTTGAAGAAGATGCAGTCACAGCAGTTTTTGGACTTGGAGCAATTGGTTTAGCAGTCATCCAAGGCTTAAAGAAAGCCAATGCTAAAAGAATCATTGCAATTGACATGAATCCTGATAAGTGGGAATTAGCGAAAAAAATGGGCGCAACTGATTTTGTTAATCCAGCTGATTACAATCGTCCGATTCAAGAAGTTCTTGTTGAGATGACTAACGGTGGCGTAGACTATAGTTTTGAATGTATCGGTAATGTTGAAGTCATGCGTTCTGCTTTAGAAGCTTGCCATAAAGGTTGGGGAGAAAGTATTATTATTGGTGTTGCTGGAGCAGGTAAAGAAATTCATACTCGTCCATTCCAATTGGTAACGGGACGTGTTTGGAAAGGTTCAGCCTTTGGAGGGGTCAAGGGACGGACGCAATTACCTGGCATGGTAGAAGACTTTATGCAAGGTGAGATTGACCTAGATTCATTTATTACCCATCATTTAAACTTTTCTCAAATCAATCAATCATTAGACTTACTTCATCGTGGAGAATCTATTCGGACAATGTTGACCTATGGAGAATAAGCAAATAGGTCTAAAAATATTAGAGCAACATCAGTCTTTTGGAGGACAACAAATAAAATACAGTCATGAATCTACTATTTTGCAGTGTAAAATGACTTTTAGCTTATTTATCCCAAAAAAAGCTGAAGAACAGAAAGCTGTGCCGTTAATCTGGTTTTTAGCGGGATTAACTTGTACAGATGATAATTTTAGCCAAAAAAGTGGATTTCAAAAGTATGCCTCAGAAAATGGGGTGGCTTTTGTGATGCCTGATACTTCTCCGAGGAAAATCGAAGAAGACAGCCCTGATTGGGATTTAGGGCAAGGGGCTAGTTTTTATCTTAATGCGACAAAGGAGCCATGGAAACGGCACTATCAGATGTATGACTACTTAACTAAAGAATTACCAGAGATTGTCTATAATCTTGTTCCGAATTTTTCAGGACAAGAAAGTATTATGGGTCATTCCATGGGAGGACACGGCGCTTTAGTGATTGGACTTAAAAATCCTGAGCGCTTTCAAGCCATCTCAGCTTTTGCACCAATTTCTAATCCCATGAATGTACCGTGGGGACAAAAAGCCTTTGAAAATTATTTGGGATCAGATCAAAGCAATTGGGAGAACTGGGATGCAGCTAAATTAGTTGAGAAAACGGGATTTAAAAATTCTCCAATCCTGATTACTCAAGGATCAAAAGATAACTTTTATGAAATCCAATTGAATGAGGCAGCTTTTTTAGCAGGGGCAAAAAAATCGCATACTTGTGTAACCTACCAGATTGAAAAAGAGTATGACCATAGCTACTTCATGATAGCAACCTTTATTGAAGAACATATCAAGCACCATGTAAATATCATTAAATAACGTTTAGGTGAAATGAGAATGTAAAAAATTTCATTACATCCACATAAAGAAACAGGCGATTTTTCTGGTAGCATTTTACAGTGTCAATGGAAGAAAATCTAGTTCAAGACAAATCTTAGATTAGATGCCCATAACCATGATTTTTAATATCTAAGTCTTGTTCATACTGAACTTTAAATGGTTGGTCAACACTGAAATTTGAAGTGTATGTCTCTTCATTAATTAAGCAGCTACATCAATTTCATTCAATAAAAGGTATCAGAACTTCATTGATTGAAAAAAAGATTATCCACTTACGATGTATTATCTCCTGACTTAATGGATTTAATTGCAACGTTACTAGCTATAATGATTATGTTGGTATTCACTTCTTTAATGATTTATTTCGATTAAAGTTGCGTCAATCATACTAAGTCCAAAAATCGAAGCTATTTTAGGAGCGATTTTTGGGCTTTTTAGTATCTGTAGAGTGATGGTTATTCTCCAATAATTTGGGATGTAAAAGCATTTTATCCTAAACATTATGAAATTGGTTTGCAAGAGTTGAATTGGAAATTCTTAAAGAGAAGAAATAGAGTTATCGAAAGATGAAGCTGTTTCATTGATGCTCTATTTTATTAATATGGAAGATACTGGATATAGCAAGCAAAGTCATGCTACGGAAATGAAAACATTAGGAGATATTATTTACATTGAAAAAAAATTATGAGGAAATAACCATATAAAAAATATTTGATCGTGCAAACACTGGAAGAGGTACTTTTATTCTTGCTTTAAAACAAGGATGGACTTGTTAGAATTGATATGTGTAGACTTTTTTGAACATATCTTTACTGAGAAGGTATAAATAGAAAATGTCCAATAAAAAAAATTGTTCAGAGCCAGTAGAAGAGATACTTTTGCGATAGGCTGTTAAATTGTTTTTTCAATAATATACAGCTCTAGATATGTTAAGCAGGTGGAACATCTTTGGTGCATTGTAATGGTTTGCTTTACTTTCTTGACGGAGATTTCTATTTCTTTACCAGTATGCCGATTAGGTTTTTCAAGGGTAAGAGTTCCTCGCCTTCTTCTTTTAAATACCTTCTTAAGATTTTAGCTTCATCTGGAGTAGTTCTGACAGGACTTGTATCGGTGGCACCTTGTACATATTTCAATATAGTAGAAGTTTTTAACTTCATATTCCAAAGATATTTGGCGTACTGGTTTCCTTTTATATCAAATCAGTAAAATTTAGGAATAAAAAGAGCTAAAACCTATTAAATCAAGGTTTTAACTCTTAGAAAAACTACAGATGGAGACGGCGGGAATTGAACCCGCGTCCAAACATTTTGCCACTTAAGCCTCTACGCTCATAGTTATACCATTTAAAATTCGCTTAGTCTTCTGCCGTATAACAGGCCGCAAACTTTGCTAGTCTGATGATCTCTTTTTCAACTTACAGACGGAAAGTTAAAACGTATCCCACTTAGAATAGGACCCTTACCCGAGCACATGGGCGATACCGGGAGGATCTACGCTAACTGTTTTTAGGCAGCTAAAGCGTAAGAATTGTTGTTATCTTTTGCAGTTATATTTAACTGTAACGTTTTAACGTAGCCGTAACCTACGAAGCGCAACTCAAGCTCAAACAATGCCTGTCGAATCCTTAACGTCCCCGATAAGACAAATTTAGTGCAACGATTATTATATCACTACAATAAAAAAAGTACAATCTAAATACTAAATCAAGTCGTAATGTTTAAGACCATTGATAATCCCGTGCTCGGTATTCTCAGTGGAAATAAAACTAGCGGCTGATTTGACTTCAGGTAGCGCATTTCCCATGGCAATTTGATAATCGGAAGATTCAAACATAGGCAAATCATTTAAGCCGTCGCCGAAGGTAAAAGTTGGGATATCTTGTTGTAGGAAGTTTTTCACTTCATCAATCGCGGTTCCTTTTGAAATACCCTTATTTACAACATCAATACATTTGGGTCCATTTCTGAAAAAAGTTAACTCGTCGGCAAAAGCTTCGTGATAAAGTTCATCTAATTCATCAGTCAATACTAAAAGCATGTTGGTTTCATATTCTAAGAAAGCATCTGTTTTAATGGGGGGAACCACATTGTTAAAATATTGGTAGGAGTCTTTGACCAATTGATTGACGCCAGAAATAAACATTGTTTCATGAGAGTAAAAGGCCACTTCATGTTTGAGTTTGCGTGTGAAATCTAACATTTTTTGACAAGTTGCGATGTCAATTTTATTGGAAAATATCGTATCATTTTCATAAATTCCATACATACCATTCATTGTAATACTAGCATCGATATGGGCGGCCTTTTTAATCACCTGTATTTCAAATTCACAACGACCTGTAGAAATAATTGGTAAGATATTATTTTCTTTTAAGCGAAGCATTGTTTGGCTAATTTCAGGTGTAACTTCTGATTGATCATTTAATAAAGTACCGTCTAAATCAAAAAAAGCAATGGCTTGATACATATTGGACACTCCTTCTCATTTTCTTCTTATATTCTACCAAATCATGAAGAAAATCCAAATACTTATCGAAACAATTCAGTAGTTTATAGCTGATAAACGGCTTTTAGAGTATACTAAGGTTATAAAAGTAAAAATTTGATAAGTGAGGAATTAAAAATGAATATATTAATGATTGAAGATAATGAATCAGTTTCAGAAATGATGCAAATGTTTTTCTTAAATGAAGGCTGGGAAGCAACTTTCAAATATGATGGTAAGGAAGGTCTGGATACTTTTCTAGCTGATCCTGAAAAATGGGACATGATTACTTTGGATCTAAATTTACCAACAATGGATGGAATGGAAATCGGTCGTGAGATTCGTAAAGTCTCTAGCAGTGTGCCAATTATTATGTTGACTGCGAGAGATTCCGAGAGTGACCAAGTAATCGGTTTAGAAATGGGTGCTGATGATTATGTGACGAAACCATTTTCACCGTTAACTTTGATTGCACGGATTAAGGCTCTACACCGCCGTAGTGAATTAGGCTCTGAAGGAGAAGATGATGCAAAACAATCTGACAATTCTTTTGATATTCAGACAGATCACTTCAAAATGAATTTAAAAACGCGGGAAGCTTATCTAGAAGATAAACCGGTGGAAGGTCTGACGCCAAAAGAATTTGATTTATTGTATACGATGGCAAAAAAACCACGGCAAGTTTTCACTCGTGAGCAACTATTAGAATTGGTTTGGGATTATCAATATTTTGGTGATGAACGGACGGTGGATGCCCATATTAAAAAATTGCGCCAAAAGATTGAAAAGGTAGGCCCGCAAGTAATTCAAACTGTTTGGGGAGTGGGCTACAAATTTGATGATTCTGGAGTAGCCTAATGAAGTATCTTTACCAACAGTTATTGGCTTTTGCGGGAGTTATCTTATTGATGGTCATTACATTAGGCTTTTCTTTCACGCAGTTTACTCGTCAAACTTTGGAACAAGATAATTATAATCAGTTGGCTCGTTACGCGGAGGCAGTTGACCAGATGAGCCGAAAACTAAGTGAAGAGTCTCAATTTTCCAGTTTGACCGACGATGAACAATTTTTAGCTGCTTTAAGCTTAACGGAGCAAACATTAGATCAAGAAGGTGTTTCTTTAGTTTTTTACGATACCAACGGTAAGATTAAGTATCCATTAAGTTCCAGTACAATTTCTGACAAATTGATTTCAAGTAAGCAATGGCAGGCGTTAAAAAATGGTGAAAGCCAAAAAATGACCACTGAAAACAATGAGTATGGCGAATCACAGACAACTTCATATGCGATGGTTTCCTTTAATAAAAAGGGAAGTGGTTTTTATGGAGTATTAGTAATCAGTCAACCAGCGACTAATGTTGAAAATAGTATCAACGCAATTCGCAGTAATTTGTTCAAAGGTTTCATTATTGCTTCGATTTTAGCAATTATAGTGAGTTATTTCTTTGCTACACGACAGTTAAAAAGAATTAAGAGTATTCGATCGGCTACTGATGAAATTGCTAAAGGGAACTTTGATATCCAAATTCCAGATCATGGGAAAGATGAGTTTGACGATTTGGCGAGTGATTTTAATTCAATGACGGAATCTTTAAAAGAATCAAATGAAGAAATTGAAAGGCAAGAGGAACGACGGCGACAGTTTATGGCGGATGCTTCTCATGAAATGCGAACGCCTTTGACCACAATCAATGGTCTGTTGGAAGGATTGCAATATGACGCTATCCCTGAAGATCAAAAGGCAAAAGCTATTAGTCTAATGCAAAATGAGACAGCTCGATTGATTCGTTTGGTTAACGAAAACTTGGATTATGAAAAAATCCGAACCAATCAAATCAGCATTATAATTAAAAAATTCGATGCAACAGAAACGTTAAGCACCTTAGTTACACAATTGGAACAAAAAGCAGCGGCCGCAGGAGATCAATTGATTTTAGAAACACAAGAACCTGTTACAATCTACGCTGATTATGATCGTTTTGTTCAAGTTATGGTGAACATTATGCAAAATGCGATTCAGTTTACTGAAGATGGTGAAATCAGGGTCAGCGTGTTCAAAAAAGACAAGCAAACGATTGTAAAAATCGCTGATACAGGAATTGGCATGAATGAAGAACAAGTAAAAAATATTTGGGATCGTTATTACAAAGTTGATCCATCGAGGAAAAATACTAAGTATGGGGAATCTGGCTTGGGTTTGTCGATTGTTCAAGAGCTAGTTCGTCTACATAATGGGACAGTTGATGTAGAAAGTACGTTAAACGAAGGGACAACCTTTACTATAAGTTTTCCAGATGAAGAAATAAATAATGACTAAAAAAGGCTCGTAAGATAATTTTCTTACGAACCTTTTTTCTTATAATAAAGCTAAAATTGCAAAGTTTGCGATGAACAATGCATCTACCACCCATAAAACAGGTGAAATTTCTTTAGTCTTAGAATTGATAACTTTGATTAATGTATAAGTTATGAAGCCTGCTGCGATTCCGTAAGAGATACTATAACATAAGCCCATAAAAATACTTGCGAAGAAAGCTGGAATGGCTTCTTCTAAATCTAGCCAGTTAATATCAGCAAATGAAGCCAACATCATCACACCAACAATAATTAAAGCGGACGAGGTAGCTTGTGCGGGTACAACAGCAATAACTGGAGATAGTAAACTACTTAGCGCAAATAGAATGGCTACAAAAACTGAAGTTAAACCTGTTCGACCACCAGCACCAATTCCGGCAGCTGATTCCACATAAGTTGTTGTATTAGATGTCCCAAAGATTGCTCCGATTGAAGTTGCAATTGCATCAGCGAATAATGCTTTATCCATTTTTGTTTTAAAGCCTAAGGTATTTGCATTTTCAATGGCCATTTCATCTTCTTTAGAAAAGATACCTGTGCGACGCCCAGTACCAATAAAGGTTCCGATTGTATCAAAAGTATCAGATAAACTGAAAGCCAAAATAGTCATTAGAACTTGTGGCAATTTACTACTGTCGGAAAATAGTGAGCCAAGTCCTTCTGCACCAAAAGCTGCACCAAAAGTAGTTCCTAATGCGCCAATTGAGCTACTTAAGGAATTTGCTTGCCAATCGATGCTGCTAAATTGAACAACGCCCATAGGAATACCTAATAAAGTAGTTAATATAATTCCAATTAAAATAGCGCCACGAACTTTTTTGATTACTAAGATGATGGTGATAAATAATCCTAAAACCGCTAATAATACGGGTGCATTGTTGAAGTTAGCTAAAGCTGGAACAACACCTGATCCCATTGCTACACTTTGAATTTGGTTATCCGTAACGATGCTGCTTGTTACATCTGCTCCGGTAGCAGAAAAGGCTAATAACCCAGCATTTTTTAAACCAACGTAGGCAACAAAAATACCAATTCCTCCGCCAATAGCTTGTTGCATACTTTCAGGAATAGCGCGAATAATCATTTTACGAATTTTTGTTACAGTAATTAAAATATTAATAAGTCCACAAATAAAAACCATCGCCAAAGCTTCTTGCCAACTATAACCAAGACCAGCGACAACTGTGTAAGTGAAGAAAGCATTCAAGCCCATACCTGGTGCTTGCGCGTAAGGAACATTTGCAAATAACCCCATGACTAAAGTTCCGATGACTGAAGCAATAATTGTTGCTAAAAAGACTGCTTGAAACGGCATACCAGCTGAAGATAGTATGCTTGGATTAACAAATAAAATATAGCTCATCGCAAAGAATGTAGTAACGCCCGCCATTAATTCAGTGGAAACAGTTGTACCATTTTCCTTGAGTTTAAACAGTTTTTCCATTTATATGAAACGCTCCTTTTGTATAATTGCATCGTTTAAGTAACGAATACTTTAAAAGTATATGCAAGGACTAGAGGTAGTTCAAGGAATATTTGAATAATAGAACAAAAAAAAAGATAAATGTTCGTGATTAGCGAACTTTTATCTTTTTTCTTTGGTAATTGATAAAAGAATAAACGGAAATGAGCAACAAAAGAAAAAGCAATAATATTCCAACTGTCTTACCGAGGGATTTAAAAAAAAGGTTTAACAAAGTAACTGAAGAAAGACTATAAGAAAGAGAGTTATCTATTGAGTAAGCAATGCCGCTTGTTCCATTACTAAGTACGTATGTTGGCAAATCATGAAACTGAGTCAAACCATATTGATAAATATTTTGTAGAATTTTTTCATAAAATGGTTCAAATAAAGCGAATAAAGTTGTTAATGCCAGGGCAGCAGCAAGAATGCAGAAAATTAATTCAATCCCGGTCGTATATATTGAAAGTCTCATATCCATCTTTTTTTGATGGGATTTTAATAATTTTATACTGAAAATCACCACTAATAATAAGCTTCCTAACAAAATGAAAACAAAAAACCAAAAGGAATAAAAGGTTTGAATTTCTGATAATTCATTAGCTGTAAATAATTGAACATTGCTAGCTTGATCAATTTGATTCAAGATTAATTTCATAATTAAGACGCTGGTTAGTAAAAACAGTAAGGTTAAGGTAGTTAGAAAAAGAATTGAGGCCTCTGCTTTACGGTTTTTTATCGTAGATACAACATTGTTAAGATAGCTCATACTTTTCACCTCACAAAATAGTATAAAAGAATAGTTTGAAAGAAGTATGAAGCTGATAAGAAAAAAAGGCGTAAAAAAAACTACCCAATCGAAATTGAGTAGTTTGCAGATCTATTCTTCAGCGTTATCAGATGTTTCGCTGGAGCCATTTTCTTGTTGATATTGTTGGAAAGTTTTCGTGCTGTATAAACTTTGTGTCGTCTTACCGCCATTTTTTGAGAAGATGCTAGTCGATTCAGCACCTAAGTCTGATTCGATTTGCTCCATTTTGCTGACGCTATCTTTATAATTATATTGGGATGAATCAATTGGTTCCAATCCGCTTTCTGTGTAGAATCGTAAAAGGTCACCATTATTAATATCATCGGAGGTAGATAGTTGTTTGTCGACAGCAAGTTCCCATGTATCTAACTGTTGTTGCAGCTCATCATCTGGCTCTAAAATCATTTGGCCATTTGAATTGGAATAAACACTGCCACTATAACTTGTATATTCTGGTGTCATATAATCACCGTTACGGAAAGCAACTAGTTGATCATTTTCAGGAGATAATAAATCTTGACCCATTTGAATATATTTGCTTGTGTCAACGCCCAATAAGTGAAGTAAGGTTGGTAAAGCATCAACTTCACCACCATAAGTATGATTAATTCCACCATTTGTTTGGCCTGGAACATGAATCATGTATGGGACTCTTTGCATTTGTGCGTTGTCATAATTTGTCCAAGTGTCAGAAGTTTTTCCGACTAACTCAGCTAAATCAGGATTACGGGATTCAGAAATACCATAGTGATCACCGTACATTACAATAATTGAGTTATCGTATAAACCAGTTTCTTTTAAGTAAGTGAAGAACTCTTCAACTGCTTTATCTAAATAATTCGCTGTTGCAAAGTAGCCATTAATTGTTTCATCACTTGTGTTCGCCATTGGGAAACCAGCTTCATCACCAGTTAACTGGCTATATGGATAGTGGTTTGTAACAGCAATAAACTTAGAATAGAATGGTTGTTGTAAATGTTCTAAATATTGAACAGATTGATTAAAGAAAGGTTTATCATGTAAACCATACTGGAATGAGTTATCATCGTTGACATCATAATAAGATGAGTCAAAGAAGTAATCATAGCCTAAATTTTTATAAGTTTCTGTTCGATTCCAGAAGTTCCCTGAGTTTCCGTGGAAAGCCGCTGAAGTGTAACCTTTTGTTTGATTTAAAATGCTTGGCGCAGCTTGGAAAGTATTTTCACTACCAAGTTGAGTAAATAATGATCCTTGATTTAAACCAAATAATGAAGTTTCCATCAAAGTTTCGGCATCAGATGTTTTCCCAGCCTTTACTTGGTGGAAGAAATTATCAAAACTGAAAGTACTATTTTCATGGTAGATACTGTTGATAAACGGCGTTACTTCGTGCTCCACACCATTTTCATCTTTTAATTTATAATCAATTAAGAATTGTTGGAAGCTTTCTAAATGGATAGTAATGACATTCCGTCCATCAGCAAGTCCATAATAGTCAGCATTTGGTGCTGCATAATGTTCGTTTACGTAAGCTTCAACGTCTGTTAAATCGTTGGCACTGGCTTCTGCTTTTACCTGATTAGTACGGTATGTTTGAACGCCATCATAAACTGTAAAAGCATTAATTCCTAAATACTTAACTAAATAATCCCGTGAGAAGGTTCTAGTTAGTAGACCAGTTCGGTCAGCTTCAGCTAAAAATAAGTTTCCAGAAAAGATCATAACTGATAAGGCAGTTACGGCTAATGCCATTCGAGCTCTCACTGGTCTTTCTTCTTCTTTAATTATTTTCTTCCATAAAAGAATTGGAAGGATTAAAATATCAATCATGAAGATGAAATCATAAGGACGGAAAAGTCTTATGGCGCTTTCGCCAAGTCCGCTAGCTACTTTACCAGCACCAAGCATTGTGTTAATAGTGATAAAATCAGTAAATTCGCGATAGTAGACAACATTTGAAAACAAAAGCAGAGTTGCTAAAGCATAGATAACGATCATCGTTCGATAGGCTGCTTTAGGCCGTCTAATATATAATGCAATCGACAATAGGAACATTGTTGTTGCAAATGGATTGATAAAGAGGATGAAATATTGCATTAAACTTTCAATCCCCAAATTGAATTCAAATAGATAAGCAAATATACTTTTGGCCCATAGTAATAGGGTTAGTAGGCCAAAGAAACCTAATCGCTTATTTAAGATTGATGAAATTTTAAATTTTCTCAAAGTTAACTTCCTTCCTAATAAAAGGTTTGTTTAAATTTTTCATTTAAAGCACTTCCCTAGAGTTTACATGGATTTTATAATGTCGTCAATCTAATTTAAGTTGATCTAAAGCCGACTTAAAAAAAACTTTATAAGCGTATTCACTTAAATATTTTGTTATACTTGAAAAGAAACGAGGGAAACAAATTTGAAAATACAATTAACAAAAAAGGCGAGTCAAAAAATTAGAAAGAAAAATCCACTGATTCAACCTGAAGATTTGCAAACAAAAATAAGCGATATACCTAAAGAATATCTGACTTTTTTAGACGAAAGAGGAGAGATTTTAGGTACAGGCTATTTAGGAAAACAAAACAAAGGAATCGGCTGGTTAATTAGTTACGAAGCTTTGAAAATTAATAAAACGTTCTTACATGAGTTATTTCAGACAGCAGTTACTAAGCGAAAGAAATTTTTTCAAAACAATGAAACCACAGCCTTTCGTTTATTTAATGGTGAAGGTGATGGCTTTGGTGGTATCACTATCGATTATTATGCCGGTTATTTAGTGATATCGTGGTATAACGAAACGATTTATGCCTTGAAAGAAGAATTATTGCTAACAATTTCGGAAGTCCTATCAGATAATCTTGGTATTGTCGAAAAAATTCGTTTTCAATCGGATTTACCGGAAAGTAATTGGTACATCGGAGAGAAACCTGCAGAACCTTGGCTAGTTAAAGAAAATGGCATTAATTATGCTACTTACTTAGATGAGGGATATATGACAGGAATTTTTCTTGATCAAAAAGAAGTTCGCAAACGTTTGGCTTCTGGACTTGCAAAAGAAAAAAAAGTCTTAAATATGTTTAGCTACACCGGTGCTTTTTCTGTTGCAGCAGCTGTTGGCGGCGCAGGAACAACAAGTGTTGATTTAGCTAAACGCAGTTTAGACAAAACCAGAGAACAGTTTGAAGTGAACCAAATTTCTTTAGAAAAGCAAAAGATAGTAGTGATGGATACTTTTGAATATTTTAAGTATGCTAAAAGAAAAGGTTTTAGTTATGATTTAATCATCTTAGACCCACCAAGTTTTGCTAGAAATAAAAAGAAGACATTTTCAGTGGCAAAAGATTATGGTCGCTTGATTGCTGAAAGCTTAAAAATATTAAATCCAAAAGGGCAAATTATTGCTTCCACTAATGCGTCAAATTTAACATTAAAGAAATTTCGACAAAGTATTGAAAAGAGTTTGGACGAACAGGGTGTAACCTACCAACTAAAAGAAACGTTTCGTTTGCCTCAAGATTTTCCAGTAGCGGCGTTTGAAGAAAGCAATTATTTAAAAGTACTATTTTACGAAATTAAAAAATAAAAAATGATCGTGGGGAATGAGTAAGATGATGGCTGTTCAAATAAGAGATATGCGATTGGATGCAGGAAAACCAAAAATTTGTGTACCAATTATTGGTGAAACATTTGATGAAATTATGTCACAGGCTAGTCAAGCAAAAGTCAATGGAGACATAGTTGAGTGGCGGGCAGATTATTATAAAAATCTGCAAGATGATGAAGAATTATTGTTGACATTATTGGCTTTAAGGGAAGAGCTGCGCAACATTCCGTTGATTTTTAATTTGCGAACTGTTGAAGAGGGTGGACAGGCAGATCTGCCATTAAGTGAGTATCGCAGAATTAATGAATTTGCAGTAACTTCTCGTTCCATTGATGTAGCGGACATTGAGTTAACCCACGTAGATACGTTGGGAACAACCTTTATTCGCTGGATGCAAGCATTAGATGTAAAAGTAATTCTAAGTGATCATAATTATTCTGAAACACCGGAAGATGCGGTTTTATTATTCCGTTTAAATATGATGGAACATTGGGGGGCAGACATTGCCAAACTTGTAGTCGTTCCGCAAAATCAATCCGATGTGATTCGATTAATGAGAACGACGTTAAAGGCACAAACCTTTGTAAACTTACCGATTGTGAGTGTATCACAAGGAAATCTTGGAAAACTATCGCGAGTAGCTGGCTATTTAGATGGCTCTTGCATGACTTATGGACATTTACCTGGCCTAGCTTCTGCACCAGGTCAATTAGAAGTTGAAAAGTTAAAACTATTTTTAGATGAATTTAGTTAGAGGTGGAAAAAATCGCTAAGAAAAAACAAGTAAAAACAAATGCGATTCGTTTGATTGAACAGAAAAAAATTTCTTATATAGAACATCAATATGAGTGGTCTGAGAATGATTTAAGTGCCCGCCATGTACCTGAACAAGTTGGGATAGAGGCGGAGCGTATTTTTAAAACACTAGTGGCGGTTGGAAATGCCAGCGGACCAATCGTTGCAGTGATACCTAGTGATCACGAGCTAGACTTAAAAAAGTTAGCCAAAGCTTCAGGTAATAAAAAAGTTGAAATGCTACATGTAAAAGATTTAGAAAGTTTGACTGGTTACATTCGAGGAGGCTGTTCACCAATCGGGATGAAAAAACTATTTCCGACTTTTATTGCACTAGAAGCTGCAAGTTATGACACAATAGCTGTCTCGGCAGGCAAACGTGGCTTACAGATAGAAATTGCCCCAAATGCTATTCTGGAAATAACAAAGGGGCAAACAGTAGATTTAATTCAAAATTAAGCAAAACTCTGATAAGCGGCATGGGTACCAGCAACATGTCCCGTGCAAAAAGCAGCAGTAATGTTAAAACCACCTGTATAACCATTAACATCGAGCACTTCACCGGCAAAAAACAAGCCGGTGATTTTTTTGCTTTCAAGAGTTTTAGGTGAAATCTCTTTTAGTTCGATACCACCGCCAGTTACGAAAGATTTTTCTAGACCTAATGTTTTTGTGGCGGTCATTTGAAAGTTTTTGATTAAGTTGATGAGCTCAATCAATTCATGTTCGTTTACTTCGCGATAAGTTTTGTTAGTTAGCATTGCTTTTTGAAGGAAAAAATTTAGTAAACGCTCAGGAAGTAAAATACTTAGAGCATTATTTAGCTGTTTATTAGAGGTTTCACCCAATTCAGCTATTTTTTCTTTCACTGCTTCCTCAGATAGTTCTGGTAAACAATCTAATGACAAAGTTACTGTAGATTGTTCTCGTAATAATTGATTTACAAATCCTGAACAGCGTAGGGCAGCCGGACCGGAAACACCAAAATGAGTAAATAATAAATCCATTTTATGGGCGGTAACTTCTTTATTATATTGATTTAGAACGGTTAAACGAACGTCTCTTAAAGATAGTCCTTGCAATGTTTTATCAGTAATAAAAGAATCATTTAAAAAGATAGCAGACTCAGTCGGATAAAGTGGAGTGACGTGGTGACCCAGAGTTTTTGCCATTTTATATCCATCACCGGTAGCTCCTGTGTTTGGATAAGTCATGCCGCCTGTGGTGACAACAACACATTTTCCGCCAAAATCACCCTTTTCAGTTCTAACACCTTGAATTTTTTCCCCGTCAGAAATAATCTTTTCGATAGCTGTGTTAAAGAAGATGGTCACATTTAGATTTTCTAATTCGGCTAGCAGCGTTTGAACAATGGTTTTAGCTGAGTTACTGACTGGAAACATTCGGCCGTGGTCTTCTTCTTTTAAAGCAACACCATGTTCAATAAAAAAAGTCATAATGTCTTGATTGTCCCATTGGCTAAAAGTACTATATAAAAACTTCCCATTTCCAGGAATGTGGGTAATTAAGTCATCGACAGGACGATTGTTGGTAACATTACAACGACCGCCGCCAGTCATGAGTAGTTTTCGACCTGGTTTTTTATTTTTTTCAAACAAAGCGACTTGAGCGCCATTTTCTGCTGCAGCGATGGCGGCCATCATACCACTTGTCCCAGCACCGATGACAATCACATCAAATTTTTTCTTCATATTTTTCCTCCGTATTGTGAATTTTTTTAATCTTTAAAAAATTGCTATACAAGCCCACTATATTAAGCTAAACTTATTATTATTTTGAAAGGATGATGCACGTGAATACCCAAGAATACATTGATAAGTTAATAAATGATTTAAAAGCCAAAGATTCTCATGAAATTGAGTTCATTCAGGCAGTTGAAGAGTTTCTGCCTACTATTATACCTTTTTTAGAAGACAATCCTACATTTATTGAGAAAAATATTTTGTCACTTATTTTAGAACCTGAGCGTGTAATTCAATTTAGAGTCCCTTGGCAAGCAGATAATGGTGATTGGCATGTGAATCGTGGCTATCGAGTACAATTTAATTCAGCCATCGGTCCATATAAAGGCGGGTTAAGATTTCACCCTAGTGTAAACCTGAGTATTTTAAAATTTTTAGGTTTTGAACAAATTTTTAAAAATAGTTTAACTAACCAACCAATTGGTGGTGGTAAAGGCGGTTCCGACTTTGATCCTAAAGGTCGATCAGATAGTGAAATTATGCGTTTTTGTCAAAGTTTCATGACTGAATTGCAAAAGCATATTGGTCCTGATTTAGATGTACCTGCTGGTGATATTGGTGTGGGTGCTAGAGAAATTGGTTTTTTATATGGTCAGTATAAACGTTTGCGACAATCAGATATGGGTATTTTAACCGGTAAACCAGTCGGTTTTAACGGAAGTTTGATCCGAACAGAAGCAACGGGCTATGGTTTAGTCTACTTGGTTCATCACCTATTGAAAGATAAAGGAGATTCTTTAAAAGATAAGACAGTTAAATTATCAGGTAGTGGAAATGTCGCGATTTACACTATTGAAAAAATTCAAGAATTAGGTGGAAAAGTGCTAACTGCTTCAGATTCTAGTGGTTTTATTTATGACTCAGAAGGCATTGATTTAAAACTTTTAAAAGAAATAAAAGAAGTTCGGCGAGGCAGATTAACCGAATATATCGAGCAAAGACCAAATGCTAGTTATCAAACAGGTAGTGTCTGGGATTTCTCTGTTCAAGCGGATATTGCATTACCATGTGCAACACAAAATGAAATTAATGCGGTTCAAGCGGAAATTTTAGTAAAAGATGGTATAAGAATTGTTGCTGAAGGTGCAAATATGCCTTCAACTAATCAAGCTCTTGAAGTTTATCAGGCTGGAAATATTTGTTACTTGCCAGCCAAAGCAGCAAATGCCGGTGGTGTAGCTGTTTCAGCTTTGGAAATGAGTCAAAATTCACAACGACTTTCTTGGACTCGTCATGCGGTAGACGAAAATCTTAATTTAATTATGAAAGATATTTATGAAACAATTTCTGAAACAGCTAAACGTTACGCAACTGCTGGAGATTATGCTGCAGGTGCTAATATAGCTGGTTTTGCTAAAGTTGCTGAAGCGATGTATGCACAAGGTTTGGTATAAAAAAGTTCTGGCTTGAAAAATTATGAAAATAAACGTAAAGTAATAGCTGTATAATAGTAATCATCAAGGAGGAAACAAAATGGCACACATTCATTTCGATCATTCGAAAGTAACACCTTTTATTAACGACCATGAAGTTGAATTTATCAAGAGTCAAGTGGCATTAGCTCACAAAGAACTACACGAAGGTACTGGAGCTGGCAATGACTTTTTAGGCTGGATTGATTTACCAGTAAATTATGATAAAGATGAGTTTGCTCGTATTAAAAAAGCCGCTGAAAAAATCCAATCTGATTCTGAAGTTTTAGTGGTTATCGGAATTGGTGGTTCTTATTTAGGTGCTCGTGCAGCGATTGAATTTTTACATCAATCATTTTTCAATGCACAAACAAAAGAAGACCGTAAAGCACCACAAGTATTCTTTGCTGGAAATTCAATTAGCTCAACATACATTGCTGATTTAATCGAAGTAATTGGGGACCGAGATTTTTCAGTTAACGTAATCTCGAAATCTGGTACAACTACTGAACCAGCGATTGCTTTCCGCGTATTTAAAGAATTATTAATTAAAAAATATGGCGAAGCAGAAGCAAATAAACGAATCTATGCAACAACTGACAAAGCGCGTGGTGCAGTGAAAATTGAAGCCGATGCAGCTGGTTGGGAAACTTTTGTAATTCCTGATGATGTTGGTGGACGTTTTTCTGTATTGACTGCAGTTGGTTTATTACCAATCGCTGCCAGTGGTGCGGATATTGACGCCTTGATGCAAGGTGCGGCAGATGCACGAACAGCTTATTCAAGTGATAACCTGGACGAAAATGAAGCTTATCAATATGCTGCATTGAGAAATATCTTATACCGTAAAGGAAAAGTAACTGAAATTTTAGTTAACTATGAACCAGGAATGCAGTATTTAAATGAATGGTGGAAACAACTTTACGGTGAATCTGAAGGAAAAGATTTGAAGGGCATTTATCCATCAAGTGCGAACTTCTCAACAGATTTACATTCATTTGGTCAATACATTCAAGATGGTCGTCGCAATATATTTGAAACGATTGTTAAAGTTGATCAACCTAGAAAAGTTATCGAAATTCCAGCTCAAGAATCTGACCTTGATGGTTTAGGTTACTTAGAAGGAAAAGATGTCGATTTTGTAAATACAAAAGCTTTTGAAGGAACTTTACTTGCTCATACCGATGGTGGCGTTCCAAACTTTGTATTACACATTCCAACAATGGACGCGTATACTTTAGGATACACCATGTATTTCTTTGAAATTGCAGTTGGTGTTTCTGGCTACTTAAACGGTGTCAATCCATTTAATCAACCCGGTGTGGAAGACTATAAAAGAAATATGTTTGCTTTACTAGGCAAACCTGGCTTTGAAGATTTAGCTAAAGAATTAAACGAACGTCTATAGAATAATACTGAGAGCCTGCCAATCATTTTTTCGATTGGTAGGCTTTTTGATGCTTAAATTAAATTTAGGTAATAAAAAGCATGCTTGATTAAAGATAACATTTATTATTAAACCATTTGTTTTTAAAGTAGTCTAATTTTTGGCAAAATATCCTTTTTAATTAGTAAATTTATTTGTGAAAAGCGTTTTCAATTTATTTATAATATGTTATTATAAAAAACGAAATGAACGGAGGGGATTCAGATGGAAGAAATAAAAATCGGTGCTCAGTATAAATGTTTACCAGTTGGTTCTCAGCGGGAAGTGATTGGTGTTGTTGAACAGTTATACACGAATATAGCAGTCATTAACGTAACTGAATGTGATCCATGCGATGAATTAATGGTGCAAGAGTTACAGAATCGCATGGTTGTTAAATATCAAGACATAAAAAAATCTATTTCAGATAAATCATTAGCATATTAAAAAAAGTACTTTTCCCTTGGAAAAGTACTTTTTTTAATAGAGACGCAAGAAAAACGCAGCGAAATTTTGAAGGGTGGCTTGGCTTTTTAGTTTGGATAGATCGTCAGTCAGTAAGCCGTTAATGGCTAAACTTTTTAATTGAGAAGCTTCTTTTTTTGTATGCAATGTCCAAATTAAAATATCTTTGTTTTGATTTTTTAAAGCTTGAATTATATAAGGATTAGCCGTTCGCTGTTCGATATTGATAAAATCCAAATTGTTTTTTGGTACGCCGAGAAAATCAAAAGGTAAAATATAGCCAACTTGATTATCAAAAAAGTATTTTTTTGTTTCTTCAGAAACTTTAAGGCTCATACTTTGTAAAAAATGATTAGACAATTGCTCTTTAAATGGAAGTAGCGCTGAAACAATTGTTTCTTGTGTTTTTGTTGAAGGTTTTAATTCAATCAGCAGTTTTTGTTCTAATTGATTGGCCTGAACTAAATAATCAGAAAATAGACTAATTTTATCAGTATAATTGTTTTCTTTTAATGTTAATTGTTGAATTTCTGGCCAAGTTAGTTGATCTACGTTGAGATCTCTTCCTGTTAATTTTTTTAAATTTGGGTCATGGACGACTACTAATTGGTGATCTGAAGTTTCTTGAAGATCAATTTCGACGAGATCAGGTTGCCACTGGAGATTTGTATCAGTTAATCCGGTAATTGTATTTTGAATGGCATTCTTTTGACTTATACCGCGATGAGAAATACTATAAGGCTGATTGTTAGGCTGAAAAGCAGTTAAATCGCTATGATAATTTAAAATAGTGATAGCGATTAAGCCTAGCACACTCAACAATAACCAATGACAATCAAAAACGTCATTTACAATTAGTTTTTGCTGATTTAATAATTTAACAATCAAGAGAGCAAAAAGAACGTTGCCGATTAATGCATAAATTAGTAAAGCAAATATTAGTGAGTACTGGTGACTGAAAAGTGTTAACAATTGTTCTCCAAGTTTTATCCGCACTAACCAAATGATAGCTGTCAGCAATAGCATTAATCCACCAAAAAGAATTTCCTTCGGCCAAGGCTTTTGAGAAAATTTCCAACTATTGATCAAACCTCTGATTATAGTATCACCATGAGTTAAATTTGACGGAAAAAAAATAAATCGAGTAGTAAGATATAAGATAATTAAGTAGATAATAATGACAATCGGAATGATTTGCCATCTTTTAGCAAATACAGTAGACAGTATATTTGCAGGCAAAGAGAATCGCGCCAATAAAAGTTGATAAAACTGGGCAAATAATAAAGGAGACCAAATAAATATTAGTCCGGAAGAAGCCAGCCAGCCTTTGAAAAAATTCAAGTTGCAGGTCGGCTTTTTTGTCTCTATCATTAAGAGTATTAGTCCATAGATACTCATAAGTAAAACAAATAAAAGCAAACTACCTAATAAAGGTAGCTTAGTATTTTTTAAAATAAAAAAAAGCACTAGATTGACGAAAGGTAGAAAACTAGCGAATAATAGAAATATTTTAAAATTATTTAATTTAGTAGAAAACATTTAACCAACAACCTTTACCTAAAAATAAAACCCACTATTGATTAGTGGGTTAGTAATTGTGACAGTAATTGACCGCCTTGTAATAGAGCTAAACTATACAAGAAAATTGAAGCAGGTTTAGCTAATAGAATAATCGCTGTATATTTTTTGAAAGACATATTTGTTAAACTAGCCATCAAACATAAAGCATCATCTGGTGCAACTGGTAAAAAAATCGCGATGGCAAATATCTTTTCAAAACGAGATTCATTATCCAACATGTGACTATATTTATCAAATATCTTTTCACTGACTAAATGTTCGATCAAAGGTTTTCCATAATGCCGACCTAAGGCAAAAAGGATTAATGAGCCTATACAAATACCGACATAATTATAAACAAATCCCCAATAGGGACCGAAGATAATGACTCCAGCAGCTAAACTTATACCCCCTGGAATAATCGGGATGACGACTTGAATAATTTGAATCAAGACAAACACGAGAGGACCAACAATTGCTGATTGACCAACTAATTGTTGTAAAGCATTCATATCTTTAAAGACACCTAATTGATAAAAGTAAATTGCCAAACTAATGGTCACGGCAATTCCCATCAATGAGATAATATTTAATAATTTTCTAGATTGTGCAATGCTCATTTCTTCATCTCCTTTGTGCTACATTTGCAGTATAAAGGATTATTGTGTAATTTGTATAGGACTTAAGACCTAAATTACGCAAATCATGAACTTTTTTTAAATATTTTACAGTTTTTTTAACTTAAGCTATGCTTAAAGAAAAACAATAAGGGGAAATACCTTTGACTAAAAAGAAAAATCTGATACATGAGTCTGACGGCGTCAGTTTAGAAGAAATAAATGGAACAGTTGTTGTTCCGAAAGATGCTAGCTTTTGGCGGAAACTGCTGCTTTACAGTGGACCTGGTGCTTTAGTTGCAGTGGGTTATATGGATCCAGGTAATTGGATTACATCGATAGCAGGTGGAGCATCTTATAAATATAGTCTGTTGTCAATTGTTTTAATTTCTAGCTTGGTTGCGATGCTCTTACAGAGTATGGCGGCTAAATTAGGCATTGTAACTGGAAAAGATTTGGCGCAAATGACCCGTACGAAAACTGGGAAAGCTTTAGGTTTTTCGTTGTGGGTTGTAAATGAGATGGCCATTATGGCAACAGATATTGCTGAAGTCATTGGTGGGGCAATCGCCTTACAATTATTATTTGGTTTACCATTGATTGTTGGGGTATTGATCACTACTTTAGATGTTTTACTATTGCTACTTTTAACTAAATTGGGATTTCGTAAGATTGAAGCAATTGTAGCAACTTTGATTTTTGTCATTTTTTGTGTTTTTGGTTATGAAGTTGCCGTGGCTGATCCTCATTGGGGAGAAGTGATTCGCGGTTTTATTCCTACAACTAAAATTGCGACGGATCGCTCGATGCTTTTATTAGCGCTCGGTATTGTCGGTGCAACGGTAATGCCTCACAACTTGTATTTGCATTCGTCAATCTCTCAATCACGAGATTTTGATCGAGATAATCCAAGAGAAATGAAAGAAGCAGTCAGATTTACTACCTGGGATTCTAATATTCAATTGACGGTCGCATTTATCGTTAACTGTCTACTATTAATTTTAGGTGGTGCTTTATTTTATGGCACGAATTCAGATTTAGGGAAATTTGTTGATCTATATGATGCTCTACAAAATCCAGCAGTCGTGGGAAGCATTGCCAGTCCGTTGCTAAGTACTTTATTTGCTGTCGCATTATTGGCCTCAGGACAGAATTCAACCATTACTGGTACATTGTCTGGTCAAATTGTCATGGAAGGTTTTATTCGTTTGAAAATTCCTTTATGGATGCGGCGTGTTGTCACAAGACTTTTAGCAATCATTCCAGTAATCATTTGCGTCATTCTGTATGGTGGAAATGAAGAGGCGGTTGAGAATTTGCTGTTATATACACAAGTGTTTTTAAGTATCGCTTTACCTGTTTCAATTATTCCGCTAACCATTTTTACTAGTGACAAAAAAGTAATGGGAGAGTTTGCAAATCCAAATTGGGAAAAATATCTTGCTTGGTTTATTACGATAGTATTAACAATTTTGAATTTATTTTTGATTTATAGTACTTTAAGCTAAAGAAAGAAGGCATAAAATGTTTGAGAAAATATTGGTCGCAGTAGATGATTCAGAAGATTCACTAAAAGCATTTGATTATGCAGTTGATCTGGCCAGCCGATTAGGTTCAAAAATAGCGGTGGCAACGATATTTGAAATTAATCGATTGAATGTTTATGAATATTTGCAGCCAGAGAATTTACGGCAAAAAAAAGAAAAAGTGGTAAATATATCCGAAGATTATATGAAAAAGGCTGAAAAAGCAGGTATTACTGTCGAAAAGGCTTACGTGGATGAAGGCGATCCAGCTCATGTGATTGTAGAAGAAATCATTCCCATTTTTCAACCGGATCTACTAGTTTGTGGTGCCTCTAAGAAAAAAAGTTTTATTCGTTCTGAAGCAAATGAGATGGCTCGCATGGCAGAATGTTCAGTATTGATTGTAAAATAAGAAGACGTTAGCTGGACTCAATGTCTCGCTAACGTCTTGTTTTTTTTAGTAGATTTTGTCGTGTTCGTTTTAAAATTCCTTCAACTAAATTAGTGAACATAAATCCTAGAGCAATAGCTCCTGCCGTAACTAAGACCACTACAATATTTTCCATCGCCGCGGTAAAATTCTGATTCATCATTTGTCGAACCGCCATATAAGCTGGGCCACCAGGTACTAAAGGAACCAAACTAGGTACGTTAAAAATAATTACTGGCATAGACATACGGCGTGAAAAGAAAATACTGATTAGACCAATTACTGTCGCAGCGCAAAAATTAGCAATTCCAGCATTTTGATTAAAATACGTTTCTAATCCCCAGAAAGTCATCCAACCACATGCCCCTGTAAGACCAGTCGTTAAAAATGCACGGCGAGGAATATTAGTTAATACACCAAAAGTTATCGTGCTAATCATACTAAAGAAAAAATTGATAAGTATAGTCAAAAAGTTTCCTCCTTAAAAAAAATGAAAAGCAACAATAATTCCGCCGCCAATGGCTCCTGCAACAAAGAGCGCTTCCGTAGCGCGAGCAATTCCGCTAATTAAATGACCAGCCATAATATCTCTAAAAGAATTGGTAATTGCTAATCCAGGAACCAGAGGCATGATAGAGCCAATAATAATACTGTTCACATTCAGTGCCCAACCTAGTAAAACAAAAATATTTGCTAGCGCACCGATAATTAGTGCGGCAAAAAAATCATTGAAAAAATACATACGTAATTTTTTTCCGAAGAAATTATGAACAGTAAAACCCAGTGCACCAATGATAAAAGTTGGAATAAAATCTCGCCAGTCTCCCTGTAAAATAATCATTAAAGTACAACTGACAATCCCTGCTGCAATCACATTCCACCAATAAGGAAAATCCGCTGTATTATCATCTACAAAATCTAATGCATAATATAAATCTCGTAAAGAAATTTCTCCAGATGCAAACAAGCGTGAACCACGATTGACCGCTGCAACTTTTTCTAGATTAATTGATTGGCGAGTAATCTCAATTAATTGACTTTTTTCTTCAGACGGTGATCCTACAAACAAACCTGTTGCAGTCACATATGTTTGAATATCCTGAAGTCCAGCGTTTCTTGCAATTCGTTTCATTGTATCTTCCACGCGATACACTTCTGAACCAGACTCCATCATTATTTTTCCAGCCCTTAAGCAAGTACTTAAAATTAGTTGTGTGTAGCTACTTTGCTCCATTATTTCACCGCCTTATTCCAATAGTAGGGAAAAATTTGAGTTTAGGCAAGAAAAGTTTTTCTAGTGAGATAAAAATTTGAAAGATAGTGGAATAAAGTAACATGAAATAGTAAAAAAATACATTCATTCTCAATCACTCAGAAAACGACCAAATAGATGAAAGCATAACGCCTACATCTCTGGTTGAAATTATATAAGATTATTTATAAAGATTATAAAAACGATTTCAATAGCTATTTTACAGAAAACACTCAAGTTAGAATCTATTTAATAAGAAATTTTACATTTTTTGAATAACATTTAAGATAGGGGTTGCCAAACTAAATACTTTGAGTTTAAAATAAAATTACAAGAAAAATAATAACACCTCAGGAGGAAACGTTGATGAGAAGAAAAGTGTACACAAAAGATCAGATTTTGAAGGCCGCTTATGAAGTTGTTGAAGGAGAAGGCTTTTCTGGATTCACCGCCCGAAATATTGCTAAAAAAATGGGAATCAGTACACAGCCAATCTATTTGGAATTTAAAAATATGGGTGATTTAAAAAATACTTTATTAGATGAGATTTGTAACCATCTATATTACGATGTTTTTCCAGAGGTACGGACTGGAGATACGATTATTGATTTAGGCTTAAATTATGTTTACTTTGCCAAAGAGCAAAATAATTTATACAACGCTCTTTACGTACAAGAATACGGTGGTGGGAAAAAGATGCATGATTTTTCTTACAAGTATTTCCGACAATTGGTTAGTGAGCACCCTAAATATAGTAAGTTAGATGAAAATCATATCAATGCTTTACATGTAGGTAGTTGGATTACGGTTACTGGGATTGCAACATTGATGTCTTCAGGAATCATTTCGCCAACACAAGATGAGATTGTTCACTTGTTGAACCGTGCCATCGAAAATGTTTTAGAAAAAGAAGATACATCAGTCTTAGATTCTTTATAATTCTTGACATTTACTTTCAAAGAGGTAAGATAATTTGTGCGGAAGGTTGGCAGAGTGGTAATGCAACGGACTCGAAATCCGTCGAACCGGTTTATCCCGGCGCGCAGGTTCAAATCCTGTACCTTCCTTATCTTACAATATTTATAGCACTTTTTGATGTTAATAAACACCTTTAAAAATAGTAATAAATTGCCTTCGTGGGCAGAAACGTGGGCAGAAGATTTCAAGTTAGTATTTTAAATAACGCACTGGTTATTGCTTTTTAGGATTAATCATATCCTCTACAGCATCAACCAGTGTTTTTTTAGATTCTTGAATAGAGTGAACGTACATATTCATTGTTGTTCTATAGTCACTATGACCCAAATGCTCTTGTACGGTTTTATCCGGGATAGCTGGGTTAGCAACTAAAAATGAAGCTGCTGTATGACGCAAGTCGTGAAAACGAATCATTCTAAGATCAGCTCGTTTGACAAAATGACGCCATACTCCATAAAGCGCAGAAGGATTAATTGGCTTGCCGTCAATGTGACCAAAAAGATAATCATGCTTTGGTTGGGCCAAATTCAGTTGTTTACGTTGCTCAATACGTTCTTGTATATATTGCTGGATAATTTCCAAATAATACGTAGGAACGTCCACAATCAATTCTGTGCCGTTTTTAAGACCATCATATCTTTCGGAAGTTTTACCCGGTATCTTTATAATTCGTTGTTCAAATTTCACCTGGTTAGTATCGAATAAGAAATGTTTTACTTCTAAAGCTGCAATTTCCCCTTCACGAGCGCCAGTGACAAAAGCTGTAAGGATGACTGTTTTTACATGTAGAGTTTCATTTTCCAATTTTTCAAAAAGATTATGTAACTCCTCCAATGAGTAGGGCTGCTGAACTCCTTTTTTTATTCTGTCAGCTTTTTGCTTTTTAGGTAATCTTAAACCAGTACAAGGATTTTCTTTAATTAATCTATATTCATACAAAGCTATATTAAAGACACTAGACAGGGCGCTTAAAATGCGTTTTTTTGATTCTCTCGATAATTCTTCATCTGGTTGTTTTATTTTTTTTTGACTTAATATAAAGTCCCGAATTTCAAATGGTTTAATTTCTGTGAGCTTTTTTGAGCCGAAAACAGGCAGCACACGAGTTTCAACAGTTGTTTTATAATCATTAAATGTGCGAGCTTCCATTAATAGCTTAGCTTGTTTTTTCCACATGTTCTCAAAAAAATATTCAAATGTAATAGAAGACATATCCTCATAACCATGCTCCTCTAAATCCTCAATCCATTCATCTAGTTCAACATAAGCCTTTCGGATGCTTGCAGCGCTAATTGTTTTACTTAATCGTTTTGGATTTCCTTTTTCGTTATATCCGACAGTTACACGCAGTCTAAATTTCCCACTTGGTAACTTTTCGACAGTTCCTTTTTCAATTGCCATTTGTATCAATCCTTTCAATTTGATAAAATAGGCATAGCTAAATAAGCGTATGCTTTTTTACAGTTCACATCCTCGTTCTTGGTCGGGCGGGATGTGTTTTTTTCCTCAAAAATAAAATTCTTCAAATTCTTCTTCCAAATTAAACTCTTTTTTTAGATCATCAAAATACATTGGTTTTTGTCCAGTTCTTTCGGTATA
The DNA here is from genome assembly GCF_051714685.1 of Enterococcus sp. AZ103. NCBI lineage: Bacteria > Bacillati > Bacillota > Bacilli > Lactobacillales > Enterococcaceae > Enterococcus > Enterococcus sp. AZ103. The sequence goes on along the minus strand of NZ_JBIOSI010000001.1, from coordinate 2,529,913 downwards.
TAAGTTAATTATTAGCGCGGCAGAGAATTTATTAGCTTCATATTCTAATTTATTTTTCTGATAGTTTCCCATGCTATAGTAACTAGTTAAGTCTGGATGGTTAATTGCGTGATATAGCTCATGGCCCATTACTACAAATCGATACGGGTCATCCATTAAGTCCGAGTTCAATAGAATTAATGGTTCATTTAATACATTCGATGATTGACCTATGAAATCCGAAGAAGTATCTAAATATTTGTATTCAATATCCAATACATCGGCAAGAGAGAATGGGTCGAATGTTTTGAACTCTTTATGAAGATAGTGCAACTGACTGATAACTTCATTTTTAGTATTCATTGAAATCACCTACTCAGAATCTTTTTTCTTTTTTAGTCTCTCCCAAAATACCTGAGAAAGTACAGTATCAATTCTATGTTTATCCTCTTCATTTAATTCAATACCACCATATTGCATCGGCTGATTAGAGTTTAATAAATCTTCCAACTGCACTATATCTTCATGTGATGCCCAATCAGGGGTCTCATTCCTTCCTAAAAGGTAGTCTACAGACACATCAAAATAATCAGCTACTTTTTCCAGTCTATCAGATTTTGGACTTGCTTTTTTCCATTGGTAGAAAAGATTTTCACTAAATCCTAAATCGGTAGCTACCTTTGAAACGCTGATACCTTGTTTGTCGGCCAGATTCTTAATTCTATCAAATACTGTCATATCTAAGATTCTCCTTCGCCAAGGAAAATTTTATAAAAAACTATAAAACTGTTGACTAAAATTATAGTTAGTTATAAAATAGACCTCGTAAGATAAATAGTAATAAAAAAGCTAAAGAAAATACACCTATTAAAAATAAACAATTCGAGGTCGGCAAACTTAGAACGTTAATTTTATAGGGTTTTTATAGGCTTATTTAGTTATGATTATATTCTATAGTTTTCTATAAAAAAAGTCAACAGTTTTATAGTATAACTTACTGTTTATCTTACTTATTTCTAATAAGGAGGTGTGAGATATGCCAGATGCAAAAGTTGGACGTGAACGGGTCTTACAATATCTTGAAGATAATGACATAAAAAATGTTGATTTAGCAGTCATGTACGGTATGACTAAGCAAGATGTTGGCAGTTATTTAGAAGGGAAGTTGATTGATACCCCTAAAGCCAAACAATTGCTCATAAAAATTATTTCTGATTTCAAAATTAGATAGGAGGGATTCACAATGCAACAACTAGCTTTAGTTTCACTAGATGATTTAAAAGTATTGATATCAGAAAAAGCTATTCCAAATGAAGTGTGGGACTCGCAACAGGCTGCTCAATATTTGAAAATTACATTACCAACTTTATTTAAAGAAACAAAGTCGGGAAACATTCCTGGTGTTCAAGTTGGTAATAAATGGAAATACAGTTCAATCGCTTTGTATTGTTTAGTAGCAAAAAGAGATTCAAATGAAGTTTAAATCAAACGATTTAGATGCAAAAGTAAGATATCTAGTTCAATGTCGGCGACAACAATTACAAATTGATCGTGAAGTTTTAAAGAAATCAAAGTTATTAACTGACTATCAAGAAGAACTAATAAGGCATGAATTAGACGAGTTAAGAAATATAGAACTTGAGTTAGGAGGAAAGCTTAAATGAGACAAGATTATTGTTTTACAAATTCAGTTCCCAGAATAAATGCAAAAAAAATTTCTAGAAGACGTGCGAAAAAATCATTTTTGACCGGTTCAATATTAATCAGCATTTTAGCTGGTATCTGGCAGTTATCAATTTTTTTAATAGGAATTCTAACAGTTACTAATTTTATCCAATGCAAAAAGAGACACGACCGCCGGCAAGCAAATCGTGTCCAAGTGTAACAATCTATTTAAGGAGAGTGTAAAACAGATGGCTATGAAAATCAATAAGCTTGAAATTGAAAACGTCAAACGAGTCAAAGCAGTCAAAATTGAGCCTACTCAAAATGGACTCACAATTGTAGGTGGTAACAACAATCAGGGAAAGACAAGTGTGCTGGATGCAATTGCTTGGGCATTGGGTGGGAATAAATATAAACCTAGTCAAGCAGCTAGAGAGGGATCCGTGACACCACCGCATCTTCATATCGTTATGAGTAACGGATTGATTGTGGAACGTAAAGGTAAAAACTCTGATTTAAAGGTAATTGATCCTAATGGTGAAAAGGGCGGTCAATCCCTTCTAAATAGCTTTGTGGAAGAGCTAGCAATAGATTTACCAAAGTTTATGGACTCTTCTTCTAAAGAAAAAGCTCAGACCCTTTTACAAATTATTGGGGTGGGTGATCAATTATTTGAGTTGGAAAGAACTGAGAATGAAGTTTATAACCAGCGTCATGCTATTGGTCAGATAAAAGATCAAAAAGAAAAATTTGCTAAAGAGATGGATTACTTTCCTGATGCACCAAAAGAATTAGTTTCCATTACTGAGTTGGTTACACAGCAACAAACAGTTCTGGCTAAGAATGGTGAAAACCAACAAAAACGGCAACAAGTTAATGAAATTAGCCAGCGATTTGAAATTGAGCGCCAACAAATTGAGAACATGCGGCAACAACTATTGGAAATGGAAACAAAACATGCTCAAACTTCAAAGGATTTAGAGATTGCCCAAAAATCAGCAAAAGATTTACAAGATGAATCAACAGAAGAATTAGAACAAAATATTGCAGAAATTGATGAAATTAATCGCCGAGTACGAGTAAATCTAGACAAGGAAAAAGCAGAAGAAGATGCGTCAGAATATCGCAACCAATATGAAACTTTATCAAATAAGATTGATGAAATTCGCAAGCAAAAATCTGACTTATTAACGAATGCTAAGTTACCACTACCGGGATTATCCGTCGAAGATGGAGAATTAACTTATAACGGTCAGCGCTGGGACAATATGTCTGGTTCAGATCAGTTAAAAGTTTCAACAGCAATTGTTCGAAAACTGAAACCAGATTGCGGATTTATTCTTCTAGATAAGCTGGAACAAATGGATTTAGTTTCATTAGAAGAATTCGGGAAATGGCTTGAGCAAGAAAATCTACAGGCAATTGCCACAAGAGTTTCAACTGGTGAAGAATGCGAAATCATTATTGAAGATGGTTATGCAACAAAGAATGAAACCATTAATTCTGCACCAGAAATCAATACAGGATGGTCAGGGAAAGGAGCATTTTAATAAATGAATATTACTACAGGAAAGGTACCAAAGGCGCAGAAAGTAGTGTTATACGGCGTGGAAGGGATTGGTAAATCAACTTTTGCTAGTCAATTTCCATATCCATTATTTATTGATACAGAAGATTCCACTCTTCATATGGATGTAAAGCGTTTCGATAAACCGACTTCTTGGACAATACTTTTACAGCAAGTCGATTACGTTAAAGCAAATAAGCCGTGCCAGACACTGGTAATTGACACCATAGACTGGGCAGAAGAAATCTGTAAGCGTCATTTGATGGCAGCGAATAATTGGAGTGCGATTGATTCTGAAGGCTATGGGAAAAAGTTTGTAGCTTTGGCAAAAGAAATGGGTAATTTACTAAATAAATTAAGTGATGTCGTTGATGTCGGAGTTAACGTGGTCATTACCGCTCATGCCATGCTTCGAAAAAAAGAAGAACCTGACGAAATGGGGGCTTATGATCGTTATGAGTTGAAGCTTGAAAAGAAGACAGCGCCATTAGTAAAAGAATGGGCTGATGCAGTCATTTTCGCCAACTATAAAACAACGGTTATTACCGACAGTAAAACGAATTCCAAGAAAGCAACAGGCGGCCAACGGATGATGTATACCACCCACAGACCAGCTTGGGACGCTAAAAATCGTTGGGGTTTGCAAGATGAGTTGCCTTTTGATTATAACCAGATTGCCGAAGCGATTATCGAAGTAACACCTACATTAACAGTTGAAACCACCGAAACTCCAAAAGTTGAACAAACTGAAAGTAAGATTTCGGAGAATCAGACAGAAGAACAAACCTTTGGACCTGAAAGAGAAACAATTTCAGTATCATCAGTTATTCCAAAAGGATTGGCTGACTTAATGGCAACTGAAAAAGTGACAAATGAAGAAATTATGCAAGTGATTTATCAAGGTGGTTTCATGCCAGCAGATACACCGTTGGAAAACGTCCCTGGTGAACTATGGAATTACTTTATCGCAAATTGGGATAAAGCTCTAGGGCTATTAAATACACAAATTAGACAATTTTAGGAGGATTTATTAATGAACAATGAAAATGAATTTATCGGATGGGGCGACAGTTTTGTCGCTGAGGAAAGTAACTTTAAGCTGTTTGAGGCCGGGAGTTATCCATTCGTTGTAACAGGATTTGAACGGAAAATTTATGACGGTAACAGTGACAAAATTCAAAATGGGACACCTTATGCCGAAATTGAAATGGAATTTACCGGACCATTAGGAACAACTAAAGTTTTGGATCGCCTTTACATGGTGAAAAAATGGCAGTGGAAGTTGACGCAATTTTTTACTGGAATTGGACAAGCACCAATAGTGGGTCAGCCTTTCTCACCGAATTGGAGTCAAGTAGTGGGCAGTCGAGGCACTGCTAAATTATCTATTAATAAATATACCAGTAGTAAATCCGGAAAAGAGATCGAAAATAACCAAATTGATGAATACTTGGAACCAAAAGCTAATGCTCAAGCGTTCCAACAAACAACATCATCACAACCACAAAATACTGCTAATACTGGATTTCAACCAGGAGCATTTTAGGAGATGAGCGCATGAAACCTCAAATTCAAATGAGAACACCTCAGCTAGTTAAACTAGTTGAGGTGATACATGTAGAAGCTACACGTGGCAAGGGCACTGAAGAAGATCCTGCGAGAATCGTTCATCAATACTGGAGTAAAGAAGGAGTTTTGTTAGCAGAAAAGGATGAATATTAAAGTTTGCCCTTTTTTATCTGATTTTTATTGTTATTTATTTCCTTTATTTTCTTTAACATAGATTTTCTTTCATGACGCTTTATATACCATTCTTCAAAAAGATATTCAATAAAAAGAATGAGTAGCTCTGCTTCATCAGATTCAATATCAATAATTAAATTAATATCTTTTTCAGGATGGGCTCCAATATTCCCAAGTTGTCTCAAGGAATGGAGCACCTCCTGAGTCTCTAAATCAACCTTATCAGTTATAGCATCGATTTCGTCTATCAGTCGACTTTTTTTAACGTTCCAAAAGTCACGAATCATCCCTTGTAAACATCTTCTTGATAAAGTTGCAGAAGATTTTGGGCTAAGTTTTACTATCTTACAAGCTTCCACATAGTCTTCAATTATTGATGAGGGAATATAATCGGGAAGTTGTTTTGCAATACTATCTGGGTACAAATTCCAAGTCTTACCTTTAAATTCAGAACCCTCACCAACTGCATATACTGATGTTTTTTCACAACTTGGGCAGAATTCATAATAAAGCGTCATTTCATCGGTAGAAATGATGGCTATTCCCCGAGATGTTTTTTCTCCTTTTTCAGTTTTTAGCCGAGATCCAACAGATAGTTTATGAGTGGTGTTAAAATCTATCGCTACGCTAGAACCACAAAATTTACAAATAAATTTTTTTGTCATAGTTTTCACCTCGAAATAAGTATACCAATCAAGAAAGGAAATATCCATGCAACTAAGACCATATCAGCAAGATGCCAGACAGGCTATTCAAAAAGAATGGTCTGATGGTCAAAAAAGAACATTGTTAGTCTTACCCACTGGATGTGGAAAGACAATCGTATTTAGTAAGGTCATCGAGGATCGAGTGAAAAAGGGCGAGCGCGTGCTTGTCCTTGCTCACCGAGGTGAATTACTTGAACAAGCCTCTGACAAATTACAAAAGGCTACAGGCCTTAAAACTGCAACTGAAAAAGCAGATCAAACTAGCATTGGAAGTTTCTTCCGTGTAGTAGTTGGGTCCGTTCAAACAATGATGCGGGATAAACGATTAAATCAGTTTCCTCCTGATTATTTTGACACAATTGTGGTGGACGAAGCTCATCACTGCATTAGTGATGGGTATCAACGAGTATTAAAACACTTTAAAAATTCAAACGTATTAGGTGTTACAGCAACACCTGATCGTGGAGATATGAGGAATTTAGGTTCGTATTTCGAATCACTAGCTTATGAGTATTCGTTACCTGCAGCAATTAAAGAAGGCTACTTGTCTCCTATCAAAGCATTAACAATTCCATTGAAACTTGATTTAACAGGAGTCAAGCAACAGGCAGGAGACTTTAGCACCAAAGATTTAGGTACGGCATTAGATCCTTATCTTTATCAAATAGCAGATGAGATGGTGAAACACTGTTTAGAACGTAAAACAGTTGTTTTTTTACCATTAGTTAAAACAAGTAAAAAGTTTCGAGATATTTTAAATGAACGTGGCTTTAGAGCTGCAGAAGTGAATGGTGAGTCAAAAGACCGTCAAGAAATATTAGAAGACTTTGAAAATAATCAATACAACGTTTTATGTAACTCGATGCTTCTGACTGAGGGATGGGATTCACCAGCAGTGGACTGCATTGTGGTTTTAAGACCAACAAAAGTCCGTTCACTATATAGTCAAATGGTTGGTCGTGGAACACGACTGTTTCCAGGGAAAGAAGAACTTCTTTTGTTAGATTTTCTTTGGCACACAGACCGTCATGAATTAAGCCATCCAGCTCATTTGATAGCAGAAAATGAAGAAGTAGCTAAAAAAATGACTGAGAATATTGAAGAAGCTGGTGTTGCAGTTGACCTAGAAGAAGCAGAAATTACTGCTACAGAGGATGTTGTTGCCCAACGTGAAGAAGCATTAGCCAAACAGTTGGCTGAAATGCGTAAAAGAAAACGTAAACTCGTTGATCCCCTTCAATTTGAAATGTCTATTAATGCAGAAGATTTATCAAGCTATGTTCCTTCCTTTGGTTGGGAGATGTCTCCGCCTAGTGAACAACAAATATCCTCACTAGAAAAATTAGGGATACTGCCGGATCAAATTGATAATGCTGGTAAGGCAGCTAAAATGTTAGATCGACTATCAAAGCGTAGAGAAGAAGGTTTAGCAACACCGCGACAAATACGTCAACTTGAACAACGTGGATTTCAAAAAGTTGGTACTTGGAGCTTTGAGGATGCTAGCAAAATGATTTCTCGAATTGCAGCAAACGGTTGGAGAGTACCACATGGGATTATTCCAATAGAATACCAAGTCAGCTAAAGGAAGAAATTGTGGAAAAAAAAGGATACGTTGTGACTGAGCACAATTTAAAAATATTGCCTGAATATTTTAGAGAAGTAGAATCTGGCAATAAAATGTTTGAAATTAGAAAAAACGACAGGGATTTTAAAGTCAATGATACTGTCCATTTGAAAGAATTTGATGGGCAAAAATTTACAGGTGATTCATTAAGTTTTTGGATAACCTACATCACTGATTACATGCAGCAAGACGGATATGTTGTTTTTGGTCTAACCAGAACTATTGGAATTGGTTAGTCCGTCAAAGAACTTAATGAGTTAAAAGTTATTAATAAAAAAATGCCCAAAAGGCATTCTAAAAATTATTATCATATTCGCTAACTGCTAAATACTCGCCATCACTATAATAAAATTTAATATTGTCTCCGCTATGAGGCACCCCTTCATCTATAACTCGGTGAAGAAGTTCTTCAGGATTGTCACTTCTTGTGATAATTGACATTGCAGATAACTCATATGGATCAATTTCAATAAATGAGAAATTTGTAGGATACCCCTCCAAATCATTATCATCAGAAAAAACGGTCCATAAGATAGTTTTGTGAATCATAAAAAAAACTCCTTTCGAATAAATAGCTTTAATCAAGTTTACCATGAAAAAAATATAAAAACAGGGAGAAAGTATGGAAAACAGACAAATAATTAATCAAAATAATGTCCTCAGATGGCTGATAAAGAATTCCGATTGGGGTACTCCTATGGGGTTAATCTATGAACTAGGGAAAAGAAATAGTATGGCTGCAGAACATATAGTCAATAGCTTCGAAAAACTTAGTGATAAAGAGCAACTAGAGGTATTAGCAGAATTTGCTAGAGTCCAGCTGCAGTAAGTAAGCTAACGAAACATTTAGCAGAATAACATTACCTTTGAACTTATAGGATTCTAAGGATTCCATCAATTAATAAACTAATGCTCAAAATGATATTGATAGTAAATCCAACCTTATTATTTGTATTTAAACCATTGCCAAAGTTTGTATATTTAGGAATAAAGATTCTCTTGTCAGAAGGGAAAAAAACTCCGTATTTTCTTTTATTACTTAATAAATATGGGATTTTTGCTATTGGCCAGACAAGTAATAAGATACCTAAAATTAATTCAATCATTATGAACACCTCTTCGAATTTCATTCTGAGATTAATTTTAGCTTTTTAATTAGTAATAGTAAAGTCAGTAAATTTATTCCGTAAACGACGGAGATTGCTGAATTCATAGGAGATAAGCGATGAGAAAAATAAAAAAAACACCTCATTCTTTATATGCAAGTGTTAGTTATAACGGTATAGATTATTCGATAAAACTTCATGGACGAAGTAGAAAGCGAGTAATAGTGTTCTATTGGTATGTTGATGCTACAGGGGGCTATTTGCCAAACCTGGAAACATCAAAAATTTATGATGAAACTTTTCAAGAATCAAAAAAAGCGAGAGAGATAGCTAATAATTTTTTTATTGACCCTAAATTATTAGAAAATATTCTAACTAAACGTTATGACTCAGATTACATTTTAGAGAATGCTAGTGCAGTTGAAGAATACAAAAAATCAATTCAGTAATTCGAAGAAACGAGGGATAAAAATGAGTTATCCAAATTTTGATAAAGAAAATTCAATTTGCGCCAACTGTAGGAAAAACTTATTTGATGAAGAAGGATTTACAAGCCAATCCTTTGTAACAATTCGAGACAATTTTTTAATTATGAATTTTTTTCAATTTGAAGATGGTAGCGACAATATGTTTTGTGACAATGACTGTCTAGCGAATTATCTTTCTAGCGAAGAAATAGACATAGAAAGAAATTGAAAACAATTCGATTCATATTAAAACAATTGGTTCAAATCATTAAAATTATTAAAGAGGGTTTTACGAATCCTAATAAAGAAAAATATGTATTTTTTGATGAAAAAGCTAAGGACAATCTTGATCGGAAGTTAGATGAATTCCGCTAACCACCAAGATTACGGAATAGTAAGAAGATAAAAAAAGATAGCACTAAAATCGCACTATCTTCTTAGAAGCTATTTTTATTTTTCTGCCAACTAATTTCCAGTAGAATTCTCATCACTAATAAAAAGACTGCAAAACAAATTATGATTAATTGAGGACGGATGTTGATTCTTATAACAAAAGTAACTAAAAGTAATATTGATGAGCAGCAGCCAACAGCTAGCCAAGTTTTTCCAAGAAAGCTATTGGAAAATTTAAGGTACTCTTCTTTCTTTTCTTTGCGAAAGAGAATAGTAAAATCACGCCAAGGAACACTAGGGGTAAGTATTGAAAGACTACCAAAAAAACCGAGAGCACAAAAAGCAACAAGTAGAAACTGTACTTGGCTCATTCTAAATCACCTCAATCCCTTTTGATTAATTATATCATTGTCAAAAAAATTTAAAAAGGGAATGCAGTAGTAAGAGATTGAAATAAGTCAGCAAACTCAGCCTTTTACGGATTCAAGTATATCTGAAAATATATTATCTAGTAAAAAGAGATAGAAAAGGAAAAATTATAATAATTGGTAAGACTCCTTTGAGTAAGAAATCAACTATGAGTGGCACCTGATTGTAATCTGCCTGAACCCTTAAATTACCTAAAAATTTTGAGCGATTCACATCAAACAATTTTTCTTGTTTTGAATAAGCACCGCATTTAGGGCAAGTAAAAGAATAAAATACAGATCTGCTTTTTGGCGATGATTTAGAAGTTTTTATAGAACCCTTTGCTAATTTTTTCGCTTCTGGTCCTGTTAATTTATAGGATTGACTGCAGTTAGTGCACTTGAAAGAGTGAGTCGTATTTTCAGAATAAGCTATTTTATTAATTTTTATAAAAAAGTTTATTGCTCTAAAAAAGAAATTAAACGCTAGTAACAAAAAAAGAAAAAAACCAAAATAGATCATAAGATACCCCTTACTATTTTTTTTAATCATATAAAATTATCTGATATTTGTAAAGATGATCTAATGGTTGTGTTGCTGGTTTATTAACCTTTATGTGCAGCTAAAAAATCGATTATTCCGCTAACGTCGGCTTTTGCGGAAAACAACAATAAAACAAAGAGGTAAAAGCATTTGGAAAACAAACTAAACTTATTAGAACTTTTACAATACGTTGATCCATCAATGCTGGATTATCAAGGATGGGTCAACGTAGGTATGGCGCTCAAACATGAAGGCTATACTGCAGCAGATTGGGATGAATGGAGTCAAAATGATTCCAGATATCATCCCGGGGAAACATTTAAAAAATGGACTACATTTCAAGGGAATAATTCTCCAGTCACAGGAGCAACGATCACTCAGTTAGCTAAAGAAAATGGTTGGCAGAGTAATTACTTTGATGGCGAAGATGGCAATACTGTCATTGGCTGGAACGATACATTTGTGCCGGTAGATGTTGATAAAGGATACAAGTTAGTTAAAACGGATTGGGTATTAGGTCAAGAAATAAATGAGCCTAAGACTTGGGATCCAGCCCAACAGATAATCAAGTATCTAGAAGCAGTCTTTAATCCGGGAGACATTGTTGGTTACGTCAATGATGGATTTCCAGTAAAACGTGGCGATGATACTGAAAAGTGGTTACCTAAATCATCGGGAGTTTATACCAAGACTGCTGGAGAATTGATTGATAATTTAAGACGCTGTAATGGTGACATTGGTGCTGTACTTGGAGACCCAAATCCCAACAGTGGTGCATGGATTAGATTTAATCCCTTAGATGGTGAAGGCGTAAAAAATACTAATGTTGTCGATTTTAGATATGCCTTAGTAGAATCCGATAGCATGTCCATAGAACAACAAAATGAAATTTTACGAGAATTGGAATTGCCAATTGTGGCTTTGACTCACAGTGGTTCAAAAAGTTTACATGCAATCGTGAAGATTGAAGCAGTTAATTATCCTCAGTATCAAGAACGTGTCGATTATTTATATAAAATTATCGAAAAGAATGGTTTAAAGGTTGATAAGCAAAACAAGAATCCTTCGAGATTATCTCGGCTGCCTGGTTTCATTCGAGGTGAAAAGAAACAATTTTTAGTTGCCACTAATATAGGTAAGTCTTCATGGGAAGAATGGCAAGAATATATTGAGGACATGAATGACAATTTGCCGGATCCTGAGAGCTTAGAAAATCTATTTGAGAGTGAAATCGTATTGGCACCAGAATTAATCAAAGATGTTTTGCGGCAAGGTCATAAGATGCTTATTGCTGGACCATCAAAAGCTGGTAAATCTTTTTCACTTATACAGTTAGCTGTCGCAATAGCTGAAGGTCGTCAATGGCTTGGTTTTGATTGCACTAAAGGGAAAGTTTTATACGTCAACTTGGAATTAGATGAACGATCAGCCAAAAAACGTTTTGTTGAAATATATAATACTTTAGGCCAAGGACATGATAGTGTATCGAATATTGATATTTGGAATCTACGAGGTAAGACTTCGCCAATGGATAAGCTAGCACCTAAATTAATTCGCCGAGCTCAAAAAGAAAATTATATTGCGGTGATCATTGACCCGATTTATAAAGTCTTAACTGGTGATGAAAATAGCGCCCACGAAATGGCCAACTTTACCAACCAGTTTGACAAGATTGCAACAGAATTAGGGTGCGCCGTCATTTATTGTCATCATCATTCAAAAGGTAGTCAAGGAGGTAAAAGCTCAATTGACCGTTCCAGTGGTTCAGGAGTATTCGCTAGAGATCCTGATGCAATACTTGATCTAATAGAGCTACCATTAACCGAAGATCGAATAATGGCTTTGGAAAATGATGTAATATGTCGAACCTATCTACAGGCTATTCAAATATATAATCCAGTTTATGAAGAGATTGGACTTGATGATCAATACAGCAAGAAGCAGATGAAACATCATTTAATGTCAGCCATTAAGTCTCAAGAAGTGTTGAAACTGATTGAACAAAATAGACTTAAAGCTGTTGATTTAGCGAGACAAGCTAGTGCTTGGAGAATTGAAGGGACATTAAGAGAGTTTCCTAAGTTCAAACCAGTCAATGCATGGTTTAGATATCCTATTCATGTTTTAGATGATACTCTTCAAGATATTTCGTTAGAAGAAGATCCCAAAGATAAATGGAAAAAAGGTACACAAAAAGCCAACGAATCACGCAGCGAGAAAAGCAAGAAAGAATTAGAAGAGGCTTTTAATATTTTGAGTGAAGATGGTAATCCAGTTGATGTTGAGGACATTGCAAATTATTTGGAAATAGCAAAAAAGACCACCTACACACGAGTTAAAAAACACAACGAGTTTCAAGTTGTAGATGGAATGATTGAAAAAAAAAGAACTGAATAGTTGTATCAAGCTATTTAGCTAGGCACTGGATAGCGACAGAGTAAAAACGTTGATATGTCGCTGTCTCGGTTCCTGTCTCTATCTCCCCTTGGGGGGATAGATAGAGACAGAGAAACCAGCGAGACAAAAATGGATGAAGAAAGAATGAAGTGATTCTGGACTATGCCAAAATAAAATAACAGAAATTGGGTGAAATAATGATTGAATTTTTTATGAATATAATTCCACCAGAAACTACACATCAACAAAAGAAAGTTCATGTCGTAAACGGTAAGCCAGTATTTTATGAGCCAGAGGATTTGAAAAAAGCTCGAGTAAAACTTATGGCTCATTTAGCCAAGTTTGCACCAGAGAAGAAAATTATGTCACCAGTACGCATGACGACCAAATGGTGTTTTCCAATAGTTGGCAGCCATAAAGATGGTGAGTATAAGTTTACCAAACCTGATTTGGATAATAGCAATAAACTACTTCAAGACTGCATGACTAAATTAGGTTTTTGGAAAGACGACTCTTATGTGGTGAGTTTAGTTAATGAAAAGTTTTGGGCTGAAATACCAGGGATATACATCAGAATTGAGGAGATTGAATGAATTGGACAGATTTTTTTAATGACCTTCAAAAATGGATGGAAGCATCAAATGAAATTAGTAAAAAACATCCTATAACGACTGATGAGTACTGGGGTTGGCTAGTAAAAACGATCGGGATTATTGGAGACAGATATAATAATCATCCTTTGGTATTGAACTTTCTTACAGCGTTAATCCAGTTTCAGGATGATAACTTTAAAACGATAACGGGGAGGAAATAACTTGGCCGAGGGATTAACAAAATATCAAATAGAAATAATCACAAAAGAAGTTTCAAAAATTCAGGAAAGAAAGTCAAATGAAAAAAAGAAAGAAAGACGAAATTGGAAATTGAGGAATACTCAGTTGCTTTTAAAGAATTACCAATTACTAAAAAAACATTGTGATGGGATTATTCCAACTTTAGAAGTTTATCAAGATTCAATTTTTAATCAAGAGGAATTAGACTTAGCAATGCTTATGAAGTATAAGGCTAGGACCAAAGAAATGTTAGATTATTTTGATCTGATGTTTTCTTCATATAGCCAATACTGTCATAATCAAGGTCCAATGGCAGAACGTAGATTAGGAGTCGTTTCTAAATTATATACTTTTGAGAATAAAGCTTTTCATTTAACAAAATCCGAAGTGGCCGACTATTATGCTATAGATGCTAGAACTGTTGATCGTGATATTAAAAAATCTTCAGAAGAATTATCTATCTTTCTTTTCGGGATTGATAGTCTGGATGATTTATCTCATGTCTTATTCGTGTCTTGATGTCGTCTTATAGCTCATGATATTATGATACCGTGAAATAAATGTGATTAGGCACCCTTATGGGGTGTCTTTTTTGCCTAGAAAGAAGGTGAAATTAAGTGACAGAAAGAAACAAATACCAACCAACTGCAGCAGAGAAAAAACTGTTAGAAGTATTGATTAATCCTGAATATGTAGGTAAGTCTGTTACAGCAATCTGTAAAGATGCAACGGTAAGTAGAAAAAAATACTATGATGCCATGTCTAAAGAAGATTTTAGAAATCTGGTTAACCAAACAACTATGGATTTAATAAAAGGTAAAGCTTCTGATGTCCTTAACGCCACCTATAAATATGCTATGAAAGAAAAAGGCCATCAAGATAGAAAAATGATTTTGAATATTGCTGGAATCTATGTAGAAAAAAGAGAAACTGAGTTGTCCGGAAATATTGATATATCTGGAGCGGCAAAAGAAATTGAATCTTTTTTTGATGGCGATGATTCCTCATGACACCTAAACAACAGCGGTATTTAAACCTTATAAAAAATAATCCTGTAAAATTTGGTCATTTAGTCGGTTTTCCTGATTTAACAAACCTACATAATGATTGGTTGAAATCATTTTTGTTCGAAACAAAAGACCAAACGTTATTGGCCCATCGTGGCTCTTATAAAACTACAGACTTAGCTTTGGCGATTGCATTGTTGATGGTAATTTATCCCAACAAGACAATCGCTTTTTTGCGCAAAACAGATACTGATGTTGTAGAGATTATCCTTCAAGTAGCAAAGATTTTACTATCAGATTATTTTAAGCAATTAGTATTAGTCCTTTACAATGTCGAGTTAGTTCTAATTAAAGAAACTACTACAGAGATTGATACTAACTTGAAAACATCCGCTCGTGGTACTTCGCAACTATTAGGTTTAGGAATTGGTGCCAGCTTAACTGGTAAACATGCAGATATTGTTATCACAGATGATATTGTCAATATTAAAGATCGTGTCAGTAAAGCAGAACGTGAACGAACAAAGCTACAATACCAGGAACTTCAAAATGTAAAAAATCGTGGTGGTAGATTTATCAATACTGGTACACCTTGGCACAAAGATGATGCGATATCTATGATGCCAAATGTTCAACGATTTGATTGCTACCAAACTGGATTAATCACTAAAGAGCAATTAAAAGATTTAAGAGATTCAATGAGTCCTTCGTTGTTCGCTGCCAATTATGAATTAAAACATATAGCTGATAGCGAGTCGATGTTTGAGAAAGCTAACTTCATCCCATTTACTGAAGATATATACAATGGTGTCGCTCATATTGATGCTGCCTATAGTGGTTCAGATAAGACAGCTTTTACAATATTCAAAGAGCAAGAAGATGGTCGAATAATTGGTTATGGCAAGCTTTGGAGTAAACACGTAAATGATTGTATTGAAGAAATTTCATTCAAGCATGAAGAACTTAAGGCAGGAACAATTTATCTTGAAACTAATGCTGATAAAGGGTATTTAGCTAGGGATTTAAGAAAGCTGTCATTACCTACTAGCGAATATCATGAAAGCCAAAATAAATACATTAAAATCGCAACATATTTAAGAAAATATTGGAATCAAATTGATTGGCTTGATGAGACTGACCCGGAGTATATTTCAATGATTTTAGACTATACAGAAAATGCGGATCACGATGATGCACCCGATAGTGCAGCTAGTTTGATGAGAATAATTAAGAAGAAAAATAAAATTGGAATGCAATTTTTTAGAGGAGGTTTGTAATGAGGTATGAATTTTTTGAACCAGTAAAGGTGATGACTTGTTCAAGAGAGAAAGAAATTAACAATTCATTATTAGCCTATTATATCAATAAGCACAAAACTGAAATCAGACGTTATGAAATGTTGTATAAGATGTATTATGGCAAACACCTAATCATAGAAATGCCATTGAAAGAACGATATAAGCCAGATAATCGAGTAGTAGTTAACTTTGCAAAATACATTGTTGATACATTCAATGGTTACTTTATGGGTAAACCAGTTACAGTAGCACATGAGAATCCTGAATTATCAAAGCAAGTGAATCGTATTCTTAAACTTAACGATCAAAATGATAACAATGTTGAATTATCTAAGCTGGTACAGATATATGGCCGGGCGTATGAATTCCTTTATCAAGATGAGGAGGCCATGACACGAATTACTTATAACGGCCCATTAGATATGTTTATGGTATATGATGACACAATTGCCCAAAGACCTTATTTTTCTGTTAGATACTATCTCAACACTGAAAATAGATTGATGGGGGAAATTTATACAAGTGATTCTGTATATTACTTTCACCAAGGAGAAAAAGGTTATCAAATATACGAACAGCAACCACACTATTATCATGAAGTTCCTGTGATTGAATATATCAATAATGATGAACGTCAGGGAATCTTTGAGCCAGTCATTTCAATGATTAATGCTTTTAACAAAGCTTTATCTGAAAAAGCCAATGATGTAGATTATTTTGCAGATGCCTATTTAGCTGTATTGGGCGTGCAACTAGATCAAGAGGGAATGAAAAACATTCGAGATAATCGAATCATTAACTTCTTCGGAACAGATGATCCTGAACAAATCAAAAATATTGTTGTTGAGTTTTTAAGTAAACCCGATGGCGATACTTCCCAGGAGCATTTATTGGATCGTTTAGAGAGATTGATTTATCAAATGGCTATGGTTACTAATCTGGCAAGTGAAAACTTAGGAAATGCTAGTGGTGTTGGCCTTCAATTTAAAATCCAAGAAATGGAAAATTTAGCATTAAATAGTGAGCGTAAGTTCACTAGTGGAATGAACCAACGATTTAGAATGATTTTTCAATTACCGACTAATATTCCGGCTTCTTTAAAAGAAGAATGGTTCAATCTTGAATACAAGTTTTTTAGAAATATTCCAAGAGACACACTGTCAGAAGTTCAGAAAGCACAAGCTGCTGCAGGATTATTGCCACTTGAAGATCGCATCGCAATGATTTCTGATATTGCAGATCCCAAAGCAACGGCTGAGAAAATGCGTGAAGAATCAGGCGGCCCTGTAACTGATAATTTTTCTAGGATTGGAGGCGATACTGATGAATAGTATTTTATTTTGGTGTGGCGCTGCTATTGTTTGTTCCATTACCTTAGCATTATGTATTTGTATTGTAGGAGTGACACTTATTGAAATAAGGAAGCAATTTAAAAAAGAAAAATTTACTCGTTTAGATACTCCACCAAGCCATCCAAATTGTCGTCATTCAATTTATCCAGTTCACAAAGATTCAGATGAAGAATAGGAGCTGATAAAATGGCTCATACTTCTGATTATTGGAAAAAACGTCAAGATGCATTAATGGCTGGATTAGATAAAAAAGATGAGAAATTTACTATTCAGCTTCAAAAAGAATACGACAGGGTTTTAAAAGATTTAGAAAAAGATATTGCCTATTATTATCAAAGCTATGGTGTCAATGATGTCATTGAATACAGAACCATGATGGGAGCTTTATCTGACTCAGAAAGAGAAGCAGTTTTTAGAGACTTTGATAACTTTGTTCAACAGAATCCCCAGTACGTAAATCTATTACCTGTTAGAAATAATATTTATAATCTTAATCGGCTCGAAGGATTACAAATGTCGGTTAGAATGAAAATGGCACAGCTAGGAATCATAGAAGATCAGCAAATGACTGATTATCTATCTAAATCATATGAATATGGCTATATGGCCACAATGAAAAACTTGGAGAATACTTCAAGTTTTTTTAGTATTAACAATTCTATGTTGCAACAGACCCTGTCGAATAAATGGTTTGATAAAAAAAATTACTCCGACAGACTATGGGAAAATAAAAACACTTTACGTAATTGGTTTAATTCGGATTTATCCAATGGGCTAATAAATGGAACGAATTATAATGATTTAGTGAAATCTTTACAGAATAGAATTGATGTTGGAAAGTTTTATGCAAAAAGATTAGTTTGGACCGAATCGGCATTTTTTATGAATACTGCCAATGCCCATGCATTTATAGATGATGGTATAGAGAATTATCGCTACACTTCAATTATTGATAATCGTACTAGTGATACTTGTAGAGCGCTAAATAATAAAGTCTTTTCGTTTAAAGATTATAAACCTGGACTTAATGCACCACCGATGCATTCTTTTTGCCGATCAACTGTCGTACCTATTGAAAATGATGTTAAAGTCGATGTCTTTTCGGAAGATATTGAAAAGACAATTGATGATTATGGGGCTGATGTATCCTATGCTAAATATGCTGATTTATTAGGCATAAATAACATGCCTACTTTTGAGGATTTCAAAACGATGGGGTATAATGATAGTAATGAATTACAGTGGTTTAAAGATTATGCAAAATCCAGAGAGAAGAATAATATTTCTGCTTTATCGTCTTTTAGCGATTATGTTTATTACAAAAAACAAATAGAAAAAAGGCTGATAGGTCAAACGACTGTTGACGGAATTCAAATAAATGGTCAAAGAAAACACTTTATCGAGAGAGTATTAGGTACTTCTGAGGATCCTAAAACTGGGAAGCCTAGAAATGGAGTGTCAATAGATGATGTTGTACAAGCAGTAAAGCATGGTACTGTTAAGCCAAGTTTATATGATGGTACGGTAAATCGTTATATTGGAAAAAAAGCTAAAGTTACTTTGAATATTGTTACGGGTGATTTAATTCAAGTAGCTCCATCTTAATGAAAGGGATGATTTTATGTTAATTACTCTAAAGAAATCTGATTACGATTTTTTGAAAAAAATAGATAAAAAAATTATTGCGGGATTAGATGTTGTAGAAAAATCCGATTCTATAGAGATAAAATTTACTGACAAAGAATCTCTTGACGATTGGGATGATAATTTAACATTTGCTATCGTACATTATGGACTTGATGATCAAGAAGAAGTTAATGAAGTTGGGCAGCGTATGTATGAAATTTATGATGATATATCTGACGTTTAATTACTAGGTAATTAGGCGTTTTTTTCTACTTCAAAATAAGGAGGGTAGCTATGGCACAAAAATTATTCAAATGTGATAAGTGTTTTAAACTAACTCCGCTCATTCAAAAAACTGAGAATTTATCAAAAGGTATACAAAGAAATTTTTTTGAATGTAAGAACTGCAAAGCTAAAACTACAGTTTATTTCTCTGATAAAAGGCTTAGAAGAATGATTAAAAAGCAGCAAACATTGAATGTTCAAGAGAGAAAAGCGGTATTACAATCAGAAATTGAGCAAAGAATGAACGAACTAAAAACTATTTATGAAACTAGTCCTATTTTATAGGGCTTTTTATTTTGTCCAAGCATTGATGACGATAAAAGCAATGGATGTGCAAGCATTGATTCACGTTAAAAGCAATGGAAGGAGAAACAACATGAAAAAATTATTATTACCAATGAACTTGCAATTTTTCGCTGCTGATGATGGCGGTAATGGTGGCCAACATGAAGCTAAAGAGGACAGCAATAGCGAAGAAAACAACAATTTAGTTTCAATTGAGGATTTATCAGAAAAAGCTTTAGTTGCTATAAAAGAAAAGTTCGAATTAAAGGATAATAACGACATTGATTCTATTGTAAAAAGTAGGAAAGCTAAATGGCAAAAAGAACAGGAAGCAAAACAAAAAGAAGCTGAACGTTTGGCAAGTATGAATGATGATGAAAAAACCGAACATGAAAAGCAAAAACTTCTTGATCGTATTGCCGAATTAGAAAACAAAGAAAATTATACAGCAATGTCAAAAGAGGCTTCCAAGATGCTGTCAGAGGTTTCGATTTCGGCTGATGATGAAATCCTTGATTTTGTTGTTAGAGACACAGCAGAAGAAACTAAACAAGCTGTCGATGCTTTTATTTCTTTAGTTGATGCAAAAGCGGAAGAAAAAACGAAACAGGCATTATCTGGTAAGCCACCTAAGATTAATTTGAACCCGGGAAAACAAATGACTAAACAAGAAATTATGTCCATTAAGGATAATGCAACCCGGCAACAAGCTATTCAAGATAATATCCATCTTTTCAAAAAATAGGAGGAAAAAAATATGGCACAAGAAACTAATTTAACAACAATGGATGACTTAGGCGAAATTAAATCCATTGATTTTGTAAACCGATTTGAAACAGGAATTTCAGAATTACTAGAATTATTAGGTGTTACAAGAAAACTAGAATTAACTCAAGATTTATTGGTCCAAATGTACGAGTGGGAAACAGATTTAAAATCTGGTGTGGTTGCTGAAGGAGAAGACATTCCATTGTCAAAAGCAACTCGCAAGAAAGGAAAATCTTTCCAAGTGGCTTTCAATAAATGGCGTAGAGCTGTTTCAGCAGAAGCAATTGCACGACATGGTGCTTCACGAGCAATTGATGAAGCAGATAATAAATTAATCCGTAAAATTCAAGGCGGTATTAAATCCAACTTTGTTACTTTCTTAGGTACTTCACCAACAAAATTAACAGAAGAAAGCTTGCAAAAGTCTTTAGCAAAATCTTGGGCAACCTTATCAACGTACGAAGAATTTGACGGCGCAGAATTTGTGTCATTTGTGAATCCATTAGATGTTGCTGATTATTTATCAGACACTGCAGTTTTGGCGAATGCCTCAAATGTGTTTGGTATGACTTTGTTGAAAAACTTTTTAGGAACTTCAAACGTAGTTGTATTAAATGCGATTCCACAAGGAAAGGTTTATTCAACTGCTGTAGACAATATTGTTTTAGCTTACTTAAATATGCTGACTTCAGATTTAGGTGGTATCTTTGCTGACTTCACTGATGAAACAGGTTATATTTCTGCTACTCGTGGTAAAACATTAAAAAATGCAACCTATGAATCTTTATTTATGAATGCTTTAGTATTATTTCCTGAAATCCCTAAAGGAGTTATCGAAGCAACGATTCAACCAGCAACGCCAGCATCTGGAAAGTAAAGGACGTGATTACCCATGGCGGACGATTTAACACCTAAAGAAGCAATAATCAAACGTGTGGTTATCAGAGAGCCAGAATTAATAGATCAACAAGAATTAGCGTCTGAATTTATTGAAACTGCAATTGATAGGATTAAACTTTACACAGGCGTTAAGGACTTTCCTAGCGCCTTTAATTCTATTGCCGTTGAAGTGGTTATGGCTATGTATCGTCGAAAATATCACGAAGGTATTTCTTCGGAAAATGCTGATGTATTTAGTGTGTCTTTTATTGACAACATTCTATCTGGTTATGATCGTGAGTTTTCTAATTATTTTAAGACGCAAGATGATGATCCAGACAATAAAAAAGGTAAGTTGGTGTTCTTATGAGATTTTATCCAATTGCTTTAAATATTGAAAAAATAGTTGGTGAGGATAAACTTCATAATCCAATCGTTGAACATGTTTTTTTAGATAGTGGTATGGGACGCAAAGGAACATGGACTGCTGAAGAAATTGCTCTTGATTCAAGAATTGTTACTAAAAATCTTCAAAAAGTGATTACTACCTTGAGTAATACGTCTTTAAAAAAAGCTACACAATTAGTGCTAAAAGAAGAAGAGTTCACAATTGAAAATATCAAAGGTGAAGATGATGATAGATGGCGCATTGTTTATGTGAAAAACTATGGAAGTGATTAAATGTCTTATGGATTGAGCTTGTTTGGTACAGAGGCTCTTGAAAAAGAATTAGCAAGAAAATCCGAACTAGATTTAATAAATGTTCAGAAAAAGCAAATGCGGGACATTTATACTAGAGGACAAGAGCCAGGAGGGACACCAGTTGGTGATTATGCTGGTGGCGGACAACTAAGAATGTCGATGTCTTATACAGGCGATGAAACTGGCTATACAAAAGATTATGGGCCTCACGTTGAATTTGGCCATCGTCTTAGAAATGGCGGTTTTTTGCCCGGTCAGTATTATTTCAAAACAAATGTTGATTCACAGCGTTTAATTTACAAAGAAGATTTAAAAAATAAACTAAAGGAGTGATGAAATGTTAGAACAGCTATCACTCTCCGATTTATTGGTTGGTGTCATTGACGTTTTAAAGAAAAATATCAAAGACATTCAGATTTTAGATCATGTACCAAAAAATCAAAAATTACCATTTGTTAGTGTTGAGTTAATAGGTGTTGAGCCTATACCTTCAAAGACAATGTGGAAAGATAAATATCAAATATATATACATGGGTGGGCAGATGGTTCTAAAGGATCACTGCCTATTTTTGATTTAGCCGATAAGATTAGAGAAGCGATGACAGTTGAAGTACAACTTCCAGACGGATTTGAATTATTAATTCAAAAGCCAGAGGGCGCACAAAGAATTTTAGAAGATGAATCAAAAACACGACATGCTGTACTAGGTTATTCCTTAACAGTAACTTATGGTTTTAAATTCAAAATATAGGAGGAAACAACATGGCAGAAGTAAAAGGATTTGAAGATCAGCTTTATTGTGATTATTCATCTACAGCGGTAAAAGCAGTAGCAGGTAAAGATATCATTCTTGCTATTTTCAATACAACTGGAGATAAATTATTGGCTATTGCTGGCCAACAAGGTTTATCAATTAACCGCTCAAAAGATTCTATTGAAATCACATCAAAAGACACAAAAGGTGGATGGAAATCTAAAATTGGTGGTATGAAAGAATGGTCAATTGATAATGATGGTCTTTATGTAAGATCAGATGATTCTCATAAAGAGTTAGGAAAGTATTTTGATGGTGATGACCCTATCTGTATTAAAGTTTTAGATATGCGTAATAAACTCCCTATGTTTGGTGGTTTAGCAATTGTCACTGATTATTCTTTAGAAGCGCCTTATGATGATGCAATGACTTATTCAATCACTTTAGATGGTGCAGGAGCATTGGTTGATTTATCTGAAGAAACTGGGGCAAGCCAAATGCCAGAAGGAACGCCAAGTATTACTTTAAGTCAATCAACTTTATCATTAGCAAAAGATGCGACTGAAACGTTAACGGCGATTACTTATCCTGAAAATACAAAAGTAACTTATACTTCAAGTGATTCCGCAGTTGTAACAGTAACACCAGCACAAGCTAAGATCACGGCAATTGCAGAGGGTGAAGCAACTGTTATTGCTACAACAAAAGAAGGCGCTGTTGCTAAATGTCTAGTAACAGTTACCGCGTAGGAGGACAATCATGAACGAAGAAATTGAAAATATTGAACAAGTGGAAGAATTATCAGAAGGACAATTTGAAGTTAATGGAGTTATATATGAACTTCGTTATAACCTTCAAAAAATCAAAACTATTGAAACTATTACAAAACAAAGTGTTAATGCGATTGTGGTAAATAACAATGGTGTTTTGCCAATTCAAATGATGGAAACACTTTTTTCTTTTGGTTTAGTGGAGTCTAAAGGGCTTAAAGCAGTACCTCAGAAAAAGGCAATTTCTATGTTTGAGCCTTTTATTGAAGCCAATGGTGCCATTACAGTAAATGGTTTGATTGTTGATAAAATTCAGGAAGATATGGGTTTTTTATTCCAATAGAACTCGTTGAATACGAGTATTGGGATACAGATATTCCTTTAACACCAGAACAAAAAAAGAAAAATAAAGTAGCCAAGCCTTTTCAAAATGAAATGGATTTGGCTTTTTTTGTTGTCAATTTTGGTTACACAAAAGAGGAATATCAGCAACTTACTGAAACGGAAAAACTATTTATACAAAAAGAATATGAACGAAAAACAATTAATGATGCTACCTATATGCGTGATGCTGTCTTTAATGCTGTATCGAATGCATTAAGGAAAAAAGGTGCAAAATTTCAAGAGCTGTTTAAGAAAAAACAATCAAAAGCAGATGTTGAATTTAATGAGTCTGCCGTTGATGTTGTTTTGTCTTTAGAAGAAAGAGACGGCAAATCATGGGTAGACAAAGTTTATGCTGCTAATGGTTTAAGAAAGCCAATGAGAGGGGGAAGCTGATAAATGGCAGATTACACTTTGAGTGCAAAAATCACTGGTGATGGTTCAGGATTTGAAAGAATGATGTCCAGTGCAAAAAGTTCATTGGACAGCCTACAAAGTAAAGTTACTTCATCAGGTCAAAAGATGCAGGATATTGGGAAGAATCTTACAAGTGTCGGTGACTCTTTATCAAGTAAAATTACTAAACCTGCATTAGCTGCTACCTCAGCATTGGCTGGTATTGCATTAGTAAAAGGTTTTGACCGTTTAACAGGTATTGACGATGCCAGAGCAAAACTAATGGGTCTTGGACATGATGCTGGAGCAGTTGATGAAATCATGAAATCAGCTACAGTATCAGTTAAAGGAACGGCTTTTGGCATGGCTGAAGCTGCAACAACTGCTGCTGGAGCCGTAGCTGCCGGAGTTAAGCAAGGTGACGAATTAACCAGGTATTTATCTCTTACAGCAGATGCAGCGGCAATTGCTGGTACTTCTATGTCTGAGATGGGTTCGATTGTAAATAAAGTAACTACTTCTGGTAGAGCTATGACTGAAAATTTAGAACAACTTTCAGATCGTGGATTACCAATTTATCAATGGTTAGGTGAAGCTGCTGGAGTTGCGGCATCCGATATAAAAGACATGGCTTCAGAAGGTAAGATTTCATCAGAAATGTTTATGGAAGCTATTGAAAAAAATATTGGTGGTGCTGCCCAAATTATGGGTCAAAACTCTTTCAAATCAACAATAGCAAATATCGGAGCTTCGATTGGTCGTATTGGTGCCAACTTCCTTGATGCGGGTGGTAAAGGCGGAGGTTTTTTCTCTACTCTTAAACCAATGCTAGCAGACTTTAACAACAGATTAGGAGTCGTGGAAGATAAAGCAGCCATATTAGGTGAAAAGTTTGGAGAATCATTTCAAAAAATAATCTCTGCAGTTCAAAAGGTTCAACAAGGATTTGAAAGCTTGTCGCCGTCCACTCAGGAACTGATTACCAAAGCTTTATTAGTCGGTTCAGGAATTGCTGTCGGGATTGGTCCTGCTTTAAAAATTGTGGGTAAGCTAACCACTGCTTTTGGCGTTTTAACAACTGGAGTAGGATTTTTAATGACACCGATAGGTTTAGTAGTAGGTGCATTTGGATTATTGGCAGCTGGATTTACTATTGCCATGATTAAGAGTGAAGGCTTTAGAAATAAAGTGTCTGAAATCATTGGAACATTTTGGAAAGTTGTTCAAGGCGCTGGAATATTAAGTATGGCCTTATTAACTATGATTACAAGTGGACCTGGTGAAAAAATAGGAGAATTACGAGAAAAATTTTTAACTATGTTTCCTGAATCTATTTGGAATTCTATGATGAATTTTTCTCAAAAATTATCAGATATCCAATCTGTAGTAGGAGCATTTATTGGAATTATTACAGGATCAATTTCCTCTATGGGTGATCTAGATGCTGCATTAGGTGGTGTACTAGATGCCGACAGTTCTGATAAATTATTAGAGTTTGGAACCAACGTCAAAAATATCTTCGATAACGTTAAAAATGTTATTACTGATTTTGCTTCAACAGTCGGACCTTTAATAGGTACAGCAGTAAGTACAATCGGACAAGTTTTATCCTCTTTAAGTGGCGTATTACAGCCTGTTATTGCTAATTTTTCACCACAGGTAGCAACATTTATTGCTTTGTTTGCAGGAATAGCCATAAAACTGAATGGACCAATTACTTCAATCGCAAAAATTATTATTTCTGCTTTTTCTTCGATTGGACCTGGAATGACTTCGGTAGTAACAACAGTAGCCGGAGGAGTTGGTAAAGTAGTAGGTGTGATTGGTCAGCTCGCTACAGGAGCAATGCCATTAACAGGTTTATTAAAAGGCATTGGTGCAGCCATTGGTGGATTGTTTTCGCCAGTTACTTTAATTGTCGCAGGTATAACTGCTTTAATTGCTATCTTCGCAACATTGATGGCGACTAGCAGCTCATTTAGAGAAACAGTTGTTGGGTCTATACAATCAATCATTTCAGCAATGCAACCTGCTTTAGAGTCTATTAAAACAGCAATAACTCAGATTATTAGTGCGGTCTTACCGGTCATAACTAGTTTGATTCAACAAATGTTACCGGTATTTCAACAAATATTCGAAGTTATTTTACAACTCGCTGTAGCAATGGCACCATTTATCTCTGCCTTAATTACACAGTTGGCTCCGGCAATCGCAAATATTATTTCAGCAGTAATGAATATTATTACGGCAGTAGCACCAGCAGTCATTGCGATTATTCAAGCGATCATTACGGTGATTCAAACATTGATACCTATTATTTCAAGTATCATTGGTGTCGTCATAAGTGTAGTGACAACAGTTATATCTACAATCAGCACAATTATTAGTGTTGTGGGCAATATTATTGCTACTATCATGGGGATCATTTCTCCTATTATATCCTTTATTGCTGGGGTTATAGGTTCTATGATGAGTGTAATTTCACCCATCATTGCTTTTATCTCTGGAGTATTTACTACAGTTTTCACTACTATTACAGGTATTTGGAATAACGTTATGAATTTCACATCAGCAGTTTTTAATGGAATTGGTGGAGTAATTAGCGGAATTAGTAGTGTTGTTTCCAGTGTGTTCAATGGAATATTCGGCACCATTAGCGGAATTATGAATGATGTAAGCAATGTAATCTCTGGTGTGTTTCAAAGCATTCAAAATGCATGGAATGGACTAACCGCTTTTGTTAGTGGAGTTTTTGAAGGTGTTGGATCAGCCGTCAATGACTTAGTCTCGGTAGTAAAAGGTTTTGTTAATGATGTGATTAGCGGCATTAATGGTGCTATTGGATTGATTAATAAAATACCCGGTGTCTCACTTGGAGAAATACCATATTTGAATTCAGGTACTAATAATTGGCAAGGTGGATTCGCTAGGATGAATGAAGGTGGGCGTGGAGAACTAGCCATGCTACCGTCAGGAACTCAGGTTATTCCCCATGATGTCAGTATGAAATATGCGAAAGAATCAGCCAAACGTGCAGCAACAAATACTGAATATTCCGGAGGTGGTACAGTCGTTCATGACTATAGAGGAATGAATGAAGGTGCAACGTTTGTCGTGAGAGAAGAAGCAGATATTGATCGCATTGCAGTAGCTTTGGAAAAAAGACAAGTAAATGGGCAACGTTCTAAAGGCTACCGAATTGGAGGTGCCTATTAATGAATGAGATTGATACTTATGGGCAATCTATTTTTGAAGGAACACCTAGTGAAGCAATTAATTTTAATGGGAAATTTTTAGAAGATATGATCCCCGGCTATCGAACTTTAAATGTTCAAGGCCGGGAACTTTTCGGATCAGAAGAAAACTATGTTCAACTAGGTATTAGAGATGGGCAAAGTCATATTTATTCAAGGTTCCCAGAAAGAGAGATTGTTGTTCAATACTATCTGAAAGCTGACTCCAATGAATCTTTTAGAGATACATTTAATCGATTGAACATGGCTCTTTTTACTGAAAAGGAAGTGGAGTTTTGGTTTAACGATGAGCCAGAGATGTTTTTTATCGGTAAGAAAACTAAAGTCGAAGATGTAGACCCTGGTGTTAATTGGGCAATCAGTAGCTTCACTCTAAAATGTGGTGATCCTTATAAATACACTAAAAGTGATGCTACTTCTGTTGTTTGGGGTTCAAACTCTATTACATTTCAGGCTAATTACTTAATGGGTAATACAGGAAGTGGCGCTGTTAATCTTAGAATCAAGTTCGAAGGTGGCGCTTTTTGGGGTAGTGATTTAATTACTTTTCAACATCAAGGATATCTTATGGGTGACAAAGGTATTGCTGCACAACCATATGAAATATATCCGACAGTTGAAGGTTTAAAAGTAAAACCGACAATCACGATTATAGGTACTGGACGTGGAGTGAAAATTAGGACTCGGAATGACACGGTTGATTTAGGAGATTTTGACTATTCCACAATTATTATTAACACGAAAAATTTCCATATCACTAAGAATGGCAGGGCAATGATTCGGCCAATGAATGATTTTTACATTTATCCTAGTGAACCTTTATACGTCGAAGCACGTGAAGGAAATATTCAATTAACAATAGAATATCCAAATAGATTTTTGTAAAAGTAGGAGAGTGATTTTTTTGTTAATGACTATGAATTTAAATCGAGAATATACGGCTATTCTTGAAAATGCGTCGGATGTAAGCTATGAGAAAAGTGAAAATCAGATTGGAAGTATTAGTTTTAAAATGCCGTTATTTGATTCAAAGAACTCAATGATTCAAGCTTTACAATATGTTGAATTAACTGACAATGAAGATGAATATATTGGACTATATAGGATTATGCCTTCAACGATTCAAAAAGATAAAAGTAACCATACAATCACATATGAAGCTACACATGTATTAGGGACGTTATTAGATAGCGTCCTTTTTGGTTACCATGAAATGGTAAATCGTCCGACACTAACAGTAATTAATTATGTTTTATCTCAGCAAAAAGTAAAACATTGGATTCTGAAAAAGTGTGAGTTTACTAGATATTTTAGTTATTCTTGGGAAAACGAGAATGGCTTGGCAGATGCTTTGTTTAGTATACCGAAAGCATTTGATGAAGATTATCTATGGGAGTGGGACACACAAGTCTATCCATTTGAATTGTCGCTTGTTAAACCTCAAACTGAACCGGTTTGTCGATTACAAGAAGGATATAACTTGGTAGGTTACGAAGTAGAATCAAACCCAAATGACACAGTGAATCGGATTTATCCATTGGGTGCTGGCGAAGGTGTAAACCAATTAAATATTAAATCAGTGAATAACAATATAGCTTATGTCGAAGATAAGACTTCGATTGCAAAATATGGATTGGTTGAATACGTGTGGGTAGATCAACGGTTTACAGATGCGCAATCTTTAAAAAATAATGCTGAGGCGATGTTAAAGAAATGGAGCATCCCTTCAGTAAGTTGGAAGACTACTGCTGTGGATTTGACTAAGCTAACTGATGAACCAATTCAAATTGATTTATTACGACAAGGAAATGTTGTAATGCTAAACACTGATGATTATGGATCGATTAATTTTAGGATAAAGAAAGAATCAAAAGCAGATGTTTTTGGCAATCCACAAGACATTAAATTAGAATTAGGCACGACAACTGGCGATATCAGTACCACATTATCTGATTTGGCAAGAAAGCAACAAATTAACGAAACCTACAGCCAAGGAGCAACTAATATTCTAAATTACTCTTATCAAGATAATTGTGAGGCAGCTTATCCGGCAGAAATTGAATTTTATATCGATGACGATGTTTTTAATATAAATACTGTTGAATTAACTTTTAAAACCAAAAGATATCGTGGTTATACCAAAGCAGTAAAAGGTGGAGGCTCAAAAACCATTACTAGTGAATCTGGTGGAAGTAGCAGACAAACTAGCTCAGATGGAGGTGCTTCTACACAAACGAGTTCATCTGGAGGCGGTCAAACACAAACGAGTTCCTCCGGTGGAGGGGTTTCCCAGACATCAGGAGCTGGAGGCGATCATACTCATCTAATGTTCAGAGCCATAAGGTATGTTAATCATGATTGGGGGAGTGAAAAAGTAGCAAATGTATATCACGCAAAAAATGGTAATTCTATTTACGTTGCTGGTGGAGGGTTAAGTGATCTTGAGACAGCGGGTGGTTCAAGTAATCATGTACACTCGATAAATATTAATCCTCATAGCCATACGTTAACAGTAGAAAATCATCGCCATACCGTAAATATTCCTAATCATAGACATACTGTTGATATACCAGCTCATAAGCATGAGGTACAACTTCCAGAACATACACATCCTCTAGAATGGGGGATTTTTCAAGCTAGTGATTCAGCTTCAAAGGTGGATATTATTGTAGATGGGACTACGTTGCCAGATCATGATACATCGCAAAGCAGGTTGAATATAGTGAATTATCTTAAGAAAACAAGTGCTGGAAAAATCCAAAGAGGAAATCATACGATTCAGATAAAACCCGATAAACTAGCTAGGATCGAAGCACAAGTAACTTGTCGTGTATTTATACAATCACAATTAGGAGGACAATTTTAGTGAAATTAAAAATTAAATTCATTAATGAAATAGATTCATTTGAAATACAAATAAATGATGGTAGGACTTTTCAAGATATATTCGAGGAATTGAATAGTACTTTGGAAGGTCCTTTTATTATGTTAGGAAAAATAATTAAACAAAAATCAACGATTGAATCCATAGAAGAAGTATAGGAGAGTGGTTACATGGCAGTTCAAAGTATTAATGAAACAGATACGCTGAACCAAGGGCG
The DNA here is from genome assembly GCF_051714685.1 of Enterococcus sp. AZ103. Lineage (NCBI taxonomy): Bacteria > Bacillati > Bacillota > Bacilli > Lactobacillales > Enterococcaceae > Enterococcus > Enterococcus sp. AZ103. The sequence continues at coordinate 2,499,617 of NZ_JBIOSI010000001.1, read as the reverse complement.
TGTGAAGATAAATGCGATTTTACAGCAGTCAAATGAATCTTCTGCAAAAGTTGATGGATATAAAACAGAATTAACAAATGGAATTAATGATGCAAAACAGATTGCAACAACTGCTGGAGAGGACGCAGTGTCAATTGCAACAACTGCCGGAAATCAAGCCAACGTTAAGGCTGATGAAGCTCTGGCCAACTCTAAAACGGCAATCACCACTTCAAACTCGGCAGTCAGTACGGCAAATCAAAATAAGCAAGAATTCGATACCTTACGGAATGAATTTGATGATTTAGTAGCTGAATCTGGTGATAGTAATCCAGAAATTGTGCAAGCAAGAACTGACACTGAAGGTATTAAGCAATCAACTTTAGCGACTCGATTAAATCGTGATTTTAATAACCGATTAAGGACTGCTGATGCGATTCAATTATTTTCTGGCGCAGTCAATACACCGAAGATGATGAACTTTAGTGGTAAGACAGTAGGGAACACTGCTTCAAATCCACATCAAGCATTTTCTGATTTCACAGCTACTAACTTAAAAAAGCCTAGCGGCTCATGGAATGAAATGACACAAACGAACTACAATAGTTTAATCAGTCGTGATGACACTGGTGTTTCCACTGGTTCATCACAAAGCGGCGTTATTCCGCAACAACTTTATAAGTTTAATGTTGTGGAAGCTGTGAGAGCCTTAGCGCCTACAATCTTCACAGGAATGTCTTTGGCAGAATCAATTGCTTTTATAAAACAGAACTTCGTTTCTTTTTCTTTGTCTATTAGAGGTAAAGCGAGTGCGCCAAACAACAAAAACTTAAAGGCAGCTACTTATTTAGAGTCAACTGATAGTTATTCTACACAACTTCAAAGTAGCGCAACTGAATACACTGATTTCACTAATGAGATTAATGATAGTAATTTCATTGATTCTGATGGTTTAGTAAATGTTATCGTCTATTCAGATAGTTCAAATGGAGTGACAGCTTCAAGCATTGACATTGATTATGTTGGTCTACAAATAATCATTAGCTTGAATCCTTTAACCGTATTATCCCAAAGTGGATTTGCCAAAAAAGAGGAAATTACAAATGCTATTACTGATTTTGAGGATAGACGAGACAATCCGAATCAAGTAACTAAAGATCAAGTGGGATTAGGCAATGTAGACAACTATGCAACAGCTACTCAATCAGATGCAGAATCAGGTACCTCTTTACTCAAATTCATGACACCTCGTAGAGTTTTTGATGCAATTGCAAAATGGACATCGGATAAATTTGTCGAAGCTACAGGGAATCAAACTGTTTCAGGGACAAAGAACTTTGTTACTGAGCCAACTGTAGGTGGTAAACCATTCACTGATAAATATGTTGATTTAACCTTAACATCAGGTTTTTCAAACGGTATGACTGGCTGGATTAAGTTTCAACGGATTAACGATTTGATTATTGTTTCTTATTCTATTGCTCCACCAAATAATAGTGGTGCTTGGGTGGAGATATTAGCTAGTAGCAAGATTCCAAATAACTTTAAGTTTGCTGATACTGTTTATGGAACAGCTAGTATTTCTGCTGCTTCAGCGGTAGCCAATTCAATGGCGGTGGTCGGTGTATCAAGTACCAATATCCAATTCGGAGCTTATAATCGTTCGTCAGGCTCATCAGCTTTTGCTGGTCAGGTAATAGGGGTGGCATTAAATCGGGGGCGATAATGTCCTGACTGTTGATAAGTATATTCTGCATGCGGGTAATAGTCAGGAATATCCCGAAAATTCTTTACCAGGCTTTAGAACTATGCCTGATAATTTTAAAGCAGTTGAATGTGACATTATCAACACTAAGGATAACCAATGGGTTTTAATGCACGATTTAACTATAGATCGAACTACTAATGGTTCTGGCTATGTTCAAGATATGACGTTGGAAGAATTGAGACAATACCGATTAGATATTGGCCCAAATATCAATAATATGACCGATAGCGAAAAAATGATCCCCACATTAAAGGAGTTATTGCTAATCTGCAAAGAAAAAGGTGTAACACCATTAATTGAACTTCGTCAAAGAGATTATACTGATGATGCTTATTTGGAATTGTTCAAACAAATCAATGAAGATTTTAGTATGTCTGAATGTGTTTTAATGGGTTTTTATTTGAGAAATTTGGAGAAATTAAGAGCGATGTCTGCTTCAATTCAGTTATGGTATTTAGCTTATTCATTGAATGAGGATGTATTAGCAATATGTAAAAAAAATAGTTTTAATGTAAATGTCATTGAAAGTGCAACTGATTTGACAAAAGATCGTGTGACTACTTTTAAACAATCTGGAGTAGAAGTTGGGGCATGGACTTTATATAATCGAAATCGATATCAGTATTTATTGGATTGTAATGTTGACCACATTACTACAAATTTGAATGATCTCAACATATAACTTACACACTTCGGTGTGTTTTTTTTATTAATTTTAAAAGGAGAAATGAAAAATATGAATAATGAAAATTTTGGAATTGCTTACGGTGGTGGATTAGTTAGAAATAAAAAAGTGAGCAAAGGTGAATTGCTATCTTTTGGTACAGGCATTAAGGGATGGGATAATGAGCGATCTCTTAATAATGATGTTTTTAGCTTGAGTAGTGATGGTAAAAAAGTCACTCTAAAGCGTGATGCAATGCTGCAAATGGATGGTATGTTTTCTAATTCTATGGTCCGCCGAGATGGGACATATTGTTACTTAAATATTAAAACAAATGGGAAATTCTTAGCTAGATTAGCTGGTTTAAGCGGTGATATCGGCTGGGAAAATGACATTTCTTTTACAAATCGTTTTACTTTTCAAAAAGGTGATGTGATTGAGCTTGAAGCAGATACCAATTATCCTAATGTTTTCTATAATTATGGAGTAGATTTTATTCGCATTCAAGAACTTGGTAAAGAAAACTGGTTCTGGGAATAAATACAACAGTAAGGGCTTGGGGAAGGGACATCCAAATGATTTTGGTTGTCCCTTTTATTATGAAAGAAGGTAGGTATTATGGAAATGTTTAGTTACTTAGCGCACTTGGTGGATGATCAAGATTTCAAGGCTGTTTACGTTCTCATGCTCATCTGTATAGCAATGATTATTGATTTTTTGTCGGGTACTATTGCAGCAAAAATCAATCCAGATATAGAATTCAAATCAAAAGTTGGTATCAATGGTATTTTAAGAAAAGTTGCCAGTGTGGTTTTACTTATATATTTTATTCCTCTAGCGCCGTTAGTTCCAGGAGGGGCGGGAGTCGGTTTAATTTATGTTTTGTATATTGGTTATCTATGTATGGAAATCAAGTCAATTTTTGAGAACTATCAAAAGATGGGTAATGATACATCACTATTTGAGCGATTTATGGATAATTTTAAGAGTAACAAAAAGGATGGTGATTAAATCATGTTAAATGGGATTGATATTGCTAGCTGGCAAGCTGGTATAAATGTTGGAGCTGGAGGAGTAGCTGCTGACTTCGTCATTATAAAAGCTACTGGTGGTGTTGGTTATACTAATCCATATTTTCAAGGTCAATTAATACAAGCTATGAATTCTGGAAAAGAAGTTGCGTTGTATCATTACGCAAATGAAATAGGGCTAGAAGGTACAGCAATTCAAGAAGCCCAACATTTTTTAAAACAAATAGCTTCTTATATAGGCAAAGTTAATCTAGTTTTGGATTGGGAATCAACCAACAAAGCGAATGTAGCATGGGCAAAAGCTTTTTTAGATTATGTAAGAGAACAAACTGGAAGTATGCCATTTTTCTACACTTATACCGGAGTAGTTAATGCTTATAATTTTAGTTCGATAGCTCAAGCGGGTTATCCATTATGGATTGCAAATTATTATACAGATCAACCACAAGGATACAGTCAACCCAATCCGCCGGTATCAAACCACTTTTCAACAACAGCTATGTTCCAATATACGTCGAATGGTTGGTTAGATGGTTATGGTAGTCGTTTAGATTTAAATGTCTTCTATGGGACACGAGAAGATTGGCGTGCTTATATCGGTGGTCAAAAAATTGAAAAAATAGAAGAAGTGATTGAGGAGGAAGAAGATATGATTTATGCATTTGCAAATAGAGGAGCAATTTTTTATGTACAAGGTGGAACAATTGGCGTTCTACAAAATGAAGATGATTGGAAAGCAATTCGGGGTGTGTATAGTCAAACTCACGAAGGAAAAGAACTACAGGTGTTTGATTGGCGAGAAAATAACTCAACGGCTGATGCTGTTTTCCGTACACTTGGATATTATAAAGATAAAGCGTTTAGAGAATCTACAACAAACGATATCAGTACCATTTTAGAATCTATGAATAAATAAAAAAGTAGTCCTCTTAATCGAGGGCTACTTTAATTTTATTTTCTTTAATTTGAGCATATCTACAAATATTTTATTACTAGTAATAGCAATAGTAATGATAGTAAATATTAGCCAAATTATTATCTGAACAAAATAAGAAAATTCAAATATGAAAAACTTAAGTTTAAAAGCTACAAGAATAAAAATAGGATGTAGCAAAAAAATAGGAAGCGTTTTGGAACCTATATTCGTAAAGATAGTTTTTCTAGAAGGGATAATATTTAAGACCCCAATACATATTAAAGGAATAAGAAAGTAAAAAATATATAATTGAACGCTGGGTAATAATCTTGGATATAAATTCATTTCTGAAAATCCAACGGCACCTCTAAGAAGTAGGTCTATATGCTCCACTTTCAACAGAGCTAAAGTAACTAGAAAAACTGGAATAAATGCTAGTTTCAAAATATTTGGTTTTATATTGTAAAGTTGTTGCATAATGTTTTTTGGAATAAGAAAGCCAATAAGAAAAAACGGAAAAAATGATAAGGTTCTTTGAAAACTAAATGTATAACTATATGCTCCAGGAATTGGAATTAAGGCTGAAATATTCGATGTATAGTATCTAGAAATTACACAGAAGAAGATGATAATTGCGATTGCCATTACTTTTATCTTTTTATTATCAATTTTATTCAAGCCTAAAACACTTAGATACCAAACTATAAGACTTGCCAAATACCACAAGTGATAAATTGGAATAGTCAAAGCTGTCAACAATGAGAATTTTATAAAATCAAAATAGTTAAATAAGAATACAAAAAATATTTGGAATGCGATTAACAAAATGAAGAGTCTAATAATTTTTTGAAGAGTCATCCTTTTTGATAGATAACCACTTATCGTTATAAATAAAGGCATATGAAATGTGTAGATAAAAAGAAAAAGTGGATAATATGGTCCTGCATTAAATTCTAAAAAATGACCAAAAACGACTAAGAATATTAAAATGCCTTTAGCATTATTTATTTTAATATCTATTGAAATAGCCTCCCTACTGTGATTTAATTTAATATCATTATAGCATTTAATACAGGAATATCTAGTGATATAGCCATTTAAAAAAATATTTTTCACAATATATGATTGTTTTGGTGTTATTTAACAATTAAATTCTAATAAATTACATTGGGGATAGAGAAATGAAAAAGGTTTTAGTGAATTTGGTAGTAATTATAATTTTAATAGTAATAGTTTTGGGACTTTCCAACACATATACTGTAAAAGCGGGAGACGGTATTTTAGAAGGGATTAAATACATCCTTCACGCTGGGAATAGTCTAGAGTATCCAGAAAATTCATTACCTGGATACAGAAGTATTCCCAAAAATATAAAAGCAGCCGAATGTGACATAATTGATACCAAAGATAATCAATGGGTGTTAATGCACAATATTACAATAGATAAAACTACTAACGGAAGTGGTTATGTTCAGGATATGACTTTAAAGGAACTCAGAAAATATAAATTAGACATAGGTCCTAACATAAACAACATGACGGATGAAGAAAAAGATATTCCTACATTATCCGAATATCTGAAAATTTGTAAAAAAAAGGGATTAACACCAATTATTGAGCTTAGACAGAGAAATTACTCTGAGAAAAGTTATCAAAACTTGTTTAAAAATGTCGAACAAAATATAGGTATTGAAAATTGTATATTAATGAGTCTTAGTTTAGACATAATGCAAAAATTAAGAAGTATGTCCGGCCAAGCTAACCTTTGGTATATAACTAATTCATTAAATGACGATGTTCTGTCAATGTGCAAAAAAAATCGTTTTGGTGTTAATGTAGATCAAAACTCAGCAGATTTAACAAAAGAAAATGTATCCAAGTTTAGATTAAATGGAATTTCAGTTGGATCATGGACTTTGTATGATTATGATAAATTTAATTTTTTAAAAGAGAGCGGGGTTGACTATATTACAACAAAATTTAATGACATAAATATAGAAGAATTTGAACAAATTAAAAGAGAGCATTAATCAATTTTTAGAGGTTTTAGATATATATATTTTAATAATATGGTTGGTTTGATTGATATTGTTGAATAGAATATTGAAAACATTGGTTTTGACTTCTAAAATAACAAACAAAAAATAAAAATGTGGGCAGAAACGTGGGTAGGATAAAAGTGAAACTGCATAAAATCAGTCATACAGAATCTAGATAACTTCTTTTAATTACTGTATTTTTAATTTTATGCATTTAAAATAACTAACTCGAAATCCGTCGAACCGGTTCATCCCGGCGCGCAGGTTCAAATCCTGTACCTTCCTTATATATCTTACAAATAATGCTAGAAACATTGATACAGAGCAATTCTGTTAATGTTTCTAGCTTTTTTTGTAATTGACTAACTTTCGAGATAATTCACTAGTTCATTCACGTTTTTACGATTTTTTTGTTATATCCAACAGTTATAAGTAGTCTGAATTTCTCGCTTGGTAACTTTTCGACAGTTTCTTTTTCAATTGCCATTTGTATCAATTCTTTCAATTTGATAAAATAGGCATAATTAAATAAGCTTATTCCTTAGGTTAATTTATTCTGCACAATCTGACTCTTGGAGGGGTGGGATTGTGTTTTTTTATTGCAGATCTATAGTTGCATCATATTCATGATAAGCATTATCATCATTAAAATCATCAGTATCATAACTGCTATTAAATTTTAACCGTATTTGGTTAATATCAGTAACGTTTTCTAGGTTTGTTAGTGGAAATGAAGCATAGCCATTAACTTTACTACCACTAAACAAATCTCCAGCGAACGATTTCATGTGGTAACTGCCTTCAGTTTGTTCACCTGTATTTGTATTTAAAGTTGCATATTCCGGAAAAATGCCAACATCTCTTGAAGTATTATCAATGTTAAAGTGAACCATGATAAATGCTGGGTATTCTTCATCAGAGTAATCTTTGAAGTCTTCAACTTTTAGTATACTTACTTCATCAATTGAGACGTTAACCCCAGACCAAGAACTATCCGACCAATTAGTGGCGTAATCTTTTTGATCAATAATTTTTGTTTTTTCTGCACCATTATTAGTAGCTAAATAACTAAATTTCTTATTATTTTTTAAGAGTGAATTATCTTTTTTCTCAGATTTTGATGATGAATCAGATTCATCGTTACTTTCCTTTTTATTTTGTTTATTTTTTTCAATTGGTTTTAATACCATCTTCTCACTTTCTGAAGAATCACTTATTTTTTCAGGTGTTAGGATAATATTTTTCCCTTCACTCCCAACCAAGTATGTTTCATCTTCTGAGTTATCTTTATCGTCGCTCTTCCATGTCAGCTTGTTTTTATCTAAAGTATACTCATATTTAAAATTCATTTCATCGATAATACTTTTAGCAAATTCTTCTCCAATTGATTCCATTTCACTTTTAGCTGAAGATTCCATGTTATTTGAATCAATTGAAAATGTTATAACATGATCAGAAAAGCTAAGGATCATTGATGGATAATCACTTTTCTCAGATTCTACAATCCAATCATTTGCTTTTAAATCTGCTGTTGATATGTTCCTTCCGCAAGCCGCTAAACTAAATACTGCAATGAGCGTTAAAATACTACCAATAATTTTTTTCATTTCTTTCTCCTTTAGGTTCATAATATTTATTTTAAAAGCCTAGTTCATACCAACAAAAACTGTGAAAGGCTTTAAAATACACTTTTTTAAAATTAAGTAAGAAAATTTTTAACACAAGGTATTAAATTGTTCTTGTAACCAAGTTAGTTAGTAAAAAGGCTACAACTAAAAGACCTAAAAACCGTTCCCCAACGTTCATTAGGCTTTATTGCATTTTTTTAACTTTGCGTTAATTTTAACATCACGTGTTAAAAGAGTCGATGAATATTTCGATTTGCTAACTTATTTGCTTTCAAAATAAATATGAGGAGGCGATATTATGCCGGATACAACAAATTTACGAGAGCGAATTATCAAGTTTAAAGAAGCAAACAAACTGGTTTAATTAATGTTAGTAAGTTAGAAGTATTTTCAGCTTTATCAGGTAAAAGAACTGACCCAAAGTCAAATTTAATTATTTCTATATTAAAACAAGCATTTGGCGTTAAGTGAGGAGGATTTGTCAATGCAACAATTCGTTTTGATTTCATTGGATGATCTGAAAGTATTGATATCAGAAAAAGCTATTCCAAATAAAGTGTGGAACTCGCAACATGTTGCGTAATATTTGAAAGTCACATTACCAACTTTATTTAAAGAAACAAGAGCAGGAAAGATACCTGGTGTTCAGGTTGGAAGTACAGCTTAATAGCCTTATTTTGTAGCAAAGAGGGATTGAGATGCAGTTATGATCAAATAATTTCAATTTCAAAGGTAGGTCTTTAATTCAATGTCGGAGACAACAATTACAAGTTGATGGTGATGCATTGAATAAATCAAAATTAATGACTGTCTATCAAAAGGAACAGATAAGTAAAGATCAAGAGGATTTAAGGGCTTTTGAGCTTGAGCTAGGATGAAAAATTTAAATGAAATAGATTAATTTCTCAGTAATTATGATGTGTTTATTAGCCACGTCGGTAATGGCTTTATATAATATTTGGATTTCATATGGCTACATTATTTTAATAAACAAACAAATTAACCACCATGGCTTATTGAAGTTTTTGCCCCAGCAATTGATCAAATCGCATGATTGGTAATGAGGAATTTTGTTTTTTGTAAAGGGCAATCTTTGTTAAATAAAGGCTTATGACAGCCAACTTTAAGTGTTTAAGGTTCCTATACCTTCCTTATATTTTACTTTTTATATTAGCTAGCAATATTGATAGCACTACTGTTGATATTGTTAGTTTTTTATTTAATAAAAAAACAGCCTGAAAATTTCAGACTGTTAAGTACAATTGTTAAATGATTATAGATCCAAATATTTTGTTAGATAATCTGCTAGACCATCTTCAGAGTTTGGTTTATCAGTAATATCATTAGCGACACTTTTCACTTGGTCAGTTCCGTTTGCCATTGCAACACCCCAGCCGGCATATTGCAGCATATCGACATCATTGTGTTCGTCTCCAAAAGCAATGATATCTTTCTTGTCCATTTGGAATTCATCGATTACCCGTTCTAAACCATGGGCTTTTTGAATACCTTTAGCTACTACTTCTAAAATTGATGAAGGACCGCCCCATGTATTGACTTCAATCTCTTGACCAAATTGATTTTTTAGTTCATTAGAGACACTGACTAAATTTTCAGGTTGGCTACGAAGAAGCATTGAAGTAGGATTGCTAGTTAAAGTATCAGTGGTTAATAGATTATCTAAAGTTGCTTGTTCAGAGGCGAATAGACCCTTATCAAAGAAATTTAAATCATCAATAAAAAAGGTATTTCGATTTTCTGCAGCAATAAAGTCTAATTTGAGATTCTTTTTTTCAGCCAATAAATCAAAAACAATTTTACGATTTATTGCAGTTTCTTGTTCGCCTTTCCATTGTTTGCCAGGAAGATGAACTAGAGCACCATTAAAATTAATCATGGGTGAAGTTAGCTTTAATTGGTGATAAAATTGTTGGCTCATGCGGTAAGGTCGACCAGTTGCAATGACAACTTGATGGCCGTCTTCAACAGCACGTCGCAAAGTTTTAAATGTTTTTTCTGTAATGATTGAATCTTGATTTAAAGTAGTACCATCTAAGTCAATCGCGATTAATTTTTTCATGTAATCTCCTCGTTTCAATTTGTTTAAGTCTAGCATATTGTAACGAAAACACAACTATATCAGGCTTTTTTTCAGTTTCTTGCAAATTTTTTAAGATTTATTGTCTAATTCTAAAGATAGCAGTATAGTATAATTGAGTCATTTTGGACTAGATAGGGAGCGAAAAAAATGAAAGTTAATTGGCGAAGAAATCTCTTCGTTACGTGGATTGGTTGTTTTTTCACTGGCGCCAGTTTTAGTTTGGTTTTACCATTTATTCCAGTTTATGTGGAGCAATTAGGAACCCCAGCGTCTCAAGTAGATATTTTTGCAGGACTAGCAATTTCAGTAAATGCCTTAGGAGCAGCTATTTTTTCTCCATTGTGGGGAAATTTGGCGGATCGAAAAGGTCGAAAAATGATGATGGTACGTGCCGCAGCAGGGATGACGATAACTATGGGTTCGTTAGCATTTGTGCCAAATGCCTATTGGTTATTGATTATGAGATTTATGACTGGAGTCTTGGCGGGCTACATACCAAACGCAACTGCCATGATTGTCTCACAAACACCAAGAGAAAAAAGCGGTTGGGCGCTTGGCACTTTATCAACCGGTGCTTTAGCCGGAAATTTAATTGGTCCATCAATCGGCGGGTTATTGGCCCAATTATTTGGATTAGAAAATGTTTTCTTGATTACCGGTGCGATTTTATTCATCTGTATGATTTTAACTATCTTTTTAGTACAAGAGAATTTTGTTCCAGTGAAAAAAGGCGAGATGATTAGTATTCGAGATCTAACGAAAAAAATAGATCATGTCTCTGTTTTGATCGGTTTATTTATTAGTACTATGATTTTACAGCTGGGAATTACCAGTATTAGTCCAATTTTGACATTGTATATCCGGCAATTAAATAGTCATGGTGGCAATACTTTGTTAATCAGTGGTTTTATCGTTTCAGTTTCTGGGATTTCTGCAATCGCTTCTTCACCGACATTGGGAAAATTAGGCGACCGTATCGGCAATCATAAAATTTTAATTTTTGGCTTGGTCTTATCCTTCTTATGTACTGTGCCAATGGCATTTGTGCAGACGCCTTTTCAATTAGGCGTATTGCGCTTCTTCCTGGGATTTTCTACAGGAGCTTTAATGCCATCTATTAATACGTTGATTGGGAAAATGACCCCAAAAGAAGGCGTCAGCCGTGTTTACAGCTATAACCAAATGTTTAATAATTTTGGACAAGTTATCGGCCCAATGTTGGGTTCTGGAGTTGCAAATACCTTCAGCTATTCAATGGTATTTATTGCGACGAGTGTTTGTATATTCGGAAATATTCTTTTGAGCCTCTTTAATTTTAGAAAATTATTATTCAAAAAAACTGCTAAATAAAAAGCAGTTTCTGTGATTTTGCAATGAAATAGCGAGAAAATAAACGAAATGTTGTTTGGATTAAGGGGATTAAAAAATGCAGAAAAGTATTTTTAAAACATCAGAACTTTGGATAGCAATTCTCAACTTGGTAGTAATGCTATTAGCATTATTTAGTCAAACACGAACGGCCATTGTCTGGGTTACAGTAGTTATATTCTTGCTGAATTTTCTTATTTGGATTTATAGGGCATTTAAAAAAGTGAATCTTATAAAATAGAAGAAGTATCTTCAGCGGTGAAAAACAACCATCGTATGAAACTAGGAAAAAAATAAAAAACCAGTTACAATAGAGTAACTGGTTTTTTGTTGAAAAAATTATGCTTTTTTTGTCATGTTTTGTTTTGGTTTAACGAAGCTAGCAACAATAATTGCCATTAGACCAACAAAAAGTGAAATGCCGGTAGATAATGGGAAATTGTAAGCACCGCTTTGTAAGGCGCTACCGAGATAGCAAACTGCCTGACCAATTAAGAAAGCCCAAAAGAAAGTCACTAAATATTTCATTTGAGACACCTCTTTTCTCATATTTTCTAGTTTAGTTTAGCATTATTTTCTGAAAAGTAAAGGAAAGTCTCAAGAGATTGTTATAGTTTAAACTTGGAGGAATCTATGAAATTACCACAACTATATACGAGAACTTCATATTCTTTGTTAAAAAGCACCTTAACCGTTGATTCCTATGTAAAAAAAGCTAAAGAACTAGGTTACTCAAGCATAGCGATTACTGATGATGATGTGCTTACTGGGGCTGTTGAATTCTCTTTAGCTTGTCAAAAATATCAAATACAACCGATTATCGGTTTAAATTTAAGTTTTTCTTCTATTGAAGAACGCCACATACTATTATATGCCAAAGATTTGCTTGGTTACCAAGAATTGATGCGAATTTCTTCTGAACGAATGATTGCGGAAAAAATTTTATCTTTAAAACATTTCAATATCCAGTCTGACCATTTGATAGCAGTCCTGCCAACATTTATTTCTGAAGAAGAAGTTGATCAGTTACTTTTATCTTTTAAGGAAATCTATCAAGGTATTTCTAGTAATCAAGAAAATATAAACAGTAAGTTACCGCTAGTTGCGCTTCACGAAGTCAATTATTTAGAGCCTCAAGAGGCTTTTGCAATAAAAGTGATGGATCATTTACAAAACGGTACCCATATTTCGAATGAAGAATTACATGTAACAGAAGGTCCAAATTTTTTAACGTCTCATGAAATTTTTGCTACTGCTTATAATGATCATCCGGAAGCGATTGGAAATGCCCAAAAAATAGCTGATGCATGCCAACTAGAAATTCCCTTACATCAAAAACTTTTACCCCATTATCCTGTCCCTGATGGGGAATCAGCCGATAACTATTTAGAGGAATTATGTTGGGAGAAATTATCTGAACGCGTGGAAACTGTTACGGAGGTATATCATGAACGCTTAACAATGGAATTATCCATTATTCATCGAATGGGTTTTGATGACTACTTTTTAATTGTTTGGGATGTGATGGATTATGTTCACCGCAATCAGATTGTTAGTGGTGCTGGACGGGGTTCAGCAGCAGGATCGCTAGTAGCTTATGTTTTAAATATCACAGATGTTGATCCGATTAAATATGATTTATTATTTGAACGATTTTTAAATCCTGAACGAAATTCGATGCCAGATATAGATTTGGATATTCCTGATAATCGACGCAATGAAATTCTACATTATGTTAAAGAAAAATACGGTCGTTTTCACGTTGCACAAATTGCTACATTTGGTACAATGGCAGCCAAAATGGTTCTGCGTGATGTTAACCGGGTATTTGGGTTATCGCAAAGCGAAGCCAATCGCTGGTCAGCAGCTATTCCCAATCAATTAAAAATTACCTTGGGCCAAGCTTATGAGCAATCGGATCGTTTGCGAAACTTAGTGAATCAAAGCGAACGGAATCAATTATTATACCAAACTGCTTTAACTTTAGAAGGATTACCTCGCCATGTTTCTACCCATGCTGCAGGAGTTGTTATTAGTGATCAAGACTTGGTTAATTTAGTTCCTCTGCAAAATGGCGCGGAAGATATTTTATTGACGCAATTTACGATGGGAGACGTTGAACGTCTTGGTTTATTAAAGATGGATTTCCTTGGTTTGCGTAATTTATCAATTATTGACACGACATTAAAAAACATCCAACAGTTTAATCATGAAACACTTACGTTAAACCAAATTCCATTAGATGATCCAGCAACTTTAGAACTTTTTCAGCGAGGGGACACGGCAGGCGTTTTCCAATTTGAATCTGCTGGTATTCGTAATGTTCTAAAAAAATTGGGACCGACTTCAATCGAAGATATTGCCGCGGTGAATGCTCTATATAGACCGGGTCCAATGCAAAATATCGATACTTTTATTGCTAGAAAAAAAGGAAAAGAACCTATTACTTATCCTGAAGCGGCGCTCCAACCAATTTTAGAAAACACCTATGGCATTATTGTTTATCAGGAGCAAATTATGCAGGTTGCTGCTAAAATGGCTGGCTTTAGTCTAGGACAAGCAGATATTTTAAGACGAGCAGTAAGTAAAAAGAAAAAAGACATCTTAGATGAAGAAAGAGAACACTTTGTCAAAGGTTCTATGGATCAAGGCTATAGTCAGCAAAGTGCGGAAAAAGTCTATGATTATATTGAACGTTTTGCCGATTATGGTTTTAATCGTTCCCATGCTTTTGCTTATTCTTTTGTAGGTTATCAAATGGCGTATTTAAAAGTTCATTATCCCGGTCCCTTCTATACCGCTTTATTACAGTCTGTTCGTGGTGATAGTAAAAAAATGCGGGAGTATATTGCTGAAGCAAGTCGTGCAGGGATTGATTTATTGGGTCCAGATATTAATAAAAGTCAATTTAGTTTTACTCTGATAGATAAAAATTTAATGCGTTTTGGTTTAGATGCAATTAAAGGTATTCGACGTGATTTTGTGGCAAATATTTTAAGTAGTCGCAATCAAGGTGGTTCATTTAAGTCTTTAGACCAGTTTTTACTGAGAATTGATGAGCGATGGTTAAAATATGACTACATTGCACCACTCATTTATATTGGCGTTTTTGATAATTTGCATAACAATCGAAAAGAACTATTAGCAGAATTAGAGGGCAAGTTACAAAATGTTGTATACAGTGGAGGCAGTTTAGATCTATTAAATATTATGAGTTTGAAAAAGCAAGAATTAACTGATTATGATTTAGCTGAAAAATTAGACATCGAAGAACAGTATTTAGGTTTTTATTTGTCTGGGCATCCAACAGAAGGTTTTCCTAAGTTAAACAAACAGCGCAATATTCAATCAATTAGTCAATTAGCGGTCGGTAGTCAGGCTGAGATTTTATTCTATTTAAAAGAAATTCGTGAGATTCGTACAAAAAAAGGCGGAAAAATGGCCTTTTTAACCGGCAATGATTTAAGCGGTGAAATTTCTGCAACCGTATTTCCACAGTATTATCGCCGTGTTCGTGAAAATTTGTCGATCAATCAAGTTTATTTATTAAAAGGAAAAGTAGAGCGAAGTAATTATGATCAAAGTCTGCAGGTTTTGGTAGAGGAAATAACCTTGGCGGAATCAGTAGAGAATATTTTATCTGATCAAACCCTTTATTTAAAAGTGACAAAAGACCGACCAGTCAAAGAAACTGAGCAATTGATTGCTGACACCTTAAAAAAATCAGCGGGAAATATCCCAGTGATTATTTATTTCGAGTCAGACGGTCGAAAGATTGCGCTGAGTAGAAATTTTTGGATAGGTCGTAATGAACGGATATTAACTGAATTAGGTGACATATTAGGGGAAGAAAACGTCGTATTAAGATGATTTCATCTGATTTCCAAAAACTTTTTACCGTTGGAAAAGCTTACATCTCAATTGATGGAGGACTTTTCTAACTTTCTTTGATAGAATAAACCGTGAATCAAATTGATGGTTGTTAGTTTGAAATATAATTTGAGGTGAGAAAATGAAACGCATAGCAATTTTAACTAGTGGTGGAGATGCGCCGGGTATGAATGCAGCAATCCGTGCTGTTGTTCGTAAAGGGATCCACGATGGACTTGAAGTATACGGTATTAACTATGGTTATGCCGGTTTAGTTGCTGGTGATATTCGTCGTTTAGATATCGCGGATGTTGGAGATAAAATTCAAAAAGGTGGAACGTTCCTTTATTCTGCTCGTTATCCTGAATTTGCTACTGAAGAAGGGCAATTAAAGGGTATTGAACAATTGAAAAAATTTGGTATTGAAGGATTAGTTGTTATCGGTGGAGATGGTTCTTATCACGGTGCAATGGCGCTGACTCGTCATGGTTTCCCAGCTGTGGGTATTCCAGGAACGATTGATAATGATATTCCGGGAACGGATTTTACAGTTGGTTTTGATACAGCTATCAACACGGTCTTGGAAGCAATTGATAGAATTCGTGACACAGCAACATCTCACGTACGGACTTTTGTTATTGAAGTAATGGGTCGTAATGCTGGCGATATCGCCTTGTGGGCAGGTGTAGCTGGCGGAGCAGATGAAATTGTTATCCCAGAACATAATTTTGATATGGAAGCTATCGCTAAAAAAATTCAAGCTGGCCGTGACCGCGGGAAAAAACATTGTCTAATTGTTTTAGCCGAAGGTGTCATGGGCGGAAATGAATTTGCTGAGGAATTATCAACATATGGTGATTTCCACACGCGTGTATCTATTTTAGGACACATTGTTCGTGGTGGTTCCCCAAGCGCACGTGATCGGGTGTTAGCTAGTAAATTTGGTGCATATGCGGTTGAATTACTAGAAGAAGGTAAAGGCGGCTTATGTATTGGGATGAAAAATAATGAAGTTGTTTCAGCCGATATTATTGAAACTCTTGAAAACAATAAGCATGTCCCTGATTTGTCATTGTTTGATTTAAACAATACAATCTCATTTTAATCTCGTTAATAAATAGTGAAACTATTTAATTATAAACAATCAAGAATGGAGCGTTTTACGTAATGAAAAAGACCAAAATTGTTAGTACATTAGGACCAGCAAGTAACTCAGTAGAAATTATTTCACAATTAATCGAAGCTGGGGCAAATGTATTTCGTTTTAACTTCTCTCATGGTGACCATGCAGAGCAATTAGAACGGATGGAAATGGTACGTACAGCAGTGAAAGAAACTGGTATGGATGCTGCCATCTTATTAGATACAAAAGGTGCGGAAATTCGTACGACTGTTCAAGATACAACAGAAGCTGACTACGGTCGCGCTGGTTACATTAAATTTGAAGTAGGCGATCAAACACGCATCGCTATGGATCCAGAATTAAAAGGAACAAAAGAAAAAATCTCTGTTACTTATCCAGGGTTATTTGATGATGTTCATATTGGCGGTCATGTACTATTTGATGATGGCTTAATTGATATGGAAATCCTTGAAAAAGATCAAGCCAACCGTGAATTAGTAGTAGTTGTTAAAAATGCTGGTATGTTAGGTTCTCGTAAAGGTGTGAATGCACCAGGCGTTTCTATTTCATTACCTGGTATCACTGAAAAAGATGCTGATGATATTCGTTTTGGTTTAGATAATGACATCGACTTTATTGCAGCAAGTTTTGTTCGTAAAGCACAAGATGTTTTAGATATTAAAGAAATTTTAGAAGAAAAAAATATGATGCACGTTCAAATCATTCCAAAAATTGAATCTCAAGAAGGTATCGACAATATCGATGAAATCTTGAAAGTCGCTGACGGAATTATGATCGCCCGTGGAGATATGGGTGTAGAAATTGCACCAGAATTAGTACCTATGGTTCAAAAACGCATCATCAAAAAATGTAATGCTGCTGGTAAATCTGTTATTACTGCAACTCAAATGTTAGAAAGTATGCAAGAAAACCCACGTCCAACACGTGCAGAAGCTTCTGACGTTGCCAATGCTGTCTTTGATGGTACTGATGCAACAATGCTTTCTGGTGAGTCAGCAAATGGTGACTACCCAATTGAAGCAGTTGGTACAATGGCTAGAATCGATATGGAAGCTGAACAAGCATTATCAGAATTAGGTTCATTCCAAATTAATCATTTTGATAAAACAGACGTAACTGAAACAATCGGTTTATCTGTTGCCCGTGCAGCTAAAAACTTGGGCGTTAAAACAATTGTAGCAGCTACTGAATCTGGTCATACAGCTAAAATGATTTCAAAATATCGTCCAGATGCTGATATTTTAGCAGTTACTTTTGACGAAAGAACAAAACGTGGTTTAATGTTAAACTGGGGTGTTTTCCCAACTGTTGCTGAAAAACCTTCAACAACTGATGAAATGTTTGAATTAGCAACTAAAAAAGCGGTTGATTTAGGCTTTGCTAAAGAAGGCGATTTAATTTTGATCACTGCTGGTGTACCAGTTGGTGAACGTGGAACAACTAACGTTATGAAAGTTCAATTAATCGGTTCTAAATTGATTGAAGCACAAGGTGTTGGTGAAAGAACAGTTGTTGCCAATGCTGTTGTTGCTGGCTCAGCTGAAGAAGCAAACAAAAAAGCTAAAGATGGTATGATTTTAGTTGTACCAACAACTGATAAGGACTATATGCCTGCGATTGAAAAAGCTTCAGCTTTGATTGTAGAAGATGGTGGTTTAACTTCTCACGCAGCTGTTGTAGGGATTGCTCAAGACATTCCTGTTATTGTAGGCGCCAAAGATGCTACTGCAACTGTTATTGATGGCGAACTAGTTACTGTTGACCCTCGTCGTGGTATTGTATACCGTGGAGAAACAACAGCAATCTAATAGTAAATAAAAACTCGAAAACCGCTAATTATGCTGCTTTCGAGTTTTTTACTTGTTCATTATTTGTAAGATACTGAGTAAGTTTAATTATTTTTGATTGGTTAAAACTAAATAATTTAGTCTCCTGGTAAAACCATCAACCGTTCAGGTGTAATTTCTTGAAAAAGGATTGGTCGATTATAAAATTTTGACAGTATTTGTTTATTAAAAAGTTTATCGCGAGTATCATTTGCAAAAATAGTGCCGTCTTTTAACAACATAAGGTGTTGGAAAATTGGTAAAAGCTCTTCTGTATGATGAGTCACAAAAAGTAAGGTTGGGGCATTTTCTTGTGTCGCTAACAACTCAATCTTTTTTAGCAACTCTTCACGGGCAAATAAATCAAGGCCATTACAAGGTTCATCTAAGATTAATAGTTCTGGTTCTGCCATTAAAGCCCGGGCAATCAAGACAATTTGTCGTTCGCCTTGTGACAACAAATGATAGGTTTTTCCAATTAAATGACTGGCTTCAAAGAGCCCTAGTAAAGATTTCGCTTTTTTTAAATCTTCTGGTTGATATTTTTGATAAATGCCTATGCTGGCAAATTTTCCGGAAAGAACGATCATTTCAGCTAGTTCATTGGTACGAATGCGGTATTGAAGAGCGGTGGATACCCAGCCAATTTTTTTCTGTAATTCTGGGATTGAAGTTTTCCCAAATACTTCACCCAAGACGGTTAATTTTCCGCTGCTAGGCCATAAGGAACCTGTGATTAATTGCAGTAGCAACGTCTTGCCAGCACCATTTAATCCTAATATTCCCCAATGCTGTCCTGTTCCCATCTGCCAGTTAATTTGTTTTAATAGGTTTCTTTTTTCTCTTGTAAAAGTGACATTTTCAAAAGATAGTATCATTGTCAAACCCCCTCATTTTTTAGCTAGTTTAGCATAAATTGAAACGAAAAAAACAATTTATCGGAATATTTCAAGGTGTCAAGAAAATTTCATTGACAACTAAATTTAACACCTGTATAATAGCGATTGTTGCTTAGAGGTGATGAAGATGAAATGGTCGATTGGTGAATTGCGTCGTTACCAAGATGAGCCTTTAAATTTTTCCGAAACTGTTGATGTTAAGAAGAATTTGATGGCCCGAGATAACGAAATTTTAGATGTGCAACCAGTTGCTGTGACAGGTATTTTATCTGTTGCAAAAAATGAATATTTGTTACATTATCAACTAAAAACTGTTGTAACAGTTCCTTCTGCTAGATCGCTTGAACCAGTTGAATTGCCATTAGACTTGTCAGTTGACGAGATTTTTATGACACGAGAAAATTGGTCTGATTTAGAAGATCGGGATGAAGAGGTTTTAGTGCTTGATTCTGATTCAATTGATTTAACTAATTCGATTGAAGACAACATTTTACTGGCTATTCCTTTGCAAGTTTTTTCAAAAGAAGAAGAAGCTGCAGATGAATTACCAAAAGGAAATGATTGGCAGGTCATTAGTGAAGAAGACTATCTACAACAAAAAAATCAACAACCAGTTATTGATCCTCGTCTTGCAAAGTTATCTGAGTTATTAAATGAAGAAGACTAAGTAGGATTGGAATAGATGTATCTTCATGATACAAATTTTTTAAGGAGGTGGAACACCAAATGGCAGTACCAGCTAGAAAAACTTCAAAAGCGAAGAAAGCAAAACGCCGTACACATTACAAATTAACTATCAAAGGATTAAACGAATGTCCTAACTGTGGTGAAATGAAAAAAAGCCATCACGTTTGTGCCAACTGTGGCTACTACGATGGGAAAGATGTAATGGCTAAAGAAGCATAAGCATTTTTTGATAGAGCTTATTAAACCCCAAGACTAACCATGGAGTCTTGGGGTTTTTCTTTTAAAAAAAACCAATTCATTTCTCATTTATTATTTGTTAAGCTATAATAAGTTTGATATGAGCTATATTTAGGAGGTCTTTGTATGACAAAACAACAATTTGGTGTCGTCGGAATGGCGGTAATGGGAAAAAATTTGGCTTTAAATATTGAAAGTCGAGGATATTCAGTAGCACTATTTAATCGAACAGGTGCAAAAACGGACGAAGTAGTGACAGAACATCCAGATAAAAATTTAAAAGCTACTTATACAATGGAAGAATTTGCAGATTCAATTGAAAAACCGCGCCGTATTTTACTAATGGTTAAAGCTGGTCCAGCAACAGATGCAACAATTAAAGAATTATTACCTCATTTAGACAAAGGTGATATCTTGATCGACGGTGGAAATACCTTCTTCCAAGATACCATTCGTCGAAATGAAGAATTAGCTAACTCTGGTATTAATTTTATCGGTACGGGTGTATCCGGTGGCGAAAAAGGAGCATTAGAAGGTCCTTCAATGATGCCTGGGGGTCAAAAAGAAGCGTACGACTTAGTAGCGCCGATATTTGAACAAATTGCTGCCAAAGCAGATGAAGATGGCGAACCATGTGTAACTTATATTGGACCAAACGGTGCCGGTCATTATGTAAAAATGGTGCATAATGGAATTGAGTATGGTGACATGCAATTAATCGCTGAATCATACGATTTGATGAAACAATTACTAGGCCTTTCAGTTGAAGAATTGGCTGATGTTTTTAGTGAATGGAATAAGGGCGAATTAGATAGTTATCTGATTGAGATTACTGCTGATATTTTGACTCGTAAAGACGATGAAGGCACTGGCAAACCAATTGTTGATGTTATTTTAGATGCAGCAGGTAATAAAGGAACTGGTAAATGGACGTCACAATCTGCTTTAGATTTAGGGGTACCTTTACCATTAATTACTGAATCTGTGTTTGCTCGTTTCATTTCAGCCTATAAAGAAGAACGAGTAAATGCTAGTAAGGTTTTAGCAGCACCAGCTGAATATAAATACGAAGGCGATAAAACTGAATTAATTGAAAAAATTCGTCAGGCTTTGTACTTTAGTAAATTAATGAGCTATGCACAAGGATTTTCTCAATTAAGAACCGCTTCAAAAGAATATGATTGGGATTTGCCATTTGGTGATATTGCAAAAATCTGGCGTGCCGGTTGTATCATCCGGGCTCGTTTCTTGCAAAAGATTACTGATGCGTATAAAAAAGATCCAGATATTGCTAACTTAATGTTGGATGATTACTTTAAAGATATTGCTGCAAAATATCAAAAAGCCGTTCGTGAAGTTGTGGCCATTGCGGTTCAAGCAGGGATTCCAGTACCAACTTTCTCTTCAGCAATTACCTACTACGACTCTTATCGTGCTGAACGCTTACCTGCAAACTTGATCCAAGCGCAAAGAGATTACTTTGGTGCCCACACGTATGAACGAACAGATAAAGCAGGAATCTTCCACTATAGCTGGTACCACGAAGAATAATTAACCAAAAATAACTAGGGAATTTCAACAAAATGATCTTCCTTAGTTTTTTTATCTAAGATTTCATGTTAGAATTGACTATAGCTTTTTGAATGATTTATGCCTATAATAACAAAGGTTTAATCAAATCAAAATCGGAGAGGAATTAATTTAATGAGCAATATTCTGATTATTGAAGACGAAAAGAATTTAGCCCGTTTTGTGGAATTGGAATTAAAACATGAAGGTTATGAAACAGAAGTTCACTATAATGGTCGAACTGGTCTAGAGGCTGCCCTTGAATCAGATTGGGATGCTATCTTACTTGACTTAATGTTACCAGAACTAAATGGGTTAGAAGTCTGTCGCCGCGTACGACAAGTTAAAAATACGCCAATTATCATGATGACTGCAAGAGATTCAGTCATTGACCGCGTTTCAGGTTTGGATCATGGTGCTGACGATTATATCGTAAAACCATTTGCGATTGAAGAGTTACTAGCTCGTTTGCGCGCACTATTACGTCGAATCGATATTGAAGGTGATAAGAATGTTGCGAAACAAACAACTATCACTTATCGCGATTTAACAATCGAAAAAGAAAATCGTGTTGTTCGTCGAGGTAGTGAAATCATCGAATTAACCAAACGTGAATACGAATTACTATTAACCTTAATGGAAAATGTGAATGTTGTATTGGCACGTGACGTATTGTTAAACAAAGTCTGGGGTTACGAAACTGAAGTTGAGACAAACGTAGTGGACGTGTATATCCGTTATCTACGTAATAAAATTGATGTACCAGGCGAAGACAGTTATATCCAAACTGTTCGTGGAACTGGTTACGTTATGCGCTCATGATAAAAATTTTCAATAAAGACAAAGAACTGCAAGGGCCTTCTCTCACTATTAAGTGGGCCTTTACTAGTTCTTTCTTTATATTCGTAGTATTTACCATTTTTGCGGTAATCACTTATAAGTCGTCTGTGAATTTAATCGTAAATAAAGAACGAGTGAATATTGCCAACACGATTTCCGAAGTTTCTTCTCGTTTGTCAAACGCTGACGAAGAATTGACTTTGGTAAACACCTACCGGACTTTAACAGAATCCACCAGTAGTGATACAGCTTTATATGATCAAAACATGACTTTAGAAGGCAACATTATGCGGATTGATAGTTTTATTTCTGAATTAGGACAACCGCAATTATCGCTCTCTATTTATAATTTAAATAAGAAATTGGTATTTAAAACCCAAGATGTCTATCAACCATTGGTTCAAAAAAAAGAAATGGTACCTAAAATCGTGACTTTAGATGGAGAGAATGGCTTTTTATCAGTGGAACCTGTTTACTCAAAGGAAAGCAAAGAAAAAATTGGTTATGTTCAAGTGTTTTATCAATTAACTGATTTTTACGAAATGCGCAGTAAGTTGTTACTCACCTTGATTGTGCTGGAAATTGTTTCACTAGTGGTTAGTAGTATTTTAGGCTTTATGCTTTCTTCATACTTCTTGAAACCTTTGAAACTTTTACGAGATACAATGGATCGCATCCGGCAAGATCCGCAGGCTGAAGTCCATGTACCCGAAATCAATTCAAATGATGAGTTGGCGGATCTTTCATCTATGTTTAATGATATGATTGATCGGATCAGAATGTATGTAGAACAGCAAGAACGTTTCGTTGAGGATGTTTCCCATGAATTGAGAACGCCGGTTGCTGTAATTGAAGGTCATTTGAACATGTTAAATCGTTGGGGAAAAGATGATCCTGAGATATTAGAAGAATCAATTGCTGCGAGTTTACAAGAAATCAATCGGATGAAGAGTCTTGTTCAAGAAATGTTAGATTTGTCACGAGCTGAGCAAGTAGATGTCTATTATAGTAATGAGGTTTCTAATGCTAAAGAAGTGACTTACCAAGTATTTAATAATTTTAAATTACTATATCCAGAATTTACATTTACCTTAGACGATGATTTGGTTCATGAAAAGGTTCTAAAAATTTATCGAAACCACTTTGAGCAAATTTTAATCATTGTGTTAGATAATGCGGTGAAGTATTCAACAGAGCGTAAAGAAGTACATCTTTCTATATCTTCAACATTTAATGATTTTGAAATTGCCATTCAAGATTTTGGTGAAGGTATCCCGAATGAAGACGTAGACAAAGTATTCAATCGTTTTTATCGTGTTGATAAGGCACGGGCAAGAACAAAAGGTGGTAATGGTTTAGGCTTGTCGATAGCTCATAAACTTTTGGAAAGCTATAAAGGAAGAATTACAGTAGAAAGTTCATTAGGAAAAGGGACAATTTTTAGAATTTACATCCCAATTCAAGAAATAAAAATAGATGATGAAACACAAAATTAGCTTCAGAGTAAAATCTGAGGCTTTTTATTTTATAGTAGAAACGAAAGATGAATTACGAAATTGTTTGCAATGGATGTTATTCATGAATATTAATCGAACAAAATAATAGAACTTTTAGTTTTCGTTCGGTTAATAAAAAATGTAAAAAAATATTACTTTTTTGGTTGCATTAAGAAGGGAAGATTGCTATATTATTATATGTCCCATGAGGGAAGAAACTTCTTGAAATCAAGTGTTGACGGATGGTTTCGCTTATGGTAACTTATAAAAGTTGTTGATTTAATCCAGCAAATTTGTTTTTTTATCTTAAAAATATTTCAAAAAAGTGTTTGACTTTAATTTTGAAATCTGATAAGATATAAAAGTTGCTGGTGCAACAGAAATAGACCTTTGAAAACTGAACGAATAAGACGAACCAAATGTGTAGGGCGTTCCTATTAATAGGAACAAACAATACAAAGCAAGCAATATGCTAGTAACAAGTCAATTAATACAATTGAGCTAACAGTCGCAAGATTGTGCAAACTTTTTAATGAGAGTTTGATCCTGGCTCAGGACGAACGCTGGCGGCGTGCCTAATACATGCAAGTCGAACGCTTTTTCTTTCACCGGAGCTTGCTCCACCGAAAGAAAAGGAGTGGCGAACGGGTGAGTAACACGTGGGTAACCTACCCTCCAGCGGGGGATAACACTTGGAAACAGGTGCTAATACCGCATAACAGAGAAAACCGCCTGGTTTTCTTTTGAAAGGCGCAATTGCGTCACTGGAGGATGGACCCGCGGTGCATTAGCTAGTTGGTGAGGTAACGGTTCACCAAGGCAACGATGCATAGCCGACCTGAGAGGGTGATCGGCCACATTGGGACTGAGACACGGCCCAAACTCCTACGGGAGGCAGCAGTAGGGAATCTTCGGCAATGGACGAAAGTCTGACCGAGCAACGCCGCGTGAGTGAAGAAGGTTTTCGGATCGTAAAACTCTGTTGTCAGAGAAGAATAAGGATAAGAGTGGAAAGTTTATCCCTTGACGGTATCTGACCAGAAAGCCACGGCTAACTACGTGCCAGCAGCCGCGGTAATACGTAGGTGGCAAGCGTTGTCCGGATTTATTGGGCGTAAAGCGAGCGCAGGCGGTCTCTTAAGTCTGATGTGAAAGCCCCCGGCTCAACCGGGGAGGGTCATTGGAAACTGGGAGACTTGAGTGCAGAAGAGGAGAGTGGAATTCCATGTGTAGCGGTGAAATGCGTAGATATATGGAGGAACACCAGTGGCGAAGGCGGCTCTCTGGTCTGTAACTGACGCTGAGGCTCGAAAGCGTGGGGAGCAAACAGGATTAGATACCCTGGTAGTCCACGCCGTAAACGATGAGTGCTAAGTGTTGGAGGGTTTCCGCCCTTCAGTGCTGCAGCTAACGCATTAAGCACTCCGCCTGGGGAGTACGACCGCAAGGTTGAAACTCAAAGGAATTGACGGGGGCCCGCACAAGCGGTGGAGCATGTGGTTTAATTCGAAGCAACGCGAAGAACCTTACCAGGTCTTGACATCCTTTGACCACTCTAGAGATAGAGCTTCCCCTTCGGGGGCAAAGTGACAGGTGGTGCATGGTTGTCGTCAGCTCGTGTCGTGAGATGTTGGGTTAAGTCCCGCAACGAGCGCAACCCTTATTGTTAGTTGCCATCATTTAGTTGGGCACTCTAGCGAGACTGCCGGTGACAAACCGGAGGAAGGTGGGGATGACGTCAAATCATCATGCCCCTTATGACCTGGGCTACACACGTGCTACAATGGGAAGTACAACGAGTCGCGAAGTCGCAAGGCTAAGCTAATCTCTTAAAGCTTCTCTCAGTTCGGATTGTAGGCTGCAACTCGCCTACATGAAGCCGGAATCGCTAGTAATCGCGGATCAGCACGCCGCGGTGAATACGTTCCCGGGCCTTGTACACACCGCCCGTCACACCACGAGAGTTTGTAACACCCGAAGTCGGTGAGGTAACCTTTATGGAGCCAGCCGCCTAAGGTGGGATAGATGATTGGGGTGAAGTCGTAACAAGGTAGCCGTATCGGAAGGTGCGGCTGGATCACCTCCTTTCTAAGGAAAATTACGGAGACTACACAAGTTTATCTTTATTCGTTCAGTTTTGAGAGGTCTATTTAAAAATTAGATACTTTTGGGGCCTTAGCTCAGCTGGGAGAGCGCCTGCTTTGCACGCAGGAGGTCAGCGGTTCGATCCCGCTAGGCTCCATTGATGACATTGGTCATCATATTCGTTCATTGAAAACTGGATACAAAAAACAAACCAAAAATTTTTAAAACAAACCGAGAACACCGCGTTGAATGAGTTTTTTAATAGTTCAATTGCTTATTTTTTATTTATTGGAACTCTATCGCTAGAGGGAAGATAAAGACCCAACCGTAAGGTTGATAAGGTTAAGTGAATAAGGGCGCACGGTGGATGCCTTGGCACTAGGAGCCGATGAAGGACGGGACTAACACCGATATGCTTCGGGGAGCTGTAAGTAAGCTTTGATCCGGAGATTTCCGAATGGGGAAACCCAACATCTTTAACAGGATGTTACTGTTCAGTGAATACATAGCTGAATGGAGGTAGACGCAGAGAACTGAAACATCTAAGTACCTGCAGGAAGAGAAAGAAAAATCGATTCCCTGAGTAGCGGCGAGCGAAACGGGAAAAGCCCAAACCAAGAGGCTTGCCTCTTGGGGTTGTAGGACTCCGATATGGTAGTTGATTGAAATAATCGAAGGACCTGGAAAGGTCTGCGAGACAGGGTAAAAGCCCCGTAGATGAAATTTGAATCACACCTAGGAGGATCCTGAGTACGGCGGAACACGAGGAATTCCGTCGGAATCCGGGAGGACCATCTCCCAAGGCTAAATACTCCCTAGTGACCGATAGTGAACCAGTACCGTGAGGGAAAGGTGAAAAGCACCCCGGAAGGGGAGTGAAATAGATCCTGAAACCGTGTGCCTACAACAAGTCAAAGCCCGTTAATGGGTGATGGCGTGCCTTTTGTAGAATGAACCGGCGAGTTACGATCCCATGCGAGGTTAAGTCGAAGAGACGGAGCCGTAGCGAAAGCGAGTCTGAATAGGGCGAATGAGTATGTGGTCGTAGACCCGAAACCATGTGATCTACCCATGTCCAGGTTGAAGGTGCGGTAAAACGCACTGGAGGACCGAACCCACGTACGTTGAAAAGTGCGGGGATGAGGTGTGGGTAGCGGAGAAATTCCAAACGAACTTGGAGATAGCTGGTTCTCTCCGAAATAGCTTTAGGGCTAGCCTCAGAGTAAGAATGATGGAGGTAGAGCACTGTTTGGACTAGGGGCCCATCTCGGGTTACCGAATTCAGATAAACTCCGAATGCCATACATTTATCTCTGGGAGTCAGACTGTGAGTGATAAGATCCATAGTCGAAAGGGAAACAGCCCAGACCACCAGCTAAGGTCCCAAAATATATGTTAAGTGGAAAAGGATGTGGGGTTGCACAGACAACTAGGATGTTGGCTTAGAAGCAGCCACCATTTAAAGAGTGCGTAATAGCTCACTAGTCGAGTGACCCTGCGCCGAAAATGTACCGGGGCTAAACATATTACCGAAGCTGTGGATTACACCTTAGGGTGTAATGGTAGGAGAGCGTTCTAAGGGCGTTGAAGGTAGACCGTGAGGACTGCTGGAGCGCTTAGAAGTGAGAATGCCGGTATGAGTAGCGAAAGACAGGTGAGAATCCTGTCCACCGTATGACTAAGGTTTCCTGGGGAAGGCTCGTCCGCCCAGGGTTAGTCGGGACCTAAGCCGAGGCCGAAAGGCGTAGGCGATGGATAACAGGTTGATATTCCTGTACTCGTTGTTTTTGTTTGAGCAATGGAGGGACGCAGTAGGCTAAGAAATCAGACGATTGGAAATGTCTGTCTAAGCAATGAGTCTTAAGATGAGTCAAATGCTTATCTTTCTAAGGACAAGTTGTGATGGGGAGGGAAATACAAGTACCGAAGTTTCTGATGTCACACTGCCAAGAAAAGCTTCTAGTGAGAAAACAATGACCCGTACCGTAAACCGACACAGGTAGTCGAGGAGAGTATCCTAAGGTGAGCGAGCGAACTCTCGTTAAGGAACTCGGCAAAATGACCCCGTAACTTCGGGAGAAGGGGTGCTGATCTAACGATCAGCCGCAGTGAATAGGCCCAAGCGACTGTTTATCAAAAACACAGGTCTCTGCAAAATCGAAAGATGAAGTATAGGGGCTGACGCCTGCCCGGTGCTGGAAGGTTAAGAGGAGTGCTTAGCGTAAGCGAAGGTACGAATTGAAGCCCCAGTAAACGGCGGCCGTAACTATAACGGTCCTAAGGTAGCGAAATTCCTTGTCGGGTAAGTTCCGACCCGCACGAAAGGCGTAACGATTTGGGCACTGTCTCAACGAGAGACTCGGTGAAATTTTAGTACCTGTGAAGATGCAGGTTACCCGCGACAGGACGGAAAGACCCCATGGAGCTTTACTGCAGTTTGATATTGAGTGTCTGTACCACATGTACAGGATAGGTAGGAGCCGTAGAAGTCGGGACGCTAGTTTCGACGGAGGCAATGGTGGGATACTACCCTTGTGTTATGGCCACTCTAACCCGCATCACTAATCGTGATGGGAGACAGTGTCAGATGGGCAGTTTGACTGGGGCGGTCGCCTCCTAAAGAGTAACGGAGGCGCCCAAAGGTTCCCTCAGAATGGTTGGAAATCATTCGCAGAGTGTAAAGGCACAAGGGAGCTTGACTGCGAGACCTACAAGTCGAGCAGGGACGAAAGTCGGGCTTAGTGATCCGGTGGTTCCGCATGGAAGGGCCATCGCTCAACGGATAAAAGCTACCCTGGGGATAACAGGCTTATCTCCCCCAAGAGTCCACATCGACGGGGAGGTTTGGCACCTCGATGTCGGCTCGTCGCATCCTGGGGCTGTAGTCGGTCCCAAGGGTTGGGCTGTTCGCCCATTAAAGCGGCACGCGAGCTGGGTTCAGAACGTCGTGAGACAGTTCGGTCCCTATCCGTCGCGGGCGTTGGAAATTTGAGAGGATCTGTCCTTAGTACGAGAGGACCGGGATGGACTTACCGCTGGTGTACCAGTTGTCTTGCCAAAGGCATCGCTGGGTAGCTATGTAGGGAAGGGATAAACGCTGAAAGCATCTAAGTGTGAAGCCCACCTCAAGATGAGATTTCCCATTTCTTAAAGAAAGTAAGATCCCTGAGAGAAGATCAGGTAGATAGGTCAGAAGTGGAAGTGCAGTGATGTACGGAGCGGACTGATACTAATCGATCGAGGACTTAACCAAAACAAAATGGACTTGGTAGTTTTAAAGTAAGGAATGTTTTTTGATCTAGTTTTGAGTGAGCGAAGTTTACTCAATTAAATAGTGTGGTGGCGATAGCAAGAAGGATACACCTGTTCCCATGTCGAACACAGAAGTTAAGCTTTTTAGCGCCGATCGTAGTGAGGGGTTGCCCCTTGTGAGAGTAGGACGTCGCCACGCGTAATTTATTCCGGCATAGCTCAGTTGGTAGTAGCGCATGACTGTTAATCATGATGTCGTAGGTTCGAGTCCTACTGCCGGAGTTCTCTTTTACAAATATGAGAAATTAAGAGTTTGGGCTTTGTGCTTATTCTTGGAGAGTTGTCCGAGAGGCCGAAGGAGCATGATTGGAAATCATGTAGGCGGGTTTCCCTGTCTCAAGGGTTCGAATCCCTTACTCTCCGTTATAAATTTTATGGCCCGTTGGTCAAGCGGTTAAGACACCGCCCTTTCACGGCGGTAACACGGGTTCGAGTCCCGTACGGGTCATTTTTTGTTTTAAAGTAACATTTGGAGGTTTAGCTCAGCTGGGAGAGCATCTGCCTTACAAGCAGAGGGTCAGCGGTTCGAACCCGTTAACCTCCATTCGGTTCCGTGGTGTAGGGGTTAACATGCCTGCCTGTCACGCAGGAGATCGCGGGTTCAAATCCCGTCGGGACCGTATTAATATTTTTTGGCGCGGTAGCTCAGTTGGTAGAGCAACGGATTGAAGCTCCGTGTGTCGGCAGTTCGATTCTGTCCCGCGCCACCATGGAGGAGTAGCGAAGTGGCTAAACGCGACGGACTGTAAATCCGTTCCTTAGGGTTCAGTGGTTCGAATCCACTCTCCTCCATTTAGGGGCATAGTTTAAAGGTAGAACAGCGGTCTCCAAAACCGTTAGTGTGGGTTCAATTCCTGCTGCCCCTGTTTTTTATTATTATGGCGATCGTGGCGAAGTGGTTAACGCACCGGATTGTGGCTCCGGCACTCGTGGGTTCGATTCCCATCGTTCGCCCTCTTTATTGGGGTATAGCCAAGCGGTAAGGCAAGGGACTTTGACTCCCTCATGCGTTGGTTCGAATCCAGCTACCCCAGTTATCTGTTTTATTTTGCAGATATTAATAGTATAATGGCGGTATAGCCAAGTGGTAAGGCAGAGGTCTGCAAAACCTTCATCACCGGTTCAAATCCGGTTACCGCCTTAGTACTAATTTTATTACATGCCGGCGTGGCGGAATTGGCAGACGCGCTGGACTCAAAATCCAGTGCCCTCACGGGCGTGCCGGTTCGACCCCGGCCGCCGGTATAGAAAAGACTGTTAAATCGTTGATTTGACAGTCTTTTTTTGCGTTGTGGTGCGAAAATGGTGCGAATGTTAAATTTTGAATGTTTTTTAGAAAAAAATTTAGTTATTTAATAATTAGTTGAGTGAAGTGAACAGTTATCAAATATGGTCAAGGTACTGAAATTTTTTAGTACCTTTTTTAATTGGAGTGAATTTGTGAAAATACGTGAACCTACAATTCTGAGGTATTATACTAGACTGATGATAGTGTGCACATAATCAACTTGCTTTGGTATAGAGTATTTATCATTAGATAGTAATTGAATAATTTAGTGGAATGGATTTATTGTAAGCTAGAAGTAAATCCTATGATTAATCAGGATCATTTAATTCAAGTTAAAAGTTAAAATGTATAGATTGACTTTATCATCTATGGAGCATACAATTAAAATAAGGCTTATTTTAAGTATGACACGTGGGAGGTGTTTTTATGGCTACTGCAGACCAAATAAAAAGTTTAATAAAAGCTCATCTAGATGGAAATGATGAAAAATTTAAAACGGTTGTATTACAAATAGCTGCATATGAAGCAAAGAAAAACCATGTGAATCTTGCTCAAGATCTAAAAAAGTTAATTGATAAACCACGTATTTCTAGAGCTAGTATTATACCAATAACTCAAAGTAATCCCATGTTACAAATGTCCTTGCCAAATGAAAAGCTACATGACTTAATTGTTTCTGATGAAATTCATGAAAGAATCCTGAGGATTCTTTCTGAGTATAAAAATAGTAATAAGTTAAAGCAATATGGAATGGACAATCGCAGAAAAATATTAATTGAGGGTCCACCTGGAACAGGTAAGACGTTCACTGCTTCTGTTATTGCATCAGAATTAAATCTTCCGTTATACTCTGTTCAAATTGATAAATTAGTTACAAAGTTCATGGGTGAAACGAGTACTAAATTACGTCAAATATTTGAATCGGTTGAGAACAATATTGGAGTTTATTTCTTTGACGAATTTGATGCAATTGGAGCGGATAGAAGCCTTGATAATGAAGTTGGCGAAATGAGGAGAATTTTGAACTCTTTTTTACAATTTATTGAACAAGATTCTTCTGACAGCATTATTATTGCTGCAACAAATAATCATCATTTATTAGACCAAGCCTTATTTAGAAGATTTGATGATGTGCTACATTATAAAACTCCTTCTGAAAGTGAAATAAGGAAAATATATGAGTATAAATTATCTGTTTTTCAAAAAGGATTTAAACCATCAGATGAATTGATAACTAAGTCCCTTTCATTGAGTCAAGCAGAATTAATTCGTGTTTGTGAAGATGCTATTAAAAGTTCCATTTTAAACGATAATATAATCACTCAATCTGAATTACTCAATTTAATTAAAGAACGGTTAGTTATTTATTCTGACAAGGAGGCGTAGTTTTTGACTGTTGATAAACGAAATATTTTTTTACGTAATACTGAAACATCTTTAGGTTATTCAGGGCGCTCTATTCCAATAAAGCCCAACTATCCAGTAAGAAAAGATGTTAATGCGCATGCAAACTTTATTCAAAGTAAACTAAATGATAGTTATGAACGATCAAAAAATCAGAAGCAAGCAGCTGCAATAAGATATAAAAATGGCGTATATCTGGAATTCTCAGGTTCTATTGGTCATGAAATGTCCGTAAAGAGTCTTGAAGATAGAAGACAAGGTATACGTCTTTTAAACGTGAAAGAAAATATGGAAACAAAACAGGTGAAAGCAATCGTTTATGTACCTGATGGAAAAGAAGTTCATTTTTTAAATAAAGTTAAAGCATATGGCACTGAGGTATCTGAAAAGAGTGGAAATCCCAAACATAATGATTTAATAAGAAGTATTGAAGATATTTCTCTAGCAATGCTTGATTCATTTTGGACTGGGAAAATAGAAGATATACCTGATGATGAAGCAAAATGGTGTGAAGTTTGGATTAGATACGATGTTAAAAATTCGAAATCAGCTCAAAATAAACTGAATAAAGATTTAGCTATTACCAGCTTGATACAATGCTGTGAAGAATTAGGAATTGAAGTTAATGAGCGAATTCTAATTTTTCCAGAAAGAATCGTTAAACTGATTTTTGCTAAAAAATCACAACTCGTAAATTTAATTAATATTTGCGAATATATAGCTGAATTTCGTAGAGCTCCTGAACAAACAAGTTTTTTTGATGATTTATCAGGGGTAGATCAACAAGATTGGATTGATGAATTATTAACACGAACAAATTTTACAGATCAAAACATAACAGTTTGTTTACTAGACACAGGTCTAAATTCAGAACATCCACTTTTATTTCCGGCAATTGTCGATTCCACTTCAATTCAGGCGGTCAATAGTGCTTGGAATTCTTCTGACCACGATGGTCATGGAACAGAAATGGCTGGAGTCGCTTTGTACTATAATCTTAAAGAAAAAATGAGTGGTAGTAATCAAGTTACAATCAATCATAAAATAGAATCTGTAAAAATTTTACCTCCTAGAGGAGAAAATTCTCCTGATTTATATGGTGCTATTACTGAACAGGCAGTTTTTCTTTCGGAAATCACGAATCCTAAGGCAATCAGAACATTATGCATGGCTGTAACAGCCCCCAACTATAATACTGATGATGGTAGCCCTACATCTTGGTCAGCTGCTATTGATAGTATAACATCTGGAGTGAATGGAGATGGAGAGAAACGTTTATTCTTCATTAGTGGTGGAAATGTACATCCGAAAGAATTAAATAGCTCGCCATATCCAGATGTCAACATTCTTCATAGCATAGAAAATCCAGGTCAATCATGGAATGCTATCACTGTAGGTGCATATTCTAATGATGTTAGAATATCTTCTTCTGACTATAATGGCTGTGAAGCAATTGCAGATGTGGGAGAATTATCCCCATACAGTTCTACATCTAAATTATGGAATGATAAATGGCCAATCAAACCAGAGATATTATTAGATGGTGGAAATATGGTAACTAATGGGACTGATTTTTCAGAGTGTGAAGATTTATCCCTTTTGACGACTAGTAAAGATTTTCTGACTAAACCGTTAACTACTACTTGGGGAACAAGTTCAGCTACTGCACAAGCTTCGTGGATGGCAAGTCAAATTCATAATGAGTATCCTGATATTTGGCCAGAAACTACTCGTGCCTTAATAGTACATTCTGCAAATTGGACTAATAAAATGATTAATCAATTCCGAACTGATGATAAAAAGACAGTTGGAATAAAGCAGTTATTACGTACATGTGGGTATGGAATTCCTAATTTAGAAAAAGCAATTGAATGTGCTAATAATTCCGTAAATCTTATCATTCAATCTGAATTACAGCCGTTTAAGTCTGGAAAAATGAATGATATGCATATTCATAAAATCCCTTGGCCTAAAGATGTTCTTCAATCATTAGGCGAAATCGATGTTAAGCTTAAAGTGACATTATCATATTTTATCGAACCTGGACCAGGTGAGATTGGCTGGAAAGATAAATATCGTTATCCATCTTGTGGATTAAGATTTGATGTTATTAATAGTGATGAAACATTAGAAGATTTCAAAAAAAGAGTGAATGTTAAAATGCGTGGAGATGATAGAAAAGATAGTGGTGATGGTACTAAAAGAAATTGGTATTTGGGACCTGGAAATAGAGATGTCGGATCAATTCATTCAGATTTTTGTGAAGATGTGGCGATAAATTTTTGTGATACTAATTATGTGGCTGTATATCCTATAATTGGTTGGTGGAGAGAGCGCGGTTATTTAGGAAAGTCCAATGAAAAAATAAGGTATTCACTAATAGTCTCAATAGAGACACCCGAGGTAGGTACTGATCTTTATACACCAATCGTAACACAAATAGAAATTGAGCAATCTGTTGAAGTATCTATTGAGACTTAATCTATATAGATACAATATTATTCTTTAAATAAAAAGTAGGTGTATCTCAGTGTACACCTATTTTTTATTAGATTTTTTTAATAAAAAAAAGGAGAAAATAAATGAATAAGAAAAAACGTCAAGCAATCTCGCTAGTGGGTGTTCTCACAGTGATGATTGCTTTTTTTATTACCCCAATTACGGCTCTTGCAGCTTCGGTCAATTATGAAAAAATTGGAGATTATGTTTCTACTTGGCATATTGCTTCACTAGGGGGCTTACACTGGACGGACAATGGTGTGCATATGATTAAAGCTGATAATCAACCTGCTTTTTGTATTGAACATGGTGTTTTACTGAACGGCGGTTCAGGATTTACACCATCAGAACTAAATAGTGCAGAAAAAGAACGGCTATCTTTGATTTCATATTACGGCTACCAAATTAGCCCTACAATGGAAAATTATGGAATCACTCAAAACATTATTTGGGAAGAGTTCGGAGATACATTGTTAAGCACACAGCTTCCAAACTACACCAATCGTAAAAATGAAATTCTAAAAAAAGTAGCCAATCATAAAATTAAGCCAAGTTTTGCGAATCAGAACATTACCTTGAATGTTGGAGATTCTATCACACTGACAGATACAAACAATGTTTTATCAAAATATGACAATCTCTTAGAAAATTCCGCAAATCTAAAAATTGAAAAAAACGGAAACATCCTAAAATTAACTGCTACGACTAATTCAAAAGAGTCTGGAGAGCTCCAATACAGTATGGTTCCAAAAGACAAAGTAGGGCAAAGTTTCATCTATAAGAAACCTGGTGAGCAGACTGTAGCCACATTTAAATTATCCAATGCTGGAGAAATGAATCTAGCAATCAAAGTGAACCTCAATGGTAATATAAAATTGAAAAAAGTAGATGAAGATACTGGGAAAGCTTTACCCAATACGAAAATGAAATTTGAGTATAACGGACAAACAAAAGAAATTGTGACTGACACGAATGGTCTTGCTCAAATCGATGGGTTAAAAGCAGGTACGAAGGTCAAAATTACGGAGGTAACTGCTAGTAATGGGTTTGTGAATAAAGGAGAATCAAAAGAAATCACGATTGAACCAAATAAAACAATTGAAGTAGTGTTTGGAAACAAAGCCCAACAAGGATTACTAAAATTGAAAAAGACAGGTCAAAAAGCGACCACAGTTACCATAACGGATTCTGACTATGGAAAGCTACATGATATCACCTTTGATTATGTTCCTCTAGCTGATGTGACGTTTACTATTAAAGCTCGTGAAGACATTAAAGTAGGTGATTATGTTCATGCCAAAAAAGGAAGTGTTGTTGCGACTGTAAAAACAGATGCAAATGGCGAATTAATTAATATGCCTAAGCTATATCTAGGAAAATATGAAGCCATTGAAACAGCGGCTCCTGCTGGATACCTAATGAATACGACACCTCTGCCGTTTGAGTTTACCTATGAAGGACAAAATGTTGAGCTGGTTTCTCAATCACTTGAAGCAAAGAATGACTTTCAACAGCTAAAGATCACTGTTCATAAAAATGAAGAACAGATTCGGGAATGGAAGGAAAATGTGCCAGTACTAGAAGAGGTGAAAGCAAATGACAAAGTATTTGGCTTATTTACGAACCAAGAATATCCAATGACCGACAACACGACTGTGCCAGCTGATGCTTTATTAGCGTTTGGAACAGTTAATGAAGGGGAACTTGTCTTTCCAAATCTAAAATTAATGGAAGGAAAGTACTACATTCAAGAATTGGATGCTGGAGAAAACCATGATATTGATTTGACCCATCATGAATTTGAGTTTAAAGCAACGGATCATGAGACAGAAAAAGTTATTGAACTCTATGCACCTAAAGACAATCAAGAGGATGAATCGCTACCATTATTAAATAAACTTCATTTTAATCAGTTTTCATTAAAGAAAATAAATGAAGAAGCAACGTTAGAAGAAAAAAATGGCTATGAGTTTACCTTCACTGGAAATGGCGAGGGTGCTATTTTCACCCTAGAAACGGAAGACAAAGAAGTAATTCAAACAGTCACAGTTAATAAGAATTCTTTGGCTACGTTCACGAATGTACCTGTCGGAACGTTCTATTTGAAAGAGAAGCAACCATCTTCTGAGGATTATGTAGGTTCTTCTGAAACCTATCGAATTATCTCTACACTAAAAGGCGTTCAAGTCTATGATAGTAAAGGTCAGCTTCTTGGTGAAACAATGAATGAAGAAACAAGAGAAGAAGAGGAAAGTATCGATCAGACCGAAGAGCCTGATTCTAAGGAGCCTAAAAAAGATGAACCAATCGTGTTACTAGAGATTAAAAACCATTTGGTTAAAGGGAATGCAGAATTAACAAAAACAGACGTTTCGAATGGAAAAACTCTGCCAAATACTGGCATTCGTATTCTTGATAAAGATAAAAAAGTAGTGATTGAAGGGAAAACAGACAACCAAGGTCAATTTACCTTTGAAAAATTACCAAAAGGTGTGTACTATTTCCAAGAATTTGATGCCCCATCAGGTTATCAATTAGACGAAACACCGATTCAATTTGAAATCAAGGAAGATGGCGAGATCGTCAAATGTACCATGACCAATCAACTTACGCCAACTGAAAAAGGAAATTTGCCGCAAACAGGTGAAACAACATCTATTTTAGAAATTGCGCTTGGAAGCTTGTTACTGATGGGCGTTGCTAGCTACTTTTATGCAAAGAAAAAACAAGGAAATAAAACAAAATAAAAAATGAAAGAAGGAATCAATTATGTCAAATCGTGTCACAAGTATTGCCTTAAAGGATCAACAGCTTGGTGCTAAAATCAAAGCTACGGTGAAAGAGGAACGAGAAATTTATGTTGAAGGAAAACGAGTTCCTTGTCGCATTTTCACTGCTTCATCTGCACTACATCCAGATTTTGAAATCATTGTGCCAAATCTGAGAAATTCACAACGCTTTGATGGGAGAAAAGAAGTGGAATTGAAGGATGCTACACTAGTTCCTAGTGCTAAACGAAACAACATTGGAACGGCTAGCCGGACGTTAGAATTGCAAGTCTTTGCTAAACAGCTAATTACACTAAACTAGAAAAGAGGAAAAATAAATGAGTTTAAAATTTGAAGAAAACACTATTAAGGATTTTGATATCAAGAAAACATTTGGCACTTGTTATTATTTAAGTAATCAATCGATCTATGAAAACGATAGCGAAGGGAACCGAACAGAAATGGTAAGGGAACAGCGTGTAACAGTCTATTCCGAAGCAAAAAATGATCAAATTGATGTTGCATTGCCAGAAACAACGGATTTAGCTTCATTTTCTTATGATGATGAAATTGAACTGACAGGTGAAGTGACTGCGTTAGCATGGCTCTCTTCTTACGCAGGGTACAATGATTCCATTCAATCCGAACAAGCCTTTAAAATCCGAGCTGGTGGAATTAAAAAGGTAACAGCACTTCATCAGAAACCTGAAAAACAAAAACCAACTGGAACGACACAAGGGTAAAGGGTAATAAGAGATGGAATTTTTAAACTACAGAGGTACCAGAATTCGCCCGTATCACTTGAATCTCTATCGTCATTACTTGTTCGGTACGTGGTCTCCAGCGCTCCTTGCTAGTGCTGTATATGGCTATTTCGTACTATATCCATTAGTAACTAAATTTTCTGAAAAAAAATCAGTAGATTATGCTGCTCTCCTTCTTCCAGTTGGAGGGCTTTTTTTATTGCTCTTACTTCCGTTGTTCATCTGTTTATGGGGGAGAAGACAATCTTTTCTCAAAGGTGGTTTCTTTTATCGTGCCTATCAACGTCAAATGTTAGCACGGATGTTAAAAAGTAATGGCTTGTATGATAAGAAAGAACGAAAATCAAATGAGCGAACCACAGAAAAGATGATTTTCCCTAAAGTCTATTATCGAAATACAAAGGAAATTCTTTATTTAACGGTTCCGACAGACGGGATGAAGTGGCATGATCGATTTGAAAAGATTGCGAAAACCTTTGAAGAAATGTATATTGCCGATTTTATCAATGTACAGAAAGAAATGGGCTTTACAACCTATTCTTTGATGATCGATGTCATTAGTAAACGGATTGCTATTTCAGATTGTGTTGTCACAAATGGTCAAGTAAAACTAATGGATGGCGTGGTTTGGGATTATGCAGAAGTGCCACATATGTTGATTACAGGTGGCACCGGAGGAGGAAAAACCTACCTGATTTTGACATTGATTCAAGCATTAGTAAAGGTGGGAACCGTTGATATTTGCGACCCAAAAGAAGCGGATTTAAAGGATTTACAAGACCTTAAACTATTCAAAGGACATGTCTTTACTGGAACAAAATGGATTACTCGTTGCTTAAAAAATGCTGTGGCAGAAATGAATCGCCGCTATGTCTATATGAAACTCCTTCCAACCTATACAACAGGGAAGAACTTTGCATATTACGATATTCCGCCTTATTTCATCATCATAGACGAGTGGGCGGCTTTTTTTGGCACCTTGAATTATAAAGAACAGGATGAAATTCTAGGGTATGTCAAAGAATTGGTATTGAAGGCTCGTCAAGCAGGTGTTTTCTTAATTATTGCGACACAACGCCCTGATGCAGAGAACTTTGGTGGAGGGATTCGAGATAATATCTTGTTTCGAGTGAGTGTTGGAAAGCTTCAAGAACAGGGCTATTATATGACTTTTGGATCGGATCAAAAAAATAAGGCATTCATCAATAAGTCAATCAAAGGAAGAGGGTATGTGGATGATGGCTCAGCTGTACCAAGAGAATTCTATACGCCATTTGTTCCTAAAGGCTATAACTTTTTAAAAGAGTTTGAAAAGATTGAAACGATGAAACTATTAGATACCAGAGAGGTTGATCCAACTGAGGAGGAGATTGAAGAAGCGCAAGAAGCCTTTGAGGTAAAGAAATCAGAGTAGCTACCTAAAAGTATGATGAGAAACAGTAACTAATAAAGTATATGGGAAATCAACTCATTTCAATGAAAAAAGGGAAAGGAAAAGAAGTGTGTTTCGTTTTCCTTTTTTCGTTGCCTCAGCGGATGGAAGGAGCTGATATACACTACTTCGTCTATGAACAAGGTTTCTTTGTGAAAGCCACACGTCATAACGGGTGGCGGTAGAACGAAAAGGAACAGGCAGGTATCCTGTCTGTGACTGTGTAGCGGTTAGGGCGAGCAACGCTCGCTCTAACCTGTTATCCCCCGCTTAATAACATGGGGGTAACTTTTTAAAAATGAGAACACAGAATCGTCAGAAATCCTTATATCTCCTAGCTTGAATAGACATTTAAACGTGTGAACGATTTGGATTGATTTTGTGAACGTACAAGAAAGGTAAGAGGCTAAAAATGACCAATCAAGAAATCAGACAATTACGCAATCGACTAGGGTTATCCCAACAGCAATTTGCAGACAAACTTCACTGGAGTAAATCTTATTTATCAATGATTGAAACAGGGAAACGCACCATCACCAAAACTGCTATTGAACGAATCAATCAAATATTTTGTGTAGAAGGTGGGCTTCTTCCAATGGAGGCAAAAATTGATTTTCTTCGGATTCGATTTAAGATTCATTCCCCAGACCAAGTCATTGAAAAGGTATTACGAATGAATCCAGACGTATTTATTTATAAAAATTATGGGTTTAATCATTACACAGAAACCTATTGTTTTGGTGAGATATTTGTGTTCGCTAATCCTGAAAACTTAGACATGGGTGTCATGATTGAATTACGAGGTCGAGGGTGTCGTGAGTATGAGCTAGTGTTGGAAGAGCAGCAAGAAACATGGACAGAGTTTTTTTGGCGACTGTATGAAACGAATCTCTTTGGTGATCGCCTAATGATTGATACAAAGATTACTAGAATTGATTTGGCATTGGATGAACAGGTTTCATTGCTATACCCAAACTATGATTTATTTGAACTAAAAGAAAAATACGAGCAAGGATTAGTTGACACAACGTTTCGTAATTTTGATTTTACTGGCGGAATTGTTGTGAAAAATGGGCAACGCTTAAATAAGGGACTGTCTTTATATTTTGGCTCACGCCAGTCTCCATTCTATTTGAATTTCTATCAAAAGGATTACGAACTAGCGAAAAAAGAAGAGATATCTGTTGAAATGGCTCGGCAAAAATATGGAATTAAGAATCGGTATGAGATTCGATTAGCAGATGAAAAAGCCTATCTCTTTGTTGAATATTTATTATCTACTGGTGAAACACTGGAATGGGTCGTCAAAGAACTAATTGATACTGCTATCAAAGTTTATGACTGTGACGAAGCTGGGATGCGTACTCAATACAGCGCCAACTGGCGAATGGTCATTGAAAGTATGCAAGAATTGAAGCTGACCATGAAAGGAGAGAAACCTAACTATGAAAAATCATTACGTTGGCTCTCCAATTATCTTGCCCCAACGCTAAAGAAAATTTGGATTATGGATCAAACGTTTGGTACGGATGAATTAATGACTCGTATTAAACAAGCAGAATTGAAAGAAAAGGACCAAGAGGAATTGGCAAAGCTAACCACAACGATTAAAGAGTTGTTAATACAAGAAGAGGAAGAAGCAGTATCCTCTAAAACCATATCTGTTACACAACAAGAAGTGGAACAACTGCTAGCTCAATTTTTATTTGAATAAGAGGTGAATGAAATGATTGAATTATATATTGAAAATATTCATGCTAATAAAGGACGATGGTTTGAATTACCCATTGGCTGGGAAGAAGTGAAAGAGAAAATCGACTTAGATGATGGGCAAGAACATTTAATAACGGACTATATGGCACCCTTTACAATTTCTCATTATGAAAATTTTAACGAAATGAATGAAGTTGCAGAACAACTAGATGAACATAATGGGCACCCTGCAATTAACTATTTAGGTGAACTTGTTGACTATGGATTTTTCAATGATATTTTAGATGCTTTTGAACAGATTGATGAAATTCAAGTCTACTCTGATTGTTATTCTTACAAAGATTATGCCGAACAGCTAATGGATGATCTTGGCTATCTTTCTGGCGTACCAGATATTATCAAATGGAATATTGACTATGAAGGGATTGGAGAGGATTTACGTCAGGACGGGAGGCTCTATCAAGCAAGTGACAATACCATTATTGAGGTTATGACATGAACCAGAAACAATTAACCGAGGAATTGAAGCATTATGGATTTATTTGCTTGGAAGGGGAAATCCCTGAGCGACAAGCCCGACAATTTCTTACCGTTAAGAAATTGACACAACGAGAGAATTTAGTGTTTCAGCCTAAAAGGGAGCTTTGCTTTGAACGAATGTTGTCAAAGAATACGAGTCTCTATATTGAAGGACTGGAGCGTTTGAGTGAGACTGGTGTCTATCGTGGTTTTTCCTACGATTTCTACAAAGCAACCTATCTGTTTAGCTCCCAACCTAGTCGTTTGAAAATTTATGGGACCCAGCTTTCTACAAGAGAACTTCTTTATTTAGTAAAGCGGTTCTCTTTTTTACATTAAAAAACAAGGAGTGACTCTATGAACTTTATAAAAGAGAAAAAACAACCGAAACCAGTTGTCCCAAAAGAAGAAAAAGCAGCGAGTATCCGAACGGTTCGTTTGAGTGTTCTGATTCTGACACTTTTTTTAGTGATAAGTGGTCCAATTGCGTTGGTTCAGTCTTTCAAGATGCAAGGAAGGATAAAAAAAGAACAAGCAGCATTAACCAAAATCATCCAAGAAGAACTGTCGAAAAATACGAGTACACCTGTTGCATCTGAATTATACAAGCAGTTCTTACATCCCTTTATCACTACCTATATCTCACTTCCAACTGATCAAAAAGCGTTTGAGGAGAGGCTTAATACGTTACAAGACACGTATTTCAACTTTGAGCTGGAAGAAGAGAAAAATACAGGGCTTGAAAGGAAATTACTATCTTCTGATTTTTATGATTTAGTGAGTGAGCAGGGACAAACGATCGCAAAATACAGGATTGCTTATGAAATTGTAACGCCCATCACAAAAGAACGAGAAGTGAAGAAAAAAGAAGGAGACAAAGAAGTAACGGGCAAAGAAAAATACATCGATTACGAGAAAAGTGAAGTAAAAACGTTACTCAATATTCCTTTTGTTCAATTAGGCAATCAATCGTTTAAAGTCACTGCGTATCCTTATTTTTCAATGGAACCTTCTTTAACATCTGGAAAGGCACTTCAATCAACAATTGATCGATCTCAGTACCAAAGATTAGAGAATAAAGAAGAAAAGGCAGTTACCAGTTTTGTGCAAGCTTTTCTTGAAAAATATGTTTCAGATTCGATAGAAGACATGAGCTTTTTGATGAAAGAACCAGAGTTATTGACTGGTGATTATCAAATTACAGATGCAGCGATTGAACCCTTGATAAAAGAGAAACAGATTGTCGTCTTTGTTACGTTCAAAATAGTGGATGGACAGACCAAAAGTAGTCATATAGAAACGATGACATTAGGACTGAAACACCGAGACAACACGTACTTTATTGAAAAATTACAGCACTATCTAGGAGGAATTTAAATGAACCAACCCTATTCTAAAAAGCAATGTCTAACAATGAAACTCTCTGTTCTTTGTAATGCAATTTTCCTGTTTTTTTCAACCTCATCCTTAGCTTATGCAGACGCGAGTGCAAAAGAAGCTAGTAATTATATTTTAAATGACTGGATTGCCCCAATTTTTGGTGTCGTTGTTGTTTATTTAGTCATTAAAGAATTTATGAATTCAAAGTGGATACAAGGTTTTGCGATTCTGTTTTTTGGTGGCATTATTTATGCCGTGATTAAAGACCCAGCTAGTGTTCTAAATTCATTGTCTAATCTAAAAAGTTATTTCGGGTTATAGCCATGAACAGAGAAAAACAGATTTTGGATTATCGTGAGCCGTTTAATGCCCCCTATATGATTCGAGAAATTGCGAAAAATGTCAATTTACCGTTCGTGGTCTATGCGCAAGATTTTACTGTCGCTACTGTGAGCTTTGCGCTGGTATTCAGTAGCTTATTGCTCTTATTTGGAATGAATCAATTAGTAATTATGGTCTCTATTGCGATTTCTTACGGGCTAGTTCAATTGTTTAATCGTGTGGAACCAGATGGCAAACGAGCCGACATATTCTTAAAAGATTACCTGAGTTATTTAGTGACGTATGTCACGAAGCATCAGGTGTTATACCATGAGCAGCTTCAAACAATAAAACAAGAAAAAGTTATTTATCACCGCTGTCCAGTGAAACAACTATTGATAAAGGAGGAACCTAACTTTATGAGTACCGTAACCGTTGATCAAGTGAAACAAGAAATAAAAGAAGCCATTGTTCCAGAACTCATCCATGAATTTGAGTCGATACAGGCTAGAGAAGAAGGATTCTATGAATTATTTGAAACAGATGATGAGGTATTGCTTATGAAAAAGACCCTTCATCGGCATTATACAGATGGATTCCTTCCACTGACAGAGGTGTCCAAGTTGAAAGACCAATACCAACCATTAATCAAGCAATCCATACGCAAACGTATTACTCGATTATTGTAAAAGGAGGAAAAGTATGAGATTAAAACAACCCTTTCATAAAGTGTACCGCAATGTGTTGATTACGACAGAAAATGAGGTGTGGGCATATTTTACATGTCCAAGTGAGTATGTCATTGGTCAAAACAAAGAGGTGCAAGAAAAACATAAGCGAAAATGGCAGCAGTTTCTTCAAAGTTTGCGGCGCTTTGAAGATTTTGAATTATTTCTTAATCCTCATTCATATAATCTCAATGAACGATTGTCTGCTTTTTCTAAAAGTTTTGATGAACAAGCCCAAAACATGGGCGATGCCTTAATTGATCGCACGTTGTCTGAATTAGA
This sequence comes from Enterococcus sp. AZ103, assembly GCF_051714685.1. Lineage (NCBI taxonomy): Bacteria > Bacillati > Bacillota > Bacilli > Lactobacillales > Enterococcaceae > Enterococcus > Enterococcus sp. AZ103. The sequence continues at coordinate 2,455,060 of NZ_JBIOSI010000001.1, read as the reverse complement.
AAGTCAGTTACGAGTGATTACAACAGAGAAATTTTATATTGGTGTGAAACTGTCTAGTCTGTCGTCTGCTACGTCTCTTAAAGGAAAAGCAATGGAACTGGTGGATTATTATGCAGGCAAACTCTTAGCGATTACGCAGTATCACATGACCGTTGACGAGGATTTTTTGGCACGTTATCGTATCATTGAAGCCGAAGTCTTTCAGCTAGTCGGGGCAATTAATGGTCGAAGATTAACTGAAAAAGAAGTATTACAAGTTTGTCGCTATCCTTATGTTCGTGGGATGGACACTTCTTTTGATAGTGATTTTATTGAAAAAGAAGGGTACTCCTTAACTGATACGATTCTTGATCCTACAGAGGAGCAGGGTTTATTAAAATTACGAAGTTTAGAAGGAACCAGTTATATTGCGCTATTACCAATTCATAAATTTGCGCCAAATTTGGCATTTAACCATGTGGCAGAACTTGTTCAAAGCCTGCCTTTTCCAGTAGAGTTCCGATTAAAGGCACATTTTGAGCCTTTGAAAGGCGGCAAGGGCTTAAAAGGGAAATCTTCAAGGGCATCCAAACGCTTAAAGAATAGTGCCAAAGAAACCCTATCGATGGGGGATGCTGAAATGAAATCCAGTCGATTCAATCGGTATGCCTTGACTGATTTAAACAATAAAATTGATTTACGAGTCCCAGTCATTAAATGGTTGGGGCTTTTTGGTGTCTTTGGACAAACACCAGAAGAGTGTCGAAGCCGAATTCGTACAGTACTCTCTTTGTGTCAGTCTCGTAATGTGGATATTGTGAAAGGATTAGCAGATCAAGTCTTTCTGTTTCATCAATTCTTGTCTGGAAATAAACTAGGACCCGAAAAAAATTGGATTCATTATACCACAGTAGAGGGAATCAGTGAATTGATGCTAGGGGTAGAAAATAGAATTGGGGACAATGTAGGCATTCCAATTGGCATGGTTTCAGAATTGAAAAACACACGGAATTTAACACCTAAAGAAATTGCGAAAACTAGTCGTAAACCAGTATTCTTTAATCCTTCTATTGGCAATCAAAGTGATATCGCTGATAAGAAAGCAAATAGTCCGCACATTGCTATTACAGGGCCCACAGGAAATGGAAAATCTTATTTGGCTAAGTTTGTGTTCTTTCTCTCTGTGTTGATGAATGGAAAAGGGCTCTATGTTGACCCAAAATCCGAATTCTTTGATTGGATCATGGAAGTGATCAATGACCCAATGTATCAGAAAAAGTATCCTGAAACATGTACCTTTGTTCAGCAGCATTTTCATCAAGTACGACTTGATCCAGACAAAGAGAGTAATAAAGGCGTTCTAGATCCTATTTGTTTTATTCCAAACCGAGTTGCAGCAAAAGATATGGCACAAGATTTATTTGAAGAACTGTATGACTTTACGAGTTCTAGAGAAAAAAAATCTCGTCTAGCCATGTTAGAAGGCATTGAAGTTGTCTTGAAGAAACGAGATAGTGGAGAACAAGTGGGTCTTCTTCATGTGGTTGATTTCATGTTAGAAAATGATAATGAAGAAGTACGAGATACTGCTAATTTGATCAAAAAATCCGTTCAAGGATCTATTTTAGAATTGGCATTTAGTTATGGTGAAAATGAAGGCTTAAATCTTCATAACAAAGTGACTGTACTGGAAGTGTTAGGATTAGAAATGCCAAGAGCAGAAACACCAAGTAGTGATTATAGTGCTACCCAAAGAAAATCAATCATGTTAATGATGTGTATTGGGAAGTTCTGTGAATTGTTTGGCTTGCGAGATCGAGAAGAAAGCACAGTGGTACTTTTTGACGAGAGCTGGATTTTTAACACGTCAAAAAATGGACGAGCGATTATTAAATCTATGCGCCGAGTTGGTCGAAGCTTTAATAATACCTTGATTATTGTGACACAGTCTGTAAAAGATACCGCAGAAGAAGACGACACAGGGAATTTTGGGCGTATCTTTGCCTATGACGATAAGGACGAACGAGAAGAAATTCTTCGTCATTTAGGGTTAGAAGTAAGTGAGGAAAACATTGAGTGGTTAAAGAATTTACCTAAGTACCATTGTCTTTATTTAGACTTACGGGGACGTGTTGGGAAAATGTTGGTCTATTGTCCATATGAAGAATTGCATCAAATGTTACAAACCGTAAAGAAAAATTCAAGTGCAGATTTGGAAACTGCCTTTAATGCATAGAAGGGAGCGAGCCTATTGTTAAAAGATTTATTCGATATTGATTCATTCCAGTCCTTCTTTGAAAAGGGCGGCTGGTTTAGTATCAATGAGAATTTACAAAGTGTTCTAAATGCCTTAATTAACCTTGCTTTTGGACTGATTAAATACATGGTTCTTGCGCTTGATTACGTCATTGATAAATTGTTTAGTTTAAATCTTTTGGAAGGGATATTGCCAGATTTATTTTCTACAGCTGGTTCTATCTATAACCAATTATTTAGCGTGCTAGGTATCTTACTTTTCACCTTTGTGATTGTCATTTCTGTTAAAGATTTCTTTGAAAAAGGGATTAGTAAAGCCTTGATACGATTTGGTATCTTTACATTGATTTATGCAGGCAGCATGGCATTCTTTTCAGACGGTGCCGCCAAAGTGCAAGAGGTCAATACGATTTCGCAGAACGTCCAAGGGCAGCTAGTAGATTTAACGAGTGGTAGCTTAAACAGCAGCAATCAATCTACAACAGAAAAGTTGATTGGTGGCGGGCAGCAACTAGATGGTACCAGCAATATTCGTAACCTGATTTTTGATGAATTTATTATTAAGCCTTATGCGCTACTCAATTTCGGAAAAACAGACATTACAAAAGAACAATTTGAGCTGTATTTAGTCAAAAAAGGAGAACCCTTTGACAAAGCGAAAACGAAAGAAATTGAGAAAAAAATCAAACAGGATTCTGAAAAAAACTCTTACCTAACTTCGGATCGTATGACGGAAAAAGTCGCTGTATTATTGAATACATTTGTGATGTTACTCGTGATAGGGATTGCGGTGTTACTAATAGGAGTTGCCAATATTTTGGTTCAGCTATTGATTTACGGGATCATTTTTCTCTTTCCATCCCTGCTCTTTTTAGCACTGATTCCCAATATGCATCATTTGTTAAAAAATGGCTTTATGATGCTAGGAACATTGTTTGCTTCAAAGGTTGGAATAGGGTTTGGTTTTGGGTTGCTCTTTTCCATTATCAATCTATTGGATTCTTTCTTTGTCGTTACAAACATTGTCACCATGTTAGCGGGACTATTTATCAAAGTCTTATTAGGGCTATTTGTTTGGAAGAATAAAGGACAGATTGTTCGGTCATTAACGAAAGGGAAAACAGAACTACGAGGTTTTAGCTTTCCTAAAAGAGCTGTCAATAATCGGCAACAACAGATGGAGCAGCGTGAAGATCAACAAAACCGACTGGCTGAGCAAGCGTATAAGACACAAACCGCAGAAAATGATTATCTTCGGTCAGGCGTAGAGCTAGATCATGCTTACCGACAGAATGATTTCCAAGATAATTTATTGGTTCAAGCTGGAAATGACGCTACTTCTCCTGAGCCTGTTTCATTCGATACGGCATCAGCAGAGCCTACGATTGAATCAAGGGATGACTCAGCTGATAGTAAAGAGTCAAGTGGTCTTGATGAGAAAGAAGAAGTACCTTATTATAGTGAATCCGACATAAAGTCAGTCTCAGTGGCATCAACAGTTGGACAAGAAACAGTCTTGCCAGTGGAAGAAATGGATGGTGGGCTTCTTTACCAGCAACCTATTTCGGAGGAAGTGGAGCAGCAACAGACACAGCAAATTGAAGGAAAGGGCAAAGAGTCATTTGAATCGACTCATTTTACTTCTGAACCTCAGCATCAACCAGTACCTGTAGAACCAGAAGAAGCCAAGCAATTAGCAAAAGAAATGGGTGAGCTTAGACAAGAAAACTATGAGGACGTAGAAGTCAGTGAGGAAGCCGCCTATGAAGTTATCTAAGAGTATACCACTTTTTCTACTGGGGTTCTTTCTTCTCTTCATTTTACTGATCGGGGGAGCCAGTTCTTCAACTAGTGTTACTGGAACAGAAGAGGAACAAACCCTTCCAGAAGCGGTGCTTCGCTGGAAAGAAAAAGTAACAAAAGAGGCAGTTAAAAATGAGATACCCGAAGCTGTGCCTTATTTATTAGGAATTATCATGGTAGAGTCGGGTGGGAATTCTGAAAAATATCCCGATATTATGCAATGTAGCGAGAGCCAAGGAAGACCACCAAATTCTATAACAGACCCCGATGAATCAATAGAAGTCGGGGTTAAGTATTTTGCGGATATGTGGAAAGGGCATCAAGAGTATGAGGTTTTAAATCTTGTGCAGGCATACAATTTCGGAGGTGGCTTTTTGAGTCATTCTGGTAAAAGCTACTCACTGGAAAGTGCCATACAATTTTCCAAGAATCAAGCAAATGGACAGAGAGTCACCTATACAAATCCAGTGGCAATTAGCTTAGGCTATGACTATCGCTATGCGTATGGCAACATGTTTTATAGTCAAATTGTGAAGCAATATATCTCTTCCAATTCTAGTAATACTGGCACTAGTGGGAATTCCGAGATTGCGAAAATTGCATCAAATGAACTAGCAGAAGGTATTCATGAAGGTGGCGAAAAATACTGGAGTTGGTATGGCTTTAACAGTTGTGTGGAATGGTGTGCTACCTTCGTTTCTTATGTGGCTGATAAAGCAAATGTCAAGATGGAACGATTTGCCTATTGCCCAACTGGAATCAACAATTTTAAAGCGAATAATCAATGGCAAGATGGAGGTATAGAACCGAAAAGCGGAGCGATCATTTTCTTTGATTGGGATGGTGATGGTGTCAGCGATCATGTAGGGATTGTAGAAAAATTTGAAAATAATACTGTCTACACGATAGAAGGGAACTCTGGAGATATTATTGCGAAGAGAAATTATGAAAAGAACAGTTCGTATATTATGGGGTATGGAAATCTCTAAAATAGAAAAACGATTAAAATCAATATTCTGATTTTAATCGTTTTTTCTTAAACTTGTTGAATATCAATACCTAAATCACGATAAGGTGCCAATAAAGACTTACTTATACCTTTTTCAGTTACGATAGTATCTAAATCGTTAGCTTCTCCAACACGAAAAGTAGAGGTAGTTCCTAATTTTTCTTTAGTAATGATTCCAATGGTATAAGAACTTTGCTTAATTAATTGTTTTTTTATTGCTGCTTCTTCAAAAGAAGGAACTGTGATTCCTCGATCAGAATCGATTGAAGAAATCCCTAATAGACATAATTCAATATTGATTTCTTCTATTGATTTTAAAGTAGATGATCCCTTTAATACTTTAGAGTGTTTATCCAGCTCACCAGGAAGTAAATTGATTGTGACATGTTCATGATTGCATAGAGATAAAGCAATGGTAGGACTGTTTGTAATCACTATTCCATTATATGTGTTAGGAATGCTTTCAGCGAAAAATAGGTTAGTTGTACCACTATCAATATAAATGACTTTCTTACCTGCAATTAGACTAACTGCTTCTTTAGCTAATAATTTTTTACTAGTAGAGTGCTGGTCTATACGGTGTTCAAATGGAAGATTGGTATTATCTAACCTCAATGCTCCTCCATGAACACGTTGGACAAGCCCAAGTTTTGCTAATTCTTGCAAATCTTTTCTAATAGTATCTTCTGTAAGTTGTAATTCTTTAGTCAAATCATTAACAAGAACTTTTCCTTCAGTTTCAATTTTATTTAAAATGAATTGGTGTCGTTCACTTTTCAACATATTCATACCTCCTTTAATCGATTTTTATTGAAAGTTATCGAATTTTATTGTATCATGCGAATATAGAAAAATCGATTATATGTTAACAACTGCTATTTTAATCCATTTTTCTTTTGATGTATAGAGCAAGCCAAAATTTTTGTTAGAAATAAATGAGGAGGAAATGTATATGAAGTTTGGGATTTTTTCAAAAGTATTTCTGGAGTATCCGTTTCAAGAAGCATTAGAAAGGATTTCTGCATCAGGTTTTGACACCATTCAATTCAATTTTGCAAATGTTGGTTTATCTAGTTTACCTAAATCTATAGACAACCAAGTAATTGAAGATATCAAAAAGCTGTGTAAGAAATCTGGTGTAGAAATTGCATTGATTTCTGGAACGTTTAACACATTAGAATTGAATAAAATCAAAAGAGAAGAGAACTTGAAAGGCTTTGAACAAGTAGTCAAAGCTTGCAATAAGTTAGGTGTTCCCTATGTCTCTATCTCCACAGGAAGTTTTAATCAAGCAGATTTTTGGAGCCCACATCCTGATAATCACACAGAAAAGGCTTGGCAATTATTACATGAGTCACTAACAGAAATGCTTGAAATTGCTAAAGAAAATCAAGTGACGATTGTGTTTGAACCTGAACAGGCAAATGTTGTTAGTTCTACTAAAGATTCATTAAGACTAATTAATATGTTTGATTCGGAATATTTAAAAGTTTTGTACGATCCAGCAAATATTGTAACTACGGCAGATGCGGACAATCAACTTGGTAAAATAAAATCGAGTCTTGAACAGCTAAAAGATGTTATCGCTATTGCTCATTGTAAAGATGCTTATGTAACAAAAAAAGAAATTAAATTTGCACCTGTTGGAAAAGGAACGATTCCTTTGAATGATTATTTAACAGAATTAACAAAATTTTACTCAGGTCCAATAATCATGCATGGACTAGAAGAAACGGACATTGAATATGCATTATCTTATTTAGATATGGTGGAGGGAAACTAATATGACAAACATAAAAAAAGAAGAGAAACTTGTAAAAATTGGCGTTTTAGGAGCAGGACAAATTTCACAGGCAGCACACTTTGATTCAATTAGAAGATCAAAGAATGCAGAGTTATATGCAATTTGTGATGTTGATGAATTTTTATTGAATGAAATGAACAACATTTATCATCCTCAAAAATTATATAGAGATTTTGATGAAATGTTAAATGATCCTGAGATTGATGCGGTTGTTATTGGTATTGCAGATAATTTCCATGTCCCAATGACAATCAAAGCAATAGAAGCTGGCAAACATGTATTAGTTGAAAAACCTTTAGGAATGTCTATTGAAGAAGTAGAGAAGCTTGGGAAAATTGTTGACCAATCAAAAGTTCATGTTCAAGTAGGGAATATGAAGCGTTTCGATCCAGGCGTTGAAGCTGCCAAAGACTTTATTGACTCAGAAATGGGTGAAATGTTAGCATTGAAGGCTTGGTACTGTGATAATACCTATCGTTATACAACTACTGATAACGTTCAACCAGTAATTCTAACGGGACCAAATGCGAAAAAACCAGCTGGAGATCCTAAAGCTGACAAACGTCGCTACTACATGAGAGGTCACGGTAGCCATTTGTTTGATACTGCCAGATACCTTGGTGGAGAAATTGTGGCGGTTACAGCTTGGTTAACAGAAAAGTATGGTTCTTATTCTTGGTTTGTTACAGCAGAATTTGAAAATGGCTTTGTTGGACAGCTTGATTTAACCTTACAAGTTAGAATGGATTGGCATGAAGGCTTTGAAGTATATGGAGAAAATGGTTCAATAGTAGCGAAAACATATAATCCTTGGATTTTCAAAAGTAGTGATGTTGAAATCTTTAAATCAGCAGATGATAGTTTCCATCGTCCGATTGCAGCAGATGGACATTTCTATCGCCGACAAATTGAAGATTTTGCTCAAACAATATTGACAGGTACTGTTGGAAGAGGCGCAACTGTTTATGATGGAATTCAAGCCATGAAGGTGATGCAAGCAGTTCAAGAATCTGTTAAATCAGGACAAAAAGTCTACGTTAATTCTGTTTCTGGTGAGTTATAGGAGGAATAAAATGGCTTTTTTTAAACATGACAACATTGATTTTTATTATGAAGACGATGCAAATTCAGGGATTCCATTTATTTTTTTACATGGTTTAGGTGGAAGTACTGAGCAAACAGCTGGCTTGATGAAAGCAACGCCAGGTATAAGAAGAATTGTGATAGACTTTAGAGGTCATGGAAGAACTCGGTATTTTGGTGATAAATCTATGCTTAGCTTTAACCAATTTGCGGATGATGTAAAAGCACTTATTGATTTTTTGAAATTAGAGAAGTTCTATCTGGGTGGTATTTCTACAGGAGCTGGAGTTTCTTTAAATTTTGCTCTTAGACATCCAGAAAATATGGAACGCTTGATTCTTTCTAGACCTGCATGGGAAGACTGCCCACAACCTGAAATGATTCAAAAAGCTTTTCAAGAGGTTTATCAGATTTTAAATGATTCAGCGATAACTGATAAAAAGTCTGCTTATAAACAAAAAGAAATTTATCAAACAATGAATCAGCTATCTAGCTATGCTGGAGAAACATTATTAGGACAGTTTGATTATCCGTATGCTACTGAAACGTCTTTGAAGCTAGTTTGCATACCAACGGATTGTCCTAATTCAGATAGGGATGAATGGAAAAAGTTAAACATTCCAACCTTAATTCTAGGCAGCCATTTAGACCCTCTTCATCCATATGAATATGGAGAATTACTCCATAAGTATATCCCGCATTCAGAGTTTAAACAAATTACGTCTAAAACAGTGTCTGGAAAATTACATGCCACAGAGTCTTATGAAGCAATTCAGTCATTCTTAATAAATAAGTATTAGAAGAATCATTTAGCATTCTGAATGTTGATTTCTCTAGTAGATTGGGGGGGAGTTTTGTGAAGATTATTACTGCAATTGATTCTATGAAAGGTTCTATGACGAGCATAGAAGCAAATAATATTATTGAGCAAGTATTTTCAGACGATAAAACAGAAGTAAAAAAAATTGCTATTGCTGATGGCGGTGAAGGAACAGTAGCAGCATTTTTAGAAAATTGTAATGGAGAGAAAAAGAGTGGAATTGTCCATGATATGTGCGGAAATAAATTTGAAGCGACTTATGCATGGATAGAACATGAAAAATTAGCGGTTATTGAATCAGCAGATACAGCAGGTATTCATTTTTTGAGAGATGTTGCTGAAACCCATCCAAGAGAGACAAGTACATTTGGTGTGGGAGAAACAATTCTGCTTGCTTTAAAAAATGGTGCTAAAAAAATTATCATTGGTTTAGGTGGTACTGGAACAGTTGATGGTGGTATCGGAGCTATGGCAGCTTTAGGTGTAGTATTTTTGGGCGCCACAGGGGAAGTTCTAAAACCAATCGGTGGAAATGTAGGAAGAATAGACAAAATTTCATATAGCAACATTAATCCTCTGGTAAAAAAGGTAGAGTTCATTTTAGCAACGGACATTGACAGCTATCTAACTGGAGAGTTTGGTGCAGTTAAAATGTTCGGAAGACAAAAGGGGATTAGTGAGGCAGAAAAAGAACAATATGAGACGGATATGCTTCACTATCAACAAAAGATGGTTTTTGATAGGAATTTTCAGCGTGGTGATGGAGCTGCAGGAGGTCTTGGACTAGGTTTACGCATCTTGCTTAATGCTCAAGTAAAGTCGGGATTGAAACTTTTATCGGAATATTCTGGAATCAATAATGAATTAGAAACTGCTGATTTAGTCATAACTGGTGAAGGTAAGATGGATAATCAAAGTTTACAAGGAAAGGTTCCTGTAGGTATAAGTGAGTTAGCAAAAATCCATAAATTACCAGTTATTGCTTTTGTAGGTCTATTTGAGGGCGATTTAGAATTATTTAAAAAGGCAGGTATAGATGTTGTAGTACCAATTGTCTCTAGTATAACTTCTCTGGAAGAAGCTATGTTGAATGCTCATAGTAACTTGAAGAAAGCTTCTGTCATGGTTAAAAATCTATTGGCTGTACAAAATAATATCTCTGAATGAAACACAATCAAATAGAAAAAGCTTTGTTGAGTAATTAGAATTTTAAACAGTATTTCAAATTTTTGAAGAGTAAACACCATTGACTAATAGTTTTGTCAGTGGTGTTTTTTAATGAAAATAAATATTTTTTGTGATCAATGAAGCTAATGATACAAGTTTAAAACTCATAGTGTAGCACTTCTGTAATCTATTTTTGTAACGAAAAAAATTTCGCTTTAAAGAAAAAAATATTCCTTTTTAGTATTTTTTAATAAAAAAAACGAATTTTGACGAAATAATTTTCGTGAAAATCATTGACTATAAACTGTTAAGCGCTTATAATCAATTTGAAGACGAAAAAAATTTCGTAAGGAGGAATCTGATTTGAAGTTGAATGAGTATGAAGAACAAATCGTAAAAGAAATTTCGCAATCTTTAGAAAAAATTTCAAATGATGAGTTTGATCAAGCTTTGGACTTGGTTGAAAGCTCCCCAAAAGTTTTTGTATTAGCTTTAGGAAGAGCAGGTTTTGCCATTAAATCTTTTGCAATGCGCTTAATGCACATGGGGAAAGAAGCATATGTAATTGGTGAAACAATTACACCAAACTTTGAAAAAAATGATCTATTGGTCATTGCCTCTGGTTCAGGTGAAACGAAGCAATTTATACAAATGGCTGAGAAAGCTCAAGGATTTGGTGGGAAAGTTTTAGCATTTACAGGGAATGGTACATCTACGTTAGCCAAATTGTCTGATGCGAAAGTAGTGATTCCTGCACCAAGCAAAAATGTTCAGGAGAGTGATTTCACTTCTGTTCAGCCAATGGCATCTCTATATGAGCAATCAGTGTTATTACTTGGAGATTCTATTGTACTAGGGTTAATGGAAAAATCAGACAAAGAAAATGAAGAAATGTTTAAAAGACATTCAAATTTAGAATAACTTGGAGGATTAAAAAATGACTGCATTGACGACAGATGAATTAAAAGAGATTGCTAATTCGGCTAGAATAGATATCATTGAAATGATTACTGAGGCAGGTTCTGGACACCCTGGTGGCTCCCTATCAATTATTGACATTCTAACTGTTTTGTATTACGACAAAATGAATATTGATCCAGAAAATCCTAAAATGGATAACAGAGATCGTTTAGTTCTATCAAAAGGACATGTTGCTCCAGCTTTGTATACAACTTTAGCAAATAAGGGATATTTTCCAAAAGCAGAATTAATGAAATTGCGTAAAGCTGGTGAAATGTTACAAGGGCATCCAGATATGAAATCAACTCCAGGTGTGGATGCTTCTACTGGTTCTTTGGGACAAGGATTAAGTATTGCAAATGGTATGGCATTAGCTGCGAAGCTAAATAATCAAGATCACACAATCTATACGATTTTAGGTGATGGTGAGCTACAAGAAGGACAGATTTGGGAAGCTGCAATGAGCTCAGCCCACTATAACTTAGATAATGTTATTGCTATAGTAGATCACAATGGTTTACAAATCGATGGTACGAATGATGAAGTTATGACTGTAAACCCGATTGATAAAAAGTTTGAATCATTTAATTGGGAAGTTATTAAAATTGATGGACATGATTTAGATCAAATTTCTTCTGCATTAGATCAAGCTAAAAAAGTTGAAGGAAAACCGACAGTGATTGTTGCTGAAACAGTCAAAGGTAAAGGTGTATCTTTTATGGAAAACAATGGTGATTGGCACGGTGTTGCTCCTAATGTTGAGCAAAAAGAAGCTGCAATCAATGAATTGAGAGGTGAAAAATAATGAATTTAGCGACTAGAGAAGCTTTTGGAAAGACCTTAGTAGAGTTAATTAAAAATGAAGATGTAGTTGTATTAGATGCCGACTTAGCACATGCAACTAAAACAATGATGTTTGCTAAAGAATGTCCTGAACGATTTTTTAATGCAGGAATTGCCGAAGCCGATATGATTGGAACAGCAGCAGGATTAGCACTAAGTGGTAAAATACCTTTTGCAAGTACATTTGCTGTATTTGCTACAGGAAGAGCTTTCGATCAAATTAGAAACTCTGTGTGTTACCCAAATGCAAATGTTAAAATTGTAGGAACTCATGCAGGAATTAGTGTAGGAGAAGATGGTGGAACCCATCAAACAATTGAAGATATTGCATTAATGCGTAGCTTACCTAATATGACTGTTATTCATCCTTGTGATGATGTTGAAGCAAGACAAGCAGTTTTAGCAGCTGCAGAGTACGATGGTCCAGTTTATTTACGGATGAGTCGAGTTCCAACACCAACATTACATTCAGATGAATATAAATTTGAAATTGGTAAAGGCGAAACGATCCGAGAAGGTAAGGATATTGCCATTGTTGCGACTGGCTTGATGGTTGCAAAAGCCAAAGAAGCAGCAGAAAAATTAGCTCAAGAAGGTATTGATGCAAAAGTCATTAATATTTCTACTATTAAGCCTTTAGATGCCAATCTTTTATTATCAACAGCTAAAGAGGTAAAAGGATTCGTTACTGTTGAAGAGCACAATGTTCATGGCGGTTTAGGTAGTGCAGTGAGCGAATTACTTTCGCAAAATGAACCAAAGAAAATTAAAATGGTTGGTGTTCAAGATAAGTTTGGTAAATCGGGTAATCCTGATAAGTTATTTGAAATGTACGGTTTGACTGTTGCAAACATCGTGGAAGCAGCTAAAAGTTTATAATCAGTTGATAATAGTAAACTGAACTAATGAGTTTGATCATACTGTTACAGTTGGAAGTTTTAGTTATCACTTAGGCACTAAAAGTGTCTAAGTGATGTTTTTAAAACAATAAGTGTCCTATTAAACTAAGCTAAAGAAATAGATAAAAGAACTGATACTTATAAATTTTTTGAAAAATAGAAAACAAAAAAGAGTTGTAGAATAGATTTTCAATGGTTTTTGCAATCGCTTTCCTTTCGACCTAGAATGGAATGCTGATGAAGTATACCCTATAGTTGAATCTTTAATAGAGGGTCATAAAAGTCACCCTTTGGTACAATAGTTCCAGATAAGAGTGATTCATTTTAATAAAGAAGATGTAAGTTTTTACAATTTGCTAACAGGGTATTTATAGCGTAAATGGTCTTATTATAAGTGAATAAATTTATTTCCAGAAATTATAAAATGATAGATATATAATGGGAAAAGGAGGTAGCTTAATATGAAATATGAAGCTACAGTAAATGGAATCGTAGAGAATATTGGTGGACTTTCTAACCTAACAAGTGCAGGTCATTGTGCAACTAGGCTTCGATTTAAGTTGAATGATATGACAAAATTAAATGAAGCTGAATTGAAAAAGACAAAAGCTGTTATGGGTGTCAGAGTAATGGAAGGAAACGAGATTCAAATCATTATCGGAACAGATGTAAGTAATGTTTATGAAGAATTTATGGATATTACTGGCTATAAGGGAACAGGTAGCGGTGCAACAGCCACAAAAGGAAAGTTAACCTTAAAAGGTTTTGGTTCTATGGTAGTAGAATATGTTAGTGGGACTGTCGCTCCAGTAATTCCGATTTATCTTGGTTGTGGAATGTTACTGGCTTTCTTGACAATATGTACGAATTTCCTAGGTTTAGACCCTGATAGTGGGGCTGTAGTTATTCTAAATGCTGCAGCAGGAGCTGGCTTTTACTTTATGCCAATCGTTTTAGGCTGGTCAGCTGCAGCGAAATTAAAAGCAGATCCAGCGCTAGGAGCACTTTTAGGAATGACTTTATTAGCTGCAGATATAAATAATGTTGGTGGACTTGATTTTCTTGGACTTCCAGTAACACAAGTACAATACAATGGTTCTTTCTTACCAATGCTTCTTGGTACAGCCTTTTTAGCTATGGTTTATAGATTCTTCAAAAATAAAATACCACAGGCAGGTCGCTACTTCCTTTTACCTTTAGTAACGTTGGTTATTGCGATTCCTGTTACCTTAGTAATTTTAGGCCCAATTGGTTATATTGCTGGGACTAAATTAATGTGGCTTTTGAATTTGATAGCAGCTCACTTTAAGCTTGGAGCTTTAGCGATTTGGGGATTCCTTACACCTCTAAGTATTATTACAGGTATGGACAAAGCGGTTTACTTTATTAATATGGAACATTTAAACTCAGTTGGTTTCGACAATATTTTCTTGCCAGGTGGTTTAGCAGGTAACTCTGCAATTGGTGGTGCAGCATTAGCAGTATGGTATTTGAGTAGAAATACAGATACAAAATCAATCGGAGCATCATCGGGTATTACTGCAATTATTGGTATCACGGAACCAGCGTTGTACGGTATCTGTCTCAATTTTAGAACGCCATTACTAGGCGCAATGACAGGTGCGGCGATAGGTTCTGTATTTGCAGGAATTGTAGATTTAAAACAATATGTATACGCAGGTCCAGGATTAGTGACCTCACCAGTTTATATTTCACCTGACGGCAGCATGACTAATTTCATATTTTGTTTAATTACAATTGCTTTTTCTGCGATTGCAGGATTTGGAATGACTTATCTATTCAGTTTAAAAAACAAACGACAATATGATGGGGAACCTGAAACGGCAGGTGTTGCTGTAGAAGCTTCCGAAACATCGGTTGATGAAGCTATTGTTGTCACTGAAACAGTCAAAGAAATTGATCTATTTCAATTATGTGATGGGCAAGTTATTCCCATGGAAGATGTATCCGATCCTGTTTTCTCACAGAAAATGATGGGTGATGGTTATGCTGTAAAACCGTCCGACTCAACAATGTATTCACCAGTTTTTGGAGTGATTAGTACAATATTTGAAACACAACATGCTATCGGCATTAGAACAGAAAATGGATTAGACGTTTTGGTTCATATGGGAATCGATACGGTTTCATTAAAAGGAGAACCATTTGAAATACTTGTTGAAGTAGGGGATAAGGTAACAGAAAATACTCCAATTGCTAAAGTTGATTTGGAAAAAATTATAGCAGCAGGTAAGTCTGATGAGATGATTGTTGTTGTAACTAATATGATTGATGTAAAGGAATTTGAATATGATGGTGGTTCAACAGGACACAGAGGAGACCTTGTTGCAACAGTAGAACTTAATTAAGCTTGGTTGGAAAGCCTCCATGGTTTATAATTAATGAATGACTAGATAATATGGAGGTTGCTTATGAATGATATAAATGTCTTACTATCGTTAAAAAATATTTATGATGATTTGTTTGAACAAGAAAAAAAAGCTGCCGATTTTGTTATGGAACACCCAAATGAAGTAACAAATATGAGTGTTACAGAATTAGCGGAGAAAACAAATGTTAGTGAAGCAACTGTTATGAGAATGTCGAAAAAAGCTGGCTGTAAGGGTTTTTATCACTTTAAAATATCATTAGCTAGAAATATTCAAGAAGAAAATACTGATTCTAATTTTGAAATTAATTTGAACGATTACAATACATCAATTCAAAATATTTTTCAATATAAATGTGAAGAGCTAAAGAAATGTGATGAACTCATTGACAGAGAAATGGTAAAAAAATCACTTGAGCTTATTAAAAGTTGTGACACTCTTTATATATTTGGTGCAGGCAATACGAATCCATTAGCAGTTTATGCGGCTTATCAGTTTAATCAATATGGTATCAGAACGAATGTCGATATAAGTCCTGAAATGCAAACAAACGCTGCTTTTCAAATGACTGAAAAAGATGCATGTTTATTGATATCTAATTCAGGAAGCACTAACATGATTGTGGATATCGCTACAATCGCTAAGGAACGTAAAACGCCATCAATTGCAATAACTAGCTATGCAAAATCGCCATTAGTTAATTTGGTAGATCAAGTTCTTTTGAGCTTTACAAGTGAGAAAATTTATTTTGAAGCAATTAGTTCTACTAGAATGGCACACATGGCAATTATTGATATGCTCTTACTTTTACTGTCAGTTGATGAAGATGGCAAATACCATCGTTATAGTTCTGATAGAGAGGAATTTTTAGCTAAATACAAGTCATAGTTTTTTGATTAATTTTTAAAGTGCGAAAAGTCTAAAATCTTTTTGCACTTTTTTTATAGACTTAAGGGTCAAAAATTACCATAATGCATATTTAGCCATGGTGAATAGTTTTAGATATTTATAGTATTTAAGATAATTAATATTAGTTTATGGTTTCAAAAAAAAGGCTCCCACCTATTTATTATGTAGGAGGGATATTTATGTTAGATATTCAAAAAGAAAAGCAATTGATCTACGACCTTTTAAGAAAGCTTATTGATGAAAGAAGAGAACTGAATAAACAATATGAGGAACTAAAGCAACGCTTAGATAACTTAAACTCTATAGAGCAGTTATCTGCTGAAATATTGTCTGGAAACAAAAAAAACATTTCAGTATTAGAAAAAGAAAAAACACAAAGTAAAGACTAACTATTTAGAAAAAATAAAACGCAACATCATGTTTCCTTTGATCGTGTATCTAAAAATATTTTATCTATTTTAAAGCAAAGCCCAGTACCATTGAGTAATCAGCAATTATTAAAAAAAATAAATACAGAATATGAACTATGTATTTCCTACAAGAACTTAACTTGTAACATTTTACCTAAAATGCTAAAAGAGCGCTCTTTGCCGATTGAGCGTGCCTATCGTGGTTACTGGCAATATCACCTGCCAAAATTGTAGGAGGCGTTTGCTAAATGAAAACAGAAATGGACGTCACTTATATTTTTATTCGTTATATTACTGTTACTTTACAACGTCAGGCAAATGCCTTTTATAACAAGCAAGGAAAGATATTTTCTCACGAATCTCAAGAACTGACAGAGTTTAATCAAAATGAACAAACAGGAAGTCTCAATGAAAAAGGATTTACTCCTGAAGAAATTTTTGAAATGAATTTTGAGAATGAACAGCTTCGTTTAAGCCTTTCATGTCTAACTAATGACGAACTCTTTATTCTCAGTGAGAAGTATTCAAAAAGACTTTCAGATGCGGAAATTGGAAAGAAACTTCATGTAAGCAGCCAAATGATTTCTAAAAAAAAGCGCAAAGCTTTTGCCAAGTTAAAAGAATACTTTCTATTTTAAAAATAGTTGCTCGAAATAAATCACCACCTGAAAAAAGTTTAAAATTATAAACTTGATGATTAAGGTGGAGATATTATGGCAGTTAACTTAGTTCCTCTTCTTCAAAGAGCAAAAAATGGAGATGAAGAGGCATTGCTCGAATTATTTCTTTCTTTTGAGCCGTCCATTATTAATCATTCGCGACGATACTCAAAGCAAGTGAATAAGGATTGTTATCAAGAACTAGCCGCTCAATTTATTGTGGCGGTGCAGTCATTTGATATTGATAAATATTTAAAAGAATAAGCAAAAAGACAGATGTTTTGAAATTTTATAGTTTCAAAATGTCTGTCTTTGTCTATTTATCTAGTGAAGGCAAAAATAATGCCGATCGTTCCTTGAAAATTGAATAATGAACTTTTAAATTACGTTTTCTGTTGCCAGAGCTACAGCAAAGCTACGCCAAGACTTTAGTGAGCGATATCTAGTTAATGCAGGATTTGATTTAGGCAATCAAGTTGCAATGACGGTGGCAGAATATAATGATACTTCCGCAAGGCTCCCGTAGACTGAGGAGAGGTGAAATTCCTATGTGCTTTACCTAAAGCGATTTGAAAGTAGTTAGAAAATGAAACAGTTATCTAAGAAAAGTAAGTATAGATAGGTTAAAAATTGGAGGTGATAAATTTGGAACAAATCATTGAGTATCAGGCACGTATCGTATTGCCGGAAAATTTTGTTCTAATCCAAAAAGATGAATATAAAGCTTTAAAAGAATTAGGGTTTAAAGGAAACTGCGTTTCTGTAGAGGATTTTAGAAAGAAGCACACTTGCCTTAGTAGACCCATGTTTAATGAGCTAATTCTTTTAAATCCAAAATTCAAAAAGACATTAGATATTAAAGAGAACCCTAATGGATGTGTCGCATATCCTAAAGGTGGTAGCTCAGGAAAATATTATATACTAGAAAGCAAATTATTAACTTTTATTGAAGAGAATTTTCCAGAAATTTTTACTAACTTTGAAAAAAATGAGGTATAATAACATTGACCATATATAGCTGTTTAAACACTCATCTAGAAAGAGATGGTGTTTGAATGGGTGTTAGCAAGCGTGGTACAAAATGGCGTGCCTTTATAAGTGTGAAAAAAGAAACAGGAGGGTATGAAAATAAAGCATTAGGTAGCTTTTCAACTAAGTTTGAAGCCATGAAAGCTGTAGAGTATGCACAATCAATCTCTTCAAAAGATAGACAAATGGCTTTTGCTGTTCCCTTTTATGAATACTTTGAATGGTTTTTTCAGAAATATAAAAAGGAATCTAGCTCAAGAAAGACCCAAGGACATTATCAAGATAGCAAGAGATACATTAAAGATTATCTTGGAGAAATCTCATTATCTGATTTAACTAATGATAGGTACGTGGATTTATTAAATAGATTCTCGAGAGATTATGCACCAGCTACGCTTGAAAAATTTCACACTCACATGCGTGCATGTGTAAAACAAGCGTTTGCTCTAGGTCATATCTCTGTTGAGTTTACTTCTGGAAGCTCTTTAAGAGGGTTAGGGGATAAGTCAAAGGAGAAACCAGTCTATCAAAAATATATTGATGATGCTCAGTATAAAAAAGTTGTGCAATATGTGGTGCAACATAGAAATAAGGATTCTTCTATCTACTATGCAATAATCTTTGCTTTGTTAACAGGATGTCGTTTTTCTGAAATTGTTGGACTTACCATTGATGATCTGAATTTTGAGCAGGGTTTTATAGACATCAACAAGACCTATGACTACATTGAACCTCCTTCAAATTCGAATGATTGGCTTCCTTGTAAAAATGCCAATAGTTATCGAAAAGTAGAAATGTCACAGAATTTGGCTGAGCTTGTTAGAGAGTTATGGCAGTATCAATCAAAAAGATGCCAAGCTAGGAATATTCCCAATCCTCGTAAACAAGTTTTCTTTGATTGGCAAGAGGGGATATGTAATAACCGAAAAGCCAATATTGAGATTAAGAAAATTCTTGTTGAGTGTGGCATAATAGATAAGCCAAACTTTTCTATGCACTGTTGCCGACATACATTTGTTTCTTTCTTAATTTATCAAGGGTATGCTGTAGAAGAAGTGGCATTAATTGTTGGTGATATGCCAGAAGAAATTAGAAAAACATACTATCATGTCTTTCAAGAATACGATGCGAGAACTAGGTCTAAAACTCGTGGCTTGATGAACTCACTTTTTTAAATCGTTATTTAATCATGAAAAACATGGGTGCGAAAATGGTGCGAGGAATTGAAATGTATTTAAAGGTATTTTATGAAAACCGCTAAATAAAAGAGATTTAAAAACTATTTAATGGTATTTTTTATCATGTGGCTCTGGCCGCCGGTATAAAAAGACCTACTCATTTGATATCTAATGAGTAGGTCTTTTGTTTTGCCTATAAACATTTTGCAATATGGATCGGTCAAAATTTTTCTATGTGGAATCATCTATATTGGATACTTTTGGGGGATGCTTCAAAATAGATATTAAGTATATGGGTTGTTTTTAGAACTTACTACATTTGAATTAAAGCTAATTTTTTTGCTGAAAATCAACTTAATTTCCAATTGTTTCTATATTTCCCAAAATAATATATCATCAGTTTGACCGATTTTATCTGGTTAGCTGAGGATATTTATTTTGTTTTACCTATTACATAAATTTTTCCAGATGATCGGCATTTTTTTAACTTGTTAGATAAAGGTGACTATACACGTCATAGTTGATTGTACTAGAAGAATGACCTAAGTGTTTTTTAATTATATTTTCCTTTGTCTCAAACAAAGTTAAAAATGCATTGAACTGTTCAGATATTCCAGTGCTTAAAATCTATAGTTTGTCTTTAGAATTTGTTAGCCACTTTATGTAAGGTTAAATTAAGCTCAGGATCTGTTTGTCAATGTCTAAAATCAGTCAATCTAAGTTGACCTGAGCTGAAAGTTGGTTCATTAGCTCTTTAAGCTTGCCTCTATAGTGTTTGGTTCATGGATTGTCGAGAGAGAATTAACTATAAACATGTGAGAAATCTGTGAAGAAAGATTAGCTTGGAATAAACGATTTGTTTTACGTAATTGATTGCCTATCTTTCGGTCAATTAAAAGAAGAGTTACAAAACATTAAATATAAGACTAATCATCTACGAGATGATTAATACTATAAATATAGTTCTTTTTTCTAGTTAAGGAACTGGCTTAAGTACAGAAATTTCATTATTAGAATTAAAAACCTCGATTGAATGACTGTAAACAAACGTGTACACTTAAATATAACTCGTTGGAACTATTAATAGACAGACAAAAGTATGCTTTCACGTTAATCTAAAATCATTAGGAGGACAAAATGAACTTTAGTAAACAATTAAAAAAATATCGGGAAATAAACAAGTTTTCTCAAGAAGTGCTGGCTGAAAAAATTTTTGTTACTCGACAAACTATTTCAAAATGGGAGAATGATAAAAGCTATCCAGATATTCATAATTTAGTTGCCTTAAGTATTCTTTTTGATATCTCACTAGATGAATTAGTTAAAGGAGACGTGGATACTATGAAAGATACCATTGCGAGCAAAAGAATGGATCAAGATAGTAAAAAAATGTTGCTTTTCTTGGTTTTAGCATTAATTATAGGGGTGCCTAGTATGTCAATTTTTTCTTGGTGGGGATTTATTCCTTTCGTCACTCTATGGGGAATTGCTATGATATTTGCATTTAGAATTGAGAAAACTAAAAAGAAATACGATATAAAAACGTATAAAGAAATTATTTCTTTCACTGAAGGACACAGTAATTTGGATGAAATAAGGCTGCAACGAAATCAAAAAAAGGATATTAGAGCTAAAATTCTTATTATATTAGGATTTGTACTTGCTGGAGGTATTCTTACTTTTGTAATTAGTATGCTGACTGAGGTTTTTACGAATCACTAAATAGTAGTTTATATAATTCTGATTAAATAAGTTATAAAATCCTTTATTAACACTAAGTCCACATAATGATTAGTAAACATAATAGGTTTTGCTAGAAATCCTATCGGCCTCGATAGAATTGTTTGATGAATTAACATAATACTCAGTGGTGGATGGAATAATCCATCGCTTTTTAGTGTCTTCATAAATCGCTATTCTCATGGTTGCCGTAAATGGACATTAACCACTGAATGATTACTCTGTTTGGGAGGCATAATTTTTTTCCCAGGTTTTGGTAGGATTCAGAAAAAAAGTATGTGAGTGTGAGGAATGTTTCATTGAGAAATTGATGAAATTTCAAAGTTGGAGTTTCATGTTCATTTTGATAAGCTGAAAAATCTTGGCGTAGTTGAAATCTAAAAAAGGTATTTAGTTTTAAAAATTTGTATGAAATTATTTCAGAAGTGTTAACTTCGTTTCTGCCATTATAATATGGAGTTAAGTAAGGAAGATGATTTATTAAATCAGAGTGTAAGGTTAAGATTTTAATTTGTTGTTGAAGTTAAATAAAACTGTCAATCACTCTATGTAATTGTCCAGAATAAGGTTGATAATATTTTGAGAATCATCTACTAAGAAGAATTATATTTTAAATAAGTGATCCATTTAATGTAATTAATGATCCATTAAAGTGAATTGTGATAGAACTGGGGTTTCAAATGCTTGATTTGTTACTATCAAATATATTTGTTATTCTATTAATAGTTATTAACTAAAGTGATAAAGAGGTTAGCATGGGATTAATAGTTCAACATGATGAAATTATCTCTTTCTTAAAAGAGTTAGAGATTTATAGCGGAGAAGAGTTAATAATATATGTAACTTTGAAAACAACCCAGCCATTATATGTACGAATGAATTATTTGAATTTGGACAATTATATAGTTCAAGGCGCGTGGTTAGCCATTAGTGAAAAGGATATTAAAATATTACCTGTCAATCAATTGGGTAAATTAGTGGATAATGTCTCAGTTATCTATCGAGATGACATTGCTGATTTTATCATTAAGAAAAATTTTCTACTGTACAGTATTTCAATTACTGATTTGAAGGACAATGTGGTTCAGTTTAATGTCTCAAGCAAAGTATTAGGCAATAAAAACCATCATAAAGATTTCGTGAAATTATTAAATAAGATAAAGTAGATCAATAATTATTTGAAAATTTTTCTTTAATAGTTAACTTTATAGTGATTCGGTGTATCTTGAAGTATGGAAGAATATATTCGTATAAGCTATGTGGTTTCTTTAAAGGATTTATGCTAGGGAGTAAAACTTTAAGAGTTTACATAGAAGGTAAGTACAAGTACAGGATAATTGTTTTATTCACATTGATTATTCGTAGTTAATGAGCAGTGATATTTATTTCAAAAGGAGGAAACAACGATGGAGAGTCAAACAGTATTGGATTTTTGGTTTACAGAGTCAACAACAGAGCAATGGTTTAAAAAAGATGAGGTTTTTGATCAAACAATTAATGAACGTTTTGGAGCTTTACACAAACAGGTGTCTCAAGGAGAGAAAGCTTTCTGGAGGGATACTATTCAAGGAAGATTGGCTGAGATTTTGGTTTTGGATCAATTTTCCCGTAATCTATTCCGTGATGATCCTCGATCTTTTGCTTATGATGGTATGGCTTTAGTCTTAGCCCAAGAAGCAATTGGCAAAGATGAGTTAAACGAGTTGACTGTGGAGGAGAGATCGTTTGTTTATATGCCATTTATGCATTCTGAATCGCTAGCTATTCATCAGCAAGCATTGACACTATTCTCAGAACCTGGCATGGAAAACAATCTAGATTTTGAAAAACGCCACCGCGATATTATTGAACGCTTTGGACGATATCCTCATAGGAATGCTGTACTGAATCGTTCTTCAACACCAGAAGAGTTAGCGTTTCTAAAGGAACCTAATTCATCATTTTAAAAAGTCTTCTGTGTTTAATAAAATGGTTAGTCACAATAATTTAATTGATGAAATAATTAGTTGAATTTGGAATTACCAATAAGCATTAGCCCATCTTAGAGCAAAAATTACGATGGTAATTAGCTGAACTATCTATGGTGTATTTATGTATAGTTAACTTCAACTTTCAGTGGCTTTTAATGTCAATTTCAGAGTATCTACCTTAATTCATGCCTTAATAATAGAAACTTTGCTTGCTGATTGGGAAATTATAGGAAGTAGTCAAACATCTAAGCTAAATATGCGATAAATTAGGGATTTGTTGTAGACAATTACTAGGAGAAATGCTATTCTAATATAGTTGATAATCTAGAAGGCATATAAAATAACTATTTACACCACATAAATAGCTATCATGCCTGTTAAAAAAATCTTTAAAAACAGTGTTTTATGATGGTTTTCTAGAAGTCTTCGATAACAGATTAAACAAACCAATCAAAACTGGTTAAAAATATTGATATATGCATCTTTTTCGGCTATAAGGGGTTCAAATTGGATTTATTGAACAGCTCAAAATTCAGTTCCCTCACGAGTGTGCCGGTTCGACTCGCCCGCTGGTATTGACGAAGATGTGATATCAATATATCTTATTTTTTTCTTTGAATTATTTAAATGATGCCATGGCGATCGTGGCGAAGTGGTTAACGCACCGGATTGTGGCTCCGGCACTCGTGGGTTCGATTCCCATCGTTCGCCCTCTAGACTCAATTTTTTGTTGAGTCTTTTTTTATTGAAAAAAATCTTAAATAAAACTAAGTAAAGGTATTGATAATTTAACCAAACTATTGATGTAATTTTGAAATTAGAATCTATCCAGGAATAAAAAAAGAAGCTTATTACGAGTAATTAAAAATTAATTTGGAGTAGGCTTTTTATATATAGATTTTAATGGATTTGATATTTATTAATATAAACTCATCGTTAGACTCAACTTTTGTTGGGGTCTTTTTTTATTCAATATTAGAATTTTTTGCAAAAAAATTTCTTGTGGATTAATCCATCTTAATTATCAATTATCTTGAAATTACCGTATATTTTTGCAATGTAAAAGAGCGCGATTATCTATTAGTACATTTTTTTTTACTATTCATTATTTAAATTTTAGATAATTGGAGGATAGAATGAAAGCGGATGAGGTTTTGATTAGCTTACAATTAGAAAAAAAGGTTTTTGTAAATAAAAACTCATTGACTTTTAATTTTAGTAAAGGTATAGTATAAAAAATCAATTATTTAAAAAAAGGAGCCGATTTCAATGCGTAGACTTAATAGAGAATTTTTAATCGTCTTATTAATTAGGTGCAGGACTTAGAACATTCAGGAGAAGTTTTCCGAATTGTTTGAGTCCTATTCGTGTAGAATCGGGATTCTTGCAAAAGCATCCCAGTTATTATCTGGGATGCTTTTTTTGTTGAAGGAGATGGAATGATGAGAAGCGATAAAATTAAAAAAGGTATTGATGCAGCACCAGCTAGAAGTTTACTTTATGCAACGGGTCAAGTGAAAAATATCGAGGAGATGAATAAACCATTTATTGCTATTTGTAATTCTTATATTGATATTGTTCCTGGTCATGTCCATTTAAGAGAATTGGCTGATGTTGCCAAAGAAGCGATTCGAGAAGCTGGTGGGATTCCTTTTGAGTTTAATACGATTGGTGTGGATGATGGCATAGCGATGGGACATATTGGTATGCGGTATTCGCTACCTAGCCGAGAGTTAATTGCAGATTCTGCTGAAACGGTAATTAATGCTCACTGGTTTGATGGCGTTTTTTATATTCCTAATTGTGACAAAATAACTCCTGGAATGATTATGGCAGCTATGAGAACCAATGTGCCTTCAATTTTTTGCTCAGGTGGTCCCATGAAAGCTGGAGTGGATCCGACTGGCCATCAAACTACTTTATCTTCAATGTTTGAAGCAGTGGGTGCCTTTAAAGATGGCAAAATGAATGAAAAAGACTTTTTATTTATGGAGCAAAACGCTTGTCCGACTTGTGGTTCTTGTGCCGGAATGTTTACAGCAAACTCTATGAATTGTTTGTTAGAAATGTTAGGTCTTGCTTTACCTGGAAATGGCACTATTTTGGCAGTCTCGGAAGAACGCAAAGAATTAGTCAAAGAATCAGCTGTTCATTTAATGGATTTAGTTAAAAAACAAATCAAACCGAGAGATATTGTAACAAAAGAGGCAATTGACGATGCGTTTGCTTTGGATATGGCAATGGGTGGCTCTACAAATACCGTTCTTCATACGTTAGCAATTGCCAATGAAGCTGAAATTGATTATGACCTAGAAGCAGTTAATAGTATCGCGGAAAAAGTTCCTTATTTATCTAAAATTGCTCCATCTTCTGCTTACTCAATGCATGATGTTCACGAAGCAGGTGGTGTTTCAGCTATTATTCATGAATTGGTTGATATTGATGGCGCGATTCATCCGGATCGAATCACTGTTTCAGGAAAAACATTACGAGAAAATGTTGCTAAAAGGACAATTCAAAATCCTGAAGTCATTCATCCAAAAGAAAATCCGTATAGTCCGGTTGGTGGTTTATCAATATTATATGGTAATTTGGCACCAGAAGGCAGTGTAATTAAAGTTGGTGGTGTTGATGCCAGCATTAAAACTTTTACTGGAGAAGCGATTTGTTTTGATTCTCATGATGATGCAGTAGCAGCAATTGATGACCATACAGTTAAAGCTGGTCATGTGGTGGTTATTCGCTATGAAGGACCAAAAGGTGGTCCGGGAATGCCGGAAATGTTGGCGCCAACGTCAAGTATTGTGGGACGTGGTTTAGGAAAAGATGTTGCACTAATTACAGACGGTCGGTTTTCTGGGGCGACACGTGGAATTGCTGTAGGACATATTTCACCAGAAGCTGCTAGCGGTGGTCCGATTGCTTTAGTGGAAGATGGAGATGAAATCACGATTGATTTAACAAATCGTCATTTAAATTTAAACGTGAGTGATGAGGTTTTAGCCAAACGAAAAGACCAGCAACAAAAATTTGTACCTAAAGTGAAGACTGGTTGGCTGGGTCGTTATTCAGCCTTAGTTACTTCAGCCCATACAGGCGGCATTATGAAATTACCAGAGTAGGAGGATTGCTAATGGAAAAAATTGATCCAGCTTTCATGCCAGAAGCTAAACAAAATGGTGCAGAGATTTTAATTGATACTTTAATAAAGCAAAATGTAGAAATGATTTTCGGTTATCCGGGCGGTGCGGTATTACCTTTATATGATACTTTGTATGATGAAAAAATTCCCAATATCTTAACTCGTCACGAGCAAGGTGCTGTTCATGCAGCTGAAGGGTATGCAAAAGCCACTGGAAAACCTGGAGTCGTATTAGTGACAAGTGGTCCAGGAGCTACGAATGTAGTGACTGGAATTGCAGATGCTATGAGTGATTCGTTGCCTTTAGTTGTCATAACGGGACAAGTTGGAACTCCGGGAATTGGTAAAGATGCTTTTCAAGAAGCAGACATTTTAGGCATCACATTACCAATTACCAAACACAATTATCAAGTGAGAAAAGTTGAAGATATCCCTAGAATTGTCAATGAAGCCTTTCATGTGGCTACGACTGGTCGAAAAGGACCGGTAGTAATTGATTTACCAAAAGATATGACAGTAGCTAAATGTGATCCAAGTAAAGACAATGTTGTTTTTTTAGAAAGCTACCAACCAAATACGCAGCCTTCTAAATTGCAGTTGACTCGTTTGATGAACCAGTTGGAAAAAGCAAAAAAACCGGTTGTCTTAGTTGGCGCTGGGGTAACAGCCGCTGAGGCACAAGCAGAATTCTTACAGTTTGTTGAGAAATATCAATTACCCACGGTGGCGACTTTATTAGGTTTAGGGATTCTACCCAGCAAACATGAATTATTTCTAGGAATGGGCGGTATGCATGGAACTTATGCAGCTAATATGGCTTTAATGGAAGCTGACTTGTTAATTAATATCGGCAGTCGCTTTGATGATCGTTTGGCAACTTCAGCTGAAAATTTTGCCCCTCATGCAAAAATTGCTCAAGTTAATATTGATCCTGGTGAAATCGGAAAGGTTATTGCCGTAGATATTCCGATTGTGGCTGACGCTAAAGAAGCTTTAAAAGAAATGTTAACGTATGAAATGAATCAGCCAAAACAGGAAGCTTGGTTAGAGAAAACGTTGGCAAATAAAATAGCTCATCCTTATCATTATCAACTAAGTCAAACATCGATTAAGCCACAGCAAGTGATTGAATTAGTAGGTGAAATAACCAATGGTCAGGCCTATGTCGCCACCGATGTTGGTCAGCATCAAATGTGGACAGCCCAATTCTATCCTTTTAATTTCCCGCGACAATTGATCACTAGTGGTGGACTTGGCACGATGGGTTATGGTATTCCAGCAGGTATTGGTGCGAAAATAGCTCATCCTGAAAAAGAAGTGATCGTTTTTGTAGGTGATGGTGGCTTTCAAATGACCAATCAAGAAATGGCGATCTTAGTGGAAAATAATTTATCTATTAAATTTGTTTTACTAAACAATCGTTCGTTAGGAATGGTTCGTCAGTGGCAAGAACGTTTCTTTAATGAAAGACGTTCACGATCAGAGTTTACTCATCAACCAAACTTCTGCAAAATTGCTGAGGCCTATGATTTAGCAAGCTTCAAAATTACTGAACCAGAAAATTTGATGGAACAATTGCAGGAAGCATTTTCTTGTGAAGGTCCTGCTTTAATTGAAGTTTTAGTGGATAATCGTGAACATGTTTTACCAATGGTTCCAGCAGGTCAACCAAATGATCAAATGTTGGGAGTTGAATAAATGCGCAGAATGATTACAGCAATTGTTCAAGATGAGTCTGGTGTACTAGGTAGAATGACGGGCGTATTAAATCGACGGCAAGTCAATATCGACAGTATCTCAGTTGGTAAAACTGAACGAAAAAATTTTTCCCAAATGACTTTTGTAGTCCAAGCGGATGACTTGGCAGAAATTGAGCAAGTAACCAAACAATTAAACAAACAAATTCCAGTCTTAAAAGTTTCAGATATCACTGATGAGCCCCACTTAGAACGGGAATTGGCATTGATTAAAGTTAATGCTCCCGCCACTCAGCGCTCAGAAGTACAGGCCGTAATTGAACCTTTTCGAGCTGATGTTGTCGATGTGGCATTAAAAACGATTGTCGTCCAAGTAGCCGGATCGGCAGAAAAAGTCAATGCTTGCATTGAAGTACTTCAACCTTATGGCATTAAAAAATTAGCAAGAACAGGAATTACTGGATTTAGACGTGGTTAACAGCAGCAGTGCTTTTAATAGATATTAAGCAAAAAATGGAGGAATCGTAGATGGTAAAAGTTTATTATGATGAGGCAGTAACAGAAGATGTATTAACAGGAAAAACAGTAGCAATTGTGGGGTATGGCTCGCAAGGTCACGCTCACGCGCAAAACTTACGGGATAATGGTCATGACGTGGTGGTTGCTGTTAGAGAAGGAAAATCGGCGGAAGCAGCACGTAATGATGGTTTTAAAGTAGCTAATGTTGCTGAAGCAACAAAACAAGCAAATGTTGTGATGATCTTAGCTCCTGATGAAGTTCAAGGTGGATTATATGAAAATGAGATTGCACCAAATTTAACTGCCGGTGATGCACTAGCTTTTGCCCATGGATTTAATATCCATTTTGAAGTTATTACGCCGCCTAAAGATGTGGATGTCTTTTTAGTTGCACCAAAAGGTCCTGGACATTTAGTGCGTCGTACTTTTACAGAAGGATTTGCGGTACCAGCTTTGTTTGCGGTTTATCAAGATGCTACTGGAAAAGCAACTGAATTAGCTTTGTCTTATGCTAAGGGAATTGGTGCAACCAGAGTTGGTGTGTTAGAAACAACCTTTAAAGAAGAAACTGAAACAGATTTATTTGGAGAACAAGCAGTTCTGTGTGGTGGTTTAACCTCTATGATAGAAGCTGGATTTGAAACATTAGTTGAAGCAGGGTATCAGCCTGAATTGGCTTACTTTGAAGTTTGTCATGAAATGAAATTGATTGTTGATTTAATTTATGAAGGTGGCTTCAAAAAAATGCGTCATTCCATCTCTAACACTGCTGAATACGGAGATTATGTTTCAGGTCCGCGGGTAATTACTGATGCGACGAAAGAAAACATGAAAGCTGTCTTAACAGATATCCAAAACGGTAAATTTGCTAAAGGCTTTATCGATGATAATAAAAATGGTTTTAAAGAATTTGAAGCAATGCGTGAAAAAAATGCTGGACATCAAATTGAGGCCGTTGGTAGTGAGCTAAGAAAAATGATGCCGTTTGTTACTCAAAAAGATTAGAGGTGAAGCTTTTGGATTTAGTAACTGATCAAGATGTTCGTGAAGCCTTTCAAACAATTAAACACGCTGTAACACGAACGCCATTGCAACATGACCGATATTTATCAGAAAAATATCAAGCCAATGTTTTACTAAAAAGGGAAGATTTACAAAAAGTTCGATCTTTTAAATTACGTGGTGCTTATTATGCAATCAAACGACTTTCTGCCGAAGATTTAGCGAAAGGAGTTGTTTGTGCTAGTGCTGGAAACCATGCTCAAGGGGTGGCCTTTACTTGTCACGAATTGAAAGCTCAAGCTGATATTTTTATGCCAGTCACTACACCTCAACAAAAGGTAGGACAAGTTCGCTTCTTTGGTGGGGATGACGTAACGATCCACCTAGTAGGGGATACTTTTGATGCAGCTGCTACAGCTGCAAGACAATTTACCGAAGAAAATGGAAAAACTTTTATTGATCCTTTCGATGATCAGGCAATTATTGCTGGTCAAGGTACTTTGGCTTTAGAAATGATGACAGATGCGTTGCAAGAAGGCTTCAAACCTGATTATGTCGTCTGTGCGATTGGTGGCGGAGGATTAATCAGTGGTGTTTCATCTTATGTAAAAAATACCGAACCTTCTACAAAAATTATTGGAGTGGAACCTGCTGGGGCAGCTTCTATGCAAGCAGCTTTTGATCAAGGTGAACCAATTGAATTATCTGAAATTGAAAAATTTGTCGATGGCGCAGCAGTCAAAAAAGTTGGTCAGCAGACTTATCAGCATGCAAAAAAACAAGTCGATCAATTAGTCGCTGTTGATGAAGGTTTAGTATGTTCGACTATTTTATCACTATATGGAAAACAAGCAATTGTTGCCGAACCAGCAGGAGCTTTAAGTGTAGCAGCTTTGGAGCTGTTGAAAGAAGAAATTAAAGGGAAGACGGTTATCTGTGTCATCAGTGGTGGAAACAATGATATTAATCGGATGGCTGAGATTGATGAGCGGTCACTTGTTTATGAGGGATTAAAACATTATTTTGTAGTGAATTTCCCTCAAAGACCTGGTGCAACTAAGGAATTTGTTCAATCGGTTCTAGGCCCTGAAGATGACATTACACGTTTTGAATATACTAAAAAAATCAATCGTGGAACTGGTCCAGTTTTGTTAGGAATTTTATTACAAAATGCAGCTGATTTAGATAAGTTACTGACTAATTTGAAAAAATTTGATCCTCAGTACATTGATTTAAGTCAAAATAAAATGTTGTATAGCTTGTTAGTCTAAAAAAATGCCAGAAAGGACGTCTTCGCGTCACTTCTGGCAATTTTTTTAATCCCTTAATTGATGATTGTGATTGTAATAATGGGTGTAAGCTGTATAACCAGCAATAATGGAACCTAAGCTGGTTGTTGAAAGTAGCATAAAAGTAACCATGATTTGGTATTTAATCGCATGCACGGGATCTACACCAGCGAAAATTAAACCAGACATCATTCCAGGTAGGCTAACCAAGCCAACAGTTTTGGCAGAATCAATCGTAGGCTGCATAGCAGTTTTAATGCTATGTCTCAAAATATCTTGAGAGGACTGTTTGATGGTTGCTCCTAGAGCCAGTTTTTCTAAAATTTGTTGTCGTTGATCTTGGAATTTTGCCTGCATATTGCGATAACATAAACCAATAGCAATCATTGAATTACTAGCGATCATCCCAGTTATCGGAACAATTTGTGAAGGAATAAAATTAATCGCGCCTGCCAATAATAAAACACCCAAGGTCACATAAGTACTAACAAAAATCGCTAACAAAGAATGGAAAAACTTCTTATGCTGATTCGGATTTCTTCTATGGGCATTCCACGAAGCATTTAGGACAATAAATAAGCTCATTAGGGATGTCAGTATGGTATTGTCAACTTGGAAAATATATTTAAGAACAAAGCCAACAATGACTAATTGAATAATAGCTCGTGTGATGCTGAAAAGAATATCTTTTGATAGATCGAGTTTTTCTCGCATACTAATGAATACAGCAATTAATACGAGGGCAAAAGCGATAAATAATGATGTATTATCCACGGCTAGGTTCATAAGCTAATTTTCCTCCTTTAATCCAAAGCACTTTTTTTGCTTGGTAAATTTCTGTTTCGTCGTGGGTCACTTGGATAATGGTGACCCCAGTTTGTTGCAGTTGATCAATCAGTTGATGGACAATTTTTTTACTGTCTTCATCCAAACCGGTTGTTACTTCGTCCAGTAGTAACAGTTTTGGCGAAAATAATATATTGCGAATTAGAGCAACTCGTTGTTTTTCACCGCCAGAGAGTTCAGTAATTTTTTTATCTAAATAAGACGCGGGTAAAGCGACAGCTTTTAACTTCTCCACGGCAGCTTTTTGATTAAAAGGTAAATTACGAACTTCAAAAGGAAAGCGGAGATTGTCGCCAACAGTTTCTCCAAACAATGTAGGTTGTTGGAAACAATAGGAAACTTCTTTACGATAGTCGGTATAAAGATAATCGGTTTGTAATTGTTCTTCAAGATATATTTTTCCAACAGTTGGTGTTACTAATGAAGCAATTATTTTTAATAAGGTACTTTTACCGCCGCCAGAAGGTCCGGTGATCGTAATAAAATCTTGTGTATCAACGTTTAAATTTATATCACTTAAGATGATTTTATCATTTGATAGACGATAAGAAATATTTTCAACTTTTAATAGAGTCAATTATTTTTGTCCTTTCTATAGGGAATCACGATAAAAACTTCGGGATGATTCGGTAACTTTAATTCTTTTAGTAAATCTGAGTCATGAGGAATAATTTCTCCTAGTTCATCGTATCGGTTTTTAAAATAATCTAATATTTGCTTTTCAGACCACTGGCGAGCTGGAAAGTGTTGATATTTTCCAGCAACAACGAAATAAACAAAACCAACACTAAAACTTTGTTTAATATGTATAG
Organism: Enterococcus sp. AZ103; assembly: GCF_051714685.1. NCBI lineage: Bacteria > Bacillati > Bacillota > Bacilli > Lactobacillales > Enterococcaceae > Enterococcus > Enterococcus sp. AZ103. Next base: position 2,422,845 of record NZ_JBIOSI010000001.1, on the reverse strand, counting down.
GAATTTCAGCTAGTTTTTCTTGAAATGATTTCATGTTTTTCTCCTTTTCATACTTTATTTTCATTATTACTTAAAAAGTCAATTTCGTCCAATGCAATTTTTTGATGCAATTGCTTGACTTTGACCATTTTTGATGTATTATGTGTTTATAGTTCTTACAAAAAGTAAGGAGTGTAAATCTTTTCATTTTAAAAAAAAAGATTTATAATGAATCCGTGAAGTTTGAGAGAACTTTTTAAAATTCTTAGGAGGTCTGTATTATTATGGCAAAAGCACATTATGATAGAAGTAAACCACACGTTAACATCGGTACAATTGGACACGTTGACCATGGTAAAACAACACTAACAGCAGCAATTACAACAGTATTAGGTAAAAAAGGATTAGCAAATCCTCAAGACTATGCAAGTATTGATGCAGCACCAGAAGAAAGAGAACGTGGGATTACTATTAATACAGCCCATGTTGAATATGAAACTGAAAAACGTCACTATGCACATATCGATGCACCAGGACACGCGGACTATGTTAAAAACATGATTACTGGTGCTGCCCAAATGGATGGCGCAATCCTAGTTGTATCTGCAACTGATGGTCCTATGCCACAAACACGTGAACATATCTTATTATCACGCCAAGTGGGTGTTAAATACTTAATCGTCTTCTTAAACAAAGTTGACTTAGTAGATGACGAAGAATTAATCGACTTAGTTGAAATGGAAGTTCGTGAACTATTATCTGAATATGGTTTCCCAGGTGATGATATTCCTGTTCTTAAAGGTTCTGCTTTAAAAGCTTTAGAAGGCGATCCTGAACAAGAAGCAGTAATCATGGAATTAATGGATACTGTTGATGAATATATTCCAACTCCAGAACGTGACACTGATAAACCATTATTACTACCTGTGGAAGACGTGTTCTCAATTACTGGTCGTGGTACTGTTGCTTCTGGTCGTATCGACCGTGGTAAAGTATCTGTCGGCGATGAAATTGAAATCGTCGGAATTAAACCAGAAACTCAAAAAGCAATTGTAACTGGTTTAGAAATGTTCCGTAAAACTTTAGATTATGGTGAAGCAGGGGACAACGTAGGTATCTTATTACGTGGTATTACACGTGATGAAATCGAGCGTGGACAAGTTATTGCTAAACCTGGTTCAATTACACCACATACTAAGTTTAAAGCTGAAGTTTATGTATTGAGTAAAGAAGAAGGTGGACGTCATACACCATTCTTCAATAATTACCGTCCTCAATTTTACTTCCGGACAACTGATGTTACTGGTAATATTATGCTTCCAGAAGGAATTGAAATGGTAATGCCTGGCGATAACGTGACAATCGAAGTTGATTTGATTCACCCAGTTGCCATTGAACAAGGTACAACTTTCTCTATTCGTGAAGGTGGACGTACAGTTGGTTCTGGTATTGTTTCAGAAATCGAAGCTTAATTTGATAGTGAAGGAGTATTGCAGAGATGCAGTACTCTTTTTTTTAATATGAAAAAAAGCACGTCGAGTTTACTCGGCGTACTTTTACTTTATACATTTAAAACTTTATTCAAGAAATCTTTGGTTCGTTCGTTATGAGGATTGCCGAAGACTTGTTCTGGAGTACCGTCTTCTAAAATTTTACCACCGTCTGTGAAAATAACTCGATCGGCAACTTCTTTTGCAAAGCCCATTTCGTGGGTTACGATAGCCATTGTCATCCCTTGCAAGGCTAAATCTTTCATAACTTGTAGTACATCTCCAACCATCTCCGGATCCAAAGCAGAAGTAGGTTCATCAAACAGCATGATATCAGGATTCATAGCTAACGCTCGGGCAATCGCTACACGTTGTTTTTGACCACCGGACAAACTATCAGGATAAACATCTTTTTTCTCAGCTAGTCCAACTTGTGCCAACAATTCTTCACCTCGTTTGTCAGCATCTGCTTTTGAAGTGCCTTTTAAATCCATTGGTGCCAAAGTAATATTTTGTAAAACAGATAGATGAGGAAACAAATTAAAATGTTGAAACACCATTCCGATGTGTTGGCGGACAGCATTAATATTGGTTTCTTTTGAAGTTAAATCTTGACCATCTACTAAAATTTGCCCAGAAGTTGGATCTTCTAAGCGATTTAAACAACGAAGAAATGTACTTTTTCCTGAGCCAGAAGGGCCGATAATACAAACCACTTCGCCTTCTTTAATGGTTAAATTTAAATCATCTAAAACGGTATTGTCGCCAAATTTTTTGACGAGATTTTTTACAACTATTTTTTCACTCATTATTTCACCTTCTTATCTAAGCGATTGGCAAATTTTGTTAAAATCGTGATTAAGACCAAATACATAATAGCAATAATTAGGTAGACATAAGAACTTTGCGTCGTTCGTGCCACGATAATTTTACCAGTTTGTAGTAATTCCACTACCCCAATGGCCGAGATAATTGTTGTATCCTTCAAACTAATAACAAATTGATTAATAAAAGAAGGAATCATAATTTTGACTGCTTGAGGTAAGACAATTTTTTGCATCGTTTTATTGTAGCCTAACCCGAGACTACGGGAGGCTTCCATTTGACCAACTGGTACAGCGTTAATCCCGCCGCGAACAATTTCGGCGATATAAGCACTGGCATTCAGGGTTAAGGTAATTATTCCTGCGGCAAAATCGGGAATGGTAATACCAGTCATTCCGGGCAAGCCAAAGAAAATGAAGAAGGCTAATACCATCATTGGAATTCCCCGGATGATATCGATATAGATTCCAGCAATTGTTCTTAACCAGCCGATTGGAGATACTCGGAACAAACCAAAAATCACTCCGACAATTAAAGCTAAAGCAAATGAAACCAAAGCTAAAACAATGGTATTCCATAAACCTTCTAATAAGGCAGGATAATTATTTTTGATTAGACCCCAAATGGTAGACTCATCTACACTGTCAGCATTACTATTTTCTGATGAGCTTTCATTGCCGATATAGGTATTGACAATCTCATCATATTCTCCGGTTTGTTTTAATTCTTTCAAGCCTTCGTTAAACATTTCGATTAATTCTGGGTTACTACCTTTTTTAACGGCAAAACCGTATTGTCCGCCAGATTCTCGTTCAATTGGCGTTTTCAAGGCTTGTCCTTGATTAATGGCATAACCGATAACAGGATAATCATCCATCATAGCATCAATTGAACCAACTTTAACTGCATCATATAATTGATCGGCAGTATCAAAGTTTTTGACGTCAAAATCATATTCTTTGGCATGGCTTTGTAACCAGTCAGAACTTTCCGTACCAACTTTAGCACCGACGGTTTTTCCAGCTAAATCATCATAGTTTTTGATGTCATCATTATCTTCAGCAACAGCAAGTTGAATACCGCTATCAAAATACGAATCAGAGAAGTCATAATTTGCTTTTCTTTCATCAGTCATAGTCATCCCAGCAATCATGCCATCGCCTTGACCAGAATCTAAGGATTGCAATGCCGCTGAGAAGCCGATATATTTCATATCTAAATTAAACCCTTGTAATTCAGCAATTCGAGTTAGTAAATCAACGTCGATTCCTTTATAAACACCGTCAGCATCTTCATACTCAAAAGGCGCAAAGGCTGAGTCACTGACAACTGTGTAGCTATCCTTTAATGGTGTGATTTTTTTCATTTCAGAAATCGAACTAGAGGTAGTTGTAGCATTATCTGATCCAGTTGAAATATATTCATTTAAAATTTCATCATATTTTCCGCTGGCTTTTAATTTTTTAAGTCCAGCATTGAATTTTTTCAAAAGTTCACTATTTTCACCTTTTTTTACCGCAAAGGCGTAAGGATTACTTTCTTGTTGATCACCTACTAATTTAAAATCTTGGCCGCTAGTGATAGCGTAGCCCAGAACTGGATAATCATCAAATATTGCTTGAACGTTATTATTGTTAAGGGCATTATACATAGCATCGGCAGCATCATAATTTTTGATTGAGTAGCCATATTTATCTTGATTTTCTTCTAAAAAGCTAGCACTTTGCGTACCAACTTTGGCTGCTACTGTTTTGCCTGACAAATCATCATAAGACTGAATGTCATTATTGCTCGCTTGAACGGCCATCTGAATCCCACCATCAAAATAAGAATCAGAGAAATCGAAAGTTTTTTCTCTTTCTTTCGTTACGCTCATGCCAGCAATCATACCGTCTAATTGATTTGATTGCACACCTTGGATGGATGGATCGAATCCAAGTGGCCGTAAATCTATTTTGAAGCCTTCTTCTTTGGCAATTTCATTTATTAGATCAACATCAACTCCGACGTATTCACCAGAACTATCTTGGAATTCAAATGGAGCAAAAGTTAAATCTGTTCCAATTTTATAAGTTTTTTCTGCTGCTTCATTAGTTGAAGCAAATCCCAATGTTAGAATCCCTACCAACATGAAAAACAGATACATTAAAAATTTGTTCTTTTTCATATGTTTCCTCCTAAATCTTTTGCATTCACTTATTATATTGTAGGAAAAGGATAAATGACAAGTAAATTAGAACCCAAAATAAAAAATAATCAGAAACTTCTTACATCTGATGTTAGATTATCGGCAATAAAGAAAATATTAACTATTCAAGAGTAAAAAATAGCGAAAGTATGTTCGGTATGATATAATTTGTTGTTGAGATTTTATTTTGAAAGGGGCGTATATGATGATCGATAGACAGACCGAAAACACCTTTGATCTGCATTCAAAATATCAGCCGGCTGGTGATCAACCAGCAGCTATTAACCAATTATCTGAAGGGATTGTTGATGGAAAAAAGGCTCAAATCCTTTTAGGTGCAACAGGTACAGGGAAGACTTATACAATTTCTAACGTAATAAAAGAAGTAAATAAACCAACTTTAATCATTGCTCATAATAAAACTTTAGCTGGACAGTTGTATGGGGAATTTAAAGAATTTTTCCCAAATAATGCGGTCGAGTATTTTGTTAGTTATTATGATTATTATCAACCAGAAGCATATGTCCCTTCCAGTGATACATATATTGAAAAAGATTCCTCTATTAATGATGAAATCGACAAATTGCGACATTCAGCGACAAGTTCTTTATTAGAACGAAATGACGTGATAGTGGTTGCTTCAGTTTCTTGTATATTTGGATTAGGTTCACCAAAGGAATATCAGGAACAAGTTGTTTCATTGCGAGTTGGTATGGAGATGGACCGGAATCAATTATTGCGTAATTTAATTGATATTCAGTTTGAAAGAAATGACATAGATTTCCAACGGGGGCGTTTTCGCGTAAGAGGAGATGTTGTCGAAATATTCCCAGCTTCAAGAGATGAACGGGCATTGCGGATTGAATTTTTCGGTGATGAAATTGACCGCATTCGTGAAGTTGACGCACTGACTGGTGAGGTTGTTGGTGAGACAGAGCATGTTGCAATCTTCCCAGCTACTCACTTTTTAACAAACGAGGATCATCTAGAAAAAGCGATTGCCAACATTCAAAAAGAATTAGATGAACGATTGGAAGTTTTGAAAGCAGACAATAAACTACTTGAGGCCCAACGTTTAGAGCAACGGACAAATTATGATATTGAAATGATGCGGGAGATGGGTTATACCTCTGGGATTGAAAATTATTCACGTCATATGGATGGCCGTTCTGAAGGAGAGCCACCGTTTACTTTAATTGACTTTTTCCCAGATGATTTCTTATTAGTAATTGATGAATCTCACGTAACGATGCCACAAGTTCGCGGAATGTATAATGGCGACCGGGCTAGAAAACAAATGTTGGTAGATTATGGATTCCGTTTACCATCTGCGTTGGATAATCGTCCACTACGCTTAGAAGAGTTTGAAGAACGAGTGAATCAGATTGTTTATGTTTCTGCCACACCTGGACCTTATGAATATGAGCAAACAAATACCGTAATCGAACAAATTATTCGACCAACGGGATTATTAGATCCAGTTATAGAAGTTCGACCGATCATGGGTCAAATCGATGACTTAGTTGGAGAGATTAATGAACGTGCTGAGAAAAATGAGCGGGTCTTTATTACGACTTTAACGAAAAAGATGTCTGAAGATTTAACAGATTACTTTAAAGAGTTAGGGATGCGGGTCAAGTATCTCCACAGTGATATTAAGACGTTAGAACGAACGGAAATTATCCGAGATTTACGTTTGGGAAAATTTGATGCGTTAATCGGTATTAACCTGTTGAGAGAAGGATTGGATGTGCCGGAAGTTTCATTAGTGGCTATTTTAGATGCTGATAAAGAAGGTTTCTTAAGAAGCGAGCGCTCATTAGTGCAAACTATTGGACGGGCAGCAAGAAATTCATCTGGTAAAGTTGTCATGTATGCTGATAAGATCACTGATTCGATGCAAAAAGCAATGGATGAAACCTCTCGTCGTCGGGAAATTCAAGAAAAATACAATCAAGATCACAATATGGTTCCAAAAACAATTATCAAAGAAGTACGAGAACTGATAAGTATTAGTAAAGTTGCTGAAGATCAAGAAATTTCTTATGACACAACTTCTTTTGACGAATTATCTAAGACAGAGAAAAAAGAATTTATTGCTAAAATGGAAGATGAAATGCGTGAAGCCGCAAAAGCTTTAGACTTTGAAACGGCAGCGACTTTACGAGATGCAATTCTTGAATTAAAAGCAGCTGAGTAAAAATTGAGCTTTTTTCGGTTGAAAAGATTATTCTTAATAAAACAATGAATTTATAAGAAACAGGAGTAAACTATGGCAAATGATAAGATTGTAATCCATGGTGCGAGAGCCCATAATTTAAAAAATATTGATGTCACTATCCCACGAGATAAAATGGTGGTAGTGACAGGTCTTTCTGGTTCCGGTAAGAGTTCTTTGGCTTTCGATACTTTGTACGCAGAAGGCCAACGACGATATGTTGAAAGTTTATCTGCTTATGCCCGTCAATTTTTAGGACAAATGGATAAACCTGATGTCGATAGTATTGATGGCTTAAGTCCAGCCATTTCGATTGATCAAAAGACGACTAGTAAAAATCCACGTTCAACAGTTGGTACAGTAACCGAGATAAATGATTATCTACGGCTTTTATTTGCACGCGTGGGGCATCCAATTTGTCCCAATGATCATATCGAAATTACTTCCCAATCAGTTGAACAAATGGTAGATAAAGTTTTAGACTTACCTGATCGAACAAAAATTCAAATCTTAGCTCCAGTGATTAACAAGAAAAAAGGCCAACATAAAAAAGTCTTTGAAATGATTCAACGGGAAGGATATGTTCGAATGCGGGTAGACGGCGAAGTCTATGATGTAACCGATGCTCCCGAATTAGAGAAAAACAAAAAACATGATATTGCGATTGTGATTGACCGAATTGTTATCAAAGAGGGTATTCGCTCACGATTATTTGATTCTTTTGAAGCAGCATTGAGATTAGCAGACGGCTATGCTTTAGTTGATGTTATCGGAGAAGAAGAAATGTTATTTAGCGAACATTATGCTTGTCCTTATTGTGGTTTTACCGTTGGCGAATTAGAACCAAGATTATTTTCTTTCAATGCACCATTTGGCGCGTGTCCTGAATGTGATGGTTTGGGCGTAAAATTGGAAGTTGATTTAGATTTAGTGATTCCTGATACAACCAAAACTTTACGGCAAGGGGCTTTGATTCCATGGAATCCAATAAGCTCTCAGTATTATCCGCAAATGTTGGAACAAGCAGCAACAAGTTTTGGTATTGATATGGATACACCATTTGAAGATTTACCGGAAGAACATAAAGACATTATATTAAATGGTTCTAAAGGTGAAAATTTCCATTTTCACTATGAAAATGATTTTGGCGGTGTTCGTGATGTAGAAGTTCCATTTGAGGGAATTATCGCAAATATCGATCGTCGTTATCGCGAAACAAATAGTGACTTCACGAGAGAGCAAATGCGACTTTATATGACTGAATTAACTTGTCAAGCTTGTCGTGGTTACCGTTTAAATCCACAAGCTTTGTCAGTTCAAGTAGACGGAAGAAATATTGGTCAAGTTAGTGAAGGTGCGATTAATCAGACATTAGAATTTTTCGAGGCTGCTAAACTAAGTGACCAAGAAACTGTGATTGCTCAACCAATTCTGAAAGAGATTGGTGACCGCTTAAGTTTCTTAAAAAATGTTGGTTTAGATTATCTAACATTAAGTCGAGCAGCTGGAACTTTATCAGGTGGTGAAGCGCAGAGAATTCGTTTAGCAACTCAAATTGGTTCAAATTTATCAGGCGTTTTATATATTTTAGATGAGCCTTCGATTGGTTTGCACCAACGAGACAATGACCGTCTGATCCAATCATTACAAAAAATGAGAGATCTAGGAAATACACTAATTGTGGTGGAGCATGATGAAGATACGATGCGGGCAGCCGATTATTTAATTGATGTTGGTCCAGGAGCAGGTGATGAAGGTGGAGAAATTGTGGCTGCTGGAACACCGAAACAAGTAGCAAAAAATTCCAAATCTCTAACTGGTCAGTATTTATCTGGCAAAAAATCAATACCAATTCCTAAAGAGCGCCGCGAAGGAAATGGCAAGGAAATCAAGGTGACTGGTGCAGCGGAAAATAACTTAAAAAATATCGATGTGGCCTTTCCTTTAGGTAAATTCGTTGCAGTAACTGGTGTTTCCGGATCTGGGAAATCTACTTTAGTTAACCAAATCTTGAAAAAAGCCTTAGCACAAAAATTAAATCGTAATTCTAACAAACCTGGTAAATTTAAAAAGATTACTGGTTATGATCAAATTGAAAAATTAGTCGATATTGATCAAAGTCCAATTGGACGGACACCAAGAAGTAATCCAGCAACCTACACTAGTGTGTTTGATGATATTCGTGATTTGTTTGCCAAGACTAACGAAGCTAAAATTCGTGGTTACAAAAAAGGGCGATTTAGTTTTAACGTAAAGGGCGGTCGATGCGAAGCTTGTAAAGGTGATGGCATTATCAAAATCGAAATGCATTTCTTACCAGATGTTTATGTGCCTTGCGAAGTCTGCCATGGGAAACGTTATAATTCTGAGACTTTAGAAGTCCATTATAAAGGAAAAAATATTGCTGATATTTTAGAGATGACAGTGGAAGATGCAGTTGAATTCTTCAAGCATATTCCTAAAATTCATCGTAAACTAAAAACAATTGTTGACGTAGGTTTAGGCTATGTGACAATGGGACAGCCGGCAACTACTTTATCAGGTGGTGAAGCTCAGCGGATGAAATTAGCTTCCGAACTCCATAAAAATTCTAATGGGAAAAACTTTTATATTCTGGATGAGCCAACTACTGGTTTACACACTGATGATATTGCTCGTTTGTTGAAGGTTTTAGAACGCTTTGTTGATGCAGGTAATACGGTATTAGTGATTGAACATAATTTAGACGTGATTAAATCAGCTGATTATGTGATTGATTTGGGTCCTGAAGGTGGCGATGGTGGGGGAACTATCTTAGCAACTGGTACACCTGAAGAAATTGCTAAAGTGAAAGAAAGCTACACCGGCTATTACTTAAATCGTGTGTTAGATAAATAATTTTAAAAATGCAAGCGGGAAGGACAGCTCTTCTTTGCTTGCATTTTTCTTTGTGGTATTATTGGAAGGACTAAGTTTAGAGGGGTAATCAAATGAATAAACAACAAAAATTTGTGCCGATTTTATTAGGTAGTGACATTAATGTTTATGGCATGGCGCGGTCATTTCATGAAGCTTATGGTATTCATGTTGAAGCATATGCTGGCTTACAATTGGCACCAACAAAATATAGCAAAATTGTAACGATTCATACAATTTCAGGATTCGCAAAAGATCCAGTTTTTATTGAAGAAATGCGTCGTTTAGCAAAAGAAAAATATAATGATTCCAATACGCGCTATTTGTTAATTGCATGTGGTGATGGTTATGCAGAACTCATTTCTCAACACAAAGATGAATTGTCCCAGTGGTATGTTTGTCCATACATTGAGTTTTCATTATTAGAGCGATTAATGAGTAAAGTTAGTTTCTATGATATTTGCGAGGAATATCATTTGCCTTATCCAAAAACTTTCATTATTACCAAAGATATGTTAGAAGATGGATTACTGACACAAGCGTTGCCATTTGATTTTCCGGTGGCTTTAAAACCAGCAGATAGTGTTGAATGGTTGTCAGTCGATTTTGAAGGACGAAAAAAAGCCTTTATTTTTGATAACCGTGATGAATTTGACGTTATTTTGAAACGAATTTATGAAAATGGTTATACCAGTGAAATGATTGCACAAGATTTTATTCCTGGTGATGACAGCAATATGCGGGTGTTGAATGCTTATGTGGATCAAAATCATAATGTTCGTATGATGTGCTTAGGTCATCCTTTGTTAGAAGATCCTTCTCCTGAAGCTGTCGGGAATTACGTTGCGATTTTACCGGAGTACAATGAAAAAATTTATCAAACGATTAAAAGCTTTCTAGAAAAAATAAATTATACTGGGTTTGCTAATTTTGACATGAAGTATGATTCTCGTGACGGGGAATATAAATTATTTGAGATTAATTTACGTCAGGGACGCAGTAGTTTTTTTGTTGTTTTGAATGGATTTAATCTTGCGCAGTATGTAACTGAAGATCGCATTTTTGAGATCCCTTTCCAACATACTGATTACGGTATGGCGGAACCAGATAAAGCTGTTCTATGGATGGGTGTACCAAATGATGTGTTTACAAAGTACGCCAAAAACAACGAGGACAAAAAACTTGCTGAAAAATTACTAAAAGATAATCGGTGGGGAACTACTGTCTTTTACAAAGAAGATATGGGTCTACGTCGATGGGTGCTGATGAAATATATGTTTTATAAATATAAAGGGCGTTTTGATGAATTCTTTAAAGAGAAAGAAGGATAAACTTGGAAAACTTTTTTAGTATTTTAGGAGGCATGGGAACGATGGCGACTGAAAGTTTCGTTCGCTTAATTAACCATCGGATCACTGCCCATAAAGACCAAGATTATTTAAACTATGTATTATTTAATCACGCAACAGTACCAGATCGAACGGCTTTCATTCTGGATAACCAAAAAGCTGATCCGCGGATAAACTTATTAGATGATATCCGACAACAAAATTTATTGCAGCCAAGTTTTATTGTTTTAACCTGTAATACAGCTCATTATTTTTATGAAGAATTACAAGCTGCAACAGAAATTCCATTACTTCATATGCCGAGAGAAGCTGCGAAAGCGTTACAAATGAAACAGCCAAATGGCGGAAAAGTCGCAATATTAGCAACTGAAGGAACCATGTACGCTGGTGTTTATCAAAAAGAATTGACGGATCTAGGTTTTGAAGTCATGAAACCAGATAAACAGTTACAGGAAAAGGTTAATCATTTGATTTACAAAGATGTAAAAGAAAATGATTATATCAATAGTGCCTTGTATTTAGAAATTTTGTCTGATGTCTTTGATCATTTAGGCTGTCACGAAGTTATTCTAGGCTGTACAGAATTGTCGTTAGTACAAGAAATGACAGCAGATGTCCCCTACTCAGTGACTGATGCCCAAAGTATCTTAGCAGATCGAACAATTGAGCGGGCACTGGCAGACAGATCTTCTCTTTAGGAGATCTGTTTTTTAGTGATCAAAATAGATAGTAATGATACGCCAGGAATGTTATACTTCTAAAGATGAGATGAAAGGATGTGATCGCTATGACGGATAATTTAAAATTAGTCATCATAACAGGAATGAGTGGTGCTGGAAAAACCGTTGCGATACAGAGCTTTGAAGATATGGGTTATTTTTGTGTAGACAATATGCCCCCTAGTTTGATACCAAAATTTTGGGAATTAATTAAAGAGAGTGGCAAAGTTACTAAAATAGCTTTAGTTGTAGATTTAAGATCCAGGGATTTCTTTGAAGAGATTCAAAATATGTTAATTGAAATTGAAAACACTGGCATGATTGATACCAGTACATTATTTTTAGATGCTTCAGATGCTGAATTAGTTTCACGCTATAAAGAAACCCGCAGAACCCATCCACTAGCGATGGAAGGATTAATTACAGAAGGTATTCGTAAAGAACGGGCAATTTTAGAAGATTTAAAATTGCGGGCAACCATGGTAATTGATACTACAGATTTAACGCCGCGACAATTGAGAGAAAAAATAAATTTTGAATTTAAAACCAATACTGATTTAGGGTTTCATGTTGAAATGGTTTCTTTTGGCTTTAAGTATGGTTTACCAATTGATGCCGATATTGTAATGGATGTTCGTTTTTTACCAAACCCTCATTATATTCCGGAATTACGGCCGCAAACAGGGTTAGATAAACCAGTCTATGATTATGTGATGAGCTTTCCGGAAACTGAATCTTTCTACCAGGATTTCTACCGTCTTTTAAAAAACATTATGCCGGGGTATATCAAAGAAGGGAAAAGTTCTTTAACGATTGCCATTGGTTGTACAGGTGGACAACACCGTTCGGTTGCTCTGAGCCAGAGAATTGGTCAAGCTTTAAGGGCACTAGATTACAAAGTAAATATTACTCACCGTGATAAGGATAAGCGCAAAGAGACGGTGAATCGTTCATGAAATTAAAAACTTATCGGATTCGTAAACCTAAAATTGTTGTAATCGGTGGTGGCACTGGCTTACCGGTTATCTTGAAAAGTTTGAGAAATGAAAGTGCCGAAATATCAGCAGTTGTGACGGTGGCTGATGACGGTGGCAGTTCAGGTGAGTTACGAAATTCAATTGATATGGCCCCCCCAGGTGACTTAAGGAATGTTTTGGCTGCTCTATCTGATATGCCAAAATTGTATAATGATTTATTCCAATATCGATTTAACCAAGATGATAAATTTTTAGCCAATCATACGATTGGAAATTTGTTGATTGCTGCCTTATCAGAAATGCGTGGCAGTACTTATGAAGCTATTCAACTGTTAACTAATATGATGCATGTAGACGGGCACGTCTATCCTTCGTCAGAAGAACCTTTAGTGTTACACGCTGAGTTTACAGATGGAACGACCGCAGTTGGTGAGTCATCAATTGCCAAAGATCGCAAAACAATTCATCGAGTATATGTGACAGATAAAAATAATAAAACAGCAGAAAAAGCCTCTCGTAAAGTTGTTAAGGCTATTTTAGAAGCCGATATGGTTGTTTTGGGCCCAGGCTCTTTATTTACCAGTATTTTGCCCAATTTAGTCATTAAGGAAATTGGCGATGCGGTTAAAGAAACTGCTGCAGAAGTCGTCTATATCTGCAATATTATGACCCAACGAGGTGAAACGGAACATTTTAGTGATGCTGATCATGTGCGCGTTCTGCATGAACATCTAGATGCAAAATTTATCGATACAGTTTTAGTTAATACTGAAAAAGTCCCAGAAAATTATATGGATCCAGAAATTTATGATGAATATTTGGTTCAGGTGGTTCATGATTTCAATGGTTTAAGAGAAGAAGGCTGTCGGGTAGTTTCCACTGATTTCTTAAAATTAAGAAATGGTGGTGTTTTTCATGATGGCGAAAAAGTGGTGGAAGAACTATTTAGAATCGTTTTTGGTGCTAAAATTTAGTGAGGAGGCTAAGAAATGTCATTTGCAGCAGAAGTAAAAAAAGAATTGACGGGCTTAGCCGTTCAAAAAGAGGTTGCACAAGCTGAATTGGCCGCATTAATTCGAATGAATGGTTCTCTAAGTTTAAATAATCATCAATTTGTATTAAACATTCAGACAGAAAATGCCGCGATTGCGCGCCGAATATATACTTTATTAAAGGATCACTATAATGTTAAAAGTGAGCTTTTGGTTCGGCGAAAAATGAAGTTAAAAAAGAATAACGTTTATATTGTTCGCTTAAAACATGGCACACAAAATATTTTGGCTGATTTGAATATTATGGATGGTTATATGTTTCAGGCTCATATCGCTAAGGAAATTATCGATACGAATGAAAAAATTCGCGCTTATTTACGTGGGGCGTTTTTGGCTTCTGGATCCGTTAATAATCCGGAAACCAGTCGCTACCATTTAGAGATTTCATCAATTTATGAAGAGCATAATCAAGATATTTGTGATTTGTTGAATCGTTTTGACCTTAATGCCCGAACTTTGGCACGAAGAAATGGGTATATTACTTATTTAAAAGGTGCCGAAAAAATTGCTGATTTTTTAACACTGATTGGCGCAACTAATTCTATGTTGAAATTTGAAGATATCCGAATTGTGCGAGATATGAGAAATTCAGTGAATCGTTTAGTTAATTGTGAAACGGCTAATATGAATAAAACCATTGACGCCGCTTCAAAGCAAATTGGCAATATCCAATTTATCGAAAATACGATTGGTTTGCAGGCTTTACCAGGAAAATTACAAGAAATCGCAGAGTTAAGATTGTTACATCCAGAAGTTAGTTTAAAGGAATTAGGTGAGATGATTCCTTCAGGATCAATATCTAAGTCTGGGATCAATCATCGCATTCGAAAAATCAATGAGTTTGCAGAAGAATTAAGAACTAAAATAAGCTAAAAATTCAGCTATACATTCTATTGTATAGCTGAATTTTTTATAGATTTAAATAGTCGCGTAATTCAGCTTCACTAACTGATTCATCAAAAATCTTGTCTTCAACTAAAATAGTCGGTACAAATTTGATGTTTGCTTGTTCGGCCTCATTACGAATCTCTCTTTGAGTTCCTTCATTTGGTTGTTGCTCTAGTTTTAAAGTGTTCTCAGCAAAAGCTGCAACACCTTCCAATGAAAGTTCACCCCAAGTATTTTGAGTAGCGTATGCTTGGCTAATTTGCTCTAGAGCAACCGGTGCATTTTTGATATATTCATGCATCACGTTTCCCCGTTGCAAACTTTCTTTGTCTTTATCCAATAATTTAATAATACGTTGGACTTTTCCTTCTTTTACCGCTACATCTAACAATTCTCTGGATTCATCAAACCATTTTTTACAGTAGGGGCAACGTAAATTCATAAATTCTACAATTCTTTTTGGTGCTTGATCAGAACCAATCTTGATTCCATTAAAGTCGTTGACTAGTTCACCTTTGATAACAGAAATATCCATTTATATTCCCTCCTTCCTCCATAGTGTACAGAAAATACCGTCAAAAACCTATAACTTTGTACTAAAAACTTACGAAAAATTTATTTTACCATAATAATTATTTTTTTCTCAAAGGCAGTATGATAGCGTTTAAAACACTACAAGATTCTACTTGCTATGTTATACTTGTAAAGAAATTGAATAGAAAGAGAGGTTCCTTATGCCAAATAGTTTAGTTGAATTATTTACAGCCGATTATTGGACAAGCTTCTTTTCTGAAAACCTTTCTACTTGGAACATCTTTGTAAACCTACTGGACATTCTTGTTGTATGGTTTTTAATATATAAATTGTTCCAATTGGTTCGCGGAACAAAAGCAGATCAATTAATTAAAGGTGTCGCTGTATTTATCGGAATCTGGATCGTAGCAGAATTAATCGGCTTACACACATTGTCTTGGCTGATGAATCATGTGATTACTTACGGTGTAATAGCTGCCATCGTGATTTTCCAACCAGAAGTTCGACGGGGGTTAGAACATCTAGGTCGGACGACACTTTTTAAAACAAGTAAAAAAGAAGCACGCGACGATGAAAGAATGATCATAGCTTTTGATAAAGCAATTCAGTACATGTCAAAAAGAAAAATCGGCGCACTGGTAACTATCCAAAGAAACACTGGTTTAGATGATTATATTGAAACGGGAATAGATCTTGATGCCGATATTTCTGGTGAATTACTAATCAATATTTTTATTCCAAATACACCATTGCATGACGGTGCTGTAATTATTAAGAACGGAAAAATTGCGGCAGCATCAGCTTATTTACCCTTGTCTGATAGTATGCTGATTCCAAAAGAGTTTGGGACCCGACATCGTGCAGCAGTCGGTATTAGTGAAGTAAGTGATGCGGTTACTTTTATCGTTTCTGAAGAAACAGGCGGAGTCAGTATTACCTTAAATAATGATTTATTACATGATTTGTCTCAAGAAGAATATTTAACAATATTAAAACGAGAACTAATTCCAGTAGCTGAAAAAGACAAGAAAACCTTATTGCAATCCTTTATCGATGGTTTTTCGAGAGGAGGTAAATAATGCGGTTGAAATTTAAAAAAGAAAATTTGCCTATATTATTAATTTCATTAGCCTTTAGCTTAGTCCTCTTCTTTAATGTGAATAGCTCAAATGTTAATCGCTTTTTCTCTTCAGATGATACGTATGAAGAAGTGATTCAAAATGTACCAGTAAATTTGGTTTATGATGATGATGAGTATTTTGTTCATGGCTATACTAGTACTGTAACTGTAAAATTGACTTCTGCCAATCGTATTCAACTGAATAAAGAAGTTGATGCAGACACTAGAGATTTTACAATTGAAGCAGACTTAGAAAGTTATCGTTCGGGAACGCATGAGGTACGTTTAAAGACTAAAAACTTACCAACCGCTGTTACGGCAACGATTGATCCAACAACTATTTCAGCGACAATTGAAAGAAGACAAACCAAAGAGTTTTCAATTACACCTTCTTTAAATGCAAATTCAACGGGAACTGATCTGACTGTTGACCAATTAACGATTGATCCTGGAAAAGTTGAAATTACTAGCGGACGAGATACAATGAAAGAGATTGATCGTGTTGTCGCTTCTGTTGATGGTAGCCAATTAACAAATGATGGAGATAAAGTAGAAGCGCAGGTACAAGCCTTGAATGTAAATGGTGAAGTTTTACCCATTGAATCAAATCCTCAAACGGTTAGCGTCACATATGATATGGCACAAATAACTAAATCAGTTGATTTATATCCGATTGAGGAAGGTACGCGACCAGATGGCATTGATGGTTATAATATTCAATTAACTCGGTCGACGGCCAACATTACTGGTGCTGAATCCTCAGTCGAAAATGTGACTAGAATTGGTGTGCCAATAAACATTGATGGTTTAGATCACGATACAACGAAAATGGTTGATATTCCAACTGATGGCTTTAGTGTTTCACCTAAAAACGTCAGTGTTCAAATTACGATAAATCGAAATACGGAATCTAGTGATAATACAGAAGAGAACGCGGGGAGCTCTTCCAGTGTTCAAAATGAAGATCCAAATCAGCAGCAGCCAGAATCATCTGATTCAGGCAACCAAACTGGTACCGAAACGAGTCAATCTCAAACGGTCCAATCATCAAATTGAAAAGAGAGGAATTTAGGTTATTATGGGAAAATATTTTGGAACAGATGGGGTACGCGGTATCGCTAATAAGGAGCTAACGCCAGAGTTAGCTTTTAAATTAGGACGTTGCGGTGGGTACGTTTTGAGTCAGCATGAAGAAAGAGAAGGCAGACCGAGAGTTTTAGTTGGTAGAGATACTAGAATTTCTGGTCAATTATTAGAGATGGCTTTAATATCAGGTTTACTATCTGTAGGAATTGAAGTATTTCAATTAGGTGTTATTTCTACTCCAGGTGTGGCTTACTTAACAAGAACACAAAAGGCATCAGCTGGTGTCATGATCTCGGCTTCTCATAATCCTGCCGAAGACAATGGTATTAAATTCTTTGGGGGAGACGGTTTTAAATTAGTCGATGATCAGGAGGCTGAAATTGAAGCACTCCTAGATGCAAAGGAAGATTTATTACCACGCCCTTCTGCAGAAGGCTTGGGAACATTAGATGAATTCCATGAAGGTTTATTAAAATATTCTCAATTTTTGGTCCAAACGGTACCAAATGATTTATCAGGTATCACAGTTTGTATTGATGCTGCAAATGGCGCAACTTCAACTAGTGTTAACCGTTTGTTCGCTGATTTAGAAACTGATTTTTATACTATGGGTACTTCACCAAACGGATTAAATATTAATGATGGTGTTGGCTCAACTCATCCAGAAAAATTAGCTGAATTCGTTTTAGAAAAAGAAGCTGATGTCGGTCTAGCTTTTGATGGAGATGGCGATCGAGTAATTGCAGTGGATGAAAAAGGTCGGGTTATTGATGGCGATCAAATCATGTATATTTGTGCCAAATACTTATCCGAAAGAAAACGCTTGAAAAAAGATACTGTAGTAACAACTGTTATGAGCAATCTTGGTTTCCATAAAGCTATCGAGGCTTTAGGTTTGAAAGATGTGATTACTGATGTTGGCGATCGCTATGTAGTTGAAGAAATGCGTAAAAATGATTACAACCTAGGTGGAGAGCAATCAGGCCATGTCTTATTTCTAGATTACAACACAACAGGTGATGGTATGTTAACAGGGATCCAATTGTTGAATATCATGAAACAGTCTGATAAAAAATTGTCTGAATTGGCTGATGAAGTTACGATTTATCCGCAAAAACTAGTAAATATTCGAGTGAAGGATAAATACGGTGCGATGGACGTTCCAGCAATCAAAACAGTCATCGATGAAACAGAGGCTGAGATGAATGGAGATGGACGTATTTTAGTGCGTCCTTCTGGTACCGAACCTTTATTAAGAATCATGGCAGAAGCGCCAACGACTGAAAAAGTTGAGTATTATGTTGAAAAAATTGCGGCAGTTGTTCGTGCGGAAATAGGCTTAGATTAAAAAATACTAGTTATTTTTATAAGGCTATGTTAGAATTTTTTACAATTGAATAGAAACATTTGGGGTGCCCTAGGCTGAGATAATACCCATTGAACCTGAGACAGTTAGTACTGGTGCAGGGAAATGTCAATGATAGCAAAACCAATCCCAATCATTTTTTGATTGGGATTTTTTTGTAAAACTCTCTTTGTCTTTATCAACTGCAAAGAGAGTTTTTTTCTAAATAATAATAAAAAAAGGAGGAATTTAATTTGAAAGTTACAAAATTTGTCGAATCAGCTTTTCCTTTAACATCAGCACCATTAATTCAATGCATCACCAATGAGGTTACTTGTGAGTCGGTGGCTAACGCATTATTATATGTTGGCGCAAAACCGATTATGGCAGATGATCCACGAGAATTTAAATCGTTTTTAAACGTTAGTGATGGCTTATTGTTAAATCTAGGACATATTTCACCAACTCGTGAGCTAAACATAATATTAGCAGCTGAATATGCTCATGAAATTGATGTACCGATTGTTGTTGATTTGGTAGGGGCGGCTGCTAGTCCATTAAGAATTGAAATCACGAAAAGATTATTAAAAAATCAACCGACAGTTGTTAAAGGAAATATTTCAGAAATGCGTAGTTTGTGTGAATTAGGCTCCGAAGCAAGAGGGGTTGATGTAAATGTAAGCGAACAAACGTTAGAAAGTTTAAAGGAACTGCAAAATGGGATGATAAAATTGACTGATAAATACCCTGAGACAGTTTTCTTTGCTACTGGTGAAAAAGACTTAGTATGCCAAAATGGAACTTGTTTTCTATTGAGTAACGGTGTAGCTGAATTGGACTGTTTTACTGGAACTGGCGATATTGTTGGAGCTTTATGTTGTGCATTATTAGGAGAAGGGCTATCACCAGTAAAAGCAAGTGTAACGGCAATTACTTATTTTAATCTTGCTGGAGAAGTTGCTAAACAAAAGACACAAGGACTTGCAAATTTTCGTCAAGAAACATTGAATCAACTTTCTTTATTATCTGAAGATAGCAAATGGTGGGAAAAAATAAAAGGAGAGGTATTAAATTGATAGATTATTCCATATATTTAGTAACAGATTCATCTGGTTTAACAGAAAAGGATTTTTTTAGAATAATTGAGCAAGCTTGTAAAAGTGGAGTTACTTTGCTGCAGTTAAGAGAAAAAGAATTAAGCACGCGTGACTTTTATCAGCGTGCCCTAAAAGTTAAGCAAATTACTGATCACTACAAAATTCCATTAATCATAAATGATCGCCTAGATATTTGCTTGGCCGTTGATGCGGCGGGTTTACATATTGGCGATGATGAAATGCCCGTAGAAATTTGTCGGCAATTGATTGGAGATAAAATTTTAGGTGTCTCTGTTAAGAGCTTGGAAGCTGCTACTGAAGCTGAGGATGCAGGTGCTGATTATTTTGGTGTTGGAGCAATCTTTCCAACAGAAACAAAGGACACCTCATTGGTTGCAATCAATACTTTAAAAGAGATCACTGGATGCATACAGCTTCCTGTTGTAGCAATCGGAGGGATAAAAGAAAATAATTTAGAAGAATTGTCAGGTTCAAAAATTAATGGTGTAGCCATAGTCAGTGAAATTATGCAAAGTCCAAATATTGAAGCGAAAGTTTTAGCATTGAAAAATAAATTTAAAGATAATAAGGAGCAGGTAAATGGAAAATAGTACCCCTCAAGTAGTAACGATTGCTGGGTCAGATTCAGGTGGCGGTGCCGGTATTCAGGCAGATTTGAAAACCTTTCAAGCAAGAAAGACATTTGGTATGTCCATTATTGTTGCGTTAACAGCACAAAATACTTATGGTGTTCAAGATAGTATGTTGATTCCTAGTGTATTTATCGAAGAACAATTTCAATCTTTGGCTGCTGATTTCAAGATAACCGCAGCGAAAACAGGTATGCTGGGAGATACAGAAAGAGTGTTAACTGTAGTAAAGCAATTAAAAAAAGTAGATTTTGGTCCGTTAATTGTTGATCCTGTGATGATTGCTAAAGGAGGTCATCCATTACTTACAGACGAAGCGGTAGGAACTATCATAGAAAATTTAATTCCGATTGCCACAGTAGTTACCCCAAATTTACCAGAAGCTGAGGTAATGATTGGACAAAAAATTGTGACCAATCGAGAAATAAAACAGGCTGCTAGAAAGATTCAAAAAATCGGTGCTCAAAACGTTATTATTAAAGGCGGTCATAGTCAAAATAGTGAAGCGGCTGATTATATCTTATTAGCTGATGGACAATCGTTTTGGCTAACTAGTCCACGAATTGATACGATCAGAACACACGGTACGGGAGATACATTTTCAGCTTGTGTTGCTGCAGAATTAGCTAAGGGAACTGATTTAATGGAAGCAATAAAAATTGGTAAAGCTTTTATTCATGGCGCAATTGAACAGCAAATACTTGTTGGACATGGTCACGGACCCACTAATCATTGGGCAAAATTAAGTCAAGAAATTCAAATACTAACTGACATTTAAAAAGCAGCCGACATTTTATTTTGTCGGCTGCTTGTAATTTTATTCAACTGTTACTGACTTAGCAAGGTTTCGAGGCTTGTCAACATCAAGTCCTCGTTCTAAGGTTGCGTAATAAGCAATTAATTGTCCAGGAATAACTGATACTAGCGGACGTAATAATGGGTGAACCACTGGCAAAATAATTTGATCACCTGATTTACTTAATTCCTCAGAGACAATAACTAAGGTGTGCGCACCGCGACTTTCAACTTCTCGCAGATTGCCACGCGTATGTGGAGCAGTTATCGGATCAGTAATAATTCCCATAACCGGTGTTCCTTCTTCAACTAAGGCAATTGTCCCATGTTTTAATTCACCGGCTGCAAATCCTTCTGCTTGGATATAAGAAATTTCTTTTAGTTTTAAAGCAACTTCCATCGAAACATAATAATCCTCAGCGCGACCAATATAAAAAGCATTGCGCGTCGTAGCTAAGTAATCAGCTGCGATTTCTTGAATCATAGCTTTTTCAGAAATCATAACATCCATACCATTGGCTGCAATTCCTAATTCTTGCACCAAATCAAAATCTTGTGCTTCAGCAATTTCTTTTGCTTCACCTAACGCTTTAGATAAGATAGTTAATGCTGCGATTTGAGCGGTATACGCTTTAGTTGAAGCAACAGCAATTTCAGGTCCTGCGTGTAAAAGCATCGTGTAATCAGCTTCACGTGATAAAGTTGAGCCAGGAACATTGGTCACTGTTAGAGAAGGATAACCTAATTCATTTGTTTTAACTAAAACTTGACGACTATCAGCAGTTTCACCACTTTGTGTTAAGTAAATGAAGAAAGGTCGTTCTGAAAGTAGTGGCATATTGTAGCCAAACTCGCTAGATAAATGAACTTCTACCGGGATACGAGTTAATTGTTCAATGACTTGTTTGCTGGCATGACCGGCGTTGTTACTTGTACCAGCCGCAACAATATAAATCCGGTCACTTGCTAGTAGACTATCTAATAAATCTTGTTCTACCACGACTTGACCATTTTCATCAGTATATTCACCAATCATTCGACGCATTGTTGCAGGTTGTTCATCAATTTCTTTTAACATGTAATAAGGGTAAGTTCCTTTTTCCATATCTGCTAAATCGATTTTTGCAGTATAAGGTTCCCGTGCAATTTGATTGCCTGCGTAATCTTCAATTGATACAGCATCTTTGGTTACAATGACCATTTCACCATCGTTGATTTCTAAAAACTGATTGGTCTGTTCTAACATTGCCATTGCATCGGAACATACCACATTAAAACCATCTGCTAAACCGATTAGTAAAGGACTTTTATTTTTTGCGACATATATTGTTTCCCGGTCATTTTTATCGACTAAACCAAAAGCATAGGAACCATGAATTTCTTTTAAGGCTTTTTGGAAGGCTGCTTTTGTAGTTAATCCTTGTTCAACAAAGTATTCCACTAGATGAACAGCAATTTCAGTATCTGTTTCTCCATAAAAAGTGTCTTCAGCTAAAAAATTTGCTTTTAAATCATCATAATTTTCAATTACACCATTGTGAACCAAGACAAAACGTCCACTCTGAGAAGTATGAGGATGGGCATTTAACTCTGTTGGTTCACCATGTGTTGCCCAGCGAGTATGCCCAATTCCGATATTACCTTGAACGTCTTCTCCAATTTTTGCTTCTAAATCAGCAATACGTCCGCGAGATTTTACTAAATAATCGTTTGCCTCATCAGCGACGAAAATGCCTGCCGAGTCATAGCCACGATATTCTAATTTTTCTAAGCCGTTTTCTAAAATTTTAGTTGCGTTGTTATTTCCTACGATTCCTACGATTCCACACATAATGTTTTTCCTACTTTCATCACAATATATGTTTCCGAGCTAATTAAATGCGTCTTTGTTCTTTTCCTGTTAAAAAGTTTTTATCGCATTTTGTAGAGCTTAGCAACCCTGAAGCCATCCGCCGAATCTTTCGATAAGCTTCTTCCTCGTCACCTTGTAAAGGCCTGGCGCTATCTTATTGGTCTATCTAATAAAGATTTAATTTATTGCTGCCGGAAACATTGATAAATATAAACTATAATCATAAAAGTGTCAAATACTTATTTTGATTATTTTTTAATTGGTATAGATGAGATTGTGAAAGAACTTTCCAAATTATGTCAGGTATTAACTAAATTTAAGAGAAAAATCTCCAATTATTCGATGGAATCAGTTAAAATAAAATGAATCAATCAATAGGAGGTTGTCATGGAAATTGAAAATTTAACCATTGGAGAGCTAAAAAAATTTTTGGCGGAATTAGAAAATAAAGATGGCATAAATGATGAAACAAAAATTTTTTTAGATACTGGCTGGGATAGCATACAAGAAATTTCACCAAATGCTTTAAGTATAGAAGAAACAAAAATTTTTGAGATAGAAGATCCTTTAAATCATGAAGTTTTTACGGGACACTCGTTAGTAGAAAAAGCTGAAAAAATGAATGCCAAGGGGCCAATTGAAAAAGTTTTAATCATTCGGAATTTATATTAATGAAAGGAGAGGGTAGGTTGTCAGAAATACAATTTCCTAAAAATTTTGAATTTTATTGTAAAGCTGGACACTTGGCTTTAGAAAATAGTGATATGAATCAAGCATTCTCATCTTTTGAAAAGGCTTATAAAATAAATAAAGATCCGTTAGTAAATTTTATGTTATCGACGATTTCATCTCAAAAAGGTAATATTGAACTTGCCATCCAATATGCAGAGGAAATGTTAGATAATTATTTGATTGATTATCAGCGCTTTGAGTATTTTTTACAGTTGTTACTATTAAATTATCAATTTGAAAAAGCCCGAGCTTGGGTCTGGCAGGGATATAAGCAGCAATTGATTACTAAAGAGCAAGTCAATGACTTTTCTTATGTAATAGATGAGCAAGCTCAAATGTTTCCAGAAGAATGTACTGATGATCAACTATACAGCTTGGATGAATTGCTGGAAGAATTAAAGGCTCCGGTACTTGTTCAAATAGAAACAATAAAGAAAAGCGAGAACTTATCTTTGGCTGATTTAATCGAACTAGGCAAACAAATTTTATCTGAGGATAAAGTTACTTTGTTGGCTAGAAATTATTTATTCGAAGAATTGTCGAAAAATGAAGTTGATCAAGTCTTTGATTATCTCGATTTGAATGATCAAATAATAGAATTAAATCCAAAAACAATTGGTACTGATCTGAGAGATCAGTTAATGAATGATATTATTGCGAGCTTAGCTGAGAAATTGGAGCATCAAGATCCATACCTGCTACAAAATTTAATTGAGGAAGTTTATGTGGAGCAAGCATTACTTTATCCTTTACAGGTGTTTTATTCAGACACTGCCGAATGGGTAAACAGCTATTTATCGTCAGATAAAAATGATGACTCAGAAATCAAAAAAATACGAGAAAAATTAAAAAAATGGCAAAGCTTTTATCAGAGTTAAAGAGTTGAGAACTAAGCTTTATATTTACAATTTTTATTCAGTAGTGTAAACTTAACAAGTATGCAAATTTTAATATTCGGAGGGAAATCAAGTGACTGTAAATTTCGAAAAAACTGGCACCAATGAAGGTGTAGTAACTTTTTCAATCGCGAGACCAGAAATTGAAAAAGGATTAACAAATGCTTTTAATAAAGTCAAAAAAAATCTAAACGTACCGGGCTTCCGTAAAGGAAAAGTTTCTCGTCAAATGTTCAACCAAATGTATGGTGAAGAAGCACTTTATGAAGATGCGTTAAATGATATTTTACCTGTAGCTTATGAAGCAGCAATCAAAGAGTCTGGTGTTGAACCAGTTTCACAACCTAATATCGATGTGGATAGCATGGAAAAAGGACAAGATTGGGTAATTAAAGCGACTGTAACTGTCAAACCTGAAGTAAAACTTGGCGAATACAAAAGCTTAGAAGTACCAAAACAAGAAACAGAAGTAACAGAAGATGATGTGGACGCACGTATCAAACGTGAACAAGAAGCACAAGCTGAATTAGTGATTAAAGAAGATGCCGCTGCTGAAAATGGCGACACTGTAGTCATTGACTTTGAAGGTTTTGTTGGTGAAGAAGCGTTTGATGGCGGGAAAGGTGAAAACTATAGTCTTGAATTAGGTTCTGGTTCATTTATCCCAGGCTTTGAAGAACAATTAGTAGGTCACAAAGCTGATGATAGCCTAGACGTAACTGTTACTTTCCCAGAAGATTATCAATCAGAAGACTTAGCTGGTAAAGAAGCAGTCTTCAAAGTAACTGTTCATGAAGTAAAAGGCAAAGAATTACCTGAACTAGATGATGATTTTGCTAAAGACGTTGATGAAGAAGTTAATTCATTAGACGAATTAAAAACAAAATATCGTGAAGAATTAACAGAACAAAAAGCTGCTGCTGCGAAAGAAGCAAAAGAAGAAGCTGCCATTAAAGCAGCTGTCGAAAATGCTGAAATCGTTGAATTGCCATACGTGATGGTTCACGATGAAGTTCACCGTTCAATGGACGAGTTTCTTAACAACATGCAACGTCAAGGTATTTCTCCAGAAATGTATTATCAACTAACTGGTTCAACTGAAGCAGATTTACACACACAATTTGAAGCAGAAGCTGAAAACCGTGTGAAAACAAACTTAGTAATGGAAGCTATTGTTGCTGCCGAAAACTTCACAGTTGAACAAAGCGAACTTGATGAAGAAATTAAATCTTTAGCTGAAATGTACCAAATGCCTGAAGATCAAATCCGCAATGTTTTAACTGAAGATATGTTAGAACATGATATTAAAATTAAAAAAGCAGTTGAATTAGTAACAGAGTCTGCTGTTGAAAAATAATTCTTAATTAAAAGAAAAATAAGCAAGTAGTGTGAGCAGTTATTATGCACTACTTGTTTGTTTTTATGTAAGGGAACAGATTGATAATTAAGGGGGAAACAAATGATACTAAGTGAGTTGGGTCGTTTAAAAGCTTTTGGGAAAAACAATAAAGCGCTAATTTTACTTACATACTTAGTGATATTGGTGTCTTTTGGAGCGAAAATATTTTATTATAATTTTTCAATTGATACGGAAGAGTTTATGTTGTTGGCACCTATGAATGGGTTCATACAATGGGCAGAAATGGGTCGATACGGACTTTATTTTTTTAAACGTTTTATTTCAGGTTATACGATTAATGTGTTTTTAATTAATATTTTAACTTATTTAATATTGGGACTTATGTCAATTTTATTTTCTTACATCTTGGATCGCATATATCAAAGCCGTCAAAAAGGAAGTTGGATTATTCCCGCAACATTTGTTTCATCGGCTATTTTATTGGAACAGTATAATTTTATTTTGCAAAGTTTTGAAGTAGCTTTATCAAATCTATGTGTCATATTATCTGTTTATTTTTTCTACTTATTTATGTCAGAGAAAAAGAAACTATTTTTGGCAATTAATATTATTCTAGGTGTGTGTGCTTTTTCAGTGTATCCATCTAATTGGATTACGTTTGTAGTTGTTACAATTATTATGATTATCGCAATAGTGGATAGTTCTGAAAAAAGAATTTCTCTAAAAGACGGTTTATTATTAATTGCCTCATATATAGGGTCTTTTTTAGTCATATTTATTATGAATCAACTGATGTATAATCTTACTTTATTTTTATTAGGCACTCAAAAAAATCCTTATGTAGAGTCAGTTATTTTATGGGGGAAATTGCCAGTTTCAGAAATTTTTTCAAGTATTATTAATAATACTTATTCTCTTTACAGTGGTGCGCAATCAATTTATTTTGGTAAATTAATGGTCTTAGTTGTAATCGTATCTTACTTAGCTTTATTTTTTGCAAAGAAAAATCGGATCTGGTTATTCTTATTGTTAAGTTCATTATATTTCGCCATTCATTCAAGTATCTTTATCTTTGGATCGATTGGTCCCATCAGATCTTTAGTACCATATTATCCATTGGCTGTTGGCTATGTCTATTTTTATATTTATAATAAACTGAATTTAAAATATGTAAAAACTATAGTAGCAATTATCATTGTCATAATTTCATTTAAGCAAATGAAGCAATCGGCTTATTTGGCGAATCAAGAAAATATCATTTATACTGAAGCGTCAAGGTTTAATCAACAACTTAGAAGTAAAATTAATACTCTAGATATCAAAGGGAGTTATTTAGATTACAAACTAGCAATTTTTGGACAAAAACAATTTCCTATCTCTAGAGGATTAATGATGGGAGATGTATTAGGTCATAGTTTTTATAATTGGGATGTGAACAGTCCCGTTGGTGTGAGTCATCGCGTAGCAAACTTCTTTGATATCACAGGAACGCCAATTAAAAGAGTTTCAGAGGAAGAATATCAAGAAATTTTACCTGACTTTAATGATATGGGGGTCTTTCCTGAAGAGGATTCAGTGAAAATCGAAGGCGATATTATTATGGTTCGAGTAAGTTAACTAAAAAAATCAAAATCCAGATACTTCATTGGATTTTGATTTTTTTTGTTATAAATAGTGATGTAACCAAATTGTAAAAATAAAGATAAATAGTTTTGTTCATTTCATTAGTCTTTTTTGGTAAACTGAGACTAGGTTAAAATGTTTACCAAAGGAGATTATAATGAAAAAAAAATGGATAGGTTTAAGTTTAATGTCAATGATGGCTTTAAACATTGCTTCACCAGCTTTGGCTGAAGAAGTAAGTACATCTGAAGAAAATAATTCTGTTACAGCATCAGCTGAACAGGATCAAGATAATCAAGAATCAGTAAACCCAGCTTCATTGATTGGTGAAGATGGCAGTCTTTACATGGCGCCAAGCGGACGATCTGATTTGCTTCCACAAGTTCTTTCAGCTACGACTCGAGCAACTTTACCATCGGTTGCTGCGACTGATAATAATACACCATCAAAAAGTTTTATTGATGTTTCTTCACATAATGGAACAATTTCAGTGGATCAATATCGTTCTATGATGGCTTACGGTGTAACAGGCGTAACTGTCAAGTTAACTGAAGCGACTTCTTATCGTAATCCATATGCAAAATCACAGATTGATAATGCCAAAGCAGCTGGTTTACTTGTATCAACTTACCACTATAGCTGGTTCACAAGTGATGCTGCTGCTGCCGCAGAAGCAGATTATTATGCGCAATTTGCAAATGAATTAGGTTTAGATAAGAGCACTGTAATGATTAATGATATGGAAGAACCCAATATTGCCGGTAAAGGAGACCATACGGCCAATTCAATTGCTTTTGCTAACCGCTTAAAACAGTTAGGCTTTAACAATACCAAACATTATATTGGCTTATACTGGCTAACTTCTGGACGTGTGAATGGTCAAAGTATTGGTGAGAAAAATATTTGGGTAGCTGCGTATCCTTATACTCTGACTACAACAAATTATTATACGCAATATGGTGCATGGCAATGGTCTTCTCAATTAGGTTTCCCCAACGTTTCCGGTAGATTCGACATTTCTGCAGATTATATTGGTGATTACAGTATGCCTCTTGATCTTGAGAGCCCTGAAGGCACAACAGCAATGTATAGAATGTATAATACTAACAGTGGTGAACATTTCTATACTTCAAACGGCGCAGAAAGAAACTCCTTAATTCTAGCTGGCTGGAATTATGAAGGCCGCGGCTGGAATGCACCGAATGAAGGTGAGAATGTGTACCGTTTGTATAATGCTAACGCTGGAGATCATCATTATACAAAGTCTGCGGCTGAACGTGACAATTTAGTTGCTCAAGGATGGAAAGATGAAGGGATTTCTTGGCGCTCTGGTGGAGAAACTGCTTTACATCGTCTGTATAATAAAAACGCCAAAGCAGGAGCCCATCATTATACATTAGATACAAATGAACGTGACCACTTAGTTTCAAATGGCTGGAATTATGAAGGTATCGGTTGGTACGGTAATTAAAAAATAGTAAACCATCAGTTTTCAGCTGGTGGTTTTTCATTTGTTGGTGTTATAAAAACTAGTATAATCTTTTTATTATTTAAAGATTCTAAAGGAGCGATTAATTATGTTAGGACAAATCGCAAAGAAAATAAAAAATGTTCATATAGCTGTTTTCGTATTCATTCTTTTCTCAATCATTTTCGGAGGTTCTTTTGTGAAATTCATTCCTCCTTTACAGGCACCAGATGAATTGGGCCATTATTTAAAAGCTGATGCGCTTTCCCGAAACGAAGTGGTTCCAGTAATTTATAATAAAAATAATGTTGAGAATGAAAATGCCAAGTCGTGGAATGAATTTGGTTTTTATGCCTCAAAAGGAGTAGAAAAAATTGTTAAACTATCTTTCACGGTAGGAAATTATCCGGAAAATAAATTTGATTACCAGAAAGCTGAGGAAGACAATTATCCTTCCTCAGGTAAAGTTTTTTTACCAACAGGTGGTATAACAAATTATTCGATTATTAATTTCATTCCTCAAACATTGGGGATTCTTTTTGGAAAAGTACTTAACACTTCTCCTTTAGCGCAATATTATTTGGCAAGGGCATTTAATTTAGTATGCTATATTGTCTTGATAGCAATTGCAATTAGTCTGTTTCCTTTTTCTAAATGGGCAGCGGCAATAATTGGATTAAATCCATTGGCTATTTTTCTTGCTGCATCCACTTCAGGAGATGGTTTAACAAATGGCGTTGCGCTTTTATTTTCAGCTTATGTTTTAAGATTGGCAGCCAAAAAGCAATTGACAGAAGAAATAGAAGAATCGTCTAATAGGCTTTCATCAAAAAAAATCATGATAGCAGGTCTACTATTAATTATTGCTGTCACTATGAAACCAACGAATATAGTATTAGGTTTGTTATTCTTTTTAATACCTAACAAAGATATGAATATCCGCCGTAAAGTTGTTTGGGGAAGTGTTATTCTTGCCTTATCTATAGGGCTTTATCTTTTATGGAATTCTTTGATGGTGGATCAACAGATTCTTTATCGGGATTTTGCTAATCCTAATCTACAATTACGTCATTTTTTAAGTAATCCAGGTATTTTCTTTAACAATTTAATCAAAAATTTTATTTTCGGAAATAAAGGTAATTATATTTTACTATCCTACATGGGTAATTTTGGGTGGTTGAACACACCTATTGGTTGGCATTGGGCAATCCTGTATTATAGTTTATTGATAGTTTCAGCCTTCTTACCTAATCAAAAAGCAATATTTTTTAGATGGCCTAAAAAGCTTGTTCTAGGAGTAGCGTTAATTTTGTTTACACTCTTAACTTTCTTTGCTTTATATCAAATCTGGAACCCAGTAGATACTAAAAAAGCTATTCAAGGGGTACAGGGGCGCTATTTTATTCCGATAAGTTTTGTATTTATTCCACTTTTTTCAACAAAAGAAGGAACGATAAATGTAGCCCAAAATAAAATTTTGATTGTTATTGGTAGTATTTTAGTGATACTGTGGCTAGCAGTTTTACGAATCTTAGCGGTAAGATATGGTTTTTAAAAAGTTAGGTGGCTTTGGCTGCCTTTTTTTGGTTATAATTGAAATATAAAAAGTTTAAAATGGAAGTTGGTTGTGTAGATGGTAACAAAGAAAAACTTTTTACTGAAAATAGGAATCCTATCAGTTTCTCTGATACTGGTTTCGTCTTTATCCATTTCCCCAGCGATCCCCGCGATTGAAGGTTATTTTGATCATATCTCTGCTTCATCAATTGAACTGATGACTACTGTACCATCTTTTTCAGTGATGATTATGGTCTTACTAAGCAGTTTTATTTCCAACAAAATTGGTGAAAAAGTGACTGTCATTTTGGGACTAAGTCTAGTTTTAGTGGCGGGAGTGTTACCTTTTTTTCTAAATGATTTCTCTGCCGTTTTCCTTTCGCGAATTATTTTAGGTGTGGGTCTTGGTCTGATTAATTCTTTAGCTGTCAGTCTAATCTCAATCAACTTCAAAGGAAAAGAAAGTGCCTATCTAATGGGGCTACGTAGCGCATTTGAAAGTGGTGGGCAAGCCATTTTAACTTTTTTGGCTGGTCAATTAATTTTATTCAATTGGCAAAGTGTCTTTTTAATTTATTTATTGGCTTTGCCGATTTTGTTACTATTTATGTTTTCCTATCCTGATAATAAGAAAAAAGATTCAGATGTTGAAATTGATAATAGAAAGCAATCAGTCAATTTTTACGTGATTTTGATTGCTGTTTTTTTAGTTGTTATTGTAGGTGCTCAAACGGCTATTATTATTCGCATTTCGGGTATTGTCACTAGTTTTAACTTTGGGAATATGGTTGATGCGAGTCGGGTACAGACATTGATGACTGTAGCGGGAATGATTTTAGGTGTTTTTTTTGGTCGTATTTTTATCTCAATTCGTTACTTCACAGCGTCACTTGGTTTAATTATGATGACCATGGCTCATTTTTTAGTCTATAGTGCCAATAATTTAATGGTTATTACTGTTGGTGCAGTTTTAGCAGGTGCGGCATATCCATTATTGATTTCTTTAATGTTTCATTTGGTTTCAGAAGTTTGTCGATCAGGTTCAGAGACACTCTGTATGTCAGTTGCATTAGTCGGATGTAATTTAGGGGGATCGTCGGCACCTTATTTACTAAAGTTGATTGCTTTGATTACCGGATCAAAAGCAATTAATCAGCCCTTTTTAAGTTTTGCATTCTTGTTTGCGGTATTAACAATTCTAAGCTGGTTTTTTTGTAGAAAAAGGAGTTTAAAATAAAATGATATCTTTTAAATTAGTTGAAGATGAAGATTTAGCAATGATAGAAGAGTGGTTAAATTACGAACACGTGAAAAAATGGTATGAAATACCTGAACTAGATGTATCGATTGACGATTGGCAATGGAACTTAGGCAAAGAGAAGAGCAGTTTAATTGGCTTACTCATTTGATTGTATTTTGAGATAATCAACCTTTTGGATTCTGCCAATACTATAAAGCTAATGATAGTCTTGATGAAGATTTTGGCAGGATACCTTTAAACGGAACATATGGCATTGATTATTTGATTGGCAATCCGACTTTTTTAGGAAAAGGCTATGGTAAAAAAATGATTTTTTGTTTGATAGAAAAAATTTTCCGTTTAAAAGATGCAAAACGTATTACAGCAGAAATTGATCCATCAAATATAGCTTCAAGAAATGTTTTATTGTCCTGTGGATTTCACTTAATAGGAGAATCAAACAATCGTTATCTATTAGAAAAAGAATTATGAAATATTAATTTTAAGGGTAATTTGAAAGTGGTTTTTTCTGAATAAAAGTGAGCTTTAACAGATAGGAAAAAATATTCTACTAAAATAATAATCTTTTGGTTTTTTTCTTAATAAATGAGTAAATAGAATCAGCAATGATTGTCTTTTAGCACCTTTATGTTATGATAGTGGAAGACTGCAAAGATTATTTGTAGTAATCGAATCAAGAGGTGAAGGCCATGTATGAAAGTACTGACTCGGGTGAAACAGTCCGCTGTTCTTTTTGCGGAAAAACCCAAGAAGAAGTAAAAAAAATTGTCGCAGGTCCTGGCGTTTATATTTGTAATGAATGTATTGATCTTTGTAAAGAAATTATTGATGAAGAATTTCATGAAGAAGCGCTTCGTGAATTTATTGATGTTCCAAAACCCAAAGAATTATTGGACATTTTAAATCAATATGTAATTGGACAAGATCGCGCAAAACGGGCATTATCAGTTGCTGTATATAATCACTATAAAAGAGTAAATACGGATACTGAGAATAAAGACGAAGTTGAATTACAAAAAAGTAATATTTGTCTGATTGGACCAACTGGTTCTGGTAAAACTTTCTTGGCACAAACGTTGGCACGTTCATTAAATGTACCGTTTGCGATTGCTGATGCCACAAGTTTGACTGAAGCTGGTTATGTTGGTGAAGACGTAGAAAATATCTTGCTTAAGTTATTACAATCGGCTGACTATAATGTTGAACGAGCTGAAAAAGGCATCATCTATATCGACGAAATTGATAAAATTACACGTAAAAGTGAAAATGTCTCTATCACTAGAGATGTCTCTGGTGAAGGTGTACAACAAGCCTTATTAAAAATCTTAGAAGGTACGGTTGCTAGTGTACCACCACAAGGCGGGCGCAAACATCCTCATCAAGAATTTATTCAAATTGACACAACCAATATTTTATTTATTGTTGGTGGTGCTTTTGATGGTATCGAAGCAATTGTTAAAAATCGTTTAGGTGAAAAAACAATCGGCTTTGGTAGCAACAATAAAAAATTAGATGAAAATGCTAGTATGATGCAGCAAATTATTCCTGAAGATTTATTAAAATTTGGTTTAATTCCTGAATTTATTGGTCGTTTGCCTGTGACAACGGCATTAGAAAAATTAACGACTGAAGATTTGGTCAGAATTTTAACGGAACCAAAAAATGCTTTAGTGAAACAATATCAAAAACTATTGTCTTACGATGACACAGAGTTAGAATTTGAACCTTTAGCCTTGGATGCAATCGCAGATAAGGCCATTGCACGAAATACTGGGGCACGGGGATTACGTTCAATCATTGAAGATATTATGATGGACATCATGTTCGATATTCCTTCTGATGAAAACATCAAAAAAGTGATTATCACTAAAGATGCTGTTGAAGGAAACGGAAAACCAATCGTTGAATATCATAGCGATAATAAAAAAGCAGGTTAAAAAAAACAGCGTGGCAGATATTTTATATCCAGCCACGCTATTTTTTTGAAAATATCCATGTTAAAATGAAATTTATACCATTGCATAAAGGAGAAAATGATGAAAGTTCATAATGCAGAAATTGTTATCAGTGCCGTTGCTCCCAAGCAGTATCCTGAAAGTCAACTACCAGAAATTGCTTTAGCAGGACGTTCAAATGTAGGGAAATCTTCATTTATCAATACACTGATTAATCGAAAAAACTTGGCGCGAACTTCCAGTAAACCTGGCAAAACTCAAACATTGAATTTTTACCTAATTGAAGATAGTTTATATTTTGTAGATGTTCCTGGTTATGGTTATGCGAAGGTTTCAAAAACAGAGCGAGTAAAATGGGGAAAAATGATTGAAACGTATATTACCAGTCGGGAACAATTGAGGGCAGTTGTCTCTTTAGTGGATATGCGTCATGACCCTAGTGTTGAAGATATTCAGATGTACCAATTTTTAAAATATTATAATATTCCAGTGATCGTTGTTGCTACAAAGGCCGATAAGATTCCTCGGGGAAAATGGAATAAGCACACAAGTAGCATCAAGAAAAAATTAGATTTTGATGGAAATGATGATTTCATTATTTTTTCTTCTGAAACAAAAGAAGGAAAAGAGGCTGCTTGGACGGCAATTGAAAGCTATCTAAAATAAAAAGACTGACATTTAGCCAGTCTTCTACTAAAGTAAGTCGAACTGACTTACTTTTTTTTATTTTCTTTTTTATCTTTGTCTTCTGGTTTTAAAAATTTTTCGACATCTTTATTGCTCTGTACTTTTTT
The DNA here is from genome assembly GCF_051714685.1 of Enterococcus sp. AZ103. Taxonomy (NCBI): domain Bacteria; kingdom Bacillati; phylum Bacillota; class Bacilli; order Lactobacillales; family Enterococcaceae; genus Enterococcus; species Enterococcus sp. AZ103. The sequence goes on along the minus strand of NZ_JBIOSI010000001.1, from coordinate 2,388,140 downwards.
TTCAGGGTCAACAGCAAAATTTTCAAAAAGTTTATCTAAATCATTGGTTCTTTCAAATTTTAAGCCCATGATTTCACCTCCATAATTTCAATATTAGTTTAGCACGTTTATTTAAAAAAACAACTACCAAAAAAATGGGCATTACTTTTTTAGGAACTTTTAATAAATTACGCTATACTATAAGTAGTAAAAGGAGGTATCAGCAATGGAAAAGACGGAATTATTGTATTGTGTAAACCACCTAGATCATTTAGAAGATGGCAAACTCCAAGAATTTGTCAGAGATTGGGTAATTATGTCTCGCTTATTGCTGGAACCTGTTGAAATGGTCGTTGATGGCGTAAGACAGCCTTTTGATTTAATGGATTTACATCAAATGATTGATTTGCTACATGATAAAGAAGATTGTCGGATATGCTTAATAAACGGACCACAAGAGACGACGTTGCATATTTTAGGTCATAGTTTAGTTGAAAAAACGTTAATAGAGCATCAAGTCTTTAAATATTGGGAGTTAATCTATTTTGATTACTTAAAAGGGCGGGTAAAGGATTATGGCGTCTTTGGCTATATGCGGTCTTATGATGAATTTCTATATCATAATGTCAGTGATCTGCAAAAACGACAAGCTTTTCAAGCGAGTGAAGAAATTGATAAATTACCAAAAATGAAGACAATTGATGGAGAAATAATTATCGACTGTAATCAATTTTCAGGATACGATGTTTTTTATAAAGGCTTTTGTTTAACTTCCTGTTGGCGCATTTTCTTTGGACCAGCATATCAACAATTTTTTCCGCAACAATTACTTTTAGAAATACAGCAAGTTGATCGAGCTGAAAAATTAGGTGAAGGTATTTTTATCGAAATTTTTAAAAATCCATTACATTGGGCTGAAGTCAGCAATCTCCATTATCAAAAGATGTTTCGTAACCAGCTGGGTATTGCGCAACTTTCTTATACCAATGGGGTAGGAGTGTTAGAACAACCCTTTATTGAATTTGCCTTTGAACAGTCAACCGTTCAAACGGTGCAGTATCAAAATGATTTATTTCAACCAATCGAAAAGAAGAAAGCGACTTTTTTCGTAACAAGAACCTATGATTATTTAAAGGATGATTATTCTGTTACTAGAATGAAGGGGAGTTTGAATGCACTGGCCTATTTTCCTTGGATTGATAACGAGAACAAACAAATGATGAACTTTAAAGTACTTTATCCAGAACTCACAATTGATCAGGGAGTAAGCGCTTATCGGTATTATATTGAAGACTATTTAGATGTTAAAATTACAGATTTACAATTAAAAGATTTTTTACCAGTACTGCAATTTTTTGTACCAAGACTATCAATCGAAAAATTTCCATTGAATGAATTGAAACAAGCTATTCCAGGTATTTCTATTCAAGAAGTAAAACAAAAAGCTGAGGGCATCTCTTTATTACTTAAACATGAAAGTCAAAACTTGAAAGTCTTGTTTATCCCGCAAAAATTTGAAACTAAGGAAAAGCAGATGCGTATTATAGACATATAAAAAAGCTTGAATTTTGTAGCGACCTAGTTTGAACTACTAGAGTCGCTACATTTTTCAAGCTTTTTTGATTATTCAGTTACAGCTGAAGCTGCTGGTTTTTTAACTAATCCATAGATCACACCAGAGACGATAGCGCCAATCGCAATAAAGATTAAATAGAGTACTGGATGACTTAATAATAAAACAACGAAGATTCCGCCGTGAGGGGCTAATAATTTAATACCGAAAGCACCAACTAGTCCACCAGTTAAAGCAGAACCAACTACGAAACTTGGAATAACACGAATTGGATCGGCTGCAGCAAAAGGAATCGCACCTTCTGTTACAAATGATAAGCCCATTACGATATTTGTTAGACCAGCATCAATTTGGCTTTTTTCAAATTTACTTTTGAATAAACGAGTTGCCACGAAAATTGCTAAAGGAGGAACCATACCGCCAGCCATGACTGCTGCCATGACGATTGAACCGCCAGTTGCAACTGTTGAAGCAAGCGTTGCAGTACCGAATACATATGCAGCTTTATTAATTGGTCCACCTAAATCGACTGCCATCATGCCGCCTAATAAAGCGCCAAGTAAGATTGCATTTGATCCACCTAGACCAGATAAGAAACCATTTAGACCATCATTGATAGCTTTCATCGGTACATTGACTAACAACATTAAAAATCCAGTAATCAGTAATCCAAAGAATGGATAGAATAAGATTGTTTTAATACCGTCTAATGATTTTGGTAAGCCTTTAAAGACTTTTTTCAAGAAGACAATCACATAACCAGCTAAGAAACCACCAATTAAAGCACCTAAGAAACCAGCACCACCTTGATTAGCTAAGAAACCAGCAGCGAAACCACCGATTAAACCAGGACGGTCAGCAATACTTGAAGCAATAAATCCGGCTAACACAGGTAACATGAAGGTAAAGGCAGATTGTCCAATTTGATTGAACCAACTAGCCACTTGGTTATAGTTACCTAAGTTTGCTAATTCAGCAGAAGGAACGCCAATAAATTGATCAATCATGAATGACAAGGCAATCATAATTCCGCCACCAATTACGAATGGCAACATATGAGAAACGCCGTTCATCAAATCTTTATAAATATTTTGTCCAACTGATCCACTTTCTTCTGTGGATTGAGACGCGGTTTCTGATCCATCGCCTTTAAAAGTTGGTGCATTACCACTTAATGCAAGATTGATTAATTCTTCTGGTTTACGAATGCCATCTGAAACCGGACGGTTGATTAATTCTTTTCCAGCAAAACGATTCATTTCTACTTTTTTGTCTGCTGCAACGATAACGGCATCAGCACGAGCGATTTCTTCATCAGTTAATCGATGTTTGATTCCTTCCGAACCATTTGTTTCAACTTTAATATCAACGCCCATTTCTTTCGCTTTTTTCTTTAAAGCGTCTTCTGCCATATATGTGTGGGCGATACCAGTAGGGCAGGCTGTAACAGCAACGATATAGTGACGATTAAAATCTTTTAACTCGTTTTCTGCCGCTTCTTCAGCTTTTTCTTCTGCTTCTTTAGCTTTTTCTGCAGTATCAAATAAATTTTGAACTTCCTCAGGTGTGTTAGCTTCTTTTAATTGTGCGACAAAATCAGGATCAATTAATAATTTCGAAAGAGAAGCTAAAGCTTGTAAATGCGTATCATTTGCGCCCTCTGGAGCAGCGATCATGAAGAACAAATAACTAGGTTGGCCATCAAGAGCTTCGTAGTCTACGCCATTTTTACTTTTAGCAAATAAAACTGTGGCTTCTTTTACAGCACTATTTTTAGCATGAGGCATTGCAATACCATCGCCTAGACCAGTTGAAGTGAGTGCTTCTCGTTTAAGAATACCTTCTTTGTAAATTTCTACGTCAGAAATTCTACCTGCATCGTACATTTTTTGGACCATTTCATCAATTGCGCCTTGTTTATCAGTTGCTTTTAAATCCATGATCATTGCATCTTTTACTAATAAATCTTTGATATCCATTTTTTCTCCTCCTATTTTACCTTAGTAATAATAACTTCAGGTAATAATTCTTGAATGAAATCAGCTGTGGCTAAATCATCTGAAAATGTCGTTGCACTGCCGCAAGCGACGCCCCATTTAAATGCTTCAATTGGGTCTTTCGATTTAACAAAAGCACCAACAAAACCAGCAATCATTGAGTCACCAGCACCAACTGAATTTTTTACTGAACGTTTTAATACATTAGCTGAGTAAACGGCATCGTCAGTAAATAGTAAAGCACCATCACCTGCCATTGAGACAAGTGCGTGTTTTGCACCAGTAGCTAACAATTTTGCACCGTACGGGAAAATATCTTCCACTGAATCAAAAGTTGTCTCGTATAATTCAGCCAATTCGTGATTGTTAGGCTTCACTAAAAGTGGACCGCTTGGTAAAGCATCCATTAAATCTGCTCCAGTAGTATCAATCACAAATTCAGCACCAGTTGACTTAATCACTTCTATTAATTCTTGGTAAAAACCGGTTGGCACACTGGCTGGTTTGCTACCAGATAAGACAACTACATCATCTTTGGTGACATCTTTTAAAATTTGTTTTAGATGTAACATTTCTGCAGTTGAAACATCTGGGCCTAAGCCATTTATTTCAGTTTCTTCAACTGCTTTTAGTTTTATATTGATACGCGTATCGTCACTGACTTCAGTAAAATTGGTTTGAACATTCTCTTCTTTTAGCCAACCTTTAATAAAGCTTCCAGTAAAGCCGCCGATGAAACCTAAGGCAGTAGAAGGAACATTGATCCTTGCCAAAATTCGTGAAACATTAATTCCTTTCCCGCCAGGTAATTTAAAATCATTTTTCATGCGATTGATATCGCCAATCTTCAACTGATCTACATGTACAATATAGTCAATAGAAGGATTTAGTGTCACTGTATAAATCATACAGAAACCTCCTTAATAGTAGTTTGTTTAGCGATGTCAGTGTAAAGTTCAGTCGGACATCGATCAGTGAGAATGATTGCTTCAGAAAGTTTAGTAATTTGAACAAATGTTGTTTGATTAAATTTAGAATAGTCTGCCAAAATAAATGCTTTTTCGGACTGTTGGATAGCTAGTCGTTTTAGTGCTGCTTCTTCAGGATCTGGCGTGGTGTAGCCGGTTTTTTCTGAAATACCATTGGTGCCCACAAATGCTTTATCAAAACGATATTGACTTAATTGCGCCATCGCTTGAGAGCCGATAACAGCATCAGTTTTTAATTTGATTCGGCCGCCTAAAACAATTGTGTTGATTTGATGTTCAACTAATTTTGCAGCCAGACCAACTGAATTGGTCACAACAGTGACGACAATATCTTTTAAATAAGGAATAAGTTCGATTGTTGTTGTTCCAGCATCTAAATAAATAATATCGCCATCATCAATTTCTTGACTGGCTAATTTTGCGATTGCTTGTTTCTGTTGAATGTTTTTGAATGATTTTTCAGAGAAGGCAGGCTCATCATCTAAAAATTGCATTTTCGTGGCACCACCGTGAACTCGCTTTAAATGACCATCATCTTCTAATTCTTGTAAATCACGACGAATGGTTGACTCTGAAGCCTGTAAACGATTCATTAAATCTTGAGATTTCACAACATTATGTTCATCTAATAATTCTAGTATTTTTTTTCGTCGCTCTTCTGTAAGCATTTCCATTCCTCCTCAAAAACATCATAGCACAATTAAATGACCTAATCAATCAAAAACATTCAAAAACGTCCATAAACATTTTTAAGAAAAAAACCAATGATTACGGTCATTGGTTTAGTTGCGAATAGGTTGTAATTGATTTTCTGATGTTAGATAGATTACCTTCGTCGGTTAAAATCATTAAAATATCGCCGGCTTTCATGACGGTATCACCATGAGTTAAAAGTTCATTTGATCCACGTAGAATCGAGATTAGTAACATTTCTTGTGGCCAATTAAAATCGCGAACCAAGATACCATCTAAATTACTCTCGGCATTAACAGGAAATTCAAAAACTGTTTTAATACCAGTAATACTGGGACTATTGTGTTTAACCAAGCGTTCCAACAGAGATTCATAAATCGGGTTACCACCTAACCAGTCATTCATAATATATGCACATAAGGAACAAACGGCTAAAGGCATCAAATGTGTTATGTTGCCGACCATTTCTGTAACTAGAATGATGGCGGTCAATGGTGCTTTTCCAATCGCGGTGAAGTATGCTGCCATTGCAAAAATTGCAAAATCACGAATATAGATACTTTCAACGCCAAAAAATTGATGAATTAAAGTGCCGTATATGGCGCCTATAATAGCTCCTAATGTCAAAATCGGTAAAAATATTCCTCCTGGTAAGCTTGCTCCATAAGAAATCATCGAAAAAACAAAACGCAAAAGAAATAAGCCTAATAAAAATTGCATCGAGAAGTTGTTTAGACCTAAAGAAATAATAATTTGATTCCCACCACCAAGATAGTGAGGGAAAAAAATTCCAATGGGAATAATTAGGATAAAAGGAATCAATCCGTATAAAAATTCTGGTAAATGTGTTTTTTGATACCAACTAGCTAAGGACAATAGTACCTTTTGATAGATGAAGCCAAATATCCCTAGTAAGGCACCTAAAAGAATTAAATGTCCATAATATTTTAAAGGTAACGAAGGGACTTCAGAAAAAAATAGAACCGGTTTTAAACCAAAAAAATTTAATGAAATAAGATTGGCACTTAATGCAGCAGTTAAGGATGTAATCCACATGAGTGGTGAAAAGCTATGATGAATTTCTTCGAGAACAAATAATAGTCCAGCCACGGGTGCATTAAAGGCAGCTGATAATCCGGCAGCAGCACCACTGGAAATGAAAATTTTCTTTTCAGCTGGGGTGGCTTTAAAAAAATGCCCAAATCCTTGGCCAACTGTTGCTCCTAGTTGAATAGACGGACCTTCTCGACCTAGAAATAAACCTGAGCCAACTGAGAGGACACCTGTTAAGAATTTTTTCCATAAGACAGCGAACCAATTTTGATGGATTTCCCCCTGTAGTTCTCCTTCAACTTGCGGAATCCCGCTGCCTTTAATATCTGGCTCCGATTGAACAATTTTCCCAACGAAAAGTGCACAAAATATCATGAGAATCAGCCAGAGAATGATGTACCAACGGTGAATTTGCAAAAATAAATAAATCCCAACAATTTTTTCACCTGCTACCTCAATCAATAATCGAAAGAGACTTACGATGATCCCAGAAATACCACCAATGATTAATCCTTTTAAAATGAATTCTAATTTTGTATGATCTAATTTTTTTATTTCGTGTTCTTTCATTTGTTTCTCCTCCTAATGCCTTATTTAATTTAGCTCTGTTTTTTCAGAAATTCAAGAGAATATTTCATAAGTTAAGGGTTGTCAGTTTTATCCCTCTTTTTTAGATGTTATAATAGGTGAGATTGAAATGATGAAAGGAAGTTTTGCATGCCAAATAAGCAAGAACTTTTAACTGGACTTAATCCAAAGCAAAAAGAAGCGGTGCTTCATACAGAAGGCCCGCTTTTAATTATGGCTGGCGCCGGTAGTGGGAAGACGCGGGTTTTAACTCACCGTATTGCCTACTTAATAGAAGAAAAAGACGTTAATCCTTGGAATATTTTAGCGATCACTTTTACCAATAAAGCTGCTCGAGAAATGAAAGAGCGGGTCAATGCTATTTTAGGAAAAGGTGGGGAAGATGTCTGGGTTTCAACTTTTCACTCCATGTGTGTGCGAATTTTAAGAAGAGATGTCGATGCGATTGGTTATGACCGGAATTTCACAATTTTAGATGGCTCTGACCAACTTTCTTTGATGAAACGTATTTTAAAGGATCTTAATATTGATCCAAAAAAATATGATCCCCGTTCAATTTTAGGGACGATCAGTAATGCGAAAAATGAGTTAATTACACCGGATCAATATGCTGAAATGCAAGGCTCTTTTTTTGAAGAAATTGTCGCTCGGTGTTATGAATCTTATCAAAAAGCTTTGCGTAACAATCAAAGTATGGACTTTGACGATTTGATTATGAATACAATTCGGTTGTTTTCTGAACATGAAAATGTCTTAACTTATTATCAAAATAAATTCCACTATTTGCATGTGGATGAGTATCAAGATACGAACCATGCTCAATACACTTTGGTTAATCTTTTATCCGCTCGTTTCAAAAATTTATGCGTTGTTGGTGATGCGGATCAAAGTATCTACGGTTGGCGTGGTGCTGACATGCAAAATATTTTGGATTTTGAAAAAGATTATCCTAATGCCAGTGTGATTTTATTGGAGCAGAATTATCGCTCTACACAAAATATTTTACAGGCAGCCAATGAAGTAATTCAAAACAATTCTAATCGGCGGCCAAAAGATTTGTGGACTGATAATCAATCAGGGGAACAAATTACTTATTATCGTGCTGACAGTGAACGAGATGAAGCACAGTTTATCGTTAGTGAAATCCGTAATCAAATGCATCAAAATAATCGTAATTTTAATGATTTTGCAGTGTTGTATCGGACCAATGCACAATCTCGTGTAATTGAAGATACTTTAGTTAAAGCTAATGTTCCTTATACTATGGTGGGTGGTCACAAGTTCTATGATCGCAAAGAAATCAAGGATATTATTGCTTACTTAAATATTATTAATAATCCAAGAGATGCGGTGAGTTTTGAGCGAATTGTCAATGTACCAAAGCGGGGAATTGGTCCAAGCTCAGTTGATAAATTACGGGAGTTTGCAGCTATTCATGACTGGTCTTTGGTAGAAGCTGCTCAAAATGTCGATTTAGCTAATATATCAGGTAAAGCTGGTCGCAATTTGGCTGAATTTGGAGAAATGATTCGACAATTCCAAGAAATGATTATTTATTTGCCAGTGACGGATTTAGTAGATCAAATTTTAGAAAAAACCGGTTATTTAGCCGAGCTGAAAAATCAGCGTACTTTAGAAGCAGAATCGCGACTAGAAAACTTAGAGGAATTTAGATCTGTTACGCAAGAATTTGATAAACGATCTCAGCAAGCTGTTGAGGATGGTGATCAACCAGAAGAAAAACTAGCCGTCTTTTTAAATGATTTAGCTTTGGTTTCAGACTTAGATGATTATCAAGAAGAAAGCGCACAAGTAACATTAATGACACTACATGCCGCAAAAGGATTAGAATTCCCAGTGGTCTTTTTAGTCGGAATGGAAGAGAAAATTTTTCCATCAAGTCGTTCTTTAATGGAAGAAGCGCAATTAGAAGAAGAACGTCGTTTGGCCTATGTTGGGATTACACGAGCAGAAAACCAATTGTACTTGACTAATGCTTTTTCACGAACTTTATATGGTAAGACTCAATACAATTCTCCCTCTCGTTTTGTGGCAGAAATTGATGACAGTCTATTAAACCAAACGGGTATTCAGGCGCAACCAACACAATCAAATAGTCCATTCCAATCTTATCAAAAACCCAAGTATCAGCATGCTACCAAACCAGCAGTTCAAAGTAAACAAGCTTCTGGTGGAGAAAATGTAGCTTGGCAATTAGGTGATAAGGTTGCCCATAAAAAATGGGGAACTGGTACTGTCGTAAAAGTTAGTGGAAATGCTCAAGATATAGAATTAGATGTTGCATTTCCCCAACAAGGAATTAAACGTTTATTGGCCGCCTTTGCTCCAATTGAAAAAATTTAATTAAAAATGTGTCAATAAATTACTTAAGCAAAATAACAGGAGGTTACTATGGCTGAAATGACTTTCCAACAAGCCGAAGAAAAAAGCAAAGTATTGCGAGAAGAATTAAATCAATATGCGCATGAATACTATGTAGAAGATAAACCTTCAGTGGAAGACTATGTTTATGATCAAAAATATCAAGAATTGGTAGATTTAGAGACTCAATATCCTGACTTAATTACCGAGGATTCACCCACGCAACGAGTAGGCGGTGTGATCTTAGCTGGATTTGAAAAAGTTGTCCATGAGACGCCACTTTATAGTTTGAACGATGTTTTTAATAAAGAAGAATTGGTGGCCTTTGATGAACGAGTTCAAAAAGCAGTGGGGCATCCAGTTAGTTATTGTTGTGAATTAAAAATTGACGGCTTATCCATTTCTTTAAAATATGAAAATGGCCGTTTTGTCCAAGGGGCAACTAGAGGAGACGGTACTGTTGGAGAAAATATTACTGAGAATTTGAAGACTGTAAAATCTATTCCATTAACTTTACCTGAGGCTTTGTCAATCGAAGTTCGTGGAGAATGTTACATGCCGAAAGCTTCTTTTGTTAAATTGAATCAGAAAAGAGAAGAGGAAGGCAAGGAAGTTTTTGCCAATCCGCGAAATGCGGCAGCTGGAAGCTTACGTCAATTAGATACTCGAGTAGCCGCCAGTAGAAATTTAAGTACTTTTCTTTATACTTTAGCTGATTTTGGTCCGCTGGCTGCTACAACTCAAGATGATGCTTTGAATGAAATGAGTCGTTTGGGTTTCAAAGTCAATCCAGAGCATCAAGTTTATAACACGATTGATGAAGTTTGGGCTTATATTGAAAGTTACCATGAGAAAAGAGCTGATTTAGCGTATGACATTGATGGGATTGTAATAAAAGTGAATGAATTCTCTTTGCAAGATCAATTAGGCTTTACCGTCAAAGCGCCTCGTTGGGCAGCAGCCTATAAATTCCCACCAGAAGAAGCTGAAACAACTTTAAATGATATTGAATGGACAATTGGTCGAACAGGTGTAGTAACACCGACTGCAATCATGACGCCGGTTCGCTTAGCTGGAACAACAGTCGCCAGAGCAAGTCTTCATAATAGTGATTATATTAAAGCAAAAGATATTCGGATCAATGATGTGGTGCGTATTTATAAAGCGGGAGATATTATTCCTGAAGTTGCACAAGTGATTTTAGATAAACGACCAGATGATAGTCAACCTTATGAGATTCCAACCCATTGTCCGGTTTGCAACAGCGAATTGGTTCATTTAGATGAAGAAGTTGCTCTACGTTGTATTAACCCAAAGTGTCCAGCGCAAATTAAAGAAGGTTTGAGTCATTTTGTTTCTCGAAATGCAATGAATATTGATGGCTTGGGACCAAGAGTGTTAGCACAAATGTTTGACAAGGGCTTAGTTACTGATGTAGCTGGTTTATATAACTTAGATAAAGAGCGGCTCCTGACACTAGATAAGATCAAAGATAAATCTGCTGAAAATATTTTAAACGCCATCGAGGCAAGTAAAAATAATTCAGTTGAACGATTATTGTTTGGTTTAGGTATTCGTCATGTAGGTGCAAAGGCAGCTGGTATTTTAGCAGAACATTTTGGCGATTTAGCTCATATTGCAAAAGCTAGTAAGGAAGAAGTCATCACCTTAAATACTTTAGGTGAGACAATTGCGGATAGTTTAATTACTTATTTTGAAAATCAAGAAGTCCATGAATTAATGGCGGAATTAGAAAAATACGGGGTGAATTTAACTTATCTAGGTGTTCGTCAATCTGATTTAGAAGAAGTCGATTCAGTATTTAAAGGAAAAACAATCGTTTTAACTGGTAAATTGACTGAGTTTACTCGAGAAGAAGCAAAAGAACAAATCGAACAATTAGGTGGTAATGTCACTGGGAGTGTGTCGAAGAAAACTGATGTTGTTGTAGCAGGTGAAGACGCGGGTAGTAAATTAACCAAAGCGCAAAATTTAGGTGTGACTGTTTGGAATGAGTCACAGCTGGTTGATGCATTAAAGGATGCACAAACTTAACAAAAACTCATATTTTTTTCAGAAAGACAGTTGACGATAGCAAGAACTATTAAGTATCATAGACTCGCTATCGTTTTTTCGACGAGAAAAAGTGCGCATTCTTAAAAAGATATGATAAAATGAGTCAATATTAGCAAACACATTGAAAGTAGGGATATTATGGCAATTAACGAAGAACAAGTCCAGCATGTTGCGAAATTAGCAAAACTTTCTTTTTCCGCTGATGAATTAACTGGATTTACTGATCAATTAGGAAAAATTATTGATATGGTAGAACAACTAAGTGAAGTAGATACTGAAGGTGTCGAAATAACTTCAAATGTTGTCGAAACAGTAAATGTAATGAGAGAAGATGTGGCCCATGATGGTTGGTCGCGAAAAGAACTAATGAAAAACGTACCAGAATCTGAAGATGGATTCATTAAAGTACCAGCAATTATTGATGATGGAGGGGCAGGCGCATAATGGAAAAATTATTTGATAAATCAATTGAAGAATTACACAGCCTGCTAGTTTCAAAAGAAATTACAGCTACTGATTTGACAAAAGAAACCTTTGATCGGATTAAGGCAACTGAAGAAAAGGTTGAAGCTTTTATTACTTTAAATGAAGACAAAGCATTGGAAGAAGCGAAAGCTATCGACCTGAAAGGTATTTCCGAAGATAATGTATTAGCAGGAATTCCGATTGGAATCAAAGATAATATCGTAACCAAGGATATTTTAACAACTGCTGCGTCAAAAATATTGTCTAACTTCAACCCAATTTATGATGCAACAGTAATGGAAAAAATCTATGCAAATGATTTGATCCCAGTTGGAAAATTAAATATGGATGAATTTGCGATGGGTGGTTCAACTGAGACCTCTTATTTCAAAAAAACGAAAAATGCTTGGGATCATTCTAAAGTTCCTGGTGGTTCTTCTGGTGGTTCAGCAGCTGCTGTTGCTGCGGGACAAGTACCTGCTTCTCTTGGTAGTGATACTGGTGGTTCAATTCGCCAACCGGCATCATTTAACGGCATTGTCGGCATGAAACCAACTTATGGCCGGGTTTCTCGTTTTGGTTTAATTGCTTTTGCTTCATCATTAGATCAAATTGGACCATTTACACGTAATGTTAAAGACAATGCGTTAGTTTTAAATGCTATTTCTGGCTATGACGAAAAAGATGGTACATCATCTGGTGCTTCTGTCCCAGATTTTGCAGCTGGTTTAACTGGTGACATTAAAGGAATGAAAATTGCTTTACCGAAAGAATATTTAGGTGAAGGAATTGATGCGGGTGTCAGAGAATCAATTCAAAAAGCCGTTGAAACTTTTAAAGCATTGGGTGCCACAGTTGAAGAAGTTAGTTTACCTCATTCAAAATATGGCGTACAAGTGTACTATATTATTGCTTCATCTGAAGCAAGTTCAAACTTACAACGGTTTGATGGTATTCGTTACGGTTTCCGTTCAGAAAAAGTAGAAGATTTAGAAGATGTATATGTCAATTCACGGACTGAAGGCTTTGGTGAAGAGGTGAAACGTCGGATTATGCTAGGGACTTTCTCACTATCTGCTGGTTATTACGATGCATACTTCAAAAAGGCTGGTCAAGTTCGTACTTTGATAAAAGAAGATTTTAATAAAGTTTTTGCAGATTATGACTTAATCATTGGGCCAACTGCACCAACTGTTGCCTTTGGAATCGGTGAAAATATCAATGATCCAATTACTATGTACATGAACGATATCTTGACTATTCCAGTCAATTTAGCAGGTTTACCAGGAATGTCAATTCCAGCAGGATTTTCTGAAGGTCTACCAGTTGGGTTACAATTAATTGGTAAACATTTTGACGAAAACACGATGTATAAAGCGGCTTACGCTTTTGAACAAGCAACAGATTTCCATAAACAAAAACCTGTGATTTTAGGGGGTAACGATTAATGAATTTAGAAACAGTCATCGGGCTTGAAGTCCATGTAGAATTAAAAACAAACTCTAAAATCTTTTCTCCAGCACCAGCTCATTTCGGTGCAGAGCCAAATACTAATACTGATATTATTGACTGGGGTTATCCTGGCGTTTTACCAGTAATGAATAAGGCAGCGATTGAATTTGGTATGAAAGCAGCCTTAGCTTTAAACTGCCAAATTTCAAAACATATGCATTTTGACCGTAAAAACTATTTTTATCCCGATAATCCTAAAGCTTACCAAATTTCTCAATTTGATGAACCAATCGGTCATGATGGTTGGATTGAAATTGATGTAAATGGTAAAAAGAAGAAAATCCGGATCGAACGAGTTCATTTAGAAGAAGATGCTGGTAAAAATATGCATGGTATCGGTGGATATTCTTATGTCGATTTGAACCGTCAAGGCACACCATTAATTGAAATTGTATCTGAAGCCGATATGCGTTCGCCAGAAGAAGCGTATGCTTATTTAGATGCTTTACGATCAATCATTCAATTTACTGGTGTTTCTGATGTTAAAATGGAAGAAGGCTCAATGCGCTGTGACGCTAACATTTCTTTACGTCCCTATGGACAAGAAGAATTTGGAACAAAAACAGAATTGAAAAATTTAAACTCAATTAGCTTTGTAAAAAAAGGTTTAGTTTTTGAAGTGCAACGTCAAACCAAAGTTTTATTATCTGGTGGTACAATTCAGCAAGAAACACGCCGTTATGATGAAGGAACCAACAAAACTGTTTTAATGCGGGTTAAAGAAGGTTCTAGTGATTACCGTTATTTCCCTGAACCAGATATTCCTAAATTTGTCATTGATGATGAATGGATTAAAAAAGTAGGGGAAGAATTACCTGAAATGCCAGCTTCTCGTCGTGTTCGCTATATAGAAGAATTAGAATTACCAGAATATGATGCAATGGTACTTACCCAAAGTAAAGAAATGTCTGATTTCTTCGAAAGTACTTTAACAGAAGGTGCAGATGCTAAATTAGCTTCTAACTGGTTAATGGGCGAAGTCTCCGCTTATTTAAACAGCGAAAAAATAGAATTAAATCAAACAAAATTAACACCAAATAATTTGGCTGGTATGATTACTTTAATCAATGATGGAACGATCAGTTCTAAAATTGCTAAAAAAGTTTTCCGGGAATTAATTGAAAATGGCGGCGATGCAAAAACAGTTGTTGAACAGAAAGGCTTAGTTCAACTTTCAGATCCTGCACAATTGTTGCCAATGATTAATGAAGTTTTAGATAACAACCAACAATCAGTCGATGATTTTAAAAATGGTAAAGATCGTGCTGTTGGTTTCTTGGTTGGGCAAATCATGAAAGCTACTAAAGGAAAAGCCAACCCAGGTGTGGTAAACAAATTGTTGCAAGAAGAATTAGCCAAACGCTAGAAGGAGCCCAACTGTGAAAAAAGCACGATTAATTTATAATCCAGTATCCGGTAAAGAAATTTTACGGAATAACCTTGCCGATATTTTAGTAGCAATCGAACAAGCCGGTTATGAAACCAGCGCCTTTGCCACGACAGCAGAGCCTGATTCAGCCAAAAATGAAGCGACTCGAGCTGCCAAAGCAGGATTTAGTTTAATTGTTGCTGCAGGTGGAGATGGCACAATCAATGAAGTTGTCAATGGTATCGCAGGTTTGGAAAAACGTCCTAAAATTGCGATCATACCAGCCGGTACAACCAATGATTACGCTAGAGCTTTAAAAGTTCCCCGCAACAATGTAAAAGCCGCAGCTGAAGTGATCCAAAAAGAACAGACTGTCAAAATGGATATTGGTAAGGCGAATGATACTTACTTTATAAATATTGCAGCTGCTGGTTACTTAACCGAGTTAACTTACGAAGTGCCTTCAGAGCTAAAAAGTATTTTTGGTTATTTAGCTTACATTGCTAAAGGTGCGGAAATGTTACCCCGAATCAAACCCATTAAAGTGGATTTGAAATATGAGGGCGGCGAATATCAGGGTGATGTTTCAATGTTTTTCTTGGGACTGACAAATTCTATTGGTGGTTTTGAAACAATTGCACCAGATGCAATGTTAGATGATGGAAAGTTTTCTTTGATTGTCGTAAAAACAGCTAATTTATTTGAAATTGTCCGTTTGATTACTTTAGTAATTAATGGTGGGAAACATGTGAATGATCCGAAAGTTCTTTATGTTAAAACTAGTTTTTTAGAAGCATCTGTTGAAGATGAAAATAAACGAATGATGATTAATTTAGATGGCGAGTATGGTGGTGACGCACCGATGCGTTTTGAAAATTTGCATCAACATATTGAATTTTTTGCTAACACTGATGAAATTTCTGATGCTGCTATTCAAGGAGAAGATGAACTTGAAGAGCAAGAGGCAGGTCAAGAATTAGTTAAAGAGTTTGAAAAGTTACAAGAAGAAGATAAAGATACTCCAGATGATCAAAAATAACAATTAGCGGCTCTGTTTGGACAGAGTCGTTTTTTCATCTTGCAATTTGACGGCAGATTCATTAAAATGATTGAAGCATTCAACAACGAAGGAGAAAAATATTGATTAAAAAAAATGAAACCTACACAACAGTGATTGATGATTTAACTTATGAAGGAATGGGTGTGGCCCATATTGATGGCTTTGCATTGTTTGTAGAAAATGCACTACCTGGTGAAGAAGTTGAATTATTAGTAGTAAAAACTGGTAAAAAATTTGGCTATGGAAAAGTAATTAATCGCCTGTCAGAAAGTCCAGAACGTGTCCCTGTAGAAAACCATGATTTATTACGCAGCGGAATTGCACCATTGAGCCATATGAAATATGAGAGTCAATTGGTATTTAAACAAAATCAAATTAAACATGTGATGGACAAAATTGCTCACTTACCAGAAGTTGAAGTAAAAGAATCAATCGGGATGGAAAAACCTTATGCTTATCGTAATAAAGCACAAATTCCTGTCAGAAATATCAATGGCGAGCTAGCAACTGGTTTTTATCGCAAAAATTCCCATGAGTTATTGCCAATTGAAGATTACTTTATTCAAGATCCAAAAATCGACGAAGCTATTTTGGTCGTCCGAGATATATTACGTCGATTTAATGTAAAACCTTATAATGAAGAGGAGAACACAGGATTTTTGCGTCATATCGTTATTAGACGAGGACATTATTCCCATGAAATGATGGTTGTCTTAGTTACCCGAAAAGAAAAATTCTTTAAAGGTGTTGAAATAGCAACTGAAATCCAAAAAGCTTTGCCAGAAGTTGTGTCGGTGGTTCAAAATGTAAACACGGAGAAAACCAATGTCATTTTAGGCCGTCAAGAAAACTTATTGCTAGGCCGAGAATATATTTTTGATAATTTATTAGGAAAAACATATCGCATTTCGGCTCAATCATTTTATCAAGTCAACACGGAGCAAGCAGAAAAATTATATCAGTTAGCCATTGATTTAGCTGATTTACAGCCAACAGATACTGTGATTGATGCTTATTGTGGTATTGGAACAATTGGTTTATCTTTTGCTGATCGGGTACATCATGTTTACGGTGTAGAAGTTGTTAAGCAAGCAATTAATGATGCAAAATTCAATGCCCTAAAAAATGAGCTTGAAAATGTCACTTTTCGAACAGGTAAAGCTGAAGATATCATGCATAAATGGGTAGAAAAAGGCATCCGACCAGATGTTATTTTCGTTGATCCACCAAGAAAAGGTTTAACTGAAAGTTTTATTGATGCAACAGCTGAAATAAACCCTGCAAAAATTGTTTATATTTCTTGTAATCCTGCAACGTTAGCTAGAGATTTGAAACATTATGCAACATTAGGTTATAAAGCGGCCAGTATCCAACCAGTGGACTTATTTCCACAAACAAATCATGTGGAATCTGTGACATTATTAAAAAAATAAAATAATTTTTCTGGCAGCTAATATATTTAGCTGCTTTTTTTAAAACTAACTTGAAGATGATGGTTTACTGTGTCACAATTACATTTATAAAGATACTTATTTTAACTAAATTTTTTTTGGGAATTTAATTTATTAATAATTAGGTATCAGATATTTTTTTGGTAGGAGGAAGAAAAGTGGCAAAAATTATAAAAATTGAAGAGGATAAAATTTTTATCGGGTTAGATGATCAAAGCATCATGGAATTTAAGCGTCATCAATTTAGTTTTGTTCCAATCGTTGGAGAAGAGGTTGAGATTTACGGTGAAGGTGAGGGGGCCGTCATCACATTATCTGAAAAAAAACCAGTTTATACTGAACCAGAAGACGAAGAGATATTCTCTGATATTTTAGGAGTAAATTATCCTGATCAAGAGGGAGATACCATGTTGTTAATTGCATTTATTTTTAATATTTTAACGACGATTGGTTGTGCTTGGTTGCTTATTCCTCTAGCTTGGATGATACCAATGACTATTACGAGTTGGCGCGCTTATAAAGGTGTTCGTCCAAACACAACAGCGTTAGGTGTATGTACATTATTATTTGTCAATATTATTAGTGGTATCTTAATGTTGGTGGGCCCCAAAAATGAAAAATAGTAATTAAGGCTGCTGCTGCAGTCTTTTTTTAATTATTAAGATTAAATTTTTTTTAAAACTAATAAGGTTTTTTATGATATAGTAGTTCTACCTTTAAAGGCGGTGTAAAAAATGAATCAAAAAGAAAAGATGTTAGAATTAATCAAAAAGAAACAAGGTGGCGGAAGATCTAAAGACATGGCGGCACCAAAAAATGATCGCAAAAATATGCGTAAAGGACCAAAAATATATAACAAATAAAGAAGAGATACGCTAAATCATAAAGATGTTTGGCGTTTTTTTTATTTATAAAAAAAGCTAATTTTCATGAAATATTTCATTTTGAGTTCATTGAAAGGATTTATGCTGGAAGAAAAATATAAGGATGGACAATTATGAGAAATATTTGGCTACAAAGATTAATGAAAATAAATCAAAAATATCAACAGATGATGCGAGGACGCTATGGTCGATTTGATCAACTCAATAAAACTTTGTTAATCATTTGGCTGATACTATCACTTTTTAAACGCTGGATACCATTTTATTTAGGTGATTTACTAGGATTATTTATTTTAGGGATCATTTTCTATCGTTTCTTTTCCAAAAAAATCTATCCTCGGAGTAATGAAAATCAGAAATTGATTAAATGGTGGAGAAAGTTACAAAGTCAGCGCCAATTTAAGTATTTTAAATGTCCAAATTGTAAACAAGAAATGCGCGCACCTCGGGGCAAAGGGAAAATTAAAGTGACATGTAAAAATTGTCAAAATCAATTTATCAAAAAAGTTTAAAGAGGGTTATTTTATGCCATTAATTTTAATACGTCATGGTGAAAGTGAAGCAAACTTTGCAAATTATTGGACCGGTTGGTTAGATGTTAATTTAACTGAAAAAGGACGAGAACAAGCAATTCTTGCTGGGAAGAAAATTTCTGAGGCAGGTTATCAAATTGATCTTGCATTTGAATCAGTTTTAAAAAGATCCATTTTGACAGCAGAACTCATTTTAGAACAAAATAATGCTAGTGCGGTACCAGAATTTAAAACTTGGCGGCTTAACGAACGTCATTATGGTGACTTAGTTGGAAAAAACAAAGCTAAAATGACTGCTGAGTATGGGGCTGAGCAAGTGGAAAAATGGCGAAGAGGGTATGATGAAGTGCCCCCACAAGTCAAAATAAATCATTTTGATCGGCGTTACAATAATCTCGATCCCCGCCTGATTCCAAAAGGAGAAAGTCTGCACCAGACTGAGCAGCGCGTCATCCCTCTATGGCAAGATGAAATTGTACCAGAATTAAAAGCTGGAAAAACAGTTTTAGTTGTTGGTCATGGAAATAGTTTGCGGTCATTGATTCGTTATATTGAAGAAGTACCACCGCTAGAGGTGAACCAAATTGATATTCCTAATGCGACAGCTATGATTTATGATTTCGATCAGCAAATGAAGATTACCCATAAAAAAATTATGTAAACTTAGCGAGGGCTTTTATGAAAAATTATATTTGGGATTTTGATGGTACACTTTATGATAGTTATCCAGTGATGATGCAAGCTTTGATGGAAACATTAACTGCTTACCATAAAGATTTGTCAAAAGAGACTGTTTATCTTCGCATTAAAAAAGAATCAATCCATCAATTGATTCAAGAAGAAGGATTAACTGATACAAATTTTGACAAAGATTTTCATCGAGTAGAAAAATCTTATTTAAATCAAGCCATCCCTTTTGAAGATACGAGAGAAACTTTACAGCAATTAAAACAACGAGGCGGCAGACATTTTATTTTGACACATCGACGTAGTGATGATACTTGGGATTTGCTAAAACGTGATGGTTTAGCGGACTATGTCGAGGCAATAATTGGCTCTGAATCAGGTTTTCCGCGTAAACCAGATCCAACAGCGATTAATCAATTGATTGAAGAATTTCATCTAGATCGACACGAAACGGTTATGATTGGTGATCGAAAACTCGATATTTTAGCCGGAAAAAATGCCGATATTGCCACAGTATTTTATGATTTAGATCAGTTTGAAGAGGTTCCAGCAAATTTTGTTGTAAATAATTTACGAAAACTAGTTTCCATCTTCTAGATTATTGATTATAATTTTATGGAGGAGGTGCGTCATGGAATTACAACGTGAGCCAGAAACAGTCGAATCATTTAATTATGGAATACCACCAGTGGGCCAAGAGGTGGAACAAAAATTAGATGTTAATTTTGATATTCTTAATACAACTGATCCGAGCTACCCACAAGAAAATAGCATTGTTGGTGTCAGAGTTTTCTTTACTTTTCCTTTTGAAGAATTCATTGTTGGTGGGAGTGTCTCTCAAGTCATCCACATCATGAATCGGGAAATTAAGAAGCCGTCTGATTTATCAAAAAAAGAAGCCAACGAAATTGCTATTCCAGTTTTTAAAATTATTGAACGTTTGATTTATGAAGTAACTGAAATTGCTTTAGATCGACCAGGATTAAAAATTAATTTTGCGCCAAACGAACAATAACCAGTGAATTGTCTGATTTTTATCAGATGAACCACTGGTTTTTTTGATGCATACCTGATGTATTTTTGTTAAACTGAGGCGAGGTGAAAATATGTTTAATGAACAAGTAACGATTATTTTATATGCTAACGATGTAGCAAAATATGCAGCATTTTGGGAGAAGCTTGGTTTTGTCATTATCAGTCAAAATGAAATTGATGGTTCACCAGTTGCAGAAATTGCTGTGGTACCAAATGGTGCTGTCCACTTTATGATTTATGATCGGACATTTATTGAAAATAATTCTGATGAGGTAAGCGAACCAAGCCCAGCATTAATTTTCAGTAGTGATGATGTGATGGCACTTTATAAAGATTTACAGGAAAAAGCAGTTCAACTTGGAGATTTAACACAAATTGGTGGAGAATATGTCTTTAATTTTGTTGATATTGAAGGCAATTATTTTGTGGTATCTGGAAAATGAAATTAAACAATCCAACTGAAGTGTTTGCTATCGGTGATATTCACGGCGAATATCACCTTTTTCAAGAGATGTTACAAAACTACCAAACTCAGCAACAGCTTATATTAATCGGCGATTTGAATGATCGCGGAAAGAAAAGCAAGGATTGTTGGTTACTAGGAAAAAAATTAGTGGAGGAACAAAATGTTATCTATTTAATGGGAAACCATGAAGCATATTTTCTAGAATTTTTAGCAGCGCCAGAGGATTGGGGCCCCAATTATTTTCATAATGGTGGCAAGGAAACGATGGAGAGCCTTTTACACCCTGGTGCAATTGAAGAATATTCACCTACTGAAATGGCTATGATGATTAAAAGTCGTTACGGAGAATTGATTACTTTTTTACAAGAGCGTCCATTTTATTTTGAGTGGGAAAAATATATTTTTGTTCACGCAGGAGTGGATTTAGTACAAAAAGATTGGAAAAAAAGTTCGCCTCATGATTTTTTATGGATAAGAGAACCTTTTATTAAAGGAAAAAATCAAACGGGCAAAACAATTGTTTTTGGTCATACGGTTACACCAATGCTTTATGGGGATATGACTACGACGGATTTATGGCAAAGTGATGGGAAAATTGGGATTGATGGTGGTGCTGTTTTTGGCGGTTCACTACATGGCGTTGTGTTCAATCAAGAAAAAATAGTAAAGGATTTTGAAATTTCAAATGCCGGTCATGGCTGGCAACCGAGTATTTAAAGGCGCTGGTGAGTTTTATAGAAAACTACTAGTGTCTTTAAGTTTTAATAAGGAGTGATGGTGTGGAAAAATATAAAGGACATATAGCTGCAGGCGTAACAGTCATTATCTGGGCGACAACTTTTGTTTCGACTAAAGTTTTACTAAAAAGCTTTTTACCAATTGAAATATTGTTTATTCGCTTTCTATTAGGTTTTATTGCTTTAGCGATTGTTTCACCTAAAATCATTCCTTTTAAAAATTGGAAAGAAGAATTTTATTTTATTTGTGCAGGAATTTCTGGGGTCTTCCTTTATTATTACTTAGAAAATGTAGCTTTGACTTATACTTTTGCTATGAACGTTGGGATTATTGGTTCATTAAGCCCATTTATGACTGCTTTGTTGAGTCGATTTGTACTAAAGCAAGGTAAGCTGTACAAGATGTTCATTATGGGGTTTATTTTTTCATTAATAGGAATTTCATTAATCAGTTTGAATGGCGCTATCCAAGTTAATCCAATTGGAGATGGTTTAACTTTTATCGCGATTTTCTTTTGGGCAATTTATTCTTTGTTTGTTAAAAAAATCAGTAGCTTCGGTTATAGTACGATTGGTATGACCAAGAAAATATTCTTTTACGGATTAATTACTATGTTGCCTGTTTTATTGCTATCAATCGATCACTTTGATTTTTCGCGCTTAGCCAATGGTGAAAATTTTTGGAATCTTATTTTCTTAGGGCTAGGTGCCTCAGCAACTTGTTTTGTTACTTGGAATTTTTCAGTTAAGATGTTGGGTCCTGTACGTTCATCTATTTATATCTACTCAATTCCTATGTTAACAACTATCTCATCGGTCATTATTTTACATGAACCTTTATCATTGAAAACCTTTTTTGGTATTTGTCTGACTTTACTAGGATTATTCCTTTCCGAATGGCCCAATATTTCAGCTTCAAGACAAATGCGCCAAAAGGAATAAAAATGTGATAAAATAGAAAAGATTTTGGAAGAATGGAGTACAAATATGTCAGAAAATTTAAATCAAGCAATTGTCCAATTAGTTGATAAGGAATTACCTTATCGAAAGGGTCAGATTGAGATAGTTTTAACTATGTTACAAGAAGGGAATACCGTCCCCTTTATTGCCCGTTATAGAAAAGAGCGGACTGGAAGTCTAGACGAAGTTCAAATCCGTGAGATTGAAGAACGTTTTACTTATTTAGAAAACTTGGAAAAACGAAAAGGTGAAGTTCTTCGCATCATTGAAGAACAAGGTAAGTTAACCGATGATTTAGCTGCAGAAATCAAAGCAGCTGTTAAGATGCAAAAAGTAGAGGATTTATATCGTCCTTATAAACAAAAACGACGGACAAAGGCGACGATTGCTAAAGAAAATGGTTTAGAACCATTAGCTGAATATTTATGGTCAATGCCGTTAGAAGGTGATGTATTTGCAGAAGCAAATAAATATATCAACGAAAAGATTGAAACAGCAGAAGCAGCTTTGCAAGGTGCTCACGAAATATTAGCAGAACAAATTAGTGATCATCCGGATTATCGCACTTGGATTCGTGATTATACTAAAAGTAGAGGATTTTATGAAAGTAAAGTCAAAGATGCTGACAAAGACGAAAAAAGTGTCTACGAGATGTATTACGATTTTTCCGAGCCGATTAGTAAAATGGTTTCACATCGTGTATTAGCTTCAAATCGTGGCGAGAAAGAAGAAATATTAAAAGTCAGTATAGTTGTTGATGAACAATTTATTTTTGAATATTTTGACAAGCAATTAAAAATGAATCCTCAATCAATTACCGCAACTTATTTAAAAGATGCTTATCAAGATAGCTATAAAAGATTTATTGGCCCAGCAATCGAACGAGAAATTCGTAATGAATTAACCGAGAAGGCGGATGAACAAGCAATCGATATTTTTGGCGAGAATTTACGTAACTTATTGTTACAATCACCGTTAAAAAATAAAGTAGTTTTAGGTTTTGATCCAGCTTATCGAACAGGTTGTAAGCTTGCAGTAGTTGATGGAACTGGAAAAGTTTTAGCAATCGAAGTCATTTATCCTCATAAGCCAGCTTCACAAGCAAAAAGAGCAGAAGCAGCACCAGCTTTTAGAAAATTAATTGAAAAATTCAAAGTTGAGATGGTAGCGATTGGTAACGGAACGGCTAGTCGTGAGTCGGAATTATTTGTCTCTGAGCAATTAAAAGAAGTCAAAGAACAAGTTTTTTATGTGATTGTTAATGAAGCTGGTGCCTCAGTTTATTCTGCTAGTGATGTGGCAAGAACAGAATTTCCTGATTTACAAGTAGAAGAACGAAGTGCAGTCAGTATCGCTCGTAGATTACAAGATCCTTTAGCTGAATTAGTTAAAATTGACCCGAAGGCAGTTGGTGTTGGACAATATCAACATGATGTTAGTCAAAAACGCTTGTCTGAGCAATTAGATTTCGTTGTTGAAACGGCAGTTAACCAAGTAGGTGTTAATGTAAATACAGCAAGCCCGCAATTGTTACAATATGCGTCTGGTCTAAATAAAACTACAGCTCAAAATGTTGTGAATTATCGCGATGAAAATGGTGCTTATACTGCTCGTAACCAATTAAAAAAAGTACCTCGCTTAGGACCAAAAGCTTTTGAGCAAGCAGTTGGATTTTTACGAATTCCTGAAGGAAAGAATGTATTAGATAATACTAGTATTCACCCGGAAAGTTACGAAGCTGCAAAGAGCATTTTAACAATTGCGGATGTATCCTTAACCGATTTAGGTAGCGAAGAAGCAACGAAAAAAATAAAGGCTTTGTCTATAAATGAATTAGGTCGAGAATTAGGCATTGGTAAAGAAACGGTACAAGATATTTTGGAAGCACTAATTCAACCAGGGCGAGATATGCGAGATGAAATGCCAGCACCTTTACTCCGTCAAGATGTTTTATCGATGGAAGATTTAAAAGCCGGCATGGAACTACAAGGAACCGTTCGAAACGTAATCGATTTTGGTGCCTTTGTAGATATTGGTGTAAAACAAGATGGTTTGGTTCATATTTCGAAACTAAGTACTAAGTTTGTTAAACATCCAACCGATATTGTTTCAGTTGGTGATGTGGTAACCGTCTGGGTTGATGGTGTAGATGTACAGAAAGGGCGAATCAGTTTATCAATGATTCCGCTTAAGAAAAATGACAAATAATGAGTTGCAAAAATTAGTGGAAGAAGTCTCGTTGACTTCTTTCCGCTTACCTTTTAAACACCAGGCAATTTTTAATCGCCGTTTAAAATCTACCGGTGGTCGTTATCATTTGAAGGATCACCATTTAGATTTCAATCCTCTGATTGTGGAACAACATGGCCTGGCAGAATTTATTAAAGTAATTAAACATGAACTTTGTCATTATCACTTGCATTTAACCAAGCGAGGTTATAAGCATCAAGATCAAGACTTTAAGCAATTACTTAAAAAAGTTGATGGCAGCCGTTTTGCACCGACTGTTAGCACAGGTAAAGAAAAAACTTATCTTTGCAAAAAATGCGGCCAAAAAATCAGCCGCCAAAGAAAAATTGACACAAATCGCTTTGTTTGCGGCAAATGTAATGGGAAACTTCGCTTAATAGCTTAGAAAATGAATAATCATTTGCTATTTTTTTGAATATATATGATAATGTGAATCGCAATTAAAAAGTACATAAGGATGAGAAATAATGAATAATAAAGAAACGCTATATCATTTTGTTGGTATTAAAGGTTCTGGAATGAGCTCTTTAGCTTTAGTTCTTCATGAAAAAGGCTATCAAGTGCAAGGATCAGATGTAGAGAAATATTTCTTTACCCAACGAGATTTAGAAAAAGCCCATATTAAAATTTTACCTTTCAGCGCGGATAACATTAAGGCTGGGATGACGATTATTCAAGGGAACGCTTTTCCTGATACCCATGAAGAAATTGCTAAAGCCAAAGAGTTAGGCTTAGAAATTATTCGCTACCATGATTTTATTGGGAAGTTTATCCAACCTTATACAAGTGTGGCGGTAACGGGATCTCATGGTAAAACAAGTACGACTGGTTTACTTTCACATGTGTTAAGTGGAATTGCGCCAACTAGCTATTTAATTGGTGACGGTACTGGTCATGGTGAACCAGATGCAAAATTCTTTTCATTTGAAGCTTGTGAATACCAGCGTCATTTTTTGGCTTATGCGCCTGATTATGCGATTATGACCAACATAGATTTTGATCATCCAGACTATTTCAAAAGCATTGATGACGTTTTTGAAGCATTCCAAACTTTAACCAATCAAGTAAAAAAAGGAATTTTTGCTTATGGCGATGATGAATACTTACGTAAATTAAAGGCAGATGTACCGATTTATTATTATGGTTTAACAGAAGATGATGATATTCAAGCTAGAAATATTGTCCGCACAACAAATGGTTCTGCTTTTGATGTCTATCATCAAGATCAATTTATCGGTCGTTTTTCAGTACCATCATTTGGTAAACACAATATTTTAAACGCATTAGCAGTTATTGCTGTCAGCTATTTTGAAAAATTAGACATGGATAAAGTAAAAGCTGAAATGTTGACTTTTTCTGGTGTCAAACGCCGTTTTACTGAAAAACAAGTTGCAGATATGATAGTCGTTGATGATTATGCGCATCATCCTGCTGAAATTAAAGCTACTATTGATGCAGCCCGCCAAAAATATCCCGAAAAAGAACTTATTGCGGTTTTCCAACCTCATACTTTTTCTCGGACAATTGCTTTGCTAGATGATTTTGCAGAAGCTTTAGATAAGGCAGATCACGTTTATTTATTAGATATTTTTTCTAGCGCTAGAGAAACAGCTGGTGAAGTTAAGATTGAAGATTTAGGCGCAAAAATCCAAAAAGGCGGACAAGTTATTTCTGAAGATAACATGTCTCCATTATTGGATTACGAAAATGGTGTCGTCATTTTCATGGGTGCTGGTGATGTACAACGTTTTGAGCAGGCCTATGAAAATCTATTAAGCACTACTACAAGAAATGTATTATAAAATGATTTCAGCTATTCTTTTTGGGTAGCTGATTTTTTATTAAGGAAAAATTTAAATTAAATTGATTCAGTCGTTAGTGAAAGAGTTCGCTTGTTTTTTAATAAGAACTTCGCTAAAATATATTTAGATTAATCAACGGAGGGAAAAAGCTTTGTATAATATGAAAACTCGAAAAGTCGGGAAAATGATCGATGAAATTGAGGAAGGGGACTCGTTATCCTTAACAGAATCGATTGAGGACAATCAATTATTGTTGTATTTGGGATTAACCAATGATGCGAATCCATTATATATTCAACATGAATATGCAAAAGCAAGTGAATATGATAAACCACTTGTGCCATCAGTGATGATTATGGGATTGATTACTAGTGCGATTTCAAAGCATTTGCCAGGTCCAGGTTCACATATAGTGAATTTTTCAATTAATTTTATTGATCCAGTTTATCATTATGAAACCTTAACTTTTGAGTTTGAAGTTATTAAAGTCGACAAAATGAAAGATGTTGTCACAATCTCAGTTGAAGCTACCAACAGCGAAGATAAAAGAATATTAGATGCTGTGGTGATGGTGAAACCACCTACTGTCAAGTTAGGAGAGGATATAAATGAATAATCAACAAACACAAGCAGTTGGCTTAAATCGTTTTTTTGCTAAGATTTACGGATTTTTAGCTTTAGGAATTGGAATTAGCGCTTTTGTTTCTTACTTAACATTAGGACCAATGAGCGCGCAAGCAATTAATTTGATTCAACATTTCCCATTAGGCTTTATTGGTCTTTGGATTTTGGAAATTGCTTTAGTCATTATTTTAGGGGTAAAAGCTCAAAAAAATTCAACGATCGCAATTTCAGGATTCATTGCTTACTCTGTTTTAAATGGAATTACTTTAGCAGTTACTTTAGCCATTTATGATATTGGAACAGTCACACAGG
This sequence comes from Enterococcus sp. AZ103, assembly GCF_051714685.1. Lineage (NCBI taxonomy): Bacteria > Bacillati > Bacillota > Bacilli > Lactobacillales > Enterococcaceae > Enterococcus > Enterococcus sp. AZ103. Next base: position 2,360,663 of record NZ_JBIOSI010000001.1, on the reverse strand, counting down.
CATTTATTTCAACGATGGTGATGTTTATGGTGATGGCTGTTGTAGGAGTTACCACCAAACGAGATTTGTCAGGTGTTGGTCGTGCGGCACTAAGTAGTTTAATTGGGATTATTATTGCGATGTTCTTGAATGTCTTTATCTTACAAAGTTCAGCTGTAGAATTATTGATTTCTATCTTAATGGTTATCATCATGTCCGGTTTAACAGCTTATGACAATCAAAACATCCGCAAAATTTATGCTGGAACGAACGGCCAAGCTGGAAATGGGGTTGCGGTATTCTTAGCATTACAATTATACTTAGACTTTGTTAATATGTTCTTGGCGTTCTTAAGAATTTTTGGAAACAATAACTAATTTTCAAATTGAGACTTTGATGAGCGAAAGTTTATCAAAGTCTTTTTTCATTTTCAAATTGGTGATGCCTTTGTTAAAATGAAGGTTAAAGGAGAGAAATTATGACTGAAAAAAAATTATTATTAGTAGATGGGAATAGTGTCGCATTTCGAGCTTTTTTTGCGATGCACAATTCACTTGAAAAATTTAAAAATAAAAATGGCTTACATACGAATGCAATCTATGCATTTAATAATATGTTTGAGAATGTAATGAAAAGTGTTCAACCTACTCATGTCCTAGTGGCCTTTGATGCCGGAAAAACTACCTTCAGAACAGAAATGTATAGTGACTACAAAGGTGGACGTTCGAAAACACCAGGTGAGTTTCGTGAGCAAATGCCCTATATTAGAGAATTAATTGAAGCTTTAGGGGTTAAACATTATGAACTTGATAACTATGAAGCCGATGATATTATTGGTACTTTAGCTGAGCAAGGTAGCCAAAATGATTTTGAAGTAGTGGTTTTAACAGGCGACCGAGATTTAACTCAGTTAGCAAGTGATAAAATTACTGTCGATATCACAGTAAAAGGAGTCAGTGATATCGAATCATATACACCAGCCCATGTTGCTGAAAAATATGATGGCTTGACTCCAAATCAAATTATTGATTTAAAAGGATTAGCAGGCGATACATCAGATAATTATCCTGGTGTAACAAAAGTCGGTGAAAAAACGGCGATTAAATTAATTAAAGAATATGGCAGCGTTGAAGGTGTCTATCAAAACATTGATGAAATGAAAAAAAGCAAGATGAAGGAAAATCTGATTAATGATAAAGATCAAGCCTTCTTATCAAAAAAACTAGCAACTATTGATACAAAAGCCCCAGTAACTATTGAGTTAGATGAATTAAGTTATCATGGCAAAGATATCGAAAGACTAGTCGAATTTTACAAAGAGATGGATTTTAAACAGTTTTTAAGTAAGCTAAATATTGAAGAAGATCCGGTAGAACTTGAAGATATCCATTATGATGTGGTGGATACTTTTGATGAAAGTCAATTTGGACCAGATGCTTGCCTCCATGTAGAAATGCTACAAGATAATTATCATACTGCTGACGTTGTTGGCGTGTCTTGGAGCAACCAAAATAAGATTTATGTTACGAATAATCATTTGGATTTATTTGAATCCCCGGTATTTAAAAGTTGGTTAGAGTCAACAAATGGAAAAAAAGTTTACGATGCAAAGCGGACATATGTTGCTTTGAATCGTTTTGTCACGAAAACTGAAGGTATTAACTTTGATGTTTTACTGGCAGCCTATCTGCTAGATACAAATGATAACAGTAATGATATCGCTGGTGTAGCTCAACATTATGGTTTTACTGAAATTCAATCAGATGAACAGATTTATGGTAAAGGGGCCAAAAAAGGCTTGCCGGAAGATCAAGAAGTGTTCTTTAATCATTTGGCACGAAAAATTCAAGCCATTAAATTTTTGAGTCAAAAACTTGAAAGTGAATTGGAAGAAAAACAACAAGATCGTTTATTTTATGAGATGGAATTGCCATTATCTCGGATTTTAGCCGAAATGGAGATTACTGGGATTACAGTTAATGCCCAAACTTTACAAAATATGCGAGGCGAATTTTCAAAGAGACTACAAGAAATTGAGCAAAAAATCTATGAAGAAGCTGGTGAAACCTTCAATATCAATTCACCAAAACAATTAGGTGTGATCTTATTTGAAAAAATGCAGTTACCAGTTATTAAAAAAACAAAAACCGGTTATTCAACCGCTGTTGATGTTTTAGAACAATTGAGAGAACAAGCACCAATAGTTGACGATATTTTGAACTATCGTCAAATTGCTAAAATCCAATCAACATATGTTGAAGGCTTATTGAAGGTGATTCAATCAGATAATAAGATTCACACTCGTTATATTCAGACTTTGACTCAAACTGGTCGCTTAAGTTCAGTTGATCCTAATTTACAAAATATTCCGATTCGCTTAGAAGAAGGTCGTAAAATTCGTCAAGCTTTTGTTCCCCGGGAAAAAGATTGGCTGATTTATTCTTCAGATTATTCACAAATTGAATTGCGGGTATTGGCTCACATTTCTGGCGACAAGCATTTGATTCAAGCATTTAAGGATGGCATGGATATTCACACAAGTACGGCAATGCGGGTATTTGGTGTAAAAGAAGAAGATGTAACACCAAACATGCGTCGTAACGCTAAAGCGGTGAACTTTGGGATTGTTTATGGAATTTCTGATTATGGCTTGTCACAAAATTTGGGAATTACTAGAAAAGCAGCACAAGAATATATTGACACTTATTTCGAAAACTATCCTGATGTAAAAAGATATATGGAAGAAAGTGTTCGAGAGGCAAAACATCAAGGCTATGCAAAAACACTTTATAATCGTCGCCGTTACTTACCAGATATTAACTCAAGAAATTTCAATATTCGTTCTTTCGCAGAGCGGACAGCGATCAATACTCCAATTCAAGGAAGTGCCGCTGATATTCTTAAGTTAGCAATGATTGAACTGTCTAAACGATTAGCCAAAACAGATCTAAAAGCAACCATGTTATTGCAAGTGCATGATGAATTGGTTTTTGAAGTACCAGAAAATGAAGTCGAAATGCTAGATAAATTAGTCAAAGAAGTCATGGAAAATACTGTATCATTAAATGTCCCATTATTAACAGATAGTAGCTGGGGAAAAACTTGGTACGAAGCAAAATAAAATAAAAACACTGTGACAACAAATTTTACAGAAGAAATCCGAACATTATAGTGTTGGTTTTGGGATCTAATAAGTCATTTTCAAAGAATGACAATCTTTAGTAGCTTTACTGATTTTGATTCAGATGTTTAAAAACTGTTTAGATTGTTGTCCCAGTCTTTTTTAACTAGGAAGTGTTGAAATGCCAGAACTACCGGAAGTTGAGACCGTCAGAATTGGTTTGGAAGCATTAGTAAAAAATAAAACAATTAAAAAAGTAGAGGTTTTTTGGCCTAGAATTATTGAATCACCAGAAGTTGAACAATTTGCAATCGAATTAATTGGTGAGACAATCCAAGATGTTAAAAGACGTGGAAAATATTTAATTTTTGAATTTGATGATTTTGATATGGTCTCTCATTTAAGAATGGAAGGAAAGTATGAATATTTTCCTGAAGAGACTGTTTTGGATAAACATAGTCACGTGCGTTTTATTTTCACTGATGGTTCTGAATTAATTTATCACGATGTAAGAAAATTTGGACGAATGGCTTTACTACCGAAAGGACAAGGTGAAAACTATAAAGGAATCCTTCAATTAGGTCCAGAACCAACAACTGAAGAATTTGCCTTCGCGCCTTTCTATCAAAAATTACAAAAATCAACCACCATGATTAAGCCATTATTGCTCAATCAAAAAATTGTTGCTGGTTTAGGCAATATTTATGTTGATGAAGTATTATGGTTAGCCAAAATCCATCCTATGCAGCCAGCAAAATCAATTTCAAAGCAGGCCGCAAAGAAACTGCATCAGGCAATTATTACTGTTATCTCAGAAGCAAAAAAAGCTGGTGGAACAACTATCCGTACCTATTTGAATGCTTTAGGCGAAGCAGGTCATTTCCAACAAAAGTTGAATGTATATGGCCAAACCGGACTGCCTTGCAAAAGGTGTCAAACACCGATTATTAAAATTAAAGTCGCTCAAAGAGGTACCCATCTTTGTCCCCATTGTCAAAAATTAAAGCAGGTGAAGATATGAGTTTTGTATTAGGCGTGACTGGTAGTATTGCTACTGGAAAATCAACAGTCGTAAATGTATTTAAAAATCATCAAATTCCTGTTGTTGATGGCGATGTGGTGGCTAGAGAAGTAGTGGAGCCTGGTACCGAGGGATTAGCGGCAGTTGTCGAAAAATTTGGTGAAGATATTTTATTAGCTGAAGGTGGTTTGGATCGAAAAAAATTAGGTGATTTAGTTTTTAGTCAGCCAGATGAAAGGCTAAAATTAAATGAAACCATCAAACCATTTATTAGAAAAGAAATTTTACGTCAAATTGAAGAGCTAAAGAAGAAATCCCCTTTAGTTATTGCAGATATTCCTTTACTTTATGAAGCTCACTATGAAAAAGAATTGGACGTGATTGCTGTAGTTTATGTTAGTCCTAGAATTCAGTTGGAACGTTTGATGAAAAGAAATAACTATACCGAAAATGAAGCCTTTAATCGAATCAACAGCCAATGGTCAATTGATGAAAAAAAACAAAAAGCAGATATCGTATTTGACAATCGTGGTACGATAGAAGAAACGAAACAGCAAGTTGAAGATTGGTTAAAAAAACAAAACTTTATCAGTTAATGCGTATTGTTAGATCTTTAACCGCTTTTTTTCATAATTTTGTTATGGTAAACTTTAGTTAAATCTTCAGATAAAATAAGAGGTGAGTAAATGCGTTGTCCAAGATGTAATCATAATAGTTCACGTGTGATAGATAGCCGTCAAACAGATGACAATCGTGCCATTCGTCGTCGCCGAGAGTGTGAAAATTGTGGGTTTCGTTTCACCACTTTTGAAAGAATTGAAGCCGCACCGCTATTAGTTGTGAAACGTAATGGTGATCGTGAGGAATTTAGTCGAGATAAAATTTTACGCGGTTTAATCCGTTCAGCCGAGAAAAGACCAGTGGCGATGGAACAAATGGAACAAATCGTCGATCACGTAGAAAATCGTGTCCGAAGCATGGGAGAAAATGAAGTTTCAACGAGTTTGATTGGTGATTTTGTGATGGAAGATTTAATGGAAGTAGATGAAATTGCTTATATTCGTTTTGCCAGTGTTTATCGTCAGTTTAAAGACATGTCAGTCTTTTTGCGAGAATTACAAGAAATTGTCGATAAAGCGAAATCTTCTAAGCCAGAAGAATAGGAGAAATTTAAGTGGAAGAAATCAAACCCACAACTTTTTATACAGTTTATGGGGTGCCACAATTAGATCAAAGTAATCAACAGGCATTACTATATCTTTATCAGCCAATCATTGGTAGTCAAGCACTGGCTCTCTATTTGAATTTAAATGCTGATATTACTTTAACTGGAAAAAGTCAGGAAATAATGCACACTGATTTGTTGTCAGCAATTGATCTAGGCTTACCAAACATGATTAAAGCTCGTGAAAAATTAGAAGGCCTAGGTTTATTGGAAAGTTTTGAAAAAAAAGATACTGAATTGGGCTTACAGCTAGTTTATCAATTGCATACCCCCATGAAACCAGAAACTTTTTTTCAAGATCCAATTATGAGCTACTTATTACTTAACAAAATAGGTGAACGCCGTTATCAAAGATTGGTTGATCGCTTTAAACCCGCCAATTTTAATAAAAAGGGTTTAAAAAATATTGCGAAAACCTTTCGAGAAATCTATAATATTCAAGAATCCAACTTTGAAGCAAATGCTGAAGTATTAAAGCAAACGCAAGATATGTTTGTAGAAGAGACCTTGGATAAAGGATTTGATTGGGAAACATTTAACCACTTGATTCAAAAATTTAAAATTCACTTGAATGATCAAACAAAAAAAGCGATTGAAAGCTTGCATATTATGTATGCAGTTAACGAGATTGAAATGGCCGATTTTGTCGGTAAAGCTTCAGTCGGTGAAACGCAACATGTAGATTTAAACTATTTACGACAATTGTTAGGTAAACAAGATAAGCCCTCAGAAGAAAAACCAGTAAAAGTAAAGCCTGAGTCTTTTACAAAAGGTGAAGCAAGATTGTTGGAGGAAAGTAAAAAATTTCCACCGGTTCAGTATTTTAAGGCAATCAAAAAACAAAAAGGGGTCAGTACGCAAAATAATGAATTAAAATTAATTGAAAAAATGCTGACCCAACAAAAATTGACTTCTGGCGTAGTTAATATATTAATTAATTATGCGCTAGTCGTCCAAAAACAAAGCTATTTAAATGAAAATTATATTACTAAAATTGCTCAGGACTGGTCAGCTCAAGGCATTGATACCCCTGAAAAAGCCATCTCGCGTTTGAAAAATAATAATCAAAAGTTTGTTAAGAAAAAAAGTTCCACTAACTTTTCACAACGGAAAAATTTCCAAACACGGACAGAGGCACTGCCCGAGCATATTAAGCAACCGCCAGTTGAAAGTTCCTTAAGTGAGGAGAAAACGGCTGAATTAAATCGAAAATTAGCACAATTTTTAAATAAAGAGGGTGATAATTAATGGAAGACGTAGGAAAAGAACTGACACAAATTATTAGAAGCCGTGGGGTAGCTGGTCGTTATCAAGAAATGATGCAAGAAGTTTTACAGGATCCTGATGTAAGAGCATTTATTGAAACCCATAAACAAAAACTAACGCAAGCAGATATTGAAAAATCTTTTGCAAAACTTTACGAATTCGTGCAAGAAAAAAATAAATTTCTAACTAATGATCCTACAATGATTGCACCAGGTTATGAACCACGCTTAAATTTAAATTTCCATTTCATTGATGTCACTTATGTTCCAACAGATGAATTAGTTCGGATTCAGAAGGAAGCAGAAATCCGTAATCGGGTTAATTCTTTAGATATGCCAAAAGATATTCGAGAAGCTTCGATTCGTAATTTTGAAGTTACAGCTGGTCGAAGCGAGGCCCTCGAAGCGGCCTTAGATTTTATCAATGGATATGTTGAAAATCCAAAAAATTTTCACAAAGCCTTGTTTTTAGTAGGTACATTTGGTGTTGGAAAAACTTATTTGCTTGGCGCAATTGCTCATGAATTAGCGGCTCAAGGTTTTGAAACTACTTTGTTGCATTTTCCTTCCTTTGCCGGAGAAATGAAACAAGCCATCTCCAGTGATAGTGTCGGCGACAAACTAGATTCAGTAAAAAAGGCCCCAATCTTAATGATTGATGATATTGGTGCAGATTCTATGAGTGCATGGATTCGAGATGATATTTTAGGTGTGATTTTACAATATCGAATGCAAGAACAACTGCCGACCTTCTTTTCTTCTAATTTCAATATGGACGAATTAGAAACACATTTGAGTGTCACACAACGTGGAGATCAAGAGCCATTAAAAGCAAAAAGAATTATGGAACGAATTCGTTACTTGAGTCGAGAGATAATGGTTATTGGAAATAACCGTCGAAATGGATAAATGAAGAGAATATTCTAAGAAAAAACAAAATGCCCCGTTAAAATTAGCTTTTTTAAATGCTTTTTTTGGGGCTGTTTTTTTGTGTGGTGTTATAATTAAATTTAGGAAGTGAAAAAATGAAGGTAAACCAATTATCGAAGCGCTTACAAAAGGTTGCTGAATATGTTCCAAAGGATGCACGATTAGCAGATATTGGATCAGATCATGCGTATCTGCCTGTCGCTTTGACTTTACAGAATAAAATAAATTTTGCAATTGCTGGGGAAGTCGTGCCAGGCCCTTTTGAAGCAGCTAAAAAACAAATTGCAGAAAATAATTTAGAAGAAAAAATCATTGTACGTTTAGCTGATGGATTAGCAGCCGTCAAAGAATCTGATAATATATCAGCAGTAACAATTTGCGGCATGGGTGGCGTATTGATTCGTGATATTTTGCAGTCTGGTAAAGATGTTTTATCAGGTGATGAACGACTTATTTTGCAACCCAATGTGGCTGAAAGACAATTAAGAACTTGGTTAGTTGAAAACAAGTATGAAATAATTGATGAAGCAATTATCAGAGAAAATCATAAAACTTATGAAATCATCGTTGCGGAAAAAGGGAATGTTGTTAGCTATTCTGATAAAGATTTATTTTTTGGTCCTCTTTTAATAGAAGAAAAAAATCCAATTTTTATTCAAAAATGGACTCATAAATTAGAAAAAAGCAAAAGCATCTTAACCAATTTAAAACAGGGACAGGCAACGGATCAAAAAATTCATCAATTAGAAACAGAAATCGCTTGGATTCAGGAGGTGTTGGCAGATGAAAGCAATTGATTTTATCGAACGTTTTAATCAATATTGTCCAAAAAGTTTGGCTGAAGAAGGCGATCCAGTAGGTCTGCATATAGGTACGTTGAATAAAGAGGTTCAAAAAATTATGATGAGCCTTGATGTCCGTCCTGCAGTGGTAGCTGAAGCGATTAAAAAAAATATTGATCTATTAGTCGTTAAACATCCACCAATTTTTAGACCGATTAATCGATTAATAACTGATGATGTACAAGTAAATATGTATGCGGAATTAATTAAACATGATATCGCTGTTTATGCGGCCCACACTAATATGGATATTATTCCGAATGGTTTAAATGATTGGTTTTGTGAATTACTAGAGGTAAAAAATACAACATACCTAGTTCATACCCATACAATAAGAATGAAAAAATTAGCCGTCTTTGTTCCTATAGAAGAAGCACCAAAAATGCGAGAAGCTTTAGCCAAAGCAGGCGCAGGTAAAATCGGTGATTATGAAGCTGCTTCATACACTATGAATGGAGAGGGAAGGTTTACACCAGTTGGAGAAGCAAATCCAACAATTGGAAAAATCGATCAGGCTGAACTAGTTCAAGAAAGTAAAATTGAAGTGATTTTTCCAGAAACAATCGAAAAACAAGTGATAGCTGCCATGTTGACGACTCATTCTTATGAGGAACCAGCTTATGATCTATATACTTTAGATAATTTTACTGAAAAATATGGCATCGGTCGTATCGGAGAGTTGGAAAAAGCCATGGAACCAGAAGAATTTATTCAAAAAGTTAAAGAGGTTTTCCATTTAACAGGATTACGCGTCATCTATCCAAGAAAAGGCTGCAAAGCAATTAAAAAAGTAGCGATTTGCGGGGGAAGTGGTCAAAACTTTTTCCTTGATGCAGTAAAACATGCTGCCGATGTTTATATTACTGGTGATGTAACTTATCATATTGGTCATGATATGCAAGAAACTGAAATGTTAGTGATTGATCCTGGTCATTACATTGAAGAACTTTGTAAAGTAAAAATGGTGGAACAATTTAATCAATGGAAAAATGAAGAAGCTTGGCAAGTCGATTTTTACGTTTCAGAGACTTCTACCAATCCTTTTTCGTTTAAATAAATAGTCATATTATAAAGGAGAGAGTTATATGTACGAAAATTTATTACCACGGTTTTTACGTTATGTAAAAACAGAAACTCGTTCAGATGCAACTAGCACAACAACACCGTCTACTCAAACACAAGTGGCTTTTGCCAAAGAGTTGATGAAGGAACTTGAAGAAATTGGTATGAAAGATATTTCTTACAATGACAAAAATGGTTATGTCATTGCAACTCTACCTAGCAATGTAGACAAAGAAGTTAGAAAAATTGGATTTATCGCACACATGGATACTGCTGACTTCAATGCTGAAAATGTTAATCCGCAAATCATTGAAAATTATGATGGTGAATCAACTATTAAACTAGATAAAGAAGGAAAATATACATTAAATACAAAGGACTTTCCAAGTTTGAAAAAATATAAAGGTGAAACATTGATCACAACAGATGGTTCAACTTTATTAGGGGCTGATGATAAATCGGGAATTGCTGAAATTATGACAGCAATGGAATATTTGATTAAAAATCCTGAAATCAAACACGGAGAAATTCGCGTTGGTTTTGGTCCAGACGAGGAAATCGGAATTGGCGCTGATAAATTTGACGTGAAAGAATTTAATACTGATTTTGCTTACACAATGGACGGTGGTCCTTTGGGAGAATTAGAATTTGAAACTTTCAGTGCAGCTCAAGCTGAAATTACTTTACTTGGTAAAAATGTTCATCCAGGTACTGCAAAAAATACAATGATCAATGCATTACAATTAGGAATTGATTTCCATAATCTATTGCCTGAAAACGAACGTCCTGAAAATACAGAAGGTCGCGAAGGTTTCTATCATTTATTAGCTTTTGATGGAAATGTTGAAGAAGCCAAAATGACTTACATTATTCGTGATCATGACCGTAAGATTTTTGAAGAACGTAAACAAAAAGTTTTAGATATTCAAGCAAAATTAAATGAACAATTTGATCAAGAACGTGTTGTTATTGATATGTTTGACCAATATTACAATATGGGTGAAATTATTGAAAAAGACATGAGTATTATTGATTTAGCTGAAGGTGCCATGAAAGAAGTCGGGATCGAACCAATTATCGAACCTGTTCGTGGTGGTACTGATGGTTCTAAGATTTCATTCATGGGTATTCCTACACCAAATATTTTTGGTGGTGCAGAAAATATGCATGGTCGCTTCGAATATGTATCATTACAAACAATGGAAAAAGCTGTGGATGTAATTGCTAAAATTGCAGAAAACAATGCAAAATAAAATGTTTGATTAACGCGGAGTATAGTACTCCGCGTTTTTTTATTTAAGAGAAAGCTTTCATGATTTTTTGAAATTTTCAGTTTTTGTGTTAGGCTTGAGATAATTCAGATTTAAGAGGGAAATAAAAATGCAAAAAACCGGAAAAAGTAAATTGATATTAAATGTTAGTTTGTTTGCAGCAATTATAGGCGTGATTATTTTTGTCGTGCGAGATTCATTAAGTGATATATTTTTAGAATTGGCTGACACTTCTTTGCCAGTATTAGCGGGAGTAACGTTACTAGGATTTTTAAGTTTATTAGTTGAAGGCTTTACGGTAAAAAATATTGTAGCAGAATATAATCCAGAATTTACCTTGTGTGATGGCTTTTTCTCTTCTGCCTATATGAGTTTTTATCGTGTGATTACATTTGGTACTGGAACGATTGTTTCTGAAGTTCTTTTTTACCATAAAAAGGATTTGAAATTTTCTCAAGGAACCGGTGTGGTTGCTTTGAGAATGGTTGTTTATAAAGTTGCGTTATCTGCTGTAGCTGTAGTTTTTCTATTTTTAAAGGGAAACGAATTAAGTCAACAAATCAATCATGGGATTATTTATGTGGTGATTGGATTAGTCGTTACTTTAGCGATTGTAGGCGTCTTGTTATTATTTAGCTTGAGTATTAATGCCCAAGTATTATTTGTCATCATTACCAATCGCTTATTTAAACGACAAAAACTGCGGGATCTGATTGATAAAGTTAATATGCAATTTTATTCTTTACGAGATACGATTCAAACTTTTTTTAATCATAAGGAAACGGTCATAAAGGTTTTTCTCTCAACTTTGGTGAAATTAGGTGTTTGGTATACTATCCCATATTTTATTTTATCTAGTGAAAGTAAAGATCTAAACTTGTTATTAATAGTTGCACTAATCAGTTTTACCGTTATTCTCGGGGGGATTTTACCTGCTCCTGGTGGAATCGGTGGATTTGAGTTTGTCTATGTTTTATTATTTAGTTCAGTAGTTGGACGAGTCGAAGCGGTATCTTCTTTATTATTATATCGTTACGCTACTTATTTGATGCCTTTCCTAATTGGTATGGTATACGTGTTGATAAATAAACAAAGAGAAATTAATTTAGAACTTAAAGAGAATAAAATGAAAAAAAGAGTTGATGATTAAATGGGCATTGACAATATAATAAGATATAACTAAAAAAATACCTCAAATTTAGTAAAATAAATTTGGAGGTATTTTTGTTATGGCAAAACATAATTATTATTCCGAGAATTAAAAATTCAAATTGTGAAACGTCTATTAGTTGGTGAATCAGTTACCTCACTAGAAAAGGAATTTAACATTCCTAGTAACAGAACAATCTATATCTGGAAAAAATGGTATGCTGCGCATGATTTGACTAGACTTAAATCATCTTCTGGTCGACTTTGGAAAGCAGAAAAAATACTAGAAAAAGAATAAAAAGATAAAAACAAAGAGCTGGAACTCCTGAAAATTTTTTTCTCAGAAAAGGTGGTGACATTAGAAAGTATTATTCATTAATAAACACATCGATAAATTATCAACTACTCGACTGACAAAGTTATTCGGCATTTCAAGAAGTAGCTATTATCATAACAGAAATCAAGATTTTTTGTGCTCACTTCAATTGAAGAACGCATTCAACTAACAGATTGAGCTGCTTTTTCATTTTGTTTCAAAAAATAGTTGCACTTCCTAAATTATCGATGCTTTTTTTAAAATAACTTAAATATTTAGTTTTTATTTGACCTTGACTGACCAATGGAGCTATAATTAGTTTGTACTAAAAAAGGAGGATAAATAATGAATATTGAAAAAATGACAACAACCCTTCAATCTGCTATTGCAGAAGCGCAACAAGTTGCGATGACTCGTAAACATCAAGAAATTGATATTGCGCATTTATGGAAAATTTTCTTACAGCCAAATCATTTTGGTCGTAATTTTTATACAGATGCTGGCATAAATGTCGACCAATTTGAAAATGAAATTGACCAAGCTTTAGATGAATATCCAAGTGTTAGTGGCAATGTCCAATATGGTCAAGGTTTTAGCCAAAATTTATTTCACTTATTTTCTGAAGCTGATCAATTGCGTAATCAATTCCAAGATGAATTTTTATCAACAGAGGTCGTAATTTTAGCTTTGATGAAATTACCAAACTATCGATTAACCAAATATTTAAACTCACAAGGTTTAAACGAAAAAGAAGTTCGGAAAAACATTGAGGATATCCGTCAAGGAGAAAGAGTTACGAGTCAGAACCAAGAAGAAACTTATAAAGCACTAGAAAAATATGGTGTTGACTTGGTACAACAGGTTAAAAGTGGAAAACAAGATCCCGTGATTGGTCGAGATGAGGAAATTCGTGATGTGATTCGAATTTTAAGTCGAAAAACTAAAAACAATCCGGTTTTAATTGGTGAACCCGGCGTTGGTAAGACAGCAATCGTTGAAGGCTTAGCGCAAAGAATCGTTCGAAAAGATGTACCAGAAAACTTGAAAGATAAAACAATTTTTTCACTGGACATGGGTGCCTTAATTGCTGGAGCTAAATTCAGAGGAGAATTTGAAGAAAGATTAAAAGGCGTCTTAAAAGAAGTTAAAAAATCTGATGGTCGAATTATTTTATTCATAGATGAAATTCATAATATTGTTGGTGCTGGAAAAACTGAGGGAAGCATGGATGCCGGTAATTTGCTAAAACCAATGTTGGCTCGTGGTGAATTACATTTGATTGGTGCTACGACTTTAGATGAATACCGTCAATATATGGAAAAAGATAAAGCCTTAGAGCGTCGTTTCCAAAAGGTATTAGTAAAAGAACCAACTTTGGAAGATACGATTAGCATTTTGCGAGGATTAAAAGAACGGTTTGAAATCCATCATAGCGTGAACATTCATGACAATGCATTGGTTGCAGCTGCGACATTATCAGATCGCTATATTACAGACCGCTTTTTACCAGATAAAGCGATTGATTTGGTTGATGAAGCTTCCGCTAGTATTCGAATGGAAATGAATTCAATGCCGACAGAACTGGATCAAATTTCTCGTCGTTTGATGCAATTAGAAATTGAAGAAGCCGCTTTGAAAAAAGAATCGGATGATGCAAGTAAAAAACGTTTAAACAATTTGCAAGAAGAGCTGGCTGATTTACGAGAAGATGCTAATAATATGAAACTACAATGGGAGACCGAAAAAGAGGAAGTTAATGCTGTTTCTTCAAAACGTAGTGAAATTGATCAGGCTCGACACGAATTAGAAGATGCTGAAAATAATTACGATTTAGAACGAGCAGCCGTTTTACGCCACGGTACAATTCCAAAACTTGAAAAAGAGTTGGCTGAATTAGAAGAAAAAAATAAGGCTAATGATTTGAAAATGGTTCAAGAAGCAGTAACTGAAAATGAAATTGCAGAAGTTGTCGGACGCTTAACTGGCATTCCGGTAACGAAACTGGTGGAAGGTGAAAGAGAAAAACTTTTGCATTTAAACAGTACTTTACACACCAGAGTGATTGGTCAAGATGAAGCAGTTGATGCGGTTTCAGACGCGGTGTTGCGTTCACGTGCAGGATTACAAGATCCTAATCGTCCATTAGGCTCATTTTTATTCTTAGGACCAACTGGAGTTGGTAAAACGGAATTAGCTAAAGCCTTAGCAGAAAACTTATTTGATTCTGAAGACCATATGGTAAGAATTGATATGAGTGAATACATGGAAAAACATGCAGTTTCTCGTTTAGTAGGTGCGCCTCCAGGCTATGTCGGTTATGAAGAGGGCGGACAATTAACAGAAGCTGTGCGACGAAATCCCTATACAATTATTTTGCTGGACGAAATTGAAAAAGCCCATCCTGATGTTTTTAATTTATTGTTGCAAGTGTTAGATGACGGTCGCTTAACTGATTCAAAAGGTCGAGTGGTCGATTTCAAAAATACGGTGCTAATTATGACCAGCAACATCGGTTCACAAATTTTACTAGATGGTGTTAGTTCTGAGGGCGACATACCTGAAAATATAAAAGAACAAGTGCTAAACTTATTGCGGGGTCATTTCAAGCCAGAATTTTTAAATCGAATTGATGATACAATTTTGTTCACACCACTTAGTCTTGAAAATGTTAAAGGCATTGTAGAAAAATTAATTCAACAACTTGCTGACCGCCTTGAAGGACAAGAAATTACGCTTGACATTAGTAATGAAGCAAAAATTTGGATTGCTGAAAGTGCTTATGAGCCACAATTTGGTGCGCGACCATTGAAGCGATTTATTACACGAGAAGTGGAGACTCCACTAGCAAAAGAGATAATAGCAGGACATGTAATGCCTAAAACAACTGTAACCATTCAGTTAATAAATGAAAAATTACAGTTCGAGGTTGTAAAATCTGAGTCAGCGATTTAGAAAATCATAATGGAGCCGTAACGATTAAAATAATTGTTATGGTTCTTTTTTGTTATAAAATAATCATATTTAAAGATAAATTATTTAAATTGTAGAAAAAACTCATTGTTTTATTATGATTTTATGGTTGAAAAGAGAGAGGTCCTTTGTTAGGATGGATTTGTAAGCGATAACAATTAAATATTTGATATGCGGGAGAACGTAGCTGGACTACTACCGAAGGAATAAGGAATATCTAAGCAAAGGATATTTTGAAGATCTCAGGTAAAAATACCGTTTATCATTGACAAAATCTGGAAAGCATAGTCACCGAAGGAGCAATTTTTAATCAAAAGAAACTCTCAGGTCAAACAACAGAGGACACTGCAAATTTGTTTAGTGTGCTCTTTTTTTTAGTATTTTTGTTCAACAAATCACAAATTAAACAATTCTACACAATGGTAATTATCTTATTTTTCTAAAATATTTTATTTGAATTTGTGAAAATATATATAAGGAGCCAGAGAAATGATTATCGTTTCAAATAATCCAAAAGTGAATGAGAATGTTAAGTTTATTGCTGGAAGCTACGAAGATGTTTTAATTGAAGTGAAACGTCTAGTAATCGATAATCATTTAAGATTACTGACCCATCCTTTGAGTAGTAGTCTAAAACCGAATGAAACTTATTACCGTACTATTTTTCTAAATGAAACCCACTTTCCTGAGATTGATCTGGAAAGTTTGGAATATATGGAAGAAGCAATTGAAGTATACAACAAATTTATCAAATCAAAGCAACGTCCAACTTGGGTTGCCAGTGTATTGGCGGATTTTGCGACTGTTGATTATTTCATTGCCCAAAGTACTTTCGAACGCATCGGGTACAACTTCCAGAAATAAAAGGGGGGACAATTTAATTTTTTCCAAAATAAGAATTGAGGTGAACAAATGAAACTTGAAGTAGGAAACATTCAAATTCGGGAAGTAGTCTTGGGTACCGAAGAAAAAATCGTTGATGGTGTCTTAACTATTAATCCGGAAAAAATTCGTGAACTGGTATTGTCAGATGATCGTCTAAATGATTGTCAAATTGAACTTGCCAAACCAGGTGACAGTATTCGAATTACACCTGTCAAAGACGTAATTGAACCAAGAACAAAAGTTGATTTTGCTGGAGGCGTTTTTCCTGGTGTGATTAACAAAGTAAACATTGTTGGTTCCGGTCGTACGCATGTATTAAAAGGCTGCGGCGTGATGACTGTCGGGAAAATTATTGGGTTCCAAGAAGGAATTGTTGATATGCAGGGTCCCGGTGCTGAATTAACACCATTTTCAAAAATAATTGAAATTTGCCTTGTATTATCACCTAAGGAAGATTTACCAACACATCAGTATGAAGAAGCAGCACGTTATGCTGGTTTAAAAGTTGGTGAGTATATTGGTCATTTTGGTGAAGCTGTTGAACCTGATGAAATTTTAACCTATGAAACACTACCATTATTGGAGCAAATTCAGCAATATCCTGATTTACCAAAAGTTGGTTACGTTTATATGTTGCAAACACAAGGTTTATTGCATGATACGTATGTTTATGGTGCAGATGCAAAACATATTGTACCGACAATTATGTATCCGACGGAAATTATGGATGGTGCAATTATCAGTGGTAACTGTGTTTCTGCTTGTGATAAGAATACAACTTATCATCATTTAAATAATCCTGTCATTCATGATTTATATGATAAACACGGAAAAGAAATCAATTTTGTTGGTGTAATTATCACAAATGAAACGGTTTACTTACAAGATAAGGTTCGTTCTAGTGACTTTGTGGCAAAACTTACTGAGTATCTTGGTCTTGATGGTGTAATTATTTCACAAGAAGGATTTGGTAACCCAGATACCGATTTAATCATGAACTGTAAAAAAGTCGAAGAGAAAAATATTAAGACAGTTATCGTAACAGATGAATATGCAGGCCGTGACGGCGCTAGCCAAAGCTTAGCCGATGCGGATAAATTAGCAACAGCTGTTGTAACTGGCGGAAATGCCAATGAAACAATTATTTTACCGAAAATGGAAAAAGTAATTGGACAACTTGACTATACTGATGTAATCGCTGGTGGATTTGATGGTAGTCTGAGAGAAGACGGGACCATCGAAGTCGAAATTCAAGCAATTACTGGAGCAACAAATGAACTTGGTTTCAATAAAATGTCTGCTAAAGGCGTTTAATAAATAGAAAAAATAAGGAGGAAACAATCATGACTTTAAATTTAAAAGATAAAAAAGTCTTAGTGATTGGTGACCGTGATGGTATTCCAGGTCAAGCAATTGAAGCTTGTATCGCGGATACTGGAGCAGAAGTAATTTTTTCTTCAACCGAATGCTTCGTCTGAACGGCCGCTGGTGCAATGGACTTAGAAAATCAACGTAGAGTGAAAGAAGCGGCTGAAAATTACGGCCCTGAAAACACAGTAGTAATCCTAGGTGCAGCAGAAGGAGAAGCAGCAGGTCTTGCTGCCGAAACTGTTACTAACGGAGATCCTACTTACGCTGGTCCATTGACTAACCAACAGCTAGGTCTAGCTGTTTACCACGCTGTAGAACCTGAATTCAAAGCACTTGCAGATGATGCTGTCTATGAAGATCAAATTGGTATGATGGAAATGATTCTCGATGTTGACGATATTGTAGATGAAGTCTCCACCATAAGAGATGAATTCTCCAAATACTAATTTTTTAGCAAATCATTTGAACAAGGAGGCGTATTATGACTGAAAAATTCAGACTGGTCCATTATATTAATCAGTTTTATGCTGGGATTGGCGGCGAAGAAAAAGCCGATATCACTCCCTTTAGTAAAGCTGAAGTAATTGGTCCAGGCCTAGCTTTTCAACAATCGCTAGGTGATAACGTTGAAATCGTAGGAACGGTGGTTTGCGGAGACAGTTATTTCAATGAAAACTTGGACTCTGCAAAATCGGAAGTGCTTAATTTAATCAAGGAATTCAAACCAGACATAGTCGTTGCGGGCCCTGCATTTAATGCGGGACGTTATGGGATGGCTTGTGGTGCTGTAAGTAAGGCAGTAATGGAAGAATTAAATATTCCTGCGGTTACTGGGATGTATGAAGAAAATCCCGGGTTAGATTTATACCGCAAGGATTCTTACATTGTGCCAACTAAAAATAGTGCTGCCGGAATGCGTAAAGTCGTTCCAGTAATGGCAAAACTAATTACTAAATTATTAAATAAAGAAGCAGTTGATCCCGAAACTGATAATTACTATGTAAGACATCGAAAAAATGTTCAATTAGAAGAACGTGGGTCAGCAAGAGCGGTTGATATGTTGGTGAAAAAAATAAAGGGTGAAGATTTCGTAACTGAATATCCAATGCCTGAATTTGATAATGTCGCACCAGCCGAAGCAATCAAAGATTTATCTAAAACACGAATTGGTTTAGTGACTTCTGGTGGGATTGTTCCAAAAGGAAATCCTGACCATATTGAATCTAGCTCAGCTTCAAAATTTGGTACCTATGATATTTCTGGTGTGGATCGTTTGACTTCAGAAAACTATGAGACAGCACATGGTGACTATGATCCAATTTATGCGAATGAAGATCCTAATCGAGTGTTACCACTTGATGTTGTTCGCCAAGCGGAAAAAGACGGAAAAATCGGTAGTCTTCATCCTTATTTCTATACAACTGTGGGAAATGGAACTGCCGTTGCTAATGCTAAAAAATATGCAGCAGAAATTGCTAAAAAATTATTAGCAGATGGTGTCGAAGCAGTTATCTTAACTTCCACCTGAGGAACCTGTACTCGTTGCGGTGCAACGATGGTTAAAGAAATTGAAAAAACTGGTATCCCTGTAGTTCACATGTGTACAGTCGTACCAATCTCATTAACAGTAGGAGCAAACCGAATTGTTCCAACTGTTGCGATTCCTCATCCGCTAGGAAACCCAAGCTTGGCACCAGAGGAAGAGTATAAATTAAGAAAACAATTAGTTGATAAAGCTTTCAATGCTTTAACAACACCTGTAGATGCACAAACTGTTTTTGAATAATTTGAAGCGATAGAATGCGCTTATGAAGTGGCTAGCGCAATCTTTGTGCTAGCCACTTTTAAATGAGAAAGGAAGACTGTAAATGTATGATGTGATTATTATTGGTGGTGGCCCAGCAGGTTTAACAGCAGCAATCTATAATGCTAGAGCACGACTAAAAGTTTTAATCTTAGAACAAACAAAATTAGGCGGACAAATTGTGTCTACTCATGAAATAGCAAATTTCCCTGGTTCAATTAAACAAAATGATGGAGAAACCAGTGGACCAGAGTTAATTCAAAGAATGACTGAACAAGCTAAAGAATTTGGTGCAGAGATTGAAATCGGTAAAAAAGTAGTTGATCTGGATCTTTCTGATACAGTAAAAAAAATTACCTGTCAAGATGGAACGATCCTTGAAGCATATGCAGTTATTTGTGCGAATGGGGCGCATCCAAGAGGAATTGGTTGTCCAGGTGAACGAGAACTAAGTGGTAAAGGTGTCTCTTATTGCGCTACATGTGATGGCGCTTTCTTTGAAGATCTCGAAGTTTTTGTTATTGGTGGTGGAAATTCTGCCGTTGAAGAAGCTATGTTTATTACAACTTTTGCACGCAAAGTTACATTAATTCAAAACTTAGCATTTTTAACAGCAGATGCAATAGCAATCGAGCAGGCCAAATCAAATGATAAGATTTCTTATATTTTTAATTCAGTCGTTGATAGTATTGAAGGAGATGGCATTGTTGAAGCTATGACGATTAAAAATACTGAAACTGGTGAATTAACTCGTTTCGAAGCAGATGAAGAAGATGGAACATTTGGTATATTTATCTTTATTGGTAATGTACCAAACTCAGATATTTATCAAGGCGTATTGAACTTGAATGAATATGGCTATGTTGTCACTGATGACGCAATGAAGACAGATGTACCAGGCGTATTTGCCTGTGGTGATGTCAGACCTAAAGTATTAAGACAAGTAATTACTGCAGCTGGAGATGGAGCAACCGCAGCATTCTCCGCACAAAAATATATCGAAAAAATCAAAAGCATGGAGGTTGTTTAAAATGATTGAATTAACTGTTGATAATTTTGAGAATGAAGTAATAAATAAAGATTTGGTTTTAGTTGACTGGTGGGGCGAAAGCTGTGAAAATTGCTTAGCTATGATGCCAGCGATTGAAAATTTAGCAAATGAATACGGTGAAAAAATACCTTTTACTAAGTTTAATACATCGCAAAAGAAAGTCCGTCGATTCTGTATTCAACATAAAGTTTTAGGCTTACCAGTTGTTTCCATCTATAAAAACGGTGAAAAAGTCGATGAAGTAGCTAAAGATGATGTTACCCGTGAAAATGTGGAGGCTATGATTCAAAAATATATTTAGGCGGAAGGAAGTTAATCGATGAAATACTCAACTTTACAAGGCGCAAGTTACGTCTTAGTACACACGCCTGACATGATCGAACATAACGGTACCACAGTAATGACTGAAAAAATTACTACACCTGACAGTGATTATTTAAAATCATTGTATGACAACATAAGAACCTATGATCAAATAGTGGATTATGCACCCAATCAAACTTTTATTGGAAACATGGATTATGACCAACTAAAAGAAATTCCTCAACCATGGGTGAATCAAGAAAATCCACCAAAAGGAAAACGGTTTGGTGAATTTGGTGAAATTATGCCTGAGCTTGATTTTTATGGTTTGTTACAAATTGCTGACGTATTTGAACTGGTTCATTTAGAAGAAAACTTTGCTGAAGAAGTCCGAACAGCTTTGAGCAATCATCCATTATTTAAAGATGACGTTGAAAAAATTAAACATGAAAAACCTTTGGCTTGGTTGGAAGAAGAAATTGCTGAAAATGCTGCGGAAGGTTTGTATTATAATCGCCAATTAGTTGGTTGTGTATCAAGAGCTCATCAAATTGATGTAAATTTGAATGCTCATGTTATGTTGGAAAATTTAGTTGTTAAAGCCAGCGGAATTCTAGCGTTACGACATTTATTTGCTGACCAAAAAATTGATCCAGCAAAAATTGACTATGTGATTGAATGCAGTGAAGAAGCCTGTGGTGATATGAATCAACGCGGCGGAGGTAACTTTGCCAAATCAATTGCTGAATTGTGTGGCTGTGTGAATGCAACAGGTAGTGATATCAGAAGTTTCTGTGCAGGACCAACTCACGCTCTAATCAATGCTGCTTCATTAGTTGCGGCTGGAACACATAAAAATGTAGTCGTTGTAGCCGGTGGTGCTTCAGCAAAACTTGGAATGAATGGAAAATCTCACGTGGGTAAAGGATTCCCTATATTGGAAGATGTTTTAGGTGGATTCGCGGCGGTAATTTCTGAAAATGATGGTAAACATCCAGTAATTCGTCATGATTTAACAGGGATGCACAAAGTCTCTAGTGGTTCTAGTCCACAAGCAGTAACAACGGCTTTGATTGGTGATGCTTTAACAAAAGCCAATTTATCAATTGAAGATGTAGACGTTTATTCCGTTGAAATGCAAAATCCAGATATTACTAAACCAGCCGGAGCAGGAGATGTACCACTATCAAATCTAAAAATGATTGGTGCAATCGGCGTGTTGCGGGGAGATATTGCTAAACCTGATTTAATGAAATTTGTAAACGAGAAAGCTTTAGTAGGTTGGGCACCAACACAGGGACATATTCCAAGTGGCGTACCATATTTAGGTTTTGCTACTAAGGATTTAACTTCTGGTGATAAAAATCGTGCGATGATTGTCGGTAAAGGATCGCTTTTCTTAGGAAGAATGACTAATTTATTTGATGGAGTATCCATTATGATCGAACGAAATGATGGTAAAGTCGACGAACCTAGTGGCGATGTAGAAGCATTAGTGAAACAAGAAGTTGCAAAAGCGTTGAAAAAATTTGCCGCCAGTTTGTCGGAAGATTAGGGGTGATTTCATGTCTAATCAAATAAATCAAGCAGTTTCAAAAGTTTTTAATAAACTTGCGGATGCGTTAGAAACAGGTCATATTGAACCAAGAATAAAAATTGGCTTAACGATTGACGGTAGCGAATTAGGTCTTGATGTCATGCGTCAGGCAGCTGAGACAATCAAACAGAATAATTTGTTTGATGTTGTATTAATCGGTAGTGATGTAGAATGGGCCAGTGATTTTGAGCATGTATCTACCACCGATTGTCAAAAAGATGCTTACGAAATGATGGAAGAATTATTGCATGATGGAAAAATTGATGGTTGTGTAACTTTACATTATAATTTTCCAATCGGAGTGGCAACTGTTGGTCGAGTAATTACGCCCGCTTTTGGTCGTGAAATGATTATCGCTACTACCACAGGAACGGCAAGTACGCAAAGAAATGAAGCAATGTTGCTAAATGCCATCAATGGTGTAGCAGTTGCAAAAACATTAGGACATAAAGATCCAACCGTGGGTATTTTAAATGTCGATGGTGCAAAGACAGTTGAACGGGCTTTGGTTTCATTAAAAGAAAATGGTTATGAACTAAACTTCGGCGAAAGTGCTAGAGCGGATGGCGGTATCGTTTTGCGAGGGAACGATTTATTAACGGGAACTTGTGATGTTGTTGTTTGTGATAGCTTGACAGGTAATGTTTTAATGAAACTATTTTCTGCTTATAATAGCGGCGGCCAATATGAAGTAGCTGGTTTTGGTTATGGCCCTGGTGTAGGATTAAATTATCGCGACAACATCTGTATCATCTCACGGGCAAGTGGCGCGCCAGTAATTGCAAATGCATTAACCTATGCTTACGAATTAGCAAAAGGAAAAATTGCTGATGTAAGTAAGGAAGAATATGACAAGGCTTTAAGTGCTCAATTAAATACAATTCGTGAAAGTTTACAAGTTAAGACTGAAACAAGTGAGAAAGTTGTTGCCCCCGAAAAAGAAATTGTAACAGCGGAAATTGGCGGCATCGACGTGATGGAATTAGAAGAAGCTGTCCAAGCTTTATGGAAAGGAAATATATACGCTGAAAGTGGCATGGGTTGTACTGGTCCGGTTTTACTTGTAAATGAAAAAAATGAAGCAGTTGCAGGAGAGCTATTAAAAACAGAAAAATATTTATAAGACATAAAAAGTTCGAGAGTTTTTTCTTGGACTTTTTTTTGTGATTAACTGGTTATTTTGATTAAAAATTCAATTGAAGACAAAAATCACTTTAGATATTTCTGATTTTTTGTTTTAATAGAGATAGCACATGAAAAGAAGGGAAGATTTTATGCAGGAATTAGAAGAACGAATTGCAGCAAGAGGCCGTGTTTTAGGTGAGAATGTCTTAAAAGTTGACGAATTTGTGACGCACCAAGTCGATCCTGTTTTAATGAATTTAATGGGAGATCGATTGGCAGAAGTATTTGCTGATAAAAAAATTACTAAAGTTGTTACTTTAGAAACTTCTGGTATTGCTCCAGCAATTTTTGCTGCTCAAACTTTGGGCGTACCAATGATTTTCGCTCGTAAATCAAAAAGCTTAACTATGAACGAAGAATTGTTGACGTCATCAGTTTATTCATTTACGAAACAAGTGACTAGTACTATTTCTATCTCACGTAAGTTTTTATCTGCTGAGGATAATGTCCTTATTGTGGATGACTTCTTGGCGAATGGACAAGCAGCCAAAGGATTAATTGAATTGTGTCGTCAGGCAGGAGCACATGTCGAAGGTGTTGGTATCATTATCGAAAAATCTTTCCAAGATGGTCGAAAGCTTTTGGAAGATATGGATATTCCGGTAGTTTCTCTAGCTCGGATTGCTTCACTAAAAAATGGTGAGATCGAATTTGCTAAGGCTGATGCGTAAAATATAAGTTTATAAAAGGGTCATTCTTTGTAAAAAAAACAAAGGTGATCTTTTTTTCCGAACGTTTTACTAATTATTTGAAATATCATTCAGTTTCTTTTTGACTTGCTTAATCTCACTTGCTAAAATAAAGACGACATAGAAAGGGGCACAATATGGTAGCAACAGTGGCTGTAATTATGGGTAGTACTTCTGATTGGGAAACAATGAAGTACGCTTGTGAGAGTTTAGATGAATTAGAAATTAATTATGAGAAGAAAGTTGTTTCTGCTCATCGAACACCGGATTTGATGTTCGAATTTGCCGAGAATGCAAGAAATCGAGGAATCAAAGTAATTATTGCTGGTGCTGGGGGTGCAGCACATTTACCTGGAATGGTGGCAGCTAAAACAACTTTACCAGTGATAGGTGTACCAGTACAATCAAAAACACTAAATGGTTTAGACTCCTTATTATCAATTGTTCAGATGCCAGGTGGCGTACCAGTTGCAACAACAGCAATTGGAAAAGCCGGTGCAACTAATGCAGGATTGTTAGCAGGTCAGATTCTATCAATTGAAGATGAAAAAATTGCTGAAAGATTGGCAGATAAAAGAGTACAAATGAAAGAAACTGTAATAGAAAGTAGTGAACAACTTGGTTAAAGCATTGCAACCGGGCGCAACAATTGGAATTGTCGGCGGCGGTCAATTAGGTAGAATGATGGCAATTAGTGCAAAGGAAATGGGCTTTCGAACTGGAATCGTCGATCCTGTTGAAGATTGTCCAGCAGCTCAAGTTTCAGATTGGCATATTATGGCGAACTACAATGATCAATTAGCTTTAGAAGAATTATCTCGCCGCAGTGATGTGATTACTTATGAGTTTGAAAATGTTGACGTGGCAACACTGAATCAAATCGTTCAAAAAGCCAATGTTCCGCAAGGGACGGATTTGTTGGCGATCACTCAAGATCGTCTGATGGAAAAAAATTTTTTGGAGAATAATAATATTGTGATAGCGCCTTATGCCACTATCATTTCTCCAACGGATATTCAAGAAGCGATTGATGGGATTGGTTTTCCTTGTGTCTTGAAAACAACACGAGGTGGGTATGATGGTCATGGGCAATATGTTTTAAAAAGTTCAGCTGATTTAGCGCCTTCTATGAATTTATTACGTCAAGGAACATGTGTCTTAGAATCATGGATTCCCTTTGAAAAAGAGTTATCGGTTATTGTAAGTGGTAATCTGCAAGGGGAGTATGTGACTTTTCCGGTAGTAGAAAATATTCATTGCAATAACATTTTACATGAAACGATTGCACCTGCAAGAATTGAACAAGATGTAGCAGATGAAATTAGTCGTATTGCTAAAGTTATTGCTAAAAGTGTCAGTCTGGTAGGTACTTTATGCATCGAATTATTTCTTACTGAGGCGGGAACACTTTATGTAAATGAACTAGCTCCACGACCACATAATTCGGGACATTATACGATTGAAGCTTGTTCAATCAGCCAATTCGATGCACATATTCGTGGCGTTTGCGGTTGGCCGTTAAGTCAACCCAAATTATTATCACCAGCTGTGATGGTAAATATTTTGGGTGAACGTTTATTGCATACTTATCAATTAATTGGTGAAAAACCCGATTGGCAGTTCCATTATTATGGCAAATCACCTGCTAAAAAAGGACGTAAAATGGGCCATATTACCATTTTAACTGAAGATGTTGATCAAACTTTAGAAGAAGTAAAAAATACAAAAATTTGGGACTAAGAAGGAGCACAACATGATACCACGTTATACACGTAAAGAAATGGGCGACATTTGGAGTGACGAAAATCGTTACCGTGCTTGGTTGGAAGTTGAAATTTTAGCTGACGAGGCTTGGGCAGAATTAGGTGAGATTCCTAAAGCAGATGTTGAAAAAATCCGTGACAATGCTGATTTTGATATTGATCGTATTTTAGAGATTGAAGAATCTACTAGGCATGATGTCGTTGCTTTTACAAGAGCAGTCTCTGAGACATTAGGTGAAGAACGAAAATGGGTACATTATGGTTTAACAAGTACTGATGTTGTGGATACAGCATATGGTTATCTATATAAACAAGCCAATGATTTAATTCGTAAAGATCTAGCAGAATTTTTGGATATTATTGGAGAAAAAGCTAAAGCCAACAAGAATGTTGTGATGATGGGACGTACTCACGGTGTTCATGCGGAACCTACTTCTTTTGGGTTAAAATTGGCTACGTGGTATTCTGAAATGAAGCGAAATATCGAACGTTTTGATCATGCAGCAAAAGGAGTTGAAGCTGGCAAAATTTCTGGAGCAGTAGGAACTTTTGCTAACATTCCACCATTTGTTGAAAAATATGTTTGCGAACATCTAGGAATTCGTCCGCAAGAAATTTCTACGCAAGTTTTACCAAGAGATTTACATGCTGAATACTTTTCAAGCTTGGCATTAATTGCTACTTCAATTGAAAGATTTGCCACTGAAATCCGTGGTTTACAAAAATCTGAGACCCGTGAAGTTGAAGAATTTTTTGCAAAAGGTCAAAAGGGTTCTTCAGCAATGCCTCATAAACGTAATCCAATTGGTTCAGAAAATATGACTGGATTGGCACGAGTAGTTCGCGGCCATTTAATTACAGCTTTTGAAGATGTTGCTTTATGGCATGAAAGAGACATTTCTCACTCTTCTGCTGAAAGAATCATCACACCAGATACAACAATTTTAGTTGATTATATGTTAAATCGTTTTAGCAAAATAGTAAAAAATTTAACTGTCTTCCCAGAAAATATGAAACGTAATATGGAAGCAACCTTTGGTTTAATTTATAGTCAAAGAGTAATGTTAAAGCTAATTGATCATGGGATGTCACGAGAAGCAGCCTACGATTTGGTGCAACCGAAAACTGCGTATGCTTGGGATAACCAAGTTGCCTTCCGCCCATTATTAGAGGAAGATGAAAATATAACGAATGTTTTATCAGCTATTGATTTAGATGATGCCTTCGATTATAATTATCATTTAAGAAATGTCGATGAAATCTTTAAAAGAGTTGGTATTGAGTAAACTGATTATAAGTAACTAAGAGAAATCTTGGTTACTTTCGATAAATCTTTTTGAAAGCGTTTTCAAATCGAAAAAGGAGGTTTAGGTCAGTAAGTACTTAAAAAAATGAAAGATAGGATGGTTTTATGGATGCATTTTTAACAAGAATCAATTCTTTAATTTGGGGAGCACCGATGATTTTACTAATATTAGGTGTTGGGATTATTTTAACTATTGGTTCACGAGGAATTCAGATTCGAAAATTACCACTAGCTTTAAAATATATGGTAAAAAACGAAGATGGTGGTGAAGGAGACGTAACGAGTTTCCAAGCATTAACTACAGCTCTTTCTGCAACAATCGGTACGGGAAATATAGTTGGGGTAGCTACGGCGATTGTGTCAGGCGGTCCAGGTGCTTTATTTTGGCTAGAAATCGCTGGTTTATTGGGAATGGCAACAAAATATGCTGAAGGATTACTGGCAGTTAAATATCGAACTTTTGATGATCAAGGTAAGGCGTTGGGCGGTCCGTTTTACTATATCGAAAAAGGTTTAGGAATGAAATGGCGTTGGCTAGCAAAAATGTTTGCTTTCTTCGGAGCAATTGCTGGTATTATTGGGATTGGAACAATTACACAAATTAATGGTATTACTTCTTCTGCACAAGTATTTTTTGATCCGAATAATGCCCATACAATTAGTTTATTTGGCAATGATTATTCTTTGGCTGTCGTTATTTCTGGTGCTATTGTGACCGTTTTGGTATCGATCGTTTTAGTTGGTGGGGTCACTCGAATTGCCAAAGTTTCTGAAATTGTTGTACCGGCAATGATTGTTTTATATGTCGGCTTGTGTTTATTTATGATTATTTTTAATATTGGTCGGTTACCAGCAGTGATTGTTGAAATCATCCAAAGTGCCTTTGGTTTACGTGCAGTATCAGGTGGTGCGCTGGGTGCGATGATGATCGCAATGCAGCGAGGAATTGCACGAGGTATTTTTTCAAATGAGTCTGGCTTAGGTAGCGCACCGATCGCTGCTGCTGCAGCGCAATCAAAAGAACCTGTAAGACAAGGTTTAGTTTCAATGACTGGAACATTTATCGATACATTAGTGGTTTGTAATATGACTGGGATGGCAATTATTTTAACGGGTGCTTGGGATCAAGGGCTGGAAGGATCAGCTGTTACAATTTTTGCATTTACACAGGCATTACCAATTTCTCAAACACTAGCTTCTTTTTTATTAATGCTTTGTCTGACATTCTTTGCTTTTACAACTATCTTAGGCTGGAATTATTACTCTGAAAGATGTCTTAGTTATTTAACTGGTGGAAATACAAAGTTTTCGTCAGCTTTTCGAGTATTATATATTTTAGCAGTATTTATTGGTCCTTATTTGACTGTCACAATGGTTTGGACAATCGCAGATATATTTAACGGATTAATGGCCTTTCCAAATATTGTTGCGTTGATTTTATTGAGCCCAGTAGTTATTCGAGAAACCAAATCATACTTTAGTCGAATGGCAGCTGGTCAGTTGGACGAGCAATTATCAATGAGTGATCTGGCTGTGTCGATTGATCAATATCAAGAAGAACCTGATAATGATGTAAATAAAGAAAATGATCTGATTCAAGCAATCAAACAAGAAGATGATTAAAAAAGAGAGTTTTCCGCTTTGGAAAACTCTTTTTTTAGGCATATGATAATAATTCTCCTTTTAACTCAACCAAGAGATCATCTACTAAATGATAGTCATATTCGTTTAAATTATAAAATACTTTTATTTGATAACCTTGTTTAAATAGTTTTTGATATTTAAGCTGGCTGATAATCAATTCATCATTGTGATCGTTTATAAACGAAAAAGTCTGAATAGGCTGTTGCTTAGGTTTCAGCCATTTTTTCAGATTTTTATATGTATAAAAAGAGGTATTTACATTTTCTTTATGGGTGACATTCAAGCCAAGTAAATAGTTAAACAACTGGTGTTTATCTGCTTCATTCATATGATGTAGAAATTCTTGAGCAATTAATCCTGTCTGTAACATGTTCATTCCTCCGATATTATTATCAAATAAACTATAGCACCTAATTTTTAATATGTAAACGCTATCTTTTTTGGCCTGAAATACAAAATTTAGCAAAAAACGAACATTAAGGATTAAAAAAATATAAATATCCGATAAATAATTGACCCGGATTTTGTGAGTTGTTACACTATAATTGAATAAAATACGAATGATAATTGTTCGATAACAATAAATCATTCACAATTAAGAAGGGGTAACGCAAGTGGAAAAAGGCCAATTACTTTATCAAGGCAAAGCAAAAGAACTATTTCAAACGGAACAACCAGATTTGATTTGGGTTGAGTATTTGAATCAAGCAACGGCTTTAAACGGCGCTAAAAAAGACCAAATTAAAGGCAAAGGTGAGCTTAATAATCAAATCACTAGTTTAATTTTTCAACGCTTAGATGAAAAAGGAATTCGTAGTCATTTCGTGGAACAAATTTCAGAAACAGAACAAATTATCCAAGCAGTTGATATTATCCCGTTGGAAGTTGTCGTTCGGAATATCGCTGCCGGAAGCTTTTCAAAGCGTTTAGCAATTCCTGAAGGTACACCGGTGAAATTTCCGATTGTTGAATTTTATTTTAAAAATGACGAATTAGATGATCCAATGATTATTGAAGACCATATTAAGGTCTTAGATATTGCTACTGATGAAGAGATCACAACGTTAAAAACAATGGCTTTAGCAGTTGATGAAGTGTTAAGTGAACTGTTTGATGAAATTGGCATTCTCTTAGTAGATTTTAAATTAGAGTTTGGCCGAACAAGAGATGGTTCAATTTTATTGGCTGATGAAATATCACCTGACACTTGCCGTTTATGGGATAAGGCCACAAATGAACATTTAGATAAAGATATTTACCGTAGAGATTTAGGGGATTTAATCCCTGTTTATCAAGAAGTCTTAAATCGATTAAAAGGAGAGTAAAAAATGTATTTCGTAAAAGTATATGTAACTTACAAAGATTCAGTATTGGACCCTCAAGGTGAAGCAGTCAAAGGTGCCGTTCATCGTTTAGGCTATGACACGATTGAAGATGTTCGAATTGGTAAATATTTTGAAATCAAAGTAGCTAAAAGTGATCGTCCCATCGAAGAAATGATTGAAGAAATCTGTGACAAATTATTAGCTAACGTTAATATGGAAACTTACCGCTATGAAATTAGTACGATGGAGGAAGTTTAAATGAAATTTGCAGTCATCGTTTTTCCAGGTTCAAATTGTGATATGGATATGTATTGGGCAATCAAAGAAATTATGGATGTTGATTGTGAATATGTTCGCTTTGATGCAGATAGTTTGGCTGGTTTTGATGGCGTCTTATTGCCAGGCGGATTTTCTTATGGCGATTATCTGCGCTGTGGTGCAATTGCTCGTTTTGCAAATATTATGGCAGAAGTTGTCCGTATGGCCGAAGAAGGCAAGCCAGTCTTTGGTACTTGCAATGGCTTTCAAATTTTAACTGAGGCAGGTCTTTTACCGGGGGCTTTAAGAAGAAATGACAGCTTAAAATTCATCAGTAAAATTACACCTTTAAAAGTTGAAAATAATCAAACAAACTTTACGACCGAATATGCGGAAGGCGAAATTATTCAAATCCCCGTTGCCCATGGTGAAGGAAACTATTACTGCGATGAAGCGACATTGGATCAATTAAAAGCCAACAATCAAATTGTCTTTTCTTATGCAGAAGATAATATTAACGGTAGTGTTGAGAAAATTGCTGGTATCGTCAATGAACAAGGCAACGTTTTAGGAATGATGCCTCACCCTGAAAGAGCGGTAGAGAAATTATTAGGGTCAGATGATGGCTTGAAATTTTTCGCATCAATGATTAATAACTTCGGAAAGGTAGCGGCTAAATAATGATTAAAACAGAACCGACAGCTCAAGAGATTAAAGAGCAAAGAATCTACGCTGAATGGGGGCTAACTGACGAAGAATATCGAATGATTTCAGAGGATATTTTAGGTCGGATGCCTAATTATACTGAGACAGGACTTTTTTCAGTCATGTGGAGTGAGCATTGTTCATATAAAAATTCAAAACCGGTTTTAAGAAAATTTCCAACAACTGGTAAGCAAGTATTACAAGGGCCTGGTGAAGGTGCTGGGATTGTTGACATTGGTGATAATCAAGCAGTTGTATTTAAAGCAGAAAGTCATAACCATCCTTCAGCTGTTGAACCTTATGAAGGGGCTGCAACCGGTGTTGGCGGAATTATTCGTGATATTTTTAGTATGGGTGCAAGACCGATTGCTATCTTAGATTCTTTACGTTTTGGTGAATTAGATAATTCCCGAACAAAATATTTATTAGAAGAAGTTGTCGCTGGAATTTCTGGTTATGGTAACTGTATTGGAATTCCAACTGTCGGAGGCGAAGTAGCTTTTGATGCGAGCTATGAAGGAAATCCATTAGTTAATGCAATGTGTGTTGGTTTAATTGATCATAAAGATATTCAAAAAGGGCAGGCCAAAGGTGTCGGCAATAAAATCATGTACGTAGGGGCTAAAACTGGTCGCGATGGTATTCATGGCGCTACTTTTGCTTCAGAAGAATTTGTTGAAGGGGAAGAACAACAACGTTCGGCTGTGCAAGTTGGTGATCCATTCATGGAAAAATTATTATTGGAAGCTTGTCTGGAATTGATTTTAGACCATTCTGAAATTTTAGTTGGCATTCAAGATATGGGTGCAGCTGGTTTAGTATCTTCTAGTGCAGAAATGGCTTCAAAAGCTGGATCTGGTTTGATACTTTATTTAGATGATGTACCTCAACGGGAAACAGGAATGTCCCCTTATGAAATGATGTTGTCAGAATCTCAAGAACGGATGTTAATCTGTGTTGAATTAGGGGCAGAAGATCAAGTGGTCGAATTATTTAAAAAATATGATTTAGATGCTGTAACAATTGGTGAAGTAACTGATGATGGTTTATATCGTTTATATCATCATGATGTAGAAGTTGCGAATTTGCCTGTGGATGCTTTAGCAGAAGATGCGCCGGTTTATCAGAATGAAAAGAAAGAACCTGCTCGTATTAAAGAATTTGCGGAAATGGCTGATTTTGTACCAACAATCCAAGATGCAACAGCAACCCTTTTAGATTTGTTAAAACAACCGACTATTGCTTCTAAAAAAACAATTTTTGAAACTTACGATTCTAGAGTTCGGACTAATACAGTGGTAGGCCCGGGTAGTGATGCTGCTGTTCTTAGAGTACGTGGTACGAATAAAGCATTGGCAATGACAACAGATTGTAATGCCCGTTATTTATATCTAAATCCTGAGGTTGGCGGACAAATTGCAGTTGCAGAAGCTGCGCGAAATATTGTTGCATCTGGTGGACAGCCATTAGCGATTACTGACTGTTTAAATTATGGTTCTCCTGAAAAACCTGAAGGATTCTGGGAATTATGGACATCTGCTGATGGTATTTCTGAAGCTTGTACCGTTTTAAATACACCAGTCATTTCTGGGAATGTCTCTTTATATAATGAAACAGACGGAAAAGCGATTTATCCAACTCCAATGATTGGTATGGTTGGCTTAATCGAAGACTTAAACCATGTAACAACTCAACAATTTAAAAATGTTGGTGATTTAGTCTATGTGATTGGTGAAACCAAAGCCGATTTTAATGGTTCTGAAATTCAAAAAATGCAAAAGGGTTTAATTGAAGGGAAACTAATGAATTTTGATTTAGCTACTGAAAAAGAAAACCAAGAGTTGGTTTTATCAGCAATTAAAGCTGGTTTAGTATCTAGTGCTCATGATTTGTCTGAAGGCGGTCTAGCAACGGCTTTAGCTGAAGCTACTTTCGCGAATGAATTAGGGATTTCAGTGAAGGTTGATTTGAAGGCAGCAGAATTATTCAGTGAAACACAATCTCGTTTTATCCTTTCTGTGAAAAAAGAAAATCAAGCAGTTTTTGAAAGTAGTGTTAAAAAAGCGCAATTTATTGGTGAAGTAACTGCCGATGGTCAATTAACAATTGAAGCGAATGATGGAAAAATTAATGTTGCAGTCAAGACAGCCAAAGAACTTTGGGAGGAAGCTATTCCATGTCTTATGAAGTAAGAAGTTTAAATGAAGAATGTGGTGTGTTCGGCATCTGGGGTCATCCAGATGCTGCACGCGTCACTTATTTTGGTCTCCATAGTTTACAGCATCGAGGACAAGAAGGCGCCGGTATTGTATCAAATGATGAAGGTAAATTAAAAGGATACCGTGATTTAGGTTTATTGTCAGAAGTTTTTAAAGATGAACGACAGTTAGATCAATTAACTGGACAAGCAGCAATTGGTCATGTGCGATACGCGACTGCCGGAAATGGTAGTGTGGATAACATTCAACCGTTTTTGTTTAAGTTTTATGATGGTGATTTTGCACTAGCGCATAATGGTAATTTAACTAATGCTAAAACTTTAAGAAAAGATTTGGAGGAAGAAGGCGCAATTTTTCACTCTAATTCAGATACAGAAATCTTAATGCACTTAATCCGTAAAAGCGCCAAACCAGATTTTTCTAGTCAATTAAAAGAAGCCTTGAATACGGTAAAAGGCGGTTTTGCTTATTTAATGATGACGGAAGATTCTATGGTAGCCGCTTTAGATGTCAATGGCTTCAGACCATTATCAATCGGACAAATGGTGAATGGAGCATATGTGGTTGCTTCAGAAACTTGTGCCTTAGAAGTAGTTGGTGCCGAGTTTTTACAAGACGTAAATCCTGGTGAAGTAATTACTATTAACGACCAAGGTTTGACAGTTGAAAAATTTACTGATGAGACACAACATGCAATTTGCTCAATGGAATACATTTATTTTGCTAGACCTGATTCAAATATTGCAGGGGTAAATGTTCATAGTGCTAGAAAAAATATGGGTCGAATTTTATCATCTGAAGCACCGATTGAAGCGGATATGGTAGTCGGTGTGCCAAATTCATCATTATCAGCTGCTAGTGGTTATGCAGAAGCAACTGGCATTCCTTATGAAATGGGTTTAGTAAAAAATCAGTACATCGCAAGAACTTTTATCCAGCCTACCCAAGAATTAAGAGAACAAGGTGTTCGGATGAAGTTGTCAGCAGTTCGAGGTGTTGTTGAAGGCAAAAAAGTCATCATGGTAGATGATTCGATTGTGCGTGGGACAACCAGTCGTCGGATAGTGGAATTATTAAAAGAAGCCGGTGCAAAAGAAGTTCATGTACGAATTGCTTCACCACCTCTACGCTACCCTTGTTTTTATGGAATAGATATTCAAACAAGAAAAGAATTAATCGCAGCAAATCATTCAATTGAAGAAATTCGTTCAGAAATCGGTGCTGATTCTTTGGCCTTTTTAAGTGAAGAAGGATTAATTGACGCGATTGGCTTGAAGTTTGATGCACCTTATTCTGGTTTATGTATGGCTTATTTTAATGGGGATTATCCTACGCCATTGTACGATTATGAAGAAAAATATCAAGAATCATTACGTGAAAAAATTTCATTTTTCTAAAGGAGAGAAATAATGGCTAACGCATATCAAAAAGCTGGTGTCGATGTAGAAGCGGGTTATGAAGTAGTAGAAAGAATTAAAAAACATGTCAAGAAAACTGAAAGATTAGGCGTGATGGGCGCAATTGGTGGCTTTGGCGGCAATTTTGATTTAAGTCAATTAAACGTCAAAGAACCCGTTTTGATTTCTGGTACTGATGGTGTAGGAACAAAATTGATGGTCGCTATTCAGGCAGATCGTCACAATACAATAGGGATTGACTGTGTAGCAATGTGTGTCAACGACATTATTGCACAGGGCGCTGAACCATTATATTTTTTAGATTATATTGCTACTGGAAAAAATGTTCCAGAACGTTTAGAACAAGTTGTTGCCGGCGTAGCTGATGGTTGTGTGCAAGCTGGGGCAGCTTTAATTGGTGGCGAAACAGCTGAAATGCCAGGTATGTACGGTGATAAGGATTATGATTTAGCTGGCTTTGCTGTGGGGATTGCCGAAAAAAGTAAAATTGTAACTGGGGAAAAAATTCAAGCTAGCGATGTTTTGATTGGGTTGCCTTCATCAGGAATTCATTCCAATGGCTATTCTTTGGTTCGTAAAATTTTCTTTGAAGATAATGATTTTACGATTTCAGATAAATTGCCAGAACTTGATTGGGCATCGTTAGCTGATGAATTATTAAAACCAACTCGGATTTATGCCAAGGCAATTTTACCTTTGGTTAAAGATGAATTACTCCATGGTGTAGCTCACGTAACTGGTGGCGGATTTGTTGAAAACTTACCAAGAATGCTACCTGATCAACTTGCTTGTGAGATTGAATTAGGAACCTGGCCAATCTTACCAATTTTTTCAACTATGGAGAAATATGGTCAAATTCCTACCATGGAAATGTACGAAATTTTCAATATGGGTATTGGTATGGTATTAGCGGTTGCACCAGAAAAGGTTGCAGCGGTTCAAGAGCTGTTGCAAAAAAATGATGAAGCTTCTTATATTATTGGAAAAGTAACTGACAAAGTTAATGAGTCGATTTCATTTAAGGGAGCAAAATAAATGAAAATTGCTGTCTTAGCTTCTGGGAATGGTTCTAATTTTGAAGCTTTAGCTAATGCTGTTGGAAATGGGGAGATTCCTGCAAAAATTGATTTACTTTTTTCTGATCACCAGGATGCGTATGTCTTAAAGAGAGCGGAAAAATTTCAAATTCCCAGTGAAAGCTTTGAATTGAAAGAGTTTGAAAATAAAGCTGCTTATGAAGATGCATTATTGAATTTACTGAAGAAAAATCAGATTGATTTAGTTATTTTGGCAGGTTATATGCGAATTGTCGGTGAAAAACTTTTGCAAGCATTCCCGAAAAGAATTATTAATATTCATCCGGCATTATTGCCTAGTTTCCCGGGATTAAACGGTATTAAAGATGCTTTTGAAGCTGGAGTAGCTGAAACAGGTGTCACTGTTCACTATGTAGATAGTGGTGTGGATACTGGACCAGTTATTGCGCAAGAAAAAGTGATTATTGATAAAAATGATACTTTAGAAACTTTAGAAGAAAAAATTCATGCAGTTGAGCATGGACTTTATCCCGCAGTCATTGCGAAAATCATAAAGGAGTTTGGTCATGAAACGTGCGCTGATTAGTGTATCTGATAAAAATGGAATTGTTTCGTTTTCTGAAAAATTAATCGAAAACGGATTTGAAATTATTTCTACTGGTGGAACTAAAAAAGTTTTAGATGAGGCCGGTGTAAAAACAATCAGTATTGATGAAGTCACTGGTTTTCCAGAAATGATGGACGGAAGAGTGAAAACACTGCACCCGAAAATACATGGTGGTTTATTAGGACGAAGAGACTTAATTAGTCATATGGAAGCAATGGACGCTCATGACATTCAACCAATAGATTTGGTTTGTGTGAACCTATATCCTTTTAAAGAGACTATCTTGAAAAAAGAGGTTACGGAAGCGGATGCGATTGAAAACATCGATATCGGTGGTCCAAGTATGCTTCGTTCAGCGGCGAAAAATTTCGCGGCTGTTACTGTAGTGGTAGATCCGCTAGATTATGAAACAGTTTTACAAGAATTTGCTGAAAACAACGAAACTAGTTTAGCTACGCGAAAAAAATTAGCGGCAAAAGTTTTTCGTCACACGGCTGCTTATGACGCCCTGATTGCTGAATATTTAACAGCAGCAGTTGAAGTTGCTGAACCAGAAAAATTAACTTTAACTTATGATTTAAAACAAACTTTACGATACGGTGAAAATAGTCATCAAAAAGCAGCTTTTTATCAAGATGCTATTCCTGTTTCTTATTCAATTGCTAGCGGGAAACAATTACACGGCAAAGAATTATCGTACAATAATATTAAAGATGCTGATGCTGCTTTAAGGATTGCCCGTGAATTTTCTGAACCAACTGTTGTGGCGTTGAAACATATGAATCCTTGTGGTATTGGAACTGGGAAAACAATTTTTGAAGCTTATAATTCTGCATACGAAGCCGATCCCGTTTCCATTTTTGGCGGTATTATTGTTGCTAACCGAGAAGTTGATTTGGCAACAGCTGAGAAGATGCATGAATTATTTCTAGAAATTATTATTGCACCATCTTTTTCTGCTGAAGCATTTGAATTATTGTCGAAGAAAAAGAATTTGCGATTATTAATACTAGACTTTAGTAATTCAAGTTCTGAACAAGTAGAAATAGTATCTGTACTAGGTGGTTTATTAGTTCAAGACCAAGATATCTTGACTGAAAAAGCAGAAGGGTACGAAGTCGTCACGGATCGCCAGCCAACCAAAGAGGAATTAAAAGCGTTAGAATTTGCTTGGAAAGCTGTCAAACACGTGAAATCAAATGCGATTGTCGTTGCTAACCAACATCAAACAGTTGGTATTGGTGCCGGCCAAATGAATCGTGTGGGTTCTGTAAAAATTGCGCTAGAACAAGCTACTGATAAAATGGCTGGCGCTGTTTTAGCTAGTGACGCTTATTTTCCAATGGATGATTCAGTAGAATATGCAGCTGAACACGGCATTAAAGCGATTGTCCAACCTGGTGGTAGTATTCGAGATAAAGATTCAATAGCGATGGCAAATAAATATGGTGTAGCGATGGTCTTTACTGGTGGCCGTCACTTCAGACATTAAGAGGTGACCTGATGAAAATTCTAATTATCGGCTCAGGTGGTCGTGAACACGCCATTGCTAAAAAAATATTAGCTAGTCCAAAGGTGACAGAGGTATTTTGCGCAAAAGGAAATCCTGGTATGCTAAATGACGGCATTCAAACTTTAGCTATTGAAGAAGATAATCATCCGGCTTTGATCGAATTTGCTAAAGAAAATCAAATCGAATGGACATTTGCCGGACCTGAAGTACCATTGTTGAATGGGATTGTCGACGATTTTCAAGCTGCTGATCTAAAAATATTTGGACCTAATAAAGCAGCCGCAATGATCGAAGGTTCAAAAGAGTTTGCTAAACAAATTATGCTAGAAAATCAAATTCCAACTGCAGCCTACGAAGTATTTACTGATTTTGATCAAGCGCAGGCCTATATAAAAAAAATAGGCACGCCAATTGTAATCAAAGCAGACGGTTTAGCTGCAGGCAAAGGGGTAGTAGTGGCACAGGATGAACAAGAAGCTTTATCAGCACTAGATGAAATGCTTAATCAAAACCGTTTTGGTGAAAGTGGTGCTAAAGTGGTGATTGAGGAGTTTCTAGCTGGTGAAGAGTTCTCGCTATTATCTTTTGTTAGAAATAATGATGTTTATCCAATGGTTATTGCTCAAGACCATAAGCCAGCTTTTGAAGGAAACAAAGGGCCTAATACTGGTGGAATGGGTGCCTATTCTCCCGTACCACAAATTTCCGAATCAATTATTAATGAAGCAGTCGAAAATGTTGTCAAACCTGCTGTAAATGGTATGGTTCAAAATGGTACACCTTTTTCTGGCATATTATATGCCGGCTTAATTGCAACTTCAGATGGACCAAAGGTGATTGAATTTAATGCCCGTTTCGGTGATCCAGAGACTCAGGTTGTTTTGCCGCGTTTAGCTAGTGATTTGGCCGAAGTTATTGACGATTTGTTGCATGAAAAAGAACCAAAAATAAACTGGTATGATTTTGCTAGTGTTGGTGTTGTTTTAGCTGCTGATGGCTATCCTGGAGATTATCAAAAAGGTATGCCGATTCCAACCTTTGGTGATGAAAATGTCAACATTTTTTATGCCGGAGTTTCTGACTCAGATGGTCTAAAGGCAAATGGAGGCCGGGTTTTAGTTGTGGAAGCAAATGGTGAAAATATTTCTGATGCACAGCAAAAAGTTTACAAAGCATTAGAAAAAACAAATACAGATGGTTATTTTTTCAGAAAAGATATTGGTGATAAAGGTCGTAATAAATAATCAATTTATTTGTTTTTAATTTTCTTAGTTTTTAGTAAGATAAAAAATTTGCTAGAAAAAAATAATTGAATAAAATAAAAAAGAGCTTTATTGCAGCTTGCAATAAGGCTCTTTTTTTAGTAAAATCAAGACCGTTGTGAAGAATAAAAGCATTAATAATAATAAGTAGAAACAGATAAGTGAAGATAATAAAGAGGAAAACAATGACATGCGCGGTATATCATGTTAAAATAAAATTATGAAAAAATAATGAGATTAGAATTGAAAAAATAAGTATTTATGAATATTGTTATCCCAATATTTTAAATTTTATGTTGTTCATTCTTGTACGTATATATCAATTGATAAGAAAAGAGGAAGTTTGATGGATGATAAATGGCTATCGTCTCAATTGGAAGCTGAAAAACCCAATATGGAAGCAATCATGGATTTTTTACCAAACTCTCAGTATTTAAAAATTTTGCTGGCACAACTCACTCGTCACTATGAGCCACAAATTAAAATAATATTTCAAAAAAAGCTTGGCTGGCACATTGAAGTCGTACAATATCAAGGTTTATTGTGCTCAATCATCATTCATGACGACTATTTTTCCGTAAAAACCCCACTACCTGATTTTGGGATTCGCTATTTAACACCAATGATTCAAGTAATGTCTGATGAGTTTAAAGAAAAGTTTGCACAAATATCTCCATCAACAAAGATGATCGAGATGGATGTAACGAATGAAGCTGAAATGGAAGATGTCGTTTTTCTAGTCAGTCTTCAAGCTAAAAACTTAAGAGAAAAACATTAAAATAGTTTAATGTTCGTGTTTTAGCAAGAATAATAAAAATTATTCTTGCTTTTTTCTCAATTTTATTGTAAATTACATAGGGCGAAATGTCCTATGTTTTTTATTGTTTAAACAAATGGAGGATTTTATGAAAGTATTTGATTATGAAGATATCCAACTAATTCCCAACAAGTGTATCGTGAACTCTCGTTCAGAATGTGACACAAGTGTTAAATTAGGTAAATTCAGCTTTAAAATGCCAGTGGTTCCCGCTAATATGCAGACAATTGTCGATGAATCAATCGCAGAATTTTTAGCAGAAAATGGTTACTTTTACATAATGCATCGTTTTTACGAAGAAGAGCGGATTCCGTTTATTAAAAAGATGCAAAAAAGAGGTTTGTTTACATCAATCAGTGTTGGTGTAAAAGCGAATGAATATGATTTCGTGCAATCGTTGGCCGATCAAAATTTAGTACCAGATTATATCACAATTGATATTGCCCATGGTCATTCTGATCCAGTGATTAATATGATTAAGCATATTAAAAAATTATTGCCAGATGCATTTTTGATTGCTGGTAATGTTGGAACGCCTGAAGCGGTTCGTGAACTAGAAAATGCTGGTGCAGACGCGACAAAAGTCGGCATTGGACCTGGTAAAGTATGTATTACTAAAATTAAAACTGGTTTTGGAACTGGCGGTTGGCAATTAGCAGCATTAAGTTGGTGTGCAAAAGCTGCCCGAAAACCTATTATTGCCGATGGTGGAATTCGTACCCATGGTGATATTGCTAAATCTGTTCGTTTTGGAGCGACAATGGTAATGATTGGCTCACTTTTTGCTGGCCATGAAGAGTCTCCAGGTGAAACCAAAGTTGAAAATGGTGTCGTTTTAAAAGAATATTTTGGTAGTGCTTCTGAATTTCAAAAAGGTGAAAAGAAAAATGTGGAAGGTAAAAAAATCTGGATTCCGTTTAAAGGTCATTTGAAAGATACTTTAGTGGAAATGCAACAGGATTTACAGTCTTCAATTTCTTATGCAGGTGGTCGCGATTTGGAATCTATCCAAAAAGTTGACTACGTAATAGTTAAAAATTCAATTTTCAATGGTGATACAATTTAAATTTAAAAGTGATGGAGGAAGATCAAATTGATCATCCTCCATCACTTTTTTTGATTGACAGTGGCCCTTTCCTCCAGTAATTTTAATACTAAGGGAAGTGAGTCGACTGATGTGGCAGTTAAATAACCAAAAAAATATTCCAGTCTATCAACAAATTATGGAACAGTTAATCGAATATATTCAAAATGGCCAATTACTGCCGGGAGATCGTTTGCCACCGGAGCGAAAATTGGCTGAGACTTATCAAGTGAATCGTTCAACAGTAGTTCATGCGTTGGATGAATTAGTTGCTTTGGGCTGGATTGTACGAAAACGTGGTAGCGGAACGCTTGTTAACGAGGGAAACTGGGGCAGAACAGCTAATCCTCGGATTGATTGGCGTAGGCGATTAGCCGACAATCATTTTCAACAAGAAGCATATTTAGTTAAACTGCAACAGCAATTGAAATCAGTCCAAAGTTTGGATCTATATACTGGAGAATTACCACTGAATTTAATTCCCAGTTTTCGTTTACCTTCTTTCAAATGGGAGACATTGCTACTGGAAGAACAAAAGCAAAGCCCATTGGGTTATTTACCATTACAGGAATTAATTGTTCAGCGGATAAAAAAAGAACAAAAAATCGATGTTTCTTCTGATGAAGTGCTAATTACATCAGGAGCCAAACAAGCCATGTTTTTATTGCTTCAAGTGATGTTGCAAAATGGCGATAGTGTCGCGATTGAAGATCCATCATTTTTGTACTCTTTGCCAATTTTTGCTACTGCGGGCATTCGATTGTACGGTGTTGAATTAGATAGCCAAGGAATGCGAGTGGATCAGTTAGAACAATTGATTTTAACCAAAAAAATCAAAATGATATTAGTCAATCCGACCTTTCAAAATCCAACTGGCAGGACTATGTCCTTACAAAGAAGAAAAGAATTAATTGATTTAAGTCGAAAATATCAAATTCCCATTGTAGAAGACGATGTGTTTAGCGAATTGGCCTTCGTAGATTTACCGCTGTCCTTGAAAGAACTTGCACCAGATGAAGTCATTCACTTAGGTTCCTTGTCAAAAATATTTGGTTCATCTTTGAAAATTGGTTGGATTGTTGCAAATCGTGATTTGATTGTGCGTTTAGCCGAAGCACGTCAAATGGTTGATTTTTCTTTAAGCGTTTTCCCTCAGGTTGTTGCCAGCACTGCATTAAAGGATCCTTATTTTAATCAAAAGCAGCAGAATTTAGTAGACACTTTAAAACAAAGCGCTCATGATTTTGAAAAAGAATTAAAGCTTTTATCAAATGATTGGCAGTTTGAACCAATTGAAGGTGGGCTATATGCTTATTTAACTTGGAAAAATAAAAAATTAACGAGAAAAGATTGGGAACTTTTTTTGGATGAACAATTATTAGTAGCTCCGGCGTTTTTATTTAGTAATGATACGATGTCCCTTAGGATTAATTACACTCGTCTAAATCAAGAAAATTTGGCAGTGTTTTTTAATAAATTTCAACAAATCACCGATCAATTGAAAAAAAATGAAGGAGGTCAATATGAATAATCAAATGCTAGATCTATTACAAACCCGTCGTACGTACCGTGATTTCGATGAGAATTATCAACTATCGGAAGAAGAATTACAGGTGATTTTATCAGCTGCAAGACAAGCGCCAACTTGGATGAATGGACAATTCTACAGTATTTTTGTGGTAAAAGATTCCTCAATTCGAGAAAAATTAGTTGCAATGAATCCAGGTAATCCCCACATGCTAAAAAGCTCTGTTTTTTTAATTTTTGTTGCTGATTTAAATCGTTCAAAAAAAGTCGCTGATAAATATGAGGTTGATTTCCCGATAATTGAAGGAATTGATCCATTATTGACTGCGGTGACTGATACAGCCTTAGCCATGAATAGCGCAACATTAGCCGCTGAATCCCTTGGACTAGGAAGCGTAATTGTTGGAAGTATTCGCAAAGATATTGCTGCAATTAGCCAATTATTAAATCTACCTGATTATATGTTGCCAGTAGCGGGAATGAGCATTGGCAAACCAACTGTTGAAATGAAAGTAAAACCACGTTTACCCGAAGAAGCTATTGTATTTTATGACACTTTTAAAGATTATGACTATC
Organism: Enterococcus sp. AZ103; assembly: GCF_051714685.1. NCBI lineage: Bacteria > Bacillati > Bacillota > Bacilli > Lactobacillales > Enterococcaceae > Enterococcus > Enterococcus sp. AZ103. The sequence continues at coordinate 2,317,566 of NZ_JBIOSI010000001.1, read as the reverse complement.
AAGTGATTGAAAAATATGATGAAACGATGGAAAAATTTGCTGAAGCCAGAGAAACAAAAATCTGGAGTCAAAAATTTGCTGATTATTTTTCACAAAAACCAAATACTGCAGTTGATCAATTTCTTAAAGATAAAAAATTGCAAAAATAACTTTAGATGATTTGACAGAAACAGATTTTCAATTTATAGTTATTTTATTAAATAATATAAATATTGTTAGGTGAGGCTCCTATATGGACATAAGCTACTGCCGCAAAGGAATCGAGAGACTCCGAGTTGGTCTAACAGATGCCATCGTGAAGGTGACGTTTAACGTAGCTGACAAATTTTGTCTACGCCCTATAGTGCTAAAGCTCAACGATGACATGATTGAGGTTATTTCCGCATGCTCGTTGTTGAGTGTGCGTTTTTTTGTGTCTGACAATGAAAGGTGGTGAGGAAGATGGATCTTGACGAACATCCGAGTAAGAGAATAAGAAATTGGAGGAATTATTATGATGAGCAAGAAAAATCTCCTTGCCAAAAATATCAGCAAGGACCAAGAACTAAAAAAATTAGCACAATTAACTGATCGGGATTTATTTTTAAACTTAAGGACTTCTGAAAAAGGTTTGTCAAATCAAGATGCAAAAACGCGTTTGGAAGAATATGGGCCCAACGAAGTATCTGCACAAAAACCGACGCCTGCTTGGTTATTGTTTTTACAAGCCTTTAACGATCCTTTTGTTTATGTTTTAGCATTATTAGTGATTGTTTCAATTGCCACTAAAGATTTTCAAGCGGCAATTGTAATGGTTATTATGATTTTAGCGAGTGTTTTAATCACTTTTATTCAAGAATACCGTTCCCAAAAAGCCAGTATTGAATTAAAAGAATTGATTGAAAATACCTCTGCCATTACAAGAAATGGCGAAACAGCGGAAATACCAATGGATGAAATTGTTCCTGGAGATATCCTAACTTTAGCAACTGGTGATATGATTCCTGCTGATGCAGTTTTGATTTGGACCAAAGATTTGTTCGTTAATCAATCTTCGTTAACCGGTGAATCAATGCCGATTGAAAAATTTGTTAATAGTGACCACAACAAAATAAGTGAGGAAACTGCCCTAGATTTATCAAATTTAGTTTTTATGGGAACAGATGTCTTGAGTGGTCAAGGCAAAGCTATTATTTTAAAAACCGGGCAACAAACATTTTTTGGAGACATTGCTAAAAATGCAACAGCCAAACGTGGGAAGACAAGTTTTGACATTGGTTTGACGAAAGTTAGTAAATTGCTATTACGCATGATTATGGTTTTATTCCCTTTAGTTTTACTAATTAATGGTGTTACTAAAGGAGACTGGAGCAGTGCCTTCTTCTTTGCAATTGCCGTAGCAGTTGGTTTAACGCCAGAAATGCTTCCAATGATTGTTAGTTCAAATCTGGCCAAAGGTGCTTTGACATTGTCTAAACAAAAAGTGATTGTGAAAGAACTAGCTGCGATTCAAAATTTAGGTGGCATGGATATTTTGTGTACTGATAAAACCGGTACGATTACAGAAGATCGTGTGGTATTAGTTGAACACTTGAATCCTTTAGGGGAAGAAAATCGCCAAGTTTTAGATCTAACTTTTTTAAACTCAACTTATCAAACTGGTTGGAAAAACTTAATGGATATTGCAGTGATTAATTACTATGAAGAACAAAAACAGCAATTACCTTATCAAACAGTCCAAAAAATCGATGAAATACCCTTTGATTTTTCACGTCGTCGTTTGACAGTTGTGATTAAAGCAGATGATCATCAATTAATGATCACAAAAGGTGCGGTTGAAGAGATGGCGACTGTCTGCGATAAGGTAGAGATTAATGGAGAAATCTTACCCTTAACTGATGAATTAAAAGAAAAATTGCAAGAAGTAAACCAAAAAATGAATCGTCAAGGTATGCGAGTAATCACGGTGGCAATCAAAAAAGATGTCCATAGCGATGCAATTTATAGTAGCAGTGATGAAAAAAATATGACTTTAATCGGTTTTATGGGATTTTTAGACCCAGCAAAAGAATCTGCCAAGACTGCAATTGATTCTTTGCATCAACATGGAGTAAACGTCAAAGTTTTAACAGGTGACAATGAAATAGTAGCCCAAAAAGTTTGTAATGACGTAGGTATTGATGCCAGTAAATATGTTTTAGGTACTGAGGTTGACCGAATGAGTGATCAAGAATTACAGATTGCTGGTGATACAACTAATTTATTTGCAAAATTAAATCCAATGCAAAAAGCCCGGATTATTGAAAATTTACAAACAAAAGGCCACACGGTTGGCTTTATGGGAGACGGAATTAATGATGCACCAGCTTTAAGAAAAGCCGATGTGGGGATATCGGTTGATACAGCTGCTGATATTACTAAAGATGCCAGCTCGATTATTTTGTTGGAAAAAAGCTTAACCGTTTTAGAAAGCGGTGTGTTAGAAGGCCGGCGAGTATTTAGTAATATGATGAAATATATTAAAATTACGATTAGTTCAAATTTTGGGAATGTCTTTTCAATTTTAGTTGCCAGTGCTTTTTTACCATTTTTACCAATGTTATCCATGCAACTTTTATTACAAAATTTAATTTATGACATTGCTCAGCTAACAATTCCTTGGGATAACGTGGATGAAGAGGAATTAGTTAAACCAACAAAATGGGAAACAAAAGGTTTGTTGAAATTTACGGTTTGTATTGGTCCAATCAGTTCGATTTTTGACATCTTAACTTTTGTCTTAATGTGGTATGTTTTTGGCGCAAATACAATAGGAAATCAAAATCTATTTCAAACAGGTTGGTTTGTTGTAGGTTTAACGACGCAAGCCTTAGTAGTTTTAATGGTAAGAACTAGAAAAATTCCATTTATTCAAAGTCGTCCGGCACCACAAGTTTTGGCTAGTCTACTGGCTGCAGTAGTGGTTGGTATTATTATTGTGATTACGCCAATAAGAGCGCAATTTGATTTTGTAGCATTACCTAATGCCTATTGGGTATGGTATTTCTTAATTGTTGTTGGCTATTTAATTGCAGTGCAGATTGGGAAAAAAATATATATCAAAATTGCTGGTGAATGGGTTTGAAATTATAACAGAGTGACTTTTATAGTTGCTCTGTTTCTTTTTTTATATAAAATATATTTTCACAAGTAAATTTTTTCACAATTAAAAATTGTAATTTTTAAATTGTTAGATCACGAGTTGATTTATGACTGGCAATCATAGCGAAAGAAAGAGGTTTCAGTCTCTTGTTAGTTTTCTTTGTTAAACCACTTTAGTTTGGTCAATTTTTCACAAAAAAATAAGAAATTTCTAGCTAAAACTTTTATGATAGCGTTGCATATTGTTTGTCTTCTCATGTTAAAAATGATACTTTAATGGTGAAGCTGAGAAATCAGTAGTACAGATTCAGTTCCTGTTTTATCAGTGACTGAGAAAAAGAGAGGAAAGTGTGACAACATGGCAGAAAAAAAGAAAACGATCGACTTTAAAGCGTTATTAGCCGATATTAATGCTGATTTCCCTGTTTATCAAGCAATTGATGAAGATGGAAAAGTAGTAAACGAAGCATTGATCCCAGATTTATCAGATGAGGAATTGGTCGAATTAATGACTAAAATGGTTTGGTCACGGGTGTTAGATCAGCGTTCAACTGCATTGAATCGTCAAGGTCGTTTAGGATTTTACGCGCCAACTGCTGGCCAAGAAGCTAGCCAACTAGCTAGTCAATTTGCATTTGAAAAAGAAGATGTTTTATTACCAGGTTATCGTGATGTGCCTCAATTGGTTCAACATGGTTTACCTTTAGCAGAAGCATTCTTATGGTCGCGCGGTCATGTTGCCGGAAATCATTATGCTGACGACTTACAAGCATTACCACCACAAATTATTATTGGAGCGCAATATGTCCAAGCAGCTGGTGTAGCATTAGGTCTTAAGAAACGTAATAAGAAAAATGTTGCCTTCACATATACTGGTGACGGCGGTTCATCTCAAGGGGACTTCTATGAAGCGATTAACTTTGCTGGAGCCTACCATGCCAATGCCGTTTTTTACATTCAAAACAATGGCTTCGCAATTTCAACTCCGCGAGAACAACAATCTGCGGCAGCTACTTTAGCTCAAAAAGCTGTTGCTGCTGGAATCCCAGGTATCCAAGTTGATGGTATGGATCCATTGGCTGTTTATTATGTATCAAAGATGGCTCGTGAATGGGCAGCAAATGGCAACGGTCCAGTTTTAATTGAAACTTTGACTTACCGTTATGGTCCTCATACTTTATCAGGTGATGATCCAACTCGTTACCGTTCTAAAGAAATGGATGACGAATGGCAAAAGAAAGATCCATTGGTTCGTTTCCGAAATTATTTAACGGAAAAAGGTCTATGGTCTGAAGAAAAAGAAGAAGCAATCATTGAACAAACAAAAGAAGAAATCAAGGAAGCAATTTCTGAAGCTGATCGTGTACCTAAACAAAAAGTTTCAGACTTCTTAAAAAATATGTATGAAGTACAACCGCAAAGTATTAAAGAACAAATTGAATTCTATGAAGCGAAGGAGTCGAAATAATCATGGCCCAAAAAACAATGATTCAAGCCATCACTGATGCTCTTGATTTAATGCTAGAAAAAGACGAAAATGTATTAGTTTTCGGTGAAGATGTTGGTAAAAACGGTGGTGTATTCCGTGCGACTGAAGGATTACAAGCAAAACATGGTGAAGAACGCGTTTTTGATACACCTTTAGCTGAGTCAGGAATTGGTGGTTTAGCGTTTGGTTTGGCTTTAGAAGGCTTTCGCGCTGTTCCAGAAATTCAATTCTTTGGTTTCGTTTTTGAAACGATGGATGAAGTAGTAGGTCAAATGGCTCGCACTCGTTACCGTATGGGTGGTACACGTCATTTACCAGTCACTATTCGTTCACCTTTTGGTGGTGGTGTGCATACACCTGAACTTCACTCTGATAATTTAGAAGGCTTGATGGCTCAATCTCCCGGTTTGCGAGTAGTTATCCCATCAAATCCATATGATGCAAAAGGATTATTGATTTCTTCAATTCGTAACAATGATCCAGTTGTTTATCTAGAACATATGAAATTGTATCGTTCGTTCCGTGAAGAAGTGCCAGAAGGAATTTATGAAGTACCTTTAGATAAAGCTGCTGTAACTCGTGAAGGTAGTGATGTTTCAATTATTACTTATGGCGCAATGGTTCGTGAAGCGATAAAAGCAGCCGATAATTTAGCAAAAGAAAATATCAACGTTGAAATTATTGATCTTAGAACAGTTGCTCCTCTAGATGTTGAAACAATTATCAAATCAGTTGAAAAAACTGGCCGAGTGGTTGTTGTACAAGAAGCACAAAAACAAGCCGGTGTCGGTGCACAAGTAGTTTCTGAAATTTCTGAAAGAGCTGTATTATCCCTAGAAGCTCCGATTGGACGTGTTTCTGCCCCAGATACAATTTTCCCATTTGGTCAAGCGGAAGGTATCTGGTTACCAAATGCTAGCGATATTGAAGCAAAAGTAAAAGAAATCGTAGAATTTTAATTAAAGGAGCGAGATAAGCATGGCTTTTCAATTTAAACTGCCTGATATTGGCGAGGGAATCGCAGAAGGCGAAATCGTTAAATGGTTTGTAAAACCAGGTGACACAATTAATGAAGATGATACTTTGTTAGAAGTTCAAAATGATAAATCAGTTGAAGAAATTCCATCACCAGTGACAGGCACGGTGAAAAATATTTTAGTTTCAGAAGGAACAGTGGCTAATGTAGGCGATGTTCTAGTTGAAATCGACGCACCTGGTCACGAAGAGAACGAAGGTGATAGCGGGGTTGCTGCTACAGAACAAACACCAGAAAGTCCTGCAGCTGGACCGGTAGTAGAATCAGGTTCAAGTTCATCTGGCGGCGGCGTTTTCCAATTTAAATTACCAGATATCGGCGAAGGTATTGCTGAAGGCGAAATCGTTAAGTGGTTTGTCAAAGCCGGCGATACAATTAACGAAGATGATACTTTATTAGAAGTACAAAATGATAAATCAGTTGAAGAAATTCCGTCTCCAGTTACTGGAACGGTTAAAAATGTCATCGTACCTGAAGGAACAGTGGCAAATGTAGGCGATGTTTTAGTCGAAATCGATGCACCAGGTCATAACGATAGTGCATCAGCAGCGCCAGCCGCAGCTGAAACTCCGGCAGCTCCTGTTGCAGCAGAAGCACCAAAATCAACTGGTGTTGTTGCAGCAAGTGACCCAAATAAAAATGTTTTGGCAATGCCATCAGTTCGTCAATATGCCCGCGAAAAAGATGTAGATATCACAGCTGTTGCGGCAACTGGTAAAAATGGTCGTACAACAAAAGCTGATATTGATGCCTTCCTAGCAGGTGGAAATGCAGCGCCAGTAGCAAATACACCAACTCCAGCTACTGAATCAACACCAACTGGTACTACTCCTGCACAACCAAGTGCACCAGCAGCGCCAGCGAAACCGTTCGTTTCAAATATGGGCGAAGCAGAAACAAGAGAAAAAATGACACCAACTCGTAAAGCAATTGCTAAGGCGATGGTGAATAGCAAACATACTGCACCACATGTTACTTTGCATGATGATGTAGAAGTATCTAAACTTTGGGATCACCGTAAGAAATTTAAACAAGTCGCTTTAGACAATGGTACAAAATTAACTTTCTTACCTTATGTGGTGAAAGCTTTAACTGCAACAGTTAAAAAATTCCCAATCTTGAATGCGTCAATTGATGATGCAGCGCAAGAAATTGTTTACAAAAATTATTATAATATCGGCATAGCTACCGATACTGATCATGGTTTATATGTACCAAACGTAAAAAATGCTGATACAAAAGGGATGTTCCAAATTGCTGATGAAATCAACAATAAAGCTGCTGAAGCAATTGAAGGTAAATTAGCTGCAGAAGATATGCGCAATGGAACAATTACTATTTCAAATATCGGTTCAGTTGGTGGTGGTTGGTTCACACCAGTTATCAATTATCCTGAAGTTGCGATTTTAGGTGTTGGAACGATTACACAAGAACCGATTGTAAATGCTGATGGTGAATTAGCTGTCGGTCGCGTGATGAAATTGTCATTAAGTTTTGACCACCGAATCGTCGATGGCGCTACTGCTCAAAAAGCCATGAACAATATTAAACGTCTATTGGCTGACCCAGAATTACTTTTAATGGAAGGATGATAGAAACATGGTAGTTGGAGATTTTGCCATTGAATTAGACACAGTTGTAATTGGTTCAGGACCTGGAGGATATGTTGCTGCAATTCGTGCAGCAGAAATGGGTCAAACCGTTGCAATTATTGAACGAGAATTTATCGGCGGCGTTTGTTTAAACGTCGGCTGTATCCCATCAAAAGCGTTAATTTCTGCTGGACATCATTATCAAGATTCATTAGATTCTAGTTTGTTTGGTGTAACTAGTGAAAATGTAAAATTAGATTTTGCAAAAACACAAGATTGGAAAGAAAATGGTGTCGTTAACAAATTAACGACAGGTGTTAAATTCTTACTGAAAAAACACAAAGTTGAAATCATTGAAGGGGAAGCTTTCTTTGTTGATGATCATACTTTGCGAGTGATTCATCCCGATTCTGCGCAAACTTATTCGTTTAACAATGCGATTGTTGCGACTGGTTCACGTCCAATTGAGATTCCAGGATTTAAATTTGGCGGTAGAATTTTAGATTCAACTGGTGGATTGAATTTGCCAGAAGTACCGAAGAAATTCATCATCATCGGTGGCGGTGTTATCGGTGCTGAACTAGGTGGTGCATATGCAAACCTTGGTGCTGAAGTAACAATCCTTGAAGGAACACCTCAAATTTTACCAACTTATGAAAAAGATATGGTGAAATTGGTAGAAGATGATTTTGCCAAAAAAGGGGTAAAAGTTATTACCTCTGCAATGGCTCGTGAAGCTATTGATAATGGCGATAGCGTTAGTGTTCGTTATGAAGTAGACGGTAAAGAAGAAACGATCGAAGCAGACTACGTAATGGTGACTGTTGGACGTCGTGCCAATACAAATGATATGGGCTTAGAACAAGCAGGTGTTGAGATTGCTGATCGTGGCTTGATTGAAGTCGATAATCAAGGACGTACAAATGTACCTAATATTTATGCTATTGGTGATATTACACCAGGAGCAGCTTTAGCTCACAAAGCAAGTTATGAAGCTAAAATTGTTGCAGAGGCAATTTCTGGTAAAAAAGTAGCGATTGATTATAAAGCTATGCCAGCTGTTGCATTTACTGATCCAGAACTTGCTTCTGTTGGATTAACAATTAAAGAAGCGAAAGCTGCCGGTATTGAAGCTAAAAGCTATAAATTCCCATTTTCTGGTAACGGTCGTGCATTATCGTTAGCTAAAACTGAAGGATTTATCCGTTTAGTTACGACAGTCGAAGATAATGTGATTGTCGGCGCACAAATTGCTGGTGTAGGTGCAAGTGACATGGTTTCGGAATTAGCCTTAGCGATAGAATCAGGCATGAATGCTGAAGATATTGCTTTAACAATTCATCCTCATCCTTCTTTAGGAGAAATTACCATGGATGCTGCTGAACTTGCTCTAGGTTTACCAATCCATATTTAATTTTTAATCAGTGAAAAGTCGGGTGGAGACACTCGACTTTTTTTTTGATACTGTTAAACTAATTAAGAACGGAGGGAGATCAATGGATAATTATAGCTATCCCTTAGATGATGACTGGAGTACTGAAGAAATGGTGACAGTTGTCCAATTTTTAAATTTAGTTGAAAAAGCATATGAAGAAGGAATCCAAACTGATACGTTTCTAGCTGGCTACAAGGACTTCAAAACTGTTGTAAAAAGTATTGGTGAAGAAAAACGAATCGGTCGAAGCTTTGAACAAACAAGTGGCTATTCTTTGTACCAATCAGTTAAAACAGCTAAAAATACACAACAAAAGCGATTTAAAATGTAGAGGAGAAGTTTTTATGGAAAATGAAATTATTCAGTGGATTTATCAAGCAGCAGAAAAGATTAGGGCGGCTTTAAATGATGAATTAGTAATTGATGAAAAAAATGGACGCACTGACTTAGTGACAAATGTCGATAAAGAAACCCAAGATTTTTTGGTAGATAAAATAAGAGCCTATGATCCTGATGCACATATCTTAGGTGAAGAGAACGATCAAGATCAGACCGATATTTCTAAAGGTCGTGTTTTTGTGATTGATCCGATTGATGGTACGATGAACTTTGTTTTACAAAAAGAGAATTTTTGTATTATGATTGCGGTTTTTGAAGAAGGCATCGGGCAATTAGGATTTATTTATGATGTAATGCGAGATGATTTGTTTTGGGGTGGTCCTAAGCTCGGTAAAGTTTTCCATAACCGAAAAGAATTGCCTAAACCGGCTAATACAAAATTAGCAGATGGACTAATCGGTATGGGCGTATCTCTAGTAACAGGTGAAAATAAATTCCATACGAAAGAAATCGGTCGAGAAGCAATGGGTGTTAGAATCTTAGGCTGTGCGGGCTTAGATTTTATTGCAATCTTAAAAGGCACTCAAAACGGCTACATTAGTCGTTTAAGTCCTTGGGATTACGCGGCTGGAATCGTCATGATGCAACAGTTTGATATGGTGTTTAGTGGGTTCCAGGATCAACCATTAAGCTTTAACGGTCGAGAATTTTTTAAAGGCGGCACACAGGCAGTGATGTCAGAAATAACAGAATATGATATTTAAAACTTAAGTAAAAGATATTTTCTGAAAAAATGAAAATCTTTTACTAACATTTTAACTGCTTATCTGCTATAATCAACAACTGTGCAAGTCTTGTGTTATGAGAAAAGGAGCAAAAAAATTGAAATACAGAAATGATATCCGCAACGTAGCAATTATTGCCCACGTTGACCATGGTAAAACAACCCTAGTTGATGAAATGTTAAAACAATCCGATACTTTAGATAGTCATGTCCGCTTACAAGAACGTGCAATGGATTCTAATGCGTTGGAACAAGAACGCGGCATTACTATTTTAGCTAAAAATACTGCAGTAAACTACCAAGATTATAAAATCAATATTATGGACACACCTGGACACGCGGACTTCGGTGGCGAAGTTGAGCGAATCATGAAAATGGTTGATGGTGTTGTCTTAGTGGTGGATGCTTATGAAGGAACAATGCCTCAAACTCGTTTTGTGTTGAAAAAAGCGTTGGAACAACATTTGATTCCAATCGTAGTAGTAAATAAAATTGACAAACCTTCAGCTCGTCCAGCAGAAGTTGTCGATGAAGTGTTAGAATTATTTATTGAATTAGGCGCAGATGAAGACCAATTAGAATTCCCAGTAATTTATGCTTCTGCTATCAATGGAACATCTAGCTTATCTGATGATCCTGCTGAACAAGAGCATACAATGAAACCTATTTTTGACACAATTGTAGAAAAAATTCCAGCACCCGTTGATAATTCCGATGAACCTTTACAATTCCAAGTATCTTTACTTGATTATAATGATTATGTTGGACGTATCGGAATTGGTCGGATTTTCCGTGGGAAAATTAAAGTCGGCGATCAAGTATCTGTATTGAAACTTGATGGTTCAGTTAAAAACTTCCGTGTAACAAAAATCTTTGGTTTCTTCGGTTTACAACGTTTAGAAGTAGATGAAGCAAAAGCTGGCGATTTAATTGCTGTTTCTGGAATGGAAGATATTTTCGTTGGTGAAACTGTTACACCAGTTGATCAACAAGATGCTTTGCCAATCTTACACATTGATGAACCAACATTACAAATGACATTCTTAGTAAATAATTCTCCTTTTGCTGGTCGTGAAGGTAAATTTGTGACTTCTCGTAAAATTGAAGAACGTCTAATGTCAGAACTTCACACCGATGTTTCATTAAAAGTGGAACAAACGGATTCACCAGATGCTTGGACGGTTTCTGGTCGTGGCGAATTGCATTTGTCAATTTTAATTGAAAACATGCGTCGCGAAGGCTATGAATTACAAGTTTCTCGTCCAGAAGTAATTGAAAAAATGATTGATGGTGTAAAATGCGAACCATTTGAACGGGTTCAAATTGATACGCCTGAAGAATACATGGGTTCAGTTATTGAAGCTTTAGGTCAACGTAAAGCTGAAATGCAAGACATGATTCACTCAGGAAATGGTCAAGTGCGTTTAATTTTCTTAGCTCCAGCTCGTGGATTATTAGGATTTACAACAGAATTCTTATCAATGACACGTGGTTATGGTATTATGTCTCATACGTTCGATCAATATTTACCAATGATTCAAGCTATCATCGGCGGACGTCGTAATGGTGCTCTGGTTTCGGTTGATACTGGTAAAGCGACAACTTATTCAATTATGAGTGTTGAAGAACGTGGAACGGTCTTTGTTGAACCTGGTACAGATGTTTATGAAGGCATGATTGTCGGCGAAAATAGTCGTGACAAAGATTTAGGTGTAAATATTATTAAAGCAAAACAAATGACTAACGTACGATCTGCTAACAAAGATCAAACATCAGTAATTAAACGTCCAAAAATTCTTACTTTAGAAGAATCATTAGAATTTTTAGGCGATGATGAATATTGTGAAGTAACTCCTGAAAGCATTCGTTTGAGAAAACAAATTTTAAACAAAGCTGAACGGGAAAAAGCCGCTAAAAAGAAAAAGAATCTTGAAGCTGTTTAATATGCAAATGTTGAAAACCAAAATCTTTGAGATTTTGGTTTTTTTGTGAAATTATTTATTATTAGAGAATGTGAAGAAATCATGAAAACTATTTGAATAATTATCGTTTAAATATTATCCTTTACCTGTAAGCGTTTCAAAAATTTAAAGAAAGTAGGATGTTTATGAAAAAAAGTAAACTATTTAAAAGTCTCTTTACTTTTTCAGCAGTTTTTGGATTTGGGATTGCTGGTCTCTCTCAAATAAGTGAAGGAGCTGAGGTTCCAGTCCAGATGTTGGGTATCAATGACTTTCACGGAGCATTAAGCACTACAGGAAGTTATTATGGTCCTAATGGAGAAAAAGTTAGTGGTGCGGGAACAGCATCTCTTTTAGCAGGATATTTTAATGAAGCTACTGCCCAAGATGCTGCAGTTTATCGCGTACAAGCTGGCGACATGGTTGGAGCCAGCCCAGCTAACTCAGGTTTGCTACAAGACCAACCCACGATGCGGATATTAAATCAAATGAAATTTGATGTGGGTACTTTAGGAAATCATGAATTTGATGAAGGTTTAGCAGAATTTAATCGTATCTTATTAGGAAATCCTCCGGGAAAAGATGATCATTTTTACGATATCGTTAGTGAATATAATACCGAGATTGGTCAAGAAGCGTTGAAAGGAAATTTTGATTTAACCATTGCTAATGTAAAAGATAAAATGACAGGAGCTAACCCATTTGGCTGGCAAGACTATGTGATTGAAGAAAAGCAAGTTGGCGGAGAAACAGTAAAAGTTGGTTTTATTGGTGTAGTAACGACTGAAATTCCTAATTTAGTATTGGCTGCTCATCATAAAGATTATAATTTTACTGATCCGGCGGAAGCAATCGTCAATAGTTCTAAAAAATTACGTGATCAGGGCGTCAATGCGATTGTTGTATTAGGACACACTCCTTCAATTCAAGATGGAAATACAGCAACTGGTGAAACTGCTAATATTATTAACACAGTTAATCAATTAGATCCAACTAATAGTGTTGATGCCTACTTTGCAGGTCATAACCATGTGTACACAAACGGTGTGGTCGGTAAAACTCGTGTGGTTCAATCAACATCACAAGGCAAAGGTTTTATTAATTTAAATGGGACTTATGATACTGAAAAAATGGATTTTGTTGCTACACCGGATGCCGAAGTAAAAGCGGTAGCTCCTGGTGGTGCAACTGCTGATGTTGAAGTTCAAAAAATTGTGGATGATGCTTCTGAAAGAGTAAAAGCGGTAACTGATACATCTATTGGTAAAGCAAACAGCGGAGATGACATTTCCCGAACGGTGAATGAATTTGGTGAATCAGCAGTTGGTAATTTAATTACCGATGGTCAGGTTTATATGGCTAAAAAAGCTAATATTGATGCTGATTTTGCTTTAACAAATAATGGTGGAATTCGTGACGATTTAAAAGTTCAAGATGATGGCACAATTACTTGGGGAGCCGCACAAGCCGTTCAACCTTTTGGTAATATTATGCAAGTGGTTGAAATGACCGGTGCGCAAATCAGAACAGTGTTAAATCAACAAACTTTTAGCTATAACAAAGAAACGCAGCAATATTCTGGCTACTTCTTGCAAGGTTCTGGTTTGAAATATACTTTCTCAGACAACCAAGATGCAGCAACAAAAACTGAATATCCTTATGTGGTTAATAATCTAACCAAAACAGATGGGACACCAATTGAAGATAATACAACTTACAAATTAATTATCAATGATTTCTTATATGGTGGTGGTGATGGATTTACAGAATTTACCAATGCAAAATTAATTAGCGCAATTGATCCTGATACTGAAACTTTCATTGGTTATATTGAAGATTTGACAGCAAACGGGCAAACTATCGCTGCTGCCATTGAAGGAAGAAAAACTTACGGAGATTTGCAAAATCAAGACGTTTATCGTGTTTATAATCCAAATTCTGGCGAACATTTTTACACTCTTAGTGAAGGCGAGAAAAATGGTCTAGTTCAAGCTGGCTGGACTGATGAAGGTACTGGTTGGCAAGCGCCGCAACAAGGAGACGAAGTTTATCGCGTTTATAATCCAAATGCTGGTGATCATCATTACACTAAAGATGCTGGTGAAAGAGATTATTTAGTTAAACAAGGCTGGGTTAATGAAGGTGTAAGTTTCCGATCTGGTGGACAAAAATCAATTTATCGTTTGTACAATAAAAATGCTGTTGCTGGAGCCCATCATTATACTTTAAGCCAAGCAGAAAATGATTGGTTAGTAACTGCTGGTTGGAAAGCAGAAGGTATTGGTTTTAACGGATATTAAGAGTAAGGAGCTGATTTTTTATCAGCTCTTTTTTTTTATAGTAAAAGCAAAATTTTCATTAATAACTATAACTAATGTTTCATATTTGAGATTGTTTCACAATTAAAAACTGATTTAATCACAATTTTTTTAAATTCTCTATTTCTAAAAAAATCTAACTTGTGTAAAACTTAAAGCCGAACATTTAGAGAGAAAAAAAGATTCCTTAAACTTTTTTTCCTCCTTTTAAATTTTTTCTATGCTATAATAATAAAACTAAGATAGGAGGGAAGCAAAATGGAACAAATTTCTTCTAAATATGCGGTTGAATTGCTTTTAGAGGATGCTAATCGCATCAAATTACTGATTCGCAATCAACACAATAGTTTATGTATTTCACAGTGTAAAGCTTTTGAAGAAGTCGTGGATACTCAAATGTATGGCTTCTCCAGACAGGTTTTTTATGCTGAAAAAATTGGCGTATTAAAACGTGGTGAAGGTCAGAAAATGTTAAGCGCTCTCGAAGCTGACCTCAATCAATTGTATACAGATTTGTATGAAAATCGCAGTCAAGATAGTCTTGAATCTAGCTGGGAGGCTTAATCTTTGCCAAAGTTACGAAAGCGTCATTTTTTAGATTATAGTATTTTAATTCCTTACTTAGTCCTTAGTATTATTGGACTGATTTTTGTTTATAGTTCAACATCTTATAACTTAATTACCGATAATTTAAATCCTGCTAGTTCAGTGATTAACCAAGGTGCATTTTGGGTATTTAGTTTAATCATCATCAGCTTAATGTATAAGATGAAGACCGACGTGATAAAAAATCAGAATTTAATTATTACCTTAACTCTGGTTATCTTCGGCCTTTTGATTATAGTCTTGTTCGTTGGACAGGAAGTAAATGGGGCCAAAGGATGGATTAGCATTGGTCCTTTTAATATGCAACCAGCTGAATACTTAAAAATATTAGTTATTTGGTATTTGGCTTATATATTGTCTAAACGACAAGAAAGCATTCAACAAAACTTTTTTATTGATATGCGTCAGCCGATGGTTTTAGTTGCTTTAATGGTTTTTCTTGTAGCGATTCAACCAGATGTTGGTAATGCAGCAATCATTACACTGTTAGCTATCATTTTATTACTAGCAAGTGGTATTAATTGGTTTTACACAGCAATTTTTGGTGGTGTAACCGTAATTGGTAGTGTTGCTGTAATTGAGTTTTTAAGCCGCTTCGGAAAAACTATTTTGCCTGAACGTATTCAATATATTGGTAGTCGGTTTGAAGTCTTTAGAAACCCTTTTGTGGATGAACTAGGAGACGGTCACCAATTGGTCAATGGTTATTACGCCATGTTTAATGGTGGTTGGTTTGGCCGAGGATTAGGTAATAGTATTGAAAAAAGAGGTTTTTTAAGTGAAGCTCATACTGATTTCATTTTTTCTATTGTGGTAGAAGAAGTTGGATTAATTGGTGGCCTAATTATTTTAGGTTTGCTTCTTTTTATGATTGTGCGAATTTTGTTGGTTGGAATTCGCTCAAAAAAGCCATTCAATTCATTAATTTGTATTGGGATTGGCAGTTTATTTATAATCCAAGTCTTTATTAATCTTGGTGGGATTTTGGGTATTATTCCTTTGACTGGTATTACATTTCCTTTTTTAAGTCAAGGTGGAAATAGTTTGCTTGTCTTATCTGTAGGGGTCGGCTTTGCATTAAACATTAGTGCAGATGAACGGCGTACGCAGTTAGCAATCGAATATGATTATTTAAAAAGTTAGGAGTGAAGTTAATGAAAAAAGTTTTGGTGGCAAATAGAGGTGAAATCGCTACTCGGGTATTTCGTGCTTGTAGCGAACTAAATATTAAAACAATTGGGATCTTTGCTGAAGAGGATGCTTATTCTGTCCATCGTTTTAAAGCAGATGAAGCCTTCTTAGTTGGTAAAGGAAAAAAACCAATTGATGCCTATTTAGACATTGAAGATATTATTCGTGTCGCTAAAGAAGCCAAAGCTGATGCCATTCATCCGGGATATGGTTTTTTATCAGAGAATTTAACCTTTGCACAACGTTGTGAGGAAGAAGGAATCATTTTTGTGGGGCCTTCGACACATCATTTAGATATATTCGGAGATAAAATTAAAGCTAAAACGGCAGCAGTAGAAGCAGGAATTCCGTCAATTCCTGGTTCTGATGGGCCGATTAATACGGTAGAAGATGTCTTGTTATTTGCTGAAACAAATGGGTATCCAATTATGATAAAAGCAGCATTAGGCGGCGGCGGTCGTGGAATGCGTGTGGCTCATGATGAAAAAGAGGCAAGAGAAGGCTATGACCGTGCAAAAAGTGAAGCTAAAGCTGCTTTTGGTAGCGATGAAGTCTACGTGGAAAAATATGTTGCAAATCCTAAACATATCGAAGTGCAAATTTTAGGAGACAGACATGGCAATGTTGTTCATTTATTTGAACGTGACTGTTCAGTGCAACGACGTCATCAAAAAGTTGTAGAGGTAGCCCCATGTATGTCCCTTTCAGATATGCAAAGAGAAAAAATCTGTCAGGCTGCTGTACAATTAATGAAGCACGTTGGCTATGTGAATGCAGGAACAGTTGAATTCTTAGTTGAGGGAGATAATTTTTATTTCATCGAAGTGAATCCACGCGTTCAAGTAGAACATACAATTACCGAGTTAATTACTGGTATTGACATTGTAACTTCACAATTAATGATTGCTCAAGGAAAGGATATCCATCAAGAAATTGGGATTCCTACACAAGAAAATATTACTTTCAGTGGTTCAGCGATTCAGTGCCGGATTACAACTGAAGACCCATTGAATGACTTTATGCCGGATACAGGTAAGATTGATACTTATCGTTCACCAGGTGGTTTTGGTGTACGTTTGGATGTCGGTAATGCCTATGCGGGTGCAGAAGTTTCACCATATTTTGACTCATTATTAGTTAAAGTTTGTACACATGCATTAACTTTTGATCAAACCATTCAAAAAATGCAACGATGCTTACGAGAGTTTAGGATTCGTGGTGTAAAAACTAATATTTCATTTATGCAAAATGTTATTAGTCATCCGGTTTTCCAAAGTGGCAATGCTAAAACAACATTTATTGATAACACACCAGAACTATTTGAATTTTCTAGGATTCGTGATCGTGGGAATAAAACGATGCGCTACATCTCTCAGATTACTGTCAATGGATTTCCTGGAATTGAAAAACAAGAAAAACGATTTTATGAAAAACCACGTTTACCTAAACATTTAGAAAAACGTGAAATTATTACTGCAAAAAATATTTTAGATACAAGAGGTGCCGATGCAGTTAATGATTGGATTAAACAACAAAACAATGTCTTGTTAACTGATACTACCTTCCGTGATGCTCATCAAAGTTTATTAGCAACTCGTGTGCGCACGACTGATATTTTTAAAATTGCTGAAAAAACTAGTGAAGCAATTCCAGAACTATTTTCTAGTGAAATGTGGGGCGGAGCGACTTTTGACGTTGCCTATCGCTTCTTAAGTGAAGATCCTTGGAAACGTCTAAAATTATTACGTAAAGCGATGCCTAACACTCTATTACAAATGCTTTTCCGTGGATCAAATGCCGTGGGTTATTCTAATTATCCCGATAATGTCATTGAAGGATTTATTAAAGAAGCAGCTGAACGAGGTATTGATGTATTTAGAATTTTTGATAGCTTAAACTGGATTCCACAAATGGAAAAAAGTATTCAAGCAGTAAGAGATACTGGAAAAATTGCTGAAACAGCTATTTGCTATACAGGTGATATTTTAGATGACAACCGTGCAAAATATAATGTTGAATATTATACAAACATGGCGAAAGAACTAGAAAAGCTGGGTGCTCATATTATTGCGATTAAGGATATGGCTGGCTTACTAAAACCGCAAGCAGCTTATCGCTTGGTTTCCGAACTAAAAGCGGCAGTTGATTTGCCAATCCATCTGCATACGCATGATACTGCTGGAAATGGGATTATTACCTTATCTGCAGCAACCAAAGCTGGGGCAGATATTGTGGATGTTGCAGCTAGTGCCATGAGTGGTGCAACCAGTCAACCAAGCATTAGTAGTTTATTTTATGCATTACAAAATGGTGATCGTGCACCAGAAATTAGCATCAATAATGTCGCACAATTGGATCATTATTGGGAAGATGTGCGCCCTTATTACGAAAGTTTTGAAAATGGGATAAAAGCAGCGCAAACTGAAGTCTATATGCATGAAATGCCTGGTGGACAATATTCTAACTTACAGCAGCAAGCCAAAGCAGTTGGTTTAGGTGAGCAATGGGATGAAATTAAAGAAGTCTATCGTAAAGTAAATCTAATGTTTGGAGACATTGTCAAAGTAACTCCTTCTTCAAAAGTTGTTGGAGATATGGCATTATTCATGGTGCAAAATAATTTATCAGAAGAAGATATTTATGAAAAAGGGGACGAACTAAGCTTCCCTGATTCTGTTATTAGCTTCTTCCAAGGAGAATTAGGTCAACCTGTCGGTGGATTCCCAGAAAAATTACAAAAAGTAATTTTACAAGGTCGCCCAGCGCTGTCTGTTCGTCCAGGATCTTTAGCTGAACCGATTAATTTTGAAAAAGTCAAAGCAGAATTACAAGAACTGGTTGGTTTCGAACCAAATCACCGAGATATACTGAGTTATTTAATGTATCCTCAAGTATATTTAGATTACCAAAAGTCTTATGCTAATTTTGGTGATGTGACCCTATTGGATACTCCAACGTTCTTTAATGGTATGAGAATTGGTGAAACGGTTAATGTCCAAATTGAAAAAGGTAAAACCTTGATTATTCGACTTGACTCGATTGGTGAACCTGATATCGAAGGTAACCGGACCCTGTTCTTTAATTTAAATGGTCAAAGAAGAGAAATTGTAATCAAAGATCAATCAATCAAAAGTGCTGTACAAGCTAAGAGAAAAGCTGAACCAACCAATCGAGAACATATTGGTGCTACAATGTCTGGGTCGGTCTTAAATGTATTAGTTAAAAAAGGTGATTTAGTTAAAAAAGGGCAACCACTTTTAGTAACTGAAGCGATGAAGATGGAGACCTCAATCGATGCACGTTTTGATGGAGAAATCAGTCATTTATACGTCACTGAAGGTGAAAGTATTGCTTCTGGTGATCTGTTAATCGAAGTAAAAGAAAAATAGGAGGATTAGAACTTGAAAAGAGTAATTGGTTTTGTCGCAATTTTTTTGCTAGTTATTATTGGCTATTATGTGCAACCAATTCTCTTTCCAAGATCCTCGGTAAATATACCGGTTCAACCAACGGAAAGTAGCGTGAGTCATCAACCTCTAAAACATACCGTAGTGGAGTCTGATGGCTTCGCTAATTATATTGGCGGTAGCTTAGAAAGTTTTGAAGCGGTTTATGGTTTACCAAATTCGGTGGAAAACAGTGGATTTTTCTTTGAAATTCGAACCTATTCGGTAGAGTCTGGTATTTTAGAAGTAAATATTGAAGAAAATAAAATTACTGCAATTAAGGTTTTGGGAAATCAAATTGACAGTGGTGATTTTTCTTTTGGGAAAACGATTCGAAAACTAGCTAGTCAGTACAATTTGTCTGCCGACTTTTCTTTAGATTTTGATGAAGAACCTGTCATGCTAGAATTAAGTGAAGATGATATGCGTCACCGACCTTTGATTGCATTTAATAATGATTCTTTTGCTATGGTCTTCTTCAATGGTACTTCAGAAAAATTGATAGGAACCGTTTATATGGACAAGGAAACACTTTTGAGGTTTATGCCCTACAAAATAAATAGCGGAAATCCTTTATCCAGTAGAATGCAAGAGTCAAATCTTGACTGGAGTATGATCAATCAGCAGAGACAACAACGAACTATACAGTCAGTTAATGCTTATCGTCTTTTAATTGATCAACCAGTTTATACTAATGGTAATAATGAAGATAGTCAAAGGATGATAGTTGCTTTTTTAAATCAGCCACAAAATTATTTGAGTACGGCAAGGCAAGAGGCTTGGGATATCGAACAAAGTGCCTATATTGGTAATCTTCATTTTGAATTGACTGAAAAAGAATTAAAAGAGTTAGCGGAAGATCAAAAAACAGATTTTGAAAGAGCACTGTATTACTCACCTGAGATTGATCCAACTTTTACTTTACTCTATTGGTTGAGCCAAACCCATTTAACGCATTTATTTGATCAAGCTGATCCGGGGAAATTGAATATTGCCTTTTCTCAAGAAAGTGTGCTAATCTTAATTCAACAACCTAGTACGGAGGATAGTCAATAACATGATTATAAATGATAGTTTATTTGCTCTGGAAGATTCTAATGAAGCTTTAATTGATGCGATATTAAATAGCTCAACTTATCAAAACTACTTTTCCTGCAAAGAATCTATGGATCAATCACCTGAAGTAGAATATTTAAGAAGCAGCTTTAACAAAGAAAAAGATAAATTTGAGCAAATTTCCGCATATGGAAAGTATGCGCCTGATTATAAAGAACAACAACGGACTTTACGAAAGAGTAAACGTACGTTAGACTTAAACCAACAGGTTGCTGAATACCGCTTAGCTGAGAATGATTTTCAAGCATTGTTAGATGAAATAAGTCAACGTTTAGCGGCCGCAATCTCCAATGAAATCAAAGTTGATGCGGGAAATCCGTTTTTTGAAACTGGAAAAATTGGTTGTAAGGGGAATTGTCATGGATAAACCAGAGTTTGAAATACAAAAAAGAAGAGGCATTATTGTGTGGGTCTATTCTTTGAAACAATTAAAAACGTTAAAGCGTTTTGGCTTAGTACATTATGTTTCAAAAAAAATGAAATATGTTGTCCTATATGTAAATGAAGAAATGGTAGCTGAAGTTGAAGCAAAACTTAATGCTTTACATTTTGTTCGTGGCGTTGAACCATCCTATCGTCCCGATGTGGAGATGAACTTTGCTGATCGCATTGGAACAAAAGCTGCTTATCAGGTAAAAGAAGAAGAAGAACTGGATGTTGTAGAAGCCAATACACAAATTCGTTTAGCTGAAACTGTTTAAGAAAAGTAGGGTGAAAAGTGTGTGATATAATCATTCATTTTTCACTTTTTTTATTGGAAAGGATGTCTGAAATGCGAGTAGTTGCCGGAGAATTTGGCGGTCGAAAATTGAAAACTTTAAGTGGCAGTCAAACTAGACCCACGACAGATAAAGTCAAGGGAGCAATTTTTAACATGATTGGCCCATATTTTGATGGAGGAAAAGCACTGGATTTATTTTCAGGCAGTGGTTCGTTAGGAATTGAAGCCGTTTCTCGTGGCATGGAAAAAGCTTATTTGGTTGAAAAAAATGGTAAGGCAATGTCGATTGTTAAAGAAAATGTTGCTATGACTAAAGCTGATTCTGCTTTTAAGCTATTAAAAATGCCAGCTAAATTAGCGTTGGAACAATTCAAGACTGATCAAATTAAATTTGATTTAGTTCTACTAGATCCACCTTATGCGCAACAAGAAATTGAAGAGCAATTAAAATACTTAGTCACAGAAGGGTTATTAAGTGACAAAGCAACAATTGTTTGCGAAACTGATAAAAATGTTGAATTGGCAGCAGATATACTAAATTTAAAATTTAGAAAACGCCAAGTCTATGGCATTTCTGCAGTGACTATTTATGATTGGGAGGACTAGAATGAAACGAATTGCACTTTTTCCTGGAAGTTTTGACCCATTAACAATGGGGCATTTAGACACAATTGAACGGGGAGCTAAGTTATTTGATGAACTGATTATTGGCGTTTTTGTAAATACTAATAAAAATAGTTTTTTTACTCATGATGAAAAATTAGCCACCGTTAAAGAGTCAGTAGCACATATTGAAAATGTAAAGGTAATTGCGCAAGAAGAAAAATTAACTGTTGATGTGGCAAATCAATTAGGGGCAAAATTTTTATTGCGTGGCGTTCGAAATGTAAAAGACTATGAATATGAAAAAGATATTGCTACAATGAATGCTCATTTAGATAAAAATATTGAAACGGTCATATTGATGGCTTCACCTAAATATAATCATGTGAGTTCTTCTATTTTAAAAGAAATTTGGAAATTTAACGGGGATATTCAAGATTATTTACCAACTGCAGTTTATACTGCTTTAGAAAAGAAGCGTGATCTATTTGAAAAATAAAAAAATGATTAAACGAATTATCGCTGCAGTTATTGCCGTTCTTATTTTAGCCTGCGTTGTTTTTCCGATTCCTTATTATGTCGAGTCACCTGGAGCTACGATTAATCTAAAAGAATTGATTAAGGTGGATAATCAAGCGGATAAACAGGACGGTTCATTTAGTTTGACCTCAGTTGGTGTTAGGAGGGCCACAGTTTTATTAGCAGCGATTGCTCAATTTCGTCCCTTTGAAGAAGTGATTTCTGCCAGAGAATTAACTGGTGGATCTAGCGACGAGGAATACAATCAAGTACAACAATACTATATGGAATCTTCACAAAATGCTGCAATTCAACAAGCCTTGTCCTTAGCAGGTAAAGAGTATCAGTTAGAATATAAAGGTGTTTATGTTTTAAATATTGAAAAGAGCTCAAATTTTTATGGGAAAATAGCTGTTGGAGATACAATCACTGAAGCGGATGGCCAAACCTTTGAAAATACAGAAGACTTTATGGATTACGTAAAAAGCCAAAAAGTCGGACAAGAAATGACTATCACGTATACGCACGATGGAAAATCTAAAACAGTTAAAGAAAAATTAATTGAGTTACCTAGCGATAAAAAAGCTGGGATTGGTATTACTTTGACAGATCATACTGAGATAACTTCCGATTATGATGTTCAATTCGAAACGGAAAATATCGGTGGTCCATCGGCTGGGTTGATGTTTACTTTAGAAATTTACGAACAAATTTCCGGTGAAAATCTACGAAACGGTCAAAAAATTGCTGGAACTGGCACGATTGATTCAGAGGGAACAGTTGGCCGAATTGGTGGTATAGATAAGAAAGTTGCCAGTGCATCAGCTGATGGAGCAAAAATATTCTTTGCTCCAGATGATAAAATCACTAAAGCAATGAAAAAAGCTGATCCAACGATTAAAACCAATTATCAAGAGGCTAAAGCCGCAGCAAAAAAACTGGGAACAGACATGAAAATTGTTCCAGTTAAGACAGTCAAAGATGCATTAGATTATTTAGCTGAAAATAAATAAAAGAAAGCAAGAATTAATGAGGACATTAATTCTTGCTTTTTTGCGTACCTTTTAAATAAAGGAGGTATTTATTTGAAAAAAATTTGGGAAAAGTATCGTTGGTTCATTTTGGCAGGATTTGGTTTTTTAGCCATTCTTCTTTTAGTTTTGTTTAACTTATTTAAGGAACCAGAAGAATACGCTGAAGTGACCACTTTTTCAAGCTCCGAGCAAAAGACAATCGAAAGTACTGCTAAAGTTAATACAGATTGGTATGTGGATGTAAAAGGTGCAGTAAAAGCACCGGGTATGTACAAAGTAAAAGAGGGTACACGTTTAATGGATGCTGTTGACCAAGCAGGTGGATTTTTGGAAGAGGCTGACCGGAACCAGGTCAATTTTTCTAAACTATTAACTGATCAAGAGGTTATTTTCATTCCAAAAATTGGTGAAACTCCTCCCACAATTCAAGCAGGAGAGACAATTATATCAGGTGATTCTTCTTCTGATGAAACTGGAAAAGTGAATATAAATACAGCAGATTCAACAGAGTTACAAACCTTATCAGGCATAGGTGAAAAAAAGGCCCAGGACATTTTGAATTATCGAGAGGAAAATGGCAGTTTTCAAAAATTAGAAGATTTATTAAATGTTTCTGGGATTGGCGAAAAGACGCTTGAAAATTTACGAGATTTTATTACAATTAACTAAAAAAGGAGAAATACTGTGACGACTGAAAGAATACCTTGGGATCAATATTTTATGGCACAAGCTGTATTGTTATCTTTAAGAAGTACCTGCACACGGCTAGAAGTTGGTGCAACAATTGTACGTGATAAAAGAATCATCGCGGGTGGCTATAATGGCTCTGTGTCGGGCGACGTTCATTGTATAGATGAGGACTGTTATGTTGTGGACGGTCATTGTATCCGGACGATTCATGCAGAAATGAACGCCTTACTACAATGTGCAAAATTGGGTATTCCTACCAATGATGCAGAAATTTATGTCACACATTTTCCTTGCTTAGCGTGTACCAAAGCGTTACTACAAGCTGGAATAAAAAAAATTAATTATCTGAAAGATTATCGTAATGACGACTATGCGGTGGACTTAATTAAACAGGTGGGTGCTAGTGCAAATCAAGTCTTTTTAGAAAGTAAATATTTTACCAAATTACAATTAGGAGAAGATGCTGCCACATCTCCTAGTGAATGATCAAAGAATGCCGAAATTATTTATTTCTGCCAATTGCCTGTGGTTTATTAGTCGCGACAAGTTTTTATGAAAAGAAGCTTGTCTGGCTGATTTTTGCCTTGCTTTTATTCTTTCGAATTTGCTGCATGAAAAAACTAGGCTTATTTGTCTTGGTTTTCTTATGCAGCTTATTTGCTTGTATTCGAACAATCACATATGTAAATGGGTTCCAAACACCTTTAGCTGAAAAAATTGATGAGGTGGTTATATTAAAAGAAGATACCATAAAAATAAACGGTGATCAGTTACAAGCTATTGTTGAAATGAATAATAAAAAATATCAATTGTATTATAGTTTAAAAGAAGAGTCAGAAAAATTTTTTTGGCAAAAAGCCTATGTTCCTAATCAAATTAAAATAAATGGCAGTCTAAGTGCGTCTGATCCAAAAAGAAATTTACATGGCTTTGATCAAAAAAAACATCATCAAAGCCAAGGGATTCATGGTGTTATTTCAGTCGATGAATTCGAAGGGGTCGGCAGAAAAACTCAATTAGCCATTTTTAGGTATCAAATAAGGCGAAAATTAGAACAGAATTTACCACAAAATTTAGCGACCTACACGAATGCTTTGATTTTTGGTTTTAGAGATGAAAACTTCAATCAGTTGACAGAAGTGTATCAAGTTAATGGATTGTTACATCTTTTTGCGTTATCTGGGATGCACATCACTATATATTTAGGTAGTTTTCATCTTCTGCTGAAGCGATTAGCCATTTTAAGAGGGCCAAGACTAATACTGCTCTCTGTAGCAGGAATTTTCGTGATCATTATGACAGGTGGGAATTTTAGTGTTATTCGCGGTGTCTTAAGTTTTATGATTGCCTTTGTTTGTTTAACTTTTAATTTATCCCTTTCAAAATTAGATCAGTGGAGTTTGATGTGTTTAATTTTAACTTTGTGTTTTCCGCTTGTACTTTGGTCAATTGGCGGTCGCTTGAGCATTTTTATGGCATTTCTGTTGCTTTATATTCCTAGTTTTAATTTAAAAGAATGGCAACAAAATTTACTGTTTTCATTCTTAATTATGCCAATTTTAGTGATTGAATTTGGTGAGTGGCCACTTTTAGGAGGTGTACTGACCTTTTTAATGGTCCCAATTTTCAAATGGTTCATTTTGCCTCTCTGTGGCTTTTTAACAATGTTTGGAAGTGTCACTCCAGCATTTATTCTAACAGTCTGTGAGCAGCTCATGACAGGCATTAACTTTATATTGTCCTTAGTAACAATGAAACCATTACAGTTCGGTAAACCTTTCTTCTTTTTAGCTATTTTACTATTGCTAGGTTTAATGCTTTTGGTTCATCAAATAAAATACCGACAAAAATTTATTCTTACTGCTGTAGTTGGCGTTGTGATAATTGCTAGTTTTAGTTTATTTACGCCTGGAATGATGGCTTTTATTGACGTGGGACAAGGGGATAGTTTATTAATCAAATTGCCTTTTAAAAAAGAAACTTTTTTAATTGATACAGGCGGTCGTCTAAATTTCGAAAAGGAAGAATGGCAAAGATATCAACGAAAAGCTGCTTCGGAATATAATTTATTACCAGTACTAAAGGGAAGTAACATCAAAAAAATTGACCATTTAATATTAACCCACAATGATGCTGATCATTTAGGGGAAGTGAATCATTTATTAACTAAAATAAGAGTCAAAAATATTTATATTGGAACGGGTGCAAAAAAAGGATTTGCTGAAGCAATCGGAAAATTACCTATCCATACTAAATTGCATCAAATTAGAAAAGGCGATACAGTTGGAAAATACTTAAAACTAAACATATTGGCACCTGAAAATGGCAAAGGTGAAAACAATGATTCAGTGGTTACTTTTTTTAAAATAAAAAAGAAACGATTTTTAATTACAGGTGATTTGGAAATTGCTGGTGAAGAAAAATTAATGGAAGACTATCCTAAGCTAAAAATAGATGTCTTAAAAATTGGCCATCACGGTAGCAATTCTTCTACGTCACCAGCTTTTTTAGCACAATTAAAAAGTCAAGAAGCGATTATTTCAGTAGGGCAGAATAATCGTTATGGACATCCGACAGGTGAAGTGTTAAAAACTTTGGCTGATTATCAGCAAATAATCTTAAGAACGGATCAACAGGGAATGATTTATTATCAATGGTATCAATTTTCTGATTTAAAACGAAAATGCTTGATAGATTTTCCGGTAAATTAGTGATAGCATAACAGACAGGAGGAGTTTATGAACGTACAACAAGCATTAAAAGAAATCACTAATGATCCCTTAAAACCTGTCTATCTTATTCTTGGAACAGAGGGTTATTTACAACAAGTGATTCGCAACGCTTTTTTCACACGGATGAAAAGGGACAATTTAGAAGAATTAAATTTTATGAATTTCGATAGTAGTGAAGGGAATCTTGCTAGTGTCGTGGCGGAAGCAGAGAGTCTGCCTTTTTTTGGAAATTATCGCTTAGTTTTTGTTGAGAACCCCAGCTTTTTGACTGGTGAAAAGAAAATAGCTGACCAGGAAGCCGCGATTGAGGAAATGATTACTTATTTAAAAAGGCCATTGGAATCAACTGTCCTAGTTTTTTGGGCCAATTATGAAAAATTGGATGCCCGTAAAAAAATAACTAAAGCATTAAAAAAAGCTGCCGAAACAATTGAAGTTGCACCCTTAGCTGAAGCCCCTTTGAAAAGTTATGTGCAACAATATTTAAAAAAAGAGAATGTTACGATCTCAGCCGAGGCTTTTGACTTGTTATTGCGCCTGACTGACTTTGACTTATCAAAAATCATGAATGAACTGGAAAAATTGATTCTAGCAGCTGATCCATCGGTTGGAATTACAATTGCTGAAGTTCGTAATCTTGTGCCTAAAACACTGGAGCATAATGTGTTTGAAATAACAGAGGAATTGTTGAAAGGTAATTCTGGAAAAACGATTCAAATATATCAAGATTTACTCCTTCAAGGAGAAGAAACAATTCGATTAAACGCGATTTTAATCAGTCAAATACGACTATTGCTACAGACCAAGATTTTGATGAAAATAGGCTATCAACAAGCTAACATTGCAGAAACACTGAGTGTCCATCCTTATCGGGTAAAGATGGCAATGCAACAAGTTAAAGAAATTTCTGAGAAATTACTGATTGATTTATTTGATCAACTTGTTGAGAATGATTTCTTAGTCAAGAGTGGGCAAGCCGACAAAGAATTAAGTTTTCAATTATTTGTTTTAAAAACGGCAGAAAAAATAAAATTGGCCAAATAAAAAAACCGATCCTGCGATCGGTTTTTATTATTTCGCTAATTTTTTAGCAAGACGTGATTTGTCACGAGCAGCTTTATTTTTGTGAATCAAACCTTTTGATTCAGCCATATCAATTGCTTTAACAGCAGCTTGGTATAATTCATTTGCGTTATCAGCACCGGCAGCTACAGCTTCTTCGAATTTCTTAACAGCTGTACGCATTGAGCTAGCTTGAGAAGCATTTCTGATATTTGCAGCTTCGTTTGTGCGAACACGTTTAATTGCAGATTCAATGTTTGGCATGGATTTTCACCTCCGATTTCAGATCTTATACGGAAAGTCCGTACAATTCAACATTACTCATTATACATAAAGGCGCAATCCAATGCAATGAATTCGTGACAAGTTTTTTTCCTTAACACAATTATTATTCTAAATGCTGCAATGGACAATCACTGCAATCCATCTGATTGTTTAGCAAGTCTTCTTTTAAAGGAATGAGTAACCGTAACCCATTAAAAATGACTAAAATTGTACTACCTTCGTGCCCAATAACTCCTAAAGGTAAATTTAGAAATTGTAGAAAATTACTAGCGATTAAAATGGCAATAACTAATAAGGAAAATACAATGTTTTGTTTAATAATGCGACGCATCTTTTTAGCAAGACGATGAGCATAACTTAGTTTACTTAAATCATTTTTCATAAGCACCATATCGGATACATCCATCGCAACATCAGTACCTTCGCCCATAGCCACACCAATTGTTGCAGTTGCTAAAGCCGGTGCATCATTTATTCCGTCGCCAACCATGGCATTAACACCATATTTTTCTTTCTCTGTAGTAATTAATTTCGTTTTTTCAGCCGGTAAACAATTGGCTCTGTATTCGTCAATTCCGACTGATTTTGCAACAGTGTGGGCAGCTCCTTCATTATCTCCTGTAAACATAGCTGTATGAACTTGATTATCTTTAAAGTACTGAATGACTTCACTAGCATTTGCTTTAGGTAAGTCTAGCAGTCCTAGTAAAGCAACTACTTCTTCATCTCGTGACAGAAAAATAACTGTCTTTCCTTGAGATCGCCAAGTCTCAGCTAAGTCATCATGAATTGCTGATATTCCTGTTTTACCTAAAATCCAATGATGTTGTTGGTAAAAACTTTCTAGACCAAAACCTGCTTTTTCTTCGACGGTTAATTCCAACATGTTTTCTTCATGGAAAAACTGAGTAATCGCATTGGCTAAAGGGTGACTAGACGCATGCTCCATCGAAAATAAGATTGCTGGAATCAAAGGATCAGCATCGAATACTTTGAAATTTGTTACACGAGGTTTTCCTCTAGTTAAAGTACCAGTTTTATCAAAGGCAATCGCCTTTAACTCTGCTAATTTTTCAAGATCTTTACCAGATTTAAACAAAATACCTTTCTTTGCACCATTTGAAATAGATGCTAAAGTTGCCGGTGTTGCTGATGCTACCAGAGCGCAAGGGGAGGCGACAACTAATAAAACCATTCCGCGATAAAAGCTTTCATTAAAGGCCCAATTCAAGCCAAAGTGAGTAAAGGCAATAAATAGTGGAACAGCTAACAATACAATCTTGACATAAACATTTTCAATTTTATCGATAAAACTGGCAGTTTCGCCTTTCTCATTTTGCGCATTTTCAACTAGTTTAATGATTTGCGCAAATAAAGTATCTTCGGCACTTTTAGTAACCGTCATTTTGAAAGCATTACCTGTATTAATCGTCCCACCAAAGATATCATCACCAACATTTTTTTCCACTGGGACAGATTCGCCTGTGATGCTAGATTCATCAATTGTACTGGCTTGATCTAAAATTATTCCGTCAATTGGGATATTGCTGCCTTTTGGTACAAAGACAGTATCTGCAATTTTTAAATCTTCAACCCCAATTTCTTGATTTGTTCCATCCGCTAAAACTTTTAAAGCAGTTGTTGGACTTAAATTCATTAAAGCAGTGATTTCTTTCGTGCTTTTATTGGTTGCATATTCTTCTAAAGCACCACTCAAACAAAAGATGAAAGTCAACATCGCCCCTTCAAACCAATTACCAATAATACATGCACCGATTGCTGCTAAAGCCATTAATAAATCCACGTTTAATGTTTTGTCTTGGATTAATTCCTTTATGCCTTCGTATGTTTGTTTCCAACCGCCACTAATAATAGCTAAAATAAATAGGAGCGGTGCGTAGGATAAGCTAAAATACATTATCACTCTACCAAAAATCAAGAATCCCAAACAGAAAATTGTTGAGAGAAAAGCTTGTCTTTCTTCTTTACTCATCACAATTCCTCCTTTCATAATCATGATAGCATAGAAAAAAACTAATTGATAATTAAATCGCGTAATTGAGAATGAAAGTGATTATCATTTAGAAAAGAGCAAAATAAAAAGACTCTCGCAAGAGTCTTTTTATAATAATTATAATTACATAGCAATAATCCAATAAGCAATTAAGATAATACCTAAGACAATCCGATACCAGCCAAAAACTGTAAAATCATTTTTCTTAATATAATCCAATAAGAATTTAATGGCAATGATCGAGACAACATACGCGGTAATCATCCCGATTAATAGAATAATTATTTGTTGAGCATCAAACGAATTACCGTTAGCTAGAAATTTAACAATTTTCAATCCACTGGCACCAAACATTACTGGAATTCCCAAGAAGAAAGAAAACTCAGTTGCAACGTAACGAGACGCGCCAATTAAAATAGCTCCTAAAATTGTGGCTCCAGAGCGAGAAGTCCCAGGGATTAAAGACAAGACTTGAAACATACCAACAATAAGAGCCGCTTGATAAGTAAAATCATTTAAAGTTGTCCATCTTGGAGTTTTGGTTTTATTTCTTTTTTCAACAACAATGAAGGCAACACCATAGACAATCAACATAATAGCAACCGGTAAAAATTTATGGAAATGTGCATCTAACCAATCATCTAAAGGTAAGCCGATAATCGCAGCCGGGAAACAAGCGATGATAACTTTTGTCCAAAGAGTCCAAGTATCACGTTTTTCAACTGAGTTTTTCGTACTTGAAAAAGGATTCAGCTTTGCGAAAAAAAGATGAACAACGGCAAGGATTGCACCTAATTGAATCACTACGTTGAACATTTCGGTAAAAGCCGATGATACATTCATCTTAATAAATTCATCAGCTAAAATTAAATGTCCAGTTGAAGAAATTGGTAGCCATTCCGTGATTCCTTCAATAATACCTAAAATAATTGCTTTAATTATATTTGCAACAAACATTAAAAAATCCATCCCTTCAAATTCATAACAATCACTAGTATACCTTTTAGAAAAATATTTGACTATCTTAAAAAGGCTAAGCTTTTTTTAAGAATAAAAAAACTGGGGAGATTTTTTATTCTTCCCAGTCCATAAATATTTATTTTTCTTCGGCCATAATTAAACGACCACGTTCCTGATAAGAGATATCATTAATTGAACGAATTGAAAATTTTCCATCTTCATAACGTAGACGATTGATACTACCATTTTCTAAGTTCGCTCGAACAGGTTGCTTGTCATCAATTAGACTTAACATAAAAGCAATTGTTAATCCATGAGAGACTACTAAGACATTTCCGCCGCCACGTTCTTCACGATACTTCGCCATATCTTCAAAACCTTGCCATACACGATTTTTTAAAACTTCATACGGTTCAGCCCAGTTTGCAGTATCTGCGCCAACAATTGCATTAGCAATCTCTTCAAAAGTGACATCTGTTGAGAATAATTCATCTTCAGTTTTGAAATTCAGAACGCGTGGAAGAACTCCCCACATTTCTGCGTCGTAACCGCCCTCTAAAGAGCCAAAACACCATTCCCGTACACGTGGATCTGTTTTATATGGGATTACATCTTGGTGGGGATGTTCTCTTAAAATTAAGCGAGCTGTTTCAATTGCTCTACCTGAATCACTTGAATAAGCTTCTTCAAACGCTGTATCTCTTAAACCTAAACCAACAGCAGTAATTCCTTCACGACCCGGTTTAGTCAAAGGTGTATCACACCATCCCTGAACTCTTGCTAATGTGTTGAACATTGTCTTTCCGTGACGTACCAAATATAAATTTGTCTCTTTCATTTAAAAACCTCCAAAATAGTTTTAATTATTAAAAAACGGATTTGTATCGATTTCATGACCAATCGTTGTTGCTTCGCCATGGCCTGGATAAGCAGGTAATTCTCGTGGCAAACTAAATAAATTTTCTGTGATACTTGCCAGTAATTGTCCTAAATCACCACTATATAAATCAGTTCTCCCGATACTTCCCTTAAATAAGGCGTCCCCAACAACCACAAAGTCTTCAAAAACAAAACTTAAACTACCAATCGAATGACCTGGTGTTGCCACAACCGAAAATGTCATTCCGCCTAATTCATAATCCCTTAATTCCAATTCGAATTCCGCTGGTTTGGCATAAATATCCGGCACGAAAGGATTATTTAAAGAGCCATTGTGCTGAGGATTAGTTAACCATTCTTGTTCTAATGGACTCACATAAACTGGTATTTCATATTTTTTTCGAATCAATTCCAAGCCCACAATATGATCATAATGAGTGTGTGTTAGCAAAATTGCCACAGGTTTTCGATTGATTCGCCGAATAGCATCAATAATTTTTTCCACATCTGATCCTGGATCAATAATTAATAGATTTTCTTTATTATAAATAAAGTAAGTATTTTCTCCCGCAACTTGATTAGTTATTGCTTCAATCTGCATATGTTTCCCTCCAAACAATTCCACTATATTATACCTTAAATTTAAAAAAATAGAAAAAGCATTAGTTCGATTGAACTTTTCATTAAAAACTTTCGTTATTAAAGTTAAAGGATATAAGGGGAGGTGAAAGAAATGAAAGAATTAGAAATCTTAGCTTTAATTTCAATTGCGATGGTTTTAGATTTATTAACAGGAATAATTAGTGCAAGAATCACTAAATCTATTTCATCAAAAGTCGGGATCAATGGTATTTTGAGAAAAATTGCTAGCATAATGTTACTTTTATTTTTGTGGCCTGTAGCTAAAATTATTCCCTTTCACGCAGGGCAAGCATTGCTTTATACTTTCTACTTAAGTTTTTTGTGGATGGAGGTCGTATCAATTTTGGAAAACTATCAAAAAATGGGTATTCAGATTGATAAGTTTAAGAAATTACTAGAACAATTAAAGAAGAAATGAACTTGACGAATAAATGAAATTCGCTTATTGTGGCACTTGTGAAAGAGGTGAGTGGATGACGGTTAAAAAGATTGCTGTTCGAAAATTAGTTGAGTTCATAATGCGAACGGGTAGTATTGATGAAGGGAAAAACAGTCAACATACTGCTCAAGAAGGTGCTAAAATTCATCGCTCACTACAAAAGCAGGCTGGTACTGGTTATGAAAAAGAGGTTTGGTTAAAAAAACAACTGACATTAGCTGATAAAACTGTTCAGGTTGAAGGTCGAGCCGATGGAATTATCACCTCAGAAACAGGCATAACAATCGATGAAATAAAAACTTCTGAAACTCCCTTTGAAGATTTAACTGAAGGATTAGTAAATTTATTTTTTTATCAAGGTATGGTTTACGCTTATATATATGCTGAAGCTCAAGAACTGTCAGAAATCAATGTCCAAGTTCGTTATTTTCAAACCATTGAAAAGAAAATAACTACTACCACTAGAAAATATTCTTTCGATGAGCTTATCAGTTTCTTTTCAGACTTAATGAGTCGCTATGAAGGTTGGTTAGTTTTTGAAACTAATTGGCATCAAATTAGAAATCAATCATTAAAGGAATTGCCTTTTCCTTTTCCACAATATCGTACTGGTCAAAGAGAATTAGCTGCAGCGGTCTATAAAACAATCTATCATCAACAGCAACTATTTGTTGAAGCGCCAACAGGTACAGGCAAGACACTTTCGACTCTTTTTCCCGCTTTTAAAGCGTTGGGAGAAGGGGTCGGAGAAAGGATCTTTTACTTAACTGCCAAGACTATTACACGGACAGTTGCAGAGGAAACAATTGACAAATTAGCGAAAAAAAATGGACGGGTAAAAAGTGTTACATTGACAGCAAAAGATAAAATTTGTTTTTTATCAGAGCGTAACTGTACGCCCGAGCACTGCCCATTTGCCGCTGGATACTATGATCGCGTCAACGATGGATTATGGGATATGTTGCAAGAAGAAGATCAGTTTACTCGACCAGTAATTGAGCAATATGCAAAAAAACATCAATTATGTCCCTTTGAACTATCTTTAGATGTTAGTTTATTTTGTGACGTGGTCATTGGTGATTACAATTATTTATTTGATCCAGTTGTTCATTTGCAACGATTTTTCGAAGAAGAAAACCCAAACAATATTGTACTGGTTGATGAAGCCCATAACTTGGTAAACCGTTCCAAGGAAATGTATTCTGCTGAAATTTCTAGAGAAAAAATCTATACAGTGGGTCAAGCTACAAAAAAATCCTTTAGAAAACTACGTAAAGCATTCAATCAAGTAGACAATGAGTTTGAACTAATTCATCAAGTTCTCGAAGAAAAGAACACAAATTACCATCATCAAAAAGCCGCCGCTGAAAGTTTAGTCAATCGTTTATACTCATTACAAGACTTAATGAAGGAATGGCTCGCTGAGCATCCAGAAGATGATAATCAAGAGAAAATGTTGAATCTATATTTTGATATTTTACGCTTTACACGGCTAAGTGAATTTTATGATGATCACTATGAAACTACTGTTGAGAAAAAGCAATATGATTTAATTGTTAAAATCTACTGTATTGATCCGTCTCTATTTTTACAACAATCAATGAATCTTGTCGGAAGTACTGTTTTATTTTCAGCTAGTTTCTCTCCTTTACCATATTATCAGGAAGTGCTATCTGAAAATACGGAAAGCTTAACTTATCGATTGCCAAATCCATTCCCAAATGAAAATAGATTATTATTAGTTCATAACAATATCCAAACAACTTATCAGAAAAGACAGCAAAGTTTGCCAGAAGTTGTAAAATCGATCGAGGCATTAGTAAAAGTAAAAAAAGGTAACTATTTGGTCTTTTTCCCGTCATTTCAATATTTAGATGAAGTGGCAGAGGAGTTTAAACGAACATTCCCAGAATATAACTCCTTAATTCAAGCAAGTCAGATGAGCGAATCAGAGCGGGAACAGTTTTTAGCAAACTTTGATGGGAATAATAAAGAGACCCTGGTTGCTTTTGCTGTTTTAGGAGGAATATTTTCAGAAGGAATTGATTTAACTGGTGATAAACTCATCGGCGTTGTTGTTGTTGGAGTAGGGTTGCCTCAGATTAACCATGAGCAAAATTTGATAAAAGATTATTTTGATGAGAAAAACAATCAAGGATTTAGTTATGCTTATCAACTACCGGGAATCAATAAAGTTATTCAAGCAGCGGGTCGGGTAATTAGACAAATGAATGACCGTGGAGTTATTTTATTGTTAGACCAGCGTTTCAATCAAGCTAGCTACCAAAAGTTATTACCACCAAGCTGGTATGACCGCAAGATTATTCATCAAACAACGGAAATATCTATAGAAGTAGAGAAATTTTGGCAAAAAAAGCTAGCTGATACATCAGCTAGCGATAATTAGTAAATTGCACATCAATTGGTAAATCTAAATCTTTTACTAATGCAATAACTTGTTGCAAGTCATCACGATTTTTGCCGGTTACCCGTAATTGGTCTTCTTGCACTTGAGACTTAACTTTAATCTTACTATTTTTGATGGCTGTATTAATTTTTTTGGCCACATCGCGGTCAATGCCACTAATTAAATCAGCTTTTTGTCGAGCCGTACTGCCAAGAGCATGCTCTGATTGACCAAAATGAAGGTTCTTTAAAGGAACACCGCGTTTAATTAATTTGCTAAATAATACATCTTTAATTTGTTCAATCTTGTAATCATCCGGACCGCTAACAACCAGTTGATTTCCTTCTAACTGAATATCAAAATTATCACCCTTGAAGTCAAAACGATTATTCAATTCTTTTAAAGCAATTTGAATCCCGTTTTTGACTTCTTCTTTGTTTACCTCTGAAACAATGTCAAAACTTGCATCTTTCGCCATAATTTCCCTCCTTTTTCTTTAGTTTATCAAAAAACGATAAGAAAGCCATAATCTTTCTCCCATAAGTCTTAAAAAATATTGCTATTTTATTGAATAATAGATTAAATAAATAATGGATAATATACATAGGAGGGATTGTTTTGCAAAAAGTGATTAATTACACCACGAATGATTTGACTAAAAAGGTGGTTGTAATCTTATTAACTGGTTTGTCTGGCGCAGTTGGTTTGAATTATTTTTTGATTCCGGCAAATGTTTTTTCTGCTGGAATGACAGGGATTGCTCAGATTATTGGCGCCTTTTTCCAACAAATATTTGGCGTTTCAGTTGATACAGGGATTTTAATTTTTTTACTGAATGTACCAGTTTTTATCTTAGGTTTTATTAAGCTTGGAAAATCTGCAATGATTTTGAGTTTCGCAAATGTTATTTCTATGTCGGTTTTTACGACGTTGGTTCCTGTCGGTGAAATTACACATAACGTACTTATGAATGCGATTACTGGTGGCGTACTACTCGGAGTAGGGGCTGGCTTTTCATTGAAACTTGGCTTTACAACTGGTGGTTTAGATATTGTTTCATTGCTTTTATCAAAAACTACAGGGCGAACCGTTGGGAATTATATGATGGCTTTAAATGGTGTCATCGTAGTAGTTGCCGGTTTCTTCTTTAATTGGGAAAGTGCTTTATATACAATTATTACTATTTTTACTATGAGTACAGTCGTAGATGCTATCCATACTAGCCATCAAAAAATGACTGCTTTCATTTCTACTGCTCATGGCAAAGAAATGCGAATGGCTTTAAGTGAAAATTTGGTACGGGGAATGAGCGCCATGACTGCTAAAGGTGGATTCAGTGACACACCCCTTGATGTAATCATGATTGTTGTGACTCGTTACGAGCTTTACGCTTTAAAACAAATTGTTGCTGAAGTTGATCCAAAATCATTTACAAATATCGTTGCCACCGAATCAGTCGTTGGTAGCTTCTGGAGCCAAGAACAACAAAAACAAGCAAAATCTAATAAGTAAGTGCTAATTGAGAAAGAATTGCTTTAATTCTCATTTACAAAACACTTTATATGAAGTAAAATAATAACGAAACTTCGAAAGGGAGTGGACATAACATGGAAGAAAACAAAGAGTATCGCACAGCTGAAGAAATGGAAGAGATTAAAGAACGAATCTTGACAGCTTTAGAATCTGTCATCGATCCAGAATTAGGTATTGATATTGTGAATCTTGGTTTAATTTATGATGTTGACTTTGCACAAGACGGAAACACCGTAATTAAAATGACTTTAACTACGATGGGTTGTCCGTTGGCAGATATTTTAACAGACTCAATTCAAGCAGCTTTACATGAGATTCCTGAAGTATCTAATGTGGAAGTAAAACTTGTTTGGTATCCAGCCTGGACCACTGACAAAATGTCTCGTTATGCACGAATTGCTCTAGGAATTCGTTAATATTTTTATTAAAAAAAAGCAACTCTCACTCAAAGAAATATGGGTGAGAGTTTTTTTGTATCAAAATTTAACCAATCAAAATTTGTTTAGATCAAAAAAAGCTGAAAGTTAGATTAAAGAAAGTAGTTTCCTGGTGCGGTCTGCGGCTCTTTGATTAAGTTTGGTTAGTTCACTGGCAATTTCAGGGTCTGAACTGTTTTGTAAAGATAATAGTCGATAAATAAGTTTTAAATCTTGTTGTCTGACTTTAGGGAAATGCTGCAGCAAAGCTTGATTTAAATCAGCATTCATTTGATTAATACCAATTAAATCGTTTTTTTGAATAGTGTAGTTTGTTAAGAAATGATGCAGCCTTTGGGTAGAAGATAGTTGCTCAGTATTAAAGCCTTGTGCCCAAGCGAAAGTCAACAAAATAAAAGTATCAAGATCATCTAATTGTTCAGTAAAACTGAGCTGACTCATTTTAAGCAAGTCATTTTTAACTGTTTCAACTGCGACTTTATCGTGGGTTTTTAATTTTACAAAAAAAGCAGTAAAGTTTTCACTCTCAAGCAAATTCAGGGTTAAAGCTTTGTACCAATTGTAGTAATGAGAGTGGGAATATTTGTAAATTTTATGGTTTTTTTCAAAAGTAAGCTCTTTTTCAGTCATATTAATTCCTCCATTTTTCTAAGTATACTTTGAATAGTCAAAAAGTTAAATTCTTTGTGCTAAAAAAAACTTCGGTTATACTGAAATGAAATCAGAAGTGAGAGGATTATTATAAATGAATGAATTGATACAAACGTTTAGCGAACGAAAAGGGGAACTACTAAGCGCGATTTTTGAACACTTGGCAATATCATTAAGTGCCTTGATGATTGCTATTATTATCGCAATTCCATTGGCAATTTTATTAAGTCAACATAAAAAAATTGCAGAAGTAGCATTACAGATTACCAGTATTTTACAGACGATTCCGTCATTAGCTTTGTTGGGATTATTGATTCCTTTTGTAGGAATAGGAACTGTTCCAGCATTGATTGCTCTGGTGGTTTATGCTCTATTACCAATTTTTCAAAATACTTATATTGGCTTGTCAGAAATTGATCCTTCCTTAGAAGAAGCAGCGGATGCTTTTGGAATGAGTCGCATGCGAAAATTATTTAAGGTAGAATTACCGATTGCTATGCCAGTTATCATTTCTGGTATTCGTACTGCTTTGGTTTTAATTATTGGAACAGCAACACTGGCAGCGTTAATCGGGGCTGGTGGTTTAGGGACATTTATTTTGCTAGGAATTGACCGTAACGATCCAACACTAACTTTGATTGGTGCAGTGAGCGCTGCTTTATTAGCGATTATCTTTAGCGGACTGATCCGTTTCTTACAAAACCGTTCAATGAAAACCAGCTTGATTACCTTTGTGATTCTTATTTTGGGGATTGGTGGTATTTTTGTTGCTCAAAATACCGGTAGCGGTCAAGAAACCATCACAATTGCTGGGAAACTTGGCTCAGAACCAGATATTTTAATTAACATGTATAAAGATGTGATTGAGGATAATGATTCAGATGTAAATGTCGAATTGAAGACTAACTTTGGCAAGACTAGTTTTTTATTCAGTGCATTAGAAAATAATCAAATCGATATTTATCCTGAATTTACTGGTACCGTCTTGGAAAGTTTGGTTAAAGTACCAGAAAATAGTCCAACTGACTTAGATGAAAATGGCACGTATCAAGAAGCCAATAAATTGTTGCAGAACCAATTTAAGATGGAATTATTAAAACCGATGGCTTATCAAAATACTTATGCTTTAGCGATGCGTAAATCTCAAGCAGATGAATTAGGAATTAAAACAATTTCTGATTTGAGAAATTATGAAGGTACTTTAAAAGCAGGGTTTACCTTAGAGTTTATCGATCGGCAAGATGGTTATCGAGGGATTCAAGAAAAATACAATGTAAACTTTAACTCAGTGCAAAGCATGGAACCGGCCTTACGTTATCAAGCAATTAATAATGGTGATGTTGATGTAGTCGATGCTTATTCAACCGATAGTGAGATTAAACAATATGATTTGGTTACTTTAGAGGATGACCAACATTTATTCCCTTATTATCAAGGAGCTGCATTATTGAAAGAAAACTTTGCCAAAGATCATCCTGAAGTTGTTAAAGCCTTGAATAAGTTAGCAGGAAAAATTACTGAAGATCAGATGGTGGATATGAACTATCAAGTGAATGTTGAGAAAAAAGATCCAGCAGATGTCGCTCATGACTTTTTAGTTAAAGAAAAAATCATTAAGGGGGACAAGTAGATGGAAACAATGATTGAATTTAAAGATGTTAGCAAACAATTTGATGAGGGAAAAGTCTTAAATGATATTAATTTGAAAATCAATCAAGGAGAAATATTTGTTTTAGTCGGCCCTTCCGGTAGCGGAAAAACCACTTCGTTAAAAATGATTAATGGTTTGGTTGAACCAACCGATGGTGATGTGTATTTCAAAAACAAGCGAATTAAAGAATATAACATTCAAAAATTACGTTTTCAAATTGGTTATGTTTTACAACAAATTGCGTTATTTCCAACTATGACTGTAAAAGAAAATATCGAAGTAATTCCTGAAATGCTAGGCTGGACCAAGGATGCCCGTAGTCGCAGAGTCAACGAGTTAATGTCTGAGGTAGATTTAGATCCAGAAACTTATCGTGATCGTATGCCAGCAGAATTATCTGGTGGACAAGGTCAGCGAATTGGAATTATTCGCGCCTTAGCGGCTGAACCAGACTTGATTTTAATGGATGAACCATTTAGTGCCTTAGATCCGATTTCTAGAAATAGTTTACAGGATTTGGTCTTGGAATTGCATGAAAAGCTGAATAACACGATTGTCTTTGTGACCCACAATATGAAGGAGGCCATGAAGTTAGGTGATCGTATCGCTGTGATGAGAGATGGAAAAGTGATTCAATGTGCAACACCTGAAGAAATTCAAAAAAAACCAGCCGATGAGTTTGTTTTAGAATTCTTTGATGAAACTCAAGATGAAAATAATGTAAAAACATTAGCAGACTTGGTAAGTACTGATAATTATGAACAAACAACTGTACCAGAAAATCAAACCATTTATTCATTAGATACGACTCTTAATGAAGCTTACGAAGTTTTAGCGAAACAAGACTTGCTTTTTATTCGCTTAAAAACCGGTTCTTTTGGTAAAATTACTAGACAATCAATGTTTTGCTATTTAAGTCGGGAGGATAAAAAATGAAATATGATGCAATAGTTATCGGTAGCGGTCCAGCAGGTGGTGCAGCAGCCTACGGTCTTCAGGAAGGTGGTAAGAAAGTTGCTGTCATTGAATCAGAATTATGGGGCGGGACTTGTCCTAACTATGGTTGCGACCCAAAAAAAATCTTAATGAGCGCTGTTGAAGCAAAATATAAAGTAAAAAATCTAATCGAAAAAGGTTTAGAAACAGTTCCAACAATCAATTGGGAAGATCTAATGCAACACAAAAAAGACTATACAGACTTTGTTCCCCAAAACACAGTAGCTGGTTTTGCTGATGCTGGCATTGATTATTTTGAGGGTCAGGCAGAGTTTTCTGGACCTCATGAATTAATGGTCGGTGGAGAGATCTTAACAGCTGAACAATTTTTAATAGCTACCGGACAACGTTCTCGTTTGCTTTCAGTAGAAGGACAAGATTATTTGCAATCAAGTCGTGACTTTCTAGAAATGAGTCATTTACCAGAGAAAATGGTTTTCTTAGGTGCTGGTTATATTGCGATTGAATTAGCAACAATTGCGAATGCAGCTGGTAGTGAAGTTCATATCATTCATCACAATGATCAACCGTTAAAAGAATTTGATCCTGATTTAGTCGCTGATTTAGTACAGCATTTGACTGAAGAAGGCATTCAATTTCATTTTAACGTTGATATCAAGAAAATCGAAAGTATCAATCCACATTTCAAATTATCGGGCGAAGATTTTGAGATGGTCACTGATGTAGTTTTTGGTGCAACTGGTCGGATTCCGAATATCGAAGCGTTAAACTTAGATAAAATTGGTTTACAATATACAAAACAAGGAATAGTTGTGAATCAATATTTACAAACGAATCTTCCTCATATTTATGCGGTTGGTGACGTCATTGCCAAAAAACAACCTAAAT
Organism: Enterococcus sp. AZ103; assembly: GCF_051714685.1. NCBI lineage: Bacteria > Bacillati > Bacillota > Bacilli > Lactobacillales > Enterococcaceae > Enterococcus > Enterococcus sp. AZ103. Next base: position 2,276,029 of record NZ_JBIOSI010000001.1, on the reverse strand, counting down.
TAACACCAGTTTCTGGTTTTGAAGCAAATTATGCTGTATCTGCCATGAATGGCAATCAAAAACCAATTAACTATCCTTTGATTCCAACCATTGTATTCGGTGATAAACGCTTGGCAACAATTGGTTTAAGTCAAAAAGAATTGAAGGATAATGCTAATGAATACCATAGCCAAACAATTGATTTAAGTGACTGGTACACTTATCGCCGAATAAATGAAAAGGGCGCGAAAGCAAAGGTTGTTTATGATTCCTCTGATAAGATTGTAAAAATCAGTCTATTGTCGTCTTTGGCAGATGAAGTTATCAATGATCTTTATTTTGTGCTAGAAAAAAAAATTTCTAAGGAAGAAGTTAGTAACTTTATTTTTGGCTATCCCACACCAGCATCGGATTTAGAATATCTTATTTAAAACAGAGGGGAACCTCTGTTTTTTTTATCGATTTTATGCTAAGGTTTTAAAACAAATACGTATCAGGAGAAAAAATGAAGACAGACTTAACATTAGAAATGGAAAAATCACTTTATTTTTATTGTATGGAATTAGGTGGGATTGTCGTAGAAGAAGTTACCATGCCAGAAGAACGTGGTATTGTAGACACTTTAGCTTGTTTTTTTAAAGAAAACAAAATGGAATGGCGTTGCTATGAATTAAAGGTAAGTAAAGCGGATTTTATGTCAGCTGCAAAGCTTTCTTTCGTAGGAGACTACAATTATTTTGTCTTACCAAATGAGCTTTATGAAAAAGTTCAAGCATTAATTCCTGCTGAGATTGGGGTGTTGGTTTATCGTCCCTATGATCAATTTCAAGAGGAACAGATGGCTCCGGGTACTTTTATCTTAGCCAAAAAACCACAAAAGCAGTCTTTAAAAGTGCCAGAAGATTTATTGCTAGAACGTTTTATGTTTTCATTATTTCGGGAAGTTCGCAAAGCGAAACAAATGTCTTATGGAACCAGTTTTTTCCCAACTGAAGCTTTATATAAAGAGTTGAAAAAGCGTGGACAAGAAAAGGATCATTTACACTCAGAAAACTTCCACGATCGCTTTTTTTCAGATGTTGAAAACGCGCGTATTAAAAGTTTAGAAGAAGAACTGGCGGCTCTAGAACAAGATTATCAATTTTTAAAAAGCCAGAGAAAAGTTAAACGACGTCCAACAGAAAGATTGGAGTGAGAAAAATGTACTACCCTTATTTCAGGGGAAAACAGTTTGACCTGTTAGCGTTGTCTACTTTAGTTAAAGAGCAACGCTGGTCTAAAAAAATTATTCCAATTATCGAACCAGTTAGAGACTCTGCCACCTTAAAAAAAACTATCGAATTATTTCAAAAGGAAAAACTACAATTATATATCATTGAAAACCCGCAAGTTGGCCGTTTTAAATTTTTTGAAGCAAAGCAACATCCGTGGCAATTAAAAGCAGATACCAGCATTTACTCAGCAGAAATTGTAACAAATCAAAAACTAGATCAAACAAGCTTAGCGATTTTCAATGAACAATCTACTCGAGATCAAAATCTGTTGAAGTCTAATCAGCTCGCATTATTGCCGAACCAAGGACGATTTCGGATTTTGCCTTTTCAGAAAAAAATTATTTTAGATGATGCCTTTATCGCTAGAAAAAAAGTTGAAACTTATGGAAATCATGACGATGATTTCTTTAGCGATCAACATCTGTATTATCAGACGGATGGGTTTGCTGGTTTCAGTGATTATACGATTGAAAGTAGTAAATATTTTGATAAGGGCGGACCAAGTCGAGCAATCGCCATTCATATTACTTATTTTGATGCCTATTTAAATTTACGGGTGAAGCATTTTGTCTCTGATACTAATGATAGTGCCAAAGATCAAGCTTTAAAATTTTTTGAAGCTGCTGAAAAAATGTTGGAATGGTATGATCGAAATCAAGATCAGTTACTGCTGACTTTAGGTATGACCGAATTAATTAATTATTTAAAAATTAAAAAGTTTCCAGGATTGGGAACAATAAAAAAATGGTCCTTAGCGCATCATTTGGAGTTATTAGGTGCCTATTTAAATGAAGGAAACCATTATTTGAAGGGATGGAAAAAATATGGGATACAAGGATGAAGATTTTATTTTAAGACAGGCAAAACAAATGGGAGAAGCTGCTGACGAAATTATGATGGTGGAGGCAGAACAAGGACAAAAAAAATCCGATGAAATACTATTTCGTAAGACTATTCCAACGGATGTTCCGTCAATTATGTTATTGATTCAAGATGCAACAGCATATTTAAAAGAGCAAGGTTCACCACAATGGCAAAATAATCAAGCACCTACTGAAGAAACAATTCAAAATGATATAAAAAATGATGTTAGTTATGTACTCACTTTGAATCATGAAGTCGTAGGTCTGTGCGCCTTAATAGCTGAAAAAGATTCGGCCTATGAAGCAATTGATGGTGCTTGGAATGACCTGGGCACTGATACTTATGTTGCTATTCATCGTGTTGCAGTTAGTTCAAATTATCGAGGCCTGGGTTTAGGGCAAAAATTATTAGAAGAAGTAATAAAAAAAGCCCAATCATTGGGCTATCAAGATATTCGAATTGATACTTATCCTACAAACGGACCAATGCTTCATTTAATTGATAAAGTTGGTTTTACTTATCAAGGCATGATTGAATTTGATTTTATCAATGGTGAAAGAAAAGCTTTTCAATTAATTTAAAGCTTTTCTGAATTGTGCCACCATGTCAGCAACGGATTGTTCGCCGTCAATTTCAATTAATGTTTCGATTTTTTTAAGTTCAGGTAAATAAGCCAAATCTTTTTCATATAAAGCAATTCTTCTTTTAATTTCAGCTGGACTTGCTCGATGAGCTAAGCGTTCAGCTAAAGTTTCTTTGGAAATATGGATCCAGACTGGAACCATTTGTTGAGCAAAATTTTTATATAGATTTAAAAAGCCTAATGGAGTAATCGGATCATAGCAATCTGAAATCTCCAGGGCTTTTTTTATGCTGGTTAAGGCAATACCATAATAGTTTTCATCATAAACATCAAATTCGGCAAATTGGTCGTCAATAACCATCTGCTTGAACTGTTTTTTTGAAACAAAATGATAATCTAAACCATCTTTTTCGGAAGAACGTGGTATTCTGGTGGTATAAGACACGATCTTTTGTTGAGAGGAAAAACTTTTTTCGGCTAAAGTAGTTTTTCCTGAGCCACTAGGTCCCATAAATAAATAGCAATAATGCATTCCTTCACTTCCTTTCTTTTAGTATAATGAAAGATGTGAGTATTTGCTAGGAAGGAATTTAAAAATGAAAAAAAATGAAAAAAACAATAAAAAAATCATGATAATAGGATTGGCTGCCATCGCTATCGGTGCTGCTGGCTTTCTAGGTTATACTACTTTCCAAGCTAGAACGGCAAAAAAGACTGGTGAAGAGACCATCACTGCCTTTACTAAGGCATTAAAAAACCAAAATTACGACCAGCTTTCTAACTACATTACAATCGATGCTAAAACGCAGAAAAACTATTCGAAAAAAGCAGTGAATGAAAAATACCAAGCTGTTTTTACAGGAATTGGTGCAAACAATGTAAAAATTTCAGACATAAAAATCAAAGGTGACGACTTTTCCTATGAATTAAGTTTTAGTACTGGATTAGGAAGTCTAAAGAATAATTACAGTGGTACTTTTTCTGATCAAAATAAAAAAATCAATTGGAAACCAGATCTAATTTTTCCGACGATGTCAGGTAAAGATACCGTCAGTTACCAAAATGATCCGGCTGTTCGTGGTGAGATTTTAGATCGTAATGATGCTGCAATTGCTGCCAATGGAACAGTATACAGATTAGGTGTGACCCCGGTTAAATTAGGTTCAGGCAGTGGGAAAAATACAGCCATTGAAGAAATTGCTACCTATACTGGTTTGACCACGGATGAAATCAATACTGCATTGGATCAGGGTTGGGTAGAGGATGATTCTTTCGTCCCATTGGCAACTGTTAACAGCCTTCCTGAAGATTTACCAGAAGAATTGGATTATCAGGAGGCAACGGGGCGAAATTATCCACTAGGTGAGGCTGCAGCACAATTAACTGGTTACGTGGGTAAAGCAACAGCAGAAGATATCGAAAAAAATAATGCTTTAGTATCAGGTTCTGTGATTGGGCGTGCCGGTTTAGAACTATCCTATGATAAACAATTGCGAGGAACTGATGGTGGTACTTTAGTAATTAACGATAAAAATGGTGACCAGAAAAAAGTCTTACAAAAGGTGAATAAAAAAGATGGAAAAAATATTAAATTAACAATTGACAGTCAGGCACAGCAAGTAGCCTATCAATCATTAGGTGGGCAACCTGGATCAAGTGTCGCAATGGCACCAAAGTCAGGTGATTTGTTAGTTCTAGCTAGCTCACCGAGTTTTGATCCCAACTTAATGACAAATGGGATCAGCCAAACTGATTATGATGCCTATAATAACGATGCCAACCTACCATTTTCAAACCGATTTTCAACTGGTTATGCGCCAGGTTCAACCTTTAAAACAATTACTGCTTCAATCGGTTTAGATGCGGGTACACTGAATCCCAGTGAAGAAATAGCGATTGATGGTTTAAAATGGCAAGAAGATAGTACTTGGGGCGGTTATCAAATTACCAGAGTTAGTGAAGTTTCACCAGTTGATTTAGAGACGGCATTGGTTTATTCAGATAATATTTATATGGCCCAACAAACATTAAAAATGGGTAGCAAAACCTTTTTAGCAGGTTTGGATAAATTTATTTTTGGCGAAAAATTAGATTTGCCTATTTCTATGAATCCAGCACAAATTTCTAATGACGGTACATTTTCTTCAGACATTTTATTAGCAGATACTGGATATGGACAAGGACAATTGTTATTAAACCCAATTCAACAAATCACGACTTATTCTGTACTTCCTAATAAGGGAACACTTGTATATCCAAAACTATTAGCTTCAAAAGAGACAAAGACCAAAAAAGCTGCTATTAAAGAAAGTTCGGCAACAACAGTTACAACTGATATGCAGGCTGTTGTGACTGATCCTAATGGAACAGCGTATATATTGAATAGCTTAGGTTTACCAATTGCCGCTAAGACAGGGACTGCTGAAATTAAAACCGAACAAGATACAAAAGGACAAGAAAATAGTTTCTTATACGCTTTCGATACCAGTAATCAAGCGTACTCTGTTTTGAATTTCTTGGAGAATGCTCAAGATGGGGATAGTGCAGTAGGTAGATCAGGAGATTTATTAACCTATCTTTCAGAAAATTATCAATAATACTTGAGCATAAGCGTTAAGATTGATACTATAACATCTGAAGGATGGTGCAAGATGAACAAGAGACAGAGAAAAAAACAAACTTATAAAAAATATATTCGGGAAATTTTTGCAGGATATGAAAAAATGATTACTGACAAGACCATTCAAGAATTGCAATTTTCCTATTTAAAAGAAACGACATTTTTAACCCGTGACGATGAAGGTGTCATTCACTTTCTTACAAAGGAAAAATAAATATGAGACCATTTTAGTGAGGAAACAGAAGCTAAAATGGTTTTTTTATTTTTAAAGAAAAAACATCCGACTTTAGTTTGAAAATTTTCTTAAATAAACCTAATCTTGCTAAATAATTACTTAAAGAAAGTCGATCTAGCTATACAGGTAATTGGCTTCATGTAAAATAGAATTATCAATATTTAGGAGGAAACATAAATTGAAATTTCATAAATATATTCTTTTAGCAAGTTTAACTATGTCCTTAGGAGCAGGTATTATTGCCACTAATCAAAAAGTAGAAGCTTCTACTACAAATAATGGCACGGTTATTGATGAACGCTGGGGCAAACCAACTTTTGTAGCAGGTGCTGGCCTCAGCAATAGTCAACTAACAGAAACAATGAATGTGTTAGGCATTACCTCAAGTGAAGTGAATCAACAAACAGCAACTGGTGCTGATTTAATTAAGTATTTAGGCTCTGGTAGTGGAGATGATAGCGTGATGCTCAGCTCTGTTGTCGTAAATCGTACCGATAGTGGCTCAGGGATTACGGTTGATATCTTAACACCAGCAAACATTACTCAAATTTCAGCAGATCAATATAAAAATCCGCTTGTAACCGCTGGGATTACTGATGCTTCAGTCAAAGTTGCTAGTGTTGTGAAAGTAACCGGAGAAAGTGCTTTAACAGGTGTCTATAAAGCTTTTGAAGCAAATGGTGAAACCATTGATACTAATCGAGCACAACTTGCACAAGACGAATTAGATACAACTTCTGATGTTTCACAAAATATTATCGATAGTGCCAATAGTTCAAATGATTCTACTTTATCAAGTAGTGAACAAGACCAAGCTGATGAAGCATACAAATCTCAATTAAATCAAACATTAGTTGAAATTAAACAAGAATTAGCTGATTTAAAAGAGCAAAATAGGTCGAATGCTTCGACTACTCAAATTACCACAATTGTAAATAATGCTATTCAAAATAATAATTTAACCCAATATATATCACAAGCTGACATTGATAAACTTGTTTCATTAGCTGAAAGATATCAAACCACTGATGGTGTGCTAGACGCAGAATCAATTGCGCAGTTGGATAAAATCAGTAGTGATTTCAAAGATAATCTTAATAAAATCACTGATAAATTAGGTAGTTTTGGTGATCAATTAAAGGGTACAATTGAAGATAATCAAGGATTTTTCACTAATTTATGGAATACGATCAAGAATTTCTTTACTAACTTAACAAATTAATCAAAATTATTGGCGTTTTCAATAACCAATTCGCTGAAAAAATGATACTATTAAACAAATGAAGAAGTTAGGAGGGTCAACATTGACTCAAAATGATAATTTACAACCCGACAGTTCTTTTGATACCGTAAAGGAATCAGCTTCAGATGTTTTAGGCGGATTAATGTCGAAAATTCAACGACTAGAAAAAGCGATGGATGAAGAAGACATGGGTGCTGTGTATCAAATCTATTGGCAAGAGTTACCTGTATCAATCCAACAATCAAGTAATGCAAACCATGAAATTGACAATTTCTTGACCAGTAAAATTGATCGTGAATTCATTAAGACTTTTCCTTTTATGATTCTACGAAAAAAAGTATCACCAGTCCTAATGGATTACCAAATCAGCTCCTACTACCGTGACCGAACAGTCATTGAAATTGATGCGACGCAACCAGAAATTACTGTTTTACCTGAAATTAAACAACAGTGGGAACAAGTTGAAACTGGTTTTTACGAGAATGAAATCAAACGTCTCCAAAATAAAGAAGATGATTTTGAAGCTAAAAAAATTCTTGCAACGACTGAAATAAAAAAATTAGAGAATTTAATTGATCAAATTAATGATGAAAAAGAAGAGCTGGAAGCTAGTAAAACCTTCCGTAATCGCAAAAAGATCGAAGAGGATTTACTTGATTTAGATGATAAATATGACGACCTGCAAGCGGAAATAAAAAAATGGCAGCCATATTTGACCAATGAAAACCATTCGGTCAATCCAACCAACGAATTAAATCAGCAAATTAAAGCTCTAATGCTGGAACAAGCGATTGCCATCAAAGAGTTACGTCTAATCAAAAAATATTTTAATGATGTCAAAAACATGGAAGAACAGCTCCAAATATTCAATCAAAACTTTTTGAAGATTGGAGGCGAATAGAATGAGCGAAGAAAAAAATAGATTCAATAAAATTTATGATTCACTAGTTGAAGAAGATCGTGTGACCATTCCAGTTGATGTTTTACAAGCGGCCGAAGAACGAGAAGCTGATTTTGAGCAAAAAAATGCTGAAGCTGACGCACTAGAGACACCTGAATTAGATGAAGCAAACGTTACTGAAACACTGTCTGAGGAAGTAATTGAAGCCGAAGAAGTGAACGAAATAGAAGAACCAGAAGAACTAGCCGAAATTAATGAAGATCTTGAGTTAATTGAAGAGGAAGAAACAACTGAATTAGAAGAAATTCCAAAAGAGCAGACATATTCATTGCCAACCTATCAAGATCTTAGACAAACGACTTATGGAGATCTGCTGAGCTTAATTGATGAAGCTGAAAGAGAATTAGCTGATTTAAAATTCCGCAAACAATTGATGGAATCAGATTTCAATGAACTAATGAGCTTCTTCAATCAAGTTTTCATTATTAAAACCTTACCAATTTCTGCAATTGCTGAAGATGCATTATTGGAATATTTCACGTATGAATTGTTAAAACCATTAGAAAAACATGATTTACGTTTGTCTGATCATCAATATTCTGTTTGGGAAACCAAGCATTTTGAACTTAGTTATCAATTGATCGATAATGAAATGATTTCCTTTGAACTAATTTTACCAAGAAGTGATGATCGTTTATTAAATCAATACATTCCACTGATGGATGTTTTCCCTGGTAATCAAAAAGTGATCATTTCTGACGAGGCTGTTTTGGAAATCTTAACAGGTTGCTTTAGTCACCATATTTTTACAAGTGGTCAAATTTCGTTCTTCAGCTTTGAAATCAATACAGTCTTAGCAAACATGAAACAATTAGGCTTTGAAATTGAAGATAATTTGTTAGACAATAGCAAACCGTTAAACTTAGACTACCAGTTACCTCATACTATTTCTGAAGAAGTATTGGATGATATCTTTATAACTGCTATGAATAACGAAAGACACGATTTCCAAAAATTAGCTGAGGATGAATACCTAGTTGCTCTAGAAAACGAACAAACTGTAACCATCAAGCAACAAGTAGAAGAGGATGCTGCAACACTTAAAATCAATTCTGGTTACACAAATAAATCATTAATTGAGTTCTTTGGTACGTATCAATATTTAGTTGATTTAGCAATGACTCAATAAAAGGAAAGCAGTGGATTATAAGTCCGCTGCTTTTGTCATTTATTTTAGTCAAACCTTTTAAAAAGTTTAAAACTCCTATGGTATAATACCTGAGTTGACACAAAAGTATTTCATTTATGATCCAAATAGTGTATTTTAAGTACTGTGAAAAAAAATTGGAAGAGGGTTTTAAGATATGTGTGGGATTGTCGGCTTTGTAGACCGCAGCGCAGTTACGGATAAAGAAAAAAACATCAAAGCAATGATGGATACGATTGTTCATCGAGGCCCTAATAGCTCTGGACAATTTATTGATAAAGGCGTGGCGCTAGGCTTCAGACGACTAAGTATTATTGACTTAGAAGGTGGGACTCAACCAATCTATAATGAAGATAAAACAAAAATCATTACTTTTAATGGTGAAATATATAATTACCAAAGTATTCGTGAAGACTTAATAAAAAAAGGGCACATTTTTACAACCCATAGCGATACAGAAGTGTTGTTACATGGATATGAAGAATATGGTGTGGATCTATTACAAATTATCCGCGGGATGTTTGCTTTTGTCATCTGGGATACTGAAAAACAAGAATTATTTGGTGCAAGAGATCATTTTGGTATTAAGCCGCTTTATTATACAGAAATGAATGGTACTTTCATGTACGGGTCAGAAATTAAAAGCTTTTTGAAACATCCAAATTTTGTGAAAGAATTAAATGAAGAAGCCTTAAAACCATATTTAACTTTCCAATACTCTGCCTTAGATGAAACTTTCTTCAAAAATGTTTATCGCATTAAAGAAGGTCATTATTTTACTTACAAAGATGGCAAATTAGATATTCAAGAATACTGGGATGTCTCTGAAGGTGAAAGCAATATGAACCTTGAAGAAACAATTGACCTAATCGACAAAACCGTCGTCGAATCAGTTGAGGCACATCGAATTGCTGATGTAGAAGTCGGATCTTTCTTATCTTCAGGTGTTGACTCAAGTTATGTAACAGCCGTTTTGAGACCTGAACATTCGTATTCAATAGGCTTTGGTGACAAAACCTATAATGAATCAGTTGAAGCTAAAAAGTTAACTGACTTAATTGATTTAAAAAATGTTTCTAGAGTTGTCACTGGGGAAGAAGCTTTTGAATATTTCCCATTGATTCAATATCATTTAGATGAACCGGATTCGAATCCATCATGTGTCCCACTTTATTTTCTAACTGAATTAGCAAGTCGTGATGTACGGGTTGCTTTAAGTGGGGAAGGAGCAGATGAACTATTTGCTGGTTATCAAGCTTATGGTGTAAATACTCGTTCTAAAACAGTGAAAGTTGTTGCTGAAGGATTGAAAAAATTACCTAAGAAAATGCGTTATTCGATCGCAAGAAGCTTGAAGGGAAAAACTTTTAAAGGTGCGCTACATTTATATACAAATTTAGCTCCGGCGGAAGAATTTTTCATTGGCCAAGCACGTGTTTTTGAAGAAAGTGAAGCAGATGATTATTTACAAACAAAATATCAAGACAGCAAATCTGTTCAAGAAATTGTGGCGCCAGTTTACGCTAAAGCACAAGACTTATCAGAAGTGAAGAAAATGCAATACTTAGATTTACATCAATGGATGCCAAAAGATATTTTGCTTAAAGCTGACAAACTAGCTATGGCGAATTCCTTAGAAGTACGCGTTCCGTTGTTAGACAAAGAAATGATGAAAGTCGCTCAAAATGTGCCAACAAAATATTTAATTACACCGGAAAATACTAAATTTGCTTTCCGTCAAGCGGCAGCACGTCATTTACCCGAAGAGTGGTATAATCGTGAAAAATTAGGTTTCCCAGTACCAATTAAAGATTGGTTACGAGAAGAAAAATATTACAAACTTGTACGAGACGTTTTCCAACAAGATTTTGTAAAAGAATTTTTTGATCAAGACAAAATCATTCAACTATTAGATGACAATTATAAAGAAAAAAATAATGAACGTCGTAAAATTTGGACGATTTATACATTTTTAACATGGTATCAAGTTTACTTCATAAATGATGGAGAAAAACCAGTTGTTGAACAAATAGCATAGTTTAGAAAGCCTCAGATAACGAATAAATCTGAGGCTTTTTTTAAATGAATAAAAAAATTGGCAATACATGGTGTATAAATGAACTCAAAAAAAGTTTGAAAACTATTTTATATAAAAAGGGAAAATATATATAAGTGTTATTTGTTGCACTTTATAAAAAGATATTCGCTTTTTTACTACTTAGTTTACATAATATACATTATACAAAGCTATATTTAAAACTTATCTGGTAAATCAGCAATATCCAGCCAGACTTTAATAATCTATGAATCTAGTTAATAATCTAATTACTAACTATTTCACCTTTATAAAAATCTTTCTATCCGAAGCTTATTCTAAAACGCCTTGAAGAATCAAAAGTAAGAACAAAAAAAATATTCCTATTATTATCATTAATAACTATTTAAAATATGATATACTGTCCCTAATTTAACAAGAAAGAAAGGATTTTTTTATGAAATCAGACTCTTTTTCAGGGATTATTTTGGGAATTGCGCTTATTGTCTTATATTTTCATTTAGGCACATTATCACCATATATTTTCTATCTGGCAATTATAATAATTCTAGTTGCTCTTTTTACAACTTTTTACCCTATAATTAGTAAGAAAAAACGTTTTTCTCGCGCTCAATTAGAGTCAATTGACGTGATGACCGGCTATGATTTTGAAGAATACATTTCTTATCTTTTAAAGAAAAACGAGTTTCAAAACATAAAATTAACACCTAAATATGACCAAGGAATTGACATCATAGCTACAAAAAATGGTATTAAATATGGATTTCAATGCAAGCGCTGGAAGAAAAAAGTTGGTAATAAAGCAATTCAGGAAGTTCATGCTGGAATTGGATATTATTCATTGGATATTGCCGTGGTTATAACTAACAATTATTTTACAAAACCTGCACAAGAATTAGCAAAAAGAAATAACGTCGAACTTTGGGATAGAAACACAATAACTAGATTGATAGAAAAAGTCTCATTAGAACAGTCTGTAGCTAAGTAAAAAATATTTGCCGTGTATCTTTATCATACTGGATAATTTATGATTTTTTATAAAAATTTGAACTTGGCATTTGATTGCTACATAATACCTTCTTTACACTCTAGAATCGTTGTTGGGACTGCTGCTGTTTCTTAATACCAGAAATCCGTTTGTAGCTGTCCCCCTTCAGGTCGTTTAGCCAACGTGCTCTTCTAGAAAATCTCTATTTTGTTCCGTATTCATTTTAAACAAAAAAAGTCATCAGATTAATTGATGACTTTGCTAAACTTGATTTGTTTGCTGTCTTTTTTTGTTTTTATGCTTTGCAATAAAAAAACCAATAATCAATTGAATTAATAATATAACTAAGAAAACAACAACTAAGGCGATAATTGATAAAATTCGGCTTTCCAATGTCTGTGGCGTCCCTGTCCAGTCATTTTTTTGGGTCAAAAACCAATAAGCACCATATCCAAATAGTAGCAACCAAACAACATTTAAACACCACCAAATTTTCATCTTTCTACCCTACTTTTCAAATTTAATTGGCAAAGCAACTACATAATTATATTTTAGCATATCTTCTTAAGAAAATTTATAGATTATTTAATTTTTGCCAATCGGGTTTTAAAATGCCATATTGAAGAGCATCATAATAGTTATTTCGGTAAAAACGGACTTTAGGAATACAAGCTTCTTCGACTAATTTTAATTTTTTTGCTAATTGAATCATGCTATGGTTTCCCGACCAAGTAGACAATCCGATGTGTTGAATATGTAGATGTAACTGAAATAAGTAAGTGATCCATAAGCGAAGACTTTTTTCTCCGATACCATGATTCCGAAATTCAAAGTCATAGACAACAATGCCCACTTCTAACCAACGCTGTAATTGCCCATCTTTCCAATAAGCAGTAACTAAACCAATGATTTTCTTATCAAAATAGATCAATCCACAATGAGGATTTTCCAACATTTTTTCTGCTAAATCAGTTTGGAAAGTTTCCCAAGTCAAGAAAAGTGGATTCGGTATATAAGGATCATCATATTTACGCCATGACAAATCAGCTGATTTGTTATATGCTAATGACCATAGTTCAAATAATTGTTTTTTTGTGATACTCTTTATTTCAATCTGATTATCAGTTAGATACATGTTTTGGCTCCTTAAAATGAATGGAGGATTTATTATGGAAGAAACTATCTTTTTTAATTTAGGAAATGCATTAGCTTCTAGCAAAGATGAGAAAGAATTGATTCGTACAGCTCAAATCGAAGAAGATCGTCGGAAAAATTTAAAAGGGAAATTAATTATAGTTCATGACGAACAAAACAATGAACATTTATTATTTAATCTTGATGACCAAGTACCTCAAGAAAAAGCAACATTTTCTTATAAAATAAAAGATCAATAATCCCTTACTACTCGATTTGATAATTTTTTATTTCTTTTGCGATATTTTTATTTTAATCTTTAATAGTTAAAAAAGAAGCGCCTATTTATCCTTAGACGTTTCTTTTTTATTTTGTTTTTTTACTATTTCTAACTCTCTGGCTTGTTTTTCTCGAGCTAAGCGTAATTCATTTCCCTTTTGTTCTTGACGAAAGATCCTTTTTTTTAGCTTTTCGACATCCGCTAATTTTTCATTTACGATTAAATCACTTTCTAAAACTGCAGCTATCCTTTGTTCATGTAACATTTGATTTATTTTTAAATTCACACGGATTGCATTATATAAATTCCCGGCTAAAACCAACAAAAAAAAATGACTGAAACTAGCTGTTCTAGTAAAAAAGCCATTTCTTAAAACAATTAAAAAATAAATGGCGAAGATAATTAAGCTAACCCATTGATAGGCATACCATTTTTTTTCTTTTGAACTCTTTTCATAGAATTTAGGTTGCGTCTCATCATATATTGATAGGTATATATTTTCTGCTGCTTCAAGAGAAGGTTGAGTTTTTTCAGCAAGTTTTCTTGCCTCGGATTTCGAATAATTTTTTTCTTTTCGATAATATCGACTCAGATGCTTAAGCTTAATCATTCGATTCCCTCCCCTTTTCTTTAATTATCTTTATGTATTTTATCATGAATTTGTCTTTTGAGCATTCTAAATTGAAAAAAGTAACGAACTATAATAGTCCGTTACTTTAATTCGATATTATTTAATATTTCTGATTGCTTCTTCAATTGGAGTATCGCCGTCACCCATCGAAATTAGTTTTTTAATTGTATTTGGTTTGTCCAATACTTCTGCTAATACACTGGCAACATTTTCGATTGAGTTTTTACTGAAACCAGTCACATTTGTTGTGATCTTACCACTACCAACCGTTTCTTCTAAACTACCAGGTTGAACGATTGTGTAATCTAAATCTGTTTGATCGATTAACCATTTATCAGAAAAGAATTTTGCCACGTAATAATCTGGAATGCTTTCTGGCCACTGTTCTGGTACTAACGAATGAAGTGCACTTAAGTGAATAAAGCGTGCTATTCCTGCTTGGTTTGCTGCTTCCATCAATTTTACAGCACCGTTTAAATCAGTTTGAAGCAAATCATTTCCTCTTGATCCTGCTACGAAATAAACAACTTCTACATCAGATAGTAGTTTAGTTAATTCAGCGACTGTTGAATGTAAATTCATGTGTACTGGATGAATTTTTTCATTTTTTTCAATTTCTTCTTCTCTTCTTGCACCAGCATAAACTGTATGACCTTTATCAGCTAATTGTTTAATTAAAATTTGTCCGACACGACCTGTTGCACCTGCTACAAATATCTTCATATTAATACTGCCTCCTTGAGTTATGAAAAAAGCATAACTTTTTTTAAATAAATACACAATTAAAAAGATTTACCTTACAATTGGATGAGTTGAAAATAAACCAATTGGCTGTTTCCATCTTTTTAAGGAGGCTTATAATATATGCAAGGAGTAAATAATATGACAAAAAATATTTTAACTATTGCCGGGTCTGATACTTTAGCTGGTGGTGGTTTACAAGCAGATTTAAAAACATTTGAAGATTTTGATACTTTTGGTTTAACGGTAATTACTTGCATCACTGTGCTGTTAAAAAATGAATTTAACATTTATGATGTAGAACCAGATTTAGTTGCAAAACAATTAAATACAATTCAAAATAACGTGGTGTTGGATACGATAAAAATTGGACTTATTCATAACTTAGAAACAATGACACTAATCAAGAAATTTTTACAAGAATCTCAAGTGCCCATTGTTTTAGACCCTGTTTTAGCTTTTAAAGAAACTGATGAGATTCACAATAATCAATACCGTGAAAAACTAATTAATGAGCTATTTCCATTGGCAACAATTGTTACACCAAACTTGAAGGAAGCTGAACTTCTAAGCCAACAATCAATTAGTAATCTAGCTGAAATGCAGCAAGCCGCCCAAAAAATTTATTCTTTTGGTCCGCAATCGGTGATTATTAAAGGTGGTGAACGATTAGCTGGAGAATTGGCCTGCGATCTATTTTTTGATGGTACGCAGTGTCAAGTTTTACAAAAAACTAAAATTAATAAAAAGACTGTCAATGGTGCTGGGTGCACTTTCGCTTCAGCGATTGCAGCTAACTTAGCTTTAGATCAATCACTACTTGATGCTGTATTAAATAGTAAAGATTTCGTATATCAAGCAATAAAACGAGGCGTCACGTTAAAAAATGGTGCTGGCAATGTTTGGCGTGGCTTAAGTTTGGAGGATATTTAATGTGAAAATTCGTAATTTGACAAGAATCGCAATGCTAGTAGCTTTAACTGTGGCATTATCATTAATTGTAATCATCCCTATTCCCGCTACCAATGGCTTTGTAACATTGTGTGAAGTTGGTATCTATTCTGCAAGTTTATTTTTGGGACCTTTGGCTGGATTTTTAGTGGGCGCTTTTTCTGGTGGTATGATTGATTTATTATCTGGTTATCCTCAGTGGATGATTTTTTCATTTGTTATCCACGGCTTACAAGGATTAACCCTGGGCTTCATTTATCGTAAATGGCCTAACTTTAAAGGAATGCTGATTGGATTCACCTTAGCTTCCTTAGTAATGATTACAGGGTATGCTTTAGCGACAGCCTTACTTTATACTTGGCCGGCTGGAATTATTTCGATTCCCTCAAATTTGGTTCAAAACATTTTTGGGATTGCCGTTACTATGGTACTTTACCAAAGTCTCAACAAAGTATTTTCAAAACTACAATATCATTAGAAGGAAGTTTTTATCATGGAGAAAAAAGAATTACAAGCACAACTAACCACTATTACAGAAGATCTTCTATCAGTTGCCAACTTAAAAGCTGGACAAGTTTTTGTCTTAGGTTGTACGACTAGTGAAATAGTTGGCGGTACAATCGGAAAAAATTCCAGTCAAAAAGTTGGTCAATGGGTCATTGAAACTTTAAAAGGTATCCTGGATTCAAAAGGCATCTTTTTAGCAGTCCAAGGATGTGAGCACATCAATCGTGCATTGGTTGTTGAAAGAGAGTTAGCTGAAAAAAAAGATTGGGAAATTGTTAATGTCAAACCGGCTTTACATGCTGGAGGTGCGTGTTCAGTAGCAGCTTTTGAACAATTTACAGATCCCGTTGAGGTTGAGCATATTGTTGCTGATGCTGGGATTGATATTGGTGATACTTCTATTGGCATGCATGTTAAACATGTCCAAGTACCTGTAAGACCAAGTATTAAAGAACTTGGTGGCGCCCATGTCACAGCCCTACGCAACCGGCCAAAATATATTGGTGGACCTAGAGCAACTTATTAAGAAAAAAACAGGAAGTTAAGAGAAAAAAATCTCTTAGCTTCCTGTTTTTTTTAAATAAATCGAGCAATTAAATGCAGCAATTGTTGAGAAAGCTGATTTAAATCACTAATATCTACAAAATTACTTTCACCATATAATTCTTTAATTTGTTCTTTGTCTTCACCAATGGCACAGGCTAGAAAAAGAATCCCTTTTCGTTCATAGTCTGCCAAGACTTGTTGAATATCTTTTTTAGCCTTTTCACCAGTGTAATCAGGGAGTGCTTTTGGCTGACCATCACTGATCGAAAGTAAAACTTTTGTATCAGCTGTTTGTCGAGATAACTTTTCAGCCATTACTTTTAAGACAACACCATCGCGATTATTTTGTCGCGGCTTCATTGTCGCAACTTTTGCTGCGATAAAATCGTAACTATCGTCAAATTCTTTATAAGAATAAAGAGATGTTTTTTCTCTCTGACTAACATCTGCAGAATCACCATAAAGCATATAAGGAATTTTGACTGCTTCTGCAAATAAGCTAACGGCAATGGCAGCTAATTTTGCCTGTTCTATTCGACCATCCCGTAACATTGAGCCAGACTCATCAACTCTTACCGCTAAAGCCAAAGATGGGTTTTCGTTTGGTGGATTTTTTTTAACAAAATTACGTAAATCACCGTAAGCAACATGACTAGCATTAAATCGAGATCCATAATATTTGCCACTGCTAAATTCGTTACTTTCTTCTTTGTTCAAAATATCATTAATCACACGACTCAAGCTATCTACTTCTGGCAATACTGCTTGAGTTAATTCTTTACCTTCTTGAATTGATTCAGTAGTTATTTTAGGTCGATGAGTAATCGTTCCTTCTTTAGCATGGATGGTTTCTTTAAGAATTTCTCTAGTGGTTTTGTTCAATTCTTTTCGTTTGTTTTTATCTAATTCGGCCTGATCTGCTAATGACATTGCAGAGCCAATTTTTTCTTCCTCAGAAATAAAAGCTTCTTGACTCTCTGCCGCTTTTTGCGTTCTTTGGTCTTCTGAAAAATTTATTTTGTCATTTTGTTCTGGTTTTTTTTCTGCTACTGTTTCCTTTTCAGAAGATTCGTTTGTATCTATATTTTCTAGCTCCGTTGGCGCTACAAGATTTGCTTCCTCACTTTCAGCTGTAATATTTCGTTTCTCAGCCTCTGCTTGGCTTATTTTTCGCCCTGAAACGTGGTTCAATTTTTGTTGATTTTTAATTTGTTGTAATTGAGCAATCAAGCCGCTCGATTCTAGAGTATCCGTTAAGATAGTTAGTTCCAATTCATCAGTAGTCAACTTATATAAAACTTTCGGATAAAGACTTTCTAACGGATCTTGCCCTTGTTTCAAACTATTGATCCAATAAAAGTAAGAACGCATACCCGCCACACCTTTAACGGCATTTGCTTTTGCGGTTTCATCTAATAAGCGGATGATTTCAGCCATAACTTTTAAATAATCTTCATCGGTAAAGCCGGTCTTACTTTTTGCCCGTTCAATCATTACCCCAATTGCAGGTAAATCCATTTTTTCCGCATGCTGCACGCGGTCTCTTAAAGATTCATTTAATGGGCGATTACCTTGATAATTTCTATTGGTGGTAATCACTACGACGCAATCATCATGGCGGCTGATCATACCAGTTGGTAAATTTAACAGGCCATTACTCTCCAAAGCAGAGTTCAATGCTACTAAGACAGAAGCATCTCGAATCACTGTTGGCTCTTGAATCTCCAGCAGATAACCTTTTTCCATTGCACGAACAATTTCAGAAGGATAAAATTTATATTGCACCGGTCGAATATTTTCATCGTCAGTTAAACGCTCAATTAATTGAGCTAGACGAACCTTTGCTTGATCTTGACTAATACTGTAATGTTGCGCCACTAAACGTAAAACTTCACTTAAAGTTTCAGTCTGATAAACAGCCTCTAATAATTCATGATCTAATTCATCATCAGAACTAACCACCGGTAATAAAGCACCAAACACATCGGTTTTATCCATATCAGCAAAACAAGTGACCTTAGTATAAGGTAATTGCAAATCGGCCGATAGTGCACGTGCCAGTTGCGTCTTACCCGATCCGGCATCGCCTTCCAATAGAATATTGTTTATTTTCATTTCGGGATCATCCCAGTTTGTTTTAATTTCTTGGGCAATCCGAATTTCTTCAGCACTTGTCTGATGACTTTTTGGTTTTTGCCAAATCATTTGCTGCTCAATCTTAGAAAACCAACGATTTTTTGTGACAGAATAACTTGTATTCATAAGAGTCACTCCTTTTTTAATAACCTAATTCTTCTAATAAGCGACTCAAAGTTCGAAATCGTTCTCCGATTAACTCGCCATCTTTATTCATTGTGTCATTGAACAAAATAATATCTTCATCAATTTTGGGATTCTCTGTATCAACTTCTACCGTCATACGGCCACCTTGTAGTCCAATGATATCTACTACTGGATTTTCAGGATCATAAAACTTTTCGAAACGATAAGCATCTTGTAAATATAAACTAGAACGAGCAACTAAAATTGCCAAATCTAGAATTCTGCTAATCGGTAATTCTTCTGATTGGCGTGACCATTTTTCTCCAGTATGACGCCAAACTTTACCTGAAATATCAACTTTTCCCCGATCATTCCATTGAGCTAAGCCTAGCGTTAAGCCTTTTGCATCACTTTCCCATGCATGATGACCATCAATTTTATCGTAATCCTCAACTAAAAAAACTGGTTTGTGTTTTAAATTTGTTGGTATTTTCATCTTATTACTCCCTTACTAAACTAGTAATTTACTAAATTACTAAAATAGTACTATAAATCTAAAATTATGCAAAGAAAAAACTACTAAAAAATCTAGTAGTTTACATGCTGGAAACGCCTAAAGCAATTGCTTTTTCACCTAAATGTGTCCCAATAACTGGTCCAAAAGTGCCCACTTCAATCGTTGCTTCCGGATATTTGATTTTTAATTTTTCTAATTCTTGTTTTGCAAGATCTGGATTATTGGCATGAATCACATAAATTCGCAACTCTTCATTACTTGCTTGGCGATGGTTCTCAATAATTTCTTCCGTTCGTTGCAAAGCTTTTTTCAAAGAACGAATCTTCTCGGCTAAGACAATTTTACCATTGGTAAATGTCAGGATTGGTTTTATTTTCAGTAATCCTCCAATTATCGCTGCTCCGTTAGTTAAACGACCACCTCGAACCAAATTATTCAAATCATCAACAATAATATAAGCATTCGTTGTATCACGAATATGGTCTACTCCTGCTAGTATTTCCGGCAAAGTTTTATTTTGGTCGTTAAGCTCTAGTGCTTTTTCAACCATATAACCCATCGGTACACTCGTGATTGTTGAATCATAGGGAATGACAGTCAAGCCATCTATTTCGTCCTTAATTGATTCTAGAATACGGACAAAACCAGAAATTCCTTCTGATAAATGAATACTGATAATCGTATCATATCCTAGATTTTTGATTTTTTTATAAATCTCGATTACTTCTCCTAAAGCTGGCTGGGAAGTTGTTGGAAATTCTTTGGTTTCATTCAATCGACGATAAAAGTCTTCATAAGTAATATCAATCCCTTCATCATAGGGTTTGCCATCAATAATCACAGGAATTGGAATAACAAATAAATTTTTATGGTCTTTAATGCGTTCACTGAGATAGGCACTGCTATCTGTCACGATCGCTAATTTCATCTAAATATCCTCACTTAATTAAAATTTTGCAATAAATAAAATATAGCATAATCTAAAGTTCATTGAAATAAGATTTTTCTTACTTTGCCAAAAAGGCTTGAACTTGTGCACTATTGGTTGCATTGTCAACATCTAGAGCGCTCCCTGCATTATCAGTATCAATATAGCTCCAAGAACCATCAACTGGTAGGGTTAAACGATCAATTCCACCTGCCATTTTTGCAAAACCAAATAAATGGGTAAAAATGTAAAAGTTACTAATATCAGTTGATAAATATCCAAAAACTTTTCCCATTGCATAAGGTGCTTTGATTAAGACCAGTGGATTCTTTATTTGGCTAGAAACAGCTGTCATTACTTGTTGCTGCCTTCTTACACGACCAAAATCGCCTTCTTCATCCATTCTAAAACGAGCATAGTTCAGTAAAGTATGACCATTCATTTGTTGCTCTCCTTGAGAAATTGGTTCATCAATATAAGAACTCATATCTTTTTCAGCATCAATCTTCACACCATTACTAAAGAGTGCATCGATTCCTTTTTCAAAAGTTTGAAAATCTACCATGGCATAATAGCGACAATTAATTCCGAAATTTTCTAACAATGTTTGGCGAACCAAATCAGCTCCGCCATAAGCATAAGCAGCATTTAATTTATTCTCACCAACACCAGGAATGCTTACGTACATGTCTCGCATAAATGATACTAGTTTCGGTTTTCCGCTACCATCTACTTGCAAAACCATCATAGAATCTGAACGACCGCTCACATTATCCCGAGTATCGCTACCCAATAATAAGATATTACTCGTTCCATCTTCTGACTTAGCACCAGCAAATTCCTGTGTCTCGATGGCTGGCATTGTAGCATCATGTTTTGCTTGGAAATTCCCAATCGCAAAAGTCACCAACGAATAGCCAATTAAAAAAATCAAAATCCTTAGAATATTTTTCTTCCAATTTCTTTTTTTGCGTGGTTGATTTGGGTCTTTGGTTTTTTTCTTCCAAGCTAACGGAAATCTTTTTTTATTTTTTTGAATAGGTTCTTGATAAGTTGATTTTTGATATTCACGTTGTTGATTTTTCTGTTTAAAGGGATTATCTAAGTTCTCTAAATAATTTAAATCAGCCGTATCTAAAAAATTATCATTTTTTGCTTCAGTTTCTGTTTTGTTGTGGAGAGTTGTTTCTTTTTCAAATTCATCAGTCGTCTTCTCACGGCGAAAAGCTTTTTTCTTACGTTCTTCTTTCCGCTGGACTTTTTCGCTTTCCTCATGAATTTTTTTATTGCGGTCCATTCGACTCATGGGTCCACCATCCTTCGCAAAATAAAAATAACAAATTATTGTACCTTTGTCAGTCAGATTTTTAAAAATATAAGAAAAAATTAGGTAAATCATCCAACTAGAGCTGATAAGTCGGATAATTACCTAATAAAGTCACACGATTATTTTGCTGATTTAAAGCTTTTAAAGCTTCCTTAAGCACGGTTTGATCGGTTGGTACATCAATATCAATAATAAAAAAATATTCTCCTAGCTTAGTCTTTTGTGGGCGAGACTCAATCTTACTTAAATTAATATTTAACTGATGAAATACCGCCAATATTTCGTGTAAAGAACCTGGTTGGTTTAAAGCTAAATCAACCAAAACAGTAGCTTTTTGCTGGAAATATTTCAACTCTGTTGGTGATGCTTGATCTCCTAATAACCAAAACCTAGTCTGATTATTTGAAATTGATTGAATATCTTTTTGTACAATTGCTAAATCATATTCTTCTGCTGCTTCTTTTGAGGCAATAGCTGCCAATAATTGGTTGGGATGTTCAGCAACTTTTTTTGCCCCTTGAGTAGTAGAGGCCATTTGCTCAATTTCAATTCTCGGAAAAAACTGAGTAATAAATTTTTGAGATTGCGCTAACGCTTGTGGATGAGAACAAATCAATTGTATGTTCTGCCAGTTTTTTTGATTATTTTTTGCAACTAAAAATTGTTGTTTTATCGGCAAAATTATTTCTGCTTTAATTTGTGGCAAACGACGATAAATTTGATCAATAGTTTGTAAAACAGAACCTTCTATCGTATTTTCCACCGGTACCATGGCCCAATCTACTTGGTTTTGCTGCTTTACTTCCAGTAGTTCATTAATGGTTTCAACAGCTATAAATGCTATTTCTTGTCCACTAAAATACATTTTAACCGCTTGATAAGTAAAAGATCCTTTAGGACCAAGATAGGCGACTTTCATCAGACAGTTACCTGATTAAGAATTTCAGCCACAATTTCTTGTGGTGTTTTTTCAGATGTATCAATAGTAAATTTAGCCAATTTTTCATATAACTTTTCCCGACTGAAATACAATTTTTTAATTTCACCATCATTTTTATTCATGGCATTTGGTCGAATATTCGTTTTGTCATTTCGGATTCTTTCAACTAGCACATCCGCATTTGCTTTTAAATAGATAACCTTTTTATCTACCAAAACTTTTTGGTTTTCTTTTTGTAAAATAACACCGCCACCAGTGGCAATAATTGAATTTTTAGTAATTGCTTCTTTTAATAAATCTGTCTCATGATTTCTAAAGGCCGGTTCGCCATGTTCTTCAAAAAAATCAGCAATTGGTTGACCAATTCTTTCCACTAACACATCGTCCATATCAACAACTTGCGCGTTTGTTGTTTTTCCCAATTCTTTACTAATAGTTGTTTTACCTGCACCCATAAATCCGATTAAAATAATTGCGCTCATTGTTCTTCCTCCTTTAGTTCCGCTAAATCATCAAAAAATGTTGGATAAGAAATATTTATTGCTTCAGGATTTTCAAGTTCGACTACTTCTTCTGTAAGTAATGCTGCAATTTGTAACATCATGCCAATTCGATGGTCGCCATGACTACTAACTTTTCCGCCATGTAGTTTGGTCGGACCGTGGACAATTAACCCATCTTCTGTGGTTTCAATATTGGCACCGAGTTTATTTAGTTCAGAAGCAGTAACATCAATCCGATTGGTTTCCTTCACTTTTAGTTCAGCAGCATCAGAAATAACGGTTGTTCCTTCAGCTTGAGTAGCTGCCAAAGCAATAATTGGTAATTCGTCAATTAAGCGGGGTATAATTTCACCTTTTACTTGAACTGCTTTTAATTTGCTACTAGAGACTTTTAAATCTGCCGCTTGATTTTTTTTATCCACTTGACTAAAAGTGATAGCTCCCCCCATTTGTTTTAGTACATCAATGATTCCGGTACGTGTCGGATTAATTCCCACTTGTTTCAAAGTAATTTGACTATTGTTTAAAATTAGACCTGCAACAATGAAAAATGCAGCCGATGAAATATCACCAGGCACCGTTATTTCTTGGCCAATTAATTTTTGTTTCCCTGTTATTTTGATTTTTTTATCTTGAACTTTTATCGTCCCACCAAATTGTTCAATCATTTCTTCTGTATGATTTCGTGATTTTTCTTTCTCTATAATAGTTGTTTCACCATCAGTTTGTAGTGCAGCAAATAAGATTGCTGACTTCACTTGGGCACTTGCTACAGGCATAATATATTCAATCGGTTTTAATTTACCGCCTGTTATAGTAATAGGTGGCAAACCAGTCTGATTTTCCCCATTAATATTTGCCCCCATTTGTCTTAAAGGAGACATCACTCGTTCCATAGGACGTTTATTTAAAGAATGATCTCCTGCAATCTTTGATGTAAAACCACAAGCAGCTAAAATACCCAAACTTAGACGGAGAGTCGTTCCTGAATTTCCAGCGTTTAATTCCTGTTGAGGTTGTTCTAAGCCATCAATTCCAGAACCAATAACTGTCACTACATTACCTTTTCTCTGAATGTCTACTCCCAATGCTTTAAAAACATCAATCGTACTTAAGCAATCTTCAGCTGTTAAAAAATTATGGACTGTCGTTGTTCCTTGGCTAATGGCACCAAACATAATACTGCGATGAGAAATTGATTTATCTGGTGGTACCATTAACTCTCCTATTAAACGATCCGCTTGTAATAATTTCATTTGTTAACTCCTCACCCGACAGCAAAAGTTTTCCGCTGCAATTAATTTTTGTCCTTGAAGTAAATCTACTTGATTTTTAAATGATAATTCCAAGACACCATAAATATCTTCTCTAGTTTCTTGGATCTTCAAATTAGTAATCGAAATTCCTGCTGTACTAATAATGGTTGTAATTTGCGCAATTGCTCCAGCAATATCTGGAATATCGACATATAAATCATAGAAAGCCGGTATAGCTCCTTGTTTCTTATGTGGTAAACGGTCTCTCGAATATTTTGCTTGATTAAAAAAATCATATATCGCATTTTGATCTTCTTCAACCAAATATTGCTGAATTTTTTCGATTTCCTCTTGCCATTTTTTTAATAATGTCAGCAATGTTTGACGATTTGTTAATAAGATATCTGTCCACATTCTTGGATCAGAAGAGGCAATACGAGTGATATCACGAAACCCACCAGCTGCCAATTGTGATGCTCGAGGATAGTCTTCAGCTAATTGATCACTCATTTTAACTAATCCTGCAGCTACAATATGAGGCAAATGGCTTAGTACTGCCACGATTTCATCATGACTTGCTGGGTCAGTGATAATTATTTTTGCTCTCGTTGGCGTCAAAATTTCCTGTAATACGTTAACTGATTGATCCTCAACTTTAGGAGTCAAGATATAATAAGCTTCTTCAAATAAATTTTGATTAACTGCCTTGACGCCCGATTTGTGTGATCCTGCCATAGGGTGTCCACCTATAAATGTGAAGGGCAAATCTTCTGCAAGCTGGAATATCTTTTCTTTCGTGCTTCCTGTATCGGTCACAATCACAGAATCTTTTAATTCAATTTTAGCTAATTTTTTTAAATATTCTAAAGTCGTCTGAATAGGTACTGATAAAATAATTATATCCATTTCACCAAAGTCATCGGATAATTCATCAACTATCCTGTGAGTTTTTGCAAAATCTCTACTCTCAACTAAATGATCCCAACCGTATATCGTCATATTCGGTCTTTTGATCGCTTTAGCTAAGGAGGCGCCAATTAATCCTAAACCTACAATTAAAACCTTCATTTATTTTACCTCACTAAAATTTTAGCAGTCTTTCCCGATATTCTTTCACTGCTATTTGCAATTCCTCCATAGTATCGGAAGAAAATTTTTCCAATAATTCATTTGCAATCACCGTTGCCATCACATTTTCAGCTACAACTGCGGCAGCAGGAACTGCTGTACTATCAGAACGTTCTACGCTGGCTTTAAATGGTTCTTTCGAATCAATATCAACGCTCATCAATGGTTTGTATAAAGTAGGAATCGGTTTTTTTACTCCTCGAACGATAATTTGTTCGCCATTAGTCATACCACCTTCAAAACCACCCAAATGATTGGTTGTCCGATGAAAACCAGTATCATTCCAGGTAATTTCATCCATTACTTCGGAACCCGGTTTCATACTAGCATCAAATCCAATACCAAACTCTACTCCTTTAAAGGCGTTAATACTTAACATCGCTTGTGCCAATTTACCATCTAATTTTTTATCCCATTGCACATAACTACCTAATCCAGCAGGAACATTTTCGATTCGTACTTCGACGACACCGCCTAGAGTATCTCCCGCTTTTTTGGTTTCATCAATTAATTTTTTCATTGCTTCATCGACCGTCGGATCAACCGTTCGAACTTCAGAAGCTGCAGCTTTAGCTTTAATTTCTGCTACACTGATAACTTCTGGAACCGTTGCTTTAATGCCTCCTAAGACTGCAACATGGCTCGCTACTTCAATCTCTAAGCTGGCTAAAAGTTGTTTGGCTAATGCCCCAATAGCCACCCGGACAGCTGTTTCTCTTGCTGAAGAACGTTCTAAAACATTTCGCAAGTCACGGTGTTGATATTTCATTCCACCAACTAAATCTGCATGTCCAGGACGCGGTTTTGCAACTCTTCTTTGACTAGCGATTTTATCCTCAACTGGCGTTACTGACATGACTTTTGTCCAATTTTTCCAATCCTTATTTTCAATTGTCATAGCAATTGGTGAACCTAATGTTTTTCCATGTCGAATACCGGCAGTAATTTCTACTTGATCGGTTTCTATTTTCATACGACCGCCTCGACCATAACCGCCTTGGCGACGTGTCAATTCCTGGTTAATTTGATCAACTGAAACCGTTAATCCGGCTGGAATACCTTCAATAATTGTAGTAAGTTTTGGTCCGTGGGATTCTCCTGCTGTTAAATAGCGCATCTTTTTTCCTCTTTTCTAAAATTAAAAAACTCATTGTAGCTATCTACAATGAGCTTTTTGAATAAATAAAAAAGCCACAGTAGATAGATTCTCTACGTGGCTTGACTTCATACACAAGTTCCTTAGCCATCATAGATACAAACAATTGCTTCGTCCGTACCCATGAATCACATGAATACAAACTATCTAAAATAGCTAAAGTATAAATTATTCAGTTGGGATAAAGTAGTATTAATCATATTTTTCGCTCCCAATTGGTTAAGATTAGACTTAGTATAGGTGTCGATATGAGAAAAGTCAATTGTTTTTTTATAGTTTTCTGAAAAAGTTCTCATTGTATTTCCATTTTTACAACGCCAATTCATCTTCTTCAAAAAATAAAAACAAATCAGACAAGCTTAATTGACTCTTTTCAGATGCATTTAAATCCTTGATGATTTGTCCTTTTTCCATCACAATCATGCGATTACCATAATTTATAGCGTCTTCCATCTTATGAGTAATCATTAAACAAGTCAGATTTTGTTCTTTAATGATTTTATCTGTTAAAGTCATCAACTGTCGAGCTGTCTTAGGATCTAAAGCGGCTGTATGTTCATCTAAAAGTAATAAATCTGGCTTTGTGATAGTAGCCATAATTAAACTTAACGCTTGTCTTTGACCGCCTGATAAAAATCCAGTAGGTGTATCCAAATGATTTTCTAAGCCATTACCGACTTGTGCACATAAATTATAATAAAATTCTTTCTTTTGTGATATTTTACGAGTTTTTAGTGGTCGCTTTTGACCTCTTTTTTCAGCTAATGCCAGATTTTCAGTTACAGTTAGACGCGGAGCAGTTCCCATTTTAGGATCTTGAAAAACACGAGAAATATATTTTGCCCGTTTTTCTTCAGGTAATTTTGTAATATCGTGATCCATAATTTTTACCGTACCTGAATCCAGAGGTAAGCTACCGGAAATACTATTAAATAAAGTACTTTTTCCAGCGCCGTTACCACCTAAGACAGTGATGAAGTCTCCTGTTTTTATCGTTAAGTCAACCCCACGTAATATAGGGCGCGATTCATTTAGTCCATTATTAACTGTCTTGCTCGCTTGTCTTAATTCTAATGCCTCCATCACTTAGCCTCCTTTTCAAATCCTGTTTTCAAGTTCAATGCTTCTTTCAATCTTGGAATCATTAAACAAATCGCTAAAATAATTGACGAAAAGATTTTTAAATAAGTCGTATCTAAGCCAACTTTAATAATTGCTAGAATTAATAATTGATAAATGACACTGCCCAAGATAACCGTTATTAATCTTTCTGCAAAAGTAACTTCGCCGAAGATTACTTCTCCAATAATAATTGACGCTAAACCAATGACAATCACACCTGTTCCTTTTCCAATATCGGCGTAACCATCATTTTGAGCAATTAATGCTCCAGACAGTGCAATCACACCATTTGATAAGGTTAAACCAATTACTTTCATGCCGTTTGTATTAATACCAATCGAACGAGCCATTGTCTCATTATCACCTGTGACGATATATGCTTGACCAAAATCAGTGAAGAAGAATAGTAATAATAAGGTAAAAATAATTCCAACTGCAATTAATCCCATCAACACGATATCAAAGTGATCTGGTAGATTCAATTGAGTAAAAAAGTCTTGTAGTTTGGGCTGATTTAACAAAGATAAATTTGGTGTTTGCATGACAAACAACATCACTGAGTTTAAACCAGACATAACTAATATTCCTGCTAAAATTACTGGAATTTTTCCTTTAGTATAAAGCATCCCCGTAACAAATCCTGCACACATACCAGCCAAGATTCCTAAGATTGTTGCAAAAAACGGATGAATACCATTAACAATGGCAGTGACGCAAATCGCGCCACCTAGTGGAAATGATCCCTCTGTTGTCATATCTGGAAAACCTAGAATACGATAAGTCATAAAAATTCCTAATCCTAAAATCCCCCAAATAAATCCTTGTCCAATTGACGAAATTATCATAGCTAGTCTCCTTCAACTAATTCTGCTTTGTTTTTTAAATTATCTGGAATAGTAATACCAAGTTCTGCTGCTTTTGTTTCATTAATAATTGTATCGCCTGTATCAATCACCGTCACTGGTGTTTTAGCTGGATCTGCTCCAGCCAACATTTCAGCCGCAATTTTTCCTGTTTCGACACCCATTTGATATTGATTTTGTCCCACTGTAGCTACTCCGCCTTGTTTCACCATATTATCGACAGATACAAAGACTGGAATTTTTGCCTTGTCAGCTTCTTGTACTAATGTATCAAATGCGTTAGCGATAATATTATCTTGTGGAATATATAAGAAATCATTTTCTCCAGCCGCTTGTTGTGTAATTTGGGCAATTTCATTACTTGAAGAAATCGCATATTTATTCACAGTGTAACCTTCATCAGCTGCTTTTTTCTCAGCTCTTGCAATCTGAGCTAAAGAATTTTCTTCAGACGAAGAATAAATCATCCCAACCGTTTTTGCTTCTGGTAATAATTCTTTTGCTAATTCAATTTGTTGGTTGACTGGTGATAAATTATTCAATCCTGTAACGTTATTGCCCGGTTCTTCTAGGCTCTTCACCAAACCAGAACCAACTGGATCTGAGATTGCACCCATTACTACTGGAATATCACTTGTAGCATTAGCTAAAGCCTTAGCCGCCGGAGTTGCTACCCCAACTAAAACATCAGAATTCTTAGAGATTAATTGTTGGCTCATGGTATCTAATTTACTTTGATCGCCTTGACCATTTAAGTATTCAATTTTGATATTTTCACCATCAACATATCCAGCATCTTTCAGACCATCTACCACGCCATCTTTAATTTGGTCTAAAGAAGGATGACTTATAAATTGTAAAATTCCAACTGTTTGTAATTCTGATGAATCTGTTGTGGCACTTGATGTGGTTTGACGGCTCCCCATTTGATAAGCGAATACCCCGATTAAAATAACTGCTATTGCGATAATTGAACCAATAATCCCTTTGTTTTTCATAATATTTCCTCCTAATATTTTAATGTAAGCAAAAAGAGACAACTACCCTAAATATAACGGTAGTTGTCTCTCGAAAAACAAAAACCGCATAGATCGGTCTCTATGCGGGGAAAGTACATAATAAATACATCCAACATAGATACAAGATTTAGAATAGTTCTAAACGCTGCATCTATGAAATGAGTCCATAAACGCAACTTATCTACGCCAGTTTTGCCAACGATTCTTTTGTTGAGATAAGTTTGCTTTTTTCATGTGGCTCACTCCTTCTTTGATGTTGAAATTAGTTTACCCAATGAAAATGAGATTGTCAATATATTTATTAAAATAAAATTAAAAATATTTTAACTAATCTAAATAACGTTGGGATAAACGATTAAGTTTTGGGACAAACTCACTATTTAAGTGAGTCATTTCTTCTACTACAAATCGATTTTTCTCTTCACCTTTTTTAAAATAAACAAAGGTAACTTGATTTGGATTAATTTGATAGTCTTTAGCCATTTGGTCACTATGGTAAACAATTGGATAAAAATAAAATTTTCGATTCAAGGTTTCTTCCTGAGAAGGATCATTTAAAATAGCAAGTACTTTTTTATAGGTCTCTCCATGAGGCTGACAAAACATGACAGCTATCGTTTTAGAATCTTTAATTTGTTGGTCAGAGTTTTGGTAATCCATAGGCAATATATATTTAGTATCAATCTTATTATAAACTGTCGTTTCAATTTCAGTTGCGCGAAAAACCTCTCTCACATATTGTAAAGAAAATATGCCTATAGTAATTGTCATAATTGAAATAATCAAAATAGCAATCGTCTTTTTTTGGTTGGCTTCTGCTTTTAAATAAAAAACTTTCCAAAGCCTTTGGAGTGTCTCTCCAAAATTTAAGAAGAACTTTTTCATTCTATCACCCTAGTTATATTATAACGAAAAAAAAATAAACTGCTACTCTGATAAAACGAAAACATAAAAAAATTTTGTCTGAAAATTCTAAAAATGATATGATAATAATAAATTAATTAGACTTGGAGGGATTATTATGAGTAGTAACCATTTATTTGATCGGAAAGAGATTCATTCAAACAATCCTCGCTTAAGTGGCTTTAAAACAACTATTGAGACAGCTTTCTATGGTAATAATGTAACGGAAATAAAAGATGTAGCGGCTGCTTATCAGCTGGCTTTTGAAAATTCTCAGACAATCGTGACCGATTTACCTATTGATCAGCCGGAAAAATTAGGTTTGCCAACTGAAGCCAAAGTATTAGTTACTAATGATGGTAAAATCGTTGGTCGCTCTGCCATCGCGCGAAAATTAATTTTAACTACTAAAGAAGACAAGGATTTTTCTGCTTTGATGAGAGAAGTTGTTTATCACGGACAAGAGAAAAATTTTTTAAAGTCATCTGTGGTCGTAGGTTTACATAATGATTTTATGGTTAAATCTCATTTAATGATTCCTGCAAATTTTCCGATGCAACTATTTCAATACTTGATGAATTTTGAATTTTCTCAAAATCTAACAAATATCTACGAGCAGTCTCAAGAGTTTCCTAATGAAAATGATTTATATTTTTATGCTGATCCTGATTGGCAACATCCAGATTATCCTGACGGCTTAGTTATTTTAGATCCAGCACATAATTGTGGAGCCATTCTAGGACTACGATATTTTGGTGAACTTAAAAAAGCTACCCTATCTTTAGCATGGCAAATTGCTCACCGAAATGGCTTTATTGCTTGTCATGGCGGAATGAAACAATTTCAGTTGCCTAATAGTAAATACACCATGGCAGCATTTGGTTTATCTGGAACTGGAAAATCTACAATCACCTTGTCTCATCATGGAAATAAATTCCCAATTACTGTTTTACATGATGATGCTTTTGTAATTAATCAAAAAGATGGTGGGACGACTGCATTAGAACCATCCTATTTTGATAAGACTGAAGACTATGCCATGGATCATGCTGCAATTAAATATTTTTTAACTGCTGAAAATGTTGGTATAACTTTAGATGAGAATGGTCAAAAAGTTTTAGTAACAGGAGATATCAGAAATGTAAACGGCCGCTGCATAAAAAGCCGTTTTGCTACAAAAGATCGAAAGGATCATATTAACGAAAAAATTGATGGTGTTTTTTGGATCATGAAGGACGAAACTCTACCACCTATTTTAAAATTGAATGATCCGACTTTGGCTGCTATTTTTGGTGTAACTTTGGCGACAAAACGGTCAACCGCTGAAAATATTCAAGTCAGCGATCAATTAATAATTGAACCTTTTGCTAATCCATTTAGAACCTATCCCTTGGCAGAAGACTATCAAAATTTCAGAACGTTATTTACTAACGGAACAACCTGTTATATTTTAAACACTGCCAGTTTCAACGAGCGAAATATTTCTCCAGAAGTAACTTTAAAAGGGATTGAAGATATTGTGACAAAAACTGGTGAATTTGAAACTTTCGGTCCATATCCGCAAATCGAGTATTTAAATATTGATGACTACGAACCAGATTTTAATAATCAAAAATATCGACAAGCACTTAAAACGAGTTTGAAAACCCGTTTGGTTTTTGTCGAAGAAAAAACCTTAAATCCTTTTACTGAATTGCCAACAGAAGTGACTGATCTGCTAACAGAAATGATTCTAAAATTGGAAAAATAGGTTTTTTTTAAGAAGTTGTTTATAATGGATTTATCTAGGAAAGAATCGAGGAATACAGATGTCGTTTGATGGTGTTTTTACCCATGTAATGGTTCAGGAATTGGACCAACTAATTAGCGGTCGTATTTCAAAAATCCACCAACCTTATGAAAATGAAGTGGTTTTAGTCATACGCGCCAACGGAAAAAATCAACGTTTATTGTTATCGGCGCATCCCAGCTATGCGCGAATCCAATTAACCAATATTGCTTATAGTAATCCTGGTACCCCACCCACTTTTGCCATGATGTTACGAAAACATTTAGAAGGGGGTATTTTAGAAAATATCGAACAAATTGAAAATGATCGTGTGGTCCACTTTACGATCAATAAAAGAGATGAGTTAGGTGATCAGCAAAAATTAGTTCTGATTGTTGAATTAATGGGACGTCATTCAACAATTGTTTTAGTTAATCAAACCAGTGGCAAGATTTTAGATGCAATCAAGCATATCGGACCTTCACAAAATTCTTATCGAAGTATTTTACCAGGTTCAACCTATGTTACTCCCCCTTCACAGGAGCAAATAAATCCTTTTAAGGCAAATAAGGAACAAGTATTTGAAATAGTATCAACGGCTGAAAAATTAACTGGTAAATATTTACAACAAAATTTCCAAGGACTTGGTCGCGATACGGCGGATGAACTTGTCTACCGCTTAGAGGAAATCAGCAATCAAAAAATGGCTGTTTGGGATAACTTTTGGCAAGAAGTACAACAACCAACTCCGACATTAGGGAAAATCAAAAATAAAGAATTGTTTGCGCCGATCTCCTTTCTAACTTTTGAAGAAAAGCAGTCTTACGATAATTTAAGTCAATTATTAGACGCGTTTTATGGAGAAAAAGCAGAGAAAGACCGTGTAAAACAGCTCGGTAACCAGCTGATCAAAAAAGTTGAAAATGAAATCAGCCGCAATCAATCAAAACTCGCAAAGCGTCAACAAACCTTGAAGGATTCAGAAAATGCAGAAGACTTTCGACGTGATGGTGAGCTTTTAACAACTTTTATGGCACAAGTTCCTAGAGGTGTTGACTCAGTCACTTTAGAAAACTATTATGAAGAGAATCAACCGATTGAAATAAAGTTAAATCCAGCATTGACTACTAATCAAAATGCTCAAAAATATTTTCATCGTTACCAAAAGCTCAAAAATGCGGTCAAATTAATAGATGCGCAAATTAAAGAAGCCCAAGAAGAAATCAATTATTTAGAATCCATTTTGGCACAATTAGAGATTGCCGGTCCAATGGATATCGAGGTTATTCGTGAAGAGTTAATTGCTAGTGGCTACTTAAAGAAACGTAGTCAAAAGAAAATCCGTCAACACAAACCTTCACAGCCAGAAAAATTTATTGCTAGTGATGGCACGACGATTTTAGTCGGCAAAAATAATTTACAAAACGATCAATTGACCTTGAAAAAAGCCCGGAAGACCGATATTTGGCTCCATGCTAAAAATATTCCAGGCTCTCACGTGATTATTAAATCAGACAATCCTAGTGATGAGACTTTATTGGAGGCGGCCGAACTAGCTGCATACTTTTCAAAATATCGTCAATCAGCTCAAGTTCCCGTGGATTATGTGCAAGTAAAATTCGTTCATAAACCCAATGGTGCAAAACCAGGATTTGTTATTTATGAAAATCAAAAAACGTTATTTGTAACACCTGAAGAAACAACTATCCAACAATTGAAAAACAATACTGAAAATTAGAAAAACCGCCCAAAGTTTTATTTTTGGGCGGTTTTCTTTTTAAAACTAGGAACTTGGACATTCAATATCTCTAAAAAGAAATTGAAGATTGGAATCCCCACTAATAATCCCCATAGACCTAAGAAATGTTCGCTTATTAATAAGATTACAAACGTAAAAAAAATTGGTAAATTGGTTCGGCTAGACATAAATTGTGGATTTAAAACATAAGCTTCTACGCAATGTACAACAATTATTAAAACTAATACATAAATCACTGTTTGAATGCCACCGGTTGAATAAGCAATCAATGTTAGCGGCACACAAGAAAAAATCACACCAGCAACAGGAATTAAACTCAAGAAGAAGATCATAATTGCTAAAGTTGGTAACTGTGAGAAACCGATAATTCCTAATCCAATTGTTGTAACAATAGTATTAACCACCGCAATCAAGATTTGAACTTCGATAACCACACCAAATGTTTCTATAAAAATACTCCCAAAATAAGCAAGATCTTTAAAATACCAAGCAAAATGACTAGTCAAAAAGCTACCAGAAAAACGGACTGTCTTTTTCTTTTCCACCATAAAGAAAAAACTTAATAAAAACGACATGATGAAAGCTATTGTTAAGCGACCCGCATTTTGTAACTGGGTAAACACAATCGATGCGCCGCTCTCCAATTTATCTTGCCAATTGTGGGTTTCAAGATAATTAGCAACGTACTTAACTACACCTTCTGCTTCTTTCGATTGATTCTGGTAAAAATCAAATAACGTATTATAGGTATGAATCACTTGATTAATTAAAAAATTAGCGTATTTTGTAACCAATAAATAAACTACAAATACTGCAATAAAATACAAAAGCATAGTTAGTAAAAAAGTCGGTAATTTAAGCCAACGTTGAATAAGATCTACCGATTTTACAGCCAACAAAGTAAAAATAAAGGTCAGTAAGATCGTCGTCATAAATTCACGGACGCAGAATAGGACAATAATTACACTGACTAAAACAGTCAAACGTCTTAAAGTAGTATTTTCGATAAATTTTTGATACATGGACACCCCTCCACTTCTTAATCATTCTATCATTTATTAAAAGAAAAAAGCATTATTCACTCTTTTCTCAGAGTAAATAATGCTTTGTTTTATTAAGTTAA
This sequence comes from Enterococcus sp. AZ103, assembly GCF_051714685.1. NCBI lineage: Bacteria > Bacillati > Bacillota > Bacilli > Lactobacillales > Enterococcaceae > Enterococcus > Enterococcus sp. AZ103. The sequence continues at coordinate 2,240,715 of NZ_JBIOSI010000001.1, read as the reverse complement.
CCAATTTTCAGGATTTTCCCGCCATTTTTTCAATAGAGTTAATTGATCTTCATTGATGTATTTTTCTTCTAAAGCAATTTCAATCAAAGCTGAATAATTGGTTAATGTTACCAATTTTATATCTGCTTCCTTAAAATTATCAACACCTTTGGCTAACTCATAAGTAAAGATTGCTGCAACGCCCAAAACATTAGCACCTTCTTTAGTTGCGGCAGTGGCAGCCTCTAAAACGCTTCCTCCAGTTGAAATTAAATCTTCAATAACAACCATCTTTTGACCTTCTTTGATGCGGCCTTCAATTTGATTTCCTTTACCATGGTCTTTTGCTTTAGAACGAATATAGACCATCGGTAAATCTAAAATTTCAGCTACCCAAGCAGCATGGGGTATACCAGCAGTTGCTGTTCCGGCAATCACTTCTACATCAGGAAAATTTTTTTTGATTTCTTCCGCTAAACCTTTGGCGATTGCACGGCGAACTTTAGGATAGCTCATGGTAATTCGATTATCACAATAAATAGGAGATTTTATACCACTAGCCCAAGTAAAGGGTTCATCCGGACTCAATGAGACTGCTTCAATGGATAATAAATCTTTGGCAATTTCTGCTGCAATGGTAGTCATTTATTTTTCACCGTTCCATTCATTTTTTATTTGTAAATAGCTTTCGTAAGGATTTTCTGCTTGAGTAATCGGGCGACCTACTACAATGTAAGTAGAGCCAATTTTTTTAGCATCGGCTGGTGTCATGACTCTTTTTTGATCACCAACACTGGCTCCTTGTGGTCTAATTCCTGGTGTAAGACAGACGAAGTCAGGATTTGTTGCTTGATGAATAGCCGCAACTTCTAGAGCTGAACAAACTACTCCAGCCAAGCCAGCTTTGTCCGCACACTTGGCATAATGTAAGACACTTTCCTGCAAGCTAACTGGAATTAATTGATCTTCATGCATTTGTTTTTCAGAAGTTGAAGTAAGTTGAGTCACAGCGATTAATTCTGGTACAGCTTCACCAGTTGGCGTTCCTTCGATCAACCCTGCTTTAGCCGCCTCCATCATTTCAATGCCACCAGCAGCATGAACATTGGTAATTTTTACTCCGAGTTTTGCTAAGCCAGACATAGCTTTTTTTACTGTATTTGGGATATCATGTAATTTCAAATCCAAAAAAACATCGTGTCCAGACGATTTTAAAAAGGAAACAATCTCAGGTCCTGTTTGATAAAAAAGTTCCATGCCAATTTTTACAAATAACGCCTCTTCTTTAGGAAACTTTTTTAAAAACTGGATAATCTCTTCTTTTGAAGCAAAATCCAAAGCAATAATTGGTCTTCTTTCCATCTAACCTCGCGCCTCTCTAACTTCTTTTCTTAATTGTTCCAAAGATTCAATACCTAATTCATCCAATTTTTGTGGTAAGGAATCAATTAATTTGGGACAAATATATGGATCAGTAAAATTTGCCGTTCCCACAGCGACCGCACTGGCTCCTGCTAAAAACATTTCAATCACGTCATCAACATTTTGTACGCCACCCATACCAATGATTGGCAAGTCAGTAATTCCAGCAACTTGATGAATCAAACGGATGGCAACTGGTTTAATAGCTGGTCCAGATAAACCACCTGTCATATTTGCTAAAATTGGTCGTCGCGTTTTTAAATCAATCCGCATTCCCATTAAAGTATTAATCATCGTAAAACCATCAGCGCCTCCTTGTTCAACTGCTTTTGCAATCGGAACAATATCGGTCACATTAGGAGATAATTTTACATAAACTGGTACTTTCGCAACTTCTTTTACCGCTTTTGTCAAGCTTCCTGCCGCATCTGGATCGGTTCCAAATAATAAGCCCCCGTGTTTTACATTGGGACAAGAAATATTTAATTCAATCGCGTGGACATTCGGTGCATCACCAATACTTTTGGCAACTTCTACATAATCTTCTTCGCAAGCACCTGCTACATTGGCAATTAAAGGCAAATCTTGAAATTTTTCCAAACTTGGCAGTATTTCATTCATTACGACTTCTAATCCAGGATTTTGTAGTCCAATAGCATTTAGCATTCCACTAGCAGTTTCAGCAACTCGTGGTGTCTCGTTTCCATAACGAACGAGTGGTGTAGTTGCTTTAATCATAATCGATCCTAATTGATTTAAATCATAATAATCCGCATACTCCTTACCAAAACCAAAACATCCGCTGGCTGGCATAATTGGATTTTTTAAATTCAGCCCTGGTAAATTAACAGCTAAACGATTCATTAAATGATTACCTCCCCGGCTTTAAAAACTGGCCCATCTTCACAAACTTTTAGACTTTGGTTAGGATCTTCTGGCACATGACAGACGCAAGCGTAACAAGCACCCATTCCACAGGCCATACGTGATTCCAAAGAAAGCTGAACATTTTCAACTTCATCGAAAAAGCCTTCAACAGTTTTTAACAATGCGTTCGGACCACAAGCAAAAACAGCATCGGGGTTTTCAGTAGTTTCCGCTAAAAGATGACCAACATGTCCTTTTTTACCAAAGGTACCATCATCAGTTGAAATTTTTGTCTCACTTAATTGATTGAATTCATCCAAGTAATAAATATCTTTTTTAGTCGTAAAACCTAAAAAGTGAACAACCTTCACTCCTTTAGCAGTTAAATCTCTTGAAAGTTGATACAATGGAGGGATGCCAATACCGCCGCCAACAATATATGCAGTATCGCCAGCTTTTAAATCTGTCAATTCAAATCCATGACCTAAAGGCCCCATAACATCTAACATTTCTCCAGTTATCATTTCTGAAAAAGCTTGTGTTCCAGCCCCTTCGATTCGATAAATCACTGTACAAGTCTGATCAGTCAAATTAAATTGGTTAATACTAATCGGACGACGTAACAATAAATCTGAGCGAGGCACACGGATATGGATAAATTGTCCTGGCTGTTTCATTTGCTTAACCAATTGTCCTTGTAAAACCAGTTCAAAAATGCGTGGTGCAATTTCAATTTGACTGACGATTTTCATCATTTCCTGCTTCATATTAGCCTCCCATATATCAATTGTTTCCAAATTATCAGCAGAATTTTTTTACTCCTGCTGATAATTCTACGTATTAAATTTCTTGAATCGAAAATGCTCGAGATTCCATCACTTTTAAGATAGCATTTGCTGTATCAAGTGAAGTAAATAATGGTACACCATGTTCAACCGCTTCTCGGCGGATAATGAAGCCGTCATCAGAAGTATTTTGACGATTTTTGTCCATTGTATTGATTACAACTTGTGCATCACCTTGTCTGATTAATTCTACCACGTTATCCTCAGCAGATTCAGATATTTTTGCGATCGTTTTGGCTTCGACACCATGCTCTTTCAAGTATTCAGCAGTTCCTTTAGTAGCCAGTAAACTATAACCAACTTCTTTAAAACGTTTCGCTAAATCTAAAGCTTCTTCTTTCGTCTCATCTGCAATGGTGAATAATACTGAGCCAAAGTCTGGCAAATGTAATCCACTAGCTTCAAAAGCTTTGTAAAGTGCTTTTTCCAAATTGCGATCACTACCCATTACTTCACCAGTCGATTTCATTTCTGGCCCTAAGTAAGTGTCTACTTTTTGTAATTTTGTAAAGCTAAAGACCGGTGCTTTAATGTGCACCAACTGACTTTCAGGATATAGCCCATCTTGATAACCTAAATCAGTTAACTTTTCACCTAAAATTGCTTTCGTAGCAACTTGCGCCATCGGAATATCAGTAATTTTACTTAAAAATGGCACTGTTCGACTGGCTCTTGGATTCACTTCGATTACATAGACTGTCTGATCATGAATAACAAATTGAATGTTCATCATACCAATACAATTCATTCCTATAGCTAACCGTCGTGTATAATCTTCAATTGTATTTTTAATTTCTTGTGAGAAAGTTTGCGGCGGATAAACAGCCATTGAATCACCCGAATGAACCCCAGCTCTTTCAATATGTTCCATTATTCCAGGAATTAATACTGTCGTACCATCACAAATCGCATCGACTTCGCATTCTTGACCAACCATGTAACGGTCAACTAAAACAGGATGTTCTGGTGAAGCTTTTACCGCGTGGGCCATATAATCTTCTAAGTCCGCTTGATTTTCAACAATTTCCATTGCCCGACCGCCAAGTACATAACTTGGTCGAACCAATACAGGGTAACCGATTCTCTCTGCAACTTTTACCGCTTCTGCAGAGCTAGTTGCCGTTTCGCCAGGTGGTTGTGGAATATTTAAAGCTTGTAAGACTTGCTCAAACTGATCACGATCTTCCGCCCGATCTAAATCTTCGATAGTTGTTCCTAAAATATTCACACCAGCATGATGCAAAGGTTCAGCTAAATTGATTGCTGTTTGTCCACCAAATTGCACAATGACACCTAAAGGCTGTTCCAAATCAATTACATTCATCACATCTTCAAAAGTCAGTGGTTCAAAATATAATTTGTCAGAAGTAGAGAAGTCAGTTGAAACAGTTTCTGGATTGCTATTCATAATAATTGCTTCATAGCCAGCGGATTGAATCGCTTTTACTGAGTGAACTGTCGCATAGTCAAATTCAACTCCTTGGCCAATTCGAATCGGTCCAGATCCCAGTACTAAAACTGACTCTTTCTTTGAGACTTCACTTTCATTTTCAAATTCGTACGTACTATAAAAGTAAGGTGTTTGAGATTCAAACTCGGCTGCACAAGTATCTACCATTTTGTAGACCGGCCAGATATTTTCTTGTTTACGTAAATCACGAATTTCTTTTTCTGTTTGTTCCCAAAGTTGTGCAATTTTTCGATCATTGAAACCATTTTGTTTAGCTTTTTTCAAAGTAGATAAATCATTTTGGTTTTGTGCCAACTCAGTTTCTAATTCAACAATGTGTAATAGTTTATCTAAAAAGAACAAATCTACTTTAGTTAATTCATGTAATTCTTCAATCGAATAGCCACGACGTAAGGCTTCAGCCAGATAAAAAATACGATCATCTTGAGCTTTAACCATCTTTTCAGTTAATTTATCATCAGATACCTCTGCAAGCTCTGGCAATTCTACATGGTGAACACCGATTTCCAGTGAACGAACAGCTTTTAACAGACTTTCTTCTATGTTCCGTCCGATTGCCATGACTTCACCAGTTGCTTTCATTTGTGTACCTAAAATACGTTCACCCGTTTCAAATTTATCAAAAGGCCAACGGGGAATTTTTGCTACAACATAGTCTAAAGCTGGTTCAAATTCTGCATAAGTAGTTTCAGTTACCGGGTTTTTCATTTCATCTAACGTTAAACCAACAGCGATTTTTGCCGCCAACTTGGCAATCGGATAACCAGTCGCTTTACTAGCTAACGCTGAGGAACGAGAAACACGAGGATTTACTTCAATTACATAATAGTTAAAACTATTTGGATCCAAAGCCAATTGAACATTACAGCCACCTTCAATTTTTAAAGCACGGATAATTTTTAAAGAGGCATCCCGTAGCATTTGATACTCATAATCAGACAAAGTTTGACTTGGCGCAAAAACAATCGAATCTCCAGTGTGGATTCCAACTGGATCAAAGTTCTCCATATTACACACTACGATTGCATTGTCAGCAGAATCTCGCATAACTTCGTATTCAATCTCTTTGTAACCAGCAATTGATTTTTCAATTAAACATTGAGTAGCCGGTGATAATTTCAGACCATTTTCTGTAATTACTCGTAACTCGTCTTCATTGTCGCACATTCCACCGCCTGTTCCCCCTAAAGTAAAAGCTGGGCGAACAATCACCGGATAACCGATAATTTTAGCAAAATCGACTGCTTCTTCAACTGTTGTCACAATTTCAGATTCAGGTATCGGTTGGTCTAGTTCTTCCATTAATTGTTTAAATAAATCACGGTCTTCTGCTTGGTCAATGGCTGAAAGCTTGGTTCCCAATAATTCTATCGTCAGCTCATCTAAAATACCAGAATCAGCTAATTCCATCGCCATGTTCAGTCCAGTTTGACCACCTAATGTTGGTAAGATTGCATCTGGTAATTCTTTGCGTAATATCCTAGAGACAAACTCTAATGTAATTGGTTCAATGTATACTTTGTCAGCAATCTCACGATCCGTCATGATTGTTGCTGGATTTGAATTTACTAAGACAACTTCATAGCCTTCTTCTTTTAAAGCCAAGCAAGCTTGCGTGCCGGCATAATCAAATTCTGCGGCTTGACCAATTACAATTGGCCCAGAACCGATGACCATGATTTTTTTAATATCTGTTCTCTTTGGCATTAAGCTTGCTCCTTTCCTGCATCCATCATTTCCATGAATTCATCAAATAAATGAATCCCGTCATGGGGACCCGGTGCTGCATCAGGATGATATTGCACACTAAAAGCAGGATAATCACGATGCCGAATTCCTTCGACAGTGCCATCATTTACTTCTACATGCGTCACTAGTAATTTCTCAGGGTCAATTGTTTTAGGATTTACTGCAAACCCATGATTTTGAGAGGTAAAATCAATTTTTCCAGTAGCAACTTCTCTAACTGGATGATTTAAACCGCGATGACCAAAACGCATTTTATACGTATCCGCTCCATTAGCCAAAGCAAATAACTGATGCCCCAAACAAATTCCGAAAATTGGTACTTTCCCTTGTATTTGACGAATCATTTCAATTGCTTCAGGAACATCTTTGGGATCTCCCGGTCCATTGGTTAACATCACACCATCTGGTTGCAAATCTAAGATTGTTTGCGCGTCAGTGTCATAAGGCATCACTGTTAGATTACATTCTCTTCTAGAAAGCTCCCGCAAAATACTATGTTTTAAGCCAAAATCAATCACTACCACATTACGACCAATTCCAGGGCTTGGATAAGGCGTTGATGTTGAAACTTGTGCCACTTGATTTGTTGGTAAAACAGTTGCTTTTAACTGATCAAATGCATGTTCAAATTTATCACCTGGTTCAATAATACTGGCTTTCATTGTACCGTGATTACGTAATTTTTTTGTTAGTGCTCTGGTATCAATCCCGGCAATTCCAGGTATATTTTTCCTTTTTAAAAATTCATCTAAAGTCATTTGATTGCGCCAATTGCTGGCAAGTCGCGCATGTTCCTTCACCACGACACCTTTACAAGTTGGTGAAATACTTTCGTAATCATCGCGATTCACGCCATAGTTTCCCACCATTGGATAAGTAAAAGTAATAATTTGTCCGTTAAAACTTTGATCGGTAATAGTTTCTTGATAGCCGGTCATACTAGTCGTAAAGACGATTTCTCCAAATACATTGGCTTCTGCTCCAAAAGCTTCTCCTTCAAAGACAGTACCATCTTCTAAAATCAATAATCGTTTCAAAATTAATCCTCCTTACGATAAACTAATTTGCCGTCTACAAAAGTCAACAAGGTATTTCCTTTCACTGGCCAACCACTGAATGGTGTATTCACACCCATCGATGCGAATTTTTTATCATCAATTTCTTCTGTTGTTTCTAAATCAAAGACGACCACATCTGCTGGCTCACCGATATTCAATGTTCCAACTTTTAAACCAAAAATTTCAGCAGGTTTAATAGCCATCCAGTCAATCACTTGTTCTAAGGTAAAGCGTCCTGTTTCTACAAAATGAGTATAAATGAGTGGAAATGCTGTTTCACTACCTACAATCCCAAAAGGTGCTTTTAAGAAACTTTGATTTTTTTCTTCATGTCCATGTGGTGCATGATCAGTTGCGATGCAATCGATCGTTCCATCTAATAATCCTTCAATTAAAGCTTCTCGATCGTCAGTTCCTCGTAAAGGAGGATTCATTTTCCAATATCCATGATCTTCAGGAATCTGTTGATCGGCTAAAATTAAATGATGAGGCGCAACTTCAGCTGTCACATGAATACCAGCTTTTTTTGCATCGCGAATGATGCGTACACTTTCTTTAGTTGAAACATGACAAACGTGATAATGAACGCCCGTTTCTTCAGCTAAAATTAAATCACGAGCAATTTGTGAAGATTCGGTTGCACTCATAATTCCAGGTAATCCGAGCTTCTCACTAATTTCTCCCTTATGCATTACACCATCAAATAATAAAGATTCATCTTCTGTATGGGCTACAATTGCCATATTATTCTTAGCTGCTTCTTCCATAGCTAAAAACATAGTACCAGCAGTCTGAACACCTACTCCATCATTTGTGAAAGCGAATGCACCCGCTGCCTTTAACCCGGCCTGATCTGTTAAAATTTCACTACGTAACTCTTCAGTAATTGGTGCGTACTGTAAAACCTTTACCACTGCATCTTCATTAATTATTTTTACAACTTCATTAAATTTTTCAACTGTGTCTGGGACTGGATTTAAATTGGGCATCGCACAAATAGTTGTATATCCACCGCGAGCTGCCGATTTTGTTCCTGTACTAATGGTTTCTTTATAGGTAAATCCCGGTTCTCTTAAATGTACATGGACATCAACCAATCCCGGGGAAATCAACTGATTTTTTGCATCATAAACTTGATCAAAATTTAGTTCTGAAAAATCTTGTCCGATACCTTTGATAATGCCATTCTCTAACCAGAGATCGACTTTTGTCATTTCGTTATCTTTTGTTACAATATACCCGTTTTTAATTAATGTTTTCATCGTTTCGCTCCTTTAAGAAATACCGTTTAAAATTGCTTCTAAAATTGCCATTCTCACAAAGACACCATTTGACATTTGCTCGATAATTCGTGATTGCAGGCTTTCTACTAAACTATCTGCAATTTCTACATCACGATTTACTGGTGCTGGATGCATGATAATTGCTTTTTTCTTTAATCTTTTTGATCGCCCTACTGTTAAACCATACTTCTCGTGATATTCTTGTTTTGAAAAACTTTCTTTATCGTCATGACGCTCATGCTGCACACGTAAAAGCATAATGACATCAACATTTTCCACTAATTCATCTAATGGTTTATAAGTTCCATAAACATCAAAGCTCTTGTCATACCATTCTTCCGGACCAGAGAAGAAAACTTCTGAACCTAATCGTTTTAACATTTGCATATTTGATTTAGCTACTCTTGAGTGGGTGATATCACCCACAATCGCAACTTTTAAATCATTAAAGTGACCAAATTCTTCATAGATAGTCATTAAATCCAGTAAACATTGTGTTGGGTGTTGACCACTACCATCACCGCCGTTGACGATTGAACAATTGATGGTCTTACTTTGAATAAGTTGGTCGTAATAATTCTCATCTCCATGGCGAATCACACAGACGTCTACGCCGATTGCTGACATGGTCAAAACAGTATCATATAAAGTTTCGCCTTTTTGGACCGAACTTGACCGTGCGTCAAATTCGATTGTTTCTAAGCCAAGTTTTTTCTCAGCCACTTCAAAACTTTTATGAGTTCTAGTGCTATTTTCAAAAAATAGATTTGACACAAAATACTGATTTTTCTGCGGTGCCCATGGTGCCCCTAACTTAAATTGCTGACCCCGTCTAATTAAACCCATAACCTCTTGATCTGATAATGCTTCCACCGTCAATAAATGTTTTAAACTAATGATCTCCGATTGAATAATCATGCAATGAGTGCCTCCTTATTTTTCACTAAGGGCTTTTTCTGGTAAGACAAGATTTAGAAAAATACCTAAGACTGTTGCTAATGCCATCGCTGATAATGTAAATGTTCCTGCTTGAAAGACTAATCCGCCAATACCAATTACTAAAATGGTTGAAGCAATTAATAAATTCTTTTTTCGATCAAAATCAACCTTGTTTTCAATTAAAAGCTTCAATCCACTGGCAGCAATTACACCGAACAAGATGAAACTGATACCAGAAATAACTGGATTTGGGATACTTAATATTAAAGCACTTAACTTGCCGACAAATCCTAGTCCTACTGCAAAAACAGCAGCTCCTCCAATAACAAACACACTGTGCACTTTGGTTATAGCCAACACACCAATATTTTCGCCATAACTAGTTACTGGCGGACCACCCACCAAACCAGCCACGATTTGTGCTAAGCCATCACCTAACAAGGTTCGATCTAAACCAGGATCATCAAAGAAATTTCGTTTGGTTAATTTATTTAAAACCATCAAATGTCCAATGTGTTCCGTCATGGTAACAAAAGCAATTGGTGCCATAATCGTAATGGCATTTAAATGCAGACTTGGTTGATAGTTTACAAATGGTATCTCGAAAGCTGGTAATGCAAACCAGTTGGCATCAATAATTGGTTGATAATCAATAATGCCAAACAACATCGCCGTAATATAGCCACCTACAATTCCTAATAAAATTGGAATTAATCCGATAAAACCTTTTAAGAACATATTGAAAATAATTGTTAAGGCTAAAGTAATCAAAGCAACAGCCACATATTTGAAATCATATTTGTCGTTGTGATACATAGCGTTATTCGCCGCATTTGCTGCTAGACCTAAACCAATGACCATGATCACTGGTCCGACCACAATCGGCGGTAGAATTTTATCCAGCCAAGCTGAACCAATTTTTCTGATGATGATTGAAACAATCAAGTAGACAATTCCGCATGTGATTGCTCCTTGGGCGACTGCTGGATAACCATCTGATTTCATTAGCATCGTCATGGCTGCAATAAAAGCAAAACTACTACCAAGATAAGCTGGGATTTTTCCTTTTGTCACAGTAAGATAAACCAATGTTCCTAAACCTGAACTGACTAAGGCAATACTTGGATTAATACCGACCAAAATTGGAACTAGGACTGTTGAACCAAACATAGTGAATAGATGTTGAATACTTAGTCCAACCCAGTGAACTGGTTTGGGACGATCGTGAATATCTAAAACGACATCGTCATTGTGGAACTCGCTCATTGGGGACTACTCCTCTTCCTTTTGGATCAAAATCCGGTCTTGACCATCATTTTCTTCCATTTCTACAATAATTTCTTCTGTTAAGGCCGTTGGAATATTTTTCCCAACATAATCTGCTCGAATTGGTAATTCACGGTGACCACGATCGACCAATACGGCTAAAGAAATTTTTTGTGGACGACCATAATCCATTACTGCATCTAAAGCAGCGCGAATTGTCCGGCCAGTAAACAATACATCATCGACTAAAATTACTTGCTTACCTTCAATTGGAAAAGGAATATCTGAGGAATGTAATTCTGGCTCATCTGTATGACTTTTAACATCATCACGATATAAAGTAATGTCTAATTCACCAACTGGGACGTCAATTTGTTCTAATTGTTTTAGGCGCTCGGCAATTCTTTGAGCGATGAAAATCCCTCGAGTTTTAATTCCGATTAAAACAATATCTTGTACGCCTTTGTTACGCTCAATAATTTCATAAGTAATTCGAGTCAATGCTCGCTTCATAGTAACCTCATCAACAACTTCTTTTTTGTACATCCTGTCTCCTCCTTAAAATTAAGCATAAAAAAACTCCTACCCGTAGTTAGGTAGGAGGAATGATTGTCTATCCAATAAATAGTCTGCGCCTAGGCGCACCTAGATTCATTCTATCTCATTTCCTTCTTAGCCTCACGGGACTATTCTTAAAGGATCTTATGCAGTTGTTTTTTTGCTATAAATAATATAACCTTCTTTCAGGTTAAAATCAATTAGTTTCTCGTAATTGTTGTAAAGTTTCTTGGAAAATTTTTGGTAAAGAAGCTTCAAAGACCATATTTTCACCAGTAGTAGGATGAACAAAGCCTAAAAGTTTGGCATGAAGAAATTGTCCATTACCTTTCAATGTTTTTTTTGGTCCATATAAGGGATCACCTGCAACTGGATAGCCAATATATTTCATGTGTACCCGGATTTGATGGGTTCTCCCAGTTTCTAATTGTAATTCTATCAATGTAAAATTATTAAATCGCTCTAAAACTTCAAAGTGCGTAACTGCTGGTTTACCATCTTCGATTATATCCTGCATTTTACGATTCACTTTTGAGCGACCGATTGGAGCTTCAATTCGCCCTTTATCGTGAGGAATTTCACCATGAACTAAAGCAACATATTTTCGTAAAGAGCTTTTATCTTTTAATTGTTTCGCAAGACTTTCATGGGCCTGATCATTTTTAGCAATCATTAACAGTCCTGAGGTATCTTTGTCAATGCGATGAACAATGCCTGGACGGATCACATCATTAATTGTAGATAAATCTTTGATTTGATGAAGAAGTCCATTAACTAAAGTACCAGTGGGATGTCCAGCCGATGGATGAACCACCATTCCTTGAGGTTTGTTAACCACTGCTACATCTTGATCTTCATAGATAATTTCTAAATCTAAATCTTCAGGAATTAATTCCAATTCTTCTGGCTCTGGCAAATAAATCATAATCACATCACCAGTACTCACTTTATAATTTGCTTTAATCGCTTGACCATCAATAAACACATGTTGTTCTTTAATCCATTGTTGGATTTGGCTACGGGAATAGTCTTTTAAACGGTCATTTAAAACTTTGTCCACTCGTCCAGTTTCTTCTTTTATTATGACTTCAATTTCAGCTTGCATGTTTTTTCTCTCTCTCATCTAAAAATAAATAAATAATTATCAAAGCTACACCGATTGTTAAGGCCATATCGGCAATATTAAAAATTGGAAATCTAACAAAATCCAACTGGAACATATCTACCACATAACCTAAACGAAAACGATCAATAAAATTTCCAATTGCCCCGGCTAAAAATAAACTTAAACCAATCGTTAGCCATTTACTTTCTTTCAAATACTTGTGTAAGAAATAAACGACTACTATTACTGCCACAATACTAATGATAATAAAAAAGATTCGTTGGCCTTCTAATAAACTAAAAGCCCCGCCAGTATTTTGTAAGTAAGTCAATGAAAAAACATTTGGTATCAAGCTTTGTTCTTGTCCAATGAAAAAATTCTCCACCGTCCAAAATTTCATTAATTGATCTAATCCGATAATGACACCACTAAATAATAAATAAATAATCAGCAAAATAAATCCCCTTTCTAATTTAAGATATCGCGGGGGCGAATAATTCCTAATAAATTACCGTCGCGATTGCCATCTTTAGTAATTAAAATGGCTTCTAAAGTTGCTATTTGTTGGAATTTTTCTTCGACTTCAGCAATATTTGTATCAGCCGAAACAAATTCAAAATTGGTATTTTTTCCATTTTGAATTAAAAAATCGCCTACTTTTTTATTGAAAATATCAAAAGAACGCTGCAACACCAATTCAGAAAGATATAATCCAATTGTTCTTAAAGTAATTAAACCTAAAAACTTGCCATGATCGTAAACAGGAAATTGCGAATAGCGCTTTTCTTTAACCGTCTCTAATATTTCTCTCATTGGCACTGTTTGTTCAAATCCAGTGACTTTCTTCGCAAAACGCGGCAAAACTTTTTCTGGACTCAATAAACCTTTTTCAATCTCTTTAATCCGTTGAACTGCCCACTCATTTGGTTCAGCAATAACAAAATCATCGGCAATCTGATCATGAACAATAGCATTTCTTAGTTGCGCCAATTGTAATAGATCATTTTCATTTTTTCCAATTAAATCATGCTGTTTTTTAGCTAGACGTCTTACTGCTTCGCTAAAGCCTAAATTAACTGGATTACCTAATAAACTTTTGACTTCTTTTTCAATTCGATTAAAAGTGGTTAAAAAATCATCTGCTCGTTCACCCATTGATAATCTCCCTTTTTGTGCTAAAACTAGTATAAGTGAAATGGTACCACAATGATAGTCTGAGACACAAAAAAGAGCTTGAAAGACGCAAGCTCTAATTATTTTTCTATTATTTTTTTACAAGCAGTTTTAATTGCCGTAGCTGCTTGAGTTATTTCTGCTGTGGAAATTGTGAGCGGTGGTAATAATCGCAAGACATGATTGCCAGCTTTTAAAGCTAAAACTCCTTGTTCTTTTAGTTCATTTAAAACGAAGTTGAGCGGTTCATCATTATCAAACTGAATACCAATCATTAAACCTTGCCCTCGAATTTTTTTAATCATCGATAATTCCGTTAAATCGTTAAGTTGTTCAAAAAATTGCTGGCTCTTTTTATTTATTTCAGCTAAAAAGTCTGGCTCACTAATCGTATCAATCACAACATTTGCCGCGCTCAAGGCTAATTTATTACCGCCAAAAGTTGTTCCGTGACTTCCTGGGCCAAATGTTGTCGCAAATTCAGCTTTCCCAAGCATTGCACCAATTGGTAGTCCATTTCCTAATGCTTTGGCTAAAGTAAAGATATCTGGTTCAATTCCATAACCTTGATGACAATAAAATGTCCCTGTTCGTCCAATACCTGTTTGTACCTCATCGATAATTACTAAGGTACCGTTTGCGTGGGCTTTTTCTACTAGCCCTTTGACAAATTTTTCATCCGCCGGTAATACGCCACCTTCGCCTTGAATCAATTCCAAAATTACTGCAGCTACATCATCATCTAAAGCAGCTTCAAAATTTTCTAAATCATTATAAGGTAAGTAAATAAAATCAGGTACCATTGGTCCAAAACCTGCTTGGATTTTTTCTTGAGCGGTCGCACTCATAGATCCATATGTTCGCCCATGAAAGCCTTGATTAAAACTGATAATTTTCGAACGACCAGTAGCTTTACGAGCTAATTTTAAAGCTGCTTCATTTGCTTCTGCTCCGCTGTTACAAAAGAAACTCACATAATCCTTATCTTGTGCTAATTTTTCAGCCACCTCTTCTTGTAACTGGCTAAAATATAAATTTGAAGTGTGCCAGATTTGATTTATTTGTTCAGTAACTGCCGCTGTAACTTTTGGGTGTTGGTGACCTAAACTAGTTACACCAATACCACTAGTTAAATCTAAGTATTGCTTTCCTGTTTGATCATAGACATAACTAGCTTCACCCTTAACTAGATCAATTGTATCTCGGCCATAATTAGGAAATAAATGGGTCATACTAAAATTTCCTCCTTTGTAATCACAGTACCGGCTCTTTGAATACCATTAGTAATGTGGACTTTCCCCACACCACCAAAGATAGCTGTCATAGCACTTTCAATTTTTGGAATCATGCCACCAATAATAATTTCTTCTTCCTTCAATACTTTGATTTCTTTTGGACTGACTTTGGGTAACCATTGATCATCTTTTTTTACCCCGGGCACATCTGTTAATAAATAAAGCTCTTCAGCATTTAAAGCTTCGGCAATTTTACTAGCAGCCGCATCAGCATTAATATTTAGCCAGTCGCCTTCAATAGTCATCCCTAAGGGCGTAATAATCGGAATATAATTACTCGCCAGAACATCTTCGATCACTTGGCTATTAATTTTAGTCACTTCTCCAACATAACCAAGTTTTTCTTGATCAATAAATTCTCCTTGAATTAAATCATTACAAGAGGCATGCAATCCAATCGCAGAAAAACCATATTGTTGAAAGACAGAAGTGATTGCTGGCTGTACTTGACCAATTAAAACCATCTGAGTAACTTTTAAGGCTTGTTTAGTCGTCACCCGTAAACCATTATCAATAGTGACTGGAATATTTAAACGATTCATCATTTCAGTAATGTAATATCCCCCACCATGAACAATCACCACTTGTTTTCCGGTATCTTTCCATTTTTTTACTTGTTTAAAAAAGTCTTTGGTTAAATTATCACTAGCGACGCCGCCAATTTTTACTACGATTGTTTCCATGATATCCGCTCCCTTAGCTTCCCCGCTAAAATATTTTAAGTATGGTATAAAGCATTAATTTCGACATATTTATAAGTTAAATCGCAACCCCAAGCTTTTCCTGATTCCGTTCCTACATTTAAATCAATCAAAATCTTAATAGTTTCATTAGCTAAAATTTCTTTCATAATCGTTTGATCAAATTCCTGCGGTTGACTTTGTTTTAACAATTGCTGCTGTCCAATCCACATATCAATCTTATTAGGATCAATTAAGCTCTCTGCATATCCAACTGCGCAAATAATTCTGCCCCAATTAGGATCTTCACCAAACATTGCTGTTTTAACTAAAGACGAACCAACTACTTTTTTTGCAATCAGACGTGCCGCTAATGAATCTGACGCACCAGTAACTTCCACTTCAATTAATTTTGTTGCACCTTCTCCATCCTTAGCAATCTTCTTGGCTAATTCCGCTGACACATAATCAAGCATCGCTGCAAATTTCTGATAGGCTTCAGTACCTTTCTCAATTTCCGGATTCTCAGCCAAACCGTTGGCCAGAACTAAGACCATGTCATTAGTAGAAGTATCACCATCAATGGTAATTTGGTTATAGGTCACCTCTGTTTTTTCTGATAAAATTTCTTGCACCAAATCATTTGAAATAAAAGCATCTGTTGTAATAAAAGACAACATCGTAGCCATATTGGGATGAATCATGCCAGATCCTTTAGCAACTCCTGCCATAGTAACCTCAACGCCATTAATCACGTCTGTCACTGCTACTTCTTTGGTTGCTTTATCCGTAGTCAAAATGGCTTCATGAAATGCTTGCGGTTCTGACTGATTTAAATTAAAAACATCTATTCCAGCTTTGATTTTTTTCATTGGTAACACTTTTCCGATTACACCAGTAGATGCTACAGCAATTTTTTCGGCAGCAATACCTAACTTTTCAGCTAAATACTGTTGTGTTGTTTTTGCATCTTCTAAACCAATTGCACCAGTACAGGCATTAGCAAAACCTGAATTGACAATAATTGCTTGCAGAATTCCATCGCTCAATGCTTCTTTTGTTACATAAATTGGGGCTGCTTTAACTTGATTTGTTGTGAAAACCCCAGCTGCTTGAGCAGGAACTTCCGAAAGAACGATTCCTAAATCTTTTTTCGTATGTTTTAATCCAGCATGTAATCCGGTTGCGAAGAATCCCTTAGGGGCATCTATTTTTCCATCGATAATTTTCATTGGCTTTCTCCTTATGGATAAACTGGTACAAAATCTAGACCAGTTATCTCAGGTATTTTCATTAAATGATTCAAATTTTGAATAGCTTGTCCAGCCGCTCCTTTAACTAAGTTATCTAAGACTGAAACAACTGTGATCACATTAGTAGCCTCATTAAAAGCAACACCAATATCGCAATAATTAGAGCCAACAACTTGTTTGATTGAAGGAAATTGGTTCTCAGCTTGTAAACGAATAAATGGTTTATTTTGATAAAAACTTTGATAAAGTTGATGAACTTGACTTGTTGTTAATTTTCTTTTGGCTTTTAGATAACTTGTCATAAAAATGCCTCTCGAAACTGGAATAAGTGACGTTGAAAACTGAATAGCTGGAATACTTTTATCCCAACTTTTTAATTGTTGAACAATTTCTGGGATATGTTGATGACTGTTCATTTTATATAAACTCATATTGTCATGGGCTTCTTCAAAATGAGCTGCAACACTAAGATTTTTTCCAGCACCTGATAGGCCGGATTTGCCATCAATAATAATACTATCAGGATCAATCCATTTTTCTTGAACTAATGGCGCTAGTGATAATAAGGCACAAGTGGCATAACAACCTGGATTTGCAATAAAATTACTAGAATATTCACTATTTAAATCTGCTAAGCCATATTCTGCTTTGGACAGGATAGCTGGACTTGCTGGTTCTTTTTGATACCATTTTTCATATGCGCCAATTTCTTTTAAGCGAAAATCTCCTGACAAATCAATCATCGGAAAATTATTTTCCGAAAAATCAGCTGCTAAGTCTTTTGAGATTCCTGAAGGTGTTGCAAAAAATACTAAATCAGCTGTTGCCATGATTTTTTTGAGATTAATTTCTTCTAATGTTAAATCAATTATTCTTTTTAAATGTGGATAAACATTGGAGATATCTTGGTTATTTTGTGAATGACTATGCAGTGAAACAATTTCTACTTTTGGGTGATTTTTTAATAGTCGGACTAATTCCAAGCCACTATAACCAGTTACACCGATAATTGCTACTTTCAAATAAGACACCTCTCTCAAAAATCAATAATGTATAAAAATTCATTTTAATCAATTTATAATTTTAGATTATAGAGTGACAAAACGAATAAGTCAATGATTTTTTATTAATTTTTTTTGAGAATTTATTCAAAAAAAAGACAAAAAAAGAGCTTAGGAATTTTCCTAAGCTAAAATTTTATAAAGTTGCTAAAATTTCTTTTAATTCTTTCACCGCTAATTGACCAGGTGCCGAAGCTTCTTTTGCTGCACCAAAGGTTGCTGCAGAGCCAAAGGTCTCACCTGATACGCGAGAAACCACTCCCAATTTACCCATAGACATCGTAATTAATGGACGATCTGCGTACTCCGTGTACATTTCTTGGGTTGCATCTAATAAAGTAATAACATCCGCAATTGATTTTGGCATAACAGCAATTTTACAGATGTCAGCATTTTTTTCTTGCATCATTTTTAAACGATTAATGATTTCTATTTTAGCTGGTGTCTGATCAAAATCATGATTGCACATCACGACATATTTATTATTTTTATGCAATGTTTCTACTAAAATATTTACACTTTCTGCTGGCATAAATAATTCTACATCCATTAAATCAAAATGACCTGCTTTAATAAAGGCATGGTACATTTCAAAATAATCATCATCTGCCATAGGACGAACGCCACCTTCTTTTAACGTTCGAAAAGTTACTAACAATGGTAGGTCGACCGCAGCCTTTACCTCTTGACAAAAATCAGCAGCAGCTTCAAAATCTAAAATTTCTGAAAAATGATCTATCCGCCATTCAACAATATCACACTGACTATCCTTTGCAATTTTTGCTTCAGATAAGATCTCCTCTCGCGTTTTACCAACGATTGGCACGATTACTTTTGGTTTGCCCGCTCCAATAACAGTGCTTCCGACAGATACAGTATTCAAATTAGTTCCTCCTTGTTTTTTGCATTTTTTTATTTTACCACAAACTATTTGCTTACAACATAAAAAACTGACTTAGTTTTCTAAGTCAGTTAATTCTTTAAAACAATCCGATAGCGTCACCATTAGAATCTATATCCATGTTTAAAGCAGCTGGTTTCTTGGGCAAGCCAGGCATTGTCATCACATCACCCGTTAAAGCAACAATAAATCCGGCACCAATTTTAGGAACAAATTCACGTATAGTTACACTAAAGTCACTAGGTGCACCAAGTTTAGTTGGATCATCTGATAATGAATATTGGGTTTTAGCCATACAAACTGGCAAACGATCCCAACCATATTTTTTAAAAGTTGCCAATTGCTGCATCGCTTTTTTAGAATAATTTACTTCATTTCCGCCATAAATTTCTTCCACAATTGCTTCAACTTTTTCTTCAATATTGTCATCATCATGTTTAAAGATTGATCGGAAAGTTTGTTCATTAGTAGCAATCGTTTCAACTACCGTCTGGGCTAAATCAACGCCACCTTCAGCACCTTTTTCCCAAACAGCTGTCCGTTCGACTTTCACACCAAAAGCTGCGCATAACTCTCTTAATAATTCAATTTCCTTTTCTGTGTCACTAATAAATTCATTAATCGCCACAACAACTGGCAAATTATATTTTTGCATATTTTCAATATGTTTCGCTAAATTAGCAAAACCAGTTTTTAAAGCTTCAAGATTTTCTGCTGACAAATTATTTTTGGTTACACCACCGTGCATTTTAAGGGCACGAATCGTTGCAACAATCACAACTGCATCTGGTGCTTTACCTAAACTTGGAACTTTAATGTCTAAAAATTTCTCGCCACCCAAATCAGCCCCAAAACCGGCTTCAGTGACAACATAATCTCCGCAGTGTAAAGCAGTTTGCGTTGCTAAAATACTATTACAGCCATGGGCAATATTAGCAAAAGGGCCACCGTGAACAAATGCTGGCGTATGATAAATTGTTTGAACTAGATTTGGTTTGATGGCATCTTTTAAAACTAAGGCTAAAGCACCTTGAATTTTTAAATCACCAACTGTCACAGGTTCTTTATCGTAAGTATAAGCAACGACAATATTTGCCAAACGATTTTTTAAATCTTCAATATCAGTCGATAAACATAAGATAGCCATAATTTCTGAAGCGACTGTAATATCAAAACCATCTTCTCTTGGTACACCATTGATTGGTCCACCTAAACCGACCGTAATAAAACGTAACTCACGGTCATTCAAATCCACTACTCGTTTCCAAATGATACGACGAGGATCAATATTTAATTCGTTTCCTTGATGAATATGATTGTCTAGTAGAGCTGACAATGCATTATTAGCTGTTGTAATTGCGTGCATGTCACCAGTAAAGTGTAAATTTATATCTTCCATTGGTAATACTTGTGCGTAACCGCCACCAGTGGCACCGCCTTTAATTCCCATAACTGGACCAAGGGATGGTTCCCGTAAAGCAATCACAGTATTTTTACCAATTTTATTTAAGGCATCTCCTAAACCAATCGTTACTGTTGATTTTCCTTCGCCTGCTGGCGTTGGATTAATCGAAGTAACTAAAATTAACTTTCCTTTGGGATTTTCTTTTAAACGATTTAAAGCTGAAAACTCGATCTTTGCTTTATATTTGCCATGTAATTCTAAATCATCATCTTTTAAGCCAAGTTTTTCAGCAATTTCATTAATAGGTAGTAAAGTTGCATCTTGAGAAATCTCAATATCAGTCTTCATAGTACGCCCCTTCCAAGAATCTAAAATTATTTTTTGTTCATTCATATTCTAGCAAATTTAGCCGGGAAAAACACTATTCAAAATTGACAATTTCATTCGCAATTTTAAAACCCTTACATTATAATGGGTGTAGACTTAATAAGGGGTGGTACCATGAATCAGGGAATCGTTAAGTGGTTTGATGATCACAAGGGGTATGGTTTTATTGTTTACCAGGATGACCAAGAAATATTTGTACATTTTACCGGTATTTTGGATTCAGGATTTAAGTCATTAAAAGCGGATGAAGTCGTCTCTTTTGATATTGTTGAAGGTGCTAGGGGACCGCAAGCAACCAACGTAAAAAAAGCTCAGTCATGACTGAGCTTTTGATCTTGTTCACTTGTTATTACCATATCTGAATGATTTTTTATTAAGTCCGCTAAAAAGCGGTCTTTTTGTTTTTTACTCATCATGTGACGAGTATGTCCGTTTAAACCTTTTTGCTTAATCATCAAACCATCTTTTCTGACAACTACTTGATCAATATCATTATAAAATATTTCTTTTTTTCGCCACAACAAAGCATAACGAATGACTAATCTTTTTTCAGTCAAAATAAAGAAACGATGACAACTTAAAACAAACATAATTAGAAACAAGCCGATAAAGAGATTGCCCTTCCAATATATTTTATTACTCTCTAATGATATGATAAGTCCATAAAATAAAAATATAAAAGTTAAGGACCATAAAATGATGGAAATTGATAATTCAGGTTGCCAAAAGTAGCGCTTTTTCTTCATGTAGACTCCTAACTTTTCAAAGGTGATAAAATGATTAAAATATTTACTGATGCCGCTACCAATCCACAATTAAAAAAAAGTGGCGGTGGGATTGTCATTATAAAAGATCAAGAACAGATTCAATTAAATTATATTTTGACTGCCGGATCCAATCACGAAGCCGAACTGGAAATTATTTTAAAGGCTCTAGATTATTTAATTGAAAAAGACTGGCGGAATGATTCCATTCTTTTATATTCAGACAGCAAGACTGCAATAAAAATTTTAGACCAAAATTCAACAAAAAACAATCTTTTCTTGTCTTATTTAAAGGAGTTTAACCAAAAAAGCCCACTTTTTTCATTATTAGTTTTGCAATGGATTCCTGAGAGTAAAAATAAAGGGGCAGACCATTTGGCCCGCCAAGGATTACAAAAAGCTTTAAAGAATCGGTGATAATAAACGAGAAAATTTCTGCTTAAAGTTCAGCCAGAAAGATTGATTGGCAATCATCTCATCTGTTAATAATACGGAATCTTGCATATCTGCTTCAAAGACTGCTTTAAATTCTTCTGCAATTTTTGGATCATAAATAAAACTACTTACTTCAAAATTTAGTTCATAACTGCGAATATCTTGGTTAGTTGATCCAAAGGTTGCTAATTCATCATCAATCACCATCGTTTTAGCATGAACGAATCCTTTGCTGTAATGATAAATTTTAACGCCTCGCTGATGCAAATAATTAGCATAGTATTGTGTTGCCCGATAAATAAAAGGATGATCTGGTTTATCTGGCACCATAATACGAACATCAATTCCTGAACGTACTGCAATTAGTATTGCGGATATCATTGTTTCATCTGGTACTAAATACGGACTCTGAATCCACACACTTTTTTCGGCAGATAGAATTAAGCGGACAAAACCATCTTTGATAATTTGTGCTTCAGAGTCGGGTCCATCTGCGACAACTTGCATCGCTACACCCGTTTCAATTGGTTCTTCTGGCAAAACAAAATATTGTGGAAGGTAATCTAAACGATCTGCATCATTAGAAACAGAAACATTCCAATCACGGATAAAAATTTCTTGTAGGGTAAAACTACCCGTGCCGACAATTCGTCCGTGTGTGTCACGCCAGTAGCCAAAACGTTTCGTTGTTTCTAAATATTGATCACCAACATTAAAACCACCAGTCCAACCAATCGAACCATCTATAATGACTAATTTTCGATGCAAGTGATAGTTTAAACGTGTTTTGGCAATAATATCTTTCGAAGTAATAAAAGGAGTGACTTTACCACCTTTTTCTCTCAATTTAGCAAAAAAGGCCTTATTAGTTTTAGGTGAGCCCCATGGATCGTAAATCAGACGAACTTCTACGCCTTGGTCTGCTTTTTCCTCTAGTATTCGCAAAAAGCGATTACCAATTTTATCGTTGAAAAATGCATAGTATTCAACGTGAATATTATTTTTTGCTGCTCTTAAATCCTCAAATAAATGTTCAAATTTTTCGGTGCCATCATAAAAAAATTGAATATTATTACGATAAGAAACGGGTGCTTTATCTAAGTTATCAAAAAAACGTATTAATGCTCTTGCTGCCGGTAACAATTGATCCGGTGTATTATAATTTGGAACTGTTAAATTATCAACCTGAACCATTTGATAGATTTCTCGCGGTTGATTTTCTTTTTCATAATTAAATCTTCTAGCTACTGTCCGATCCAGTCCGCGGCCACAAAAGGCGTATAATAAAAAACCCACGACTGGTAAGAAGAATAACGTTAACAACCAAGCTAAAATAGTTGTAATACTACGTGGCTTTCTAAAAATAGTAATGGCTGCAATGATACAGTTGACAATATATAAAATAAGAATTGCTTGTTCTAATAACCCCACTTTTTTCACTCTCCTGATTTTCATCTATCTTCAGAAAATTATACCTAGAAAAGAAAAAAGTAACAAGAAAGACCTCCCCTTCTTGTTACATTTTTTTACGCTAAATAATTTGTTACTTCTGCCAATGCTTCTGCTAAGCCAGATGGATTTTTTCCGCCTGCTTGGGCCATATCCGGGCGGCCGCCTCCACCTCCGCCAACTTTTGGTGCAATCAGCTTGATCAAATCTCCGGCCTTGTAGCCTTTTTCAATTGCACTTGGGGTCATAGCAGCTAACAAATTCACTTTTTCTCCCTGAATTGTTCCTAAAACTAAAACATCCGATAATTCTTTTTGCTTCCATTGGTCGGCCAATTGTCTCAGTTGATTCATATCTTTCACATTGACTTTGGCTGTAATCACTGATGTGCCATTAATTTCTTTGACATCTTTGAAGACATCACCAGCTTGTTGATTGGCTAATTTTGTCGCCAGCTGTTCATTTTCTTTTTGGATTTCTTTTAATTGTTGTTGTAATTGTTCTGTTTTGTTTACAACTTCTTTTAATTGAGGCGATTTTACAATTTGAGCCACAGAAATCAGTTGTTCTTCTTCTTGACGGAATGCTTCGTAAGCTTCTTGACCGGTCAAGGCTTCAATCCGGCGAACACCAGCACCAATTCCCGATTCTGAAACGATTTTGAAAAGTCCAATATCTTCTGTATTGCTCACATGGGTTCCACCACATAATTCAATTGACCAGTCACCAATATTCACTACGCGGACATCGTGACCATATTTTTCGCCAAACAATGCCATTGCACCCATATTTTTTGCTGAATCAATATCAGTTTCGATTGTCACGACAGGAATAGCTTCCCAAATTTTTTGATTAACAATTTTTTCCATTTCTTTTAGTTCATCAGTGGTAACTTGACCAAAATGGCTAAAATCAAAACGTAAATGTTTTGGTGCTACTAATGATCCAGCTTGATTGGCATGATCACCTAAGACTTCTTTTAAAGCTTTATGAAGTAAATGAGTCGCAGTATGATTTTTAATGATTTTATTTCGCATTTTTTGGTTAACGTTTAAGAAATAAGTATTTCCTTCTACTAACGGAGAGACAACTTCTACTGTGTGTAGTGGTTGACCATTAGGTGCCTTTTGAACATCCGTTACATTGGCAACCAAATTTCCTTCAGAATCAGTAATTGTTCCGTGATCAGCAACTTGTCCACCCATCTCCGCATAAAATGGTGTTTGATTAAAAATCAATTGGGCGCTTCCTGTATCAATCGAAGAAACAATAGCATCTGTTGCGATAATCACTTCTAATTTTCCTTCAACATTTAGTTGATCGTAACCAACAAATTGACTATCCACTTTAATATCTCCTAATAAAGCAGTTTGCACACCCATTGATTTTTCAGTTGTTCGTGCTGCTCTTGCTCGTTCTTTTTGTGCTTGCATTTCAGTTTCAAAGCCCGCATGATCAACTTTTAAACCATTATCTTCAGCAACTTCTTCAGTCAGCTCCACTGGGAATCCAAAAGTATCATATAATTTGAAAATTGTTTGGCCATCTAAAATAGTTTGATTATTTTCTTTTAGTTCCGCTAACACATTATTTAACATGCTTAAGCCTTCATTGATAGTTTCGTGGAAGCGTTCTTCCTCATTTTTAACTACTTTTTCAATGAATTCTTTTTGTTGTTGCACTTCAGGATAGTAACCCACCATAATTTCACCAACAACTGGCACTAGTTGATACAAAAAGGCAGATTGAATGCCTAACTTTTGTCCATGCATCACTGCTCGTCTTAACAAACGGCGCAATACATACCCACGGCCTTCATTTGAAGGTAGAGCGCCATCTCCAATCGCAAAAGCCAAAGAACGAATATGATCAGCAATAACTTTAAAAGAGATATCCAACTGTTTATCTACACCGTACTTTTTACCGCTTAATTCTTCTACTTTAGCAATGATTGGTAAAAATAAATCTGTTTCAAAGTTGGTTGGTGCATCTTGAATAATTGAGACCATTCTTTCAAGACCCATTCCCGTATCAATATTTTTATGGGGTAATGGTTCATAAGTACCTTGAGGAGTATGATTAAATTCAGAAAATACCAAATTCCAAATTTCTAAATAGCGTTCATTTTCTCCACCAGGATAATTTTCTGGATCATCTTCTGTTAAATCATTAAACGCTTCTCCGCGATCATAAAAAATTTCTGAATCCGGTCCACTTGGCCCCGCGCCTAAATCCCAAAAATTATCAGCAATTTCAACAACATGATCTTCCGGCAATCCAATTTCTTCTAACCAGATTCTTTTAGCTTCTTTATCTTCTGGATAAACAGTTGCGTATAAAAGTTCAGGATCGAAAGCCATCCAATCAGGTGAAGTTAAAAATTCCCAAGCCCAAGCAATCGCATCTTCTTTGAAATAATCACCGATTGAAAAGTTCCCTAACATTTCAAACATGGTATGGTGACGAGCAGTTTTTCCTACATTTTCAATATCATTCGTTCGAATTGATTTTTGTGCATTAGCAATCCGGGGATTTTCTGGTGTCACTGAACCATCAAAATATTTCTTCAGGGTTGCAACACCGGAATTAATCCATAATAATGTTGGATCATTAACTGGTACTAGCGGTGCACTTGGCTCAATCATATGTCCTTTTGATTTAAAGAAGTCTAAAAACATTTGTCTTACTTCTGTACTACTTAATTTTTTCATCTTGTTTTCTCCTTTTAAAAAAATAAAAAAACCACCACTGCATTCAAGGACGAAAGTTCGCGGTACCACCTTGATTGCAATGATAGTTTTTGATCATTACCTCTTAAGCTCGTTAACGCTGAGTCACGTTGATTTTTCAATCAAATGTTTTAGGGAGCAACTTAATTATTACAGCGCAAGACTCTCAGCCAAGGTCTTACTTTCTTTAGAAGCAAATAACTAAATCATATCCTAAAATGAAGTATAGAAAATTTCTACTGAAAAGTCAAATTAGACTTTCAAAACAATCGCTTTACGATACAAATATTTTTGCGGAAATAGAATCACTTCTGAATGAAGCATCTTACTATTACTATAATAAGAAGATAACGGTAAATACTCAACTGCTGGAATGCCAATCTTCTCTTGATGATCGGTTAACTTTAAGACACCCGGATCTTCAGTAATCTCAAAACGAGTCATCTTAGTATCAAAAGATAAGCCAAACATATTTAATCCCTGAATCATTTTTTTGATAGCCTTACCACGATATGGATCTGACATATTTAAGTCATTTCCCCAGCGGAATAATCTTCGACTACCAGCACCATTACAATATTCCCATTGATCTTCAGTTAATAAGTCAAAGTTTTTCTTACGAATCTCTTTTCTTAAACTAGTGTAGTTATGAGTAGCATGCGTATAGACACGATACAAATCACTTTCTGGTTCTAACTCAATATACCAACTATCCTCCATTAAAAAGCTTTCCGGAAAGGTCCAAATTAAACTCTCTTGAGAATTCAATTTTGGTGTTAGAATTTCTTTTATTTCTTTTTCGATTTTAGCAAATAAATCGACACGGCCCTCAAAGCTTCCAGTGACAGCATCAAATCTGCCTAAAAACTCAGTTCCTGCTGGTAACGCATAACGTTGTACAAACATAGCAGGAATAGCGGATTTCCGTAAACGAGTTGTTTTATCATTTATGTAATTTGCTAAAGATTCTGTTTCTAACAAATTATATTGATTTAAAATTTCTTCTGGAATTGATATATTGGGACTATCTTGAGCGGTTTCAAGTAAAGACAAACCTTTTGCACCCAAATTCCAGCCTAAAATGGCTTCTTTATTCCCAGGTACAAAAACAAATTTTTCTTCGTCAATCAATAATTCGAAGGTCTCACATTTGATACCATATAATTCGAATTCCTTTAATTCAATATCAGAAATTTTTAAGAGGGGATTCACGTAATAAAGTAAAACTTGACTAAGCAACGTTCTTTTTTCTTTTGGATTTAGACGTTTCCAATACGCCCAATCTAACTGATCAACGAGATTCATAAAAAATGGTTCCTCCCTTTTTGCTATGCTACAATTCCATTATAACTCATATTACTATTAGGAGAAATGATTATTATGGAGATTATTTTTGGAAATCAAAAAGCTGTGCAAGCTGCTAGTTTTTATTTAAGATATCAAGTTTTTGTTTTAGAGCAAAAGATACCGACAGCGCTTGAATTTGATGGTTTGGATACAAGCGATCGGAAATATCTGGTCTTCTTTGATCACGAGCTGCCTGTTGCAACAGCAAGATTTCAAACAAAAACTAGTAAGATTTTACAACCTGATCGTCTTTGCGTGACAAAAAAATATCGATTAAGAGGACTAGGTCAACAGCTATTAACTTGTTTAGAAACAGAAGGTAAAAAGAATAATTTAATTTCGTCTGAACTATCTGCTGAAATGACTGCAATTGATTTTTATCAAAAGCAAGGTTATCAAGTGATCTCAGAGCCTTATAAAGAAGACGGCATCTTATGTGTAACTATGAAAAAAGAGCTGTGAGGATTCACAGCTCTAGTACTAATTATTCGATTTCTTTTTGTTCTTTTTGACGTTTCTAATTTCTTGACGTTTTGCTTGACGTCGTTTTTGTTTGTTCGATTCAGCAATCGCCCAATCAATTTTTTTCTTATAGCCAGGTTTAATTTTTTTCTTTTTCTTTTTAACTAAACCGATTAAAGTTGGATCTAGTTCGTCTTTACTTTTTTCACGTTTAAGTCGACGATTTCGATCGTAACTCTCAACGATTGTACCGTTCTTAATTTCTTTTGGTGTAAAACTAACACCCATTTTTTCAAGTTCAGTTATTGCCAAATCATCACTTGGATCATATAAAGTAATTGCGGTACCAGACAAACCATTACGTCCTGTTCGTCCAACACGATGAATGAAAAATGTTAAGTCATTAGGAATTTCTGCATTAATCACGTGAGAAACCCCTTCAATATCAATTCCTCGTGCAGCTAAATCAGTTGCTACTACATATTGATAGTCCATATTCTGAACTTGACGCATGACTCTTTTCCGTTCGCGAGGAGAAATATCACCATGGATTTTTGCAATTTTTAGTCCTTGACTCTTCAAATAGTCACTAATTTCATCCACACGCTGTTTGGTGTTGGCAAAAACAATTGCTAAATAAGGATGACCGACAGTCAGTAAATCATAGATAATTTTGTTCTTATCTTTTCCTTTGGTTGAAATCAACCAATTATCGACTGTATCAGAAATTACAGCTTTTGCTTTGATTTCTTCAATGACTGGATTCTCCATGTATTTTAATAAGAATGGTCGCAAGCTTTCTGGAATAGTTGCTGAAAAGACGAGCATTTGAAGATTTTTAGGCAAACGACCTGCAATTTGATCGACTTCTTTTAAAAATCCCATATCTAAAGTCATATCTGCCTCATCAACAACAAAATATTCTGCCGTATGAACTTTTAACGCTTGCTCATTCATCATATCTAAAATTCTTCCAGGAGTGCCGATTACAACATGTGGTTGATGATGCTGCAATTTTTCAATTTGTCTTTTCTTATCAGTTCCACCAACAAAATTAGTTACCCGAATTTCAGTTGGTGCATGTTTGGCAATTTGAATTGCAGCTTGATAGATTTGATTGGCTAATTCACGACTAGGTGCCGTAATCAATACTTGGACTTGATCGACATCTGGTTTGATTTTATCAAATAAAGGCAATAAGAAAGTGTGGGTTTTACCAGAACCCGTTTGCGATTGTCCTACAACGTTTTTCCCTTTTTTAATTAAAGGAATTAATTTTTCTTGTACTACAGTTGGTTCGTTAAAATGAATTTCAGCTAAAGCTTCTAAAATAAAAGGCTGAAAGTTAAAGGCTTTAAAGTTCGCCATTTGTTCCCTCTTCTCTGATTGTGCTAATTGTATACGTACGACTGGCTTTTTCATGGAATAAACGATGTTTTCCTCTAATAAAAGCATATAAAAGATTAAAGACAAATAATAATAAAATGCCTAAACTGATGAAAGCTAAACCGATATGGATAATTAAACCGGTACTATCAGCCGTAGTCAACTGATTGATTGAATAATTAAAAATATCCAAATCATAACGTATCAATAAATAAAATAATCCATAACGCTTAATTAATCCCCATAAAGATATCCGGGAACGATTTTCTTCCATAACTTGTATTTTAACAATTTTTTTACCAAATGTCTTGCCCCGCCAGAAATAAGTAAACAAAATAAAATATAAAATTACTTTTAGGGTAAAGATAAAGCTATTAGTGTCCGATGCAAGATAATTCGTTAGCGGATTTGGTGCAATTAAATTGATTAGAGTAGGGACTAAATCAAAAATGATTCCTACAATAAACCAATCAATCAAAAAAGCAACCGTTCGCCGAATCAAAGAAACTTTTTTTCCATCCTCCAATGATTCTAAATCTAGCTCTTCACGGCTTGGTAAGAAAAATGTAATCAATGGTGCGATTAGGTAACCTATTCCACCACCAAGTGTGTTGTGTAATAAATCATCTACATCAAATAGACGGTAAGGTCTAGGATAAATAAAATACAAGCCACTTAACTGAGTCAACTCAAAAAATAAGGACAAACAAAAACTTATCAAGATAGTTTTTTTCCATGAAAATTTGAAATAATAACGACAATAGACTCCTAACGGAAAAAATAATGCTAAATTAAAAATAGGCTCTAAGAATACACTTTGTTTTATAGCAGGAAGATACGTGCTGGTGTCATTTATACGAAAGACCGTTTGATGGAAAAAGTCAATTTCTGATTGAAATAAATGCAGTTGCATACGTGGTCCAGTCATTTGGCTTACCGTTTCAACAGACGGCAAAGGTAATATGACTAAAAAATAAGCTGTCAATAAATAAAAGACAAAAGAATAAATAACTAAACTACGAAATTTACCTAATTCGCCATATTTACGATAATAGAAAATTAAAATTGGTGCGCTAACTAGTAATGCTAAAAAAGGAAAAAGTAAAATTGCAGTTTTGATTGGTCCGGTATAAGCTGAGAACATATTCACACATCCTTAAAATTTTTGCTTGACTATTTAAAAACAATGAGGAAAACTATTCATAAGGAGGCCTCATCATGTTAAATCCATATTTTGCTTTTGGTGTACCCATTTTTTTACTTGCTGGTTACATCATATTCACTTTGATCAAAAAAGAAAAGTTTGCTGATTATCGTCGCTTTGTTTTGACTTTGATATCAGTTTTTCTAGCAACTTTTAGTTATCAAGTTTATCACTACAGCCGTAGTATTATCAGCACCAACTCAACCAGTGAATTTCAAAATAATTTTGGTTATTCTGCAAATTTACTGTTACTTCCCTTCATCTTAGGACTTATTTTAACATTGATAAATCTCATCTTTTTATTTACTCAATTCAGAAAAAAAGAATAACAGGCTCGCCTGTTATTCTTTTTCGTTCTCCCATTCATGATAAAATTCCATTAAAAAATTTTCCATGAACTCTTTTCTGCGCTTTGCTTCATTTTTCCCTGCCTCAGTATTCATCAATGCTGGCAATTTTAATAATTTTTCGTAAAAATGATTAATGACCGTATTTTCATCGCGATACATTTTTTTACTTGTTAAATCTCTTGGTTTTATTGCTGGATCATAAAGAATATTTTGATGAGCTCCTCCATAATATGCTGTTCGCATAATACCGATTGCACCTAAAGCATCGATACGGTCAGCATCTTGGACGATTTCACCTTCTAAAGTTAATGTTTTTTTACCTGACTCCAGCTCTTTTGAAAAAGATATATTTTCAATAATCATAAAGAGTTCATCAATTTTCTCCTTGTTCCAACCTAATGAGTGTAATAGTTGTTCAATTGCTTTCTTTTCAGCCAACGGATCTAAAGCAACCTTATCATCAATTACATCATGTAAATAACCTGCCGCAACAACTAATTCTTGATTGGCTGATTCTTTAACTGCTATTTTTTTAGCGATTTTAGCTACTCTTTGACTATGAAAAAAATCATGTCCACTTTTTTCATTACTTAATTTTTGAAAGCTATAATCTTTTATAGCTGTTAATTCTTTATTCATCTTTTTTTCCCTTACGAGGTGGACGTTTTCCCCAGTATTGGAACAAGTCAGTTCTGATCGCACCATTGTATAGTTTTCTTTTCTTAGTAGTTTTTGCACCATAAAACTCTTCAAAAGTTAAGTCGCTAGTTAAAATATATTTACTCCATGTTTCAAGAGGACGAAAGACTTCACCCATTTCTTTATAAAGTTGGCGCACACTCGCTTCTTCACCTAACCGTTCACCATAAGGCGGATTGGCAACAATTACCCCATATTCTTTATCCGTTTTGAAATCTTTGACTGCTTGTTGTTTAAAGGTAATCGAATCTCCTAGACCAATCTCTTCCGCATTTGCTTTAGCAATTTCAATCATTCTTCCATTAATATCAGAACCAGTAATATCTAATTCAATCTCATAATCCGCTTGCTCGTCTGCTTTTGCACGGACTTTCTCAAAAATATCGCTGTCGACCCAATCCCATTTTTCACAGGCAAAAGAACGATTAAAGCCTGGAGCAATATTATGACCAATTAAAGCCGCTTCAATACAAAGCGTTCCGGAACCACAAACTGGATCATAGAAAGGACGATCCTTACGCCAATTAGTTAATTCAATCAAAGCAGCTGCCATATTTTCTTTTAACGGCGCACCACCTTTTTCCAAACGGTAGCCGCGTTTAAACAACGACGGTCCAGTTGTGTCTATCGTCAACACTACGTGATCTTTTAGTAAAGCAACTTCCAATTGAAAAAATGCGCCAGTTTCTGGCAATGGTACTCGCGCAGGACGATGATAGACCTCTTTTAAGCGTTCCACAATGGCTTTTTTTGTAATCGCTTGGCAATCCGGAACGCTATATAATTTGGATTTGATACTACGCCCAGCCACCGGAAATTCTGCATCGTAAGGTAAATAGTCTTCCCATGGAATAGCCTTTACTTGCTCAAATAATTCGTCAAAAGTAAAAGCATCAAATTCTCCAGCGATAATTTTTACCCGGTCTGCCGTTCTGAGCCATAGATTTGTTGTAGCAATGGTCTCTAAATCTCCACTGAAACGAGCGCGACCATTTTCTACTTCGCAATCAATTCCTAAATTTCGCAATTCCTTACCAACTAGCGCTTCGATTCCCGCTGCTGCTGTGGCAATTAAATTATATTGTTTCGTCATAATATCTCCTATTTATTCCATCTTATTCTTTTCGTAAAAAAAACCTTCACAAGCAAAGTTGGAAGGTTTCCTGAATCTTGCAATTTTCTGTAAGCCATGTTTTGTACATTCCTTGTTTCAGGTAAACAAGTTCAGTGGTAATCATCTATCTCCGAAATTATTCGGCTCTTTCATCGTTCATTTCCTTAGAAAAAGCGCCCCTACCATTGTTTGGGTTGCTCGCTCGAGGGGTTTACCGCGTTCCACCATTTTGATTTCTCAAAATGCTTCGTCACTGTGGCACTTTCAAGAATACTAAAGCATAGATTTCTCCTTAGCTTGTTTTTCTGCCGTTACCAAAATAATTGGTACCTTAGCTTATGGTTTCGCTAAGCACGAACACTACAGGCATCTCAGACTGTGCGAGCATGGACTTTCCTCAGCATATTAAGAATACACCGCGATTACCCAAAAATTGCAATTATTATACTAGATTAAAATTGGCGCGTTTTTTCATTGTCATCATCTGCTTGAGTGTAGTTTTTTCTTAAATCAGTCCGCGTATTACCTGTAACCTTTGCTTGTTGATCTAATTTTTTTCCGAAAACTTCTCTTTCAAGATTTGACAAGCGTTTTAAAATGTCAAAGTTTGTTACAGCAGATCCCTTAGGAGCCGCTTCTTTTGTTCTTGGTTGCGGAGTAGTTGGAGCGGTCGCAGCTGATCCAGCAGTCGATTGTGTTTTTGACAATTGCTCAACTCGCGCTTTTAGACGGTCGTTTTCTTCTTTTAAAGCTAAAATTTCTTTATTGTACTCTTCGTAATCCTTGATAATATTGTCTAAAAATTCATCCACTTCAATTGGGTCGTAACCACGCATTTTTGTTTTGAAATCTTGTTCCAAAATATCATTTGGAGTGTACGTTAATTTCGCCATTTTTCCACCTCATTAATATCATTAACTTCATTTGTTCTCCAATATATTCTAGCCGATAAACGTTCGTAAATCAAACACTATCCCCCAAATATACTGAATTTTCAAGATCGTCCATTGTGATTGGAAAAATTTGATAGGTTTTATTCTTTTGAAAATTTTCTACATCCCTTAGAAAATAGCGTGTTTTACCCGGATATTCTTGATCGTAAACAATTAAACTTGCATCAGTATGTTGTAATAAAAAATTTATATGATTCTTAAATTGACTAGGATTCTCATATGGTTTATGACTGACTGAATCTACAAAGTCAGCCTGACTAACAACTGTTTGCAATAACAACTGATTGGCTTCGTTCCAATTAGAACCAAAATCTTTAAAGGGAAAAATGACAGCCAGTTTTATTTCTGGGTATTGTTGTTTCAAATCATTTATAATCTGTCCTGCCCATAGTTCGCACCCTAAAGCACCAGAAATCATTATCCACTCCAATCCATTCTCGATTAATTGAATAATTTGATTTTTTAAAACATTCTTAATGACTGCAACTTTAGGGTCTTTTTCAGTAAAAATTCCTAATTCATAGCTTTGATATCCAGTAATATAAATTTTTTTAATGATTTGATTCATAAATTTTCCTCTACTTTCAGTACAAAAGACAAAAATTTGTTATAATGTAGCCTAGGAGTGTGATGGGAATGCCTTTTCATTATCCCAACGGTCAACTTTTCAGTAATCATAAGACTTCTTCTGAAAAAAATGAAAAAAAGAAACCAAATTTTGCTAACCGCGGAATGCGCTTTGAAGAAGCAATCAATTTGAGTAATGAGTATTACTTAAACTATGATATAGCTGTTATCCATAAAAAGCCAACCCCTTTACAAATTGTTAAGGTTGATTACCCTAAGAGAAGTGCCGCCGTCATTAAAGAGGCCTATTTCAGACAACCTTCAACAACCGATTATAATGGTGTTTACAACGGGCATTATTTGGATTTCGAAGCAAAGGAAACCAAAAACAAAACTTCTTTTCCTTTTAAGAATTTTCATGAACATCAGATTATTCATATGGAAAGATGTCTTAAGCAAAATGGCATATGCTTTGTCCTTTTGTGGTTTTCTAGTCTAAAACGCTGCTTCTTTTTTGCTAGCGAAGATTTAATTTATTATTGGCATCAACAAAAAGATGGAAAAAAATCTCTTCCACTATCAATCATCGAAAAAAAAGGGATTGAAGTTCCAACTAAGATTGCACCTAGAATTCCTTATTTGGATGCAGTCAATCAATATATTCAACAAAAGGAGTTATAATTTATGGCCAACCGAAGCCGTTCCAATCAGAGTCATGGGACATCCACTAAGGTAAAAAAAGGTAAAAAAACGAGAAAGTCTGGGTCGATTATTCTAAAAATTCTGACAGCACTTGTGGGTTTAGTTCTTATTGGTGTTCTTGGCGGGATTGGCGTATTTGCTTACTATGCAAAGGACGCAGAACCAATCACTGAAAAAAGTTTAGATTCTACCGCTTCTTCAAAATTTTATGACATTAATGGTAATTTATTTGAAGATATTGGCTCAGAAAATCGAGAAAAAGCAACCAGCGAAGAAATTCCTCAACGCTTAGACGATGCAATTGTTTCTGTCGAAGATCAACGCTTCTATAAGCATCACGGTATTGACCCAATTCGAATTGCCGGATCTTTAATACACAACATCACCAATTCTGATTCAGGTGGTTTACAAGGCGGTAGTACTTTAACTCAACAGTTAGTTAAACTATCAGTCTTTTCTACCAAGGCATCCGATCAAACCTTAAAACGAAAAGCCCAAGAAGCATGGCTAGCTACTCGTTTAGAGAAAGAAAAAAGCAAACAAGAAATCCTTACTTATTATATTAATAAAGTATATATGGGTAACGGATTATACGGAATGAAAACTGCTTCAGAAACTTATTATGGTAAAAATTTAAGTGATTTATCAATTGCTGAGACAGCCCTATTAGCTGGACTACCACAAGCACCAAATTCATATGAACCTTATGAACATGCAGAAGCTGCTAAAAAACGTCGAGATACTGTTTTATACACCATGCTCGAAAATGATAAAATCACCCAATCAGAATATGATGAAGCTGTCGCAACTGATATTCAAGCAGGCCTGCAACCTTTAAATACAGGCGATAATACTACGCGAAAAATTGTTGATAACTATTTAACAGAAGTAATTAATCAAATTGAAGAAGAAACTGATAAAGATGTCTATACAGACGGATTAGAAGTCCATACTAACTTAAATATGGATCAGCAAACTTACATCTATAATTTAGCCAATAATACCGATGGTACGATTGCCTATCCTGATGATGATTTTCAAGTAGCCGCTACGATGGTTGATGTAAATACTGGTAATGTAACAGCTCAAATTGGCGGAAGAAACATTGCTGATGATGTATATTTAGGTTTTAATCAAGCTGTTAGTACGGATCGCGATTTAGGTTCAACTGTTAAACCAATTACTGATTATGGTCCGGCGTTTGAATACTTACAATATTCGACAGGTGCAACTATTACCGACGCTAAATATAATTATCCTGGTACCAAAACGGCTGTAAACAACTGGGATAACTCTTATATGGGAACCATTACCTTAAGACAAGCACTATATGATTCACGTAATGTTCCGGCTGTAAAACTCTTTGAAAAAGTTGGAGCTGATAAATCAGCTGAATTTTTGAATGGATTAGGTATTCAATATAAAGATATCTTGGCCTCTAATGCCATCTCTAGTAATACTGAAACGCAAGAAGGAACGAAATATGGTATTTCTACTGAAAAAATGGCTGCCGCTTATGCTGCTTTTTCAAATGGAGGGACCTATTATAAACCTTCTTACATTGACCATATTGAATACTTAGACGGAACAACTCAAAGTTTTTCAAGTGCTGGTCAAAAAGCAATGGAAGAATCTACTGCTTACATGGTCACTGATGTCTTAAAAGATGTTATTACAAAAGGTTCAGGTACGTATGCTTCAATTTATAACGTTACTCAAGCCGGTAAAACTGGAACTTCAAATTACAGTACCGAGGAATTAGCGAAAATCCCTCATTACTCAACTATTTCACCAGATGTGTCTTTTACTGGATATACAACGAATTATGCACTTTCTGTTTGGACAGGATATAGTAACCGAATGACGCCGATTACGACCGCCTCAGAAAATATCGCACAATTATTTTATCGAAATATGATGCAATACGTTTCTCAGGATCAAGCACCCGCAGACTGGACAAAACCAAGTAATGTCAGTCGAGTCGGTGGAGAATTATATATAAATGGTTCAACCGCCTCTAACTCAGTAGATGGCACTAGTTACAATAATTATTACAATAATTCAACATCTAGCTACAATAACTATTATGATAACAGCAGTTCATCAAGCTCTGCTGCTCAGGATTATAACAATTATTCTAGCTCTTCAGTTACTGGCAATGAAACAGTTCCATCTTCAAGTGTAAACAATGGTAATACTAATAATGATGGAACTGGCAGTAGCACACCTCCGGTAGATGGTGGTGGCGATGACCCAACTGGTGGCGATGCCGGAACTACCCCATGAAAAAAGCCAACGGAAATTATTTTTTTCCGTTGGCTTTTAGTCTATTTTTTCCTTCTTGACATAAATCAAGCAAAGTACATGAATGACATTTAGGAGATCTGGCTGTACAATGATATCTTCCAAAAAAGATCATTGTATGATGAGATTTTATCCAAAGATTTTCTGGAATTTTCTTCATTAATGTTTCCTCTACCTCTAAAACCGATGCTCTTTGCTTACAAATTCTAAGTCTTTTGCTAACCCGTTCTACATGGGTATCCACGGCGATGGCCGGAATATCAAAAGCATCCCCTAAAACAACATTAGCTGTCTTTCTACCGACACCTGGTAGCTTAACCAGCTCTTCTCTTGTTTTTGGAACTTCTCCACCAAAAACTGTTAAAATCATTTGGCTACAGGCTTTAATATTCTTGGCTTTATTTCGATATAAACCGATTGTCTTAATCTTAGCAATAATATCTTCGATTGGTGCTGCTGCTAAATGTACTGCATCTGGATAGCTTTCAAATAAAACCGGAGTTGCTTTGTTAACAGAGACATCCGTAGCTTGTGCACTTAAGATAACTGAAATAATTAATTGAAAAGGAGTCGCTGCTACCAGCTCACCATGGGCCTCTGGAAACATTTGGTACATTAAATTCATGGCTTCCATTGTTTTTGTCTGACTAAGCATGCTAATCCTCCCCATTTAACCAATCATCTAGCGACACTTCAGGTAAATTTTCTTGGTAATTCGCTTCTTCTTTTTGTAGAATTAACTGCTTTCTACGTTTTTGTTCATCCATGACTTGTTGCTTGGTTTGGATATTTTTTTTCTCCCAATTTTGTAAAACTGCTTCAATGTATTTAAAATTGTAGGCTTGATTTAGCACGGCTTCTTGCAGCGCCAAAGTAATTAATTCTGGCGTATAACCATCTTCTTCCAACCAATAGCCAATTTTCTGATATTCTATTGGTGATAAAGAACGACCAAATTCTTTTTCAAAGGTGGTGAACATGTTCTTTTGGGAAATTTGTTGGGCATCTTCAGTTTTCTTAAACTTTTCTTGTTCAACCAATATTGTTAACTTATCAAAGGCTAATGAAACGTTATAATAATCGGCTTGGCGACCTGCTTCATCTTTTTTTGATTCCAATGCTACAAATCCTTTGCCGATAATGCTATTTAAAATTTGATAAATTTGATCAGCTGGTAAACCAATTCTACGGGCAATCTCTGTCATATCAGGAAAAATATTTCCCGTTTGGTTTTCAACATATAATTGCAACCAAAGCATGAACTCATTGGTATTTAAGCCTAACCTACGATAATTTTTTAAAAGTAAATTTGAGACAGTCGTTTGTCCAGCGGCTAAATATTCATCTAAGGAAATCATCTATCTTCCTCCATTTCTCATTTGAGTTTACACCAAATAGGCTAAGAAAAACAGCAGCAACTAAAGAGTCACTGCTGGAAAATTTATTTAATATTTTTCAAAGCCGCTTGTGCCAATAAATTCAAGTAATTCCATGGACGATCAAAATGTGGCTGGAAGAAGAAATCTTGTAATGCTAAGTCTTCCAAAGTCATTTCATTTTGAATAACAACTGACATCGTGTTAGCACTTTGGGTAATATCATATTTTGATAAAAATTGTGCGCCAACAATTCGATTTGTACCTTTTTCAGAAACAATTTCCATTAAAATATTTTCTGTTGTTGGCATAAATTCAGGTCGATAATTATCTTCGAAAACTGTCACATTTACATCAACGCCGTTAATTTTAGCACTTTCTGCTGTCAAACCAGTTGACCCAATATTCCAACCAAACAAATAAAGGCCAGAAGTTCCTTGAGTACCACGATATTTAACAGTTGGTTCTACTAAGTTTTTGCCGACTAGCATACCTTGACGAACTGCATTGGTTGCTAGTGGAATATAATTTTCTGTGTGGCTTGGATTGTAATGAACCATTGTAGAATCACCAGCTGAAAAAATATCTGGATTACTTGTTTGCATATACTGATTCACTTTAATAGCACCAGTTGGTAACATTTCCACTTGGTCTTTAAGTAAGTCAGTACTCGGTTTAAATCCAACACACAAAATAACTAAATCAGCTTCAAAGCTATCACTTGGCGTCACAACCGTTTCAACTTTACCCTCAATGTTAGCGACAAATTCGCTAACATTTTCACCTAATGCTAGCTTCACACCTTTTTGACGTAATTCTTCTTCTAATACATCTGTAAATGGTTTATCTAAATATTTATTTAAAATTCTTGGTAACCCATCAATCAAGGTGA
Organism: Enterococcus sp. AZ103; assembly: GCF_051714685.1. Lineage (NCBI taxonomy): Bacteria > Bacillati > Bacillota > Bacilli > Lactobacillales > Enterococcaceae > Enterococcus > Enterococcus sp. AZ103. The sequence goes on along the minus strand of NZ_JBIOSI010000001.1, from coordinate 2,201,285 downwards.
CTTCTTTACCAGTTTCAGCGAAAGCTTCAACTAATTCGATTCCAATATAACCACCACCGACAACAACAACTCTTTTTGCATCGGTTGATGAAGCAATAATTTCATTGGCTTGATTATAGTTTTTACATAATAAAATATTTTCTGAATCAATGCCTTTAATTGGTGGAATAATCGGCCAAGAACCGGTGGTCATGACTAATTTATCATAAGAGACTGTTTGTACTTCATTGTCTTTTAAATTTTTAGCAGTTACAGTTTTTGCATCGGTATCAACCTTTGTCACATCGTGTTCCATGTGTACAGTTGCACCTAGTGAAGCCAGTTCTTCAGGGTTTGAATAAAACAAGCCTGCTGGATCTTTCACAACACCACCGACATATAATGCAATCCCGCAAGACAAGAAAGAGATATTATCATTCCGTTCAAAAACGGTTACTTCTGCCTCCGGGTGATTTTCTAAAATACTCTTTACTGCAGCTGTTCCTGCATGGGTACAGCCAACTACTACTACTTTCATTCCATTCCCTCTTTCTATTATTTAGAAATTTGCGCCTTTTTGCACAAGAAAAGTATAACAAACTAGCGCAGCAAGCCCTATTTTTTTGCTCACTAAAGTACAAATACTAAAACACATTAATCATCTGTATTTATTCATCATTTAAAATCAAAAAATTTATATTTTCGAACTATTATTCTTGATTAGATAATATCGTTTAGAAATAATTCTAATAAATTACCCTTTTGTATGTAAATAAAAAAAGCATTCTCTCCTCTTTTAAATACGGAGGAGAGAATGCTTTTAAGTTCAAAGTTTATTTTAATTCGTTTGCAACTGAGAAGTGACCAATCACATCGATGATCCGTTTTAAATCAACGTTACCACCAGATACTACACAAACTGCTTTTTTGTTGTTTACATATTTATCCACTTTACCTGCTAGGATTGCTGCTGTTGCAAGTGCACCAGAGCCTTCAACAACAATTTTAGTCCGTTGAATTAAGTCTTTCATAGCAGCTTCAATTTCTTCTTCAGAAACTACAACCATATCGTCAACTAAAGCTTCTACTACTTCAAACGTTAGTGTTCCTGGAACTGCTACTGCAGTACCATCAGCAATAGTTGCTGCTTCTTTATGAGAAACAATTTTTCCAGCTTCATAAGAGGCAGTCATACCATGAATATTTTCAGCTTGGACACCGATAATATTAATATGTGGGTTAAATGTTTTCAAAGCTACTGCAATCCCAGCGATTAATCCACCACCGCCGACAGGAACTAATACAGTATCAACATCCCATAAATCATCTAAAATTTCTAAACCAATTGTTCCTTGACCAGCCATTACGTATTCATCATCGTAAGGTGCGATATAAGTCACACCAGTTTCTTCAACAATTTTTTCACAGTAAGCTCTTGCTTCATCAAAGCTTTCCCCATGTAAAATTACTTCTGAACCATAGCCTTCAGTTGCTTCAACTTTAGCTTTTGGTGCAGTCACTGGCATAACGATAGTGCTTTTAATTCCTAATAATTTAGAAGTTAACGCTACACCTTGGGCATGGTTACCTGCTGAAACTGCAATAACACCGCGATTTTTTTCTTCTTCGGTCAAATGTGCAATTTTATTGTAAGCCCCACGGAATTTAAATGAGCCAGTTAATTGCATATTTTCTAATTTCAAATAAACTTCGCCGCCAGTTTTGGCAGTTAGAAACATTGATTGAATCAATGGTGTTTTACGACCATATTGCTTTACCACGTTCTTTGCTTCATGAATATCTTCAATCGTTACTGGTAAATCTGTCGCAATTCTTGTCATTACAAAACATCTCCCACTTCTGTGTATTCTACATCAATTGAATCTGCTAAAGCTTTTGAAACTACTTTTCCGTTATACACGCTTAAACCAGATAATAATTCTTTGTCTGATTTCAATGCTTCGTCTAATCCTTTAACACTAACTTCTTTTAAGAATGAAATATTTCCTTTTGCCAATGCGATAGTTGCTGTACGAGGTACAGCACCTGGCATATTTGGAACAGCGTAATGAATTACATCATGTTTTGTAAATACTGGATCAGCATGGTTGGTTGGTTTATCAATTGTTTCAACCGTACCACCTTGGTCAATTGCGATATCAACAATCACACTACCTGGTTTCATTGATTCAACCATATATTCTTTAACTAATTTTGGTGGGCGAGCACCTGGAATTAAAACAGTTGAAATAAATACATCTGCATCTTTAATCCGGTTTTCTAAATTTTCGGTATTAGAAACAATGACTTCAACATTGTCATTCTTGTAACGTTCTTGTAATTGTTTGATCCGGTTTTCATTTACTTCTAAAATAACTACATGGGCACCTAAACCAACAGCCATATCTGCAGAGTTTTCAGCAGCATTACCGCCGCCTAAAATAACGACTGTTCCAGCTTCAACACCGTCGATACCTGGTAATAAAATACCTTCGCCACCATGTTGTTTTTCTAAATAATATTGGCCTAAGTTAACAGCACGACGTCCAGCAATTGCGCTCATTGGTTTCAATAATTCTAAAACGCCATCGATTGAAATGTTTTCTCCAGATAAAGCTGTTACGTCAACTTCCATCATTTTTTCAACACAAGCTTTGTTAGCTGCTAAATGTAAAAATCCCCAAATAATTTGGCCTTTTTTAAAATAGTGATATTCACTTTCCATTGGTTCTTTTACTTTTACAATTAAATCAGCAGTCCATGCTGTATCTGTATCTACAATTTTTCCGCCAGCCGCTTCATATTGATCGTTATTAAAACCTGAACCAGCACCAGCGTTATTATCAACTAAAACTTCATTACCTGCTTCAACTAAAATTTTGACATTTTCAGGTGTCATCCCTACACGAGCTTCACCTTGTTTTGGATCTTTAATAACTCCAATTTTCAAAATCATTCACCTCTATAAATTATTTTTTGATTGTTTTCTTTTAACATGTAAAATATATCACAATAAAAACTCAACGCAATGAAAACGATTCAGATGTTATCATTGTCTCATCTGTCTTCATTTTAAATTAATTAATAATTTTTATTATTCATAAAACCCTTGCTGCTTGTGCGTTTTTTTATTAGCTTTTTTTCATTTTCTATTTTTTATAAAAAAACAAAAATTATGATTCCGCTACCATCGTTATTAAAACAGAAGAAGCTTTATATTTGTTAAAGTGTATATTACACGTATTTCCAATAAAAAGACAAAGAAAAAGCTCGAGATTTTTATCTCGAGCAAAGTTGTTTAGCCTATTGATTTTTCTGTTGACAATCTGGACAAATACCATAAACTTCTAGCCGATGTTCATTTATTTGAAAGCCGGTTAGTTTACTTGAAGCCATTTCTACATCTTCTAATCCTGGATATGAAAAATCTTCAATTTTCCCACATTCATTACATATTGCATGGTAATGTTTTTTTTGAGTATAGTCAAATCGACTAGCAGTATCCCCATAACTCATTTCTGTAACAATACCGATACTAACAAATTTTCTTAAATTATTATAAACCGTTGCTACACTCATATTAGGAAAACGACTTTCTAAATCTTGAAATATCTCATCAGCAGTTGGATGGTTTTTATATGTAATTAAGTATTCTAAAATAGCATGACGTTGCGGTGTGATGCGAATACCACCAGCCTTTAAATCGTCTATCGCGTGGTTTACAGTTTGTTCTGTCATGAAAGGAAACCTCCTTTTTATAATCTTTCTTAAATAATACTATTCTTTTTAAATAAAAGCCAGCTTATTATAGATAATTCCTTGATATAATCAAGTTTTTCAAAATAAAAAGCACTGAAATTTCAGTACTTTTTAATCATTTTTAAATTGTAAGTTGTTGGCCTGGTAATAATGTGGAATCTGCACTTAAACCATTATTAGCTAATAACTGATCAACTGAAATTCCGTGACTAGATGCAATCCCCCATAAAGAATCTCCTGCTGCAACAGTGTAAGTACTTGTTGTGGCTGTTACATTCGTTTCAGTAGTTACTGTACTTTCTGTTGCGGGAGCTGTATTAGTTGTATTGTTAACGGCAGTACCTGTATCATATTGGGTTAAATTATAAGTTTGGATGATTGAAATTAGTTTGCTGGCATAACTTGGGTCCGTAGCATAACGCCCTTGTAGATAATAAGCTGCTTCTTGATAATTACTCGTGTGACTCTTCCAAGCCCCAGCATAATAAGTTCCTTGTAAAAGATCGGCATGCGCTTCAAAAGATTCATTATATGAATTATATACGGCAAACGGTTCCGACATCGTTACCCATTGACCATTTAAGTATTCTTGGGTACTCATACTGACAGATGCGCCACCATTGTATTCTTTTACCCCAAATAAATTATAGTATGGTGCTTGTGACAATGAAGACGAACCGTAACCACTTTCCACTAGAGCTTGAGCAATCATAATTGACGCGTACAAATCGTGATTTGCTGAAATAGTTACTGCCGATTGACCAATTTGATTAATAAAAGCAGACTGACTTGAAACTTCTTCTGCTTGAGCAACCAAACTATGATTACTTAAACTAACTGCAATTGGTGAAATCGCTAAAGTCGTTCCTGCCAATACAAATGACTTTTTTGCAATAGTTTTTCTTCTCATCTTTTTAATTAGATGTTTTTCACTACGTGTTTTATATTGATTCATTGGTACCTCCAAATTATTCCCTAATTATCCTTTTATTTTCATAATAATTATAGGTCATCAAGAAATAATTCACAAACGTTTCAAAATATTTTGATGGATTTGTTAAAAGAGTGTAACATCTGTAATCATTAAGCAACTAAATTTTAATTTCGTAATAAAAAAGAAGCAACCTTTAATAGGTTACTTCCTTCAGATATTTTTTTATAATTGGTTAAATGTATTTACCACATTTTCAGTTGTGAAACCAAATTGTTCTAATACAAATGGTCCAGGTGCTGAGGCACCAAAATGATCAATCGTAATCGTTGTTCCTTCAGTCGTTGCATACCGTTCCCAACCAAAACTTGAACCAGCTTCAATTGCTACACGTTTTTTAACTGATTTAGGTAGAACAGATTCTTTATAAGCTGCATCTTGTGCTTCAAATAAATCAAAACTTGGTAATGATACGACAGAAACATCTTTGCCTTGTTCTTTCAGAACTTTTTGCGCTTCGATTGCTAAGCTTACTTCAGAACCAGTTGCAATTAAAATCCCTTCTGGTGTTTCACCAGCTTGTTTAGACACGACATATCCACCGTGTTTCACGCCAGCATCAGTAATTTCTTTGCTATTTGGTAAGACTGGTAAGTTTTGACGGCTTAAAACTAAAATTGTTGGTTTATCATTTGTTTCGATAGCCACTCTCCAAGCTGCTGCTGTTTCGTTACCATCAGCTGGACGAATTACTTGAACATTTGGCATTGCACGCATACTGGCTAATTGTTCGATTGGTTCATGAGTCGGTCCATCTTCACCAACCGCTACTGAGTCATGTGTTAAGACATAAGTGACTGGTAAACCTTGAATCGCAGATAAACGAACCGCTGGACGAAGATAATCAACGAAAACAAAGAATGTTCCGCCATAAACTCTTGTCCCACCATGTAGATGAATACCGTTCATAGCTGCCGCCATTGCAAATTCACGAACACCAAACCAAATATTACGTCCTTCGTAAGAACCTGGTTGGAATTCTTTTTCATCTGCAATTGTTGTATTATTTGAACCAGATAAATCAGCAGATCCGCCCCAGAAAGTTGGTAAATTCTTAGCAATTCCTTGAATCACATCTTTACTAGATACGCGGCTCGCTTGACTTGAACCTTCTTCATAAACAGGAATAGCTTCATCCCAATTTTCAGGTAAAACATTGTTGAAAGCATCTTTAAATTGCTTTGCTAATTCAGAATGAACATTAGCATAATTAGCAAACATTTCATCCCAATCAGCTTCGGCTTTTGCACCTTTATCTTGAATATCTGCTTTAAAACGTGCAGCTACTTCTTCAGGCACTGTAAAATCAGGATATTCCCAACCATAGACTGCTTTCGCCACGTCAATACCTTCTGCTCCTAATGGTGCCCCATGAACTTTACTAGTTCCTTCATCTGGAGCGCCAAATCCAATAACTGTTTTAACTTCAATCAAAGTTGGTTTTTCAGTTTCAGCTTTTGCTTCTTCAATCGCTTTTGAAATGGCTTCTAAATCATTACCATCTTTTACTAAAATATGTTGCCAACCATAAGCTTCATAGCGAGCACCAACATTTTCGGTAAAAGCTTTATTGGTTGGACCATCTAATGAAATATCGTTTGAATCATATAAAGCAATTAATTTGCCAAGTTTCATATGACCAGCCATAGAACTAGCTTCTTGTGAGACACCTTCCATTAAATCACCATCACCAACAAGCGTGTAAGTATAATGATCCATCACTTTAAAACTGTCTCGGTTATAAGTAGCAGCTAGATGTGCTTCAGCCATTGCCATCCCGACAGCCATGGCAATTCCTTGGCCTAAAGGACCAGTTGTTGCTTCGACGCCATCAGTAAAATGGTATTCCGGATGCCCTGGTGTTTTACTTTCCCATTGACGGAAATTTTTCAAATCATCAATAGTAACATTAAATCCTGCTAAATGAAGCAAGCTATAAAGCATTGCTGAACCGTGTCCTGCAGATAAAATAAAACGGTCACGATTTGGCCAGTTTAATGAAGTTGCTGGATTGATGTTCAAATGTTTTGTCCATAATGCATAAGCCATAGGTGCAGCACCCATTGGTAAACCTGGATGACCTGAATTGGCTTTTTGAATTGCTTCAATACTTAATGTACGGATGGTGTTGACACCTAGTTGATCTGTTTTGTCGAACAAAAACTTTTCCTCCTTTTTGGTGCTAAATACTTTTATTATTACAAATTTCATTGTAACCGATTTAATACGGTTATTCAATATAGAAATGCATGATTATTTTCTATTATGCAGTCCTTTTTCTTTTTGAATTTTCTTCAATTTATCAGGTGTAACATCTTTTCCATCAGGATCGACTACCTTCATCCCTTCAATATGATGTCTCATCCCACCACGAACAGATTGCAAATACTCTTCACGTAATTCCTTTTGTTCTTTTGTTTCTTCATCAGACAATCCACTTGTTTTTTTCTTTTTTGCTAACTCATTGATACGAGCAATTTTTTCTTCAGAAAGCATTCTATACACCTCACTTTGACTATATTATACATAAAAATTCAAAAAATAATAATTAGAATAGAAAAATAAATACGAACGCTTGTTTGATTTTTTATTCTATGCTAAACTTTGTTTATAGAAAGAGGTGTGATCATGGCAAAGAGAACCGAGACGAAACAATTAGAAGTTCTTCGTTTTATCCATGAACGGGTTGAATTCAAAGGTTACCCGCCAACCGTTCGTGAGATTGGAGAAGCGGTGAACTTATCATCGACTTCAACTGTTCACGGTCATTTAGCAAGACTTGAAAAAAAAGGCTGGATTCAACGAGATCCAACAAAGCCTAGAGCAATAGAATTAACGATCACGGGATTAGAAAAGATTGGTGCTGCACCAAAAGTCATACCAATGTTAGGCGTCGTTACAGCAGGCGAACCGATTCTCGCGGTAGAAGAAGCATCTGACTTTTTCCCTGTGCCGCCAGATTTATCAAGTGAAGATGGCAGTTTGTTTATGCTAACGATTCGAGGAGAAAGTATGATTAATGCTGGCATTTATGACGGTGACCATGTGATTGTACGTAAACAAGCTTCAGCTGTTAACGGAGAGATTGTCATTGCGATGACGGATGAAAACGAAGCAACTTGTAAAAGATTTTATCGGGAGACTGATCATTTTCGCTTACAACCAGAAAATGATACCATGGCACCTATTATTTTAGAAAATGTCTCTATTTTAGGAAAAGTCGTTGGCTTATATCGAAACCATATTTTTTAAGAATCAATTAATCGGTGGAACTCCGATTAATTTTTTTCTTTACAAATCGAACAAACATTCGTATAATAGAAATACGAACGCTTGTTCTATACATATTTTTAAGGAGTGAATCAAAAATGAAAGCTATTCGTCGTTTTGGACTAATTATTGCAGTTTTATTGTTAGGTTTATTGATTGGAAAATTGAGTCTTTTGGCTAACGTACTGTTCTTTTCGGGATTGTTTTTGACTTGGTTCATGCTTTGGGATGACAAGAGATACGCACAACGGCAAAAACGCCGCAAGATGGCACAAATGAATCCACATTATTATCCAGAAGATGAACCACGAGAAGACTACTACTATGTAAATCCTTATGATTACACCGATCATTTTCATAAATCAGCATAATAAAAAATCAGCCAAAGCTGCATATAGCTTTGGCTGATTTTTTAATAATCCATCAATGTCAAAATTTCATAATTAGCAATTTTATCACGGCCATGTAAATCTTCTAACTCGATTAAAAATGCACAACCGACTACAATCCCACCAAGTTGTTCAATTAATTCGATCGTCGCCTTAACTGTTCCACCTGTCGCTAATAAATCATCTGTCACTAAAACCCGTTGTCCAGGTTTGATCGCATCACTGTGAAGAGTTAATGTGTCTGTTCCATATTCTTTATCGTATTCCACTTCGATTGTTTCTCTCGGAAGTTTACCAGGTTTACGAACAGGTGCAAAACCAACACCTAATTCATAAGCCACTGGGCAACCAACAATAAAACCACGTGCTTCTGGCCCAACAACCATGTCAATTTGCTTTTCTTTGGCATAATCAACAATTTGCTTAGTTGCTTCTCGGTAAGCATCTCCGTCTGCCATTAATGGTGAAATATCACGGAAAACAATTCCCTCTTTAGGATAGTCTTCAATACTTGCCACATAATCTTTCAAATTCATCTGTGTTTCCTCCTGCTTCATACTATAAGCTATTTATTTACTTTAATTTTGCAGCCAATTTCTGATGCTTTGGATATCTTCTAATAATAAAAATTTTTCACTATTTATTTGACCTAATCGTTTCTGATAAGCTTGGCTTTCTTCAAATGAACGATTTTCCGGCTGCGAGACAGCTTCCAAAACACCGTCGTCTATTGTAACAAATTTCAACTCGGAAAACACGTGAATCATAAAGACTAGCAGATTCTCAGGAATTCTTAAGTAATTTGAAATGTTTTTTAACTTGTACCGCACATCTAATTTTTGTTGCTTTATGATAAATTTATATAAATCTTTGAATTGTTGCCGATCAGGCATACCATTAATATAAGCTTGATCACGACTATAAAGATAGAGATAGACTTTTTGAAAGTTACCTAAGTGAACGATTTGTTTCAAAATAGCTAATTCATCTGGACAATCTAATATCACCAATTGCTGATAACTATCAATTTCAGCTGGTAACGCTTGGTCGAATGTGATTATCTGATCACCAAAAATTGGTTGAAAAACTTTTTTAGTCTTTGGTTGAAAAGCTAGGTATAACAGTTTATCTCCTTCAATTTTTTGTTGCCAAGTATGTTTGGCACGACGGTCAATTATTTGCAGACCTTCTGACTTAAAATCAATAAGTCGAAACTGAACTTTCTTCTGTCCATTCCATTCATTGATTTCTAATACCCCAACAAAGGAAAGATCATCTTGTTGTAATTCCTCTTGACTTTCACCAAAATTAAAACCAATAACGTCTACTTCTGACTCTTTGTCCACTAAGCTAAATTTTACATGCTGATGGTCGCCACCAATTAAACGAAAGCCACTCACTTTGCCCGTCTCAAGCATAAACTGTGGAGCAGGGTTATCAGTACCAAATGGGGCTAAAACTTTTAATTCATCGGTTAATTTTAGAGAGATATTCGATATAGATATTTTTTCATCGATTAACAAGCTATTGCTTTTTGATAAATCGATCTGGTTATTTGAAATATATTGATTCATTGCCGCTTGTAAAGCAGGTATTTTTTCTACGGGCATGGTTAAACCGATAGCTGCTGCGTGACCGCCAAAATGAGTAAAGTATTCTCTCATCGTATTTAACATCGCGAATAAATCTAAACTATCGACACTTCTACCAGAGCCTTTAGCATTTCCTTCATCATCAATAGCTAATACAATCGCTGGCTTTCCCGTTTGTTTTAAAATATTTCCGGCAACAATACCCAATACTCCAGGATTCCAGTTTTCTTTTGCTAGTAAATGAACTTGCGCTGTCTCATCAAGCATCGTTAAAGCTTCTGCAGTAATATCCTGAACAATTTTTTTTCGCTCATCATTTATTAAATTAAGTTTTTCAGCAAGCTCGTTGGCTAAATCTGGATCAAAAGTGGTCATTAAATCTACTGCTGGATTAGGATCTCCCAAACGTCCGATCGCATTTAAACGAGGCCCGATACTAAAACCAATACTCATTTCATCAATCTTTTGGTAATCTACACCGCTGACTTTTAATAATTGAGTCAGTCCTAATCGTTGATTTTGCTTAATTACTTGTAAACCTAGTTTAACAATTGTACGATTTTCTCCAGTTAAGGAAACTAAATCCGCAATCGTCCCTACACAAGCTAGATCGAGCAACTCTACTGGAACCTCTTCAAGTAAAGCTGTTGCTAGTTTAAAGGCCACACCTGCCCCCGATAATTCACCGAATGGATAATTACCACCTGGAAATCTTGGATGGATAATACAATAAGCTTCAGGAAGTTCTGGTGGCAATTCATGATGGTCGGTCACAATCACATCAATATTTTGTTGGTTGGCATAAGCAATCGCTTCATTCCCAGTAACTCCGTTATCCACCGTAATAATCAAACTAAATCCTTCTTCAATTTTTTCAGCGAATAATTCTTTATTTGGCCCATAACCATGAATAAAACGATTGGGTAAGACAAAACCGACTTCAGCACCTAATGTTTCTAATGCTTCCTTTAAAATCGATGTACTAGTTATTCCGTCTGCATCATAGTCGCCGTAAATCAAAATCGGCTCGCCTTCCATTATCGCAGTTTGAATACGCTCAACTGCTTTATCCATATCATGAAGTAAAAATGGATCATGTAAATCGCTGATATCGGTATTTTTCAATTCTTCAAAAGCAGCCATCGTATGTATATTTCTTTGCCATAATAATGTAATGAAATTTTCTGTATATCCGGCTTTTTCCATTTCATTTTTAAAATTTTCATCAACCGTTTCGACTGGCGGTATCTTCCATTGATAATTATTTTGTTTCACGCTTTCACATCCCAACTTTAATAGTATAGCATGGAATATTTTTGACAACAAAAAAGAGAACAAATTTTTGCTTATTTGTTCTCAGATTTGCTTTTAATCGTAATAATTTAAAGGTTCACTTTTGTTTTCTGTTTCTTGATTTCTTAATTGATTAATTTCAGCTTCTTTATCTTTTAACATACTTTCATAATTCGCAGTCAAAGTGGCTACTTCTTGTTCATGATCGGTTTTATAATCAGCGATAGCCTGATCAACTTTTTTATCATGATCAGTTTCAAAATCCTTTACTTGCTGTTCAAGTTGTTTAATCTGTTTTCTTTGTTGAAATAAATTCGCACTTGAAGTTAAGAAAACCACTAAGGCACCAATTAGTGCAGAGCCAATAATCACGATGATTAACGGACTTTTGAAACTAGAAAATCCGAAACTAACTGGTACATCTTGACTGTTCAACACGGCAAATAATACGATTAATAAAACTAGCAGAAAACCTACGATCACTTTCCATTGCTTTTTCATCCGCGTCACATCCTATTTTGTATTAAATAAACCGCCAGCCAAAAAATCACCAATTCTTGGGAATAATGTATAAAAGCGGCTAGCCACTTCCATCACATGGGGACGATTAATTTCACGAGTATTCGTACCTACCTTACTGATAATTATCTTGGCTATTTTCTCTGGCGTTAGGACAATCGCACCGATATTTTCTAAGTAATTCCCACTAGGATCCGCCTTACCAAAAAAATCTGTCTCAATTGGTCCGGGATTAATAGTGGTCACCTGAACATTGGCCGGTTTCAACTCTAACCGTAAAGCATTAGAAAAACCTAACACAGCAAATTTAGTTGCCGAATAAATGGTCGATTTTGGAGTCGCCATTTTTGCAGCCATTGAAGCAACATTGAAAATATGACCGCTTTTTTCTGCGACCATTTGGATCGCTATTTTTTGTGTGAAATAAAGCATGCCTAAAACATTGACTTCAAACATATTTTTAGCCATATTTAAATCAAAATTTACAAAGTCCTCGAAATAACCGAAACCGGCATTATTTACTAATACATCCACGTTACCTACTTCGTCAGCAATTTTGGCTAATACATTTTCAACACTATGAGGATCGGCAATATCTAATTGAAAGGCATAAGCTGCTTTACCGCTTAAAGCCATACATTTTTCTTTTACTTGACCAATTAAATTGATTCGTCGCGCACAAGTCACAACAATCGCACCTTGTCTAGCAGCTTCATAGCAAATTTGCTCACCAAGACCAGCAGAAGAACCGGTCACAACCACTACTTTATCTGTTAAATCCATTCCAATTTCACTCCTTCAACGGTAAATTATACAAATCAAAATCTTTCGCTATTTTTGTATTTGGAAAATATTCTCGTGCTTCTGCCACTAGTTCTTGAGCATCTTTTGCCAAATAGCGTGCTGAAATATGAGTAAGAATCAATAATTTCACATTCGCTGCTTGAGCAATTTCAGCGGCTTGTTTCGTTGTAGAGTGGAAATACGCCCTGGCCATCTGACTCTCATCTTTTTTAAAAGTGGATTCATGAACCATAACATCACTATCTTTTGCTAGTTCAACTGACTGTTTTGTCACACGGGTATCACCAAAAATAGTTATAACACGACCTTTTTTCTTTTCACCAACAAACTCTTGGCCGTTCAAAACTCGACCATCAGGTAAAGTGACTTCTTTACCTGCTTTTAGTTTCCCGTACAAAGGTCCGGCTGGAATATTTAAAGCAGCTAATTTTTCTACTTGAAGTGTACCTTCATGATCTGATTCGACAATTCGGTAGCCAAAGCTTTCAATCCCGTGGTCTAATTTCGCGCAAGAAACGGTAAATTGCTTATCTTGGAAAACAATTCCTTCTGCAATCTCAAAAAATTTCAGCTGATAAGAAAGCTTTGTCTTTGAAATTTGTAAGCTCGTCCGGACAAAAGTTTCTAATCCCTTAGGACCATAGATCTCAAGCGGTTCATCACCGCCTTGAAAAGAACGACTACTTAATAAACCAGGTAAACCAAAAATATGGTCACCATGCAGATGAGTAATAAATATTTTTTCAATTTTTCGCGGTTTTAAATTGGTCCGTAAAATTTGCATCTGCGTCCCTTCACCACAATCAAAAAGCCAGACTGCATTCCGCTCTTCTAATAATTTTAATGCTAGTGCACTAACATTTCGATGCTTTGCTGGAACACCAGCACCTGTTCCTAAAAATTCAAGTTCCATCTTATTCCTGTCTTTCTATCAAATAACACCATTTTAGAAGACTTTGTCAGCCAGTGCAAACTTATTTTTCTTGGTTTGAATGATTTTCTTTTTCTTTCGCCATATCTTGGGCTTTTTTAATGTCTTCTTCAACATCATCATAGTCTAAACGCGTAATTTCTCCGCCTAATTCATTCATAATTAATTGATTTAAAGGACGATTGTCATCTTCATCAGCAATTAGCAATAGCGCTGTTGAACCTTCAGAAACTTTATCGATTAAGAATGAAAATACGCCTTGTGCATTACGAACTTCTTTAACATCTTGTGTGCCACCGATTACACTTCCAGTAAACCAACCTAACAAAATGCCGATTGGCCCACCTAAAATACCAACTAGCATCCCAATTAAACCACCAGTGGCACTCTTATTATTACCAGTAAAATCTAAAAAGTCTTCGATCTCAAATTGGTGTTGTCCATCTTCACTATGACGAATAACAGCCATTTGATCACCTTTAACTTCTCTACTCATATGCATTTTTTTCACTTTTGAAAAAGCTTCATACGCTTGTGACGAAATTTCAAAATTCATAATAATTACTCGTTTTTCCATATAAAACACATCCTTTATGCTTTTATCTAAGTGTATCAATTATTGTAGAAAATGAATACTTAAAAGGCCTTTTTGAAATAAAAATTCTGAAGATCTTAGCATTATTGCTTTTGATAATATCAATTTATCAATGATGACTACCCCACAGTTAACGGCTATGCCACGACCTGCTTATGATTTAGGTTTTCAAGCTTGTGAAGTTTTAAAGGGGGAAATTTCAAATGATAACTATAAAAAAAGAAAGCAACTGATTTAATTAACCAGATGCTCTCTTCGTATTTTTTAGTCTACAAATTCGAATTCGTAATTGTTAATTCTGACAATATCGCCATCTTTGGCACCGCGTTTTCTCAAAGCTTCATCAACGCCCATTGAACGTAGTTGACGGGCAAAACGCATCACTGTTTCATCATGATCAAAGTTGGTCATCTTGAATAATTTTTCCAGCTTATCGCCGCCTAATACCCAAGTTGCATCTGGTTCACGAGTAATTGTGAAGGCTGGTTCATCTGATTCATAACCATAATTAACCACATCTTCTTCAATTTCATCCTCATATAATGGAAATTCGGGTGTCACTTCTAATAAATCAGCAGTAGCATTTAACAAGTTTTCCAATCCTTGTTTAGTGAAGGCAGAAATTGCAAAAACCGGGATATCATCAGCAAATTCATCTTCTTTTTCTGCTTGTAATTTTTCTTTGAAGGTTTTTAAATTTTCTTCTGAATCTGGCATATCCATCTTATTGGCTACAATAATTTGTGGACGTTCTAGCAAACGTAAATTATAGCTAGACAATTCATGATTAATTGCCAAATAATCTTCGTATGGGTCACGGCCTTCTGAACCACTCATGTCGATAACATGTAAAATAACCCGCGTACGTTCAATATGACGTAAAAATTGCGTACCTAGACCTACACCTTGTGAAGCTCCTTCAATTAAACCCGGTAAATCTGCAGCAACGAAACTGCGGTGATCACTAGTGGTTACCATGCCTAAATTAGGCACTAAAGTAGTGAAATGATAAGCACCAATTTTTGGTCGGGCAGCAGAAATAACAGATAAAATAGTTGATTTACCAACTGATGGAAATCCTACTAAACCAACATCAGCTAATACTTTTAATTCCAATTCAATTTTACGCTCTTGTCCTGGTTCACCGTTTTCAGCTAATTCTGGTGCTGGATTTCTTGGAGAAGCAAAACGGGTATTTCCACGTCCGCCACGTCCACCTTTTGCTACTACCAATTCTTGTCCGTCTTCTATTAAATCACCAATTAAAACGCCTGTTTCAGCATCTCTTACAGTTGTACCTGGTGGGACACTAACATAGGTGTCTTCCGCACCGCGACCATGCATCCCTTTACTCATTCCCTTTTCTCCCGGTGTTGCTTTGAAATGACGATTGTACCGAAAATCCATTAAAGTACGTAAGCCTTCATCAACTTTTAAAATAACCGCTCCGCCATGTCCGCCATCGCCACCAGCAGGTCCACCATCTGGAACGTATTTTTCTCTACGAAAAGCAACCATTCCGTCTCCGCCTTTTCCAGCTTTGACATCGATTGTTACTTGATCTAAAAACATTGACATAATTATATTCTCCTATCTACTAAAGCCAAACTATCCACATCTTTTACATTTTAGCTAGATTATCAAGAAAAGTCCATGTTTAAGTGAACATCTTCTATACAATTCTCATTATTAAGGAAATAATTATAAAATTTTCAATTAGTTACAGAAAAATAATTCTGATAGGTGTTTTGTTTTGACAAAAAAAAGGATTCGTCGCAAAATAACCTCATAAGAAAGAGCACGTGATTGCTTTTTCTATATAAAGGAGGAACTTTTGGTTATGACAGTAAAAGTAGGTATTAATGGATTTGGACGTATTGGTCGTTTAGCTTTCCGTCGTATCAAAGAAGTATCAGATGATATCGAAGTAGTAGCAATCAATGACTTAACAAGCCCTACAATGTTGGCTCAATTATTACAATTTGATTCAACTCATGGCACTTATCCTGGAAATGTTAGCGCAACTGAAGATTCAATCGTAGTTGACGGAGAAAAAACACGCATTTACGCTGAACCTGATGCTAGCAAAATCCCTTGGGTAAAAGAAAATGGCGTTGATATCGTTTTAGAATGTACTGGTTTCTACACTTCTGAAGAAAAAGCACAAGCACATATTGATGCTGGTGCAAAACGTGTTGTTATTTCAGCTCCTGCTGGCGCAATGAAAACAATCGTTTATAATGTTAATGATGATACATTAACTTCTGACGATAAAATTATTTCAGCTGGTTCTTGTACAACTAACTGTTTAGCTCCTATGGCTTATTTCTTAAATAATGAATTTGGTGTTGAAGTTGGAACTATGACGACTGTTCATGCTTACACTTCTACTCAAATGTTATTAGACGGACCTGTCCGTGGTGGCAACTTACGTGCTGCACGTTCAGCTGCTGACAATACTATTCCTCATTCAACTGGTGCTGCTAAAGCAATTGGCTTAGTTATCCCAGAATTGAATGGTAAATTACAAGGACATGCACAACGTGTACCAGTTGTTGATGGTTCATTAACTGAATTAGTAACTGTATTAAAATCTAAAGTAACTGCTGATGAAGTTAACGAAGCAATCAAAAAACATACCGTTGATAATCCATCATTTGGTTATGACGATCGCGAAATCGTTTCAACTGATGTTATTGGTACAACTTTTGGTTCAATCTTTGACCCAACTCAAACAGAAGTTACAACTGCCGGCGACGTTCAATTAGTTAAAACAGTTGCTTGGTATGACAATGAATATGGCTTCACTTGCCAAATGATTCGTTTGTTAGAAAAATTTGCTAACCTTTAAGATTAGATTTAAGAGGAGATTTCGATCTCTTCTTTTTTTTCACATTTTTTTCATATCTACTTTGTGTTTTTTTTGTTATCATAAAATAGAGAAAATGTGAAAGGAGCTTTTTATGCAACTCAAAAAATTTATGATTGGTGCAGCTTTAGCCTGTTCTGCTCTGATTCTAACAGCTTGCAATAGCAATAATGAAACAAAAACTTCAGAAAGTTCAGCAAAAACAACTAAATCGAGTGTAGATCTCAGCAAAGTCGATTTACCTCAATTAGATGAAGGTGTAGCAGCCGATGAATATTTAGTTCAAATGGATACTTCTGAAGGAACCATTCAAATGAAACTATTTCCTAAACAAGCACCAAAAGCTGTTGAAAATTTTGTTACTCATGCAAAGGATGGCTATTATAATGGCACCACTTTCCATCGTGTCGTTGAAGATTTTATGATTCAGGGTGGCGATCCTAGTGGAGATGGCACTGGCGGTGAAAGTATCTGGGGTGAAGGATTTAAAACTGAAAATTCTGATCAGCTTTATAATATCCGTGGTGCTCTTGCGATGGCCCGTTCCCAATCTCGCAGTAGTAATGGTAGTCAATTCTTTATCGTTCAGAACAATAAAAATGTTTCTGATGGTTTAGCTATTCAATATTATCCTGAAAGGATTATTGAAGCTTATCAAAATGGTGGTGCACCAAACTTAGACGGTGAATATACTGTTTTTGGTCAAGTGACTGAAGGCATGGATGTCGTTGATAAAATTGCCGCAGCAGAAGTTACAACTAATACTGGTGGCGAAAACTCAAAACCAACTAATCCGGTAACCATCGATACAATTAGTATTTTACAAGAACCTAGTGATAGTAAAGCAACAGATTCTAGCAATTCAACTGAAGCAATGGAAAATTCCGAAACAACTACTACTTCAACAAATTAATTATTAAGCCAAGATCATTTTTTGATCTTGGCTTTTTCTATTTTTCGATAGCAAATTTAACTTTTGCTTTATAAGTTCTTAAGATATAAAAAAACTTCGTAATAGTATTTACGAAGTTTTGCAACGGTCTTATTTTTGTTCTTTATCTCCAACGATAAACGTAAATTCACATTCAGTGACTACTTTTTCTTCAACTGTTGCCCAAGCTTTAGCAGTGCCAACAGGTCCTTTAATCTTTTGAATATCAAAATTTAAGAATAAAGTGTCACCTGGTCGAACGAATTCATGAAAAACTGCTTTATTAATCCCACCGATATAGGCTGTTTTCCCTTTAAATGCTTTAGATTCTAATATTAGTAAAGAACCTGCTTGAGCCAAAGCTTCTACAATCAATGTGCCGGGCATAATTGGTTGGTCCGGAAAATAACCTTGAAAAAAATCTTCATTCATTGTTAAATTCTTCTTAGCAGTGATATGTTTTTCATCTTCAAATTCAGTTACTGCATCTAAATAATAAATGGGAAAACGATTTGGAATCGCCGCCATAATCTCTTCAACGTTCATCAATTTGTTCATTTTTGCACCTCAATTTATTTATTTGATTATCAAACTATCATACTATTTCAAGTTTATCAAGCCTCCAAAAAATAAATAAAAAAATAGTTTGACAATCAAAGCATTTTAAAACATAATAAGCTCATACTTATTTTATATTATTTAGGAGTGTGCCAAAGAATGTCAATTTTATCTGGAAAAAAAATCGTTGTGACTGGCGTTGCTAACAAAAAAAGTATTGCTTGGGGATGTGCCAAAGCCATTTCTGATTTAGGCGGCCAAGTCATTTATACTTATCAAAATGATCGTATGAAAAAAAATCTTGTCAAATTAGTTGGCGAAGAAGCGATTATGGTAGAACTAGATGTCTCTGCTGATGAAAATATCGAAAAAGCATTTAATCAAATCAAAGAAACTGTAGGAACAATTGACGGATTACTGCATTCAATTGCTTTTGCTAATAAAGAAGAATTATCTGGAGATGTAACTGATATTAGTCGTGAAGGCTTTGCTTTAGCGCAAGATGTTTCAGCCTACTCTTTATTGGCGGTATCAAAATATGCGGCACCTTTGATGACTGAGGGCGGAAGTATTGTCACTATGACCTATATGGGCTCTGAGCGCTCTATTCCAAATTACAACATGATGGGTATTGCAAAAGCTGCATTAGAGGCTGAAGTTCGCTATTTAGCGACTGAAATGGCGCCTAAGAATATTCGGGTAAATGCCATCTCAGCTGGTGCGATTAAAACATTGGCAGTAACTGGGGTAAAGGATTATCAAAGTTTATTGAACCTATCTGAAGAACGAACACCGGACAAAGTTAGTGTAACAATCGAAGAAGTCGGTAACACTTGTGCTTTTCTTTTAAGTCCACTTGCAACTGGTATTATTGGTGATATTATTTATGTAGATAAAGGTGTTCATTTAAGTTAATTTGAACTATTATATTTTAGCAATTACTAAAGGACTATGACAAAAATTGTCATAGTCCTTTTCTTATTTTACTTCATATCTAAGTTGTCTAAATAATGTTGGCGTATTTCCTTCTTCATTGTCTTCAAATTGAACAAATTGAATTTTAGGAGAATAATCTGTTGAATGGGCCTCTGCGATATTTGTAATATCTAAATTATAAGGCTCTCCATTTTTTAATTTTTCAGATAGAATTAGTTGATTCGCTACATACACAAAAGTCACTTGATTTTCATCAATCCCTGTTGCTTCAAAGGTTAACTGATTTTCATCTGGATTAACTGATTCAGTCAATAGTTTAAAATCACCAGTCCCTGTACCATCACCTTGCGTTACATCATCCATCATTTCTTGAGTTTCTAAATCGACAGATTCATCAACTTGCTCATCATTTTTAGTAGAACAAGCTCCTAAAATTAGTGTAAGAGTAAATATTAAGGCAAGCAGTATTTTTCTCTTCTTCACATATTTCCCTCCTTTTTTAAAGTATATCAAAATTTTAAAATAAAAAAATACTCAGGAAATTCCTGAGTATAAAAAATTATTTTACTTTTTCAATCCAGCCTGCCGGAGCTTCTACGTCTCCATATTGGATTCCTACAAGTTCATCATAAAGTTTTTTAGTTACCGGTCCGACCTCTGTTTCGCTGTAAAAAACATGGAAATTGTCTCCATTTTGGATTCCTGCAATTGGTGAAATTACCGCTGCTGTCCCACATGCGCCCGCTTCAACATAATCATCTAGTTTGTCGATGTAGACGTCCCCTTCAACTGCTTCCATACCAAAACGTTCTTCTGCTAATTGCAGTAAAGAATATTTGGTAATACTTGGTAAAATAGACGGTGAAGTTGGGGTAACAAATTGATTGTCTTTGCTAATTGCAAAAAAGTTTGCAGAACCAACTTCTTCGATTTTAGTATGAGTAGCAGGATCTAAATAGATACAATCAGAAAAATTACGATCATGTGCTTCTTGGCCTGGCAGTAAACTTGAAGCGTAATTCCCACCCACTTTTGCTGCACCAGTACCATGGGGAGCCGCTCGATCATATTCAGAAACGATAAAATTAGTCGGCGCCATTCCACCTTTAAAATAAGGTCCTACTGGCATACAGAAAATACTGAAAATATATTCCGGCGCAGGGTTCACACCAATATTTGGTCCAACACCAATTAGAAATGGACGTAAATATAAAGTCGCTCCAGTTCCATATGGTGGCACGTATTCTTCATTAGCTAAAACAACTTCCTTCAATGCATCAATAAATTTATCTTGAGGAACTTCCGGCATCATCATTCTTTCAGCACTTCTATTTAATCGTTTCGCATTCTGTTCTGGTCTAAATAAATTAATTCCGCCTTCTTTTGTACGGTATGCCTTCAACCCTTCAAAAGCTTCTTGACCATAATGTAAAGCTGTTGAACCTTCATTAATATGAATCATATTATCTTCAGTTAATTTTCCTTCGTCCCAGGCGCCATCTTTCCAATATGAAATATAGCGATAAGGAGTTTTAATGTAACTAAAGCCTAATTCTTCCCATTTGATATCCACCATTTTACCATCTCCTTTTAATTTATAGAAAGTCTACCATTTTCACATCAAAATGTCATGGTATTTTTAGAAATATTTGAAATTTTCAGATAAATTCTTTCAAGATTTTTCATCGACAGTATTTAGAAAACTTGTTAAACTGATGGGAACATCTTTTAAAGACTATCATTGCACAAATAATTACCTTAATTTTAAAAAGGAGTTTTCATATGTTTTTTCTTAATGCAACAGTGGATTCCAGCACGAATTTAGATGTTGTTGATCAAGCAACCAAAAAATTATCCGCTTGGCAAAGATACTGGGATTCAATCAATTGGGATGATATATTAGCGACTTTTATTCAAAAAAGTATTACTTTACTAATTGTTTTAGTATTATTTATCATCATTCGACGAGTTGGAAATTTTCTAATCAATCAGTCTTTTGAACGACAGCAACAAAAGATGACCGGCAGTATAACTAGATTAAAGACTATTCACACACTCTCTAGCAATGTGTTTTCCTATTTTTTATTGTTCTTTTTCTTGTACGCAGTATTAGATACAATTGGTATTCCAGTTGGCTCATTATTAGCGGGTGCTGGGATTGCCGGTGTTGCAATCGGACTGGGCGCCCAAGGATTTATGAATGATATTATTACCGGATTTTTTATTATCTTAGAACAACAGATTGATGTTGGTGACTATATTCGGTTGGTTAATTTACAACTTGAAGGAACTGTTACCTCAGTGGGTATTCGGACTATTCAAATGAAGTCGACAGATGGTACGGTTCATTTTATCCCCAACCGTAATATTACCACTATTAGTAATTTATCAAGAGCTCATATGCAAGTACTGCTAGATATTCGAATTAATCCTAATGAAGGTTACGATGCTATCAGCCAATTAATCATGCAGGTTAACACAGAGTTAAGTGAAAAATTTAAATCAGAAATTTTTGATGGTCCTACATTGTTTGGCATGGTGGATTTAGGAAATAGCAATTATGCAATCCGAACGGTTATGTATGTAGAAAATGGTAAACAATACCATCTGAAGGAAGAATTTTTAACTGCTTACGTAAACACACTCAACCAACACGGATTTACAATTCCCAATAATCCGATTGTCGTAAATTAAACGAGCTTCAAAAACAGTGGGAAGTTTCCGCTGTTTTTTTCGTGAAATAAAAAAAATATCGGTAAGAGATCCGCGGATTTCTTACCGATATAAATTATTTTTTATGAAGCATAGCGCTTGCTGATCATTTTTAATGGTAATGCATTGCTAAAAAAGAAAATTAACCCCGTTTGTAAAGGAAGCATAACCGCAGCCTTAGTCAAGCGAATTGTCCATAAGGCTTTGTCCGTAAAAGGAATACCATACATAATTGACAACCATAGTGGTGTTAAAAATAAGCTAATGATTATTGTATTCAGTAACACACAGAAAAATGCATTTTTTATAGTTACTTTTTTCTTATAGAAAAAATAACCATAAATCAAGCCACCAATAAAAGCATTCAAAGTGAAGCCGATGAAAAATGGCGCTTTTCCTAACATTGTATTGCCGATTATATCAGCAATGGCAGCTCCAACCCCTGTCCATAAAGGACCAAAAAGGCTAGCTAATACTACCTCTGGTACAAAATCAAAGGTAACTTTTAGTAGCTGCGTTTCAAATCCAAAAATTTGGGATAAAACAACCATTAAGGCGATTAATAATCCCATTGTAGCAATTGCGTGAGCGTTTAATTTTTTCACGATGAGCATCTCCTTTAGAGCTGCTACACAAAAAAGCATGCAGCGAATGCGAAGACAAAACCGCGAATCGCCATTCTTCGTTCCTGAAGCAACATTCCATCTTCAAGACACTTAACGCTTTGTCTTCTACTCTGTTTATTTTTTATCAATGCTGATTATAACTTAAATAATAAAAACCGGAAACAAAAATTCCTCCTCCAACAATATTTCCTAAAAAAACTGGGATAAAATTACTGATAAAAGCTACCTAGGTACTGCCACCCTCAAAAATGGCTGCTGGAATTATAAAAGCATTAGCCACACTATGTTGAAAACCAATCGCTACAAAAATCATTACAGGAAACCAAATACCTATAATCTTCCCCGCACTATCTTTGGCACCATAGCATAACCATAAAGCTAACCCTACAAACCAATTACAGCCTATCCCAGAAACAAAAGCTTGAAAAAAAGTTGCTTCTACTTTGTGATGAGCAATATTGATTACTTGTTCTTGAAAAACACCGCTATGGGTTAATCCAACAAAATGACCAAAAAAATATGCAACAAAAATTGCACCCACTAGATTAGCAAATGTAATTGTTAAAATATTTTTTATATAATCACCAAAAACGATTTTTTTTGCAAAGTAGGCACTACTAACGGCCATCATATTTCCAGTGACTAATTCTCCACCCGCCAATAAAATGACAATCAAGCCAATCGGAAAGACACACGCACCTACTAAACTAGCAATGCTAGGTAAATCCGTTGCAATAGAAGCTGAAACTCGAATATAAGCCAGATAACCTAAGGAAATCATGGCACCTCCGATAAAACCTAAAATAAGTTTAGTTAATAATGGTTTTTGAATTTTTGAATTCCAACGAGAATACTTTGCTGTAAAATTTTAGTTGGACTAAACATTGATTCAACTCCTTGAAGAAAATCTTTTTAAACAATGTTTAATTCTTCAAAATGACTCAGTATTTTAATATCCTGAGAGACACTCACGAAGGCTTTCTGATCTACTTCTTTCATGATACGATTAAGAATTTCCATTTCATAGAAAGTTATAACAGTAATTAAAATCGTCTGTTCTTGATGGTCGTAAGCACCATAGCCTTGAGGAATAACCGTAATCCCTCTAGTTAAATCTTCTTGTAAGGCGGCGATGACTTCTGCTGGCTTTTGCGTGATCACCATCACTTGAACTTTTTGATGTTTCACATAAACTAAATCAGTTACTTTTCCACTGACAAAAATTGCTAAGAGACTGTAAAAAGCATACGGCCAACTGAATAAGTATCCAGCTGTCAATATAATCACACCATTAATCATCATTGAAATAGCGCCAATACTTCGACCTGTATGTTGTCTTAAAGTAATAATGAGAGCATCCATTCCACCTGTTGAAATACCATATTTCAAGGCCAATCCCAAAGAAAACCCATTAATAACACCACCAAAAATTGCACAAATAATCGGATCATTCGTCAAACTTATATTTGGCACAATGTACATTGCAAAAGAAGCAAATGTTACAGAAATAACTGTAAAAACGACAAATTTTTTATTGATTTTAAACCATGCTAAAATGAACATTGGTACATTTAATAAATAATAAATGATTGAAATTGGTATGTTTGCACCGCTACCGCGATCAAAAAGAGTCGTCAAAATTTGTGAAATCCCAGTAATTCCACCTGCATAAATTTGACCAGGTTGCCAAAAGAAGTTTAAAGCAATTGAATACAAAAAAGCGTAAATTAGGGCAATTGTTAGTTTAGTAACTGTATCTTGCCAAAATTCCTTTTGTTTCCCTTTTAGCATAAAGTGCCCCTTCCATATTTATGAACTTGCTAAAACAAGATGAACAAGCAAAAGCAACAATAAGAAGTCACTTTTTACTTGTTCCATGATCTATTAATCTTCAAACTGAATGTCTAAATCAATCTTTGATTCAACAGCAGCTAATAAACTGCCATCTACTAATACGTTTGTTGCTATGTTTAGTTCATCATAAATTTCAATATCTTTATCATTTTCAATGAAATCCACGGATTCACGGAAAGTATCATAAGCCACTTGAGTCCCTTTACCGAGATTTTTTTGTGCTTGACGAATATCAATCGCTTGGCAAGCAGCCATAATTTCGGTAGCAACCACGCGACGAGAATTTTGTAAAATTTCTGCCGCCGTTCTAGCTGCTGTGGTCCCCATGCTGACAAAATCTTCTTGATTTTCACACGATGGAATCGAATCAACACTAGCAGGGTGAGCTAGAATTTTATTTTCAGAGACCAATGATGCACATGCGTATTGAGTAATCATGAAGCCAGAATTCAAACCAGGATGTTTCACTAAGAAAGACGGCAATTTGCTTAGCTGTCTATTAACTAATCTCTCTAACCGGCGTTCAGAAACATTACCAATTTCAGCAATCGCAATCCCTAAGAAATCAAACGGCTGAGCCATTGGTTCACCATGGAAATTCCCACCAGAAATAACTTTTCCGTCTCTTGTGATGATTGGGTTATCTGTGACTGAGTTGATTTCGATTTCAACTTTTCTTTTCACATAAGCGATTGAATCTTTACTTGCACCATGAATTTGCGGCATACAGCGCAATGTGTACGCATCTTGAACATTATCTGGAGTTGCTTCTGTTGTATAGACACTGCCTTCAATTAATCGACGAATATTTCTAGCTGTTGCTAATTGACCGCTTTGTGGTCTAATAGTGTGTAATTCTTCTTCGAAAGGACTGGAAATACCGCGATGAACTTCTAAAGACAACGCCCCAGCAATATCTGCTAATTTCAATAATTCAATAGCATCATAGGTAGCCAAAGCTCCTACTGCGGTTAAAACAGTGGTTCCATTAATAAAAGCCAAACCTTCTTTAGCACTTAACTGAATAATTTCTAAACCAGCTTTTTCCATTGCTTCTCTACCAGGTAATAATTCCCCTTGGTAATAAGCTTTACCCAAACCTAATAATGGCATGACCATATGAGCTAATGGAGCTAAATCTCCGGAAGCTCCTAACGATCCTTTTTCAGGAATATGTGGATGTACCCCATTATTTAACATTTCCATTAATGCTTTTACGGTGCCTAAACGGATTCCAGAATAACCTTTGACTAAAGAGTTCACTCTGATTAACATGATGGCCCGCACAACATCTACCGGAAATGGATCGCCAAATCCAGAAGCATGTGTTCGGATCAAATTTTCTTGTAACTGAGCGGTATCCTCTTGAGAAATACTGACATTACACAATGAACCAAAGCCAGTATTTATTCCATAAACTACTTGTTTTTCGGCAACGATGTCATCCACTATTTTTCGAGAACGATTAACAGCTTCTTCAGCACTTTCAGCAATTATTACTTTGATATTATTTCTTGCAACAGCGATAACTTCTTCTAAAGTTAAATGATCACCATCTAGTACAATTATTTTTTCCTCTCTCATGTCCAAATCCTCCAATTTTAGATGCCATGACTTATACAAAAATCGTTTTATTAAATAATTGTTGAATTTTATCTTTGTTTTAAATTTTATTGCACTACATTTGGTTTACGATTAATTATAAAATACAAAATACTAGCCACGATTACCCCTACAAGTCCAGCAATCAAGTTTACTGGATTAGCAGCCGCAACCATCCAAATGCTAACAATAATTGAAATAATTGGAATTACCGATCCAAATGGCAGATTAAAGACTGGTTTCGTATCCATACCTTTACGACGTAACCAAATAACGGCTAACGCTGTCGGAATGTATTGAAAGAATCGAAATACCACACTCAGCTCAGCTAATTGTTCAAATGAACCACTCATTAAGAAAGCAATCGTAATGATCCCTGAAACAATAATAGCTACAATTGGCGCACCTTTTGCATTCTTTTTAGCGATAACCTTGGGTAACAATCCTTCATCGGAAATCGAAGCACCATAGCGAGGAATCATTAAAGAATCTCCCATGTTCAATCCAGCAATTGAAACCAAAGCACCAATGGAAATAATCCATTTGCCAGCGGGTCCAATCATTTGTACAAAAGCATCTTGTACTGGTGCATTACTTTGTAAAATTCCAGTGCCTAACATTGCGATTGTACCAGCAATGATTAAAAAATATAAAGTCGACACAATACTTATTGAGCTTAAAATTGCTTTAGGGACATTTTTTTTCGCATTCCGCATTTCACCCGCAACAATTGGTAAGGCTTCAAAACCAATAAAAGCATAAAAAACAGTCAGTGAAGTTGATGCCATTGCTTGAGAAATTGTCATGTCAGGATTTAGTTGTAAAAATGGCGTGAAATTTCCCATGTTGATTCCGTTTTTAATAAAGAATATACTCATTAAAGCAAATGCAATGACTGGAATCAATTTTGCAATCGTAATGACAATTGTAAAAATTTTCGACGTTTTAATACCCATACTGTTAATGACCGATAATAAAATTACCAATAAAACGCTAATCCAAGTGTTATAGCCAGTTAAATTAGGAAAAGCTTGTATTAACAATTCGGCAAAACCAGAAGCCATCGCAGCCCAGGAAATAATTGTTACAAACCAACCTAAAATCCCTACATTAAATCCTACAAAATCACCAAAAGCGGTTTTAGCATATTGAAATGCACCACCATTTTTGTTGAAATATCCCGATACTTCAGCAAAGCATACAGCCAGCATCACGACTAAAATAACATCGACTAACATTGCAACTAAAGAGGCAGGTCCTAAATCCTGATAAATAGTACGAGGCAATAAAAAAATTCCAGAACCAATTACAGCATTTATCCCATAAAGAGTTGCTCCACTAAGACTAAATTTAGCTTTTTCACCTTCAGCGACAAGTTTTTCAGGGTTTTTAATGCCTGGAATCTGTTCTTCATTGTTTTCCATATTTTGTACTCCTCTTACTTAAAACGCTTTCAAACCTTTGTTATAAGCTACAACTTGCATTGACTAGACTTACTCTTTTCTCTTCTCCTAAAATTGACAACTCAACTGGTCGTTTAACTTCTGTTAGTCGTAAGCTATCTGATTTTGACACAAAATACTCAATATTATTAATCACAATTTTACAATCTTCAATGCAATACAAAAGACTTTCTGCTTTTGGTAAAAGCTAGGTTTCATTTGTTACTAAGGGTTTCATTAATCCTCTCATCGAATCACGATAGATTAAATTGAAATCTATACACTGACCAAAACTTTTCGTTGATACGGATCCGTTAAAGGCAAAAACTTGAAAAGGATCAAGCCTCACCTCATTATTCTCTTGTTCAAGTTTTATTTTCCCAGCTAATAACATCAATAATCTTTTATAACCAGGTAATGATGTAAATGTACTAGTCTCGGTTTCAATCGTGGCACTTGATATTCGATAGTCAAATTCATCTAATAGGTATTGTCCATTTTCTGGAGATAAGACGATTTCAGTCGTTTGACCGCTGCTCCAAAGTGAAATATGATACTTATTTTCCTTTAAATAGGTAATATTCATATTAGAATAACCCAGAGATATTACCTTCACTATCAACATCAATTCTTTCTGCTGCAGGTGATTTCGGTAATCCTGGCATTGTCATAACAGCCCCAGTTAAAGCCACAATAAAACCAGCTCCCGCCGAAATTCTCAAGTTTCGAATTTTGACAGTAAAGTCAGTGGGTGCACCTAATAAAGTCGCATCATCAGAGAATGAGTATTGTGTCTTAGCCATGCAAATTGGATATTCCCCAAAACCTAATTTCTCTAATTCTGCTAATTCTTTTCGAGCTACTGGCGCTAGTTCGACACCTTTACCACCGTAAACTTTTTGAACAATTTTAGTTAATTTTTCTTCAATTGAATCAGTTCCTTCATAAACATAACTGAAATTACTTTGTCTTTCAGTTAATTCAATGACTTTATTCGCAAGATCAACACCGCCTGCACCACCATTTGCCCATACATCTGAAAGAGCGACATCAACATTTCTTTGCTGACAAGCTTTTTTCACAGCTTCTAATTCTGCTTCAGTATCAGTTGGAAATTTATTGATAGCAACAACAACGGGCATTCCATAAACTTCTTGAATATTACTAAGATGTTTTTCTAAATTTGGTAATCCTTTAATAACCGCATCAACACTTTCATTCGCTAAATCTGCTTTTTTCATTCCACCATGCATTTTCAAAGCACGAATGGTCGCTACCAAAACTACCGTATCAGGACTCAAATTAGCTAAACGACATTTAATATCAACAAATTTTTCAGCACCTAAATCAGCCCCAAAACCAGCTTCAGTAACTGCGTAATCAGCATATTTTAAAGCTAATTTTGTTGCTAAAACACTATTACAGCCGTGAGCAATATTGGCAAATGGCCCACCATGAATAAAAGCAGGTGAATGCTCTAAAGTTTGGACAATATTTGGTTGAATAGCTTCTTTTAATAAAGCGGTCATTGCCCCTTCAGCTTTTAAATCTTTGGCAGTCACAGGCTTACCTTCAAAAGAGTAGCCAATAATAATTTGACTTAGTTTTTCTTTCAAATCAGTAATATTATTAGCCAAACATAAAACTGCCATAATTTCTGAAGCCACTGTGATGTCAAAGCCGTCTTCTCTTGGTACTCCATTAACACGTCCCTGCAGACCATCGACAACATGTCGTAATTGACGATCGTTCATGTCCACCACACGTTTCCAGGTAATTCGACGACTATCAATCCTCAAAGCATTTCCTTGATGAATATGATTGTCTAACATGGCAGCTAACAAATTATTTGCTGCACCGATCGCATGGAAATCGCCGGTAAAATGTAAGTTGATATCTTCCATTGGGACAACCTGGGCATAGCCACCGCCAGCGGCGCCTCCTTTAACACCGAAAACGGGTCCTAAAGAAGGTTCTCGTAAAGCAATAGCCGCTTTTTTGCCTATTTTTGAAAGTGCATCTACTAAACCAACTGAAGTTGTCGTTTTTCCTTCACCAGCAGGCGTTGGCGTAATCGCCGTAACTAAAATTAATTTGCCTCTATTGGTATCTTCTAAATCATTTAGTTTACTAACATTTATTTTAGCTTTGTAATTTCCATATAATGAAAGACTGTCCTCAGGAATACCTAATTTATTTGCTACTTCTTTAATCGGTAGCATCTCTACTTGATTTGCAATTTCGATATCTGATAAAATCGTCATTTTACTCAACCCTTCTTACACAATTTTTTCGATTTCTGTGTAAATATGATCGGCTAACTTACTTCCTTCTGTTAATAATTCCAAGCCATTTTTACGATAATGTTTTACAAAATCTTCGTTCTTAACCCCTGAAAGATTGATTAGGACATTTAGCCAAGCGCCTTGTAAAGCAGATTTTAAATTAAGTGCCGCAACCCCAAGATCACTAGCAGCATTAGTGTTTGATTTTCCAATTAAAGCTTCAGTAACTTTCAAAGCCTCTGTAGCAATTTCCATCATTTTAAAAGGTGTTTTGGTTGCTCCCTCTAAAGCATTCTGCATCGCTTCTTTACGAGCTGCCTTCTCTTCTTCGGTATCCTTTGGCATTGTAAATACTGCTGATACTTTATTAAAGGCTTCTGTATCTTCATCAATCGCTATTATAAAAGCGTCTTGAAGTCTAGCAGCTTCAGCCTGTCTTTGTTTTACTATTTCTTCAAATTCAGCATATTTCTTTTTGCCGATTGTTAATTCAGTCACCATTTTTGTCAAGGAGATTCCCATTGCTCCAGCTAAAGCTGACGCCGAACCGCCTCCTGGAGCTGGTTCATCTGAACCCAATACAGTCATAAATTCATTAACTTTCAAATCTATTAGTTGCATAGTTATCCTCCTAATTTAATAAATGATTTTCTAAAACTTGTTTGTTGTAATCAAATTCTTCAATTTGCAAATAATACTCAGCGCAATCAATTAATGCTTTGGCTGGTGTTAAGCCAATTACTTCACTGCCGATAATGTTCACGCCATATCTTTTGGCTTCAAATCGAATCGTTTCAAAGGCACGATATAAAGGTGTACCCTCGTAATTCACCATGTTCATCGATACTTGAGCAATATTACGTTCTTCCAGCATTACGCCGATTCCTTTACAATACTTAAAGCCGCCACCAGATCCACGGACAATTTTTGCAATTTTATTCGCAATATCAATATTATCGGTATCTAAGTTGACATTAAAAGCAACCAACGGCATCCGTGCACCTACAGCAGTTACACCAGCCGTTGGGTGGATTTTTCTTTCTCCAAAATCGGGTGCCCAGTCTTCCTCTAGTAATTTTTCTGGCATCCCTTCAAACTGACCTTTACGTACTTTTGCTAAATTTTTACGAGCAGGTGTACTAGCCGATTCTTCATATAAGAAAATTGGAATGTTCAATTCATCATTGATACGCTTCGCAACTTTTTTAGAGATTTCCACACATTCTTCGGTTGTTACATCTTTAATCGGTACAAAAGGTACCACATCAGTCGCACCCATTCGGGGATGTTCTCCATGCTGTTTCGTCATATCAATATTTTCGCTAGCATATTTTACAAGTTGGAAAGCAACTTCCTGGATACCAGCTTCATCCCCGACTAAAGTGAAGACGCTACGATTGTGACTAGCATCCGAAGAATAATCTAACAAGGTCACTCCTCCAACACTTTTGGCAACTTTCACTAATCCGTTAATGACTTTTTCGTCACTTCCCTCACTAAAATTAGGAATACATTCAATTAATTTTGCCATTTTAAAAACATCCTCTCTTTTTAATAATTGCATAACATTTTTCGATTTTATAAGGGGCATCACTCCCTTATAAACTAAATAGTTCACAGCTTTTTCTTAACAGTTCTACATCTTAAAAATCTTATTTTGCGCAATAAACAAATTAAATCGTTGTTAACGCTTCCATTCATGGAACAACCTTATCATTATTTAAAAGGTCGGTCAATCTCATATAAATGCTGAGATTAAGCCCTTCCTCAGAATTTTATTTAAAGATTTTTGTTAAGTATAATTTTAATTTTTTAATCGTATTTTTCTATAGACAAAAATTTGACACTTTTTCGACATTCTTAATCTGAATGTCGAAAAAGAAGCTGAAATTTAACTTCAAAGAATTCGTTAAATTATCAGTATCTTTTCATAACAGTAGGATATTATGTATATATTTTATAGAGGTTCGCTTTATCATTTAATTGCTTTTTAAAAGTAAAAATTGAAAATGTAAAAAACAGTCATCGATATTTCTTTTTAATGATTTAAATGATTTTTTGCTTAAATGATTTTTTGACGTTTTATTGATACTTTTATGAGAAAAAAATAAAAAAATAAAATTTTTCTCATTTAAAATCGAAATCTTTGCTGTACAAAAAAACTCGAAAAAAAAGACCGTTAAAAAAAAGAATCTCAAATATTAGACTTTCGAGATCTCTTTAAATTTTTTTCAGACGATCTTTATAAAACTATTCAGTTGTTTTTACTTCTTCAAAAGTATCCTTCAAATAATTTAATTCAAATTGATCACGATAAGCACTAAGGTTTTCTACAGCTTTCTTATAATAATGATTTGAGCTGTAATTTAATAGTTTTTCTATCTTCGGTGTATCCAGTGCTTTAATAGTTAGAAGATGCTTAACAATTGCCTTAAAAAAATAAACGATACCAGAATCACGTGGATTAGTCATTTGACCTTGAACTTCACTAAAACGTAGTAAGGACTCATACACTGCTTGATAATTTCCTTCCAGTAAATCAATTAAAGCTAAATACACACTTAATTGTGTCCGTTTCCAAGGTGAAATAATATTGGTGTACATTTCATTTGAACGTTGAAGATAATGTCTTGCTTGTTGGTAATTCCCCGCAGCAAAATACGAAATACCCATATCTACATAAAAAATCACTAGACTGGTTATTAAACTGGTTTCTTCGCATAGAGCTATAGCTTTTTTCATATAAAAAACAGCTTGATTGTAATTTTTTCGAAGCCGTTCAATTTCTGCTAAATAATCATAGGAAGCAGCAATGTTGCTGGCATATTTTTCTCTAACTTCATTTGAAATTGTAAAAATCGTAATCGATTCCTGACATAAGCGCTCTGCTTCTGATAATTCGCCAATCATTAAATGATACAAACCTTTTAATCTAAGTAAAATACCGATTGACTCATGATCATTAGATTTAATTGCAATGGTCATCGCCATATCAATATAAAGAGCCATCTCGATTGCATTGTCTGTTTGAATAAAAAAATAAATCATTTGTCGATAGGCTTTTGCTAAAATATCGTCATGGTGGTATTCCTTCGCTTGAACAATCACCCTTTGGATATCTTCAATCCCGCTATGATAATCACCACGATTAATTAAATAACGACCTTCCAGATATAAATACTTCATTAAAAGCTGTTGATAGTCATTCATATCTCCATAAAGTTCTTCATTAGATTTTAACTGGTGACCAATCTCTTCAAACTTTTCAAACTCTTTTTGAAATTCCAGCGGATGTAATTCTAAAGCCACTTTACTTTGTTCGTTATAAATTGGAAAAAGTTCATGTTGAAATTTTAACGAAAGTTCTAAATTAGAAAGTTCATAATCTAAAGATTTTAACTCTTGGTCAGCATTTTTATAATGATAAGCCACCAACGAGAGTAGTCCTTTGTCATTAGATGCTTTATATTGTTCTTCTAGCAAACGGGCAATTTTTTCATGAATTAACCGGATTTTACTGGCTGATTGACAAGAATAAATATGTTCTCTTAATTTTTTTTTCTTGAAAAATACATGAATTTTACTATTTATTGCCTGCTCAATTAAAAGATTCCGCTCGCTAATATTTGCGACTGCTTTCGCAATTTCCTGTTCTGAAACCTCTAAAATTAAAGCAATCATGCTTATATAAGGGGGATTTTTGAAATAAGCTACCACTTCTAATACTGATCGTTCCATTGAAGATAGCTGAACAAGTGAAAATTCCAATTCCTTTTTAATTTTTGCCGTCATGTAATTAATCGATCCGCCCTGCCGCAATTGTTTGACATACTCCATTAAAAACATTGGATTTCCTTCTGATTCTTCATATAGTTTGTCACAAATCTCATAATCAAATTGTTGTTCCGGTATTTGCTTTTCAACAAAAGCTTTAATCGCTTCTTTTGGAAAAGGCTTTAAAGTAATTTGTAATAATTTATCGTAGTGACTGACTGCATTAATAAAATCAGTCACTTCACGATGATGATCAGTTCTTAAGGTCATTAGAAATAAGCAGTTTTGATTATGCAGTAAAAGACTTGTCAATAACTTCAAACTAGGCTGATCAATCCACTGTAGATTCTCAATATATACAATTATGTGATACTTGGCAGCTAGTTTATCCATTATGGTCAGCAAAAATTGCGAGAGATGATTGATATCAGTATCTCTTATTTTTTCTTCAAATTGAGTGCTGGCAATATCTAAAAAACTAGGAAAAAAACGCTGACACATTTGTCGCCATAAAGTTTCTGTCATGATTGATTCCGTTAAAACAATTGGTTCCAACTGAGTCATTATTTCTCGCCACATTCTTAAAGTAAAAGTTTGCTCTGCCTGAAAACAGCTAGCTTTAACTAATAATATTTCAGAGGCATTATTCAAAACTAACTGACTAAGAGCGGTTTTGCCAACTCCATCATCTCCTTGGATCAAGACTGATTGAAACGGTTGGTTACGATCAAAACAATCCAAGTTTGCTTCTAATACTTCAAGTTCAGCAGTCCGTCCAAAGAAACGATACTTGGTCGCATCTTTTTGTTCTTTGTTACGTTTAACGATTGTTAAAGTATCTTCGTAAATTTTTCGTGTTTCATCACTTGGCTGAATACCTAATTCTTCATTTAGTGTGCCCGCTAAACTGTAATAGGTTTCAATAACTTTACCATTACGATGACTATTTTGATAAAAACGCATCAACATCTGATAGTTGCGTTCATCATATTCATCAATATCAATCAATCGATGAATATTCTTTTCGACATCTTCCAAATGATTATTTTCAATATCTTCAGCTACTTTTTTATAACAGCTTTGAATAAATTTCTGTTCAAAAAAATTGCGCATTTTAATGACCCACAGATCAAAACTTTCAGAATCCTTCAAAAAAAATCCTTTTAGAAATTCATCTCGATATTCATCTAGATAGTGGATAGGATCTTCCGTGAACAAACGTGCGTCACTGGGAGCAACTAACGCTCCATCTAATTGTAAAATTGATTTATTGGGAGAAACAATGAACTCTGCTCCTAATTCTTTATTGGCTTGGTAAATAGTATTGCGTAGATTTTTACGAGCATTTTGTTCTGTTTTATTAGGCCACAACATCCCGGCTATTTCATCTCGACTGGCCGAAATATTTACTGTCAAGTAATAAATTAACGCATTGATTTTAGAAAAAGCAAAAAACACTGGTTGATCATCTAAAAAAATTTGAGGGTTACCAAACAATTGGCAACGTAGTACCTTTCGCATACATTCACCTTCTTTCATTCATT
Organism: Enterococcus sp. AZ103; assembly: GCF_051714685.1. Taxonomy (NCBI): domain Bacteria; kingdom Bacillati; phylum Bacillota; class Bacilli; order Lactobacillales; family Enterococcaceae; genus Enterococcus; species Enterococcus sp. AZ103. Next base: position 2,166,030 of record NZ_JBIOSI010000001.1, on the reverse strand, counting down.
TTACGATAATTATTTAAAAAATAATAGCCAATTATAATCTCTAATAGTTACAATCATAACAACAAAATTTTTTATCATAGAAAAAAGGATTTGAAGAGTATCTGCTCCCCAAATCCTATAGATTATTTATAATAAAATTTTTATTCTAACCTTTGACGTTCATTAACAACTAATTTGCCCGCTTTATAAACTTGGCTAACCAAGTTAGTTGCAAAAAAATACATCGGAAAATCAATATTTGCTGCATCAAAAATAGCAATATCCGCCTGTTTGCCAACATCCAAACTACCAACCTTTTCATTGCGAGCTACTGAATAAGCAGCATTAATGGTTACAGCATTAAACACTTGGATCGGCGTTAATTTCATTTGGAAACAGCCCAATTGCATAATAAACTGTAAATTGGCCGTCGGACAGCTTCCAGGATTACTGTCAGTCGTTAAAGTAATTGCCATTCCTTTTTCAATCATTTTTTTAGCAGGGGCAAAAATATCTTCCATTAAACTAAAGGTTGTTCCTGGTAGCAAGTTCCCAATTACATTTGACTCGCTGAGAAGATCAATATCTTCATCTTTAATAACCATTAAATGTTCTGCGCTGACTGCATGCAAGTCAGCTGCGACCTTAGAACCCCCGATTGAAGCAATTTCATCTGCATGAATCCGTAATTTAAAGCCCAGTTCTTTAGCTGCTGATAATAAACGATAGGATTGTTCAGCAGTAAAAACATTACGTTCACAAAAAATATCACAGAATTCAGCTAAGTTTTCAGCTTTAACTTTTGGCAACATTTCATCAATTACCAATTCAATAAAATCATCTGAACGATCTTTATATTCTTCCGGAATGGCATGAGCGCCCATAAAAGTTGAGACTAGCTCAATATCATGATCTTCATTTAATTGACGGGCAACTTTTAATTGACGTTCTTCTGTTTCCCAATTTAAGCCATAACCACTTTTGGCCTCAACCGTCGTTACTCCATGAACTATCATCTCATTTAATAGATGTTCTGATTTTTGATACAATTCTTCAAAAGTTGCACTTCTAGTGGAGCGCACCGTGCTTAAAATACCACCACCAGCTGCTAAAATATCTAAATATGGTACACCATTTAATTTTTGTGAAAATTCATTTTCTCGACTACCACCATAGACCAAATGAGTATGGCAATCAATTAAACCAGGTGTTGCTAATTTTCCACTATAATCTACTATTTCAGTTGCTTCACCAATCAATGAAGCAGAAGGTTCACCAGCTGCCACTTCCAGAATTTTATCTTCTTTAATCGCGATATAACCGTGTTCAATTATTTGTGCCTCATCCATTTCAGCACCACGTAAAGGATGCCCCAGGTCATTAGGACAAAATATTTGGCTAAAATTCACTAATAATTTATCTGCCTGCATATTTTTCTCTCCTCTTTTTTTTCTTTTCCATTATCATCAATCACAGTCAAATTAATGTCAAAATTTTGTAAGCGCTTCTCTTGATTTCAAAAATTAAAAATTTCTTTTTGATTGACTCTTTATTGACTGTTTTTTTTATACTTAAAGTACAGCCATCAATTAACAGTTTTTCTAAAAATCAATCATTTTGACACTTAAGGAGGAAAAATAAATGGTCGATTATAAAGATATTGAAGCCGCGATGACCATCAAACTAGATGATATATTACCAGAAAAAACCATCTTTCATGAAGGTATTCGCCGAGCTCCTGATCGGGGCTTCCGCTTATCAAAAGAACAAACGGCCTTGGCGTTAAAAAATGCCCTACGTTACTTACATCCTAAATATCACGATGAAGTGATTCCCGAATTTTTAGAAGAATTAAAAAAACGTGGTCGTATTTACGGCTATCGTTGGTACCCAAAAGAAAGAGTTCATGGAAAACCAATTCAAGAGTATAAAGGAAAATGTACCGCTGCTAAAGCGATGCAAGTTATGATAGATAATAATCTAGATTTTGATGTGGCTCTCTACCCCTATGAATTAGTCACTTATGGAGAAACTGGACAGGTTTGTTCTAACTGGATGCAATACCATTTAATTAAAAAATATTTAGAAGTCATGACAGATGAACAAACTTTAGTATTAGAATCTGGTCATCCATTAGGTTTATTTAAATCAAAAAAAGATGCACCCCGAGTTATTATCACCAATGGTTTATTAGTTGGCGAATATGACAATATTGATGATTGGGAAATCGCTGAAGAAATGGGTGTCACTAATTATGGGCAAATGACTGCTGGAGGATGGATGTATATCGGACCGCAAGGTATTGTTCATGGTACTTTCAATACTTTATTAAATGCGGGACGTCTAAAATTAGGTATTCCTGATGATGGAGACTTGAGAGGAAAATTATTTATCTCATCTGGACTTGGTGGGATGAGCGGCGCACAAGGAAAAGCTGGAGAAATTGCCAACGCTGTTGCAATCATCGCTGAAGTAGATAAATCTAGAATTGAAACTCGTTTGAATCAAGGATGGATTAGCAATCTTGCTGAAACACCAGCAGAGGCTATTCGAATTGCTAAAGAATATATTACTAAAAAAGAACGAACCTCAATTGCCTATCATGGAAATATTGTTGATTTGTTAGAGTATATTGATCAAAATAATATTCATATCGATCTATTATCTGACCAGACTTCTTGTCACAATGTTTATGAAGGCGGCTATTGTCCTGCTGGTATTACCTTTGATGAGAGAACAGAATTATTGGCAACAGACAAAGTAAAATTCCATCAATTAGTTGACCAAACTTTAGCTCGTCATTATGAAGTCATTAAATCATTAGTTGCAAAAGGTACTTACTTCTTTGACTATGGGAATTCATTTATGAAAGCCATTTACGATTCAGGTGTAAAAGAAATTTCAAAGAATGGTATCGATGATAAAGATGGTTTTATCTGGCCTTCATATGTTGAAGATATCATGGGACCGATGCTGTTTGATTATGGTTATGGTCCATTCCGTTGGGTCTGTCTAAGCCATGATCACAAAGATTTAGTGGCGACTGACCACGCAGCAATGGAGGTGATTGATCCAAATCGGCGTTATCAAGATCGAGATAATTATAATTGGATTCGCGATGCTGAAGAAAATCAATTAGTTGTTGGTACAGAAGCACGGATTTTATATCAAGATTGCATGGGTCGTATAAATATTGCCTTGAAATTTAACGAGATGGTACGAGAAGGAAAAATCGGACCAGTTATGTTAGGTCGAGATCATCATGATGTGTCTGGTACAGATTCACCATTTAGAGAAACTTCTAATATTAAAGATGGCAGTAATGTTTGCGCCGACATGGCCACGCAATGTTATGCTGGAAATGCTGCGCGTGGAATGACATTAGTTGCTTTGCATAATGGTGGTGGTGTTGGAATCGGAAAATCGATCAATGGTGGCTTTGGACTTGTATTAGATGGCTCTGAAGAAGTTGACGAAATCATCAAATCAGCCATCGCTTGGGATACGATGGGCGGAGTAGCTCGGCGTAGCTGGGCTCGCAATGAACATGCTATTGAAACTTCTATAGAATATAATAAAAATAATCAAGGAACGGATCACATTACAATCCCATATATTCCTGAAGAAAACAAAATTGCTGGGGCTGTGGCTAGTCTTTTTAAATAAGATAAAAAAGCTTTTTACCGAATTTTCATGGTAAAAAGCTTTTTTCTATTGATCCGCACTTACTTGCAGTAAAATTTTAGGTTCAATTTTAGTTTCTTTGTTAAATTCATGGAACGTGTGATTCACGGCTTTTAAAATTTCTCTTCTAGTAATAATTCCCTTGAACAATCCTTTTTCATCTAATACTGGTAAATAATTTGCATCTACTAAAAGATGTAAGATATCTTCCAAATCAGACTTTTCAGTGATCGTGCCAATATCTGTTTGCATCACATCAGCTACTGTAAATTGACTTAAATTATCGCTGTCAATTTCATCTAATTCCATCATTTTACTTACGACATCAGTCAGTGTTAATAAACCAACAAAACGATCATCTTTATCTAGGACTGGAATGGACGAATAACCAACTTGTGATAGTACCAGAAGAGCATGTTCTAAAGGGTTTTCCTTCATGACATTTGCGACATTATCAGCCGGAATCACCATTGTTTTCTTTTTGTTCATCATTAATTGTTCAATTTCAGGACTAATCATGAGGCTGCCTCCATTTCTACATCACTATTTTACCTAATTTTTTAGAAGAAAAGTGAATTTTTAAGTTTGATTAACTAAAAATTAGAAATTATTTGGACAAATGAACAGATAATTCCTCTACTGGCTTGTGTGCTCGATTAAAATAATCAACTTCGTAATAAGTCGATTCACTTGTAATAATCGCATAACTTGGAATTTGAATCGGTCCTCTTGGTTGGGAAATACTACCAGGATTTACAAATAGAATCCCTTTATCCATTTCAGCAACTGCTTGATGAATATGTCCAAACAAAGCAATATCAGCTTGTTTTTCAGCTGCTTGTAATGCTAAGGTCGTTAACCCAAAACGGACATTTGATTGATGTCCATGAGTCATAAAAATCGTATCAGAGCCGATTTTTACAATTTGTTCTGTTTTAAAACCAGGGTCAAAGTCACAATTTCCAGTTACGACGGTGAAATTTTTCCATAGTTCATCACTTGAAGGAAGCTCTGAATCACCACAATGAAACATGTGGTCCACTTTTCCTTTGTATCGATCAACTAATTGAACTAAAATATCTCGATCACCGTGATTATCACTAACTACTAAATATTTCATTTATTTTCCTCCAACCAATCCAACCAGACTTTTTCAAGCTTTGTGACTGCTTGGGCGCGATGGCTTAATTTATTTTTTTCTTCTTGACTCAATTCAGCCGCAGTCTTGTTTAATTCTGGAACTATAAACAATGGGTCATACCCAAACCCGTTATCTCCTCTTGGGATGCGACCGATTAAACCTTTCCAATCCGCTGAAACCACTAAACTTTCTTTTTTTGGTGCAGCAAATACCAACGTACAATGAAAGCGTGCAGTTCTTTGATCATCAGGAATTTCGGTTAATTCATGTAATAATTTTGCATTGTTAGCTGCATCATTCTTTTCTTCTCCCGCAAAACGTGCAGAATAAACTCCTGGCATACCATTTAAAGCATCTACAATTAGACCAGAATCATCAGCTAAAACAGGTTGTTGTAAAATTTGAGCGATTGTTTCAGCTTTTAAACGAGCATTTTCTTCAAAAGTATGACCAGTTTCTGCGACATCCGGTAAATCTGGATAATCTTTCAACGTTTTTATTTGATAACCTTCTTTAGCAAATAGAGCTTCAAATTCTTTTACTTTTCCCGGATTCCCAGTTGCAATGACAATCGTTTTGTCTTCGTTTAGGATAAACTCAGAGTACAAAGCTTCTTTTTGTAAAATAATTAATTCTTCAATCGCATTTTTTCCATGAAATAACATTGCGTTTAATTCTTCACCATTAAATGTTGCTTCTTCGCCGGTTCCTTGAATTTCAACAAATTGACCTTTTTCAGTCATCACTATATTCATATCAACTGCTGCGGAAGAATCTTCAACATAATCTAAATCGCTAACTACTGACCCATCTGGTAAAATGCCAACACTAATTGCTGCTAAATGTTCCATAATAGGGTCTTCTTTTAATTCACCGGTAGTCAATAATTTATTGATTGCTAATCTTAATGCAACAAATCCACCAGTAATACTAGCCGTTCTAGTCCCACCATCTGCCTGAATAACATCACAGTCAATGATAATGCTCCGCTCTCCTAGTTTTTCCAAATCTATTACAGCTCTCAAAGCACGGCCAATCAAACGTTGAATCTCCATGGTTCTACCAGACAATTTGCCTTTTGCACTTTCCCTACGGTTTCTAGTATTGGTTGCCCGTGGTAGCATACTGTATTCTGCAGTAACCCAGCCAGTCTCTGACCCTCTTAAAAAAGGTGGCACACTATCCTCTACTGTTGCCGAACAAATGACTTTTGTATCACCAAATGAAATTACTACCGAACCTTCTGGGTGTTTAAATACATTGGTTTCAATTTTTATATTTCTTAATTGATCTTGCTTTCGACCATCATGACGCATTAATTTTCCTCCTCATTAATCATCTAAACTAATATGTTCAACAATCAAATCACGTATATCCAACCATTCATCTGCAATCTCTTGAAACATTTTAGGTGATCCTGTTGTATAAAACTTACAAATTTTATTATCGTTCAAATCATAGTTATTTAAATCAAAATAATCGAGTAACGTACTCAAATCGTTGACAGTTTCAGCGCCTGAATCAATCATTGTTACCTTTTTTCCCATCACATTTTGAATAATTGGTCGTAGCAATGGATAATGGGTACACCCTAAAATCAACGTATCTAAATGCTTATTATGAAGCGGCACAAGTGTTTCTGCCACTACTTTTTTTGCAACTGGGCTTAAAAATTGATTACTTTCAACAATCGGTACAAATTTTGGACAAGCCAGGCTGGTAACTGAAACAGTTGGTGATTTTTCTTTTAATTTTTTTTCATAAGACATACTTTTCACCGTACCTAAAGTACCAATCACACCAACTTTTCCAGTTTGACTTGCTTTTAAGGCTGCTCGTGCACCTGGCTGAATCACGCCAATTACTGGAATATCTACTTGAGCTTTTATTTCTTCTAAAGCGACTGCTGTTGCAGTATTGCATGCAATGACTAATAATTTAATGCCTTGATCAATTAAAAAACGGGTCATTTGCCAAGTGAATTCGATGACTTGCTCTGCTGGCCGTGGGCCATAGGGACAACGTGCAGTATCTCCGATATAAAGAATATTTTCATTTGGTAATTGACGTAAGGCTTCTTTAACAACAGTTAATCCGCCGACACCCGAATCAATAAAACCAATTGGCTGTTTATTTGACAAAATATTTAACCTCAATTTCAAAAATTTTCAACTATTGTTATTTTCCACTTTTTAACCGAATTTTTCAAGTCCTACGATAAAACAAAAAAAGCCTATCAAAAATGATAGACTTAATAGTTGTAATTTCTTTTTTCTAAATAACCAGATGCTAGGCTCAATAAGTAGCAAATCACAAAATACATAGCCGTCATAGCAAGAAACATTGGCACCACATAATTGGTATTTTCACCATAAATAATACGGGCATTGTGCAATAATTCTGGTAATGAAATAATGACAGCCAATGAAGTATCTTTAATTAACGAAATTAATTGACTTAAAATCGCTGGTAACATTGATTTTAATGCTTGCGGAAAAATTATAATAGTTAATGTTTGAAAATAAGTTAAGCCTGACGACATCCCGGCTTCTGTTTGTCCATCTGGTACAGCGTTTAACCCTGCTCGAAATATTTCTGATAACATTGCCGATTCAAAAATAGTCAGAGCCGCAACGGCTGCCCAAAAAATATTAAAAGCAATCCCAATTTGCGGTAAAGCGAAATAAGTAAAGAAAATAATTAATAATAAAGGTAAATTACGAATGATGTCTACGATAAGTCCGACAATCTTTGAAAGATAAGGAATACCACTGTAACGAATCGTCCCTAAAATACCACCTAAAATCATACTAAAAATAATTGAAAACACCGAAACTTGTACTGTTACCCATAAACCGTCCAGCAGGAATCGGATATTAATCCATGAAAAAGCTCCACTAAAATTCATTCATCAATTCCTCCTTTTCTAGACGTTGGCCCAATGCTTGTCTAAGTAATTCATCAAATAAGACAATGGCAAAGTTAGAACTAAATAAAAACAACCAACAATAATATACGTACCAAATGTATTAAAAGTCGTTGAGGCAATTAAGTCTCCTTGGTACATCAAATCTAAACCGGCTACCATTGCTAAAATTGATGAATTTTTAATCAAATTGATAAATTGATTTCCTAACGGTGGTACAACAATTTTAAAGGCTTGAGGTAAAACAATATAGCGCATTGATTCCCAATAAGAAAAACCAGAAGATAGACCAGCTTCTGTTTGTCCATAAGGAACTGTTTGAATCCCAGAACGAACAGTTTCAGCAATAAAAGCTGAAGTATAAATTGTTAAACCGATTGTTCCAGATTGCAAACCATCAAAGGGAAAGAAATAAAGCGGCGCCACTGTATAGAAAAACATCACGATGATTAGCAATGGAATATTCCGAAAGAAAGCAACATAAGCTTTAGCTAGTGAACTAACAATCTTATTTCCGGATAATTGAAAAATAGCCATCAACGTACCAATTACCAGACTAAAAATCAAAGCAACAACACTTGCAATGATCGTATATTTAAAACCACTGACAAAATCAGCTGAATAAGTATTAAATAAATCAAGCATTAAATTTTGCCCCCTTTGCTGCTTTCCCATCTGAATCATTAGGGAACCATTTGTCATAAATTTTGTCGTAGGTGCCATTATCATGCATGGTTTCTAATGCTTTGTTGACTTCATTTAAGAAATCATCTTGACCTTTATTAATGGCAATACCATAAGGTTCATTGGTAAAAGTTCCACCGACTAATTCATACTTATCATTTTCTGAAGCCATTCCTAACAAAATTGCATTATCAGTACTCATTGCTTGACCTTGTCCAGCTTGTAAAGCAGTAAAAGCTTCTGAATAGTTTTCTAACTCAATAATATTTGCTTCTGGTGCGGCTTCGCGAATATTTACTGCTGAAGTTGAGCCTTTTACCACTAACACAGTATCATCTGCTGTTAAACTGTCGACTCCCGTGATATGACTTCCTTTTTCAACTAATAATGATTGACCAGCTGAGAAATAAATATCAGAAAAGTTAACTTGTTCCAATCTTTCTTTAGAAATGGTCATCGTCGCAATGATTGCATCAATGTTCCCATTTTTTAATAAAGGAATCCGAGTTTTAGAAGTCACTTCGACGAATTCAGCCTTACCTTCATCACCTAAAATTTCCTTAGTAATTTGTTTTGCAATATCGATATCAAATCCTTGAACGGTCCGGTCTTTAATATTCATTAACCCAAACAAACGTGTATCATATTTGACGCCCCAATTAATTGTTGGCGTTTCATCAATCCGAGTGGCGATGTTTTCATCGGCAACACTTTGTCCACGACAACCGGATAAGAATAAAACAACCGCTAATCCAATAGCAATCAAAGAGGCAAATTTCTTAAATTTTGACATAAGTCACCCTCCTCTTAATGATTGATTACTTTTCTAACAAATTGTTGTGCTCGTTCATCTTTTGGCATTTCAAAGAAACCTTCCACATCTTTGGTATCTTCTAAAACTTCTCCATCTGCCATAAAAACAATCCGATCGGCTACTTCTTTGGCAAAGCCCATCTCATGAGTTACCACAATCATAGACATGCCATCACGAGCGATTTTTTTCATAACATTCAACACATCGCCAATCATTTCTGGATCCAGTGCTGAAGTTGGTTCATCAAATAAAAGTAGATCTGGGTTCATCGCTAAACCGCGTGCAATTGCTACCCGTTGTTGCTGTCCACCAGATAACATTGATGGATAAGAATCCTTTTTATCTAACATATCTACGCGATCCAGCATTTTTTCGGCTGCTTTAGTCGCTTCTTCTTTTGATTGCTTTAGGACTTTAATTGGCGCCAAAGTAATATTCTCCAACGCTGTTTTGTTAGGATATAAGTTAAAATGTTGAAAAACCATTCCTACTTTTGTCCGGATATCTTTTAATTTGACTTCCTTACTGTATAAATCTCTGTCTTCAATAAATAATTCACCAGAAGAAATTCTTTCCAATGCATTGATACAGCGTAGCATCGTACTTTTACCTGAACCAGAAGGACCGATTACAACCACCACTTCTCCTTTTTCAAAAGTTAAGTTGATATCTTTCAGGGCATGAAATTTCCCAAAATATTTATCTACATGCTTAAATTCCACCATTGACATGTCATCACAACTCCCAATCTCTTTTATATTAATTTTCTCTAATTTAAAATAGGCTAGTTCTCATTATATTCCACAAAATTTTAGTTTGTAAAGAAATAAATCCAAAATTTTTCAATATTCCGTCAAACTTCTACTATTTCCATGTTAGATTTAATTACATGGATGATGGTTTTATCAAACTTGAATTGTTGAATAAAAGTTGTCTAATCAACTAAAAAAGGTTACTATTTGATAGATAGCTCAAATTAGAAAGGTGATTAAATGAAAAATATTATTTTAACTGGTGATCGACCAACTGGACAATTACATTTAGGACATTATGTAGGTTCTTTGAAGAATCGTTTAATGATGCAAGATGATCCAAATAATAAATTGTATATCATGGTTGCAGACATGCAAGCTTTGACTGACAATGCGAAAAACCCTGAAAAAGTTTCTTCAAATATCTTACAAGTTGCGTTAGATTACTTAGCCATTGGATTAGATCCTGAAAAAATTACATTTTTGATCCAGTCACAAATTCCTGAATTGGCAGAATTGACGATGTACTACATGAATTTGGTGAGTGTTGGACGTTTACGCAGAAATCCAACGGTTAAAGCAGAAATTGAACAAAAGAAATTTGGTGAAAGTATTCCAACTGGATTCTTTGTTTATCCGATTTCTCAAGCTTCTGATATTACTGCTTTTAAAGCCAATTTGGTGCCCGTTGGTGAAGATCAAAAACCAATGCTAGAACAAACACAAGAAATTGTTCACAGCTTTAATCATACTTACAGTGAAGTTTTAGTTGAACCAAAAGGTGTCTTTCCTGCTAAAAATATGGGACGTTTACCAGGAATTGATGGCAATGGAAAAATGAGTAAAAGTTTAGGTAATGGCATTTATTTAGCCGACTCTGCTGAAACAGTCGCAAAAAAAGTAATGAGTATGTATACTGACCCTAACCATATTCATGTTGAAGACCCTGGCCAAGTAGAAGGCAACATGGTTTTCACTTATTTAGATGTTTTTGGAACAGATAAAGAAAAAATCGAAGAATTAAAAGAACATTACCGTCGTGGTGGTCTTGGCGATGTGAAAATCAAACGTTACTTGATCGAGGTTTTAGAAGCAGAATTAGGACCAATTCGCACGCGTCGTGAAGAATTTGCCAAAGATCCTGCTGAAGTGATGAACATTCTACAAAAAGGCAGTCAAGAAGCCCAAAAAGTTGCTGCCAATACTTTATTGGAAGTCAAAAAAGCAATGGGAATTGCTTATTTCAGTTAAGCAAAAAACTGTTTCTGCTAAGCAGAAACAGTTTTTTTAATTAGCCTCACAGGCAACTTTTTGCAAGACTTTAGTAAAAGCAGCATCCTCATTAAAAGGATGAAGATAATCAAATATTTCTCCACCAGCCTCCATAAAATATCCCCGATTCTCAACTTCAATTTCTTCTAATGTCTCTAAACAATCGGATACAAATCCTGGTGTAACTACAAGGATCTTTTTGACTTTCTGACTCGGTAAAGCATTTAACGTTTCACTAGTAGCCGGTCTTAACCATTCACCTGGACCGAATTTAGATTGATAAGTATGGGCATATGGCAGCTCTCCCAGACATTTCAAAAGTAAACGGGTAGTCTCTTGGCATTGTTTCTCGTAGGGATCACCCTTTTTTATTTCAGAAACTGGTATGCCATGGTAAGAAAATAGAATCATGTCGTAATCATTTTTTTCCCATTGCTTTTTTATGTTTTCAGCTAATAAATTCAAATAATCTTGATTGTCATAAAAATGGGCGATTGCTCGTAAATTGGGTTGTTTACCCTGATCTTTGAAATAGCGGTTGATTTGATCATAAATTGGTGCAACAGTTGTATTTGAATATTGTGGATACAAAGGTAAAACAGTTAAGTCAGTGACTCCTTTGGCTAGCATTTCATCTAAAACTCTTGCTATTTTCGGTTCGCCATAAGTCATTGCAAAATGAACTTGCTGATCAGGAACTAGCTCTTGTAAAAGCTGTGTCTGCTTTTTCGTATAAAAAAATAGTGGTGAGCCTTCATCAGTCCATATGCTTTGATAAAGTTTTGCTGATTTTTTGGGCCTTGTTTTTAAAATAATTCCATGTAAAATTGGTAACCAAACAGCACGTGGCAGTGAAATAACTCGTCGATCACTTAAAAATTGTTTTAAATAGCGACCTACCGCTTCTGCTGTTGGTGCTTGTGGCGTTCCCAAATTCACCAATAATATCCCTTTTTTCACATTAAACTCCTTTTAAAAATAAATATATTCCATGATACCATAATTTTATCTACAAAAAAACTATTGCCTAAACAGGCAATAGCTTTCAAATTTATTTTAATGATAGAAATCAAAACGACCTTTAGCAAAAACTTCTTTCAAACCACCTGTTTTTAATAGTGAACGATCGGCAATTACTTTTTTCATAACTGATGCTGGGTAAGCCGTCATTTCAGCTTTACCAACTAAACCAAGAGCATGGGTATTGCCGATTGATGCAACTGAACCCAATGATTTAAATGAAAATGGCGTGCTTGCTTTTCCGCTCATTTGATTTAATATGTCTTTTCCGGCATAATGCCCCATCTTCAAAGCGATTTGCGCTGTTGTTGGATATGGACGATTACTAGCTGGATCCATTACAGCCGCTACATCTCCAAGAATATAGACGTTGTCATAGGTTGGATCGGTTAAGTTTGGTTTTACCATAACTCGTCCACGTCGTTCTTCAAAACCAGATTCTCCGACAATTTTATTACCACTTACACCTGTTGTCCAAATGATTGTTTTGGCATGAAGAGATTCTAAATCACCATCTTTACCATTTTGATAGACGACTTCATTTGGTCTTACTTCTTTAATCATTTTACCGGTCATTAGTTTTACGCCCCATTTTTTAAAATGGTTAATTGCATATTGACCTAATTTGTCACTAAACATTGGTAAAATTTTATCAGCTGCTTCAACATTATAAATTTCGATTTGTTCTGGTTTAACACCAGCAATCTCAGCGAAATGTTTCGTATTTTCAACTAGTGAACCAACTAATTCAATTCCAGTAAAACCGGCGCCACAAACAACAATGCGTAAATTTGCTTCATCTTTACTTGTTTTATATTCTTTTAATTGTGCTTCAATATGTTCATAAACTTTAGCAGCTGTTTTTACATCCACCATTTCTAATGCATTCACATCCGCACCAGGAATACCAAATGTTTCAGATTGAAAACCTAAACCGACAATCAGATAATCATAATTCAAGCTTTGACCATCTGTTAACAAAACGGATTGTTCATCAGCATTGATTTTTTCGACTGTCTTTTGAAGGAAAGTTGTTTTTTTAGGGTTCACCACATCCATGATTGGATAACTAATTTTTTCTCCTGATTGTGTCCCTGCAGCTACCTCGTGCAAAGCGGTTGATTCATAGTGGTAGTCATTGCGATCCACCAAAGTAATATGAATATCTGCTGAAGATTTTTGTAATACATGCAGTGCGCTTAAGCCAGCGTATCCTGCTCCTAAAATAACGATTTCTTTCAATTTAAAGACCTCCTATAAGATTAAATAAAAATAATTGCGAAAGTTACAACCTGAGCCAAAGCACCAACTGCTAGGATGCGAATGGCACAAATAAAGGTTTCTGTTTTAATTTGTTTTTTCCGAAATAATGCGACCTGTTTATACACAAATGGCAAAATTAAAAAAGTTAGCAAAAATGTCCATGGTGCAATTTGAAAAACGACTGCTAAAACGATACTTAAGAAAGCAATCACATTCATCCAAGTAAAAAGTTGAATTGCCCTTGGTTTTCCTAAATAATGAACGAGTGTAAAACGATTATTATTTTCATCCTCTTCCAAATCACAAATATTATTGGCTAACATTAGATTTGCAATCCACAACGTATTCGGTAGAGAAATCAGAAAAATACTCGCCAATGTCACAATATTCCATTGGAATATTTGATATGTGTTTAAATAAACACAAAGCAAACTAATCATAAAGCCCATAGTAAACCCAGAAAAAAACTCACCGAGTGGCAAGCTTGATAAAGGTCGTGGACCTGAGGAATAAAAAACACCAACAAAATAACAAAAGACACCCATTAATAAAAAGGGCCAGCCAACAATCATTGCAATCACTATTCCTAATAACGCAGAAAATATAATCATTGCAATCATCATCCAAAATACCAGACGCACATTTAATTTTTCTCGACCAATGATATTTGTCTTCTCTCGATAGTCATGAATTTCACTGGCGTGATGATAATCATTATAGTTGTCTAAGATGTCAACGGCCATGTTAAAAACAAACATCGAAATAAAAAATAAAAGTACCAAACCTAAATGAAGTGATCGATAATTATACCAGCTAAAACAAATCCCAATAAAAAAAGGCATTACACTTGCTGTTTTTGCTTTAATTTCGACTAATTCCAAAAAAACGGCTAAACTCATTTCTTCCTTCTTCCTATCAAACTTTCTTCTACATTATGCCTGTTTTTGTCAATTTCTTCAAAAACTATGCTCCAAAAAGCTGGTCAAAAGTTAATATTTTCTGAAAACTTACCATATTTCAATTAAAACTTAATCTAATCCAGATGGTTCTAGTAGTTTTTCTCTTTGAGATAAGCTAAAATGAAAAACGAGTCTAAAAGAAAAAGGAGTAAACATGTTAGATTATTGGAAAGATTATCCTAATCTCCAGCAAAAACTTACCTTAGTTCAAGATTTAATGGCTGAAAGATTAGTAATTCAAAATAAAGAAATAGAAGGTGCTATTCAAGCTTTTAGTACAAAAGGCGGAAAATTAATTCGACCAGCGCTCTTCTTTTTATTTGCAGAAATTGCTCATGGAGAAGTTTCTGATGAAAAATTCGTAAAAATTGCTGCTTCGTTAGAGTTATTACACTCAGCTACTTTAGTTCACGATGATATCATTGATGATTCTCCTACTCGTCGTGCGCTGCCAACGATCCAATCACAATTTGGCAAAGATATCGCAGTTTACACGGGAGATTTTATCTATACAATTTACTTTGAACTATTGGCGGAAACAATGACAGGCACCCCATTTCTAATGAAAAATGCCAAATCAATGAAAAAAATTTTACAGGGTGAACTCCATCAAATGTCATTAACTTATCAAAAAGATCAAAGTATTTGGCAGTATTTAAAAAGCATCAATGGAAAAACTGCCGAACTCATCAGTTTAAGCTGTTGGGAAGGTACTTATTTTGGTGGTGCTGATCTTGTCACTCAAGCACGAGCTAAAAGAATTGGCAAAGCGATTGGCTTAGCCTTCCAAGTCTATGATGATATTTTAAACTTTTCATTGGATTTAGGAAGTGATGAAAAACCAATTTTGACTGATGTTGTTCAAGGGATTTATACCTACCCTTTGTTAGCAGCCAAAAATAATTCACCGGAAAAAATAAATCCTTATTTAATCCATCCTGAAAATCTATCTATTAAAGAACGAACTGAATTAGCTGAGTTAGTCGCTGAAACTGGTGGCTTAGAAGATGCCTTGATTTTTGCCGAAAAGTTAACTGAAAAAGCTATTCGAGAAATTGATTTACTGCCAGAATCGGCTTCCAAAGAAACTTTGAAAAGTATTACTGTTGATTTATTGCATCGTGCTTATTAAAAAACGTTGTCTGCTAAGACAACGTTTTTTTATTTAGCGAATGACTACCGCAAATTTATCTGTTAACGTTTTTTCAATTCTCACCATAAAACTATTAATTTCTTCATCTGTCAGCGTTGCTTCAGCATTTACATAAGTTAAACTGTAGGCCACCGATTTTTTACCTGCCTCAATATTTTCTCCTTGATAAACATCAAATATTTTAATATCCGTCAAGAAACGATTAGCAGATTCTCGAATAGCAGCAACAATGTCTCCATTTGAAACAGTTTCATCCACTAGCATAGCAATGTCACGGCTTACTGCAGGATATTTTGAAACAGTCTGATAAACTAGAGCTGGTTTTTCTACCTCAACTAAAGCTTCAAAATTCAGTTCCATCACAAAAGTTGCTTTTAAATCATGGGCTTTAGCTAAACTAGGATGAACTTGACCAATCAAACCAATTTTTTGATCATCTAAATAAATCAATGCAGTTTGACCAGGATGCATTTCTTTTAAATCACTGGTTGCTTGATAGCTAATGCGATTTTTTAAGTTTAATGCTTTTACTAGATTTTCTAATAATCCTTTGATTTGATAAAAATCAACTGTTTCTGCTGTTTCTTGCCAAGATTTTTCTATTTTATCACCTGTAATAGCAAAGGCTAGATGCTTTTCTTCTTTTGGTAAATCTTTTTTGGGGTCATTGTCTTGATAAAAGACCCGTCCAAATTCATAAAAAGCCAGATCTTTACTTTTTCGAGCAGTATTGTAAGCTAAATCTTCCAATAATCCACTAATTAAATTCATCCGTAAAGTAGACCGTTCTTCACTCATTGGAAATGCTAATTCAGTCACTTTACTCTTTCTGAGCATAAATTGTTGTGCTTTTTCAGCAGTCGTTAAAGCATAACTAATCGCTTCTGATAAGCCACTACCTTCTAAAATACCACGAACTTTTCTAGTCAACTTTTGTTCATGAGTTAAAAAGCCAGCTACTGTCTGACCACTAGGTAATGTTGACGGAATATTATTGTAACCGTAAATACGAGCAACTTCTTCCATTAAATCCGCTTCAATTTTAATATCCCAACGGCGTGGAGGCACACTCACAGCAATTGTTTCACCTAATTCTTCATAAGAAAAATCTAACGCAGTGAAAACTTGATTGACTTGAGCTTGTGTTAATTCTGTCCCTAAAAATTGATTAATATGTTTCAAAGTTGTTGTCACTTCAATATTTTCAGGATGTACCTGACTGCCTTTAACAGAACCTTTTAAAATAGTTCCGCCAGCCAAATCTACCATCATTTGAGCAGCGACTTCGCCTGCTAAAGAAATTTCTGCTTGATTGATCCCTTTTTCAAAACGCATTGAAGATTCACTGCGTAAATTATATGTTTGTGAGGTCCGGCGAATTGAAGTGCTATCAAACATCGCGGATTCTAAAGCTACTGTCGTTGTTGTATTAGTGATTTCAGAATCTAATCCTCCCATCACACCAGCTAATGCTACAGGTTGTTGTCCATTAGTAATGACAATATTATTTGGTGAAAGTTTTCTTTCCACACCATCTAAAGTTGTTAACAGCTCATCTTGCTCTGCTCGGCGCACCAAAATTTCTTGACTGCCTAATTTATCATAATCAAATGCATGTAAAGGTTGACCAAATAATAGTAAAATATAGTTGGTAATATCTACCACATTTGAAATCGGACGAATACCTTCGTTCATTAAACGGTTTTGCAACCATTGTGGACTTGGGCCAATTTTTACATTTTCGATTACACGAATTTCATAATGAGGTGCATCTGCTTGATCAGTCACCGTTACTTTAATTTTTTCACTGGTTGCTTGTTCGCCTTCAATTAATTTTACCTCTGGAAAAACAGCTTTTTTGTTGTAAATTGCTGCAACTTCATGAGCAACACCACGAATACTTAAGGCATCTGCCCGATTTGGTGTGATGGAAAGATCAATAATTGTGTCATCCATTTCTAAATAAGGAAAAACTGGTTCGCCAACAACTGCTTCAGCAGGTAAAAAATAAATCCCGTCAGCAAATTCTTTAGGAATTACTGATTCGCTGTAACCAACTTCTTGTAAAGAACAAATCATCCCATTTGAAACTTGACCACGCATTTTACCTTTTTTAATTTTAACATTGCCAGTAATTCTTGAACCTGGTAAAGCAACAATCACTTTGACTCCGGCTTTAATATTCGGTGCACCGCAGACAATTTGAGACAATTCTGCTTCACCAATATCCACTTGGCAAATCGATAAGTGATCAGAATCAGGATGAGGAATACATTCTTTAACATCCCCTACCACAATTTTTTTCAAACCAGTTTCAGGTTGATGTAATCCCTCTACTTCAATTCCCGTTAAAGACAAGTGATCAGCTAAATCTTTTGGGTTAATATCTTTAATATTTACGTATTCATTTAACCATTTATAAGAAACTAACATTATTGCTTACTCCCCCTTAAATTGTTCTAAGAAGCGAACATCGTTGAGATAGAAATTTCGAATATCATTGACGCCATAGCGCAACATAGCAATACGATCTGGTCCTAAACCAAAAGCAAAACCAGAATAAATTGTTGGGTCAATACCTGACATTTCCAAAACATTTGGATGAACCATGCCCGCCCCCAAAATTTCAATCCAACCAGTATATTTACAAACATTACAACCTTTACCACCGCATTTAAAACAGCTCACATCTACCTCAACTGAAGGTTCTGTAAAAGGAAAATAACTTGGACGTAAACGCACATTACGATCTTCACCAAATAATGTTTTCAACATAGTTTCTAATGTACCTTTTAAATCTGCCATAGTAATACCTTTATCAATCACTAATCCTTCAATTTGATGAAATTGGTGGCTGTGAGTGGCATCATCAGTATCTCTGCGGAAAACTTTCCCCGGCGAAATCATTCTTAAGGCACCTTTTGAAAAGTCATGATCTTCCATTGTTCGTGCTTGAACTGGTGAAGTATGGGTCCGTAACAATAAATCATCCGATAAATAGAAGGTATCTTGCATGTCACGGGCAGGATGATCTTTAGGTAGATTCATCCGTTCAAAATTATAATGATCGGTTTCAACTTCATTACCTTCAATAATTTGATAACCCATTCCTACAAAAGTATCCTCAATTTCTTCCATGATTTGTGTTAATACGTGGCGACTCCCTTGAGAAATTTGTTTTCCAGGTAAAGTTACGTCAATAGTCTCTTTAGCTAAAGCCGCCTCTAAAGCGACTTGATTTAAAACAGTTTTCTTTTCTTCGATTGCTTCTGTTAATAAATCACGAATCTGATTGGCAAAAGCGCCAACTTTCGGACGTTCTTCCGCTGATAAATCTTTCATTCCTCGTAATACTTCAGTGATTGGTCCTTTTTTCCCTAAAGTTTCCACACGAATTTTTTCAACTTCAGCTAACTCTTTAGTAGCAGAAATTTTTTCAAGTGTGGCTGTTTTTAAATCTTCTAACTGCGTTTGTAAATCCATTTTCTTCTTCCTTTCCACAAAAAAAAGACCTCGTTTTCCTTTTAAAGGAACGAGGTCTCGCGTTACCATCCTAATTCGCCTATTGGCGCTCTTACTTATTCTAACGGCAATTTGCCGGTCTTAAAGACAAGCTCCAGAAGTGAACTTCATTTTTCTTTGACTTAATCTGCTTCCAGTCTACGGCAGATACTCCCTGAAAAGTTTTAAAAAAACTACTCTTTTCCATCAACGCTTTTTCGTATTCGATTAAATCTTATATTACAAGAAATTAACCTTTTACGCAAGTTCTTTAAGCCATCCAAGTTTCACCCCATGAATGAACTTCTGACATTACTTTTTCTAACGACAATCCTTTTTGAGTCAAACAATAATCCATCCGCTTCTGACCTTCACAGGAAATCACACGGCCAACAATTCCTTGCGCCTCTAATTCTTTTAAACGTTCCGTTAAAACTCGGTCGCTTACTTCTGGAATTTTGGCAGCTAAATCAACAAAACGTTGTGGTCCTTCTTCTAATAACACATCAATGATTAGACCGTTCCACTTTTTACCTAAAATTTGAAAACACTTTTCAAATGTCGGACAAAGTGTGAACTCAGTCATTTGTAATTCCGCCATCTTTCTCACCTCGATGTACGAATTATAGCACATCACTTACAAATAATAAGTATAAGTTGCTTAGAATTCTATTTTTCATAATAAGTTAATGATTTTATTTCCTCTTAAAAAAACTAAATTGATTTCACTAACCTTTTTTTGCTTGGCTTTTTCTAATGCTTCTTTGTACAAAGTTAATTGCCCTTTATAGCGATTGATTAATTCTTGTTCACGACTTTCACTATAATAATCTGTCTTAAAATCGTATAAAATAATCTCATTTGGATATTCCAAATAGCCATCAATGATCCCGTGAATTAAGATTTCGTCGTTATTTTGATAATCTTTAAAAATTTCATCTGCTGATAACAACATTGCAAAGGGTTCTTCTCGATGAAGTAAATCTGGTGTAGCCAACAGTTTTTTCCCTAAATCAGTTTCAAAAAAAGTTAAAATATTTTCTATTGAAAGGCTGTCAGCTAATTCTTGGCTTAAACTTTTTTGCGCAATCAATGATTCGATTAATACCCGAACACTTTTTTCAGTTGGTTGTGTGGATACATCGATCAATTGCATCACCAAATGTGTTGCCGTACCGATTTCAGCCGAACTAATTTCATCTGTTTGGACTAAAAATCGCGGCTCCGGTAGTTGGTTCTCGGTAAAGCGATAACGATTTTGATTCAAATTTTGATTGTCAGAAATATCTAATACTTCTCGATTATCAGGGTCATCGTATAATCGTTTTATTTCGGAAACTGACTGATAATTAGTAGTTTTCGTTGCTTCAGGAAAAATATATTGATAGCCGGCTTGTTGTAAAATCTGGCTAACATCAATTTCTTGATCATCTGCTTTAACTTTTGTAAAAACAGGCTGATAACTATTTGCTGTCTGAGCAATTTCTTGAGCATTAGCAAAAGTAATTTTAAACTTTGCAGGATGATGGTAAAGTGAATTTTTTTGGTTTATCGGATATTGTTGTTGATAATTTTCCATCGTTGCATGACGGAATAAACTTTGCCCAATCCAATCTAAAAAGACCCCTTGACCATTACGAATTGCGGTGTCTAAAACAATGTCTTCATTCGTTGCTGCCAATTGCCATTTTTTTAATGCCGCTTCTTGACTGTCATAGGAACCAACAATGAACAATTTTTGCTCAGCTCTCGTCAAAGCTACATACAGTTTTCGCATTTCTTCAGACAATAATTTATTATTTTTTTTCTTGGCAATTAATTTAAAGGCAATTGTTGTATAGTTTACCCTTGTAAAAGGATCTAAATACTTTATGCCAATACCGGCATGCTCGTCAAATATATATTTATTTCGTAAATCACTTAAATTAGCTTTTCGACTACTATTTAATAAGAATACTACCGGAAACTCCAAGCCTTTACTGGCATGAATTGTCATTACTGTCACTGCATCCCCAGTTTCTGTTGCAGGCGGTTCAGCCAAATCTTTTGACTTCTCCTGCATTTTTTCAATGAATCGAATAAACTGATACAAGCCTCGATAACTGCTCTTCTCATAATCCTTCGCGCGTTCTACTAATGCCAATAAATTTGCATGTCGTTGCTGACCAGCCGGCATTCCTAAAACATAATCTAAATAAGCTGTTTCTTGATAAATATTCAATAAAAGATCTACCATCGACGTACGATGAGATAGTTCCCGCCAATTATCCAATTGGTTCAGAAAAATATCAAGCTTTTGACTGATTTTATCTTCTTCAGTGACTTGATAGTTTTTAATTGCCGTAAAGAAATCTCCTTCGACCATTTTTAGCCGAATCGTTGCTAACTCTTGATCATCCAAATCAGTAATTGGTGACCGCAAAACTGCAGCTAATGGAATATCTTGAAAAGGATTGTCAATAATCTGCATTAATGCAACAATAATTCTTAGTTCGGTTGTTTGAAAATAGTTTTGGGCATCATTTACATTTAACGGAATCCCCATTTTCTTAAAGACGTCAATAATAGTTAGATGATTTTTTCGGGTTGGCGTCAATAAAACAATATCCCGATAATCTAAAGCACGATCAATACCCATTTTTTTATCAAAAATTTGGAATTTTTGATCTTTCATTTCACGAATTTTATTCGCAACTAAATAGATTTCCGCAGTCGCACTCTCATCGATCAAGTCATCTTCCTCGACTTTTTGTTCTGCAATTAAAAGCTCTGCTGAAAAATGATCCGACTCAGGAAAAGCCTTGGATCCTGCAATCAGTTCTTCTTGAGAACCATATTCAATCTGGCCCAGCTCTTTATCCATAATTTGTTTAAAAATCAAATTGGTAAAATCCAATACTTCTTTACGAGAGCGGAAATTATCTGGCAAAATAATCTTTCGGTTACCATCAAAATCAACATCGTTTTGGTAGCTTTCATATTTTTCAATAAACAATGTCGGATCAGCTAAACGGAAACCATAAATTGATTGTTTTACATCCCCAACCATGAACATATTTCCTGGATGCTCTTGGCTAACTGCTTGTAAAATTGTTTCTTGAAGTTGATTGATATCTTGATATTCATCAACTAAAACCTCTTTAAATTGAGTCCAATAATAATTTTTAGCAGGATAGGCTCCGTCAATTTCAGTTTCTAAAATTTTCAAAGCAAAATGTTCTAAGTCGTTGAAATCTAACAAGTTCTTACTCATTTTTCTCTCTGAGAATTGTTGGATAAAAGCTTTTTCTACTTCGATTAAGCCACTGACTAATTTTTCCGATTCTTTTAAGATTTCACCTTGTATTTCAAAAGGTTCAGAAAAATAATTCGGTAGGATGTTTTTTTGCAACTGATCTTTATTCAAATTTCGTAAATTTTGAATTTCCGCAAATTCTTCAGGATAGGCCTCTTTTACAGCCTTTATTTCTTTCTTTGTAGATGGAAATGTCTTAAAGGTAGTTGCTTGTATCACTTGATAAGCAATTGCCAAGTCCCCTTTTAATAAAGCTTCTTTAACCGTTAATACATGATTTAGTTCATCTTCTGCTAATTCAATAATTAAGGTTAAACCACCTATCGCTTGCGACCGTTGAATCATCAATTGATAGTTTTCAATCACACGATCTAATTCTGTTACAATCATAGGTCGCAATTGCTCGGTAAAAATTTTGGAGTGAGCAAATTCTCCATCAAACTGATAATTTTCTAACAGCGAGTCTAGCCATTTTTCCGGTTCAGAGTTGGCCCGAGCAAAATTGTACATGGACAAAATTAAATTTTCTAAACCACGATCATCTCGATCACTAGAAAAATTTTCAGTCAAGCGATAAAATTCGACTTCCTTTTTTTCATAATTTAGCTCACGGATACTATCCCATACTTCTTCTTTCAGCAAGATTGTTTCTGTTTCATCCGTTAACATACGATAATTTGGATCTAAATCAATTAAATAAAAAAATCGTTGAATCACTTTTGCACAAAAGGCATGTAAGGTGGAGATATTAGCCATCGGTAACTTACTTAATTGATGGTTGAAATAATTTCTTTCTTCAGAAGTTTTCGCCTCTTCAGCCGCCTGTTGAATCGCTTGCTGGATGCGTTCCTTCATCTCAGCAGCTGCAGCTTCAGTAAAAGTCACAACTAGCAAATCATCGACTGAAAAATTTTGCTGACGAATCTTTTCAATCACACGGCGGACCAAAACAGCTGTTTTACCTGAACCAGCTGAAGCAGAAACTAAAATATTGTCTCCTTGATCATAAATTGCCTGCCATTGCTGCTCCGTAAACATCACATCGGCTGTTCGTTCAGGAATAGGTATTTTTCTACTCATTGCCTTCTTCCTCCGTATTTCCCAGGTCTTTTAGCATCCGATCTAAAATTTCCTCCCGCTTCATTCTTTCAAAGCGGTGATACTGATTATCTGGCATCATGACGTCAAATTTACACACACTTTGGAATGGACAAAATTCACAAGCCCTTTTTTTCTCATTATCCAAAGTCGGATTCAATTTCAATTCTCCAGAAACAATTTGATCACCCGCTTGTTTTAAATTTTGTTTATTATAGTCTCTCAACAAATCAATTTCGTTTATATCATAGAAAGTTTGCTGATTGCGACCAATTGAGTAAGCTCCTTTTTTTGTCATTTCCAGTGGAAATAGAGAAGACTTCTCACCTTCTGCCAATTCTTTATCCATCTCTTTAAAAAGTGCTTCATCTTTAACAAACAGACCATTATATTTAAATTCTTTTAAAGTCTCCTCTGATACATTATCTGTCGGTTTAATCGTAGGATTTTGAACGTGGAAATAATAGGCACCTCCTGGTTTAACTGTTTTATTATTACCTTCAGAAAAATCAGTAATTGCTACATCTAAATAGGTGATTAGCTGCAATGCTAATCCATAATAGGCATCCGTTAACTTAAATCTTTGTTGACTAGATTTGTAATCCACTACGCTAAACCATTGATTTTCTTGATTTGTCACAGTATCAATTCGGTCAATTTTCCCTCGCAGATGTAGTGCTCCGCCATTTACTAATGGCAGATCTAATCCCCTAATACCTTTTTGACCAGCAAGCGATCCAAAAATTACCTCTGTTTTTTCTGTTTGGTAATTTGTCCGTTTACTTTGTTGCATTAAGCCCCAGCTAACCTTTTCAATCGTTTTCGCCAATTGATAACGAATATAGTTCATCCTTGGAGAACTGCTTAAAATTTCAAATTTTACCTTACCAAAAACTTCAGCTAATACGTCATCAGCGAGTTTTTGCCGTTGTTCATCACTAATTTTTGCTAAATTTAAATCATTCTCATTTAATTTTTTAAAGAAAATATCTAAGGCTTCATGATAAAAGTCGCCTTTTCCTGCTTGTGTCAATTCGTATAATGAACGCTCTTTTAGTTTAAGCCCATAATTTGCAAAATATTTAAACTGACAACTATAAAAATTCTCAATTCGTGAAACTGAGGCATACAACTCTTTTCCGTAAAGCTTTCCGGCAATATCTGGTCCCAAATCAAAGGGAACATTTGAATCGGTTAAACTAGCAAAAACTTTCCCAGCCAAATCGCCCACTTCAGCATTTTTTTTCAAACTTTGACTAAGCTTGGCCCATGCTGCCGATAATGGATATTGTTGGTCTTTACTCTGACGATTCAAATTTATTACATCACTAATCATAGTCCGAAACGTACCGACATACTCAGCCGGATTTGTTGTTAAATTCAAATTTTCAAATGAATAAATAGGAATAGCTAAACCTACATTCAGTCTTTTCAAAAACGGAGAAATCCCATAACTACTTTCCTCTACAATAGTAGCGTAACTTAAAAACAATTTTTCTGATGCTGATAAAAAAACACCATAGGCAACGTATGGTTCACTCATGATTTTTTGGCTATTGGCTTCTGGTAAGAACTTATCCTCTGGTAATTCCTGACTGAAAACTTCTCTTTCATCGGCAGTCAATAAACCAGTATCATCAAAGCGTGCAGGAAAATCATGATCATTTAGACCTAAAGCAAATGTCACCTTAGTTTGTTTACCGCGAATATCCAAACGATTAATTTGAACTTGATCTATCGTTGTCGGAATTTTTCCGTAATCTAAATTAACTAATCCAGCGACAAATATTTCTTGAAAAATATCCCAGTCAAAAATTTCATCGCCATAAATCAATACATACTCATCTAACAAATCTAATAAAGCTTGCCACGTCTGTTCATGATTACGAGCCTTTTCCAAGAATCCTCGTTCAACTTCTTGATCACGCCAATGTAACAATTGTTGCTTCACACCTACTCGATCTAAAAAATGATAAAAAATACTTGCTGCTGTACGACCATTTTCCGCTTTCTTTATTTCTTCAAAAAATGGGGGTAAGTATTCTTGAACCATTCGGCGTACTAAATTACTGTCATTTTCTATAGTTTCATTTGCATGATATTCGCCAGATTCAAAATCATAGTCCACAAATTTCCAGTCTTTTTCTCTCGTCCAATAGAAGCCTTTGAAATTGTATGCTAAAGCGACATTTTCAGTCTGATCAATTTTTTCTCGCAAGATTTTTTGTTCTAGCTTCCAAGTATTAGTAGCCCATTCAAAAGGGACAAATAACTCTGTCCTTAACAAACGAATGACATCTGTAATTTGGTAATTGTATTGATCAATTAAAAATAAGGCTTGTAAAAAGTCCAATAAAGGGTGTTCAGCCATTTTTTGTTTTTCATCTAAATAATAAGGGATTGCCAATTGGTTAAAAATTGTTGCAACAACACTGCGATAGCGATCATCATTGCGAACTAAAACTTGAATATCTTGATAACGATATCCTTGTTTAATTACTAGCTGTCGAATTTCATTACCCACTCGTCTGACTTCTTCAGCTAATGTAGTAGTCTGCCAAATTTGAATTGCTGCTGATGCCTGCAATTTTTCAGGCTTTTGTGTGCGCCAAAATTCACCAATCTGATTAAATACATTTTTTTTATTGACAGCAATTAAATCAAGCTGGATTGGGATTTTTTCACTACGTGCAGCTTGAACCAACTGATAATAAGTTTTGCCAGTTACTGAAAATAATTCTAGTGGATTAGGTAATTGGTCAACATAAGGTTGATCTACTTCTAAAGCTACTAAAAGTTGACTTTGAGCCATTAATGTTGTTAATACTTGCATTTCTTTTCCAGTAAAGCTGGTAAAACCGCTGACAATGAACAAATCGTCCACGCGTTTATTATCTGATAAATATTCACTTAATAATTGCAATGGGTCGTTATTTTCGACTTGATATTGAGCAAGCTCTTTTTCATAAGCAGATAAAATAGTTTGTAAATCTTGCATTTTTAAGCCAATATCAATCGTTTTATTTTCGGCTAACAATAATAAATCATCGACAGTCAGATTTCCTATTTGCATTTCTTGATAGAATTTCATGACTTCTTCAATAAAACCTGATTTATTAATTTCACCTCTAAAGATGACTAAGTCCATTTCTTTTTCTTTTAGGACTTTTCTTAAAACCATTGCATTACCAGCATCCGACAACTGATTACCAGGGATTTTCCCATCTTTTTGCAAAAAAAACCAAGCTAAACGGTTAAAACTAAATACTTGTCGGTTAATCGAGCTAAAAGTCCCTGTCTGTTGTGCTTCTTTCATCAAATGCAACAAATGGATTTCTTTTTCGAATTTATTATAATTGGGTACAATAAAAAAAACGCGGCCCGTTTGATGATTACTTAACCAACTTTCAGCAACTTCGACCATTTTTTGATCAGCATCACTTTGTCCAACGCTTCTAAGAAATTGTAAACTCATTTTTTCACCTCTTCTTTTTACATTATAACAATAAAAAAAAAAGACTAGCAAACATCTGCTAGTCAATAGTTCCGATTCTGTTAATCGGCCAGAAAACAAATTTCACATCAGCCATAATATCGTCTTCATCAATATAACCAATAATACGACCATCTTTTGAAATACGTCGATTGTCACCCAAAACAAATAATTTGCCTTCTGGCACTTTATCTGAGCCAAATAAATCTTTTAAAGTAAAATCATAAGTCAAAGGTTCTCCATCAGTTAATTCACTCTTATATTCATCTAAATAAGGTTCACTGTATTTCTTTCCGTTTATATATAATTGATCATCTCGATACTCAACAGTATCCCCTGGCAAACCAATCACACGCTTAATATAATTCTTTCCCGGTTCGTCTGGAGCTGGAAAAGTAACGATGTCATACCGTTTCACATCTGTATTTTTTAAAGCAATAACTCGTTCTCCATCAATCAAGGTTGGATCCATTGAATCTCCTTTTACAACCACCGGGGTAAAAACAAATTGCCGCAAACCAAAAAGTACAGCTGCCAAAATGACAAAATATATAATAGTTTTTACCACTTCTTTTAGCTTCATGTAACATCCTCCAATTATTCAATAATAACAGTTTAACATAGTCATTAAAAAATAGACTTATTTCAAGCTCTATTTAACAAATTTTTCGAATTAAATCGATAAGCATATTCTTTTACTTACTAAATGTAAGATGATATATTGAGTTTTGTAATTAATAGAAAGAAATGAGGAAATTCACATGTCACAATTTTTAGATGCCTTAAAAAATCGTCGTTCTATCTATGCTTTAGGACGCAACGTTAACTTATCACAAGAAGAGATTTCAACTACGATCAAGGAAGCTGTTAAACTAAGTCCCACTGACTTTAACGCACAAACTACAAGAGCAGTTATTTTGTTTGATGGTGCTCATGAAAAATTATGGGAAATCGTAGAAGCTGCTTTAAAACCAGTTACACCAGCAGAAGCATTTTCAAATACACAAGAAAAATTAGCGGGCTTTAAGAACGCTTATGGCACAGTATTATTCTTTAAAGAAAAAGATACTGTTAAAAACTTACAAGAACAATTCGAACTTTATGCGAATAACTTCCCTATCTGGGCAGAACAATCTAATGGTATCGCTCAAGCAAATACCTGGACTGCACTAGCGGCAGAAGGTCTTGGTGCAAACTTACAACATTACAACCCATTGATTGATGCAGAAGTTGCAAGCACTTGGAATATTCCGGCAAACTGGGAATTACGCGGCCAATTAGTTTTTGGTTCAAAAGAAGCAGAAGCTGGCGAAAAAGAATTTATGAACGATGAAGATCGGTTTAAAGTCATTAAATAAAAATATAGTCATGAAGTAAAAGAAAATTTACTTCATGACTTTTTTTATCTTACTACTACCGCATAGCGAGTCAAATTGTAACTTGCTTCAAAAGCATGACCTTCCACCCAGTATTGACCAGCATTCGGATCTGATACATGGTAACGATTGGTATGATTATCAAAGCCATCTAAGGTCATTACATGAGCATTATTAATTCCAGTTCCCCACCAATAATTGCCATAACGAGGAGCTGCAAAATCCAAAGTGACAAAAACTACCACAGGATTTCCTCCACGTAATTCTTCTTTTAATTCTTCTGGTGAATAGTCAGAAATATTTTCAACATTACCGTAACGACTTCCCCAAGCGGCTAGTGGTTTTGGATAGATTGATTGATATGTACCATTTAAAATTTGATCTGGTCTACCACCAAAACCATCGTTAGGATTTCCATTTGCTGCTAGAGGCATCTCATCAATGAAGCTTCTCAAGTTGTAATTATTTGCTTGTCCCTTTGTTTGAAGCGCCTGCAAAAGTGCTGCTGCTTCACAACCCATTGGATATCCTGCTGAGTTTTGATTAATGTAAGGTGCATTTAATGATGCACTATCACTAACTGTCGTTCCTTCACCGGTTGCTTTCCAAGAAACTCCTTCATTTTGCCAGCCAGCATGGATTAAATTATCTCGCTCAGTCACACTAGTTGTGTAATGATGAGCCCCAGCTTTTGCATTTTTATTATACAAACGATAAACATTGATTCCAGATTCTGGTGTATACCAAGAAATTCCTTCATCCTTCCAACCTTTGCTGATCAAATCATTTTTTTCTGTCTCTGATAAAGTGTAGTGATGGTCGCCAGCATTTTCATTATACAACCGATAAACGGATTGTCCTGTGTCGGTAGTTTGCCAGCCAGTTCCTTCATAACGCCAACCTGAACGCATCAAGTTTGTCTTTTCCTCATTATGAATCGTATAAAAATGTTCAGAACTATTGGTATTGTATAAACGATATAACGTGGCTGCTTGATTTTCTTGAGCAAATACTGCGATACCAATAAAAGCAGTCAACGCAAAACAACTCCAAAAAATTTTCTTCACACAATCATCTCCTTTAATAATTAGTATAACAAAAAAAGAAGATTAACCAAAAAGTCAATCTTCCGTAGTTACAATTTCTAATCTACTACCTTCTTTTAGATGTGTAGAAAAAAAGATAGCCAATTCGGTAATAGTTTCATCAAACAAAAGGACTGGTCCGCGACGATCTTTTCTAAAATAGTTAACCTTGACAAGTTGCGTTAGTTCATCTTCCATTAAAACCACTCTATCAATCTCTACTAATGGAATTCCTTTCAAGTCTAAACTATTTAAAATCAATCGATCTTCTGTTAGGCCCTTTTTATCTAAAACAAAGCTTAAAAGGATTAAGCCAGCTAAAATAGTTCTAATTCGCTGGTCTACATCTATTGCTTGGGTTACAGCCACCCAGATAAATACACCCATCAAAAATGGATATATCACGTATCTTTTTTTTGATGACGCTATCGGGATAATAATTGCCCGACGGTTTACAATTAAGTATAGATACAATACTAGTGTAAATACTAATAGTAAAATGGTAAAAAAATTCAATAATCTCACCTTTGCTTTTTATGAGATAAAGCTAGAATATCTAGCAACCACCATCTTAGCTTTTTCTTCCAATTGAAGTTGATCTGTTGGATTACAAGTTTCAATTCGTAAAACAGCAGTGTTTGTCATTTTTGAAACGACTTCCCCTTCAACATCTTCAATAAATCCAATAGGGTGACAACGGTATGTTTTACCTAATTCAATTTCTTCTTCATTCATAATAAATCCTCCAGTATCGATATTTTCTACTATCTAGCTTTTGGTTAAGTATTTTCGCAATTATAACGGACATCAAGATTCATTACAACCGAAAACACAGGATTTATATTGATTTATCTTTTTTTTATTCTTTTTTTTGATAAAAAAGTTGCTTTCAAGTTGATGTTATGCTTTTTTAAGAACGATTATTATTTAAAAAAATCGTCTTTTTTTGCCACCAAATTCTCATGATTATTTCTTTCTAAATAAAACATACTGGCAAGGCGCTA
The DNA here is from genome assembly GCF_051714685.1 of Enterococcus sp. AZ103. NCBI lineage: Bacteria > Bacillati > Bacillota > Bacilli > Lactobacillales > Enterococcaceae > Enterococcus > Enterococcus sp. AZ103. Next base: position 2,135,531 of record NZ_JBIOSI010000001.1, on the reverse strand, counting down.
TCTTTTTGCTATACTTGTAGTATTACAAATAAAAAAGGATGAGCTAAATGAATACAGCCAAACAACTTTACCAGTTTACCAAAAAATACCAAGTAAACTATAACCTGAATGAAGAAAAAGGTACTGCACTTTTTAGTTTATTCGTAAATGAATTCCCTAAAGTTGATTTTTCTTTTGCTTTCATCGGTTTTCATAAATATTACGGCCTAAAAAAACAAGAAGGCTTGACTGCTTATGGTATTTCAGGAAATACGTTATATGTTTTAAGTAAACAAAAAAGTTATCGCTATAATTTGCACCAAGCCACTGAAATTAGCGGTAAGAAAAAAATCAATGGCATCTTACTTACCTTAATGATTCGACAAGAAGAACTTCCGATTCAATTAGGTTTTTCAAATGGGAATCTTGTTCTTGCAGCCTTAAAACAAGGTGCAGGAAAATAATTTTATAGAAGCTAAACAAATTGTTTGGCTTCTAATTTTTTACTACCATCACGTTACATGGTGCATGGTTTACAACATATGAAGTTGTTGAGCCAATTACCATTTGTTCGATTGCACCCGTACCGGTTCCACCTATCATAATTAAATCTATTTCATTTTCTTCTGCATAATCAACAATTTTTCTTTTAGGACTCCCTGAAAGGACTACTTTTTCAAAATCGATTTGTGCTGGCTCATACTCTGCAATTAATTTATCAATTTCAATTTCGGCATTATTCGTATGAATGGTTAAAGAATCATTTACAAAAGCAGGATCGCCAAAAGCGTATTTTACATCTACCACCGCTAAGATTGTCACCTTCGCTTGATTTCTTTTGGCAACAGCCATTGTTTCTTTAAACGCCTCTGTTGATTGTTCAGAGCCGTCTACCGCAACTAAAATATTTTTATATTCTTCTTTCACAACTATCCCCTCCTTAAATTTAATTATAGACTAAATGAAGCGATAAAACATTTTTGAACCTTCTTAAATCGAAAAAGTTTTATTTTTTTGATAAATGACAATAAAATTTACTTGTCAGCAAGACAGATAATTTTTTTGTGCTATACTGTGAAAGGTAGAAATGTTTAAAGGAGTCTATTTATGGCGTTATTACTTACATTAATTCTTGATATCGCAATGTTTTTGATGCTGATTTACCGCATTGTAGGTGGCGATCAACTTATCTTTTTAATCACCACGATGTTGCAAGCATTATTCTTTTTTGATTTATTGGCTATCTTATTATTGCATCCCAAAAAAATCGAAACATCATCTGATTTTGATCCAGATATGAGTAGACGGGCTCGTAGAAAAAAGAAACCCAAGAAAAGAAAGAAAGCGACTGTCTGGATTACGTTTTTCTCCATGCTAATCGCTTTAGGTTTATTGATTTACTATGCTATTAATGTATACTTTATTTTCTTTTAGAACCTACAAAAAATGCGCAAAACTGTTTATACAGTTTTGCGCATTTTTTAATATAAACTAAGCAAAATACTTCCTAGTGCAAACAAACCACCGCTTAGAAGAAAATACTTTAATCTTCTTTGCTCAACTTCGTGAAAAACAATCATACCACCCATCATGGTGATTACAACCGCGACGGCTGAAATAAGGTAATTAATCTTTTGATCATAAAGTTTATCTAAAAAAAGATAGCCAATAGTTGATACACTAATTAACAAGCCAATAATCACATTATACCAACTTTTCTTTTGGACAAAGCTTTTCGGATTGGTTAGTAACACATAAACGATGGCACTTATAAACACACCCACCATCTGTGGAAAGTAAAATGAAAAGTTTCCAGTATTAATTACATTACTGATAGAAAAATACAAATTGAAACTAAAACTAGAAAAAAGTATGATAACCAAAGCTTGCAAGAATTTATTTCTTGTCGATTTCAGATCCCTAAATGCTAATATAAAAATAGCACCAATCATCAAAATACTCACAAGAACCAGTATTAATCCAGATACTCCATTAAACCCGTTAAAAATCAATTGGCTTAAATCAGAAATAATCAATTGCGATGCGACTGAAATAAGCATCATCTGTGTAACACCAATCATTTTTAAAGCTCTTAATTGCCCTAGTTGTCCAACTAAGAAAAAAAGACCAGATAAAAGACTCAGCATAAAAGATCCAAAACTAATTTTTTCTGGTGAAATAGATAAATATACCCCGCTACCAACAATCATTGCACCCATACCTACTCCCAAAATTTGGTTACTCAGTCGCCCACCTAGCCACTTCGCAAACAAAGGTTGAAGCCCCCAGCTAATCGCAGGGATTAATGCAATCATTATATTCATAAACTTGCTCCTAAATATTTAAGGTATCCTAATAACACCTCAAATCTAGAAAAAAAGCAAGAATATTCCTTTTTGGTAACGTCATCATTACTGTAAATTTAAATACTTAGTCTCTGACCACCATAACATTACACGGCGCATGATTGACAACATAATTTGCTACGGAACCCACCAAGATACGTTCAATTCTACCTTTACCAGTTGCTCCTAAGAAAATAAGATCAATATTTAGACTTTTTGGTAAATCTACAGTTAAATATTTTTTAGGATTTCCAACAGCAATCAGAATTTCTGCTTTAGGATAATCGATTTCTTTAATTTTTTTTGTCAATTCAGCATTAACAGAACTTTTCTCTTCCTCGATAACTTTATCTACGGGAATAGCTGTATTCATCAACAAATTACTATCATCAATGACAGAAACTAAGTACAATTTGGTATCATTTCGTTTGGCTGTCTCAACTGCCTCTAACAAAGCATTATCGGCTTGTTCTGATCCGTCCAGAGCTACTAAAATATTTCGATAGCTAGTTTTCATTTTGATCATCTCCTTTTCTTTTATTATAACACCTCGCAAAAAAAACAGTAAAAAAAGCTATGTTCACTAAATGAACATAACTTCACCTTTCCATCTTTTTTCGAATATTTTTTAATCTTGCTTTAATACTAGGATGATTGGACTGTAACATTTTTAAAAAGTTGTTGTTAGATTGATAAGTCATCTCAGTCAGCAAATAAAAGAAATTTTCCAATCCTTGCGCAAAACCTAGATATAAGGCTGTTTCATCTGCACGATATTCTTGCTGCTTACTTACTTGCGCCATTAAAAAGTGAATTAATTTATAGTAACGATAAAACAAATTCCTAGTAAAATTACTTATTGTTTTGAATAAATTTTTCCTTCTACCTATTAATAACAAACTAAAAATAAGACCAATTAAAAATACTATCACAATGAGCCAATGGAATATATACAACAATAAAAATGCCGAAGCTACATAACTGGTACGAATTAACAACAATCCTAATGTGTCACGATGGTACAAATGAGCATATTCATGCGCCAAAATTGCTTCTAATTGGTCCACCTCTACCAACTGCAACAAACCACGATACAAACAAATATCTCGATAACCTAACGCAAAAGCATTAATTTCCCGTTCATCGATTATCCACAACCTAGCCTTTTTGGCATTTGGATAACGTTTTAGTAATCGCTGATAAACAGCCCCATTGACAACTGACAAAAATTCAATTTCTGCAGGATCGTTTATTGTTCTACCTCCAATTTGTTTTCTTTTAAAATAAATTGATAAGGGAGAAAATTGATACACGGCTACAACTATAAAAATCAAAAGGCCTATTAAAACGATTTGTCCATAACTCTGATTGCGTATGGTGTTTAAAATAGTCCAATCCGCAGGAAAAATTCGATATATCAAAGAGCTACTACTAATTAAAAAAAATGTCGCTACACTAAAAAACAATGACAGCCACTGACTTGCAACAACGCGTGGTTTATTTTGCAAATAAATCTTCCTTCTTCAATTATTTTCATTAGTATAGCATTTGCTTTGTTAAGAAATCCAAATCTTAAAACCATTTAAACTTTCCTTCACAATATCTTTAGCTGAATAAGTCAAGTTATGGTACTATTATTTTCAGAAAAGGAGGAATGAAAAATGGATGAAATTTCAACAAAAATTGTTCCAAGAGAAATTAAAGGCTGGAATTGGGGCGCCTTTATGTACAACATCTTTTGGGGAATCGGAAATCAAACATATTTACCATTACTTTGTTTAATTCCACTCTTTAATATTGTTTGGATCTTTGTTTGTGGGTTTAAAGGGAATGAATGGGCTTGGCAAAAAGGGAATTATCAAGATGTCGAAACCTTTTTGGCAGTTCAAAAAACATGGAATCGTGCTGGCTTAGTGCAATTCATTATAGCAATCGCTGGAGTAATCCTTTATTTCTTATTTTTTGCAGCATTAATTTCGAGTTTTTTTAATGGTTATTATAACTATTAAAACTCTGACCAAGACATCTCTGTCTTGGTCTTTTTACATAAAAAATTTCTAACACAACCTATTTCATCTATAACAATCACTTTTTTCCATCTGAATTAAAGATTGATTCACCTCGCTTAAAATTACATTATATTTAAATCCCACTCTATATAAAGCAAATAAAAAAAAGATTTCAAAAAATTAAATAACAAAAATATCAGATATTAAAATCTCTTTTCTTATACTTCCAAACATTTTTCTATCTATGAGAGTACCTTCAGTTTAATATCATCTGCATATAGGGGGGAATTTGCAGAATAAAAGCCGGGGGATAAATCTAATGACATCTCCTAAGACCATATTGAATAATTTATCAAAGAATTATTCTGATGATTTATAGCATTTGTTCAAGTCAAGAAAATATTGGAGGAATAAAAATGAGTGGGAAAAAATATAATTTGTTAAATAAGCAAACAAGGGCTTTATCAAAGACAAAACAAAAAAGAATCGCTATTTCACTAATTTCATTAGCTGTATTAGGTACAAGTGGTTTCGCGGTAATCCACAGTTCATCATCTGCTAACGCTGAGACAGCACCCGTAGTGACTGCTATTGAAACTGGTGATGTACAACAAGCGATTGATAATAATATTAAAGACTCTCTATATGTTCCAAAAACTATAATTGACAGTGCATATTCAAACGGCACTGGTCCTTTCCTTGCTGGAGTAAATTCATCAATTCCTTTTGAAGAATTTGGTGGCGATGGTATGTTGACTAGATTATTGCTGAAATCTTCAGATGGTGCACCTTGGTCAAACAATGGTACTGGCATGAATACTGCATTACCCCCTGTCGCTGATCTACAAAATGGTACTTATACTTATCAAGTAGATTTAGATGGTGAAGCTGCAGGATTAACAGGAGAACCGTTAATTCAAGCGCTACAAACTAGCACAGCAACTTCATATAACGCAACTGTCAGAGTATTTGAGACAGGTAATCCAACCGAAGTTGCTACAAAAAATGTTACATTAAATATCGGTACCAATAATCTTCAACAGCAACTAGATACTAATATAAAAGACTCTATCGATGTATCTACCAGTGCAATTACAAATGCTGTTAACCCTGGACCATTTACTGCTGGTGTCAATGAAACGATCCCATTTGAAGACTTCGGTGGTGATGGTATGTTGACTAGATTACTATTGAATTCTTCAGACAGTGCTCCTTGGTCTGATAATGGCACTGCTGGAAATGCTGCTTTACTACCAGCTGCTGATTTCCAAGCTGATCAATATACTTATCAGGTCACACTTGATGGCGCTGCTGAAGGTTTAATGGGGGCTGAATTAATTAAAGCACTTCAAGAAAATCCTGGGCAATATAATGCAACAATCAATGTTTATACTGTTGGAACAACAGATATTGTAGCAACTAAAATGGCAACTGTAAATATTGATCAAAGTATTCAAAATACCGTAGCTGAAAATACAAAGGATAGTGTTAAAGTTCCCGGCGAATATCTTTCTAGTGCAAATTTCCCTGGCCCATTTACAGCTGGTGTCAACAAAATCATTCCTTTTGAAGACTTTGGCGGAGATGGCATGTTAACGCGATTAATTTTGGGTTCTTCCGAAGGTGCCCCTTGGTCTAATAACGGTACTGCTGGAAATGTTGCTTTGTTACCAACTGAAACTTTAGAAAGTAACAAGTATTTTTATGAGGTCGATTTAGATGGCGCTGCTGCCGGAAAAACCGATGCAGAACTATTAGCTGCTTTAAAAGCGAATCCAGGAGAATATAATGCAACGATAAAAGTTTATGGTTCAACAAATCCGCTAAGTCGAGCGGTTGATCAAAACAATCTGATTGCCGAAAAAAATATCTCAATTAATTTAGAAGCTCCAGTTATGCAAGGACTTCCTTTATATCGTGCATATAATCCTAATTCCGGTGAACATTTTTATACTGGAAGCAAAGCTGAGTTCGATTATATTGTAAATCTTGGCTGGGTCGACGAAGGTACTGCTTGGCAAACAGCTGAAACTGGCACACCTGTATATCGCCTATACAACCCTAACTCTGGTGAACATTTCTACACGATGAATGAGAAAGAATATAATTCAGTGGCTAAGGAAGGTTGGGCTAAGGAAGGTATTGCCTTCTACTCTGATGTAAACGAAGGTACACCTATTTACCGTAGCTTTAATCCAAATGCACGTGGCGCTGGCTCTCATTTATACACTGCTTCATCCGCTGAACAAGATTTCATCCACAGTAATGGCTGGATTGATGAAGGAATCGCCTTCTACGGAGTTAAATAATTTTTAAATCGAAAATCTTCAGTGAGAACTGGAGGCTTTTTTATGTAAACAATAAATTTCTAATCATTCAATCGCTATAAATTTCTGAATTGCCAAAAATCTGTTAAAATTATATGGTAGAAATCATTCAGAAAAGAGCTGACAGTCAATGTTAGGAATCGATCAAGAATTAGACCAACTATACGAAGAAGCACAAAAAAATGGAGAAGCTGTTATCAAAAGTCGACGAATAGCTAAAAATTATGGATGTTGCAGCACTAATTCACCAATTATCGAGAAATATCGCATCAAAAATTCCAAAAATGAAACTTCTCTTTTTATCTGGGGTAAATTGGCTGTTAAAATAAATCTTGAGACGAGAAAAGTTATTATTGACAAAGAAGCAGCCACCTCCAATTATGAAGAAAAAGTTATTGATTGGTTTGTAGAAAAAATGAAATAAAGTTCCTCAATCAAATACAAAAACAGTAAGTTGAAATTGATCAACTTACTGTTTTTTTTATTTAATTAATTTTGCTTCCTTGCTTGTTTCTAAGTCTTGATATTCTGGATACCATTTAGCAGCTTTAACTGTTCCTTCAATATCACTAATTTCTTCGCGATTTAATCCTTGCTCTACAACAGATTTAGTAACAACTTCTGCAATAATTTGTGAAAAATCTGTAATTTTTGCAACAGGTGGCAAAACAGCAGCTCCAGGTTGGGTTATATCTACGATTCCACCTAAAGCACGACTGGCTTGAGAAATAATTTCTGCGTTTACACGAGTTGCAGTTGACGCAATTAGTCCTAAACCTAAACCAGGATACATTAAAGCATTATTGGCTTGTCCTATTTGATAAGTGACTCCTTTATATTCAACATCGCCTGCAGGAATTCCTGTTCCAATTAATGCTTTACCATCTGTCCATTCAATAATATCAGCTGCTTTTGCTTCTGCTAATTTGGTTGGATTTGATAAGGGCATAATGATTGGACGCGCTGTGTTTGCAGCCATTTCTTTAATGATCGTTTCGGTAAATGCACCGGGTTGTGTAGATGTACCAATCATGATGGTTGGTTTAATTGATTTTACTACAGCCTCTAAATTGGTTAGTTCATCAGCATTAGTAAATTCATCACGATTTCTAGCAAATGGAACTTGTCCAGGAGTTAAGCCTTCTGTATCTTCAAACAATAATCCTTGTTTGTCTACTTGATAGAAACGTTGACGAGCTTCTTCAATCGGTGTTCCTTGCCGAACCATTTCGTCTAAAATAATATTGGCAATTCCCACACCAGCAGTTCCTGCGCCAAAAGTTAGGATTCTTTGATCAGCTAATTTTTCGCCTGAAATATTCAATCCACCTAACACACCAGCTAAAACAACAATCCCAGTTCCTTGGATGTCATCATTAAACGTAGTGATTTTATCTTGGTATTTTTCTAAAATAGTTGCTGCATTTCCCCGACCAAAATCTTCCCAGTGCAATAATAATTCAGGAAATAATGTTTCAGCCGCATTAACAAATTGATCAATAAATTGATAATACTTATCGCCAGTCACTCTTGCATGACGATTGCCTAGATACAATGGATTATCGATTAACTCTTGATTGTTCGTACCAGCGTCAATTGAGACTGGTAAAACTTGTGCCGGATTGATACCAGCTGCCGCTGTGTAAACCATTAATTTCCCAATTGCAATATCAACTCCATTAACACCCCAGTCGCCCATACCTAAAATACCTTCTGCATCAGTCACCACAATTAAACGAATATCCCGACCTGCAGCTGCATTTTTTAAGCTCGCTTGAATATTTTCAGGATCATCAATCGAAAGAAATGCTGCATCCTGCGGTTTTAAGAAAATTTCATTATATTGTTCAATTGCATCAGCAACAACTGGATCATAAACCACTGGCATAAATTCAACTAAATGTTGTCCCATTAATTTATAAAACAATGTTCGATTTGTATTAAATACATTCATTAAAAAGATTCTTTTTTCTAAATCAGTCGCTTTACTCAAATATTGTCCGTAGGCTTGAACAGATTGTTGCTCTAAAGTTTGAACTGTACTTGGTAACATGCCAGTTATTCCATATTTAGCTCTTTCTTCTTTTGTAAAAGCAGTTCCTTTATTCAAAAATGGATTGTTTAATAAATTTTGTCTGTATAACATATCTATTCCTCCTAATTTTCAATCACGCTAAGTTTCTTATCTCCCTCAGTGATTGAAGTATAGTTGGTTGATAATGCTATAGTCAAAATCCTTGTTTGTTATAAGATTGATTTATATGAGTTTCAATGATCATGAAAAATAAGATAAAATAAAGATTCAATACTCATGTCTTCAACTATTGAACTAACCAAGAAATTGAATCTGGCTCAGATATTCTCCCGAATTTAATTGGTGCTTTAAATTACTATAATTATAATCTTTGATTTATCTAATTTGAGCAGTCATTCTCATAAGATTTCCATCGCGATGAAGTATTAGGATTTCACCTTTGATTTTACATAAATCAAATTTAATATAAGCAGCATTCTAACTGATTTCTGAGATGTGATTTTCATATGACTTTGGGTGAAATTAAGGCTCTAAAGACTCTTTTTTATCTAATTGCAATTGAATTTTCAGGTACTTTTTCGTAACACTCTCAAAAAACACCCTCATTAAAAAAATAACGGTTACGATTCCTAAAAATGTATTATGAAAATAGAAACAAGATTAGAGTGTCTATTTCTTTCTATGATTTTTTCCAAATACTAGTACTTTTTCTTTAATAATCTTAGTTAAATTTATTAATCTATAATATTTCATATTTTTCCATTTGTCTTAATAAAAAACTCCTTTAATAGATCATAGCGAACGATTCGTCCATAATCATATAATAGGAGTTTTACAAAGTTAATCACATCTCAAATTCATTATTCATCGTCTTCATTAAGTTTATTATCTGACGGAATTTGAATACTATTTTGTCCGATTTCTTTCAAATTATCAGCCAAATTTTCTGGTGGTAAAGAGATACTTTCTAAAAGCATTGCTAAGTTTAATCCTGTCAATACACTAATTCGTGGATCTTCATGTGCTTTCAAAAGAGCTGCATTACCAGGAGTTCCACCAAGTAAATCAACAATGACTAAAATTTCTGTACTTCGTTCATATTTTTTTAGAGCTTGGTTCAATTTTTCTATAGTTCCCTCAATACCATCTTGTGACGCCATTGAAACTACAGGATAATCTAACATATCACCGACTATCATCTTTGCTGAATTTAAAGTTTCTTCAGCCATTTTTCCGTGACTCATTAATATAATATTTTTATTCATAAGCATACCTACAAGATATCTTTCAAATAGGTTTTTTTGTCGTCAGGTGTCATAATTGTCGTAAATTCAACACCATCCGACAGTAATTTTTCAAAGGCTGCTCTTTCCTCTGATGTTACACTGATATTAGGTCGCAATACTTCTGTATCTTTCCGATTTGACATATTTCCTACGTTCACAACTCCCAAATCCAAACCGGCTTCTTCAAATGGTAATAAATCAATAGGTGATTTAACGATTAACAAGACATTCTGTCCTTCATATTTGTCAGCAATAATATTTTTCAGTGCTGTTTCACTTGTAATAATTGACGAAGCAATTCCAGCCGGAACAGCCATTCTCAATACTTTTTTTTGTACATCATTATTGGCAACTGCATTGTTCACCACCATAATTCTAGTTACACCCAATTTGTTACTCCACATAGTTGCAACTTGCCCATGAATTAAACGATCATCTATACGAATATTATTAATTCCCTTCATTTCCAAACTACACAAGTCCTTTCTATTCTAAAATACCCAAAGCTGCCAAAATAACTGCTACTACCATCACACCTAGTATTAAATAAATTGGTTTTACATTTTTTTTCAACGCCCAAAAAACAATACCAACTAATAATGCTGGAACTAATCCAGGCATAATTTGATCTAAAATTTCTTGCCCTTTCATTGTGAAGTCACCTTGCTTAAAGTTTAAAGCAATATTTGCTTTCACCACAGAAGGAATTAAAGCACCCACTACCATTAATCCTAAAATAGATGTACTTTCAGTTAAACGTTTCAAGCTTTTTTCAATTGTCGAAATCAATTTTGTACCGGAAGTGTATCCTGCATTAAACAATGGAATACTTAACATTTTCAAAGCAATACTTACTGCAATCCATAAGAATATACCTACAGGGCTTCCGTCAAGAGCCATATTTGCAGCAATCGCACCAAAAATTGTCCAAGGAATAACTACAAATAGGCTATCTCCTAACCCTGCGACAGGACCCATCAAACCAGTTTTAATTGAAGTCACGGCTTCCTCGGTATTTTCGTCAGCGTTTTCTTCCATTGCCACATTAATTCCCAAAATATAAGGGGCAACCCAGGGATTTGTATTAAAAAACTGCAAATGATTTAATACAGCATTTTGCAAAGCTTCTGGTTTATCTTTATATGCTTGTTTCAAAAAAGGCAACACAGCGTAACAATATGCTAATGCTTGCATTTTTTCATAGTTTGATGAAACTGAACTTGTAAAAAACCAACGCCATAATACACTTTTTTTTGTCTTCTCATCTACATTTGAAATATTATTCATCTTCATCCATACCTCCTACTGCAGAAGTTGCAAGCTCAGCATTAGCACTGTTTTTTTTATAAATAATCAAAGCTACTGCACCGCCAACTAATGCTACACCTAATAAAGGAACGTTCATATAAACAGCTAATACAAAACCAATGACTAAATAACTAAAGTATTCTTTCACAGGTAAATATCTTAGTAACAAACCTATCCCGACAGCTGGTAATAAACCGCCTGCAACACTTAACCCTGTAGTTAACCATTCTGGTGTGTAATTTAAAATGGTATTAATTAATGAAGGACCAAAAATAACCGCCAATGCTACAGGAATCCCGGTTGTTGCCGCTGTTAAAAAAACTCCTAGCATTTGCATTTTTGTGATGTAACTATAGTCACCATTTTTTGCACCATTTTCAGCGCGGTGAACCAACCAAATTCCAATTGTGTTTCTAATAACATCTAATTGAACCATTAACAAAGCTACTGGAATTCCGATAGAAATACCTACAGATGCTTCTTGTCCAGTAGTGATTGTAATAAATGTTGCTACAATACTGGCTGTTTGATAATCTGGAATTGATGCTCCACCAAAGTTACTAATTCCTAATGAAAGTAATTGTAAGGTTCCGCCAATATAAAGACCTGTTGTTACATCCCCTAAAATTAAACCAGTAATAAAACCTGCTGTTACTGGTTGATAAGTGCCAAACATTGTAGAGTTCTTTTCAAAATTAATAAAAAAACCATATAAAACAATTAAAACTATCTGAAAAAAATTCGCTTCCATTATTCTTCCTCCCTTGCAAACTTAATTAATTCTGTAAACTGTTCACTTTTGTCAGCCCTTAAAAACAATGGTATTTCCTCGAGGTTTGCGGTCATTTCTATTTCTGACCCTCCCTCATATATTTCGTTTGACCACAAATTAATCCATTCTATACCTTTTGGTAAATAAATTTTTGCAGTTCTTTGTTCATATTTCATTATTGGAGATACTAAAATATCAGGCCCGAATAAATAAGTATCTTCTGCTTCCCATGACCTTTCATCACTTGGAAATTCATAAAACAAAGGTCTCATTAACGGATCACCTGTTTCATGTGCTTCTGTCATCAATAACTCAATGTATGGTTTTAATTTCTCCCTCATATGAATATATTTCGTCAAAATATCTTCTACTTCAGATCCATAAGACCAAATTTCATTGGGTGCACCTGTAACCATAGACCCACCACCACTTTCAGAAAGTGGTTTACTATGAGGCAGGCGGTCACCATGCATTCGTAAAACTGGCGAGAAAGTCGCATATTGAAACCAACGAACCAGTAATTCTCGAAATTCTTCATTTTTAGGATTTCCTCCATGAAATCCCCCGATATCGGTTGTCCACCATGGAATTCCTGCCATCCCGACATTTAGTCCAGTATTCACCTGGTTTTTAAAAGCTTCAAAACTAGAGTCAATATCTCCAGACCATAGTAAGGCACCATATTTTTGTGCACCAGCCCAACCTCCACGAACAAGTGTTACAGGAGAATCTTGATTTGAATTCACCTGACTAATCATTTTCAAATAATCGATTGGATACATATTCCCACACTGTAAATCAGTGCCTTTTTTATATCGAAAATTATCAAAATCATAAACGGCGTAACCTGGTTCAGCTACATCTAACCAAAAATAGTTAATTCCAAATTTTTTATAATTTTGCTCGATTAAACCGGCAATATAATCACGCGCATCTGGGTTTGTCATATCGACAAAAATTGTGCTTCCTTGTATTTGCATAGTCATGCGGACACCACGATTCACTTGAACCAAATAACCATTTTCTAAATAATGATTGTAGTTCTCGGCATCATTTTGAACAGTAGGCCAAATCGAAATTAAGGGTTCCACATGATAATTCTCTTTTAATTCTTTTACTAAACCACTAGGATCTGGCCAATAATCATAATCAAAACGATACTCTCCTTGTTTTGGCCAATGGAAATAATCTATCGCGATTGAAGATAACTGAATGCCCCTATCTTGATATTTCTTGACAACTTCCAATACTTCATCTGGTGTTCGGTATCTTAATTTACTTTGCCAAAGTCCTAATAAATGATTAGGCATTTTAGGTGCTTTACCAGTAACATTCGCGTATTTTTGCAGAATTTCTTTCGGCTCTTCTCCACAAGTGATCCAATAATCAATAAAGTGAGTCCCAAACATTTTCCACTCGGTTAAATTCTTTGCAAAATTAACCTCACCAATTCCAGGATTATTCCATAAAAATCCATATCCTAAACTAGAAATATAAAAGGGAATAGAAATTTGTGAGTTTCTTTGAGCCAATTCTAAAATCGTGTTTTTCAGATCTAAAAAACTGTGTTGGTATTGACCCATGCCAAATATTTTTTCCTTTGGTTCAGACTCAAATCTCGTAGTGACTTTAAAGTCCCCACCCTGATTAGCTTTGTACTCTCGAGAACTTAATTTTAAAGTTGAATTAAAATCTGATGTTACTTCAACAGTTCCCGCATCTTCCGCACCATCATCATGTTTAACAGCCCTTAAGCGAATATATTCTTTCAATAAGATCTCGTTTTTGTCATTATAAAAAATTAAACGATTTCGATGATCTAGTTTCCCACGAATTTTACCATTTATGATTTCAACGGAATGCTCGGACTGTTTTATCTCAATTTCGTTAATATTACTGTCTGGTTTTTCTAATAAAGCAAAATTTTCTTCAAAATCATTCTGATCAGCAAATGAGCGAACTCTTAGGGAATCTTTCCCCCATGCTTCCACAATCAATAATTCATTATCAAATCGACTCTCAAAATAGTCCTTTTCTACTCTAATCACATCATCACTTCTTCCTGCTACTAATTTCTACTCATATGACAAATTGAACGAGTTGCCGGATAAATTTGTTGATAAATAGAATATAATTTTTTATATCTCTTTACATTTTCTTCAATTGGATAAATAGGTTCTGTATATTCAATTATTTTTTCTCCGCAATCGATAATACTGTCGTACCAGCCTATACCAACTGCAGCTATCATTGCAGCACCAAATCCAGGGCCCATCTCGGTTTTCAAACAGACAATCGGGATATTTAAAATATCCGCTTGAATTTGTAACCACGAGGAACTTTTAGCTCCTCCACCAACAGATACTATTTTAGTGAAAGATTTCTTACTAACATTTCTCATTAATACTTGTATGTCCTTTAATGAATAGACAATTCCTTCCAATACTGCTCTTGTGAAATGCCCTCTTTGGTGTCTAGTATCTATCCCAATAAAGCTCCCACGAATCTTACTATCAGCATAGGGTGTACGTTCTCCAGAAATATAAGGAGTAAAATATAATCCTTCAGAACTTGTTGGAATTTCACTAATTAACTCATCAAAAGTACTGTCTATTGCAAAAGTATTTTTATACCAACTTAAACTATCTCCTGCTGCCAAAGTGACACCCATCGAATAATACCCATTTTTAAATACATGACTAAATAAATGTAGTTTGCCGTTGTAATCTGAAGTAACATTTTTTTCAAACGATAAGAATACCCCAGAAGTTCCAATACTTAACATGGCCATTTCTTCGTCAAAAATTCCTGAGGCAGCGGCACCACATGCATTGTCAGCACCTCCGGCAAATACCTTTATCTCTCTTTCAAATCCATATTTTTGTTTTATCTCATGGTTAAGTATTCCAGTTTGATCATTAGACTCTTTTAAATCTGGTAGGTACTCCCTTGGAATATTAAATTCTTTTAGTATTTCTGTAGACCATTCTTTTTTTTGCATATCTAACAATAATGTTCCCGCTACATCAGAATAATCTGTCGTCATTTTGTCAGTAAGGTGATAATTTAAATAGTCCTTCGGTAACAATAAATGTCTGACTTTTAGCCAAGCATCTGGTTCATGTTCCTGAATCCAAAGTATTTTGGGTAATGTAAATCCTTCTAAAGCAATATTTTTAGTGATTTTTAATAGCTCATCACCAAAATATTCAGTAATTTTTTGTGTTTGTTCTGTCGTACGGACATCATTCCACAAGATAGCATTTCTTAGTACCTGATTCTGTTCATCTAGTACGACTAAACTATGCATTTGTCCCGAAAAACTTATACCAACAAGATTTTCCTTTAGAGCCGGTTTCTTTGCCAACAATTCCGTTAAAACTTCATGGAAAGCTTCTATCCAGACTTTGGGGTCTTGTTCGCTAAAACCAGATTGCGGATGAAATGTGATATAGTTTGTCGAGGCTGTCTCTTCAACACTACCCTCCTGATTCATTACAATTCCTTTTAAACTGCTGGTTCCTAAATCTATTCCTAAAACATACTCCATAATTTCACCTATACTAAATAGTCATTTAATAATGACTTCACATATTCAAGATGACCTGACTCTAAGTTGACCGTATCGTGTTTCATTGCATATTCCGCTAGACTGTCCAGACTCTCCTTGTCTGCCAAAATACTTTTTCCTAAATCTGATTTGAAGCTTTGATAGCGTTCTGCCTTCAATTGATTAAAGAAGCCATCTGATTTTAGTCTAGCAGCGGCTTTTAGTCCTCTAGCATATGTGTCCATACCAGCTATATGAGCTAATAATAAATCTTCCATTTCAAATGATGAACGTCTTACTTTTGCATCAAAGTTAATACCGCCAGGTGCAATTCCACCGTTTTCTAATAACTCATACATCGTTAATGTCGTGTCATAAATATTAGTCGGAAATTCATCTGTATCCCAGCCTAGTAGCAAATCTCCTTGATTTGCATCAATCGAACCCAGCGCCTCATACACCCGTGCAACATTTAACTCATGCTCAAAGGTATGTCCTGCTAACGTTGCGTGGTTGGCTTCAAGATTTAACTTAAAATCATTTTCTAAATGATATTTTTGAATGAAAGCCATCGTTGTAGCAGCATCAAAATCATATTGATGTTTTGAAGGCTCTTTTGGTTTTGGCTCAATTAAAAACTGTGGTTTATATCCAATTTTTTCCGCATAGGCAACTGACATTTTGAATAGTCGTGCGATATTCTCCTGCTCAAACTTCATATCTGTATTAAGTAATGACTCGTAACCTTCTCTGCCACCCCAGAATACATAGTTTGCTCCATTAAGTTTTTTACTTATATCAATTCCTTTTTTTACTTGCGCTGCCGCGATTGCATAAACTTCGGCATTGTTAGTTGAGCCAGCACCGTTTGTAAAGTGTGGATGCGAAAACATATTAGCGGTATTCCATAAAAGTTTTTTTCCAGTTTGATCCATTTTCTCTTTAATTAAATCCGTAATTGTATCAACATTCTGGAAAAATTCCTCTAAAGAATCTCCTTGAGGTGCAATATCGACATCATGAAAACAGAAATAGTCAACATCTAATTTTTCTAAAATTTCAAAAAAAGCATCTACTCTCTTCTTGGCAATTTCCATAGGTGAATCTGCTTGCCAGTCACGTATGTTAATTGCATCACCAAAAGGATCTGATCCATCCTGTGTCATAGTATGCCAATAAGCTACAGCAAATCTTAAATGCGCTTTCATTGTTTTCCCTAAAATAATTTCATCGGGATTGTAATGGCGAAATGCGTACTTATTTTTACTATTTACACCTTCATATTGCACTTGTTTTACATTTGGGAAAAAACTCATCTTGCTACCTCCAATTTCTCATAGTTGATGTACTTGATTTTAGTTAGTTAGTACGATAAACTAACTTACAAGGAAACTATAAAACATTTAAAAATAAATGTCAACCGCTTTCAAAAAAAGTATAATAGAATTATCGAAAATAAAGGAGTTTATTTAAAATGATATCCAGTAAATATACGATTCGAGAACAGAATGAAGCTAACATTTTAAATTACATTATAAAAAACAAAAAAATTTCTCGCGCAAGTCTATCTGAAATTTCAGCGTTAAATAAGGCATCTGTTTCTTCTATCACAAAAAAACTAATTGATGAACATCTCATTCATGAAGTAGGTACGGGAGAAGCCTCCACTTTAGGTGGCAGAAAACCCATTCTTCTTACTTTTAACAAAAAGTCTGCTTTATTAATTGCTATAGATTTAGGCTTTAATTATGTGGATGCTATCTTAACTTATGTAGATGGCAGTGAAGTTGGTAGAGTTCAGAGAAAAAATCTGTTAGTTACTTCTGAAAATATACAGACAATTATCGATGAAATTGTTGTTCAATTTGAAGCAAATTTACCTAAAACACCGCACGGAATTGTAGGTATGACTATCGGTATACAGGGCCAAGTTTTTAAAAACAAGCTTATTTTTACTCCTTACTATGATTTAAGTAATATTGATCTTTACGATATATTAAATAGTAAGTATTCATTTCCTATTTATATTGAGAATGAAGCAAATTTATCGGCTTTAGGAGAGTACACTTTTTCATCTGACTTTGAAAGTTTAATTTCAATTAGCTTACATAGAGGAATTGGTGCTGGAATTGTTAAAAGAGGTCGCTTAGAGGTTGGTAATAATGGGAATGCCGGAGAAATTGGGCACATGATTTTATTTCCCGAGGGGCGTCAGTGTCCATGTGGAAACCGAGGTTGTTTTGATCAATACTGTTCAACAAAAAAGATTTATGATGAAACGAAGGAAATTAAAAATCTAGACATAGTAAATTCTGAAATCATGAAAGATTTATATGATAGTAATGACGAGGAAGTTAGACTTCTTGTTCAAAAGTATGCCTCTCTTTTAGCTGTAGGAGTAAATAATGTGATAATGATGTACGCCCCGCAGTTGGTAATCTTCAATAGTGCTTTAACCAAAAAGATTCCGGATATGATTACTTTGATCAACGAACACTTAACCAATCGATTTTCTAAGAATATCAAAATAATAAATAGCCCCATCGAATGGAATCCCGTTCTTTACGGTGGTGTTGCATACGCGGCACAACATTTTTTAAATATTGAAGAATTGAAACTAATTGAATTAGAATAACAAATTTTTAAATTATTTAAAAACGACACTTATATCAATTCTTCAGATCATGAGCATTTGTGTAAAATTGGGATATATCTTTTTTATTATTTTAGTTTTTTTCTCAATTAATTGTAAATTATTTTCGGTCTAATCTTGAAGTAAAAATAATGTGATATTCACTCATCCATTTTGTATGTCGTATAATATTTGAGTTGTAAGAATGATATTTTTTGTATAACCAATGGTTTCTACCTGCACAGCATATGTTTTTTTATTTTAAGCAAAGTCCATACGAAACTCGGCTTTTTAGGACCAATAAATGAAAAGGCTGCAGACAAAAATTTGTCTACAGCCTCCTCTAACAAAATTAATTGCTAGAATTTATTCTCAAAAGTTAATCAATAATAAATGATTCAATCATATTTTAAAGAATTACAAAGGTAGAATTTGACTCGTTGCTAAAATCAACTTTTATCCAAAAAAATTTTTGGATTAACACTGATCTAAAAATTAAGGGAAGTAATATTTTTCATTTAAAAATATATTGATCTATCATTATCACCATTAACTCCATTGAAACACATTAATTTATAAATATAATTATTTATATCTACTTTTTATAATAATGACTGAAAATTAATTTTCGATAATACTATAAAAAGCTTCTTTTTCGTCAGTCCAGCCCCTTAGTATAAGATTGTTCCTCTCTTCTATAGAACTAGTAAAGTGATGTGATCCAGGACCACTAGCATTAGGATTAAATACTCGATAAATAGAATTATTTTGGTCTTTGTCAATGTTTGAATAAAAGCCAATCCCTTCATTTTCCCAACCTTGTTCTATAATTCTCTCAAATTCATCTAAATCTTTTGTGTAAAAGTGCTCCCCTGAATTTGGGTTATATGAACGATACACAATAACACCTTCAGAAGGTGTTATCCATGCGATATCTTCATCCATCCAACCATTCGATATTAAATCGTTTAACTCAGTTTTATCTTTTGTATATAGATGCTCCCCTGAGTTTGGATTATATGCACGATATAAAGGAATATTTTTATCAGATTTAGTTGGTAAATAAAATTCTAACGGCATACTTTCATTTCCTGATTTATCTGTTGATTTCACAACCAATTTACTTCCAGGATCTGCTTTTACATCCAAGGAAATTTTTCCTGCAGTTTTACCATCCACTGTTCCCGGGACAGAATTTGAACTTGTAAGTATTGTATCTTCGTTATTGTAGACAGTAATAATAGAACCTGATTCAGCAGTTATGTCAAAAGAAAATCCATCTTTTTCAGCATTAATATTACTAACAATTGGAACGTTTGGAGCAATAATATCAGAAAAAACTAGTGGTATGGTATTATTTCCCTGCTTCTCAAAAAGATTGATTGAAATTAGATTAGATTCATCTATTGAGGCAAAGACTTCAGTTACAAGTCCATTTGGTGCATTATTTTTAAACCAATTTTTGTCGAGATTTAAACTTACAGGGAAAATTATTTTAGAAGATTTTAAAATTGCCGCATCACCTAGCAATTTCACAAAATCAGGCACCATATTTATCTGATTAGGAAATTGATCCAAATAAGCATTTACAATCATTTTTACAGGTAATAGTGAAATATTTATTACAGGAACTAACACAGGTCTAGATGCCCCTTGCATTTCAAAAGTACTAATTGCCGACTTCAAGTGGGAAACAATTTCATAAACTTTAGTAGCTAACAATTTTACTGTTGCTTCATTGAACTCTGCATTCAGAACTGCTCCATCATCACTGATTACAACTTTTGAAGAAGATTGGACCAAATCTACATTCGCTAACTGATTTACAGCATCTAATGCTGTATAAACCTCCTCTGCATTAATGCTAAATCCAAGTAAAGATTGATCATCAATTAGTTGTGATAAAGTCACTAATGCCTTATTTGACTCAGTCAGCAGATCCTTTATCAATTTTACATTTTCTGATAAATCGAGTCCCATTTGTACTGTCACTTGTGCATCAGCTGTTAGTGAAACATATCCTTTTAATTCATCAGGAATCTTAATAGCTGCCGTTTTGTTTCCTTTCAATAATAATTGAAACTCTGCAAGTGCTGAATTTTCTACTACGAATTGTCCATAATTTGCACAAATATTTTTAATCTGCTGAAAATCAGTAGTCAATATTGTTTTTTCATTGATATTGCCACCAATAACCGCGGCTTGAGCCGTCTCTTGATTAATAGTCAAAAAATTTGTTGTTTCCGTTCCCACCAATATTCCTGTAAAAAGCGAGGCAACAATAATTCTTTTTAGTTTTCTATTCATATTTTTCATTCCTATTCATAATAATATTATTCATTGTGTTGAATAATATCGATTTACATTACATTTCTCTTTTTTCTTGTTTCACTAATTTTTGATCATAGAAACGAGCAAAAGGTAAATAAATCAAAAATGCAACTAATGCACAAATAAGCGCTACAACAGCAGCTTTCCAATCTCCTCCAGTACTAATAAATGCACCAATACCAACAGGGGATGGCCAAGGCATGTTTGCAATAATTGGTTGAATCATCTCAAGTTTTATAGCAAAATATCCAATGCTAGCGGATGCCATGGGTGCTAAGAAAAATGGAATAGCTAAATAAGGATTATAGATTAATGGAATACCAAAAATCAAAGGCTCATTAATATTGAAAAACACAGGAACTAGTGAGGCTTTCCCTAAAACTTTTAGTTGTTCAGACTTTGCCATATATACTAAAAATAAACATAAACCGAGGGTTGCACCTGATCCTCCTATAGTTACAAAAGCGTTGTTAAATTCTCCAGCTAGTGGAATATGTGCTCCTTCTGTATTAGCCGATAAGTTACTTAAAAGAATTGGTGAAATTAACGGGAAAATTATATTAGCCCCATGAATTCCTACTAACCATAATGCGTGGACTAAAAAATAAATAGCAATTATACCTAACCAACTATTAGTTAATTTTGTTACAAAACTAAATGGTATCGCTATGATTTGGAAGATATCTGTATTAAAAACAGTTAAAATCCCAATAATTATTAAAACAACAAAAGCTACTACAAAAGCTGGAATTAGCGCCGTGAAGGCACGAGTAACACCTTCTGGAACTGAATCTGGCATTTTAATTACCCAGTTCTTCGTCACACAAAATCGATACAATTGAACAGCAATAACAGCCATGACAATTCCCGTGAAAATACCAATAGTACCTAATCGAGTAACACCATCATTCCCCATCGCCCAACCATTGATAATCAAATCATCTATATTCGTTAAGCGAGTAATTTGTCCTCCGTCATTTATCAGTTGTGGAATTGATAAAAAGAAAGCAAACATCGCTAATAAGGCACCACTGATCGGTGTCATATTTAATTCTTCTTCTTCAGCAATAATTTTAGTATACTCATAGCCTAAAGCCACACAAAAGTACAAACTTAATATGCCCATTGTCGCACTATTAGCTAGCATATATAAATCACTGATTTTAAAAAATGTTGCATTAAATATTCCTTCTAAAGAAGGAAAAGTCAATGGTAAAATATTAAAGACCAAAAACATTGACCCAACAATTGTGAAAGGAATTGCACTTAATCCGGCACCCATGATAGCTCGAACAATTTTGAATTGTGCCAATTTCCCCATTGGTTCCATCAAAGTTTTTTCAAAAAAGCTAAAAAACTTATTACTTGAATCTTCCATAATGATTTCACACTCCTTCTATACATTATTTTTTTCAATAATTTGAATATATTTATAATACTTATCTTTTTGGGTATATATTTTATTTATCATTTGGATCACAATCACAGATAGCGTGATCCCAACAAAAAAAACCAACCATAAAGTAATTTTCACAGAAAAGCTGCTATTCATAAATGGAAATAATTGCGATTGAATTTTTTTTAAAGGTAGTGTAATAATCAGGATAACATTAATCAATATTTGAATTTTTTTATATCGTAAATGATTGTCCAATTGATTGTGTAACTTATCTGAAATAAAGCTATATAATTTAGCGTGTTCAACAATTGCTAATATTGAAAATATTAACAATCCAAAAGGTACTAATGAATACACCCGATTGGACATAAACAATGCTAATCCCCAATATAAATTTGAAAAGAAAAACAGTGCCAAAACATATCTCAAAAGTAAAAAACGATTAAATCTAAAATTCTTAAGCATCATTTTTTTCTTTTGATATTGAATTTTTTGCTTCTCCATCGTCACACCTCATTTCTCCGCTACTTCTTTGTAAAGGTATAACATTTCTATCGCTACCTCTTTTAACGTCATTGTAGTCATTAAATGATCTTGAGCGTGTACCATAATTATTTCTAATTCAATTTTTTTACCTTCTGCATATTTTTGTAAGAGACTCGTTTGAACCTTGTGAGCCTCAATTAAAGCCTCGTTCACGTCATCAATATATTGATGAGCCATCTTAAAATTTTTTTCTCGCATTGCTTTAAATGCTTCATGTATTAGCGTTCTTGCATCTCCACTGCTTAAAATGATTTTAAAGGCAATTTCTTGTAATTTTTCATTGTCCATTTTTTTCCCCTTAATTATTAGATTTTTCTATTCCTCTAATAAACGTATCGATGAAACTCTCAAAACTTTCACATTGACTTAATTGCTTTCGCAGTTGGTCATCTTCCATAATCAAAATCAAAAGCTGACTCACCTTTTCTATCTCAAATTGCTGCAACTTATCTGGTGACAGCAGAAAGACCAGCTGAATTCCATCATATTTCCCATCCCAAATCACACCTTCAGGAACAACAGCAACTGCTACATAGGCTTTATTAGTGACAGCTTCAATCGGGTGAGGAACAGCCAAATAATTTGAAAATACTACCGAACTATACGATTCTCGTAATTTTATTTGTTTGAAAAATATTTCAGCAATTGATCTATTTTCGATTGATTCAATACCATGAACTAATTTCGATAAAACTTGTTCTTTATCTGGTTTTCCTGTTAAGCAATAGAATAATTCTGGCTTAAAACATTTTTTCAACAGAACAATTTTCTCTGAAATATCTTCTTGGATAACATTAGTGATTGCCGTTTTCTGCTCCATAATTTTTAAATCAGCTAATGCCTGGTTGATTTTTTGTATATCCTCCTCATTCAAGAAAACACTAACTTCAAGAATAGGACGATTAAGTGTGATATTTCCTAAATTAATTGAAGAAATAATTAAATCAATTTTAGATAAATCTTGATTAGCAACTTCATAGTAACTAATAACTTTTTCAATCGATATTTTACTTCCGAATTCTCGCTCTAAGCGATTTCGAATCAGTTGTGCGCTCCCAAGTCCTGTCGTACAAATAACTATGACTCTGGCTTTTCTATGATTATAAAATCGCTCCACTGCTGCAATGACATGAATAACTATATACGCCCACTCACTGTCTGTTATTTCATATTTTGTAAAAATCGGCATTTGTGAAAGCTGTTTAACAGTGAGAGTGAATAAATCTGCATATTGACTTTTGATTTCACTGGTTAAAGGATTCTCTATTTTTATCTGATTCTGAAGACGTGTTAGTAATGGTAAGAAATGAACCATCAATCCTTCAATGAGTATTTCATCTTTAGTCAAGTCAAAAGCGCCTATTTGATCAATATCTACTAAGGATCTTAACAGTTGTTCTCTTATTTCAACTTCATCAAAATATTCTTTGTGAAGAGCAGATCGCCCTGTCACGCGACTTTTTAAATGCATAGTAATAAATTCTGCTTCTTGTTTGGGAAAATGTATTTGATCAGATTCTTCAATCCGAGAAATTATTTTAAGAGCTGTTTTGTATTCGATAGAGTTAAAATCTAAATAAGACTCCAAAGATACATCAATTTCAAATCCATCATGAATTCTTTTTATCGCCAAACCGATATGTAAAACCAAATTATAAACAATAAAATCAGATAACTTGAGCCCCGATTTACGACATTCGTCCAAAACAATCATTACAATTCCCTCAATATTAATTCCTTGTAATAAATTTGCGTAAATAGAAAATGCAAACATATTATCTTGTAAGCGGTCCATAAAAAAGAAACTCATTATAAAATGACGTATGTTTTTCTCTTGCCCAACGATATAAATTCCTTGATTATTCTTACTCTGCAACTCAATATCATAAGGAGATAACAATCTTTTTATTTCCGCTAATTCGTTAGAAATTGTTGAGCGAGAGACAAATAATTCCTCTGCAATATCATCAACATAGATATTACTTTGTTCAAAGAACAAACGATTCAAAATATAATATTGTCTATCATTTGCTATAGATACGTTACCTAAAACCTGTGCTTTTGCTTCTTGTTCAATCTCCCGTAAACAGAAATTACTGAATTTCTTTTTATCACGAATAATTATTTTATAACCACTTCCTTGTTTTGCTTTTATTTCTGCAACTTGTTCTTTTTTTAATGTATCTTCCAACAAATGTAAGTATTTTCGAACTGTGCGGCCAGAGACTTCAAGAGATAATGCAATATCTTGACTAGTTAAGTAATGACCTATTTGTTCTACAAGCAATTTTAAAATTTGAAATTCCCGTTTACTCAACATAGTAATCAATCCTTATTCAATATTCTCTGTAATTAATTGAGCTAATTTTTGTATCCCCGTGGGTACAGGAATGTATGCTTGCGGGGGTATATTAATAGCAGGTTTGCCATATTTACTGGCCGCTTTTTCTAAACTAGCAAAAAACATTTTAGTTTGCGGGCTTACTAGATATAATTCAAATTCATCTTTATTAATTGTTGTTGTTCCTTGAGACTGGGATGTTGCAGTCACTTCAATATCATTTCCCATATTTTTCAATTCTTTCGTTACCTTTTTTGCAATTACAGAAGAAGACATTCCTCCTGCACAAATAATTAATGCTTTTTTCATAAAACTACCTCCTTCTTCTTTGATGATTTGAAAAAATAATATAAACTATATATTCGAAGACTAACTTATGCATAAATCATATATTTATGATTTGATTATATATTATAAAAGATAATAAATGAATATAGACTATTACCGCATTGATAATGTATTTTTTTACTAAAGATGCCTTAATAACTAAATTTTAATAAGTCCGATCTTTCCTACCAATACAAAAAAAGAGCAGATTTCTCTGCTCTACTTATTATTCGTATCAATTATTATTATTAGTTACCGTAAAATACAATTCCTTCATCATACCATCCATTCTCAATTAGCCATTTCTTTTCTTCTAAGCTTTTTGTATAGTGATGATTAAAAGAAGCTTTTTGTTTATTATATAGTCGATAAATCGGTATCCCTTCAGAAGTATTCATTGAATAAAATGCATGCCCCTCTTTCACCCAATTTTTGGAGTATAGATTTTCATATTCAGCTAAATTAGCAGTATAAATATGTTCTCCCGTATTAGGATTATAGGCTCTCCAAACCGGATTTCCAGACTCCGAAGTTATCCACGAGACACCCTCATCAGTCCAGCCATATGAAATTAGATTACTTCTCTCATCGTTTGACAAGGTATAGAAATGCTCTCCACTACTTTCATTATATAATCGATACAAGTTAAAATTCTCTTGATTTTTCTTAACTTCTAAACTAGTTGATGTAGATACTTCACCACTATAGGCAGTAACTTTATAAGTTCCCACAGCAGTGTTTGCTTCAGTGTTAATAACCCCATTTTCGTCAACCGATACATTGTGATTATTGGTTGTATTTGCAGAGTCAAATTCCACCTTATACTGAACCTGATTTCTTACCCAATCATCATTGATAACCTGATTATTTTCATCAGTTAACTGTACATTAATTTGAAGTTCGTTTCCTTGCTGCAATTCCATATTTTTATTGAGAATCTCAATTTTTTTAAGAATAGGATGTGTAATCACATTTAATGTGGGCCTAAGATTATTCAAATTATCTACCCCATCTACCTCTTCAACTGTGCCACTAAAGGTATAATTACCCGCCTTGTTTTCATCATAATGAATCATTTCCCAATTTGATACTGGTACAGAAACTTGAGTTCCATCTTCTAACTTGGTATTCACTTCAGTTGGTAAGTCTAATTCATTAACAGAAAGACCTGTGGAAGTATGATAATCAGGTAATTCAAAAGAGCTGATATTTTGCTTCAAAGCAACCTTTAAGAAATTACGCATTGTTCTTTGATATAATTCAGGATCCGTCTCAAATGCTTGTCCATGACCCGCGCCTTCCACAACGAGCTTCTCTTTATATCCAGCACTTGCATTAAATAGATCGTCTGTCCCAATTACATTATTTTCCGTATCTTCACTGCCAATGATAAATAATTTAGGTAACTCATTTTTTGAAACACTATTAAGAGGACTAATTTGATTTAAATTAAAACCAAGTCTCTCTTCAGTTTTCTGATTAAACTGACCAAAAATTGCCGAAACAAACTCCCCTGCATCTTCAGATACCAACCCCTTATATCCACAATCTTCAATATAAGCAAAAACATTAGGATGAGGAGTAGTCTGTGACATCATTGTTGTGGCAGCCCCCATTGATATTCCTTGTAAAACAATTTTTTGATTGGGATTTGTTTGAGCAACTTCATCAGAAATCCATTGATTTAAATCATCTTGTTCATAATAACCAAAGGTGATATATTTACCTTCACTTCCATTCAAAGCACGACTAGCTACCATTAATACATTATATCCTTCATCAGAAAAGAATTTCGCTTGTCTAATCGTATCAAACCAATTCGCTCGATATCCATGATACAATATTGCTGTTTTATCAGCTCCATGGTCAATATATCTACTACGTAGTTTAATCGGATGACTCACTTCATTCCCTCGAATATCTCGATAAGTTTCATTTGCATTAATATAACGATAACTTGTGTTTTCCAAATGATTGTACCAACTTGTAACATACCATTCCGCAGATCCTTCTTCAGGGTCTCCACTAACTATTAAATCGTCATTCATATTCATTAAAGGAATATTTGTGTTAAACATAATATTGAAAGCGATATCAATTACGGAATCTGGCAATGGTTTATTTGATGACAACAGTTCTTCAGGATTACTGACCCCCTTTTGTATTAGTTCTTTTTCTAGTGTCTCTTTAAATTTTGATTTAAAATCAGGTGAGTCACTTTGGGATACCAATGATCTAACTTCTTCTCCAGTTATTTCTTGACCTTGAGCTGTTTCTTTAGCATCAATCGGTATTCCAATTAAAGAAACTCCCAAACAAGCAGCACATAGTAGAACAACTTTTTTCATTATAAATCTAACCTCCATAATTTATTTTTAACTTCATAAAAATAATAAATAAACTTCAAATTACAAAGCAGACTTTTCATTTGTCTTAGAAACAATAAAAATAGTTTAAAAGGTCAAAGCATCAATTTATATTAAACAGTAAAATATTGTTTATCTTATAACCTACTCATAGAAATATTTTAGAAAAAATATTATCCACTTAATTTTCTTGAGACACAACAGTTAAAACTGGCTTCAAATAATCTGAATTAATAATATTTTGATTTTCTATTTCCAATGTTCCACTAAAGGTGTAGCTACCGACTTGAGTGTCATCATAATGAATGGCTTCCCAATTGGATACTTTAACGGCTTCTAGGCTCCCATCATTCAGAATTACAGTAATTTCCTCTGGTAAGTTTAAGTTTTCTACAGCGGTTCCCACAGGAACCTGATGTTCATGAACATCAAACGATACAATTTTTTTATGGAGAATATCTTGTAAAAATCTTTGGACAGTTTGTTGATACAATAGTGGATTAACATTGTAAGAATCACCATGTCCAGCACCTGCAACAATCAATTTTTCTTTGGGACCAATACTAGTGTCATACATCTGTTCAACTGCACTCAATGGAATAAAATCATCTGATCCTCCATGAACAAATAACTTAGGGGTTTGATTGATACTTAAAGCATCAACAGGAGCAATTTGATCAATACTAAATCCTAATATCATTTCTGTTCTTTGACTGATTTGTTCCACAACGGTATCACCACTAATTTTTTTCAATGACGGGATTAGCTCAGTAAACCCTGCGTAGACATGTTTAATTTCATCCCTTAATGTGGCAAATCCACAATCCTCAATATAAGCAGCCACATTGGGATGGGGATTATTTTGTGACATCATCACTACTGATGCCCCCATCGATACCCCCATTAGTACAATTTTTTGATTTGGTGCAGTTCTCGTTACCTCATCTTCAATCCATTGGTTCAAATCAGATTGTTCACTATAACCAAAAGTAAAATATTTTCCTCCACTTCCATTAAGCGCTCGATTAGAAATCATCATGACATTGTAACCTTCATCAGAAAAAAATTTGGCTGGTTTGATCAATTTATTCCATGGTGTTCGCCAACCATGATTTATTAAAACAGTTGTATCTGAACCATTATCGATATATCTACTCCGAAGCTTAATTGGTCTATTTATTTCATCCCCATGTATATCTTGATAAGTTTCATTAGCTGTAATATATCGATCACTAGTATTATCCAGCTGATCATACCAATTCATCGTGTACCAATCAAAACTTCCTACTTCTGAATCATCTGTAACAATTAGATCATCCTTTAGATTTAGTATTGGGATATTCGCTTCAAATGTCATTCTGAATATGATATTAGCTACTATATCTGGTAATTTCTGATTGTTTGATTCTTCAGTATTATTCATCTCCTCTTCGATAATATCTATCATTTCTTTTTGACTACTAAAATCTGGTTCATCCCGCTCTACTTGAATATTATTTCTTAATGGCTGTTCGTTAGTTTGAATCGTCGCCTCAGCTAATGTATGAGGCGGGGAAAAAAATAGATTGCCTAACAAAACTAGTATTATTCCTGTTTTTTTCATTTATTAGCCTTCTCCTTCAATTTTTTTATTAAAACAAAACTCTCAAATAATTTGTATATTAATGAATCGCCTTTTAAATAACATTAGTTATTTTATTTAGAATATGCTACAATTTTTTTAATGATTATTTAAGTAAATTTAAAATAGTTCATTTTATTTATTATAAAAATCTCTAAAATCTTTTTCCTTCTTTATGGAATTCCGAGTTTTGATTCTGCTATTGTTCATGAATGGTCTAACGACTATTATTTTTCTTTGTAATTGATACTCACATAGATATTCCATATCTCCTACTGGATAAATTCATCGATTCAACCATAAATATAGTTGTAGAATTTGATTATTTAGATAGATAGTCTTTCTGAATACTGAGATCTAACCTAAAATCAGTTTTCTAACTGACTTAATTTATTTACTATTAAGTAAAAACATTACAAAATAATTAATGACATATACTAATTTTTTAAGTGCATTTGCATACCCACTACTCTATAAGTAAGTAACCATATTGAAATTCAGATTAGTTTGCGACACTCTTATTAATGATTCACCCATATTTGCAAACTTAGTAACACCATTCTTTTATTACCTCTAGTACTAACATCATCGTTTTTACTTTACATATTTAAATCATATTATTCATAAGATCACCTTCTCACTTAATACTATTGTCTATCGATAGATTTTAGTTAATATCTTTTCTCTAATAAAAAGTATATTGGAGAACGTTCTCAAAATGAATAGAACCTTTTTCCACTGCAATGCGGTATATTTTTGAAAAACAGTAGCAGTTCGCATATGTTTAGATTATTTTTTGAACTCAGTGCTAAATATACTTTGAAATTTCATCGTTCGTATTAAATTCAAAAAACTAAAAAAGGCCTGACTATACCAGTCTAAAAAGCCCCTTAGAAGTTAGACCAAAAATCTAACTTTTGAGGGACAGTACCGTCTCTAATAATTTAAAACATTCTTTTATTCCATCTCAGAATACAGATTTACTATGCTCAATATTCGCGATTGTCTAAACTATAAATTGCTCTAGCCTATATTCATTTTCATATTTTCTCAAGTCACTAATTCGGAGAAATTCAAGTTAAAGATAAATACATTAATAATAATCTTTATAGTTTAAAGTATTTAATTTTATTACATACACTAACATTTACATGAAAATACAATTATATTAACATCTTAAGTAAATAATCTTTTTCTAATAGAGAATTTTATCATCCTAAAAATACTATTATATGTTATGTTTATATTAAATATAGTGTAAGGAGTAGATTTGATGAAAAGAAATATTGGTTTATTGCTGATTGCATGTTGTTTTTTAAGTTTACAAACAGCGTACAGTAGTCAGACTTTTGCTGAGGAAAAAGCAGATGTGAATTCAGAACAAAAAATGAATGAATTGAAGCAAGAATTAGAGCAAGCCGGAGTAAAAGGTGACAACGTGCCTTTAACGGCAGATGGACAATTGCCTGATGCACTTATTGACTTAGTGATAAATTTTGTTTTTTTAGCAGATAATCCAATTTTAAACTTTAATGAAAATATTGAGATTTCAGAAAATCCAGAGGAAGGGAGTCGTGATTGGTATACCAAAAATTGGTATCAAAGCTTAGACAATATTAGTATCAGAACGATTGAAACAACTGAAACTTATCACGATAGTTCAGGCAATCAGGTAACACATCCAATCAAATTGACTGGTCGTTACATTGATAACAAATCTGATACCACAGCCATTTTGCATCATGGCTACAGAGCAAACTGGAATGATTTAATCCGACAAGCTAAAATTTTTGCGGAAGACGGCTTCAATGTTTTGATTATCTCCAGTCGAGGATTGAATGGCAGTGAAGGGAAATATTTGTCATTTGGTTATTATGAACAAGATGACTTGAATCTATGGATTGATAACGAAGTAAATCAAACTAGTTCAGATCAAAGAATTATTCTGATGGGACTATCAATGGGTGCTTCTGTAACAATGATGTCACAAAAAAATCCTCACCCAAATGTAGCAGCTTATATCGAAGACAGCGGATATGATGTTTTATTCAACGGTGATACTAGTGGTTTTGATGAAGTTTTTGAGCAATTTCCATTCTTAGATTTTATTGACCCTGAACAATTAGCGGAACAAGTAAGTAGACGAACGAAAGCACTTTTAGGATTTAGGCTGGAGGAAATTGCACCGATTGATAGTTTACAAAATAGCATTCCAAAACTTTTCATTCATGGTCGCGCAGATACAGGGACACCCGTCAGTGTTGCTGAAGAATTATATGCAAAAAGTCAAGGATACAAAGAATTATTAACAGTCGAAGGAGCTGAGCACGCGGCCTCTTACGAAGCAGATCCAGAATTATATACGCAGACTTTACAAGCATTTTTAGACAAAGTGCTTAGCAGAAATATCAGTTCTTTCAATCAAACTGAACAACATATCTTAACTGGTCAAACCGTAGATACATTGAATTTACCAAAAAACGTTACTATGACTTTAGATGATGGTCGTCAACAAGAAGTATCCGTTTCAAAATGGGATACAAAAAATTATGATGAAAAAGTCCCTGGAAAGTATACTTTTACTGGTGAAATTGAAAATTCAGATGTGACTATCAAGAATCCAAAAAATCTTCAACCTACTGTAACAATCATCAGTCATCCGCGACCGGAAAAAATTAGTATTCTTAACAACGAACTTGAAATTAGTCAAGGTAATCAATTATCCATTAACTCAGAAATTCTAGATGGCAATCAGAAACCAATCACTGATTCTTGGATTACGAATCAAATTAAGTATCAATTAGTATCAAAAACAGCTGATTTAACAAATAATCCGAGTGCAACAATTGATGAAACAGGCTTGATTGATACTCAAGAAAATACGGCGACTGGTGATTATATTTTGACTATTCTTTTCAATGAAGAAATAAAAAAAGAGATAACTGTAAAAATTACCAGCAATGGTCAAAATCTTTACCGTTTGTATAATCCAAACACTGGGGAACATTTTTATACTTTATCAACAAAAGAAAAAAATCATTTGATTTCTATAGGCTGGCATGACGAAAAAAATGCATGGATGACACCCACTTCAGGAAAAGAGGTTTGGCGTTTGTACAATCCAAATTCTGGAGAGCATTTTTATACTGCCAACAAAGATGAATACAATCAACTAGGTAATATCGGGTGGCGTCAAGAGGGTATAGCTTTTTATTCTGCCGAGAGTAATGGACAACCAATTTATCGTGTCTATAATAAAAATCAGACGGCTTTCAATCATCATTACACCAGTAATGTAGAAGAAAGAGATCATTTATTAAGACTTGATTGGCAAAATGAAGGTGTTGCTTTTTATGGAAAATAATTTGTAAAAGAAGAAACGAGTTATCGATAGTCTATTCCAGACTGTAGGCAAAAATCCAAAATTTGGATAAAGTCTACAGTTTTTTTATGTATTTAAATTCTTTAAAAAGACAGTGTCAGTAGTGGATATTTTTAAAAAAAGATACATCTAATTAACCTCGACCAGAAAGAACAGTTACTGGATAATTCAATAATTTTATCTTTATTATATATATCTGTCTTAATTTACAATGTATTAATAAGACGGTTTTTTCATCTGAAGTATTGGTTATCCGTCAATCATATTTTGCTATTGTTAAACAATTGATATTTGTTATTTTAGCTAATTTTTATCCTTTTGAATATTTATTTCCCTACTATTTAGCTGTTCCTTCTGATTTAGTAAAGAAAAAAAGAGCATCTCCAAAAGAAGATGCTCTACTCGTACCTTATGAAAATAAAAACCCCAACACGAAAATGTTCATTTTTGTTACAACCTAATGCTAGCGACAGCTGAATCGACAGCATTAAGTCAATTTAAAAACATTTATTCATTTTTTAGTAACTTAAAAAAGCTGATTTAATAGGATTTTCATTTTAAAAATTTTATTTCTTCGGTTGATCCTCATCCATTTTCGATTCCGACAACTAGCCTCTAAAGCCCGGTATATCAACATCGAAAATTCAAAAATCGGCTAAAAACGGCTCGTGACAGTAATTTGACAGCAATAAATCGTAAAAAAAATTACACTTCAAATTTGGTAAATTCATCTGCTAAAGTTTGGTTGGTATCGGGATAAAGATGCCCATATTTATCTAAAGTTGTCTTAACAGAAGAATGTCCCAAACGCTTTGAAACGGCATAGATATTGTTATTATGTTCAATCAAAAATGCCACATGAGAATGCCGTAATCCATGTAAGTGAATCGGTTTGACACCAGCTACTTCAGCTAATTTTTTTACTCGACCTAAAAATGTCTTTGGAGATGGAGGTAAACCATCAAAGGTAAAAATAAAACCCAAGTCATCCCCAATTGTTTTTTGAGACTCTTTCCATTCCCTTAAGTCTTCTATCGTTTGCATGTCTAGAGTAATCGTTCGGATACTTGAAGTATTCTTAGTATCTGAGAAATCATAATCCGTTCTTGTTCGAATGTAGAGTGATTTACTCACACTACAAGTTCCTTTACGAAAATCAATATCTGGCCATTGTAGCGCAAAAAGTTCTTCACTTCTTAGTCCAGTCACGAATAAAAAGCGCATCATTCGTTTATAAAATTCTTCTTGGAAATCACAGCGATATGAACAATTGTATACTTTCTTAAATTCATCAACAGTCCAAAATGCCACAACCGATCGCTGGGTTCTGATTTTCCCAATGGTGTCTACCGGATTCTCATCAATGACTTCCAAAACCACCGCACGTTTAAAAATAATCCGTAACTTATTAAAAATCTGTTTAATATAATTATTCGATAGTGGACGTATTTCTCCTTCTTTATTCGTGACAGAACATTCTTGAACAAGAAATTGTTGAAACTCTTGAATATGAATCGGTCGAATTTTTTCCATTTGCATTTTTCCAAAATAAGCTAAAGCACGTTTTAAAGTCTTATCGGTTTTTACGTAGGTTTTCTCAATCGTTCCAAGTTTATACCATGGAAAAAAATACTTCTTATAAAACTCACGAAAAGTAATTCCTTGTAAATAAATCTCTTGAGAATCAGAGTAGTTCTTTTTTAATTCCTCCATCGCATCCTTTGCTTCTTTTTGTGATTTAAATCCTCTTCTAGTGGGTTGAATTCTTTTTCCGAAACGGTCATAACCCAAAGTTAATGAAAAATACCACGTTCCTCTCTTCTCATCTTTGTACACATTTGCAACTCTTCTCATCAGTATTCATCCTCCCAAGAAATGTGTAAGACCTCTTCAATGACACTCACGGGTATCCTTTTAATCTTGTTATTACGATAAAAAGAATACCCTTTAGTGACCAAAAGAGCTTTGCATTCCCTGAAGATCTTGTCAGCGTAATACCGTGAAAATCCCAACTTGATAATATCTTGCCGAGTGGCTGTCTTCATTCTACCGCCTTCTCTTTCCTATGTCAGCGTCTCACGAAAAAACATAAGTTACATATTATAAAGAACATTTATTTATCTATCAGCTGCTCATGTCAAAAAGCACATAGGATTTTCACCTCTCCCCAGTGATGGCGAGCCAATTTGATTACGGAAGTATCATTATTACATTTGCAGATCATAGCTCGAATTCGACAATTCTTCTCTCAATTATTTATCGCTCCGATTACTCATCATGGCGTAATTAGGAAATGCTCCCTGCAAATGGAAAGTACTGATAGATTATTGCATTCAATTTTCAAAGGTCATTTTTCTTTACACTAATAAAGACAATTGGGAATACAAAAAAGCAACTCTCATTGAAAGAAAGTTGCTTCCTCTAGAAATATACTAAATAAACCACCGCTTAATTTACTCCAATTTGAATAAAAAATCATTTTTAAATTCTATCTAAATATTTAGATTTCACTTGAATTTTATTACTTCCCCAAGGCATTTTTTTCATTAATGGATATGTTAAATAACATTCTCTTTTAGCTCTTGTTAATGCGACAAACATATTATTCAATTCCTCTTTCTCTTGGACACTGGTCCTCACTCTATAATCAGGGAATGTACCATTTACCATCCCAACTATGAAAACTATCTCAAATTCTAGTCCTTTGGACATGTGGACAGTTAAAAATGAAACACCAGAACCACTATCAATATCTAATTTACCCAGAGATACTTGATTTCTAAAATATGATAAACTTCGGTCTCCTCTTACAGACTGTTTGACATACCTAGTCCAGCGTCCTTTCCATAAATCAACATCTCCTTGAAATAAAAACTTAAACTCTTCACTAAACTCTCCTTCGTAAACAGTATTCTTCATCTCATCTAAGGCTTTAATAAAGTTTTCTTGATTATTTGATAATATATTCCAAGCTGTAATGACTGATTTGAAAACAATCTTATCAACTTCAGTTGAGTTGACTTCGATATTTGTTAACAAATCTACTAAAAAATTTTTTTCTTTATTTTCTCTTAAAAGATACTTGTTTAATTGTCGATAATGTAAATCATCAAAGGGATTGACCAATACTCTCATCCCAAGTTCAAATATTTTCATTTCTATTGTTTCACATTCTATATTGGAATTTATTCCCCCAAATGAAAATTCAATTTTATTATCAATAAATTCTTCTTCTAATTTTGAAAATAAATATCTATTTCTTCCGATAATAGCAATATCTTCTGGTTTTATATCATTTTCAACCCACTCACTTCCAAATTCTAAAAGATGTTGAATTTTTTGTCTGACCCACTGTGCTTCTGCAATTTCATTCTCGAAAGATAACACTTGAAGTTCTCCCTCTAGTGGATAAACAGACGATGATCTTGAATCTGGTTGTATTCTACTAGCTGCCTCGATAATTTTTGAAGTTGATCTAAAATTTTCTATTAATGAAAACACTTCTGGATTATAATCATCGACAAACATTTCAGTCATAATTCTACTATCTGACCCATTGAATCCATAAATAGATTGTGCTGAATCCCCCACCATCATTAAATTTTCAAAGTTTGGGGTTAATGCTTTAATTATCCTGTATTGTGTACTATTTAAGTCCTGTGACTCGTCTATTAAAATATACTTGTAAAGCCTAGTATAATTTTTTGCCACCGATGGTACATCCAATAAAATTCTATATGAATAATATAAAATATCATTAAAATCAAGCATTCTATTAGACTTTAATAAATTATTGTATGTCTCAAAAATATCACGAAAATCATCACTAGTAGTAAGATTCTCAGGATACAAAAAGTTCTTCTTATTTTCTTCAATAATTCGTAATTCTTCACGTAATTTTTTTTCTTCTGGTATTACCATTTTTGAATTAAGAAATGCTCTTCTTAACATTTCAAGCTTATCACTTACATCCTCTATAACTGATAAGTTTGGATCTAATCCAATCTGGTTTCCCCTATTTAAAACTAAATCTAAGCAGAAACTATGAATTGTTTCTACCTTTATTCTTTCATGGCTATCTGCAGCTATTTGTTTTTTTACTCTCTCAGATATTTCTTCGGCTGCTTTATTACTAAACGTTAACGCCAATACTTTTCCTTTTCTTAATCTTATAATATTTGCAATTCTTTGTGTTAAAACTCTTGTCTTTCCGCTACCGGGTCCTGCAGTAACTAGTATGGGGCCATCGATATAATCTACAATTTTTTGCTGATCTTTAGTTAAATTCATACTTGCTCCTCCTCATGTGACTGAAATAGCGGTGTAACCGGTAAATGTTTTATTTTTGAAATTTCAAAAAATAAGTCTTGAATAATTTTTGGTATTTTTGTTTTATTATTGCGTTCAAGAATAGTATCTCCTATCAATGATGAATATTCTGTTTTCTTTCCTGATAAATAATCAAGAAGTGCTTCTTGAAATCCTTTTTCCCCATTGTAATCCCTTATAGGAGCATCAAATATTTTTTGGTTACATTTTGAACATACTTTTTCTGTTGCTTGTCTTTTCTTCTTTGTACCATTTTTATTTTGTATAAATAAATTCAAATAATTATCTGTACCTTCTATTACATCAATAACTTTTAGCAATTCGACAACATATCCTTCATTTATTAGATATTTTTCAAAATCATTCTCTTCCGGTAAAAATTTGACTCTTTTACCAATAACATCATCGTCCTCAATTCTATAGATTTCCCTATAATGCTTTTTCAAATCTCTAACTACATTTTTTTCACCATCACTCAAAATGAATAAATCAATATCTAAATCTTTTGCTACCCTAAGAAATGGTTTATATTTTCCAAAACCTCCAACACTCAGTATATTTACTCCTAATTCAAAAGGTTCACAACCGAAATACTCTTTAAAAAAAAGAGGTAGTACTTGATCTTCAGTTTCTCCTTCACACAGTATCAATACATCTGCAAACAATACATCTCCACGAGTTTTAAATACTTCTTCCTTAATTTTTCTAATCTCGCTTTTAGTTAAATGATCAACTAAGATATGATTAATATTTGAATGATCATCTTTTTTATAAACATGAATAATTTCATCAATATTTGCTTGAGAAGCAATTATAGGTGAATGTGTACTAATTATCTTTTGTCCTTGCAAATTGTTCATTTGATTATAAATTTTTCTTTGCGCTTGTGGATGTAAGTGAGCTTCAGGTTCTTCTAATAGGAGAATAGGGTGAAATGCAGCTTCCTCTATATTCATTTCACTAGTCTTCGATTTTATATACGCTGATAAAGTTAAAAACGTTGCCCAACTCCTAGTTCCCATCCCCTGATTGGCAATTGAGAAAGATTCAGAATTTTTATCTGTGAAACGTATTTCCATTCCCTGATTTAAATCTTTTATTCGTCTACTAACAGGATTTATTTGTACAGAACCTTCTCCCGAATCTAGAACTTGACTAATTTCATTCAAGCTACTAGATAAATGTTTGAGTACCTCACTATTCTCTACAATATTATCGTTAATTTCATTCAAATGACGTTCCATATTTTCTAAATCTTCATCTGAAAGTTTAATATCTTTTACTAGCTTTCCAAAATATGAAAACTTATCACCCATTTCAGATACAATATCTCTTTTTGCATCTAAATAAAAAATAGGAAATGCTTCTAGCAAATTTTTAGTAACCCTTTGCGTACTAAAATTTTCGAACGATTCAACCTTTGAAGACTCTGGCCAATTATTCATTCCTTTTCTTTCGATTTCATAATCCCCCTTTATATAATTGTATTTTATTGTTGTTCTTATCCCTACATATTGTTTATCATTCTCATTAAAGATAAGCTCACCAAATAAATCAAACCATTTATCATTAAAGTCTTCATCTTCCGATTCAATCAATACATCCAATATTATTATTTTATCTTTGGAAAGTATTTCGTTTTGTTTAACAAAAACAAAATCTTCATTTATTCTCTTATATTGAATAAAACATAATTCTAATGCTTCTAGCAAAGAAGTTTTACCTACATTGTTGACTCCCAGCAGTAAATTAGATTCATTTAGATTAATATCTACACTTTCATAACATTTATAATTTCTAATTCTCAACTCTTTCACACAAACATCCATAAATAACACTCCTCAAAAATATTCCTGTAAAATTCCAGTTACTCCTGTTTTGAAAGCATACACCCTATCATTACATACACAATTTATTGTTATATTAGTATTTTTCTGTGTCATATAAGAGTGTATCACTAAATTCCTCTCACACCGATACATAAAACAATTATAAGCTTTGATTATCTCAAAAGATTTAACCGGTGTGAAACGTAAGTTCATTAGATTTCTCTAGTTTGGAGCAATCTTTTAGAATTTATCTTCTATATCTTTAGCAAGAGCTATTTCTATAGTTGATCAAAAAAATAATTACTTTATGATTCCTACTCTGAAAGCTCGAATATCTCATTTACATATATGTGCTAACTTTTTTCAACCAATCTCCACTAACAAAATATGGATTATCTTTATCGTTTTCTTTTTCAATCAAGATTACATCATTATGAGTTGCTGCTACAAAAAAAGATTCTCCTTCGAAATATTTAAGCCCACCATCGCCAACACCGGTCTCTGTAAAAATGAAAGTTGTCAAACTAGTTTCTTCTATTTTTGATTCCCTCTTTTTTTTAACCAATTTAACAACTTTCTTCCCTCCCGCTTCTGCAGTTCTAATTATTACGTAACCGCCCGCAGCCACCAGCCCTAATAATACTTTTGGTCCACCAACTTTTTTTGCTAAAGTTGTTATTAATTGATACCAACCTAAATTTCCCATGTTATTTCCCTCCGTCATATGTTTTGGTCCTACTGATGCCTTGAATCACTTAATCAACAACTCTAATTTTGTTTAAAAAATGATATATTATATCCTCTTATTCAATTTGAAGTGTATCTCTCATATAATCCTTAAATGATTCATTCTTCCAAAAACCAATTCGCACGCCATCAATTCCCCTGGTTAGCAAGATATAATAGATGTTCAATACAAATAGCGTAAATTCATTTTGGTTTTCCGGATTAGCATCATTCTTTGAAAATTTACCATTTACATTGTGAAAATTATCGGGATTACCAAAAAGACGTCCTGACTCATCGACTTGTAAATCATCTCCAATCAATACCCCGACCTTATTCAAGTCAATTCCTTGTACAGCAAAAACTGATCCAACTTGATCCTCTGCATCGGGGTCCTTCGAATTAATCCAATTCTCTTGCGTAGAATTCCATCGTTTGTGAAGATTCCCTTCGTGCCAATGGGTAATCTCTGGATCCTTCCCATCTGATTGTTTCCAAGGTTCAACCAATCCCCCCAAGACTCTATTGACATGATCACTATGATAATTTCTGTCATCTTCTACCCAATCAAATAAATTAGCTAGAGGGTTATCTTCAAAAAATCCGAAATAGGCATCTATATCCCTATCGCAAAATACTGACCGGTCAAAATTAGGATTATAATTGGTTTCTGATAATAAGTCGGTATCTTTATATAGTAAGTATTTAATACCATTTATATAGTCATCTGAAGTATACGATTTACCTTCAGGAGCTTGAATTCGAAATTGTGTAGTCAGATATTTCTTTTCGAAATTTTCTGTAGCTCTACTAAACTGCTCTCGAGTCATATTCGCTGGTCGAATTGCTTGTAAAACATCGTACATCAGAATAAGTTGCTTACCAATCTTTTTCAGAGGCTCTAGGTGATTATCATCTGAGTTGAATCTACCTTTGTATACATTATTAAACGAAGCCATTTGTTTAGCGTATTTTCGTGATAACTTATGAGACTCATCAACAACCACTACATCAAAGTCCTTATTCTGATTAATCAATTGAGTAGAGGTTGCTACAGTAAGATTTTTTCCATTCATACCATATACTTTGAAAATTTCTTGAGCTGTCTTAATCCAATTTGGTTGTACAACTACAGCAATAGTTTTATCAGATTGCTCATCCAAAAATTTTGCAACCAAATGCGTCAATAGAACCGTTTTTCCCGTTCCAGCATCTCCATTGATTACAAAGTTATTTTCTTGGTTTGCAAGTATTTCATTGATAAGATCCATTTGTTGTTGGGTC
Source organism: Enterococcus sp. AZ103 (assembly GCF_051714685.1). NCBI lineage: Bacteria > Bacillati > Bacillota > Bacilli > Lactobacillales > Enterococcaceae > Enterococcus > Enterococcus sp. AZ103. The sequence continues at coordinate 2,094,807 of NZ_JBIOSI010000001.1, read as the reverse complement.
AATTCCTTTATCGGACTATATTTAACCAAAGCTTGATTTCTAAGTTCATCAATAGTAGGTGTTTTTACCCAACCTTTGCTATATAGCTCCTCCCAAAAAGGTAGAACAACTTCAGTAGCAATAGCCTCACGTTCTTTATAACTATTCGTGTCGTTCCCCTTAGTAAGATTGATTACTTCACTGGTTTCATACTCAACTAAATTTCCTCTTGATTTAGAATTATCAGCTAAAAAATAAGTGATAAGCTGATTCTCAACGTCATTCAGAGCAGAGCCATTGAACAGCGCAGAAAAAAGTATGATAACTTGATCAAAGTTTGCATCATTAAACTTTTCTTCAGCCCCGTTATAATGTTGCTCATGTCTAGTTTTAAAATGTTTTGATTGACCGATATACACTTTATTGGACTTCGTACTTCTATAGATATAAATAATATCCCCTTTTTTTAATTTTTCTTGTTGTACTTTCCGTAATTGATTAAAGCCAACAAGTGTTGTTCCTTCCACATCCAACATAACACAGACATATTTCGCCATCCGATAACCACCTTAATATAATCAAATTTTCTCTACTCTAAACCAAATAATTAGAAGTTAGTATATTTCGTTTTTGATCCTTTACTCTTACTGATTGGATATTTCTGCTGATTTTTATTTAGTTTTTCTTTTACTACTTGCTCGATGTCCAAATTTAAATTATCTGCCAACATAAAAGAATAAATTAAAACATCGGCTAACTCATCCTTTAGATCAAGCAGATTCTCAGTTCCCTCTTCTGCTGTTTTCCATTGGAATAGCTCTAACAGTTCACTAGCTTCCAAAGAAATCGAAATAGCTAAATCCTTTTCATTATGAAATTGCCGCCAGTCTCTCTCATCACGAAATTTATTAATTAAATCCGTTAATTCTTGAATCTCTGACATAATTGAACCCACCTATCTTTTTAAAACACTCATAACGTAGTCTTCGGTATTCTTATCATTAAACCACAAGAAAATTCCTTTTTTCGCTCTTGTTAATAAGACATAGTATTGGTTTAAAAAAATCTCCAGAACTTCATCACAAGCTGCTTCAGAGTAATTATGTGAACTTAAAAAACGTTCAACCTGCTTAACAAAAGTTGGATCCTTTACTTTTGAGATATCAAAGATCCACTTATTATTATTTGTATCCCATCTCAAATCATCATACCAAATGAAACCAGTGTAATCATAATCCAATCCTTGCGCTGTATAGACTGAGCCCACTTGATTAAATGCCGTTTTGTCAGCATCTTTATACCATTCATACTGATTCTTCATAGGGTTCCACTGCTTTTGAAAAATCGTTCCATCTTTATCCTGAATCTCAATATCATTACTAATGGTAAGATTATTTCTAGATTTCCAAGGCCAATCATATGGCGCAAACCATTTTGCAGTTTGACCTAAGTCTTTCATCTTTAATAATTGCTCGTCAATTGTTTTTAAGGAGTCTGATAACACAATTTCAAAGGTACTCTTGCTTGAAATTTCTTTAGTACAATCAAAAAATAAATTATGAATTCTATCTACATAATCCCCTTGATTTCCTGATCTCTTTTGAACTATCAAATTGAAAATAAATGGTTCAATTCCTAACTCATGTAGTGCCTTTCGATAATTTGAAACCGACCCAGCTTCCTCTAATAAAACTCTTTGATGGTCATCCTGTAAAAATACTACAATTTTAGGTCTTCTGCTATGACTAAATAAACTCCTAATGGTCTTGTTGATATCAGTATCTCTATGCGCTTCATCAACTACAACTAACGAATAATCCTTTGAAGCAATACCGTCTAGATACGGAATGTGTTGCATCAACCCCGCTTCATTTTTGACTACTTCTCGTAACATTCTACTTTTAGCGAAAGTAAAAACCATATCATTGATTTTAAGACCATATTGCTGAGCAAGAAAAAGTAAATGAATGCCAATAATTGTTTTCCCCGTTCCTGCAGCACCTTTTATAATAATTGCTGTATTTTTCGGACTGTGGGTGAATTCTTTAATTATCTGGCTAATCTGTGCTGAAGTTTCAATTTGATCTTCTAGCATAATCGCATTATCTTTCCGATTGATTACATCTCTCAAACCATTAAAACCAACCTGCCCAATAATGTATCTTCCTTCAAGAAAATCCATTGCTACTTGCTTACTACTTTTCGTTGTATCAAAATGATTTCTCAGGTAATTAACTAAAAGTTGCTCATCACCTTTAACAAAAAAACTGGAAGATAATTTTTGATATTCTTCATACATTTCAGAGAAAAAGGCATTTTTATCTCCAATAAAGTTATGTAAATATTGAATGGCATATAAATCGATTTTCTTATTAGCAACAACTTCATGATGGGCTTTCAGATCACGTGTATAATTCACTGTCTGATAAATCGGATGTACTCTATACTCATTTCTATTTCCGATACAAACATTCACATTCGTTTTTTGTTTCTCAATATTAGGAGCAAGGTTTTCCCACTGCTTTAACTCAACAATAATTGCGGTAGATTGTCGTTGACTAGAATAACCAAAGATAATGGCATCAATTCTTCTATCTGCTGTCAGTGAATATTCCGCCGCTAACCACAAGTTGCCAAATCCTTCATTATTAAGCAGTTTAATCAACAAGTATAGAGAATTTTTCCAAGATAGTTGTTCTTGGATAGAATGTTCCATATCAACTTGAAGCATTTGATCTACTAGTTCTTCACCAGATAATAATGCTAGATTTGAAATCTGATCATTTATTAAAAAGTGCATTGGAATACCCCTCTCTCAAAAATTGTATAGATATTTAAAGTATACTCTTAATATGATTCTCAGAAAAGATTAAGTGGATAGAATATTGTTATATGGGAGTATCTCTATTACATACAGTGACTAGGCTGTCAAATTACTTTTTCTATAGTTCCATAAATCGATTGCTCTCCTTACATTTTCTTCTAGATTCAAAATCAAACTTAATAATAGAATAAGCAAAAAAGAGTAGTAAACGAAACAAATGCCCAGGGCAAAAGCAAATTCGTTACTCCTCTTTTTTTATTTATTATGACAAATGGATTGTATTTACCTTTCAATCATTGATTCTGAAAGAAATATCGTAGTACCATCAACATATTTCTCAACTCAAAATTTCTATCAGTTTAATACTCTATGTAGCTTGATGCTATACCCATTATTCCGATCAACTTATCTAAAAAATTTAATCTAAGTCTACCTACTTGATTGTCTTTTTGATAACGACGCAGTAAAATACTTCGATTATCAAATCATTTCCAATTACGGCTTTTACTTTGTTTACAACCGCCTTGTAAAATTGCGTCAAAAACAAAAATACTATCAATAAAAACAAAGTCAGTACAATATCTTTTCCGTTCTATTTTTATTTAACTAGTTGCAAAGTAATAGCCCTTCCACCTCTATTTATATGTATGTAATTTACTCTCTTCCAGAAGTTATATCATCATACTTTCCAGCAGCTAAGCACCTCATTATAGTTGCTCCAAGCATACATCCTACAAACAAACCTAATAAAAACAGAATAATAATCAAACCTCCAAAAATATTTTTTAAGTGTCAATCAAAATCAAAGCAACTTATCTGAGAGCTAATTTTTGTTTTCAAAGAAAGGTAGGTCCCTAGCTTTGTACCTACCTTTCTTGAATAATAAAAGAAATTGATTTCACGATTACCTTTAAAAAGTAATTATTCTCGAATGTTAAATTTTTTTAGAGCCAGATATAATCTAATCATACATTCCTGGTAGCAATCTTCATCAAAGTTCCCATTTCTGCATGATTCTTTAATCAGCAATAGTTTAAAACTATCCACAATTTGTGAAAACGCCTCTTCATCTTCCTTTTGAACAAGAAGAACAAGTTCCACCAAAGATTTCATTTTACGTATCCTCCATTTTCTTATCACTCATTTTCTACAGTGAGTGCTTCAGAAGGAGCACGAATCATATAGTTTTTTAAAACTAATGAATTAGACGTTTTCGAATTTTTTCTAGAATACGTTGACGCTTTTTTGTTAAACCTTGCCTAGTCATCGATAGCTGAACAGAGATCTCATTGTCTGAATATCCAAAAATATACTTTTGAATTAGTAAAGATTGATCTTTATCAGACAGTTTTTGGAATTCAGCCGCTAAGGCAAAATTCGAAAAATCTAATGGAAAATTGTTGGATACCACCATAACAATTTCCTGTGGTTACGCTATCCTCTAGAGTACTTCAGCGTATTTTTAAAAACCTCTCAATACTTGCCACTGATAGCTTCATCCTCTTTTTGATTTCTGTGTACGGTTCTATTTATGCTTATTAATACTTTTAGATATTTTCCCGAAAGTCGGAAAAATGTAGGAAATAGGAAAACTACTATAAGAGTATTTTTCTTCCTACTTTAAATTTTATGATTTGTTCACTTTATAAAATAGAACATTCGTTCGCATAATGTTATTGAGGTGATTGTTATGATGGAAGATTTCATTAGGAAGTATTTGGGAGATGAATACGGAGACTTTTATAAAGACAGCGATATTACTACACAAAATGAAATAGATATAAGTATTACCAATATTCCTTCAAAAAGAAAGTCAGTAAAAGAAGTCAATATCACAAAAGAGATAGTTCAATCTGACAACAAATTAAAGCGTCGTTATATTCTTGAAGCTGATTTAAAATCTAGATAATTTTGAGGTGCTTAATATGGTATATCCATTTGAAAACGAAAATATTCATGTCAGAGCGGAATTCCCATATCATTTTAAATCAACTGATCAATTAGAAATAGACTTAATGTCAGTGATAATGGAACCCATACCCTTCTTTGCTTTTCACGACAGCTTACTATTGACTTTATTCCATAGTAAGAAAGATTATTTTTTGATTCCTGCTAAGAAAAATAAAAAGAGAAGAAACTTATATTTCCGTTTCGATGTCCAAGTTTTGAAACCAAAAGACTACAACTCTCCTTCTGGTTCCACAATCTTCCGACACAACTATAAAGGATATGATTTTGGTAAGTAACTTAGCTAGTTTATAATGATTTTTATAAGGCCTACGGTACTATGCTATACTAATTCCGAGGTGATCACATGGACAAAGTTACAGGATTGTTGACGAAGATTAGACTGCTGAAAGATAAACCGCTGTTGGTGAGATTTACCTTGAAGTCAGATGATAAGAGTATCAACTGTATTACAGCTAAGGAAATATTAGGTCAACGTATCCTGATGCTACCAGATGATAAATACACAGCAGAAGTTGTAGGATTATTTAATGTGAAGGAACAATTAATAGTTAGGCAATTAATTGTATTAAATCCAGATAATTTGATTAAAATGATTGATTTATGGTAATAAAATGAATTTATTGGAATTAAATCTCTTCCGACCTTATAATACTATATGGGGTGTTTTTTATAATAAAACACGTTGGTATTATGACAAACATAAGGTTTAGTACGAGTCTTACGAGATTCACATTGATTACTGAAAGCTCTATCGTTAATTGTGTTATTGGAGATTTATTTTTAGGCGTAAAACTTCTAGGTTTACATGATAATAAGTATATCATTTCAATTGGTGGGGTTAAAGATATTTACGATAGCTATGATGAGATAATAGTTAAGCAGTTTAGAATATTGAATAAAGACAGATTAACCGATGATTTAGGTTTGTAAAGTCCGATTTTCCGGGCTTTTTTGTTGTATAAAAAAGGCCACTAGATTAGTAGTGGTCTCTCATTCACTATTTAACTACTAAAAGATGCCGTAAGATTTATTTAATATACGGTAAGCTACTGATCCAACTAGGACTCTCTTAAATTATTTTTTTCTAGTAACTATTTGACTACCAGTAAATCAGAGTTAGTCTTATTTACTACATGTTTTATTAATGAATCAAAACCACGGCGACTATACATGGCTTCATCTTGTCCTAGAATTATTAAATCTATATTTTTTTCTTCAGAATATGTCACAACATCACTTTTAATAGAAGAAGTTACATATGATATCATCAGATTTACTGAAACAGTCTTTCTAAGCTCAGAAACAAACTTATCAGTTTTTTCAGCATCTTCATTTTCAATAGTCTTGATTGCATTTTCTTCTCGAGCTATTTCTTCTCCGCTAATATCACCCGCTAAAGAGTACGTTTGTTCTTCTTCTATTTCATAAATTTCTTTTTGATTCGTATTGAAAATTAAAACATGAAGTTCAGAAGAATCATTTTTTGCTAAATGTTCTGCTTCTTTTAATGCCCTTTGAGGGGATCCAGTGTTTTCCATTAAAACTAAAATTTTCTTTTTCATAAAAATACCTCATTTCAATATTATTAAAGAAATAAAATGATTATTTCACTAATAAGTTTATTGCAAAATTAAAATATTGTAAATTATTTCACTGTGGCTATGTACCCTGTAGGACTCGAACCTACGACCGGACGGTTATGAGCCGTCTGCTCTAACCAACTGAGCTAAGGGTACGACTTGTATTAGTATACATTATTTGGTAGAATTTTGTTAGAGAGCGACCCTCTCCTTGATAGTTTTACTATTCCGTCATCTCGTTTGAGGTGGCGGTATTTTTTATTTTTAGATGGCGAACATATGTTACAATAAAAATAGAGAGCAACAGAATTCCCTCAGATCTACTTCCCCAAGTTATCTGATTCTGCTGCTCTCTTTTTAAGAGTGTTACTTTTTTATATGACAGAAAAATTATATCAATATTCAAAATATTTTACCAGTAATATACTGATTTAGTGAATTACTTTAAATTCTTTTTGATATTATCAATACCTTCAGTAACTGAATTTCTGAATGCTTCGTCTTCGTAATATCCTAAAGTCCGAAAAACTGCATCGGCTGTGGAATTATTGTCCATCCAGTCAAATACTTTAATCTGTTTTCCATCGTGTGTTTGAGAGTAGATTGCTTGCATGGCATTCCAATCAGCCTCGCTGTGTAACACGCTCACTTTCGGTCCTTGTACATAAAAGATTGCGTTTCTATTTGCAAATGCGTAATTCATATCTTCTTCCTCCTGTTTTTTAAGTTCTTCTTTTTCTGGTTGAATTGGTGTAAATAGATCATCTTTTTGAAACTCTTGAGCTAATTGAACAACTCTATCTACGTTAAGTCCTCCTGGACATGCTGTAGAAGTGACTTCACTGTGTTTTAATACATGTTGTCGATCACAAGGTATCCCATAGCGAGTACAAATATCTGCGACTAGTTTAGCGCAATTTATATGTGTGGCTTCTGAAACAGACCATGAAGGTGCACCGCTAGAGTTAACATTTTCTAATCCGATTGAACGATAATTTGGATTAGCTATTTTAGGTGGATCATTAGGACCTGTTCCACCACAATGCCACGCTGCATATTGTTCTCCAACACAACCGATAATTTCAGTATCTGTAATTTCATAGTGAGCGGATGTTCCTGCACCGCCACTAGCTAGCCACGTATTCATTGCTACATCTTTATTAGTCGTTGCATTATGATGTAGAATTATTCGATCAATCGCAACCCCATTTCTACTACCGGCATTCATTGCATTAGGATTCACACTAGTAGTTAAAGAGCTAAATATTTCTCCGGCCATTATTCATCCTCCTTCTTCTCATTATTTTTTTCTTGTTCATTTTTATTACTTATTTGAAGTCTTTTAATTACCGGATCAAACATAGAAGTCGAAATGTCTAACTTACTCAAATTTTCAACGATACTCACAAACTCATTCAGAGTTTCTAATATATAGACACCGACAATCACACTAACCGAAATAACATCTGGCAATAATACTGTAAAAGGTACTATTGCCACTAACACCAGCAACAAAGCAAATTTTTTCAATAGTCCAGTACTCATTTTCCCAGACTTTAAATCGTGGTTCACATAGGCCTGAATACACCCGGTAATAATATCAATAGACATTAACAACAAAATAACGCCAAGCCAAACAATGACTTTCCCATACTCGTTTTTCATCATCATTTCTGCCCAAATCAACATCCTCATATCCATAAATCTCACTTTCCTTCTCTATTTTGACTCTCCAACGATTATTCCCCAGCTAATTCCGGCAGATCCATATCAACTAAAATTTCTTTTACTTTTTCACGAATTTTTTCAGGTACTTCATCGATTACTCGTTTACCCTTAATGACTAAGGTTGCATATACTACAGCCATGGTGTTCACCTCTTTTCTAAGCATCAAAAAAGCCATCCTAATTTTCAATCTCTGAATCAAGGATAGCTTGGACTTCGTCTTTAATTTTATCTGGTACTTGTTCAATTGTTTTCAACCCTTTCTGGATTAAACTGGCATAGATTTTAGCCATTTGTTTCACCTCCAGCAGCGACTATCTCAAAGACTTCTGCAATGGCAATCTGTGCATCTGTTAATTGTGCATCCATGTTTAGTTGCTTCTCTTTTAATGCCTCATTCTCTTTTTGATTTCCTGTAAAGAGACTCTCCAATAAATTTAGTTGTTTTGAAACATCAAGGGTTTTTGCCTCTTCCCACTTTTCAGATGGAAAATCAAAGTATTGTGATTGTTCCTTTTTTAGAACAAGAGGTGTAACTTCCGTATATGGTACCTGTGGCTCATAAGTATCACCAACCTCAACAGTTTCAAAACCGATGGGATATAATACTTTATAAATGGTTTTCAATTTTATTCACTCCTTTTTTTAGCTTGGCCAATCGTCTTGGGTAATCCAAGTTCCAGAAACATACGAGCTACCGTTTCCAGATTTTACATTAACGATTATCCCATCTAAATAAGCCCGTGCATCTGTCGGTTGTGCCGCATTTCTTAATAAGGTCAATGGATGCAAAACTGGTGTCGATCCACTTCGTTGATAACCTGTTGGTATCTTTATGACCCATCTTGTTTCCGTGCCAGATGGCCAGGTATTGCATTGGAAATTGAAAGCTAAAGTCACAACATTTCCAACTCTGGTTAAGACACCATTGACTCCTGTCACATAGGTTGTGTCACTACGATCTGAATCTGTGATGGCCCTTTCAACAATCCCCGCTTGAACAACTTTTCCTGCTAATTGAAGACCATCTTTAAAGTTCTTTGTTCCAGCAACTGTCTGATTACCGGTCAATTCCATAAACTTGCCAGAGGTCCACTTGGCAATTGCTTGGAATACTCTTAATGGTGTCATAAATCTTATTGATGAAGTGCCTAGCTCAGCCTCAGACTGTGTGGCTGTGGAATAGTTATCTACGCTTCCCAATCCTGTCTGTGCTTTTGTTACGCTGTGGGGATTAGTCTTGTCATTCTTGTGTGTAGTAAAGTCGGTTAAAGGCGCTTGTTGAACATTATCAACATTACCTAGCCCAACTTGAGACTTAGTTACACTGTGAGGATTGTTTTTATTTGCCACATGAGTGTCAAAATCGGATTTTGGTGCTTGTTGAACATTATCAACTTTATCTAACCCCACTTGGTTTTTAGTCACCCCATGGGGATTAGTCTTATCTGTGGAGTGGTTTTCTAAACCTTCTTCAATACGATTCATTCTCTCCGCTGTTACAACAGCGCCATCCTGAATATTTTGTTCTTCTGTTTTGTTGTCATCATATTGTTTCCATGTTTGTTTCGTGTAAGCCACTAGTCTTCACCTACTTTATCGTCTTTAATTGGCTTTGATTGGCTGTTTAAGGCAACTGTAAGTTTTGCATTTTCTAACTCAAGTGCACCTATTTTATTAACTAATTCCTTTATTAGTTGTTCTGCGTTAATTTCCATCAGTATCACCCCACACTCTATCTATTTCGTTATTATCCATTCCTTGCAATTTTAACCGTTCATTCTCGTAACCTCTTCTTTTAGCTTTAATCTCCCAAACAAAACGTGTATTTGGTTTATGGGAACAAACTAAAAAAGCACCAGATTTAAAATCTGATACCCATACATCATCGTTGTCGTAGGATTGAAGAAAGACCTCATAAGGAAGATCGGTATTCACTGTATCTGAGAAGAGGGTATCTATTGGAACCCACACGCTACATTCTTCATTGGTAACATGCCTACCAATATCTCCGAGGTAGCTTTCTGCTAGCTCATAAGCTGGAGTGGCCCGCACACCGTCTCTTGTGGGGTGTATCGCATTTTTTGAACCTACAACGCTTAAATTAGTGTGGATTTTTAAACTTTCTATAATACTTACACTGACATTTCGCTTAAAATTTACTGTTGCTTGCCCAATACCATTAACCCCAGCAAAATTAATTTCATTTGCCCTAATGCCAATTATACTTTTAGAGTCAATATAAGATAAATCAATCTCAGCTGCTTTATTAAAGTCTACATTGAAATTTGAACCTTCCAAATAGTAACCTGCTGTCAATGATAACCCGGCATTACTTCTAGATCCTACACCAATTCTTGTGACCCAACTTGTTTCACCAGTACCATCTGGAATAATACCCGTTGAAGCTTTAGTAAGGATATTTTCAGGTTTGAAGAAAAGTTTCCCTTCTTCAATTTCAAGCACATATTTATTGTTATACAGCCTTGAACTGACACTTTTTAAGGTTCCGTTAGTAACGTCCATACTGAGATTAGGACCGATTATTTTCCCTCTTGAAAAGTCGACAGCTCCAGTATCAAAGTTAATACTCAAATCTTTACCTTTAGCTATTCCTGTCGAAATTGAATTAGCGTTTAAGTTGGTTACTGTGATCTGACTAGCATCTAATGTCCCTGTGCGAATCTTTCCAGCATCTACTTCTGCAATCATGGCAGATGTAATGATGGCTTTATCAATTTTCGTTTCATTGGTTAGCCAAATCTTAGCCCCACTAATTTTCAGCCAATCTTTTCCATCCATTTCAGGACTTAAATTAATGGTCTTCACTATTTCATCTGATGGCGTGGCATTTTCGATCTGCTCTTTGATCTCATCAGCCATTCGAGTTGATGTAGTCATTACCCAATCGAAACTTCCATCTTCTAATTTTTGATACACCCATATCTCATCATCTGGACCATCTTTTTTGAACCAAATATCTCCTTCTTGAGGATTCTTAGGTTTCGCTGTACCACTGTAAACATTGTTTTTTCCAGCGGCGTCTAGTCTATAATCAATATTTTCTAATTGTTGTTGCAGCGGACCTTTAAAGGCAGTAACGCTTCCCGATTGAGACTTAGAATCAGCACTAATAGTGGATGTTAAGCCTCCGTCAAACACCAATGTGTAATTCAAAATAGGTGTTTTGAAATTTTTACCCATTCGATCAGTCATAGTAACCCAATCTCCTACTTCTAATGCAGGATTTCCTCGCCATTTAAGATCAATGGGATAATAATTGAGGTTCTTCACTTTTGTAAAGATCTGTTCTAGTAAAGACTGTGTCATTGTATTGTTCTCTATAGTAATTTGTGGGCCATTGGTGGAACCAGCTTGTAAAGTAATGGTTTCATTGCTGGAACCGTCTTTCTTTTTAATGACTTTACAAGAAATACCTTTTGGTTGAAAAAGCAATTCATTTTTCGTCAACCCTTTTAAGAAATACTCACTTGGTGCTATAAAGAATTTTGGGTCTGTCAGTTGTCGGATGGCCAGTTGACCATTCCTGTCAAAACATACAAACCCAGCCTCATACTGACCAATCAGACCAATCGCTTGTCTATAAGTGTAGCCTTCAGGTTTAGATATTGTATAGGTACTTAAGTGATTAAATGAAACTGGATCAATTTTAACGCCGCTCTTGTTGGCAATTTCTATTGCTACATTGGCTAAACGAGTTGGATAGGATAGCTTCGATTCATAAGCACCCTCCATAAAAATAAAGCCATCTCTAGCTTCCAAAGTAGTTGTCCCTTCATTTCTGTTAGGATCCACTCGATCACTAATATAAAAAGTTCCTAATGGGACAAATTCAAATTTATCAGGAACAAAGGTCACCAACCTGGCACGCCCCACTTTAGCACTACCTATTCGAGAAACATTTTCTATATTTGACGGCAGTCCACTACCCTTAATTTTTATGCCTAGTTCAACAGTTATAGTATCTAGTTCTTTCAATCCTTCTATGATTTCAGTGAAGGTAATTTTTAGTGCAGCCGATTGGGTAGAACCTATTTGAAAACTTTCGCCTCCTAATGCACCTGAAGAATATTCCATAGATTTTATTTTATCCGCAGAATAAGTCATACCATTTACGTGAATTTTTACATATATTTCCCTATCACTTTCTTTAAAAGCTTGGTGAAATTTAGTTGAAACTCCTAACATGTTCTCCACCTACTTCTCAATAAAGGGCACAGACAATCCTTGCCACATCATTGTTGAAAATTTATTATTCCATGAGTACACAGGAATACTACGATCACCACAATAAAAGCTTTTTGTGATTAGTCCACCTTCTTGTGGATCAAAATAACGAATATCAAAAAAAGCACCATCAATTGCTCGTAAAATTAAAGAGACCTCTGAAGTATTCAAAGGTCCCCATTTTGCATCTATTTTTGTTTTCTTTGCCAAAATATCTCTAACCATATCACCATTGGCATTTCTTCCGCTAGATCCGCTATCTAAAGTCTGGATTGAAACAGAAATCTCTTTTGGCATTTTTACTTTGTTTCCAGCAATTATGAACTCCATTCATTCATCTCCTTTATAGATTTAGCGCAATCGTACCAATTTGTTCGTGATACTGATTAATTCCCTTAATAGTCACTTGTCCAAGTCGAGTAGAGTCAACTTGTAAAATCACTTCAATTGGTTCGTTAGAATCATTTTTAAGATTTAAGTTACTAAAAGCCGCCATAATTGCACTTGCGACTGTCTCACCTAGTGAAGCGATTAGGTTACTATTTAGTCCTTCTAATCCGGTACCAGTAACAGAGGTGGTTCTTGTATTTCCTTTAGAGTAACTAGAACCAGAGTATCCGTCAGAAGAATCTCTAAATACTTCCGGCATGGTTAAATCGGGTATACCATCATAACCCATAAAATCTAATGCCTCATTAATCCTCTGAAAAGCTAACTGTGGCTTGCTTAATGGAACAACCATCTCAGGATTGTCATTTTCTGCCAATTTGTAAAATCCAAACTGATCCACTAATCCTCCTTCAGAGAATCCGGTGAATTGATTAATCGTATCAACAACCATATTAATCAATGAGTCTTTCACAGTAGAAAGTGCACCTTTAGCAATGGACCACATCGGTTCTAACATACCGCTCAAGTTAACAAACTGCTCCATAGCCATGTCTACAAGTTTAGAAGGATCGGAAATAACATTCCAAACATCTTCAGCAATTCCTTTGGCCTTATCAAAGCCATTAGAAAAGAAATCTTTAAAGGTATCAAAAACACCACCGGCATAATTTGGTACCATATTTGCTGGTAATACTTGAGAACCTCTAGGCAAATCAATAAGCATATTTCTTTGTTTAGGAAACATACCCATTCTTCCATCGGGTAGCTTGAACATTTCTTGATAATTAGAGCCTGAAGCATCATTAACAACTGCAGGACCTCCTGGATGATAATTGGTCACTTTTGCATAAAATTTTGGAGCATCCCATTTACTTATTCTCATGTCTACATTTACAGCGTCAAGGACCCAATTAACTCCTCCGATAATACCATTAACTGCTCCCTCAATTGGTGCAATAAGCACATTTCCAATTGTTTTAGCAATACCTTTGAATCCTTCTATAAAAGCTTCGAACCCGGAGGTAATGATTCCCCATGCGCCAGAAAATATATCTTTCACACCGTCTAAAGCAGTTTTGAAATCACCAGTAAAAATACCAGTGAAAACCTTGATTAAACCGGTAATGATATCAAAAGCCCCTGAGAAAATACCTTTTATTAAATCCCATGCCGTTCTCACAATCCCGGCAACGTTGTCAAATAGAGCCTTAAATGTATCCGCGAATGCTTGTACGAAAGGCCCAATAATTGACCATATGAATTGGATGATGTTAGAACAAGCCTCCATAAATTGTTGCCCATACTGATCCCAAAAGCCTTTTATCTTTTCGAATGCATTTTGAAAAGCAGTGGTTACTTCTTCAATCGCTGGTTGGATATATTCTGTATAAACTTTTTCCGCAAAAATTCTTATATCTTCTAATAAATTATTTATAAAGTTTCTAAAAGGTTCGCTATTTTGATAAGCTAGTACGAATGCTGCACCCAAAGCTGCTATAGCTGCTATTACACCTAATATTGGGGCGCTTAGACCACCTACAACTGGTGCTAAAAGCGTCACTGCTGTTTGGATAAGACCAACCTTAGAAATTAAGGTTCCTAATATTGTTACCACTTCAATAATAGTTGATATTACCGAAGCAATAGCTATGGCCCCCTGAACAATCCCCCAAGCTGCAGCTAGAGATAGTAACACTGTCGCAATTCCTTGGATAACCTCTTTATGCTCCTTCATCCAGTTTCCTAAATTCGTAAGAGCATCTCCTAATGCCTTTAGGACATCAACAATTACTCCGCCAGTCCATTCAGCTATTGGTTTTAACATACTGTCCCAAAGCCACTGAAATAATGGCTTCAGCGCTTCAATTACACCATTTAGTAAATTAATAGCTCCTCTGAGCGCATCAAGAAAAGCTGGAATTAAGTCTTGAATCGTGAAACTTGCCAAAGGTAAAAGGACATTGGTATAAAACCATTCCAACCCATCACCGATGTTTTGAGTTAATGGTTGAATAGATTTTAAAAGACCATCAATGGAATTTAACAATGGTGTGAAATCAAGTGTTTTAGCCCATTCCGCAGTTGCGGCTGTCATACCGTTGATATTTCCTAACAAACCATCAATGATACCTAGAATCGTCCTAAAGATTGACTCACCTACACCACCGGCTTGCCATGCTTCGGAGAATCGTGTTGCTAAGTTTCCAATCGTATTATTGATATTGGTAAAAATTTCTAGCAAGTTTGCAGCTATACTTTCACCTACACTGTCATTCCATGCATTCCTGAAGGATTCTGCAATTTGATGTAACAACTCCAAAATTGCATTAAACATGTCAAAGAAGGATTGAATTAAAGCCGTACCACGACCTTCGTCATCCCAAGCACGTTTGAATGCACCTGCAATATCTCCTATGATATTTAGAACGTCTGCTAAAAGGATTAAAAGGTTTTCTACAAATTTCTGTCCAGTCCCATTGGTCCAAACTTCCATAAAGCTTCTGCCAATAGATTGTACCAAGCCAATCACTTCACCTAAAGCATATTTCCATGCATCTATTACTTTTTTTCCTTGTGCATCCCAAGCCTGTTTGATTGGATCAAATAGACGGGACATAATGTCTTTAAACTTGCCTGCAAAATCAGTTAACCATTTTGGCGTATCTGGTATTTTAGCATTAGAAAAGTCTGCCCAAGGGCTAGTAGTTTTCCCCGCATCTGGACGCTTAGGAATCTCTTGTGGCGTAAACTCCTCTGAATCAGACGAATCCTCGCTAAAATCTAAAATGTTCAACTCGTCAAAACCAGCTAAAAGCCGTTTATACTCTTGTGCTTTTTTTCTAGCAGCCTCTGTTTTATCATGTTGCGCCTTTAATTGCTTATTAGATTCTTTGATTGAAGCGACCATTTCATCATAGCCATCTGCTGCTGAATCGGCGGCTGTTCCAGTATCATTTAACGCTTGAACACCATTCATCAATCCTTGTGCTCCACTAAATGCATCACCAATATTCATACCGAATAAAGTAGAAATGAAACTAGCAATGTAACCAGTAGCTTTTGCTAATCCTGACATTAGTGCATTAATAGCAGGTAAAACTGCCTGATAAATTGGATAAAATGCAGTTAATAAATTTACTTTAATTTGATTCAAACTAGCTGAAAATTGCGCATTCGTTTTTAATGCTGACCACAGACCGCCAGCCAATTGCATAATTCCTTGATACAAGAAACTGAAGATAAACAGTTGGGACCATAATAGTTTTACTGTCCCTAAAAAACCGCCCATTGATCGATTCATACCTCTTGTACCACTAGAAACAGCTTTAGACTGTCGATTAAATAGATTTCCCATGTTTCCTAATGAACTTCTCATAGAATCTCTTAATCTGGAAAAAAGCCCTTGGGATTGTTTGGTAGAATTTGCTAAATTTCTCATGCCGTTTGATGCCATTCTACTTTTTACAGGCTGCTCGCCTAGTTCAGTATTAACTTTTCCTAATGCTGTCTTTAGTACACTGGCACGATCTTCCGTTCTTGCATAGGCTTGTTGTAGAGCATCGTTGTCCATAATCAGTTTTTCCATTTTAGCTGATTGTTTGGCTATTGCTTCTGATGTCTTAGTTGATTTTGGTGTATCTTCTGTACCAGTTGACTGCCATTTTCCAGATGAAAAACTTCCTGTCTCTATTTGCTGAGACTTCATTTCAGCATTCAGCGCTTTAACTTTAGAACGCATCGCCTCAATTTGTCGTTCGTTAGCTTCCATCTTTCCAGATATAGTATTTAATGAACTAGGTATAGCATCGTATTCAGATTTTAACTTTCTAACCATTGCTTGTGCATCAGTCTGAGCCTTGTTCATTTGGATTTGAGTTTTAGCCATTTGGTCATCTATTCTGGTAGTTGCTTTCCCATTTCCAGATACAGAAGCACCGTTTCTATCAGATTGAAGATTGGCCATCTTTGCTTGTGCTGCTTTGGCTTGTTGCATTTTTAAATTAATCTTATCCACTTGCGCTTGCACGTCTTGGCTCATTTTAGCAGCGCCTTTAGAAACACCACTAGCTAAATTATTTCCCATTGCTGTCCCTTGTTTTGAGGAAGTTTGTTGCATCTTGTTCATTTGTTTCTCAAAATTTGCGTTCATTTTTTCAATTTGTTTTGTGAATTTGTCAAATCCTTGGCTACTATTAAAATCTTTCTCAACTGAATCTACGCTTTTTGTAGAAGTCTGTTTTACACGACCCAAAATCGTGTCTAATTTACTTTGCATGGCTTCAAGCTTTTGCTCAAAAGGGGAAAGGTCACCATCAAAGACAACTTCCAGTCTTTCTAATTCCATTAGTTATCCCCCTTCCTCAGCTTGATGTTTTTTCGTTCTTTTTATTATTTCTGTTCTTTCTATCATTCTAGCTTTCATAATTTGCCAATCTTGTTGTTGGTTCGGTTCTTTTGTCTCAACATCGCTATTGGCAAATGGATAATGGTCTTCAAACTTAGGCATTTTTTTAGGCTCATTCAATGCGTAAGCATTCAATTGTGCTGCTTTATAATCAAGCATTGCCTGTTGTTCTAATTCTTGCTTTCGCTTAGCAACATTTGCCTCGGCTTGAACAACAATTTCTTCATAAGTCATGGACCAATATTTGTCTGCATCAATACCTGCTTCTACTGCTTTGGGATACATTTCTTCCAATAAATCTGAAAAAGACGAGAAACCTACACTAGGCTCTCGTCCTCTGGATTGTCCCCAATTAGATCTGTTTTGTCTGTTTCTTCCTCCGAGCCGAAAAAACCTGCTTCTTCCATTAGCTTTTGAATAACTTCAACTAATTTCATCATAGAGCCACCACTGGCAACATATTCATCGTACAGCTCTGGCATATCGGCCATTTTGATATTAGCTGTCTGGTTAGTTGCATGTAGAATCGTTAGCATCTCTCCTAGACGAGGCATTTTGAATCCTCCGTTGCCATTCATCAAAATACCAAATATCGACTGTCCCAAACGTTTTTCAATATCAACTGTAGCCTTTCCATCTAATACTAAAGATAATGTTTTCTTACCAAATTCAACTTTCATCGGTTTCATATATAAATTCCTCCTATAATTAAAAAAAATACGGCTAAGTATTTCTTAGCCGTTTGATCAATTCATATTTACTAAGCCCAATCTGGACCTTCTGAAACAGTGACAGATAGCGTAAATTGATACGCACCATTTACTTCACCTGCACCCATTTTAACTGTTACTCCACCTTTAAAAGAACACACTGCACCATCAGGATATTCCAATTCAAAAGAAGCCTCTTTTCCTGAAGTTTGAATGGTTTTCAATTTAGTAAAACTAGCCTTGTCATATAAGAATGTGAATTCTAATGAATCCATATCCTGAATTCCAGAAATATATTTTTTGGTTGCATCAGCTAAAGTAGTAATATCCACTTGTTCAGGATCACCACCAACCTCAGGAACTGCTTGTAGGCCTTTCAGTTCAGTGAAAGCTGTCTCTGCTCCTGACTTCATTGATAGTTTAGTATCTTTTGATAATAGCCCAGCAAATTTTTGTAAATCCATTGGGATGATTAATTTTTGTTTTTTCATGTTTGGTTTCCTCCTATTGATAAACTAAAAGCGTCCGATTATCTACAACTCCTTTAAAAGTCATAATCGAACGCTTAAATGTTTCATTGTTATTATCATCAGTTTCAGTATTCCTAAAACCAATTGCTTTTAGTGCATCTATCACTTTTTGTTGAACGGTAGTGAGTGATTTGTTGCTATATAGATCAACTTTTACTGTCCACTCAGTCAGGGTTTCATTTTCTGAAATGTCTAACTTGTTTGGTTTGGCTTTTGTTGAATAGATAGCTGCCGGCATACTGGACCACGTATTCGGATATTCTGCAGAAACCACCTTCAACTCAGATACTGATTTCAAAGCTTTTACAATATCTGGTTTAACATTGTATCTTTTTGTCATAGTTTCTTCAGTCCTTCCTTCACATAATCAGCTAGAATGCTTGGTGCTTGTTCTTCCACTTCTTTTAGTGATGGATACAACCACGGTCTTGCCGGTTGACCTCTCGTAATAAAAAAGTCTTGGTCTTTAATCGTCACTCTTGGAATACCATAAATAGCTTCTAAATCAATCGCCACTTTATTAGCAGGTATGAACCAACGTTCTTGTGAGTACACTGGATTGATACCTGGTGGTAAGTCTTTTGGACTTGCTTCACCAACTGGTCCAGTCCCAAACTCACGATAAATAGCTGTATCTTTATCAGACCATACGCGACCGACGACTTTACCTGACGCATCAACTACTACTTCATGTTTGATTGACCCAGCAAGCTCACCGCTACCATGTTTAACTGAGGATTGCAGTCTACTTGCAGCGTTTGTGGCTACTTCTTCCACAATCTCAAACGTGCCATCCCAGACTGCATCTTCCACTACCTTAGGCATTGCTTTAAGTTTTGCTTTTAGTCTGTCCATTCCTCTAATTTCAACACCCATTAGCTATCACCTAATTTCTTTAGTGTGATATTCAAGTGTGTTGAATAGGGTTCGATAGCAATAATCTGATAGTCAGGATCTTCTTCTTTTGGTACATATAAACAAATGCCGTCTTTTTCATTATGTCCCGGCTTAATTAAATCACCTTGGTATTTGCAGGATTTAATATAAGGCAAGCTCTCACCATAAACTGCTGCCATTACCTGACCACCAGCAGATTGCACATTCATTTGTAGTTCTACTGCATCAGTCTCGTATCCTGTTTGTGAATTTCCTTCGTCATCAAACTCAGATAGTCGCTTTTTTAAATAGACTGTAGATAAATCACGTTTTCTTAGGCGCATCATGGAAACGACCTCACTTTGGCTACTCGATAACGATTGAGTTTAGACTTAATTTTTGTTGGAATACCAATTTCAAAGGTTTGAGAAACACCACCTTCTGATCGGGACGACTCACCCTCATTACCTTCTGTGTTTCGACGAAAAACATATAAATCCTTAACCGCTGAAGACATGTTTCCAACCAACACATCTCTATTGCAATAATCCAGCGCATCGATAGCTGCATCCCTTAAATCATCGGCCAGGATTTTTAAGTCTTCATCATCTGTAATTTTAAACTTTCTAGTTAGCTCTTCCGCTAGCTTTTTTAGAATTGGCTGATTCTTTTCGTTCAAGATTATCCCTCCTTAGAGGCATTCTTCTTTTTGTTGACTTTAATTTCTGTAAAAAGTTTTTCATTAAAATGTTTTTTCTCAATGGTTAGTTCGTCATCTTTTTGATAACGAACACCATTGTAAAATACAGAAATACTATTAACTTTCACATTCATTTAGTATTCCCCCTATGCAATTGGTTGTGCTTGGAATACTTCATCTGCTGCCGCAAAAGATGGTAAAGCTGTCGCAACTGCCTTGGTCCATGTTCCCACTGGATCGCGAGTTTCATCGTAAACAGAAGCCAAGACATTTCCAACTAAGCTAGTATCCACTGATGGGTCACGAGTCAATCGTGTTTCTTCAGCAGTTGGACCATACAATGTTTCACCTAGTAAATCGTCATTGAACATGACAAAACGATTTTCAGCAAAATATTTCTTCGTAGCATAGCTACCGTCAGTTTGCTGAACGCGATATTTTTCATCATAAGTCTGAATAACTGGATAACCATGGGTCTCCATAAACGCATCCAAATCACCTTGAGAAACCACGCGTCCAGAGTCACGACCAAAGATTGCCGCAATGATTTTAGGATGACTAGCTAAAGCTCGGTAAATTTTCCGAGAAGTTAATGCTCGTGTTGGTGTCGTATCTAGAGCATCAATCCAACGCTCAATATCAGCTAAAGGATCTGCAGACTCATCTGTCCATACACTTGTACCAGACAAAGCTTCTTTGTGATTGGTAGGAACATGGTAATCAACATTGAGATTCAATCCGTTTTCTGCAACAGTAATTTTTCCAGAAGACAATACTTCCATACGCATTGCTTCAATTCGAGCTCGAACACCAGTCACTAATACATCAATGTCATTGTAGACTTGACTAGTTAGGTAGTCCTGTTCGGCTTGTGTCCGAGGGTTTTCTAATGCAATGATATCCTCTTCATTTAATTGCATTTTGCGTTTGATTAAAGTAAGTTTCAATTCTTCTTTTGAAGCCTGACGACTACCGATTTCTGCCTCTGTATCGAATGCATGGACAGACGCGGCAATTGGAATTCGGCTACCACCACGGATTTGATCAAACTTTAATGATGGTGTCTTACGTTCTGGAAATAGTGTTTCTCCTAATAATGGTTTATATTCACGATTGCGAACATAGTTTAGTACTTCGTTTTGACTAAATAATTCTGTAATAGCTGGCATTGTTTTTCCTCCTAATTATCTAAATTTGATGTCTTTCATTGCAGTAATAGCAGCAGCGTCTGGTGCATCTGTCAAACGGTCCTTTAAGACATAGCCTTCCACCATAATTGCTACAGGCTGACTACCAGTATCTGTATCTACTGTTACATCGTTGAAGACAATCCCGATAGCTGTTGAATCATTGGCCGGATATACTTCACCTGCTTTGTAAGATTTATCAGCTTGATAAGTGAAGTTCTGATAATGAGCACTAGCTAAAAAGTTAATTTCTTCAACATTGTTTGTTGGTTTTACATACATATTCGATTCCTCCTATTATTTACCCCAAAGATTATCTTTAGGTTGTGATTGTTCATTTGCTTGTTTAGCAATTTTTTCTGCAACTGATGTCGATGCAGCACCACCATTGTTTCCAGCGGGATTATCAGCTGAATTCGCTAGTCTTTTATTAACTGCATCTTCAACTGCTGATCTGAAAACTTGTTCCACCGCTTCGATTGAAGCTTTACATGCATCTGAGTCAGTTAAGACAATTGTTTCAATCAACTCTTTTGGTAATTCTTTTTCTGCTAGAATTTCTAGCGCTTCAAGACGCAATTCACGACGGGTAATATCAGCTAAACGTTTTTCATCTTCGGCATTTTTAGCTTTTGCTTCTTCTGTCGCTTTTTCCTCTGCAGATAAGGCTGCTAAACGTTCTGCTTCTGATCTAGCTTCTTCAACTCGTTTGTTAGCATCTGTTTCCCATTTAGTTCTAGCCGTTTCTAATGACTTAGACAAGCGTTTGTCGATAAAAGAATCTAGCTCTGACTGACTAGCGAAAGAAATAGGTGCTTCACCGTCTGCACCCTCTGGACTGTCACCAGTACCATCTCCTTCAGCAAATAGCTGTAAGTTCATTTTCATCAGTCTTTGAGCACTTATAGTTCGCACAAAGTTCTTCATCATCATTTTGTTTTTGATCATTGGTAATTCTCCTTTTCCCATGCACATTTAAAATTTTGACATAACAAAAAGCACTCCATCTACGCTATAGCCCAGACACAGTGCTTACTCTTTGATATTCATTTTTAAATCCACACACGATTATTTGACTGTTCTTTATAGCGTCTACAATCTAAAGACAAATTAGCACTTCACTTAGTCGTCTACTCAGAATATGAAGTTAAATATTCAAATAACGAAAGGTCTTGCTGCTTAAATTTATCAACTATGCCTATTCTTTTTAATCGATTAGTTGCATTGGCTAATGTAAGATTAAGAAACCACGACTGATCAGTGGGAGTCGTAAAATGTTGATTTGTAACAAAATCATTTTCATCTCCAAAAAATCCACTACCTATTAACTGAATTCCTAGACCGTTCCCCCTTACTGCATATAACGAATTAAATAAAATAACTAAAAATTCACCTGCTGAAACTTGCGTTCGTAAAATCCCTATATATTTTTTATACGTTTCATAGTCCAAAGCACTATTTTCATCATCTAGGTATGCATTTAATACTTTCAAAATTCTATGAAATATTTTAAAGTATCTACCAGTGATATTGTATACTTGTTCAAATTGTTTTTTTATTATTTTGTTTTTAGTTTTTATCTCATCATCAATGGGCGTCTCTATTGTAAGAAATGCATTACCCATCTTATCAAAATATCTCATTCTTTGCGGATGGGGCATTGCTGCAGAACCTGCGCTAGGAGTAAAGGCTTCTTTAAAATCATAATTGTTTAAGAATCCTTGCTCACCATTGATTACAGTATAGTTTATCCAATCAATTGCCTCATTGACCTTTTTATCTTCCTGTACTTTTAAAAATAAATTTAACAATTGATAAAATTCTTCATTAATTTGTAGCAATTGTTCTTTTTTAATTCTATCTTTCTCCAACTTATTCTGTGCTACTCTTTGTTTTATTTCCAAATTGCGTTGATTAAACTCCAAATCTTCTTGTTTTTTTTCATTCTTTTTTTGCATTATTATGGTGTTTCTGAAAAGCAAAAATGTCAGAATTGGACCTATCAAAGATATAAAGATTTTTAGTAATTCAAGTCTACTAACATTTGTTAGTCTCCCATCAACTTTTTTACCAAATGGAATAAGATTTACAATAGTAACAAAGTATGGATAAAACACAAAAAATAAAATTATTGAAAACAAAACTAGAAAAATTCTGAATTTGTATTTTTTTAAGATTGATAAAATACTCTTAAAAAATTCGTATATCTCATCCCATTCTCTTTTCACAAGATCATCCCCTTAAATAAATAATATCAAAAAAGACAATTTCATTCTAGGAAATATTTGCTTTATCGATAGCTAACGAGATTTCAGATCACCAACCTTAACAGCATTATCTGCCCTTTCAGGTACTTTAATTTGATCCGGAGGCTTCTTTAATTTCAAATAAATAAGGTGTAATCCTAATAAAAAATCACGTAAAGTATTCTCTGGTTGACTCATCGAATCACTTTCCTTTCTTTTTTGGAAAAGGACTTTCTTGGTATGCAGTAATTAACAATCTATCGTTTTTATTCATCTCTGGTACATCAATTTCTTGTAAGGCATTGATAATAGCAACTTTTTTATTCGGAGCTGTAACAAATCTGAAGTCACTCCATGATCCCCATGAAAACCTGACTGCTACCTTAAATACATTCATATCTTCACCTCGTTTTGGACACAAAAATAGCACCCAGTCATGTACTCATGATTAAGTGCTATTCTTTAATTACTTCAATAGTTTTGATTTCACTTTCATTAAAACCAACGTAATGACTTTTAGTAGTACGAATAGTTATTTCATCGTAAAGTTCGTCCTCTGTATCCATCTTGTCAGTGAAGGTATTACAAAAACCTGTCAAAATCTGATTGTCAATAAAAGTCACTTTTATTTCTTTACCTATATATTGTTCTAAGTTCAATTTTGACCCCTTCTTTCTTCAATCGGAACTATGTGTGTTCGTTTTTTTGAGTGATGTATCTTAAATGTGTGAGTTTTTTTTGACCCTTTTTTGTTAGCAGCAGTACCCACGAAATCATCAGTTTGAACTATTTCTTTATTTGTACGTCTTCCTGATCTATCACGTTCCACGTATCCTGTACCTGCGAACTTATCAAAGAGTCTTTGAACGACCACATCATCACCAAAATAACTTTTGCCTTTACCGACTGTGGATTCCATATGTGGTGCTTGCTTCTCGCTATTCACTGTAGAACCATATCGGCCATCTTTAATACGAGACTTAACAAAAAAGTTGTCTCTTAAACGTTCCCACTTCTCACTATCATTATACTTGGTTTCCTGATATTCATCCAACGATTTCGGGCTATATTCTTTTCCTAAAACATTTTTTAACCTTCTGTAATCTGCATTGTCTTTTTGCCGGTTTAAAACTTTTTTCTTCTGCAGTTCAATTTCATCATCAGAATAGGTTTTTTTTAACTTATTCATCCAGTCATCGTAGGTGGCATCCTTAGGCAGCTTGAATGTCTTTCCACTAACAGGGTCAATGGCTGTTCGGGTTCCACTTAATGTTCGTTTGCCAAAATATGCGACTGCTATGGTTCTACACCACGGATGAAAAGGGGGGTAGTTTCCATCTGCTCCATTTACTATCGCCTTAGCTACTTCATATATTTTATCTGCTTTACTTTTGTTCTTACAAATTTCGGATGTCCGTAAATCTAATACTACTAACAACTTATAATGCTTCACACCACGATCTTCCCAAGCTTTTAATTTAGCTTGGTTCGCCATGTAATTCGCTTCAGTTCGAATTAAACGCCTAGCAACATTGATTGATGCATCAAACTCAGACGCAATTGCTTTCGCCATCTCAGCTTCTGACATACCGGTCATAGATTCAACTGTGAATAATTCCTCTAATCGTTTTGCTAAAGCTTCAGTGTCAGACCAAATTCGTTTTGAATAGTTCGAACCTTTCCAATGGCTATCAAGAATGTTTTTAGTATAGCGAGTAGAGAGTTCTTTAAACTCATGCGGAGGATCATTTTGATTCCACGTCTCAATAGATATTCCTCGATCTTCCAGTCTTCTAATAGTTGCTTCAGCTGAAGCTTCACTGTAAGAATGATGAATAGCATCAATATAATACTCAGTCGATTGGTCCAGTTGGACATCAGCTATTTGTTTAGAAACTAAAAAAGACTTGGCTTTCAAGTCTTCTGCATGAGATATTCGTTCTTTAAATACTAATGCCTTAAGTTTATTTTGTGCTTCCAATTGCAACTCAGGATTCTTTATATCCTTAGCAAGCTTTTGCATCTCAACTAATTCATCAGGTCTCACCTTACGATTTAAGAGCGTTCTTGCCTCATAAGAATCCATACCAGACTTTTGTTTGGCAAGGTCGAAAAGGTTTCGAACCTTTCTAGTAAGATAAGATTGAGCCTGCCGATATGCAGTAATAACTTTCTTTTCAACCTCTTTGGCACCATCATTGATAGCTTTTTCACTCGCTACGTTCCGGCGTTCCCAGTAAGTAAGCTTCTTTTTCTTTGCCTTTTTCAAATCAATCCTCCTCTAGCTTGACAATAATATTATCTGATAAAATAGACTCAAAAAAGGAGTGGAATCATGTTTGAAGAAATGGAACCTCAAGAGTTGTTAACTCTATGCTTGTCGTCATTAGCTCTAATTATTTCGATCATAAATTGGATAAGAGACTGGAAAAGAATTACTGTTGATATTTCAAAAAAAGACATATTAAAAAGAGTAGAAACTTTCGATGGAGTACCTGCTTATCCCAATCAAGAACCTGGTGTAGGAATATCACTTCGTTTCCTAAATACATCCAAATACTCAATAGGCTTTTTTGATTTAGTATTCAGGGATGGATACTCTAATGAAAGGCTACCATCTTTCTTTACCTATTCTTTGAGACCCGAAATAGCAAAACAAGAGTTGCTAGGAATCACTTATAAAGATGAAGTGGCTCATTTGAACACCATGTACTCGAATTATGAAACGATTCCTTCTAACTCTACCTTGTTTAAAGAAACTGTAGTCTATCCAAAATCTGATAAAATTCGTATAAACATAAAGTTTGCTAAATTTTTTCCTATCCCTAATTGCTTCAGTAAGACTAATAGATTTTCAAAGTGGAAATCTGTAGTAATCAGATTAAATGATGAAGAAATCACATTTTTGCAATCATATTTATCACAGAAAGAATCAGCGCAACCACGGTAACAATTAAAATATTACTAAAAATCAATGAAGTCAGAACAGGTACTATAAAAAAAAGAAAAATAATTATGATAGTTAAATAAATGTCACTATCGCTTAGGATAAAATTAATAAACCTAAGCGATTTTTTTCTTATCATCTAATCACCTCTACTTTCACATTTTCGGGATACTGTTTTTCAATTTCTATCAATCCATCATAAAAAGATTTAATCAAGGCTTCAGTTACATCAGAATAGGTCTGAATATAAATGCCATTCTCCCCATTTAATTTTTTTAATTCGGTTAGTTCAACATAATCTGTTAAAGCATTCGTAGTAGTTGTGTAGAGAGCGGATACTGCTGCACACACGATATCTTTACCTGGTTCAGCGAATCCAGCATGTCCAGAAAGTGAGTAGCTTGAGAATTTATCATCATTCTTTTCGAATGTTGCTATTATCATCTTCACCCTCCTCATCTTCTTCTGGTTCATCGTCTAAATCTGAATGACTATCATCTGCTTGGGTTCCCATAGCTTTTTGCTGGAACTCGATATTTTCTTCCTTTTCAATTTTTAGTTGCTCCAATACTTCATCGACATCATCAATATCAGGTAACCAACTTAACAATACCTTAAGCGGTAATACACCAGCTTGGTACGCTTGAACTATTTGAGAAATGATATCCGTAGTATTAATAGGTAAGTTTGGTTTTAACTTAATCTTGGTACCTGTTGCATCAATAGAGCTGTCTTTAATTTTTAAAAAGTTCTCAAATAGCTGCATCCGTTGACGCAAACCTTTTATCATGTACCGTGATTTCACAGACATCAATTGTAATAGTCCGAATAGCTTATATTTCATGCTCTCGCCGCTAACGTTTCCTGCAAAGTTTTCATCATTCATATTAGGCACGTAGGTGATCTTATGAATATCATCTAAAATTGCATCTCTTAGTAAATTAACACCATCTTCATTTAATTCTTTAGTTAAATAGCTGGCATCTACTTCATTTGGAAAAGAAGTCGTTTGGAGCATCTTTTCTTGTGCTAACCTCTCACCATCACCATCTTGTAATGTAAAACCTCTAATAAATAGGATTGCATCTACAAAGGCTTCTTTATCATTTAGGCGATCTGATTGTAAAAGATTGTATGCATCAATCAAAGAGATAGCTTGCTCGAAATCTCCCTGCTTTTCTTCATTGTTCCGATATTCAATCACAGGGACCCCATGAAAATAATGAGGTAATGCTTTTATTAAACTATAGCTTCCCCATCCCTGAGATTCTGTTTTATATGTGATTACTCGATTATCATTGTAATATTTCACTAGGTAATGAGCTATAGAACCATTTAAGTCATATACTGGTTGATGATGAACTGCAAATAATGGGTTCTTATCTACTGTATCATCAGTTACCAAGAATATTCCTCTAGGGTCAATACACTTTAATGTTGGCTGCGTGGTCCCATCTTCTTTAATATTTAAATACAACAGTTCATAACCTACACCAAAAGTAGATAAATCTTTTTCTAATTCAGTATCATGAGACACAATATCAATCTCATCATACACATCCAAAATAGGCTTAATATTCTTATTGGTCTCTGCGCTATAGGCAATTGGATTACCTACCATAAAGCCAACATTCATATCGACAACATATTTCGCATGATTAATTAATACTCGATTGTTTGGCACTGACGGATTATCTTTAATGCGCTTTAAAATGCTTTGTTTCCCATCATAATAATCAGATAAATTTTCTAGTCGTCCTAAATTGCTTAAGTGCTGCTGAATACAATAATTCAATAATGCTTCTGGTGGATTATTCAAATCCCCAGCTACTTCTCTATTCACTACTATTGCCATTATTTCACCTCTCTAAAAACCAAATTGCACTTTGTTTGTAATGATTGCACGTTTGCCTTTTCTAACTTCGTCTGTATAAATCGCATACCTTAAAGCATCCAATACATCATCGAACTCTTTAATTGGTTCGCCCTTTTTTTCATCCCATACATATTGATAGATTTCATCTCGGAATTTCTTCACACGATCTCGACAGATGAATAATTTATTCACTTTTATTCTTTTTGCTACTGACTCAACACCAGACAATCTAGCTTTATCAGCATTCATAGCATTGATGTTTTCTCGCTTAAATCTCGCTACATGTTCAGGTCTAGCGGAATCACAATAAAAAGACACCCGTGAGCCATAACGCTCTTGAATGCCTTTTGCTATATCTACCCAATAATCAATCTCTTGGAACTGAGTAGCATGTTCTTCAATTAAATATGACGTACCTTCTTCAGTTTCACCAATTACAACGATGGATCCCCAGTGTTCATATCCCCAGTCAACACCGCAATAAAACTTAGAAAGAGGAGGTAGAGAATCAGAATCGATATAATGCTTGTTTGCATCAAAATCCTGATAAACAACACCTTCAGCAGATACCCACAGTCCAAGAATGTCTCTATCCCAAAACATACCTGACGGTGTGGTAGCTTTGATATTTTCTCTATATTCATTACTTAAAAAAGTATTGTCATCTAAAACGAAATGAAAATTCTTAATCTTATTGGTCGGGTTATCAATGTATTCTTTCTTCAACCAATGCTCTGGGTTATCTGGGTTGGTATCTGCTAATATTCGTGCACCCGTTCCAGAACATCGGGAAACAATTTCTCCGAACACTTCTTGTCGTGCCAATGAAGTCTCATTGATATAAGCACCGTGTGCTGTCATCGCTCGAATAGCACCTACGCCACCAATATTACCGGTGTAGGCTTGAACTACCTTCACACCAAACAACTTGAAATTTCCATGTTTATCAAACTTAGGTTCAATGCTATACATGTTGTAAAGCTCTTGCAGGATATTCTTCTGAATTGTCGAAGATGAAACACCAGCTAAAATATACATTGGTTCTTTAATGCCTTCATCATCAGCGATCTTTCTAACTCGTCGTAATTCAAACAGGAATAAATCATTATTGATTTTTGTTTTGCCAGATCGTTTAGCACCGTGTAATAAATTGATAAACCAATCTTTCTTTATGGTTTCTCTCAACACTTCAATCTGCTTCGAGCTATATACATCAGCTATCGCCATCTAATTCACCACTAATCTTGTTCAATAATTCGTCCAACTTGTCTTCAGTCGATTGCTCAGAACCACTTTGAAGAGCTTCTAACTTAGCTTTCATTAACTTGATTTCAGTCTTAGCCTTTTCTAACTGAGCCATCGAAAGCATCGATTTATATTTCAAATACAAATCCAAAGCCTTAATTTTACTTTCTAAATCTGGTGTGTATTCATACTGCATGTCTTTCGTTACTTCATTTTTTTCGAGCCTATTAATATGTTTGCTGAAACTCACTTGTGTTTCGCCTTGCCAAATGTTTATTAGTTCTTCTAGTGCATCATCTGAATTAACCTTGCGTTTTTTTTCAATAGGTTTCAGTCTAGAATCAATGTATTTAGCGATATGAGGTTTTCTGAGGTTCTCTTTTCCAATGACATACGCCGTCTTCTTAGAGTATCCAGCTTTGATGGCAGCTTGTGTAGCATTACCACCGTTTATTAAATACTCATCAGCAAAAGCCTTTTGTTTAATTGTCAGTTTTGCCACATTCAAGCCACCACCTTTCTATGCAAAATAAAAACAGCCTGCTAGGACTGCAAAATTAAATCTTCGTTCTTTAATTGCTCTTAGAGTCTCGTTGCTTTACCGACTCCACTTTTTGATGAACGCCTTTTCTTCAGCATCGATTTCATCAATCAAGCTATTTATTTTTTCACACCACATTTCATCCAACCAATCGCATTCGTCTTCCTTGAAATAGACTTGATTGCTGCTTCCCCAGTCTCGAACAGTTGCACCTTCAAAAAAATCAATACTCTGCAACTTTCCTAGTATTGTTTTCATACGATCAATTCGTTTCATATCAGAATCGAACTCACTCTTTATCTCTAACACTTCCATAAATATCTCTCCCAAAATAAAAAGACCGCCTAAGCGATCTTGATTAAACAACAATATCTAATGATATCTCTTTTGCAATTTTGTCTAATTCTTCTAAGTCTTCGTTCCACATTTTGTTCTCAATAAGAAATTTTTTTAATTCAATATATTCGATTTCGTTCAACAGAATACTAGAAAGTGTTGCGCTATATTTTTTATCTGGCTGAACTAATTGAAGTAATTCGATCATTGTATTCCTAATATTAAATAACTGACTTTGAGAGGAGTTAAAAGTAACAAGCAGCATTGTAGCATGAATATCTTGTATCTTTCTAACTAATATTTCAGTAAGTCTCATCCTAGTCAGTAACAATCGATCAATATCGTTTAGATTTAAAGTAGCGATAGTAGACTTACCGACAGAATTTTTGCCCACCAAACTATATCTTTTTAAGGAAATATAATCTCTTGGGTTTCTATTTGATGGATCTATAATAGGTTCGACATTCGGATCAAAGGAACCTTTCGCTGAATTACAACTTTTACAACTCGGCAACAAATTATTCCAATCTACCACTTTATCAGGATACAAACTTTTAGGATAAAAATGTTCAACTTCCATATAAGTTCCTGGTTCAACCAAAGGTGCTTCACAGTAAGCACATTTTTCATGGGACATAAGTAGCAGACTATCTTTGATATATCTCTTATTCCAAACTGGCTTTTTATCTTTTATATACATATTTGTCAATATCTTGACTTCATTTTGATCAAGTTTATTGGGTGGTTCGGTCCTCTTTATTTTAATCATTATCTATTCCCACCATTTGAATTTCTAAAACCTGCCTTAGTGGATTAGTTGGATGCAACATTGTATTCAATTTTGTATACGCTTTTTTTAATTTTTCAGTATCTTCATTAGTTAATGCAATCTCAAATTCATGTTTTGTTTCCATATACAGTTTACTTTTACTATATTTAACACCCATTACGTCTGATAAAATTTCTTCCAAAGTCCATCCCTTTAAACCGTATTCAGTAAGACTTAAGTCTTTGATTCTTACATCTTTATTTTCATCTAACTCCAAGGGAATAATCTCATTATTTTCTAAATCTTGTAAAACGCTTGGACTATGGGTAGTAATAATAAATTGTGCATTCGGAAAAGTTTCTTTCAATACTCTTACTATTTCACGTTGCCATGCTGGATGTAAGTGCATATCTATCTCATCTATAAGAATTACTCCGTCAAATTCTGCTGCCGGTATTTTATTATCAGTTGTTCTGAATTCAATTTCAGAGATAATCCCCAATAAAATAAATACTATTGCTTTATACCCAGCTGACTCAAATTCAAAATACACTTCACTTCCACGATCTTCTAATAAAATTTCATAGTTTTTTGTATCAGCTTTTTTAAAACGTATATCAGGATTTATTATCGAAAAAACATTTTTCATCAAATTATAATTTTCTTGTTCATATGATTCTAAGTCTTCCCAATGGCCACTACTCAAATATCTGTTTACTAACCAACTCTTCAATTGGTTATCAGAAATGCCATTCTTGGTAATTTCGGTTGTGTACCAATATTCTCTATTCGGATACTTACTGAGTGAATCCAATTCTTTGTAATCAATATTTCTCACTACAGAAAAGTGAATCAAGTCACGATAAAGAGTGGTTTCATTCCTTAGAGGCTTGTATTCTTCGATTGGTGTTACAGCATTAACATCCACACGTCTACTTTGACTCAATTCCTGGTTACAGTCCTGAAAAGTAATTTCAACCACGCCATTATTGCTCCCATATTTTTTTTTCAAATTTCTACCTGAATCTGAAAAACATGCTGCAATGGAATTAAGTATGGTAGTTTTACCTATACCATTTGTACCACAAATAACGTTCATATTAGAATTAAACTTTAAAGCCAAGTCAGTAATATTACCTACATTCGTTATATTCAGCTCGTTTATTTTCATTTCTGCTCCTAAAATCGATATTTTAGTCATAGTATAACTCCTATTCACTTTTTTTTAAACAAAAAACAGCCTCCTAAAAGAGACTGTTTAAACTTTCTCGCTTTTATAACGAAACAAGAGATATCTGAACTATAACTAAGACAGCAATGTGTAGAATTTGAATTATTTAGAAACAGAATTTCCTCGCTTTCTGTTTTTAAATTTGGTTTAGCTGCCTTATTGGAAATTTCCACAATACTATGATAACACCCTTTTTCGAATAAAAAGTATGGAAAAAGTATGTTTTTATTCATATGATAAAAGTTGGCCATTCTTATACGCTTCCGAAAATTCTATCAGTGCGATGCCTCGTAGTTCTTTAATACGTATTTCACTGTATCCCATATTCAACCCTATTTCATACACAGAAGCTTTCTCAGGTTCGCAGTAAGTCATAGAGAGTATTTGTCTACTTCTCCAAGATAAAGCTGCTAAAGCTCTTAATATTGCGTCTCTATTAATTTCAGCGTCCACACGCTCAACGAAACCATCTTGCGATTTATTAACTGATACACCAAGAGTTCTGGGCATATCACTAATTAGTGGTGATTTGATATCTATAGATGACTTTCCAGCAATCCGTTCCCACTTACGATACTGTGCCAAGACTTTTCTAGCGTTCATTTTGGTTTTTCTTTTATCAATTTCTGGTATTAAAGCCATCAAATACGCCACTCCTATGCTATAATGAATTTAAGCGATTATATTTAGCTAGGAGAAATCCTGGCTTTTTTTATTTTTCACAACTATTTAACAAAAATCGTGTTTTTTTCACAACCGCTACTCCGTAATAGAATAAGTTTGTGGAATGTTACTTAAAAAACGTTCTTTATTTATTCACAAAACAAACATTTATTCTGCACTCATTTTTAAGGTATTCTTGTTTTTTTATTGTTATTATTTATTTTGTAGAGGGAGACGAATCACTTTATCGTAAAGTATTCGTGGGGAAGCTGCCTCTCGACATAAAGATAAAACATACGCATACATTCCTTTCTATTATTTTATCTTTGACCGACTTATTTAAGTCGGTTTTTTGTTTTTTAATTATGTCTTGTGGCTGGTATTTTTATTTGCTAAAATATTTAAGTCTGCGGAAACAGACAAGTGTAATTATCTTTAGGTAGCCAGTGGTCGGCTGCCTCTTTTTGGTGTAAACTAGTCATGAGCTAGTAACTTCCTATTACTGAAAACATTACTGTTTCAAACTAGCTCTATGGCTGTTGACGACCGTTCATGTCGACAGTCTTTTTTTATGTTAAAATATTGATGGCCATGTTTCCTTGATCGGATGTCTCCATGGCCTGACCGTTGATTCTTGGCTCAACGGTCTTTTTCTGTAAAAACCGACGTTAGCGGTATTAATCGATTTTTTTAGCTGCACATAAAGGTTAATAAACCAGCAACACAACCATTAGATCATCTTTACAAATATCAGATACTTTTATATGATTAAAAAAAATAGTAAGGGGTATCTTATGATCTATTTTGGTTTTTTTCTTTTTTTGTTACTAGCGTTTAATTTCTTTTTTAGAGCAATAAACTTTTTTATAAAAATTAATAAAATAGCTTATTCTGAAAATACGACTCACTCTTTCAAGTGCACTAACTGCAGTCAATCCTATAAATTAACAGGACCAGAAGCGAAAAAATTAGCAAAGGGTTCTATAAAAACTTCTAAATCATCGCCAAAAAGCAGATCTGTATTTTATTCTTTTACTTGCCCTAAATGCGGTGCTTATTCAAAACAAGAAAAATTGTTTGATGTGAATCGCTCAAAATTTTTAGGTAATTTAAGGGTTCAGGCAGATTACAATCAGGTGCCACTCATAGTTGATTTCTTACTCAAAGGAGTCTTACCAATTATTATAATTTTTCCTTTTCTATCTCTTTTTACTAGATAATATATTTTCAGATATACTTGAATCCGTAAAAGGCTGAGTTAGCTGACTATTGATTAATGATAAGCAATAATTTATTTTTGGAAATAAAAAAGGTTAGGAGACTATCGAATGAAAAAAAAGCGAATTTTTATTATCCTTATCTCCTTTCTATTTAAGTTATATATGGTAAATTTGTTTACAATTGGCTTCGCTCTAGGTATTTATATACGGATAAATAGAACAGGAATTATTAATTCAACAAACGAATTTGTTTTTCTTGTGATCGGGATGGCGATCTGTTGTTTATTTACTACTTTTTTATTTTTGACTTTATATGAAAAATTTCATATTCAAAAAGAATTAACTGAAAAATGGTTACTTGAAAAATCAAAAAGTATTATCTCAACAATTACTTTATTTATCGCGGTTTTTTCTAAATTTGCAAATCTAACTTTAGTTGACGATTCTGCTGCCACTTTTGTATCAATGCTTTTTAGTTTCGAGACATTTTCAGTCCTTCTTGGTTTCTTAACTCTTTCAACAAATATGATTTATTTATTCAAATATGATTTAACGAAAGAATAAATATATTTTACTATTTCCGTAATATTGGTGGTTAGCGGACTAATCATCAAACAATACATTTTTATCTGCTTGTAACACGATGCAATATTTCTTACCAGATAAATTGATGTTGCACCAGCCACCATCTAAGGCTTCAAATATAATTACTTTGTCATAATCTTCTGGCTTCAATCGTTTCAGTAGATCGTTGATTGTCATTCTAATATCCCTCTTCCTCATTTCAGCTATCTTTTTCGTGTAACAACTGTTATCAAATATTTCTAAAAAACAAAAAAATTGAAAATGTTGATATGGAAGGCTTATAACGCTTGTTCTTTAAATATTCAAACTTAAGTCTTTGTAAATTAACTTATTGAATCTATAATCTAAACAACCTAATAAATATTTTTTTCAAATTTATTTTTATTTTTTTGAACTATCACAGCTCCTCCTTTAGCAGCCAGTCTTCCCCCTGGCTGTTTTTTGATTCCACAATATCCGTCGTTAACTGAATAAGGATTTATGGGACAAGAATTTTTAATTTTGAGAATTTTTTCTCTGGTCAACTAGTCTTATTCTGAATTACATAATTAAACCAATTTTCTTTTTTTTAATATAGGCGTATACTAAAAACCAAAAAGGAGCATTCTCATGATTTCTTTTACTATGAATTTATTAGTCTTACTACTCCCTATAACTTATTTGCTTCACTGCTTTGAGGAATTTATCTTTCCTGGAGGCTTTATTAACTGGTATCATTCTTTTCGACCTTTTTTATCCAAACAAAGTTCTCAATACTATATTAAAGTCAATTTGATAGGATTTAGTATAATATTACTAATTTCTTTTAGCGTTTTCTTTTTTCATACATCCTATAATTCTTTTTTAATAGCTTCGACTTTTTTGGCTTGTAATGCAATTTTCACTCATATTGTTGGTGCTATACAAACTCATAAATACTCTCCTGGAATTTTCACAGGATGTATATTATACATACCCATTTGCGTTCTTGGATATTTTCTAGCATTTCATACACACCAAATTATGCTGAGCGATTTAATTTCTGATTTAATACTGGGGTCATTATATGAAATATGGAATATACGAAAAAATATCAAGAAAAAAAGACTTAATGAAACTATCTAAAAACTCTATAGTTTATAGATAGTTTTTTTCCGCTATTTCTTTCTTTTGCGGAAAAGCTTTAGCAAACTTAATGATCATGAAAGATTATACCTTTGTAGTAATGTTCTTCTTTTTTATACGGTTTTAGTTCTAAAAAAATTCCAAAACTTTTAGCTTTTTCTATAGCCTCTGAATCTTTTGATTCAAAAACAATATCTTTGACTTGAACCCCTTGAATAACTTTACAGATGTATTTACGTTTAAACATCACTTTTTCTCCTTTGATTAATAATTTTCCGCAATATCTTCCAACTACTGACTCAGCTATATCCGTCGTTTATGGAATCCTCGTAATTTTATAATCAAGTAATTGAAATATTTCTTCGAGCTCTTTATCCCAACTTTTAGGCAATATGAAAGAAAAATCCTTTCCATCTAGAATTTCTTTCATAGATTCTTTGATTTTTCCTTTTTCAAATTCGTCATTACTTCGTTTATATAATTGATACTGAGTTCTTAAATATGGTAATGGAGTATGATTCATTTCCGACTCTCTCCCTATTCTCATTTGATATTTCGTTTATAATCTATTGAATATATCTACCATTTGCGAGATTAGTTCTGAAAGGAAAAAATGGATAAATAAAGTAACTACGACACTTATAAAAATGTAGATTAAAAAATATAAAAGTATCACCTTGGCATGTTCCAGTTTAGATATATCAGAATTTTTTTGGAATTTTAATCCGCCTAAATCTAATCCAGTAACATAAGTGAGTCTACAGAACAGAAAAATAAGCAATACTACACTAATAGTAATAAACTTATAGTTTGGAGTGCTAGAAGGTATTCCAAAATAGAACATTGCTATTGAGATTATAATTCCTGTAGTTGTTCCTAACTGTAATATGTGTCCTAGATTATAGTTATCAGAATCTTTATCTTTCTCATTTTTACCTTCATCACTTGTTTTCTCTGTATCATTATCAGATTCATTAACCAAAATTATTCACCTCTTTTATTCCGCAAAATGTTTCTATTACGGAATTTTATTAAACTAATAACCTCACTCAAAATTTGCTCAACAAATTCCAAACACATCTCAACTCTATAGTTTTACTTATATTTATTTCATATAGATTTGCCAGTACCTAATAAAAATTGATATTTACATAACAAATTTTTTGTTATAAAATTTTATTAAAAAGGGGTGAGATTATTTATTGGAAAAGATTAAAGATTTATTAAATGTGTATAGAGATCATTTTTTTGTTTTTGTGTTTATTCTCTTTTTATCAGGTATTTTGAGTGATGCATTTAAGGAAGTAGTTAATATAAACTATTCTTTAACCACTATATCTGGAATCATTTTCATTCTTTTTGATCTAATTTTTTTATTACTTTTACTTATTACCGGCGCTTTATTTTTAAATAAAAATCAAAAAGACTAACTATCTGATCAAATTCAGATGGTTTTTTTTCGCTTATAAAATTCGTAAAATCTTTCGTTAACCGAATAATGATAGCTGGCCACTTGGTTCATAATTGCACCATAAAACTTCTTGCCTGCTAGCACCAGATTCCGCTTTACTATTGAATGACAATTTATACCAGCTGCTGAGTTTTCGATTGTACAAATCATTATCATATCCGGATAAAATGACTAATCCTTCGAAATTGCATAGAACATCTAATAGTTCTATATGATCTTTATCTGAGTATTCACATGCATATAGTCTCTTCGACCTGGTACTTAATAAGTAAGGCGGATCAACATATGTCAGCACACCTTTTCGGTTATACCTGGTTAATAATTTCGTAGCATCCTGCTGCTCAATTTGTACGCCCTTCAACCGAAAAGCTACTTCCTCAATTCTTTCCCAAACTCCTGCCCATTCGCCAGCTGTATTTGGACCATTAGGATTAATGATTGATCGCCATCCTGTTTTGTCACTTGTTTTCGCACCTATCGCTTGCCAGCATCTAACCATTAATCTTCTAGCGTCTTCGATTGGATCACTGCTCACTTCATAGCTGTTTAAATATTCTTCACGACTATGGGGTGTTAGTAGAATTTTCTGAATTAGATTATCCGGATAATCCCGACACACTTTGAAAAAATTTACTATTCGAGAATCAACATCATTTATCGTTTCAACCTTTGCAGCTGGTTTATTAAAAAACACTGCGCCAGATCCAAAAAAAGGTTCTACATAAGTTTCGTGTTCTGGCATAATTTGAATAATTGTACTGGCCATGTTCCATTTACTACCTGGATAATTTAAAATTCTTTGCAAATAATCACCTCCTAAAGTCAGTAAAATCTTCCTTTTGCGGATTATCCTAAATATTTTTCATGCGTCATCTTAAAATCGGTTAATGACGTATCTATATATTCTAATGTTGTATTGATATCGTTGTGTCCAAGAAAAATCCTAACTCTATCAATTTCCATTCCTCGCCTTAACGCTAAAGTTGCAGCAGTTCTTCTAAATTTGTGAGGGTGAGCATGATCCACACCGGCTCTAACAGCAATCCTTTTAATTAAGCGTTGGATACCGCTAGAGGTCATTTGCTTTTGCTTAAAACCCATTAAAATTGGACCAATTTGATGCTTAGCCTTAGCAAGATAATTATCAATGGCAACCTTGGCTTTAGCATTGACATAAACTCGCCGCTCTTTATTTCCTTTTCCGATAACAGTAATACTGCCTGCCAATCGGTCATAGTTACTGATTCGTAAAGAAACTAATTCTGACACTCTACAACCTGTGGACAGCAATAATTCTATTACCACTTTTTCTTTAAGCGTCTCTGCAGCATTTCTCATTAACTCAATTTCCACATTGGTAAAAGCTTTTTTGAGTCTTTTTTCAACCTTGATACTTTCAACTCTCAAACCAGGATTCTTACTGATATATTCTTCTTCAAAAAGCCACTTATAGAATCGGCATATTGCGCCACGTTCACGATCCAGTGTCGCTGAAGAAAGATTATCCTGCATACTGCGTCTGGCAATATACATCCTAATGTCTTGAGTTTTAATTTCAGCAAAAGGTTTTCTCACAGCCCTCATAAACCGGTCAATCGTAGTCTTGTATAAATTGAGGGTCCCTGTAGATAATCCCTGCAGCTTTTTGCTGACAAAATACTGTTTATACGCTGCTAAATCTGAGGTTTCATCATATATAATCACTTCATTTTTTGACTCTTCAATCCGATATTTATTTAAATTTAAAGTCAAAATAACTTTCAATTGTTTTAACTGACTGACTTCTAACTCGGAATCCATCTGACGGACAACGGCATCAATAAATCTTTCTGTCGCTTCCACAAAATTTCCTCCTCCTAATTTTTTAGATTATTCAAGTTCAATCATATTTTTAAACGGAACAACTGTTTTTCCTTTATGCTCAACTGTCAGATGATCGTCAACTTCATCAGTTGCTGTAATAATGACTAGCGCACTATTTTTGTAAATCTGCTCAACAATGCCAAAAAAAGGATGAGTCCACTTACAATCTTTTCTAGGGTTACAAATATACTTTTTACCGACTTCAATTTTTCCTTTTTTCTTTACACGCTTTTTAGGCTCAACAGTATGCAAAGCGCCATGTCGGTATTTATTAGTTTCAACTTCAGTTATCATTTATCCACCACCATTCATATGACTTAAACTTTGATTATTTTTTAATTCGTCAAGATTTTCTTTAGCTTTATTTCTCCAAAATTCATAAGTTAATTTATTTAATCTCTTAAACTCGTATTTTTTTGGATACGCGACAAGATAAAACATTATCATGAATTTTTTAAATGCCCATTCTGTATCCTCTATTGCTGCCTTTTTTAGAGAATTCAA
This sequence comes from Enterococcus sp. AZ103, assembly GCF_051714685.1. NCBI lineage: Bacteria > Bacillati > Bacillota > Bacilli > Lactobacillales > Enterococcaceae > Enterococcus > Enterococcus sp. AZ103. The sequence continues at coordinate 2,055,080 of NZ_JBIOSI010000001.1, read as the reverse complement.
TGTACAAGTCAGGCATTCTTGAAAATTTATTGGCAAGAAACTAACTATTTCTGTTGCCAATTGAACATCACTAATTTCCGTATCAATCATTCACCATTACCCCCATATCAATTAATTTTTGTCTTGCTTCTGCAGAAACCTCTTCTTCAGTTTTTGGATGTGCAATATGATCAGGTAGTTGTTCCTGACGATAGGCATTTTTATGGCTACTTTTAGTTTGTTTATTTTTTTTAGCTTTTTCTACGCTATCAATACCTTTACTATCCCAATCTTTAAAAATTGCATTTACATATGGCTTAACACCCCTCATGTCAACTGATTGCGCATAAGCTAATTCAATAGCGTGAATAACCATCTCGTTTGGCCAAGAATTGCACCATTGTAAAATAGCATCTTGAAGTACACTGTTTAGTGGACGTTGTTTTCCCCAAAATTCATTTGCAACTCTGATTGGAGATCGTTCATTATGATTATCTTTTTTGTTTTTATTTACTTTACTTTGGTTTACTTTACTTTGTGCATTAATGTCATCATTAACTCCTGTTGCTTGTGTATTAATGTTGTCATTAATGACGTACTGTGTAGGTTTTTGAGATTTCCTTCTTTTTGTCGCCTCAAAATAGGTTGCCTGGATTGTTTCACTGGTCAGGACCTTAGCCGAGTTAAACAGCGATTCATTAAAAAATCCCCATGTAACCAAGCGGTTGACAACTTGATCTAACAAATCCTTACTGGTTCCTGGTAGTCTTTTCAAAAGTTTTGCTTTAGTCAGATCATTCCATACAACGAAGTATCCTTTTTCGTATACCGCGCATAACAGTTTGATGACCGCTAACTCACCTTTGATACCAAATTCGCCAGCAATTGCTTCTATTTTTTCATCCTCAAAGATATGGACGTCCAGAGGGAAATAATCAAGACCGCTTTTAGTAGGCCTTGCCAATATTGCACCTCCTCATAAAAAGGGAGTTTCCTCCCTCAAATTAAAACGGTAAGTCATCGTCACTGATATCTATTTTCCCCGAAAAGTCACCATTACCAAAACTTCTATTATCAGACATAGGATCTATTCCAGGGAAAGACTGTTGTGTTCCTGGTTGACCGTTTGGTTTTTTAACACCATTTGGTTTACTTCCTTCAGGATCAGTTTTTTGATAACCTTTTACTTCTAAGTGCCACTTTCCACTATAATCACTAAATTTCCAATCGACGATAATGTTTAGACGTTTACCCTTCATCGCAGTAACCAGTTGGTTAATACTTTCAATTGGCGTACCATCAGGCACACCGATTGCGGCTAAAACAGTGTTAAAACGTTTAACTGAAAGTTCAGTAGCACTATGGTCCCAAACCAAATTGTCATATAAAACTTTCCCACCAATATATTTTCCATCTTCGACTTCATAATTTAAAACAGCCATATCATTTTTTGTTTCTTTGGTTAGTTTATGTTCTGAATCAGGTAGAATTTTTACGTTATAACTACCCGCTTCCTCAATTGATTTACCTAAAGTGTTTTGCGAATCTGTTACAAATAAAGCCATTTAAATTACCTCTTCCTTTTTATAATTTACTAATTCATTAGCTTTGATAAGTTTTCTATCATCTAAACGATTTTTAGCATGATTCCCGTTTTCTGGGTCTAGATCAATTAGACGTTTACCGCCATCAATATAAATTCTTCCAACTACATCAAACATGGACGTAAAGGCATTGAATGTCTTCTCGTTCATGTCAGCAGCATATCTACCTTTACCATCCAACCCACTAGCACCATTATCTACCTGGTGTGCAGTAGCATAGATTGTTTTGTTGCTTTCTCTTAGCCTTATGCCTAGTTGTCTAAACCAAAGTTGTAATTTCTGATAGTTTTGACGGCCGTCTTTAGATGCCCCATCAATATTTTCTAATACTAGATTTTGTAATGCTGTCATATTATCCAAGATAATAATGTCATAATCCGGTTTAATAAGAGCACCGAATACCCATTTTTCAACTAGAGATTGGATACTTGGTGCATCGTTAGTTTCTAGTTGTACTACTGATGTATCCTTTTCTCCTCGAATGACATTCGTTGATAAATCAAAACTGAACAGCATCTTATTTCCTGTAAACTGCTTCGTTAGGGATGTTTTACCTGTCCCGCCGTCACCATAGATGAAATACATATTTGCTTGTTCAGGTATTGTTCCATTAGGATAAAATTTCATTTTGAATCTCCACCTTTTTAAATTCAATACCTTGTTCTGTCATATACTGATTAAGTTCATGTAATTTTGATTTAGTTCCGCTGATTTCAAGAGTGAATTTTAAAATTTTATCTTTTACAAATTCGTTAACTACTTCGCCCGTATCAGAATCGATAACCTTTTCGCCTACAGCTTTCTGACGATCTTTTTCAAGCTGTTCCATTGCATCGCGATATTCTTTATCTGCTGCTATTTGACGCTCTTTTTCTACTTCATCACGCTTCTTTTGTTCCACAGCCTGCTTCATCCGTTCTAAGACATCATTTACACTGTCACCTTGAACTATAAGGTTTTCCCATGCATACGGCTCTAGCCCATTTAATTCGGCAAAGGTTTGAACAGTTTTTTTGTCCCCTTCAATACGAGATTTTTCTAAAGCAATAAAACCAAGCTTATCAGCAATAGCTTTTACTGTTTTACTATTTACTTCTCCCATTTTTGTATAATTTGTCTTGTTCAACCAAGAAGGATCAATCTCAAGTTCATCAGTAGTCACGTTGTAATTTGGTAACATCTCATTGATTGTTTCTAATAAAACTACTTCTCTAGTCTGCTTTTCTCGTTCTTCAAAATCTTGTATGCCTTGATCAATATCATTTTTGACTTGATCAATTTGTGATACATATGCCTTGATACGATCCTCAAATACTTTTAAAGGTTCATTGTATTTTTTCTTTACGTCTTTTCTTTGATCTTCAAGAATCTTGCGAACTTTATTTAGTGATGCCTTTGCTGTTTTTGCTTCAGGCACATTTGCATCGGTAAATATTAAATTTCCGTATGTGGTTACTAATTTAAAAACGCTATCTGCTAGCTTCTCTTCATTTTCAATAATAATTTCGCTAGGTGTATAACTAACACCTACTTGTAATTCAGTTGATGGTTCTGTAGTTTCCATGATATAATCTCCTTAATTAGATTGTTTTGACTTACTTATGCTTGCCGGCTAGTGAGTCTTTTTTTTGTGTCGTATGATACCTCTGTGTAAATAAGCCATATTCCAACCGCAATGATTGAACCAGTGATTTTAAGCCAAACAGGCATATTACCACTTAACCAAGCTCCGCCCATGAATGCAGCTAACAAAAGTCCGGACCATCGTAACAAATATATTTTTTTCATTATTTGCCCTCCTGTTTAAAATTAACTACGTTATCACTCATATCTTTTATTTTTTTTCTTTTCTTTTCTTCAGATATTAAGGTACTAAAATCTTTGCCTGCATTCTCAATTAAAAATCGTTTTACCTCGTACTTACTCACTAATTTTCGAGAACTATATTTTGTCGTTTTTATTAATCCTAGTTGTTCCAAAATATAAACATTTTCTTTAGATGTTCTGAACTCTTTAGCAATTTCAGGTAATGTAAAAACTAACATTTAATCATCCCTCTCTCTCGTTTCAGCAACCCTAATTACTTCCCTACCATCAAAACAGTAACGATCACAAACAGAAGAAAATACAGCAATTTCGGCTGAGATTTCATCTTTCAACTCCAAAAGCCAATCGAAAATATCATTTCTTTCATCTTTTGAAACTTCGTCATATGGAATAGAAAGTAAATCCCAAATTTCATATTTTTTTTCTTTTTCGATTCGTTCCATCTCTTCTTTATCTTGACCAACCATCTTTGATAACGGATGACTATCTCGTCTTTTACGATTTAGCGGTTTAGGCGTATGCACTAATTCGGCTGCAACATCAAAGTCAATCTCAGATTTCCCTAAGTAATCAGCAATACTAATCACTCGATCAAGTCCCATCGCTCGCCTTCCATTTAACATATGACTTAATAATTGTGGAGAAACATTGATGTCTTTTGCCATGTCTTTTTGATTCAAGTGCTGGTTGTCAACTTCATCTCGAAATAAAGTCGCTATTTGTTTCTCGCTCGTAGAAACAACCATTTTCATCACTCCTTTTGTATTTTTTTAATGCTATTTATAGCAGTCTAAGTGCCATAAAATGTAATTTAGAATGAATACATTGCTTCTATCAATTCTCGATTCAGTTCCTTTTGAACTTCTTCAACCATACGGTCAAGTTGTTCATCATTAACACATAGGATAATGTGCTTCATGTTTGGTCGTGCGTCGATAATAATGTTGATCTTTGTTTCTCGAGTCATTTCTTGATTCATCAGACCACCTCCTTGTCATTCAACTCATTTTTGTAGTTAAAAGCTGTAAAAAAAATTTCTTCTTTGGGAATATCAAAGATATCTTCTAAATGTTGCATTTGTGCTGGCTTGGGATTCGTACGCCCGATTTCCCATGAACTAATAGTTTTTTGAGAAACATTCAGAAGTGTAGCTAATTGTTTTTGAGAAACCTCCTGGTTCATGCGTACTTCGCTTAGCTTATTATTCATCATTATCACCTCTCTTTTACTACCTTATGTAGTAATAATATACTACGAAACATAGTAAGTCAATATTTTTACTACTTTTTTTTGTAAACAAACATTAGTTCTTTTTATACTACAAATTGTAGTATATACTTTTATTTATTAGGAGGGTTTGAATTGTTAAATAATCGAATTAAGAGTCTACGAAAAGAAATGGGTTGGACACAAAATGATTTAGCCACTAAAATTAATGTTTCTCAGCAAACAATTGGTAGTTGGGAAGTAGGACGTGCCGAACCAAATAGTGAGGTTTTAATAAAACTATCCGAATTATTCGGAGTTACAGTAGATTATCTATTAGGAAAAACAGATAAAAAACAAATAATTAACGAAGACAATAAAAAAGAATATACGGCTACTGATCTAGATAAGATGTTAGATAATGCTATGAGTTTCGACGGGGAACCTATGAGTGACCATGACCGAGAAGTTATTCGTGCATATCTTAAAGGGAAATACGGCAAATAAGAGAGGCGCAATATGAATGATGTGAAGGCACTTCTCGAAAAATACGGAATTAAATTAATATATCTAGATATGGAATCATCAGGCTTTTATCTTCCTGAAGAAAAAACCATTTTCGTCTGCGATACAATGAGTGATCTTGAAAAAATAAAAGTAATTCTACATGAGGTTGGTCACGGCGCGCTACATGAGGATTTAAAAGAACTTTATAAAAAATAGTCTTTTTCACTCCAAAATGGAATACGAAGCCGAATGTTTCATGATTACTGAACTTGTAAAAATTTATATTTCATTGGCTGATATTGATATACATCAATTTAATTTTATGATATTTATCGAGCAAAACGATCTAGGTATTGAATATGAAGGATTAATTAAACAAGTCGCTTACGAATATGCGTATAAACAATCTTATGGGTAGTTAAAATATTTTATATAGAAAGAAGGATTTAGAAATGAAAAAAATTGTTGCTTTGTTGATGGTATTATTTACAGGATTCATAGGGTTTTCTAGCATCGCTAATGCAAGTGATAGTTACTCATATAAAGATAGAGTTTATGAAACTCCCGAAAAAAAAATATGAAATTACAAAAGTCGAAAAAAGTAAAAATTATAAAAACGAACCCATAGTTTACATTATTGTAAAATTAACTAATAAGTCTAAAGAGAAAGAAAATATTTTTTCTTCTCTAGTTGAGGGATGTACTATCCAACAAGATACTGGAGATACAACAGAAGATTTACCTAGTGCATATATTGACGAAGAAAAATCCCCATACAAAAATCAAATAAAAATGTCCCATAAAGATTTAAAACCTGGTAAAACAGTTGAAGCTGCACTGGCTTTACAATTGGTTGATGAAAATAGTCCCTTGATTTTTGAATTCGTGAATGGTGAGTATGAAGAAATTGGAACTGAAACAATTGATATAAATAATGGTTCTGCTATTAACGAAACTAACTCGATATCTAGTTCGTCATCATCAGAGAAAAAGATAACAGCTTCATCAACAAAGAAAGAAAAAAAATCAAATAAAAATAGAAAAAAATCGTCTAATAAGAAAAAATCGTCAAAAAAGAAATCGATTTTTGATAACCAAACACCTCCAGAGACTGGAAATGCTGACCTAGATTCTAAGATTTCTGAACTTAGTCAACAGTATGATGAATTAACAAAACGAGCAAATGCATTTGCGAAAGACCCTTCTTCGTTTACTGAAGATGCTAAATTACAGTTTTTACAGGATGAAAGTACTACTATCGCTACTTTTAATGAAGTTACAGAGCAATTAGATACCCTAGATAACGATGATACTTCAAGTAAATCTATGAAGGTCTTAATTTATATTCAAAATAAAAACTCAGATTTACTCGAAGCAGTTAGTAAACTACCTGAAGAGTAAATTAGAGTTTGGATAGAGAATATTAAACTAAGGTGGTGATACAAATGCTAGATAAAGAAATTGAAAAAAATGCTCATGATGTAGCACTTGTTTTTTTACAGCAAGCTAATTTAGATCATAAATCTGCAACTCAAGTTGCAGAAAGTTATTTTCAAGCAAAAAAAGACATTGAGAAGGTTCTAAAAGAAAAAGAAAAATTGTCTAAAGAATAATATTTAAGTTTTACGCTCCCCATCTGGTGTCCCCGGTTCAATTCCGGCCTGGGAATTAAAAATTGATAAAAATAAAAAAAACAAATTTAGGTGGTTACGTCATGAACAACAGCTATACAAACAACCCGTTAATTATTGCTGGAATAATTATTTTTATCGTAGGTTTAATTACTTTTATCTTTGGAAAAAAGTTTGTTCTTTTACGTTTATATTTCGGTGATAAAAGCATGTTTTCACAATTATTTTGGGGAGTCATTTTTATGTTGATAGGTTTTGGTCTACTCTTTATTAGTGGCGTATTCTCTTAAAAAAAAGCCTTCTGGCTTTCCTACCCCACCTGGCGCCGCCGCTTCGATTCCGGTTTGGGGAATAAAAATTATTGAAAGGAGTTTTTTTATGTGAAACACATTCATTGGTTGAGAACAGCAGCATTATCTCTTTTCGCTTTTTCTCTATATACCTGTTTCATATTATATATAGAGAATTATGAATTTAAATATCTCATCATAACTTTAATCTTCTTTTCTATTGGTTTAATTCTTCTTTTTATTTTTTTCTGTTTATGGGTATATTTTTCATTTAAAGTCAAAGACTCAAAAATTAGAGAATTATCCGAAAAAAATAAATTGTCTAAAGCCAATATTAATGGTCTTAATGAATCACTAGATGAATACAGAAAAGAAAATAAAAATCTGCTTGAAGAAAACGAAAGAATTCTTCAAGATTTTGATAAGTTAAATTTTGTCTTTAAGACAATATTGATGAATTCAGATGACCAGACAATTAAAAAGGCTGAAAAAGTATATGAGTTTGAAGGTAAAATCACTAATGATACCAAGGAGGAGACCCGCAAATGAAATTGAATAATACAGAGAATGTTTTCAAAATTGCTAAAATAGTAAATGATTATACTTTTATTATAACCGGAGGTAAAGAAGAAGGCGTACAAGTAAACGAGAAATTCGAGATTCTTCAAGATGGAGAATTTGAAGTTCTTGATCCTGACACGCAAACTCCTATAGGAAGCTACACACTTAAAAAAGGATTTATTTACGCTCATACAATTTACGATCACTTTTCAATATGTCGCACAAGAACCTATGATGAAAAAAGAGAAACAGGTCTAATGGCTACAATAGGTGGTTCTGGATCAAAAATTGTTTCAGTTCATGAAAAACTTGATGTGACAAGTGAAGATATCACTGGGGGATTAACACCTGATCCCGTTAAAGTTGGAGATATTGTTAAGAAAGTCACTCCTTCGAAGAGTAAATAGAATATCTAATTTTTGTAACAGTTCCTCTTTAGTATTTGGGAAGTTTTGTAACGAATCCACATAAGCTTCCCTCTTTGAAAGTTCTTTGTTAAAAAAAATAGATAAACATGCATCAAGTGCCATAAGTTCATCATGTGAAAGAGTATTGACAAAAAATTCTGTTTTTTTGTCCATAAAAACCACCTCTAATTGGATTATTATAGTCTCATCCAATTATATCATATTTAGAGCCTTCGGGCTTTTCTTTTAGCAATAAAAACGAACGTGAGTTTGTATATTTTAAATGATTATCTATACATAGAAAGAAAGTAGGAATTAATAATGGAAGGTTCAGTCAGAAAAAGAGGCGGCAGTTGGTACTATTCTTTTGAAGGTGCCAAAATTGACGGAAAACGTCAACGTATAGAAAGGTTTGGAGGATATACAAAAGCAGACGCACAAGAAGCATTAAGAAAAGCAATTATAAGTTATGAAAATGGCGATCAAATTGATTTTTCAAATATTAGTGTCGCTGATTATTTTGATTATTGGCATAAAAACTATGTCGTAAAAAATTTAAAATTAAACACACAGAATAACTATCGAAATGTCATTAACAAATACATCAAACCTGAGATTGGTAAATACAAATTAAAAAGTATTGGACCAGCTAAACTGCAGGAGTTTGTTGACAAACTACCTAATGGCTTCGACAGACCTCTAGCAAAGCACTCAGTTGAAATAGTTATCACTGTATTAAAAGGAGCTTTTAAAAAAGCGGTCTACCCTTTCCAATTAATAAAAAACAATCCGACTGCTTACATCGAAATGCCCAAATACGATAAAAAGACAAAACAAACACGAGAAGATATGAAGATAATTACAATGGACCAATACTTTCAACTTCTCGATAATTTTCCTGAGTCCTCACCTTTTCATCTGCCACTTGTCATTGCGTTTCATACTGGTTTAAGGCGTGGTGAAGTATCAGGTCTTATGTGGCAGGATATTTCATTTACTGAGAAAACTTTATCAGTAGAAAGAAATATGCTAAATCTTGATAAAGGAGAATTCGAGTTGGGAACTCCAAAAACACAAGGTAGCTACAGAACAATCAGTATAGATGATATTTTAATTGACGAATTGAAAAAAGCTAAAAAGCATCAAATGGAATCGAAGATTCGATATGGTAGATATTATTTTGATTCAAATTTTGTGTGCACAAAAGAAAATGGTGAACCTGTCACTCCAAACTCAATTAAATACTTTTCATCCACTGTTAAACGAGATTTAGGATTTAACTTCAATTTTCATTCACTTAGACACACTCACGCAACCATGCTATTAGAAGATGGTGCCAAACCTCGTGCAGTTCAAGAACGTTTAGGTCATTCTCGAATTGCAACAACAATGGATAAATACGTCCATGTCACCAAAAAAATGAAAACTGAAACAGTTGATTTATTTGCCGAACGACTTAGAAGATCGCAGCAATAAATAAAGAATCTTCCTACCTTTCCAACTCAATGTTGGCAAATGGTAGGAAGATTATTGTAAATCGTTTCATTTTAGCGTTTATTTTCAAAAAAAACTTGCTACTTCTTAGGTTGATCCTCATCCATTTTCAAGACAGCCATGAACGCTTCCTGAGGGACTTCCACTGAACCAATTTGTTTCATTCGTTTTTTACCTTCTTTTTGTTTCTCTAATAATTTACGCTTACGAGAGACATCCCCGCCGTAACATTTTGCTAATACGTTTTTACGTAAAGCTTTGATATCTGTACGGGCAACAATTTTTGTCCCAATTGCTGCTTGGATGGGTACTTCAAATTGTTGACGAGGGATCAATGCTTTTAGTTTATCAACGATAGCTTTTCCACGTTCTTGAGCAAATTCTCGATGGACAATAAAGCTCAGGGCATCGACTTTTTCAGCATTTAATAAGATATCCATTTTTACTAAGCGGCTTTCGCGATAACCAGACATTTCGTAATCTAGTGACGCGTAACCTTTTGTGCTGGATTTTAGTTTATCAAAGAAATCAAAAACAATTTCTGATAAAGGAATGTTGTAAACCACGTTTACGCGATAATCATCTAGATAATCCATCGTAACGAATTCTCCCCGTTTTCTTTGAGAGAGGTCCATCACTGCACCAACATAATCATTTGGTACCATGATATTGGCTTTCACAAAAGGTTCTTCAACATTTTGAATTTTTGATGGGTCTGGAAATTCTGCTGGATTATCCACGACAATTTGTGTACCATCAGTTTGATTAACATGATAAATTACTGATGGTGCTGTCGTAATCAATTCTAAATTAAATTCTCGTTCTAAACGTTCTTGCACAACATCCATATGAAGTAAGCCTAAAAATCCGCAACGGAATCCAAATCCTAATGCTTGGGACGTTTCTGGTTCAAATTGTAAAGCTGCATCATTTAGTTGCAATTTTTCTAAAGCTTCTCGTAAATCATTATAACGAGAAGTATCGATTGGATATAGTCCACAATAAACCATTGGGTTCATCTTACGGTACCCAGGTAAAGCTTCTTCAGCAGGATTTTCTGCTAAAGTTACAGTGTCCCCTACCCGCGTATCTTGAACGGATTTAATTGCCGCTGTAATATAACCTACATCCCCTACCATTAAATAATCTCGTTGAACCGCTTTTGGTGAAAAGACCCCGACTTCTGTGACTTCAAAAGTTTTACCGTTACTCATTAATTGAATACGATCGCCTGGTCTAACGATACCGTCGTTGATGCGGACATTTAAAACAACACCACGATAAGAATCATAAACTGAATCAAAGATTAAAGCCTTCAACGGTGCATTTAAGTCTCCGTCTGGAGCAGGAACGATGGATACGATTTGTTCTAAAATTTCATCGATTCCAATTCCTGTTTTTGCACTGGCTAACACTGCATCTTCGGCATCAATACCAATGACATCTTCAATTTCTTTACGAACACGTTCAGGATCAGCAGCAGGTAAATCAATCTTATTAATTACTGGAACGATTTCCAAATCATTATCAAGCGCCAAATAAACATTTGCTAAAGTTTGGGCCTCAATTCCTTGAGCCGCATCTACTACTAACACCGCACCTTCACAAGCAGCTAGTGAGCGCGATACTTCATATGTAAAATCGACATGTCCCGGTGTATCAATTAAATGGAATATATAATCTTCTCCATCATTTGCAGTATAGTGCAATTCAACAGCATTCAATTTAATCGTAATGCCACGTTCTCTTTCAAGATCCATTGAATCTAATAATTGATCTTGCATTTCACGAGAGCTCACTGTATTGGTTTGCTCTAAAATTCGATCGGCCAAGGTAGATTTCCCATGGTCAATATGGGCAATGATTGAGAAATTACGTATCTTCTCTTGCCGTGCTTTCATTTCTTCTATATTCATAAATAGTTCCTCATTTCCTTTAGTCAGCAATTTCAATTATACCAACCAATACCGATAAAAAAAAGTCTTTTCCCCGAACTGCTTTAAAAAGAGAAAAATAATGCTGGTTTTGCTATACTAGTTCTGTAATAAACAATTGGAGATGAAAGAATGGACAATGATTTTAATCGAGAATTAGTTTTGAAAAAAGTTGGACAAGAACACTTAGCCCAATATGACGAATTATTGAGTTATGTTTTTCAAGTCACCGAAAGTGATATTGAAAGCAGCGGTTACGAAAATAAAAGAGAAATGGTTCGAGCAAAAAAACCAGTATTAGAGCAATCAAAAGTTTTTGGTTGGTTTAATGGTGATCAATTAATCTCACAGATTGCTATCTATCCTTGCCAAGTAAATATTCACGGCAAAGTTTTCGAAATGGGTGGTGTCACTGGCGTGGGTACTTATCCTGAATATGCCAATCATGGTTTAATGAAAGACCTAATTTCACTAGCTCTTAAAGAAATGCGAAAAGACAAACAATGGATTTCTTATTTATATCCTTATAACATCCCTTACTATCGTCGTAAAGGTTGGGAAATTATGTCTGATAAACTTTCCTTTAAAATTCGTGATACGCAATTACCTAAAACGGTTGATGTACCAGGAATTGTTGAACGAAAAGATGTCGATGATCCAGATGTTTATAAAGTTTATAATGAATTCGCATTGCAAAATCATGGCGCAATGATCCGTAAACCGTTAAACTGGGATGAATACTGGCGCTTTGAAAATCAAGAAGAACGAACAGCTGCGATTTATTATGATCAAAAGCAGCAGCCAATGGGTGTGATGTTTTATTGGATTGAAGAAGAAGTATTTCATATTAAAGAGATGTATTATTTAAATCAAGCAGCAAGAAATGGTTTGTGGAATTTTATCAGTGCGCATTTTTCAATGATTTACTGGGTGCAAGGAGATATTTTTAAAAACGAACCATTATCATTTTTATTAGACGATAGCGAAATAACCGAAACCATTGCACCTTACTTTATGGCTCGCATTGTCGATGTGAAAGAATTTTTAATGGCTTATCCGTTTTTCAAACCAGTCGCTGATTTTTATTTTGAAGTCAGTGATCCAGCAGCGGAATGGAACAATGGTATTTTTGCTTTAAGCTGGGACGAAAACGAACGATTGACTGTAACAGATCAGCCAAAAGGTCAAAAAGTTAAACTAGATATTCAGACTTTAACTTGCATGATGATGAATTATCGCAGAGCTTCTTATTTGGCACGAATCGAGCGCTTAGAAGCTGATAAAAAAGCCATCTCACTCTTAGAAACAACATTACCTGATATGGAGGCGTATTTTAGTGACTATTTCTAAACATATTTATTTTGCAGCACCAATGTTTGCCAATAGCGATTTGCGGTACAATGCTTATTTGGTGAAAAAAATTCGTCAATTAAATCACCAAGTGACAGTTTATCTTCCTCAAGAAAATGGCGATATTAATGAAAAATCCGCTTATGCTGATAGCAAGATGATTGCTCAAGCAGATGCCGATGAAGTGTTGAAAAGTGATTTATTAATTGCTATTTTGGACGGTTTAGTAATTGATCCCGGTGTAGCATCAGAGATTGGTATTGCTTTTGCGAAAGAAATTCCAGTAATTGGATTGTATTCTGATACGCGCCAACAAGGTGCGGATAACCAGAAAAAATTAGCTGCTTTACAAGAAACAGCCGAAAATCAATTTCATTATTTGAATCTTTTTACCGCTGGTTTAGTGAAATTAAATGGTCAAATAACCAATAACGAAGAAGACTTTCTTCATGGAATTCAAAAATTTTTAGAAACTGGTGAAATTAATGACTTATCGTAAAATGCAATTAGGATTAGTAGCCTTTGGAACACTCTGCTTTATTTATAATCTCTATGAATTTTTTATTAGTAAATACTCAACAAAACAAGGAATTATCTTTTTGATTGAATGTCTTGCCGGAATTGTCTTAATTTTTCTACCGGAAATCGCTAATAAATTATTGAAAATTGTTATTCCAGATAAAATTGTTTATTTCTACTGGTTTTTCTTAATAATATCAGTCTTTCTAGGAACTTCTCTCCACATGATTTCAATCATTTCTTTTTGGGATAAAATTTTACATGCCGTTAGCCCCATGGTGTTGACTGCCTTAGGGTACGGATTAATCGGTATCTTGATGAAAAATGCTAGCATTAACAAAACTTCTCCATGGCTATTTTTATTGTTTGGTTTTGCTTTTGCCGGAACTTGTGGTGTTTTTTGGGAGTTTTGGGAATTTCTCTGTGACACTGTCGCAAATATGAATTTGCAACGCTATGCGACTTCTGGAGGAACGCTTTTAGTTGGTCGGGCTGCTTTGATGGATACGATGGGAGATTTATTAACCAACACAATTGGTGCTTTGATTATGGGGATTTACGCTTGGTTTGCTAGCCGAAATAAACCAGAATATTTTGAGGGTTATCGCCTATCAATCAGAAAAAAGACGTCTAATTAGACGTCTTTTTTGGTGGATTTTGTTTCATTGTATAGCTATTTAAAGTTATTTTTAAAATACCGGTAATTTTGATCATTTTTTCTGGAATTTCATCATATTCAGCCATCGGAGCTGCGTGAGCCATCAAATCTTCCAGCGCTTGACGTTTTTCAGCTAACTCTTCGATAATTTCCACCTCACCAAAACCAATTAAACTTTGATAAGCATAAGAATAACCAGCTGCATTTCTACCAGTTGCAATCAATTCATGCTTCCCATCCATTTCAATAGCTACCTTTGGATTTTTCTTAATTAAATCAATTTTTTTCCCATCTTTAGCTCCATGAATATACAAAATAAGCTGATCTTCCTGCCATTTTTCAGCAAAATTTACTGGCACAATATAAGGATATTCTTCATCGAAAAAAGCTAATCTTGCAACTTGGGTTTCAGCGACAAATTCTTTGATCGTCTCTAAATCTGTTACTTGTCTTTTTTTCTTTTTCATAAACACACCTCTTTTTTTTATTATACTAGATGATAAAATGAAATTGAATATAAAAAAGACCACTTCATTCATTTGAAATGGTCTTCACCTTTATTTTTCTGATTCTTCTTGCTTCCGATATTTTTTCATTTTCGAACTAAACAATTCTCCATTTGAAGGTGGCGTATATGTTATGGCATTCGCCCCAGCTTCAATTGTTTTTTGAATCGTTTCTTCATCGGGGCCACCAGTGGCAATAATTGGCAAATCAGGATAATTCTCTCGGAAATATTTAACTGTTTCAACCGTATCTTTAGCCGCAGAAATATTGATAACTTTTACACCTGCTGCTAGTTTTTCGTCAATTTTTGAATGAATTGAAGTAACCGTACTGATGATTGGAATATCAATAACGTTGTTGACCTCAGCAATTGTTTCAACTGGCGTCGGTCCGTTTACAACTACTCCAAGACTACCTTGCGCTTCCGCAAACAAAGCCATATACGCTGATCTTTGCCCATGAGTTAAGCCCCCACCAATGCCAGAAAAAACTGGGATATCTGCAGCCTCAATAATACTTTTGGTGATTGCTGGATGTGGTGTAAAAGGATACACAGCGATGACCGCCTCCGCGTCTGTATTTCTGATTATGGCAATATCAGTCGTAAAAATAATTGAACGTATTCTCTTCCCAAAGAAAATAATTCCAGATGCTTCTTTGATAACTTTTGGTACCCGAACAATATCTTGTTTTAAATCTGTCATAATTTCTGGTGCGTCCATTTTCATCATTCCTTCCCAGTACTTCTCTAAATTCATTCTAATATGTTTAGTCGTACTGGTTCAACTGATAGGTCTCAATAACATTAATTACTTTTTGGGCGTAATCGGGATCAGTAGCGTAACCCGCAGTTTGTAGCGCTGTCGCCGCTTCTTGATAATTAGTAGCACTTAACACATTTTTATATAAATCACTGTTCCAATCTGTTCCATTCACAAATAATAAGGTATGATCATCCATTGATTCTTCCCAAGATTGATATACACGAAAATTCCCTTGGATGGTAATCCATTGGTCGTTGACATATTCTTGTGTTTCCAAATGGATACTTGATTGGTTACCAGATGATTTTATGCCAAATAAATTATAATATTGACTGGCTAAAGTTGACTGCCCCCAGTTTGACTCTAAAATTGCCTGTCCCAAAATAATACTTGGTAGAATACCATAACTTTGTTGTAATTGCTTTGCGTGGGGTTCCAAAGTCTGAATAAATTCATCATGACTCATATTCTCAATATTGGTTTGACTCTCATATCTATTCAGGCTTGGTAAAATATAGAAAGAAAAAACGCCGGCTAGACCAATCATCAACGCCCCCAAAACAATTAGAGGCGTTGAGATAGTTAGTTTGCGTTTTTTTAGTTTTTTTCTTGGCATAATTTCTCCTTAATTTCCGTTCAATTGATTTAGAAAGGCTTCAAAGGTCATATTACGCTCACTAATATATTCGGCTTCATTTACTCCAACATATCGAAGATGCCATGGTTCATAAGTAATACCAGTTACAGCTTCTTCTCCTTCAGGGTAGCGAATAATAAATCCATACTTGGGTGCATTTTCAGCAATCCATTGGGCGCCTGGTTGTTCACCATAAGCAGAATCTAAAACTGTTGTACTGTAATTGTTGTACCAACTTTGATCAACAACATCAATAGCTAACCCTGTGTGATGTTCACTGAATCCAGGCTCAGTAATTGTTTTTTTAGTTTCAGTATTTGCATCTTCTGCACTATACCCTTGTGCCTCGAGCGTCTGAACATTAGCATTAAAAACTTGTTCTTGTGTTGCAACTGACCGGAAGGCAGAAACAACTACCAACGGATAACCAGCTTCTGTTGCAGCATTAGAAAATTGTTCATAAGCATCAGCTACTCTACTATCTAATTGATGAGAATTATCAGATAACGTTGTTAACTGATCTTCAGCCACCTCGCTAGCAATTTTATTAGAAGGACCCACTAAGACCATATTCCAATCACTGGCTTTTAAATCAGGGAATTCCTTTTGAACCGCTGTTTTTTTTGCTTCAGAATTTTGCGTACTGGATTGTGTGCTTTCGGTTTGGTTTTCAGAAATAGCTGGGCTGGTACTGAAAAAAATTGAGTAGCCCGCCATGCCGAACATGACAATAACTGATAAAATACCTAATAATTGTTTCAACTAAAAAAATCCTCTCATGGTTGTCTACCTTATTAAGATGACGTATAAGCTTCAGTCAAGTTTTCATTGACCCAATCTAATAAGGCTGTTTGTTTTTGTGCAGTCTCAATTTGACTTTGCATATGCGCAGGCAAACGGAAACTTAAAATATCATTATATCCCCAAGTTTGATAATCAATCGATACTCTCAAATCGATAAAATCTCGTGCTGTTTGTTTTTCCCCATTTTTATGAGGAATAAGAGAGACTTCTGCCACACCACTAGCAATCCATTTCCTTGCTACAATCGTCTTCATTTCACGATATTCAGCTACGGCTGTATGGCGTTTTTCAGGAAATAAAATGGCTTGACGAATTACTTTTTGGCTCAGCATCCATTCATAATCACTAAATAAATTTTTAATTTTTTGATTGGTTTCAGCTGAAAAAGTATACTCACCTTGCTTAAAAGCTAACCAACTCGCTTCATCCGCACCCAGTATTTCCTCATAAAAAACTTTTTCGCTACGGTATTGTTCAATAATTGCATTCAACACTAAATCTAAATATACTTGATTCATTTTTTCTTTCCTCCACATCTATTTTACTGAAATTTTCAAAATTGCCTAGTCCTTTACTTAATTGATTGAAATAATTTAAGAATTATTGCTATACTTAAAAAAAGGAGTTGTTTTTATGTCAAAAATACAATGGGGCATTATCGGATTAGGCGGTATTGCTAACGATTTTGCTGAATCTTTCCATCAAGAAGATAGTCAACTAACAGCCTGTGCTTCAAGAAGCTTAGATAAAGCTGAGGCCTTTGCAAAAAAATATAATTTGTCAAAAGCATATGGCAGCTATGATGAATTATTAGCCGATCCTGATATTTCCATTATCTATGTTGCAGTACCAAATCGTCAACATCATGAACACATTTTAAAGGCTTTAAACGCCGGTAAACATGTATTAGCTGAAAAAGCTATTACGATGGATAGTGCTGAACTAAAAGAAGCGATGGTCTTAGCTGAAAAAAATCATTTAATTCTAGCTGAGGCAATGACCATCTTCAATATGCCATTATATCACGAATTACATCGCTTGATAGATACAAATAAGTTAGGAAAATTAAAAATGATTCAGGCACCTTTTGGCAGCTACAAAGAACCTGATCCAAAAAATCGTTTCTTTAACCCTGATTTAGCTGGTGGCGCCTTATTAGATATTGGCACCTATGCTGTTTCCTTTGCACGTTGGTTTATGACTGCCCAACCACAAGTGATTGCTTCAACAATGGTTCCTTTTGAAACAGGTGTTGATGAACAATCTGTGACGATTTTACAAAATAATAAAAATGAATTAGCGGCTGTTACTTTAACTTTTCAAGCTAAGATGCCCAAAAAAGGGATTGTCGCCTTTGAAAATGGTTATATTACTGTAGATGATTATCCCCGCGCAAACAAAGCCGAAATATTTTTCAATGATGGTACCCACGAATTTATCGAAGTTGGTGATAGCAATCAAGCCATGAATTATGAAATCAAGAATATGACTGACATGATAGTTAACAAAAAAACAAATCAATCACTTTTCTATACTAAAGATGTTATCGACTTATTGGATCAAATGCGCCAACATTGGGAAAATAATTAGTCTCTTAAGCTAAAACGTGAGGTCCTTCTTTGCTTATCTTACGCCCCTTACGTTTTCGCTTTTTTCTAGTAAATTGGTTAAACTATAATTATAGGAGGGAGTATTATGCAAATCGGTCGTTTTCGTTTAGGGATGCGCACAATCAAAACAGCACTAGCTGTAATGATTTGTATCGCTTTATTTGAATTTACTAATCGTGGTACCCCCTTGATTGCTGCTTTAGCCGCTGTTTTTTCATTGAGGCAAGATTTAAATACAAGTGTTTCTTTCGGACGTTCCAGAGTCTTAGGTAATTCTTTAGGTGGCTTATTAGCCCTCGTCTATTATTACATTCAGTCTTTCTTTCGAGAAAATATTTATTTTGATATCTTTCTGTTACCTCTTTTAGTCATCTTAGTAATTGTTATTTCTGATGGCTTAAATAATAATACTGGTATCATTTCTGCAATTGCCACAATGCTGTTAATTGCTTTAAGTATTCCAGAAGGAGAATCAGCCCTCTATGCGTTGAACCGCGTATTAGATACTTTCATTGGTACATTGATTGCATTGGCTTTAAATGTCACTATCTCGCCTAATCGCGATGAAAAAGAAAAAGAAATTGAAGAAGATTTACAAGTCCTCAAACAAAAAGAAGCTGATTTAACTAAAATGCTAACAGAAGTCCAAAAAAAAATAAAAGAGACAGAACCTAAAAAATAAATTTTTTGGTTCTGTCTTTTTTTTTAATCGCTGGCTTTTAAGGCTTCTATCATATCAATTTTTTTAAGTTTGAAATACATGATTACACCGACTATTATCGCAAATAATAAAGTGATCCCGCTGGCATACAGATAGCTTAACGGTTGAATGATAGGTGAAAACATCGTTATATCTACTTCGACTGTCTGTAAAATATAATGATGTTCAATTTTTCCTAACAGTAAGCCAAAAAGAATTCCCATCAGCGTTAACAAAATATTTTCCCGATAAACATAAGCAACTACTTCCATATCATAAAATCCCAAAACTTTAATCGTCGATAATTCTCGTATTCGTTCGGAAATATTAATATTGGTTAAATTATATAAAACAATGAAAGCCAATAATCCAGCAGAGACAATCAATACCCACATGATAATATTCAAACTATTCACAGTATCTCGCAAAGCATTTTGAGAACGAGAAGTGAAAGTAACATTTACCACACCGTTTTTACCCATTAATTTCTGACCAAAGCTATCTTCTTTTTTATGACTGACATCCTTTTTGAAATTAACCAAATCGGTATTATATTTCGGTTTTTCATCAAAAATTTTCTGATAATATGTTGGTGTTAGATAAATAAAATGTCCGACATAATTTTCAGTGATATTAGCAATTTTCACCTTAAATTCTTTTCCATCCGTATTTTTTACTGTAAGTTTATTACCCACTTTGAGATCAAAAAGTTTTGCTAATTTCTCATTGATAATTGCTCCTTGATTGTTTAATTGATACTGAGTGTCAGTGGTTCGATCATTAAATTCAATAAAGTCATCCACTCTTTTTACTTCTTTTGGTACTCGTAAATTTACATCTTGCGTGTTTACACCCGATTTACTAACCGTATAAGTCTCACTATCTAACAATAAGTGGTTTTCATAATTTTTATCGGATTCCAATTCTTTCAGATAATCAGTCAATTGGTTATCCGAAATATCATCATCAAAAGTAACCATTGCCTGATAATGCCATAGTTTATCAAATTGGATGTTGACAATATCACCAATCGAATCCCGTAAGCCAAAGCCGGTCACTACCATTGACATACATCCGGCAATTCCAATAACCGTCATCAGCATGCGCTGTTTATATCTGAATAAATTTCTCAACGTGACTTTTTGAATAAATGACAGTCGTGACCAAATCGGCGTGATTCGTTCTAATAAAATTCTTTTCCCGCTTTTTGGTGCTTTTGGTTGCATCAAACTGGCAGGGGTACTTTTTAGATCGTAACGTAAAACAAAAAGCGTTGATCCTACCGAACATAACAGCGCTACAATTAAAGCAATTAATCCGTAACTTAGATACCATGGCGTTACCATATTGGTTAAATTATAAAGTTGTCCATAGGCATTAAAAATAATTGTTGGTAAGAAATAAAAACCAACTGCCAAACCTAGAACTGTTCCAATTCCACTAGCTAGACTAGCATATAAAATATATTTTTGCGCAATCTCGCGGTTACGAAAACCTAACGCTTTTAATGTACCCAATTCACTTCTTTTTTCCTCGACCATTCGAGTCATTGTCGTCAGACTTACTAGAGCAGCAATTAAAAAGAAAATAATCGGAAACACGGTCGCTAATGATGAGATACGGTTGGCATTATCTTGGTATTCACTATAACCAGGATTATCATTTCGATCTTGATAAACATAATCAATAGTATCTAAATTAGTAATAGCAGTTTCTTCCTCAATGATTTGGGCAGTTATTTCTGCCATTGTCTGCTGAGAACCAGAAAAAGATTTTTGTGCATCATTTAATTCTGCTTCAGCCGTTTGTTGACTTTCGGCTAAATCGGCCTTACCTTTTTCTAATTGTTGCGTCCCAGTCACTAAAGATTCTTTTAATTGCTCAATTTCTTTTCTAGTTTGTTCTTGTTGCAAGGTCGACATGCCTTTTTGATCAATGATTGCTTGCGCTTGACTCAACTGATCACTTAAAGCACTTTGCTGTGGATTCAATTGAACAGTTTGCTGATTAATTTCAGACAGGCGTTCATTTTGGCTATTCAATAAGCTTTGTAGGTTCCCTTGTGATGGCTCTTTTAAAGTGTTTATGATAGCTTCTTTCTGATTGTTAGATAAAGCCTCTGCTAATTGATTTAATTGATTCAGATGGCTATTATCTCCTTGTAGTGCCTGATTAATGATACTATTTGATTCAGTAAGCAACAATTTTTCTCGATTTAATTCCGATAATTGTTGGGTAACTTGATTCAGCTGATCATTAACAGTAGAAACCGTTTGGCGGGCCTCATCTTTTTGTTGATTTAAAGTTTCGACAGTTTGTAATTCTTGTTCTTTTGCGGTTATTTGTGCTTGGATTTGTGCTAGTAAAGTTTCTCTTTCAGTAATTTGAGCGGTACCTTCCGCCGTTTTTTGCTGGTATTCTGATTGTCCAGCAGACAAACTAGCTTGAGCTTGATCCATTTGGCCTTGATCATTTGGTGAGGCAATTTGTTCTTTCATTTTGTCTAATTGATTTTGTCGTGCTTCTTTAACCGCAGTGATTCTTTTGTCTGATTCTACTTTAAAATCTTTCTTTAATTTCTTAAGATTTTTTTCTAAACGATCATCATACGTCTTTGAATAGGCAGAAACGTTTTCTAAATTTTTAAAACGAACTAGTAATTCAGTATAGACTGACTGATTAAAATTTTTTTCTTTAGTATAGCCAAAGTAATCTACAGAACCTTTACCAACATTGGTATTGCCACGAGAAATATTTTCAATATATTGGGCACTTTTTACAAAACCGACAACTTTAAACTTATTTCGAGTCATTTGTTGATTGGTTTGATTAATAGTTACCTGATCACCAATTCTGTACCCATGACGATTTTTAGCCACTTCATCTAAAACTATTTGATTATCTTTAATAGGAAGTTTTCCTTCAAGTAAGGTCAGTTGATTGATTTTATCTTGCTTTTGATAACTATACAGTCGCAACACTTGATTTTCCTTTTCAACCGAAAAATCTTGAAAATAGCGACCTTCCACTGCTGCAATATTTTTATTTTTTTTAGTTAGTGCTACATCTGTTTTGGTTAGTCCTGTAGAAGATAAAACAGTAGCATCAGCTAACTGACTTTTTTTATAATATTGATTGGCTGTTTCCAACATGTCTGGACCAGTGGCTGATAAACCAACAAAAAAAGCGACCCCTAAAAAAATAATCCCTAAAATAGATAGAAACCTTGTTTTCGTTTGCCAAATTTCTCGTAAATTTGATTTCCCTAATGCACTCTTCATTTTGAACCTCCTACCATTGAATTTCTTCAATTGATTGAGGATTTTCGTTTAGTTCAACACTACGAACTTTTGCATCATTAATCCGAATAACCCGATCTGCCATCGGTGCTACCGCTGAATTATGGGTAATTATGACTACTGTCGTTCCTAATTCCTTCGAAGTATCTTGCAAAATTTTTAAAATTTGCTTTCCCGTTTCATAATCTAAGGCCCCGGTTGGTTCATCACATAGCAATAATTTAGGTTTTTTAGCTAGGGCACGAGCAATCGTCACCCGTTGTTGCTCTCCACCAGATAGTTGAGCAGGAAAATTATCCAAACGACCAGACAATCCCACTGAAGACAAAACTTCAGCCGCATCGATTGCGTCAGGAACAATCTGAGCAGCCAGTTCAACATTTTCTTTAGCCGTCAAATTTGGAACTAAATTATAAAATTGGAAAACAAAACCGACATCATTACGTCGATAAGTTGTTAATTGTTGATTATTAAAAGTAGCGATATCTGTACCATCAATAATTACTTGGCCCTCATCACAAGTATCCATACCACCTAAAATGTTTAAGACAGTTGATTTCCCAGCACCACTTGGGCCAAGAATAACTGCTACTTCCCCTTGTTCAATCGAAAAATTTATTTTATCATTGGCAGAAATAATCGTTTCTCCCATTTTATAATGTTTACTTTCATCAATCACATCTATATAAGCCATAACTTTCCCCTCCTTTTGATAGTTTAACATAAAAAAAACCTAACCAAAATTGGCTAGGTTTTAAAATTTCTATACATGATAACGTTCTACACCATCTAAATAAGTTGCAACTAAATCCATCGTAGGTTCCAAAACGATAAAATCAGCTGCACGTCCCTTTTTAATCATACCGCATTGGTCGTCAATTTTACAGCTAACAGCAGGTACATAACTAGCCATCATAACTGCTTCTTCTGGCGTCGCAATATTCCATTCGACTACATTTTTAATTGCTTCTTTTAATTTTAAAATGCTACCAGCTAGATTGCCAGAGTCTAAACGCGCTGTCCCATCTTTAACCACTACAGGAAACTCACCTAAATTATAATTACCATCTGGCATACCGCCAGCCATCATACAATCAGTGATTAAAGCTACATGGTCATGACCCACTTTTTCCATCAATAAATCTGCTGCTTGCGGATGGACGTGGTGACCATCACAAATCAATTCAGAAAAAACATGCTCCAAAGTCATTAAAGCACCAACCATTCCTGGTTCACGATGATCTAAACCACGCATACCGTTATATGCATGAACAAAAACACTTGCTCCAGCTTCCACGGCTTCTTGTGCTTGTTCTAAAGTGGCATTGGAATGACCTAAAGAAACGACTACTCCTTCATCAGTTACAGCCGAAACAAATTCTTTCACACCTTTACGCTCAGGAGCCAAAGCAATTTTTTTAATTAATCCACCTGAAGCCTCTTGCCATTCATTAAATGTTTGCAAATCTGGATCCCCAAAATAGCTGGGATTTTGTGCACCTTTATGTTCTTCCGTAAAAAATGGTCCTTCGAAGTAAATTCCTTGAATTTTTGCTCCAGGCACATCTTCGTGAACTTTACCAATCGTTTCTGCTACATCTTTTAAACGTTCTTTAGTTGAAGTTAACGTCGTTGGCAAGAAACTTGTTACGCCACAAGAAAGTAATGCTTCCGACATGATTTTTAAACCGTCCGCATCATTATCCATAACATCATGATTTAAATAACCATGAATATGGGTATCTACTAAACCTGGTGCAATCCATTTGCCTGATTGGTCAATTACTTTTGCATCTTTTTCTGGTAATTCTTGACTAAAGTTACCAAAAAAGCCATCAGTAATTTCTAAATAACCTGCTGGTTTCACTCCAGAATTTAAAAAGAATTTGTCAGCATAAATATATGTTTTCATCTTCAAACTTCCTCTCTTTTCAATAAAAATACTCCAGCCGAAAAAAAAAGTCAAGAATGGTCTACACCATTCTTGGAATTAATTCATATTTGCCAAAATCTTTTTAAAATATTCACTCTCTTTAGTTAAACCACGGGTATCCAATATTTTTATTTTTAAGGTCAACATTTCAGACAACTGATAATAGCTGTGTTGATTTTTACTCCAGGTTAAGCCTGCATCAATTACCTTTTCGGCTTTATCAAGATTTTCTTTATCAAACAGAAAGTTTCCATAATTAGTAAAAATATTGACTAACTCAAGTCGCTCTGAATAATCTGCCATCATTGTTTTATATAATTGAAAACTTTCGCTATATAAACGTTCCGCTTCACTAAAGTTTCCAAGAATTTGTTGCATCTTACCAGCAAAGCATAATAACAATATTTTTTGATCAAAATAGCCTTGTGATTTATGGGTAAAAAAAACTGACAAACCTTGCTTGATTTTTTCTAACGCTTTTTTTGGATCATTATCAATATAATAACTGCAAATACCCTTAAAATAATATAGTAACTGTAAATCCTTATCTAAATAAATCGTCTTTCTAGCCTCTAAAAAAGCTAAAATACCTTCGATTTCTAAATAGCCTTGTTGCCTTAAATACATAAACATTTTATTAAAGTATTTGCGTAACAGTAATTCTTCAGGCAATAAGTCACCAATTAATTGATTCACACTGATACCCAAACGTTGACTTAATTGAGAAATAACTAAAATATTAGGAATTTCTTCATCATTTTCGATGCGGCTTAAAACGCTTTGCGAGCAGATATCCTGTGACAACTCTTTTTGAGTAAAACCACGCTCTTTACGGAATTCCTTTAATGCTTCACCAATCGTTACCATGATTTCCTCCAAATATGCAAATTCGCATTTTCTTTATTTTATCCTAAAGAAATGATAGTGACAAGAATCCTTTGATTTAACTTATTGTAATCGGTTCAATTATTTTGTCCCTCCCAGCACTCGTGCTATACTTTTTCAGATAGATTTCGAATTTTTGTAACAATTAAATAAAATTCACTATAAACGAGAAGGAAAGTGAAAAAATGACCCTAACAATCAATCAAATTTTGAAATTAACTGGAGAAAAAGAGTTTATTTGGCAACCATTAAAGAGTTGGTCTGTTCCTTTATCTGAGGATTTTCACTTTGTACAAGACGGAAATTTTGATTTAAGTAATTCTTTTTTTGCTCAATACCAAGAAAAAACTTACTTAATGCCTGGCTATGTTGTCTTTATTCCCGATCGTGACTCGTTTGTAATCCAGTATTCCTTAGAAGAATTTTCAGACCAAAAATTAACTCCAATTGAAAGTAGCCAGCGAAAACTATTTGAGTTAAAAGCACTGATTGAGTATTTAGATTCCACTACAACACAAGATTTCTTTACTTGGTAAAACTAGTAGTGATCATCTACTAGCTTTTTTATTATAAATTAGTTCTCGATGTGTTTATTTTCTTCTTTAAGTGAATTGTTGGTAATAGTATAATAACTTATAAAGGTTGGTATCATAATAAATTTTTATAAGGAGTTTAATGATGGGGAAAAGATATGTTGTTACCGAAGAATCTGGTTGTGGTTGTTGGAGTGTTATTGGCTTTCTATTTTTATGCTCAATCTTCATTACGATTGCACCTTACTTGTTATTTATTTTAATCATTGCAGTCATCATTGGACTAATTATCTATATTCCAAAGATGAGGCAAAGAAAACAGCATGCCGCAGAAGAAGCTGAGCTTGCTGAACGTGAAAGACAATTAGAATTACGAGCAAAAAGAATCGCGCTTGAAAAAAGAGAGCGTGAATTGAATGATCATAAGGGAATTGATAATGATGGCTGGGATGATTTTTAAATATTAAAGCAGTACTTTAAAAATCTTTCCGCAGATTTTCCATGAAAAGAATAAAAAAACACATTAGCAACATTGCTTTAACAATGTTACTAATGTGTTTTTTAGTGCGGCGAATGAGACTCGAACTCACACGGGCCAAAGCCCACAAGATCCTTAGTCTTGCTTGTCTACCAATTCCAACACCACCGCATTATTTTATACTATAGTTGTATCATAGACATAAATAATATTACCATTCAAATCAGCAATGCCCCGGAAAAATTTCCGATCTTCTTGTTGCTGCCAAGCTTCACGAAACATAAAAAAGTCGTCATGATTCACTTCTAATTGGGCAATTTCACCTGATCGCAGTTGTTTGATTTTTTCTTCAAATGGATTTTGCATCTTATCACCTCAAAAAAGAGCGGCGATTTCCCGCTCTTATTCTTTAAAATATTTTGTATTTTCAACTGCATCACTATCTTCTTGTAAAATACCTCGCAATGAACGATCTAAGCGGCCACCTTTTCGGATTTGATTCTTTTTGATCGAAGGTTGGTTAGGAACTTCTCGATCTTCTGCTAATAAAATATAGTTTTCTGGATCCTTTAACATACTATTTAACAGTTCTCTCTGAGAAATTTTATCTTCAGGCTCATCTGGAATCAAAGAAGCTGGAACATAAGTTGGCTCAAATTGCGCTAGATTTTTTTGCTCTGGTTTGAAGCGTAGTTTATGGTCATTCTTCTCTGGTACCTCTTCAAAAAGTGAACGAGGTTTTTTCAGATCGCTTCCAATAGGACCATAGTCTGGTAAATTTTGACGATGTTTTGCCAATTCTCTTTTTGGTTTATCATCAGTGTGAACGGGACGTCTTTTGGTTGGTCGGCTAATTTCTCTTTCAAATACTGTTTTCTCGTCTAAACGAAAATCAGTAATTAAATTAATTCCACCTTCAAATTTATCCTTTGTGCTTTCACTATGCAATTTTACACCTAATTCATCGTCGTAAGCAGGAAAACGTGCTCGTTTTCCGTCAAATGATTGATCACTCATAGCCATTCATCCTATCTTATTTTGTACTTAAATTCTAGCACAAATTAGAGAAAATATCTTATATTCTTATCGATAAAAATAAATTTGCATGACCTTCAATTACTTTTTCTGAAAATAATTTTTCTAGAATTGACAAATTACCATTAAACTGGCGTGGATTAATCAAATCAGTCAATCTCAGAACCTTGTCGTTTTCTCCGCGATTCACAATATACGCACTATATTCTTCTTGATTAAAACGCAATACACCAAAGACATCTTCTGTTTCAGTATAAAATGGATAGAATTCACCATTCATAAGAGAGCTATGTGTCTTTCTGCGTTTGATCCATTTATGACAATCTTGATAAATCGTTGGATTCACGTGATTCCATGGGAAATATTTTCGATTGTCAGGATCTGTTCCACCGGTTACTCCAGCTTCATCACCATAATAAACACAAGGGATACCGGGCATCACGAATAATAATCCCCAGGCGACATCTAAATCATCTTCTGATTGATTCAACATTGTAAAAATTCGTTCTGTATCATGTGTCCCAAGGTTATTTAATTGATTGTAGTAAAAATCTTTCGGATAGTTGGCTTGAATTTCTACCATTTCCTTAGTAATTTGACTCATCTTTTTTTGCATTGTTAAAATATCTAGAATCTGTTGACGTAAAGGATAATTCATCACTGACTGTAAATGATTACCAAATAAATATTTTCTTCTTTTTTCATAAGCAATCTTGTTAGAAGCATCTTCCCAGACTTCACCGATCAATATTTTATTTTTAAATGTATTCAAGCGTTGGCGTATTCCGCCGATAAAATCATCCGTTAATTCATCAGCAACATCCAAACGCCAACCATCTACACCTAGCGCTGTCCATTTATCTATGACTCCCTTTGGTCCATAAATAAAGGACTGAAAACTAGGATTTTCTTTATTTACTTCCGGCAAATCTGCCACACCCCACCACGAACGATATTCGTCAGGATATTTAGTAAATTGGAACCAAGAATAATAAGGACTTTGTTGATTTCTGCTAGCACCGACTTCTTCACCATAGATGCCGGCTTGATTAAAGTAACGGCTATTGCGACCAACATGGGAAAAGACACCATCTAAAATAATATGGATTCCGACTTGATGTAAAGCATCTAATAATTCCACAAAATCTTTTTCTGTTCCTAACATTGGATCAATTTTAAAATAATCATTCGTGTCATAACGGTGATTACTAGTTGCTTCGAAAATCGGATTTAAATATAAAGCGTTAATTCCTAACTCCAGTAAATAAGGAATTTTTGCTTGGATACCTTTTAAGTTACCGCCGTAGAAATCCCATCTTAAAATTTCATTTTTTTCATTTCGAATATACATCGGCGTATCTTCTTTAGTTCCATATATAAAACTATTTTTTTTAGGCGCATTTACTTGGCCATTTTCATTACCGTTATTAAAACGATCAGGAAAAATCTGATAAAAAACTGCCTGTTGATACCAATCAGGTGCAATCTCAGCTGTCTCATAACAAGTCAGTTGATACTCTGGCATCTGATTTTTTGAATCATAAATTTTTCCTGCACCACCATCTTCGCCATAACTACAATAATAGGTAGATACTTGATTATTTTCATTGATCAAATCAATTTTGAAATAATAAAAATACAAACCAGCCTGTTCACCAAGACGATAACAAAAATGAAACAAATCCTCTTCCAATTGATTCATCATGAAAGTTTCTGCACCCTTAGCACTATCCTCTTCACGAATCACCAAATATACTTTTGCTTTAGCAAAGTCAGATACGTTGATGTTGAAATGAACTGTTTGTTTGATCGGAATCGCACCAAAAGGCTGCTTATACTTTTCCTGCCAAGCATTATAATAAATATTGACCATGGGTTGTACCTCGTTCATCATTGTGACTAAATAATGGCTCAATCTGCCAAATGTCGTCCGCATATTTTTGAACCGTGTCATCTGCTGAGAAACTTCCAGCATTGGCAATGTTCTGTAAACTCACTTGACGCCAGCGTCTTGTGTCTAAATAAGCAACCTCAATCGTCTTTTGAGCAGCTAAATAAGAATCAAAATCTCGTAAAACAAAGTATTCATCGTTATATTTAATTAACGAATCATAAATTTCTTGTCCTTCAAATAAAATGTTTGGAATGGTACCATCCACAAAAGCATTGACTACCCGGTGAATTTTTTCATTTTGATTATAAATATCACCGGCATTATAACTATTGTCTTGGTAATAACGATAAACTTCTTCCTCGGTTAAGCCAAAAATAGCAATATTGTCATCACCGACAAAATTTCTAATTTCCACATTCGCCCCATCTAGTGTAGCAATTGTGACCGCACCATTTAGCATCAGTTTCATATTTGAAGTTCCTGAAGCTTCTTTTGATGCGAGAGAAATTTGTTCGCTAACATCAGCTGCTGGAATAATTTTTTCAGCTAAAGAAACTTTGTAATTTTCTAAAAAGACGATTTTTATTTTATCATTGATTGCTGGATCATTATTGATCAATTTTGCTACTTCATTTATGACCTTAATAATTGCTTTTGCATAATGATAACTTGGCGCAGCTTTTGCTCCAAAAATAAATACACGGGCAGGAATTTCCAATGTAGGATCATTTTTCAAATCAAAGTACATATTTAAAATATGCATCAAGTTTAATAATTGTCGTTTATATGCATGCAGACGTTTTATTTGTACATCAAAAATCGCGTCTGGTGACACCGTAATTCCGGTTGTCTCTTTAATATAATTAGCAAATTCAATTTTATTTTCTCGTTTAGCAACCGCTAAAGCATCCAAAGCAGTATCATCATCCTGATAATTCAACAGTAATCTTAAATCATTAGAATTTTGACGCCAAGAAGTGCCAATAGTCTTATCTAAAACCCGACTCATGTTAGGGTTAGCAATTTGTGACCAGCGACGTTGTGCGATTCCATTAGTTTTATTATTAAAACGATCTGGATATAAAATATAAAAATCATGGAGCACAACAGATTTTAACAAATCAGAATGGAGTTTTGCCACTCCGTTAGTTGAATGAGAACCAATAATTGCTAAATGAGCCATATGAACTTGATCATTTTGGATAATACGTGTGCGACTGACTAATTCTTCACCATGAACCCAAGATGTCTCTACGACGAAACGACGATCAATTTCTTCAATGATTTGATAGATTCGGGGACAAACAGCCTTCATCATACCGACTGACCATTTTTCTAAAGCCTCAGCCATAATTGTATGATTAGTATAACTCATCACTTTAATTGTTAAATCCCAAGCTTTTTCCCAAGGAACATTTTGCTCATCAACTAATAGACGCATAAATTCTGCCACACACATAGCTGGATGGGTATCATTAATATGGATCGCCACATATTGATTAATTTTATCAATTGGTTCATGTAATTGAAGATAATGACGTAAAATACTTTGCAGTCCAGCCGAAACAAAGAAATATTCTTGTCTTAATCTTAGATTTCGACCTTCTTCATTAGAATCATCTGGATACAATACAGAGGTTAAATCTTCAACTGCGCGTCTTTCTTCTACACTACGATAACGATCTTCCTCTTCTTCAGGAATTTCCACCGACCATAAGCGCATCGTATTAACCGTTTGATTCTGATATCCGACCATACCAGTATCATAAGGGACTGCCCGAACTTTAGAGCCACCTTCGTAAACTGGTTTTAAATTACCATCTAGCATTTTTTTCATCCAAACATGTCCGCCAAAATGAACATTAACTGCTTTACTTTCTTTGCGAACTTCCCATAAACTCCCTTGATTTAACCATTCGTCTGGTAGCTCTACTTGATAACCGTCAACAAATTTTTGTTTAAATAAACCATATTGATAACGGATTCCATTACCATTTCCTGGCAATCCACGAGAAGCAATTGAATCCATAAAGCATGAGGCCAACCGACCTAGTCCACCATTTCCTAGTGCCATATCTGGTTCAACAGCAGCCAAATCAGCTAAATCAATATTCATATCTGCTAAGGCGTCTTCAACAATATCTAACCAACCCATATTTAATAAATTACTTTTTAACATCTGCCCAGGTAAAAATTCAATTGAGAAATAATAAACCTGTTTTTGTTTTTGTTTACGATAATCTTGCCAAGTTTGATACCAATCCGGCGAATAACTATCAGTAATAATTGAACCTAGCGTTTGATAAAGTTCTGTAGCAGTAGCATCCTCTACTTCCATTGCGTATTTTTCTGCTAAACGCTTTTTAAATATTGCCTTAAATTCTTTTTTGTTCATTAATTATCACAACCTTCACGAATTTATAAGAAAAACCAAAATCTCACGGTAAACCGCAGACTCTGGTTTTATTAATTATTGCATGCCTTGATACAATGCCAAATATTTCTGACTAGACAAGTCCCAACTAAAGTCTGTTTTCATACCATTAACCATCAATTTTTGCCAAATATCAGGTTCATCTTGGTACAAAGCTATTGCTTGCTTACAAGTATTCATCAAAATATAGGATTCAAAAATATTAAAACCAAATCCAGTGCCTGCTTGAGTGATTGGATTATAAGGGATTACGGTATCTTTTAATCCACCTACTTCATGAACAATCGGCAAAGTGCCATAACGCATGGAAATCATTTGTGATAATCCACATGGCTCAAAAGCTGATGGCATTAAAAACATATCTGCTCCGGCATAAACTTTTTGCGCCAAGTTCACATCAAAAGCAATATTAATGCTAGCTTTTTCTGGATACTTGCTACCAATATAGCTAAAACCAGCTTCGAAATTCGGATCACCTGTACCAATTAATACAAATTGCACGTCAAATTGAAGTAAATTTTCTAATTCTTGTAAAACCAAATGGAAACCTTTTTGATATGTCAAACGACTGACCACACCAATCAATGGGACGTCTTCACGAATGGGCAGACCCATTACTTTTTGTAAATCAGTTTTATTCTTTTTCTTTTCAGCTAAATTTTCGATATTGAATTTTTCAAAGATTGCGGGATCCGTTTCAGGATTAAAGACCTCCGTATCAATTCCATTTAATATGCCACTTAATTTACCACTTTCCATCTGTAAAATGACATCTAAACCTGATGAAAATTGTGGTGTTTTGATTTCATTAGCGTAAGATGGACTAACTGTTGTCACTCGATCAGCATATAAAATTCCTGCTTTCATAAAATTCAAACAATCATTGAATTTGATTGTACCCTCATCATAACGTTCTGTTCCCATCCCAAATAGGTCGACTAAAATTTGTTTATCAAACTGACCTTGAAATTCGATATTGTGTATCGTTAAAATGATGCGAATATCAGAGAAGGCCGAAATCCAATTATATTTTTCCTTTAACAAGAAAGGCACCATTGCGGTATGATAATCATTCACATGGAGAACATCAGGAATGAAATTAATTTTTTCCATCATCTCAATCAAAGCTAATTGGAAAAAGGCAAAGCGTTCACCATCATCGTAATATCCGTACAATTCTTCACGATTGAAATAATAGAGATTATCAAGAAAGTAATAATCTATTCCATTTAATTGTAAATATTTTACCCCGCAGTATTGTTTACGCCAACCAACATATACGTCAAAATGAAGCAAATCTTCTAGTTGATCTTGATATTTTTCAGCCATCTTAGTAAAAAACGGCAACACAACTTTAATATCGACCCCTTTTTTCTTTAATTCCTTCGGTAAAGCACCGGCTACATCGCCTAATCCACCTGATTTAAAAAAGGGAGCACATTCAGCTGCCGCAAATAAAACTTTCATCAATGTTCGCCTCCATAGATATCGTTTAAGACATGGGCATTTTTCCTCACAACAACTGGTTTTTCAGCTGTTCCGATAATCTTCACACCTGGCTCAATGATGACATTTTTATCAACGATTGCATTTTTTATGAAAGCATTTTCTTGAATTTTCACATTGGCCATTACAATACTATCATACACTTCGGCATCTTTTGCGACAAAGGTTTTTCTTGAAAATAACGAGTTTTCAACTTTTCCTTCAATAATACAGCCCGTTGCAAACTGACTATTATTAACAACTGAAGTCGGCGCATAATAAGTTGCAACTTCATTTTTTAACTTTGTATAAATTTTTTAACTAGTGTATAGCAATGAATTGAATTTTTTTGAATCTAGCATTGCCATATTCGCATCATAATAAGATTTGACATCAAAAATATTACTTAAAAATCCTGTATATTCATATGCAGATGTTCGTACTTGATTCATCCGATCCATTAAAAATTCTTGCATAGAAGCCGGTGAATTATTTAGCTGACCCTCTTGAAATTGTCGGATCAACCAATCTGTTCGGCAGATAAAAATTGTCATGGACAAATTATGCAATTCATCTTCCAATCTATTATT
Source organism: Enterococcus sp. AZ103 (assembly GCF_051714685.1). Classification (NCBI taxonomy): domain Bacteria; kingdom Bacillati; phylum Bacillota; class Bacilli; order Lactobacillales; family Enterococcaceae; genus Enterococcus; species Enterococcus sp. AZ103. The sequence continues at coordinate 2,021,525 of NZ_JBIOSI010000001.1, read as the reverse complement.
TTCAAAACGATCATAACCAATAACGTGTCCATCATCGATTTTTAAGATAACGTCTTTTGCAGAAATATATTCTTTCGACATTTTTTTATACACCACTGTTAAGTCGACATCTTTTTGTTGATGAATTTTCAAAACAGATTCAATATCAATATTACACAGCATTCTGTTACCCATAAATACAGTGTACTCTGACTTAGATTTATTTAAAAAATCAATCGCATCATCATAATATGGTAAACCTTCTGCTTTTTTCTGTAAATATTCTTGATAAAAATTAATGAAAAAACGGCTATCAACACTATCAAGATGCCATTCTCGTCCTCCACCAATATGATCAAATACTGACTTAGTCTGATGCTGATTAAAGATCATATAAACTTGTTTAATATTGGCATTTACAGCATTTGAAAGACTAAAATCTAAAATACGATATTTACAATCAAAAGGTAAAGTAGATAAAGGTCGATTTTCAGTTAAAGGTAGTAATTCTTTGCTTTCATATACGCCGCTAATAATCGCCGCTATTTTATTCGCTCTCATCAACATTCACTCCAATCACTTCAGAATAGCCAACTATAGCAATCTCATCTGTCCCATCAATTACTGCATTGTCACCAATAATAGCTTTTTCGCCAACAATCGCACGATTCATTTTTACATTTCGACCAATTGTAGCTCCCGGCATAATAAAACTATCCTTTATCACAGCGCCTTCTTTTACTTGAACATCATTTGATAAGATACTGTGATCAACTTCACCTGCGACATAACAACCGTCGACTATCAAAGAATCTTTAACCAAGGCTGTTTCAGTTAAGAAATGCGGTGGTGAAACTGTATTTTTAGCTAGAACTCGCCAATTTTTATCGCGAATATTTAAGCTGTGATTAGGATCTATAAATTCCATATTTGATTCCCATAATGAATCAATTGTACCAACATCTTTCCAGTAACCTTGGAATCGATAAGCAAAAACATTTTCACCAGATTCAAGATAAGCAGGAATAACATGTTTCCCAAAATCAAGCATATGATCATCTTTTTGGTAACTATTTAGTAGCATATCTCGTAAACGAGACCAGTTGAAAATATAAATCCCCATCGATGCAAGATTACTTTTTGGTTCTTCTGGTTTTTCTTCAAATTCAATAATTCGATTATTTTCATCTGTATTCATAATTCCAAAACGAGAAGCTTCTTCCATAGGTACTTCTATAACGGCAACAGATAAAGATGCATTATTTTCTTTATGCACATCAAGCATTGCTTCATAATCCATTTTGTAAATGTGATCTCCTGATAAAATCAAGACATACTGTGGATCCATTTGATCAATGTAATCCATATTCTGATAGATTGCATGAGCAGTACCTTCAAACCATTTACTACCGTCATTACTAGAAAATGGTTGTAAGATAGTGACCCCTGAATTCAGTCCATCAAATCCCCAACTTGAACCATTCCCAATATGACTATTTAAAGCAAGTGGTTGATATTGTGTCACGACACCAACATTATTTATTCCTGAATTCACGCAATTACTTAAAGTAAAATCAATAATCCGATACCTTCCACCAAACGGAACAGCGGGTTTTGCAATATGTTGTGTCAATTTCCCTAATCTTGAGCCTTTTCCCCCGGCTAAGATCATTGCTAAGATTTCTGTTTTCATAATCTTTGTTGGTGAAAAAATTAGCTTTCACCATCCCCCTTTTTTATTTTTTTGTCCGTGTATTTACTTTTAACGGTTTTAAAATCAATGCCCCCAAAGCCGGTACCGTCGTAGTAATTGAAGATTGATAATCTTTAAAATGATATTCATCACTTTCTGCTACTGGATTATGCTCCGTCCAAGTTCCACCAAACTCTAGCATTTCCGTATTCCAAACTTCTTCATAACTGCCAGCATAAGGCACGCCAATTCTAAAACCTTGTCTTTCTACTGGAGTCATATTTAAAATAACAATTAAAAAGTCCTTTTTACGTTTTCCTTTGCGGATAAAGGATAGTACTGTTTCATTCGTATTATCTGCGTCAATAATCTCGATAGTATCGTAAGATTCTTCCAATTCCCACAACGCTGGATTGTCTTTATAAAACTGATTTAACTGGCTAGTGAAAAATTGCATGGAATGATTAAGAGAATCCTTTAAATCCACCCATTCTAAGCCTTCATCATATTTCCATTCTAAAAATTGACCCCATTCACTACCCATAAATAATAGCTTCTTCCCAGGATGAGTCATAAAATAAGTAAACAAATTTCGCAGCTGAGCAAATTGCTTATAGCGATCTCCCCACATTTTATGCATCAAACTTTTCTTACCATGAACAACTTCATCATGAGACAAAGGTAAAATGAAATTTTCATCCATCATGTACATAAACGAAAAAGTCAATAGATTAAAATTGTCTCCACGATATAGCGGATCCATTTCGTAAAAGCGTAAAATATCATTCATCCACCCCATATTCCATTTGTAATCGAAACCTAAAGCACCTGTTTCAATTAAACCAGTAATTTGAGTATCTGAAGAGCTTTCTTCAGCCATCATTAGTACATTTGGGTGGGCTAATTTGATAACTGCATTTAATTTTTGCAAGAAATAATAGCCTTCGAAATTTTGATTTCCGCCTTCATGATTGGGTGTCCAAGGACCATCATCGTAATCGCGATAAATCATGCTTGAAACAGCATCTACACGAATACCATCAATATGGTAAAACTCAATCCAAAACATCGCACTAGATATTAAGAAACTTTGAACTTCAGATTTGCCGAGATCAAAATTAATTGATCCCCAACGAACGTTATTTGCCCGATCTGGATCCTGGTATTCAAATTGTGGCGTTCCATCATAGTAAGGCAATGTATCATCATTAATACAAAAATGCCCAGGTACCCAATCGACTAGCACGCCAATATTGTTTAAATGACAAGCTTCTACAAAATTTTGGAATTCTTCTGGTGTACCATAATATGAACTTAATGCAAAATAACCAATTAATTGATAACCCCAGCTCATCCCTAAAGGATGTTCCATCAATGGCATAAATTCCACGTGAGTATAATTCATTTCCACTAAATATGGCACTAGTTCTTCCGTTAATTCAGCGAAATTATACGGCTGACCATCCTCGTGATGTTTCCACGAGCTAGCATGAACTTCATAGATATTCATTGGTCGTTTAAAATGATTTACACGTTTGTTTCTGCCGCGCCAAAGACCATCTTTCCATTTTTTTTCAGGTACTGTATGAAGTACTGCAGCATCACCTGGTCTTTTTTCAAAAAAGATTGCAAAAGGATCAATTTTCATAATCTCACGACCGTTTGCTTGACGAACTTTGAATTTGTACAAATCACCTTCACTAGGTAAAGCGGTTGTTACTTCCCAAATACCATAAGCATCTTTTTCCATAGGAATAGAATCATTCCAGTCATTAAAGTCACCCACCAAAAATACCATTTGTGCATTAGGTGCCCATACTCGAAATGTGTATTGATCATTTTTTAAGTGTGCGCCTAAAAAATGTTGGGCATAAAAGTTTTCCCCCGACAAAAAATTCTGTTTGGCTTCAAGTAACGGCTTTTCTTCAACATCAGATTTCTCTTTCATAGGCCACCTCATTTACTTATTTTACTCAAAAAATACTTGTAAAAAAATCTGAAATAAAAATTCTATTTCATTATTTTTTTAACTTTCTCTTCTTTTATAATAACATAAAAAATGCGTACGATCGCTCGAAATACTAATTAAAATAGTTTTTTTTTACTAAAATGATTTAAATATGCAGAAAATAATAGCTTTATGAAAATGAATTGAAAACTTTCTCTTCTAAAAAAACACTTCATTTCATCATCTATTAAAAACCAATCGTTATTTTACACGAAAAAAGCTAGAGAATCCTTGATAGATTCTCTAGCTCATTTTTGCCATAAAAATTTAATTAATTCTTTTTCAAATGCGGCTGTTTTAGTTATCCAAGAATGACTTGCCTTAATACCAGTAATTGTATATTCTTGATAACTCTTTACATGAGACGAGATTAAATAGCGTAAGGCAAATGCACTATGCAGTGAGACCGCACCATCACTTTGAGTCCCGTCTTTTTTATTTCCAGCAATATTTAAAACTTGTAAGTTTTTTGGCAATTTATTCATTTGTTGGTCAAAATATTGATAAATAGGTGTCTCTTGGCTAGGACCCGTCTCGGTCAATTCTGCAGCAAATACCTCATCAGTATCTTCGGCGATTTCTAAATCATTATATGGCGTAGCAACCGTCACCAACTTTTCTACTTTAGGACCTTGATCGTATTCTAAAAGGTAACGTAAAGCTGATACACCACCCATTGAATGAGCAACTAGATTCACTTTTTTTACGCCTTGTTTGGATAAATATTGCATTGCATCAGAAATCCACTGGCTTTGCTTAATCTCACTAGCACGATTATTTGAAAAAAGTAACATGATCGTTGGATTATCTGCTTTCTTTGATAAATTCCCTTTTACAGTCAATTGACCATCCTCAGCAACTGTAATTGTCATAGCACGTTTCGCATATTGATCATCATTTAAAATTTTTAGCATCGGACCAAAAGAAAAACTATTTCCTTGATAGCCATGAATAAAAACAGTTGGTGTTTGACTATAATTAATTCCTTTTTGTTTAGATATGTTGCCACCATTTATTGAACGTATTTGAAAATAGTAAAACATTCCAGTTACACTAAAAACTGAAATAATTGCTACTAATATCTTGAAAATTTTTTGCATATTTACGCCTTCTTTATGAGATAAGTAAAACCTAATGTTGGAACTAGTATTTTCATTAATCGACGAATTGCAAAATAACGAATATCCCCAGATAATTTTTTAAGTTCAGCGTCTAATTCTGGTAAATCAGGAATTTCATCTACAACTGGTACTAAAATTTTGGGCACTGGATCTAATTGAATCAAATCAGTAACAATTAAACTTTGAGAATAAATAGTTTCTCGCCGCGGTTTCTTTTGTTTCAAAACAAAATCTAAAACCGTACTAACTTGATTAAAATAAAATTCTTGGTTCACATCACCAATTAATTTTTCCAATTGTTCAAATGATTCAGGATAATCTTCTGTTTGAAAAGAAAAATAATTAGGAATTGTAAAATCATTCCTTTTTTCCACATTTACTGTTATCAGTTGATATTCCTCATTTGCTATTTGCGTTATCTCCGGCAAATTAAAATCAACTGCTATAGTGCCAGGATATTTTTCTTGCCAATAATTTTGGATTAAGAAAGAAATCAACGTTACTTTTGCTGTCTCTTCAGCCAATTGATTTATTTTGTTCCAACTTTCTACCAAAGGATACGCCTTTAACTGAGGAATATGCAAATAATAACGCCGATTTCTACGAAAAATTATTTCAAACGAAATCAAACGATCTAAATATTGATCCAAATGCCGCATACTAGGAAAATTATTTTTAATTTCTCGCAGGATCACAGGATTTTCTTGTTTTTCAAAATAATTAAGTAGAGTCATAATTTCTGGTTTTTTTATATATTCTATTAGTTTTTCTTCATTAGATATAATCTTCATTTTTACTCCTAAAAAAGGAGACTCTCTTATGAAAGTCTCCAAGTCAAATTATTTTTCAAAGGCTTCAGTTAATTGGGGAACAACTTGTTTTTTTCGAGAAACAACTCCTGGTAGGAATACTCGATTATTTTCTAATTTTGTATTAAAAGCCACTTCGACTTTTTCTTTAGGCTCTCCGGCAATCAAGATCTCAGAATCAGAATTCAAAATATTCGTTACCAATAAAACAAATAAATCATATTTATTTTTTGTGTTTTCGACAATCATCGCTGCTTCCAATGCTTCTTGACGAGCAAAAACTTCTGCTAAATCTACTGTATTCACTTGTGCCACTCGAATAGTTTTGTCTCCCATTGGGAAACTTTTAGCATCTAAGTCTAATAATTCTGCTTCAGTTTTTGTGCTTAAGTTAGTACCAGCTTTTAACATTTCTAAGCCATAACTTTCTAAATCAACATCAGCAATTGCTGCTAATTCTTTAGCGGCTTTCATATCTTCTTCAGTTGAAGTTGGAGATTTAAATAATAAAGTATCTGAAACAATTGCTGAAAGCATCATGCCAGCGATTTCTTTAGGTACGGTCACATTATTTTCTTTGTACAATTTCAATACGATGGTTGAAGTACAACCGACTGGTTCGGCGCGGTAGTATAAAGGATTAGCTGTTTGAAAGTTAGCAATTCGGTGATGGTCAACAACCGCTAAAATATTCACCTCTTCAATATCTGAAACACTTTGCTGAAACTCGTTATGGTCAACTAACATGACATCTTGCGTTTCTCCAGCAACTTTTTCAACAACTCGTGGCGCAATCAAACCAAATTGATTTAACGCGTACTCAGTTTCTTCATTTGGTGTGCCTAACGCAACTGCTTCCGCGTCAACACCTAATTCTTTTTGTAAATGTGCAAAGGCTAAAGCAGCACCAATAGCATCAGTATCTGGATTTTGGTGTCCGAAAATTAAAACTTTTGACATATTTTATCGCTCCTTTTTATCAGTTCTTTTTTATCATATCAAAAAAAAAGAAAAGAGCAACAAAATCCTGCTCTTTTCTTTTAGATTAACGGTTCAAATAGCCTTTATAATCACTCGTATGCAATAATTTTTTGGCATTTTCAACACGGTCATCAGTTGGCGGTTCAATCCCATCCAATGGATATTTAAAGCCTAATTCTTCCCACTTATATTTACCCATTGTATGATAAGGTAAAATTTCAACTTTATCGACATTGTTCAGAGTTTTGATAAACTCATCTAAACGAATTAAAAATTCATCATAGTCACTACGTTCTGGCACTAGGACATGGCGAATCCAAACTGGCTTATTAATTTCAGACAAATATCTAGCCATTCCCAAAATATTTTCATTACTATGACCGGTTAGAATTTTATGTTGCTTTTCATCAATATGTTTCACATCAAATAAGATTAAATCAGTATATTTCATTAGTTCTTCAAATTTAGAAAAAAATGGCTCTTCTCTCGTAAATGGTTTTCCACAGGTATCTAAGGTGGTGTTTACGCCTCTTTCCTTAGCCTTTTTAAATAAATCAATTAAAAAGTCCATTTGTAATAAAGGTTCCCCGCCACTGACTGTTAAACCGCCTTTTTTTCCCCAATAGCTTTTATAATGTAGGGCTTCATCCAATACATCATCAGCTGTTCTTTTTTTTGCCTTTGGGTCATTAATTTTCCAAGTATCTGGATTATGACAAAATTGGCAACGCATTTGACAGCCTTGTAAAAAGACAATAAAACGTACACCAGGTCCATCCACAGAACCAAAGCTTTCAATTGAGTGAACATTTCCTAAAACAGCCGTTTCAGTTGCAGTAGTCATGAGATTTTTCCTCCTTAGAAATGAATAGGCGAATAGACATTCCGTCCATCCGCCCAATTGTAGCTTAAAGTTATTGTGAAACCAAATTACATTTTAGCGTGGAAAGTCCGGCTAATAACGTCCATTTGTTGTTCACGAGTTAAGTCGATAAATTTAACAGCATAACCAGAAACACGAATTGTGAAGTTTGCATACTCTTCTTTTTCTGGGTGTTCCATTGCATCAACTAATTTTTCTTTACCAAATACGTTCACGTTTAAGTGATGAGCGCCTTGGTCAAAGTAACCATCTAATACGCTTGTCAAGTTAGTAATACGTTCTTCTTCATCATGACCTAAAGCATCAGGATTGATACTTTGAGTATTTGAAATACCGTCTAAAGCATATTCGTAAGGCAATTTAGTTAATGAATTTAATGAAGCTAATAATCCATGTTGTTCCGCACCGTAAGATGGGTTCGCACCAGGAGCTAAAGGTTCGCCAGCTGCACGACCATCAGGTAAAGCACCAGTTGCTTTTCCGTAAACAACGTTTGAAGTAATTGTTAAGATTGAAGTAGTTGGTTCAGAATCACGGTAAGTTTTGTAATGTTCTAATTTTTCCATGAATGTTTTAAGTAACCAAACTGCTAAATCATCTGCACGGCTATCGTCGTTACCATATTTAGGGAATTCTCCTTCAGTACGGTAGTCAATAACGATACCATCTTCATCACGAACTGGATATACTTTAGCGTATTTAATTGCTGATAATGAGTCTACTACGTGTGAGAATCCAGCGATACCAGTTGCGAAAGTACGTTTTAAGTTTGTATCCATCAAAGCAAGTTCAGCTGCTTCGTAGAAATAGCGATCATGCATATAGTGAATGATGTTCAAAGTATTTACATACATACCAGCTAACCATTCCATCATGTCATCGTATTTAGCCATTACTTCATCAAAGTCTAAAGCATCATCAGAAGTGATTGCTTGATAAGCAGGTCCTACTTGTGTTTTAGATTTTTCATCAACCCCGCCATTGATAGCATATAATAAACCTTTTGCTAAGTTAGCACGAGCACCGAAAAATTGCATTTCTTTACCAGTTTGAGTGGCAGACACACAGCAACAAATTGCATAGTCATCTAACCATACTGGACGCATAACATCATCGTTTTCGTATTGGATTGAAGAAGTATCAATTGAAACTTTAGTTGCATATTCTTTAAAGCCTTCTGGTAAACGTGAAGAATAAAGAACAGTCAAGTTTGGTTCTGGAGATGGTCCCATGTTTTCCAATGTGTGTAAGAAACGGAAATCGTTTTTAGTAACTAAAGTACGTCCGTCCATACCCATACCAGCAATTGATAATGTTGCCCAAACTGGGTCGCCAGAGAATAATTCATTGTATGAAGGGATACGAGCAAATTTCACCATACGTAATTTCATTACTAAATGGTCAATTAATTCTTGTGCTTGATCTTCATTCATTAATCCGCGTTCGATATCTCTTTGGATATATACATCCAAGAAAGTTGAAACTCGGCCAATTGACATTGCCGCACCATTTTGTTCTTTGATTGCAGCTAAGTAACCAAAGTAAGTCCATTGAACCGCTTCTTTAGCATTTTCAGCTGGACGAGAAATATCGTAGCCATAAGCTGCAGCCATTTCTTTCATACGTTTTAACGCATTGTATTGATCAGTAATTTCTTCACTTAGACGAATATCTTCATCTGAGAATTGACCATGTGTTACATTTTCGTGATCATGGAATTTTTGTTCCATCAAGTAATCAATTCCGTATAATGCTACACGACGATAGTCACCAACGATACGTCCACGACCATAAGTATCAGGTAAGCCAGTAATAATTTTATTACGACGAGCTGCTCTGATTTCTGGAGTATAAACATCAAAAACACCTTGGTTATGTGTTTTATGGTATTTTGTAAAAATTTCAGTATATTTAGGGTTAGGAGTATAGCCATAGCTTTTCAATGATTCTTCAGCCATTTTAATACCACCATAAGGCATAAATGCACGTTTTAAAGGTTTGTCAGTTTGTAAACCAACAACTGTTTCTTTGTCTTTTAAAGCTTCATCAATGTAACCAGCACCATAAGCATTTGCAGCTGAAACAACATCAGCTTCCATGTCTAATACGCCGCCATTTTCACGTTCTTGTTTTTGTAATTGTTGTAATCTGCCCCATAATTTGTCAGTTGCGTCAGTAGGGTCAGCTAAGAAAGATGCATCGCCTTCATAAGGTGTGTAATTTGCTTGGATAAAGTCACGTGTATTAATTTCAGTTTTCCATAAGTGACCTTTAAATCCATCCCATGCGCTTTTTTCAAGATTGTTCATTTTTTTAAGTTCGTTTGTTGCAGTTCCCATTCAAGAGACCTCCTTAGAAATATCCAACTATTTAATTGCTACAGCTCTACAAAAAGAGTATAACACATCTTTAAATGTTTGCAAGGTTTTCTTGTAACAGTTTGCACAATATTTTCCCGAGGTTTTTGTTATCGTTAACAAAACGCTGATATCAAGCTTTTTGCAACATATTTACTTTTTAAAATTCTTAACAAATTTTCTTGAAACAGTTATTATGTGATACAAAAAACGGCTATCTGTATTAATACAGATAGCCGTTTTCATCAATCTGTGTAGTACAGATTAACTGTTTTCTTCAGATAATTCCTTCACTAATGAAACACTATATACTTGACCTTCATTTTTTTCATCTATCACAAATGATCCGTTCGACATACGATCACTTAAGACGATATCAGAAATCGCGATTGAGTGTTCAGTGCCATTTTGACTAGTGATGTTTAATTCCCCTATTGACTGATCCGTTAAATAAACCAATCGATGAGGATTTTTCTTTAATTCTCTGAAAATCATTAACCCTCGTTTAGCACGACCAAGTTGAGGTAGTTCTTGAGCCAAGATACGTTTTGCCGCACCTCGTTGACTAATTAATGTAATTGGTGAATCCCCTTCAGAAAAGACTAGTGCACCACCAACAATGAAATCGCCCTCTTTCAAGTTAACTGATTTCACACCAGCAGCTTTCGCACCTAAACAAGGAACTTCAGTTAATGGATAACGCAATCCAAAAGCTCGGTTGGTAGCAGTAAAGATGTCCATGTCATTTTTCTGATTGGTTAAAATCGCTGAAACAACTTTATCTTCAGCGTTTTTCATTTTCATTGCTAAGGTTGAACGACTTCGATAGGTACGCCATGGAGAAAATTCAGACATCTTCGTTTGCTTAATCATGCCTGATCTTGTCATAAAGATAAAAACAGCATTCTCATCAATCTCTTTATAAGGAAATACTGCTACCACTTCTTCATCGATTGATAAATTTGAGATTGTTTGTGAAATATGTTCACCAACATCTTTCCATTTTAAATCAGTAATTTCATGAATTGGTCGATAGATCATATTGCCATGATTGGTTAATATCATTAAATGGTCCAAGGTATTCAATTTATCAATAAAGATTAGTTGATCGCCATCTTTCATGCCATGTTCATTTACTTGTGAGGCATTATATGACCGAATACTACTACGTTTCAAATAACCTTCCTTTGTTAAGGTCACTATGACATCTTCTTGTGTGATTAAAACTTCAGTTTCAATTTTTATTTCAGAAATTTCTTCTTCAATTTTAGTCAGACGGTCATTGCCATATTGTTTCTTAATTTGACGTAGTTCTTGTTTCATTATTTTAAAAAGTTCTTTATCACTGTTTAAGATTAATTGTAATTCTTTGATCTTAGCTGCTAACTCTTCAGCTTCTTTTTCTAATTGTGTGATATCCGTATTGGTTAAACGATACAATTGCAAAGTCACAATTGCTTCCGCTTGTTCTTCGGTAAAATCAAATTGGGCAACTAAATTATTTTTGGCATCTTTTTTATCTTTACTTCCGCGAATTGCTGCAATGACTTCATCTAAAATCGACAAAGCTTTAACCAAACCTTCGACGATATGCTGACGTTTACGTGCTTTAGTCAATTCATACTGGCTTCGTTTAGTAATAACGGATTGGCGGTGACCAATATAGCTCTTTAAAACATGAACCAAGCCAACTTGTTTTGGTGTCATATTATCAATTGCAACCATATTGAAATTATAATTGATTTGTAAATCAGTATTTTTAAATAGGTAGTTTAGAATACCTTCTGCATTCACATCTTTTTTCAATTCCACAACAATTTGCAAACCAGTCCGATCTGTTTCATCACGAACTTCTGCGATACCATCAATTTTCTTGTTTAAACGGATTTCATCCATTTTTTTCACTAGCACAGCTTTATTAACCTCATAAGGAATTTCATGAATGACAATTTGTTGTTTGCCACCTTTTAACTGTTCAATTGAAGTCTTTGAACGTAAGATTACTTTGCCACGACCTGTTTCATAGGCCTTTTTGATTTCATCTTTTCCTTGTAAAATTGCACCAGTTGGAAAATCTGGTCCAGGAATATAAGTCATAATTTTAGTTAGATCAGCATTAGGATGATCAATCAAATAAATGGTACCATCTATCACTTCAGCTAAATTATGGGTCGGAATTTCAGTTGCATAACCTGCAGAAATCCCTGTTGAACCATTAACCAACAAATTAGGATACGCAGCTGGTAAAACAGTCGGTTCTTTTTCAGTATCATCAAAATTCCAGACGAAGTCGACTGTTTCTTTTTCGATGTCTTGCAGCATTTCACCGCTTAATTTTGATAAACGTGCTTCAGTATACCGCATCGCAGCAGGTGGATCTCCATCCATCGAACCGTTATTACCATGCATCTCAATTAATACTTCCCGTAATTTCCAGTCCTGGCTCATTCGGACCATAGCTTCATAAATTGAACTGTCGCCGTGAGGATGATAATTCCCCATGATATTTCCAACTGACTTAGCAGACTTACGAAACCCTTTGTCAAAAGTATTGCCATCTTTATCCATTGCATACAAGATGCGCCGTTGAACAGGTTTTAAACCGTCTCGAATGTCCGGCAGTGCCCGTTCTTGAATAATGTATTTAGAATAGCGCCCGAAGCGTTCTCCCATGACTTCTTCTAATGTTAATTCTTGAATCGCATGTTGATTTTCCAAGGCTATTCCTCCCCATCAAATAAATTTGCTTGATAAATTTCCGTTTCAGTTGGATCTTTAACTACAGTGGTAGTTGCCGTAATATCGTCTTCTGTTTTACTGTCCAACAAACTACCATCTTCTTCCAAGGTAAATTGAACATGGCTTTCAATCCACTTTCTACGGGGTTCAACTTTATCCCCCATTAAAGTAGTGACTCTTCGTTCTGCTTTAGCAGCGTCATCTATTCTTACACGAACCAATGTACGATGCTCTGGATCCATGGTTGTTTCCCATAATTGATCAGCATTCATTTCTCCGAGACCTTTATAACGCTGTAACATATAACCTTTGCCAACTGTTTCAATCGCTGATTGTAATTCATCGTCAGTCCAAACATATTCCACTACTTGTTTTTTACCGCTACCTTTTGAAACTTTATACAATGGTGGTAAAGCTATATAAATTTTCCCAGCTTCAATCAATGGTTTCATATAACGATAAAAGAAAGTCAGTAATAAGACTTGGATATGGGCACCATCGGTATCCGCATCGGTCATGATTATCACTTTATCGTAATTGCAGTCTTCAATACTAAATTCTGGACCAACGCCAGCACCAATTGTATAAATCATCGTATTGATTTCTTCATTTTTTAAGATATCTTGCATTTTGGCTTTTTCAGTATTGATGACTTTCCCTCTTAAAGGCAAAATTGCTTGGAATTTTCGATCGCGTCCTTGCTTAGCTGAACCACCAGCAGAATCTCCTTCGACTAAAAATAGTTCATTACGTTTTGCATTCCGGGATTGAGCCGGAGTCAATTTACCAGAAAGTAGTGACTCACCTTTTTTACGTTTTTTGCCATTACGGCTTTCTTCTCGCGCTTTACGAGCAGCCTCACGAGCTTCTCGGGCTTTGACAGCCTTGCGGACCAACATCTGACTATTTTCGCTATTTTCTTGTAGATAGTAGCCTAGCTGTTCACTAATCACACTATCAACCGCTCCTCTAGCAGCTGGCGTTCCGAGTTTTTCTTTGGTTTGGCCCTCAAATTGTAATAGGTTTTCAGGAATGCGAACTGATAATACTGCCGCCAAACCTTCACGGAAATCTGTACCTTCTAAATTCTTATCTTTTTCTTTCAGTAACCCAGTTTTACGAGCATACTCGTTGAATGCCTTTGTAATCGATGTCTTCATCCCTGCTTCATGGGTACCACCATCTTTTGTGCGGACGTTATTAACAAAAGATAAGATATTTTCTGAGTAGCCATCATTATATTGATAAGAAAACTCAACTTCGATTCCTTCTTTTTCTCCAGAAAAATAAGTAACCGGTGTTAGAGTATCTTTGTCTTCATTTAAATAAGCTACAAATTCCTTGATACCTTCTTCAAAATGATAGACTTCAGAATTTTTTTCTTCTCCCCGTAAATCATTTAAAGTAATTTTGACACCACGTAATAAGAAAGCCGATTCTCGCAATCGTTCAGCTAAAGTATCAAAAGAAAATTTAACTGTGCTAAAAATTGTATCATCTGGCATAAAATGAACCATTGTACCGTTTGGTTTTTTAGTTTTGCCAATTTTTTTCAGAGTGCCTTGTGGTTTACCACCATTTTTAAATTCTTGTTGATACTCAACACCATCACGAACAATATTTACTGTCAGCCAACTTGATAGAGCGTTTACCACACTGGCACCAACACCATGTAATCCACCAGACGTTTTGTAGCCGCCCTGACCAAATTTTCCGCCGGCATGTAAAATAGTAAAAATTACTTCTACCGTGGGAATTCCTGAAGCATGCATCCCAACTGGCATCCCACGACCTTTATCGCTAACTTCCACACTATTATCAGGGTGTAAAGTTACTTCAATGTCACTACCGAAACCAGATAATGCTTCATCAACTGCATTATCAACGATTTCATAAACCAAATGATGTAAACCACGGCTGTCAGTCGAACCGATATACATTCCTGGACGTTTTCTAACTGCTTCCAATCCTTCTAACACTTGAATAGAAGCATCATTATATTCATTATTTATCTTCTTAGCCAATCCTACAGCTCCTATCTAAAAAATACATCTCTTGTATGATACGCTAAATTTGGCCAAAAAAAAAGCCTCCCTTAGTACCCGAGAGGCATTTTATCAATTTTTTGTCATGATTACAAATAAAAGTTTATCCTCTTTTACCTAATTCGATCTTGATACACCGATTCATCACGACATCTTTTTTTCCGGCTTCTTTCAAAATTTCATAAGCTTCTTCGCTTTGTAAACCTAATTGAGCCCAAAATATTTTTGCATCTGTTTTGATAAAATCTTCGGCTACTTGTGGTAGAAACTCACTACGACGGAAAATATCAACAATATCAATCGACTCAGGAACTTCAGCTAAGCTTGCGACAACAGGAATCTCATTCACTGTCTGACCAGCAAGTTTCGGATTCACACCGTATAATGTATAATTAAATTTTTTCAAAAGATCCGAAATGGCATAGCTTGTTTTAGTTGGATTATCACTTAAGCCCACAACCGCAATAACTTTAGCATCATTCAGATAATCGAAAATCTTTTCTTGACTAGGATTTTCAAACGCCATCAGTCCACCTCTTTCTTTTTTTATAGTATAACATGTGAAATTGATTTGTTCACATATTTGAAATCTGCTAAAATGAACATATTATTGATAGAAATGAGGATTTATATGGAAACAGCTATGCTTTTGGCAGTAGCTTATTTTTTAGGTTCGATTCCATCAGGTGTCTGGATCGGCAAAATTTTCTTTAAAAAAGATATCCGTGATTTTGGTAGTAAAAATACCGGCACTACCAACACCTTCCGTGTTTTAGGTAAAAAAGCCGGTGCAATTGTTTTTTTGATGGATTTATTAAAGGGAACTTTAGCAACTTGCCTACCAATGATTTTCCATTTAGAGATTAATCCACTTTGGTTCGGTTTAGTTGCTGTCATCGGCCATACTTTACCAATCTTTGCTGGATTTAAAGGTGGAAAAGCAGTTGCAACAAGTGGTGGCATGTTATTAGGTTACAGTCCCCAGTTTTTCTTGTATTCGCTAATCTTTTTTATCATTATTTTGTACATTACCAGTATGGTGAGCGCTACTAGTATCATTGCAGCGATCTTTGTAACATTATCGACAATTATTTTACCCTTGACACATACAGGAATTCTACCTAACTTTAACTGGTTATTAACTATTATTTGTTTTGCACTAACTTGCTACATTATTTATCGTCATCGAGAAAACATCATTCGAATAAAAAATGGTACAGAAAGCCGAATATCCTTTGGTTTACACAAAAAATCCAGCTAATCGCTTAGGCGACGAGCTGGTTTTTTTAAATTTCTCTCATTAAAAATACATTATCAACCGCAACAACCGGATAGTCCTTTGGAAAATCAGTCAATGGTAAAGCGACAAACTGATTTTTCTTGTAAAATCCCAAAGCCGCCTTGAAAATATCAATAGTTCCTAAATATACATAGTGAATGTCTTCGGTTTTACAATAATCCAACAACACATCCAATAATTTCTGACCAACTTGAGCTTTGCCACGGTATTTTTTATTAACAAACATTTTTCTTAAAGCACTATTGCCATCCTTCAAACGGATCAAAGCAATTGTCCCTACCACCTGACCTTGGTCGATAGCTAGCCAAAAATTTCCACCATCTTTTTGATAAAAATCAGGAATATTAGCCAAATCTGGCTGATCTGCTAACGTAATATTTACCCCAAATTCATCTGTTTGAATACCTACAATCAAATCGGTTAACTGCTGCTGGTATTTTTTATCATACTTAATAATTTCCATTCGTTTCACCTCAATGAATAGTAATTGAAAATTCGGTTTTAAATGTCTCGTTTGCTGGCAAATGCTGCATACCTGCTTTGTCCTCCAATTTGCCAGTGCTATTAACTGTATCCGCAAATCCCCACCAAGGTTCAATACATAAAAAGGGTGCTTCTTTAGGCATTGGAGACCAAAAGCCAACGTAAGGAATATTATTATAAGTCACTGTAACGTTATGTTTTGAATCTTCTGAACCAACAGTATATGAATTAAGTCCACGAGTTTCATAAATTAACGCATCTTCTTTAAATAAGTCATGACTCAATTGAATATTGGTGTTGGTTTGACCTAAAGTTTTTTGATCTAAATTAGCAAACGGTCCCTCCAAAGGAATCTTTATCCGACTTTTTTGCGGTGAAAAAGCAATAAAATAGTCATCAAATGTTAAGTTTTCTTCTAAAGGAATGTTAAACGCTGGATGTCCACCCAAAGCGAAAATTAATTCGCCTGAACTAGGATTTTGGACTTCAAAACGTATCCGGAGCCCCTCTCCCCAAACCTCATAACTAACAATCAAAACAAAATCAAAAGGATAGATCTTTTTTGTTTCAGCATCACTCTTCAAAATAAATGTAGCTTTTTCAGCAGTTTGCTCTAACAATTCAAATTTTTTATCACGGGCAAAACCATGTTGACCCATTGGATAATTTTCCCCTTGATAAGTATATTGGTCGTTCTTCAAACGACCCACAAAAGGAAATAGAATTGGTGCGTGACGTCCCCAATAATTTGGGTCAGCCTGCCAAATATACTCAATTTGATTCGCAGAAAGACTGGTTAATTCTGCCCCTTTTTCATTAATTATTGCAGTCAAATATTCATTCTTAATTGTTACTGACATTTGCAAGCCCCCTCGTTTAGCGGTGACGGGCCAGCTCTTCTTTAAAGAGCGGGTTCAACACCTTTAAGTATGTGCCTTTCATTCCTAAAGATCGTGAATCAATAATACCAGCCGATTCTAACTTTCGTAAAGCATTTACAATCACTGAACGAGTAATCCCAATTTCATCAGCAATATTAGAAGCAGTTAATCTTCCTTCATCACCTTCGAGAGCTGCAAATATCGCTTTTACAGCCTTTAATTCACTATATGAAAGAGTGTTAATGGCCATTTGGACAGCTGTTTGTGAACGAACATTTTCTTCAACATTTAAGAATTGTTGGTACAAAATTTCCATACCGACAACAGTTGCACCATATTCTGCTAGGACTAAATCATCGTCACCAAAAGCTTCATCTGTTCTAGCTACAACAATTGTTCCTAAACGCTCTCCAGAACCGAAAATCGGAATCACTGTTGTCAAACCATTAGGATAATATTCAGATCGTTCGGTTGGAAAAGCGGTTAAAGGATTTTCCACTGAAATATTGGCTTCCGTTTTTTCAACGTTTTCCATATTCAATACATATATTTCTGGAAATTGCCGATCAACAATAAATGACTTTACCCGATCAGTATTAATATCAATCTTTTCATTGTAACCTAATAATTTTCCATCAGAACCGATAATATACGTCAAAGCTTCTAACACATCTCCTAAAATTCGAGCCATGTTATTGTAAGGCATTTCAGCTTGTGGTTCAAAAGCGTTTTTTTGTTGCATCAATTTATTGATTTGACGAGTTTTTTCTAGCAATGAGACCATATTTTTAACAACCCCTTTTTTATAATATATAGCGACTTAAATCTTTGTTTTCAGCAATGCTAGCTAATTTTTCATCCACATAGGCTTCCGTAATGCGGATTTCCCCCATTTGCATATCTGGTGCTTCGTATAATAAATCTTCTAGTAATTTCTCTAAAATAGTATGAAGACGTCGAGCCCCGATATTGTCCGTTTCACGATTGACATTGTACGCAATTTCGGCAATTTTTTTGATAGCTTCTTGAGTAAAAATCACATTAACATTTTCTGTTCCGATTAAAGCAACATACTGGCTGATTAATGCATTGTTCGGTTCAGTTAAAATACGAACAAAATCTTCCGCCGTTAGATCAGATAATTCTACCCGAATTGGGAAGCGACCTTGTAATTCAGGAATCAAATCACTTGGTTTAGATAAAGAAAATGCACCACTAGCAATAAATAGCACATGGTCAGTTTGAATGGCACCATATTTTGTATTTACTTGTGAGCCTTCCACGATTGGCAAGATATCTCTTTGAACACCTTCTCGCGAAACTTCTCCTGAATTTTGTTGGGATTTTGAAGTAATCTTATCGATTTCATCAATGAAAATAATGCCTGAACTTTCAGCCAATCGAATTGCTGCAGTAGAAATATCCGCCTCGTTAACAAGTTTTGCTTGCTCTTCTCTGACTAATAATTCTTGCGCCTCTTTAACAGTGACTGTTCGTTGGATCTTTTTACTAGGACTTAGCGCGCCTAATGCATCATTAAGATCAATACCCATTTGTTCCATCGCATTATTCATTTGGGGAGCATTTTTTTTCGGCTCTTCGATTTCAATAGTCACTTCGCGGCTATCTAAAGCACCCTTTTCTAATTGTTCTAAGATTGTTGAACGATTCACTTTTATTTCTTCTGTGATTTCTTCTTTAGGTTCATTGGTTTGTGCCTGATTAAACATATTCATCATTTGTTGATAAGGATTATTATTTTGGTTATTTTGTTCTTTTTTGATTCCAGGAACTAAAACTTTCACTAATCGTTTATTAGCTTTTTTTAAGGCTTGGCTATATACACGAGAATACTGTTCTTTTTCAACTATTGTAATTGCATTTTCGACTAAATCCCGCACCATCGACTCAACATCACGACCAACATAACCAACTTCGGTAAATTTTGTAGCTTCGACTTTGACAAAAGGTGCTTTAACAATTCGAGCCAATCGACGAGCAATTTCAGTTTTCCCAACACCAGTTGGACCAATCATTAAAATATTTTTTGGCGTTACTTCTTGCTGCATACTTTCTTCTAATTGCATTCGTCGATAACGATTCCGTAATGCAATGGCAACTGATCTCTTAGCGTCATTTTGACCGATAATATATTGATCTAATTCAGCGACTATTTCTTTTGGGGTTTTATTCATTTCACTCATTTTTTAACTCCTTTACATTTCTTCGACAATGATATTATGATTAGTGAAGACACAAATATCTGCCGCAATATTTAAAGCACTCTCAGCAACTTCTTTAGCACTCATTTCAGGATTATGTTTTTTCATTGCTCGAGCAGCAGCTAAAGCATAGTTTCCTCCTGAACCGATGGCTAGAATACCGTCATCTGGTGCAATTACTTCACCATTTCCTGATACTAATAGCATTTCTTCTTTATTCATAACAATTAACAAAGCTTCTAAGTTTTTCATTGCTTGTTGAGTGCGCCACTCTTGGGCTAACTCAACGGCTGCTCTTTGTAAATTGCCATTGTATTCATTTAATTTGCCTTCAAATTTTTCTTCAAGGGTAAAGGCATCTGCCACACTGCCTGCAAATCCGACTACCACTTCTCCATTATAGATGCGGCGAACTTTTCTAGCGGTTCCCTTCATCATGATTTGTTGTCCCATGGTTACTTGACCGTCTCCAGCCATCGCCAATTTGCCGTCTTTTTCAACGGCACATATAGTTGTTGAATGAAATTGTGATTCTGACATTCCTGTTTCCTCCTAGTTTATGCTCTTGGATGAAATGAGCGATAATTTTTTTGTAAACTTTCCTTTGTTACATGTGTGTAAATTTGAGTGGAAGATAGATTACTATGACCCAATAGTTCCTGCACCGTTCTTAAATCGGCCCCATTATTTAGTAAATGCGTGGCAAAAGTATGTCGCAGCATATGTGGATGAATGTCACTAGCTAAACTACTCTTTTTTATAATTTGTTTTAAGACATATTCAATTCCAGTTGGCGTAATCTGAACACCTCGATGGTTAATGAATACAAAATCATGGCTTTGTTGAAAATGTGCCATGATTTTTTGTCGGCCATCATTTAAATATTCTTTTAAAGCATCCGCTGCATAAGATCCCAGTGGCACATAACGATCTTTACCACCTTTTCCGTGAATCAATAAGACACTATTATCAAAATCTACTACTGACAAGATTAAGTTAGCGCATTCACTCACTCGCAAACCAGCACCGTATAATATTTCTAATAATGCCCGATTTCTTTGATCCAATGGTTTATCACCAGATACGCTATCAAATAATACTTGTATTTCTTTTTCAAAAAAGAAACGTGGCAACTTAGCATTTTTCTTTTTTAAATGGACATAAGAAAATGGGTTTTCCTCTATCATCTCTAGACGTAAAAGATACTGGTAAAATGATCTTAAGCTAGCAATTTTACGGCTAATCGTATTGCGACTATACTCGAGATCGTTTAAATAGGAAAGGTAAATTCGAACATCTAAATGTTGCACTTTTAGTAAATTAGCTTCACCAGATTCTGTCAAGAATTCTAAAAAATCAGCTAAATCATTCCCATAGCCTTTTTCCGTTTCAGGTGAATAACCTCTTTGATTAATCAAATAACTTAAAAATTCTGAAATTAATTTTTGGTTCTCCATTTAATCACCTCAGATATATGTAAATTTAGCACAGCCAATCGATAAATACAATTAAATTGTCAGAATTTATTGAGTTTTCACGAATCACCTTACAATTTCCTATTTAGGTTTTTTAAGATAACAAAAAAAGATGAAGTCAATATGAACTTCATCTTTTACTTTTATTAAATTTTTGTTTCGGCTAATGCTACTAATGCACGATTGGCTAACGTTTCATAGCGTAGTTTTTTATCTTTGATTCGTTCAGGCAAACTTGGAAATAAACCAAAGTTGGCATTCATTGGTTGGAAGTGTTTTCCTTCTGCATGAGTAATATAATATGCCATTGAGCCAATCGTAGTTTCTGGTGGAAATTCAATCAACTCTTCACCCTTGGCTAATTTTGCTGCGTTAATTCCAGCGACTAAGCCACTACCCGCACTTTCAACATAACCTTCTACACCAGTCATTTGTCCGGCGAAAAATAAATCAGCACGTTTTTTGCTTTGATATGTGGGTTTTAATAATTCTGGTGAATTCATAAAACTATTACGATGCATAACACCGTACCGTAAAAACTCAGCATTTTCCAAACCGGGAATCATTCGAAAGACTCTTTTTTGTTCGCCCCATTTTAAATGAGTTTGAAAACCTACGATATTGTACATTGACGCTGCCGCATTATCCTGACGTAATTGAATAACTGCGTAGGGCCGTTTACCAGTTTTAGGATCTTCTAGTCCAACTGGTTTCATGGGACCAAAAAGCATCGTTTTTTCTCCACGATTCGCCATTACTTCAATCGGCATACAGCCTTCGAAATATTTTTCTTTTTCAAATTCTTTTTGCTCAGCTACTTCTGCTTCAATAAGTGCCTCTCGAAAAGCATCAAATTCTTCTTTATTCATTGGACAGTTTAAATAAGCTGCCTCACCCTTGTCATAGCGTGATTTCAAATAAACTTTTTCTCGATCAATCGTTGAACCATCTAAAATTGGAGCCGCAGCGTCATAAAAATAAAATCCGTGGGAACCATTATATTCAGCAATTTTCTCAGCCAATGTTTCAGAAGTCAAAGGACCCGTTGCAATTACAGTAATTCCATCAGGTAAGTCATTCACTTCTTCATTAATGACAGTCACTAAAGGATGATTTTTAACTTTTTTTGTAATCAATTCTGAGAAGCCTTCACGGTCAACTGCCAAGGCACCACCAGCTGGTACTGCTGTTTCATCAGCTGAAGTTATGACGACAGAATTTAAGCGTCGCATTTCTTCTTTTAAAACTCCTACCGCATTTGCCAAACTGTTTCCTCGTAACGAATTACTACAAACTAGTTCAGCGAATTTTTCTGTTTTATGAGCGGGTGTTGATTTAACTGGACGCATTTCATATAAATTCACCGGGACGCCTGCTTCGGCGATCTGCCATGCGGCTTCACTACCAGCCAATCCCGCACCAATTACATTCACAGGTTTCATCTTGTTCCTCACTTCAAATTATTTTTGCGGTGCTTCTTCATAATCACCGTTCACACAGACTACTTGTTTGCCACCTTTAACTTTTTTCTCAACTAAGTAGCCGCCATCTTTCGGACAATTACGGCCAATTGGTTTATCCCACGAAGTAAAATCACAATCTGGATAACGAGAACAACCATAGAATAAGCGATTTTTCTTAGACTTTCTTTCCACAACTTGACCTTCATGACAGACAGGACACTCCACACCAATTTCTTTAATGATTGGTTTGGTATTACGACAATCTGGAAAGTTACTACATGCATAGAATTTTCCGTATCTTCCAAGTTTAATCACCATCGGATTACCACAAACGTCGCAGTCAAAACCTGCTGGCTCATCTTTAATTTGGATTTTTTCCATATTTTCTTCAGCTTTTTCTAACTCTTCAGCAAATGGTCGGTAGAATTTATCTACGACTTTAATCCATTCTTCTTTGCCTTCTTCGACTTTATCCAAGTCATTTTCCATCGAAGCTGTAAAGTTAACATCGACAATTTGTGGGAAGAATTCCACAATCAATGAATTAACAATCTCGCCTAGTTCTGTCGGCTCAAAGCGTTTTTGATTTAATTTTACATAGTAACGTCGTTGAATTGTTTCTAAAGTTGGTGCATAGGTTGATGGACGTCCCACGCCATTTTCTTCTAAAGTTTTTATTAGAGTTGCTTCACTATAACGAGCTGGTGGTTGGGTAAAATGTTGTTTTGGTTCGATATCGATAGATTGCACTTTATCGCCTTCAGCTAAATCTGGCAAAATATTGTCTTTATCTTCTTTGCCATCATCGCGACCTTCTATATACACAATCATATAACCTTTAAATTTCACTCTCGAGCCATTTGCTACAAAAGTCACACCATTTTGTTCCAAAGTTGCGCGAACTGTATCAAAAACGGCTGGTGTCATTTGACTGGCAACAAAACGTGACCAGATTAATGTATAAAGTTTTAACTGATCTTTATCTAAGTATTGTTTCATTACTTCTGGTGTACGAGTGACACTGGTAGGGCGAATTGCCTCATGGGCATCCTGTGAACCTTGTGGATTTTTTGTTTTACGGGCATGGTGTTGCGAATATTCTTTACCATAAGTTTCTTCAATGTAAGTCGCTGCTTCAGTCTTAGCCGTATCAGAAATCCTAGTGGAATCTGTACGCATATAAGTGATTAAGCCAACTGTTCCTTGTTTACCTAAAGTAATTCCTTCATACAATTGTTGCGCTACCATCATGGTTTTTCTAGTACGGAAATTTATTTTACGAGCAGATTCTTGTTGCAAACTACTTGTGGTAAATGGATTTGGCGCATTTCGTTTACGCTCTTTCTTTTCAACTTTGGTGACATCATAATCTTTACCATCAATTCGATTGATAACTTCTTTTACAGCCTCAGAGTTTGGTAATTTTTTCTTTTTACCATCGACTCCCCAGAAATTAGCTTTAAATTTTTTGGTTTTCTTTTTAAAATTACCGTCAATACTCCAATATTCTTCTGGTTTAAAATCACGAATTTCTTTCTCGCGATCAATAATAATTTTTAAGGCAATCGATTGGACTCGGCCAGCACTTAAACCTTTTTTGACTTTTTTCCATAAAATAGGTGAAATGCTATAACCTACTAAACGATCCAATGCACGACGGGCTTGTTGGGCATCGACTAGTGAAACATCAATTGTCCGAGGTTCTTTGAAGGCAGCCTTTACTGCATCTTTTGTAATTTCGTTAAAAACCACTCGATTTTTATCTTCCAAATCTAATTTCAAAATATATGCCAAATGCCAAGCTATCGCTTCACCTTCACGGTCCGGGTCACTTGCGAGATAGACATTTTGCGCTTTTTTGGCTGCCTGTTTCAAGCCCTTAATCACATCGCCTTTTCCACGAATGTTGATATAATGAGGTTCATAATTGTTTTCAACATCAATCCCCATTTTGCTTTTCGGTAGATCGCGAACGTGTCCGACACTTGCTACAACTTTATAATTTCTCCCTAAATACTTTTCAATTGTTTTTGCTTTTGCTGGCGATTCCACAATGACTAAATTCTTATAGGCCAAAGTTTTTTGCCTCCTTAAATTTTTTCTTCTATTATATATCTACTTTTTTGAAGCTTTTTTCAAATCGTAGCCTATATTAGCCATTCAGAATTTATTTGTCAAGTAAGCGCTAGTAAATTTTTTTCAATAATTGGTAAGAATCTATAATATTCTGCACGTTCTCCACACAGACCGCACCATCTTGAATCAGTTGATGGCAACCACTGGAACGACCATCAATAATGCTTCCGGGTACAGCAAAAACTTCCTTACCATACTCCAAAGCAACTTGAGCCGTAATTAGTGACCCGCTACGAACTTTTGCTTCTACAACTAACACACCACTTGCCAAAGCAGCAATGATTCGATTCCGCATTGGAAAATGAAATTTTTGTGGAGACGTGCCATTAGGATACTCGCTTAAGATTAAATGATTTTTAGCCATCTCAATTTGTAAGTTTGCTGACTCTTTAGGATAACAAATATCTAAGCCTGTACCAATTACAGCAATTGTTTTTCCAAAATAACTGATGGCAAATTGATGGGCATACGAATCGATCCCCTTAGCTAAACCACTAACAATCACAAATTGGTGCTTCACCAAATCTCCAACCAATTTTTTACAAACGTCAAAACCATAATTAGAGGCATTTCTCGCACCAACAACTGCAATTTTACTTCTGGAAATAAGATCAATATTCCCTTTATAAAAAATAACAAGTGGAGGCTGAGGAATTTGACGTAATTCTTCAGGATATATTTCATCGCTGTAAGTAATGTATTGATGCGTTCGTTTTATTTCAGCTAAATGATCCATAGTCACATCGTGCCAATTATTCGGCTGACGGCATTTGGTAATTAAGCCAATTTCATTAGCCGTCAGATTCCAAAAATGATTTGTTTTAGCAAAATTGTAAATTTTGGTTTTACTAACGATGCCTATCCCTTTTGTCAAGCTTAACCGCAACAAAAAATCTCTTTCTTCCAAAAAAATCCCCTCTTTTCTACCATTTATTAATAAGGTAGTTTAAAAGAGAGGTTTTGATTTATTTATCTTTAATCGGTGCGAAAGTTTTACGATGAATCGATAATATTCCTTGACTCTCAATAGCAGCCAAATGTTGTTTTGTGCCATAACCAGCATTTTTTTCAAAACCGTATGCCGGATAATCTTTACCATAATTTGCCATCCACTCATCGCGATAAACTTTGGCAATAATGCTGGCAGCCGCGATCGACACCGAACGGGCATCTCCTTTGATAATTTTTTCTTGAGGTAAGCCGTTTGGTAATACCATGGCATCAATTAGCAAGCAGTCTGGGGAGATTTCTAACTGATCAATTGCTCTTTGCATCGCAACTTTTGTGGCTTCATAAATATTTATTTGATCGATTTCCTCAGCCGTTGCTTCCCCAATTCCAATCGCACGAGCATTTTTCTTAATTTCTTTAACTAAACTTTCTCTTTTAGCTATAGATAATTGTTTAGAATCATTTAAACCAAGAATTTGATGATCTTCATTTAAAATAACTGCCGCTGCAACTACAGGTCCCGCTAATGGCCCTCGACCAACTTCATCAATGCCACAAATTGCGGTAAAACCGGCCGCTTTTTTCTCTTTTTCAAATTGCGACATTTCTTGATATTGTTTTTTTAAAGCAATTTTTTTTGACTGTTGATTTTCCCACTGAATAATTGCTTGCTGAACACCTTTTCTGGAATCCTCACGAAAGATCATTAATTGTGGGTCATTATCTGCCGTAATTGTTAATAGAATTTGTTTTATTTCTCGAATTGACAGCTTCTCCATTAGTCTACCTTCTCCTCATATCGATCAAGTGTGAATCGTCCTAAGCGTCCTTGACGTAATTCATTGATTAACAACTCACTACCACGTTCATAATCATCCTTAAAACCGCGTTTTTTGGTGATTTCCATTAATATTTCCGCTGCTGGTTGAAACAAATCATCTTCAGATAATCGATACCGTTCCATCAAAATTTCTGGATAAAAACGACTAAGAATTTCCAACTCGTAAATGGCTAAATCATCCAATTGTAATAAATCATCCTTAATCGCACCAGTCAAAGCCAGCTTTTTACCCACCTCTGGATCTTCGAATTTTGGCCACAAAATTCCTGGTGTATCCAATAATTCTAATTGTGAATTAAAACGCAACCATTGCTGACCTTTTGTTACACCTGGCTTGTTACCTGTCGTGGCAACTTTTTTCCCAGCTAAGTGATTAAGTAATGTTGATTTCCCCACATTTGGAATGCCTAAGACAATTGCTCGAATAGCTCGTTCTTTTAGACCTTTTTCTTTATCCCGTGCTCTTTTTTCAGCCAAAACCTTTTTAGCAGCTGGTACAATTTGTTTGACACTTTTATCATTTTTCGCAGTCAAAGCCAATGTTTCATAGCCAAGATTGTTAAAATAGTTTTGCCACTTTTGGGTTTGGACAGGGTCCGCTAAATCTGCTTTGTTTAATAATATAATCCGTGGTTTTTGTTGAATAATTTGATCCAGCATCGGGTTACGGGATGATTTTGGTAGCCGAGCATCTACCAACTCAAAAACGATATCTACATATTTTAATTTTTCCTGAACTTCACGCCGAGCCTTCGCCATGTGCCCTGGAAACCATTGTATAGCCATATAAATACTTCCTCCTAATACCTTAAATCTTAGATAGTCACCTCTGATTGTACCATAATTAAATGGATGTTTTTCTTTGAATAATACAAAACAATCCACTTAAATTATTTAAATAGTATTAAAACTACTTTCTTTTTCAAAATTGCTCAGGTGTTTATATTTCCCCCTAAAAAAACAACTATCAGTTTTTATCTTTTTTTTCAAAATATGCAATTTTTTGAACACGGTTATTTTAATAAAAAAATGACACAACCGATCTGCATCTTTTCACAATTTTCTAAATTCTTATAAAAGTTACACATCTAAATAGTTTAATTCTCAATTCATCCTTCAGAGGAATAGTAAAAAGAAGCTACCAAAATAACTTTAGCTATTTTTATCAACCATAACTACTGAACTTCCGATTGTAACAAGCATTCCTGCGTATACATAGTCTGTCCGCCAGTAATCTTCTGAAGCGGCTTGCCACAGTCTTCCATTCCTAGACCACTTCAATAGAAATAATTAACCTAACAAATATCAACATAATTAACCCGTCTAGTGACTCCACTAAAAAGAAATAAATCGATGCTGCTGCAACATATAGAAAAAACATAGGTTCGATGATGGCATGTACAATTTTTAAATGAAATGGTTCCTTTGTATCATTTGATTTCTAAAAAATTTTATCAATTTTTTTATTTTATAGATGGTTTTTTTCATAATAAACAATATATTAGGCTACAAAAAGGCCAGTACGTTTAATATTGAAGAAAAAAGAGTGCTTTTTTTCATTGGAAATGTTTCATATCCTGACAAGGTTTTTTATTTCTAAAAAAAGTATTTTTACTTCAATATTTCTAGAAAAACTATACTTTATATATAGATAAAAATTTGTTTTTCTAAATAAAAAAACTATGTAAACGGATTCAAAAAGCACTTTATGTTTAAAAAATATGCAATTATAATAATTGCTATTGAAACATGCTCGCAAAGGAGGAGGAGGATTGGACTTTTTAGTAACACTATTTGAGAATGATCTACACTCTCTATATTTAATGAAAAATCCGATTTTATTAGGATTATTAATTGTAGCAGTGTCTGTTTTATCGTTGAAAGGAATTGGACAAATTGGAAAAGGAAAAAAACACAATAAAAAAGAACTGTAGTCTATATATATGGATATTGATTGCATGGGGAATTTTAAGTGCTTTCGGTTTAATTACTTTCATTACAACAATTATTCAGAACAAAGCCATGAATGTATCTATCTGGACCATTATTCTTTTAATGGTAAATACTGTTTTCATCTTATATTTTTGGTTAAATGGAACGAAAGATATTGTTTATATTTTCTTTTATCAGTTTAAATATAGAAAATTGCAAAAACAAGAACTGAAGGTATTAGAAACAGATGTACTACCTCAATACAAGGATGCTCGTGTTCTGTTGCTTTACTGTACTTGCAATGATTTTATAGAAGACAGTTTAACTACTTCTATGAATCAACAATATTCAAATTATAAAACAGTCATCCTTGATGATTCCAGCGAAGATCAATACAAAGAACGAATTGATACTTTTGCTCAACTCCATTCAATTGAAGTTGTAAGAAGAGAAGATCGTGAAGGATACAAGGCTGGTAATCTGAATAATTATCTAGTGGATCGAGATGATTATGATTTTTTTGTTATTTTAGATAGCGATGAAATCATTCCAGAAGATTTTATTACTAAATCCTTACATTACTTTTCCTATTATCCAGAAATAGGGCTATTACAAGCTAATCACATATCAACAAGAAATAAAACGAAATTCATGGAACGTTTTTCTGTAGGAGTAGATGCACATTGGCCAACTTATCAATCAATGAAAGAAAGATATGGATTTATGTCGTTTTTGGGACATGGAGCAATGATTTCTAGAGAATGCTTTAAAGCAGTGGGACAGTTTCCACATCTTGTTGCAGAAGATTTATGCTTTTCTATAGAAGCAAAAATTAAAGGCTATTTTACAGCTTTCTCAACTTATATTGTATGTGAAGAAGAGTACCCTGTAGACTACTTTGCTTTTAAAAAAAGGCATCTGAAATGGACAGGCGGAAATTTAGAATTTATTAGTAACTATGCAAAAAAATTAATGTTTAGCAAAAATTTACGCTGGTTTGAAAAGTTAGATGTTGTTCTATTCACATTTAGTTTACCAATGTCTACAGTTTTCTTTTTATTTTTGATTATCAATTTAATTCTCCTGCCAGTATTGGGTGTGAGCGCAGGGTATCCGCTATGGTTAATGACACCGACAATTATATTCTTGTATGCGCCAACTATTAATGACATGGTCTATTTATTAGGCCGTTATCCAATTCTAAAAAGCCTTGGATACTTATTTTCTGCCTTTCTTCTTTATGGTTCATTATATTGGATCAGTTTTTATGGAGCGACCAAAGCGTGGATTGGGATTAAACCAAAATTCATTGTAACACCAAAAGAAAATCAGCAATATTTATTATTAGAAACCATAAAAGGTAACATCCAAGAAATCATATTTTCTTTTGGGTTAGTGATCTTGTCCGTGTGGTTTACTAAAAGTCTATTGCCAATCATTTTAATTGTGCTACCTAGCCTATCAGGCATCTATCTAACTTCTTTATGCAAAAAAAGTGACAAAAATAAAAATGATGAAGGAAAAGTTACAGACCTAATAAATAATGAAGAAATGATTGAGTAATCTTAAAATGATAATTCTTTGAATTTTTACTTTTTAAAGAATCTTCCACTGAACATATTCAAAGAGATTTTAAAAAAATTCAGAAACTAGAGAAATCATATTTAATTTATCACTACTCGAATAAGTTAGAGATATTTAAAAATGTACATCTCTTAATAGTGGGTTTGAGGCACCATCTTATAAAGACAATTAGATCATACTATTTCTTTTCGATTTCTAAACTTCTGCCAGAATTAAATAATGAATTAATATAACTACGTTTTTTAAGATTTCAAGTCCTCTTTTAAATGAGGGCTTTTTTCAACACAGTCAGTTCAACAATTTGAAACTGTTAAACTGTGATAAGTAAAAATATCGCTGTGGAAGCCTCTACAGATAAATTCCCACATTATTAATTTTTTTCAAATCATAATATAATATCATAATTAGAATATACGTTTTGATTATGATGCGCCTCGCTCGGTTCATTTCATAGTAACTTCCCCCATTACAAATATAAACAATAGATCTAAACAAAGAATTATCTTCTTTTAAAAAGTATTATCTTTACCATACAATAATACATAAAGTCAGACCCTAAAGTCTAATTTACATTTGATAAGTTACTAATTGAAGTAACTCTTCTTTAGTAATTTCAAAAAATTTAAATGAGTATTTTCCCATTAAATCATCTGATTCAAATCAAATAATAAAAAACAAAACCATTAAGCATAAAACGTGATGTTTTCATCTACTTCTGCCAAATTTTTCATGCTAACTTTATCTTCATAGGTATCGCCTGAACCATCTGAATTAGTAGTCCAACCAGTAAAAAAGTCGCCTGATGGTTTATGCTGATTCACATTTAGATTTGTATCTTTATCGTAAGAGACTGTTTGGTTATTCATGGTTTCAGTAGCATCTGCAGCATTTTTATCAAAAATTCCAAGATACAATTAAGTAAAGAAATCACTAGATTAATTATCATTTTCACTCAAATATATAGTCTATACAAGAATTTATTAATCACTTTTTAAATATACTAATATTAAAAATAATAATATTTCCACATAAATTATTTATATTTAAATCAATTTAAAGATTTTAAATTTATTTTTTCGTTAATTCAGTACCAATTACACAAATTTATTTAGAAAATATTTAGAATATTTGTTTAAAAATTTTTGCAAATAAAAAACAATGAAACTACAAAAAAATACTTATCCAAATATTAATTAATTATTTTAATATATTTTTGCGTTAAATAATGACTGAAAGAACGAACTTCAATTTATGATATAAAAAAATGACTTTCAAAAGTTAGAATGGTCATCTAACTTTTAAAAGTCATTTTTTAAATATTATTTTTTAAATTAATACATGCTTTAGGAAAATCCGCCAAAATAGCTTCCTTAGTTGTTTCGCCAATCACAATGAATTCTAAATCTTCGAAGTCTGAATTTACATGATAAAATCGTTGCCATGCAGATGGGCTTGTCAGATAAACAGCACTTATAGAATGTTCCATTAGTAACTTTTTTAAAAAATTTTGATCCTCTTGAGTGAAATCATTCTCGTATGCAACATATGAATAAACATTGTCTGTTTTTAAAAAGTTTTCCAAAAACTTGTCTGCTAGTTGGCTTTTGGGATAAAAAATACTTGTACGTTCAGGATATAATTTTTTCCAACTTGTTAACATAGCCTTTTTTGTTTCTATGGGACTAACAAAATCAGGATTATAACCATATTTTTTAACTTCGTTTGCAGTTTTTTTCCCAATAGCTGCAATTTTTATATCTTTTGGCGCAACAGATAAAATTGTTTTCACTGGAGCTTGACTCGTGAAAAAAACCCACTGACTTTTCTCAAATTCATTGATTGCTTCAACTGATAATGGAAGAATCTTTATCACACTTAATGGAGCGACTAATGTTTGATAACCTAGATTTTCAAAAAAAATACGATCTGGGTGATTTAATCCTTTTCCACGTGTCAATAAGATAGTTTTTTCATGGCTTTTTTTGCTAGTGATAACGGATCACTCCCTGTTAAGACAACTTTTTCACCATCAGATTCACGGTTTTCTGCTAAAAAGCCATAAAAACACCATTCTCCATCTGCAAGCTTTTTAGCATAAGCACCAATCGGCACATCACAATTTCCATCCATTTGTTCTAGAAAATATCGTTCAGCCAGTGCCGCCTGATATGTTTCTAAGTGATTGATTTTAGATAATAATTGACATAACTCACTATCATTTTTACAACATTCTATTCCTAAAATACCTTGACCTACAGCAGGCACACAAATCTCTGGAGCTAATATTTGATACTCATCAAGAATATCAAAATAATTCATTCGTTCTAAACCTGCGCAAGCCAACACTGTGCCATCCAAGTTTTCCGTTACCATTTTTTTCAGACGAGTTTCAATTTTTCCACGAATAGGTACGAAGCGCATCTGTGGAAATTGATTAGCTAATTGTTTTGCACGTCTAATACTGCTAGTTCCAATAGTTAAAGGTCGATTCAAATCCACCTTTTCTTTTAAAATCAAACAATCTAAAGCAAGAGCTCTTTGAGGAGTTGCCGCTAATAATAAATCCGATGGCAATTTTGCAGGCATATCTTTTAAACTATGGACAGCAAAATCGATTAACCCCTGCTGAAGTTGATATTCAACTTCTTTAACAAAGACACCTTTACCACCAATTTTTGTGAGATCTGCTTTTTGTAAACGATCACCTTTAGTTGATAAACCAACAACCTCACATTCAATTTCAGGTGCGACTGCTTTTAGTAAATCGATCACAATTTGGGTTTGTCTCATAGCCAAAGGACTTTTTCGTGTGCCTACTCTTAATTTTTTCATGGATACCTCTTTTATTTTAATCTCTCACTTATTATAGAAGAAGATTCGTCATTATCCAATTCTTTTGCTGGTTCCTTCATGCCGACTTTAAAGGCTAAGAAATACATACCCGCTAAAATCACGCCTCCACCAACAAGGTTCCCTAACCAAACAACAACTAGATTGACAATATATTGATTCATCGTTGCACCACCGGCAAATATTCCCGCAGCAATTAAAAACATGTTAGCCACTACGTGCTGATAACCAGCAATGACGAAGCCAGCAATTGGCAAAAATGTCCCCATAATTTTACCAATAAAATCTTTTGCTGCCATATTCATATACACACCTGTACAAACCAAAATATTACAAGCAATTCCTGATAAAAAAGCTTGCAAGGGTGCGTCAGCAATTCGACCTTGCGCTACAGCAATCGTTCTTTCCACAAAGGGGCCTTGCAACGTATTGGATAGATAACCAAAGAAAAAGGCTACCGCAACTGCACCTACTAAATTGAAAACTGTCACTAAAAACATATTTCTGGCCCACTGCTTCAAAGTAATTGCTTTCGCATACAATGCCATCGAGACAGAAAGCATATTACCGGTGACTAATTCACCACCAACTAATAATAAACAAATTAAACCAAATGGAAACATCAATGCACCCATTAAATTAACAAAAGTACCCCATTCAGCTGGCATAGATCCCATTGTTCGAATCATTGCAACACCAGCGACACCAATAAAAACTCCTGCCATGATACTTAAAACTGCTGTTGTTAAAAAACCATAATTTGCTTTTGCTGTTCCTCTTTTAATTGCTTCATCGACTAATTCTTTTGGCGATAATGACAAGTTGCCACTTCCTTTCAAGTTTGATAAAGTTCTTTTGCTTTTTTATCTACAAAAATAACTTCATGGTACGATTGTTCTGCCAAATATCTTTCAGAAATACTATCAAAACGAAGATCTCGTTTTTCGCCTACTTGTTGCCACCAAACATCTGCACCTTTTTCAGTGTAAGCAATTAATTCTGATATTTCAGGAGATCTTGTACTAACTAATAAGACACGCTGACCATATTTTGGTAGCTGTTGAAACCAATTATAACTAACTTCATTAGAAACCACCTCGCCAACAATAATCATTGCTGGATTAGTTATTTTTTGCTTTTCAATTAAGTCTTCAATTGTTAGTAATGTACCCACTGCTTTTTGTTGACGGCCGTATGTCCCCCAACTTATGGCACAAATTTTTGTGTCAGGTAAAAAACCATGATTGATTAAATGCGGAATAAATTTTTTTAATGTCTCTACACCCATGTATAAACAAATCGTTTGATTTTTTCCCATGACAGGAAAGTGATTTTCTTCACTTGTTTGGATACGCCCCGTCATAAAGGTGACCGATTGCGCTTGTCCTCTTTCAGTCAAAGGCATGCCGTTATAGACAGCTGTACCACTAGCAGCGGTTATTCCCGGAATAACTTCAAAAGAGATATGATTTTCTTTACAAACAGCTAACTCTTCTAATAATCTACCAAAAATCGCGGGATCGCCGCCTTTTAAACGCACGACCCGTTGATTTTTATTCCCATAAATAGTTAAAAGTTGATTAATTTCTGTTTGTTTCATGCTGGCAACGTAAGGCATCTTACCCACATAAATAAATTGACATGTTTTTGAACAATGAAATAATAATAATGGATTAACTAGACGATCATAGATAACAACGTCTGCTTCTTGCAATCTTCTTTGACCCTTTGCCGTAATTAATTCCAAATCTCCTGGTCCACTACCCACAAAAGAAATCATTGTTACACCTCAATGTAAATATCATCCGCTAAAATTTCTACTGGATAAGTTTTTACTTGTCCTTCATCTGGTTCTTGAATTTTACCGTCAATCAATGAAATTTTAAAATCTCGCATTGGTTCATAAACATATTCACCTGAAACCATACCCTCTAAGATTGGCCCTTCGGTTAAAGGACAGAAGTCTGCTAAAGCATAGATATTTCCAGCAGTTGTTTCGAAAACTGCAATTTTTTGATTATTAATTTCGACTGAACGTCCCACCCTTGGGATTAAATTTGATTTTTTAGTTGCTAATACTCTCATCTTATTCTCCCACCTTTACAACTTCTGGACGATCAATAGTATACATTTTTTCTCTCAAATCAGGATTACGAAGGACTACTCCCCAAGTGTCCTTACGACCTTTCGCAGCTGATGCACGATTTAAGTCTTTCCACAAATCCTTGCGTTTTTCTGGATCTAATAAAACAGACTGAACGTTTTCAAAGCCCATTCTTTCTAACCAAGGTGCTGTTCTTTCAGCATAGATGCCAGTTTCGCGATAATACTGCATCATCGCACCACAAATATCAACAACTTCTTCTTCCGTTTCTGCCGTAGTTAACAATTGTGCTGCTACTAATTCGGTTCCACCATTCCCACCAATATAAATTTGGAAACCATTTTCTACACCAATAATGCCGAAATCTTTAACAGCAGATTCTACACAACTTCTTGGACAACCAGAAACACCCACTTTAAATTTATGAGGTGTATCAATATATTCAAATTCTTCTTCTAATTTTACACCTAGCCCCATCGTATCTTGGGTACCAAAGCGACAGAAACTTTGACCAACACAAGTTTTCACTGAACGGAAAACTTTCCCGTATGCTTGAGCAGCTACCATATCTAATTCTTCCCAGATTTGTGGCAGATCTTCTTTCTTCACGCCGTATAAACCAATTCTTTGGGAACCAGTAACTTTTACTAAAGGTACATTGTATCTTTCAGCAACCTGTGCTAATTTCATCAATTGCTGTGGAGAAGTTTGACCCCCACGCATTCTTGGAACAACTGAAAATGTCCCGTCTTTTTGAATATTAGCGTGCATTCTTTCATTGACTACTCGTGAAGTACTCTCGTCTTGGTGCTCTTCTGGCCAAGCAACATTTAAATAGAAGTTAACGGCCGGACGGCATTTTGGACAACCTTCTGGATTTTTCCATTCTAGTGCTTCATAGACTTCTTTAGTTGAAGTTAAGTGTTTGGCATAAATTTGAGTTACAATTTGATCGCGATTCAAATCAGTACAAGAACAAATTCCGGTTACAGCAGTCACTGCGTCGCCTAGTTCATGTTCCAATAAAGCTTGAATTTGTGGTTTACATTTTCCACATGAAGTTCCTGCCTTTGTAACTTTACCAACCTCAGCTACACTTGTCAGACCCTTTTCACGAATGGAACGTAAGATTGCACCTTTTTCTACGCCGTTACAGCCACAGACAGTTTCATCGTCATCCCAATCGACAACACTTTCGGCGCCCCCAAGATTTTCACCAATCGCCTGTAAAACAGCAATAGTTTGCAAGTCTTCAATCGGTTGCCCTTTTTTCATCATATTGTAGTAGCGGCTACCTTCATCTGTATCACCATATAAAACGATTCCTTGAATTTTTCCATCTTTCAAAAAGATTTTTTTATATTTACGAGAAGCACTATCATAAGCTTCAATACTGTCTAAATCATCCGTATTCAAAATATTCCCTGCCGAATACAAATCAGCACCAGAAACTTTTAAAGAAGTGAAAGTTTTAGAACCTTGATAAGGTTTGATCTCTTCTTGATCCGTTAAAAGATTGGCTAAAACCTTGCCTTGTTCATATAAAGGTGCCACCAATCCATAAGCAATACCATTATGTTCAGCACATTCACCAACGCTATAAATATCTTTCTGACTTGTGTGCATGAAATCATCTACCACAATCCCACGGTTGACTTCTAAACCAGCCTCTTTCGCTAATTCAACAGCTGGACGAATACCGATTGACATCACAACTAAATCCGTTTCAAATTCTTCGCCATTAGAAAATTTTAGTCCTGTTACATGATTGTCACCTAATATTTCTTGGGTAGCGTATTCAATCAAAAAGTTCAAACCTTGATCTTCTAACTCAGCTTGCAATAATTTACCTGCTTTTTCATCTAACTGAGTTTCCATCAACCATTTTGCTAGATGAACAACGGTAACTTCCATTCCCTGTTCTTGTAATCCTTTAGCGGCTTCTAATCCTAGTAATCCGCCACCAATAACAACAGCTTTTTTATATTTTTCTGATGCTGCTAGCATTTCTTTCGTATCATCAATTGTTCTAAAAGCTACTACGCCTTCTTTATCAGCACCAGGTATTGGTAAAATAAATGGGTGTGAACCTGTAGCAATAATTAATTTGTGGTAGGGAATAACCAAACCTGATTCTGTAACGACACTTTTAATTTCTGAATCAATCCCTACAACTGGATCATCATTGATCAGAGCGATATCATTTTCATCATACCAACTAAGAGGGTTTGTGATGATTTCATCAACTGTCATTTTCTTTTGTAAAACATTAGACAACATAATACGATTATAATTAGGATATTCTTCTTTACCAATGATGGTAATCTCATACCGATCGGGATCTCGCTCAATAATTTCTTCTACCGTTCTGACACCCGCCATGCCGTTGCCGATAACGACTAAACGTTCTTTCATAATTTTCACCTCAGAATTATACTTTGTTAATATACTCACAATAAATGAAATAGATTTTAGATAATATAGGGGAATCCCCTATTTAATAAAAAAAAGCCGCCAATTTAAATTGACAGCTTTTCAAGTATATCCTTAATTTTGTTTTTAATTGCTTTGCTTCTTGTGGGAGACTGACCATGAGTAGTTATAGCTACTGAAAAATCCTTTTGCTTTAACAGTGCTAGGTTATAAAAGTTGCTGTTATTTTTATCACTTGTATCATTTACCAATTGGGTGCTTGACGTTTCCTCTAAGATTTCTTGATTAACTTCTTTCTGGTTAGTACAAATAAAAACCATTTGAAAATCTGTAGTATCACCTTTTTGAAAAACTCTTTTTTGCCAATTGATTTTTCCTTCTGAAGATAATATTTCCAGTTGGTTTGTGATTTCTGGTGCAATAACCACAGGACAACTTCCTTCAGCCACCAAACTTTGCACTTTTCGGGTACCAATCTTTCCGCCACCAAAGACAACAATCTTTATTTTTTCTAGATCAATTAGTACTGGATACATGCGCGTCCTTCAATCTCTCCCAAATAGCTGCTTTCAACGCCGGCTGATTTTCTAAAGTCGGTAGCCAAATATCATCGTCACCATGAATTTTAGTTATTTTTGTTTTAATTTTATTTAGTAAAAAGCCTGAAGTCAGAAACAATGGTAAAACTATAAATTCTTCTGGGTGGTTAATTAAAAAGTCTTGATAGTTTCCTTCACCAATGTAGGAAACAGGATAAATATTTCTACCACTTCTTAAACTAGCTGCATTTGCAATTCGACTTAGTTGTACATAAGGTTCTTGATAATGAGGCGTTCCATGAGCAATCAATAGGACAGCTGAATCTTCTTTTTTCTCTGAAATTTCTTCAACTACAAAATTCAAGACCGCTGCAGTAGTTCCTAAAGTTGGTAAAATACTAAAAGGGGTATCCATAAAATATTTTTTTGCACGTGTTGGCAAATCTTCATTAACATGCGTCGCTGCAAACAATAATACAGGTAAAAAAATAATCTCTTCAACTTTTTCTGTTTGCATTTTTTCCATAGCATCTTCTAATGTTTGTTCTTCGCCTTCTAATAATCCAATTGCAGAAGGATTTTCTAATTGCGCTTCTACTTCTTCGATGATTGAAAAATTAGTCTTTGACAATTTTTCGCGTCTTCCATGTAAAACAAAAATGATTCCTTTCATCCTCATACCTCCTAAAAATCAACTAAATGGTGTTTCAAACTATACCTTAGCAAGCCAGCATAGTTCTCCAGTCGCAATTTTTTACGAATATTTGCTTTATGAACTTCAACAGTCTTGACTGAAATAAATAACTTTTCAGCAATTTGTTTATTATTATATCCTAACGCAATAAGAGGTAAAATCTCTTTTTCTCGCTTTGATAAACTAGCATACAAAGGATCTTCCTTTTCTACGGCAAACTCAGATAGATCTTTTTTTGTGTAGCCATCATAAAAAATTTCTCCATTATAAACACGGCGAATTGCTTCTAATAATTTTTCATCGTCAGCAGCTTTTAATACAAAACCGTCAGCATTTGCTCCCAATGCTTCTTTTACATAAGAACGCTCATCATGCATCGTCAACATGATCACTTTTACTTCTGGAAAAGCTTCTTTCAATCGTTTTGTTGTCAATAGTCCATTCTCTCCTGGTGGCATTGAAATATCCATCAAAACAATATCTACTGGTTCATTTTCAACCTTCATAAAGACTTCGTGGCCATCAGCCGCATCGGCAACAACGTCCATATCTTTTTGCGCATTAATTAAAAAAGCCAAAGCGTTTCTAATCATTGCATGATCATCAGCAATTAAGATTTTCATTCCAAAACCTCCTTGATTGGCACTTTTAAAATAACTTTTGTCCCTTGGTGTGGTGCAGAAATTATATTCAGTTCTCCCGCAACAGCGTGTGCTCTTTCCTGCATGTTAATCAATCCAAATCCATTTTCCGCCCGTTTCAAATCAAAGCCTTCTCCTTGATCTTCGATGAGAACGTGCAGAAAATTATTGGTAAAGTTCAATGTCAATTCCACTTGGTTTACACCAGAATATTTCAATGAATTACCGACTGCTTCTTGAATAATTCGATAGGTTGAGATTCGGCTATTCTCACTTAAAGCCTCAAGTTTTCCTGTAACAGATAATGTAATTTCAAAACCTGTCATTTCAACTGTTCGCTCAACAAATTGTTCGATTGCCGGCACCAAGCCAAATTCATCAATCATCATTGGACGTAATTCTCCAGCCAAATCTTTGACTTCTTTTAAC
This sequence comes from Enterococcus sp. AZ103, assembly GCF_051714685.1. NCBI lineage: Bacteria > Bacillati > Bacillota > Bacilli > Lactobacillales > Enterococcaceae > Enterococcus > Enterococcus sp. AZ103. The sequence continues at coordinate 1,981,952 of NZ_JBIOSI010000001.1, read as the reverse complement.
ACATCACTAAAATGATGATCAATTTCTTTTAATTTTTCACTTCGTAAAGAAGGATCGATCCATTTTAAATTACGTGTTTCCAACATTAGGCTATAAATACTCTGAGCAATACCATCATGGAGATCTTGCGCTATTTTTTTCCGCTCGTTTTCACGGGCATTATTTAAATAGTTAAACATCGAATCACTTGGTTGGAGTAATGGACTTTTTTGAACTTCGATTTGAAGCATTATTTTACCTTGGTCCCTTTGTAAGCTCCCCCAAAATTCTTCTGGTTGTTGCTGATGATCCAATAAAACAAAAGGGAAGCCATTAGCTGAAATTTCCCCTTCCAATGGACAATTTAAGCATTCTTCTTTGGTACTATGTAGTGCACAACCCTTACCCTGACTGATTTCAATAATTTTTGTCAAATTTATTTGAAATTTTTCTTGTAGCTGTTCCGCTTTTTTCGTTCGAGCTAAAACGGTAGAACGATCATCCAGCAACCACAAAGCCTGTTTGATTTCACGAAATAAATTAGTGGTTACTTCCATAATATTTCACTCCTCTAATTTGCCTTTCAAAGCTTCACAAATCTGAACTAACGATTCTTTATCGTTTTCTGAAAAATATTTTTCTTGGCGATACCCCATTAAGACCACTCCATAAACTTCTCGATTATCAATAATCGGTGCAGCTAATGAAGATTGAAGTTTTTCAGTACGAGCAATTGGATACTCCGCTAATTTATCTGTTTGGCTTAAAATATGATGTTCTTCATGCATTCTGCCTGTTTTCCAAACAATGCCAGCAATCCCTCGACCGACTCGTAAACGAATTTTTTGATAGGCTGTTCCCTGATTTCCAGCGACATGTAGCCAACGAATTTCAGTTGTTTGATTTTTTTCTGCAACATTTTCTGCGACGCCTAAAAAATCACAACCTATTTTCTTTCTTTGCATTTCTAACCAGCTATTGATTTCTATCATCAAAACTACTCCAATTCCCTATTTTTTTCTCGTTCACTTGTACTTTGTTACAAATATCACTAATATAAGAATCAGGTTTCGCTTATTAATCTTGGAGGCTAAAAATTATGAAGAAGGATCTTTCCTTACCTACCTTAATCCTAATTATTACAACCACTGTTTTTTCTTTTTCCAGTATGACTACCGCTTTTTTCATGATGGGCAGTAAGTCTCTCCCCTGGTTTTTAATTAGCGGTGCTTGTTACTTCATTCCTTATGCTTTAATTGTCGCACAGTATACTAAAAAATACGCTGATCGATCAGGAACTATTTTTGACTGGTTAAAAGAATCCTTGTCCCCAAAGTTGGCTTTTATTACCGCTGCCTTATGGTATTGTAGTTATTTTACTTGGATGGTTAGTTTGTTCATGCGAATCATGATTCCATTTTCTATTTTACTATTTGGTAAAGATATTTCTAGTGCAGCCAGTTGGTTTGGCATTTCTAGCCAAATCTGGGTAGCTCTTTTATCGATTCTGTCAGTTTTCTTATTAACAGCTTTAAACACTCGTGGCTTTCAAGTGATAGTTTCTTTTTTGAAAATTTCAAGCTTTGCCATGGTCGGCTTACTAATCTTATCATTAATTAGTAATTTACTGATTATTAGCCGTCATCCTGCTGAGTTTTTCCCAAATATCATCGGTAGTATTCATGCGGATAGCTTTTTTACTGGCACAAATAACCAGTTTTTTTCACAACTACCATTTTTTATTTTTTCAATTACTGCTTTTGGTGGCTTAGATACTGTTGCTAGTTTAGCTGACCGCACAAAAAAAAGCAAAAGTCGTTTTCCTCGAGCAGTCATTATTGCTGCAGTAATTATTACTTTATTATACTTCATAGGTATTATTCTATGGAGTGGTGCGAATAACTTGGAGGCTTTAAGACAAACAAATCAGATGCATCTGGGTAATCTTATGTACGGTTTAATGGGTACAACTGCTAAAAACTTAGCTGTTAGTTTTAATTTTTCTAACAGTCAAACAGCACTACTTTATCAAATTTTTATTCGTTATACGGCGTTCACCTTGTTTGTTGCTTATTTAAGTTTGTTATCTTCAATTACTTTTGGGCCTTTAAAAAGTTTAATTCAAGGGACACCAAAAGAAATTTGGCCGAAAAAGTTTGTTTCATTAAATAGTAATCAGATGCCGGTTAATGCTTTATGGTTACAAGCCATGTTGGTAGCTTTAGTGATTCTTACACTATCTTTAAATAATCAATTTTTAGGTAATCTCTACAATCAATTAACCTATATGACAAATGTCGCTCGTTCTATCCCATATTTTGTAGTTGCCATCAGTTTTCCATTCTTTATTCGAAAAAATATTGTCAGTGATCATGAGCGTTTAATTCAAAATAAAAAAACCAATTATTTATTGTCGATCAGTGTCTGTCTTTGTATATTGCTAGCAATTGGTTTTCAAATTTATCAACCTTTTAAATTAGGCAATTATGTTGATGGTTTCAGCTTGATTATTGGTCCGATTATTTTTGTTTTTCTCTCACGTTTATTATATCAACGTTTTGAAAGACGACAAGCTTTGCAACTATAGTTAATAGAGAACTATTTTGCCAATAGTTCTCTACTTTTTTATTATTCAGGATAAGCTATCTTTTTCAGTTCTTTATCAGCAGCTAAATACTGATCGATTTCAACAATAAATTTTTTCAAATGGGCTGTTTCATTATGCAAGTCAACAGCTGCTTGATCCCGCCAATTTTCTATAATCATAAACTGATTTTTCGTATCCAAGCTCTCTAAACAATCATAGAAAAGAGCCCCTTCATCTTGTCTAGATTTACTCACTAAATCCTCTACAAATACTAAAAATTCTTCTCGTTTTTCTGGTTTAACTTTCAACAAAACATTAATAATTATCATTGTTTTCCTCCTAATATTCTTGATGGCAGACGGCTTCAATATTATAACCGTCAGGGTCAATTACAAAGGCTGCATAATAGTTTTCATGGTAATTAGGACGAAGACCCGGTGCCCCATTGTCTCTTCCACCAGCATTAATTGCTGCTTGATAAAATGCATCAACAATTTCCCGTTTGGTTGTGCCAAAAGCTACATGAATTTTAGTTGGCTCGCTTTTTAAAATCCATAGATCCCCACCATCACTGGCACCATAGCAAATTCCGTGGTCCATTTCGATTTTTACCTGATAGCCTAAAGGTGCCAAAGCTTTTGAATAAAACTCTTTGCTTTTTGATAAATCAGATACACCTAAACTTAAATGATCAATCATTCTTATCCCTTCTCTCTTTACTAATTTATTTTAGTATAGCAAATTCAAAAAGATTACAGGAGTGATCATTACAAATTTATGCAAAAAAATCACAAGCCGATTACTCAACTTGTGATTGTTCATTTATTATTCAGCATCTAAAGTAATCTTTACATTACCCTTAATTGCTTTAGAATATGGACAGATACCTTCTGTTTCTTCCATATATTTTAAAGTTTCTTCTTTAGACAAGCCATCGATTTTTCCAATTAAAGTCACTTCTAAATGTAAAGTATTAAAATCAGGCAAATCACCAAGTAAACCAACTTCAGCTCGGACAGAACGATGTAGATCCCCTTTACCATCACGTTCTAATGGGAAAACCATCGCGCCATTAAAACAAGCAGCAATTCCTGCTGCAAATAGTTCTTCAGGATTTGTATACCCCTCTTTTTTTGCACCAGTCGTTTTAACATCTAAATATCCTGTCACTGATTTACTTTCGCCTTCACGACCGCCTTCATTAACAACTGTTGATAGTGAGATTTTTTTTGCCATTTGAATCATCCTTTCTTGTCTATAAATTCAATATAGCATAAAAAAAATTTTTATTGTAATAAGCCGCTCGCATAGAACGTCTGTAAAACGTCATTATTAAACAAACTTATTCATCTAATAAACGATTTTGGCCTTCAATCTTTTGAATTTTAGTAATATCTTGAGTCACTTCTAAACAACCTAAGTATTCACCTTCTTGATCTTTTAAAGCAAAGTAGCGAATATAAACCTTCATCCCTTTCATATCGATCCAAAAATCAGCTGTTTCTCTCACACCTGCCCGAAAATCATCTAAAATTTGTTGCACAACATGCATACTTTTTGGCGGATGACAGTTAATTACTTCTCGGCCTAAAACGGAATTTGTACGTGGAAATACACGAGATTTTCCTTCAGAGTAAAAACGTACGATGTCATTTTTATCAACAAAGGTTAAGTCTACCGGCAATACTTGAAATATCGCAACCATTTCTTTTAGCTGTAATGAACCTGTCGGAAGACCAATTATTTCTGAGTTAGAGGTTATCGATTCTTCCACATTTTTAGTTAATTCTAATCCTGCAGCAATACCATCTGTGGTCTCTTTTGCTTGAGCAATTGCGATTTGCCTAGCCGGCTCTCTTTCGATTTCACTAGCCTTCGCTTTTTCACTAGCTTTCCATGGTAAAGGTTCGGGAATAAACGCATAGCCAATATCAAAACTATCAGCTGCAATTTTTTCCCAATCAGCTAAACTAAAGACATCTAAAGTCATCGGTACCATAATCTCTTCTTCTTTAAAAATCATTTCTTCAATTTCTGTTTTTAAAGCTGTCCACTTTTCAAAGAGCGGATTAAAGGCTGCTTTAGACGAATCAAGATAAGTAATTAATTCTTTTAGCATTTCCCGAATGTTATCATCCACGCCCCACATTACTTTAGGTGGCGCTGTGATACCGTATTTTTCCATATAAGAAAAAATGATCGTTTCTTTACGGGCATAATGTTTATCAATTTGTTTTAAATCAGTCAAGGCCGATAGCAAGCGCTCTTTTTGAGACCAATCGCCAGTTTTTATTTTCTGTAACAAATCATCCACTTCATCAGTCAATAACGATTGCAACACTTGATTTTCTAGCTTTAAGACAGCAACTGGATGCCCTGGTTGTTCATGCTCGTAATCAGAACGATGAATCTCATTAATGGAACCTTTAAAAACTGCCGCATGAATATTACATAATTTTTGAATTTCAGTCGGCGCTAGTCCACTTTGAATTAAAGCTTTTTCAGCAGCAGTGATTTCCGTCACATCGATACCATCAAATTCTTGATTAAACATCTCCTTGGCTTCTTCAAAGGAACCTCCTTGGTGTAATAACGACAAAATTTCAACAATTTTCTCTTGTCTTTGTGCTTTAGTTTGATCCATTTAATCTCCTCCTCTCACAATAAAACCAGCTTCTTCAAATTTTGTAACTATTTCTGCTAAAGGAATTTTTTTCATTTTTGCTCCTTTAGGTATTGTCATATAGCGGCCAGCTGTTTGAAGCATGCCTGGTTTGGCAATTTCTTTAAATCCATTAGCGGCCATTATGGTTTGAACTTCTGGAAAGTCTTTGACTATATCAAACAGGGTTCGCGATAAATCAATTTCTGGCATCTTATCCCTCCATATAATTAAGTATTTCACAAATATTGTAAACGTATTTTCATTGAAAAAATATAGGGATTTCCCCTATTTTTTTCACAAAAAAACTCTGAGACATTTAATCTCAGAGCTTAAGAAATAATTTTCATATCACTAAAAGGGTAATAAACAAACCTTGCTTTACCAATAATTTCATCCGCCTTGACGGTTCCAAAAGAACGACTGTCTTTAGAGATTCGGCGATTGTCTCCTAAAACAAAATACTGATCTTCAGGTAAGCGATCCTCACCAATTAATTCTCGGAGCGTGAAATTTGTCGTATAAGGCATTTGCTTGCTTGCATTTTTCTTTTGTAAATACGGCTCGGAAACAGCTTGGTTATTCACATACAATATATCATCTTGATAGGTAATTTGGTCTCCCGGCAATCCAATCACACGCTTAATATACGTAGTTTGATCTGCTTGTTCGAAAACAACGACATCAAAACGTTTCACTGATGTAAATTTCTCCATGATTACCATATCGGACTGTTTCAAAGTCGGTGACATGGAATTACCAGTCACCGGTACAGGAATTAAAATGAAACCCCGAATAATTACGCCAAAAAATAAAGCAATTATCAAATATTTTAGACCTAACCATAAATATTCTTTTTTAAATCTTTTCATCTAATCTTTCCTTTTAATTTTATGTTAGGAGATTTTATTGATTTTTTAACATATCTACCGCACTTTGATATGCTATATCATTTTCTTTTACTAATTGAAAAATGCTTTCTTGAATATTCTTAGCTGTCGGCTCATCCACTACACCAGTTGCTTCCATATTATTATTGATTTGTATATCCTTGACTGCATCTAATGTTTGTTCATTAAAAGAATCACCACTTGTCTCGTAGCCTAAGGCAGCTAGCATTACATTAATATTCTTAATTACTTCACCATTATCACCAACTCGCCAGTTTGAGCTGGTAGAAATTGGTGGCAATTTGGCATAGTCAGGATAATCTGCTTGAATCGTTGGCTTTACTCCCGTCTGATCAATCGAAGAACCATCTGGTGTCAGCCAGTTCATGACTGTTAATTGTAAATAATTATTTTCACCAATTGGTAAGACATTTTGGATGGTTCCTTTGCCAAAAGTATTCACTCCAACTAAAGAAAAACCTTTATGCTTAACTGCCGCAGCCAATACTTCTGAACCAAACGCTGTTTCTTGATCTACTAGAAATACAGTCGGTTCAATTACCTTAAATCCGCTATCTATTTTACTACCAGCTTTTTCGGTTGATACCACCTCGCCACGGGCTGAAAATTGTGCGATTGTATCACCATCCGATAAAAAGTAGCTGGCTACTCGTTCTGCTTCAGAAAGTAAATTCCCGGAGTTTTGACGGATATCAACAACAAGAGAAGTAGCTCCTTGAGTTCTTAAATCTTCAATCGTATTGCGAAATTCTAACGCAGTTGTTTCTCGGAAATTAGTTAATTCAACATAACCAATAGTCGGATTATCTGAATTAATTTCTCCCATGACCGTTTCATTGGGAACAACCTCTCTTTTTAAATCAACGCTAAATTCTTCTTCTCCACGACGAATCAACAAACTCACTTCTGTATCTTTTTTTCCCCGAATTTTATTTGCTGTCTCATCAATCGTCTGATTTTCAGTGGACTGACCATCGACAGCTAAAATAATATCTCCAGCTTTTAAAGACGCTTTTTCCGCAGGAGAATTTTTAATTGGAACACCTTCGATAACTGGCAAACGATCCTTTAAATTTATACTTGTCCCTATACCACCAAAATTGCTTGAAACAGACTCATCAATTTTTTTGGTTTCTTCAGCAGTTAAAAATTCTGAATATTCATCATCTAAAACGGCGGTCATGCCGCTTAGACCCCCTTCTACCAAAGCTTTTTTGCTAACTTCTTCCACATAATTCGTACTTATTAAATCATATAAATCCTGAACTTCATCTAAATCACTACGGGTCACTCGAACAACCGATTGATTCTGTACACTCGCTCTAGTTTCAATAAAATGAACAACAACTGCAGTAACAACCACAGTAAAAAAAAGTCCAACTAAAAAAATCGGTAGTGGAATCGTTCTTTTATGCAAAAAAAAACTCCTTTCATCCCTTTTTTTCATGATAGCATGTAAAAAAAAAAAGGAAAAGCGCTGTTTGGCTTTTCCCATAATTTTACTGATTATTTTCTTGATAATTGTCCCAAACTTGATCAAATAAATCCATCGATGAGAGATAGTTAACATTCAATTCTAGATAACTACTTAATTCATGATAGTCTTGTGACTGCTTAGGAAAGTTATTATCTTTTGCCACATTGGCTGCAAAATCCTCAACTGGATCACCTACATTGTGACCGCGTTGCGTCAATATATAATGATAGAAACTTCTACGCAAAATTTACCTCCAATTTTGATCTAGGAAATCTTCTCGAATGGCATGATTCTTTGAAAAATTCTCTGGCTCTTTTTGATAATAGTCTTGATGTTCCATTTCAGCAGCATAAAAAATTTGTGCCGGTTCAATCGTTGTGATAATTGGCTTATTAAATCGGCCACTGTCTGCCAAGGCTTGACGACTTTTTTCCGCTGCACGTTTTTGTTCTTCACTTTGATAAAAAATCACTGGTCGATAATTGTCCCCGCGATCTTCAAACTGGCCAAAAGCATCGGTTGGGTCAGTTTGCTGCCAGTACACTTCTAACAATTTTTGATAACTAAAAATAGTCGGGTCAAAAGTAATTTCAACTGCCTCAGTGTGTCCCGTATCTCCTTTTTTGACTTGCTGATAAGTTGGGTTTTCAGTTGTTCCACCAGTATAGCCTGAAACAACTGATTCAATACCCGCTAAGCTATCAAACGGCTGAACCATGCACCAAAAACAACCGCCAGCAAAGATTGCTTTTTCCATTACTCACCATCTCCTTCATCTGACGGTAAGTATAAACTAAATTGAATATCGTCGCCAACTAAATCAATATGATCAGCTTTCACGTACATATCGTTTTGCAGTTTAAATTGATTTAATTTAATCGTCATTGTTTGCTCACTAGGATTGACTTCCACCCATTCAGGAAAATCATAACTTTTTTCAACCAAGGACATAACTTGCTGCACTGGAAAATTCAAAGTTCCGATGGATAAATCAGTTGCTTTTAATTGGACATTGCCATTCGTCATCACATACGGTTCAAAATAAAGGCTGAACTCTACTTTTGTCCCTAAAATTGGAAATTCTCCAGTTAGTAAAGCCTCATCTTCTAAATAAAACTGATATTTGACATCGGAATCTTTTTGAAAATTATTTAAAAAATAAGACATCAAAGTGTTCAATTTTTTCTTATTCGTGTTCATGGTTACTACTGACGTACCTTTTGTGACGGTCACTTCACTAGCTGGTGGTAGATTGGTTTCTCGTTGAGAAAAGATCCTAGTACCTAAAAAAATACCACTACCTAAGATCAGTCCTATCAAAATTAAAAAAGCCCATTTCCAAATATTTTTTGGTTTCTTCATTTATTCATTCTCCTTCAACAACCACAAATTATGACTCTTGACCATTTCCTGACTAATCGCCTCAGCCATGATGTGATAACCAGTATTATTAGGATGGAAACTATCATCGTCAGACAAGAGATTATTTTTGACTGAATTATCCTCACTATCAGAATTCGCGGTTTTATAACCTTTATAAAGTAAATCATTTACTGGAATAAAGAAAGTATTCTGATTATCTGCAATGATTTCTTTTGTTGACTCATTCCAATTATCGACAACTTCTTGCATAATTTTTATATTTGAAAAATTTAGATAATACGGATTATAAATACCAACTATGTAGATAGGTGCTTCTTTATTTAGCTCTCTAATCTCATCCATAATATCTTGAATATTGTTGTCGTATTTTTTTATTGCTCCGTTAAAAGCACTGGATTTTTTTGCGTTAATCTTTTTTTGGAAGCTTTGCATTAAATCATTACCCCCAACAGTAATACTTATCAAATCAGCACTAGCAAGACTTGTTTGCAAATCATCATTCTTTTTGATTCGTTTTAAAATTTGATCACTGCGTTCACCCGCAACTCCAAAATTTTCATTTTGGACAGTAGACAAATCATAATGTTCCTTTAATTCATTAGCTACTATTGGCACATAACCACCATCACCGGTTTCATCACCTACACCTTCAGTCAAAGAATCTCCAACAGCAACAAAATGGATCGTTTCTTTATAATTTTGCTTTGTATTATCCGCAGAAAATTTTAACTTTGGCTGGGCCTTAGGTAAAAGCAGATTTAAACTAAGCAAAACTATCAATGCTGTAATGATTGGAACAATAACTGGTAGAAATTTTTTTATATTCACGCTTTTCATTTAGAGAAAATGCCTCTTTTCATTGATAATTTTACAAATAAAGCTGAGCAAAAGTCGCTAGGACTTTGACTCAGCTCCAAAATTTTTATTCAGTATAATACATGATGGCAAAAGCTTCTTTACCAGCATGTGTCGCTACAATTGGATTTGTATGCAGAACTGGAATTTCCATATCAGGAAACATTTCTTGTAATGCTTGTTTGGCTTCTTCAATGAATTCTGTTTTGCCGGTATGTGAGATACCGATTTTTCTAATGGTAAATTTACTTAATTCATCTTTGAAGTTTTCAAACCACTTGGTGAAAGTTTTTTTCCCTCGGCCTTTAACGATGGGCGTGAGTAACCCATTATCTAATTCCATAATCACTCGCATGTTTAATACGTTTGAAATAACACCTTTGGCTCGAGAAACCCGGCCACCTTTTACCAAATTATCTAGCGAAGAAATACCAATAAACAAATAGCTATTTTCCTTAATTTTACCAATAGCTGCTAATATTTCTTCAACTGATGCACCATTGTTTGCCATTTCAGCTGCTCGAATAACTTGAAAAGATAATCCTTGATCGATGAAACCACTATCAATTACAGTGACATCACTACTAGTTAAAAAAGTTGCTTGGCGAGCTGCTTCAACAGTCCCACTTAAAGTATGAACCATATGAATAGAAATAATTTGGCTACCATCTTTACCCAATTCATCATAAAGTTCAGCAAAATAACCAATTGGTGGCTGACTAGTTTTAGGTAAACTCTTTGCCCCTGCCATCATATCCATAAATTTTTCGCCACTTAAATTATCATCATCGGGATAAACCACATCATCAATCATCACTGATAATGGAATCATTGTAATATTTAAATCATCCCGCACACTTTTTTCAATGGTACAAGACGAATCGGTAACTATTTTTACTTTAGACATCTCTATCCTTCTTTCTCATAGAACATTTACACATTTACCAGTATAACAGACACGCAAAAATAAATCATTGGTCGCGAAGTCTTCTTATAAAAACTTGAAACACTTTCAAAAAAATGGGCTTGAATTATCGACCCATTTTCCATTTTATTTGAAAAATTAAAAATTCTCAAATACTTTTTATGCAATCACTAATCGCTATAAATATCTTTTAAGTCAAACCAAAAAACAGGACTACCGGTACGTCCATCGATTTCTGTTTCTGTAATACCATTATCATCATAATTGCAATGAATAATCGTTCCGTTGCCTGTGGCAAATCCTGTATGACCGCTTGCTCCACCAGAACTTCCTTGTACGCCGGAAATAAATAGGCTACCTTTTTTTACTTGATCTCTTGTTATTGGAACAAACAAAATATCTATTAATGCAAATAAGTCTTCCGTATTACCAATTCGATGATCTGACGGTAAGTAATGGCTCTCAATTAAAGCATAAAAAACCGCACTAGAACAATCATATGAACTTGGACCTTTTCGATTTTGCATCGAATAAGTTACATTGTCTTGTCGTTGATAAAACCAATCAAGAACTTTATCGATTCTAGCTCTATTTCCAGCAGAATAATATGCGATTCCTTCATTTTTCCAACCTAATTTTAGTAATTGATTTCTTTCATTGAGATCTACCGTATAGTGATGTGACCCAGCATTGCGAGCATTTGGATTGAACAACCGATAAACTGATAATCCATCAGTTGCTGTCAGCCAAGCAATTCCCTCATCCTGCCAACCAGCTATAATTAATTCATCAATTTCTCCTCGCGATAAAGTATAGTGATGTTCACCAGAGTTAGGATTATAGACGCGGTACAATTCATTCCCTTCGGTAACACTATAAGAACCGATACCTTCATCTTGCCAGCCAATACTTACTAAATAGTCTCGTTCATTCGTATCTTTTGTATAAAAATGCTCACCTGAATGAGGATTGTATACCCGATAAACTGGAATTTGCTCAGCTGGTTGCGCATTATCGACAGTTCCCCCCAATACTTTTGGGTCGGGTTCACTTATTTCATCCATCGTGTCTACCGTAGTTACTTTGTTTAAATCTTCAATCGGTTGGTCATTTGTGTTGGTCGCTTCTTTAGCAGCTGATTGAGTAGATGTATTCGTATTATTAGGTACTTTTTCAACCGATTGTTCATTACTTACTTCATTCGTATTACTATTTAAAGGCGTATTTTCTAAATCAGGTTGTTCTGAATTCGATTCAGCTACCGTTGGATCAAGTGTTTCTTCTGATGAAACTGCTTGAGTTGATTCATCTTCTTTGGACTCGTGATTGAATTCGAGTGATTCAGTTGATTGAGATTCTACGACAATTGCTTCGGTATCAGAAAGTGGAGACATAGCTTGATTGGTTAAATCAACTATTTCTGCAATACTGTCAGCGGAAAAATTTGTAACAGCTTCGGTTTCAGCAGCTGCAACTTCTTGACTGGTAGAAGCAATGCTCAATCCCAGTAACCCAAAGAAAATAATTGGCGCAATCAGCCATTTTTTTCCAGCTTTGTACATTTTAAACCGTTTTTTTTCAATGTGATCTATTTCTTTATGCACTTTTTCTCCCCCTTTTAAACTCTTTTTAATAAAAATAGATTTATTAAAAAAAGCTGGCAATTAAAATTGCCAGCTTCATACCAGTTAAAACTACTAAAAATATTAGCCTTAAATATGTACGCTAGTCTTATATTTGCTCAATCAAATTTTTGATTAGAAAATAAAATGGACCATTTTTAGACTAGCATATTATAAAAACTATTTAAAGCAGTTTTTATCATCGATTTTTATTTTCGCAGGTAGCTTTCAAACTGGTAGTCATAAGGATTTTTTTCATCTTTAGTCCCAACTCTTCTTTCTAAAAGCATAAAATTATCCCAATCAAGTGCTGGAAAAAAAGCATCGCCTGTAAAGTTTTCATAGATAAGTGTTCGTAATATTTTTTGGCAATGAGGTAACAGTGCCTGATAAATAGTTGAGCCTCCACAAATAAAAACATCGTCTTCCATTGCTTCAGCGAATGTCATAATATCTTCTATTGAATGCATAACTTCAACACCCTCAGCATGGTAGGCTGTATCGCGAGTTAAAATAATTGTTTTGCGATTAGGTAACGGACGACTATTCATCCCGACAAAGGTTTTTCTCCCCATGACAATTGTCTGATTTTCTGTTGTTTCCTTGAAAAACTTCAAATCTGCTGGCAGACGCCAAGGTAGTTTTCCTTTTTTACCAATTAAGCCGTTCTGATCTTGTGCCCAGATTGCAACTAACATAGTTTATACCGCCACCGGTGCTTTAATCGCAGCTGCCGGTGTATATCCTTCAACTTTTATATCGTCCATCTCAAAATCGAAGACAGATTCTTTTTCTTGATTCAAAATTAATTTAGGAAAAGCTTGCGGTTTTCTAGATAATTGTTCTTTCATTTGTTCTTCGTGATTTGAATAAAGATGCGCGTCCCCTAAAGTATGAACAAAATCGCCAACTTCAAGGTTTGTTTCGTGGGCGATTAAATGGGTCAATAATGCGTAACTCGCGATATTAAACGGAACACCTAAGAATACATCAGCACTTCGTTGATATAATTGACAGCTTAATTTGCCATCATTCACATAAAACTGAAACATCGTGTGGCAAGGAGGCAACGCCATTGTTGGTACATCTTCAGGATTCCATGCTGATACAATTAAACGGCGAGAATCAGGTGTCGTTTTAATCATCTCAATTACATTACTGATTTGATCAATAAAACCACCATCTTTTGTTTGCCAATGACGCCATTGTGAACCATAAATATTACCCAATTCTCCATATTTTTCAGCAAATTTTTCATCATCTAATATTTTTTGACAAAATTCTTTTAATTCTTTTTGATAGCTTTCATTAAAAGCTTCATCCAATAAAGCACGGCGACCAAAATCCGTCATATCAGGTCCTGTATAATCTTCTGAAGAAACATAACGCTCGAAAGCCCATTCGTCCCAAATATGATTATTATGCTGTAATAAATAACGAATATTGGTGTCTCCTTTTAAAAACCATAACAATTCACTTTTGATCAAACCAAATGGTACCCGTTTGGTCGTTAATAATGGGAACCCTTCACTTAAGTCAAAACGCATTTGATAACCAAAAATACTTTTGGTACCTGTTCCAGTACGATCACCTTTCTGATGACCTTCTTCTAATAATTTACGACCTAAATCTAGATATGCTTGTTCCATTTAGCTTTCCTCCACTATTTCAGATAAATATTCCCAACGATTCATTTGTTCCTCTAAATCTATTTCAGTTTGATCAATTTCTTTTTGTAATGACTGTAATTTAGAAAAATCTTCTCCTTGATGGTTCATATCTTCGGTTAATTGTTCGATCTTTTCTTCTAACTTGGCAATACGATCTTCAATGGTTGCCCACTCTTTTTGTTCATTATATGACAATTTCTTCTTTTTTGATTTTTCTTTTGTCTCATTTTTAACAGCTTTTATGACTTTTGTCGACTCCTCTGTCTCTTTTAAATAATCCATAATGCTCGCTAAAGTACTTATAATCTTGCCTTCACCTTCGAAAATTAAGAGTTTGTCAGTCACTTTATCTAAGAAATAACGATCGTGAGACACAGTAATAACGGCACCCGAAAAATCTTGCAAATAATCTTCTAAAACTGTCAAAGTCGCAATATCTAAGTCGTTTGTCGGTTCATCTAATAACAAGACATTAGGTTGTTGAATTAATAATTTCAACAAATACAAACGTCGTTTTTCGCCACCTGAAAGTTTGCCAACCAATGTGCCATGCATTGATCTTGGAAATAGAAATCTTTCCAATAATTCAGCCACACTAATTTGGTTCCCATCATTTTGCTTAACTTCTTCGGCAACTTCTTGTAAATAAGCAATCATCCGTTTGTTAGGATCAATCACTTCATTTTCCTGAGTGTAATAAGCCAAATGAACAGTTTCACCAATCTCATAAATACCACTATCTAATTCAAGTCGACCAGCTAAAATATTTAATAGCGTTGATTTTCCAGCACCATTTTTTCCGGTGATACCCAAACGTTCATTGGCCTGAATTAATAAATTAAAATGCTCCAACAAAATTTTACCATTGATCGCATAATTCGCATCTTCAAGTTTTAAAACTTTTTTCCCGAGACGATTTGTAGCAATATTTACTTCAATTTTCCCATCAGTTTGCACTTGATTCAAATTTTCTTTTAAATCTTCAAAACGATTAATCCGTGCTTGTTGTTTGGTTGTTCGAGCCTTTGCACCAGCACGCATCCACGCCAATTCTTGTTTAAATAATTGTTTTCGCTTGCCTTCTTGTTCCCCAGCAATCCGATCTCGCTCTGCCTTTTCAGCTACATAATATTCATAATTCCCTTGATACTCATAGAGTTTTCCAAATGACAATTCAAAGATACGATTGGTTACACGATCTAAAAAGTAACGATCATGAGTAACCATTAGAAGGGCACCTTGATAGTTTTTCAAATAATTTTCTAACCAAGTAATCGCTTGATAATCTAAATGGTTAGTTGGTTCATCTAACAAAAGTAAATCAGGTGCATCAATTAATACTTGTGCCAAACCCACTCTTTTTTTCTGTCCACCAGATAATTCACTTATTTTTTTATGTAAGGTATCAATTCCCAACTTATTTAAGATCGCTTTCGCTTCACTATCGGCTGTCCAAGCATCTTGTTTATTCATTGCTTCTTCAGCATTAGAAAATTCTTCCTGAAACTGTTGATTACTACCGTCGGAATTTAAATTTATTAAGGCTTTTTCATATTGACGAACTGTTTGCATTAAGGGATTATTCCCTGCAAAAACAACTTCCAAAACTGATTCATCAGGTGGAAATTCTTGTGCTTGAGTCAAAAAGCCAATGCGATAATCACTAGCCTTCTCAATCGCTGAAATATCTCCATCGCCACTATCTAAACCAGCTAAAATGGCAAGCAAACTCGATTTGCCAGTACCGTTAACACCGATCAAACCAATACGATCTTTTTCGTGAATTAAAAAAGAAATGTGATCAAACAATGTTTTATCCCCAAAAGTTTTATGCAAGTTTGTTACTTTTAATTCTTTCATGATAGCCACCTTTAGATTTATTCAACTCATTGTAACAAAAAAAGAGAAGGATGGCATCTCCTTCTCTTGCGAAATTAATCTCTATGACAGTGTGGTCCATGACCATGATGGTGATGGCGATGATGCGGTCCGTGATGTCCATGAGGTTTACCATGATGTCCGTGTGGTCCATCTTCAAATGAATCTTCTTCACCTGCCAATTCTTCTTCAAGTTTTTGGTTTAATTTGTCAACTAAAGTCGACCATTGCATTTTTTCTTCATCAGTAAAATCTACAAATAGTTCTGTCGTAATATCAGGACGTTGACCGATTTTTTCAGCCTCTTCGCGACCCAAATCAGTTAGCTTAACAATCATGGCCCGACGATCTTCTTCTGATGCCTCACGAGTTACCCAACCCTTATCAGTTAATTTTTGAATTAATTCTCCAGCAGATTGGGGACGTAATCCTAGTACAAAGATCAAATCTTTTTGCGAAATTTCTGGATGTAATTTTAGTAAGGCTAACACTCGCCCTTGTCCTTGATGCGCTTCTAATCCATGGTTTTTTGCTCTTTGACGATGAAAATATCTTCTCAAATCATGTTGCATTTTCATGAATTGTTCGTTTAAATTGTTTTCCATAATAAAAATCTCCTCTTAAGGTTATTATTTTTTTCAGGTACCTTATGTTTATATAATACAGGTACCTTACTATTTTTGCAACAATATTCCTCTTTTTATTATGGTACCTTAATAATTTCTTATACAAAAAAGACAGAATTACGAAAATTCTGTCTTTTAGGATTTAAAATTTGTCAGGATACGTACTATCTACATCTTTTTCTGGGTCAATAACGATGTATAAGCTCTTAGTTTTTTCAGAGAATTTAATTGATTGATAAACATTGTCTAAACCATCAGCATCTTTTTCTTTGTATGGGAAATAAACAATATCAGGTTTACCACTGCGGAAAATGATTTCCATTCTTTCAATATCTTGGAATTTATGGGCTCTTTCGAACATGCCTAATTCTAAACCACCTAAGTTAATATCAGATGTTTGGACATGATCGCCCTCTTGATAGATTTCAATTTTGAAACCAGCAACTGGGTGAATTTCCACAAACTCACTACCATTAATCCGACCATAACTTGTTGTAATTTGTTTAATCCATAAATCGCCAATGTAGCGACGGTCAATTGTCCAAGTTTCCCCATTACGGAAATAAAATTTTAAAGCACTCATTTCTCTTGCCATTTTTGCATTCTCCTTACATCTATAAGATAAATCAATTCTAGCATAAGTAGCAGTAAACGGTCACATGATTGGCTTATTTTGAATTTTTTCCATAAATTTCAAGCGATTCACGATGACTCTTTGATGATTTGCAGTGGCGATTAATGTATCTCCAGCATAAGCAGAGAGAGTGAAATCAACTGTTCGCTCACCTCTCTCAAGAATTTCAGCAGTAACGATTATTTGAGCTCCTACTGGACTGGGAGCTAGGTGTTTCATCTCCATAATAAAACCAACACTAGTCATATTACTAGCTAAATCCAACATATTTTTTGCGGTGTTTTCCATCATTGCTACCAAACGTGGTGTTGCCAAAACGGCTAGATCACCCGAACCTAATTTTTCTGCTGTATCTACTGCCGAAACTACAAACTCTTTAGTCAATTTTTCCATTATCCACCTCTTCTAAATATTTTTGGGCAAATTGAATGAGTGATTTCTCTTGATTTTTTAATTCTCCTTCGACAATTCCCTTTTCAATTGCTCGTAATACTTCATTAATCCAAGGTCCTTTAGGTCGGTCAAATAGTGAAAACAAATCATTTCCTTTGATTACTACATCTTTTAAAGAGTGAATCGGTAAAGTCTGATACATCATCCGAATCTTGGACAAGTTAGGTGTTTGATCAAAATAATATAATAAGTAATCCACTGATAAGGCCAATTCTCGTCCGATTTGATATAATTTCCAAGCTGTCCATTCATTTTCTTTGAGATACTTTAAAGCGGGAACCATTTGCTGCACATCTTTAATGACTTGATTGGAACATTTCCATTCTTTTAAAAAAGAACGAATTTTGTCCTCCGGTAAATGAATTTGATCAATTAATAACGTCCAAGCTTGGCTTTCTAATGGAATGGCTGGCCCTGCTAACTCTGCAAAGCTTAATAATCCTTCACCATAGGCTCTTAGACCTGGGCAATAGATATAGCATTCTGATTCCACAAACGAGCGCATCCCTGCTTGACGAAAAGAACCCATTAATAATTTGACAAACTCCATATTTATTCGTTCAACTGAAATTTTTGCCAGCAAAGAATGATATTCACTAATCGCATCAAAAGTCTCCCTTTGTAAATTAAATCCTAGTTGACTAACAAAACGTAAAGCTCTCATCATCCGTAGCGCATCCTCATGAAATCGTTCGTAAGGGTTACCAACTGCCCGTAAAACTTTATTTCGTAAATCATTCAGGCCATCAAATAAATCAATCACTTCGCCATCTATTCCCACTGCCAAAGCATTGATTGTAAAATCGCGACGTTTTAAATCTTCTTTCAGCGAACGTACAAACTCAACATGGTCTGGACGACGATAATCTTGATAGGTTGATTCTGTTCTAAAAGTCGTCACTTCATAAGTTTCTTCCTTTGTAATAACCATGACTGTGCCGTGTTGAATACCGACATCAATAGTTTTTCGAAATAAAGCTTTTACTTCTGCTGGAAAAGCACTGGTAGCAATATCCACATCATGTATGGGTTTATTCAGAAGAATATCCCGCACACTACCACCAACATAATAAGCTTCATATCCCGCTTCTTGTAGTTTTCGTAAAATCGGCATCGCTCCTTGGAACTCCAACGGTAAATTTTCTAATCTCATTTTGTCTCACCTGTCTGTCCATCTTTACGTTCAAAGCGATAAGCATCTCGTTGATTAAATTTCGCCATATTTTGATTAAAACTTTTCGTCAGGTCAATATCTAATGAATTCGCCATAATTAAAGTAACAAATAAAACGTCTCCTAATTCTTCTTCAACAGAAATAATTGCCTCTGTATCTTTTTTAGGTTTCTCACCATAATAATGATTAATTTCTCGAGCAAGTTCACCCACTTCCTCAGTTAATCTAGCCATTTGTGCTAAGGGTGAAAAATAACCAGTCTTAAATTGTTGAATATATTGATCAACTTCTATTTGCATTTTTGCTAATGTTTTTTGTTCCATCAAACCACCTCAGAACTATCTTATCAAAAAACGCTTTTCTTTCCTATCCTGATGTTGTAAGTCCTGCTTTTTCATGATAAGTTTGAAGGTGGAAAACATCTAAAAGGAGGACACAATGGAAACATCAACATCAACCCATGTGAAAGAAATTTTCTTCATTGTTGGCGGAACGGCAATTTATGCATTTGGTTTGGTTTACTTAAATATCGCGAATCATTTGGCTGAAGGTGGAGTGACTGGTATCACTTTAATCATCCGTGCATTATTTGGTATCGATCCAGCCTATACAACTTTACTGATTAATATTCCTCTGATTTTAATTGGCGGTAAAGTTCTAGGCAAACGGTCATTTTATTACACGATTTTAGGAACAGTTTGTTTATCTGTCTTTTTATGGATTTGGCAGCGGGTACCTCTTGTGATTAATTTAGACCACGATTTATTTATTGTTTCACTACTTGCTGGTTTATTCGCAGGCTTTGGTAGTGGCTTGGTTTATCGTTACGGTGGAACTACTGGTGGTGCCGATGTGATTGCTCGCATATTAGAACAAAAAATTGGTTTTACAATGGGTAAATCATTACTAATCTTTGATGTGATTGTATTGCTATTGTCTCTAACTTATTTAGATTTAAAGCGCATGATGTATACTTTAATTGTTTCCTTTGTCTTTAGTAAGGTCGTCGATATGCTATCATCTGGCGGTTACGCTGCTAAAGGTGTAATGATTATTTCTAATCGAAACGAAGAAATCGCTCAAATTTTAATGGATCATTTAGAGCGAGGTGTCACTTATATTCATGGTGAAGGCGGCTTTTCATCTGATTTGAAAAAAATTATTTATATTATTGTTTCTCCTCAAGAAATGAATGAAGTAAAGAAAATTATTCATACTGTGGATGAAAAGGCCTTTATCTCTATTTCAAATGTTCATGATGTGGTAGGAGAAGGATTCACTTACCTCAAGCCACAGCGTAGAAAATTCTTTTTGAAGAAAAACTAAAAAATCCAAGTCAGTAATTTTTTTATACTGACTTGGATTTTTTTTGTTGTAATATAGGATTCAATATTTTTACCATTGGATATTTAGTAAATCCAACATGCGATAATAGGCAGTTTCAATTCGCTGTCTTTTTATTTCTGGAACCGTATCTGCATATTTACCCTTAGGAAGATAATTTTCAGCTAAAAAAACTTGATAATCTTGCGCTTGGACTGCTCCATATTCTGGGTGCCGATAAAAGCGACCAGCAATTGGTTCTTTATCTACCCAAGTTGGATGAGCTTTTACCTTAGTTAGTTTGGTTCCTCCATCATTTTTAGTAATCTCGACCTCCATAATTACTCCGCGTTCAGTCCAGTAATCTCCTACACTTTCAAAACGTTGATCGGATATAAGATTGCCCATCGAATAAATAATAAACTTTCTTTCACCATCTTTTTCGATAATTTCAGTCGGTTCTGCTACATGGGGATGTCCGCCAAAAATAATATCTGCTCCTAAGTCGATCATTTTACGATAACTTTTTTGTTGTTCTTTAGTTGGTTCTAATGAATACTCTACTCCAGATTGTGGC
This sequence comes from Enterococcus sp. AZ103, assembly GCF_051714685.1. NCBI lineage: Bacteria > Bacillati > Bacillota > Bacilli > Lactobacillales > Enterococcaceae > Enterococcus > Enterococcus sp. AZ103. The sequence goes on along the minus strand of NZ_JBIOSI010000001.1, from coordinate 1,961,216 downwards.
ATGACGATTGTAATATCTGCCACTTCTTCAGCTTCTTTCAAATCAGCAGCAACTTTTTCCATATCCAAATCTCTCAAATATTGATTGTATTGTTTTTTAGTCAAAGTAGCTTCCATACCATTAAAACCATAAGAATATGCGAGCAAAGCGATTTTTATGCCGTTAACTTCTTTAATGACCATTGCATCTGCTTGATCCGTTTCTACGCCAATCGGATCAATACCAATTTTTTTAAAAGTTGCAGCCGTTGATTTCAGTCCTGCTAGTCCTGTATCCAAAATATGATTATGGGCCAAGTCAACAACATCAAATCCCGCCTCTTTAATGCTGTCTGCTACTTCTTCTGGGGCATTAAACATCGGATAACCACTTAATTGCCAGTCAGGATTAATCGTTCCTTCAAAGTCTCCTAAAGACAAATCCGCTTCTTTTAGAATTGGCTTGATTTGAGCATAATCATTGTCTAAATCATAGCCGGAACCATCATAGGCGCTTCTGAATAAAATATCATGGTACAGCATATCTCCGCTTGCTGTGATGGTCGCTTTTTGTTCATTTTTTTTAGTAACTACTGGTGTATTTGTTGGTTCATTCGTTTGTGTATTAGCTTCACTAAAACGAATCCCTAACATTATCAAACTAAGTAACCCTAAACTTAGCCAAAAGATCATGTCGATTCTTCTTTTTCTGGCGACTCTTTGAACTCGTTTCATGTTTTTATCTAAATGATTCACGTTTAAGATTGATTTTAAATATCGCTTGTTAAAAATCCGATCCCATCTCACTACTCTTTCCCCCTAGAGTGACGCTCTAAACATTTCTAAATTGTTGTCAAAATTTTTCACCTTATTCATTCAATATAAGCAAAAAAAGCAAAAAGGACAAGAGTTGATTATCCTTTTTGCTTAGTTTTTTATTGAACTTCTTTTTCTTTAATCAATAATTTTAAACGATTGATTTCATTGGATAGCTCGACAAAAGTATCTTGATCGCCATCTTCTAGAGCTTGATCGATTTGCTGATATAAATGTTTCAAAGTCGCTTGTTGAGCTTCTTTTTCCATATACGATTCTACTTCATTGATCGTTTCGGCACTGACAGAATCATTCCAGGAGATAGCTGGATTATCTTCTAAGACAGATAAATATAGCGCATTTTGCCAAGGGTTCGGAAAAATACATTCTATATATAAGGGTTGTTGCCAATGGAGACGAATTTCATGAAAAATTTGATCACTACTAGCAAAATTTTGTCCAGAGACAGTCAACATCATTGGTTCCATCTTTTCTTGACTAGCATCACGAAAAACAATTCCTCGCTCAGTTTTTTCCGCTTGCTCCACCACATGGACGTTTTTTAAAATAGCCTCGTGATTAATTAAATAATTTAAAATCCAGACAACCTCTCTTCTTTGAAAAGGGACATTATTGATTAGCCAAACTAAAAATTCTCTTTTATCTGCTACATCTACCATCTGATCACCTCTCTAATAAATCTTGTAAAATCGATTGCACCTCAATATCTTCTGGTTCCAATGCTAAATAATCTGCTAACACCTGTCTTGCTTGCGCTAATTGGCCTTCTTCTCTCAAAAATAATCCGTAAGCCTTCAAAAACTCTGCTTCTTGCTTTAATTCTTCATAGGCCAATTGATAATATTTACCAGCTTCAGCATATTCTTCTAGCTCGTCATTGGCTTGTGCTAAATTCCATAAAGCATATGGATTGTCTTGTTCATCCATTTTACTAATCGCTTGAATCGCTTCTTCAGGTTCACCTTCATTTAAAAATAGATTGCTCAATGTTAACAATGTTTCATCGACTTTTTCACCTGTACTTAGAGCTTGGTCTAAATAGTCTTCAGATTTTTCTCGATTATGTAAACGATAAGCCAATTCGGAAGCCAAATGTAAAGTTTCCACCTGATAAGGATTTTCTTTTATTCCTGCTTCAGCAATTTTCAAAGCTTCTTCTACTAATTCTTCTTCTTTCAAACTGTCTGCTAAATAATAATAAACACTTTGATATTCTGGATCCATTTTTTGAACTTCTTCAAAATAAATAATAGCTTGTTGATATTCTTTCAGTTGATAATAAGTAAAGCCTAATTGGAACAATCGATCAGAGGTGCTTTCTTCATCAATAGCTGCTTTTAAAAAAGGTATCGCCTCTTCAAAACCGCCTAACAAACTATACCCACTGCCAATCCGTTCATTTAACGAAATATTTGCGACTTCATTAATTCCTTGTTTTTGTAGTTGACCATATTCATCAATCGCTTCACCTAATTGGTTGTTGGCAAAATGTAGCTCGCCTAAAGCAAAAGTAATCAATGTTTCCTCAGGTGCTATCGCTTTGGCCTGTAACAATTTTGCTTCACTAACCTCAGGAATGCCTAGAACCTGATATAAATCAGCAGTAACTAATAAACTTTCTAAATAATTAGGGCTATCCATCGGAATCTTTTCAAGATATTCAAAAGCTTGATCGATCTCGTCATCTTCAATCGCCATTTCAGCTAACGATAAATAAAAATAATCTTCCTCAGGAAATTCTTCCAACAACTGCGTTATAATTTCACGAGCTTCTGTTAAAAATCCTAAATTCTGTAATTCTTGGGCCAAACTGGCTAATATTTCTGCCGAATCATTTTTCAATGCTGCTTGAAACATCTCTTGAGCTTTTGCTAAATCTTCATTTCTTAAAGCATCTAACATTTTTTCACTATAACTATTCATTGATTGTCCCTCTAATTTCTTTTAATACTTTTGTGTAGTTTGCAAAAGCACGATCCAATTGCACTTCTGTCACTGCTTGATACCCATTTGTTTTCCCTACCTCGGCTAATCCTAACGAACCTTTTCCTTTTGCCATAATAACTACTTGCTCGCCATAATCAGCTAAAGAAATCGCCGCCGGCAAGAGAACTGGAAAATCTAATTGCATCAACCATATCATAAAATTTTTGAAATTAAAATCAAGTTTCGCGACTTGACCATTCCAAAAGAAAGCAAAAAGTAGCCCAAACTGATTTTTCATACTATCTGATAACAAATGTCCGTTTTCTGTTTGAAAAAATGCTGCGGTAAAAATTTCATCAAAACTGGCCAATTCTGTTCGGCTATCTTGATAAAAATCAATGACTGCATCAATAAATGCCGCTGAGGATTTGGTATTCAATACTTGACGAGTGGGAAATGCTCGAAAAACCTGTTGTAAAAAATGGTAATCCAAAACAATTCCACATCGAATGAGTACTAATAAATCAACTATTTTACCAGTAATTTGTTGGTCAGCTAAAGTCTGATCGAACAAAATTCTCTGAGGAGAAATTTCTGTTGCCATAACTGCTTGAACTTTCTCTTGGGAAATAATTTGACTTTGATTGTTTAAAGACTGAGCAAATGCACGTAGTGATAAGGGAATCAACCAAAGTTCTACATCAAAAACTGCCACTTGTTGATAAAAACTCATCAATTCCATCACACCTTGATTGCCGATGCCAATCATGATCATTTTTTTATTTGGTGAGAATCGATTCATGAAGGAAATAAAATCTTCAAATGTTCGAAAATCATTACAATATCGATTATTGGTTGTAATAAACCAATCAACCGAAGTTGCTGCTTGAACAAACTGATTCAGTTTCTCAGCCAAATGATCATAGTAGCGTTGATTCCCGCAAAAAATAATTTGACTATCCCTTAAGTCAGTTGAACGAAATAAGCTAGCCACAGTTTTTCCATAGAAAATTTTAGTTGGTTCTTTTCTTTGAAAAGTTCTTTCCATTTTCTCACCACCTCTTTCTTATCATACCAAAAAAAGGTTAAAAAAACAGAAGTCAAATGTGACTTCTGCTATAACGAGACAATTTTATCCGCAATTGCTTCAATAAAACGAGTATCATGTTCAATTACAATCATCGTTGGTGAAACTTCTTTAAGCAATGTTAATAGTTGTTTCTGATTAAAAACGTCTAAATAATTTAACGGCTCATCCCAAACATATAAATTAGCTGGTTGAGCTAAAGACTTAGCCACTTCAACTTTTTTTCGTTGTCCCATACTCATTTCTTCAATTTTATTTTCAAAAACATTGCGTTCCATGCCTAATTTACGGAGATTATTCAAAAACTGTGAAAAATCAAGCCCTTCTGTTTCAGCAAAAGCTGCTAATGTCCCAGAGTTATCTTGATAATTTTGCCGAATATGGCTCATTTGGATACCTTTAGGTAAATGGATTTCCCCTGCTTGTTTACCTTTAAATTCCTGCAAAATTGCTGCCAATAATGAAGTTTTTCCACTTCCGTTAGCTCCTGTAATAGCTAAACATTCCCCTTTAAATAATTCAATATTAACTGGATCAAAAAGGGGAGTTTGTTGATAAGTAAGCACAACCTTCTCCATTTGTAATATTCTTTGATGATAACTTGGCTGATAATTCATTTCTAAACCATCAACTGTTTCAATATTTTTTAATAGCTGTGACTTTTCACTGATTTGACCTTCTACTCTTTGTAAAATGGCTTTTGATCGTTTCATCATTCGTGCAGCGTCAGCACCAATTGCACCTGGGCTTACCCGCCGATATTCAGTATCAATAAAACCTTTTGATTGATTTAGTTTGTCTTTTTCACGATTTTTCGACCATTCAGCTTTTTCAATTGCCGTCTTCTGTAAACGCGAAATCTCTTTTTTCAGTTTGATATTTTGTGCTTGTTCAAAAGCATCTTGACGGGCCTTTTGATCTTCATAGGTACTAAAATCCCCTTGATATAATACCAGTTGATTTTTTTCAATCGCCAAAATATGATTGACCGTTTCATCTAAAAATTGGCGATCATGGCTAACTAAAATATACCCTTGTCTTTTTTCCTTTAAATAATTTGCAACCTGTTTACGACCGACTACATCTAAGTGGTTGGTCGGCTCGTCAATCAAAGGATAAAGGCCTTCTTCAATAAACATTAAGGCCAACAATACTTTGGTCTGTTCACCACCAGATAAGGTCTCAAAGGGACGCCACAAAACTTCTGGATCACAGGCTAATAAATTTAACTCTCGCTCCATCTGCCATAATTCAAATGTCCGGATTTCTAATAAAGCATAAAAAGTTAGCTGCTTCGCATCAGATATTGTTTTGGGAAAGTAATCAAAAATCATCTGATACTGAATTCTTCCACTATAAGGCAATTGCTTTTGTAAAATTCTAAGAAATGTAGTTTTTCCGCGACCGTTCCTACCTACTAATCCTAGCTTCCATTGATCATCAATGATTAATTGTGCATCATCAAATAATAAAGTTCCCATTTGATCATAACCAAAAGACAAATTTTCAATTTTAATATTGGACATACTGGCTCACTTCCTTTGAAAAAAGGAGCAAAAAAAGACTCCAGTTATTAATGAAAAACTGGTGTCTCCTAAACATATCTATATTTTGAGTTTTTAACACAGCAAAAAAATCTAGCTGATCCTTTGCTTAAAATCCCTCAAATCATATGTTCCACCAATTTTTCAAAAATCTGCACACTGTCCCCTTGGAAAATCCTTGGTTTAGTCTGAATGCAGCTTCTACTTATTTGGTGAAATATCTCATTGGGATTCCTCGCTTTCTATTTCTTATGTTAACGGTACCATGATTATTATTACTGGTCAAGCCAATGGAAAACGTAAAATAGTTTTGCGCTTTTCTGATGGTGTTTTTCTCGCATCATTTAAATAAATCTCCCGATGCTTATGACCGTTCCTACAGTATTTTTGATCTTCAATAAATAATTGCATTTTTTCAAAGGTAGCTGGCTCATTCTCAAAGGGACCAACATGTAGCTTTTGCACACATTTTCCTTCTTCGATAGAATTAAAATAAATTTCATCAAGTAGAGAATGTGGTTTCTTCTTCTTGGTCATAGATAAGGCTTTTTCAAACATTCCTGACGTGATAAATTCTGGTTGCTGAATCATAATTGTATAAATATAACTGGCCTTATCACTAGTATCTTGGCTATTTTTAGAATCCCAAAGCCCTTCCAATGGAAAAACAGTAAAATCGTCATATAGATTTTTCGGATCAGCCCATAGCTTTTTATAATTCATTTTTATTGCATAGGCCAAAGAAAAAAGCACACCTACTCGTTCTGAAAAATCTGCTTGATTGGGATCTCCTTCACCATCAATCATTATAAAATTTTGTTTTGGGACAGTTACTAATAATGTTTTCTTAACTGTACTGTATAAATTCTTCTCATGTTTACGCCATTCATATTTCATCATTCTCGCCTCACTTCTATAAGATAAAATAATTATAACAAGTGAAACATGTCATCTTATGTCAAGTTTAATAATTATTTCCCATTGATTGAATTCTTTTTATTAATTCTTCCCGAATATCTAATGGTTCAACAACCTCAACATTAGCCCCCAATGATAACAAAAGAGCATAAAAGCCTTCAGATATTGGATATTTCTCTTTTACCAATAAACTACCATCACTCAATTGGGTATAATTTTGATAATTCTCTTTTACTTGAGATAACTGCTCCTTTTTGAATTTTAAAGTTATTAAAGTTTCTGGTAAAGCAAAACTTTCTTTAGAATCAAATATTTTTCCTTCATATTTTCGTGAAAAATATTCATCTAAGATTTGAACTTTCCTGATGCGACTCAATTTAAAAATTCGATTCGCTTCTTTTTTTAAACAGTAGCCATACAGGTACCAAGCATTTTGTTTAAAAACTAATTTTAAAGGTTCAACTGTCCGTTCTGAATCTACAGCTTTTTGGCTTAAATATAAGATATACAGTCTTTTCTTATGAATAATCGCCTCACGAATATTGACAAATACTTCTTGATTTTTTTGTCCCCAATCGGAAAAATCAATTTCTAGCCAATCAGTCTGTCTGTGCTGAAATAATCCTCCAAGTTTTGTTAATAAGTTATCATCAAAAATACTGGGCAATATTGATAAACCTTGAACAGCTGTCAAAATTTGAAGTTGTTCTTCTTTTGAAAGTACAGAACGATTTAAAGCAAAATCTTCATTAATAAATATACCACCACCCTTGCCTTGCATAGCATAGACTGGAATCCCACTACCGCTTAAAGCATCCACATCACGATAAATTGTTCGGGGAGATACTTCAAATTTTTCCGCTAATTCCTTTGCCGTGATACTTCCTCTTTCTAATAAAATATATAAAATTTGAAATAATCGACTATCCATATGAACTCCATTCACTTTTTTCTATGTATTGTATTTTAGATGCTTTTTTTTATGTATTTTTGTAAACATCAGGGAATTCTTAAAAAGAAAAAAGAACCCTTGTCAGACAAGGGTTCTACGACGTCAATTATTTAACTGCGTCTTTAAGGGCTTTCCCTGGTTTGAACGCAGGTACTTTGCTTGCTGGGATTTGGATTTCTTCGCCAGTTTGTGGGTTGCGACCTTTGCGGGCAGCACGTTCACGAACTTCAAAGTTACCAAAACCGATTAACTGAACTTTTTCACCTTCAGCTAAAGCGTCTTGAATGCTTGAAAATACAGCATCAACAGCAGCTGTAGCGTCTTTTTTAGTTAATTCAGTCGCAGCTGCAACTTTTTCGATTAATTCTGCTTTGTTTGCCATGTAAATTTTCACCTCCGTGAGTGATGATTTGATGTTTGCACATCTTTTAGTAACTGAGTGGTCCAGTTACCATAAATATTGATTTGGTCAATATTCTTGTTTTACGATAGCATATGAACCTTGTGATAGCAAGGTTTTTAGCCGATTATCACCAAAAATTCCTAGATATGGTAAACATTGATAAAAATATTTGTCCTATAGAATAACTTATGGTAAAATGGCTTATTTTCGCCGTCTAGCGATGATTCGAATCGGTGTACCTTCAAAATCAAAAGCTTTTCTAATTTGATTTTCTAAAAAGCGCGCGTAAGAGAAATGCATCAATTCTTCTTCATTGACAAAGACAACAAAAGTCGGTGGTTTAACAGCCACTTGAGTCGCATAAAAAATCTTCAGACGTTTTCCCTTATCAGTTGGTGTCGGGTTAATCGCAACAGCATCCATAATAACATCATTTAAGATAGAAGAGGAAATTCTCAGGTTCTGATTCATGCTGACCGTTTCAATCAGATCAGGAAGTTTATTTAGACGTTGCTTCGTCAAAGCTGAGACAAAAATAATCGGCGCGTAATCTAAATAAGCAAACTCATCACGAATCTCTGCTTCAAAGTCTTTCATGGTATTAGTATCTTTTTCAACTAAATCCCATTTATTTACAACTAAAATAACTCCACGACCAGCCTCATGAGCATATCCAGCAATCCGTTTATCTTGTTCACGAATTCCTTCGTCACCGTTAATAACGACTAAGACAACATCTGAGCGATCAATTGCGCGCATAGCCCGCATCACACTATATTTTTCAGTGTTCTCATAAACTTTACCACGTTTACGCATGCCTGCTGTATCTATCATGGTAAATTCTTGACCATTTTCGCCAATAAATTTAGTATCGATAGCATCCCGCGTTGTTCCTTCAATCTCTGACACAATAACACGGTCTTCCCCTAAGATCGCATTAATCAAAGAAGACTTACCAACATTAGGTCGTCCAATTAGACTGAACTTAATGCTCTCATCTTCCTCATTTTCGCTATCATCTGGGAAGTGTTTGACTGCTTCATCTAAAACATCACCTAGACCTAAGCCATGACTCCCAGAAACCGGGAAAGGCTCTCCCAATCCTAGTGCATAAAACTCATAAATGTCACTACGCATCTCTGGATTGTCTACTTTATTGACTACCAAAATAACTGGTTTGTTACTGCGATATAAGATTTTAGCGACTGCTTCGTCAGCGTCAGTCACACCTTCACGGCCACTAGCAATAAATAAAATGACATCAGCTTCATCAATTGCTATTTGTGCTTGGTGTTTAATTTGTTCCATAAATGGTTCATCACCTAGATCAATACCACCAGTATCTATAATTGAAAACTCATGATCTAACCAATCACCTTTTGCATAAATGCGATCCCTAGTAACACCGGGAGTATCTTCGACAATTGAAATTCTTTCTCCTGCAATACGATTGAATAATGTAGATTTACCAACATTGGGTCGTCCAACGATGGCTATAATAGGATTTGACATGTTTTTGCTCCTTTTTTAAAATTCTCCTTAGTTTAACGAAGAAATCACTTTATAGCAAGAAAGAGATGAAAAAACCACAAAAAAAGACGCACATAATTGTACGTCCTTAAGCCTTTTTTACTCTTTGTCTTCGTTAGCTTCACTTTCAGCTAAAGCATCACCTAAAACATCACCTAATGTAAAGCCAGAACTTTCTTCAGGCATTTCGTAGTCATCAGTTTCAACAACTTCTTCTTTTAACTCTTCAGGTTTTTCTTGTAATGCTTTGATTGATAGTGCTACTCGGTGTTCATCCGGATTTACTTCTAAAACCTTCACTTGAACTTTATCACCTTCATGTAATACTTCATGAGGAGTGGCAATGTGCTTGTGAGAGATTTGAGAGATATGAACCAATCCTTCAACTCCTGGGAAAATTTCCACAAAAGCACCAAAACTAGTCAAACGTTTAACAGTTCCTTCTAAAACAGTTCCAGGTGCTGCTTTTTCTTCAATGTCTGTCCAAGGTCCAGGCAAGTTTGCTTTAATTGATAATGAAATCCGTTCTTTTTCAGGATCGACAGAAAGTACCAAAACTTCCACTTCATCACCGACTGATAAAACATCTGAAGGTTTACCAACATGGCTATGAGAAATTTCTGATACGTGAACCAATCCGTCAATGCCGCCTAAGTCAACAAATGCACCAAAGTCCGTTAAACGAGCTACTTGACCTTTGATTACTTGACCATCATATAAAGTCGCTAAGATTTCTTTTTTCTTCTCAGCTTTTTCTGCTTCAACTACTGCCTTATGCGATAAAATCAAGCGGTTTTCTGATGGTTCAATTTCAATAATTTTAAAGGCCAAGGTTTGACCGATATATGCGGAAAAATCGTCTACAAAATGATCGTCAATCATTGATGCTGGTACGAATCCACGGACACCTACGTCAACTACCAAACCACCTTTAACACTATTTGTAACAGGTGCTTCGATTATTTTTCCAGCTTGGAAATCTTTTTCGATGTCTTCCCAAACTTTTTTCGCATCTAAGCGACGTTTAGAAAGTAGATAGCTGCCATTTTCTTTATCTTTTCCGATAGAAGAAATGACTACCAAGTCTAAGATATCACCGACTTTTACTTCTTGTGAAATATCTTCTACTGGTAAAGTAGAAAGCTCTTTTGCAGGAACTACACCTTCAACTCCTGCTCCTTCGATACCGACAACGACTTGTTTGTCTTCCAAAGCAAGCACTTCGCCTCTCACGATATCGCCGACTTTTACTTCATGTACACTTTCCATTGCTGCTTCCATTGATACATTTTCGTTATCTAATGGATTTTGTTCTAAATCTGCCATGACATATGTCCTCCTAACCAACAATTCAATATATGAATAGACTACAATTACCATTTTAATTTATCTACAGGGAAAAATAAAGCGATTTCTCTTTTTTTCTTAAAATTTGTAAAAAATGATTTTACTTACGACAAAATTTTATTTAAAAGCCCTTTGCCATTACAATTTCTTTGATGCGTTTCACTACTTGTTCAATCGACATACCTGTTGTATCTACCAAAATAGCATCCTCAGCCTGTACTAAAGGTGACACTTCGCGATGAGAATCTAAATAATCCCGTTTTGAAATTGCTTCTTTTAATTCTTCAAAGCTAGCTGAAAAGCCTTTCGCCTGATTTTCAATAAACCGTCTTTGGGCACGTTCTTCCACACTAGCTACAAGAAAAATCTTTACTTCTGCATTTGGAAGAACCGTAGTCCCAATGTCTCTGCCATCCATCACAACGCCGCCAGTTTCTCCGAGTTTTTGCTGAATTTCAACTAGTTTTTCTCGAACCAATTGATGCGCAGCCACTTCTGAAACAGCTTGGGTTACCGCTTGTGATCGAATTTCTTCGGTAATATCACTTTGATTTACAAAAACACGTTGACCACCAGGTACTTGTTCAAAGCGAATCGGATATTCTTCAATCAATCCAACAATCTTTTTTTCATCCGAAAAAGCGACTTGATTGATCATTGCTAAATAGGTTACCGCTCGATACATTGCACCGGTATCAACGTAAATGAATTGATAATCCTTCGCTAGTATTTTTGCTACTGTACTTTTTCCTGATGAAGCTGGACCATCAATCGCAATTGAAATTTTTTTCATTTTTAAACTTCCCTTCAATAAATAGGGAGTTGTGACACGAGTTCTAAAAAACTCATACCACAACTCCATCATTCAGATTTAACTATTATTGGCTAATCACAATTTGTTGACCTGGATTAATTGGTGGATAGAATGAATCCCCTTGAATGGTAATCCCATTTAAAGCTGCGATTGTACTAATATCTACACCTGTTCGATTAGCTATTTGTTGCAAGCCTTCACCTGCTTGAACAGTTGTCGTATTTGCTCCCTCACCTGCTGGTGAAACATATTGCGACTGTTGACCAGCTACTGATTGTGATGCAGCCGCTTCCGATGACGCCGCAGCCTGTGAAGCAGCCGCTTGCTGTTGCTCTGCTTCTGACGAGGCAGAAGTGTCATCATCGCTTGATTCTTCTGTACTTGATTCTTCCGTACTTGATGTAGACGAAGCGGTAATGCTGCTTGATGACGAGCTTGCAGCAGTATTTCCTCCATCTCTAGTTATAAAAAAATAGGCAGCTGCCGGAATGGTAATCAGAGCCACTAACAAAATAACTAAAATAGTTAAAAATTTAGTATTGCCTCCACCATTTTTATTGTCTTTATTTCCTTCACTGTTTCTTCTTGCTTCACTCCGCGAAACTCGGTTCGTTGCAGTCTGACTTTCCTCAGACTCATATATATGTTGATCCCAAGGCTCGTTGCTTTCTGTTTGATTGTAACGGTCTTTTCTACTCACGCTTTGTACCTCCTCTTTAATATCGTTCAATATTATATCATAGCTTCAAAAAGAATGGCGTTTTTTTCAAATTTTCAAGGGATTTTTAAAAATTTTTTCTAAGATTTCTTGCCATGATTGTGGTTGGACTTTTTCTTGCAGATTATTTTCTACAGTTGTTAAAGTGGCACCATGATTGTCACAACAAGTCTTAGGAATCTTTTCTAACTTTTCGGCAAAGTAATTTGTCAGAAATTTTCTGCGACACTCAGTCTGTTGAACATAAGCCAACATAAAGCGGATTTGCTGTCTTTTTACTTGTTGGCGTTTTTCCAATAATGAAATAATTTGATCGCTTTGGTCAGGAAAATATGTTTCCCATTTTTTAATCAGAGGTAGTTCAATGAGCAATTCGGGATTTTGTTGTTTCATTTCATATAGTTTACGTACGTCATTAATTTGATCCTGGAGAAAGTAGTGAATTTTTTCATCATTATTTTCATATAGTAAAATAGCTTGTGCATGATGCCCATCACGACCAGCGCGACCGATTTCTTGTAGATAGTTCTCTGGTGAATCAGGTAAATCATAATGAATCACATACCTAATATTATTCTTGTTGATCCCCATCCCAAAAGCATTGGTGGCAAATAAAACTTTCAATTCATCTTGCTGAAACTGTTGCTGCAAGACCCGTCTTTCTTGTCCGCTTAAACCACCATGGTAAAAGGCAACAGGAAAATCATTTCTAAAAAGCTGGTATAGTGATTCTACTTGTTTACGAGTAGCACAATAAACAATTCCCGTACCAGACAAAGTTTCCAGTAGCTCTCTCAATTTAGTTTTTTTCTCTGCTTGAAACACAAAATAACTAATATTAGGGCGATCAACTGAATAAACAAAACTTTTTACTTGATGATGAAACAATAAGTGTTTGATATCTTCTCGTACATTTGGGGTCGCTGTTGCTGTTAAAGCCATGATTCGCGGTTGGGGTAATTGATGAATTCCTGCAGACAGCTTTAGATATTCTGGTCGAAAGTCAATCCCCCATTGTGAAATGCAGTGGGCTTCATCGACCACTACGAGTGAAATATTACTTGTTTTTAGTTGTGCCATTATTTTTTCTTGTAAAAACATCTCAGGACTCATAAAAATGAACTTATACTTTTTCATATTTTTAAGGACATAATCTTTTTCACTGTAAGAAAGAACACTATTCAAAGCGATCACGCGTTTTTCTCCAAGTTGCTGTAACTGATTGACTTGATCTTCCATTAATGAAATCAAGGGCGAAATAATAATTACTGTCCCAGGTAATAAATAACCGGCTAATTGATAACATAGAGATTTCCCTGTACCAGTCGGCAACATACCTAAGACCGGTTCCCCTTTTAAAACAGTCGAAATAATCTCAGCTTGTCCTGGACGAAACTCAGAATAACCAAAATACTGTTCTAGAGCCTTTTTTAATTCCATTGGCAATCCCTCAAATTTTTTATTTGCGATAAACGAAAATTCAAATAATTCTCCTGATAATTTTTATAACTTAAATCAATTACTTCCTCGAAATTTTTAGACTCTTTAAAATCAAGTAAAGTAAATTTTTCGAATGGAAAATTTTCATCACTAATTGCCCACTCGATAATATGATCATAATAGGTTCCAGTTTTAATACTTCTTTGTTGTAAGATTTCAGTTTCATTCAAATCAGCTAAAAATAAATCTCTAGTTTGCAACATACTTTGATTGCAATTTTGTTGTGAAAAATCACTTATTAATAAATCAATCTGGCTATTTGGAATTACTTTTTCAAGAAAAGAATCAATACATTGTTGTTGGAAAAGTACATTCCATGGTTCACTTTGCCACTCCTCAGCTAATAGCTGAAAAGCTACTTTCCCATCCTGATGATAGCCACTTAATTGATTCGCTAGAAAATCAGCTTGGTTCTGGGGCATTTGTGAAAAGATTTTCTCTAGTTCAGCCAGCAATAGTCCGATTAAATTACTGTCTGCATTTTTCAGCCATTTTTTTAACTGATAGACTGCTTCGGGTCTTTGTTCAATTGGCGTATATTTTTTTTGACGAACACTGATAAAGCTAATAACTTGAACCGCAAATAATATGAGCCGCCACATCTCTATTCGCATCCGCCCAAATCTAAAACCATCTAATTGTGTCAACTGTTTTAATTGGACTACTTCAGTTAAAGCTTGCTGTCCTAGATCAGTTATTTTTCCAAACTCATCATTCATTTCAATATAATTAAGTTGCAATAATTTTTTGATTACTTGATTAAATACCGCTTTCTCTAGTGAAGGCAAACTACCTAAAAAAACTAAAATTTGATGAAAGTACCCGAAAATAAGGACCGAACTAGTTCTTTTCCCAGTCAATAAATGATAAATGCTAGATACTCTTAACTTGTGGCCTGAACGAAATAACGTTAAAATAAACAAAGTCATATAGATACTCCTTGAGGTGAAAAATGAAAGCAGAAATATTTCCAGAGCGCTGCATTGCTTGCGGACTCTGTCAAACGATTGCACCAGAAGTTTTTGACTATCGTGATGATGGAATCATCATTTTTTCTGGTGAAGAAAAAGCCCGACAACAATTTATTCCTGAAAAATCGCAAAAAGACGTTCGGCTAGCAGCAAAAAGATGCCCAGCTTACGCGATTTCTTACGATTCACTATAACACAAAAATGGACTAGCCAAAATATCATGGCTAGTCCTTTTATTTAAATAGAGTGATGGGAATGGCTACTAAAACTCTTCTTACTTAACCATGGTAATAGTTTCGCATGAAGTATTACAAAAGCGCTGCTGACAATGATACCTTTTAAAATATTAAATGGCACAATACCCACCAATACGTAACGACCTAAACTCATACCTAACATTTGTCCAGCTGATAAGCCAAATGCTTTTAAATAAAGTGGTGTGATAACAAAATAGTTAGCCACGCTCATGAATAAAGTCATCGCCAAAATCCCTAAAGCTAAACCAGAAAATTTTCGACTAAATTTATTTTTATTATATAATGCAAAAATTGGTAACGTATAAATAGTAGTGGCAAAGAAACTAGCAAAATCTCCAATCATATTATCAAAGGAAAAGCCAGTCATAGTTAAATGCAGCAACGATCTGATTAACGCTGTCGCAATCCCAGTAATTGGTCCAAATAAGAACATATTAATTAAAATAGGAATATCACTAAAATCCAACTTTAAAAAGGGGAAAATTGGAATTAAGGGAAAAGCGATAAATTGCAAAATCAATCCCATTGCTCCTGCTACTGCTACTGCTGTCATCTTTTGTAACTTTAAGTTCTTCATTTGACATCCTCCAAGATTCAGGAATCATCTTCAACGAACCACTCGAATTTGAAAGTACAAAAAAACTCTATGCTTCAGAAAAAAGCATAGAGTTACTTGAATTTCACACTCAAATAAGCCCTATCTTCTTTATCCAGACTGTACTGTCGGTATCGGATTTACACCGATTCGGCTGCGTAAACGCAGTTCGTGGACTATTACCACCGGTCGGGATTTTCACCCTGCCCCTGAAGACGAACCTTAAAATTATTTTTATTTACAATACAAATATAGCACAACACTAACAAAATACAAGTAAAAAGTTTTTATTTTGCTTGATGCAACAAATTTTTGATTTCTTTTGCGTTTAAGCGACGATACTCACCTGGTTTTAAACCTTTTAATGTAAGTTCACCATATTTTTCACGTTTTAGCTTTTGAACAGGTAGACCAACAGCTTGTAACATATTTTTCACTTGATGATTACGCCCTTCATGAATAGTCAGCTCTACGATACTCGTCTCAGATTTTTTATCACTTGAAATAATATCGTAACGTGCGGGTGCTGTTTTTTTGCCTTCCAACACAATTCCTTTTGTCAAAGGATATAGATTCTTTTGATCAGCTATACCTTTAACTTTTGCTACATATACTTTATCGATTTGATGTTTAGGATGGGCTAATTTTTGTGAAAAATCCCCATCATTGGTTAAAATTAAAATTCCTGATGTATCATAATCTAAACGACCCACTGGATAAATTCTTTCAGTCACTTCTGGGAAAAAATCAGTGACTACTCGACGATTTTTATCATCTGTGACAGCAGAAATCACGCCGCGCGGTTTGTAAAATAAATAATAAACCGGTTCTTCTTGGTAGATGGGTACACCATCAACTTCTACCACATCTTTTTTACCAACCTTTGTGCCTAACTCGGTAATAACTTCTCCATTGACCTTAACTCTGCCATTGGAAATAATTTCCTCGGCTTTTCTACGAGAAGCAACTCCCGCGTGTGCAATTACTTTTTGTAATCTTTCCATCTATATATTCTCCTCTTTTAACCGGTCAAAAAACAAATCCAGTGGAACTTCTTCTTCGGAAGATAAATCATCCTCCATTTTTTCAACATCTGGCAATTCACTTAAATCTTTTAAACCGAAATAATCCATAAAACGCTCATTTGTACCATATAAAATCGCTCGACCAGGCCCTTCCACACGACCTTTTTCTTCAATTAAATGCCTTGATACCAAAGTTTGAACTGCTCCACTAGATTGAACCCCTCGCATTTCATCAATCTGTACACGACTGATTGGTTGTTTGTATGCAATAATAGATAAAGTTTCTAAAGCTGCTTGGCTCAATTTGTTCACTAATGGAGAACGTGCAAAAGTTTTTAACAATGGCGCACATTCTTTTTTGGTGGTTAACACAAAATGACTGCCCACCTCCAAAACAGTTAATGCTCGATTCGGATCTGCTTGATATGCTGCTGTTAACGATTCAATCAGCTGATAGGTTTCAGCCGTTGATATTTTTAAATTGTATGAAAGCTCATCTAAGCCAATACCTTCTTGACCAACAACAAAAAGCAAAGCTTCAACTTGACTTAATTTATTCATCTGAAACTCCTTTGTAGACTAAAATTGGATCGTAATTTTTAATTTGTTTTGCCGTTGCTTGCCCATTTTTCATCAATTCCAATAACGCCATAAAAGTCGTCACCATTTCATCTTTTGTATAGTTTTGAAAAAAGTTCTCCAAAGGAAGCCCTTCATCCGAGTTTAATTCATCTAACTTAAAACGAATTTGATTTACTTTCTCCTCAATTGTGATGGTTTCACCACTAACAACAGAATCTTGTGGGCGGTTTAATTTTTTTCTTTGCAAAACATCATGCATCGCTAAAAACAAATCAATCGTATTGACTTGATTTGCCGGTAGTAAGGTATTATTTTCCTTGTAATCTGATAAATCCATTGGTTCTTTAGAAAAATATTGACCGCGTTCAGTTGCCTTTTCAGACAATAAATTCGCCGCGTATTTATATTTTCGATATTCTAATAACTGTTGTACCAAAGCCTCTCGCGGATCTTCTTCATAGAGATCATCCTCACCTAAAGAAACTTCTACTTTCGGCAATAACATTTGGCTTTTAATGGACATTAATGTCGCAGCCATCACGATGTATTCTCCGGCAACTTCTAATTCCAAAGTTTTCATTGTGTGAATAAAATCCATATATTGTTCAGTTACTTGAGTAATTGGAATATCATAAATATCAATTTCTAACTGCTGAATTAAATGTAAAAGTAAATCCAAAGGACCTTCAAAAACATCTAATTTTAAACTAATTTCACTCATTTGTTGCTTCCTTTTTACTTTCATGCCAATGACTTAAGAAATCGGCCGTAGTCTTTGTTGCTAAGATTTTTTGACCAGGAAATAAAAATTGTAATTCATCTAACATTTGAAAACCAATGCGTTCACCACGATAAGACGGATTTAAACTAATATCTTGCAAAACGATTTCATTATCGTTCTCAATGCTAATCCCGATTAGTCCTTGAACATTAGCAGATTCACCTTCATGATAGTAACAAAATAATTGGTAATTATTATCTTCTTCATAAGTATCTAATTCTTTTAAAAGATGCTGTTGCTCTTTTAAATTTTGATGGAAGCTTAAAAGTCCCATCGCAATTTTTCTTTGGTTTTTTCGATACCTAGTAATCATATAAACTCCTTTATTAAGCCCTAGGAAAATGCTCCTTATAGACTTCTGTCATTCGTCGTTTTGTGATATGTGTGTAAATCTGAGTTGTCGAAATATCCGAATGACCTAATAATTCTTGAACAGTTCTTAAATCAGCACCATTTTCTAACAAATGAGTCGCAAAACTATGTCGTAAAGTATGGGGCGTGACATCTTTTATAATTCCGGCTTTTAGAACCCAAACTTTCAGGTTTTTCCAAATACCTTGTCGGCTCAATCCACTGCCATGATTATTGACAAACAAATGATTCTCTTGGGGTCTTTTTTTCGTTAATAAAGGTCTGGATTCCGCTAAATATCGCTCAATCCAATGAATCGCATAATCTCCCAACGGAACAATCCTTTCTTTATCTCCTTTACCCAAGGTTTGTAAAAGTCCCATCTCTAAATGGATATCGCCCATTTTCAAGCCAATCAATTCACTCACCCGCAATCCTGTTGCGTACATCACTTCTAGAATCGCCCGGTCTCTAATACCTAAAGTTGTTGTTGTATCAGGCGTAGCAATCAGTTTTTCAACTTCTTGCAAGGAAAGTGTTTGAGGTAATTTTTGAGTTTTTTTAGGACTTTCAATATGCTGCATAGGATCATGATCAGTAAATCGTTCTTGCCGTAAGTATTGATGAAACCGACGTAAACTAGAAATCATGCGAGTAACAGTCGCCGATGCTTTATTCAGTTGATTTAAATGTGCTAAAAAAGCCACTACTGTATAACGATCGACAGCTTGCCAATCGGAAATACCAGCCTCATTCAAAAAGGCTAAATACTGTTTTAAATCTCTTTGATAACTGCTTTTAGTATTGGCAGAAAGGCCTCGTTCGATCGTCAAATAATGTAAATATTCAATGATTTGTTCTTCCATCGTTTCACCACTTTCGCTTTATCATACCAAAAAGTCCCTTAAAATGATACACGTATCAACTAAGGGACTCAAGCTTTTCTAATCAAAAAACTATTTATTGTTTTTATTTTGACAATCCGAGCAAATACCGTGAAAAGTCAACCGGTGATCCTTCACGATAAAATGATACCGTGACTCGACTACTTGTTCAACTTCTCCCAGCAAGTCCTCTTCTATTTCTTCGATGTTTCCACATTCCAAACAAAGTAAATGGTGATGAAAATGTGCGGCTCCTTCTTTTCTCAGATCATAACGAGCCAAACCATCATCAAAACTGACCTTATTAACAATATGCAAATCAGTCAATATTTCCAAAGTCCGATAAACTGTTGCTAAACCAATTTCAGGGCTTTTCTTCTTAACTAGAAAATAAATTTCTTCAGCCGACAAATGATCTTTTTCATTTTCTAACAAGACAATCACAACAGATTCTCTTTGGGGAGTTAATTTAAATCCTGAATCATGGAGTTGTTTTTTTGTTTTTTGTAGAGCTAAAACGGTATTCATTGAGAACCTCCCTGCTAATTTATAATCATTATAAACAAAATATTTGGTTTTCGTGATTAGTTTAGAATAAGTATAATTTATATTCTTCATTAACACAAGCTATTCTCAATTAGTTTTTTAAGTAAATTTGATTATCTCGTTGTTCAATTTTTTTAGCTTTTAATAAAGCGCCAATTGCTCGTTTAAATTGTCCTTTACTGATACCAAATGCCGCTTTAATTTCATCAGGACCTGATTTGTCTCCATAAGGCAACATTTTATTTTCGCTTCGTTCTAGCATTGCTAACAACATCCCCGCATCACCGTCAATCATTTCATGACTACGAGGCTTAAGAGATATATTTAACATATTATCATGAGCAGCCAAGCCAACGACACGTCCTTCGATGACTTCACCAAGACGAGGTTCATTATATCGTTCAGATGGATGGATGAAACCTAAATATAAATCATCCGTAATTAAAAATGTTCCAGCAACTTTTAATCGATATACTGTTCCTTTTACATCTTTATTTTTCATTTCAGCAGTGCCTTTACGAGCCATTGCATGAAATACATTCTCATCAGCTAAAGTTCCCCACATACGATCCTTATCATCGACACGTAAAGTAATCATCAGACGATCATCTTTTTTGGGCCATAATTCTTTCATAGTCGGTAATTCATCTAATGAAACAACTACGTCCTTATCAGGCAAACCGATATTAACGAATACACCCAAGTCTTTACGCACACCAATCACTTCAGCAAAACCATATTGCCCATTTTTAATAGCTGGAATTTCTGTTGTAAAAGCCCCCTGTTTTTTTTGATTCACATAAGCAAATCCCTCTACTGGATCACCAATCTTGTGCTCTCCTTCTGTTTTCGCTAATTGAAAAGTGACACCATTTTTTTGCACAAAATAAGCTTCTTCATTTTCGTCTGTAATCAAGCCAGTAAAGACTTGACCTAATAAATCGTTCATTTATTTTCTCCTTTTCAAACGAAAGGAACTGCAACACAAGTGAAACTTCACTGATGTTACAGCTCTTTTCAATTCATTTTTACTATTTTAGCTTCTGCTTCCGCCGCCGCCATTTCCCTTAAACCAACCAGTTTTACAATTAACAGTTACAACATACATTGGTAAATCAGCGGACGTATATCCTTTAGTTAAATCGGATTGATTGTTAGTTGCAAATAAATTGTAATATCCTTCGTCACCTTGAATTTGAACTGGTACAAGTGAATAACCACCCTCAGTAACATAACCACGATCAATTACTGTTTGCAAGAATTTTTCGCGCACACCACTATTCCAAGACCAAGCACTATTACCAGAATCTGCAACTTGACTTTGGTTTGTTGACATAATAGGTTGATTATTACCGCTCATACTATATGAGGGTGAACTTGTTGAAGATTCACTACTTGAAGTAGTTTCTTCCTCTTTCTCAGCACGACTTGCTGATTCACTGGCAGCAGTTTCCCATTCGGTTAAAGTTTGGTTTACTTCTGCCAATTGATTAACTTGATCTGTGATGAGTTCTTGATTTGGAACAGTTCCAGCTTTTTGCATTGTTGCATTATAAGTCGAACGAGTAGCTGTACTTGCAACTGTACCATTAGTAATAAGAGTACTTACAGAATTCCTCAAATCAATAATTTGATCATACTGCGTTTTAGCTTGATTAATTGCTTCATTTAACAAATCGTTAAACTGGTTATCTTTTGTATCAACAGTTAGAGTAACATCTTCTGCTGCTTTTAATTTTAAATCGCTCGCTAAGATGTCACCGTTAATTGCCGTAGATGTAAATAGATTGTTAACTGCTTGAACATCTTTTTGTTTTGCTGTTAAAGTATCATAACTATTTTTTAATTCTTTATAACGGTCATTCTTTTTATATTGATTAATCTCTTCTGCAATTTTAGCTGTGTTAGTATCGACTTTATCAACTTTTAGAAAGACTTGCTTACTATTAGTATAAAAATCAGTTATTTCTGCTTCAATTTCGTCAATTGCTTGATTATTTTTTTTATCAGCCGCAGCTTTCTCTGCTGCGGCTTCTTCTGCCGCTTGATCCTGTTGGTAAGAGTAGTAATAACCACCTCCACCTAATAGTGCTACTAAAATAACTGCAGCTATCGCAATGTTGCGACCTTTTTTTCCTTTTTTAGGCGGTTCTTGATTGCTTTCTTTATGACTCTCCAACGAACGAGTTTTGTCCGCTGCTGCCTTGGCCTGCTCTGCTGCGATAACTTTGGCTTGCTCAGCTTCAATTAGTGCTTTTCTTTCAGCTTCGGCCTTTTCTTCAGCACTTGACTTTTCTTTTAACTTTTCCGATTCTTCTTTATGTTCTCGGATATATTGTTCCAAAATTGGATTGGTTCTGTCAAAAGATGCTTCCGTTTCAGGTAAATGTTCCGCTTTCTTTTCGACAATTTTTAATTCATCTTGAGAACCTTCGTTATCTTCAGGTGATTCATCGTTTGTAGCACTAAACATTTCCTTAACCGAATCAATCGGCATAGATGCTAACTCTGACCACTCAATTTCATCATTTTTTTTCGCTCTATCATTTTTGGCGGTTAACTCAAAACCACAGTTTGGACAAATAGCTCTGCCATCAACGGGTTCAAAACCGCAATTGGGACATTTATGCAATGAAATCTGCTCCTTTTTTTCATTCTTACTGTTAAATTTATCATATCCTCTACCAAGGTAAAAGATGTTTTGCTAGATTTCTATAAATTTAATATTTGAATAAAAAAAATGAAGCAACAGATAATAATATCCATGCTCCATTTTTGATCTTTTATTCTAAGAAATCTTTTAATTGTTTTGAGCGAGATGGATGACGTAATTTTCTTAAAGCTTTTGCCTCAATTTGTCGAATCCGTTCTCTTGTTACACCGAATACCCGACCTACTTCTTCTAACGTACGAGTTCTGCCGTCATCTAAACCAAAACGCAATCGCAAAACATTTTCTTCACGATCAGTTAAGGTGTCTAACACATCTTCTAATTGTTCTTTTAACATTTCAGATGCTGCATGTTCAGCCGGACTAGTAGCCTCCTGGTCTTCAATAAAATCACCTAAGTGTGAATCATCTTCTTCACCAATCGGTGTTTCCAAAGATACTGGCTCTTGCGCAATTTTTAGAATTTCACGAACTTTTTCAGTTGGTAAATCCATTTCCGCTCCAATTTCTTCTGGTGTCGGTTCGCGACCTAAATCTTGAAGTAATTGACGTTGTACTCGGATTAATTTATTAATGGTTTCGACCATATGCACTGGAATTCGAATCGTTCTTGCTTGGTCAGCAATCGCACGTGTAATTGCTTGACGAATCCACCAAGTAGCATAAGTTGAGAATTTAAATCCTTTACGGTAATCAAATTTTTCAACGGCCTTCATTAAGCCCATATTCCCTTCTTGAATTAAATCAAGAAATTGCATGCCCCGACCGACATAACGTTTGGCAATACTTACCACTAAACGTAAGTTGGCTTCGGCTAATTTT
Organism: Enterococcus sp. AZ103; assembly: GCF_051714685.1. Lineage (NCBI taxonomy): Bacteria > Bacillati > Bacillota > Bacilli > Lactobacillales > Enterococcaceae > Enterococcus > Enterococcus sp. AZ103. The sequence continues at coordinate 1,938,178 of NZ_JBIOSI010000001.1, read as the reverse complement.
TGTTTAGCTTCTTGGTCACCTTGTTCAATTAATAATGCTAACTCAACTTCTTCTTGAGCTGTTAATAATGAAACACGACCAATCTCTTTTAAATACATACGAACGGGGTCATTAATTTTTACACCTGTTGGTGCAGATAAATCTTCATTTTTTGCTTTTTCAGCTGTTTTTTCTTGTGTTTTCAAGCTGGCTTTAGAAGGTTCGCCGTTTTCATCAACGACACTAATCCCAGCATCTTCCACTTTTTGGATCAATATATCCATTTCTTCAGCGTTCAAAGCATAAGGTGTCGCCATTTTGTTGGTTAATTCATCATAAACCACTTGTCCCAATGGTTTCTTTTCCTTAATAAAGGCTTGTAATCTTTTTTGATACTCTTTGTTTTCTGTTTTGTTTGCCATACAAAATGCCCCTTTCACTTCTAGGCTTGTTTCAAGCGCTTAGTCAGTTCAATAATTTGAACCGTTAATTCCAATTCTTTTTGTTGATTGCCGGTTTTTCTGGCTTCAAGCTGCTCTAATTGTCGTTTTTTGATTTCTTCAGCTAGGCCAGTCAGCGCAATAACTTTTTTCAAATCAGAAATTTCCCGTTCATTACTATCTTGTGACATAGGTATTATGGAGATGTCGACGATCAATTGCTTCATCCCATCATCCTTTAAATAATTCAAGAAATCCGCTAAAATAAAATTCCCATGAACTATCATATAACTATCGATATAAAGAAGCAATTCCTGATATTGATCGTGTACAAATTGAAATCCGCCAGCGATTAGTTCTTCTCTCACCATCGGCTCATTCATACTACGATAAATTAACATTTGTTCAGCCTTTTCTGTTTGAGATAGCTGCTGAACTGCTACTTGTGGTGCACTTTGTACATTGGTTTGACGCCGTTCATTACGCACCTGGTTTCTTGCCAATTGTAGTTGTTGTTTCAAGCTATCTTTTGATAACTGAAAATTATCTGCTAATTGACTTAAATATAAATCCTGCTCAACCGGTGACTGAACTTTTGCTAAATCCTGCATCAACTCGTTTAAATAAGTCAACAGATCATTTTCATTATCTAAGTTCAAGCCTTTTTTGTAATAATTCATCTTAAAAACAAAAGGTGTTTGCCGGCCATGCTGAAATAAATTTTGTAATGCTTCAGCACCATATTTTTTTAAATATTCATCTGGATCTAATTGTTCTGGAATGGTAACAGCAGAAACATTTATTCGAGAGTGATTACTAAAACTAGTGATGGCTCGTTCGGTTGCCGCCATTCCAGGCGAATCACCATCATAAGCAATGATTACCTGATTTGTGATTCGTTCAATCGCCGCCATTTGTTGTTCGGTCAAACTTGTACCCATTGAAGCTAACCCCGTTTTAATACCAGCTCGCCAAGCAGCAATCACATCCATAAAACCTTCAAACAAGATTGCTTCGCCTTGTTTACGAATCTCATTCCGAGCTTTATCAAAATTAAAAAGCACGACTCGCTTGTTAAATAACTCAGTTTCAGGGGAATTCAGGTATTTTGGCTGATCCTCACCAGGATATTCTGCTGTTTTTAGCAACCGTCCTGAAAAACCGATTGTTTTTCCACGAAAATCATTTAAAGGAAACATGACCCTCTGGTAAAAACGATCAACAAAACTACCATCCTCTCGCCGAATAAATAAACCACTGCGTTCCATAATGTCATCAGAAAAACCTTCACGACGACTAATCTGCACTAAAAAATCCCGTTGATTTGGCGCAAAGCCTAACTTAAATTCTTCAATGATTGAATCATCTAATCCGCGTTGCTGCAGATAGTCTAATGCTGCCTCACCGACTGCTGTGTTTATTAACATATGATTGTAAAGATCACGAGCTTTTTCATGAAGCGTAATTAATTTTTTTTGATCTGAATTTTCGACCACTTCTGTCTGTGGGTTGATATTTAATTGTAACGGAATTTGTTCCATTTCAGCAACTTTTTGAACCGATTCAGGAAAACTAATTCCTTCAATCTCCTGTAAAAAAGTAAAGACATTTCCACCTTTTCCACAGCCAAAGCAATGAAAGATCTGTTTGTCTTCTGCTACTGAAAATGAGGGGGTCTTTTCTTCATGAAAAGGACACAATCCAGAATAATTTTTTCCAGATTTTTTCAATTGAACATATTGACCAATTACTTCGACAATATTGGTTTTTTCCCTAACATCATCAATTACTTCCTGAGGAATTCTCTGTGCCATACCCATCACCCCTATCTTTAAAAGAATAACAGCCACAAAAATCGCCCTAATTCAAAAACTAATCAGCGCGACTCAAAGACACAAATATACATTTATCATTTTATCAGATTCCAAAAAAATTTCAAGCATTACGCTTACTTTTGCATTGGAGCAAAAAAATCTAGAATCTTACGGTTCATCTCAACGATTTCAGCATAAAACATATTGCCACCATTACGATACAAATAACCACCATTATACATCAAGGACTGAATTTTCATGTAGCGATACTGAGACTGATCTGTATTACCCATACCTGGTGATAACACATCCCGCGAATAATTTTCAGCCAAACTAACAGTATTTTCACCACCATTTTCTTTGACGTAATCGATGTATTTAAAACCAAAATTATAGGCTTGAATAGCAGTAGATAAATCACAACCGGCAGCCTCCGCTAATTTTAAACTTTCAGCAAAATGACTAACACCTTGTTTCAAGCTTTCTTCTTGGCTAGATATTTGCCCAGTTGTTCCATAAGCACTTTCAGAGCTCTGCATTAAATCTGTTCCACGACCTTTTGATTCAGTATACATAATACCTAAGATCGTGTCGGTGTATTCTTCAATACCTTCATCTGCAGCAATTTCACTAACTTCTGAGCGATAGGCATTAACTGTTTTTGTAAATTGAAACGTGCGATAAAATAGAATTCCTGCAACTATTAAAACGCCCATTAATATGAAAATAACGAATCCCTTAAAAAAATTTTTAATTTTTCTCATTGATAACCATCCAACTAAATTTCTTATGACTTACATAGTACAAGAAGCTACGAAGATAAAAAAGTAAACTTCGACAGTTTTATATTTCTTTAAACTATTATTATTCAATCTTTAATTATTGTAAGGTGCTCTCTTTTTAATTGCATTGTAAACATAGAAATCGTTATACTAATGTAATAGTAGGTGATGATGTGAAAGTGAAAAATAAAACAGTGGTTGTAGCAGACGGTTCAGAAATATATTACGAAAAATATGGTAGTGGTAGTGCCTTGTTCTTACTTCATGGAAATGGTGGTAGTGGGAAATATTTCTCAAAACAATTAGAAAATTTTAGTCAGTACTTCACTGTGTTTGTGGTTGATAGTCGTGGCCATGGACGGTCAACAAATACAAAAAAAGTAACGAGTTTTCAATTAATGGCAGATGATCTATTGGCAATTATGAAACAAGAAAAAATTGAAAAAGCTGACTTGTTGGGCTTTAGTGATGGTGCAAATTTAGCGATGGTTTTTGCCCATCTTTATCCGGATCATTGTGACCATTTAGTATTAAATGCGGGAAACACATTGGTCAGCGGTGTTCGCTTGATACCTCATCTAGCAAGTTATTTACAATATGCTATTGTTTGGTTAGGTTCCTTCTTTGATAAAGGGATGCGGAATTTTTTACCTATTTTGAAATTACTGTTTCATGATGTTGGTTTAAATAGTCAAGATCTAGCAGAAATTACGGCACCAACGTTAGTTATAGTTGGAAAACATGATGTTATCAAAACGAGTCACTCAATGTATTTAGCCCGTACCATTCCCAATGCTAGCTTTGCACTAGTTAAAGGTCAAGGTCACATGTTTGCCAGAAGAAATCCAAAACGATTTAATGAAGAAGTATTACGCTTTCTTCTAGAAAGTACGAGGTCTTAAAATGGAAAAACTGATTGATTGGTTTAAACGAAACGCCAAAAAAATAAAAACAATCTTTTTAATATCTGTAATAGTGATTGTTTTCTACGAATTATCGAATATTGCTAAGACTATCTCGTTTCATCAATTAAAGGATATTTTTTCAAATATCCCGCCGATTAATATTTTATTAATGGCTTTAATAGGTTTGATAGCAATTCTTCCAATGTTAGGCTATGACGTTATTTTGAATCAACTCTTAGGTCAAAAACCAAAAAAAACTTATCTCCTAGAAACTAGCTGGCTAGTGAATACTTTGAATAATTTAGCTGGGTTTGGTGGTTTTATCAGTGCCGGCCTCCGCTCAGAATTTTATGGAAAACAAAATACTGGAAAAAAAGTTGTTCAAGCTTTATCCAAAATATTAATCTTTACCATGTCGGGGCTTTCGTTATATGCCCTCCTTTCCTTTTTCCTAGTTTTTTTTGATGAATCAAATAGTTATTTAAGCCAGTATTGGGTTTGGTTAATTGCCGGCGGTTTATACTTCCCGATTGTTTTTTGCTTAAGCTTATTTGGTAAAGGTGAATACTTAGGTGACTTGTCTCACCGTCATCGTTTCCAATTAATCTTAACTTCTGTCTTAGAATGGTCTTTTGTTTTAATTAGTTTTATTGCTACTGGATTATTAATGGGGCTCTCATTTGAAATTCGTGAGGTCATTCCATTATTCATCGCTGCTACCGTAATTGGGATTGCCTCAATGATTCCAGGCGAATTAGGTAGTTTTGATTTAATGATGATTATTGGCTTATCCGCTCTAAATATTAATCGTGAAACTGTTGTCGCATGGTTGTTATTGTTTAGACTTTTTTATTATATTGTGCCATTTATTATTGGGGTTACTCTCTTTATTAAAAATTTCAATACAACAATCAATCAACGCTATAATGACATTCCTATCAATTTATTGAAAGAAATCTTTCATAAAGTTGAAGTATTCCTACTATATCTGACTGGCATCATGATGGTTTTATCAGCAACAATTCCAGAATTCTTTTTCAGGTTTAGCTGGTTTAATCATCTTAACCCGATTCAATCAAGAGTCATCGTTGTTTTTCCAGCAATATTGCTAGGTTATTTATTAATTATTGCTGGTCGTGGTATTCAAGCCAGAGTCAAACGAGCTTATTGGCCAACTATTCTTTTAATTCTTTTGACTTTTATCTATGCATTTTTTGCTGGCTTCCAATTGTCAACAGGGATTTTTCTTTTGTTTTTACTATTTTTCGTTATTTTCTCTAAAAATGAATTGTATCGAGAACAATTGGTTTACAGTTGGGAATGGCTAACAATTGATGGACTTATCTTTGGTGGATTAGCTATTTTGTATATTGTTATTGGCGTTTATAATAGTCCCCACATCCATCATCGCCACCATTTGCCAGAATTTTTCTTATTTCCTAGTGAAAGGATTTGGGGAGTTGGCTTTATTGCCATCTTAGTCGTATCACTGATTGTATTATTCTTTGTTCGCTATTTAAAAGGGAAAAAAGTGAAGATTGGCGAAGACTTAGATGCACAAAAGATTGAGACTATTTTAGCAAATTATGGTGGAAATGCTGATAGTCAATTGGTCTTTTTAAAGGATAAACAGGTCTATATTTACAATAATGGCGAAGAAGATACTGTCTTTTTCCAAATGTCTAGCTTTAACAATAAGCTTTTAGTCATGGGAGATCCTTCAGGTAAAAAGGAAGATTTTGAAAAAGCGACCGAAGAGTTTATTGAAATTGCTGATCGTTTCAATTATCAACCTGTTTTTTATGAAAATAGCGAAGACATGGTGATGTTGTTACATGAAGTCGGGTATGATTTTATCAAGTTTGGCGAAAAAGCCCATGTTTACTTACCAGACTTTACTCTAAGCGGAAAAAAAATGAAGGGTCAAAGAGCCAGTTTCAACAAAATAGTAAAACAAGGCTTTATCTTTGAAGTCATTCAACCACCATTTTCAAAAGAAATAATCCAACAATTAAAGGATATCTCTGATGAGTGGTTAAATGGTCGTAAAGAAAAAGGCTATTCCCTCGGCTTTTTCTCAGAAGATTATTTACAACGTGCACCCATTGGGGTAATCAGAAATGAAAATCAAGAGATCGTTGCATTTGCTAATTTTATGCCAACCTATACAAATAACCAACTAGCAACCATTGACCTTATGCGGCATAGTCCGACAAAAGCTCCTGGGGGAACGATGGACTTTCTATTTATTAATTTGTTCCAATATTTTCAAGAACAAGGTATCCAATATTTTGATTTGGGAATGGCTCCTTTAGCTAATGTAGGAACTTCTCGAAAAAGTTTTACTCAAGAACGAATTGCCTACCTAGTCTATAATTTTGGTTCTCGTTTTTATTCTTTTGGCGGCTTAAAAGAATACAAAGATAAATATGCTACCAAGTGGTCTGCGGCTTATGTTCTTTATCCACGAGATAGCTGGATCGGCTATGTTATGGCTGCCCTATTGATTACTGACAATGCACCTGTTTTAAATGATGCACATTCAAATAAAAGAAAATGGCGCAATAAGTTTTAAAACTTACTGCGTCATTTTTATGTCATTTCTTTATGCCAATAGACAGATAGTTTTCGATTGATTTCTTCTAGTTGAGGTAATTTTTGCTGACTAACGTAAGGATTTTCACCGACCAGCTTAGCACAAATCGGTTGAACTTCCCGAAAGAAATCTTCGAAACCAAGTAAATCTTCTACTTTCACTTTTAAAACTAATTCATTTCCCAAAGAAGAGTAATAATAGCGAAAAGGTTCCTTATTTTTCCCCATAAAACTTGTAACTAACTGATCTTCAACATTAACTAGATGACTCTTCAAATAAGTTTCAGTTAACTCTTCGACTCCTTGAATTTGCCCTTGCAAAGCTTTAAAAGAATACTTCCCTTTACGATCTATTTGAAAAATCATTTGCATAATGTCACTTAATTGCCGATAATTAATTTCTTCTGGAACTAATAATCTCCGCCAAACAGGTGGTTTTTCACCAACAATATCAACTCGTAACTGAAATCCCTTTAGCATGCCGTCATCATCTTCAAACGGCTCAAAAAAAATCGATCTCCATATTAGGAAAAGGAATGACATTACTTTTCGTATGTGGTTTATCATGATTAATTTCATTTAACATCGTTTTAGTAACTTGAGCAAAATCAATAATTTCATTATCAGTCATTTCAACCAACAATTTTCTCTTATCTGCTCCCCAAAAGCTTGAATCAATCAATCGGTAAAAAAATAAGTTTTTGTTTTCTTGTAGTAGTGTCTGTATTTTTTTAAAATCCTCTTTAGAAATTAAATCAACTTGTCTTAACTCAAAATATAGGTCCATCAACGCTTGATAAATCAATAAGCCTTCACCAAAAAAAAACGGGGAAATCTTTAGGAATGTCCACAGTATAAACTTGCAGAACAGTCTTAGAATCCACTAATTTATAGCTAAACTTTTGTTTATCTACGCGATCTAAGAAAAAATCAATCGTATCTAAAAGTGAATCAGCATCATCCATACTACCTACAAATAAATAATGATAAAAATCTTCTGCTAATCGATTAAATAATTCTTCAATTTGTCCCATAAGACCCCTCCTTATATTTAATTATAACAAAAGAGGACTTCTGGGTCTGTATTTGATTAATAAAAAGAACAACCGAAGTTTTATCCTCGATTGTTCTAAACTTTATTTTTTTCCACCGAATGCATCTTTGACCTTATTGAAAAAACCTTCTTCTTTTTGCTCAGAAACGGTTTGCCCACCTGCTTCAGCGAAAGTTCTTAAAGCTTCTCTTTGTTGGTCATTTAAATTCTTAGGAGTGACAATTTTTACTGTTACTTGTTGATCGCCATTTACATTTCCTCTCAAACGTGGTGCACCTTTACCACGTAAGCGGAATTTTTGTCCTGTTTGTGTTCCAGCAGGAATTTTTAATTTAACGTCACCATGAACTGTTGGTACCGCAATTTCATCACCTAATGCTGCTTGAACAAAGCTCAATGGTAATGTGTAATAAATTTCTGGTCCTTCACGATCAAATATATCACTTTGTTTTACTTGGAAAACCACATATAAATCGCCATAAGGTCCTCCATTTGTACCTGCTTCACCTTGTTCAGCTAAACGCATTTGTTGACCATCTTCTACACCTGCAGGCACATTTACTTTTACAGTGTGTGGACGTTTTTCATGTCCTGAACCATGACATGTTGGACAAGGATCTTTGATTTCTTTACCTGTCCCATGGCAGACATCACATGTTTGACGACTAACAACTCGTCCTAAAGGAGTTTGATGTTCAACATTAATTGTTCCGGCACCATGACATTTATGACAAACTTCCGGTTGTGTTCCTGGTTTTGCTCCATTACCGTGACAAGTATGACATGTTTCCTCACGGTTATATTTAACATCTTTTTCAGCACCAAAAATTGCTTCTTCAAATTCCAAGGTAACTGAATATTGTAAGTCAGCACCTTGCCTTGGTGCAGTAGGATCCGCTTGACGTCCGCCACCAGCTCCTCCAAAAAATGATTCAAAGATATCTTCAAAGCCAAAACCAGCTCCGGCGCCACCAAATCCGCCAAAGCCACCAGCTCCACCGCCAAAGTTTGGATCGGTTCCCGCGTGACCATATTGATCATAGGCTGCTCGTTTTTGAGGATCGCTTAAAATTTCATAGGCTTCGGAAATTTCTTTGAATTTTTCTTCTGCATCGGCTTCTTTATTAATATCTGGATGGTATTTTTTTGAAAGCTTCCGATAAGCTTTTTTTATCTCATCATCTGAAGCTCCTTTTTGTACCCCAAGGAGTTCATAATAATCCCTTTTTTCAGCCATTTGTTTTCCTCCATAAAATAGAATCGCTAGTATTGTATCACAATGTTTCCATTAACGATAGATGAATACCAGCTAAATCAGAAACGAGACTGAGACAAAAACCAAAATGTTTTTTGCTTCAGTCTCGCTATCTAATTATTCTTAAGCTTATTTATCTTTGTCGTCGCCGTCAACTTCTTCAAAATCAGCATCTACGACATCATCCGCGCCACCTTGTGCAGCTTCTGGATTTTCTTCTGCTTGTTGTTGAGCTGCTTGTTCATAAAGTTTTACAGTTAAGCTTTGAACGATTTCATTCAATGCATCACGTTTAGTCTTCATGTCTTCGATGTTGTTAGCTTCAACAGCAGCTTTTAATTCATCGCGAGCTTCTTCGGCTTTTTTAACTTCTTCAGCGTCAACTTTTCCTTCTAACTCTTTCAAAGTTTTATCAACTGAGAATAATAAGGCATCAATGTCATTACGTAAATCAACTTCTTCTTTACGAACTTTATCAGCTTCAGCATTTGCTTCTGCATCTTTAACCATCCGTTCGATTTCATCATCAGATAAACCTGAAGAAGATTTAATCGTAATTTTTTGTTCTTTTTGTGTGCCTAAGTCTTTGGCAGAAACATTTACGATCCCGTTTTTATCAATATCAAATGTTACTTCGATTTGAGGAATACCACGTGGAGCTGGTGGAATATCAGTTAATTGGAATCTACCTAAAGTTTTATTATCAGTTGCCATTGGACGTTCACCTTGTAACACGTGAATATCTACTGCTGGTTGGTTATCAGCCGCTGTCGAGAATACTTGAGATTTACTTGTTGGAATTGTTGTGTTGCGGTCAATCAATTTAGTGAAGACTGAGCCCATTGTTTCAATCCCTAGAGATAATGGAGTGACATCAAGTAAAACAACATCTTTTACATCACCAGTGATAACGCCACCTTGAATAGCAGCACCCATGGCAACTACTTCATCTGGGTTCACTGATTTATTTGGTTCTTTAGCAGTTTCTTTACGTACTGCTTCAACTACTGCTGGAATACGAGTAGAACCACCAACTAAAATCACTTCATCAACTTCTGATTGAGAAAGTCCAGCATCTTTTAATGCTTGACGGACTGGTGTTTTAGTTCTTTCAACTAAATCAGCAGTAATTTCATCAAATTTTGCACGAGATAACGTATTTTCTAAGTGTAATGGACCAGCATCGCCTGCTGTAATAAATGGTAAGCTAATTTGAGTTGAGCTTACACCAGATAAATCTTTTTTGGCTTTTTCAGCTGCATCTTTCAATCTTTGCATAGCCATATTATCTAAACTTAAGTCAATACCATTTTCTTTTTTAAATTCAGCAACCAGATAGTCAATGATCTTGTTATCAAAATCATCCCCACCTAAATTGTTGTCACCAGCTGTTGATAATACATCAAAGACACCATCACCTAATTCAAGGATTGATACGTCAAATGTACCACCACCAAGGTCAAATACTAAGATTTTTTGGTCTTTGTCAGTTTTGTCTAAACCATATGCTAAAGCTGCTGCAGTTGGTTCATTAACGATCCGTTCAACTTCTAAACCAGCAATTTTACCAGCATCTTTTGTTGCTTGACGTTGACTATCATTAAAGTAAGCAGGAACAGTAATAACTGCTTTTTCAACTTTTTCACCTAAATAATCTTCTGCAAAACCTTTCATATATTGTAAGATCATTGCTGAAATTTCTTGAGGTGTATAAGATTTGCCATCCATTTCAACTTTATAACCAGCTTCACCCATATGACGTTTGATTGATGAAACAGTATGTGGATTAGTAACCGCCTGGCGTTTTGCTACTTCACCAACTTGGATTTCTCCATTTTTGAATGACACAACAGAAGGAGTTGTACGGTTACCTTCTGGATTTGCAATAATTTTTGCTTCATTACCTTCTAATACGGCAACGGCAGAGTTTGTTGTACCTAAGTCAATACCAATAATTTTACTCATAATTTTCAGTCTCCTTTATTTTTTAAGCTGACGAATCAGTGAATTTTTTTATTGTGCGACAATAACCATCGCTGGGCGTAACACGCGATCATGTAATTGATAGCCCTTTTGCAATACTTCCACAATTGAATCTGTAGGAACATCATCAGTTGCAGGAATTGTTTGCACTGCTTGATGCAGATTTGGATCAAATACAACATCAACTGCTGGAATTTCTGTAATTCCTTCTTCTTTCAAAGCTACAGTCAGACTTTCTAACACCATTTCCACACCTTTTTTAAGGCTAGCACCTTGATCATCATTTACTTCAGTAGCTAATGCACGTTCAAGGTTGTCAATCACAGGTAGAATTTTTTTAGCTAAATCTTGTGAACGATACTTAACTAATTGTTCTCGCTCATTTTTGTTGCGGTTTTGCATATTAGCAATTTCTGCTCGTGCCCGCAAAAACTTATCTTCCATCTCATTAAACTCTGCGGTTAATTGATCAAACTCAGAAATTTCGTTTTCTTCAATTGTTGTCTCAATTTCCTGATCCATTTCTTCATTCAATTCCGCATCATCGTGTTTGTTTTTTTCTGCCACTTTGCTCTTCCTTTCTGAGGAATATTTTAGTGATTCAAATCAAGGGAACGATAATAATCATCCAGTATTGCTGTCAGTTCGTAACGAAAAACATCTAATAAACCAAATATTTTCGAATAAGGCATTGAAGTCGGTCCCAATAAAGCAATTGTGCCGCGACCATGACCAATAATTTGATAGTTGGCTTGCACCATTGTCAAATTATCAAACATGCGATCTCCCAATTCAGCACCCATGCGAACATGAATCTCTTGATCAGTTGGTAAAAGTAATTTTGTCAATTCATCGGAATCTTGCATCAATGAATACATTGATTTGAACTGAGATAAATCGTCAGGATTTGCGTTCAAAATATTCATCCGACCACTGACAAAAACTTTTTCCTCAAAAGCTTCATTTAAAATGATATCGAACAATCGGCCAATACCATCAGTTGTTTGAAAATAACGATGTAAAATCATCGGAATTTCCGTTCTTAACTTCTGATAGACTGTTAAGAGCGGTTGACCGACTAGACGGTCATTAATGATCTTCACCATTTTTTCTAAGTCACTGCTTGCTACATTCTCAGGAATTCTAAAGACTTGGCTTTCTACATTTCCCTTGTCTGTCACGATAATTGCTAAAATCTGACGGTCATTCAAAGGAACAATTCTAAACCCTGTCAACGTCCGGTCCTTCATCTCAGGTCCTAAAGAAAATGCTGTATAACTAGTAACTTCTGATAAAATTTTGGCTGATTGTGAAATAATATCATCAATCTCATGAATGTCTTTTTTTAAGGAAGAACGAATTTGCTCTACTTCTTGCTTATTCACCTTAGCTGGCGTCAATAAATGATCAATGTAATAACGATAACCTTTTTTCGAAGGTACTCGTCCGGAAGATGAATGAGTCTTTTCAATTAAGCCATTTTCTTCCAATACTTTCATATCATTGCGAATTGTTGCCGAGCTTGCTTGTACGCCTTCTTCCATCAACCTTTTCGAACCAACTGGCTGACCAGTTTCAGTAAAGTCTTGGATGATCAAGCGGAGAATTAAATTTTGCCTTTCCGTTAACATATGCTCACCCTCTGGTTGGCACTCTTTATCTTTAAGTGCTAACTCGATTATAAATATACCATAATTGTAGATTAAGTCAAGAGAAAAGACAAAAAAATTAGCACTCTCTATTAAAGAGTGCTAATCGCATCATCAATTAAAAATTTTTCAAAGACTTCATTGCCTTTAAACATACCTGCCTGAGTTAAAAAGATTCGTTGATCACTGATTTGAAGCAATTTTTCATTGACTAATTCTTCAATGACTAGTGAATAAATATCTTCAATTCTTCTACCAAAGCGTTCTTTAAATTTTTCTTTAGACACGCCTTCTTTTTTTCGTAAACCTAAAAATAGTTCCTCTTCTATTTGGCTTTTAACAGTCAAAAATTCTTCTTCAATAATCGGTAATTGATCCTCTTTTAGAGGCTGTAAATAATGTTGAATCGGTCCACGATTTTTATAGCGTTTATCTCCTAAATACCCACTAGCTCCCGCACCAATTCCAAAATAATTTTGATTGTTCCAGTAAACCATATTGTGTTGACTTTCATAGCCGGGTTGAGCGAAATTACTGATTTCATATTGTTTTTTGCCGGCTTTTTCCAATGCTTCCATCACTTCTAAATACATTTGCGCTTCGATATCTTGCTCCGGTAAAATCATTTTTCCTTTACGAATCCAATTCATAAACATTGTTTTATTTTCCAAAATTAAAGAATACAACGCATAATGCGGCAAATCTAAAGCCAAAGCTTGCTGAATCGTCTCACGAAAACTTTCTAATGTTTGTCCCGGCAGAGCGTAGATTAAATCAATCGTGATATTATTAAAGTCCATTTTATCCAGCAATTTGATTGAATCATAGACATCTTCAGCGGTATGTTTTCGCCCAATTTTTCTTAATAAATGATTATCAAAAGTCTGAACACCCATTGATACACGATTCACACCATTATTCTTAAAAACTTGAAGTTTTTCTTCGGTTAAATCTCCCGGATTTGCTTCAACCGTAAATTCACCTTCACTATAGGGCAGAATTTCCCTTAAGCCTTTCAATAAAACCTCTAATTGATTGGCTGAAAGAGATGTTGGTGTACCTCCACCAACATAAATGGTGGGAACATTTTCCACTGGATATTCGATTAACTGTAATTTTGTTTCATTTAAGACAGCTGCAATATATTCATCTACCGGTTGCCCCTCAATAAAAACTTTATTAAAGTCACAGTAATAACATAGATGTTGACAAAAAGGGATATGAATATAGGCAGACGTTGCTCGGTTCATTTGGTTCATTTCTCGGTCTCCTTGTTGAATCTGCTAACAAAGTTTAACATGAATCATTAAATAAAAAAACATCCAAATAGATGGATGTTTCAACGCATTACTTTTATACTCATCCCAGCAACAATACATGCGAGACCAAAAAAAGTCACAATATTTGGTAATGGATCTCCTAAAATAATAATTCCTAATAAAACGGAAAAAACTACTTCTAATGACTGCGTTGCTTCTGTCGTGGCAAGTAATCGCAAATTATCATGCACCATTTGGGTACCTCGGAAAAACAAATAAGTAGCAATCACTCCTGATGAAAGTGCTACAATAAAACTTGCCGTTACCTGGCTTTGACTCGGCAAGCCACTACGTACGAACGCGATAACGCTGCAAATAAGCCAAGTTGGCAAACTACAAATAAGCATCGCTAAAATTCTTTCCATCGTTGTTAAATTGCTCCCTTCCACATTTAACAACATAACTTTTCGATTGCCTAATGGATAAGCAAAAGCTGCGACTAAAACAACAAAAAAAGCTAGTAAACTATTTTGCCAAGAACTAGCAGAAAAATGACTGGATTCCACCAATACTATTCCAAATAAAATAACTGCAAAACAAAACAAATCAAAGGTTGTCATGTGACTGTCTATTTTTGCTTGATTCGTTTTTGCTAAGAACGGTGCCAAGATACTACCAGCAATAATTGTAATCTGCCAGGTACTCGCCACTAACCAGCCAGGTGCCAAGGTGGACGCAAAAGTCAGCGGAACATAAAACAAACCAAAACCAACTTGACTCCATAAAATCCAGCGTAAAGGTGAGCGTTTGATCTCATTAAAGACTTTTCGAAGCTGATGTCTTTTTCTTGCTACGATAAAAAAGAAAAATGGCAGCATAATTAAATAACGGAGTGCGGCAGTCCAAAGCCAATCGCCGCCATCTAGAGACATCACTTGGTTTAAAACAAAAGTTATCGAAAAGAAAAAAGCTGAAATAACTCCTAATAAAACTGCCATTAACTCACTCCCGTCAATGATTGATATCTTTATTATATAGAAGAAATCACACGCGATCAAAATATTTTTTAGTTATTCTAATAGTTTTTGCAAAAAAACTCATCAATAACTACTTGATGAGTTCAAAATATTTACACGTATTCTCTTTGTCTTGCTCTAATTGTTGAATTAGTTCCTCTGCCGATGAAAATGCTACTTGACCTCTAAGCAAATGATACCAACGAACTTTTACTTTTTCTCCATAGATATCTTGGTCAAAATCTAAAATATTCAACTCAACTGTTAAGGGACGATTTGCTTCAAAAGTATCATTATGTCCAATCGATCCCATTGCCTGATACCACTTATTGCCGACAAAAATCTCATTGGCATACACGCCCTCTTTAGGTAAAAGAATATCATGATCAATTAAAATATTGGCTGTTGGATAACCTAGCGTGCGTCCTCTAGCATCACCATGGATAACAGTTCCTTTAGTTTCATAGACATAACCTAATAATTCATTTGCCGCCTCTAAATCGCCCTCTGATAACAATTGGCGAATGCGAGAGGAAGAGATTTTTTCACTGTCTTTAGTTTTTTCTGAAACAACAACTGTTTCGAAACGATTTTTAGCATAGATCGGCAAGTGATCAACATCGGCATCTTTTCCTTTACCGCCATAAGTATAATCAAATCCTACTACTGCGACTTTCCCATGAAGCGCAACTATATATTCATCAACAAATTTCTGCGGATCCTGTCCAGCAAATGCAGAGGTAAAGGCCACTTCATATAAATAATCAACACCTAAATTTTTCATTAAAACTTCTTTTTGTTTTAAGGTCGATAAATACTTAATCGGTGTCTCTTTTACTTTACTAAATACAACTGCAGGATGTTGATTGAAAGTCATGACTGCGAGTTTTAAGTTCCGCTCATGCGCAATTTGTTTACCTTTTTCAATAACTTCTTGGTGTCCTCGATGCACACCATCAAAAAAGCCCAAAACCAATACGACATCATCATCGGGAATCATCGCTTTTTGATAAGGATGATGTAGTTTAATTACTTCCATTAATTTGACTCCTGTTCATTTCGAATGACTTTACTAGGTTTTAATAACCAGTTTTTTTCTGGATGTTGCTGATATAGACTAACCAATTGATCTTGATAAAAAAAAGCAATTAATGGCGCAGGCAATTGCTTGTAACCAAATTCTTTAATTGGCATTAATTGCCCATTTTTTACTTTCTGCCATTGATTGTCAGTCAAATTGACTCTTGGAAAATCTGTTACTGCCGATTCGATTGGCTGTAATGCTTGATTCATTTGATTATTTTCCATTAATTCAGCTACTTGAGCTAGGGTTCTCGCCTGTCCTGCTGAGTAACCGCCACTGGCCAAACGGGTTAAGTCAGACATATGGGCTGGATAACCCAACTTTTCTCCTAAATCAACTGCCAATGTTCTGACGTAAGTTCCTTTGCCACAGTCTACTTGAAAACGCCAAGAAAAAGTATGCTTTTCTAGATTATAGATTGGCTCACTAATACGTTCAAAGCTTTTAATTTCAGCTTGTCGAATTGGTCTTTCGACAGTTTCACCAGCGCGAGCATACTCGTAAAGCCTTTTGCCCTTCACCTTGACAGCTGAAAACATTGGAGGTACCTGAATAATTGTACCGATAAAACTTGTCATCATTTGATCGATTTCTTCGGTTGATAGAGGTTCTTTCACCTCTTTTTTCTCCACAATCTCGCCTGATGCATCTTCTGTAGTCGTCGAAAAACCTAAAGTAATTTCTCCTTGATAAATTTTCCCATTGTCTTGCAAATATTCTATGACTTTTGTGCCTTTACCAATACAGATTGGTAAGACACCATCGACATCAGGATCTAAGGTTCCTCCATGTCCAACTTTTTTTGTCTGCAAAATTTTTCTTAATTTAAATACGCAATCATGACTGGTCATGCCGCGTTCTTTCCATAGCGGTAAAATGCCATCCATTTACATTTCCTCGTTTCTTATTCAACTCACATATTATAGCATAGCAAAAAAAGGGTGTCAGAACAAAAAGATTTTGCCTCTTTATTCTGACACCTTTTTAATTAATGATCTTCAAGATTATCTGCTTTTTCCTTTGCAATCTGTTTTTTATTTCTAAAGCGAAAATGAACGCTCGACTCGGTAGTTTTTTTCATCGCATAAGACTCCAAAAGGTTCACCCGATGACGGTATTCATTCGCTGAAAAAGTTGAGATTTCTCCAGCTCCTTCGAACTCATCAATGACTTTACGCTCTAAATAATAGCCTCGAATCAATTCCTTTGAATAAATCGGATCTTGTTGGATTAAAAAAGTCCCAAAAAGTCCGCCACCTTCAACCTGCAACATCAAATTTTCTCGCGTAGCGATAAAAAAATCGATTAACTCTTCATCATATACATCTCTTAAATTATCTAATGAATCTAAAATAATTTGACTATTCCGTTCAAATATTGATTTCAAAGCATTTATATCAATATTGCTAACAATTTCTTCTCGTTTCTGACGTCTTTGCCAAGCCAATTTAGGATGTAGAATAATCCGTATTAAGCGTCTCACAAAGATTAACCAAAAGCTTAGGAAAGAGAGCAACTGTTTAGCCACAGAGGATTCAACATTTGATATAAAGCGAGAATATAAGCGATATGCATTGATATTGATGGTCCGATTTCTAAAGCTTTCATCTAAGCCATCTTGCTCCACAGAAATAATTAGTGCTTGAATCTCTTGGAATTCTTGCTGGCTGCTCTCTGGCATTGCATTATTAAACGCCTCTTGAATGCGGTCTTGATAGTTTGCAATCACCGCCTGAAGAGCAAATTGCTCCTTTTCACTTAATTCATTTTGATTCAAGTCTGATTCTAAATTATCAATGACTTCTCGAAAAATACCCATTAATTTAGGTTCTAGTTCTGGTACTTTTTCACCATCCGATAAAAGAGGCAAGACAAAAGTCCCGATAATTAAAGTGAAAAAGGTAACCGAAGCCGTAATAAACAACAGTAGTGAACGATCTCGAAACTCTAAACCATTAATTGTCGCTGGCAAAATAAAGATTGTAGCAATACTGACTGTTCCCTTTACACCACCAAAAGTCAGCAGTAATCGTTCTCGAATATGACGATGAGTATTTTTAAAGCCCTTTGTACATACGTAGTAGACTGTTACAAATAAAAAACGCAAGACAAATAATAACGCAGTTAATAATAACACTATCGTTACTAAATGCAGATTTGAATAGCTGCGGTTAGTCCATACCGGAGAAAATACTTGAGTTAATTCAATACCTAGAAATATAAATACCAAACCATTTAAAGTAAAACTAATCGTTCCCCAAGTACTTTCAGTAATATTTGACAATTGCGCATCGAATAAAGTGATTTTTCTAAAACCTGCCGCTTCCAATACACCAGTAACCACTGCTGCAATAATTCCTGAAGCGTGAAATAACTCCGCCACAAAATAAGCTGCAAAAGGCAAAATTAATTCAATCATGAAATAAGCCGAAATATCTTGAGCCGAAATACGTTCAATTAAATTCGTAATTTGTCGTTTGATAAAAACCACAGCAAATCCTGCTAACGCACCAGCAATACTAGAAAATAATAATGTGCCACTAGCATCCACTAGAGAAAACTGTCCAGTTAATAAAGCCGCCAGAGCAAACTGAAAAGCTGTTACCCCAGTTGCATCATTAATTAATCCTTCTCCTTCTAACACATGCATAACAGAATTAGGAATATTTAAACGTTTGGCTAAAGATCCCACAGCCACAGCATCTGTCGGGCCCAATGATGCACCAAAGGCTAAACAAGCTGCAATCGGAATGGTCGGAATCAATCCTTTGAGGGCAAACCCCAATCCAACAATCGTTAAAATAACTCCACCAAAGGCTAACAACAGAATAATTTTAAAATGTCTCAAAATGGATGGAATATCTGCAGTTTCACCTTCACGAAATAGTAAAGGAGCAATAATCATCACCAAAAATACTTCCGGCTCAAAGGTTATTGAACGTCCAAGTTCAGTAAAACCTAGGAGAATTCCTAATAATATCTGAATCATAAAAATAGGAATATTGGGAAGTATTTTTGCGATAATATTTGAAAGTGTGATAGCGATGGCGATTACAATGATTATTTCAATTAAACCCATTGAATCACCTCTTATCTTTTAATTTTAGTTTGTTTTGCTTTAATGAGAATTGTAAGAAATTCACGTTTTTTTTGGATGATCTTATCTTCCAATTCTTGAATTTCTGCTTCATGACTGACGGTACAACATAATTGTCCTCGTTTAGCTTCTAAACGCAATAAGTCATGTTTGATTTTTTCAATTTTTCTGAAGGCTAATAAATTATTCTTCTTTAAGCGTAGTTTTAATTCTTTTTTTTCTTCAGGTGAAATGCCGCCAAACTCTTCATGAAGCTGCCGCATTTTTTCATCAAAATTGATGGTCATTTTAATTGCCTCCTAGATTTGATAAAAAAAGGAATCTTTTTAACAATGGTAACTGTAACAGGATTTCATGAAAAATGCAAAAAAATCTGAACAGAATTGTCCAGATTTTTTCACAGATTATTCTTTATTCAGATTTCTTAACATTTGGTCGATTTTTGACCCATATTCAACAGATTCATCTAGTTCAAAAAACAATTCTGGTGTTTTATAAATCGATAATGCTTGGCCCAATTCTCGCCGAATCAAACCTTTTGCTTTATCAAGACCAGCTTGAGCTTTTTGTTTATCAGAAGCTTTTTCAGATAATAAACTGTAAAAGATAGTTGCTTGTTGCAAATCACCCGTCACATGTACATCAGTAATATTTACATCTTGCAATCTAGGGTCACGCACTCTTTTACGTAAAATATCATTCACTTCTTTTAGAATCTCTTGGGCCACACGACGATCACGATAGTTTGGCATCATGTAACTCCCTTTATTCAGATAATATTTACTTAAAATCTAACTTTTTATTTTTGTTCGATTTCTTGCATGATGAAGCCTTCAATAATATCGTCAACTTTTACATCATTGAATTTTTCAATCATAGCGCCACATTCGTAGCCCATTTTAACTTCTTTCACGTCATCCTTGAAACGTTTCAAGCTAGCAAGTTTGCCTTCAAAAATAACAATTCCTTCACGGATTAATCGAATTCCACTATCTCGTTGGATTGAACCTTCAGTCACATAACATCCAGCAATCGTTCCAACTTTAGAAACTTTGTAAGTTTCACGGATAACCATTTGACCAGTAATTTTTTCTTCAAATTCTGGATCTAACATACCCTTCATAGCTGTTTCGATTTCTTCGATGGCTTTATAAATGATACGGTGTAAACGAATATCAACTTCTTCACCTTCAGCTTGTTGACGCGCTTGTGGTGTAGGACGCACATTGAATCCGATAATAATCGCATTACTTGCTGCAGCTAAAGTAACATCACTTTCGTTAATGGCACCTACAGCTGAATGGACGATATTTACTCGAACACCTTCAACATCAATTTTTTGTAATGAAGCAGCTAAAGCTTCCGCAGAACCTTGAACGTCCGCTTTAATAATGACATTAACAGCTTTTAATTCGCCTTCTTTTAATGATTCAAACAAGTTATCTAAAGTTACCCTTTGGTTAGCATTTCGTTGAACCAACATTGCGCGTTTAGCTCGCTCTTCACCGGCAGCACGTGCAGTTTTTTCATCTGCAAAGACGGCAAAACGGTCACCTGCTTGAGGCACATCATTTAAACCAGTAATTTCAACTGGTGTCGCAGGTCCAGCAGTTTTATCACGACGACCAATGTCATTTGTCATTACTCGGACACGTCCGTAAGTATTCCCCACAACGATTGGGTCCCCGACATTTAAAGTTCCTTCTTGAACTAATAAAGTCGCAACTGGGCCTTTACCTTTATCTAAACGGGCTTCGATAACTGTACCGATGGCAGCTTGCTTAGGATTAGCTTTCAAATCTTCCACTTCAGAAACTAATAGAATCATTTCTAATAGTTCTTCAATGTTTTGATTGAATTTGGCAGAAATTTCCACGAAGATTGTGTCGCCACCCCATGCTTCAGGAATTAATTCGTACTCACTTAATTCTTGCATCACGTGTTGTGGATTAGCGCCTGGTTTATCAATCTTATTTACTGCTACGATGATTGGCACTTCTGCCGCTTTCGCGTGATTGATTGCTTCAATTGTTTGAGGCATTACTCCGTCATCAGCAGCAACTACTAAAATAGTAATATCTGTAATACTTGCTCCTCGAGCACGCATGCTTGTAAAGGCCGCGTGACCTGGAGTATCTAAGAAAGTAATTGGTTTGCCGTTAATATCGATTTGGTAAGCACCGATATGTTGCGTTATCCCGCCGGCTTCTCCACTGGTTACTCGAGAATGACGTAAAGTATCTAGCAAAGTAGTTTTACCATGGTCAACGTGACCCATGATGGTTACAACTGGTGGACGTGGTACTAATTTGTCTTCATCAACTTTTTCAGCTTCAAAGAACCGATCGATATCAGCAATATCCACTTGTACTTTTTCTTCGGCTTCCATACCATAGTCAGTTGCTAAAAGTTCAATCGTATCTTTATCCAATGGTTGGTTTTGGTTGACCATAACACCTATCATGAATAATTTTTTGATGATTTCCGCTGGCTCGCGGTGAATCTTTTTAGCAATATCTGCCACGTTCATGCCATCAGTATATTCTAATACATCAGGTAATTCACGGAATTTACGTGCTGGCACTGGCGGTTTATTGCTGGTTTGTTGTTGACGACCTTTTTTGCCTTTTTTGTTGAACTTGTTACGACGATTTTGGTTGCCACCATAACTATTTCCACCGTAGCTATTACGATTTTGATTGTTATTACTGTATGTTTTTTTATTTTTATTTTGCGTGTTACTTTGTCCACCCTGGTTTGTCCCTTGTTGATTATTAGTCGTTGGACGATTTTGTTGATTATTAGTTGAACGATTTTGATTACTGTTTTGTTGTCCAGTATTTGTTGGACGATTTTGATTTGTATTTGCTGCTGGACGGTTTTGATTATTTGGTCTTTGTTGCGAATGATTTTGACCACTTGCATTCGTTCTATTTTGGTTGCTTTGAGTCGGTCTGTTTTGTTGCGTATTTTGAGATGAACGATTTTGATTATTGCCTTGAGTCGGGCGATTTTGTCCACCAGTATTTTGGGCTGGACGGTTTGATCCACCAGCGTTTTGAGTTGGTCGACTTTGTTGGTTATTTTGTGGTCGACTGTTCTGTGTTGATTGGGCTGATCGATTCGCCTGGTTATTATTCGGGCGATTTTGATTCCCTTGATTATTTTGATTGTTGCGATTAGGTCTTGCATTATTTTGGTTTTGATTCACGTTTTCTTTATTTCCTTTTCTATTTTGAAAGTTTGGATTATTTTTTGAACTTTTCCCATGGAATTTATTTTTTTCGTGCTGGTTAGCTGCTGGTTTTGCTGGAGTATTGTTTACTTTATCAGCTGGTTGAAAAGCCTTTTTCAGCTTGGTTTCATCGTCTCCTGAAAGTGAACCCATATGGTTTGTCACTTGGATTCCTAGCTTATTGGCTTTCTCCACAACTTCTTTACTTGATTGATTGATTTCTTTGGCAAATTCATATACTCGTTTTTTTCCCATGCAATCACCTTCCTAACCTTTTATTAACGTCATGATTTTTTTCGCAAAGCCATTATCAACAACTGCGAGTACTTTTCGCGGTTTGCCAATGGCTGCAATCACCTCATCCTCACTTAACGCGATGACACATGGCGTTTTATAGTACTGACTTTTGTCAGTTAACTTCTTTTGTGTATTTTCACTGGCATCAGTTGAGACAATCACAAGTTTCGCTTTGCTTTTGCGAATTGCTTGAATAGTCAGTTCTTCTCCAGTAATCAGTTTGCCTGCACGCATAGCAAGCCCTAACATGTTTAAGACTTGTTTATTCATTACTAAAAAGCTCTTTTCTAGCTTTTTGATGTTTCACATAATCCAATAATTCTTGATAAAAAGCATCACTAATTTCAGTCTCTAAAACGCGATCTAATAAGTGTTTGTCCCAGGCTTTTTCAACTTCACTAGGTTCTAGTGCAACATATGCACCGCGACCCGGCATCTTGCCAGTAGGATCTAAACTTACTTCACCATCTTTTGATTTCGTGATTCGTACCAATTCTTTTTTGGGAAAAAGCTCACCTGAAACGACTGATTTTCTCAAAGGAACTTTACGTTTTTTCATCAGTGACCTCCTAGTTTTCCGTTTCCTCATCAAAAGCTACTTCTTCAATATCATCTGTTGACATATCTGGTGTAATTTCTTCAACTGTCACTTCTTCAACAGGAACTTCTACTTCAGGAACCTCAGCTAAAGCTTCAGCTGATTCATCAAAATCACCATCATCATAATTAGCATAAAATTCTTCCATATCCGATTCAGCTTTGATATCAATTTTGTGAGCTGTTAATTTTGCAGCTAACCGTGCATTTTGGCCCCGTTTTCCGATTGCTAATGATAGTTGGTAATCAGGAACAACTACCGTACAAATTTTCGGATTTTCAACATCAAAAATGACATCTTCAACTTGTGCTGGGTTTAGAGAATTTGCAATAAATACTGCCGGATCTTCATTCCATTCAACAATATCCATATTTTCACCTTTTAATTCATTGACAATCGCTTGTACTCGTTGTCCTTTGGGTCCAACACAAGTACCAACTGGGTCAATATTAGGATCATTCGAGCGAACAGCTACTTTTGCACGATCGCCTGCTTCTCTAGCGATACTAACAATTTCAACTGTACCATCGTAAACTTCTGGTACTTCTTGTTCGAATAAGCGACGCAATAAATCAGGATGTGAACGACTAACAAAGACTTGTGGTCCCTTTGAAGTGTTTTCTACGCGAGAAACGTAAACTTTAATTCGATCATGGGCTTGATAACGTTCGTTAGGAATTTGATCTTGTTTAGATAAAACAGCTTCAATCTTTCCTAAGTTCACATAAATATAGCGGTTGTCTTGACGTTCTACGATTCCTTGCATAATGTCATTTTCATATTCGCTGTATTCATTGTAAATAATGTTTCTTTCTGCTTCACGAACCCGTTGCAAAATAACTTGTTTTGCTGTTTGTGCAGCAATCCGACCAAAGTCTTTTGGTGTTACTTCAAACCGAATCTTGTCACCAATCTCGTAAGCTGGATTGATTGTCATGGCTTCTTTTAAAGAAACTTCTAATTGTGAGTCCATCACTTCTTCTGTTACTTCTTTGACTGCAAAAACGTGAATGTCTCCTTTTTTCTGGTTGAAATCAACTTCAACATTTTGCGCTTGTCCATAATGTCTTTTATATGCGGAAACTAAAGCTGCTTCAAGGGCTTCAATCACGATTTCTTTAGAAATACCTTTTTCTGCTTCCAGAGTGTCTAGTGCATTAAGCATTTCTTTACTCATTTATTTTTCCTCCTAAAACTCAATTGCCAAACGGGCTTTTGCGATATTTTTTCGATCAAATGTAATGTCTTTTTTTCGGGTTTTAATTTTGACAGTCAAAGTCAATTCTTCTTGGGTCAACTCTTTTAAGAAGCCTTCGTATTGCTTTTCACCTTCAATATTTTGATAAAGGGAAATATGGATATACTCACCTAAAGCCTTTTGATAGTCGGCTTCTTTTTTCAATGGACGTTCTGCACCAGGAGATGAAACTTCCAGAAAATAAGCTTGGGGGATCGGATCGGGATCTAACGCGTCTAATTTCTCACTTAATTTTTCACTGACAAAAGCACACTCTTCAATATCAATGCCACCTTCTTTATCAATAAAAATTCTTAAAAACCAACTTTTCCCTTCTTTGACAAACTCAATTTCCACTAATTCAAAATTTTCTTTGTCAACAATCGGCGTAACTAAATCTGTCACGGTTTCGATTACACTGCTCAAGCCTGTAGCCTCCTTTTCAATCCATTAAAAAGAGTGAGGGATTTCTCCCTCACTCACTCATCTGATTACTTTGTAATACTATCATAAATTTATAGAAAATTCAACTGATGGTTCATTGCATGTTGTTTCTTTCATTTTTCTTTACATATCAAAAAGTGAAAGCTGATTTTCATCAGGTAGATCCTTCAGAACTCCTTGATTGTCCATATACTCGATTAACGTTTTTGAGACTTTGCCACGAGTAGCCAAATCTTCTTTCGATAAGAAAATACCATCTTTTCTTGCTTCAACAATTTGGTTTGCTACGTTTAACCCTAATCCTGGAACTGCTCTAAAAGGAGCAATTAAAGTATCTCCATCAATCACAAAATCATGGGCATCGGATTTATATAAATCAATCATTGAAAATGAAAATCCACGTTCCAACATTTCATTACACAATTCTAATACCGTCAACTGATTTTTCTCTTTCGTAGTTGCATCCATTCCTTTATCAGTGATGGCTTTCATAGCAGCTTTGACTGCATCTTTACCTTTCGCCATGGCGACTAAATCAAAATCGTCAGCCCGTACTGAAAAATAGGCACAGTAATATAAAATTGGGAAATAGACTTTAAAATAAGCTACCCGTAACGCCATTAATACATAGGCTGCCGCATGGGCTTTCGGAAACATATACTTAATTTTTGAACAAGAATCAATATACCAATCAGGTACATTATTTTCTTTCATAGCTGCTAAATAAGTATTTCGCAATTCATCATCAATTTTGTTCCACATACCTTTACGTACCGTTTCCATAATCTTAAAAGCCATCCCAGAATCTAGACCAGCATGAATTAAATAAACCATGATATCATCCCGACAACCGATTACTTCAGCCAATGTTGCTTCTCCTCGCGAGATTAATTCTTCTGCATTGCCTAACCAAACATCGGTTCCGTGAGATAGCCCTGAAATTTGCAGTAATTCTGCAAAAGTAGTTGGACGCGTTTCTTCCAACATCCCCCGTACAAAACGGGTACCAAATTCTGGAATACCTAAGGTCCCAGTTTTAGAAAAAATTTGATCAGGTTCCACGCCTAAAACATGGGGACCAGAAAAAATTTTCATAACTTCTTGATCATCTGTCGGAATTGTTTTCGGATCAATTCCTGAAAGTTCTTGCAGCATCCGAATCACCGTCGGATCATCGTGTCCAAGAATATCTAGTTTTAAAACATTGTCATGGATCGAATGGAAATCAAAATGGGTCGTCTTCCATTCAGAACCTTGATCATCAGCCGGATATTGAATTGGCGTAAAATCGTAAACATCCATGTAATCAGGAATAACAATAATCCCACCTGGATGCTGACCAGTAGTCCGCTTTACGCCAGTTGCACCTTTAGCCAAACGATCAATTTCAGCATTTCTAAAATGTAAATTATGATCTCGTTCATAACCTTTTACGAAGCCATAAGCCGTTTTATCAGCTACCGTACCAATTGTTCCAGCTCTAAACACATAATCCTCACCAAATAAAACTTTGGTATAATCATGGGCTTTGGCTTGATAATCGCCAGAAAAATTCAAATCAATATCGGGAACTTTATCACCATGGAAGCCTAAGAACGTTTCAAAAGGAATATCGTGCCCATCTTTATTTAAACGAGTACTGCATTTCGGACAAGCTTTTTCCGGCATATCAAAACCTGAACCATAAGAGCCATCATCAAAAAATTCTGAATACTGGCAATTTGGACAATAGTAATGAGGCGGCAAAGGATTCACTTCGGTAATTCCAGTCATGGTAGCTACAAAACTAGAGCCAACTGACCCACGAGAACCAACTAAGTAGCCATCTTCATTACTTTTATGAACTAGTTTTTGTGAGATCAAATAAATAACTGAGAAACCATTACCAATAATAGAAGTCAATTCTTTTTCTAAACGTTTTTCGATAATTTCCGGTAAAGGATCGCCGTATAATTCTTTGGCTTTCGAATAACTCAACTCTTTGATTTCTTCTTCTGAACCAGGAATTTTCGGCGTATACAATTCATCTTTGACTGGGACAATTTCTTCACAAATATCAGCAATCGCATTTGTATTGGTTACCACAATTTCTTGTGCCAATGCTTCACCTAAAAAGCTAAAAGCTCTCAACATTTCATCAGTTGTTCTGAAATGAACGTCAGGTAAAGAATGGCGATTTAATGGGTTTGCTCCCCCCATTGAACTAATCAAAATTTTGCGATAAATCCCATCTTCTTCATTTAAGTAATGGACGTCACCTGTTGCTACGACGATTTTATCTAAATCCTTACCAATTTGAATAATATTTTTAATAATATCTTCCAAATCAGCCTGGTTTTTGACTAACTCTTGTTCAATTAACGGTGCGTAGACAGCTTTAGGCATGACTTCTATGTAATCATAGAAACTCGCTTTATTTTTTGCCTCTTCGACACCTTTTTGCATCATCGCTTCAAATATTTCACCATTTGAACAAGCTGAACCGACTAATAAGTTTTCTCGCAATTTTTTTAACTGAGAGCGTGGAATTCGCGGAACTCTTTCAAAGAAATTCACGTTAGACATCGAGATTAACTTGAATAAGTCTTTTAGTCCTGTCTGATTTTTAGCCAATAAAGTCACGTGAAAAGGTCGTGCTCGTTTGTAAGAATCACCTTCTCCCACATGATCATTGACTTGATCATGATAAAACATTTGATGATTTTCCATTGCTTCTTTGATGAAAATCCAAGCCAAATGTCCAGTTGCCTCGGCATCATAGACTGCCCGGTGATGCTGTTCTAAATTAATTCCAAATTTCTTAGTCAAGACTCCTAGACCAAAACGTTTAAATTGCGGGTACAGATATCGAGCCAATTCCAAAGTATCAATTACCGGATTGCTTGTTTCTGGCATATTATTTCTAACGTAAGTTGTATTAATAAAGCCAATATCAAAAGAAGCATTGTGGGCAACTAGGATGGAACCCTCACTGAATTTCTCAAAGAGTGTCATGACTTTTTTTTCTGATTTAGATCCCCTCACCATTTCATCAGTAATACCAGTTAGATTGATAGTGGTTTCTGATAACGGATGGCCTGGATCGATAAATTCTTCAAAGGTATCGACGACATTTCCTTTATGCATTTTTACAGCAGCTAATTCAATAATTGTATCGTAAACTGCTGAAAGCCCGGTTGTTTCTACGTCAAAAACAACATAAGTTGCTTCATTTAATTCAACATGACTGTCATTATAGGCAATCACAACACCATCATCTACAACGTTTGCTTCCACACCATATAAAATTTTTACGCCTGCTTTTTTCCCAGCAGCATGGGCATCTGGAAATGATTGCGCTCCTGCGTGATCGGTAATAGCTACTGCTTTGTGTCCCCATTTACCAGCTTGAGCGACTAAATCTTTAATATTATTGGTAGCATCCATCGTAGACATATTTGAATGTAAATGTAATTCGACTCTTTTTGCCGGGGCATTGTCTGTTCTTTCTGGATGTTTTACTTCCTGTAAATCTTGTGCATTCATAACTAAATCTCGCATAAAAGTATCTTCTTGAATACTCCCTCGAACTTTTAGCCAACTTTTTTCAGGAATGGCATCAAACAATTGCTCATCTTTTTCACCGTTGGAGAATTTCTTTACGACAAAAGAAGAGGTATAATCTGTCATTTTCAAGATTAAAATTTTGCGTTTCGAACGCAGCTCACGGATTTCCTTATCAAAAATAAAGCCTTCAATGGTTACACGACGTTCTTCTTCGATAATGTTGCCCATTGGAGTAATCACTTCATCGGTCGGAATATTTCTACCCATTTGGATTGGACCGCTTTGACTAGTCGCTTTTTTATCTTTCTTTTTGCTTTCGTAAGTAGCAATACTTTCCGCTGCTTGGGCCTGCATTGCAGCTTCTTGCTCTTTTTTACGTTCTTCGAAAAGCTCGACTACTCGTTGAGCCTGTTCTTCGTCAACTTCTGGATCGATACGTAATTTTGGAAAGCCAAAATTTTCTAGATTTTCTTCTATTAAGGGTAAATATTGTTGCTTTAAAAATGGAATGACTTGTTGATTATCAATTAACAAAATAATTTGGTTACCAGAAATAACTGGCAACGGCTTACTCAAAACTTGTTTGACTAATGGCGTATCACAATCTTGCTCTCTAAGCGCGATTTGCCAATAAGCTTGCAATATTTTTTCATCATAATTATTTTCTAAAGGAACAATATGTAGTTTTACACTGGCAATTTGATTGAAGGCAATTTGTAAATGATGATAAAAACGTAAAAATAATTCTGCCGGTAAAATTTTAGGTGTTTGAATATAAAATTCCCAAACTCTTGAATTTTGATGGACTACCACTTCTTTAATCGTTGCTTCTTGCATCAAAGAATTTTGCTGGTCTTCATCAGCTAATTCAATTTGTTGTAATAAATTTTCAAACATTTCGCGATTTTCAGACACCTTGACATCTCCTTCACTTATTTAAAGTACTTCTCAGTATAACTTTTTTTTCGATTTCTTGCATTACAAAACAAAAAGATGCGGCTCGATTATATCTGCCACATCTTTCATTAAATTTTTTTAAAAGAAAAAACGTTGAATATCATTCCAAGTTACTAGAACCATCAATACCATAATAAAAGCAAATCCAACCATCGTGATCATGCCTTCTTTTTCAGGGTCTAACGGTTTTCCGCGAATACCTTCAATAAAGTTTAAAACAATTTTCCCACCATCAAATGCTGGAATCGGTAATAAATTAACAATTCCTAAATTCATTGATAAGAAAGCCATTAAGTTAATCACCGTAGCTACTCCTTGACTGGCTGCTTGAGAAGACAACTGATAAATCATGACGGGTCCACCTAATTTATTTAAGCTAAAACCTGTGAATAAAGATCCTAACGCAGAAAGTAATCCGGTAACCATTGCAAAGGCTCCAGTAAAACCACTGGCAATTTTATCGATAATTCCGGTCTTCATGGCATTAGTTACACCAATTTGTCCAATGGTTTCATTGCCACTTTTGACACTTTTTGCAGTTAAAGTAGTTGTTTCTTTATTTCCATTATGACTGTATTCGATGGTTAATTTTTTGTCGGGATTTTGGGTGACAATAGCGGTCAAATCATTCCAGCTACTAATTTTTTCTCCATCAATCGATAAGATGCGATCCCCGTCAGCTATACCTGCAGCTTCTGCCGGACTGTTATCTTGAACGGTACCAATTTGGTTAGTATTTGTTACTGGCACGCCACCACGAATAAAGGCCAACGCGATTAATAATACAATCGTTAAAAGAAAATTATTCATTGGTCCAGCAAAGTTTGTTAAAATTCTTGACCCTAATTTTGCTGATTGGAATTGTACATCTCTCGGTGCAATTCGGACTTCTGTTCCAGTTTCTTCAATGATAGTTGCATCATGATTAACAGGATAGACGACTTCTTGGCTCTCATCACCGTGAACATAACCTTTTAAAGTTAAATCATCAACTAAATCGGCAGCAATTAATTCCATTGGTACACTATTTGGCAACTGAATTTTTTTACTAACATTAATTCTCTGTACTTCACCTTTAGGACTCAGCTCAACTGAAAGTGGCATACCAGGAGTCAAGTTTGTTTCTTCTTCCTCCAAACCCGCCATCCGTACATAACCACCAATTGGTAGCAAACGAATCGTATAAGTGGTGCCATCTTTACCCATATGAGCATAAATTTTTGGCCCCATACCAATCGCAAATTCACGAACCAAAATTCCTGCTCGCTTTGCAAAAAAGAAATGTCCAAATTCATGAACAATCACTAACACTCCAAAAACAATCAAAAACGTAATAATTGTACGCATTAAAATCCTCTACCTTCACTGATTTTCTTGTTTATTAGTCTATCATACTTATTAAAAAAGACCTATCTTTCTTTATCCACCGATAAAAAAATTTATAAAAAGAGCCATTAAGAAATAAAACTTTCTTAATAGCTCCAAAATTTATGTTTAAAAAATGCCAAGTAAATGCATCATTGGAAAGACAAACAACATACTGTCAAAACGATCTAAAATGCCGCCATGACCTGGTAAAATTTTCCCTGAGTCTTTTACTCCGTAATGCCGTTTAATTGCTGACTCTACCAAATCACCAAATTGACCAACAATTGAAAAGATAATTGTAAAAATAATCATCGTCAATAAATTATGTTGGAAAATCCCCGGCATCGCGATAACAAAAATGATTGCCACAACAACTGCGGATAAAATTCCGCCTAAAGCACCTTCTACCGTTTTATTTGGTGAAATATCTGGCCATAGCTTCCGATTGCCAAATCTACGACCAACCATATAGGCACCGATATCAGTCGCCCAAACAACAAAAAAGGCAAATAATAATAGTGCTAATCCTGCTGAACGAGCAACAACTAAATTTTGAAAACCCATCCCCACATACAAACTCACTAAAACTGGAAAACCAGCTTCATCAAAAGTATAGGTATTTTTCGAAATGACTGAAAATCCTAAAATAATCATCACTGTTAGATAGAATAATAAATAATTGCTTGTATCTCCAAAGAAAGAAAGATATTTATTTATTGGAAAAACTAAAAATACTGATCCGAGAATGGCTAATACTCCTTCAAAGCTTAAGATCGCTAGCTGTCGCATTCTAAAAAGTTCATAAACACCGACACCTGCTAGAACAGCAGCTGCGATTTCGACTGCTATTCCGCCAACATATAATATTGGAATAAAAATAGCTAAAGCTACAACTGCAGTAATTACTCTTGTTCTCATTTTTTCTCCTCCTTGTCTAGTCCACCAAAGCGTCGGTTTCGCTTTTGAAAATCAGCAATGGCGGTTTCTAAATGTTCCCCATCAAAGTCTGGCCACAACGCTTTAGTAAAAAATAATTCGCTATAGGCTAACTGCCATAATAAGAAATTACTGATTCGTTCTTCACCACTGGTACGAATTACTAATTCGGGATCTCGCAAATCTTCAGGTAAAAACCCAGTCATTAGATGATTACCCATAACCGTTTCATCAATTTCCTCAACGGCTAAATGATTGTTTTGCACTTCCGTGGCAATACCTTTTACAGCTGTTAAAATTTCTGCCCGGCTGCCATAATTCAAGGCAAAATTTAAGACCAGACCATCGTTTGTAGCAGTCTGTTCGATAGCTCGCTTTACAGCATCTTGTGTATGGGCCGGTAAATATTGTTCGTAGCCCATAACATGGACCTGCACATTTTCTTCAATTAACTCTGGCACAAAAGTATCAAAAAAGTCGACAGGTAATTGCATCAAAAAGTTAACTTCATCATCGGGACGCTTCCAATTTTCAGTTGAAAACGCATATAAAGTTAATACTTTTACCCCTAAACGATTGGCATGCTTCGTAATTTTCTTAACCGTCTCCATGCCTTCTTTATGGCCAGCAACTCTTGGTAAACGGCGATTTTTAGCCCAACGACCATTTCCATCCATGATAATCGCGATATGTTTAGGAATAGCTTGTTTAGGATCAAAGGTTAATTGACTTTTTTCTGGTGTATATTTTTCTTTTTGCGGAAAAAATCGTAAGACCATTTTTTTCCTCCTCTTAACTGCGTTTTAATTCACATGCAATTATAGCAATAAAATAAGCTTTTTCCTATGACAAACCAATCATATTTAGCTTTTTTCAAGAAATAAAAAAATCTTAGAGAAAAGAACTTGCTCTCCTCTAAGAAATTTACAATGAATTAGCCTTCTAGCAATTCTTTTTCTTTGTCAGCGATAATACTATCGATTTCTTTCACACTTGCATCAGTCAATGCTTGAATATCTTTTTCTAGATTACGTAAATCATCTTCTGTGATTTCACTGGCTTTTTGTTGCTTTTTGTAAGTTTCCATTACATCACGGCGGACATTACGGACAGCAATTTTTGCGCCTTCAGCTTCTTTTTTCACATCTTTAGCCAATTCTTTACGACGTTCTTCAGTTAATTGTGGAATCACCAAACGAATGACATTGCCGTCATTTGCTGGATTCAAACCGATGTCAGAAGCTAAAATAGCTTTTTCAACATCTCCAATTGTACTTTTATCAAAAGGCGTAATCATTAATACCCGTGCTTCTGGAATAGTAATTGAAGCCAATTGATTAATCGGTGTTGGTGCACCATAATAGTTAACCGTAATCCGATCTAGCAAGCTTGCATTTGCACGACCTGCTCTAATTTGTCCAAGTTGGCGTTGTAATGCTTCCTCAGCTTTTTTCATTTTTTCTTTTGCTTCTGTCATGACTGCATCTGCCATGTTATTTCCCCCTCACTGTTGTTCCGATATTTTCTCCCAAAACAACTCGTTTAATATTACCTGGTTGGTTTAAGTTGAAAACTACGACTGGAATATCATTATCCATACTTAGAGAGCTTGCTGTCGAATCCATTACTTGCAATCCTTTAGCAATCACATCTAAGTGAGTTAATTCATCGAACTTAACGGCATTTGCATCCAATTTAGGATCGGCTGAATAAACACCATCAACATTATTTTTAGCCATTAAAATCACATCTGCATCAATTTCAGCAGCACGTAATGCTGCAGTAGTGTCAGTAGAGAAATATGGATTCCCTGTTCCACCGGCAAAAATAACAATCCGACCTTTTTCTAAATGACGTTCTGCTTTACGGCGAATATATGGTTCGGCAATTTGACGCATTTCGATTGATGTTTGTACACGGGTTGGTACACCAATATTTTCTAACGCATCTTGTAGCGCTAATGCATTCATCACTGTCGCCAACATGCCCATATAATCTGCTTGTGCACGTTCCATACCCATCTGTGCGCCTACATTTCCACGCCAAATATTTCCGCCACCAACAATAATTGCCATTTCGATACCTAATTCGTGAACTTCTTTAATTTCTTCTACGATTTCTTTGATAATTGGTGGATTAATACCAAATCTTTCATCGCCGGCTAAAGCTTCGCCACTTATTTTTAATACTACGCGTTGATATCTTGGTTCTGTCATTGTCATACCTCCAGAGTTGCTCTAATCATATTTTAGCATAAATTTTCTCTGAAACCTATTGAGTTATGCTTAAAAAAAGGGAGCGCACAAAAGATGCGTTCCCAATCCTGTTTTTTCAAACAGTTTTATTTTTTCACTTGATTCATAACTTCTTCAACAAAGTTATCTTCGCGTTTTTCGATACCTTCGCCAACTTCAAAACGAACGAAGTCTTTAACTGTAGCACCTTTAGATTCAACATATTTTTCAACTGTCATATCTGGATCTTTAACGAATGGTTGGTCAACTAAAGCAATTTCTGCTTTGAATTTGTTTAGACGGCCTTCAACCATTTTCGCAACGATTTTTTCAGGTTTGCCTTCGTTTAAAGCTTGTTCAGTTAAAACTGATTTTTCATGTTCTAACTCTTCAGCTGGAATTTGGCTTTCGTTTACATAACGAGGATTAATTGCTGCCACATGCATTGCTACATCTTTAGCAATCGCTTCGTCAGTTGTACCATCTAAAACAGTTAATACAGCGATACGACCGCCCATGTGTAAGTAACCACCGAAAGCAGCATTGTCAGCTTTTTCTAAAACTTTAAAACGACGGAAGCTGATTTTTTCACCAATTACTTGTGTTGCTTCGATTAATTCTTCAGAAATTGTACCATTTGAAGCTTTAAGAGCCATTGCTGCATCTAAATCAGCTGGTTTATGTTCAGCTACTAAATTAGCGATTTCTGCTACTAAGTTTTGGAATTTTTCATTTTTTGAAACAAAGTCAGT
The DNA here is from genome assembly GCF_051714685.1 of Enterococcus sp. AZ103. Taxonomy (NCBI): domain Bacteria; kingdom Bacillati; phylum Bacillota; class Bacilli; order Lactobacillales; family Enterococcaceae; genus Enterococcus; species Enterococcus sp. AZ103. The sequence goes on along the minus strand of NZ_JBIOSI010000001.1, from coordinate 1,903,662 downwards.
TTCTGAGTTTACTTCAACAATTGCTGCAAAATTTCCGTTGATTGCGACTGAAGCTAAACCTTCAGCTGCAATACGATCATTTTTCTTAGCTGCTTTAGACATTCCTTTTTCCCGTAAAAAATCTACAGCTTTGTCCATGTCGCCTTCTACTTCTACTAATGCTTTTTTAGCATCCATCATACCTACGCCTGTCATATCGCGTAATTCTTTTACTAATTTAGCTGTTACGTTTGCCATTTTAAATGGTCCTCCTCTAATTTTTCTAAAAAAGCTGCTTCAAAGCCTTACCTTTGAAGCAGCTAAAGCTACAAAATTATTCTGCTGATTCAGTAGTAGCGTTGTCGCCTTCTACTGCTTCAACGATTTCTTCGATTGAAGTTGCTTGTTCGCCAGCTTCTGTTGCGAAATCTTCAGCACCAATTTGATCTTCGCCTTGGTTACCTTCGATAAATGCGTCAGCCATTTTTGCAGTGATTAATTTCACGGCGCGAATTGCATCATCATTTGAAGGGATAACTACATCGATTTCATCTGGATCACAGTTTGTATCCACCATTGCAACGATTGGGATATTTAATTTGTGTGCTTCTTGCACAGCAATACGTTCTTTACGAGGGTCCACGATGTACATTACATCAGGAATTCTAGGCATATCAGCGATACCGCCTAAGAATTTTTCTAAACGTTCACGTTGTTTGTTCAAACCAGCAACTTCTTTTTTAGGTAAGACTTCAAAAGTTCCTTCAGCTTCCATTGCATTGATTTGTTTCAAACGAGCGATACGTTTTTGGATAGTATCCCAGTTAGTTAAAGTTCCACCTAACCATCTGTGGTTTACAAAGTACTGACCAGAGCGGATAGCTTCTTCTTTAATTGCTTCTTGGGCTTGTTTTTTAGTTCCTACGAATAATGCAACGCCGCCATCTTCAGCAACATTTTTCATGTAATCGTAAGCTGCATCTACTAATTTAACTGTTTTTTGTAAGTCAATGATGTAGATACCATTTCTTTCTGTGAAGATATATTTCTTCATTTTTGGGTTCCAGCGACGTGTTTGGTGACCAAAGTGTACGCCGGCTTCTAACAATTGTTTCATAGATAATACTGACATTTGTGTTCCTCCGTTTTTGGTTTTTTTCCTCTCGTGATTTTTAAAGCTCATTTTCAAACTCTCTAATTAGAAAGCACCTTAAAAATAATCTAATCACGATGTGGATTTTTGCCTGTAGTCTCCTACACACAATTTAATATTATACAGTAGGCTAATGGGAAAAGCAACTTTTTCTCTTTCTTATAATTTTCCCAGATGAAACTAATATTTATAAATATTTTTACAATGTTCTGCTATAATTAGTGCATAAAATTTAATTAGGAGAATTTTTATGCGTAAAATTGATCGACATAATTTAATTAAAAAAATCATTGTAGAAAATCCCATTCGGAACCAAAATGAATTAATGGCTTTATTAAATCAAGAAGGGATTCATGCGACACAAGCGACCATTTCTCGTGACATTCGTGATTTAAAAATTGTCAAAACTATTGATGACACTGGACAGCCACAGTTTAAGTTGTTCCAAGAAAATCCTGAACCTTCTGAAGACGATGAGATGAAACGACTAATTAAGATGTCACAAGAAATCATCGTTAACGTAGATCGTGTGCAATTCATGACCATTGTAACTACCTTGCCTGATAATGCCAATTTAGTTGCTGCGGTTTTAGATGAACTAAATAATCCATTGGTTGTGTCCACAATGGCGAGTTATGATACCATTTTTATTATTTCACGGACAGAAAAAGATGCCGAACATGTCCAACAATTTTTAACCGATCCAACCAACCATAAACTTTAAATAAAATACTGGAAGTAAACAAATTTTTGTTTACTTCCAGTTTTTTATTTACTTAAAATTTACAATCTCAATCAGTTAATCACAATCTTTATTTATATTTTTCATGAAGTTGATCAGAACTTAATACTGTTTCGCTAGACTCAAATCAAAGGAGTGAGTCATGTGTTAGTTATTAAGAATCTATCAAAAGCTTTTCATCAACAAGCCGTATTAAAAAACATCAATTTAACTATAGAAACTGGTGAAATTGTTTCAATTCTAGGACAATCTGGTTCTGGCAAAACAACCTTACTAAATATTATTTTAGGTTTAGATCAAGCAACAGAAGGACAATTGTTTTTTAACAACCAAGATATAACCACTGTCCCGATGGAAAAGCGTCCTTTTAATATCGTGTTTCAGGACTATGCTTTATTTCCAAATTTAACGGCTTATCAAAATCTAACTTATGGTTGTAAGAAAAAACAAGTTCCCCAAAACGAGATAAATGAATTGGTTGATTTATTGAATTTATCGCCTCATTTAAACAAACCCATCCAACAATTATCTGGCGGACAAAAACAACGGGTTGCTTTAGGCCGTACTTTAATGACCAAACCAGAAATCCTACTGTTAGATGAACCTCTCTCTGCTTTAGATGGCGTGATAAAGGAATCAATCAAGCAAAAAATCCAAGAAATCGCCAAAAAACTAAATTTAACGGTCATCATCGTCACCCATGATCCAGAAGAAGCCATGACTATGTCCGACAAAATTGTTGTCCTAGACGAAGGCACCATTGCTCAATGTAGTACACCAGCAGAAATTATTACGCAAACAAGTAATCGATTTGTTGAAGAGTTCATCATTCAACAATTAACTTTAAAACAGCAGAATATTCAGCAACTATTCCGACAGGCGCAGGGAATGTCTTATGAATAAATTGAATTTACAAACAAGCTTAAAAATACTCTTAACTGGATTCTTTCTTCTATTTTTGTTTTTACCCGTGGGATCCATTTTCTTTACTGCTTTCCCTTTTGAAGGAAAAGATAATTGGACAGTGTTTCTGGCAGTCTTTAACCAAGATTGGCAAGTTGCTTTTGCAAATAGTTTATTCTTTTCAATTTTAGCAGCCACTATTGCGACATTATTGGCCTTTTTATTAGCTTATGGAAATAATTTTACCGGTATCAATCAACGCTTTTTAAAGAGTCAAAGTCACGTATTGCAGCTACCAATGCTGATGCCAACAATCACCTATGGCTTTGTCCTGATCTATGCTTTTGGCACACAAGGACTTTGGGGGAAATATCTGCATCACTATTTTTCAATTTATGGTCCTTCAGGTGTAGTTCTTGGATTTATTATCTATATCTTGCCACCTTTATTTTTACTAATGAATAATTCGATGCGTTATTTGGATACCCGTTTATTTATTGTTTCTAGATTAATGCAAGATAATATTTGGCAATCTCTTAAAAATACGATTCTACAACCCATGCTACCAGTGATTGTGGTGGCTTTCTTGCAAGGATTTTTTATGAGTTTTACTGATTTTGGTATCCCAACGGCTTTGGCTGGTCAGACACCTTTTATTACTACCTTATTGTATGAGGGTTTTATGGGGACGATTCCGAATTTTCAATATGGTGCCATGATTGCTTTAACAATGCTATTACCTTCTATTATTAGCATTTATATTTTAAATCGACTGCAAAAGAAAGTGGTCGCTTTTGACCAGACTGCCCAAAAGAATATCCGTGAAAATAAAATTCGGGATTGCTTTTTTGCAAGCATGTTTTTACTCACGAATGTATTCATACTAGGAATTTTCGCAGTTTTACTGATTATTCCTTTCGTAAAAATGTGGCCATACGATTTAGTACCGACCATGGCGCACTTTACAGTATTCAGGCAAGACCAAACGTTATTGCTGACTTTAAAAAATTCTTTATTGGTTGCAGGTTTAACTGCGATTTTTGGAACTATTTTAGCTTATACGGCAGCCTTATTTACTGCACGGGAAAAGCCTAATAAGTTGAATCAATTAATTGATAGTTTCGCAACAGTAACTAACTCAATTCCTGGAATGGTTTTAGGGATTGCTTATTTACTACTGTTTAGTGGAACAGCTTTACACAATGGTTTACCAATTTTAATTTTTGTCACAATGGTTCACTATTTTGCTACTCCTTATCAGATGGCTAAAGATGGTTTGCAAAAAATGAATCAGAATTGGGAGAATACCGGACGATTAATGGGAGATTCTTGGTTAACCACCATCCGTCGCGTGTTGATTCCCAATTCAAAAATCACTTTATTAGATATGTTTAGTTATTACTTTGTTAACGGTATGGTAACAATTTCAGCGCTAATTTTCTTAACTAGTGCCAATACAATGGTTATGACGGCTAAGTTGAAAGAACTTCAACATTTCGGTCGTTTTAACGATATATTTTTCCTTTCACTCTCTATATTAATAATTAATGTTTTAGTGCAAGGAACGATTCAATTAATAAAAAGGAGCTTAACAAATGAAAAAGAAAACACTCGTAGCAATTGGACTCACTATTTCAGCATTATTATTCGGCGCTTGCAGCAGCTCGCAAGCAGAAAAAGATCCACAAGACGACAAAGTAGTGATTTACACTAATGCCGATGAAGAACCGGTCGAAGTAATTAAAAATGTCTTGGATCAAAATGGTTATCAAGATCAGTATGTTTTACAGTCTTTTGGTACTTCAGAATTAGGTAGCAAAATGCTATCTGAAGGGACAAATATTGAAACTGATTTAGTGACTATGAGTACTTTTTATTTAACGAGTGCACAAGATAGTAAAAAAATGTTCAAACCAGTCAATACAACCTTAGAGCCTTTAGACACAATTCCAAATTATACCGCGCCATTTACGGTTCAAGAAGGAACAATTTTTTATAATACGGAAGCGTTAAAAGAAAAAGGATTACCTATTCCTGCTAGTTTAAAAGATTTAGCAAAACCTGTTTATAAAGGTGCTTTGTCAATTTCTGATATTAAACAATCTTCAACTGCTTGGTTATTATTCCAAGCGCTAATCGATAACTATGGTGAAAAAGAAGCCAAAGAAATTCTAGCAGACATTTATAAAAATACCGGCGATCATCTAGAAGCTTCCGGTTCGGGACCAATTAAAAAAGTTCGTTTAGGCGAAGTAGCCATTGGTTTTGGCTTAAGACACCAAGCAGTCAAAGACAAAAACGAAGGTTTGCCGATTGATTACGTTGAACCAACCGAAGGAACTTATAGCTTAACAGAATCACTGGCTTTAGTTGACAAAGGTGAAGCTACCAATCCAAAAGCACAAAAAATGCTCAATACAATTTTATCTAAAGGTCGTAATAATCTGTTGGAAATTTATCCAAGTCCCCTTTATCAAGGTGAAGAAAACCAAGACTTAGATACCGCAGCAAAGAATAAAATTTTTCCACAAACATTAACTGCAGAGCTTTTAGCAGAACATCAAAAATTAATTGATTAGGAGTTTCATTTATGAATTATAAATTATTAACCCCAGGTCCTTTAACCACCACTGACAGTGTTAAGCAAGCAATGTTAGTTGATCATTGTACTTGGGATCAAAAATATAAAGAAATCACACAAACGATTCGTCAAGAATTATTGCAACTGGCCCATGTCACATCAGCTGAATACACAACGGTTTTGATGCAAGGAAGTGGCAGTTTTGGTGTTGAATCTGTATTAAGTTCAGTCATTGCACCCACAGATATAGTATTAATTTGTGTAAATGGTGCCTATGGTCACCGTATGGTTCAAATGGCGGAGCGTCACGGATTAAGTTATTATGTCTACGAAGTCAATGAAAATGAAGTGCCAAGAGCAAATGATATTGAAAATATTTTAATCAGCTATCCAGAAATTTCGGCTTTAGCCATCGTCCATAGTGAAACAACTTCTGGAATATTGAATCCTTTAACAGAAATTTCAAAAGTGGCAAAAGAAAACAATTTACTCTTCATTGTTGATGCCATGTCTAGTTTTGGAGGAATTGAATTAGATGTAGCTGCTTTAAAGATTGATTTTTTGGTTTCCAGTAGCAATAAATGTATTCAAGGGGTGCCAGGATTTTCTTTTGTAATTGCTAAAAAAATAGCTTTGGAGAAACGAAAAAACCATGCTCGGACACTTTCATTAGATCTGTATGATCAATATCAAGTGATGGAAAAAGATGGTAAATGGCGATTCACTTCTCCCACCCATACAGTGTTAGCCTTTTTGGAAGCTTTAAAAGAATTAAGAAAGGAAGGCGGCATCAACCAAAGACATTTACGTTATTTGGCCAACAATCAGTTATTAAGAGAAAATATGGCTGATCTTGGGTATGAAAGCTACTTATCCGAGCATCAAGGACCGTTTATTACCTCCTTCATGTTTCCAACAAAAAATTTCTCGTTTACCAATTTTTATCAGCATTTAAAAGATCATGGTTTTGTGATTTATCCTGGGAAAATCAGCCAAATAGATTGTTTTAGAATCGGCAATATCGGTGAAATTTATCCCACAGATATCCAAAAATTAACTGAAGTTATCGCTACTTATCAGGAGGTTGCAAATGTCATTTAATACAGTTATTTTTGATTGGGCTGGAACCACAGTTGACTACGGTTGTATGGCTCCAGTCAATGCCTTTAAAAAAGCATTTATCGCACACAAAATAGAATTAACCAACCAAGAAATTCGTGAACCAATGGGGCAATTAAAAATAGACCACACTCGGACACTTATCAATAGTCAAAAAGTACAAGAGCAATGGCTAGCCCATTATCAAAAACTGCCTACTGAAAAAGATGTGGCAATTATTTATGCAGCTTTTGAAAAATATTTATTTAGTGATCTAGCAGTAAATTCCCAATTAAAACCAGAAACGTTGCAAGTCATGAAGGCTTTAAAGCAAGAAGGTTTTAACATCGGCTCTACCACTGGCTACACCCGTCAAATGATGGAAATCGTAGCCGCAGAAGCGCAAAAACAGGGTTATTCTCCAGATTTTATTGTGACACCCGATGAGGTAGAAAATTTAGGACGACCTTATCCTTATATGATTTATCAGAATATGCAACACTTTAAAAACCTTTCCTTAAAAGAAGTAGTAAAGGTCGGCGATACTCGCTCAGATATTGAAGAAGGAAAAAATGCCGGCGTGTTTACTGTAGCAGTGATTGAGGGCAGTTCGGAAATGGGCTTGTCGCAAGCAGAATATGAAGCTTTGGATGTACGACAAAAACAGCGCTTGATCGTGAATTTAGAGGACCAATTTCACCATTGGGGAGCGGATTTATGCGTAAAAAATCTTGATGAACTGGTTGAGTATTTGGCAAAAGAGAATCAAAAAATAAAATTGTTTGGTTGAACATTTCAGTTGCAACGTAAATAATTAGCAATACAATTCCCCATAATCAAAGGGCTATGACGAAATTCGCCACAGCCCTTTGATTTATTTTTCTGGAACAATTAGTTCACCACTAATTATTTTTTCTCTGGCAGCATTTACGGCAGTTAACGTTTCTTCATTTAATTGCCCATCAGTTAAATCAACACCATCTTCTTTAAGACCAAAAGTCAAAAGTTTCCCCCCAGGAAATTTGTCGGTATAGGAATAATTAGCAATTTCTTCAACCGCTGAGCCAACATTCTTTTTAGTTGAAGTCAGGCAGAAATTTCCTGTACTACCATCAGCCATCTCGTAATCTCCTTCATCAGATTGATCACGATCAACACCAATTACCCAAACTTTTTGATCTTGATTATTTTCGTTGCGGGCCTTTGCTTCTTGGAAAACACCAGCACCAGTGCTACCAGCTGCTTGATAAATGATATCGGCTCCAGCTTCATACATTGAAGCAGCAATTGCTTTCCCCCGATCAGGCGCATCATACGAAGCAGCATATTGACTATTAACAGTAATTTCTTTTTCTAACGCTTCTGCGCCAGCAGCAACACCGGCTTCAAAACCTTTTTCAAAACGTGCAATAACTGGCCCTTCCATACCGCCGATAAACCCGACTTGACCTGTTGTAGTTGAATAAGCTGCCGCTAATCCGGCTAGATACGCACTTTCTTGATCATTAAAGGTAGCTGACACTACATTATCAACATCTTCCACTTCACCATCTACTAAAGCAAAATTTAAACTCGGATTTTGTTCAGCCGCTTCTTTAATAGCATCGGCTTGTAAATAGCTCAAACTAATAATGGTTTGAAATCCATTTTCGACTGCATTGGCAATATTTGTACTATTGTCTGCTGGTTCATTGGTTTCAATATAAGTAAAATCTTTTTTCTCAGTCAATCCTTTTTCTTTGCCCCAAGCTTCTAAACCTTCCCAGCCAGCTTGATTGAAAGAACGATCATCCACACCGCCAAAGCCGAGAACCAAAGCAATTTTCCCACTATCTCCTTGATTATCAGATTTCGACGTTTCACTACCATTGCCACAACCTGCTAAAACGCCCAAAAAAGCTAATACAAATAATCCCCGTAAAAATTTCACTCTTTTCCCTCTTTTCATTCAAAATATTTTGATAATTGCCTGTTAATTATAACACAACCATTAGGTGTCTTGACAGTTATATGAAAATTTGCGGAAAAAAAAACGGAGACACTAATCTCCGTTAAAAAGTTACATTTTGTTAGGCGCTTCTACGCCTAGCAATCTTAAATCTTCTTTCAAGATTACTGTTACCGCATAAACTAAAGCAAGACGTGCTTCTTTTCCTTGATCTTCTACCAATACTTTTGTATGGGCATAATATTTATTAAAGGCTTGCGCCAATTTAATCGCATGTTTTGCAATAACTGATGGCTCATACTGATCCGCAGCTTGAGTGACTGTTTCTGGGTAAGTTTGTAATAGTTTGATGATTTCCCAGCTATCAGCGTCATTTAATTGATAACTCACTTTCGCATCTGGCTTAAAGTTGGCTTTTTCTAAAATTGTCATTGCCCGCGCGTGTGTATATTGTACATATGGCCCTGTTTCCCCTTCAAAACGAACGACCTCTTTTAAGTCAAAATCAAAATTATTTAAGCGATCATTTTTCAAATCATGGAAAATTACAGCTCCAACACCGACTTGATGAGCTACTTCTTCTTTATTTGGCAGATCAGGATTTTTTTCAACAATTTGTTGTAACGCCGAGTCTTTTGCTTCATTCAAAACTTCTTCCAGTAAAACAATCTTCCCTTTACGAGTAGATAATTTTTTACCATCCTTAGTAATTAGACCAAATTTTATATGTTCCATATTATCAGACCAATCAAAGCCCATTTCTTTTAAAACTGCTTTTAATTGCTTAAAGTGAACGGTTTGTTCGTTTCCAACGACGTATAAAGATTTTTCAAAGTTGTAAGTCCGTTTGCGATAAATCGCTGCTGCTAAGTCGCGAGTGATATACAAAGTTGCACCATCAGATTTTTTAATCAAAGCTGGATTTAAATTATACGCTTCAAGATCAACAATTTCTGCCCCTTGATCTTCTTTCAATAAATGTTTTTCTTCCAACATAGTTACTACTTCAGCCATTTTGTCATTATAAAAAGCTTCACCGTTGAAAGAATCAAAGGTAATACCTAACATATCATAAATATTATTAAACTCTTTTAATGATTCATCTCTAAACCATTGCCATAACTCTAAGGCTTCTGCATCATCTTCTTCTAGTTTTTTAAACCAAGCTCGTGCTTCGTCATTTAATACCGGTTCTGTCTCAGCTCTTTCATGAAACTCAACATACAAACGCAATAACTCGGTAATTGGCGCAGCCTTAACGGCTTCAGCAGATCCCCATTTTTTATAGGCAACAATTAATTTACCGAATTGAGTTCCCCAATCTCCTAAATGATTGATTTTTACTGGTTGATAACCAATTTTTGCTAAAATCAAACTAATTGAATTCCCGATAACTGTTGAACGTAGATGGCCCATCGAAATTGGTTTGGCAATATTTGGCGAAGACATATCAATCGTGACATTGTTTTCATTACCAATATTGCTGTCACCAAAATGATTCCCGTTAGCAACTACTTCTTTTAAAACGGCTTGACTAATAACTGTTTTGTTCATAAAGAAGTTTAAATAAGGTCCGACAACTTCAATTTTTTCAAAATCAGTTGAATCAATTTTCTCAGCGATGTCTGCTGCAATTTGTTGTGGCGCTTTTCTAAAAATTTTAGCTAAGGCAAAAGTTGGAAATGCTACATCTCCATGGTCGGCTGATTTCGGTTTTTCTAAAAAATTAACGATTTGATCATAAGATAATTCATCACCAATTGCTGCTTGTAATGCTTTTGCTACGATTTCTTTATTATTCATTCCTGTTTCCTCCCTTAAACGCAAAAAAAGTCCCTGATGTAAAAACATCAGAGACGAGAATTCCCGCGGTACCACTCTTATTGTCGTAAAACGACCTACTTTTCTATAACGGTAGCTGCCGTTTCATCTCAAAAGTGCGATCTTTACCTTCCATTTATCTGGCTTTCACTAACCCAGACTCGCTAAAAATTTCCGATAAACAATTCTTTTTCTACGATGAAATAAATATTTGAACTCATCTTATCAAATATTTTTCCATCTGGCTAGTCAATTATGCTTTCGGAATAAATAAATTTCCTAAAGTTGCAGCCATCACCGCTTTAATCGTATGCATTCGATTCTCTGCTTGTTCAAATTGATGAGCATATGGCGCATTAAAGACTTCATCAGTGACTTCCATTTCGCTCAAGCCATATTTTTCTTTGATTTCTAAAGCTACTTCCGTATTTAAATCATGAAAAGCTGGTAAGCAATGTAAGAAGATAGTTTTATTATTTTTCGTTTTATTCATCAATGTTTGGTTCACCTGATAAGGCAATAACAAATCAATCCGTTCTTGATAATTGTCTTCTTCACCCATAGATACCCACACATCAGTATAAATCACATCTGCTCCTGAAACACCTTCATCAATATCTGCTGTAATCAGAATTTTTGCACCGGATTGAGCTGCCGTTTTTTCTGCTAAAGCAATTAATTCCTCTTTCGGATATAAACTTTCAGGTGTGACGATATGAATATTTACACCTAAAATTGCTCCGGTAATTAATAAAGAATTAGCAACATTATTTCTACCATCTCCAACATAAGCCAAAGTAAGATTCTCTAAAGTTCCAAATTGTTCTTTAATGGTTAAAAAATCGGCTAACATTTGAGTAGGATGCCAATCATCTGTTAAACCATTCCATACCGGTACCCCTGAATACTTAGCTAAATCTTCCACAACTGCTTGTGAAAAGCCTCGGAATTCAATCCCATCAAACATACTGCCTAAAACCTTTGCTGTATCGGCAACCGATTCTTTTTTTCCTAATTGAATATCATTTTTTCCTAAAAACTCTGGATGCGCACCTAAATCAATCGCTGCTGTAGTGAAAGCCGCGCGGGTTCTAGTGGACGTTTTTTCAAATAGTAAAGCAATATTTTTTCCTGCTAAATAATGGTGTTGGATATTTTGTTGTTTCAAGTGCTTTAAATGAGCTGCGAAATCTATCAAATTATTCAGCTCTGCCTGGTTAAAATCCAATTCTTTTAAGAAACTTTTCCCTTGAAATATTGAATACATAAACTACCTCCGCGTGAATATTTAATCAAAATATTCATTTAAAATTTATTTTTATTCATTTTACATGATGTTTTTGCAAATTTCAAGCAAAATAAAGAATCGTCGAATATTTTTCGACGATTCTTAAATTAGATGTGTTCAAAAGCCAAACTTGGGTCAGCATTTAAGTCCATAGCTGCAAACTGTTGTTGTTGCATTTCGATTTCAGCAGCAGCACCAATCATGGCTGCATTATCGCCACACAAACGTAGAGGTGGTACAACAAAGTCTAATTCAGGAAAATATTCAGCAATTTCTTGACTAAATTTCTCTCTTAAGCCTTGATTAGCTGCAACGCCACCGGCTAGAACCAATTGATTTACATCATATTCGGTACAAGCCCGTAAAGTTTTAGTCACCAACGTTTCGATTACACTAGCTTGAAAACTAGCGGCCAAGTCTTCTTTAATTAATATTTCATTTCGTTGTTCGGCATTATGTACTAAATTTATAAAGGCACTTTTCAGTCCGCTAAAGCTAAAATCATAATTGTCTTCTTTTAACATGGCACGAGGAAAATGATAAGTATCCTTTCCAAGATGCGCCAATTGATCGATTTCACGACCGCTAGGATAGCTTAAACCCAACACCCGTCCAACTTTGTCATAAGCTTCTCCGGCAGCATCATCTCGTGTTTCACCAATAATTTCATAAGAACCATCTTTTGCCATGTAAACCAATTCAGTATGACCACCGCTGACTAATAAAGCCATCAACGGGAAATTCAAGGGTTTAACTAATTTTGCTGCATAAATATGTCCCGCCATATGATTTACTGGAATCAGTGGTAAATTGTTCGCCCAAGCAAAAGCTTTAGCAGCACTTAAGCCTATTAATAATGCCCCAACCAAACCAGGACCATACGTTACCGCAACTGCTGATAGATCTTTTGCTGTTACCTTTGCTTCAGTCAGTGCATCTTCTAAGCAAAGAGTAATTTGTTCCACATGATGACGACTAGCCACTTCTGGTACGACTCCGCCAAAACGTTTATGGCTATTAATTTGCGATGCGACAATATTTGATAAAATTTGATTGCCATTTTCAATTACTGCGACACTGGTTTCATCACAGCTACTTTCGATTGCTAATATTAATTCTCTATCCATTTTCTTTTCCTACCTTTAAGGCCATCAATACCGCATTTTCCGTGGGTTGATGATAATAATTTTTCCGCTGACCAATTTTCTCAAAACCTTTTTTTAAATAAAAGTTTTGTGCCTGAAGATTTGACTCTCTTACTTCTAAAAAAATAGTTTTGACTTGTTGCGACTCTGCAAACTCAATTAGTTTCTTCAATAGTTCACTGCCTAAGCCCTTTTGTTTAGTGGCAATATTGGTAATTTCAATCTCATCTAAAACATGGTGGATACTTAAAAATGCCTCTGACAGATCATTGCCGGCAAAAAAATAATGACTGTGGTCAAGTGCTAAGTCACTTTCGAAATCACGGATCTGCCATGGACTACCGTATTCGTATGCAGTTTGGCAAATATCCCAGACTATTTGTGGTACTTCATCCTTAATCATCTATTTTTTTCACCATTTCCAAAGCGTCTTCTTGGTCTTCTGTATAATAATTTACGTGAACCTGAGCCAAATCAAAACCAAAACGACGATAAAGTCTTTGGGCCGCATGATTTGATGCCCGCACTTCTAATGACATCGTTTGGCAGTGATAAGATCGTGCAAATTTTTCTGTTTCTGCCAATAAATAGCCGCCAATCTTTTTATTTTGATAGCTTGGTTTAACTGCAACATTTGTAATATGATTGTCTCCAGACATGACCCGACTACCAATAAAAGCTACCAGCTCACTTTCTTTGAACACACACAAATATAGATGAATCATTGGAGAATAAATTTCAGAAATAAAGGCACTTTTACTCCACGGAGCAAAACCAGCGTAAACATCTTTTTCCAATTCAATAACCATTGATACATCGCTATTTTTCATCGTTCTCACAAAAAAAGTTTCATTGTTTATGATAACTTCTTTTGGCGTAAAGTTTGGCTGTTGTCCGTAAATTAAACTTCTTAAAAATCCGCTAAACTTTTTCAACATAGTCACTGCCTGCTTCATGGGTAGCTAACCATTTTTCTTCTGCTTCTACACGTTTTAAATAGGCTGGAACAAAACCATCAATATTGTTTTCCGGCAAAAAGTCCTCTGCTAATTTGGCCAAGACTGCGCCGCTAGGTAAATTCAACTGACTTATTGTAACTTTTGCGTCAGGAATCATCGTTTGAATGTCTGACAAGAACTTTTCAGCTTCCCCCACAAAAATAGCTTTTTGTTGTAATTTATTTAATAACTCAGGCAGAGGAATATGTTGGTCTGGTAATACATTTGTCAGCTTATTGTCTTGCCATTGATAAATTCCCGCGTAAACATTATTTCGACGGGCATCAAAGATCGGTACAATCAATTCATCCGTTAGAATATTTGCTGCAATTCCAGCCAAACTTGATACCCCTACCAATTCAATATCTAACGTTTTGGCCAATGTTTTTGCAGTTGTTACGGCAATCCTAATACCAGTATATGACCCTGGTCCCTTTGCCACCACGATTCGATCCAAATCAGCTGGAACTAAATCACTGGCTTTCATAACTGCCTCAATAGCAGGCATCAAAGTTAAACTATGGTTGGTTTTTTTATTTAATTGGAAATTAGCAATGACTTGATCATCTACCACTACCGCAACTGTTAAGGCTTGGTTAGATGTATCCATGGCTAAAACTTTCATTTTCTTTCCTCGCTTTTTTAAGATAACGATAGTTTAACATAAAATAGTTTTTGGTTATAGCCTCTGTGTTTCACCAAAAAAGCAAAGCAGACTGAACTACTTTGCTTTTAAAGATTAGCTGACTGAATCTCTTATTATTAATTTTGTACTTAACATAATTTTACGAGAAACTGGTGGCGGCTCTTTAATATTTTCTAACATAGTTGTTACTGCTAATTCGCCCATCCAATCAGTTTCAACCTTAATCGTTGTTAACGGTGGTGATAAATATTGCGCCACACTGATGTCATTAAAACCAACAATTGAAACGTCTTTTGGAATGAGATAACCTTTTTTCTTTAACGCCTGCATCGCACCAATCGCTAATGCGTCACTAGCACAAAAAAACACTTCAGGAATAGCTCTTTTTTCCTTTAAAAATAGTTTGATGGCTTTTTTTCCTGCCTCAACGGAAAAATGATCAGCAACGATATAATCAGCTAATAAATTTTGCTGAGTACTTGAAGCTTTAAAAAACTTCAATCGGGGATCGGGAATTTCTTGCTGGCTACCTTTTGTATATTCCTTGCCACTTAAAATAGCCACATGTTTAAAAGATTTTTCTTGGAAGAAGGCCAGGAGTTTTCCAATACTTGCTTCAAAATCAACAATAATAGAGTCAACATTTGCTGCAGTCCCATCAAAATCAACGAGCAACAAATGGTCATCCAGTTTTTTTAATTTTTGAATCTGCTCAGTATCAAATTTTCCCACTGCAATGGTTCCATTTACAACTGTTTCTGATAACTGTTCAAAAGACTCTCTCAATAACTGGATATTCAGCTCTTCTGCTTTTTTCTCAATCCCCATTCGAATCGAATAATAGTATAAATCTGCCAATTCTTCTTGACTGTCATACCATTGGAGCAAACGAATGACGGTCGCTTCTTTTTTATTTGGGCGTTTGTGTTTGGTATAGTTCAATTCCTCTGCCGTAGCAAAAACTTTAGCTTTTGTTTGCTCACCGACAGATAAGGTCGCATCATAATTTAATACACGAGAGACTGTGGCTGGTGAAACACCGGCTTGTTTGGCAATATCACGAATTGTTGCCATATTTTCTCCCCCTACAAAGAATCAGTAAATTTTTTAAAAGCATTTTGACCTTTTTCATTCCGCTTAAAGACACCCGCGTCTTCTAAGACACGTGCAAAAACCTGACCAACTGCCTCTTGAACAACTTTTTCTACATTTTCTGTGGTGATTTCTTTTTCTTGCTTCAGGTTATCTGCCCAGGCAAGATGATATTCAGAGATTTTATTGGGTTGATCTAATAAATACTTTTCAACCTCAGCTAATTCGGGTTTCAAACGAGGTGGTAAGATAGCTAGACCCATTACTTCGATCAAACCAATATTTTCTTTTTTAATATGCTGAACATCAGGATGAGGATGAAAAATCCCGTCAGGATATTGTTCTGAAACATTATTATCCCGTAAAACTAAATCAATTTGAAAGACCTCATCGACCTTTCGCGCAATCGGTGTGATGGTATGATGTTGAACGCCATCAGTTGTTTCAGCAACAACTTCCACCGTGGAATCCGTATATTTTTGCCATTGTTTTAAAACATAATCTGCTGCTAGACTTAAATCTTGAGAATTTTTACTGGTTAGTCGAATTACAGACATCGGCCATTTAACGATCCCTGCATTTACTTCAGGAAAACCTGTTAAATTAAAAGCATGTTCGATCTCAGCAACCGCCATCGGAAAAGTATGACGGCCCCCTTGATAATGGTCATGAGATAAAATCGAGCCTCCGACAATTGGTAAATCAGCATTAGAGCCCACCATATAGTGAGGCAAGACTTCAACAATTTTCAACAGTCGTGTAAAGGTTGCTTGGTTAATTTTCATCGGCCGATGTTCTTCCGACAAAATAATGCAATGCTCGTCATAATAAGCATAAGGTGAATATTGTAAGCCCCAAGACTCTCCATCTAAATTCATTCGAATAATCCGGTGATTTGTTCGAGCAGGATAATTTAGACGACCTTTATATCCTTCATTTTCCATACATAATAAACATTTTGGATAATCGACTTTGACAGCATTTCTTTCAGCAGCAATTTGTTTTGGATCTTTTTCTGGTTTCGACAAATTAATGGTGATTTCTAAGGTACCGTAGTCTGTTTCAGTAGGAAAAATAATATTTTGAGCAATTTCCCGAGTCTTAATATAATTATTGTCACGACTTAAATTATAAAAATAGTCAGTAGCAATTTTTGGATCTTTTGAGTAGTATTGGGCAAAATAAGCATTTACCACTGATGGTGGTGGCGTTAGCAAATCCATGATTTGAGCTTCTAAGATATCTCGTTCTGCCGGGATATCAGCTATTAATTGGTTCTCAAGTGCTTGAGCTAATAATTTTTCCAGCAAATCAAGGCTGTTCTCAGTAACCACCCGAACTTTTCTTTCTGTTAACACATCTTCACCGATTAAAGCCAATAATTTATTTTCTAAATAAATTCGATCCAAGTCCATCCAACCACCAGATTGAATGGCTAAACTAATAAAATCTGTCACAACTTGACTGATTGACATGTCTATTCCTCCGCTTATTTATCTCCATAACCATTTGGATGACTAACATGCCAATTCCAAGCAGTTTCAATAATTTTTTTAATATCTGTATATTTTGGATTCCAATCTAAAGTTTCTTTAACTTTGTCACTAGAAGCAACTAAACGACTTGGATCACCGGCTCTACGTGGGCCTACTAAAGCTTTAATTTCTTTGCCCGTCACTAAGCGTGCAGCATCCAGCATTTCTTTTACAGAGTAGCCATTATTTGAACCTAAATTGAAGAAATTGCTGGTATTTCCTGCTTGTAAATATTTTAAAGCCAAAATATGCGCATCTGCTAAATCTTCTACATGGACATAGTCGCGAATACAAGTCCCGTCTGGCGTATCATAATCATCGCCAAAAATGGTTAAATGATCTCGTTGGCCTAAAGCAACCTGTAAAATAATCGGAACTAAATGTGTTTCCGGTGTGTGGTCTTCACCGATGCTAGCATCTTCTTTTGCACCTGCCACATTAAAGTAACGTAAGGCTACATAACGCATCCCATAGGCATTGTCACACCACTTCATCATTTTTTCCATCATTAATTTGCTTTCCCCATATGGATTTTTCGGGTTTGTCGGTACGTCTTCTGTAATTGGAGAAACGGTAGGTTCTCCATAAGTTGCAGCAGTTGAAGAAAAAACAATATTTTTTACTTTAAATTCTTCCATCACTTCTAATAAAATTTCCATCCCACCAACATTATTATTGAAATACTTCAAGGGATTTTCAACGGACTCTCCCACCAAGGAGCTAGCGGCAAAATGAACAACACCCTCAATGGCTTCTTTTTCAAAAACATGTTCCAAAAATTTCTTATCACGACAATCTCCCAAATAAAATGTTGCATCAGGATGAACTGCATCACGGTGCCCAGTTAATAAATTATCCACCACCACTACTTGATAATTTTTTTGAATTAATTTGTCGACTGTATGAGAACCGATATAGCCTGCGCCACCTAAAACTAGAATTGACATAAGGAATCTCCTTTCTAAGAGAAAAATATTTAGTAAACAAATTATATTTTGTTTACTAAATATTTACAAGTGTTTTATTCATAAAACTTTTCATTTTTTCCTTTTTCCTTCATAATAGAAATATAGAAAAGGGGATGATTTTATGGGAAAATTTTTCACAGGCTTTGTAACAGGGACCCTAACTACTGCAGCAGTTGTTGCAGGCTTTGTAATGGGTGTTAAAAAAACAGTCATTGATCCAATCGAAGAAAAAGAAGCGAAGATTGAAGAAAATCGACGTAAAGCACAAAGAAAACGGGTTTCTCGTTAAAAAATAGAGTGTCGGCAGAAAGAACGATTCCTGCCGACACTCTTATTTTTCTAGAACTTCTTTTAAGACAACTGCTTGATTATCTACTTGATCTTTGGCACCATACAATAAAGTAACTGTATCTTGAGTTGCTACAATTTCTTTTAATTGCATCAAAGCACTTGCTGCTTCTCCTTCAGCAAGTTCAGCTAAATAGCGCGTTTTAAACTCAGAAAATTTAGTTTCATCATGATTGAACCACTTCCTAAGCTCAGTCGATGGGGCCACTTGCTTCAGCCACAAATCTAATTGCGCCCGTTCTTTAGAAATTCCTCTAGGCCAGATTCGATCTACTAATACTCGATATCCGTCATTTTTTTCAGCCTCTTGATAGATTCTTTTAATTTTTATCATTCCAATGCCTTCTTTACAAAAAAGCCCATGAAAAATCAATAATTTCCACAGACTTCAAATTTAATCCAAATTTTTTTCTTTTATTTTACCTGTCCATTCTTCTAGTCCACCTTTTAAGATAAACAGATTCGTATAACCTTTTTTTCGTAAAAAGTTAGCTGTTCGAGCACTTAAAGCGCGACTTTGATCATAAATATAAATAGGTTGATCTTTTCTCAAAGATACATAAATTTCTTTTAATTGGGTATAAGGAAAACTCCGTGCACCTAAAATATGTTTCGCTTTAAATTCATCACGTTCCCTTACATCAATTACTTGGGCTTTACGCATCCCTTCTTGAAATTCTTCTTGTGTTAAAATAGTTGCCGAACGACGCGTCATTAGACGCACTCGTAAGCTTGAAAGCAGCATAACTGCTAAAATTGAAAATAAAACAATATTAATTACCCACCAAATTGACATCTCTTAAAATCTCCTCTTCTATTTCACTAACGAAGCAGCACCAATGACTCCAGCTTCGTTACCTAAAACGGCTAATTTAATTTTGGTACTTTCACGAACTTGTGGAAAAGTGAATTCTTCAAAATAAGTTTCCACACGACTTCTTAAAAATTCTCCTGCAGCTGATACACCACCACCGATGACAATTGAAGATGGATTTAAAGTGTTGCCCAAATTGCCACAAGCCAAGCCTAAAAAGTAACATACCTTATCTACAACCATTAAAGCCAAATCATCACCAGCTTGTGCCAACTCAAAGACATCTTTACTAGTGATATCTTCACCATTATCCAAGCGTGATTTTAATTCAGCCGAGCCGGCATATGCTTCCGCCATTGAACGAGCTACGCGCACAACACCAGTTGCACTGGCTACAGTTTCAAGGCAACCACGTTTTCCACAAGTACACATATAACCACCAGGATCAACAGTAATATGACCGATTTCACCAGCAGCTCCTGCAACGCCATGAAGTAATTGACCATTCATAATAATTCCGCCGCCAACACCTGTTCCTAAAGTCACGAAAACAACATCTGGATCATTTTCACCAGCACCACGCCAGCGCTCTCCTAGTGCAGCAACATTAGCATCATTATCCAATTTAAAAGGAATCTTAGTTCCTGCTTCAACTTGTTTTTTGACTTGTTGCAATGTTGTCCAATTCAAATTATAGGCACCAATAACTGTTCCATTGACAATATTAACACTACCGGGTGTCCCCATGCCAATACCAATAAAATCTGCGGCTTTCATATTAAATAAATCCAAATGATGATTAATTGAAGCAATAATATCTGGAACAATATGCGTCCCTTCATCTAAAATATTGGTTTCAACACTCCATTTTTGTTGGACATCACCATTCTCACTTAAGATAGCAAATTTAATCGTTGTACCACCTAAATCAATTCCTAATAATTTTTTACTCACGGTCTTCACCTTCCAAACTTTCTTCAATGTGATGCTCACGTTTTAAAATTCGCCAGCCGTTTAAATAAGTATCTCGATCAATCAAGTGACCGTCGTATAAATTTTTCAGTTCTATTTGCATCAGTTCAATATCATAAATTCTTTTGCCTAAATAGACATAGATGCCAAATTGTTTTAATAATTGCTGCACATCGTAGAGGCTCTCCACATTTTTCACATCCTAAATATTATACAAATAAGCCAATTGTTAAACAAGCACAAAAGTTAATTTTTTATGCTAATCCAACTTTTCTTAAACCGATTAAAATACAAATAACGGTAAAAAAGATTAAAAGTATAGCGCTAACTACCCGAGTTCGGACAGAAAAGCGATCTTTCGCTCCTGGAATACCCACGATTGCTCCAAGTAACCCACCACCAACAAGCCCACCAATATGACCCCAAATATCAATCGACGTGTCAAAAAGATTGAATACTAAATTTAACAAAATAAAGATGGTGAATTGTCTGGTTAAAGCCCGCATCGCGTAATTATCACGATAATGCAGACCAATCATTAGAAAACCACCAAAAATCCCAAAGATTGCGCCAGAGGCTCCGCCTGACAAAACATTGGGTTGGTTAAAAGCAAAGCCAGCTACACTACCAGTAATTCCTGATAAAAGATAGACAATGGCAAACCGCCAGTGACCAAAAATTGCTTCACATTGCTGACCCATAAAATATAAAACAACCATATTAAAGGCAAAATGCATCAATCCAAAATGAATAAAGATTGGGGTAATGAAGCGCCAATATTGGTGACCGTAAGCGATTGATAAGCTGGACATACCAAGCAATCTTTCAACTGAATCATATGGAATTAAAAATTGAATCAAAAAAACTGCTGTTGTAATTCCAAAAATGGTATAAGTAACATAAGGTTTATTCTTCATAAATTCTCCTATTCTGCAATAAATAGTTGCTTAACGGGTATATCATACTCTGCTGCTTGCCAGTCATCAGAAAGCTGTTCTCGATAGAGCAGACTGACCGTTTCTCCTTGATAATCCACCAAATAACGATCATAAAAACCACCACCAAATCCAATTCGTTTTCCTTGATGGCTAAAAACCAATCCTGGAACAATCAATAAATCGATTTGCTCTTTGATAGCTTCGTTTTCTGTATCTGGTTCTTGGACACCAAATTTTGAAGTGTAAAAAGCTGTATTTTGATTAATCCAATGAAAGACTAGTCTTCTTCCAGGCATAGATTTAGGTACAGCAACTTTTTTTTGAGTTAAAAAAGCTTCATTTATGATTGGCGCCGTCGGAAACTCAATCTCGCTTGAAATAATGATACCAATTGATCTTGCTGCTTGCCAAGTTTGACTAGCAAAAAGCTCCTGATAGATAGCCTGTGCACGTCTACCTTTCTCAGATAGACTAATTTCTTTTAGAGTTTGGATCATTTGATTACGTTTTTCTTTCTTATTAATCGGGCTCATCTCCTATCCTTCGATACTACCAAAAAAGAACCAAAATAAAAAGAGGTCTTCCTCTTAATATTTTGGTCGTAGTAATTGAAATACAAAATAAGGTGCGCCAATGATTGAAACGATAATTCCAGTTGATAGTTCGCCATTGGTTACTATTACTCGGGCAATAATATCACTAAAAAGTAATAATACGGCTCCGATAAAGCCAGTCAAAAGTAAAGTTGTATTATTTTTTTTACCAGAAATCCTTCGGGCAATATGCGGTGCAATTAATCCAATAAAGCTAATACTACCAGCCATTGCGACACTAACCGCAGCAAGACAAACTCCGCAAAATAAAAAAGTCATTTGAGTTCTTTTTAATTTAATACCTAAACCAATCGCTGTCTCGTCACCTAATTCTAAGACCTCCAACTGACGCCCTTTTATTAATATAATTGGTAATAAAATCAGCAGCCAAGGTAATAGTAAGAAAACATGTTGCCAAGTAGTCCCCCAGATTGTTCCCGACAACCAAGAAGTAACCAATTGATAACTATTACTGGACGCTCTCACTGTGCTAATTAATGTTAAAGCCGAAATTCCTGCGTTAACAGCTACTCCCGCTATCAAAATACGATTAGGTGCTAAACGATGAGCCTGACGTCCAAAAAAATAAATTAAAGCAGCGGCAACAAAACTTCCTAAACAAGCTATCAATGGCAATCCCCAACTGGTGTCACTGCTAGAAAAAAAACTTAAGTAAATCAGGACTGTTAATCCAGCACCAGAGTTAATCCCTAAAATTCCAGGATCCGCTAGTTCATTATGCGTTACACTTTGAAATAAATAGCCTGAAATGCTCAATCCAATACCTGCTAAAATAGAAATCAGCAATCGTGGAAATCTAAAATCCAGAATAATTAATTGTTGCGCATAACTGGCATTTCCAGAAAAAAATTGATACAAGTCTTTACTACTAATCGGTAATGTCCCGATTGTTAAGCTGAAATAGGCACCTACTAACAATAGGATAAGCAGGAGGATCCAAATAACTTTCTTTTTCATAGACTCCCCTTCCTAATCTGCAACAATAAAAATGGGACTCCAATAATAGTTATAATTACACCGACAGGCGTTTCCGTCGGTGGTGCAACAAAACGCGCACCACAATCTGCAACAATAAAGAATAAAGCACCAAATAAAATTGATGCAGGTAAGACTGTCCGATAATCATAACCAACAAAATATCTCACAATGTGTGGCACAATTAATCCGACAAAGGCGATCGTACCTGCTAAAGAGACCGCTCCTCCGGCTAATAATAAAACCAAAAACATTGTCCTTTTTCGAATTCTTTGAGGCTGACGTCCTAAAGCAATTGCTGCCTCATCCCCCATACTGAGCAGGGTAATTTGCGGACTGATTAATATAGTTCCGACTAAACCAATAATAATGATTGGTGAGATAATTTTTATTTGGTCCCAAGCAATATTCCCTGTGCCACCAACTAACCAGAAAGTGATGTCTTGATTCAAATTAAAAACCAAACTAATACTTTGGCTTAAAGAAGTAAAGAAGGCACTTATTGCAGCCCCTAACAAAACAATTCGAATAGGTGACATGCCAATTGAAGGTCTGCTAGAAGCAAAATAAATTATTAAAATTGCTACCAAGGCACCCAGGAATGAACCGATAATCGCATACATTGGCGAAGGAATGGGATTAAGCATGAAAATAATTGCCAATCCCAGACCAGCGCCTGAGTTTATTCCCAATAATCCTGAGTCGGCTAAAGGATTAGAAGTAATACCTTGCATCAAAGCACCTGAGGCAGCAAAACTCGCTCCAACAATTGCAGCTCCTAACATTCTAGGCAAACGTAACATTCTGATCAGTTGTTGATTTTGCTGTTGTCCATCAAAATTAAAGAGTGCGGGATAAATATCAGTCCATTTTGTTGTAACAGCACCAAAACGTAAAGAAATAATCATCGCAACTACTAAAAGCACCAGCACGCTAGAAAAAAAGATTCGTCTTTTCAACCGCTAGGCCTCCTTCTTTAAATTATAAGAAACAACAATTGGTTTACGATTTTCTGTCGATTCAATAATTGTTGCTTGAATGTCAAATAATTGTGCTAAATTTTCTGGTGTAAATATTTCTTTCGGCGTTCCTTGAAATGTTAAAATGCCTTCTTTCATACCTAAAATATGGTCTGAAAAACGTGAAGCATGGTTCAAATCGTGGATAGTCATTAAAATAGTTTTTCCTTGCTGATTAATAGTTTCCAACAACTCTAAAATTTCCAACTGATGGGCAGGATCTAAAAATGTAATCGGTTCATCTAAAATTAAAATATCGGTATCTTGTGCAAGTGCCATCGCAATCCAGACCCGCTGCTGCTGACCACCTGACAAAGAGGCAATTGGGCGATCCTTTAAGTGGGTAATGTTACAAGCATCTAGTGCCCAACGAATTAATTCATGATCCATTTGTTTCAAGCTAGAAAAACCTTTTTGATAAGGAAAGCGACCATATGCAACAATTTCTGCCACCTTTAAACCATTGACTGCTTGACTATTTTGAGATAACGAAGCAATTTTTTGTGCAACCTGTTTAGAATCTTGTCGCTGAACATCTTCTCCATCAACAAATACTGTGCCACTTTTTGGGATTAGGATTCTAGCCATTGCTTTCAACAGTGTAGTTTTCCCACTACCATTAGGGCCAATTAAACTAGTGATTTTCCCATCAGGAATTTCAATCGTGACATCCTTGATGACTATTTTTTTTTCGTAGCCAACCACTAAATCAGCTGTATGTAATTTGGTCATAAAAATTTTCCTCGTTTCTGTGATAACCATTCTCAATTATGGCGTTAAAAAAGTGTATCGTCAATCAAAATTTTGATAAAAAATCCAATTGACAGACAAATCTCTTTCAGTGATAATAATAGATGAGAAAGATTCTCAATTAAATCACGAGGAGTGCAAAAATGTTTAAGAAAATAACTTTCGCTACGATTTCTTTAGTTACACTATTTACACTGGCTGCTTGCGGTCAAAATAATAATGATACAACAGATAGTTCTAAGGCTGGTGACACTAGAGAATTAACTGATTCAATGGATCATAAAGTCGAGGTCCCAGATAAACCCAAACGGATCATCGCTTCATATTTAGAAGATTATCTTGTTGCTTTAGATGAAACACCCGTAGCCCAATGGACTGTCGGTAATGATTCAGATCAAGCTTATTTACAAGATCAGTTAAAAGATGTACCAAAAATAAATTATGATTTACCCTATGAAGATGTTTTAAGCTTTAATCCTGATTTACTACTCATCGGTTCTAATGCAACAGTCGAAAATGGAAAATACAAACAATATAATAAAATTGCGCCGACTTATGTTGTAACCAATGGTGATAATGTCACTTGGGAAGATCAATTAAATGATATTGCTAAGGTTCTAAACAAAGAAGACAAAGCCAAAGAAGTCGAGGCTGACTACAAAGATTTAATTGAGACAACTAAAAATGACTTAGCCAATAAAATCGAAGGAAAATCTGCAGCAGTTATCTGGGTGACTAACAATTCTGCTTTTATGGTGGCAGAAAATCGTTCAAGCGGTCGTCTATTATATGGTGACCTAGGCTTTGAAGTTCCAGAATTAACCAAAGACATCAGTACTGAAGCAACTTCCGATTGGACGCAAGTTTCTTTAGAAAGCTTATCCCAATTAGATGCAGATTATTTATTCTTGGTTAATAGTGATGAAGGTGCTGAAATGTTTAATGATGATTTATGGAAAAATATTCCAGCAGTGCAAAATAATCAATTATTTAGCTACGGAGCTGAAAGTAGCTGGTTATATAATGGCCCGATTGCCTACACTGAAATGGCTAAAGATGTCACTAATGCTTTAAAATAAATATTTTAAAAAAAAGGTCCAAGCTCAAAAAAATGAGTTTGGACCCTTTTAAATGACTATCTGTACCAAGGACGGCCCTCGGCATTTATTTCTGACGCCGACTACGCCGGAAATTATTTTCTGTAGAAGAAGTTGATGAAAAATCCGTCTCTTCATTTGAGCTATTCTCAATTGAATTCGTGTCCGCTTCATGGCGACTGCGGCGACCACTGCGAGTAGCACCACTTTTTTCTTCTAATTTATTTTCGTCTTTTGCCATCAGTTTCAAACGATAAGGTTCGTGGTAAGTAATTCCTCCTTTAGAAAAATCACCACCAACAATGAATAACCCAACGGTTGCCAGAGGTTCTTCTTGATGAATACGACCAATTTCAGATAGACTTTGATAATTTTGACCAATCTGCAAAGAGTATTCTGACTCACTTAATTTCTTTACATAGTAATATGGATACAGCGTATTTTCATCAATCAAGAAGCCTTCCCGTTTAGCTAAATCATTGGTTTTTATTTCTCCAGAAACAATCATTGTCTGAATATTAGCAGCTAAGGTTAGTTGATAATCATCATGGTAGTCAACTGAAACTTCTTTGGCATTTTTAAACATTTTAGCCGTTGTTCGTTTCTTTTCTTCACTTTGAATATTAAAGGCATCATCTGGCAAAACTTTAACAAAAAGTTGCGTGATATCAAACTTGAGGTTTTTATTAAGAAAATAATAAAAGAAATTCAAGACAAAGAAGTAAACAAAGATTAAAAATACTAAGGCATACAAGAAAAATTGAACATAGCGGCCATTACTCCACAAGCCATAAATAATCCGTAAAATGTAGACAGTAGGTATAATACTCAAAATCGTATAGCCTCGATTTAAATATTTAGGACTGATATCCAAATAACCTAAAAACTTATTGATTCCATTAATGATATCTAAGAGAAAGGTCATTCGTTGCCACCTGCTTCCGGTGTCACAGCATTTTCATTTGTCGCCGATGATGAAGGAGTTGTGTCATCTTGTTGGATAGATGAACTGCTAGACGAACCATAACCATCATCATTGGTTTGCGAGCTACTCGAATCATAATTATTATAATTATTGCTATCTACTGTTGATAGGGAACTAGAAGAACTGCCAGAAGAATCTTGTGAGCTAGTTGAACTATCAGTTGAAATACTACTTTGAGATTCACTTGTCACAGAACTATTGCTTTGACTAGTTGTTTCCGTTGAACTATTTCCAGAATTACTGCGATAACTGGAACTATTGACAACTCCTGTTGCTGTAGCAATTAAAGTTGATAACGTCAATAAAGCGATTGGTTTTAAAATTGGTGGGACATTACGCACGTGATCATTCCTCTCTATTCATTTGTCGCAATAGAAATTTTTTAGTTTGATTTTAAAAATCATTTGTTAAAAGTTTAGCAAAAAATATTGATGATACCAAGAACTATTCATGAGTCTTTGAAATTATTTAACACAAAAAAGCTGAAATCCTCAATAATTGAGAATCCCAGCTCGACTTTTAAAAAATTATTTTACTTCACGGTGCAAAGTAACTTTGCGTTCACGTGGGCAATATTTTTTCTTTTCCAAACGGTCAGGATTGTTACGTTTGTTTTTATTTGTTAAGTAGTTACGTTCTTTACAAGAAGTACATTCTAAAGTGATGTTTACGCGCATGATTTTCCCTCCCTCACAACAAAATTTACTAAGATATCTCTCAGACTATGACATCATAGCATTTTTTTTGTTGCTTGACTAGTGTTTTGAGAAAATTTGTTAAGTAATTCTACTTGACGTTTAAGCCAACAATTTTTCAATATCTAACGCAATTTTTTCCGGCTCTGTTTGTGAACTATAGCGTTTTACTACATTTCCTTGACGATCTACTAGAAACTTAGTGAAATTCCATTTGATTGCATTGTTAAGTAAACCACCTTGCGTTTCCTTCATGTATTTATAAAGCGGTGATTGATTTTCACCGTTCACATCAATTTTAGCAAAGGTTTCAAAAGTGGTATTATAATTCAATTGACAAAATTCAACAATTTCTTCATTCGAACCTGGCGCTTGATGACCAAATTGGTTACAAGGAAAATCCAATACTTCAAAACCTGATTTTTGATAAGTATCATAAAGTTTTTGCAGACCCTCATATTGTGGTGTAAAACCACAACCAGTTGCTGTATTAACAATCAATAAAACCTTGCCCTCGTAATCAGCCAAACTTTTTTGACTACCGTCGACTTCTTTTACTTGAAAATCATAAACTGACATTGTTTTTCCTCCTTAGGGGATTCACTTATTGTGTTGCGCCAAATTGTGCGGCATAAGCATCAATAATTTCTCTTCCAATTGTTTGGGCTGTTGAATCGTGAGACGATGTAAGTTGTGGAATAACAACACTTAAAGAAACCGTCGGATTATCTGATGGTGCATAAGCAACTAAATTGCTATTAATTGTATTGATCACTTCACCATTTACCGTAACTGAAGTTTCTGCTGTCCCAGTTTTAGCTGACATATCTAACGCCGCTGTTCGCAATGAGGTTCCTGTTGTATTCGGATCGCTGCCGTGAACCACTTGGTAAAATCCTTGACGAATGATTGCCATTTGCTCAGCAGAAATATTGACATTATTCAATGCTTCTCCAGTAATTTCTTTTTCCAAATCACCTAAACCACCGTCACTTGAATTGTCATAAATTCCTGAAACCAGGTGAGGAGAAATCCGTGTGCCACCATTCGCGACAGTTGCTGCATATTGCGCCAATTGCAACGCACTATAAGTATCATACTGACCGAAAGAAAGGTCAAGCAAGTTACCTCCACCAGGTCCAGTGCTTTCGCCAAAGTTTTGTCTCACAATCCCAGTGTCTTCACTTGGTAAATCAATCCCAGTTTTAACACCTAAACCATATTCGGCAAATGAATTCCTTAATTTATCGTAAGCAGCTTTAGTACTAGCTATTTGCGGCAAGGTCATATTGTAGGAATATTCAACACCTAACATTCTCAACACCAGTTTCATCATATAGGCATTTGATGACCATTCTAAAGCTTTGACTGTGTTTGTGGAGATTTGATTACCAATTGATGTCCGATTGTAAATGGAGCCTTTGATCGCCGTACCTGCAAGCTTAATTGGTTCATCGATTAAAGTATCATTTCCAGTAATGACACCTTGTTCATAACCAGCAGTTACGGTTGCCCCTTTTACCACAGAGCCTGGTTCAAAAAAGTCGTTGACTGTTCCTAAAGCATATTCATCTAAATCACTGCTTCCAGCTTTATGAGAATAGCCAACCATTGATAATATATCGCCATTGTTTGGATCGGTCACAACCACATAAACTCCCGGTGAATATTGTGCATCGCCATTACTAATCAACGTTTGATAATTCCGCTCAACAATTTCTTCTACTTTTTGTTGAAAAGTGCTATTAATTGTTAATTTCAAATTATTTCCTTTGCTACCTGAATTAATTTCTTCAGTAGACTTAACGTTGCCTTGTTTATCTAAATTTACTTTAGTTTTACTTTTCTTTCCTTGAAGTTCACTTTCATATTCTTTCTCAAGATAGCTTTGTCCAACTCGATCATTTAGAGAATAACCTTTTTTCAAATACTCATCCACTTCATCAGCGGGTAAACCTTCCTTTTCAGTGGAAACAGTTCCCAAAATGCTTCTTAGCGAACTATCTAAATTACTACTGTAAGAACGAGACCAATCCCAACCGGTTGAGACACCGTTTAAGCTTGAAGCATTCTCAGAAATAACAGCTAATTCTTCATCAGTAACTCCTTCATTTTTCACAAAAACCGTATTCAAGGCAGTCGCTGCATTCATATTTGTAAAGATTGTCGCTGCTTTTAATTCTTCTTCATTAAAATCAATTTGTTCATCAGTCACATTCTTAACCATCTCGCTGTATTGGTCAGAAGTACTTTGAACTTTTTGTCGGTTGGTTAAATTGTTTTGCGCCTCTTCTAAATGCTCGGGATCTGCTAAATAGTAATCTTTTTTATCTCGACTTGTTAAGTCTTCATTAACTGGCATATCAATTAATTCATTTAAGCGATTCGCTAATTGATAAATATCGGCAGCTTCGGTGTTGTTTCCACGAGTATAGATAATAGCAGCATTGGATTGATTGCTTACTAAAGCATTTCCTTCAGCATCATAAATCATTCCTCGCGGCGTACTGCCAGTTACCGTGACCGAGGTTGATGCATCTAATTCTTTGGTTAAAGCTTCTTTTTGATCAATTTGCAAATAAGCCAAGCGTCCAACTAAAATAGCAAACAATGTGAAAATAACAAAAAACAAAAAGTTTAACCGAAATGGTACATGGCTCGTCTTTGATTTCCCTCGATGTTTACGTTCGGCATCAGCCAATTTTCGGGTTAATTTTATAAAAGGACTAAAAATTTTTTTTAGTAGATTTGATAACTTCATATGTACATTCCTTCCAGTTTACATTACTTTCATATTGTAGCTGAAATTTGATTTTTTAAAAAGGATTAGTCTGCTTATCTTTTTATAAGTTTAATCTTTAGGTCTTATAATATTCACAAATGTTTCACATTCATTTTAAAAAAGGCAATCGTTTTTTTACCAAAACCGAAATATCAGTTTTTTTACCAGATAAAATTATTGTTGAGCGTGAAACATTTTTTACTGTTTTTTTTTGTGGAAAAGTCACTATCTTTAAAATCCATTGAAATAAAGTCTTCTAAAAAAGATTTCCACAAAAAAAAGGTACTCTTCATTTATCAAAGAGTACCTTGGTTCACTTTAGCCACGGCTAAAGTTTTTAATATCTGCATTAATCGCTTCAACAAAAAGATTTAATGCTTGAACTTCTTGTTCTTCTTGACCATAGCGACGGACATTCACACTAGCACTTTCTACTTCTTTATCCCCAACAACTAAAATGTAAGGAATTTTTTGCGTTTGTGCTTGACGAATCTTGTAGCCCATTTTCTCATTTCTTTCATCGACTTCCACACGCACACCTTCACGTACCAAGCGATCTTTAACTTCATAGGCATATTCACCATGATGTTCAGGAGAGACTGGGATAATTACCACTTGTTCTGGAGCCAACCAAGTTGGGAAAGCGCCTTTGTATTGTTCAATCAAGTAAGCTGTAAAGCGTTCCATCGTTGAAACAACTGAACGGTGGACAACGACTGGACGATGGTTCTTTCCGTCTTCACCAACATATTCCAATTCAAATCGTTCTGGTAATAAGAAGTCAAATTGAATCGTTGATAATGTTTCTTCTGTACCCAAAGCTGTTTGTACTTGCACATCCAATTTAGGACCATAGAAAGCTGCTTCACCATCTGCTTCAAAATAAGGGAATCCTGATTCATCCATTACTTCTTTTAACAGACGTTGAGAAGTTTCCCACATTTCATCATCATCAAAATATTTTTCTGTATTTGATGGATCACGATAGCTTAAGCGGAAACGATAATCTTCAAAACCGAAATCTTCATATACTGCTAAAACTAAATCTAAAGTACGGCGGAATTCATCTTTAATTTGATCTGGACGAACAAAGATGTGGGCATCATTCATCGTCATTTCACGTACCCTTTGCAAACCTGATAATGCACCAGATTTTTCGTAGCGGTGATCCATTCCTAATTCGGCTAAACGAATTGGTAATTCACGATAAGAATGCACGTGATTTTTATAAATCATCATGTGATGTGGACAGTTCATTGGACGCAAGACAAGACTTTCGCCGTCTCCCATATCCATAATTGGGAACATGTCTTCTTTATAATGATCCCAGTGTCCAGAAGTTTTATACAATTCTGTATCGGCTAAAACAGGCGTGTATACATGTTCATAGCCCATTGAGATTTCTTTATCTACAATGTAACGTTCGATGGTACGACGGATTGTTGCACCTTTTGGTAACCAGAATGGTAAACCTGAACCAACTTCTGGAGAAACCATAAATAGATCCAATTCTTTCCCTAATTTACGGTGATCACGTTCTTTAGCTTCTTCTCGCATTTTTAAGAAATGCTCTAAATCTGCTTTATTGAAGAAAGCTGTACCGTAAACCCGTTGCATCATTTTATTATCAGAATTTCCGCGCCAATATGCACCTGCGACTGATAATAATTTAAAGACTTTGATTTTACCAGTTGATGGTACATGCGGTCCACGACATAAGTCTGTAAATTCTCCTTGAGTATAAGCAGTAATTACATCGTCTTCTGGTAAATCATTGATTAATTCAACTTTATAAGGGTCATAGCTAAAGAAATCTAGCGCCTCTTGACGGCTCATTACTTTGCGTTCAATTGGTAAGTTTTCTTTGACAATTTTTGCCATTTCTTTTTCGATTGCTGGGAAATCTTCTTCAGAAACCTGAACTTCACCATTGTCGGTATCATAATAAAAACCGGTATCGATAAACGGTCCGACACCAAAATGAATATTTGGATACAGACGGCGCATAGCTTGAGCCATTAAATGCGCTGAAGAGTGACGTAATAAATCTAACGCTTCTTCATCTTGATCAGTAATTAATTTAATTGATGCATCTTGATCGATTGGTCGATTTAAGTCCTCTAATTGATCATTTACTACAATTGCTAATGCTTTTTTTGCTAATGATTTAGAAATACTATCTGCAATCTCTAAGCCGGTAATCCCATCCTTGAATTCATTGACTGATCCATCTGGAAATGAAATCTTAACTGTCATTAAAAAATTCCTCCTTAATATTTGATGATATAAAAAAAGTCCTAGTGTCTGCATGACACTAGGACGAATCAACGTGGTTCCACCTAATCTTTGAGCCGAAGCTCCTCTAAGCGATAACGGTGCTGTATCCGCCCTTGCATTTAACAAAGGTCAAGAAAGTGGTCATCTCAAGTTTTGTTGGAAAATTCTCAGCCTAGCTTTTCCTCTCTTTAAAACAAATAACAAGATCTGTTGTCTTTCATATCAATCAATTTATGTAACATTATAAACATGTCTTCAAAAAAAATGCAAGTATTAATTGATACTTATTTTTTCCATTCTCCTGCTTGTGCTAATCGATCTTTAGCCAATTCAGTAATAATAACATGCACTGCTTCTTTTGGTGCGCCAACATTTTTTGAAATTGCTTCAGTTACATCTTCCATCATCTTGGTTAATTGTTCTTGCGTGCGACCTTCGACTAATTCAATGTGTACAAATGGCATACAAATCTCCCCTTTTAAATTAATAATTTCATTTTAACACTCGTTATCTTTTAAGGAAATAAGGTTTCAGTCTTTTCTTCAATCATTTTTCTGCTGGAGATGATAAGCTAAAATTAACTTATTTCGAGAGGATGTTTTAAATGAAACAAATCAATACTGGTATTTATTTTGAAAAGAGTTTACAAATGGTCATGTCTGCATACTTAAAAGCACTGAATACACACTTAGAAAAAGAAGGACAATCAGCTGTCGATCAACAAACCTTTACAAATAAAATAGTGAAACGTTTTTTATATGGCAACGAGATTTATCAAACGACCTTTGACCAACTATTTGAAAAGGCCGAAACCTTAAATGAACTTGGAGAAACTTTATTACAAATTGTTTATCAAGAGGTGCCACTAAAATCTCTTTTAAATCAAAAATATTGCTGCCAAGAACTGGTATTGGATGTTGACTTATACAAGGACCTAACAAAAGCTAGTACTTTCATTTACAGTGAGAATGAAGGTGCGCGAATAACTTTAGTTAACCAATTATTCAAAACTTGGTTTATTAAAAAAACATCCGTTACATCAGCTACTTTCTTACAAAATAAAACCCAAATTTCGGAAATAGTTTTTGATGAACAAGCTTTTCAAGATGGTTATTTAGTTTTAGATAGCTACTTTGCTAAAAGATAATTCTATCAAGAGAAAACCATTTAGGTTTTCTCTTTTTTATTTTGCTTGAGATGTGCTATACTTGATAGCCGTTAGCACAAGGGGGACATGAGATGCAAGCAAGAGAATTAGAGAAACAACATCTATTAAATACCTTAGAGATTATTGATCAAGAAGATCAAATTTTAAAAAAAAGAACTGCTAAAAGTAAACAGACATTTGATGCTTCCATGATGGAAAACGCTGGTCAAAGAGTTCAGTCTGGTTCCTTTGAAGCGTTAGCTGATTCCATGGCTGACACCCGCCAACACGAACAAGAACTATTGGTTCGCTATCAAACACTGGCTGCCTTAGAAAAACGCCAAAAAGTTTTACAATTAATGAGTGGGAATCCTTATTTCGCCCGCATAGATTTTCAAGAAGATGCTGGAAAAGAGACCCTTTATTTAGGTATCGCCTCTTTAAGAGATCGCCAAGAGGAGACTATCGTCATTGACTGGCGTGCACCAATCGCTAACCTTTATTATGAAGGAGAATTAGGTGACACTAGTTATGAAAGTTATGATGCAGTCATCCCAGTCGAATTAATCTTAAAACGACAATTTAAAATTCGCGACGGTGAAATTCTATCAATGGTGGATACTTCGGAAGCCATCAACGATGATTTCTTACTTGAAATTTTAGATGAAGCTTCCTCCAATCACATGAAAAACATTGTTGCTACTATTCAAAAAGCCCAAAATGAAATTATCCGTGACAACCGCAGCAAAGTTTTGGTTGTGGAAGGAATTGCTGGTAGCGGAAAAACTTCTGCCTTATTACAACGAGTGGCCTATTTACTTTATAGTAACCGTAAGTGGTTAGAAAATGATCAAGTCTTATTGTTTTCACCGAACCATATCTTTTCAGAGTATGTGTCGACTGTCCTGCCTTCTTTAGGAGAAAGTGGCATTCCAACTGAGACCTTTAAAACATTTTTAACTAAACTATTACCAAATTATGCCATCCATACAGAAGAGAGTCATGAAGAAGTCTTTTTATCGGGACAAGATGATCGTATTTTACGAGCAAAAAGTAGTTTAATGATTGTTACTGCTTTAGAAAAATATACGCAACAGATTACTGATCTAGGGCCACTCTTTAGAGACTTAAAAATTGGCGAGCAAACGTTAATCTCAAAAAAACAAATTCGCTCATGGTACCAAGAAACCAATCCTGCTTTACCAATGTATCAACGAATGCAATTGTTACAAACAAAACTACTTAAAAAAATCGGTGGTTTTGTTAAAGACGAAATGAAAAAAGATTGGGCCAAAGAAGCTGCTGAAGACCTAATTCAAGAAGCTTTTGTTAACAATCCCAATATGGAAGACTCTGAAAAGGCTGAGAGACGATTACGACGTCAAATGCTACAAAAAGTTGTGAACCGTCGTTTCAAAGGCATTCGTCGAAAAATTAACCGCTACACCTTTGTAAATTACGCGAAACAGTATTTACATTTCTTACAGAATATACCAAATAACCTTTTGTCCCATTACCAATTAAGTCGATCCGATTGGCAAATGATGCTAAAGGAATTGATTCAAGATTTTAAAAATAAAGACATTAGTTTAGAAGATGGTAATTTGCTTTTCCTTCTAATGAAAGCTATCTATCCTTTGGAAGTAAATCAAAAAGCCCGCTTCATCTTTATTGATGAAATGCAAGATTTTTCACCTGCGCAAGTAGCCGTTTTAAAATATTTATATCCTAATGCAACCTACACTTTATGCGGTGATTTAAATCAAAAAGTATTTGGTAATGAAAGCATGGTCCAATCTTTAGCAGAAATATTTAGTGATCAAACGATTCGGCATTTTGAATTGACTACTAGTTACCGTTCGACTGAAGAAATTACCAATTTTGCCAATCAATTTTTGACTCAAGAAAATCGTGTAAAGCTGACAGCACGAGCAGGTGATCTACCTAAAATGTACTTTTCACTTAAAAAAAATGAGATGATTGCCCGGATTGCCCAAGAATTAACTGATACGGTCGAAGTAGCCAAATATTGGCGTACTGCTATCATCGCCAAAACTGCTGAAGAATGTCAGGACTTATATGATTCTTTAAGTGATGCGCAAAAAGAAAATGTTCAGCTGCTAACTGACGAAGAAGATTTTATGAAGAAATCTCTGATTATTATTCCAACTTATTTAGCGAAAGGGTTAGAATTTGATCGAGTCTTTGCTTGGAATGTTTCACCAGATAATTATCAAACAGAGCAAGATAATTTGATTTTATATACTGTCTGTACCCGAGCGATGCATGAATTAAATTTATTAGTTGTAGGACAAAAAAGTCCATTATTAGAGGAAATTCCAGAAGGTTTATTTGAAGTAAAAAGTGTATAAAAAAAGGAATGAGCTTAAAAACTCATTCCTTTTTGCTTAGTCTAGTTCTACGTTGTGGTAAATTTGTTGAACATCTTCTAATTCATCTAAGACATCAATCATTTTTTCGAATTTTTCTAAATCATCACCAGTTAAAATAACTTCGGATTGAGGAATCATTTGCATTTCAGCAATTGAAAATTCTTCAATTCCTTTTTCTTTTAAAGCCGTTTGGATACTGTTAAAATCTTCAGGCTCTCCGTAAACAATAATTTGACCATCTTCAGCGACAACATCTCTGACATCAATCTCTTGATCCATTAAATATTCAAGAATTTCATCAGCATCTTCGCCAGCAAAACCGAACAATGCTGTGTTGTCAAACATATAAGAAACAGCGCCAGAAACACCCATGTTCCCGCCATTTTTACCAAAAGCCGCCCGCACATCTGCAGCTGTTCGATTGACATTATTTGTCAATGCATCGACTACTACCATTGAACCATTGGGACCGAATCCTTCATAACGTAGTTCTTGATATGTTTCATCACCAGAGCCTTTAGCTTTTTCAATTGCACGATCAATAATATGTTTTGGCACATTATATGTTTTTGCTCTTTCGATAACAAAACGTAATTTTTGATTAGCATGGGGATCAGGATCACCTGATTTTGCTGCTGCATATATTTCAATTCCAAATTTTGCATATACTCGGCTATTATTGGCATCCTTAGCCGTTTTTTTTGCTACGATATTGGCCCATTTGCGTCCCATATTTTCACTTCACTTTCGTTAATTTCATACTCATCTATTATAACGACTGACGCTTTTTTTGCATAGTCTTTTTTATACTTGCAACGGAAAACGCCCTAGATTTTGTTCTACTGGATGAAGCATCTGATAAATTTGATCACTTCGATAAGTTAACAAATGATTGGCTTGCTCCTGCTTACCTATTTTAGCTGCCATCGGCAAAGTAAAATCTTTTTTATGCTGATTGAGATATTTTTTTCCTGCGTCTGTAAAGCCTAAAATATGTAGCAGTGAATTTTCTTGTTCATAGGCAATCTCAGCTGGTTTTACTTGCAATAAAGTATAGACTAATAAACGCTGAAGTCGTGCTTTCGTATATCTCTTGGTTTGAATTCCAGCTAAATAATCAGAAAAATCTGGTCGCAATTGATTCAACAAACGAAATTCAACGCCTTCATTCATCTGATAAAGCATTTTTAGCTCCTTTGGTGTGCTGACTTTTAACTGATAATAAAGGTATGGCCAAAAATCAGACCAGCTAAGATGATAATCAAATAATTTTTTTTCAGTTAGTTCCGGTACAAAATTTGAAAAATCGTTTCCTAAGTTAACTGCTTGCCGGATTCCAGTTGCCGAAGCAAAACTCTGCACCATCAATTGATTATCATGATAGCCCTGTCCTTGTCGCTTTAAAGGGAATAATGTCATTGGTTTTGCATACTTTGCATTTTCCTTCGCATAGCTTAACGCCAATATATGATTCGGTGGAAATTCAGCCAGTTTTGGTAAAAAATGTCGAACTGTTTGAGCCATTTTTTCAGGGTAACTTAAATTAATTGGTAAGCTCTTAAAATAATTGTCAATTTCAACTTGATGTTGATTAAAAAAATCGCCATAACTTTGGTAATCAAAGTCATTTTCCTCATCCGTTCCAAAACAAAGTGCTTCACACTGCAGGGATTGCAGCATTTTAACACTGCCTCTTGCAAAATAGTCAGCTGATTGAACTGCCCATGAAAAAGGTAATTCCACAACCAAATCGACGCCATTTCTTAGCGCCACTTCTGCTCTATCCCACTTATCTAAGATAGCAGGTTCTCCTCGTTGTAAAAAATTCCCACTCATGACTGCGATGATTATCTCAGCACCAGATAATTTTCGCGCCATTTTTGCATGATACGCATGCCCATAATGAAATGGATTATATTCTACAATAATGCCACAACTTTTCAAATTCTCACCTCACAAAAAAGAGCCGACTAAAAGTCTAGCTCTTATGACAAACAAAAAACCATCGTTGACTATTTTCTTTAGGATTCTCATCTTCAAAGTCTGCAAAAACTTCAAAACTAAAGCCCACTTCTGCTAACATTACTTGATAGGTATTCAAAGAATAAGTTCTTTCTTGATGTAACTCATCAAAGCGTTCAAACAGTTCACCTTTTTTTACAAAAAAAGTTAAAAAATGTTCGATACTATGAGGTTCCTCTCCGGGATAGCTATCCCATAAAAAGGCAAACTCCTCGGTTTGATCATGAAAACTATATTCTGGGAAGACTTGATCAATTTGATAAGTGGAATGTACATCAAAAATAAAAGTGCCATCTTTTTCTAATAAATCAAATACCCCTTGGAATACTTTTACTACATCCTCAGCATTTTTCATATAGCATAAAGAATCAGAATAACAAGTCACTGCTTGATAAGTACCAATATCTTTTAAATCCAACATATCACCTTGAATCCATTGAATCGCTAGATCTGCTTCGATGCCTCGTTGGCTGGCAATTGTCAACATCTCTTCAGACAAATCTAAACCGGTCACTTGATAACCTTCTTCAGCAAATTTCACCGCTAAATCTCCGGTACCGCAAGCCAGTTCTAAGATGTTCTCTTGTCCCTTGGTTAAATGACGTTTAGTAAAAGCCAACCATTGATCATATAAAGTTTCATCCATAATTTCATCATAGACAAAAGCAAAAGTTTCATACGCCATTAATCTAACCAGTTAGAAATATTCACTAATGGTGCATCTGACCAAAGTTTTTCTAAATTATAGAATTCTCTTTCGGTTGGGCTGAAAACATGAACGATTAAATCGCCTAAGTCGATTAAGACCCATTTCCCGCCATCTTTACCTTCAATTCGTTTAACTGTAGCGCCGTTTTCTTCCTCTTTATCGACAATTTCTTCCACTATTGCGTTAATTTGACGATCTGAATTCGCTTGGCAAATCATAAAATAATCCGCTAATAAAGAAACTTCTCTTACATCCAAAGCAACGATATCAACAGCTCTTTTTGAATCGGCTGCTTTTACTGCTGTTTCTAACATTTGTTTACTATCTATGGTGATTCCCTCCTATTTTTGACCGGCAACAAAACGGTTATAAGTTTCTAACGTTTTAGGATAGACCGGGTTTTCATTTTCGATTAAATGACTTAATGTGTGTTTTGTCTCAAAGGCGACTGCTTGATCTAAATCCATCAATGCAATACGCCGTGCTTCTTCTACTCCAGGAAAATCTCTTCCAGGTTCAATATAATCAGCCAAATAAATAATTTTAGCTAAATCAGTCATGTTGGCAGCACCTGTAGTGTGAAGTCGAATGGCTTCTAAAATGTCGACATCATGAACTTTTAATTCCAGCTCAACAAAATCTGCACCAACCAATCCGTGCCAAATGGCATTTCCAAATTTTTTTAACATAGCTTGATCAGGGTAGTTTTGGCGTTCAATTTCTAATAAAAATTCTTCATCGCTACGTTCTTTAGCATAGTCATGAGTCAGTGCTGCGATACTAGCTTTTTCAGTTGAAACACCGTATTTTTCCGCCAATAAAATAGCCATTTCTTCCACACCCAAAACATGCTTGAAGCGTTTTTCACTCATTCGCATTTGTACTTGCTGCATCAAAGCTTCGCGATCCATTGCTGAATAATTTTTGCTATAATTCATCTAAATACAATCCTTCTTCCGCAATATATTCTCTGACTTTTTCTGGCACTAAATATCGAATAGAACAACCTTGCTTGACTTGTTGTCTAATATAACTGGAAGACAGCTGAATCTGAGGAACATCTACCCAAATGATTGGATAATTACTTTCTTGCGGATAACCTGGGCGGCTAACACCTACAAAATGAACCATTTGAACCAGTTCATCAATTTTATACCATTTAGGCAAATAAGCTACTTCATCGCCACCAATGATAAAATAATAATCTGCTTCTGGATCTTCAGCAATTAATTCTTTCATCGTGTCATATGTATAACTTTTTCCTTGACGTCGCAATTCTCTTTGATCAATCACTAAATTAGGATTGTCTTCCGTTGCTAATTCTACCATTTTTAATCGATGTTGGCTGGCAATTGCTTTTTTCTCATCTACATGAGGAGGAAGATATGACGGAATTAAATGAACCTCATCAAATCCCAGCTTTTGACCTACTTGATCGGCCACCATTAAATGCGCGGTATGAATCGGATTAAAAGTCCCACCCATTAAACCGATTTGTCTTTTTTTGCCATTCACTTTCGTCATTGGAACAACTTCAGGAAAAGTAACTACATTCGTTTGAAACACAATAATGCCTCCTGTGATTAAATAGTTTTTACTTCACGAGAAATTTTTTGATATTTTTCTTTGTTGGAAGGTTTAAATAAAACCAATACCCGACCAATAATTTGAACAACTTCACAATGAATTTTAGCTTCAAGAACTGTCGCTACATCTTCAGCCACTTCATCAGTATTTTGTAGCAAACTGATTTTTATTAATTCACGTTTTTCCAATGCTTCTGCTATTTGTACCAATACTTCTTCATTTAGACCATTTTTTCCGATTTGAAAGATCGGATTCAAATGGTGCGCTTGGCTTCTTAAAAACCGTTTTTGTTTTCCTCTTAATTCCATGAATAAACTCCTTTTAAATTAATGCTTTGCGAGTCAATACGTCGACTCCTCTAGGTGCCCAACCAGCAACTACTGCTGGTTTTAAAACAGTTACCCAACCTAATCCAGCAAATACAATATCGGTTTTTTCCTTAATCGAAAATTCAAAACGAACCAATTCAGGAAATTCAGCGACTTCATCTGGTCGAGGCGGTTGTAATAATACTCCCACATGTTTTGCATAAAATTCAGTCGCTTTTTCTAATTTAGTACGATGCGGCGTAATATCATTTGATACATAAGCAATGAAAGAGGCTTTCTCTCCACTAACAAAATCGAACCGTGCTAAACCACCTAAGAATAATGTTTGACCAGCATTTAATTGATACACTTTCGGTTTAATTTCTTTATGCGGGGCAATAATTTTCAAATCTTTTTTGCCTAAATAATGCGCCATTTGATGTCGATGAATAATTCCTGGCGTATCAATTAAGAAATGACCATCGTCTAAAGGTATTTCAATCTTGTCTAATGTAGTTCCAGGGAATTGTGATGTGGTAATTAAATCTTGTACACCAGCACTTTGCTTAATAATTTGATTAATCAAAGTTGATTTACCCACATTGGTAACTCCCACAACATAGACATCTCTGCCTTTGCGATATTCTTCGATTTTTGCTAGTAAATTTTCCATTTCGTGAGGTTTTCTAGCACTTGTCAATAAAACTTCTTCAGGGCGCAAACCTTCTTCATGGGCACGCTCTTTCATCCATTGAATCAAATGATTTTTTTTCAATGATTTAGGTAAAATATCAACTTTATTCCCTACCAATAAAACTGGATTGTCGCCAACAAATCGATGCAATCCTGGAATCAAGGAGCCATTAAAATCAAAAATATCCACGACATTAACAATCAAAGCATCTGTTTTACCTAATTCATTTAACAAACGTAAAAAATCATCATCCGTTAAATGAACATCTTGAATTTCATTATAATGACGTAATCTAAAACAACGCTGGCAATAAACATCACCACTAGCCAACCCCTTTTCTAAAGCTGATTGAGGTGTATAACCTAGTTGATTGGGATGTTCTGTCTGAATCTTTGCACCACAACCAATACAATAAATTTCTTCTTCCATTTATATTTCACGCTTCCATTTCATATCTGGATTCTTTTTTAACAAATGTTTCATAATAAAACGTTCAAAAAAACGATTCACTTGCGTATTCCAAGCATCACTATCCACAATTGGACGCACTAAAATACTACGAATACCTGCAGCATTTGATCCGCGAACATCAGTCATAATTTGATCACCAATCATGACAATCTCAGATTTTTCTAAACCTAATTTTTTGCGGGCTTCATTGATTCCATTGGCAAAAGGCTTCATCGCTCGAGAAACAAAGTCTAATTCAAAACTTGCTAAGGCTTTTTTTACCCGACTAGCATTATTATTCGACA
The DNA here is from genome assembly GCF_051714685.1 of Enterococcus sp. AZ103. NCBI lineage: Bacteria > Bacillati > Bacillota > Bacilli > Lactobacillales > Enterococcaceae > Enterococcus > Enterococcus sp. AZ103. The sequence continues at coordinate 1,861,884 of NZ_JBIOSI010000001.1, read as the reverse complement.
CCACGACAACTGGAATATCAGCCTCAGCCATCACTTGCAACCAGTCTAATAATTCTTTCGTCCCATTCGGATTATTCCAGGCAATCAAAGTATTGTCTAAATCTGTTAAAACGGCTTTTATGCCTCTTGCTTTCAATTGTTGGGGAGTAATTTGGTATATTGCTTCAACCATCCAGGTTGGTTTATATTTTTCGAACATAGCAACTCCTATATTTCTTCATTTTTCATATCTACAAATCTTGATTATAACTTAAATCCTTTGAAAACTCCACAATCGTGGCAATAAAATAAGAAGAACTCTGTTAAAAGAGTCCTTCTTAATAAAAATTCTATAAAACTTTAGACAAGAAATCAATGGTTCTGGAATTTTTGGTTTGATCAAAAACTTCTTGCGGTGTTCCTTCTTCTACAATAACACCTTCATCCATGAAAATAATCCGGTCTCCAACTTCTTTGGCAAAACCCATTTCATGAGTTACGATAACCATCGTCATACCTTCTTTAGCCAATTGCTGCATCACGGCTAAAACATCACCAACCATCTCAGGATCTAATGCAGATGTTGGCTCATCAAACAGCATCACATCTGGTTGCATTGCCAAAGCTCTAGCAATCGCAATCCGCTGTTGTTGTCCTCCAGATAATGACTGAGGGTATGCATCTGCCTTGTCAGACAAACCAACTTTTACCAAAAGTTCTTTAGCAATTTTTTCAGCAGCATCTTTAGACATTTTTTTTACCCGAATCGGTGACAAGGTAATATTATCTAAAACAGTCATATTAGGGAATAAATTGAATTGTTGAAACACCATTCCCATCTTTTCCCGTGTTTTAAAAATATCATTTTTCTTATCAGTAATGTCGGTACCTTCAAATCTAATTGTGCCAGATGTTGGTATTTCTAATAGATTGATACATCTTAGAAAAGTACTTTTACCAGAACCAGAAGGTCCAATGATAACCAATACTTCTCCTGGTGTGACTTCAGTCGAAATATCTTTTAGTACTTCATTATCACCAAATTTTTTATTTAAATGTTCTACTTGAACCAATGCTTCACTCATAATTGTTCTCCTATCTTTGATATCCGCGACCTAAACGTTTTTCCCATAAAGCTAGCAAACGGGAAGTCACAAAGGTCATTACAAAATAAATACCTGCTGCAACTACGTAAGGTTCTAACGGAATATAAGAATTTGAAATAACAATTTGAGCCGCACCCATTAATTCGTTAATCCCAATCGTTGTCAGCAAAGAAGAATCTTTAATTAAAGTCACAAATTCATTTCCTAATGGCGGTAGGATATTTCTTAATGCTTGTGGCAAAATCACATAACGCATCGTTTGCGCAGGTCTTAAGCCCAGTGAATAAGCTGCTTCTGATTGACCATAATTCACGGCAATAATCCCGCCACGAATAATTTCAGCCACATAGGCACCTGAGTTTAAAGATAAAACCAACATACCTGGAATCAAGCGACCTAAATCAACGGTCAATACACCTACTGATAGATCTCTTGAAGGAAATAACCCTTGTAAGACTAAGAAACCAATCATGATTTGCAGCAACATTGGTGTCCCACGAAAAATCTCAATATAAATATTAGCTAGCCAATTTAAAGGTTTTGTTTTTGCTAATTTCATTAAAGCCATCACAAGACCAATCAATGTCCCTAAAACCACAGTACACATTGATAAGACAATTGTAATACTGGCTCCTGAAAGAAAGTAACCTAAATACTGATGTAAAAACGAAAAATCCAATGACCTAACCTCTATTCTTCTGTTGATTCAGCGACTTGATTGTTCGCTTTTACGTATTCATCAATTTTTCCTTCGCTGATTAATTTCGCAATAATTTTATTTAACTCATCTTTTAATTCAGTGCTACCTTTTGGTAAAGCGATTGAAAAGGCATTGTCATCATCTGTTTTTAATTCTACGTTGGCAATCATTAAATCAGAATTTTGTTCAACATAAGATTCAGCGATGGTTTGTTCAACTACCATACCATCTAAAGATCCTTGATTTAATTCAACGATCATGCTTGGTACTTTATCGATAGAAACTAATTTGGCGCCAGATAGTTGATCTTTCACAATATCTTCTTGGGTTGAGCCTTTTTGTGCGCCAACTTGTTTTCCGTCAAAAGCTGCAATACTGTTTAAAGTATCTTGATTTTTCTTGTTGATAATAATTACTTGTGGTGGATTGTAGTAGTTATCTGTAAAGTCAAACTGTTTTTGTCTTTCAGCAGTTGCCGAAATCCCTGAAACAGCGATATCTGCTTTCCCTTCTTTGACAGAAGCTAAAACTGTATTAAAGCTCATATCTGAAACTTGGGTTTTTACACCAAGTTCATCAGCAATTGCATTAACCATATCAATATCTGCTCCAACGATTTGGTCCTTGCCGTCAACCATTGTGTGGAACTCAAAAGGTGCGAAGTCTGCTGAAGTTGCTACTTTTAAAACACCCGCTTTTTTAATAGAATCTAATGTTACTTCACTTGATGTGTTGTTGCTTCCTGAACTATCTGTGCCACTATCGTTACTGCTGCCACAAGCAGCTAGTGTTACTAATGCCAATAAACCAATGGCGATGCCGGTAATTTTTTTCATCCTAATTCCTCCTAAAAATTTAAAGCTTCTTTTTTTCAATGCACTTATTATAGCATGAAAATTTCAAAAGAAAAGCATTAAGTTGTATAATTATTGAATTATTCTCACTAATTACTGAATAATATCTATTATATTCAGCTTTAAATGTATATTTATTTTATTCGTTCGTTGCTTTTTTTGCTAATTCTTGCGCTTTTGCTACCATTTCATCCACTTGCCCATCATCTTGTAATTCTTTAATGGATTTATTTAATTCCTTTACTAAATCTTCATTTCCTTTAGGTACAGCAATCGAAAAGGAATCTTCTTTCATGCTTTCTAAAGCCATATCGGCAATCATCAAATCAGGATTTTGATCCACATATGATTGTGCAACTGTCTTTTCTGTAACTAGACCGTCCAATGAACCATTCTTTAATTCCACAAAAATATTTGGTAATTTTTCAATTGCCACTAATGTGGATCCAGTTAACTGTTCTTTCACAACGTTTTCTTGAATTGTCCCTTTTTGCGCACCAACTTGTTTCCCTTCAAAACTATCTGTGCCAGTATATTTATCTGCATCAGCTTTTCTAATGACTACTGCTTGTGGAGAAGTATAGTAAGTATCTGTGAAGTCGAAACTCTTTTCCCGCTCGTCAGTGACTGAAATTGCTGAAATTGCCACATCTGCTTTTCCTTCTTTAGTAGCTGCTAGTACATTATTAAAACTCATATCTAGCCATTCAACTTTAACATCCATTTTTTTAGCTATTGCTTCCATCAAGTCAATGTCTGCACCCACAATTTCATCTTTGCCGTCAATCTCCGTGTGGAAGCCAAATGGCGCATAATCAGGAGACGTAGCTACTTTGATGACACCATCTTCTTTAATTTGTGATAATTGATCGCCGTCGCCACCGCTCTCACCACTTGAGCCACATGCTGCTAAACCAAAAATACTTAATCCCATAAATAAAATCGCTAAACTTTTTTTCATCTTACTACCTCCATTATTATCCTTCATTTTTTAAGATAAAAAGATTATAGCATAAAATTCCACAAAATGTAGATAAAATTGAATAATTATTTATCTTTTTATCTAATATACGTATAAAAAAACAGTCTCTATAAAGAGACTGTTAGAATTTACGAAATTTTTCATAACGTCTTTCTAGTAAAGTACTGATAGAAAGCTGCGTTAATTCTGTTAGTTTTTCAATCAAAGCTTTTTGAATCATTCGAGAAATTTTCTCTTCAGCTAATCTTTCACCTTTAAAGGTTTCAGGAATAACTTTATCGATGACACCTAACTCTAAAAGCTCTGGAGCTGTGATTTTCATTAACTCAGCAGCCTCATCCGCTCGTTTGCCATCCTTCCAAAGAATAGATGCAAACCCTTCTGGGGAAAGGACGGCATAAATGCTGTGTTCCATCATCCAAACTTCATCGGCCAATGCCAAAGCTAATGCGCCACCGCTACCGCCTTCACCAAATACCAATGAAATAATTGGCACTTTTAAATCAGCCATTGCTAATAAGTTGGCCGCAATCGCTTCCCCTTCTCCTCTTTCTTCCGCTTCAACACCGCAAAATGCGCCAGGTGTATTCACAAAACAGAGAACAGGTCGTTTAAACTTTTCAGCCTGTTGCATCAAGCGTAATGCTTTTCGATACCCTTCAGGACTAGGTTGACCAAAATTTCGGGCCATATTTTCATTTAGATTTTTTCCTTTTTGAACGCCAATTACTGTGACTGGTTTCCCAGCTAAGTAAGCGACACCACCGACTATTGCCGGATCATCTCCAAAGCGACGATCCCCATGAAATTCTTCAAAATCAGTAAAAATTTGGTCAAATAATTCTAGACTGGTAATGCGATCCTGATGACGAGCTAATTTAACAATTTCGCCTGCAGATTTACTCATTTTGGCACCAACTTTCCTGTTGATGAAGTTCTAATAAGCTTTTTAAGCGAGACTTCAATTCAGTTCGTGGGACAATTTGATCAATAAAACCATGGGCCAATAAAAATTCAGCTTTTTGAAAATCATCTGGTAATTTCTGTCGAATCGTTTGTTCGATTACCCGCCGTCCAGCAAAACCAATTTGACTTTGAGGCTCTGCTAAAATAATGTCGCCATCCATTGCAAAACTTGCTGTTACACCACCGGTAGTCGGATCAGTCAAGACTGTGATATATAACAAACCAGTATTACTATGGCGTTTAACTGCTGCACTGATTTTAGCCATCTGCATTAAAGAAAAAATACCTTCTTGCATCCGCGCGCCGCCTGAAGCTGTAAATAAAACTACAGCTAATTTTTCTTTGGTGGCCCGCTCAAATAGACGGGTAATTTTTTCTCCAACAACAGTCCCCATGCTACCCATAATAAAATTAGTATCCATTACACCAATAGCAAAAGCTGTGCCTTCGATTGTTGCTTTCCCAGTCAAAACGGCTTCATCTAAACCTGTTTTTTTCTTAGTCTCAGCAATTTTTTCGGGATAATCTGGGAAATCAATCGGATTCTTTTCAATAATTCCAGTATCCCATTCTTCTAAACTTTTTTCATCAATGGTTAACGCCAAACGTTCCCAGGCACTAATGCGAAAATTATAGCCACAATGAGGACAAACTTTTTCAGCACCGATTTCCTTTGTATACAATGTTCGTTTACAACTAGGACATTTTGCCCACATATTGTCTGGTACAGCCGGTTTTGCAATCTCTTGGCTATTGGTATAGCGATTAGGATTAATTCGAATATAATTTTTCTTCTTATTAAATAAACCCACTTAACTGCCTCCTACTCGCTTTCTTGCCACTCCGGTAAAAATTTATTTTGTAAAAAACTTGTATCATAGTCTCCCGCAAGAACGTTGGGGTGACTAATTAAGTCCATTTGAAAATCAACATTGGTAATAACACCTTCCGAAACAAATTCTCCCAGTGCCCGTTGCATTTTCATTAATGCTTCAAAACGATTTTCCCCGTGGACAATTACTTTTGCAATCATTGAATCATAAAATGGAGGAATTGTCACCCCACTATACATCGCTGAATCTACTCGTAAACCTAAACCACCACTTGGCAATAATAAAGTCTTTATTGTTCCTGGTGATGGCGCAAAGTTAAAAGCAGGATTTTCCGCATTGATCCGGCATTCAATCGCATGTCCACTGAAAGTAACTTCTGCTTGTTGAATTTCTAAAGGTTCACCACTGGAAATTTTAATTTGCTCTTTAACAATATCAATTCCCGTAATCATTTCTGTAATTGGATGCTCGACTTGGATTCGCGTATTCATTTCCATGAAATAAAACTGCCCATCCATATCTCTTAAAAATTCAATGGTTCCCGCACTCTCATAATTTACAGCTTCCCCAGCTCTAACAGCAATCCCGCCGATTTCATCACGGGTTTTTTGGTCTAATACAATTGAAGGCGCTTCTTCTAAAACCTTTTGATTATTTCGCTGTAAAGAACAATCACGTTCTCCTAAATGAATAACATGACCAAAAGAATCACCTAATATCTGAACTTCAATATGACGGGCAGGAAAAATAATTTTTTCCAAATACATCGAGTCGTCACCAAAAGCCGCTTTTGCTTCGGCTTTCGCAGCCATAAACAATTTTTCTAACTCGTCTTTAGTTTGAACTTTTCGAATACCTTTACCGCCGCCACCAGCAGCAGCTTTTAACATCACAGGATACCCGATTTCATCAGCAATTTTTTCTGCTTCTGCCAAGGTTGAGATTGCTCCGTCGCTTCCAGGAATAACTGGCACCTTTGCTGCTTGCATCAATTGACGGGCATGTATTTTATTTCCCATCGCGTCAATTGTTTTTTCAGATGGACCAATAAATTTAATATTACATTCATGACACATAGTTGCAAACAAACTATTTTCTGATAAAAAACCAAAGCCTGGATGAATCGCTTCAGCGTTTGTCACAATAGCAGCACTTAAGATACTTTGCATATTTAAATAGGAGTCAGTCGATCGCGCTGGACCAATGCAAATAGCTTCATCAGCCATTTCTGTATGCAACGCTTCTCGATCTGCTTCAGAATAAACGCAGACTGTTTGAATTCCTAATTCACGACAAGCGCGAATAATACGAACCGCAATTTCGCCACGGTTAGCAATTAAAATTTTTGAAAACATAGACACCTATCCAATCATAAAGGTTAATTCCGCTTCTGCGACTTTTTTACCGTCAACATATGCGATTCCTTTGCCCATTCCAGCATTGGCTTTTACCTTTGTTAGTTCTACTTCTAAGATTAATGTATCTCCTGGTGTAACTTTTCTTCTAAATTTTGCTTTATCAATACCGCCAAAGTAAGCAGTTTTGCCTTTGAAATCTTCCAAAGAAAGCAAAGCAACTGCGCCAGCTTGCGCCATTGCTTCAATAATTAACACCCCTGGCATTACTGGTTCATGAGGGAAATGACCTTGGAAAAATGGTTCGTTCATAGAAACATTTTTCTTTGCTTTAATACTTTTTCCAGCTTCTAATTCTTCCACCCGATCGATTAATAACATAGGGTAGCGATGAGGAATAATTTCTTTAATTTCTTCGATTGTAAGCATAATTTTCTCCTAACTAATTCTGAAGAGTGGTTGACCATATTCAACAACTTCTTCGTTTTCGACTAAAATTTCGGTAATTGTACCATCAAATTCAGAAGTGATTTCATTTAATAATTTCATCGCCTCAATAATGCAGATGGTTTCGCCTTTTTTGACAGTATCACCTAAGTCTTTAAAGGCTGATTGATCTGGTGCCGGTTTTAAATACACCACCCCAACAATTGGGGAAGAAATAATATCGCCAGTTTTTGGTACTGTTGTTTCAACCGTTTCAACAATGGTTTCGGTTGTTTCGACAACTGATGGGGTCACAGATGTTGGTCCTTCTGTGGCTACTTCATTGTTGGTTGTTTGCACTTGACGGCTCGTTTTATTTTTATTCATGTACAATTCAAAACTGCCTTCACGTAAGTCAAATTCAGTTAGTGAAGATTGATCAAATTGATTCATTAAATCTTTTACACCTTGGATATCCATTAACTTCTAATCCTCCCAACGCTTCAAGCAAATCACTGCGTTGTGACCACCAAAGCCTAGTGAATTACTGACTGCGTAGTTTACCTTCGCATCTTTAGCTTCGTTTACAACAATATTTGCTTCCACTTCTTCGTCTAATTCAGTAACGTTAGCAGTTGGTGGAATAAATTGATGCTGTAAAGCCATTAATGTTGCTACCGCTTCGACCCCGCCAGCTCCACCTAATAAATGACCAGTCATTGATTTTGTTGAGCTAACATAAGTATCTTTTGATAAAGCTGCTACAATTGCTTTACTCTCTGCTTTTTCATTAGCTTGTGTACTTGTTCCATGAGCATTTACATAATCAACATCCGTTGGAGAAATACCAGCTTCTGTAATTGCTTCTGTAATTGCTCTGGCTGCCCCATTACCATCTGGTGATGGTGAAGTCATATGATATGCATCGCAAGTAGCACCGTAACCAACAACTTCGCCTAAAATATTGGCTCCACGTGCTTGAGCATGTTCTAAAGATTCTAAGACTAAGACTCCAGCACCTTCACCCATCACAAAACCTGTCCGTTTTTTATCAAAAGGAATTGATGCTTGATCTGGATCAGTGGCCGTACTTAAAGCCGTTAAAGCTGCAAAGCCCGCAATTCCGATTTCATTAATACAAGATTCCGCTCCACCGGCCACAATCACATCTGAGTAACCGTGTTTAATATTGCGGAAAGCTTCACCGATTGAATGCGTCCCACTAGCACAAGCACTAACTGGGCTATAACAAATTCCTTTTGCACCAATTCTTAAAGCCACATTTCCGGCAGCCATATTGACAATTGCTAAAGGAACAAACATTGGTGACACTCGAGCTGGGCCTTTATGATCCATTTTGATTACTTGGTCTTGTGTCGTTCCCAAGCCACCAATTCCTGAACCAATTAAGACACCAAAACGTTCCATGTTTTCTTCTTCCGTATTGATACCGCTCATAGCCATCGCTTCTAGTGTTGCGTAAATTGCATAAAGTGAATATTTTTCCATTCGTTTCGTATCTTTTTTGACGAAATATTTTTCTAATGGAAAATCTTTAACCTCACCAGCTAAAGTAACGCCAGTTTCTTCAGCATCAAAAGAAGTAATTGGACCAATTCCGTTATTTGCTGTTTTCAAACTATTTAAAAATGTTTCTTCGTCATTTCCAATTGGAGAAGTGACACCAAAACCTGTAATAACTACTCGATTCATTTTGTTCAATCCTTTCTTACATTACCATTCCGCCGTCAATATTTAGCACTTGCCCTGTGATATAAGGACTTTCTGCTAAAAAGACAGCTGCATCAGCGACATCTTGACTATCTCCAAAACGTTGTAATGGAATTTGGGTGATGGTTTGTTCTTTAACTGCATCACTTAATTCATTACTCATATCAGTCACAATAAATCCCGGTGCAATCGCGTTACAAGTGATACCTCGAGGGGCAACTTCGCGAGCAACAGATTTAGTGAACCCAATTACGCCAGCTTTACTTGCTGCATAGTTGCTCTGACCAACATTCCCGATTAAACCAACTACACTGGCCATATTAATAATGACCCCTTCACGCTTTTTCATCATTTTCTTTAAAACTTGTTGCGTCATATTGTACGTACCTTTTAAATTCACATCAATACAAGCTGCAAATTCTTCTGGCTTCATGCGCAATAATAATTTATCGTTGGTTATCCCAGCATTATTAACTAGTACATCGACTGAGCCTAATTGTTCTTCAGTTTCCTTTATCATAGCAGTTGCATCTTCATAAGAAGCAATGTCGCCAGTCACTGAAATACATTTTACCCCAAGTGCTTCAATTGCCTGAATCTTTTCTGGTGCCATTTGGCTACGGCTATTTAAGGCAATGTTGGCACCTTTCTTAGCAAATGCTTCAGCAACACTCCAGCCGATGCCTCGACTACTACCAGTTACTAAAACAACTTTATTGGTTAGCTCCATTTGACCCTCCTAAAAATGTGATGGTTTGTTCTAAAGTTTTAGAATCCTCTACTCGGCTTGTGGCAATGGCACGATCAATCTTTTTGATAAAGCCAGTTAAGGTTTTACCTGGACCAATCTCCACCATTTGTTCAATACCCATATTTTTTAAAGTCACAATACTGTCACTAAAACGGACAGGTGACATTACTTGCTTAGTTAATAGTGCTTTAATCTGATCCTGCTGCATGATTTCAGCAGTCGTATTAGAAATAACTGGAATGTCCATTTCTTTAAATGTAATAGTTTTTAATTCTTCCGCCAATCGATCACTCGCCGATGCTAACAAAGCGGTGTGAAAAGGACCACTCACATTTAATGGAATCATTCTCTTGGCTCCCGCTACGGCTAATAATTCTTCGGCCTTTTCAACTGCTGCAACTTCGCCACCAATAACGATCTGTTGCGGTGTATTATAGTTTGCTGGTGTGACAATCCCAAATGCACTAGCTTCTTCACAGCATTTTTCAATTATTTCAGCTGGCGTATTCATCACAGCGACCATTTTTCCACTTCCGGTTGGCGCTGCTTCTGCCATATATTGACCACGCTTATGAACAAGTTTTACCGCATCAGAAAAATCTAACGCTCCACTAGCAACTAAGGCCGTATATTCTCCTAAACTTAAACCTGCAGTAGCATCTGCTGTAAAGCCTTTTGACTTCAATAAACGTAAAAAAGCAGTGCTAACAGTTAAAATTGCGGGTTGTGTATATTTTGTTTCATTTAATTGCTCATTTTCCGTAAAGCATAAATCAGCGACTGAAAAACCTAGTAAATCACTCGCTTCAGTGAAGGTATCTTTTACAATTTGCTCTTGATTGTATAATTCTTGACCCATGCCGACATATTGTGCCCCTTGGCCACTAAATAAAAAAGCAGTTTTCATATTAATCTCCTAGAAAAAAAGGCCAGGCCTAAGCCTAGCCTAAAATTTTATTGATTATGCAGTTTGTTGCTTTTCAACGTATTCAACTAAATCTTTTACAGTAGCAATTCCGTCTTCTGTTTCGATTTTCACGTCAAATTCGTCTTCGATTTCATTGATGATTTGGAATAAATCTAAGCTATCTGCTTCTAAGTCTTCTTGGATATTTGTTTCTAATTTCACTTCGTCTGCTTCTACCCCTAGTTCTTCAACAATAATTCCTTGGATTTTTTCAAATGTCATTATAAGTTCCTCCACTTAATTTTTAATTTTAATATTTTTAACTCATTACAGCTGGACAAGTAGGTTACCCCACGTTAAGCCGCCGCCATAACCAGTTAGACACACAGTTTGGTTGCCTCCTAATTGAAGGACTTGTTGTTCAACTAATTCATCTAATAAAATTGGAATGCTAGCAGCTGATGTATTGCCATAATTCATTAGATTCATAGGAAATTTTTCAATTGGTTCTTTTAATTTCCGTGCCATCTTTTCGATGATTCGTTTGTTGGCTTGATGGAATAAATAATAATCTACCACTGGTTCATCAGCAGTAAATTTTTTCAAACTTTTCGTCACATCATTCAAAGCAAAATTCCAAATACCGCGACCATCCATTTGTAAATAACTATCTTTTTCTTCCATTTCAAAAACATTCTGACTATTGTGATAACCAGAGGTCAAGCTTTGTGCTCTTTGTCCGTCAGCTTCCAGTGACATTTTTAAAATGCCTGGTTCAGAACTTGCTTCTAATAAAACTCCTGCTGCACCATCACCGAATAATACCGATGTGCCACGATCATTCCAATCAAGCAATTTTGAAATTTTTTCACCGCCAATAACTAAGCCTTTTTGCATCCCGCCTTGAATAAATTTCTCGGCAGTTGTCAAAGCATAGACAAAACCAGAACAAGCTGCGCTAATATCAAATGCCATTGCATTATGAGCACCTAGTTGTCCTTGAACCATACAAGCTACCGAAGGACATGTATAATCTGGCGACATCGTAGCAACGATAATAAAATCAATTTCTTCAGCCGATATAGCAGCCTGAGCAATTAATTTTTCAGCAACTTTTAAACATAAATCTGACGTATTTTCTTCAACCGCAATATGGCGTTGTCTGATACCAGTTCGACTGGCGATCCATTCATCAGAAGTTTCCATAAAACTAGTTAAGTCATCATTGGTTACAACTTTATCTGGTAAATAACGTGCGGTTGCGGTAATTTTCCCATATTGGTTCATACTCATTTGATTTCCTCTAAGTAACTGTATAAATTTATTAAAGCTCGTAAGAATACTTCTTGTTCGTCATCATTTAAATCTTTAATCGCCCGTTTCACCATTTCACGATGAAAATGCTGATGAACTCGAAAGACTAGCTTCCCTTTTTTTGTTAATGCTAATTTTACTACCCGACGATCATCTTCACTACGGATCCGATCAACATAACCTTTTTTAACTAAACGATTGATCGACGTGGTCAAAGTTCCTACCGTCACTAATAACTCTTTTGCAACTTCAGTAGTTGTTTTCTTCTTATACATGCCAATCGCATCAAGCGTATGCATTTCAGTAATCGTCAAATCACTAAACTGTGATTTTTTTAGTTCATTTTCTTCAATCGACAAAACGTCATTAAAGATTGAAACCAAGTAGGTATTTAATTCTTCCCAGTTATGTTCCATGACCCTCACCTAATTAGTTTGATTATCAAATCATTTGACTCTCAAACTATATCTTAAATCATTTGTGAATGCAAGGTTATTTCTTTAAAATTTATTTAAAATCTTAATGGAAGTAACTTTACACACGTATCAGCTGTATTAATTACTTTGATATCCAAGTTAATTTTAACCAAAAAAAAGAGTGACGCAAGTCTTTTAACTTACGTCACTTTTTATAAATTTTATACGTTACGATGCATTGGAATCGAATTATTATTAGCATGAACTAATAAATACTGATCCACATCAATGTTACTTGATTGGAATGATGCTGCACAAGCCTGCAAGTATAAATCCCACATGCGGTAAAAACTTTCATCACTTTTAGCAACGATTTTATCTTTAACTTGATGGAAATTTTCAGTCCAGTGTTCTAAAGTTAATTGATAATCTCGGCGTAAACTTTCTAAGTCAATTAATTGCAAATCATTTTCTGTAATGTGCCCAACGATCTCAGTCACACCTGGAATGTATCCGCCTGGAAAAATATATTTGTTAATCCATGCATTTTTTGCGCCGCCTTGTTGACGACTAATTCCATGAATAAGTGCTGTTCCTTCAGGCTTCAAGCAATCATTTACTTTAGTAAAATATTCACCTAAGTTTTCACTACCGACATGTTCAAACATACCTACACTAGTAATATGATCAAATTTATCTGTCATATCGCGGTAATCCATCAAATAAACAGAGACTTGATTTTCTAATTTTTCGTCTTTTATAATTTTTTGAATATGGTCATACTGTTCTTCACTTAAAGTGATTCCCGTTGATTTTAAACCGTACTCTTTAGCAGCAATTAAAATAAGCGTACCCCAGCCACAGCCAATATCCAATAGTGTTTCACCAGGATTGGCATGTAATTTATTTAGGATGTGATGAACTTTATTTATTTGTGCTTGCTCTAAGGTATCTTGCGGTGTTTCAAAATAAGCACACGAATAAGTCATTGTTGGATCTAACCACAGCTCATAAAACTGATTGCCTAAATCATAATGACTGTGAATATCTTCTTTACTTTGTTTCTTTGTATGCTTTTCTTTTGGTAACCATTTTTTAAAATTTTTATTTGCAAAAAAACCATTGGCTTGCTTATAGACATCGTAAATTAAAGCTTGTATGTTACCTTCAACTTCGATTTTCTTACTCATATAGGCTTCACCTAGCGCAAGCGAAGCATTGTTAGTTAAATCTTTAACTGGAATTTTTTCATTAAATTTAATTTTAAAAACTGTTTCACCGTCATTGTTACCATATTCTTTTACTGAACCGTCCCAAAAGGTAACTTCGGTTTTTTCTGAAAATGATGGTTTAAATAATTGATTATATACTTCTTTGTCTAACATTTTTTTCCCTCCATTACTATATATATAATGACTGGAAATGAAAAATTTTACAAATATTTTGCAGCGAATTTCCGGAAAATTTTTACAAAAAAAACAAGCCATATTTTCAGGCTTGTTCCTAAACTATTGAATCAAATCGTAAATCTCCATCGCAACGATATCGATATTATCAAATTGGTAAGATTGCTTACTGTCAGATTCTGTTAATTCGAAAGTTTCGGTTGAACTATCATATGTTACAGTACATTTTTCAACGCCTTCTTTTTCAAAACGTCTTACTTGTACTTCGCTGTCAGTTGACTCTGTCATTGCTTCCAAACGCTTAATAATGGCAACTAATTGTGAATGTTTCATCTAGATGCCCCCTTTCCAATTAATTCTTGTATATTGTATCAAATCCATCTAATTTATGCATTGATTTTCGACAATTTATTTCAATTTATTTGTTCAGTCTTTCCACCATAGTTTGATTAAGCTTTGTGTACCTAAATTTTCAAAACCATCAGCTGCTAATTTTTCGTAAAGTTCAGTAGCTAGTTCAGTGGCCGGTAGATCTAAATTCATTTTTTCGGCTTCATCCAAAGTAATTTTCAAGTCTTTAATAAAATGTTTAACAAAAAAGCCTGGTGAATAATCTTGTTTCAAAATTCTGGGACCATAATTTGCCAATGACCAATTTGATGCTGCGCCACCGCCTAAAGTCTCAATCACACTATTTAAATCTAATCCCACTTTATCAGCATAGACTAACATCTCCGTCATACCAGTCATTGTTCCAGCAATCATAATTTGATTGGCCATTTTAGTATGTTGACCCAAGCCAGCACTACCGTGAAGAGAATAACTTTTACCCATGATATCAAATAATGGTACTACTTTATCGAAGGTTGCTTGGTCGCCGCCAACCATGATTGTTAAGGTGGCATTTTGTGCCCCTAAGTCGCCACCAGAAACTGGTGCATCTAAACTTTCAGCGCCAGCTTCTTTAGCAGTTTGATAAATTTTCTCAGCTAAACTGGGCGAAGAAGTGGTTAAATCAACTAAAACTTTATCTTTCACAGTTACACTAAAGACACCATTATCGCCGTAATAAATCTCTTCAACGTCACTTGGATAGCCAACCATTGAAAAAACTACCTCACTACTTTCAGTAGCTTTTGCTGGTGTATCTTGCCAAATAGCTCCCTTAGCGACTAATTCATCTGTTTTGCTCTTTGTCCGGTTATATACCGCTACTTCATGTCCTGCCTCTAAGAAATGTTTAACAATTGATTGGCCCATGACACCAGTGCCGATAAATCCAATTTTCATCTTAACTTCCTCCATGTTTCTATTTTTTTTACTTGCTATTAGAATTTTTCAATGAAGTTAATTTCATTCTTACCTTTTCTACAGGTGCTGTTTTATTTTCTGTTTCAAGTTGATAATGAACAAGCATTTCTTGGTAAAAATCTTGCATATCTTCACCAAATTTTTCAGCTGAAATCTCTTTTAACTTCTGTGCCCGATCTGACGTATTCATAGAAATATTACTCTGAACATATTCAATAAAAGTTTTAGCAAAATCTTGATCATTTGTGTAAGTAATACCTAATGAAGGTTTGTCAAATAATTGATTGAGATACTCATTGCCTTCAACGCAGCATTGCAACCCTGAAGCAATCGCTTCTGCATATGTTAGTCCTTGTGTTTCAGACGTTGATGCACTCACAAAATAATCCGCTGCATGATAATAGAGCGAAACATTTTCATGAGGAACTTCCCCTGTAAAAATAACTGATTTCGAAATGTTTAAATCTTCAGCCATTTCTTCCAAATCTTTACGATAAGGACCCTTTCCCACAATTACCAATCGAACATTTGGTAAAGCTTCAAGTACTTCAGGAAACTGTTTGACAATCACTTGGATGTTTTTCTCATATGAAATACGGCTCAATGACAACGCCATTATTTCATCAGATGAAATTCCTAAATCTAAGCGTAACTGATCGGTCATTTCCTTAGTAATATCTGGCCGCAGATATTGTTTTATATCAATCCCAGTCGGAATCACCTTCATCGGGATATTCACATCGTAACGTTTCAAGGTATTTACCACCCGTTCACTGGGACACACGACTCCGGTTGAATGGTTAACAAAGCGGCCAATAAAATATTTAACTGCACCTGGTCGAACAACTTTTCCATTGGCAATATAATGTAAATAATCCTCATACATAGTGTGATAAGTATGAATCACTGGAATCTCTAAACGATTAGCCACCATTTTTCCTAAAAAGCCAGCCCCAAATTCTGTATGGGTATGAATTAAATCCAATTGTAAATCTTTGGCCACTTGATAAGCAAACCACATTCCTCGAACAACTATTCTGCGATCCTTAAATGAGACAAAAGGGACACTTGGCATACGCACGATATCTTTTTCCAATTCCAAAGCATCGGGATCAGTCGTCGTGAATATGTAAACCTCATGACCTAATTTTTCTAATTCGATTTTCAACGTTCGAATAGATGTTGATACTCCGCTGACTTGCGGAAAATAAGTATCTGTAAAAAATCCAATTCTCACACTTCTTCCTCCAAGCTATCACATAATCCGTCGATAAATTTCATGGTTATAAGGTAGATCCAGTACTGATTGATAGACGGTTTGCAATTCTTTACCAATCTCATTAATACTTTTTGTTTGGGCAGTCCTAAATCCTGCTAAACTTACATTCGGTAATTTTTTCTCAGTAATTTTCCTGATTAACTCTTGAAACTCTTGGTTATTATGACCCATGTAACAATTATAACCATTTTTCAGCCAGCCTTCATAGACTGGTATGTCTCTGACTAAAATTTGTTGCTGACTAGCTAAAGCTTCTAAGACAACAATACCTTCTGTTTCTTCATAAGAAGGAAAGAAAAATAAATCAGCCGCTGAATAGGCCCCTTCTATAATATCACCGTTGATATACCCAGGGAAAATGACATTTTCAGGATGATCTTTCTTCACGATTTTACGAATTTTATGGGGAATTGATGCCATTGGAACATGACCAAACCAAATAAATGTGTAATCTGGCATGTTCTTTGCAATTTCTACAAAATCAATAATTCCTTTTCGTTCAAAAAACAAGCCAACACAAATAATTACTTTGTCACTAGCCGTTAATTTGAAGTGATCACGAAAGAGCGTTCTTTTTCGTTCATCAGGGTAATACTTTCGTAGGTCAATCCCATTTGAAATTGCTGCAATTGGTTGTTTTAACCCATAATTTTTCAATAACTTTCGCGAATATGCTGTTGGCGTAATAATAAAATCACTTTCTTGATATAAAGATACCAGCCATTTTTTAAATAGCGGTGCCATTTGATTAGATCCTACAAAAGAATTACGAAAATCTTCTTCTGTTGAATGGGCATGATAAATAATTTTCTTGCCATTTTTCTTTGCCTTTTTCACTAATTGATAACTCTTCGGTCCATAGGTGTTCACGTGTAAGATATCATAATCTTCCGCTTTAGGATTCGTAGTAAAATCAATTCCGACTGATTGTAATGCTCTTTTTTGATGGGCCTCAGCTCGACCGATCCCAGATTTTCCAATGACATTTTGGCCTTCAAAATATAATAATATTTTCATGGTAACCTCCTGTAATCAAAACCCATTATACCATAGCCAGATTTTTATACGCTCCAACCAGAGACTGAATTCAAAAAAAAAGAGCATTGTCTTTTTCAGACAATACTCTTTAGATGATTATTTTACGTATTGATTTACTAAGTCAACAACTTCTTCCATTGTATCGCAATCATTTAATGCTTTTTCAGCAAGTTCTTGCATGTCTGTTGTTGTTAAACGTTTCATTAAGCTACGTGTTTTTAAGATAGAAGTGGCACTCATTGAGAACTCATCCAGACCCATACCCATTAAAATCGGCACAGCTGTTTGATCGCCAGCCATCTCACCACACATACCAGCCCATTTACCTTCAGCATGTGCTGCATCAATAACATTTTTAAGCAAACGTAGAATTGATGGGTTGTATGGTTGATATAAGTATGAAACTTGTTCGTTCATACGGTCTGCAGCCATTGTATATTGAATTAAATCGTTGGTACCAACACTGAAGAAATCAACTTCTTTAGCAAATTTATCTGCTAAAACAGCTGCCGCAGGAATTTCAATCATAATCCCTACTTGGATTGTATCAGAAACTTTTACGTCTTCTGAAATCAATTTAGCTTTTTCTTCTTCATAAATTTTCTTAGCTGCTCTAAATTCTTTCAAAGTAGCTACCATTGGGAACATAATCCGTAAGTTTCCAAAAACAGAAGCGCGTAATAATGCCCGTAGTTGTGTACGGAACATACCATCACCTAGTTCAGATAAACTAATTCGTAATGCCCGGTAACCTAAGAAAGGATTCATTTCATGCGGTAATTTCAAATAAGGAAGTTCTTTATCTCCACCGATGTCCATAGTCCGAACAACGACAGGTTTTCCATCCATACCTTCAATAACTGCTTTGTAAGCTTCAAATTGATCTTCTTCAGTTGGAAAATCTGGTGCATCCATGTATAAGAATTCTGTACGGTATAAACCAATAGCTTCAGCGCCATTAGCGTGAACACCTGCCAAATCTTTTGGCGTACCAATATTTGCAGCTAATTCAAAATGCTTACCATCAGCCGTAACTGTTTCAGCATCTTTTAATTTTTCCCATTCTGCTTTTTGAGCAGCATAGGCTTCGCCAACTTTGATAAAATCATTGGCTTGGTCTTCGGTTGGATTAACAATAACTTCACCAGCGATACCATTAACCGCTAACTGATCGCCTTCTTTAACTTTGGCAGTAATTTCTTTAGTTCCCACGATAGCAGGAATTTCTAAAGAACGAGCCATAATTGCAGAATGTGAAGTACGACCGCCAATATCAGTAACGAAAGCTTTTACAAAGTTTTTGTCTAATTGGGCTGTATCACTTGGAGTCAAGTCATGAGCCACAACGACAACCTCTTCATCAATCATTGACGGATCTGGTAATGTTACGCCCATTAAATGTGCTAAGACACGTTTAGCAACGTCACGAATATCAGCTGCCCGTTCTTGCATATAAGCGTTATCATCCATTGCCTCAAACATACCAATATACATATCAGTAACTTCTTTCAAGCTACTTTCTGCATTGATTTTATTATCAGTAATGTGTTGTTTAATTTGTCCGATCATTTCTGGATCAGATAATACCATTAAATGTGCATCAAATACTTGTGCTTCTTCTTCACCTAAGCTTTTTGCTGCTTTATCCCGAATTTTTTGTAATTCTGCAGAAGAAGCTGCCAAAGCGTCATCTAAACGCTTTTCTTCGGCAGCCACATCTTCAATATTATTCTTTTTAAAAGACAAATCCGGTTGTACTAGCAAGTAAGCTTTCGCAACGGCAACTCCGTCACTAGCGGCAATACCTTTTAGCATTTCAACCATTATTCAGATAGTCCTTCTTTCTTCATAGTTTCTACGATCGCTTCGATTGCTTCTTTTTCGTCAGCACCTTCAGCAGAGATAGTAACATCAGAGCCTTGACCAACACCAAGAGACATTACGCCCATGATTGATTTAAGGTTAACAGATTTACCTTTATACTCTAAATTAATATCTGAGTTGAATTTACTTGCTGCTTGCACCAATAATGTTGCAGGGCGCGCGTGAATACCTGTTTCGGCTACTACGTGAAAATCTTGTTTTTCCATCTTGACCATTCTCCTTTATAATAAGAAAGTAAAATTTATGTTAGGGCTTTTAAAACACCTTTAGCCTTAGCCCTTCATTTCATTAGATTACCATTTTTTGAATTTTGATACAACAATTTTAATTAAATAAATTCAAATTAATGTATCCCCTTTCTTTTCGGCTTGCGGCAAAAAAATAATTATTGTTTCTTTTTAATCATTCATAAAAATTTTAAATATGCTATTTAGCACTCTTTTGATTCAAGTGCTAATTTTTTGAGCAAAACCCTTGATTTTAAATTTAAAGTCAGTATAATAAACTCAAGGTCAGTGAAAGTCAAACTTATGGCCGCAACTTTTACAGCGTATCTTTTTACGTACGCCCTTGCTAGTTGTAAAATAAAAGAAAATACTGAAAGGGTGAATGCGATGCTTTGCCAAAACTGTCATATAAACGAGGCAACAATTCATTTATATGCAAACGTCAATGGACAAAATAAGCAACTAGATTATTGCCAAAGTTGTTATCAAAAATTAAAAAATCAAGCAAGTGGAGGTGCTCCGCAAATGGCCCAAAATGATCCTTTTGGATTTGGTAGTTTAGATGATTTATTCCGTAATATGTCTAACCAAATGAACCAAGGTAGACAAGGTCAACCTGATCAAACACCACCAACACAATTTGGTGGCGGAAATGGATTGAACAATCAACCCCCTCGTAATGGCGGCGGTGGACTACTAGATGAATATGGTATTAACATTACAAAACAAGCACGTGAAGGAAACATCGATCCTGTTGTAGGACGTGATGATGAAATTCAACGTGTGATTGAAATTTTAAATCGACGGACAAAAAATAATCCAGTTTTAATTGGTGAACCTGGGGTTGGTAAAACAGCTGTAGTTGAAGGTTTAGCACAAAAAATTGTTGACGGTGACGTTCCTCAAAAACTAATGGACAAAGAAGTCATTCGTTTAGATGTGGCTTCATTAGTTCAAGGTACTGGTATTCGCGGACAATTCGAAGAACGGATGCAAAAATTAATCGAAGAAATTCGCTCTGCTGAAAATATCATCTTATTTATTGATGAAGTTCATGAAATTGTTGGCGCTGGTGCTGCCGGAGATGGCAATATGGATGCAGGAAATATCTTGAAACCAGCCTTAGCTCGTGGCGAATTACAAATGGTTGGCGCAACTACCTTAAATGAATACCGTATTATTGAAAAAGATGCGGCATTAGAACGTCGGATGCAACCTGTTCGAGTGGAAGAACCTTCTGTTGAAGAAACGATTGAAATCTTGAAAGGTTTACAACCTCGCTATGAAGATTATCATCATGTGAAATATACAGATGATTCAATTGTTGCTGCAGCTGAACTTTCAAATCGCTACGTGCAAGATCGATTTTTACCAGATAAAGCTATTGATTTGTTAGACGAAACTGGTTCAAAGAAAAATTTAACTATTCAATTGGTTGATCCAAAAACGATCGATAAAAAACTAGCTGAAGCTGAAGAACAAAAGAAATATGCTTCTCAACAAGAAGATTTTGAAAAGGCTGCTTATTATCGTGACCAAATCGATAAATTACAAAAAATGAAAGAAAAACAATTAACCGATGAAGAAACTCCTGTCATTACTGAAAAAGACATGGAGGAAATTATCGAAAAAAGCACTGGCATTCCAGTTGGCGAACTAAAAGAAAAAGAACAATTACAGTTGAAAAATTTATCTGATGATTTGAAAAAACATGTCATTGGGCAAGATGAAGCAATTGATAAAGTGGCGAAAGCGATTCGTCGTAACCGGGTCGGTTTGAATAAGAAAAATCGTCCAATCGGTTCATTCCTATTTGTTGGACCAACCGGGGTTGGTAAAACTGAATTAGCTCGTCAATTAGCGAAAGAATTGTTTGGTTCTGATGAATCAATGATTCGCTTTGACATGAGTGAATATATGGAAAAACACAGTGTCTCTAAATTAATCGGTTCTCCTCCAGGCTATGTTGGCTACGAAGAAGCCGGTCAATTAACTGAACAAGTACGTCGTCATCCATACAGCTTAATTTTATTAGATGAAATTGAAAAAGCACATCCAGATGTACTTCACATGTTTTTACAAATCTTAGATGATGGTCGTTTGACTGACTCTCAAGGTCGAACTGTCAGCTTCAAAGATACAATCATTATTATGACAAGTAATGCCGGAACTGGTAAAATCGAAGCCAATGTTGGTTTTGGTGCTGCTAAAGATGGCGTCACTCGCTCAGTCTTAGGACAATTAAACAATTTCTTTGCACCAGAATTCTTAAACCGTTTTGATGCGATTGTAGAATTTGGTACTCTATCTAAAGAAGGCCTAATGGAAATTGTTTCCTTAATGCTAGATGATGTCAACGCAATGTTGGCACCACAAAAAATTACGATTGATGTACCGAAAAATGTCAAAGAAAAATTGGTTGAATTAGGATACGATCCTGCAATGGGTGCACGTCCATTGCGTCGGACAATACAAGAAAATATCGAAGACGGGATTGCCGAGTTTTATTTAGATCATCCAACTATTCATGAACTAAAAGCAAAACTTGATAAAGATGACCGGATCGTGATTACTTCTAAACCAGAACGTTTGGCTAAAGAAGATACTGCGACAAAAGAAGAATAACCAAAAAAGATGATGGCCTAGTGACCATCATCTTTTTTTCGTTGATAAATTAAAAATATTTCCCACGAGATAAAACCTATAAGAGTCATGAAACTAATAAAAGCTGAAAAGATGGCAACATTCGTATAATGATACTGGATCGTAATTTCATTTTGTCCTTTTACAATAGCTAGACCGGTTGTCCCAAAAGAAGAAATTTCTGTAGCGACTTTTTTTCCATTTAAAGTTGCTTGTTGACCTAAGTATTTTAAAAAAGGCGTTTCTAATTGTCCAGCTCCTTCTTGATTATCATAACTAATCGTCACATAATCTCCATGGTTTTTTACCTCTGGATGAATCTGCTCTTTATTTAAAACAAAAGCATAAGGTATAACCAAACTGCTATTTTCTTGAGCAGCCACACTGACATAATCAAAAAACATTTGATTTTTCCAAATTCCCGAAATTTCATCAGTTAAAATAACCCGCTCATCGCTTGCTTCGGCCGCTAAATTATACACACTCGGTGATTTGTATATATTGTATACAGAAAAAGTATTCAAGCCAACCACTAATACTATTAATGAAATAAAGAATGGCAACTCAATTTTCTTATTTGGTGTTAAGCCAACACTTAAGCCATAGGCAAGAAACAATGTTGCAAAAGCACTTAAGCGCCATGCAAATTGAATTCTGACTAACAGTGTCGTTGAGATAAAATGCCAAGGAAATAAATTAGACACAAATAAAAATAAAATAATCCCACTTATGTAAATTACTAAGTCTACTTTAGTTAATTTTTTATAATTATAAAGGGTAATTAAAATTCCAAAAAAAAGTACCGCACCAATACTATAACCATTTATGTTATTCAACATAGTATTTTTCAATAATTCCGACAAGTTAATGCCATTAATTAAATTAGTAGTTGGTGAATAAATTTCTTGCCAGGCATTTTGCTGCAGCATCGGGATTACAAAACCTAGAGAAAGTAAGCCGGTTCCTAAAGCAGCTTTTGCAATGCCTAATAGCCGTGAAATTTTTTTATCCCAAAAATAAAAGCTAAAAATGGCAAATAAAAACAACAATATCCCTACCATAAAAACTGACAATACATGACTGTAGACTAATAAGCTCATGCCAATCATTAACAACTTCCACCGTTTTTCATCGCCATAATAGACTTGATAGGCCCCTGCTAATACTAACGGCAAAAAAGTCATTGCTAAAAATTCACCTAACGAGCCTCGATAAAATAAATCAGTACTGCGGTAACTAGAAAAAGTATAAATTAGGCTAAAAATTAAAGCTGTCTTCCCATTATTTTTGATTGATTTCATGGAATAATAAGCAATCAGCATAGTAAAGAAAGTCACCAATAAAATATATAACTTATATCCTAAAATAGTACTCCCAGTGATAACTTTAAAAATATAAGCGGGGTAAATCAGTAGCCACGGGTAAAACTGATTTACATCTGAGCCAATTTGGTGAAAACTAATAAAATTGATGGGACTTTTCCAAACGGTAGCCAAACCATCAATTCGTGCTAAATGAAAATATGCGTCTTGATTATTATAATGAACCAGACCAGATCTAATAAACAAAGGTGCCACATAAATCATGCTAAAAAATAAGAAAATAAACATGATCGTTATTTTTCTCTTCATTGCTTCCTCCTTGTTTTACCAAGAATAAAAAAATTACCAGTAAAGCTTTAAACTTACTGATAATTTTTTATTTTATTACATTAGACTCTTCAATTCAACCTCAGGGTACTTATCTGAAAACCAACGCATCGCAAATTGATTCTCGAATAAAAACAGTGGCTGATCAAAACGATCTTTAGCTAAGATGTTTCGACTAGAACTCATTCGTTCGTCTAGCTGCTCTGGATCAATCCAACGGGCAATTTTATGTCCCATCGGCGTCATCACAACTTCAGCATTGTACTCATTTAACATCCGATGCTGAAAAACTTCAAACTGCAATTGTCCAACAGCACCAATGATATACTCATCCGTCAAATAAGTCTTATACAACTGAATGGCACCTTCTTGCACCAGCTGATAAATACCTTTATGAAATGATTTTTGTTTCATAACATTTTTTGCGGTAACTTTCATAAATAATTCTGGCGTAAAAGAAGGTAATTCTTCATACTGAACTTTCAACTTACCCTCATAAATGGTATCACCTATTTGATAATTACCTGTATCATAGACACCAATAATATCACCTGCTACAGCTTCCTCAACATTTTCCCGAGCATCTGCCATAAATTGTGTCACATTACTTAATTTCATTTTTTTCCCAGTCCGATTTAACGTGACATCCATGCCTCGTTCAAAAGTCCCTGAGCAAATTCGGACAAAAGCAATCCGGTCACGATGATTCGGATTCATATTCGCTTGAATTTTAAAAACAAAACCTGAAAGTTCTTCTTCATAAGGAGAAACAGCTTCTCCGTCTTCTGTTTTATGGGCATATGGTTTAGGAGCTAAAGTAACAAAAGTTTCTAAAAATGTCTGAACACCGAAATTGGTTAAAGCTGAGCCAAAGAAAACGGGCGTTTGATCACCTTTTGCAATTTTTTCTGGATCGAACTGATCACCAGCTTCTTTGACTAATTCTACTTCACCTAAGACATCTTCATAGATTGATTGCTCTTTTAGTGGATGATCGCCAGCAATTTCTCCATCAGTTAAAGTAACATATTTTTCTCCTTCATAACGTTCAGGACGGTAGAATTCAATTCGTTCATTGTAGATATCATACAAGCCTTCTAAACCTTTTCCCATACCAATTGGCCAATTCATAGGATAAGACTCAATTTGTAATAATTCTTCTAATTCTTCCAATAATTCTAAAGGTTCCCGACCATCTCGGTCTAATTTATTAATAAAGGTAAAAATTGGAATACCACGCCGCTTAACAACTTGGAATAATTTTTTAGTTTGGGCTTCTATCCCTTTAGCGCTATCGATTACCATCACGGCACTATCGACAGCCATCAATGTCCGATAAGTATCTTCAGAGAAATCTTCATGTCCAGGAGTATCTAATATATTTACTCGTTTTCCATCGTAATCTAATTGCATTACCGAACTGGTTACAGAAATTCCCCGTTGTTTTTCAATATCCATCCAGTCAGATTTGGCAAAATTGCCCGTTTTTTTACCTTTAACTGTTCCAGCTTGGCGAATCGCTCCACCAAATAATAATAATTGTTCCGTGATTGTCGTTTTCCCGGCATCCGGATGGGAAATAATCGCAAAGGTACGACGACGATCGACTTCTTCGACTAAATTAGGATTGTTCATATATTTTTACTCCATTCATTTGACTAAAATTTCAACCCAATTAGTATAGCATGATTAACATAACTAAGGAAAGTTGAATGATAGCTTTTTAGTAAAAGCCCAAAAAAAGAAACAAAGTCTGAGACTTTGTTTCTTTTACTTTATCTTCTTGGTTCATCTTCTTCAAACTCTTTACTGAAATGACGACGATCTTCTTCAGGCTCGACTTCGGCTAATTCAGGATGAAAAATAGCTTTTAATGTCATGATTCGTGATCCTTCCATCTCTTCAGAAATCAAAGTAACGTTATCAACATCAAATGACAACTTTTCTCCTTCATCAGGAATTGTTCCTAAGGCAGTAATTAAATAACCTGCCATCGTATCGACATCGCTCATGTGTAAAGTAGTATCGAAAACTTCGTTAAAATCATCGATTAACATTTTTCCGTTAATGAAGTATTCATTCTCGTCAATTTTTTCGTAAAGTTTTTCAACCTCATCAGACTCATCATCGATTTCACCAACGATTTCTTCCAATAGATCTTCTAAAGTCACTAATCCCACCATGCCACCATATTCATCAAGTAGGATAGACATTTGATTTTGAGTCTTTTTCAACTCATATAATAAATCATCGATAAAGATTGTTTCTGGAACAAATAATGGTTCTTGCAGAATTTTTTGTAAGTTGACATTATCAAAACCAACTTGACGGGCTGCCTTTAAAATTGTTTTCGTATGAATTACACCGATTATCTTATCCCGATCATCATCGTAAACAGGGATACGTGAGTAGCTTTCATTTAAAATCTCATCAATATTTTCACCAACGGGATCATTGATATCAATCATAAATGCATCTGTTCGTGGAACCATAACTTCACGGGCAACCTTTGTATCTAAGTCAAATACCCCTTGAAGCATTTCAATTTCATCGGAATCTAAGACGCCCTCTGTTTCTAACATGTAGCGCATTTCATCACGAGTCATTTTCGTATCTTCATCATCAAAAGTCATCGGCGTGATTTTCGCCAATAAATTGGTTGAAGCAGTTAATAACCAAACAAACGGCTTCGTGATAATCCCTAATTTTCTTACTACAACTGAAGTAAATTGAGCTACTTCCTCTGTCTTAGTCATAGCAATTCGTTTTGGATAAAGTTCTCCAAATACGATCGAAACATAAGTTAGAAAAACCATGACAATCACATAAGAAACTGTTCGGGCAACAGCTGTGCCTCCTAAAACAGGTGTCAAAGATCTCGTCAAGCTTTCAGCCAGAGATGCCCCAGATAAGATATTTACCAAGGTAATACCAACTTGAATCGTAGATAAAAAGTTATTAGGGTCTCGGATAATCTGTAATAATTTTTGTGATTTCTTATTGCCTTCTTCGGCTTTTTGCTCTACACGGTTTTTATTAACAGAAACAACAGCGATTTCAGCCGCAGCTAAAAATCCATTAATCAAGGTTAAGACTACCAATAAAGCAATCTCCAAGATTATCGACTGACTATCGGGGTCAGCGTTCATAATTGCATTCGCTCCTTAAAATAAAGTGTAAAAAAAGTGGCACAAGGCCACAGATAAATCGTATCATATCGCTTATTTTTATGCAATTAAATCTCGATTAATTTAAAAACTCTTGTTCTCTTTGTTCTTGACGACTCTCTTTGAAAATTCGAATAAAAAAGACAGCGATGGTTCTTAAAATCGCGTAAACTGGTACTCCTAAAAATACACCCAAAACACCAGATAAATTTCCAGCAACTAACAAGATAATAATAATTGTTAACGGATGAATATTTAAAGTTTTACCAATAACATTAGGGTAAATCACATTCCCATCAACCTGCTGAACCACTAATACTACTAAAATACATAGTAAAGCGGTAGTCGGGCTACCTGAGAAGAACGTATAAACTAGCGCTGGTGCTAAGCCTAAATAAGGTCCTAGATAGGGAATTAAATTGGTTAAGCCAGCAACTACACCAAATAAGAAAGCATAATCCACACCAATTAACAAATAGCCTAAAAAGGTAAAAGTAGCCACGAATAAACACTCGATGGCTTGTCCACTAATATAGCTAGACAAAGTTTTATTTAACTCCCCTAAAAGATTACTGATATTTTCTCGTTGATTTTCTGGGAAAACGCGAGAAATACTGGGGACTAACCGGTGACCATCTTTTAACATATAAAATAAAACAAACGGCACTGTAATCGCCAAAATTACAATTGAAGTAATTTTTCCAATCACCGATCCCAAACCGCTAGTCAGACCTTCTAAGAACTGCTGTATAATGGTACCGTATGATACATCTAAATTATTAATGTATTGATCAATCTTTAGTTCTTTATATAGCGGATATTTTGATGCTTGATCGGCAGTTTCTCGCAACCAATTTTGCATATCATTCATAAATGAAGGTATGCTCGACGTTAATGAAATAATCTGCGTAACCAAGCTAGGGATAATGCTTAAAATAATTAAAACGATCAAACCTACCAACAATAACAAAATCAAAACAACAGATAAGGTCCGGTTCAAACCTAAACGGTTTAACAAATGCACCAGAGGATTTAATAAATAATATAAAAATCCGGCAATTAGTAATGGCGCAAATAAAGTAGTAAAAAAGGTGCCAATCGGTTGGAAAATGAAATCAATTTTACTAGAAATAAAAATCAAACAAGCAATGATTAAAATTTCTAAGGACCAAAACATTAATTTTGAACTTTTTACTTTTTCAAACATTTATCTACTCCTTTCTTAGAATTTAGTTTATAGTATACAACAGTTGCGCAAATTATTTTAGCGTCAGAGTGTGAAAGGAAGAAAAATATGAAAATTTTAATTACCAGAGATACGATGAGCGATATTTATTTGGACGCTTTACGCATCCGTCATGAAGTTTTTGTAGATGAGCAGAATGTTCCTTTGGATTTTGAAGTCGATAAAGATGAAGCTTACAGTATCCATTTTGTTTTATATTTAGCAGATGGGCAGCCAATTGCGACTGTTCGTTTACTTCCCTTAGAAGAAACCATTGCAAAATTACAAAGAATGGCTGTTTTACCAAATTATCGAGGACAGCATTTAGGAGAAAAGTTAATTGATGAAGTCGAAAGATTTGCTAAAGAGCAGGAATTCACCACGATTGAGTTAAGTGCCCAGTTAACTGCAGAAGGCTTTTATGAAAAACGTGGTTATCAAAGCTATGGAGATATCTTTTTAGATGCAAACCTTGACCATATACACATGAGAAAAGATATATAAAAAAAACGTTGGGGCATCTGCCTCAACGTTTTAATTTTATTTCCGCGACAATTGCTGGTAGCGGTCATACCAAATATCAATATAGCCGTCAGAAAATGGACCTTTTTCATTATTAATCCAATCGACAAGAATCTTAACATTCTCTTTCAAAATAAAATCAATTTCTTTCGAGTAATGCATTTGTCTACTATGAGCTTCGTACTCATCAACGTCTAATAGACGTTTTTCCCCATCAGGAAACACTTTGACATCTAAGTCATAGTCAATGTACTTCAAAGCTTCTTCATCTAATAAATACGGTGAAGCTAGATTACAATAATAGGATACGCCCTTCTCTCTGATCATTGCTATAATATTGAACCAGTATTTTTGGTGAAAATAAACAATCGCTGGTTCTCGAGTGACCCATCTGCGCCCATCTGACTCTGTCACTAACGTGTGGTCATTTAAGCCGATAATTGAACACTCACTTGTCTTTAATACCATGGTATCACGCCACGTTCGATGCAAACTGCCGTCGTGTTTATAACTTTTGATGGTTATAAACTCTCCTTCTTTTGGAATCTTCATAGCTACCCTTCCCTCAGCAAAGAAACCTTTGCATTTGTTTGGGTGTTATCACACCGACATCGAAATTATTATAGCAATAAATCAAGAGCTTGCCTACTAATCTTTTCTAAGTAAAACGTTTTCTAGTAAATCAACCATTTTTTGCTGGGGTTTAGGAAAGACAAAATCATCAAAATCGTTAGGTTTTACCCATGTTCCTGAAACATCTGTCGTATTTCTTCCGTAAAAAACTAAAATGTGCCACCGCAGATGAGTGAAAATATGCTTCACTTCCCCTACTACTTTTTTTTGCCAGACAACTGGATAATCAGCTAGAAAATTGGCTGTATCTTCCGCTACCTCAAATAAATCTAACTGTTCTTCAGAGAAATTAATCTTTAACTGAGCGAATTTTTCTTGCGAAATTTCTTCCATTGGAAAAGTCCACATGTTTGCTAACAAGCCAGTCTCAGCTCTTTTTTCAAGTAAAAATTCTCCTCGCCCATTTTCGATTGCACCAGCGACAAAATATAAATCCTTTGGTTTGGCCTTTTTAGACTTAATTGGAAATTCTGTTTGCCGATTTTCTTGATAGGCGAGACAGTATTGTTGAATTGGACAATTATCACAATCGGGATTTGTCGGTGTACAAATACTAGAACCTAAATCCATCATTGCTTGGTTAAAATCTCCTGGATGCTCATGACTAATAATTTTACGCATCGCTACATCAAAATTTTTTCGGCTATTGGCTTTAGCAATATCATCTTCAATTAAAAATAATCGACTAACCACCCGCATCACATTACCATCAACTGCTGGCTCAGATAAATCAAAGGCGATACTCCCAATTGCACCGGTAGTATAAGGTCCTATTCCTTTTAAACCTCCAATTTCCTCTACCGTTTTAGGAAATTCACCGTGAAATTCAGTCATAATTTGTTTAGCAGCTGTTTGAATATTTCTAGCTCGAGAATAATAACCTAAACCTTCCCAGATTTTTAATAATTTATCTTCTGGTGCATTAGCCAAATCCTCAATCGTCGGAAATGTTTCCATAAATCGATAAAAATAATCAATTACCGTATCAACCCGGGTTTGCTGCAACATGATTTCTGAAATCCAAATTCTATAAGGATCAGTATTAAAACGCCAAGGTAAATTTCTTTTATTGTCATCATACCAAGTCAAAAAATCTTTTTGAAAGTTAGCAATTTTTTGGGCATCCCAATTTTCTATATTTTTATTCACTAGTTTCGGCGTCCTCTTTTTCTCGAATAAAGGTATCAATTTGATCTAATTGAAATCCTTTTTGATATAGGCTTTGTTTCACTTTTTGTTTTCTTTTACTTAATTCAAACCGCTGATTACTACGCCAAAGTTTTTCACCTTGATTGATTAATGCTTCTGACTCTTGTTCTATGACATCACTAAAATCAAGTTCAGCAATCGCAAAATCAATCACGTCCCCGCTAAAACCCTTTTGTAGTAAATATTGAAATATTTTAGTCGTGGTTTCCCGACTACTTTTCCCTCGATATTTTTTTAGGGCTTTATTAGCAACTTGTAAGGCTAAATCTTGCTGATCAGATAAACTAATATTAGCCAGTGTTGTTTCTACTAATTGATTGGAAATACCTTTTTGTTTCAGTTTTTGGGCTAAAATTTTGGGTCCTTTATCACCTAGACGCATCTGAGTCCGAACATAACTTTCAGCGAAATTTTCATCGTCTAATAAATTCATTTCAACTAATCGCTGCACAATTAAATGGCGGTCTTCTTTTGGGATCTCATTATCTTTCAAGTATTTACGGATCTCCATTTCGGTCCGCAATTGATAACTTAAGTAATTTAGCGCCAATTGAAAACCAATATCCTGGCGACTAGCATTTTTTATTTCTGTTAACGTCGCTTCATCAATTTCCTGATCCTTTAACAAACGAAAATCGATTAATGTATCTTCTGATACGCGAACTTTTTCTCCGTTGGAAACTTCAATATTATAATAGTTTCCTCGTCCTTTACTAACTTTCACAATGGTTAACATACAAATCCCCCATTCAAAGATTCATTTTAACATAAAAGAATTTTTATTCTGAAAAATATGCTAAAATAATAGCCAGAAAGGAGCAGATTATGGCTGTTCAATTAACGAAAAATCAAACTTTAAATTTAAAAATAAAACGACTGGGAATTAACGGTGAAGGCATCGCTTATTACAAGAAAATGATTGTTTTTGTGACTGGTGCCTTACCTGGTGAAAAAGTTATTGCCAAAATTACCAAAGCTACGCCTCGCTTTGCAGAAGCAAAATTAGTCACAGTAACTGAGGCTAGTAAGCATCGAATTACACCACCCTGTCCTGTTTACGAAACATGTGGTGGCTGCCAAATTCAGCATTTAGCCTATCAACAGCAATTAATTTATAAAAGAGATTTGTTGGCTCAAGCTTTAGAAAAATATAAACCAGCAAATTATCAAAATTATCTACTAAAAGACACCATTGGCATGGAAGAACCTTGGCACTATCGTAACAAGGCACAATTTCAGTTACGCTATAATCAACAATTAAAAAAAGTTGAAGCTGGATTGTATCAAGCAGAGTCTCATGAACTGGTGCCAATCACAGATTGCTTAGTCCAAGAGCCAACAACTCAAAAAGTTATGAATGTCGTCACTCAGTTATTAACTAAATATGATTTCCCCATTTACGATGAAAAGAAAAACGCGGGAATTTTACGAACTATTATGGTTCGAATTGGAATTGAAACTAGTGAGGTTCAAATTGTCTTTATTTCAAAAACTAAAAAACTACCGAAAATTAATCCATTGATTCGCGAAATCAATCAACGTTTACCAGAAGTAGTTTCCATCATGCAAAATATTCAAGACAAAAAAACTTCTGTGATTATGGGAGATGAAACCATTCATTTATGGGGAAAAAGTGTAATTGATGAAAAAATTAATCAAGTCGCTTTTGAACTTTCTCCACGAGCCTTCTTCCAATTAAATCCTTTTCAAACGAAAGTTTTATATCAAGAGGCTTTGAAAGCCCTAGAACTAACCCCGCAACAAAAAGTCGTCGACGCGTATTGTGGTGTGGGCACAATTGGATTATCGTTAGCAGACCGAGTGAAGGAAGTTCGTGGGATGGACACTATTGCTCAAGCTATTGATGATGCGAAAAAAAATGCTGCCGCCTTAGGTTTAACCAATACTCGTTATGAGGTAGGCACAGCGGAAGATTTATTACCAAAATGGTTAGCAGAAGGTTTTGCCCCTGATGCAATTGTTGTCGATCCGCCACGAACTGGATTGGATCAAAAATTATTGCAAGCCTTAGTAAAACAACCAAGTCCACAATTGGTTTACGTATCTTGCAATGTTTCAACCTTAGCAAGAGATTTGGTGATACTGGCTAAAACATATCAGGTGAATTATTTACAATCTGTCGATATGTTCCCCCAGACTGCTCGTTGTGAAGTAGTTGTGAAATTAACTAAAAAATAAAAAGAGTGACCTTCGGAAGTTAGCTAAAAATCTAACTTTCGAAGGTCACTATATTTTTTAAAATATTTTAATAGCCGGTTCCGTAATTCGGATCATACTGTGTATTCGGATCCACATAATTCGGATCAACGTAGTTTGGATCAACATAGCTAGAATCATAACCATTATCCGTACCGTATGAATCTGAATAAGTATCACTTGTAGCCGTGCCACCATCATTATTAAATAGTTGGGCCTGATCAGAATCTTCTAAATTCGGTAATGTATCTGATGTTTGAATACCTAGTTGTTCTTTCAGAGTATTTTGAACATCTAATAATTCAGAGGTGCCTAAAATTTGGTAATAAATTTCATTAATAATTTGGTTGGTTCCTTGTAATTGTTTTTGTTCAATATTTTCAAAAGCTGGTAAGTAGTTGGTACCAATATCTAACATTTCATCCCAAGTTAAATCAGTTTCAGCATTTTTTTGAACAGCTTTTAAAATTTTGCGGTAATTGCTGACTCCATCCATCGACATTACTTTTCTTAGAATTTTGGTTACAACTTGGCGTTGACGTTTTTGTCGACCAATATCGCCATCAGGATCTTCATAGCGGTAACGAGCAAAGGCTAGAGCTTGCTCACCATTTAAAGTATGTTTTCCTGCTGTTAATGAGATACCATCTAATTCAAAATCGTACTTATTATTAACCGTGATTCCGCCAACAGCATCAACTAAATCTTTCAGACCTTTCATATTGATGACAACATAATGATCTAAAGGAATGTCCAATAAATTTTCAATTGTGTCCATCGCCATTTTTGTTCCGCCGTATGCATAAGCTGCGTTTAATTTATCTTCCCCGCCATAACCGACAATTTCAGTTAAAATATCACGTTCTAAACTAACTATCGTTGATTTTTTCTGTTCTGGATTTAATGTGACCACCATCATACTGTCTGATCGCCCTTGTTCTGTCCGACCTAAGTCACCAGTATCTGTTCCCATCAATAAAATTGAGAATGGTTCATTATTATTTATATCCGCAGTTGAATTATCACTATCACGGTCAATTGTCTTTCGAATGCTGTTGACTGCGCTACTAGCATCACTAGTAACTTTAGCGAAGTAATAAGTTCCTGCGCCAGCAGCTACATTTATTAATAAAATCAGTGTTACCACAATTTTTTTCCAAAGCTTCATAATACACCTCATCCAACGATTTGTCGGTTTATTTTCTCACAATCTTTCTAACGATTCAATCAATTATCAAATGCGTCTGTTTGATATAAATAAAACTTAAAGAAATTTCCTCACAGAAAAACCAGACAAAATTCATTATATCACAAACTTTAACCAAAAAAAGAGACCGATTAAAAATCAGTCTCTTTAAGATGAATAAATTATTTAGCTGCTGCTAAGTTTTTGTTTGCTTGATCCCAGTTTACTAATTCCCAGAAAGCTGCGATATAGTCTGGACGTACATTTTTATATTTCAAGTAATAAGCATGTTCCCAAACATCTAAACCAATAACTGGTACTAAACCATCTGTTAATGGCGAATCTTGGTTTGCTGTAGAAATGATTGCTAATTTGCCATCTTTTACTACAACCCATGCCCAGCCAGAACCGAAGCGGCCAGTTGCTGCTACTTTAAAATCTTCTTTTAATTTTTCAAATCCACCATAAGCTTCAATTGCATCTTTGATTTCACCAGTTGGCTGTCCACCAGCATTTGGTGCTAAAATTTTCCAGAAGAAACTGTGGTTTACGTGTCCACCACCATTATTACGTACAGCAGTTCGGATATCTTCAGGTACTTCATTTAAGTTTGCAACCAAATCTTCAATTGATTGTTCGCCTAATTCTGGATATTTCTCAATTGCTGCGTTTAAGTTTGTCACATAAGTATTGTGGTGTTTGTCATGATGTAAATGCATTGTTTCTACATCAATATAAGGTTCCAATGCATCGTATCCGTAAGGTAATTCTGGTAAAGTATAAGCCATGTTAAGTTTCCTCCTTTAATATCATTACAATAATTATTGTACCTAACTTAGCAAATATCTTCAAAAGATATGCTTAACGCGGTGATGAATTCGGTTTCTCGTCTTCAATAATCTCTACTTTTTTGAATATAAATAGCTTACTAAAAAAGTAATTTGCTACTACTACTACTACTTGGGTCACGATTTTTGCAATCAGATTCCCAGTGGACAAGATATCGATAAATAGAAACATACAAGCCATGTCCATGGCAAAAGAAACCAATCTTGCCAAAATAAATTTAGCAAATTCCCAAGTCAGTGCAGTAAAACTCTCCGTTTTTGAATGAAATACCCATAACTTATTAGTGACAAATGCAAATAATACCGAACAGACCCAAGAGATAGTATTAGAAATGGTCCAACTTAAATCAAAACCTTGTTGTGCAACTTGGAAAGTTACAATATTGACTAAAGTAGCCAATCCACCGAAAAACAAATAAATAAATACTTCCCATAATTTTTTTTCTTCTAAATATGTTTTAAACTTCTGATAAATTTTCATTTTCTTCACCTTTTTATTTTATTCCTTTGTACCTTACCTCAAATCATTATAAATGGTCAATTCCATTTGATAAATCTTATCTTTTTAGCTTGTGATTTAACTATGACTTCGCTACAATATTGATTGAATATAGAAATGGAGCGATAAAATGACTTTTCGTCAATTAATTAAAGGCAGTTTTTTTCATTTTTCAGATCTAAAAGGTGCTAAAGATACCCCTTTTTGGAAGGCAATTATTTATTTACTAGTACTCAGTGTGTTATTGGCAATCCCTAGCGTCTTTCAAGCAATCGATGTTTTAAAAGAAATCAAAGCCGACAGCTTAAAGATAGTCGAACGAATTCCTGATTTTACTATCAGTGATGGAGAGATTAAAACTGCCGACAATGATGCAGATGGCTTTATTTACCAAACAAACTCAATTATTTTTACTTTTGATCCTGATGGTTCTCGTAGTGAAAAAGATGTCAAAAATGATTTAGTGGGAAATTATTTTAGTATTGGTTTACTAAAAAAAGAAGCGATTTTGGCTTTACCAGATTATGGTGGTATCAGCACCTCTGTTTTAGGTGACAACGTTTTAAAATTTTCTTATAATCAGCAACCTTTTAAAGGTTTAACTAGTCAAAAATTAAAATCAGCCATTCAAAATGTCAATTTACCTGGCTGGTTACCAATTTTGATGCTGGTTGCCGGTATTTATCCTACTTTGATTAGCCTAGCTGTGACCATTGTGTTTATTTCGTTTGCTGCTTGGATCTTTGCGCGGATGCGTCTTAAAAGTGTTGGTTTCTTAGATTGTTTTAAGACAATTATCTTTTGTGCATCAATCCCTACCGTCTTGTCGATGATTATTTTATTTTTCCAGCCACAGTTTGACTATAGCTTACTGATTACAATTATTAGTATGTTTATCTTCTTCACTGCTAGCAGAGGCTTTCCTAACGTGAAATTACCTGGTGCCTAACTCCTTACAATTTTGTGAGGAGTTTTTTTGATGTTTCTCTGGTACAATATTCTTCGAGGTGATAGTGAAATGACAAAACCAATAATTTTTATCCAAGGAAACTATCGAGCAGAGTTTATTGAAAAAATTAAAGCTAATGCAACTGAATATCGTGTCAAAACAACTTTAATAGATGAAGACTTAGAATTTGTTGAAATCTCGGTTGGTTGGGATAAAAAGAATGAACAACAACTATTAGCACATTCACCGTTGAAGTGGGTTCAAGCTATTTCAGCCGGTGTAGACTATTTACCACTAAAAGAGTTTGAGAAGAAAGGTATTCTTTTAACCAATGCCAGCGGTCTTCATAGTATTTCAATCTCTGAACACGTGATTGGAGTGATTCTTTCCTATTATCGGGGCTTAAATACCGCTCAGAAAAATCAGCTTGCTCACACTTGGGATACTGATGATATTCATTACGATCAACTATCTGGAAAAAACATGCTAGTGATCGGTACCGGACATATTGGAGAAAAGTTAGCAAAATCAGTAGTCAGTTTAGGAGTCAATCCTTTTGGAATTAATACAACAGGACATACCGTGGATGGCTTTATCGAAACGTATTCCATGAAAAATCTTGCGAAAATTATACAAACAATGGATATTGTGGTTGGAATTTTACCAGGCACAGATGATACTTTCCATATCTTTAACAACGATTTATTTAGTCAAATGAAACCTTCAGCAATTTTTATAAATGTTGGCCGTGGTGATACTGTTCATACACGGGAACTCACAGAAACTCTACAAAATAAGACCATTGCTTTTGCCGCTTTAGATGTTTTTGAAGCAGAACCGTTGCCAGCAGATAGCCCTTTATGGGAATTAGATAATCTTTTAATTACTCCTCACATTTCAGGCTTAACAAAACATTTTCAAACAAAATTAATGCAGATTTTCTTGCCAAACCTAACCAGCTTTGTTAAGGATGGTAGTTTAGCTAAAAACCAAGTCAGTTTGAAAAAAGGATATTAAAAAATGGTTCACTCTCATGAGAGTGAACCATTTTTTATTGATTAACTTTTTGTTCTGCCCAAGCAGCACTGTATTGATTACCGGCAGTTAAATCATATTCAATCAGGGTATAATCCCTTAAAATATCTCGTTGTTTTTTAGACAAATCTTTTTCTGCTAAAATTTTATTATTCTTGGTAATAAAAACTTTCTCACCGTTATAGTTGTTTGAAACGCTGGCGGCTGGATCTGTTGTTGAAGGCAACACTTGATTAGTTAGCTCAGTGATCAAAGCATAATAAGGCGTCACTTTTATCCCTGCTTGCTCTAAAGCTAGAGCAGAGAAATTATACGGTGATACAATTTTATTTGCTAATTTCTTATTTTGTTCACGACTATATTTGTTATTGTAAATAAAGAAATCAGTTTCGTGTTGTTCTAAACCGTAGGTTGCCATATTATTTCCACTATAAAGCGATGGCAAATGATCGCCATAAAAAACGAAAGTAATTGGTTTTTGAATTTGATCAATTGCTTTAATAAATCCTTTGACTGCTTCATCAGTGTAATGGATTCCTTGCATATAAGTATTTAACTCATTTTTACGGCTATCAATCACAGCTGGCCCAATGAAAGAATAATCATTGGCTTCATAATAATCTTGCTCATACGGCATATGATTTTGCATGGTAGACAACTGAATAAATTGTGAAGTTGAAAGATTACCATTCAAGACTTCTAACGTGTCTTTATAAGCTGATTCATCGGAAACGTAAGGGCTATTATCGATCGTCTCCATGAATTTAAGTTTATTTTCAGTAGCACCTTCGTAATAAAATTTATCAAAACCAAATTTTTGATAAACGCCAATTCGATTATACAGAGTTGCCACGTAAGGATGAATTGCAACACTTTCATCAAATAAATTAGTAATATTGGGCGCACTCTTTTGTTTTTCAACTAATTGTGTATACGGTGTCGGTAAAGTCGGCGACAAATTACTAATATCTAAACTTGTCAGTGAGGCCCATTCCATATTAGCAGTTCCCCCACCGTATCCATTTGACAGCATCAAACCGCTGGTGGTTTTCTTCTTCATATTCAAAATATATTTGATTGGATTACCATCTACTTCAATATTTGGCACTCTTGCCGGATCACTAAAACTTTCACTTAAATTAAAAATAACTGTTTGATTATTCGCCCAATTTTGTCGCTCTTGGTTAATTTGATTGGCCTCGCCATTGTATTTCGCCATAATTTCTTCAATTTTTTCTTTTGAATATCCTTCAGGTTCATCCATGACGGTCGTATCAACATTATTTAAAAATTGAAGAATCGGACCGTTAATTTGGGCTCCTAATTTTTGATTATAAAAGTAACGATTAATTCTGAAAAAATTAAATAATAAATACGACGGTGAATCTTTGTGATTTACAAAACCAAGACTGCCAAAGAATAATAAAATCAAACCTATTTTTATAAGTTTATTTTTCCAACCGAATTTAATGCGGTACATCTTTTTAGCTCGCCGTTCTAAGCGGATTGCTGAATAGGCAAAAGCAATTAATATTATTATAGCCGCTACTATAATAACCGGATTGACATAATTTAAAATTTCATTCATGCCACTAATCATCGTCATGTCAGAAGGTAAAATCGGCTCTTCTCTTAAAGACATTTTAAGAAAATTAGAAATGGTAATTAGCAAATCGGCTAAAATTGTAAAAATAAACGAATACCAATAACGATTGGTCACGTAAAAAAGTAATAAGAAGAAAAGGACAATAACAAGTACATTTAAAAGGATTGCTGATTGCCGATGAAAAAGAATATAAAAATAGGCGTTGACAGTATTAGAAACACTTACAGCAATCTGGTTACCAGATAGTAAAAACATCTGACCAATCGTAAACAAATAAAAGAAGCCAACCACATATAGTAAACGTTTTTTTCCGCCGATCCAATGAATCAATTTTTCAGCTTTGGCTTTTAGCTGTGCCAAAGAACTAAAGCTTAACTTTTGTTCTAAAAATATAAATGGGCGTGTTCCTTGTAAGTAATAACCAGCTATAGTAAAAACTAAGACAGCTGTTAAATACATCAAAGTAAACAAACAAATAGCCCAAACCCACATCATTTTTAAATGAGGCATTGCATCACGATAATAAGTCGCCACGCTAAAAGTAGTTAAACGCCAATTGATAACAACTTGTATTGCAATCAGGAACGTAGCCAATAATCTCCCAGAAACAAAAAAATGCTGAGATTTATTTTGCCATTTCTCTAAATTAACAAATAAACTTATAGTATAATACATCGCAAAAATGGAATAAGGTACCACAAATCTCGTAGCACTTGAGCCGTCATTATGGACCGCCAAGGAGACTTGTGCCATCAGAAAAACAGAACCAATCATCGCAGCCAAGCTAAAAAACAAATGACGTTTCGGATGATTTATTTTTTTAATTATATCAAAGCGTTGAAACGTATAGCCTAAAATAACGAGATAAAGTAACCATAAAATATTTTCACCGCGAAGACCAAAGTTCCATAAATCATTACTAAATAAAGTAGGTAGACCAATCAAGGCAATTGTCGCAACGATCATCCCGCGTTTGAATAACGTTTCGTTTATTTTATCTAAATAATCAACTAAGTAAGGTAAGGCCAGCAATAATAAGACACACGCTACAGCGTATTGAAAATAATTTTGACTAATGGGAAATAAAATCATCCAATAGTTTTTAATGTCAAATGACCCTCTTAACGCCATGAAAAATAAATTTGAGGATAAAGCCATTACTATATAAAGCAATAAATAACGACTTAATCGATGAACCAAAGAAGTTTTACGGATTTTTTTCTGATAGTAGCCAAAATAAAGTGGGATTAAATTTAAACCAATAAAAAAGATACAATAAATTGTTTGATAAAGATAAAAGCGATCAGGATTTCCACTAAAACTCGGAATGACCGTAGCCGAAGTCAAAACTCGCTGTAACACCATAAATAAGCTGGCAATTAATATTGTTATAAAAGGATATTTCCGAACTTTTTTTTCTATCATCTCAGTCTAAAACTCCAAATCAATTTATAAATTTTGCAATTAAATCAGGTTATACTATAACATATCTTAAGCCAATAATGACAGGTCAGAAAAACTTTAATAATAGTTTAAAAAGCAAAAAAACAACCGAACCTAATTAGTCCAGTTGTACTAGTTACTTGAATATTAACTCAATAATTTCTACTGTTACATTGGATAGAAAAATGTTTGTATAAAATATAAACTTGATAGCTCAAACAAAACGGCAACGACTAAGTAATAGGTACACACTCTGACGAGTATAAGTGCTTTACTCATTATTTATTTCACGAAATATCCAATTAATTTAAGTCTTTTTCTGTTTCCTTTACGATATAGACGGGGCGTTTTTTTGTTTCCAAAAATATTTTCCCGATATACTTGCCGATAATTCCCAAGCAAAGCAATTGTAAGCCACCAATAAATAAAAAGATTGACACCATCGAAGGCCATCCTGCAGTCGGATCACCGTATAAAACTGCTCTTACTACAATAAAAA
This sequence comes from Enterococcus sp. AZ103, assembly GCF_051714685.1. NCBI lineage: Bacteria > Bacillati > Bacillota > Bacilli > Lactobacillales > Enterococcaceae > Enterococcus > Enterococcus sp. AZ103. The sequence continues at coordinate 1,821,089 of NZ_JBIOSI010000001.1, read as the reverse complement.
TCATCGCGATAATTGAAACAAAGCAGGAAAATGCACCCACAAATGAAGCAATGTTTAAAGGAGCATCTGAAAAATTGACAATGCCATCAATTGAATAGTTAAATAATTTCCAAAAAGACCAAGTAGTTTCCCCAGCCGAGCGTTCTCTATTTTCAAATGACAGATATTCCGTTTTGAAACCCACCCAGCTAAATAAGCCTTTAGAAAAACGATTGTATTCAGTTAATTCTAAAACAGCAGTTACCATCTGCCGTGTCATTAAGCGATAGTCTCTAGCACCATCGACCATTTCAGTATCGCTTATTTTATTAATCAGCTGATAAAACTTCTTAGCAAAAAAACTGCGAATCGGCGGTTCTCCACTTCGATCACCTCTCCGAGTACCAACACAATCTATATCAGATGATTCAATCATTTTCACCATTTCAGGCAATAATTCAGGAGGATCTTGTAAATCCACATCCATCACAGTCACTAAATCACCCTGCGCATTTTGTAAGCCGGCATATAAAGCAGCCTCTTTCCCAAAATTTCTAGAAAAAGACAGATAGCGAACATACTCATATTTGCGGGCCAAATTACGCATAACTAAAAGCGTATGATCCTTAGAGCCATCATTGACAAATATATACTCAATCGAATGACCTGTTTGTGATTTTATTTTTTCCATCTCCGCAAAAAAAAGAGGAATCGCTTCCTCTTCATTAAAACAAGGAATAATTACTGATATCATGTTCTCACCCTTTATGCTTCGTTGAACTCATATTTCGGTTCATCTAATTTTTCATCATAGTCAACTACTAAGTCATAGCCTTTAAAAAACCATTCATCTGCTTCATCGGCAAAAAATAGTAATCCATCTTCTGTTGTCTCAGCTAAAATATTTTCTGATGTGTCCACAGACATTCCAACTGAAAAACCTTCATGAACTTGTGTACTACCGTATACTTTACCAAAAAATCTAATACCTTGACCATCTGCTACTTCAATTTCTGATTTGAACCAATTTAAAGCTTTCGGTGTAATTGTTAATTTCATTTGTAAGAACTCCTATCCATTCATTTTTTCATCTAAATAATCAATGCTAACGTCCTTACCTATTACAACAAGATGATCGTCTTGTAAAACAACTTCATCAGCTGTTGGTGTAACAATCGGCTCTTTCTTTCCAACTCGTCTAATTGCAACTATATTTAAATCAAAGCGTTGGCGAAAATCCAATTCCTGGATGGTTTTCCCATAGAATTTACGATTGGTTACCACGATCTCAGCCAAAGAATATTCATCTGACAACTCTAAATAATCCAAAATATTTCGAGATACCAAATTATGGGCAATTCGATTCCCCATATCTCTTTCTGGATGGACGACCCGATCCGCACCAATTTTTTCTAAGACTCGCGCATGGTATTCGTTCTGTGCTTTTGCTAAAACTGTTGGTACACCCATTTCTTTAACCATCAAAGTAACTAAGATACTTGCTTGAATATCTTCACCAATCGCCACAATGACATAATCAAAATTGCGAATACCTAACGATCGCAAAGTCATTTCATCCTGTGCATTAGCTACAACAGCGTGTGTAGCAATGTTCATATATTCATTTACTCGATCTTCATTGTTATCAATAGCTAGGACTTCTTGCCCTGATTCTACCAAGGTCCGACAAATACTGCCACCAAAACGGCCCAAACCTACAATTGCAAAACTACGTTTCATGATTTATTTCCTTTCTTTAAATCTCTGTAATTCAGTCATAAATGAACTAAAGAGGAGGAATTAATTTATACATTCAATTCATCTTTTTAGTATAACAAAAAGAAAGAGTCGATAAAATAGAGAACTCTCTATTTTATCAACCCATGTTTAAAAGCATAAATGGCTGCTTGTGTTCGATCTTCGACTTCTAACTTTGCTAAAATATTTGAAACGTGGGTTTTAACCGTCTTGAGAGTAATGAACAATTCATCTGCAATTTCTTGATTGCTCATCCCTTGAGAAATGAGCATTAGAATTTCTTCTTCGCGATTCGTTAATTCTTGATGTAAGAAGCGTCGATTGCGATTGGACATTTGTTCCATCATTTTAGTTGTCACTTCTGGTTCTAAAACTCGTTCACCTTGAAAAGTTGCTCGGATTGCATCTGCAATTTCATGAGCTGTTGAAGTTTTTAATAAATAGCCAGATGCGCCAGCTTCAATTGCAGGATAAACTTTTTCATCATCAATGAAACTAGTCACAATTAATATCTTGGCTTCTGGCCAATCAGCCAGAATCTTCTTAGTGGATTCAATTCCATCCATCACTTCCATCACTAAATCCATTAAAATTACATCAGGTCTCAAATCCATGGCTTTAAGATAGCCATCTTCCCCATTTTCAGCTTCACCAACAACTTCAATATCATTTTGAATCGATAAGTATGAAGACACTCCTAAGCGCACCATCTCATGATCATCCACTAACAACACTCGTATCATCTTCTGCCTCCTTCACAATCGGTACTTTTATTTCAACACTGGTTCCTTGATTTTTAAAACTTATGATTTTGGTAGAACCACCAATACTTGCTATTCGTTCACGAATATTTCTTAATCCATAGCTTCCAGCATGATCGTCTTCAGGGTCAAAACCTACTCCATCATCAACAACCCGTAAAATTAAAGTTGGTCCGACAATTTTCAAATAGACTTCTAACTCGCTGGCTTTGGCATGACGTAATGTATTAGACAAAATTTCTTGGACTACTCTGAAAATCTGATCTTCAATCCCTGAGGTGACTTTCAAATCTTCAATATTCCAATTTAATTTAATTGAAATCTTCGTTTGTAATTCTCTCAATAATTGCTCAATACCTTGTTTTAAACTTTTACCTTCAAGATTTACTGGTCGTAAATGTAACAATAATGCCCGCATTTCAGATTGAGCAGCATTGATAATATCTACAACAGTCGCTAGCGGCTTTTTGTAAATTTCTAATTCCTTAGCAACTTGCGCTTGTTCATTTAGTGCAGACAGCATCATCATCGCTGCAAAAAGCTGTTGCGATACGGAATCGTGTAATTCTCGGGCCAAACGATGCCGTTCTTCCTCCAAAATTTTTTCTTTTGTCAAACCGTCAAATAGTTGTGGCTGACTACTTAATTGCTGTAGCTCGCGACTGACTGATACTAATTTTTTTTGTAAAGTTTTTATATCCTGATTAATATTTTCTAATTCATGACTTTGTCCCAACTGTCGATCTAATAAAGGATGGTCATAATCTCCTGATGCTAATCGTTCCAGTTTTTCTGCAACGCGACCAATCTGCCTTTTTTGGATAAAAGTAATAATCCCGTACACTACAATTCCTGCTGTCAGCGAAATAACTATTAGGTGAAAGAAAATAGGTAAATAGAAAATTCTAGCTGAAAACAATTGGGCAAATAGTTGCTTACGACCAATTGCATACATATATAGAAAAAGAGTCGTAATAATAATCAAAAAAGTCGTTAACCCAGAATAAAAGGCAAGTTGTAGCTTACCATATTTTCCTGTCATGCACGTATCACCTCAACATCTCCAAATAATGTGTTGGTGACTAATTTTAAGCGACGAGGTGTTTGATCATAGTCTTCACTATAAATTTTAATCGATTCATTCTTAAGTAATGTTTCCTCGTGATCAAATTCAATTTTTCCGTAAATACTTGCATGTTCTAACATAATTCCGACTCCATCTGGCACTATGATACGTGTTCGCCCAAAGCCTTTTCGAATCAGAACTACATTGTCTTCTTTTGGTAATAATGTATTTCCTAAATCAATAATGGTATCACCAGCAAATACGGACAGGTTAATATCATCCCATTCAAATATTTCATTGCCGATTCTTTCGCTGCCCATCCAATTTTGTTTCTTCTTTTCTCCATGATGACCGGTGGGCTCAACAGCTTCAACCATTATGATGGCTTTTTTATTTTTTGAAAAATAACTAGAAAAATTAACACCAGCAATTTCTGCCCCTTTTAAGAAAATAAAAGATACACCAAATATCAACATTGCCCAAGTAGCTGGTGAATTGACTAAACATAAAGCTAAAATAACCGATCCCAAAATTAGTTGGAATCGTCGCTTGCGATTTTTTCTTAAAGCCCAATAAATATTTAAAACACCAAAAATAAACATCACTAAAACAGCGGTATTTGATGCTAATTGCCAAAGTAGAAGAATCGCTAATAATGCTTCTATCAATAAAAAGAAGCGCCAAGGATTTTTCACCCAATCATCCTTTCTGAAAGTTTCTTAATTATATATTACTGTTAAAAATTTAAAATTACTATGGGACCTAAGAAGGATATCAGCCAAAAAATAAAGCTAAGGCAAATGCCTCAGCTTAAATTTGTTCTACTTTTTCAATCTTCACTTGCATATCGCCACCAGGCGTACTAATAGCAACACTGTCACCAACTTTTTTACCAATTAATGCTTGAGCAATCGGTGAGTCGTTTGAAATTTTACCTGTTAATGGATTAGCTTCTGCTTTCCCAACGATGGTATATTGTTCTTCATCGCCATCGGGTAATTCAATGAATGTCACTGTTTTTCCGATAGAGATGACATCGTTATCAACGTTATCATTATCGATAATTTCAGCAAAACGAATCATATTCTCTAATGTATTGATACGTCCTTCAACAAATGCTTGTTCATCTTTAGCAGATTCATATTCGGAGTTTTCCGATAAATCACCGAAACTTCTAGCAATTTTAATTCGTTCGATAATTTCTCCACGTTTCACAGTCTTTAATTGTTCTAACTCTTCTTCTAACTTTGCTTTTCCCTCATGAGTCATCGGGTATGTTTTTTCTACCATTTAAAAATCTCCTTCATACAAAAAATTACAAAAAGGTAATCTTTTGAAGTATAATCCTCAAAAGATTACCACGTTATTCTTCAGTTGTAAATTGTTTCTTAGTTATTTACATATTTTTCTACTAAAGCCAAATGTTCGTCATACGTTTCAGCGTAATAAACTTTACCGGTTGAAGTATCTGCAACAAAATAATAGTAATCATTTGCTGTCGGATTTAAGACTGCCTGAATTGCTTGCTCACTTGGATTATCAAATGGTCCTGGACCATAGCCTAAGTTTACATACAAGTTATACGGTGAATCCACTTCAGTATCTTTGTAAGTCACATTTTCTTTGTGCTCACCAAGAGCATAAAGAATTGAAATATCTGACTGTAAGGCCATACCGGCATCAATTCGGTTAAAGAAGACTTGAGCGATGTTCTTACGATCAGACTCAGTTACCCCTTCTTTTTCCACTAACGATGCTAGAGTCATTACTTCTTGAACATTTAAGCCTTTTTCAGTAATTTGGCTATAATATGGGCTTAAAATATTATTCGTCGCATCAACCATTTGATAGACTAAGTCTTTCAATGTTGTATCGCTGTGAACATTATACGTCGCTGGGAATAAATAGCCTTCCAAACGATAACGAACATCCGTAGCCGTTCCAGCATCTGTTAAAAGATTTGGATAAGCAGCCTCTAATTCAGAGAAGAAATCTTGATCTTGCATTAAACTAATGAAATCATCTTTTTTGAAATCAGATTTCTTCGCGATCAAGGTACCAATCTGATCCACATCGTAACCTTCCGGAATTGTCAGCTTAGTAGCATCATCTAACGGTTCAGCACTACCACCTTGCTGCAACTCTTTACTAATCTTATCTAAGCTCATATCAGCTGAAAAATGATAATAACCTGATTGAAAATTGGTTAAGTTTTTAAATTTTGTATAGAAGTTAAAAATTAGACCACTTCGAATAACTTCATCTCGCTGTAAAATTTCTCCAATTTGACGATTCGATGAACCACTTGGTACTTGAACTTGGACCAACTTACTATCATTCGTATCTAGAGGCTTCAAGCCTGCACTAACATAATTGTAGCCAGAAATCACAACAATTCCAGCGATAATTAACATTGCAATCGTTAATACATACACGATTTTACGAACTACGCGATCTTCTTTGCGTCGTCTCGTTTTCTTCAAATTGTTCTCCTCACTTGCTGACCGCTTCTTAGGTAGGTTTTCTTCCTGCAAAGAATCGAACTTCTGATTAATCTTTCTAAATACAGTAGGTTCTAAATCTTTTTTGCGGTTCTTTTTCCTGTCAATTTTTTCTTGCTCTGCTTTTTCTAACATCTTCTCGTAAAAATCAGTAGAACGTTTCTCAGCCTGCTCTTGCTCTTCAACCTGATGATTTATTTTTTCGATTCTCGGTGAATGTTCAATTTTCTGAACAGTTTCTTCATTTTCTTTGTTGCTAGCTGTGCTAATTCTACCGCGAAATCGGCTTTCTCTTATTCTATCAGAAGATAAGGAAACTTTTCTTGTTGGATCTGTTGCGTCATCTTGTCCTCTTTTTTTACGGCTCTCATCTAATGAGCGCATAATCTGATCTTTAAAAGAACTTTCTCCTGAGTCTTTATTTTCCTCAGACAAAGCAACTCCTCCTTACTCCATGTTATAACGGATACCATTATACATGAAAGTCAGGAGGAGGGAAACGAGAAATTTAAAAGTTAAAGAAAACTAGTAATTTTATTACCTTCTAATTTTTCTAACTGTGACAAATTGCATCGAAATAAAGGATAACAAACTAAATACGGAGATGATTTGTAATCTATACGTAAAAAAAGAATGAATCTGTGAATGGTTTACGACAATCATATACCATATATAAGGATAAGCAATCAGTAGAAGTATCGGCCACATCTTTTTAGAAAAAGGCATGTGTTTAGTTTTTATGAAATAAATGATTGCAGCTAAAACTAGTAAGAGTAAAATTACTATATTAAAATTGCTAAAAAAGTTAGAAGTATTACCTTTCAACATAAATGCACGGTCAATAGGATAGTCAGCACTACCTTCAGTTCTAAATAAAATCCGATGTAGCGATTCTTTGATAATGTTTCTTTTCAAAATAAAACTAGCCAATATCCATTTTGAAAACCAAGTAACCGTATAACCTACCATCCATACTATTGAATTTGTGACAATTTCTAAGGCATTCGTAAAAAAGTCAGTATGTGCAATATATTTATTTTTGAGACACAAATACAGAATAAGTGGTTCTGCCAAAGTAATCAAAGGAACAGTCAATAGGTCAAAGAAATTGGTGATCATTCCGATACTTAAACAAGTAATTAAAATGTTCCCGTAGTTTGAAAAATATTTTTCTTTTCTAGTTAACAAGAATATGTTGCACAACATTAGTATAATAAAAACATTTGAAAACTGCATACTAACAAAGAATGTATAAAATCTTGCCATAAAAAGTGTAACTAAAAAAGAGAAAGCAAAGAAAATGTTCAATTTTTTTGCTAGAAGAAGGCAATTCAAGCCGATCAAGACAGCGAGAACCAAACCATACAATTGCCGAATTGATCCGTAACTAAAAAATACTAACAATGGACGTAGAAAAATTAAATAACCGTGCCAATATCTAGGATAATCCGAATTATCCATACTCTCATACACGACACCCTTATTCCCTTTAGAAGCTCCTTTTATCATCAGACTATCGGTAAAATTGTCAAGTTGCGATGCACTTTTATCGCCAAAATTTAAAACCGGATAATTACCCTCAGCTTCAAAAACTACACTACTTTTCTCAATGTTTTTCTCAACAGCTGAGTTGGGGATAGTGTATACTAACAAAAGGCTACTAAAAAAAAGAGCAATTAACCCAACAAATATTATAATTCCTCTCATTTTATTTTTCATCATTTTTCTCCTCATGATAAACTCTATATAAATTTAACTCATATTGCTTTTTATCATCTGTAACAACCGTATCTAAAATAAAACCAGTAATTAATAGCAATAACACAAACGTCATTAAACCTGAAGCCAACACCGCTGAGGGTAATTTTGTAATAAAACCAGTTGTAAAAAACTCAATAATGACTGGAATTCCTACAATTAAAGCCAAAATAAAAAAAATGGATGCAAAAATTGAAAAGAAAAACATCGGTTTATAATCTTTACACATTTTAAAAATAGTAAAGATTACTTTTGTACCATCAGTAATGGTATTTAATTTTGATTCACTTCCTTCAGGTCGATCACGATAATCAATCGGAATTTCCACCAACTTAAAGCGTTTGTCTAGTGCGTGAATCGTAAACTCCGTCTCAATTTGAAAACCTGCACTCATTACAGGAAAACTTTTGACAAAAATGCGATTGAAGCCACGATAACCAGTCATCACATCACTAACTTTAGATTTGTATAAAAAGTTTATAGTACCCTTTACTAAATTATTGCCAAAATCATGGAATGATCGTTTATTTTCTTCATAATAAGTCCCATTTGATAAGCGATCGCCGATAACCATATCAGCTTTTCCCGATCGTAATTCTTCTAATAATAATTGACTTGCTTCAGCAGGATAAGTATCGTCTCCATCCACCATTAAATAATAATCTGCGTCAATGTCAAAAAACATTTGGCGAATCACATTGCCTTTTCCTTGACGAGGTTCTTTTTTCACATTTACCCCTTCTGCCACAGCAATATCGAATGTATTATCGGTTGAATTATTATCATAAACGTAAATTTCTGCTTCAGGCAATACTAACTGAAAATCATTGATTACTTTTTTTATCGTTAATGCTTCATTATAACAAGGAATTAAAACGGCTACTTTATCTTTATTCATCTGCTTCTCCTCTTTTAAAAAACCACTATCTAGAATACAAGAAACCCCAAAAAAATACTACCCTAAATCAAAAAAGCCAGCTTTTTAACTGACTTAAAGTAGTTTTTCGTACGTTAAATATTTTTTTAAACCAGTTTGAACATCGTATTTTTCTTTAAAACCTAAATCTTTTAGTTTTGAATTATCAGCAACCGAAACTTTAATATCTCCTTCACGTTCTGATAGATTTTTAACTGGTAATTGCAATTTTAATAGCCCATCCATGACTGTAATCAATTTATTTAGTGATATTTCTTTGCCTAAACCAACATTAAATTGTGTTCCTAAAGCCTCAGCTGATTCGGCAACTAATAATAATGCTTGAACAACGTCATCAACATAAATAAAATCTCTCGACTGTTGTCCATCACCAAATAATGTAAACTCAGCTGGTTCATTTGCCAACATTTTTTTATAACAATCAACTACAATCGAAATGACACCACTATAAGGCGAATCAGGATTCTGATTTGGACCGTAAACATTAAAAAATCTAACCGCACTTGTGGGCACATTGTATAAATGTTGGTAATTTAAAACATATTGTTCTGCTGCAAATTTATCAACCGCATATGGCGTCAGCGGACGAATAATCGATTCTTCCTTTTTAGGTAGTGTTGGCTCGTTTCCATAGACTGCAGCAGACGAACTAAAAACCAATCTTTTTAAATTATGTTGATACTCTCTAATTAATTCTAATAATAATAATACACTATCAAAATTTACTTTATGGGTTTCAATCGGCCGTTCAACTGAATCAGCGACACTAGCAATAGCTGCTAAGTGAAATATATAATCAAATTGCTCTTTTGATAGAATATTTTCCATCACTCTTTGGTCTGTTACCGATCCTTCAATGAAATTAATCGTTTGATCTACATTTTCTTTTTTACCCATCGATAGATCATCAATAACAGTTACGGTATTGTTTTCATTTAAAAAATTGGCTAACGTGGAGCCAATAAAACCAGCGCCACCAGTAATCAGAATTTTTTTATTATCAACCAACGATAACTTCCTCTCTTCACATTAAGAATTCCTATCAATTTTAGCAAATAAATGCTAAAATTGATAGGAATAAATTACGGCATTTTTCATTTTTTGAATTTTTTATTTGATTTATCGCTTGATTCAAGTGATATAATCAATTTTAAAATGACGTTTTTCCAACATAAATAATAATTATTTGTTTTAAATATACATTTGAAGTAGAATTTTTTAATAAGACATTTAAAGTATAAGCCAATCATTTATACTTTAATCGAGGGAGAAAAGCATGAAAAGAGTAATTACTTATGGAACATTTGACTTATTGCACTATGGACACATCAACCTTTTAAAAAGAGCAAAGCAATATGGTGACTATCTAATTGTCGGGCTATCAACTGATGAGTTTAATTGGAATGAAAAACATAAAAAAACGTATTTTTCATATGAGAAGAGAAAACAATTATTAGAATCCATCCGCTATGTTGACTTAGTTATTCCTGAAGAAAATTGGGAACAAAAGGTTTCTGACGCAAATGAATTCCACGTGGATTATTTTGTCATGGGCGATGATTGGACCGGAAAATTTGATTTTGTTCAAGAAGAATCGAATGCAAAAGTAATTTACCTACCACGAACACCTGAAATATCAACAACTCAAATCAAAAATGATTTAAATAGGTAACTTTTGTAAAGTAACTTAAATTTATCTAACAAAAAATTCTAACGATTTTTGTCGTTAGAATTTTTTATTTACCAGTTTATAGATTGTACTTAGTCTAATTTATTAATTTTTTTATTTTATTTAACAAAGCTTTACTTATTTGATCATCAAATTTTCTAGCAAAAAATTCGTTACCCGATTTTAATCGTTGAAAATCAATTTCGGTTAAAACTTTTGGTGTATCATTTTCCCAAGATACATACCGTAAATTGGAATCTGTTGAATTATCAAATTCCAAGTGATATAAACTTTTTCGAAAAGGTGAATTTAAAATAATCGTTTGTAAAAATAGCTCATCACCATTCTGAGTAAATTTGAAGGTCTGTTCAATTTCTGATTTTTTTTGCACTACATAATGAGCTAATTCATTTGTAATAGAAAACCAATTAGCACCCATTTGAAATTCTTTAAAGTACGTACTTTTTTTTGTGCGATCAATAGCAATTATTTTTTGTAAAATAATGCTGATTTTTTGAACTGCCCAAAAAAAATTCTTTTTTTTACCAGTATATTCCTGTAAAAAATAGTAGTATTTTACACGTTTTAAATTTTTCTCGTTAATTATTTCTTTTTGGAATTGGACAAATTCTTTACCATCATTTTTCTTCAAAAAAGCTTGCATTGCTTCATTACTTTTTATCGGAAAATCAATCCCTGATAACAAATGATAATAATTAAAGTTTCCTTTTACCGCCTCTTCTAAAAGTAGTATCTCCGCCTCAATCTGAGAATACGCTCCCCAAATAACATTTCTATTTTCAACAAAAGTAATTGGACTCTTCATCTTCCAAGAATTAATCAGTTCTTTCGTTAGCTTACTTTTTTTATCTATGTGAATAAAAAAGGCGTGCTCAGTATAATCTAGTTGTTGCAGTAATAATTTTAAGTTTTCTGGCTTTTCATGGGCCATGATTAAAAAAGCATCCAATTAATTAAGCACCTCTCTTAAAAAATTTTCCCAAAAGCTGTCGTAAATCAGGAAATGTTACACATGCCACAATCAAGTATACTAAGAAAATTAACAGTGATTTCCAAACCATATTGACAAACGGTGGTCCTAGGTGATTTGGTAATAAAAAGAAACTGATCAAAGAAATAAAAATTGAAATAACAGTAAATACCACAACTGATTTATCAAAAATAAGTTTTAAATCTAGTTCTTTCCTGACTAAAAATACTTTCATCAAAAAAATCGAAAATTCTACAAACACCAGTACAATTGTGCCGCCAATCGCTCCATACTTTGGAACAATCAAGACATTCCCTATCACGCTGATGAATGCACCTGTAATCAAAGGATAAGCAAAGGCACGATCATTTTCAATTGCAATTGAAAACTGATTTGAAAAAATTCCACCAAGTGGACTCAAAATAATGATCAATGACACCAACAACATATTACTGGTCATTTTAATAAAGTCATTGCCAAAGAACCAAGGGACAAAAGTGATTGTATTAGCAAAAATAATATTAAAAAACATGATACTAAAAATCAAGGTGTAATCAAATGATTTTTTGGTGTATCTGACAATCTTTTGACGATCTCCTTCTGCTTGTGCTTTTGACATCTTAGGTAACATGACAATCGTTACAGAAGTTAACAAGGCCAAAATTATGCGAGCAATTTTTTGTGATTGGTCGTAATATGATAATTCTGTTGGATCTACAAACTGACCCACCACAGTTTTATCCAAAGTTGTATAGACTTGCATAAACAATTGCGGAATTAAAATAAAGAGACCTGGTTTCCACATGCTCGCAAATATTTTTCGATCAAATTGTATTTTTCCAACTTTTTTATGAATACCAACCCAAAAAACTAAACTACCAACCAAATTAACTGCTGAAGTTATAAATATATATAACCAAAGGTCCTCTTGATTATTAATCAATAAAATAATCAAAACGACAGAAGTAATTTTAATTAAAGTATTACGAACAACAACCTTAGCAAATTCTTCAATGCCTTGAAAAAACCAAGATATGTCCAGTGTGACCCCAATAATAAAGAGCAATTGAATCAAATACAAAGAAGCATACTTAACTTGAAAAATCCAAATAACCGCTACATAAAACAAAATAGAAATCAAGCCAATTAAAAATTGCATAGCGTATAAATTCCAAAATTGACTTGTTAGCTTTTCTCGATCATTTTTAACTTTTGCAATATTCCTTATTCTAAACGGACTCATGCCGATTGCAATAACAGTAATTAAAAACTGGGCAATTGAAAAAACATATCCGTAAATCCCAAGCCCTTCAGAACCAATTCTACGACTTAAAATAGGTGTTGTAAGCAAGGGTAAAATAATTAAAAATACTTGGTAGACCGCATTATACATAATATCTTTAATAGTTTTTTTCATACTAAACTTCTTTCAAAATTAACTCGATAATATAATCAGTACTTTTTCCAGTCTCAAAATTGCCAATAAAATCTAGTAATCTTTGACTACTATATTCTAATTTATCTTTTTGATTTTTAAAAACATCAATCAATGCTAAACCGTTTTTTGCAGTGGGAACTGGCAAATCAGTCAAAGTTAAATAGAAACCCCGTTCTTGTTTATATTCCGCTTCGTCATAATTAAAAAGAATTAATGGCTTTCCTAAAAGTGCATAATCAAAAAATATAGAGGAGTAGTCAGTAATTAATAAATCAATTTCTTCAAATAATTCTTCTAATGATTGACCATCTGGTAATAAATTAAACTGATTTTTTTTCATATAATTCAAACTAGTTTGATCATTTGATAAATTACGGTTTACATTAGGATGAAATTTAACCATGAAAATAATATCTACATTTTGCGTAGCAAAGTACTTTTTAATTTCAAGAATATTTAGCTTTTCCAATTGAGGAATTCCATTCTCTGAAAGGTTGTCGCGAAAAGTTGGTGCAAATAAAATATTTAACTGTTTTTTTTCAAAAAAAGAAATATCTTTCTTTGGATATATTGCCAACTGATCGTTTCTAGGCGTACCGATATTCAATATTTTTTCTTTAGAGATTTTAAAAGCACGAGGATAAATTTCAGAGGAATATCGATTTCCCGAAAGTAAATAAGTAATAGATTCACTATCACGAGCAGAGTAATTTAAATAATGATTACTTAATTTATCTTTTGCATCAAATTCTATTAATTTAAGCGGCGTACCATGCCAAGTCTGAAAATATATCTGTGGCTCTCTTTTTTTTATAGCAATGGTCTTTCGGCTATCATCTATCCAAAATTTAGCAGTATATAAATAATACGCTGCTCGCCAAGAATCATATGCCACTCTCTGTATTTCTTTTGGGAGATCCACTTCTACTTCAGGTTTAATTAGCCAAACATACTTTAAATCAATGCCTTGTTGAATCATTTTCTCACAAATTACTTTGGGGTTTCCAGAATAATTTCTACCTCCAAAACTTGAAAAAACAATCGTGTCAGATTTTATTGGAAACAGCCTAAAAAGAAGTGGTAAGATATTGCGAAAAAAGAACTTTTTTATATTTTTCATTTTTACCTCATCATTTCTATTTTTGATAAAAAATTGCCTATGATTTTCTTTCTAGTAAATGAAAAAATCATGTTTGGATGATTGGCAATAAACTTTGCTAAATACTTTAACTTCTTAGAAAAATCAGGATCTTCGTTTAAACAATCCTGATATTTTTCAATAAATGCCAGCACATAGTCAAAATTCTTTCGATTGCTATATTGATTTTCAATCATAGCCATAATCATCCTGATAGCCGCGTAAACAGTTCTAGTTCTAACTTTAACTGACACATCTGGATATTTTTCATCAATAAATTGGATGATTTCATTTTGAATATCGAATAGTTCTAATCTCTTTGGATTGAAACTTCCTCGTAAAATGCTATTAGGACTTTGAAAATAGTGGTACTTCTCAGATTGATTAACAACAACAAGTTGAGAACGGTCAATTAACAGATAAGTTGTTGCCATGTCTTCCATTAACCTTCCAACAGGAAATCTTAAATTCAAAAACAATTCGCTTCTAAACAATTTATTGTTGGAGGAATAACCAATTTTGTTATTCATAAATAAATTTTTCATTGCGACTTGTCGATCCATCAATTCCCATTGATTTTTATTTTCTGTTAAGTTAGTGATTTGATGATAATCTTGAATTTTTTTCATTTTTAAAACAGCGATATCTGCTTCAAATTTTAATAATGCTTCTAATAATATTTCCAGATAATCAGGTTCTATCCAGTCATCACTGTCAATAAAGCATACGTATTCGCCGGAAGCGTAATCCAATCCTGTATTTCTAGCAGCACTTAGCCCTCCATTTAATTGATGAAGGACTTTTACTCTTTGATCTTCTTTAGCATATTGATCAGCAATATCACCGCTATTATCAGTCGCACCATCATCAACAACAATAATTTCAATATTTTGAACAGTTTGATTTGAAATTGATAATAAACAAGCCTTTAAGTAGTCCTCCACGTTAAATACAGGAACAATGACGCTGATTTTTTTCTCCATACAAACATCCTAGCTTTCAAATATAGTGTATCTTAGTAAAACAATCATTTACCGAAAAATATCGAAAAATAATTGTTTGTAAAAATGTGGAATATAAATTGAGTTATATCAGTAAATTGAGCCAAAAGAAGACTTTGATATAAAAGCCCCCCAATGCAAACACACATTATGATGATTAAAAAATTCTGTCTTTTTAAGATATCTTTAGTTATAAACGACCAGGAATATATTACTGTAACCAAAGAAAAACGCCAATAAACAGGTAACGTAATTGGGATTGTTCCAATTGTAAGTATTAAAACCAGAAAAATAAAAATTGAAAATTGATTGGTTTTATTTTCATTTGAAAATTGAGAAATCTTTTTGTATTGTTTTGTTATGATGAAAAAGCTTAAAAATAACAGATTAACAATCAAAAAGAACATTTTTTGAAGACGCATGAATAAGCTACCTTCAATATAAACCATATAATCATCAGTACTTCCAAAACCAGTTGCATACGAATAGGCCTTATCAACTAAAGAACTAAATGGTATCGCTATGGGTAATACATGTATAATTTTATAAACTACAATAATTGAAACAGAACACAATAGAAAAATTAAACATATAGTGATTAAGATTTTTTTACTTTTCCACTTATTAATGAAATAGGCTAGTACTCTCAAAAGAATCAAAATGACAGCCGTTTTATGAATTAAAATTGCCACTAAATATAACCAAATAACTCTTTTCCAATTCTTTTCATGGTACACTTCTAGATAAAAACCCAACATAAAAAAGACAAAGGCTGAAATGTTTCGAATGTTACTAGCAATTCCTGGAAAAGACAAAAAAGAAACGACGATAAACATTTGAACAAAAAGAAGTTTGTTACTAACATCATTTCTCTTTCTATTATCTAAAATCATGTAAAACACCGAAGAATAAACAAAAAACATGACTATCAATGGCATTAAATTTACATCATTTAATTTTGAAATACCAAAAAAGAACCAATTGGATAAGTCTAATTGTGCACTCAAATCATAATAATTAAGAAATCTATTTAGAGAAAAATGTGATAACATTTCCATTTTCTCAAAGTAACGAGCCAAATCAATTGTTGGAGATGGATCAATAAAATAAGCTAAATAGCCGAAAAAAGCACCTAATAATAATGCGTAAGCTATCACTTTATTTTTTTCAGTGAAAATAAATTTAGGAACTAAGAACATTCCTAAGATAGGTTGAGCTAAAAAGAACCAAAAAATTATACTCATAATTTTGCCTACTCAAATATGACATTTTCTTTAATCAAAGCGAATCCCATTGATAAACAAAATCCAGTTAATAATCCAATAGCTGCAAAACGTAGTAAATTAATTAAGCGGCTTTTATCACTGGACACTATATTTGAAGATAAAATTTGGACATTTTCAACTTCAACATATTGATTAATTGTATTTTTAAATTGGGTAGAAATTTGCTTGCTTAATGCCGCCACAGTTTTTCTAGATTTATCTGTTACATTAACACTAAATGCATAAGAATTCTCTACTTGCTCAATTTGAATGTTGTCTTTTAAATCAGAAGTATCTATTTTATTATCTTTTGCAATTAGATCTAAAAATTCATCACTTTTAATAATTTGCTTGTAAGTGTTGATCATTCCTTCATTTGCAACGATAGCATCAGCATTTGTTGTAGCCTCATTTTGAGGCAAGTTCACTAATAACTGGGACTCAGAGACGTATTCTCTCCCTGTTAAAAAGTAAGCAGCTCCTGAAATAGCTGCACCACAAATGATAGTCGACAAAACAATGAATAAACTATATTTTTTTAGAAATCTTTTATAACCAGTAATATTCACTTTAATCTTCATTAAGCTTTCCTCGCTGTCTTAGTAGTTTTTTATATACAAAACCTCTCACACGATTAGGTAAAATACTAGTTACTATATGCGCACTAATCGATACAAAGTAGTCATTTAGACTTCCTAGTCCATTTTGATAAATAACTTTTCGTGCATTCAATCCATAAATAAAATAGTTCATCCCGCCACGCCGAGCGTACATATCTTCTCCACCACGAGCGTATACCAACGACTCTTTAATATTCATTCCCTGGTAACCCGCTTTTAATAGACGAACCCATAAATAATAATCTTCAAAACCATTTAGAGCTTGATAATTTCCAACTGCTAAGACATCAGATTTTTTAAACATTACTGTCATGTGATTAAAAGGATTTCTTTTTTTTGAAAATTGTCTAATATCTTTGTTTGTTTCGGGTACTACTCTTTTACCAATGACGTTGGAAGGATCACCAGTAAATTCATCGATATCAGATCCAACAATAGTTAAGTTTTTATTATCTAAAAAAGCTTGATACTGTTTTTCTAAACGGTCTTCTCGCATAATATCATCAGTATCCATCCGAGCAATCAATTCATTTTGACAGGCTGTAACCCCTTTTGCTAAAGCAATACCCAAGCCTTGATTGGTTTTCAAAGGAACAACTCTAATTAACACTTTGCCATTATCTTTATTTGCATCAATTATTGTTTGCAACTCATTTGTAATTGGTCCGTCTAATACAAGAACTAATTCTTGCGGTAGCAAGCTTTGATCCAAGGTACTTTTGATGGCTGCAGCAAAATATTTAGGCTTTTCTTTCTGATACACAGACATCAATACACTAATCTCCGCAACTTTCACAAATTTTCGCTCCTTATGAATAAATACTCTCTTTAGGAAAATCAATATCGCATAATTTTGTCACTGCCGCTTCTTCTATTCCTTGAGATGATACTTTATCAAAAAGAATTTTAATGGTTTGCAGTAAAATCTTTAAATCCAACATAAGAGAATATTTTTTTATATATAACAAATCAAATCTTAATTTACTATTATAGTCTGAAACATATTTTCCATATACTTGCGCATATCCTGTGATTCCGGCTCGGACATTGTGTCGCAAATAGTAATATGGATTTTCTCGATTAAATTGATCAACAAAGAAAGGTCTCTCTGGTCTTGGACCAATAATCGACATATCACCTTTTAATACATTAACTAATTGTGGTAGTTCATCAAAACGAACTGCTCGAATGAATTTACCGACTGGTGTCACTCTAGCATCATTACTCTTAGCCAAGACAGGTCCGGATTTCGCTTCTGCTGTTGCAGTCATTGACCTGAATTTATAAATTGGAAACTCTTTTTGATTTTTGGTAATTCGAATTTGTTTATAAATAACTGGTCCTGGCGAAGTTACTTTGACTAAAATCGCCGTAAACAGCATAAAAGGTGAAGCAATTATTAATAATACGATTGAGATAACTATATCAAACAAACGTTTAAATAATGCATCCTCGGTCGGAATTTTAAAACCTGTTGACTCAATAATACTTTCATCTTCAAAATTCATAATATTTGAATTAATTGTCATTAAATTTTCAAATGTGGTATTCAAAAAAAGTTTTTTTTCTTTTTTCGTAACCAGTTGGTATATATTTATTTTTTCACTTTCATTGATTTCAGAAGCTAAATAAACAATATCGACATTGTCAATTAATTCTTTTAGATGATCAAAAAAATGATCAACAACAATACCATAAACTTTATGTTTATTATTTTTTTGAGAATTAAAATTTTGAACAGCTGGTGCTACATCTTTTTCAAAGCCTATAATTAAGACTTGTTTATTTTTACTCAGTTTTAAATAAATACGATAAACAATGATCCGATAAATAATCAATAAAATTGTCCCAATTAAAAAAGACCACAGAATTACACTCCTTGGAAAGGCAAACCAGCGACCTGCAAAAGTGATAATCATAATTCCTAATGACATTAAAAACTGCCCAATCACTGTTACAAAAACAATATCACTGATAATTCGATTATAAAAAACATAAGATCCTAATAAAATGTTTAACGCAATAAAAAAAAGGGAAATAAAAATCGCTGAATTCTGAAAGGATTCAAAATTTCGTGCTGGAATATTTCCATGAAATTTTATTAAAAAACTTAAATAAATGGAAAAATTAAAACAAATCACATCAAAAAGAATAATGATTGCTCTTCTTGCCCCGCCCCATTCATTATTATTCATCATGACACTCCTAACTGATAAAATAATCCATTTATGATAATACCATAATTAGCTTGAAAAAAGTAGGATTGATCATAATTGTTAAAGAAATCAAAAAGTCATTCTTCAAAAAAACCCAGAGAAAATCCTCTGAGTTCAACTAATCAATTCTTACTGCTAAATTCCCGCCTTGGCGAGTCAAATTGGGATTATAGTAAGGATCATTTTCAATATATTCATGATATTTTTCTTCCATATAGGCTGTTTCTGCTTCGAAACGCTCCAATTTTTCTGGTGTATTCTCATAACCACGAGACTGAGATTCAAAATGATACAATTCAGCACCATGGAGCCACACATTGTCATGTCCAGCTTCATATTCTCGTAAACATAAATCTACATCATTAAAGGCAACGGTTAATTCCTCGTTAAAACCACCTAATTCAGAAAAATCTTTTGCACGCATCATCATACAAGCTGCTGTAACAGCTAAATAATTTACATTAATTTCTAATTTCCCAAAATAACCAAAATCTCCTCTTGGAAATGTATGATGTACATGTCCAGCAGCGCCGCCTAAGCCTAAAACAACTCCGGCATGCTGAACCGTTTGGTTAGGATAATATAACTTCGCTCCAACACAACCCACTCTCGAAAATTGTGCAAAAGAAACCATTTTACTCATCCACTCTGGCGTGATAACCTCTGTATCATTATTCAAAAACAATAAATATTTACCTTTTGCCTTTTTGGCAGCTAGATTATTAATACGTGAATAATTAAATGGAATATCAATCACCTCAACAACAAACCTTTCACCAAGTTGTTCTTGATAGTCTTGATATAAAGTAGTCATCTTAGGATCATCACTGCCATTATCCGCTAAAATAATTTCGTAATTAGAATAAGTCGTCAATGCAATAATTGAATCAATACAGCGTTTTACATCATCATATCCATTTTTTGTTGGAATGATTACACTGACCAAATCTTCTGAAAGAATATCGTAATTAACATCATAAAGGCCATTTCCTGCAGCATGTGTGACCGTTGCTTTAATGCCACGTCTTTGGATTGCATCTTGAACAGCAGTTAATCCGGCATCAAAAGCATATCTCTTAGTCGATTGGTCTGCTGCTGTAGAGCTCGGTAAGATACGCCAATAATATAAAATTTGGGGAATATGTCCAATTTTATCTGCTGTCGTTTGTTCAGTAAACCGTAAAACTAAATCATAATCTTGTGAGCCTTCCAACCCAACTCTAAAACCACCAATTTTATCCATAATTGTTTTTCGATAAACACCTAAATGGGAAATATAGTTTGTTCCTAATAATAAATCTGGTGACCAATCTGGTTTAAAAGCCGGATCAAATCGTCGCCCCTCCATATCGATCTTATCTTCATCACTATAAATAAGATCCAAATCTGTTTGACGGTTTAAAAGCTTTGCAACTTCATATAACGCAATTGGCGCTAGCTCATCATCGTTATCTAATAGTGCTACGAATTCCCCTGTTGCTATTTTTAAAGCAGAATTCGTTGCTCGAGAAATATGACCATTTTCTGGACGGAAAAACAGTTTGATGCGGTCATCTTCAGCCGCAAATTTTTCTAATAGTGGTCGCACACTATCATCAGTAGAATGGTCATCAGCAATACACAGTTCCCAGTTCCCATAAAACTGCCCTATTACTGATTCAATACACTTGGTCAACCATTTTTCTTCAACATTATAAGTGGGCATTAAAATAGAAATTTTAGGCTGATAAGAAAAATCCTTAATTTCTTTTTCTATTGAATTACGGTCCCAATTTTCATTTTGAGCAATCCATGTTTGATAGGTTTCATCACTTTGTTTATCCTGCTCCAATGAAATGCGCCGCAAAGTACTTTTTAAACCATTACGCTTTAAATAACCCAGTCCTTTACGGATTTTTGTATAATACTGCTGGGTTTTTGAAGGCATTTTTTCTGGAGTAATTATTTGATTGTTAGGAATAAAAATTTTTTCTATGATTTGATCTGCCAAAACAAACGAAATCACAACTTTATCTTCCGGATTATTAACTTTCAAGACAATTTGAAAGCCCATTTGTAAAGTAGCACTAGTCTTGTGTAATGCAGCCACATCGTGACGTCCTTGATAAGTAATCTTTGACTCGTTTATCCCCGTACCTACAATTTCAATTTTGGGTACTGCTTTTGTCCCGGTATCAAGTGCCCAGCCAGTTACAATAAATTCTTGGGTTTCAGGAAGATACTGACTATTATCAATTGCAATTGTTAAGTTGTTTTTTGTCACGAAGCTATCCTCCAATGTTAAATTGATAAAAATTAATGTAAGGATCTTTTAAGTTTTCCACTGAATGTTTCTCTGAGAGTTTTTGAAATTCTTCTCTTCTAACATTAAATCGTTGATCTTGTTCCGCGATCATTTCAAAATACGGATCGAAAATAATATTTTTATTTAATTCGCGGTAAACTCGAATACTAAAATCCACGCCCATTATTTCTTTAGGTAAATTAAGATCAAAACCATTTACCGCTAAATAATCACTTTTTCTGATAATAATACAGTCTTCTGTCGCAGAATAAATTTCCCGTGGCAATGTAGGTCTAAAATAATTGCCAATCGTTTTATTAGATAGGCCCTGTTGTTCATAAACGAGAGTCTCATTTCTTTGATCAATCACCACGCCGATATTTAAGATTGCGTCATAGTCACTGATAATTTTTCCGGTTACAATTCCTGTATCAGGTAATTGAGCAAAGTTCATTCCCTCGTGTAACCAATTCGCTCGTGTGGGTGATAAATCTGCAGATAGAAAAACTAAATATTCTCCAGTTGCTTGCTCAACAGCTTTAGTAGTATTTTCAGCACCTATAACCTTAGCTATATCAATTTTTTCAGCTATCTTAGTTGGTACAATCACTTCAAAGTTTTCCCAATTTGTTAGTTCAATCATTTTTTCAATAACGGTTGCATCAGTTAAATCCTTAGCAAAAATAATTGAAACTTTTGGTTCTTTAGCATAAGTAAAATCAACTTTATAAGCACCATAATTTTTAGTCATGCTAACTTTCCCTTTGATTTTACGACGTTCTAAAGCTGCAGCAACTGCGTTTTGACCAGCAACATAAGCATACTCTTTACTTTGAGGATCCATCGCAACTGATGTTTCAATCGTCCGCCAATGATAAGCCATACTAGAAATATGTTTAATTTCTTTAGCAGTTTCAGTCGCACGTAAAACAAAATCGTAATCCTGACTGCCATTAAATTCCGTTCTCAAACCACCGATTTGATCGATAACATTTTTTTTCACCACCACAAAATGAGTGATATAATTATGCCCTAATAACAAGGTTTCGTTCCAGTTAGGTTTGAAAAATGGATCAAATCGTTTAGCTGACATTGATAACTTATCTTCATCTGTATAAATAAACTCGATTTCAGGATTTTCATTTAATGCTTTAACCACTTCTAACAAAGCTGTATCAGCTAAAATATCATCATTGTCTAAAAATCCGATATATTCTCCGGTTGCAACTTCTAAAGCAGAATTAGTTGCCTCAGAAATGTGTCCATTTTCAGATCGGAAAACTACCTTAATACGGTCATCTTCTGCTGCCAATTCTTGTAATAATGGTTTAATATGAGGTTTTGGTGAATTATCATCGGCTAAACATAGTTCCCAGTTTTGATAAATTTGCATTGTTAAAGAACCCACACATGCCCGTAACCATTTTTCATCTACATTATAAACTGGAACCACCAATGATATTTTAGGCTGAAATTCTAAGCTTTTGGCTTCTTCTATCAAAGCTACTCTCTTAGGTATTTCAATTTTTTCCATCCAATCTTCGTAATCTGCGCTTTGTTGTTTACGCAATTGGAATTTTTTATAAGCTTGGCTAAATCCTTCTCGTCTAATCACTCCTAAGACACGGCGAATTCTACTGGCCGTCGAAACAACTTTTTTCTCAGGTAACGAGACAGTAATAGGGAAAACTTGACTCTCTCTAGTGATCGCTAAAAATCTAAAACTATCAGTAATCTGATAATCTTTAATGGTTAAAATAAAACCATATTTTACATCGTCCATCAAATCAAACACTTCATTTACATCCGGACGATAAAGATGATTTACGTGCAAATCATTGCTACCTTCTGCCAATAAAAAATCAACTGGTTCTTCCGTAGCAATTTTATAGGCCCAACCTTTAACAATCAGTTCGTTATCTACTTCATTATTTTCAAGGGACTCCACCGTTATTTTGATTTGGTCATTTATGTTTGGATCTTCATTATCACCATACTCATCTGGGTTTTTAAAAGGGATTTTGCTTAATTCATAATGATACTTGTCATAAAAATCCATCTTAGCACGTAATAATCGTTCGATTTTTTTATTGTCAGCAAGATCTTTGAATATCAGTTGATTGATAGGTAAAAATTCTTCTTCATTCAAGACTTCAATTGTCACAGTAAAATCTTTATCTGCTACGTGACGACCGGAAACCGTAATAAATGGCTCCTCTTCAATCTGATCAAAAACAAATAAATCTTCTTGATACCAGTCAGCATTGGTGTTTCTAATTGGCAACAACTGATTATTTGAAACAACTGAGATTCGAACAGTTGATGGAAAATGTCCCACAACAATTCGCAAGCGCTCTGTTTCAACTGGTGCATGATGTTCAGTTACTAAGTTTTCTTTGGTCTTATGGTTTACTAAGTAAGGTTCAATCTCATATTTACCATCAATTCGATAAGCCAACTGAATTTGTGTATTATTATTAGAATTTACCGGAATCGTTCTCTCAGGCTCTGCTACAGGTTCTTTCCTTAAAGCGTAGAAATACTGATAAACTTCACTAAACGGACGTTGTTTAAATGAATAGCGAATAATTGCAGGTAAATCCTCATAGTTTGACTCAATCTCATTTTGGCCTACTTGGGCATAAGTAAAATCTTCTTTGCGAATGTGTAAATCAATCCGCGAAAACAAATCCTCAAAACCACTTTGGGTATAAAAGCTGTTATGGGTACGATCTAATAGACCGTACTGATTCCAATCTAATTTTTCGTTAAAAAGATTAATCAACACAGAATTGTGGGTAATATTGGGAAAAGTAACTAATATTTCACCTTCACGACTAAGAAAATCGCGGCATCTTCTCAATGCTTCTTCCGAATTGGTTAGATGTTCTAAAACGTCAGCAAAAATTATAAAATCAAACTTTTGACCAGCGAAATAATCCACCCATTTATATTCTTCAATATTTCCTAAATAGCCATTTTGCGCCGTATTCATTACATGTTCAAATAATACTGGATCAAATTCTACAATAGAAACATCACATTTTAGTTCATTGACTAAATAATTCGTCATTCGACCATTTCCAGGACCAAATTCTAAGACTTTGCTACCTTTTTTGATTTCAGCAATGATTTTGCCAACGCTTGTATGTTGATCCAACGATAAATCAAAGTCATATTTCATCATTTAAATTTTATCCTTCCATTTGTGATCTAATACGACGATTCCTTCGCCTACATATTTACCAGTAATGAACATTGTTAAATAGCGTGTTTTGTAAACCAATGGAACAGTTGCATTTTCTTCAAAGATAGCCACATCAAAATAATATTCGCCACCTAGTAAGGCCATTTTTTGATAATCTAAATAAAAGACATTTTCGCCTTTTTCCCAAGGAATCGATTCTTCATCTAATAATGTATTCAGCCCACAAACATACTGATTATCAACCGTTCGAATAGCAACACCAAGAACTGGTTTCTTGATTGAATCATCTTTAACTGTGTAATTAACCTTTACTACAACACGACTATCTTGCTCGATAATTTCTAACGGATTCAACTCACCATCCAAAAGTTCAGCTTTGGTAACTTCAACAATATCGTAAGCAGAAAATTCTTCCATCACGGAGCTGTCACGATCAACAGTTTTCAAAGATTTTTTCTTTAGGAAGTTTTCATATTCTTCGGTGATTTCCATCGTTTCACCTTCTGCTTCTACCACACCATTTTTTAACCAATAAACCCGGTCACAAAAACGACGAACGGCATTCACATCGTGGGAAACAAAAAGAATTGTTTTACCAGCATTTCGAAATTCAGTAAATTTTTCCATACATTTCAATTGGAATTCTAAATCCCCTACCGCCAATGCTTCATCAACAATTAAAATATCTGGGTCAACATTGATAGCTACTGCAAACGCAAGGCGGACCATCATCCCTGAAGAATAAGTTTTTACTGGTTGATATAAATGATCACCAATGTCCGCGAAGTTAATAATATCATCAACTTTATCAGCCATTTCTTCTCTGGAATAACCTAATACCATCCCATTTAAGAAGATATTTTCATAACCTGTGTATTCTTGATTAAAACCAGAACCTAATTCTAAAAGAGCGGCGATATTTCCTCTAATATTGATTTCACCATCTGTCGGTGTCAATACGCCTGTAATAATTTTTAAAATAGTTGATTTGCCAGAGCCATTTTCGCCAATAAAACCAATCATTTCTCCTTGATCGACTTTAACATTGACATCATTTAAAGCATAAAAAACCTCATGATAAGACTTATGGCGAATACTTAAAGCCTCTTTCAGACGATCCACCGGTTTTTTATACATATCATATTTTTTCGTTAAGTGATTAATTTCAATTACTGCTTCAGTCATGAATTTTCTCCTTATAACACATCAGAAAAATGTGGTCTCAAACGTTTAAAGATTACTGCGCCGAGTAATAACATTACGATTGTCACTACCCAGAAATAAATAGTTAATTGTGGGCTTTCCCAGAACCATGCCCGACCAAAAAATGCATCTCGATAGCCTTGGACGACATAAAACATCGGATTTAGTCTTAAAATAAATTGAATAGTTGGGTGTCCTGCAAAATCATTCACACTCCATAAAACCGGAGTTCCCCACATTAAAGCTTGCATAATTACAACAATAAATTGATTGATATCTGGGAAGAATGGTTGAATTGATGACGTAATCCAAGTTAACCCCGTCAAGAACATCATCATAGCAAACAAGTAATAAATCAGTTGAATGCTTTGTAAGCTCGGAAATATCCCATTAACCGCTGCTACAATAAAAGTAATAGCAATAAAGAATACATGGATAAAAATATTCGAAGCTAGTTTAACAGTCGGTAAGATGCGAATATTAAACACTACCTTTTTTACTAAATAACTATATTCACGAAATACATTGGTTGCTGCTCCAAGATTTTCTGAGAAATACAACCAAGGAACCAAACCTGAAATTAAAAACAAAATGAAGGGTAATCCTTCCTTGTCACCTGATCTGAATCCAAAACTAAATACAAACCAGTAGGTCAATACCATAACCAATGGATTGGCAAAAGCCCAAAAAATCCCTAATACCGAACCTGCATAACGGGCTTTGAAATCATTCATTGAAAACTGTTTTAGCAACACCCGATTTTGATAAATATCCTTGAAAAAATCAAATACATCTTTAAACATTTTATTTCCTCTCGTTCACTGTTTTTATCTATTTTCTAGCAATGATTAACAGTCCCATTCTACAGAAACACCTCTTCAAAAGCAAGCAAACCTCAGGTAAACCATTAATACAAATAAAGCATTTTAAATGAATTTTTAGAAATAGTTAGCTAAAAGTTTTTTTATGGTATAATTTGTTTGCCTATAAGGAGTGATTCTGTGCAAAGAAAACTAAGAAATTTAAACAAACCACAATGGCTGTTTATTACATTAACAGCTTTTTTAATTGCTTGCTTTATCTTAAATCTTAAAATTCAGTTAACAGGTTTTGGTGACGATGATTTCTTATTCTATGATCCCTTAATGAATAAATTCAACGGTGATATTTTGGCTTTTTTAGTCAATCGCTATCAAACCTGGAGTTCCAGAACTGTCATCGAGATCTTCACGCTTCTAAGTGTCAAGTACCATATATTTTGGCGAATTTGTAATAGTATAATCATGTTTTTGGCAATCAGCCTACCACCCTTTCTTTTGAAAAAAAATAATGCAGTTAAAACATCAGACATATTAATTTCTGGTGGTTTATTCTTTACTATGCCGCTAACTTTTTTCAATGAAACTGGTTGGATTGCTACAACTACTAACTATTTGTGGGTATACAGTTTAGGACTAGTTTCCCTATACCCAATTGCCAAGTATCTACACGATGAAAAAGTCAATCAACCAACTTATTTGATTAGCTGGCTGGCGGCCTTATATGCTTGTAATCAGGAGCAAATGTGCGCATTATTATTAGGTTTTTACCTAGTCTTTTTAGGTTACCTGCTAATAAAGAAACGTCGGATTAAAATACTGTTGCCTTTTTTTGTGATTAACTTTTTAAGTTTGTTCTACGTGCTCTCAGCAAATGGAAATGATATCCGTTATGAGCAGGAAGTAGCTAATTGGTTTCCAGACTTTGAAAAACTCACATTATTTAGAAAATTAGAGTTAGGCTTCTCTTCAACTGTTAGACATTTGTTTTTTGATAAACAAATAACAATTTTTTTATTCACAATACTCTTAGCAATCTTAGTCGGTTATTATCTAAAGTTAAAGAAAAAACCGCTAGTTATAAGTCTTTTGGGAT
This sequence comes from Enterococcus sp. AZ103, assembly GCF_051714685.1. NCBI lineage: Bacteria > Bacillati > Bacillota > Bacilli > Lactobacillales > Enterococcaceae > Enterococcus > Enterococcus sp. AZ103. Next base: position 1,793,382 of record NZ_JBIOSI010000001.1, on the reverse strand, counting down.
TTATTCCATTAATTGTCTCAATTATTTTTAGTTTTAATGATCTATGGAATTTTTCTTTTGTAAAGAAAATTTTGGCGCTGTTCAATGGATATGGTACTGCTTTTAATTTAGCTAATCCTGAAACTTGGATAGCAGATATCATCTTAGCTATCACTTTTATGGCTGTTTTAATTTCGATACTTTATTTACAAAGACTAACTATTCAAGGAGGATTCTCCATCATCCTGATGTTAGCTGGATTGGCTTCCAGAATGATGATGGGCTTTTCGCCAACTATTTGGGCCTCGGCGACTCGCACCTATATTTTTACCTTTGGGATTTTTATTTTAGTTACTTTATCCTTGTTTGCATCCTTAAAACTTCCGAAGAAAACAAATGATTTTTTAACCGGAATGATTTTTTTAGTGGGCATGATTTGTTATGGTTACTTATTTTTAACCATTTAAAAAAAGTTGTACTTTTACAAAATGTAAAAGTACAACTTTTTTATTTTCTTCTGCGATTTCGACGAGATGCTCTATTCCTAGGTAGACTAGATATATCACCTTTTTTGTTATCTGTTTTTAAGGCAAAACCTAACAATATAAATGTAACTGGAATCCAAAAAGCAGCCATTAATCCGTCTTCCATCGTTGATTGTAGCAATACACTAAAAAATGCGATTAGAAAGCCTGCTTGTAAGCTAGAAAAAGTTTTTTTGGAAACAACCGTCCAAACATTATATACAATAAAGCTTATTAACAAAATGAAACCAATTAGGCCATATTGTCCCAAAGTGGCATTATAGCTATTATGATGACCTAGAATTACACCACGTCGGATAAAGACAAATGGTTTGGGTCCAACCAAAAAACTTTCAGTAGATTCGAAAAGTTTATGATAAAAAGACTGCCAAATTTCCTCTCTACCAGTAAATAAATCAATTTTTTCTGAATATGCCAAACAAAGAGAAACAGGAAAAATCAAAACTAAAAATCCTGTATAAATATCTTTTAAAATATTTTTTTTCTTGACGATTATCTCTTTTGGGCAGATATCAACTAAAACGAAAACTGTTAATGCAAAGAAAGCTGCCTGAGATTGAACAACCCAAAGACTTGATAGTCCAATTACGTATAGTAAATATACAATGGTTTGCGTCCATTTTATTTTCAGAGAATGCAATAACGGGACCATAATTAAAACTTGTGTCATCACTGAGGCACCAATTGTATTTGTATTGATCCAAATTTCTTGGGGCTTGTTTTTTCCAGACCAGATTGAAACCCCTTCTGTTACAGGTATCTCAGTAAATATTCGATAAACTGTAATCAATAAAAAGATACCAACAATTCCTAATAAAAAAATTCGCGCTGATTTATCAAACTCCGTATATTTTACATTTAAAACTGTAAAAATAATCAGTGCCAGAGCTGTATCTCGGAAGAAATTAGATTCTCTAAAGTTATTAAAAAATACAAAAAAGACAATTGAAAAAATAGCTAATAAAATCCATATAATATCAACACTTTTCATTTTTGCGAGATTGATAAAAATACCAATACTGGCCATAATAAACATGATTTGTTGCATCGAACTATATAATCCAAACATAAACTGATTACGGATACCAAAAGTCCAAAGTGAATAACACAGGATTATCATTCCAAATAATAGAACAATTGAAATTGTATTCATCTCTTTTGTAAATTTATTTCTCATAAAACGCTCCTACTTTAATAACTATAGTAGTTATATTGATTCTCACTCATGTTAATTTCTGGAATAGTGTTGCTTACTGGTGGTGTTTCAGGTGCTGCAGGCTCTTCTTCATTAAAAACTACACGATAGACTTTCCAACTTTTTTTACTAGAACCTCCGTACATTTTTTCAAACTTGGCAAAACCAAAAGGTTCATATTGTTCCAACAAGCGACGGCTAACAATATATTTTACATTCAATTTTTTTACAGTTTTATAATTTATATTAACTGTCAAAGAATCTCGATTGGTTAATTTATAAGAAGTTTTTTCAGCAGTAAGATACGCACTAACATGTGCATATCGGTTATAAATTTTTTCATTTTTCCCTTTAGAATCCACGATATCCCACATTTCCATATCTGGATAAAAGCGTACACTATTTAAGGTGTGGACGCCCAACGCTGGAACAAAATTGTAAATTGATCCTTCTGATAACCACAAAGCATTGGGATCTTCTTGTTTAATTTTTAAAATTGCCTTAGCCAATTTACTCTCATAGATAGTATCGGTGCCTTTTACTATTGGGTTTACAAAAAAACCAGAAGCTACGGTCACAGCAATTAGTATAGGAGCTAACACTTTCATATTTTTACTTAAAATCAACCAAGTAACGAGTCCAAAAACTAAAACGGATATAATCATTTCCGGAATACTTAAATACCAATTGATATAAGAAGGATAAATTGTAGCAAAGCTTAACAACACTAATAAAAGAACTGTCAATGATCGAAGATAAATATTTAACTGCCGACTATCTAAAATCACACTAATAAACCAAAAAGTTATTAGCATTGATACAAAAGAAAAAGTTAACAATGCGCGATTGACCGGTACGTATGACAACAAAGTTAGTTCCGCTAAACCCTTTGGCAAGCCTACAGATATCCAAAAAAGAATAAAGAGAGCTGTAACAACTAAACTGGTTCCTAAATAGTTTTCCCGTCTAAATCTTTTTTTACGATAAAATATCGGTAGTAAAAAGATTGCAACAAAAAATAAATTATAGAACCGCGCTGCTTCAACTTGATTTCCGAAATTAATCGTTTTGAAAGGGAGTTTCCAATTGGTTAGAAACATAAATAATTGGAAGAAATCTAAATTGCCGCCAGTAGAAACACGGTGGCCTGGATATGTTGTGTTAAGTGTTGCTTCCAACGCTTCTTTTGACGTGCTATAAAAGTACAGCAGTACACCACCAACGATAGTTATAAAAAGAGCTACACTGATAGCTATAAAAATTGGATCTCTTAGTTCCTTTTTAAACTGTAAAATGACAGCAACTAACCAAAAAATCAACATATACGCGAAAATTACTTGATGCGCTGGAAAAATTACTAGGACAAATCCGATAGCACAAATACTACCCAATAGAACCATTAATAATTTTAGCCAACGTTTGGTCCATGGCGCAAAAAAGTAATAGACTGCCACCATAATTGCTATAGTAAAGAAAACCAAATCGCCTACATGTTGCATAAACCACCATTGAACAGCTGGTGCAAAGGTGATCATAAAACTACCTAAAGCAGACAGACCTTTTTTTCTTTTCGTTAAAATCATTAATAATTCGAAACTCAGCAAAAATAGCGCAATTAATTTAAAACCCCAATAAAATGATAATCCTCTATCCCTTCCTAAAAAAAAGAAGCCCCAGTTAAATGGTTTACCAATTGCTGTAATATCTTTAACCGGTGAATTATAAGCAATCACCATATTTTGGCCACTAAGTCCATAATTATCATTATTTAACGGATAATCCGCTTCCGCCTGAGATAAGTAGAAAGGTGTTTGAACCATCCATTCATCTGAACGCGCGCCGCGACTTTTACCAAAAATAATATCACTTGTTTTTTCATTGGAATCTTCAGACAAAATTTTATTCCATTCATTGATGGAACTACCATTTAAATTTAAAGAAACAATCAAAATGAGCAGTAATAGACCAATGACAAATCGTCCTTTAATTAAAATATTACCAATATTGGTAAAGTTATTTGTTCTGATTTTATTTTTTTTTCGACTTTTTCGTCTCGATCGATGCTGTACTTCTGCTTCCATTGACTTCCTCCAAAAAAATTAAAAAATAACGAAATGTTAACTTTGCAAAAGAAAAGCGTCCTTTAATTAGATGTTTCATTACACGTAATAATAACTGCTTGGAATAAGTTTTAGCAAGCTTTGTTTGATATTTAGAAAAATATTTAGTTTCTGCGTTAAGAATACTCTGATAACGAACAAGCGAGACTTGCTGATAATTAAGAACAGATAAGTCATGTTGCAAATCGGTATCAATAATTTCTATTTCTTTTCCTTCTGCAAAAATTTCCCATGATAACCAGTGATCTAAATAATCTAGAGGAAATTCTTCATTATAACCATTAATCTCTTTTAAAAATTCCACTTTAACTGCCGTACCAGAATTTATTACCATAATATTTTGAAGATAAATTTGATTTGGTGCAATTTTTTTTTCCTTTAATGGTCTTAAAGTATTACTGCTTACCGGTGAAATTTGTTGCTCTCCATTCTGAATAATTGGAGCTATCGCGACAATCGTATCAGATACTTGCTTTTGATTTTCAATCATTAAAGCTAAATATTCTGCAGTCACTACGGTATCTTGATCAAAAGTTATCAGCCAATCAATTTTATCTTTGGAAAAATTCAGAGCATAATTATAAGCTTTTGCCAGCCCAACATTCTCTTCGCTATGCATGTATGTAAATTGAGCCGGTAAATCATTAGGACAATAAGTTTTTGGACTATTATCAAATAAAATAATTTCCGCTAACTCAGGATAGGATTTTTTTGAGAGAAGATGTTTTAAACTATTAACCGTAGTTGATTCTTGATAAGTAACACCATATAAAACAACTACAATATTAAACATCTTCTCACCTCTTTTTTACTTATTATTTCCTTCTAAAGCAATGAACTGTGACAGAGCTTCTTGCCAAGTCGGAATCTTAAAACCTAACGCTTCAGCTTTACTTAAATCCATAACAGAATATTGTGGACGAGTCGCTTTTTGAGGATATTCTGCCGATGTGACTGGTTGTACATCTACGTCAGTATCTTTTAAAATTTCTTTCGCAAATTCATACCATGAACAGCTATTTTCGTTAGATAAATGATAAACACCGTAATCAGCATGTTTTTCAATAACAAAATGCATGAATTCAGCTAATGTTCTAGTCCACGTCGGACGGCCGAATTGATCATTCACAACCGTTAATTTGTCATGGGTTTCAGCTAATTTTTGCATGGTGAAAATAAAATTGTGTCCATATAAACCAAACACCCAAGAAGTTCGAATAATGTAATATTTATCCATAATTTCTTGAACAGCTTGTTCACCTAATAATTTTGTTCGACCATATTCGCTTAGTGGATTTTTGACATCATCTTCTTTATACATACCATCTTTTTTCTTACCATCAAAAACGTAGTCCGTTGAAATATAGACCAATGTTGCATCTACAGCTTTTGCTGCTTCAGCTACATTACGGGTACCCTCGACATTAATTTTTTCATCTAGTTCTTTGCCTTCTTCTTCAGCTTTATCCACTGCTGTGTAGGCAGCACAATGATAAATTAATTCAGGTTTTAAATCACTAATATATTTTAAAGTGCCCTCTTTGTCTGTAATATCTAAATCATGAGCATCCGTAGAAATGTAATCAACATTTTTTTCATCCAATAATTTTCTTAATTCAGTACCTAATTGGCCATGGCCTCCAGTAATTAAAATCATTTTCAATTCTCCTCTCAAAAAAAGGCAGGAAATCCCGCCCTCAGCAAAACGTTCATTTATTATTGACCATTTTTTGCATAACTGTTTTCAACAGCTTCTTTTTCTGCAATCCACCAGTCTTTATTGTCTGTGTACCATTGAATCGTATCTCTTAGGCCACTTTCAAAATTCGTAAATTCTGGTTGCCAGCCTAATTCTTCTCTTAATTTTGTTGAATCAATCGCATAACGTAAATCATGTCCCGCACGATCTGTAACGTGATCATAAGCATCTTTTGGTTGACCCATTGCAGTCAAAATCATTTCCATCACTGTTTTATTATCCTCTTCGCCATCAGCACCGATTAAATAAGTCTCACCAATTTCTCCTTTTGTCAGGATTGTCCAAACAGCTGAAGAGTGGTCGTTTGTATGGATCCAATCACGAACATTTTTACCTTCACCATAAAGTTTGGGTTTAATTCCCATTAAAACATTGGTAATTTGACGAGGAATAAACTTCTCAATATGTTGGTAAGGACCATAATTATTTGAACAATTTGAAATCGTTGCTTGTAATCCAAACGAGCGAACCCATGCGCGTACTAATAAGTCTGAGCCAGCTTTAGTTGATGAATATGGACTAGATGGATTATATGGCGTTTTATCAGTGAATTTTTCACCCTCACCTTCACCATGTCCTGGTAAGTCTTCTCTTAATGGTAAATCTCCATAAACTTCATCTGTTGATACGTGATGGTAGCGAACCTTGTATTTCCGGCAAGCTTCTAATAATACATACGTCCCAATTAAATTGGTTTGCACAAAAGGAAATGGATCTTTTAATGAATTATCATTGTGAGATTCCGCTGCGTAATGGACAACTGCATCAGTTTTAGCCACCAATTGATCTACCAACTCAAAGTCAGCAATATCACCAACAACTAATTCAACACGATCTTTCGGTAAGCCAGCCAAATTGGCTTCATTACCTGCATAAGTCAATTTATCCAAAACAGTCACGTGAACATCTGGATGATTTTTTACCACATAATGTACAAAGTTCGAGCCGATAAAACCAGCACCACCAGTAACAATAATGTTTTTCATAATATTCTCCTTAAATTTCACCATAGATGAAAGGATTTTCTGATTCAAATTCTTTCAATGTTGGGTGTTTTTGATCTTTTTCTGAAGTGATTGCTTTATCAATATCAATCGGCCAGTCAATTCCTAATTCAGGATCATTAAAAGCGATTCCCCCATCGGCTGCTGCATCATAATAATTATCACATTTATACAAGAAATTCACATTCGGCGTCAAGGTAGCAAATCCATGGGCAAAGCCACGAGGAACTAACAATTGACGATGATTATGTTCAGATAAAATATACCCTTCTGATTTACCGTAAGTTGGACTCCCTTTACGAATGTCCACAATCACATCTAAAACAGCACCAGTAACAACTCGAATTAATTTGGTTTGAGCAGATTGTCCTTTTTGAAAATGCAATCCGCGAACCACTCCCGCTTCTGTTGATAAAGAGTGATTATCTTGAATAAAATCAAAATCAATACCTGCTGCTTTGAAATCTTCAGCTGAGTAACTTTCGGTAAAGAAACCACGATGATCACCAAACACAGCTGGTTCAACGATTAAAACGTCTGTTAAATTAGTTTTTGTTACTTTAATTTTTCCCATGATTAACCCTCTTCTGCTAAACGTAACATATATTGTCCATATTGATTTTTTTTCAATGGTTGTGCTAATTTAATTAATTGTTCACGACTGATATAACCCATCCGGTAAGAAATTTCTTCCAAACAAGCCACTTTTAAATTTTGTCGTTTTTCAATGGTTGAAATAAAAGTAGATGCCTCTAATAATGATTCATGGGTTCCAGTATCTAACCAAGCAAAACCACGACTCATCACCTCGACAGATAATTTGTTGCGTTTTAAATATTCCTTATTCACATCAGTAATTTCTAATTCACCACGAGGAGATGGTTTAATATTTTTTGCAATTTCTACGACATCATTGTCATAAAAATATAAACCAGTCACTGCGTAATTTGATTTGGGTTCTTCAGGTTTCTCTTCAATTGAGATTGCCTGCATATCAGCATCAAATTCAACTACTCCAAAACGTTCTGGATCGTTCACATGATAACCAAAAACAGTAGCACCTTCAGTCAGCTCAGCTGACCGTTGTAACATTCTAGATAAGCCATCACCATAATAAATATTGTCTCCTAGAACTAGACAAACACTGTCATCACCGATGAACTCTTCACCAATAATGAAGGCTTGTGCCAAACCATCTGGGCTTTCTTGAACAGCATATGAAAGATTGATTCCTAATTCATTGCCATCACCGAATAAATCTTCAAATCTCGGTGTATCTTGTGGCGTTGAGATAATCAAAATATCTTTTATTCCTGCTAACATTAAAGTGGACATTGGATAATAAATCATTGGTTTATCATAAACCGGCATTAGTTGTTTTGAAGTTGCTTTAGTTAATGGATACAAGCGTGTACCGCTTCCGCCTGCTAAAATAATTCCTTTCATCGAAACGCTCCTAACTTTTTTCTGTAATACATACTCTGCAATTATACACGATTTCCTTATCGAAACAGATATATTAATGATTTTTTTTAAATTCTCTTATTCTTTGTCTAACTAATTTTAGTGCTTGCCAACGCCAGATAAATTGTTGCTTTTTATTCGCTGTCGTTTTAATTTCAGAAACATTAAAATCATGGCGACGATAATAAACCAATTTTTCTGGAATAAATTGAACCCCTTTTTGACTATCTGCTAATAAACCGATCCACATGTCATGCATTGGGACATCCGCAGGTATTGGTAAAATCAATTGGGTTAAGCTTTTACGAAAAGCCATCCCCGCACCAATATAGCTGCTTCGAATCAGATTTGCCCAAAAGCCATTTTTGGTATGACGCATTTTTTGATAACTACTGATTACCTCGTTAAAATCATTATCGACAATCATTAAATCTGAAATAATGACTGTCTTGTCTGGTGCTTTTGCGAAGTACTCCTTTGTAACTGCAACTTTTTCAGTTGCCCAAACATCATCTTGATCAGATAAAAAGATCAGTTCATTTTGGCTGCGAGAGATAGCATTCTCAAAATTTTTAGTCAATCCTTTTTGTGGGTTCAAATGAAGCTGAATTCTCGTGTCTTCTTGTTGTCGCTTTGTTAAATAATCCCAAGTACCATCTGTTGAATGATCATCAGAAATAATTAACTCGTCAGTTTCGGCTAATTGAGGAAGAATACTATTTAATTGTGCTTCTATAAAGTGAATGCCATTATAGGTTGCCATACAAACAGAAATTGAAAAATCTTTTTTGTTCATGTGGTATCTCCTTTAAAAAAATTTCCAGCCCCACTTGCCAAAGTATTTTCCCATAGAGGACATAAAAATACGAAATAATTTCCGACTTTTGACAGCTCCTCTTTCATAGAGATGCGTGACAGTATAGCGAGGGGTATATAATATTTTATAATTCATTGCCTCCATTTTTCGGCATAGATCATTGTCTTCAAAATACATGAAATAACGCTCATCGAAACCTGATACCTCTTGAAACTTGGTTAAATCAACCACCATAAAACTACCTGAGATCATCCGCACATAGCTATCATGATCATCAGGCAAATCGCGACATTCAAAACGATGTAAACGCCTCTGAAAGATTTTTTTGATAAATTTGAAAGGAATAAAACGTAGCATAAAATCAAAAACATCGAGACGATTGCGTATTAAATATTGCGTAGTACCATCTTGATTCAATATTTTTGGCGCTACCATAGCTAATTCTTTTTCACTTTTTAACAGATCCACTAAAGCTGACAGATTATTTTCTTCAATAATAATGTCTGGATTAAAAATAATTGCTGTACCATTTTCTGTCATCAAATTGCGGTTATGCCCAAAGCCAAAGCCTTTGTTTTCCGGATAAAAATCAATTGAAATAAAAGGATAGGTTAAATACTTGCTTAATTTTTTTTTGTATTCTTCATTAGATCCATTATCGAAAATTTTAATGTGTAAATTTGTAGAGCCCATCTTTTCTATTAAGGAGTCTAAACTTAGAAATATTTTATCACTGTTATGGGTGACGATGCTCACAGTCGCCAAGGGTTGGTCATACATCTTCATTTGTATTCCTCTGCTTATTTTTTAAAATATTTATTGATGACTTTTACACGATAATCTTTGTTACCAAAAAAATGAAAGGTCTTTGTAATAAAACTGTATTTAGGACTGATTAGACCAATTAGTTCCAATAAGAAAGCAATCGCAAACCCCATCACAACAATTAAAACAACAGTACCTACACCACTCATATAATTAATCAAAAGTGCAGTAAAAGAAAACAGAACTGCAATTGCATAAATTGTCAGTACTGCACCCCGATGTGTAAAACCTAAGTCTAATAAGCGATGATGCAAATGCTGTTTATCAGCAGCTGAAATTGGCATGTTTTTGGCTTTTCTGCGAACCATTGCAAAAAATGTATCGGTTACTGGCACACCTAAAATCATTAATGGTGTAACCAAAGTAATGAACGTAACATTTTTTAGACCTTCTAGTGATAAAACAGCAATCATAAAACCTAAAAAAAGCGCTCCCGTATCACCTAGATAAATCTTTGCAGGATGAAAATTATAAGGAAAAAAACCTATGATGCTAGCTACTAAACAAAATATAGCTAACGAAATAAAAGTTGTCGATTCATGTAAAAAGAAATAACCAATGACACCAATTGTCGTCAAACCAATAATTGAAACACCTGATGCCAATCCGTCTAAACCATCAATTAAATTCACTGCATTAGTAATACCAAATATCCAGAAAATAGTGACGGGTAGGCTTAGCCAGCCCAAATTAATATGGCCTAAAATAGGTATGGTAAAAAAATTAAAACGAATATCTGCTACAAAATAAATCACTAACGCCGCCAATAAAATGCCCAGACTTTTTTGCCGTGGTGACAATTCAAAGCGGTCATCCAACAGTCCAGTGATGACAATAATTAAGCCACCTAGTAAAATCGGTACAATATAGGACGCTGGTATAAAATTTTTAAATAAAACTAAAGTTGAAATCATAAAGGTAATAAAAATCGGCAAGCCGCCACCACTAGGCATTGGGACTTTATTAATCCTTCGAGCATTTGGTTTATCCACCATACCTGTCTGTACCGAAATAATTTTAAAAATCGGAGTCAGTATTAGTGCAATTAAAAAAGTTAAAAAATAACGAATAATAATTCCCAATGAAATGAACATTTTGCCACCTACCTTTTTTCTCAAAAATCATTATATCTCAATAATAAGTCAATACAAGGAAGTTTTTATTATTTGTTTTTATTTTTTAGATAATCTAAAAACTTCTTAAAACGATTACTGCCCTTTTGAACTTGTTTTCCAGTGTGTAGTTCTTCAAATGTGACGTTTAAGATGCCACCCAAAATGACAATTGCTGCAGCTAAATTTAACCAGAGCATTAACACGATGAAGGATCCAATGATTTGATACCCAGAAACACTGCGGGCAAAAGTTCTAGCATATAATCCAAACCCCTGAGCTAAAATAAGCCATCCAACGGTTGCAAAAATGGTTCCTGGAATCGTATAGCGAATTCTCACTTTTGCATTGGGAATGACACTGTAGATTACACTAATAATTACAAGCAATCCTAATGATGTAATTGGCCATCGTAACGTCAAGAAGGTTTCAATATACTCTTTTGGAAATTGTAAAAGCGGTTGTAATAAATCTAGTAGCACCTGTCCGACACTGAAAAACAAGGCTACGGCAATAATCGCCATCATCAATATACCAACCATTCCGACAGAAACAATCCGACTAATTACAAAATTCCCACGATCTTCTACACCATAGGCACGATTCAAGGCTGTCTGCATTGCATTAATTCCTTTTGATGAAGACCATAATGCAGCTATAACGGAAATAGATAACAAACCTCCAGAATTATTAGACAACAAACCTTCGATTGCTGGTCGTAAAAACTGATAAATTGTCAATGGGATAACTTCTTTTAAATAAGGTAACACAGTACTAGGAGTGATATTTAAATAAGGTAATAAATTGCCTACCACAATTAAAAGTGGAAAAAAAGACAGCAACAAATAATAGGCGACCACAACTGATCGATCGCCTATTTCAGCATCTGCTACATGCTTTTGGAAAGAAGTAATAAATTTTTTCAACTCATTCTTTTTTTCATTTTCATCTAACGCCATGTTATATCCTCGTTATTATTAATAAGTACCTTCTTCTCCTTGAGAAGTTAGTATTCTTGGTCCTTGTTTAGTAATCGCTAAAGTATGCTCATACTGACAACTCCAAGAACCATCTCTTGTATAGGCAGTCCAACCATTCGGATCCATTTTCATTTGCCATTCACCAACGTTAATCATTGGTTCGATTGTAATAACCATACCTTCTTTTAAGCGCAAACCTTTCCCAGCTTCGCCATAATGAGGAATCGCTGGTTCTTCATGGATCGTTGGACCAATACCGTGACCAACAAAATCTCTAACAACAGAAAAACCTTCGCCTTCTGCGTAAGTTTGAATAGCATGACCGATATCACCGATTCGATTACCAACTTGAGCTTGTTCGATACCTAAATACAAAGATTTTTTAGTAACATCCATTAATTTTTGAATCACAGGATTTGCTTCACCCACAACGTAAGACCAGCATGAATCAGACATAGCCCCTTTATATTCAACACACATATCAACTTTTAATAGATCACCAGTTTTTAAAGTTTTTTTACGTGGAAATCCATGGCAAATTTCATCATTAATACTAATACAAGTGGCATATTCATAACCTTCAAATCCGATCTGAGCAGCAATTGCACCTCGATCTTCAATAAATTTTTTTACAAATACTTCAATATCCCAGCTACTAATACCTGGTTTAATAAAATTTCTTAAGTGACGATGAACATCGGCTAAAATTTCGCCCGATTCGTCCATCATTTCAATTTCTCTTGCTGATTTTAATGTAATCATTACTGTCTCGTCTCCTTTTTCACTGTCTCATTTTAACATAACCAATAAAGCGGGACAAACCGAAAGAAATTCCCACAACAAAAGTTATCTTTTATTTACACCACCCTTTCTGCTTGCTATAATTTTAATAGATCGTTCCTTAAGGAGGAAGTTATCATATGACCGTTGCAAAAATTGTTTTTGCTAGTTTAACAGGGAATACTGAAGAAATTGCTGATGTTGTTGCCGAAACCCTTGAAGACCTTGCGATTGAGGTTGAAATGGAAGAGGTCGGCGCTGTCGAGGCCGAAGACTTTGAATCCGCTGACATCTGTATCGTCGCCACTTACACTTACAGCGAAGGCGACTTGCCAGAAGAAATGAAAGACTTTTATGAGGAATTGCAAGAATTAGATTTAACTGGAAAAATATATGGTGTCGTGGGTTCTGGCGATACTTTTTATGAAAATTTTGCTACTAGTGTGAACCGTTTTGAAGAGGCTTTTGAAAAAACTGGTGCAATCAAGGGTGCTGATTTTGTTAAAGTCGATACAAACGCCGAAGAAGAAGATATTCAAAACCTAGAAGCTTTTGCCAAAAAAATTGCCGCAGTGGCGAATTAATCTATAAAATTGGAGGAATTAACAATGGTTTTATCTTATTTTGATGAATTGCTAAAAAAATACGCACGTTTAATTACAAAAGTCGGCGTAAATGTTCAGAAAGGAGATACAGTGATTGTTTATGCTAGTGTTGACCAGGCACCCTTAGCCCGACTAGTCACAAAAAATGCCTATGCACTTGGTGCCGATGAAGTCCAAGTTCAATGGAACGATGACACCATCCAGAGAGAATTTTTAACCCATGCTAGTGCTGAAAAAATTGCGACGATTCCAGATTATAAAAAGGCTGAAGCAGATGATTTTGCCGAAAAACGTGTCACACGAATCAGTATCATCTCTCAAGATCCCGATGCGTTAGCTGGAGTAGATAATAGTAGAGTCGCAACTTATCAAGCGGCACGTGGGAAAGCCCTACAAGCAGTCATGCAAGCAACACAATCGAATAAATTACGCTGGACGGTTGTTGCTGCGGCAAGTCCTGCATGGGCAAAAAAAGTCTTTCCAAATATTGAGGGTCAAGAAGCGCAAGTGGACGCATTATGGGATGAAATTTTCAAAACAACTCGGATTTACAGTGACGATCCTGTTGCAGCGTGGCAAGAACACGACCAAACAATGCGAAACCAAGCAGAAAAATTAAACAAAGAGCAATTTTCTGCCCTTCACTACACAGCACCAGGAACGGATATTGTGATTGGTTTACCGAAAAATCATATCTGGGAAGGAGCCGGTTCGTTTGCGGCAGATGGTAAAGAATTTATGGCGAATATGCCAACGGAAGAAGTCTTTACCGCTCCAGATAAAAATCGAATTGATGGTTACATCACTAGTACAAAACCATTAAGCTATGCTGGTAACACTTTAAACAATATGAAATTTACTTTCAAAGCTGGTAAAGTTGTTGATTTTTCAGCTGAAAGTGGTGAAGAAGTTCTTAAATCGTTACTAGAAATTGAAGGAGCCGATTCTCTAGGTGAGGTTGCCTTAGTCCCAGATCCGTCACCAATTTCTCAATCTGGTATTACATTCTACAATACTTTATTTGATGAAAATGCTTCAAACCATTTAGCACTAGGTGCTGCTTATCCATTTAGTGTCAAAGATGGTACTGAAATGTCTGAAGAAGAATTAAATCAAGCTGGTTTAAATAGTAGTCAAACCCATGTAGACTTTATGGTTGGCTCAGCAGAAATGTCAATTGACGGCATTCGCGAAGACGGCTCATTTGTCCCAATTTTTAGAAACGGCGACTGGGCTTAATTATTAAAAATATTGGAAATGTTGTTCAAAGTAGCTCCGTCGATACTAGTTTTTATCAATAAGAAAAGCTGATCAATGTAATTAATTTTACATTGATCAGCTTTTTAATTGATTTGCTCTAAAGCAGCGGCAGGGACTTCTGCTTGATTGACTTCTTGATAAGTCTCCACGTGAGCGCCTTTGTTGGTTAATTTTAAATAACGATTTTCTTTTAGTGTCGACAAGCCGTTAAAGGAAATCTGTCTGGTTTTTCCATTTGAGTCAGCAGCTAATTGTTGATAACTGGCCGTTCCATATTCATTCACAGTATCTGGAGCTTTAGTTCTAACATAAACTTCTCCTTTTTGAACTAATGGATTTAATTGGTCAAAGATAGCCGCTGCTTCGTTTGAACTTCCTTTAGTAAAAAAAACACCACCTACACAAACTAAAAACATTATAACGACCAGTGACAATATACCTTTAATAAATTTCATTTATTTTCCTCCTCCGATAAGAATAATTTACCTGAGTTGAATCATTAATTATTCCGTCTTAAGTCTCAATTTTTACTTACAGCTTTGTCACTTTAAAGATTACTTATGTTATAGTAATAAAAAAAAATGGAGGTTTTGGATGAAGTTATATCGAGAAGTTGATATATTAAACAATAAAAAAGCCATTATTCTGTTTAATATCGGCTCTATTCTTTTATCTTTTATTGTAGGTACACTTTTTTTTGATCCTTACAAGCTTTATCAGTCAACGACAAAGTCTATCTAGCGAGATTTCTTTTCCGATGCTTTTGTTTGCTCTAGTGTTGCTTTTTCTTTGTTTAGTCCTCCATGAAGCGATTCACGGTTTGTTTTTTAAAATGTTTCAGCCACAAGGAAAAGTCAATTTCGGTTTTAAAAATGGGATGGCTTATGCTACCAGTCCTGGCTCTTTTTAATCACGAAAACAATTTTTTATTATTGCCATCTCTCCATTTATTATTGTTTCTCTTTTATTGGTAGTTGCCTTTGCTTTAAATATGCTATCTTTATTTGTCTTTCTGTTTTTAGCCACCATCCATGGTAGCGGCTGTATCGGTGATTTTTATTATATTGTTTTGATTTTAAAAGCACCAAAAGGGAGTTTAATTGAAGATACACCTATTGGAATTAGTTTCTATAAATAAAAAAAGAGTTGAATTGAGTTTTCTCACTCAATTCAACTCTTTTTACGTCCTCGGCCGGAATTGAACCGGCGACCTATCGCTTAGGAGGCGATTGCTCTATCCTGCTGAGCTACGAGAACAACTGCTTTTTATTTTAGCCATTTCAACTAATTAAAGCAAGTTGGTTAACAATTATTTTTGACCTTTTTTCTTTTTTTTAGTTTTTTCAATTTTTTCAGGTCTTTCTAAAACAAGACCACCACCATGAACGAAAACCTCTGTGAAGTCCAATCCCAATTGTTTTTTTATTTTTCGCAAATCACTTTCTTCATGGGAAGCGATTAAAGAAATGACCATGCCGCTTTGACCCATTCGACCCACACGACCTGAACGATGTAAATAACTTTCCTTAGTGATTGGGAAATCGGCATTAACAACAATTGGTAATCCGGAAATATCCAATCCACGACTACCGACATCGGTAGTTAACAAGCCATTTATTTGATGTTTTTTAAAAGCCGCCAAAGCATCTTTTCTGGCGGTCTTAAATTGATCAGAAGCTAAACTAGCAATTGGTAATTTGTGGAACAACAATTTTTCTTCAGCAACGCCTAACTCACTGACTTGATTAAAGAAAATCAAGCCCCAAAATTCAGGCATATTTAATAAACGTCTTAAGACATCAACTTTTTTTCGTTGATTGGTTGTAATAAAGTAATGAGCAACTTCACCTTGACTATCATCTATTTTAGTTACGTCAATAATCTTTACTTCATCATCAAGCTGTTGAATTTCTTCAACAACCGCTTGTGCCGTGGCTGAAAAATAAAGACGTTGCACTTGGTTGTCACTAGCTTTCAGAATATTTTTAATCAATTGTAAGCTTTGTCCCGTTAATAATTGATCGACTTCATCAAAGACGATAGTTTTAAAATTTTGGGCTTTGAGTTTACGGCTCTGAATTAATTCATAAACACGACCGGGCGTCCCAACCAGTAATTCAGGTTTTTTCTTCAACGCTTCTTGCTGACGTTTAACATTGGCGCCACCAATTAAGCTTTGGACTTTCATACCTGAACCAACTAACCATTCTCGGGCAACATTGACAACTTGCATCGCCAATTCTTGAGATGAAGTCAGAATTAATATTCGCCCCATTTTGCCATTTTCTAATTGGTTCATTAACGGCAATAAATAAGCTAAGGTTTTTCCGCTGCCAGTTGGTGCAATGCCAATAATATTTTCACCACTTGTGATTGGTTCAAACACAGCTGCTTGAATCTTTACTGGTTGATCAAAACCAGCTTGTTCCCAATTTGTTTGTAAAAAATCTTTTAATTCCATAATTCCCTCTATTTCTGATCAGCATCAAAGACGATGCCGGCACTTTTTCGTAAATCGTATAATACTTGGTTAACATTTCGAGCTAGTTCAACCCATTCTTGATACAATTCACCCAATTCAACATCTTTAGGATGATTCATAATTTTGGCAAAATCTAACGCTTCTTCAATCATTGGATTTTCCAGTGATTGGAGCGAAATTTCTTCAACAGATTTATCGTGACGATGGAAGGCTGCTTGATTAATTGAATTAATTGCATTTAAGACCAGTGTTCCCTCATCCAAATAAATTTCTGATTTTTGATAGCTATCACTAATTTTTCCAGTTCGAATCGATACATCAAACGTCTCATAACGTAAAATTGCAAAACCAATTCCATCCACATCAGTAGCAATCTTTTGACTAAAATAATGACTTTCTCTCGGCATACCAAACCATGCAATAGCTGCATAAATCGGATAAACACCCAAATCCATAACTGCACCACCAGAAAAATGAGGTGAGAAAATATTTGGTTCTTCTCCAGCTAAGACTAAATCATAGCGAGAAGAGTATTTCATAAAACTTAAATCAGCCCCGATTATGTGGTCATTATCAGGCAATCGGTTGGTAATAGCTTTGAAGGATTCTTCATGAATATTTCTTGCTGCTTCAAAAAAGAAGACGCGCTTTTGATTAGCTAAATGAACCAATTCTTCAAATTCGGTTGGATTGGAAAAAGCGGGCTTTTCGACAATGACATTTTTCCCCGCCAAAACTGCTTGCTTTGCTTGGGGAAAATGTAAACTATTCGGTGAAGCAATATAAACAGTATCAATAGCTAAATTAAAGAACGTGGTCAGATCATCAGCATATTCAATCTTTCCAGCATATTTTTCGCCAAATTTTTTTGCTGTTTCTAATTCTCTTGAATACACTGCTTTTAAGTGATATTTTTTTGATTCCAAAGCTGCCTCTACAAATTGATCTGTAATCCAATTCGTACCAATAATACCTAGTTTAATCATATTCATCCGCCTTTCATTAATTGGGATCATTAAAATTCTGATATAAATTAAATGGAACTTCGTGATCAACCTCAATTGTATCAGGACTTACTTGGCAATTATACGCCAAAACAGCTACCCCATTTTCTTGTGCTTGAGCCATCGTTTCCGCTAATGCCGGCTGCATCTCACGATGAATTGTTGCAACTGTTACTTTTGGAAATTGGACAATAAAAAGTAGATAACTGAAGTAACCTGCGACTTTTGCATGTATCAATTCATTGACATGTTTTAGCCCTCGTATCGTTGGTGCATCTGGAAAGGCACCGATTCCTTGATTTTCCAAGGTCATTCCTTTAACTTCCACAAAGCCTTTTTCAGCATGATCAGTTTCAAAATAAATATCGAATTTACTTTGTTGGTAACGATACTCTCGTTTTAATAAAGTAATATTTCCTTTTAAACCGGGTAATTTTATTTGCCTATTCAAAATCGCTTCAGCTGCTAATGCATTAGGAATTTGCGAATCAATATTAATCCACATTTCCTCTTTCTTTACCGCAACTAAGTCATAATCAGTTTTCCGAGTTGCCGCTGGTTGATAGTTTAAAGCTACCAGCGCATCTACTAAGAAAACTTCCTTGCCACGTCCAGTATTTTTTACATGGGCAACGACGATTTCTCCAGTTTCACTTAAGCGACAATGAGCAATGAAACGATTGGGGCGATCAATAAAGTATGCTAATTGGATATTTGAATATTGCAAGCTTTCTCATTCCTTTAACAACAAACTCCTGCTTAAGTCTGATAGTCATTTTTTTTATTTTGCGGTATAGTATTGATAAAGATTTTTGAAAGGAGTTCCTGACATGCGTAACCGTTGGCCATTATTTCTCTCGGCTTCTTTGGCTGCTATTTTTTTAGGAAAAAAAGTTTTAAAAAAAGAACCGCAAAGTGCACCTAATCTAAGCGATATTTCCGGTACTTATACCGGCACTTGGCAATTTTCCAATCCAAAAGAACAGACCCAACACGAGCTGACAATTTATCCTGACTTCTCTATCAAAATTGATGGGCGAGACTTAAAATATCAAATGATTGAGTTAACTGCGGAAAAATTTGCGATGCAGGATCCTTTAGGCTACCACCTCGTTATTTCAACTAATGATGGTCAACCCGCTGCCATTTATGATGAGGCCGATGACATTACCTTACCTATTATACCCTTAAAAGAAAACTAAAGGCAAAAAAGCCGAAACGAATTTTTACTTTTCGTTTCGGCTTTTTTTTATTGATAAACTAATGTGCGTAACATTTGATCTACTTGTTCAGCTGCTTTACGACCTTCACGAATGGCCCAGATAACTAGGCTTGGACCTCGTTTAGCATCGCCGGCAACATATACTCGTTCATTATCGGTTGTATAATCTTCGTATACTTCATGAACATCAAAACCTTCTAATAATCGTTGTTCTGGTCCAGTAAAGCCCATTGCTAATAAAACTAAATCTGCTTTCATCACTTGTTCAGTACCAGCAATTGGTTGGAATCGATTATCTACTTCAGTTGTTTCAATCGCAATGACTTGACCGCGTTCAGCGCCAATAAAAGCAGTAGTTGAAGTCGCATAATAAGTTAATTGACCTTCTCCTGTAGCTAAAGCTTCTTCTTGACCGTAACCTGTTCGATCGGTCATTGGATACTCTGGCCAAGGGTTATTATCCACTCTTTCAGCTGGTAATTTGGGGGTGATTTCCAATTGTTTAACAGAAGCTGCCCCTTGACGAATGGCTGAGGCGATACAGTCATTTCCGGTATCACCACCACCAATAACAATTACGTGTTTACCTGCCAATTTTTTACTGGTTGCATCTTTGCCATATTTTAAAACATCTTTTGTCACTTCTGATAAGTAATCTACAGCAAATTCAATCCCTTTTAATTGACGACCGTCTGCTGGTAAGTCTCGAGGAACTGTTGCACCACTAGTTATAATGACACGATCAAAAGCTGTTTGTAAATCCTCTGGGCTAATGTCGACACCCACTTCAGTATTTACCTCAAATTTAATACCGCAATCTTCCATTACTTGGATCCGTCTATTCACAACGTCTTTATCCAATTTCATATTAGGAATCCCATACATTAATAATCCGCCAGGTCGATCATTTCTTTCAAAAACAGTCACTTGATGACCCAATTGGTTTAAACGCCAAGCCGCTGATAATCCTGCTGGCCCAGAGCCTACGATAGCCACTTTAAAATTAGTACGATTTTCTGGTTTTCCAGTCGCTTCTACCCAACCATTTTCAAAAGCGGTATCAATAATAAATCGTTCATTGTCATGAATTGCCACACCTGAACCATTTAAACCTTCAGTACAAGATTTTTCACAAGGAGCTGGACAGACACGCCCAGTCATTTCTGGAATAGGATTGGTTGCTACTAAACGTTCAAATGCTTTTTTAAACTCACCGCGGAAAACCAAATCATTCCACTCAGGAATTAAATTATCATTGGGGCAACCTGAAACTGCACGTTTACCGCCATAAAACACACCGGTATGACAAAATGGAATACCGCAATTCATACAACGAGCTGCTTGTTCTTTTCGCTCTTCAGTGCTAAGAGGGACTTGTAATTCTTCCCAATCAGTAATTCGTTCATCTACTGGGCGATAAGGATTATCTTTTCTTGGATACTTTAAAAAGCCAAATGGATCTGCCATAATTATTGCCCCTTTCCAGCCGGTGCTGTTTGCTCACCGACAACTTCCACGAAGGCTTTTTCTAGTAACTCATCACCACTTAAGCCTGTTTTTGCTAATTGTTCTGTTACATCGATCATTTCATGATATTCTCGAGGATAAACTTTCACAAAATGTTGTTTTTGATTATCCCAATCATTTAATAATTCTGCCGCTTTCAAGGAATCAGTATAGGCCAAATGATTTTGAATTATTTCTTTTAAGATACTATCATCGCCAGATTCATCTAATTTGTATAAATCCACCATTTCCATATTACATTTACCAGGGAACACATTATCTGGATCATAAATGTAAGCTACGCCACCAGACATACCTGCGGCAAAATTACGTCCAGTTGAGCCTAATATCACCGCGACTCCGCCAGTCATATATTCACACCCATGTTCGCCAACACCTTCAACCACAACATTTGCACCAGAATTTCTAACACAGAAACGTTCTCCGGCACGACCACGGAAAAAAGCTTCTCCACGATTGGCACCAAAACAAGCCACATTTCCAACGATTTGAGAATGCTCTACATCATAACCGGCATCAGCTGGTGGAACAATAATTAAACGTCCTCCACTCAATCCTTTAGCAACATAATCATTAGCTTCACCAATTAATTTCAGCTCCATTCCTTGTGTAATAAATGAAGCGAAACTTTGACCGGCAATGCCATGATAAGTATATTTTAATTGTCCCGGTGTTAATTCATAATTACCAAATCGTTCAGCAATCCAGCCACCCATTCTTGCTCCGACTGTCCGACTGACATTATTAATTGCTTGTTCAACTTCAACAACCTCACCATTTTCAATTGCCGCTGTTGCAAAGCTATCCAATTCTTTCCATTGACGTTTTTCTTTAAAAGGATCTTCAACTTTCCGTTCAATCCCAACAGATGTCGATAGCATCCGAGAAAAATCAAGTGATTTTGCTTTACCCTTAGCAACAAAACGTGGTTGCAATACTTCTGTATGACCAATCATTTCATCAATACTTCTGAAGCCTAATTCTGCCATGATTTCTCTTAAATCTTCTGCTAAAAACATCATCATATTGATAACATGTTCTGGCTTACCAACAAAGAATTTTCGTAATGCCGGATTTTGGGTAGCCACCCCGACAGGACAAGTATTTAATGAACAAACCCTCATCATGACGCAACCAATTGAAACCAATGCCAAAGAGGCAAAACTATATTCTTCTGCTCCTAACAAAATTGCCATCGCAATATCGCGGCCAGTCATCAACTTGCCATCAGTTTCTAAAGTCATTCTTTGACGTAAATTATTCATAGCTAACGTCTGATGCGCTTCCGCCAAGCCCATTTCCCAAGGCAGGCCTGCATCACGAACAGAATTTCTTGGAGAAGCACCGGTTCCACCATCATAACCAGAAATAACTACGATATCTGCGCCAGCTTTCACCACACCAGTAGCAATTGTGCCGACACCAGTGCTAGAAACCAATTTCACATTAATTTTTGCGTAAGGATTAATTGTTTTTAAATCATGAATCAACTGTGCTAAATCCTCAATTGAATAAATATCGTGATGAGGTGGTGGTGAAATTAAACGTACTCCTGGCGTTGATCCGCGGATTTCAGCTACCCAAGGAAAGACTTTATTCCCTGGTAATTGACCACCCTCACCGGGTTTTGCACCTTGGGCCATTTTTATCTGTAATTCTTCGGCACTCATTAAATATTCTGCATTCACACCAAAACGTCCAGAAGCAACTTGTTTAATTTTTGAATTAAAATTGCGACCATCGGCTGTTGGTTTAAAACGATTGCGATTTTCGCCACCTTCACCACTGTTTGATTTTGCGCCAATCGCGTTCATCGCTTCAGCTAAACATTTATGGGCTTCTTCACTTAATGAACCATACGACATCGCACCAACTTTAAAACGTTTCACAATATTTTTCGCTGGTTCAACCTCAGATAATTTTACGGCTGGACGAGTAGAGTTGAATTCCCACATTGAACGTAATGTCGTAGGTGTTTCAATACTAGTATCATCCATTTCTTTCGTATACTCTTTAAATAATTGATAATCTCCTGCACGAACTGCTTTTTGGAAATTATAAATTGTTGTTGGATTGTATAAATGATGCTCGCCATCTGCTTTATATTGGAATGATCCGCCAGAAGGTAAAAAATCAGCTTGCTTCACACCATATGCTGCTTCATGGCGTTTTAGATATTCAGCTTCAATTTGATTTAATGATAAGCCACCCAGACGGCTAGCTGTTCCAGTGAAATAAACATCTGTCACTGACGTTGAAATACCTACTGCTTCAAATAACTGTGCGCCATGGTAACCAGCAATCGTTGAGATTCCCATCCGAGACATCACTTTTACGATACCTTTTTCGCAGGCCTTACGATATTTTTCTGCATTTTGTGCTAAATCAAAATCGTGTAAAGTAGCATAAGCCCCATACGGATGAACTGCCGAAGCACCATAACCAATCAATGTAGCGAAATGATGGACTTCACTAACTTCTGCCGCATCGACAACTAGACTTGTTTGTGATCCTTTACCACGCCGAACTAAATGATTGTGTAAGCCTGAAACAGCTAATAAGATCGGTATTGCCATTTTTTCTGGTGCAGTTTCTCGATCACTTAACACAATAATTGTAGCACCATCATCCACCGCAGCTTCCGCTTTTTTAAACATTTGGTCTAACGCATCTTCTAGATCACTTTCCTTAATCGAATAAGTGGTGGAGACAGTCACTGTTCGTTGACCATCTTCATTTAAAGTGGTTATTTTTTGGAAATCTTCTGTTGATAAAACGGGACTTTCAATTTTTAATTTACGGCAATTTGCAGCTGTATCAATTTTCACATCGCTATCACAACCAAGAAACATTTCAGTTCCGATAACCAGTTGTTCACGAATCGCATCAATCGGTGGATTTGTTACTTGAGCAAATTGTTGTTTAAAATAAGTAAATAAGGATTGAGGCTTTTCACTTAAAATGGCTAATGGAGAATCAAAGCCCATTGAAATAACTGGCTCTTCACCATTCTCAGCCATCGGCACAATTAAACCGCGAATAATATCGTCAGTGTAGCCATTTAATTTCCATAGTCTTTGTAATTCTTTTTCATCCATTTGATTTGTTGGGACTTCATCTGTCGAAAGATCAGAAATTTCTAAACGATTTTCTGTCAACCAAGTGCTATAATCATTTTTTTCAGCATAGTGGGCTTTTATCTCGTCGTTACGCAAAAATTTTCCGTTAACGGTATCCACTAGAATCATGTTTGCTGGTCCTAAAACACCTTTTTCAATTATGTTTGAAGGTTCAAAATCAATTACGCCAGATTCTGAAGCCACTTGGACATACCCATCTTTAGTAAACAAATAACGAGAAGGTCTTAAACCATTTCTATCTAAAAAGGCACCCACAGTTTCTCCATCAGTAAAACATAAAGCAGCTGGACCATCCCATGGTGCCATGAAACTCGCATTATATTCATTAAAGGCTGTTAATTCTTCACTTAAATTTGCTTCTCTTGACCACGCTTCTGGAACCATCATTAATAGCGCTTGAGGAATATCACGACCATTACGGTACAAATATTCCATACAGTTTTCTAACTTCGCTGAGTCAGAATCTTCTTCATTATATACTTCTATTCCGTGGCTCTTCATCCAATTTTCTGCGCCTCGTAAGGTATTGATTTCTCCGTTATGAGCTAAGAAGCGGAAAGGCTGTGCCCGATCCCAGCTGGGAAAAGTATTGGTTGAAAATCGTGAATGAACGACTGCTATACTTGCTTCATAATCAGCTTCTTTTAAATCATTGTAAAAAATACCTACTTGATAAGCATGTAGCATTCCTTTATGAACGATTGTTTTAGCAGATAATGAACAGATTGCTAATTCATCATGATTAAAAGTTTTTTCTAGCTGGCGACGAATCGTGTATAATTTATCTTCAAAGATTCGTCCTGCAGGAACATCTAACGGTCTTTTAATGAAGACTTCCACAAAGCTAGGCATTACTTTTTGCGCGCCAGGACCGCAATTTTCATACTGAAAAGGGACATCTCTCTGCCAGATTACTGGATAACCAGCTTCTTGAATGTCTTTTACAAGAGCTTGTAATAAACCATCTTTTTGTTTAGGCTCTTGAGGCAAAAAGAACATTCCCACGGCGTAATCGCCAATTTTTGGAAGAGATACGCCAGCATCATTTGCTACTCTGCGGAAAAATCTGTCAGGAATTGTTGACAAGATCCCAGCACCATCACCAGTATCTGGCTCAGCGCCTGTCCCACCACGATGGTTCATTCGTTCCAACATCGTTAATGCGTGTTCGACTAATTCATGAGAGGCTTTCCCCTCGATTTGGGCAATAAAACCCATTCCACAGGCATCTTTTTCAAAAGATGGATCATACATGGTTTGTGTTTTAGCAATTTGCTGACTTAACATTAGACACCAATCCTTATTATTTTTTGAAAATTCTCATTTCTTTTTAATATACTACCTTTTTTATAATATTTAGGCAATACTTGATCGTAAAATATTTTAATCGACAAGTACCTTAATTACTATTTTAGTTCTGATTTTTGGAAATAAAACCCTTTTTTTGATAGAATTTATATGATATTCTAAAGGTTTGAAAGGATGACTAGCTTATGACACCCAATCGTGAAGATTATTTAAAATTAATATTAGAATTAGGCGGAGATGTTGAGAAAGTCAGCAACAAAAAAATTGTCGCTGGTTTAGCCATTTCTGGTGCTTCAGTTAGCGAGATGATTTCAAAACTGGTAAAAGAGGGATTAGTTGACCATTCCCCCTATCAAGGTGTACAACTAACAGAACTAGGTTTACAAAAGGCTAGCGCCTTAGTCCGCAAACATCGTCTTTGGGAAGTTTTTCTAGTGGACCATTTGTCTTTTTCATGGAATGAAGTGCATGATGACGCGGAAGTTTTAGAACATGTAACCTCTGAAATGTTAGAAGAAAAATTAGATAGTTACCTAAAATATCCAAAATTATGTCCCCATGGCGGCATGATTCCGAAACATGGCGAGGCAATCCATGAAAAAAAACGCGCAACTTTGATTGACTATCCAATCAATACAGAAATTGAAATTGCTCGGGTTTTAGATGAAAAAGAATTATTGGATTACTTGGTTTCATTAAATGTTAAAATCCATGACCGATATACCATTACGAATATCGCAGCTTACGAAGGACCAATCACACTAAAAAATCAAGATAGAGAAGTTGCCATTAGCTACAAAGCTGCTACAACTATCTTTGTCGACCAACTTTAAGGAGTGGAATTCTATGGAACAGACAGCACTATTTACTATTTTTGGGGGAACCGGTGATCTAGCTAAGAGAAAGTTATATCCTTCTTTGTTTCGTTTATTTAAAAAAGGTAGTTTAGATTATCGTTTTGCCGTGATTGGTACGGCTCGCAGAGAATGGACGGATGATTATTATAGAGAAGTTGTAAAAGAATCCATCCAAGAATTAAATCCTACCAGTGATGAAGCCTTTGCCTTTGCTAGTCATTTCTATTATTTATCGCATGATGTAAATGATGCTGCTCACTACAATGAATTGCGTGAACTATCTAATACATTAGATGAAAAATATAAATTAAAGGGTAATCGTTTATATTACCTAGCGATGTCACCTCAATTCTTTGGCACAATTGTTAGTCATTTAAAAGATCAATCCGTCTTAACAGACACTGGATTTAACCGTCTGGTAATTGAAAAACCTTTTGGCTCTGATTTAAAAACGGCAACTATTCTGAATGAACAAATTACAACTGCTTTTGCAGAAGAAGATATTTTCAGAATTGATCATTATTTGGGTAAAGAAATGGTGCAAAACATTGCAGTTATCCGTTTTGCGAATAATATTTTTGAATCTCTTTGGAATAATCGCTACATCGAAAATGTCCAAGTTACTTTTGCTGAGAGCTTAGGTGTAGAAGATCGTGGTGGTTATTATGAAAATAGTGGTGCTTTAAGAGATATGGTCCAAAACCATATTTTACAAGTGGTTGCCTTATTAGCAATGGAAGTCCCTACTTCTTTTTCTGATAAAAGCATTCGCCAAGAAAAAATTAAAGTTTTAGAAGCCATCAGACGATATGATAAGACAGAAGTTATGAAAAATTTCACTCGTGGTCAATATGCTGCTGGTTCTCTTGATGATAAAGAATTTATTGCTTACCGTGATGAACCAAATGTCGCATCAGACTCCAACGTAGAAACATTTGTCGCTGGAAAATTCTTAATTGATAATTTCCGTTGGTCAGGTGTTCCATTTTATATCAGAACGGGTAAACGAATGACTGAAAAAGGTACACGAATTAATATCGTCTTCAAACAAGTACCAGTTAATGTTTTTAACTTTAATAATGAGAGTGACAACAATGTCCAATTGGCTGAGCAAAATGTTTTAACAATTTACATTCAACCAACTGAAGGCTTCTCATTGATGTTAAACGGTAAACAAATCGGTCAAGGTTTTGCAACAGAACCCGTAAAACTAGATTTCCGTCAAAGCGAAGAAATCACAGTAAATAGTCCTGAAGCGTATGAAAAATTATTGTTAGATGCATTACATGGCGATGGAACAAACTTTTCTCATTGGGATGAAGTTCGTAACTCTTGGGAGATTGTTGACCGCATTCGAGTAGCTTGGGAACATTTCATTCCAAGTTTCCCTAATTATACTGCAGGAACAATGGGACCAAATGAAGCTTTTGATTTGTTGAAAGCTGATGGTGCTCACTGGATTTGGCGACCAGAACAATGGTATAAACAACGAAATAAATTAGATTATTAAAAAAAAGATGAGCTTCCCAAAACCTGGGCAGTTCATCTTTTGTTGTTTCTTATTCTATTGAAAAAAATACATATATCTATTCAGCAATATTAGACACATCAGTTGACTCATTGGCTATTTTACTAAAAACAAAATCTTCACTCAAAAATTTATAGTCGATCGCCAAGACCTTTTTGAATTCAGAAAAGGTACTATCAGGAGTCAGATCAAGTTTTACATCGTATCCTACGCTAGTCCTAATTTGAATACCTGTACCATCTGGGAATACAAAATAACGGTAAATATTTCCATATGAAGAATTTTCGTAATATTCACACTCAATAATATAACCAGTCATGATCCCATCAATCTTTTCTTGAGGATACACTTTCGTGAAATCTCGTCGATCACTTAACCATGATGAAAATGATTTTGTTATATTTCCTGAAATTTCAATTTGAGCAGAGCGAGAAAAGTCTCGTCCATCATAGAACTTTAAGTTGGCTACTTCCTTTGAATAAACGTAGTCCTCTTTTGATGGCAAAACAGCTTTGTCGCCTTCTGGATCTTCATTATCCCAGTCGCCTTTAATTTCAAGTTGATAACCACGGTTAAAAGTAAAACCATTCTCTTCTTCAGTAACTGCCAACGGTAAACTGTAGTCGATTTCTTCAGTCGCTTTTATACCTGCAATTTTTAGTGGCTTGATACTCTTTGATTCAAAAGAGGTGTCTGAACCAAGTAAAGGACTATCAATTTTTTTCAGCCCATAATACCCCAAAAAAATAACTAAGCAGACAATCCCAATTCCTATGGTTTTAAATTTATTACTAACTTTTTTTCTATTATTCGTTGATTTTGTTTTTTTGTTTGGTTTTGGTGCAGGCTTTATTTTTGGTTTTGACTCAGCTACCTTCTTTTTCGGTTTTAAAGAATTTTTGTCTCCGCCCTCAGCACGAACAAACAACTCATCGTATTCATCAAAAAATTTTTTCTTTTTCCCCATAAAATCTCCCTATCTACTCCTTGTTTTTTACTCTAATATCCATAACAATAGCTTGGTTAACTTCTGAAAATAATTAAACTTGTTGTCGGCTATTTCCCAATCACTTTTTTCGACAAAGCAATCTCTTCAGAATCTTCTTTTACAATCCTTTCATATTCATCGGTAATACTAGCTGAAATAAACGTCACTGTTTCCAAAATACTATCAACCGACTCTCGGATTTCTTTTGAATTCAGTTTTGTTCCCTCAATTTTATTTAAGCGAATACACGCATCTAGCATACTAGGTAATTTTTTATAAATAAAATCACCATATTTAGTTAACTTATTAGGTTCTGCCATTAATTCCTGAAAAATTTCTTTAGCAGATTTTATTCCAGCCTCCGAATTCTCAATCTTTTTTAAATCCTTATTTTTGTTTGTTGCCTCTTCAATCCCTAGAATTTGATTTTTCATTTCACCCATTGTTTTTTTGAATAATTCTAAATCTTTGTCTGATAATTGATGGGTCTCTTTGTATTTTTTTTGCCGATCATTAAATACTTTTTTAGTTTTATAACTACTATAAAATCGATTTCCTCCCCAAATAGCTAAACCGATAATTACTATTCCAACAATAAATCCCATATATTCCACTCCCATAATCTCTTTTCATCAAGATTATACCAATTATTTTTAACTAAATGCAAAAAAAGCCGAGAAAATTAATTCTCGACTAAAAATGTTAATTTTCAAAACCTTCAGCCACAGCTTCTGGATAATGTTTGTGAACAATTTCTGAACATGAGTGACATAATGTTGATAATTCAGAATCTTCACCAACTGTTGTTCTCACTTGACGGCAACGTTCGCAGACTTCACCATCTGCTTTTTCCACTAATACAGCTACATCATCAAATTTCATAGCATTTTCTGGTACTTCACCGTTAGCTACGCTGAAATAGTCTTCAGAAACAATCAATAACTGAGCAAGATCAGAATCAACAGCTTTCAACATAGTAGCAACTTGTTCATTTGGATAAATTGTTAATTTTGCTTCCATTGATTTACCAATTACTTTAGCATTCCGTGCTTCTTCCAATGCCTTCAAGACTTTTTCTCGGAAATCCATAAAGGCTTGCCAAGTATCCATCAATTCTGTTTGATTAGGATATTCTTGGTAGCTTGGTAAATCAGTCAATTGTACATACTCTGCTTCTTCTTTCAAGAATGACCAAATTTCTTCGGCAGTATGAGGAATAATTGGTGTCAATAATTTAGTTACCGAATTCGCAATTTCATAAAAAACAGTTTGCATCGCCCGACGTTCATAATCATCCTCACCTTGGATGTACACTACATCTTTTGCAAAATCCAAGTAGAAAGAAGACAAATCTGTCGTTAAGAAATTCATCACTGTTTTATAAATGTGGATAAAGTGATATTTATCATATCCTTCTTCCCGAACACTTTTAATCACTTCATTCAAACGAACAATCATGTATTTATCAACTGAGCGTAATTCTTCGTAGCTAATACCATTTTTTCTAGGATCAAAATCAGTTGTATTGGCTAATAGGAAACGCATCGTATTACGAATTTTACGATAAACTTCAGATACTTGATTTAAAATATCCATTGATACTCGTACATCGGATTCATAATCAACACTGCTTACCCACAAGCGTAAAATATCCGCACCCATTTGATTGATTACTTTTTCTGGTAAAATTGTATTGCCCAATGATTTAGACATTTTACGACCTTCACCATCTAAAGCAAAACCTTGTGACAAGACTGTTTTATAAGGTGCCACACCATTAATCGCAACACTTGTGGTAATACTTGAATTAAACCAGCCACGGTATTGGTCAGAACCTTCTAAATACATATCAGCTGGGAAGGTTAACTCAGGACGTTGGCGAAGTACAGCCTCATGTGAAGAACCCGAATCAAACCAAACATCCATGATATCTTTTTCTTTAGAAAATTCACCATTTGGAGAACTTGGATGAGTAAAGCCTTCAGGTAATAATTCTTTGGCTTCTTTTTCAAACCAGATTGTTGATCCATGTTTTTCAAATAATTGTGCTACATGTTCAATTGTTTCTGGCGTGATGATTGGCTCGCCATTCTCTGCATAAAAGATTGGTAACGGTACACCCCAAGCTCGTTGACGAGAGATTACCCAATCCCCGCGGTCACGAACCATATTATATAGACGTGTTTTTCCCCAAGGAATAACCCAATTAACCTTTTCAACTTCATCTAATAAATTTTGGCGGAATTTATCAATTGAAGCAAACCACTGCGGTGTCGCCCGATAAATTAC
Source organism: Enterococcus sp. AZ103 (assembly GCF_051714685.1). Lineage (NCBI taxonomy): Bacteria > Bacillati > Bacillota > Bacilli > Lactobacillales > Enterococcaceae > Enterococcus > Enterococcus sp. AZ103. The sequence goes on along the minus strand of NZ_JBIOSI010000001.1, from coordinate 1,762,592 downwards.
TGGTTTTTTAGTCCGCCAGTCATGAGGGTAACTATGAGTAAAGAATTCTAATTTGAGTAAAGCACCTTTTTCAGCTAATAAATCAGTGATCATCTTATTGGCTTTATCATAAAAGATTCCTTCAAATCCAGGCGCTTCATCAGTAAATACCCCACGATCATCAACTGGTGATAATACATCAAGGTCATATTTACGAGCAGCAAAATAGTCATCTTCACCATGACCTGGTGCCGTATGAACCAATCCGGTCCCCGCATCTAAAGTTACATGATCCCCTAAAATAACTAAGGAGTCACGATCATAAAATGGATGCTGAGCTTTCATATATTCTAATTCTGAACCTTTTAATTCTTTTACAACTTCTGGATTTTCCCATTCAAGTTCGGTGCCAACAGTTTCTAATAAATCTTTGGCTACAACAAATTTTTTCCCTTCAACTGCTACTTCTACATAAGTATATTCAGGATTTACAGCAATTGCCAAATTAGCAGGCAATGTCCAAGGAGTGGTAGTCCAAATAATAAAGTTAGCATCATCATCTAATAAACCTTTGCTGTCTTTTACTTTAAAAGCAACATAAATCGAAGGAGATTTTACATCCTTATATTCGATTTCCGCTTCAGCTAAAGAAGATTCACTCGATGGAGACCAATAGATTGGTTTTAATCCTTTGTAAATATAGCCTTTTTCGGCCATTTTTCCAAAAACGCGAATTTCCGCTGCTTCAAAATCTGGTGACAATGTTAAGTATGGGTGATCCCAATCACCAGCTACGCCTAACCGTTTAAAGTCGGTTCGTTGTTTATCAACTTGAGATAATGCATATTCACGACATTTTTCTAAGTATTCACTCATCGACATTTCTTTACGTTTAATGCCTTTATTTGTTAAAACTTGCTCGATTGGTAAACCATGAGTATCCCAACCAGGAACATAAGGTACTCTAAAGCCTGACATCGATTTTGAACGAATAATAATATCTTTACTAATTTTATTTAATGCATGGCCAATATGAATATTGCCATTGGCATATGGCGGGCCATCATGTAAGACAAAAGTTGGTTTACCTTCATTTAATGCTTGACGTTCTTCATATACTTTATCTTCTTCCCAATCTTTTTGCCATTGGCCTTCGCGATTTGGTAAATTACCACGCATGGGAAAAGCAGTTTTTCCTAATTGTAAGGTTTCTTTCATTTTCACTAGTCATCGTCTCCTTAAAAGAATATAAAAAAAGACCAGTTCATCGCAAGGGACGAACTGGTCGTGGTACCACCCAAATTTGAAATCACAATGATTTCCTTAAACATCGCTAACGAGATGAACCGTTGACAGTTACTTATTTCTCTGTCAATTTAACCAGAGGATCTTTCAAAACATAGGGTCTATCACACTCTCACTATCTGTGACTCGCTAAAAGAATATTGTTTTGCTTTTCTATTCTAGTAATCTTCTTCGTCTGAAATTAATTGTGGAATATCAATGGTTAAACCTAAGTCATCTTCTTCATGATATTCAACTTCTGGCATATCATAGACTTCTGGCTCTGAGTTTAACGTAAACTCTTCTGTACTGTCAAGTGCTTCATCATTCACAATTGCTTTTAAAACATCGTGACTATCATCGACATAAGCCGCCATTGGTTTTAAAATCTCATCCCAATCACCACTTTTGGCTTGATCCAATTGTGTTTCCAATAATAATAATAGTTGTTGATGGAAAGTTCGTGTGCTTTTTTTCAAATCATTTGTTTCAGCAGCCAATTGTCTTGCTTGATTGGTTGCATCAGATAAAATTTCTTTGGCTTTTTCTTCTGCTGTAGTTGTTAATAGATGTGCTTTTTTCTCAGCATTAGCTAACAACTCATCTGAACGGTTTTGAGCTGAAGTAATCATTACTTCAGATTCTTTACTAGCAGATGATTTTACTTTATCAGCAGTATCTTGTGCCACAACAATACTTTGATTCAATGCTTCTTTTAGTTCGTTAAAGTATTCTAGTTTTTCTTCAGCATGTTTTAATGCCTTTTCCAATTCACGATTTTTGTTGATACTTTCTTCATAGTCGCGAACCACCATGTCTAAGAAATCATCTACTTCATCTTGGTTATATCCTCGCATTTTAGTAGAAAAACTCTTATTTTGAATATCTAATGGTGTTAATGCCATCTGTTTCACCTCATCAGTTTATTTTCGTAAGACACCTAAGCGCAAACGGATTTTTTCTTTTTTAGTTTTACCTTCCAGTCCTTGAATTTGAATACGTCCAAAGCCACGAACTGAAATAACATCCAACAAGTCTAATACATAATCTGGTCGTTCATTCACCGTCCAGTTTACTTTTACTTTACCACTTTCAACTAATTGCTTAGAACGTTGTCGAGAAATATTATAAACAGTTGAGATGATTGTATCAAGTCTTAAAGACGAAGTTGTATCAGTTTCTTCTGTCCAACTATCTTTTGGTAAGATAATATCTGTGTACGGGCGTTCTTCCAAGTGAACAGTCACCTTACCAATTTTAGTAACTTGGGTTTCGACATAATTAGCTGTTTCTTTTGATAAGAAAACTTGCCAACGCTCACCATCGGAAATGATATCACCAAAATAATCACGTTTAATACCGCTACTCATTAAAGTCCCCAAAATCTTACCATGAGATAATTGGGTAAATTTCACTGGATATTTTACTTCTACCATCATTATTTCAAAATCATCTATTGTTGGTTCATAATATTCAGGGTAAATCATGGCTCTTAAACGTTCTGCCGTTTCATAGCCACCATAAAATGAATATTTTAATTCACTATTTTCTTTAATTAAAGTTTCTAAAATATATGTTTGTCGCGGATCTAAAAAACTGGTTAAGTATGGCGCATATTGGCTTTCTACTTGTTCCAACCAATCACCAACTTCATCAATAAATGGGCGTTCTTCTGGCCTAAAATGTTGATACACATTTGTATTCACTGCCATTCACTCCCTTAATAAAACAATAATTGATTAGCAATTCGAACGATAATTCTAACAGCAAAGTTTAATACGATAACTGCCGCCATAATTGAAAAATCGATTCCTCCAAATTGTAAAGGTAACCTTCTAAATAGATTTAAAAACGGTTCACAAATCCTTGATAAAAATCGTCCTAGCCCAGTGTTGTATGCTCCGGGGAACCAAGACATTAATGCATATACTACTAATAATATGGTATAAACTTCTACCAAACGAATCAATATAGTTAGTAGAAAAATTATCATTATTTAAAACTCCTCTACTACATTTCTAAACCGAAAATATCATCATTTGCGATTGAACTCAACGATGAGTTTTCGATTTCAACATTTTGTGGTGTACATAAAAACATTTCATTACCCACACGCTTAATATCACCATCAATCATGAAAACAGCGCCAGTTAAGAAATCAACCACTCGGCGCGCTCTTGCTTCATCCAAAGATTGGAAATTAATCAAGACCGTTTCTCCTCCACTAATTCTTTTAGCAATCGTGATTGCTTCAGAATATGCTCGAGGCTCAACGACAGAGATTCTATTTTTTGGATTACTTTCTTCACGGCGTCTGATTGCCGCAGTCTGATTAGTTGTTGGCATCGCAACAACTTTTTCAACAGGTCGTTGAACAGCTGCTGGACGATTGATTCTTGATTGATTATTTCTTGTTTGGTTAGTTGCTGATGAAATTCTTTCTTTATTTGCCATAGCCTGTTCGACTGGTTTAGTTGGTTCCACCCGTCTATTCTCAACTGGTTGAGGCGTTTCATTAACGACTGGTTTTTGATTCATAACTGGAGCTTGAGGTTGATTGACTGGTTCATCATAAAGTTCTTCATCATCTGATAGACCAAAAAAGTCAGTAATTCTCGCTAAACTAAGTGCCATCGACTAATCCTTTCTAAACAAGGCCGTTCCAATTCGGACAAAAGTTGTCCCTGATTCAATTGCAATTTGGAAATCTTGGCTCATCCCCATACTTAATTCATGACAAGGTGCATAAGGGATTTCTTGTTGTTCAATTTTTTCTTGTAATTTTTTTAATTTGCTAAATATTTCGCGAACTTCAATTTCGCTTGATTCTAGTGGAGCCATGGTCATTAACCCAACTACTTCAATTTTCTCATAGTTAGCTAATAATGCAACAAATTCGACCAAATTTTCTGCTTTAATTCCATGTTTTGATTCTTCACCAGAAATATTTATTTCTATGAAACATTTTACTAGTTTCTCTGCACGTTTATTTATTTCTGCTGCTAGTTTTTCATTCTCTAAAGCGTGAAAGTAATCAATCTCATTAATTATATTTTTTACTTTACGTCTTTGAAGATTGCCGATTAGGTGCCATTTTATATTTGCGTTATCTCCTAACGCAGCTTTTTTCTCTAATAGTTTATCTACACGATTTTCAGCTAAATCATATACACCTAAATCTACTAATTCAGCTGCTTCTTCAGAGCCTACGCTCTTTGTCACTGCCACCAACTTGACTTCTTCTGGCGAACGAGAAACAAGAGCACACGACTCACGAATTTCTTGCTTTATCTTTTGCAAGTTTTCAGCGATCATGCGCCCTCCCCCTATTTTCTACGGCGAAAGAACGGTGGTGTGTCTAATTCTTCGTCTTTTTCTGGTTTTGCTTCTTCACGATTAAATGTTTCAAACTCTTTCTTTTCAACATTATCGAATTGTGAATCTGCAACATTTTGCCGAATATTCGTTTCATCTTTTCGGATATCCCATTCACCGAAAGCTGATTGGTTATCGGAAGCACGATCTAAGTCATTTTTTTGTTGTGATGTAGCTTGAACTTGACTAGGTCGTTGGTTACTACGACTAGTCTTACGTTCTTTTTTTGTTGGATCAATGCCTGTTGCAATCACAGTTACTCGGATTTCATCGCCCATATCTTCATTGATTGATGTACCTAAAATAATATTTACATCGCCAGTAGCAGCACTTGTCACAATATCAGAAGCATCTTGCGCTTCAAATAAAGTCATGTCCAAACCACCAGTGATATTCAATAGTACTTGTTCAGCTCCATCAATTGATGTTTCCAACAATGGAGAAGAAATAGCACGTTTTGTCGCTTCAATGACTCTTTCTTCACCAGAGGCAACACCGATACCCATTAATGCAGTTCCTTGATTTTCCATGATTGTTTTCACATCTGCAAAATCCAAGTTAACATAACCAGGAGCTGTGATTAGATCAGAAATCCCTTGCACTCCTTGGCGTAAAACATTATCTGCTTCACGGAAAGCTTCCAACATTGGAGTTTTCTTATCTACAACTTCTAGTAAGCGATTGTTTGAAATGATTAATAATGTGTCAACATGTTCTTTTAAGGCAGCAATTCCTTCCGCTGCAAAACGACCGCGTTTTGGTCCTTCAAAACTAAATGGACGAGTGACTACACCGACTGTTAGTGCGCCAAGTTCACGAGCAATTCTCGCAACGATTGGTGCCGCTCCAGTACCTGTTCCACCACCCATACCAGCGGTGATGAAGACCATATCAGAGCCTTCTAAAGCATCAGAAATTAATTGTTCACTTTCTTCTGCAGCTTTTTGTCCTACTTCTGGTTGAGAACCTGCACCCAATCCACGAGTGTATTTAGGGCCTAATTGAATAACTGTTTCAGCTTTAGAGTTTCTTAAAGCTTGAACATCAGTGTTTGCCGCGATGAATTCAACGCCTTTGACGTTTTCTTCGATCATACGGTTGATGGCATTGCCACCGCCGCCGCCGACACCGATAACTTTAATAACTGCGCCTTCGTTAATATTGTTATCTAAAGAGAATTCCATTTTATTATTCCTCCTACGAATTAATCAAAGATATTTGAGAAGAAATCTTTGATCTTCCCGGTCACTTTTTCATCGTTTTTCTTTTTGGGTTGTTTTGGTTCTTCTGGGTACTCATCAGCTACTTCATAATCATCGTAAACCGGTGCTTGAGCAGCAACAGTAGTTACTTGTTGGGGTGCTACATTTACTCTTTCACCTGTCACAGCTAGTTTTGCTAAATGATAAACATCATTTAACTCAGCCGAATAATTTACAATACTAATTACATTTGTGAAGACTGGATTTCTTAAGCCCATTTGATTAGGTACATGTAATTTTACACTCGTACCAAAAATATCTTCAGCCAAATCGACAATGCCAGGAAGACTAGCAGCGCCACCAGTTAGAATAATTCCTCCAGGTAACTCTAATGCTTCAATCTCATCTAATGCATCTTTAGCTTTGCGGAAAATTTGTTCCACTCGTGCTTCGATTACTTCAGATAAGTAACGTTCATCAACTTTGATCGGTTCTGTTTTGCCAATCACATCAACTGGAAATTCTTCGTCTTCAGATGTGCGACCTGGGTAAGCATCACCATAATTAATTTTTAATGCTTCGGCATTATTAAAGGATGTATTTAAAACAATAGAAACATCCTTAGTGACAAATTCGCCACCTTCTTGATCAACATGGGTATATTTAAGTTGTTTGTCATGCATGACAGCAGTTGTTGTTTGACCGCCGCCCATGTCGATAACAATTGTACCAAAATCTTTTTCACCATCAGATAAAATAGATTCTGTTAAAGCTAATGCAGTGATAACCGTTTCAGCAACAATTAAACCAGCTTTTTCGACACATTTTTTTATATTATGAATAATCGTTTTTGGTCCAGTGAAAACTAAACCAAACATTTCCAGACGTACACCAATCATCCCTCGAGGATCTTTGATGCCTTCAAAACCATCTACTGTGAATTCTTGCGGTAACAATGCAACAATCTGTCTTTCCGGTGGAATTGAACGAACCATCGCAGCTGACGCAACATTTCTAACATCTTCATCTGAGATTTCTTTAGATTCATTATTAACAGCAATCATCCCTTGGCAAGGTTCTACTTCCAAAAGATTGGCAGGTAATCCTACACTTACACTTTTAATTTGAATCCCGGCTTTTTCCTCGGCCTGTTTTACTGCTCGTTGGATTGCGCGGACTGTTTTATCAATATCCACAATGATTCCACGACTAATTCCCTCTGATTTTGCATTTCCTACACCAATGATATTCATTTGGCTGTCGATGTATTCGGCAACAACAACTTTGACAGATGTCGTCCCGATATCAAGGCCTACATACATTCCTGCTTTTGCCATGAATGGGATTCCCTCCTATTTAATTTTTTCATCTATTAATTTCGAGTATTTATTTAGACAAACTACGCCTAATTTGAAAATATATTCACTGCCACCAATTTTAACATACTTTTAGAGGAATGAAAAAGAAGATTCCACCATTTTGATGAAATTTTTATTCATTTTCCATTGAATTTGCAGATTCAGTCGTTGTTGTTCCAGTTGGATTTTCATCTGAGGACTCTGATGGCGCATAAGCGTAAACCCCAGCTTCCATATCAACAATTCCTGTAATACCTGCTTCAGCCATATCTGAGGCAATTTGAGGATAGTATTGCATCCGATTTTGCATCTGAGGAATATTTACCATGACTTTATTGCCGTCATTCATGTAAATTTCTAACAATTGACTATTGTCTTTTTTTGGTGCGTAATCAATTTGCGATATTCCTGTTCGAACCTCAGCGTTTAATTCATCATATTGTTTTAACACTTTTAAAATTCTTTTGGAACTTTTAAAGTTTTTCAAAATAGGGAGGGTATCTGCTGCCCTTGCATTAGCATCATCGATAATTTTTCCATTGCTGATGATTGGAAAATACTGACTGTCTCTTTCTAAGTAAGCAACCTCTTCAAATTCTTTTACTTGAACCTTAAAATGATTGACACCATTAAAAGAAACGCTCGCACTTTGTACTCGCTCTTCGTTGTTTTTTAACCGTTTTATGTATTGATCTCGATTAAAAAACTGGTTCCACAAATTTTGACCGACTGAAAAATTCATGTCGCTTAAGACTTTTTCAGACGGAATGTGTTCATTTCCTGTCACACTAATCCCTGAAAGTGAACTCAGTGGTGAAATATAATATAATAAAAAGAGAGTTGGTATCATAAAAATCGTGATCAATAGAGTAGAACGACGATATAATCTAGACTGTCGCATTTGTTTAAGATTAGGTAAACGATCTAGAAATGAACCATTAGCTGGACCTTTTTCAAGGATTTCTTCTTCGACATCTTGATCATTATCAGATTCTTGTTCTTCGTCTACTATTTCTGTATCAGTGGCCTCTGGTTCATCATCGGTTGAAGTTGTTGTATCATCAGCCGCTTCTAAATCTTTAGAATCCTCTTCTGTTTCTGTTGTTGCCTCATCCTCTTCTGTATTTTCCTCTTCTTTAATAGCATAAGGATCTACGAAAGGAACGCCATCTTCTATCGCTTTTTGTTTTAGATATTCTAAATTGGCTTGTTGCCAAGGAGTCAGAGGTGGATATTGGGGTGTCTTAATTTCTTCTTCCACAGATTCCTCAGGGTTCACTTCTTCAGTAGAATTTTCTTGTTCATTTTTTTTCTTTCGACTGATGATACTCACCTCCTATCTTACGATTTCATTTACCAAACGCCATAGTCTTTCGGCTGCATCGGGAATACCTTCTTTTCGAGAGGCAGCTGCCATATTTTTCTTAATTTCTGGATTGTCCATGATTTCATCAATTGATGTTAATAAACTGGCGCCAGTTAACTCAGAATCTGTGATCATTTTCACTGCGCCCACGTTCACTAAACTTTGTGCATTCTTTGTTTGATGATCGTTTGTAACATAAGGACTTGGAATTAAAATTGCTGGCAATCCCAAAGCTGTAAACTCAGCAATTGATGTCGCACCTGCTCTTCCCACTAACAAATCGACATTCGCCATCACATCTGTCATGTTCTTAATATAAGGTTGTAAAGAAACATTCTTGTTTAAAGTTTTAAGATCAAATTTTTCACTTAATTCTTCGAAATAGCGGTCACCTGATGCATACAATACTTGATAATTTTTCGTAGCGAATTGCGGTAAAGCACTAATCATTGCTTGATTAATTTTAAGGGCGCCTTGACTACCTCCAAATACTAATACCGTCGGTTGGTCACTAATTAAACCATACTGTGACAAAGCCTCTGACTTTCCACTAGTTGCAACTTCTTGAGCGCGGGGATTTCCTACTAAGACTGTTTTATCTTTTGGGAAATACTGGGCTGCGTCGGGAAAACTAATCCCAATTTTATCAGCAAAACGACTCAAAAATTTGTTTGTCATACCAGGTACACTATTTTGTTCATGCACAATTGTTGGAATTTTCATCCTCGCTGCAGCATAAACAACAGAGCCTGAAACGTATCCGCCAGTACCAATTACTACGTCCGGTCGGAAATCGCGAATGATCTCCTTCGATCGTTTGATACTTTCAATAAACAAACGGATCGTCTTAAAATTCTCCTTCGATAAGCTACGCTTGAATCCCTGAATTTTAATTGTTTTAAAGGAAATCCCTGTCTCAGGGACTATTTTATTTTCCAATCCTTGATGCGTACCGACATATAAAAATTCAGAATTCGGTTGGATCTTTTGAACGTATCTGATAAAGGCCAGGGCCGGATAAATATGACCACCAGTTCCTCCGCCAGTAACAAGTATTCTCATATATTTCCCTACTTTTCTAACTGTTTGACAGCCTGCATAAATTTATCGCCACGAATTTCAAAACTTGAGTATTGGTCCCAACTAGCATTTGCTGGTGACAATAAAATATTATCATCTTCCGAACTTTCAGCAAAAGCAAGTGGAACTGCAGTCTCAACATTATCCGTCAAAATAATTGTCTTAACATTTGCTTTTTTAGCTGCTTCAGCCAATTTGTCTTTGGTTTCGCCAAATAATACAACTGCTTTTAAATTGCTTAATGCTGGAACTAATTCATCAAAGCTATTACCGCGATCTAGCCCACCAGCAAGTAAAACAACTTTTTGATTTTCAAAACCACTTAATGCCATCTCTGTCGCTAAAATATTGGTTGCTTTCGAATCATTATAAAATTTTCTACCAGCAATATTCCCAACAAACTGCGTGCGGTGAGGAACGCCATTAAAATGACTTAATGCTTGCTGGATGCTGACTGTTGATACACCTTTTATTTTTGCCACTGCTATTGCAGCCAAAGCATTTTCAATATTGTGTAGGCCCGGTACACCTAATTCATCAGCCGACATAATTTCTTCATCTAAAAAGAATAGTTTACCATCCTCAAAATAAGCGCCATTTTCTAGTTTTTCTTCAACGGAAAAAGGAATAACCGATGCTTGAGTAGTTGAAGCCAACTGGCGTAACTCTTCAGTATGCCAATTAATGACTAGATAGTCCTCACTGCCCATATTCTGTTGAATTTTCCATTTTGCTTCAACGTACTCTTCACGAGTACCGTGATAATCCAAATGAGCTTCATAGATATTTGTAATCACAGCAATGTGCGGTTTAAACTCTTGGGTCCCCATTAATTGGAAACTAGATAATTCCACTACCATATCATCGTTTGCAACTACTTTTTGGGCTACCTCACTTGCCGGGAAACCAATATTCCCTGCCAGGTAAGCTTTACCTTTATTTCGATCTTGATTTAACAATAGACCAATCATAGTAGTAGTTGTTGTCTTACCATTTGTACCAGTAACGCCAATAATTGGAGCCTCCGAAATTTGATAAGCCAATTCAACTTCAGTCACAATCGGAATATTCAAACTCTGGGCTTTTTCAACTAACGGATTACTATAAGGTATCCCTGGATTTTTGACCATCAACGCAAAATCTTCATCCAACAGTTCAATTGGGTGGCTACCTGTAATTACTCGAATGCCATTTTCCAATAATTCTTGCGCAGCCGGATTACTTTCAAATGGCTTACCATCATTTACAGTAACAAGCGCGCCCAAGTGATGTAACAACTTGGCCGCACTAAGTCCACTTTTAGCTAATCCTAAAACCAATACTTTTTGATTTTGATAGTTGGTAATTTCTTTCATGCTAATCCTCTCCTACAATACGATTGCTAATACGATAGCGGCAGCAATGAATTGGATAATCCAAAAAATAGTATCAATTTTCCATTCTGACCAACCACTCATCTCAAAATGATGGTGCAAAGGGGACATTTTAAATATTCGTTTCCCGGTTAATTTAAAAGAGGTCACTTGTAACATTACACTAGCCGTCTCAAAAACATAGATGATTCCTACGAATAAGAGTGTCCATTCTTGATGGAGCATAATAGAAATTGCCGCTAATAACCCACCTAAAGCTAGTGAACCAACATCTCCCATAAAGATTTTTGCTGGTTTTTTATTATAAGGAAAGAAACCAACCAATCCACCAATCACACTTAAACACATCACTAATACTTCATACTGCTGTTGCTTCCAGGCAATTAATGCATACGTAGCAAAGGAAATAGTTCCTAGACCTGAAACAAGCCCATCGATACCGTCAGTTAAATTCACAGCATTAGAAAAACCTACTAGCCAAATAATGACAAACAAGCCATAGAATAAACTTAATGGAACTTGTATCCCAAATAAGTTTAATACATTAGGATAGCCTTCCATCAAATATACGATGTAAAAAACTAATGCACCAACAACTTGACCAATAAATTTTTGACGAGATGTTAATCCTTCATTTTGTTTTCTAACTAATTTAAGATAATCATCTAAAAATCCAATGATTCCATAGACTAACAAAACAAACAACAGAATGAAGAGATTGGCTGAAGAAAACATCCCCTGCCAAATCCCCACCCACACGCCAGTAATGACTGCAGCTGTCAGAAATCCTAAACCACCCATTGTAGGTGTACCAGCTTTAGTATTGTGCCATTTAGGGCCTTCTTCACGGATTTCTTGACCTTGTTTTTTCATTCTAAAATATCCAATCAACAAGGGCATCCATGCGACAGTAATCGCAAAACTACTGACAAAAACTATAAACAAACGTGGGGCATCCATTCTTTTCTCTCCCGTCTTATCCTAAAGTAACTCTTAATTTTTTCTTTCCAATTGTTTCATAAGGATCAATGTTTTGCTTGGTTACGGTACCTTCACCATTGAAGGTTACATCAATATCTAAAATATTGGCTAGCTTATTCACATCTGATTTGGACCATCCACGAATGTCTGGCATGGTTAATTTTCCATTCGTCGCTAAAATTAAGCGCCCATTTGACATCATTTTGGTTCCAGCTTTAGCAGATTGTTTTTTAATCGTATCTCCTGTTCCAACCACTACTGCTGTTAAGCCAGCTTTGTTTACATCACTAGCAGCTGTATCACGATCAACATTCCGATAATCCTTAACCGCTATTTTTGAACTTTCATTTCCACTTTCATCAGTTGTTTCTGAACTTTCAGTTGACTCGAAATCCATTGCTCTTGTTAATAATGGATTTGCTATTTGACCCAATGTATCAGCTGGATAACTTTCTGGTTGTTTAATAGTTAAATATAAAATGTATTCAGGGTCCTCAGAAGGCAACATTAAAGCAATAGAATAAATATAATTCGTTGTACCTGTTAAATAGCCATTGCTACCAGCGATTTGTGCTGTACCAGTTTTACCAGAAATATTATAATCGCCCACTTCATATTGTCCATAGGCTGAACCATAATTTTCACTCTCAATTACATCTCGCATATATGTTCTGACAGTTTGAGCAGTTTCTGCAGTAATTGGTTCCCCAACTACTTCTGGTTCAGTTGTTACTTCTGTATTGTTATTTGGATTCACTACTTTTGAAATGTAGTGAGGCTGTAACATTTTACCATCATTTGCAATGGCTGTAAAACCGCGCATCATTTGAAAGTTCGTTACGCCAATCGCTTGTCCATATGAGCTCATGGCACGATCGACCACATTACTTGTTGGTAAAGAGCCTGAGACTTCACCTGGTAAACCTGAATAGGTACTACGACCAAAGCCAAATTGTTTCAGATAATCAATCCAAGTACTTCCTAATCGTTGCTCTTGCATAACCATTCCGACATTACTTGACCAAGACAAAGCTTGTCTCATAGTTAAAACACCTTTGGCACCAAAATCGTGATCATTGATGGTTGTATCTCCAATAGTAATCTTTCCTGAAGTGTAGGTTTCATCAGGATCAAAAATCCCTTCGTTGACTGCTGCAGCCGTAGTAAAGATTTTCATGGTAGAACCTGGTTCAAAATTATCTTGAACTAAAAAGTTTCGCCATGCTCCTTCGTCATCTAAGCCTTCTTTTGTTTCTGGATTGAAAGTTGGTCGTTGTGACATCGCCAGGATATCTCCCGTTTTTGCTTGCATCAACATCGCTGACATTTCAGACGGATTCGTTTCACTATCGACTTTATCCATTAAAGTTTCTAAATAGCTTTGTAAACCAGCATCCAGCGTCGTATAAATATCTTCTCCATTAATTGCTTCTTTTTTATCAGCCACTGTACCAGGAATTGCTCTTTGAGCACTGTCTTTTTCGTAGACGATTTTTCCATCAGTTCCACTTAAGACATCGTTATAAGCAGATTCTAATCCCATACGTCCAACCAGTTTTTCATTTTTATTTGTTGAAGCATAGCCAACAAAATAAGAAGCAAAAGAACCATTAGGATACATCCGATCTGTATGTTCAGAAAAGTACAAGCCTTTGACTTTAGCTTTTTTCATTGCATCTTCAATATTTTGTTTCTGTTCTTCTGAAATATTTTTTCCTTTAGAACCAAATTCAACTTGGTAATACTTGCTGGAACCATCACTGTTCATTCCACTTTCTAGTGTGTCCACAGCCGTTTTCTTTTTTATATCCAAGTTATTATGTAAGATAGTTGCTAATTTGTTAAAATTCTTTTCTTGAGCGTAAAGCTTTTTATTGTTAGAAACATAGCTTTCAGAAAGAACCGCATAAACAGAATAAGATGTGGCATCTTCTGCAATCGCCACACCATTTCGGTCATAAATCGTTCCTCGTTTTGCTTTCACAGTTTCTTCACCGTTATATAATTCGTTGGTTTTTTCTTCAAGCGAAGTTCCAGCAACATGTCCACCAGCCACGACATAGATCAATCGCACGGCAAATAAAAAGAACAACACAATACTCGTAGCAAATAAGATAATGCCTACTTTCTTGCGGTTGTTCATTGGCGTTAAATTCTTTTTGCGGATCTTGCGCTTTAATTGTTTAAAGCTCATTTATTTCACTTTCCTTAAATTATCGTCATTAATAGTTAAACCTGCATCTTCAGCAGCTTTCTTTAAACGATCAGATTTTGAGAGTTCATTTTTTTCTTGTTCCAATTGGTTTGCAGTTTTTTGTTTGCTGTCAATTTCCGTTTGCGTTTCAGTAATATCATTTTGAATCTTGCTGATATCATTTCTTAAATTGACCATTACAATAGAAAGAACGATTAATAAAGTAATTAAACCTACTGCCGCTATTTTTTCAAAACGGCTAGTTCTTTTTAAACGATCAAGAGGGGAGACAAAGACCTTAAAAGAATCTGGTGTTTGATTGGTTTGTTCAAGATTATCAATCAATGGTTGTTCAGCTTTTTTTGGTTCAGCCATCCTCTTTTATCCTTCCCTCATTCTCTCCGCAATCCGTAATTTCGCACTTCTGGCACGATTATTATCAGTTAATTCTTCATCAGATGCGATGATTGGTTTTTTATTTACTAGTTTTAATATCGGTTGAAATTCATCTGGTACAATTGGCAATCCAGGTGGCAAGTCTTTAGGTGAACTGTATTCTTTGAAGATGGATTTTACAATTCGATCTTCTAATGAGTGAAAAGTAATGACACTCACTCTTCCACTGACTTTAATTAATTGAACTGCTTGCTCTAAAGAGTCTTCAATAGCCCCTAGTTCGTCGTTCACTGCAATGCGAATCGCTTGGAAGACTCTTTTTGCTGGGTGACCGCCTTTTCTTCTAGCTGGCGCTGGAATAGCTTCTTTAATAATCTCAACTAATTCACCGGTTGTTTCAATCGGTGCGTCCGCTCGTTTTTTTTCTATCAATCGAGCAATTTGTTTTGAAAATTTTTCTTCCCCGTAACGATAGAAGATTTTTGTTAATTCTTGAAAAGAATATTCATTCACAACATTATAAGCACTAAGGCTAGCAGATTGATCCATCCGCATGTCTAAAGGTGCATCTTGATGATAGCTGAAACCACGTACTGCTTCATCTAATTGTGGAGACGAAACACCTAAATCATATAAGATGCCGTCAACTTTCATAATACCGATATTATTTAATTCTTCCATTATATTTCGAAAGTTTGCTTTAATAAATGTTACTTGATTTTTCTCAACGTATTTTGCTAAATAACCCTTTGCATGGTCAATTGCAATTTGGTCTTGGTCAAAAGCGTATAAATGTCCTTGATGACCTAGTTGGCCTAGCAAGTACTCGCTATGTCCAGCGCCTCCCAAAGTACAATCAACATATATACCATCTGGTTTAATTTCCAAACCATCCACTGTTTCATGTAGTAAAACAGTCGTATGTTGAAATTTTGTCATGGTCGCGCCTCTTTTCTAAAAACCAAAATCAATCATTGTTTCAGCTATTTCATCAAAATTTTCTTCAGTTTCAGCGGTAAATTCCCGCCATTTCTCTTCGCTCCAAATTTCTATTCGGTTAGCGACACCAATAACCACACAGGCTTTTACAAGTTCTGCATGATCTCTTAAAGTGGTAGGAATATTTATCCGACCTTGTTTATCGATTTCACACTCGGTAGCAGCGGAATAAAAAAACCGAACAAACGAGCGTGTATCTTTTTTAGATAACGGCATAGAAGATAATTTTTCTTCTAATTGAGACCACTCAGCCAGAGGATAGCCAAATAAACATCCGTCCATTCCCCGAGTCACAACAAACTTTTCTCCCAGTTGCTCACGAAGTTTTGAAGGGACAATTAATCGTCCTTTAGCATCTATATTGTGTTGGAATTCCCCCATAAACATCAGGATTCCTCCTCTATCTCCCACTATCTGAATTTAGTCTACCACAATCCCCCACAATCTACCACATTTTCTAAAATATCAACTTCTACTTGTCTGATCTTTTCTAACCAAACTGGTGTTAAGGTAAAAACAGTTAAAATAAAAAGTTTTCTTAAAAACTTTTTAGATAAAAAAACTAACGATACTGGCGATAATCACCACAAAATACATCAAAAAAGAAACCAAAAATGCTAAGCGCCAAAACATTTTAAAAAAGCGACGATACAAAATTTCTCGATAGCGAATTGCTTGAAAAATCACCACCGCAATACCTATACATAAAATCGTTAATAAAATATATGGTAAGATCGATAATCCATAAGTCAGTTTAGATATTTCGTGCATCCCAATAATTAAAAAAGGAACAGTAATATCTGGAATTCTTATATTAAAACGATCCCTTAAATGTAACGTCGTATAAAGATAATTCGAAGCAAAAAAAACAATAACTGGAAAAATATACCACAAAAGTAGCATAGGTGAAAATGAATTCACAAACGACATCCTTTCTATAAAAAGTATCATCCTTTGACACTATACTTTAAAATTATTACAAATTTGTTTCATCTCTATAAAAATATACTAGTTTAAAGAACATTTAACAAACCTTTTTTGCTTTGAAAAGGATAAAATTTTCTTATTATTCGTTTTATTCAAAAATGAGCGATTGCATCTTGAAAAATAATCAAGTATGATGTTGTTGAGATACTATAAGGATGGTGACAACGGTGAACGCAAAGAAACCCACCAGTACATTTTCTAAAGTGACAAAGATTGTCGTGTGGACGATGTTGATCTTCACGATCGGCTCACTTGTTTTAGGAAGTTTAATTAGTGTAATGAATTAAAAAAATGGACTGAAAATCTCCAGAGACTTTCAGTCCATTTTTTTATTTTTTTGCTAATTGTAACAATTCTCTCGCATGTTCTAAAGCTAACTCAGTAATCTCCGTTCCAGCTAACATTCGAGCAATCTCATCAATTCTTTCAGACTCTGTTAATTCTCCGACTTTTGTAATGGTCCGACCATCAGAAACTTCTTTTACAATAAATAATTGTTGATCCGCACGTGCAGCCACTTGTGGTAGATGAGTAATACAGAGTACTTGCGAATTTTCTCCAATTTGATAAATTTTATCGGCGATAGCTTGTCCTACTCGTCCAGAAACGCCGGTATCAACTTCATCAAATACAATACTAGTTAAGCCTTGCGTTTTTGAGAAGATCGTTTTTAAAGCTAACATAATTCGAGAAATTTCCCCACCAGATGCAACTTTTACTAAAGGCTTTAGTGGTTCTCCTAAATTAGTTGTAATGTAAAACTCAACGGCATCAATACCAGTTTGTTGAAAATCGATGGTTGAGAAAACTACACTAAATCGAGCATTTTCCATATACAATTGCTGTAATTCCTGTTGAATCTCCGTTTCCAATTGTTCAGCCATTTTTTTTCTTAATTGACTAAGCTCTTCTGCTTGTTTTAATAAAGCCAGTTCTTGTTTAGCCAATTCTTTTTCTAAATCTTCTAACTTATTACCTGAAAAATCTGAATCCAATAATTCTTGACTAATTTTTTGGTAATAAGTTAAAACATCTTCAATCGATTCTCCGTATTTACGTTTTAATTGATGAATTAATTCCAAACGCTCATTGACTAGCTCCAAACGTTCTTCATCCAATTCTAAACTATCTAATTGCCGACCAATTTCACTAGCTGCTTCTTGCAATAAGTATAAAGCCGAATGCATATTATCCGATATTGTTTGGAATTCCCTATCCAAATTTGCAATACTCAAAATTTCAGAACTAGCTGCACCAACAGCATCAATTGCAGAAAAATCTTCATTTGATAATGTTTGATAACCATTTTTTAAACTATCAACAATTTTTTGGTAGTTCATCAATTTATCTCGCTCTTCAACTAATCGTTCTTCTTCTCCGACCGTTAATTCTGCTTGCCCAATTTCTTCTTGTTGAAAGGTTAACATGTCAATTCTCTGAGCAAAGGATTGCTCATTTTTTTTGTATTTATTAACTTGGTTGGCCAAAGTTTTATACGCTTGATATTTTTCTTCATAGGTTCTTTTTTTACTTTGAAATTTTTCCAAACCAAAACCATCTAGCAATTTCAGATGGGCTTCTGGATTCATCAATTCTTGGTGATCATTTTGCCCTTGGATATCCACTAAAAAGTGGCCAATCCGACGTAAATTAGCTAAAGTAACAATTCGGCCATTTACCCGACAGACACTTTTTCCAGAAATATTCAAATCACGTTGAATAATTAACTGATTGTCTGAAACTTCAATGCCCAACTCATCAACCACACTTATAAACTCTGGTTGCTCAGGCACATCAAATAGTCCTTCCAACAGGCATTTCTCAGCACCTTGACGAATAAACTCAATCGAAGAACGTGCGCCAGCCAATAAACTTACCGCATCAATAATAATGGATTTCCCGGCTCCAGTTTCTCCAGTTAAAGCGGTCATTCCTTTTGAAAATGGTAAGTGGAGTTTAGAAATGATGGCAAAATTTTCAATTGTTAATTCTTGTAACATTTTTTCACCTAATTTCTTTGAATTCGAATAGTGATATCCTGCTGAATTTTATTGGCATACGCCTCGGTACGCATAATCATCAAAACACTATCATCATCATCTAAAATAGCAAATAACTCATTGCTGAATTGACGTTCCAATAAATTAGCTACTGCTGAAGCGTTTCCCGGGTAGGTTTTTAAATGAACAAATTTTTCCATTTGATCAACCTGAATGATCGCCTCTTTTAATAAGTCTGACAATTTTTCGTTAATATTTTCATCGGCTTTTCGTGGCATACTATAACGATATCCACCATTTTGCGCAGGAACTTTTACTAATTTCATTTCTTTAATATCACGTGAAATGGTTGCTTGCGTCACCTCAACACCTTTTTGATTTAACAAAGCAACAAAGTCTTCTTGTTTTTTGATGTCGTGATCATTTAATAATTGTGTAATCATTTGATGGCGGTCTTTTTTTCGCATTTTTTCACCTCTAATCCAATTGTTGGTGCGCATCATTTACTACTGCAGTTAAGTCAATTCCTGCTGCAATCTCACCAGTTGTCTCACTTGCAACTAAATGCGCTAAAAATTCGATATTGCCTTCTCCACCAGTAATCGGTGAATAGGTTAAGCCAGCTAAATCATAACCTGCATTTAATGCAAAATTGGTAATTTCTTCAACGACTTGTAGATGAATTTTCGGATCTTTAATAATCCCTTTTTTACCGACTGCGTCTCTTCCAGCTTCAAACTGTGGCTTAATTAATGCGACGACGTCTCCGCCTTTTTTTATAATTTCATGAAGAGGCGGTAAAATTAATTTTAACGAAATAAATGAGACATCAATCGTTGCAAAATCTGGTTGTCCCTTGGTAAAGTCAGCTGGTTTTGAATAACGAAAATTGACTCGTTCCATCACTTCAACTCGTTCATCTTGGCGAATTTTCCAAGCCAACTGATTATAACCTACATCTAGTGCATAACTCATTCTTGCCCCATTTTGCAAGGCAACATCAGTAAATCCACCAGTTGAAGCGCCAATATCCAAAACGATTTTTGCAGCAATCGAAAGATCAAAAACTTTTAAAGCTTTTTCTAGCTTTAAACCACCCCGTGAAACATAAGGTAGCTTTTGCCCCTTAAGTTGTAGCAGAGTATCCACTGGAATTTTTTCTCCAGCTTTATCCAAGCGTTCATTGTTTTGATTGTAAACTAAACCGGCCATTACTCCTCGTTTCGCTTTTTCGCGGGTTTCAAAAAGTCCTTGATTAAAAGCCAAAACATCGACTCGTTCTTTTTTCATTTAGACTTCCTCCAGTTTCAACAAAGCAACAATTTCATTTAAAACAGAGCCATTAAAATCCGGTTCACTAGCTAATGTTTGAATGACTTTTTCAGCGGCTTTTAGTTCATTTTTCAAAGCCTCTTTTGCACCATTTAAGCCTAAAAGATTTGGATATGTACTTTTCGCCAGTTTCTGATCTTGATGAACATTCTTGCCTAAATCTTCAGTCGTTCCAATCACATCTAACAAATCATCTCGAATTTGAAAGGCTAAACCAATATGTTCTCCTAGTCTTTGTAAAATATCTAACACTTCTGGAGTTTGCTGTGCTAAAATGCCACCAGCCATAAAGGCATAGGTTAAAAGAGCTCCGGTTTTTTCACTATGAATTTGTTGCAATTCTGCTAATGAAACAACTTTACCTTCAGCTTCAGTATCACCCACTTGTCCAGATACCATACCGCTTGTACCGCTAGCTTTAGTTAACAATTGTAGCAATAATAATTTTTCCATTGATGCTAAATTGACTTCACTTAACAATTGGAAAGCTAGAGTTAGTAAACCATCGCCGGCTAAAATTGCCAATGCTTCTCCATAAATTTTATGATTGGTCGGCTTACCGCGACGCAAATCATCATTATCCATCGCCGGCAGATCATCATGAATCAATGAATATGTGTGAACCATTTCCAAACTCGCCGCAACTTGATAAAAAGGAGTGGTTAATTTTTGCTGGAAAGCATCAGCTACTGCTAAAACAATTAGTGGACGTAGTCTTTTTCCTCCTGCTGTCACAGAATAGCTCATACTTTCTTTTAGTGAATTGCTTAATGTATTCTTTTCGATGTATTCGAGCATCTCTTTTTCCACTTGAGGGAGATTTTTTTCTGAAAAATCAGTCAGCATTTATTGTTCCTCACCTTCAAAAGGTACCAGTCGATCATTTTCGGTCATCATTTTAGTCAGTGTTTCTTCCGCTTTTGTTAAAGTATCTTGGCACTGCTTACTTAAAACCATCCCTCTTTGAAAAACTGCTAGAGCCTCTTCTAAAGGTACGTCACCTGATTCTAATTTTGTTACAATTGTTTCTAGTTCTGCTAATGATGCTTCAAAGCTGACTTCTTTATCTGATGCTTTCGCCACTATTTTTCCTCCTTGATTTTCTTGATTTCTGCTAACACTTCTCCATCGCTAAAATGAATCTTTATTTGGTCTTGAGGTGTTAATTGACTGACAGATTTAATGAATTGATTTTCCTTAGTTGTATAAGTAAATCCACGACTCATTGTTTTTAAAGGGCTGAGTAAATCTAATGCAACCATTGCATTTTTCAGCGCTTGTTCTTTTTGATTCATCAGTTGGCTAAATGATTGATTTAAACGTTGTTGCAAAAAGCGCAAGTTTTGCTGATTTTGATTGACGCGATTAATAGGCGTATTTTTCTCTAATTGATTATGTAGCTCCAACCAGGCCTTTTCTGAAGTATTTAAAAGATTACGCATATTCTGTTTTAAGCTTTGATTTAACCGATCTAACTGAATGCTTTGATTTTCATATAAGCGATTTGGCTGCCGGAATATATAAGAATCCATCAACCGATCATAACGTTCTTTCTTGCGTGCTAACTGATTTAAAAAAGCTTGTTCCAAACGAGTTTGCTTATCTTTGATTTTTAAGACCTCTTCATTTAAAACAGGCACTGCTAATTCAGCAGCTGCTGTTGGTGTAGCCGCACGAACATCTGCTACTAAGTCGGCAATAGTTGTATCAGTTTCATGACCAACTGACGAAATAATCGGAATAGGGCTTGCTGCAATTGCTCGAGCAACTATTTCTTCATTAAATGGCCACAAATCCTCAATCGAGCCGCCGCCACGTCCAATAATCATGGTATCTACGTCAAGCTGCTCAGCCCGCTGAATATTTTTAACAATATCGGCAGCTGCTCGATCACCTTGTACAACAGTTGGCAGCAAAATTAACTGTACTATCGGATAACGTCGTTTGACAGTCGTAATAATATCCCGGATCACTGCCCCACTAGGACTTGTCAGAACTGCAATTTTTTTAGGAAAACGCGGCAAGGTTTTTTTGGGCAAATTAAATAAGCCTTCCTTGCTTAATTTTTCTCGCAGTTCTGCTAATGCTTGATATAGTGCACCCACACCATCTGGTTCCATGTGTTCAACATAGATTTGATAAGCCCCACTTGCTTCATATAAAGCAATCCGTCCAACGACTAAAACCTTCATTCCTTCTTTAGGGGCAAATTTCAATTTTTGAAAAGCGCCTTTAAACATCATAGCTGAGATCTTAGCCCGATCATCTTTCAAACTGAAATATTGATGGCTGTTGGGACGATTTCTAAAATTGGAAATTTCCCCAGTTAAATAAACCCGTTCTAAATAAGGATCAGCATCAAATTTACGTTTAATATATTTTGTTAAAGCAGTTACTGTTAGATATTCTTGTGCCATTTACTCACCAAATTTCTGACGACGACAAGCTTCAACTGTTTGCTGCATCAGCATCGTTATTGTCATTGGACCAACCCCTCGTGGAACAGGAGTAATATAACTTGTCAAAGGTTCCACTTCGTCAAATTTTACATCACCAATCAATTTTCCAGACTCATTTCGATTCATGCCTACATCAATTACAACCGCACCCGGTTTAATAAATTCCTTAGTCACAAAATGTCCCTGCCCAATGGCTACAACTAAAATATCTGCCTCCCGGCAAACCTCAATCAAATTTTTTGTTTTAGAGTGGGCATATGTAACTGTGGCATCTTTTTCTAACATCAAAATACCCATTGGTTTACCGACAATATTACTACGTCCTAAAATAACCGCACGTTTACCCGTTAAATCAATATTATAGGCTTCAAACATCTTCATGATGCCATAAGGCGTACAAGGAATTGTATGGGGTACCCCAGCCAATAATCGACCTAAATTCATTGGGTGGAAACCATCAACATCTTTAATCGGATTAATTTCTAATAACACTCGATCTGCATTAATATGCTCAGGTAATGGTAATTGAACTAAAATCCCATGAAAATCATCGTTTTGGTTGAAAATTTGAATTTCTTTAATTAATTCATCTTCAGTAATGTCAGCTGAATAGTGCTGCTCTTTTGAATAAATCCCAATTCGTTCGGCTGCCAATGATTTATTTTTTACGTAAATTTGACTTGCTGGATTGTCCCCTACAATTAAAACAACCAATCCTGGACGTATTTTTTGTTTTTCCAGCTCACGTACTTCTCTTTTTGTTTGTTCTTGTAAGTTATCTGCTAATTCTTTCCCGTTAATTAACACTGACATACCTTCACTTCCTCATAATTATAGCAATGGAGCTCAGATAAATTCTTAAAAAAGACTCATCTCAGCTCCAGTAATTGCTTATTTGTCTAGCTCGTTCATAATTTTTGATAATGTACCATTCACAAATTTTCGTGAAGTCTCATCACTGAAAGTTTTTGCTAGTTCAATCGCTTCATTTAGTACGACTTTATTAGGAACCGCCTCATTATAAAGCATCTCATAGATCGCCAACCGTAAAATAATTAAATCCATCTTGGCAATTCGATTGATTGACCAGTTGGTACGTAAATGCTTTTTGATGATTTCATCAATTTCAGTTTGATGGGCCACAACACCACCCACTAATTCATCTAAATATACTGGGATAAAATCTTCTTCATCCTCAGCAACAAAATCCATTTGATCCAAACTCAAAGCATGGTTAATCGCATCTTTTTTAGTTAGTTCTTGATTAAAATCTAAAGGAAATAAAGCTTGTAATGCTTTTTCCCGAATCTCGTGGCGAGATAGTTCTTTACTCATTTTCTTCCTCTTCATCATTAAATAATTCTTGTAACGTCGGTTGCTCCATTTTTTCAGCAACTACGCCAACAACATGGATATTGACTTCTTGTAAAGCTACATCAGTCATGAATAAAACTTGTTGTTTCACTCGTTCTTGCATAGCCATTGCAACTTTAGGAACAGAAGTCCCATATTCTAAATAAGTATATAAATCAACTTTTAAGCCATCTTCATCATTAGTTAAATAAACGCCTTTACCGTGAGTGTTTTTACCTAATAATTGATTCACATTGCTAGCTAAAGTGCCCCGCATTGCATAAACACCCTCAACTTTTGCAGCAGCAATCCCTATGATTACTTCAATCACTTCTGGGGCAATAATAATTTCACCAAGTTCTTGTGGTTGACCTAAAATTAATTTTTCTTCTTCTGCCATATTTATCGCTCCTATAATCTGTCAAAATTTTTAAGCTCGTGAGACGTAACTGCCATCAGTGGTATTAATCACTAATTTGTCTCCTTGGTTAATAAAAAATGGGACGTTTACAGTTAGTCCAGTTTCTAAAACAGCTCGTTTTCCACCGCCTGACGAGGTATCCCCTTTAATGTTCGGTTCTGTTTCTGCAACTGTTAATATCACGGTGTTTGGTAAATCCACACCTAAAATTTCTGAACCATACATAATCACATTGACTTCAGTGTTTTCCAAAACATACTGCATTTCTGCTTCAATTTGTTGATGAGGAATTTCAATTTGATCGTAACTATTTACGTCCATAAACACATGGTTGGTCCCATCGTCATAAAGATATTGCATCTTACGATTATCGATTTGTGCTTTCGCAACTTTTTCCCCGGCACGAAAGGTTTTTTCTTGTACCCCACCAGTGCGTAAATTCTTTAATTTTGAACGAACAAAAGCCGCACCTTTACCAGGTTTCACGTGTTGAAAATCAACGACACGCCATATATCTCCATCAAATTCAATTGTTAAGCCTGTTTTAAAATCATTTACTGAAATCATTCTTCGTGTTTCCTCCCTGTGTTGCTATCTTCCTAGTTTATCATTTCTTTTATTTTCTTGCTACTACTAGAGAATGATTAACTCTTTTGAACTCTCAGTTAAAATTTGGTTGCCTTCTGCCAGAATTAATAAGTCATCTTCAATCCGAACGCCACCAAGATTTGGAATATAAATTCCTGGTTCATTAGTTACAACATTTCCCACTTTTACTAGTTGGTCATTTCGGCGAGATAGGAGTGGTCCTTCATGAATTTCTAGTCCAATACCGTGACCGGTCGAATGTCCAAAATTTTCACCATAACCAGCAGTTGTAATGATATCTCGTGCTACACCATCTAATTGTGCACCACTTACACCAGCCTGTGCAGCATCTAAAACCGCCAACTGAGCATCAAGTACAATTTGATAAATTTTCCTTAGTTCTTCACCAGGATCATCAATTGCAAAAGTGCGAGTAATATCAGAAACATAGCCTTGATAAACACAACCAAAATCTAAAGTAATCATATCTCCCGGCGTAATAACTTTTTCACTCGCTACACCATGAGGTAATGCAGAACGAATGCCACTAGCCACGATTGTATCAAAAGAAACACCTGTTGCACCTAAAGACCGCATATAAAAATCTATTTGATTAGCAACTTCAATCTCCGTCATACCAGGTCGAATTGTTTTTAAAATATATTCATACGCTGCATCAGCAATCGTGCACGCTTTTTTTATAATAGCTACTTCGTCATCATCTTTAATTTCTCTCAAACTTTCAATCAGACCGCTAGCTGGAGATAATTCAATCGCTAAACTTTCTTCAAAAACGGTGTAATCAGCAAAGGTCATTTGGGTATCTTCAAAAGCTAGGACTTGCAATTGATTTTTTTCAATAATGTCTATAATTGTCTCAACAATATTTCCACTATGCTGTAAAATAGTAAAATCTGCCACTTGCTCAGCCGCTTGTTCCATGTAACGAAAATCAGTAATAAAATAAGCTTCTTCCAAAGTAATTAATGCCATCCCAGCTGTCCCAGTAAAGTTAGTTAAATATCTAAGATTTGCTGGACTGGTTACTAAATAGCTATCAACGACTTCTTTTTTCATTAATTCTCTTAGCTTTTCTGTTCTTTTAATCATCTTCATCACCCATTCACCATTATACCAAAGTTATTGGAAACAATCTTAAGAGTTCACAAAAAAACTGATAACTTATTTGTTATCAGTAACGACTCGTTATAAATGATACAACTGCCACAATAATTACTGCTCCTAAAATGGAAGGAACTAAAGCCATCCCAGCTATATGCGGACCCCAATGGCCAAAAATCATTTCACCAATATAAGAGCCAGCTAAGCCAGCAATAATATTAAAAACACAACCAGCTTTATTTTCTCTACCAGCAATTGCACCACCAATTGCACCGATGATTGCTCCAACAATTAAACGTAATAACATTTTTCACCTCCAAATTTTTAGTCAAAAGTATCTCCATCGTCTGCTGCAGAATGGAAAGCTTTGACTTTTTCTAAAACAAATAATACTAAAACTAAAACTAAAATGGCCATGGATAAAAATAAAGTTTCCACACCACTACCGTGAGCTAATAATAATTCCCGTAAAATTGCTGTAATACTAATTAAAATTAAATAGCGCACTGGAATATGATGTCCTTCTTTAACGTAACGCATCAGCATTAAAATAATTTCTAACAAAATAAATAAAGTCGCTACTTCTTCAATTAAGATTGATAATTCAGAAATAGACTCTAAAGGAATAACATGGCGCACAATCGTATAAACTGCCTCCACCATGACTACTAGGACAACGAGAACTAATATTGCCAGCACAACATCAATAATCGTGCTAACTATTTTTTCAAACAGCTTAAATTCTTTTCCCATTAAAAACTCCCCTTTCACTTAATTATAGCAAAGAGGAGCATAAATCGTTAAAATATTCGCTTTTTTTGCTGAATGGATTAGTCAAAGGCTTGTGTTGCTGAAACGGCTTTTTTCCAGCCGAGATAAAGTTTCTCTCTTGTAACCTCAGCCATTTTCGGCTCAAACATGTTACCACCTTGATCTAGTTTTTTAATTTCATTCAAATCCCGCCAAAAACCAACAGCTAATCCCGCTAATAATGCAGCACCTAAAGCAGTGGTCTCTAAATTATTTGCCCGCCGTATAGGTAGATTTAAAATATCAGATTGAAATTGCATTAAATATTTATTATCAGCCGCTCCACCATCAACCTTTAATACAGGAATTTCAATTCCCGTATCTTCTTCCATCGTGTCTATGATATCTCGAACTTGGTAGGCAATGGATTGTAAAGTGGCTTTCACAATATCTTCTCGGGTTGTACTGCGGGTTAAGCCAAACATCGCACCTCTAGCTTCTTGATCCCAATAAGGCGCACCCAATCCTACAAAGGCCGGAACAACATACACTTCATTGTCATTCGTGGAAGCCTCTGCAAATTTTTCTGAATCACTGGCCTTTTCTAACATTTTTAGACCATCACGCAGCCATTGGATGGAAGAACCCGCCACAAAAATACTTCCTTCTAATGCATAATAGACTTTTCCATTAATACCGTAACCAATAGTAGTCAGTAAATTATTTTTAGATAGCTGTGGTGTTTCACCAGTATTCATGACAATAAATGAGCCTGTACCGTAAGTATTTTTTACCATACCAGCATCAAAAGCTAATTGACCAAATAAAGCGGCTTGCTGGTCACCTGCCATGCCAGCAATTGGCACTTCACCACCATAAAAATGATAACTTTGAGTCATTCCATATACTTCTGAATTAGTTGCCACTCTAGGTAGCATAATTTGGGGAATATTCAACAATTCCAAAATTTCTTGGTCCCATTCCAATTGATTAATGTTAAATAACATCGTTCGGCTTGCATTTGAATAATCAGTTACATGGGCTTGTCCGCCAGTTAATTTCCACAACAACCAAGTATCGATTGTACCAAACAACAAATCTCCGTTTTCAGCTCTTTCTTGGGCGCCAGGAACATGATCTAAAATCCAACGAATTTTTGTCGCTGAAAAATAAGCATCAATCACTAACCCCGTTTTTTGATGAAAATATTTTTCGTAGCCTGCAACTTTTAATTGATCGGCTATTTCTGCTGACTGTCGAGACTGCCAAACTACCGCATTATAAATTGGACGACCAGTGTCTTTTTCCCATACAACTGTCGTCTCGCGCTGATTCGTGATACCAATACTAACAATCTGAAAAGGTTTAATATCTGATTCGATAAAAGCGCCAGCAATCACCGATTGTACTGAATTCCAAATTTCATTTGCATCGTGCTCTACCCAACCATCTTCGGGAAAATATTGAGTAAATTCTTTTTGAGAAGAAGCCACATTCTTACCTTGTTGATTAAAAATAATTGACCGCGAACTGGTGGTTCCTTGGTCGATTGCCATGACGTATTTTTCCACTTGATTTCCCCCTCGAAACAAAACTATTCTTTGCTAAATGTAACATTTCCACGATACAAGCTCAAATTAACCGGTATTTTTCTAGCGACAAATTCAGCACTACAGCTACTATCAGTTAATACGAAATCTGCTGGGGCTCCAACTTTTAACCAACTATTTTCACCAAATGTTTGTTTGCCAGTCACTAATTCTAAACTATCGCTTAATTGTTGTTGGCTCGTTTGTTTAAAGATTTCATTGTAGCGATTCAATTTTTCTAAAACATTGCCATCACCAAAAGGAGACCATGAGTCGTAAACATTATCACAGCCTAATGCAATATTGACCCCTGCTTGCCGTAATTCTGCTAATGGTGGAATGACACCATCTAAAGGTACACTAGAAAAAACAGAAATACCTGTCTGTGCAAGTTCAGTAAAAAATGCTGTTTTTTGATCTTTTGGTATATCTCGCAAACCAAAACCATGAGAGATTGTCACACGATTTTGCCAACCACTTTGTTTTGTTAGTCGCAACAATTCTTTAAAGGTATCATATCCTGCTTGATTACGATCATGAATATGAATATCAATTGGCACATCAAAACGAGTTGCCAATTCAAAAGTCTGGTGCAATGATTTTTCAAAATTTCCATCTAATGAAGCTGGGTCGACACCACCGACGATTGTAGCGCCATTTTGTAAAGCTATCTTCATTTCTTCATAGGCATTAGATAATAATAGTCCATGTTGCGGAAAAGCTACCAACTCATAATCGAATTTACCATGATATTTTTCCAATGATTCTAGTGTCTGCTGTAAATATTTTTGACCAATTTTAGGATGGACATCAATGTGAGAACGGAAAAAAGTCACACCGTTCGCTAATTCTAATTTGATTAAATTATCCATTCGTTCAGCAAACGACAACTCCAAATTTTCTAAATCAATCAATTCTTGCGTAAATCGTTCAACAATTGAATTTGCTGACTTAATGGGTTCCCAAGGGACGCCTAATTTACTTTTATCAAAATGACAATGCATTTCACGTATACTCGGTAACAATAATTGCCCGTTACCATCGATGTCTTCTGCAGAGATAGATTGATTCTTTGCTTTTTCAAACGCAATAATTTTCCCATCATCAATTTTTATATCCATTAATTCCGTTGCCGTCCCATAAGTAAAGCCAGCATTTTCTAAATACTTTGTTTCAACCCGCACATTGTTTAAGCTTTTCATCGCAATTCTCCTTTGTTTTCTAATATATTTATGATACCGTTCTCAATGAAAAATGCAAAGAAAGAGAGATAGAAATTATTTTCTACCTCTCTTGATAATTATTTTTTTAGACAGCTACAACTGCGTGAGACATTTCTGCCATATATTTTCCAACTGCTGCTCCTGGTTGAACCTTTAAGCCGCAAGCATTGAAAGATTTTTCTAAAACGCCTAAAACTTTCACCATATCTTGCTCCGTAATATTTCCCATATGACCTAATCTAAAAGCTTTACCAGCATAAGCACCTAATGCACCTGCTACAATAACGCCATTGTCATACATTGTATTTCTAAATTCAAGATCATTCATTCCTTCAGGATAGATGACATTACTTAAACTAGAAGCTTGGCGACCTTCAGTAGCTAAAATTCTACAACCAATCGAAGTCAGCGCAGCTCGAACAGCGGCAGCATTTTGTTCGTGACGTTTACTGCGTGCTAAGACACCTTCTTCTTTGATAATCGCCGTCGCTTCTTTCATTGCCCAAACTAAATTTACAGCAGGAGTTGCGAAGTATTTTCCTGGGTCTTGCATGATTGGCAACCATTTTTCAAAATCAATATAATAATCTGGAATCGTTCCTAAAGATTGGCGTTTAACTAAAGCTTTTTGACTCGCCCATAAAACAAACATTCCAGGACTAACACCAAAAGCTTTTTGCGAACCAGTAAACATAATATCAATATTCATGCCATCTACATCAGCATATTCTGCACCTGTTGCAGCCACACCATCAACGATATAAATTGTTTCTGGATATTTTTTTAGGACTTCTCCGATTTCAGCAATTGGTGCTACCACAGCAGTTGACGTATCCACATGACTAACAGTGATAGCCGTGTAATCTTTTTTAGCTAATTGCGTATCGATTTGTTCTGGTGTAATCACAGTGCCCCAATCAGCTGCTAATACATCAACATTTAACTGGCGACGTTGGCAAATTTCAATAAAGCGATCTCCGAAGAATCCATTGGAAACAACTAAAACATTATCACCGGGTTTCGTTACATTAGCAATCGCCATTTCCATTCCTAAAGTCCCTGTACCTGCTAGGGGGAATGTTTGACCAGAGCAATTAAATAATTCACCTAAATCATCAATTAATTCTTTATAATCTTTTACAAAGCGAGGATCACCAAAAGCTTGGACATCTCTAGCCATTTCATTTTGAATTGAACGAACCACCGGTGTTGGTCCTGGGATCATTACTAATACATCTTTTTCCATTTTTATGCCTCCAATTATTTTATTATTGTGGTTTATTTGGGATAAAATCTAAAGGATTTGGTCCTGCAACGCCGATAAACATAAAAGGTTCATCACCAGTATTTTTCACCCCATGATGATCACCTGGTTTTGAAATAATCATGTCTCCGGCTGAAATCTCAACTTCAGCATCATCACCAGGATAAAAAGTGCCTTTTCCTCTTAAACAAATCCATAAATCATCAGCTGCCTTGTGGGAATGTTCAACTAATTCTTGACCCGGATGTAAACACCAAATGGCTCCGGCTGTCCTTTCTGTCTCATAGAAAAAATTCTTTTTAGCAGCCGCTTCATCAAACTGAGCAATTTCATCTAATTTAAAAATTCTTCCCTCTAGCTTTGCTTGTGACATTTTTATCCATCTCCTTTAATTACTGATTGCTTGACTATAGAATAACCAATAAAGAAAACGATTACTTTAGCTCTACTAAACAATTCTCTTTTTCTTTTTGTACAAATGTGATAAACATCACAATATTATTTTTAAAATGAAAAAAAGAATGCTTATCCGAGAATTTCTCTCAAATAAGCACTCCATATTTCTTAGATTTTAAGCTTTTGCTTTATTTTTAATATTCACTAGCATGAAGGCAACAGCCCCTACGACTAATAAAATGACCGCGATGTAAAAGCCCATTACTTTTGAACCAGTGACATCAGAAATCCCACCAGTCAATGCTGGAGCAATTACTGAAGACATCATGCCAAAGAAATTAAATACGCCTAAGGTTGTACCGATACCAATTTGCGGCGCATTTTCCCCAAGCCACGCAATGATAATTGGTTCAACAGCTAGTTTCCCTAAAAATCCGTATAAAATTAATGCAATCAATAGGAAAGTCGCATTGGTTGCTTGAACTGTAAATAACAGCATTAAAGCAGCTAAAACTTCTAATACGATAATAAACTGAACTTTACGGTGCATAAATTTATCCGCTAAACGGCTAAAGAATAATGCTCCTGGAATAGATGCAAACGCTACTAATGAAGCAGAAAAACCAATTGCTGCACCTTGGAAACCACGTTCAGTTCCTAAGAAATTTGGTAACCAAGTAACTGTCATATAATAGCCATAACAAGTTGCAAAATATAAAATATAAACACTAATCATTTTTAAAGAGAATAATTTTGAAAATGAAACTTTTTGTTTAGTAACTGGTTCACTTTCAACTTTTTCTGCTTTAGCTTCAGCTTCTTCAGCGATTTGAAGAGCCCGCATATCATCTTTATGGTTCCGCACGATAACTGTAAAAGCAACCAGCATACAAACTACCATAAAGGCTGTAATATACATCATTGTTTGCCAAGGCAATCCTTTTTGCGCAACTAAATAACTAGAAAGAATTAAACCTAAACCAGACCCTACAGCTGATCCGCTGTTAACAATTGCCGTAGAAAAACTTTTTTTGTCTTTTGGAATATTTTGAGAAGTCAATGAATAGGCCGATCCGTAAAATGAACCACAACCTAAACCAGCAAGCAAACTACCTGCATAAATAACTGCAATTGAACTGGCTTGTGAAATTAATAACGCCGCTAACCCAAAAACAATAAAGCCGGGCAGTAACACTTTTTTCTTACCAATTTTATCAACTAAAAAACCAGCGGGAATTTGCATAATGACATAGCCTAAAAAATAAAAACTTGAGATTGAGCCTAATGCTGTATCTGAAACATTTCCACCTAAAGATTCACGAATTTGTGGGTAAACAGGTGATAATGCTGACCGGTAAATCCAAATAGTGACCCAGCCTAAACATAATAGAATAACAATCTTTTTCCAATAAGCAAAAGTCGTACTCGTTGTCGCCTTTTCTTCCATTTCCTTTTTCCTCCTAATTTCACTACAAGAAAATTATTATCCAACACTTAAACCATTCATTTTGGATAAACCATTTCCTAAAAATCAGGACTGTCTCATAATTTTTTTTTACGAAACAATCCTTTAAAAATTTATTTTGCGTATTCTGACAAGGCATAGCTACTGCCAGCCCCAACTTCAAATTGATAACCTTGATTTTTTAAAACTGTTTCAAAAGCACTTAAGAATGACAATACGTTTTCTTTACGGCTGCTATAACCCATGTTACCAACACGCCAGATTTTTCCTTTTAAATCACCAAAAGATGAAGCAATTTCAATCTTATAGTGATCTAACAATAAAGCACGAACTTTTTCGCCATCAATACCTTCAGGAATTAATACTGGGATAACAGTTGGTGTTTTTGTTCCTTCGTTCCCAAACATTTTCAAGCCCATTTTTTTCATGCCTTCAGTTAAGATTCGGTTATTTTCTTGATGGCGAGCATAAGCATTTTCGATACCTTCTTGTAACAATAAACGTAAACCTTCATGTAAACCATAAATCATAGTAGTTGCTTCTGTATGATGGTTTAAACGTTCAGGTCCCCAATATTTTTCCAATTGTGATAGATCTAAATAATTACTTTGGATATGGCGGTCATTTCTAGCATCAGCACCTAAACCCAATTCTTTTTGGTAACGGCCAGCTACATATTTTTGTACACGATCATTGTAAGTAATTAAAGATAAACCAGAAGGAACACTCAAACATTTTTGTGTGCCTGCTACAGCTAAATCAATTTGCCATTCATCAACTTTTGTTTCAGTACCACCGAATGTTGCCACCATATCAACAACAAAGAAAATATCATTTTCACGGCAAAATTGACCGATTTCAGCTAATGGTTGCATTTGGGCATTGGCTGTTTCTCCATGTACCATGGCAACAATTTTGGGTTGATGTTCTTTGATTGCAGCAATCACATCTGCTTCAGCAAAAGGTGCTTCCCAATCTTTTTCTAAGTAAACAACATCGGCATGTGCCCGTTCGCAAATTTCGCCTAATAGATAAGCAAAACGACCATAACAAGGAACCAATACTTTGTCTCCTGGTTCGATTAAGGCAAACAAGCCTGTTTCTAATCCAGAACGAGAAGTTCCATCGATGGCGAAAGCTTGTTCATTTTTCGTTTGGAAAGGTACTCTTAGCATTTCTTTGACTTCGTCCATGATTTGTAAAAATTCTGGATCAAATTGACCTAAGATTGTTTGTCCCATTTGTCTTAAAACTGACGGATGCGCTTCGACCGGTCCAGGCGTCATGATTGTTCTTTTAGTAAATACTGGTTGTTGATACATATTAATATCCCTCATTTCGTTTTTTTCATCTTTATTATCCAATGAAATCGTTTTACTTTCATTAGTCACTTTGCACTATTCAAACGCTTTTTTTATCTGTTTTGTATAAATAATTTTTGTGTCAAGATGAATTATTCTATATAATAGTAGATAGAATGGAGGTTATTATTTTGAAAACGCTTAATGATCTGTTAACTTTGCCTAGATTTTCAGATTTAGAAGTTTTATCCACCCATAAAGATTTGAATCGTCCATTGGAAACTGTTGAAATTACGGAAACACCAGACGTTGCCAATTTTATTCCTGAAAATGCCATTGTTTTAACAACTGCCATGATCTATCGTGATGATCAGTTAAAAATAAAAAAATTAATCGACTCTTTAATTCCAATTAAATGTGTTGCTTTAGGAATTAAAGTCGGTCGCTTTATTGAGGAAATTCATCCTGAAGTTATTGCCTATGCTTCTGAAGTCAATTTACCTTTGATTAAGATTCCTAGTACACAGCCTTTAGGTGGCTTACTTCACCAAATGCTGAGTTATTTATGGGATTCAAAAACTCAGCAGATGGCCTTCGCCTTTGATGTTCAAAAAAGATTTTCTTACTTATTGACCCATGATGTAAATAATGCTCGTTTTATCGCTGAGTTCGGTAAAATTTTAAATACACCCATTATTTTACTGAACCCTTGGCACAAAGTAATTGCTCATTCTAAACATTTTTCCGGCACACAAAAACCAGCATCCTTTTATGTCGATCAATTATCACAAAAAAATTTCAAGCGAATTGATCAAGAAGAACAGGCGCTAGTCATTCAGGACATTGACGGCAAACCGTTGCAAATCTCGGCTATGCCGATTCATGTTAACAATTATTTTCCTTATTATTTAATCATTCTTGAGCCAGAAAAAATGCCCTATCCAATCTCTGAATTTGCTATAGAACAAGCCTTGTTAGTCTTAACTTTTATTCTCTATAAAAATCAAAAAGTTGAAGAGTCTTATGATAATCTCAAGACCGACTTTCTTAATCAAATGTTGGATGCTTATCAACGAACCTCTACCGAACAACAAAACTGGTTGGATTTAGGTAAGAACTATGGATTAGTGGGCAATAATTACTATCAGATTGCCATCGTTTATTTTACAACTGACCAAACAACTCAAACTCGTGAACGTTATCAACAAGAAGAAGCTCAAATCATTTTAAATTGGTTAAAAGAAAATCTTCCCCTAAAAATGCGGGATGTCGCACTTTTCAAATTAAAAAACCGTAACGAAAGTGTCTTGATTTTTCAAAATGAACATGAAGGCATCACGCAAGTCTTAGAGGATCTCTCACAAGAATTACACACACTTTTACCTATTCAAATTAAATTTGCTTTAGGAAATGCTTACCAGACTTTAGATGAGCTGACCAATTCCTATATCGAAGCATCCCAAACTTTGGAAAACTGTGACCAGTTAGTCGATGCACCTTTGGTTCAGCACTTTCAACCAAAAGGCTTAGCAGGATTATTGAAAAAAATTGGTGATAAGGATGTTCATTACTTCTGTGAAAAAAATCTGAAAGAATTGGCTTATCCAGTCGAACCAACTTTCCAAGAATTGCGTAAAACCTTAAAAACCTTTTTGGATTTCAACTGCGAAATCACTAAAACCGCCAAAGTCTTGTTTCTACACCGTAATACGATTAAATATCGCATCAATCAATGTGAAGAATTATTAGATTTATCAATTACCGATCCTGAAAGCAATCTTATTTTACGAGTTGCTTTAGAGTTATCTGAGAACTAAAAAAAGGAGTGCTGAATTTCAGCACTCCTTTTTATTAACTAACTGCGCCTTGTGGAACAGCTGCTAGAGAAATTCTTGTTCCAGCTTTCCCTTGCAAAGCTAAATCAGCTTCATCTAAAGCACAAATAATCGCTGTTCGTCCAGATTTAGCAAAATCTACAGCAGCTTCAATTTTCGGCCCCATACTACCAGCGGCGAATTGTCCATCAGCGATGTGTTTTTCAACCTCTGAAACACTGATATCCGTTAATTTTTGCTGATTTTCTTTACCATAATTGATATACACGTTGCTTACGTCAGTTAACATCATAAAGATATCCGCATCTAACTGCTCCGCTAATTTTTTACCAGTACGATCTTTATCAATAACCGCTTCAATGCCCTCTAATAAGCCAGCATTATTTCGATAAACAGGAATGCCCCCACCACCGCCAGCAATCACGATGATATTTTGATTTAACAAATGAGTAATCGATTCTACACCATGAATTGATTGTGGATAAGGTGAAGGTACAACTCGACGATAACCACGGCCAGCATCTTCCACCATTTCCCAGCCTTTTGTTTCAGTCATTTTTTTAGCATCTTCTTCAGAATAAAAAATACCAATTGGTTTATCTGGTGCTTTAAAAGCTGCATCATTTTTATCAACTTCTGTTTGTGTCAACAAAGTCACCACATTAGCTGTGGAATGTTTTTGTTCTAAAGCATTTTTAATGCTTTGTTCTAGCATGTAACCGATAAATCCTTGTGATTCAGCATTACAAGCATCTAATGGTGCTGCTGGGACAACTTCTTCAGCCAATTCATTTTGACGTAAGATATTTCCTACTTGTGGACCATTTCCATGAGTTAAAACTACTTCATAGTCTAAAGATTCTACTCGTGCAATTTGATTGGCACAAGTTTGAGTATTTTTTAATTGATTATCGAAAGTTGGGGTTTGACCTGGCTGTAAAATTGCATTTCCGCCAATTGCCATTACGACTCTTTTTGCCATTATTTCACTCCTCTTATTAGTAATAATCCTGATAATATTCCTGCTAAAGTATCGAGACCAGACGTGCTGCCATAGTCGACGACCGCTTGAATAAGTTCTGCAAGATCATATGTATTTTCCGTTTCTGTTAAAAAATCAGCGACCGCCAACAAAGGTTGACTAAATTCACCATTAATTGCTCTAGTTAAAAAATTGCGGCTCACATCTGTGGTAAATTGATTATTTTCTACTCTGTTATAAACTGCTTTAGTCAAGGTAGTTGATTGATTATTCAACCAATCAACAAAAAGCCAGCCCAATAAAAAATCATCGCCTGCCGGTGTTAGTCCACGACCTCTACCGATTAAATAATCTACAACTTTTTGAAGCTCATTTCCTTGATTAAATTCTTGCATCATTTGAAAATATGGATTGTTTTGTGGATCACCAAATGAAGCTAAAGGATAGCTAAAGCCAGTCACTGCAGAAATTTTTTGACCTGCTGCCAGCAATTTTTCAGCTTGCACAGATTTTATTCCCTTCACCGATAAGATGGTTTGTTCACTCGGAGAAATAGCAATTTCCCAATCGGCACCGACTGTTTCAATAAATAATTGATTTTCTGTACTTTTAATGGATTCAACTTTTGGCAAAGCTTGTCGAATTTCGCGGAAATCTTTTTGCGATAAATAGATACCACCAGGCACAATTTTTTCACCAGTTGCCATTAAAGCCAACATTTTTGGCTGCTTTAAATCCGTTAAATTAAAAGTTTTATCAAAAGTACTATGAACTACCCAGTCTGTTGCTTTCCTTGGAAAACTTTGGTCACTGGTTGCAGCTATCCGTTTCATTTTTTAAGCCTCAAATCCTAATTTTTTTGCATAAGCCAAGACTGCTTTTTCAAAACAATCAATTGGCGGTGTTACTGTTCCGGCACCAATTTGTCCTTTTCCAGCTTTTTTATTGGCAATCCCAGTATTAATCACTGGTAAAATTCCAGTTTCAACAACTTTTCTAGCATCAATTCCGATAGTAATTCCTTGAAAATCCCATGTTGGGATTGCAAAGTTAGGATTATGATCTAAAGTAATTTCAGTCATTTCTTCACTAGTTTTCAATGCATCTTCAAATCCACCTGAGCCAATAAAACGCGTCACAGCTGGTGCTGCAATCATCGCCATACCACCGACACCAAAAGTTTCGGTAATGGCGCTATCGCCCATATCAGGCGCTGCATCTGCTTCTGAAAAACCAGAGAAATATAATCCTTGCGGCGTATTCACCGGTCCAGTAAACCATTCGTCTCCCATGCCGGCAATTCGAATACCAAATTCATATCCATTTCGACACATTGCAGTAACGACTGTTCCTTCTTGGATCATTCGAGCGCCATCCATCACAGATTTTGCAGAAGCCATCATTATATTCAAGAAAAATTGATCGGTATCTGCTAAGAACTGAATAACTTCTTCTTTTTCTTTTTGATCAACATTTGTTAGAGAAACAATACTTGGAGCAATTTCTTTTAAGAAAGCCAATGAAGCAGCAATGTTTCTTTGATGAAATTCATCTCCCATAGCAATCGCTTTTGCGACAAGAACATTAACATTTAATGGTTCACGAACTTTTAATGCTTTACTTAAAGTTGGCGCCAAGACATCTTTCATCCAAGTCAAACGATCGATAACTTCTTTAGAATAAGCGCCAAAACGTAGAACGGCACCGATTCCTTCGTTCATTGTACAGTAGGCGCGATTACCGTCAGTTTTATTTTCTACTACTAAAACTGCCATGTTTGCTGAAGTAATTCCCCCCATTGGTCCAACAGCATCCACATGATGACAAGGAATTAATTTCACTTCGCCGCTTTCCATTAATTTGCGGGCATCTTCTTCATTGTCTACCCAGCCTTCAAATAAAACCGCTCCAACACAAGCACCTTGAATTGGATCAACCATTTTATCGTAAGTAATCGGTGGTCCAGCATGTAATAAAACTTTGCCATGGTTAAATTCATCGATGACACTTTTAGCAGGTACAACATCTAATAAAAAAGGTGCTCCTGCGATAATTTTTGTAACAACTGCTTGATTTGCTTCATCAATATTTTTGTAAACCATTTTTATACCTCAACTTTCAATGAAACTTTTTGTAAAAAGTCTAATGCCTTTTGCAATTCAGGATTACCACCCGCAACTGGACGCCAGTCAAATTGAACTGCTTTTCCACCATGAGTCATAATTGCTTTAGTAAAGCTTGCCAAACCAATATTTAAGAACTGTCTAGCTGACAATAAATCTCTTAGTTGTGTTGGAATTTCTGGTACTGTTCTTGCTGTATCAGCTTTGGCTTTAACTGGTTTCACTTCTTCAGAAACAGGTTTGCCAACTAATGCTAAGGCTGTCCGTACAGCTTGGGCATTACTATCACAAATGATTGCTCCAGCTTCTGTTAAAATTTCTTTTTGTTTTTCAATATCTTGAGGATCTTCATCAGTTCCAACAATCGTGCCAATCACTGCGATTTCACGATTGTCCGCTTTCGCATCAGCCAAAACTTTTTTAATTCCTGGCGCTAATTCTGAAGCCATATCATCATGAGATCCGTAGCCTAAAACAATATCTAATAAGATTGCTGCTGTTTCAGCATCTTGACCGGCTTCAACCATTAATTCTTTGCGTTTTGTAGCATCAATCATTGGATGAGGACGACCTTGTGTATAGATATCATCACCTAAATCAATGACTTCATAGCCATCTTTTTTCATGATAAAACCTTCAGCACCACTTTCAGCGCCTAATTCTAAGCTTTCATTGATTAACATAGCTGCTTCATAAGCTAAAGTACCACCAGAATAATAGCCTTTAATATATTTTTGTTGATCAGTTAATTTAATTTCTGGTACATCCACTGTTTTTTCATAAGTTGTAATTTCGTTCCCCTTTAATAATTCAACAGCGAGTTCTGCCGTTTCTTCTAAGGTATGGGCACGATACAAACCTTCTTCATGAGCTTCCGGTTTTTCACCTAAGAAAATTGCCACAACTGGTTTTGATGTTGCCCGTAATAAATCTAAAACATCATCTCGCACTTCTTTTGCTGGTGGTTTGGAAATGGCGACAATTACTTTTACATCAGGATCTTTTTCCATCAATGCCACGCTATCTTTAAAGGTAACACCATCAATTGCTGATTTTAAGTCACGACCGCCAGTACCGATGGCTTGTGTCACACCAGCACCTAATTTATGAATAATTGTCGTTACTTCTTGAATTCCAGTACCTGACGCACCAACTACACCAATATTTCCCTTACGAATAACATTGGCAAAAGCAATCGGAATACCGTTGATAATCCCTGTACCACAGTCAGGTCCCATCAATAGTAATCCTTTTTCATGAGCTAGGTCTTTTAGTCTTTTTTCATCTTCAATCGCCACATTATCACTGAAACAAAATACATGTTTGTCAGCTTCTAATGCTTTTTCAATTTCACCAGCTGCATGAACACCTGGAACAGAAATGATGGCAACTGATGTATCCGCTCCAACTTCTAATGCTTTGTCCCACGTTTTTACATGTTCTTCAGAGGTATCGTTTTGAGATTTTTTCCCTTGTTCCTCAAGATAGTCTTTAGCTGTTTCTAATAATTCATCAATTTTTGAGGCATCTTCTAAATCAACAACAACTACCATGTCATTTGGTGTTGCTGTTTCAACTTCATCAGTATAAAGTCCCGCTGTTTTAAAAATATCTTTATTAGCAGGTGTACCCATCATTACTGAGACACTGTTAACACCGTCAATGGCTTCTAAATGATTGGTTAATAGCATTAATACGATGGAATCTTGGTAGCTATTTTTTTCAATAATTGTATGGAGCATGTGATTAATCACTCTCTTTCAAATTTTATTCCGCAAAAGCATCTTTTCCATTGTATTGATTGAAATGGACAGTTTCACTTTGTAAATATTCATAAATTGAAGTTGGAATTTCGATACCGCCTTCAATACTTGTTTCATATTTTATTTGACTTAATTCGCCTGGGTAATACACTTGATCAAAACCATCAGCCGGTTTATTTTCGTGTAATTCATCGACCATTTGTTTGATTTTTATTTTGAATTCATGTGGATCAGTAAATCTTTTAGGATCGATTAATAGGAAAATTTGTCCCAGATTTCTGCCAGTCGTTAAATCATCGTACATCGATGACACATGTTTTCCAAAAGGCAATCCTAACAATACACCTGCCAAAATATCCACCATCATCATCAAGCCGTAACCTTTAGGACCAGCGATTGGTAATAGACCTTGAACTTTCATTGGATCATCTGTTGGTTTACCATCTTTATCGACTGCCCAAGTAGTTGGAATTTTTTGCTTTTTAGAACGAGCGTCTAAAATTTTCCCCCAAGCTTGAACGGAAGTTGCCATATCAAAAACGACTGGTGGCCGATCAGCACAAGGTGCGCCAATACCAATTGGGTTGGTGCCAAAATAAATTTCGCTCCCACCAAAAGGAACTACCATTGGATCTGATTGGCACATAGATAAAGCAATGTAGCCTTTTTCGGCAGCTTTTTTCAAGTAATATCCTAAAGCACCGCTATGACTCATTTTTGAAACGCCGACTAAAGCTAATCCAGATTCAGCAACCATTTTAAAACCATGTTCTAAAGCTTGCCGACAAATAAATTGTCCCATGCCATTGTCGCCATGAAAAATTGCTGTGGATGGGCCGGTCTGTTCAAATTTTGTTTCGGGATGTAACGTAATTCCGCCTTTGGCAATTTGTTCAGCATAATAATCTAATCGCACGACCCCGTGGGAATGAATCCCACAGGCATCGGCAAAAACTAACTGGTTCGCTGCTTCTTTAGCTTGTTCATCTGGTAAACCAGCTTGTTTAAATTTTCTTTCAATTAATACAAATAATTCTGGAGTTTTTAATTTTATAGTTTCTTCCATCATTTTCATCCTTAAATTCTAGGTTCACGATTGCAATCTTTTGAATATACATATGCTAAAGGATCTTTACGTCCCACTGCATAAGCTGCTTGTTGTACATATGCACTCATAAAAATATAATCGCCTTTTTCAACTGGGTACCAATTATTATCTAAGTTATACATGCCTTGTCCACTAATCAGATAGGCCCCGTGTTCTTGATAATGAGTTTCAATATACGCATGGCTAGCACCAGGCTCAAAAGAAAGAATGTGCATATTCATGTCAAAGCCTAAATCTTTTGGTAATAAATCCCACAGCAAAACATCTTTCATTCCTTCATACTCAATTGGTGTAATGTCTTTTGTATTACCAACAACTGTATGTGCTGCGTAACCATCAATAGCTTCATAACGTTTTTTATATAAAAATACTTCTGTTGCAGTCTCTTGGTTGTTTTCTAGATACATTTTTTGATCGGCTGTAAAATAAGCATAACCACCAGCAGTCAATTCATATTCTTTTTCTCCATCAGAAACTTTTAAAGCCCCTTCAATGACATAAGCTAACGTTTGGATACCATCGCCACCAACACCAGCTAAGTTTTTTCCATCTTTTTGGAAAGTGATGATGTAATCAACAAAACCAGCACCTAATTTTGGTGATCCCAAAATAGACATGTCACAATTTTCAAAACCTGGAAGAACATTATTGACTAATCCATCGTGTGGAATTAACGCATAATTATTTTTTTTAATGACAGCTCGTGAGCTTAATAAGTCCTTTTGATAACCCATTCTTTCGTTTTTGTAACCCATTGATTAATCGCCTCTTCTTTTTTATTTGTAAGCCAATTCGTATAATGTATCAGCTAATAGTTTTACGCCTTCTAATAAATCTGGAAATTCTGTTTTTTCAGCCGGATTGTGACTAATACCATTAATGCTTGGTACGAAAATCATTGCTGTTGGATAATGTGGCGCAATCACTTGCGAATCGTGACCAGCGCCACTGTGCATTACGCGATATTTATAATTGCCTTCATCAGCTTTTTTCTCAATCGTTTCTACAATCGCTGTATTCATTGGTACTGGTGCTTCATCCATCCAACGATCAATAGTAATTTCGATGCCCATGCTCTTAGCAATTTCAGTCATTCGTTCTTCTAATTCACCAGTGAATTTTTTTAAGAATTCGGCATCTGTATGACGACAATCCATTGTGAAATCTACTTCCCCTGGGACAACATTGACTGTATTTGGTTTTGGAATTACTTTACCGAAAGTCAATACTAGTGGATCACCCACTTCATTCGCCCGATCAATCGCTTCTGAACAAATTTTAGAAAAAGCATAAACGGTATCATGGCGATAGCTCATCGGTGTTGTTCCAGCATGATTGGCCTCACCTTTTAAATTAATATTGTAACGGCGTTGTCCAGCAATATTATTGACCACACCCACTTGTAATTTTTGGTTTTCTAAAACATTTCCTTGCTCAATATGAATTTCTACAAAGGCTTTAATATCGTCCCGACGCGTTTGTTCTTTTTTAAAGTCAAAACCTTGGCGGTGCATTTCATCAACAAATTTTGCGCCTTCAGAATCAGCGATATCTTTTACTGCATCCACATCTGCTTCACCTACGAAATTTTTACTCCCCCAAAAGACGGTTGGAAAACGACTACCTTCTTCTTCCGCCATTGAAATAAATTCCAAACTACGTTTTGGTTGTCCGTGTTCAGCTAACAAATATTCAATCGCGGTCATTGCTGCAATCACACCATATTGTCCATCTAAACTCCCACCATTAACAACTGTATCAATATGAGAACCCGACATAATTGTTTCAGCGGGTAGTTCTGAACCTTCTACGCGGCCGAATAAATTCCCAACTTCATCAAAATGTGTCTTTAAATCAAAATCTTTGGCTTGTTGTTCAACGTATTTTTGCGCTTGTAACCAACTATCTGTGTATAAAAGTCTAGTCATACCACCAGTTGGATCATTCCCAATCGAAGATAAATCATCAATTCTTTTTTTCAATACGTCAGCTAAGTTCATGTTTAAAATCCTCCTGTCTAATTTTACATCTTTATTGTAAGCGATTGCCAACTTGCAATCATTGGTGACTTTAGACAAAACCCGTGCATATTTTGTGCGTAAATGACATAATGTCTTGAGATAATTCAATTACTATAAAATAAAATCACTAAGGAGGAAACTTATGCCGAAAACAATCACTTTAAATAGTTTTGATCACTTACTGATAAAAGGTACCATCTACGAAGCAAAGAAACCCATCAAAGAACCAATTGTTTATCTTCATGGTGGTGGTTTGGTGTTTGGTGAACGAGAAGATTTACCAAAAGCTTACATTGATTTATTCCTTGAAGCTGGCCATTCCTTTATTACTATTGATTACCTATTAGCACCGGAAACAAAGTTAGATCAAATCTTTCGTACTTTAAAGGAGACAATTCAAACCTTAAAACTAGGAAACGATTATATTTTGCTAGGAAGATCTGCTGGCGCTTATCTTGCATCACTTCTTTTAAAATCAGGTGAACAACCAAAAGCCTTTATCAGTTTTTATGGCTACAATCGTTTGGACTGGCAAGAATTTCACTATCCTAATGCTTTTTATAATAAATATCCGCGAGTTTTACCTTTAGATGTAGAAAATCTCTTAGAAAAACAACCTTTAACTTCTGGCCAAATGGATAAACGTTTTCCTATCTATCTATCAGCTCGCCAATTTGGTACTTGGCAGACTATGTTGCTTAATAATCACCAAGAAGCAAATCAGTTTTCATTAACAAAAACGGACTTGGAAAGATTTCCAAAAACAATTTTAGTTCATTGTTCAGAAGATCCTGATGTTCCTTATCAGTCTTCAGTAGAAGCCAGCCAACAAATTTTGAATAATCAATTGATAACGATTGAAGCAAATGAGCATGACTTTGATCGCAGTGTAACCAAAAGAAACCTTGAGATTTATCAACAAATCATCAATGCCATATAAAAAGCCGCTGGAAAATTCCAACGGCTTTTTTTCTATGAGAGAGTTGATTCACTTTTTAACTTTGACGCGTATTCTTTCGCAGAAGTTACCTTGTTAATCACAAAGAATACAGTAGTACCGATTAAAATAATTCCAATCGCTAAATAAAACGCATAAACTTTGGAACCCATAGCATCAGAAATTAAACCTGTCAGCGAAGGAACAATCACTGAAGCA
Source organism: Enterococcus sp. AZ103 (assembly GCF_051714685.1). Lineage (NCBI taxonomy): Bacteria > Bacillati > Bacillota > Bacilli > Lactobacillales > Enterococcaceae > Enterococcus > Enterococcus sp. AZ103. The sequence continues at coordinate 1,717,767 of NZ_JBIOSI010000001.1, read as the reverse complement.
GACATTCCGAAGAAGTTAAATACACCATAGGTAGTTGCAATACTTTTCTTAGGTGCAAACTGACCTAACCAAGAAATAATGATTGGTTCAACCGCTAGTTTACCAAAGAAGCCATAACCAACTACCCCAAAGACTAGAAACATTTGATTCGTAGTTTGAACAGTAAACAACAACATACCTGCGGCAACAATCTCTAAGGCAATGATAATCCCGACTTTTCGATGAGGAATTTTGTCGGCGATCCGACTAAAAAACAATGCTCCAGGAATTGCCGCAAAAAATACTAAAGATGAAGCCAAACCTACTGCCGTCCCTTGAAAACCTCTTTCTGTTTCCAAAAAATTAGGTAACCAAGTATCAATTAAATAATACGTATATAACGTTGAGAAATACAACACATAAGCGGCAATCATTTGTGGTTTAAATAAAGCTTTTAAACCGCCGCCTTTTTCTTTTGGTTGAACTTTTTCAACTGTCACGACTTTTGGTTGTTCTTTTTTTATATATTTTGCAAACACGAAAACCATTAAAATGACTAAAACAGTTGTGACAAATAGCAATGTTTGCCAAGGTAAAATCCCTTCACCTACTAGATAGCTAGAAGAAACCAAACCTAAGCCACTACCAATCGCAGTCCCGCTATTTACAATTGCTGTTGCTAAGCTTCTTTTCCCTGCCGGTACATATTCGGTCGTCAGTGAGTAAGCCACTCCGTAGAAAGTTCCACAACCGAGACCTGCTAAGACACTACCAGCAAACAGGAAACTCAAAGTTGGTGCAGTCGCAACCAGCAAAGTTCCTACCCCAAACATTAAGAAACCGGGAATTAAGATAGTTTTCTTTCCGAAACGATCCACCAATAAACCCGAGGGAATTTGCATAATTACATAACCTAAAAAATAAAAACTAGAAATATTTCCTAATTGTGCATCAGTCGCACCACCAAAAAAATCACTGATAATTGGATAGATCGGGGTCAATACTGTTCGGTAAATCCAGATGACAATCCATCCCGCAGTTAGAATAAAAATTATTTTTTTCCAATAGGGAAACTGGGTAGTATTTTCGTTTGTTTCCATCACTCTACTCCTTTTCATATCAAGTCAATTTTGCAGGACAAAATTCATCTGATTCTTCGTATTCTATTGATACGTTATGTAAATTGAAGATTTTTTTCTTTTAAAAAGGCTAGAACAAAAATAAGTTCCCTTATTTTGGCTCTAGCCACGTGCTTATTTTTTGATAAATGTTCCAGGGAATTCGCTTGTTACACCCTCTGCTTGACTGTAAATTGTTTGTCCGCGTAAAATTGTTTGAGCTACTTGAGCACCAATTTCACGGCCAATATAAGGACTGATTTGATTTTTGTATTCTAAATCTTCAGCCTTTAAAGTGTAAGGCGCATTTGGTTTGATTAAAACAAAGTCAGCGTCTTTTCCAATTGTAATCCGACCTTTTTGGTCTAAGTTGTAGCGGTCTGCTGGATTTGCCGCAATTAAATCAGCAAAATGTTTCAATGACATGCCACGTTTTTGGACACCTTCATCAAACAAAACATCTACATTATTTTGTACACCTGAGATACCGCCCCAAGCTTCAAAAGCATTTTCTTTATCTTTCAAATCTGGTGTACATGGTGAATGGTCACTGGTTACGAAACTAATGCCTTCGCCTAAAGTATGCTCCCATAAACCTGCTTTTTGTGCTTTGTCACGAATTGGTGGTGAACATTTCACGACTGGTCCAATCGCATCTAATTCATCAGTTGTAAAGTATAAATAATGGGTACAAGTCTCACAAGTTACATCGACACCTTCTTGTTGGGCTTTAATAACTGCTTCGACACCTTCTTGACAAGCAACGTGACAAATATGAATCCGACAACCAGTTTCTTTAGCCATTAGAATTGCTTTTTCGATCGCTTCAACTTCGGTGAAAACCGGACGTGTATTTACGTAAGCTTCTAAAGTTGTTTCGCCATTTGCATAGGCAATTTCACCTAAACGGTCAGTAATTTCTGCATTTTCCGCATGAATTGCTAAAACTTTTCCAGTTTTCGCAATTTGTTTCATGCCTTCATATAAAGAGTAATCATCAACGTTTTCAAAATCGCCATCAATAGTACGGTCGCCACAAGTTCCTAAGAAACATTTGTAAGCTGCTACGCCGCCATCATTTAATTCTTGAATACCACCTTCTAAATTAAATGGTACCAAGCCGCCAAAAGAAGCTACGTCAACTTTTAATTTATCTTCACCAGCTGCATATTTAATATCTAATGATTTTTTATCCACTGTAGCAGGAACTTGGTTCAAAGGCATTTCCATGAATGAAGTTACGCCACCTTTGGCACATGAAGCCGTTCCAGTCACATAACCTTCCCAATTATCACGATAGCCACCACCAGGATCTGTAATATGCACATGAGCATCGACCATTCCTGGACTAACAATTAAACCTGCTGCATCAATTACTTTTTCACCAGTTAAATCATTGCCAATCGCAGTAATCTTACCATTATCAACGGCAACATCTGTGTTCACTTCTCCATCTTCCAAAATAACCAAACCATTTTTAATAACTAATTCGTGACTCATTTACGCTTCCTCCTCATAAGTTGGTGTTACTTCGTTTTTGATTGATGCTTTTTTTAACACAAGATAAATCAGAAATGCTGTAATAAACCCAACGAACCAAGAAACATCAGAAATCATTCTTAGCGCCGGAATAAATTGACCACTTAAAGATATAATTAAGGCAATAATTGTTGCAATATAAGCCTGACGATTCAAACCATGATAAATATTGTTTTTATTATCACGGGTATTATCCATATACAACTCATTTAAATCAATATTTTGTTTACGAATAAAGTAATAATTGGCAATCATGACCCCAGCAACTGGTCCTAAAACTGCCCCAATCGAATTCAAGAACATAAAAATACTATCTGAGTTTGCCATTAAACGCCAAGGCATAATCAAGAAACTAATAATACTAGCAATTAAAACGCCTCGTCGATAGTTAATTTTCTTCGGAAATAACGCAGTCAATTGATATCCCGCTGGAATAATATTGCCAGTAGCGTTTGTCGAAATCGTTGTTAATAAGAAAACAGCCATTGAAAAAATGACAACTGGTAGACTATCTAATCGATCAATAATATTCAAAACATTCCATTCTTGAATACCAAAGTGAATTGAACCACCAATCAAGATAACCACACTTGAAAAAGCAAAAATAGCATATCCAATAACCAAGCTCAAAGTTTGTCCGACCATTTGGTCTTTAGTGGATTTAGCATTTTGTGTAAAGTCAGAAACACTAGATCCTGGCGCTGCCCAAACGGCGATGACCGAATTAATAATTAAAAAGTAAGCGAAAATCGGATTCAAATTACGCGTTGCGCCAGAAATACTGTAAGAAAGAATGGGGCCCATCCCACCTGCAGCATTGATTGCCCAAATCGTTAAACCAATAATCACTATATAAATCATCGGGCTTAGAATACCAGTAAATTTATTTAAGATACCTCCGCCACCAAATCCAATCAACACATTTAATACCCAAAATAAAGTGAATGCAATTAATTGGGGAATTCCAATACCTAAAATTTGAGTTGAACCACCAATTTCTAAAAATCCTGGCCAAAACTTGCCAATTAAAATGACTAACGCCAATGCACCTGTATAAGTTTGTAAACCAAACCACGCTATTGCCGCCACACACCCTCTTAGAAATCCAGGTAGTTTTGCGCCCAGATCACCGTAAGTCGAACGCAAATGCATTGCGAAGGGAATCCCATATTTTGATCCGGCAATTCCATTGAAAACCATAAAAGCTGCTACGAAAAGTGCGCTAATAGCAACCGCCAACATCACATTAATAGGTGATAGACCGAGAAAAATAAATCCGCCTACTGCAGTATAATTAGGAATGTTGTGAATTGATCCCATCCATAAAGTAAAATAATTACTGATGCCCATATTTCTCTTGTCAGGACCCTTGGGTAGTAAATCATCATTATACCCACGTGCTTTAAACTTTGCTACTTCTTCTTCAGAATACTGAATGTCATTATTACTCACGTTTTTAACTCTCCTTTTCGTAGTAAAAATATTCGTTCCTGTATAAAAAAATTGAATGCTTAAAATGCTCAGCCATGGCAACTAGTCATTACAAAATCCAATAATTATATCTGAATTACTTGTTAAGACAATTGTAAGCGGTTTTAACACAATTTACATTGTTTCAATTTGCTAAAGGGTACATTAAGTTTTGTTCAAAACAAACAAAAGATTTTCTTAAAAAGTGAATATATATACAAAATATTTTTTGGTAAGTTGACTTTTTTTCAGCAAAAAAATAAACATCCCATTGGATGTTTATTCTCAAGATTTATGCTAATTCATAAGATTCATAAATTTTTTGATAAAACTCGTCATTTAAACGATATCCTTTCCTCCAATCAGTGACTACACCATCAGGAATGTCAAAAACTTCTTCTATACTATGCTTAATTCGTTTGATTCGATAAGATACTTGACTTAAATTAGAATTATTAGGATCCTCCCTCCAGATTATTTTTACTAAATCTTCTCTTGAAACTGTTGCAGCTTTAGCTTCAATTAAAACATCTAAGATTCGCTCTTCCACTGGCGACAACTTAATTTTTAATAATTTCCAAGATGAAATTGATGGAGATTTGTTTTCTTTATTTTCTTTCTCTTGATTAATTTGTTTTGCACTATATATAAACAATAATTCCCGTAACTCATTAAAGGATTCATTTTTAGTAATCCATTCTTGAAACCCTTCATTTTTTAAAATTTCGGCTTTTTGTTCATCTACTGATGTATCCACAATTCTGAAAACAGCAGTCCTTTTGCTAGCAACCGATTTTAATAACTCACTGGCTTCTAAATCAGACACTGTTTCACTCAGCATGACTATTGGAAAATAATCCTCCCATTTTCCCAAAGAATTATTTTCTCGCCAATAATTTAGAATAAGTGTCGAACAAAAAACCTCATAGTTTAATTGCTGAATTTTTTCACAAAAATTTTTTTCGTTGGAAATGTTATTAGTTAATATCAAAATACAGAACACTGAATCACCCCTCATACCTTTTCTAGTATTTATTTTTCGTTTATAAAAAAATTATTTTTAAAATAGAAAAAAGCTGATTTTTTTGCTATAATTTTTTCTTGTTCTATATGAAACTATGAAAACCGCTAAATAATAGCTTGATATCAGTCTTTACGATAAGGATTGACGGCTTTTGACGGCTAAAGATATTTTTAGAAAAATTATTAATTTTAATGAACAATTATTTTCAGACTTTGAGAATTCGCTTACATTTCCTTGAAAAATTTATTGGTTTAAAAATATTAATTTTTAAAAACTAAATACAGCTATCTAAAACTTCCATAACTTTACAACGTTGTTCAAGTAAATTATCGGCATAAATATCTAGTGTCATTTGAGTTGACGAATGCCCCAATAGTGCACTGACAGATGAAATATCTGCTCGTTTTTCTAAACATCTAGTAGCAAAAGTGTGTCTTAGTTGATGGAAATGGATATTTTTTAAATCTGCTTTTTCCCGAATTTTATGGAAATGATAGGTTAATAATCTTGGTTCACTAGGTTTCTCACCTGTTGAAAACACATATTCTCCTGTGGCTTCTTGTTGATGTTGAAGCAATAACTGTTTAATTTTATCCCCAAAAGGAATGATCCTAATAGAAGAATGTGTCTTTGATTGATGCTTGATTACTTGCGTTTTTGAATCATCTTGATAAGAAGCAACCCGTTGTAGTGTATTTCCCACGTGCATTAAATTATCGATAAAATTTATATCTGACCATTTAAGCGCAGACAATTCTCCAATGCGTAATCCCGCATACAAAGCTAACATGATTGGTAAGCCTTTTTTCTTTTCAGATTTAGCAACAGCTTCAAGTTTTTTTTGCTCCGATTGTTGTAATGCCCGCACTTTTCGCTGATTTTTAGGCATCTTTATTTTATCAAACGGATTTGTTTGAATTAAGCCCTCAAAAATTGCTTGTGATAAACAACTTTTTATAATTTGACAAATGACCTTTACCGTACCGCTGCTTAATTTATCCATCATTTGATTGATAAATTCTTGAATCTTAATATGGTCTAGCTCATTTAATGCGAGATTTCCTAATACTTGAAAAGCATAACGCTTCAACTTATAAGAATAACTATCAAAAGTTGCAGGTTTAATTTTCCCTTTTATATTTGCTAACCATAATTCTACCCAGTCTTTAAATATCATAGTGGCTTCTCCATAAATCATACGCAATTGAGTATACTTTTCTTTTAAAGGATATAGTTTTTGGCGAACTTCTTGTTTAGTTTTTCCATAAATATATCCATATTTAATTTTATTATTTTTGTTTCGTCCTTTTTGATACCGACCTTCCCAACGCCCATCTTTTCTTAAGTAAATATTTTCCCCAAGTTTCAATTTGTTCTCCCCATTTCTGACGGCTCATTTGACGGCTGAAAAAACAATAGGAAAAAATCCTAATTTACCAACGCTTATTCAATAAAACTTTTTGTTGAAAAAATTGAAATTTTTGTTATGTTTAAATTGATTATAAATTTTTCATATATTATAATAAAAGTCGTTACAAATAATTAAAATTGACTTATTTTTTCATACGTCATTCATTGTCCTAGTTTCATATAAACTACGAAAAAATAATTGAACTTTGAAACATAAAAATGACCCTATGAAATCAATTTTTCATAGGGTCATTTTTTTATTTTTAAAGTTTAATTGACGTTGCAGTTTCATTTAGGACTTGATTCAGTTCTTGAATGTTTTTACGTCCTTCAGTTCTTAACCATTCGGCAGCTGAATTTTCGCCTTTAGTAATGAAAGGTTCCACCCCGTTTGCCCAAGTAGCTCTACCACAAAGAACACCATTAAAAGTTGATCCGGCTTCTTTTGCAAAATGTAAAGTCGTTTGGAACATCTCCGCCGAAACACCAGCACTTAAAAATATAAATGGTAAATCAGTTGATTCTGACTGTTCTTTAAAGAATTTTGCTGCCTCAGCTTTCGTATAAACAACTTCGTCTTCACTAAAGCCTTCCACAAATTTCATATTAACAGGAACTTCTACTTTCAACACATCTACACCATAACGTTTATTTGAAAATTCCTTCATCATATCATTTACTTTATGAGGTTTTTCTTTGGCATAAGCTGCTGTACTATTGTCAGCATCATTTGCATCATAAGAAACCAATTCCAAAAAGAATGGCAAATCTTCCGCTTGGCATTCAGAACCAATTCGTTCGATAAAGGCTTGTTTTTGTAGATTAATTTCTGCTGATTCATCAACATCATAGTATAGTAAAAATTTACAAGCATCTGCACCAGCTTCTTTTAAGCGTTTGACTGACCAAATCGATAGCAAATCTGGCAAGCGTCCTGGAGTAGAAGCATCATACCCAGTTTTTTCGTAAGCTAATAATAACCCAGCTGATTTATCCCGCGCTGCAGCAGCAGGCAAACCATATTCTGGATCTAATAAAATTGCTGAAGCAAATGGTGTTAATTCAGTTGAAACAATTTCTTTGAACTGTTCAATTTGTTCAGCGGTTGCTTCAGTCTCCTGATACTTATTGATCATTTTTTTTAAAGCCCCTCGTTGATCAATCGCTAAAGCACCAATGATTCCTTTTTCATTGGTTATTTGTTTTAAACAATTTCTTTTATTTTCTGTTAATTCCATCAGTTGAATTCTTCCCTTCGTTTTAAACTGGTGCCACATTTATTTGATTTTTAATCATTTCAAAGTTATCCATATTTACGTGACCTGTTAGGTTTTCTTGTGCATTCAACATCCCTAAAGTATTGGCTATTTTTAAAACTTCTTGATCTTCTTTTTCTTGATCCAAGGCGTAAAGCAATCCGGCTACCGTAGCATCGCCAGAACCAACTGGATTAACGACTTCAATCTTTGGAATATTTACTCGATAAAATTTTTCATCGTGTTTTGCAAAAGCCCCTTGACTACCTAATGAAACAACAATCCATTCGATACCTGAGAACTTTTCAGTTTGCAAAACATCTTTTAAATCATTTATTTCAACTGAACGATTTAAAATTGCAGCAAGTTCTTCTAAATTTGGTTTAATGACAAATGGTTTAGCAGAACCAGCTAAAACGGCTTCCAAAGCTTTTCCGGAACAGTCCAAAACGACTTTTTTATTTTGTTGTTGACAGATTTCCAGCATTTGATGATAAAAATCAGTCGGCAAACCAGCTGGCAAACTACCGGAAAATGAAATCATACTACTTCGTTTAACCAATTCAGTAAAATTATTTAAAAAATTTTGGGCTTCTCCTTGAGAAATAGTCGGTCCGCTTTCTAAGATTTCTGTTTGTTTGCCTTCATGTAAAATGGCAATACAATTTCGGGTTTCTCCTTCAATTTGAGAGAAAGCGTGGTTGATTTTTTCAGCTTCTAATTGACTCCGGATTTGTTTTCCTAAAAAACCACCGATCAATCCACTAGCAGTCACCTCTGTTGACAACTGTTTCAACACTCTCGTGACATTTAAACCTTTGCCACCAGCAGTTTTTCGTGTATCTGTTACCCGATTAACTGTATCCAACTGAAATTTCTCTAGCGGATAAGAAATATCAATTGAAGGATTCATTGTAATAGTTAAAAGCATTATTCGCTCCTTTTAGTCGTGATATTCTCCCCGATCCCATTTTTCAATAAATTCATCAAAGAAGTGAGGATCCATTTGTTCAGGATGATTTTTTTCAACATGATCAATCTTTGCAATTAATTTTTTGTTTTCTTCTGTTGGTTGATATTGCGCTTCAATGAAAGCCTCTGCAATATCACAAATCAAGAACTCGCCTGTAATTCGTGCACCAAAACCAACAACATTCGCATTTAATTGTTCTTTCGCATAAACAGCAGTCGTCATGTCTCGTACTAATGCACTACGCACACCTGGAACCTTGTTGACCGCATTATTGATTCCGACGCCTGTACCGCAAAGACAGATACCCAGATCTGCTTCACCACTAACAACAGCTTCACCAACTTTTTTCCCAAAAATTGGATAATGTGTGCGCGTAAAATCATACGTTCCTACATCTAATACTTCATATCCTTTTGATTTCAAAAAATCTGAGACCGCCATTTTGGTATCTGTTACAATATGATCGCATCCAATTGCTATTTTCATGTTCTTTCTTCCCTTCTATTTGCTTAGGCCATTTTATTTAACATATCGACTCTGACTTGATGTCTGCCACCATCATAGTTAGCACTTAAAAATTCTTTGACAATATTTTTAGCTAATTCATCACCAACGATTTTTGCCCCTAAAGTAATTATCCGTGAATTATTATGTTCCCGCGTCATATAAGCTGAACGTTCATCAGAAACTTCAGCTGCTACCATGCCTTTTACTTTAGTAGCTGTCATAAAGCTGCCTGCGCCATAACCATCAAAAGCGATTCCTAAACTGCCTTCATTAGCAACTACATCTTGAGCAACAGCCAAAGTTGATTCTACAAAATCAACAGCCGCTTCTTCACTTTTATCAACTACCTCAAAACCTTCTTCTATTAAATAAGTTTTGATTGTTTCTTTTAATGTCATTCCTTCAAGATCTGATCCAATTACTACCCGCATTATAAATCCTCCTCTTAATTAAAAATTTTTGTGTATTGTTCATACTGCTCTTTTACACTCTTGGAAATTGTATAGTCTGTGAACAAACCATCGGCTTTTTTTAAATTATAAAAATTATAAAAATCACGATGATTGAACTTGTGAGCATCAGCTACCAGATATTTTTCGTTGGCTTTATCCAATGCCAATTGTTGAATTTTGCCTTCTTCTACATTAAAGGTTGACACCCAACCATCTTGAATTCCATTAACACCGACAAAAGCTTTTGTAATCCCTATTTTTTGAATCACTTCATCAGCAACCGAACCAACAAATGCTCCGGTATGTTCCCTATAAGAACCACCCACTAAATAAAGATCGTACTTTCCTTTATCTTTCAATAAGTTAAAGACTGGCAAACTATTGGTTACGATTCGAACGTGTTCTAATGTAATATGTTCAGTCATTAATTCAATAGTAGTACCTGGTCCCAAAAAAATTGTTTCTCGTTCATCATTAATTAATTGTGCTGCATTTTTTGCAATATATTTTTTTTCATCGGTACTAATCATTTTCTTTTCAAAATGTGAAAGTTCTTTTGGTGTTTCTATGCTAGATTTTTCAACCGTTGAATCTTCTTGATTGAACGCAATACTTTGGGCCCCACCATGAATACGGATCAATTTTTTTTCATGATCCATTTCAGTTAAATCCCGTCTGATTGTCATATCAGAAACATGAATAGTCGCTTGGATTGTTTTTACAGTAACAATCCCGTCTCGTTCGCATAAATCCAAAATGATTTTCTGTCGTTCATTTTTCAACAAATTGTGCTCACCTCCTTGTTCACTTTCCTTGATACAAATTCATCATAAACCAAAAACAAACATTTTTCAACAACAATAAGTTTATTTTTTTTTGATTTCTGGTTGACTTATCTTAAGAAAGCGCTTATTATTATGTCATAAACAACAAACGAACTATTTCGAACAAAAAAGGAGGTACTTATGAAATGTCACTTTTTTCAGAGGATACCATTTATGTATCAGAAAAAAATTCTCAAACAGCAGTTTTTGAAGAAATCTATCAAAGTTTATTAGCAAAAAAATTGGTATCTGAAAATTTCCTAGACAATTTAATAGAAAGAGAAGTAAATTATCCAACAGGTTTAGATCTTGCGCCAATCAGTCAAGAGCTACCAAATATTGCCATTCCTCATACTGAGAGTGAATTTGTCAATACGACTCGAATCGTTCCTATCAAATTAAAGAAAGATATTCCATTTCATAATATGATTCAACCAGATGAAGTAATGAATGTACGGTTTCTTTTTATGATTTTGAATCAAAATGGCGAAGAACAGTCAGGATTGCTAGCGGATATCATGGATTTTATTAATTCAGTTGAACAAACAGAATTAATTCAGTTCTTTAATGAGGAAGACCCAAAAATGATTTATCAATTTTTAGAAAAAAATTTCAAAGGAGAGAATTTAAATGATTAAAATTTTAGCAGCGTGTGGAGCCGGAGTAAATTCAAGCCACCAAATCAAAGATGCATTAGAAAAAGAAATGAAAGCTAGAGGATATCAAGTTTCTTGTGATGCTGTCATGATCAAAGATGTAAATGAAGATATGTTATCACATTATGATATTTTCGCCCAAATTGCCAATACCAACTTAGGCTTCAAAATTGATATTCCCGTTGTAGATGCAGGCGCAATTCTATATCGTATTCCAGCTATGGCTCAACCAGTTTATGATCAAATGGAAGAAGCCATCAAATCAATCAGTTAAATAGAAAAGGACGGATATCATGAGTACAATTATTGATTTAGCCAACAGCATATTTCAGCCTCTAATTAATTTAGGGGCTGCCCCATTGATGACAATTGTCTTAACCATCATCGCACTTTTCTTCAAAGTAAAACCTAGCCGTGCTTTAGAAGGCGGTTTAAAATTAGGGATTGCTTTAACCGGGATCGGAGCAATTATTGGAATTTTAACTAACGCTTTTTCAGGTGCGATGGCCGACTTTGTTGAACGAACAGGACTAAGCTTAAACATCACTGATGTTGGTTGGGCGCCTTTAGCAACAATTACTTGGGGATCACCTTATACACTTTACTTCTTATTAATTATGGTGATTGTCAATGTCGCAATGCTGATCTTGAAAAAGACAGATACTTTAGATGTTGATATTTTCGATATCTGGCATCTTTCTATCGTTGGTTTATTTGCCATTTTCTGTGGCGCAAACTTATTTATTGCCACATTATTAGTTATTTTCATCGGTATTTTAAAAATTATCAATTCTGATTTAATGAAACCAACCTTTAATGATTTATTAGATGCACCAGATTCAAATCCAATGACAACAACTCATATGAACTATATGATGAATCCAATCATTATGGTCTTTGATAAAATTTTTGACAAGATCTTCCCGTGGTTGGACAAATATGATTTCGATGCAGCCAAATTGAATAGTAAAATTGGCTTTTGGGGATCAAAATTTGCCATTGGTATTTATTTAGGAATTTTTGTTGGTTTATTGGCTGGACAAAACCCAACTGAGATCTTTGCTTTAGCCTTTACAGCTGCAACCTGTTTGGAACTGTTCTCTTTAATTGGTGCATGGTTTATTGCCGCGGTTGAACCTTTATCTCAAGGGATCACTGATTTCGCTTCAGCTAAATTAAAAGGTCGTACGATTAACATTGGTTTAGATTGGCCTTTCCTAGCAGGTCGTGCCGAAATTTGGGCAGCTGCAAACGTGCTAGCACCAATCATGTTATTAGAAGCTATGGTACTTCCAGGAAATAAATTATTACCATTAGGCGGAATTATTGCCATGGGTGTTACACCAGCTTTATTAGTTGTCACTCGCGGTAAATTAATTCGAATGATTGTTATTGGCGCGATTGAATTACCATTATTCTTATGGTCAGGTACGCTAATTGCGCCATTTGTTACTGAAACAGCGAAAAAAGTTGGAGCCTTTCCTGCTGGTTTGAGCTCGAATGCACTTATTTCTCATACAACAATGGAAGGTCCGATTGAAAAATTCTTAGGTTATTTGGTCGGTAATGCATCCCAAGGACAAATTCAATTTGTTTTATATGCAGCTATCGCATTAATTGACTATTTGCTCATCTTCATCTGGTACGCTCGTCAAATGAAAAAAAGAAATGCCGCTTACTTAGCAGCCAAAAATTAATCAAAAAAATCCCGAAATGCACACGATGCACTTCGGGATTTTTCTATACTAAAATGATTGATGAACTGTCTAATTGCTTATATTTGTGTGTTTCATCTTGGTTAGTTATCAGTTCTGTTACTTCATCTAAACGATAATAAACACAAAAATCAGTCTTACCAATCTTCGAACTATCAGCTAATAAAAAACGTTCTTGACTATTATTTAGCGCCAATGTTTGGGTCTGACCTTCTTCTAATGTACTAGTCATAATTTCCTGACCAACTAAAGCATTGCAGCTGAAAAAGGCTTTATTAAATTTTAAATCAGTAATAATTTTATTGGTTAAATCGCCAAAAAAAGACTGAGTATTGTTTCGCATTTCTCCGCCAACTAAATAGATTTTCTGATGCTCTTTTTTTTGATTTAATATTTCAAATACCGGTAAACAATTGGTTACGATTCTAACATCAGCTACATCGATTAATTGTGCCAATAATTCAATCGTTGTTCCAGGTCCTAAAAATATTGTATCCCCTGTTTGAATGTACTCAATCGCTTTTTTAACGATTGCTCGTTTTTCGTCAATGTGAATAATCCGTTTTTCTTTATGGGACAGTTCTTCATTGAAAGTATTCACTTTCGCACCACCATGGACTCTTTTAAGCAATCCTTGCTTTTCCAAACTGGCTAAATCTCTGCGGACTGTCATATCAGAAACATCTAGTTTATCCATGATATCATTGACTTTCACCGTTCCAGTTTTTCTCAACAATTGCATAATTTCTTTATATCGTTCATCTTTTATCACTGATTTCACCTCCTAAAAATAATACTGACCAAATCTTCTAACTTTAAAAAGCCTATTCACGCAATTTCGCAAGGATAGCTTTTGCTTGTTCTAAATTTTTTACTTTTGTTTGCTTTAATAACTGAACTACTCGATCAATTTCATGATCTTTTGCTCCCGCATTGATGGCCAAAGTCCGACTGTGTAAAGCCATATGGCCTTTTTGAATCCCATCAGTTACTAGAGCTTTAACTGCAGCTAAATTTTGGGCTAAACCAACGGCCACAATATTTTCTGACAAGTTCTGAGCACTGTCCACAGCTAGCAATTTCAAGCTTAAAACAGCTTTAGGCAATACTTTGGTCGCTCCTCCGACAATGCCAACATTCATTGGCACAATCAATCGACCTTTGAGGGTGTCATCTTCAATCCACCAATCAGTCAATCCTTGATAACTTCCATTTCGACTAGCATAAGCATGACAAGCTGCAGCTACAGCCCGAGTGTCATTTCCAGTCGCTAAAACAACAGCATCAATTCCGTTCATTATTCCTTTGTTATGGGTTGCAGCCCGATAAGGATCTAACTTCGCAAAACGACCTGCTGCAACAATTTTTTTTGCAGTTACTTCTGAAACTACCTCAAAAGGAATTTGACAGGTTGCTTCAACTAGCGCTTCTGTTCCATAGTTACTTAAAATGCTAAACAAAAGTTCTTCTTGAGGAAAAGCCTGTTGAATCTCGTTAGCTACAGCCTCCAATACCGTATTAACCATGTTAGCACCCATTGCATCTTTTACATCTACCGTTAAATCAATTGAAAAAAATTTTTCTTTAAATCTACGTGATTTTAAATCAGTTAAGCCGCCACCTCGAGTGACAATTGAAGGATAAGCTTGATTAGCTAGATCAAAAATCTTTAATCGATTTTCAGTAAGCCATTTTTCAACAATTGTAAAATCACTTAATTGATTAAAGACAATTTGTCCAATCATTTTACGACTCAATACTTTTGTCTTGAAACCGCCTGCTTGACTGACTAACTTAGCAGCATTACTAGCAGCAGCAATTACTGATGGTTCTTCAGTCGCCATCGGAACAAGTTTTTTTTCACCATTCACAACAAAATTTTGAGCCACGCCTAATGGTAGTTCAACTTCGCTAATTTGGTTCTCAATTAAATTATCGGCTATCTTTTCTGATAAGGTCATTTTTTTTAGTTCAGCAACATCGTTAGCTTGAATTTTTTTATCAGTTAATAACTGGTTAATTCTTTCGTCAGTTGATAGGCGATAAAACTTATCTTCTTTTACAAGGGATTTTTTTTTTAACATTATTGCTAAACCTAAACCACCACCAATACACAAGCTAGCAATTCCTCGTTCTTTATTTTCGTCTTTAAGTGCTGATAATAAAGTTGTCACGATCCGCGCACCACTAGCGCCAATCGGGTGACCTAAAGCAATTCCACCACCATAAATATTCACTTTATTTTTAGGAAGCGCCAACTCTCTTTCGACAGCCACTGAAGAAGCCGCAAAAGCTTCATTAATTTCAAATAAATCAACTTGCTTTGTTGTCATTTGACGTTGTTGTAATAATTTGTTTATCGCATCAATCGGTGCAACTCCCATAATACTTGGATCAATGCCCACTTCAGCATAATCTTCAATTTCTGCTAAAAAGGGCAATTGATTCGCAATCGCATAACTTTTTGCTGCCAATACTAAAGCAGATGCACCATCATTCAAAGTCGACGCATTCGCTGCAGTAACCGTCCCCTCTTCTTTAAAAGCCGGTTTTAAACTGCTCATTTTTTCTAGTGTAGCATTCTCTCTAATACCTTCGTCTTTTTCAATAACGGTTCCATCCGCTAAATGAACAGGTACAATTTCTTCAGAAAATTTACCAGAAATATTTGCTGTATGGGCTTTTTTCTGAGAGTCATAGGCAAATTTATCTTGCATCTGACGTGTAACACCAAACCGTTCAGAAACCTTTTCAGCAGTCAATCCCATATGTTCACCACTAAAAGCATCCGTTAAACCATCGTAAATCATACTTGAAATAGGTTCTTGATATGATTCAGTCTCAAAGTCGAATTTTGTTAGCTTTGGTGCTTGTGACATATTTTCTGTACCACCTGCAACAACTAGCTGAGCTCTCCCCAATTGTATTTGCTGCATCGCTAAAATAATTGACTTCAGACCCGAACCGCAAACTTCATTAATCGTCATTGCTGGAACTTGGTTACCTAATCCAGCTTTTATACTTGCTTGTCGAGCAACATTCTGCCCACTGCCAGCTTGTAAGACATTGCCTAAAATTACTTGATCCACTTGATTTTTAACATTGCTGCGTTTGACTGCTTCTGAAATTGTAATAGCTGCTAAATCAACAGCCGAAACAGTTGCTAAAGTTCCTTTATATTTTCCAATTGGTGTCCGTACAGCACTTAAAATCACTACTTCTTCCAAGGTTGCACCTCCAAAAAAATTGTCTTTTTACCAGAAACAGTATAACACATAGAGCTTTAATTATTCTTAAGAATGATTGATGGTGAAAACTACCTTTTCTATGTTATATTGGCTAATGGATATAGATTACATAGTATTATTTTTCAAGGAGGAAATCATGAAAATTGGAATTGATAAAATAGCTTTTCATGTACCGAATTACTATTTAGATATGACTGACTTAGCTCTGGCTAGAGGTGTTGATCCGAATAAATTTCATATTGGCCTGGGGCAAGATCAAATGGCAATGCTTCCTTTTACTCAAGATATTATTACATTAGGTGCTTGTGCTGCTGAGAAAATTCTTACTGATGAAGATAAAAACAAAATTGATATGGTTATTGTTGGAACTGAATCAAGTAATGATTTCTCTAAATCGGCAGCAGTAATCATTCATCATTTACTCAATATTCAACCTTATGCACGATCATTTGAGATTAAACAAGCTTGCTACAGTGGTACAGTAGCCTTACAACAGGCAAGAGATTATATAGCTGCACATCCAGATCGCAAAGTGCTGGTGATTGCTGCAGATATTGCAAAATACGGCTTAAACTCTGGTGGTGAACCGACACAAGGTTGTGGTGCAGTAGCTATGTTAGTTAGTAGCCAACCTAAAATATTAGCATTAAACAATGATAGCGTCTTTTATTCTGAAGATGTTTACGACTTTTGGCGACCATCTGGACATGACTATCCATTAGTAGATGGACACTTATCTAATGAGATTTATATTGACTCCTTTTTAAAAGTTTGGGAAGAAAATAAAAAAGTCAATAAAAAGAATAGCCAAGATTACGCCGCTTTAACCTTTCATTTACCATATACGAAGATGGGACGTAAAGCTTTAAGGGGGCTTTATCCGACTATTTCTGAAGAAGAAGCCAGACGTTTGGAGCAAAAATATGATGAGGCGATTACCTACAGTCGACGAGTAGGGAATTTATATACCGGATCCTTATATTTGGGACTTATCTCTCTACTAGAAAATAGTTCATTAACAGCTGGTGATCAAGTAGGACTTTTTAGCTATGGCTCGGGATCAGTGAGTGAATTCTTTTCTGCAGAAGTAATGCCTGGTTTTGAAAATCACTTAGTCAAGAAAGAACATTCTGCCTTATTAGACAAACGTACACAACTATCTATACCAGAGTATGAAGAGATGTTCAGCAAAAAAATTCCAACTGATGGAAAACAATATCTTTTTGATGATAAGTCACACTTTGCAATTCGTGGAATTGATCATGATATTAGAATTTACAATAACTAAAAAGAGGAGTAATCGTAGTTAACGATTACTCCTCTTTACTAATTTTAGACACAAAAATAGTCTAACGAGTTAAATGGCTGATTACTTTCGATTCCTTCTTTACGAAATCATTTTCTACAAACTTAAACCATCTTTCTGCTGTCTCTTGTTTAAGTTTAGCCATTTGGTGAGAGGTCGTTGGTTCTTTATTGTCCACTTGCCTCTTTCCTCGTTAGACTTTGACTCTTGAGTAAGGAGTTCTCAAAATATCCCTACGTCCTTTCTGCCCCTCGGCATCTGTCAAAATCTTAGACGTTACACTGTACAATTGCCAACTTCGCAATTCTTAGGGATGCTACCCCTTACACTTATTTTATACCATATTTACGAAGTTTTTGCAAGCGTTATCATAAAAGTTGACGGATCTTTTTTTCAAACAATGTTATACTTATCAACATAAAGGAGGATAAGCAATTATGCGCATTATATATATATCAATATCTGGTAACACACGCTCATTTGTAAAAAGATTAATGGCTTATAGCCGCGAACAAAACAAAATTTCACAGGACAATCTCTTAATTGAAGAAATAAAAGAAATCTCAGATAACACTCCTTATGAAAGTGAAAATACAGAATTTTTCGCCTTTATACCAACTTACCTTGAGGGAGGTAACGGTCTCGATAATGGTGATCAAGAAATTCTGACAGAAAACTTAAGAGACTACTTAGAATATAGTGATAATTATCGCTATTGCTTAGGAATAGTCGGTAGCGGCAATAAAAACTTTAACTATCAATATTGTTTAACTGCTAAACAGTACAGTGAAGCATTTAATTTTCCATTTATAGCTGATTTCGAATTACGCGGTACAAATGATGATTTAGCCAGAATCTACACTATACTAAATAACAAAAGCAAAAATTAGATTTCCCCTCATAATATTATTGACATTTTCTCATAAAAAAGGCATCCTTAATAGTTAATAGAGGAGTGATTTTTTTGAGAAAAATAGCTATTATCGGTGTGGGAAATGTTGGCAGTACTACTGCACATACTTTAATTGAAAGAAATTTAGTAGATGAGTTGGTTTTATTCGATCAACATAAAAAAATTGTTTTTGCGGAAATAAATGATTTAATTGACGGGCAAATCGGTCGATCCAGTCAAACAAAACTAATAGAACCTTCGCTAACAGAATTAACTGATTGCGATATTATTATTTTTTCAGCTGGCGATATTAGTTTATTACAAGGTACCTCAGATCGTTTTATCGAACTTAATTTTACAAAAAAAGTAGCAAAAGAATGGGGACAAAAAATTAAGGAATCAGGATTCAAAGGTATCTTAGTCAATATCACTAATCCTTGTGATGTGATTACTCAATATCTTCAACAAATAACTGGTTTACCTAAAAATCAAGTCTTCGGCACTGGTACTACTTTAGATACTTCAAGAATGCGTCATGCGGTTAGTCAAAAATTAAATGTACATCCTTCCTCAATCGAAGGGTATGTTCTCGGCGAACATGGAGAATCGCAATTTGTTGCCTGGTCAAGTGTACGAATAGCTGGTATTCCAATTGAAGAAAATTTTTCCCAAACAGAATTAGATGAATTAGAAGTAGCAGCCCGTAAAGGCGGTTGGATTACTTTCAGTGGAAAAGGCTACACATCGTTTGGTATTGCGAACGCTGCTTCAACTATTGTAGAAGCTATCTTAAATGATAGCCAATTGATTGCACCAGTTAGCAACTATAATGACACTAATCAAGCTTACGTTGGCCATCCAGCACAAATTTCAAGTAGTGGTATTGTAAAAGACTTTGATCTTTCTTTAAATACATTAGAAAAACAGAAATGGCAAAAAACAATTGAAACAATTCATTTTATGTACAACTCAATTTAAAAAAATCGTCAAGTCTATAGTGTAATGGCTACAAACTTGACGATTTTTTTATATACACTTTAGAAAATAAAAAAACCACCTATAAATAGATGGTCAGTTGCGTGGCGACGTCCTACTCTCACAAGGGGCAACCCCTCACTACGATCGGCGCTAAAAAGCTTAACTTCTGTGTTCGACATGGGAACAGGTGTATCCTTCTTGCTATCGCCACCACACTATTTGGTTGAGTAAACTTCGCTCACTCAAAACTGGATCAAAAAACATTCCATCTTTTTTTAACTTCCGAGTCCATTTTTTCTTGGTTAAGTCCTCGATCGATTAGTATCAGTCCGCTCCGTACATCACTGCACTTCCACTTCTGACCTATCTACCTGATCTTCTCTCAGGGATCTTACTTTCTTTAAGAAATGGGAAATCTCATCTTGAGGTGGGCTTCACACTTAGATGCTTTCAGCGTTTATCCCTTCCCTACATAGCTACCCAGCGATGCCTTTGGCAAGACAACTGGTACACCAGCGGTAAGTCCATCCCGGTCCTCTCGTACTAAGGACAGATCCTCTCAAATTTCCAACGCCCGCGACGGATAGGGACCGAACTGTCTCACGACGTTCTGAACCCAGCTCGCGTGCCGCTTTAATGGGCGAACAGCCCAACCCTTGGGACCGACTACAGCCCCAGGATGCGACGAGCCGACATCGAGGTGCCAAACCTCCCCGTCGATGTGGACTCTTGGGGGAGATAAGCCTGTTATCCCCAGGGTAGCTTTTATCCGTTGAGCGATGGCCCTTCCATGCGGAACCACCGGATCACTAAGCCCGACTTTCGTCCCTGCTCGACTTGTAGGTCTCGCAGTCAAGCTCCCTTGTGCCTTTACACTCTGCGAATGATTTCCAACCATTCTGAGGGAACCTTTGGGCGCCTCCGTTACTCTTTAGGAGGCGACCGCCCCAGTCAAACTGCCCATCTGACACTGTCTCCCATCACGATTAGTGATGCGGGTTAGAGTGGCCATAACACAAGGGTAGTATCCCACCATTGCCTCCGTCGAAACTAGCGTCCCGACTTCTACGGCTCCTACCTATCCTGTACATGTGGTACAGACACTCAATATCAAACTGCAGTAAAGCTCCATGGGGTCTTTCCGTCCTGTCGCGGGTAACCTGCATCTTCACAGGTACTAAAATTTCACCGAGTCTCTCGTTGAGACAGTGCCCAAATCGTTACGCCTTTCGTGCGGGTCGGAACTTACCCGACAAGGAATTTCGCTACCTTAGGACCGTTATAGTTACGGCCGCCGTTTACTGGGGCTTCAATTCGTACCTTCGCTTACGCTAAGCACTCCTCTTAACCTTCCAGCACCGGGCAGGCGTCAGCCCCTATACTTCATCTTTCGATTTTGCAGAGACCTGTGTTTTTGATAAACAGTCGCTTGGGCCTATTCACTGCGGCTGATCGTTAGATCAGCACCCCTTCTCCCGAAGTTACGGGGTCATTTTGCCGAGTTCCTTAACGAGAGTTCGCTCGCTCACCTTAGGATACTCTCCTCGACTACCTGTGTCGGTTTACGGTACGGGTCATTGTTTTCTCACTAGAAGCTTTTCTTGGCAGTGTGACATCAGAAACTTCGGTACTTGTATTTCCCTCCCCATCACAACTTGTCCTTAGAAAGATAAGCATTTGACTCATCTTAAGACTCATTGCTTAGACAGACATTTCCAATCGTCTGATTTCTTAGCCTACTGCGTCCCTCCATTGCTCAAACAAAAACAACGAGTACAGGAATATCAACCTGTTATCCATCGCCTACGCCTTTCGGCCTCGGCTTAGGTCCCGACTAACCCTGGGCGGACGAGCCTTCCCCAGGAAACCTTAGTCATACGGTGGACAGGATTCTCACCTGTCTTTCGCTACTCATACCGGCATTCTCACTTCTAAGCGCTCCAGCAGTCCTCACGGTCTACCTTCAACGCCCTTAGAACGCTCTCCTACCATTACACCCTAAGGTGTAATCCACAGCTTCGGTAATATGTTTAGCCCCGGTACATTTTCGGCGCAGGGTCACTCGACTAGTGAGCTATTACGCACTCTTTAAATGGTGGCTGCTTCTAAGCCAACATCCTAGTTGTCTGTGCAACCCCACATCCTTTTCCACTTAACATATATTTTGGGACCTTAGCTGGTGGTCTGGGCTGTTTCCCTTTCGACTATGGATCTTATCACTCACAGTCTGACTCCCAGAGATAAATGTATGGCATTCGGAGTTTATCTGAATTCGGTAACCCGAGATGGGCCCCTAGTCCAAACAGTGCTCTACCTCCATCATTCTTACTCTGAGGCTAGCCCTAAAGCTATTTCGGAGAGAACCAGCTATCTCCAAGTTCGTTTGGAATTTCTCCGCTACCCACACCTCATCCCCGCACTTTTCAACGTACGTGGGTTCGGTCCTCCAGTGCGTTTTACCGCACCTTCAACCTGGACATGGGTAGATCACATGGTTTCGGGTCTACGACCACATACTCATTCGCCCTATTCAGACTCGCTTTCGCTACGGCTCCGTCTCTTCGACTTAACCTCGCATGGGATCGTAACTCGCCGGTTCATTCTACAAAAGGCACGCCATCACCCATTAACGGGCTTTGACTTGTTGTAGGCACACGGTTTCAGGATCTATTTCACTCCCCTTCCGGGGTGCTTTTCACCTTTCCCTCACGGTACTGGTTCACTATCGGTCACTAGGGAGTATTTAGCCTTGGGAGATGGTCCTCCCGGATTCCGACGGAATTCCTCGTGTTCCGCCGTACTCAGGATCCTCCTAGGTGTGATTCAAATTTCATCTACGGGGCTTTTACCCTGTCTCGCAGACCTTTCCAGGTCCTTCGATTATTTCAATCAACTACCATATCGGAGTCCTACAACCCCAAGAGGCAAGCCTCTTGGTTTGGGCTTTTCCCGTTTCGCTCGCCGCTACTCAGGGAATCGATTTTTCTTTCTCTTCCTGCAGGTACTTAGATGTTTCAGTTCTCTGCGTCTACCTCCATTCAGCTATGTATTCACTGAACAGTAACATCCTGTTAAAGATGCTGGGTTTCCCCATTCGGAAATCTCCGGATCAAAGCTTACTTACAGCTCCCCGAAGCATATCGGTGTTAGTCCCGTCCTTCATCGGCTCCTAGTGCCAAGGCATCCACCGTGCGCCCTTATTCACTTAACCTTATCAACCTTACGGTTGGGTCTTTATCTTCCCTCTAGCGATAGAGTTCCAATAAATAAAAATAAGCAATTGAACTATTAAAAAACTCATTCAACGCGGTGTTCTCGGTTTGTTTTAAAAATTTTTGGTTTGTTTTTTGTATCCAGTTTTCAATGAACGATTTGAGAGTAGACCTCTCAAAACTGAACGAATAAAGATAAACTTGTGTAGTCTCCGTAATTTTCCTTAGAAAGGAGGTGATCCAGCCGCACCTTCCGATACGGCTACCTTGTTACGACTTCACCCCAATCATCTATCCCACCTTAGGCGGCTGGCTCCATAAAGGTTACCTCACCGACTTCGGGTGTTACAAACTCTCGTGGTGTGACGGGCGGTGTGTACAAGGCCCGGGAACGTATTCACCGCGGCGTGCTGATCCGCGATTACTAGCGATTCCGGCTTCATGTAGGCGAGTTGCAGCCTACAATCCGAACTGAGAGAAGCTTTAAGAGATTAGCTTAGCCTTGCGACTTCGCGACTCGTTGTACTTCCCATTGTAGCACGTGTGTAGCCCAGGTCATAAGGGGCATGATGATTTGACGTCATCCCCACCTTCCTCCGGTTTGTCACCGGCAGTCTCGCTAGAGTGCCCAACTAAATGATGGCAACTAACAATAAGGGTTGCGCTCGTTGCGGGACTTAACCCAACATCTCACGACACGAGCTGACGACAACCATGCACCACCTGTCACTTTGCCCCCGAAGGGGAAGCTCTATCTCTAGAGTGGTCAAAGGATGTCAAGACCTGGTAAGGTTCTTCGCGTTGCTTCGAATTAAACCACATGCTCCACCGCTTGTGCGGGCCCCCGTCAATTCCTTTGAGTTTCAACCTTGCGGTCGTACTCCCCAGGCGGAGTGCTTAATGCGTTAGCTGCAGCACTGAAGGGCGGAAACCCTCCAACACTTAGCACTCATCGTTTACGGCGTGGACTACCAGGGTATCTAATCCTGTTTGCTCCCCACGCTTTCGAGCCTCAGCGTCAGTTACAGACCAGAGAGCCGCCTTCGCCACTGGTGTTCCTCCATATATCTACGCATTTCACCGCTACACATGGAATTCCACTCTCCTCTTCTGCACTCAAGTCTCCCAGTTTCCAATGACCCTCCCCGGTTGAGCCGGGGGCTTTCACATCAGACTTAAGAGACCGCCTGCGCTCGCTTTACGCCCAATAAATCCGGACAACGCTTGCCACCTACGTATTACCGCGGCTGCTGGCACGTAGTTAGCCGTGGCTTTCTGGTCAGATACCGTCAAGGGATAAACTTTCCACTCTTATCCTTGTTCTTCTCTGACAACAGAGTTTTACGATCCGAAAACCTTCTTCACTCACGCGGCGTTGCTCGGTCAGACTTTCGTCCATTGCCGAAGATTCCCTACTGCTGCCTCCCGTAGGAGTTTGGGCCGTGTCTCAGTCCCAATGTGGCCGATCACCCTCTCAGGTCGGCTATGCATCGTTGCCTTGGTGAGCCGTTACCTCACCAACTAGCTAATGCACCGCGGGTCCATCCTCCAGTGACGCAATTGCGCCTTTCAAAAGAAAACCAGGCGGTTTTCTTTGTTATGCGGTATTAGCACCTGTTTCCAAGTGTTATCCCCCGCTGGAGGGTAGGTTACCCACGTGTTACTCACCCGTTCGCCACTCCTTTTCTTTCGGTGGAGCAAGCTCCGGTGAAAGAAAAAGCGTTCGACTTGCATGTATTAGGCACGCCGCCAGCGTTCGTCCTGAGCCAGGATCAAACTCTCATTAAAAAGTTTGCACAGTCTTGCGACTGTTAGCTCAATTGTATTAATTGACTTGTTGCTAGCATATTGCTTGCTTTGTATTGTTTGTTCCTATTAATAGGAACGCCCTACACATTTGGTTCGTCTTATTCGTTCAGTTTTCAAAGGTCTATTTCTGTTGCATCAGCAACTTTTATATCATAACAGCTGACCGAATGAATGTCAACAACTTTTTGAAATATTTTTTTCGAAACTTTTTAAATCATTTCAAATTGTTTGCCTTCGTCATTTGACAGCTTAGTTAGATTATCATTCTCTTAAGACTTCGTCAAGTATTTTTTAAAAGATAAAAACTAGCCTATTTCAGACTAGTTTTTATAAGCACCCCATAATGATCACTAATTTGTAAATCACTAATATTGTCAAAAACAATTTGATATTTTTCAACTAGAAACTCTTGTGCCAAAAAGATGTAGTCAATCCTGAGGGACTGAGCGTTTTTTTCCCAACCGTCTATTCCCCCTGGGATTGTTCCTTCACCAATCTTTTCAGTTGCTACTTCAAAACTGTCTTGTAAGTTTAACTGACTCGCTAAAACTAAATCTCGGCCTTGGTCTCTTTGATTCGCCGGATTATTAAAATCTCCCATTATAATTAGCGGCAATTTTTGATCCCATAATCGACCCTCAACTTTTCTCCATTCATATGCAAATCCACTAGACTGACTCCACCAGGAAAAATGACCAGATAAAAAACACAAAGATTCACTTTTCCCCAACAACGCTTTTCGTGTGTGATAATCTGCCGGATCATCTTCTAGCGAAATTTTTATCACTTCAGCTTGAAAAGGAGTTTTCGACAAAATTGCCACACCTTCATGATATTTGTCATAACCGATATGATTGAACGCCCAACTCCAGTAATAGTTTGTTCCTAAGTCTCGTAACCTATTCACTACACAATAAGCAAAATTGTCCTCATGAACAGATTGCTGCTCATTATTTAATTGAAAATAATGATCTACTTGAATCTCTTTAGAGGTAATTTTTTGATTGACTTCCTGTAATGCGATTATCGAAATATCTTCTTTTAATATTTTTTGTGCTAAAACTTCTACTTGTTGTTGGTCGTTATTTTCTAGCCAACTATGGGTATTAAAGGTTAAAAAATTAATTTCTCTCACCTCTTAAATTTCTAGCGTGCCAATTTCTTGTCCTTTTTCAACTTTGTCTATTGCCTCGTAACGATAATCTTTAATTTTATCACCATTAGTGAATATAACAATCATAGTTGTTAATTTGTCGGCCGACTCCAGTACGTCAAGGTCAACTTTAGCAATTAAATCCCCTGCTTGAACCATTTGTTCGCTTGTTACAAATAATTCAAAACCTTTTCCATTTAAATCCACAGTATCAATACCCATGTGAACCAATACTTCAATTCCTTCTGACGTTTCTAAACCAATGGCGTGTTTTGTTGGGAAAATCGACACTACTTTGCCTGATACCGGACTAACAACATTCCCGTCAGTCGGAATAACAGCAAAACCTTCGCCCATCATTTTTTTCGAGAAAACTTCATCTTCAACTTTATCAATAGGAATGAATTGCCCATCTGCTGGGGACGATATTTTTTCAGTTAGTCCTTTAAAATTTTTATTTTCTTCTATTGTTTCAACCTTACGATCAGTTAAATCAATTTTAGGTATTTCGATATTGGCATCTAATAAATCCTGAATATCTGATTTCAAAATATCGGCTTTCGGACCATAGACTGCTTGTACACCATTGTCTTTGACTAACAGCCCCATGGCACCAGCTTTTTTCCATTATTCTTCACTACCTACTTGATCATGATCTTTAACTGAAACTCGCAGACGTGTCATGCAAGCATCTACATCGCTAATATTTTCTTTCCCACCTAAAAGATTAATAATTTTAACAATTTGATCATCGGCAACAGCTGAACCGTTACCACTATTATTACCAGTCGTTTCATCATCATTGTCAATTTCATAATTTCCGGCACGACCAGGAGTTGCGTAATTAAATTTCTTAATCATGAAGCTAGCAAAGAAATACGTAAATATGCCGAATAGGATTGTTACCCATACAAAATTGAATAAATCAGATCCTAAACCTGCTCTGATGGCCATCGGCGTTCTTGTTAACAATTCAATATTTCCAAATGAATGAACCCGTAAATTTATAATATCCGCCATTGCGAAGGCTAAACCTTGAATGACTGCATAACAAGCATACAACGGTGCCGCTACAAACATAAACATATACTCTAAAGGTTCAGTTACACCAGTTAGGAAAACAGCCACTGCTGCTGATAAATACATTGATTTATATTTTTTCCGAATGCCAGGATCTACATTGCGATACATTGCAAAAGTTAATCCCATCAATATTCCTGAGGCGCCGATCATTTGTCCAACCTTAAAACGAGCCGGCGTCAGACCTGCTAACAAGTCATTATATTGACCCATATCACCAGCATTTCTTAAATTGACTAAGTCAGTTGCCCAAGCTAACCATAATGGATCTTGACCAAATACTTGCTGACCCGCATTAACCCCAGTCGTAATCTCGTAGACGCCACCTAATTGTGTATAATTCATCGGAATTGTCAACATATGATGCAAGCCAAATGGCAGCAACAATCGTTCTAACGTTCCATATAAGAACGGAGCCAAAATCGGTGCTGTATCTTGAGAATTTGCAATCCAGATACCAAAATTATTGATCCCCGTTTGGACAACAGGCCAAATTAATGCCAAAATCAATGAAACTAAAACTGACCGAAAAATGACAACAAAGGGAACAAAACGTTTTCCATTAAAGAAAGTTAACACTTCTGGTAATTTTCTGAAGTTGTAGTATTTATTGTAAGCAGTCGCTCCAACAAAACCAGCAATAATCCCCACGAAAACCCCCATATTTAAAGCGGGCGCTTCTAAAACACTAATAAAATAGCCGTTGACCGCAATTTCTTGACCAAATAAGGTATGAGTCACTGCTTCCGGATTTGCCAGCATTTCACTAGTTACTCCAAAGATTGCTCCGGTGATACGATTAATTAAAATAAATGATAGCCCTGCAGCAAATGCACCACCCGCTTTTTCTTTCGCCCAACTTCCGCCAATCGCTAAAGCAAATAGGACGTGTAGATTCCCAATAATTGCCCAACCAACATTTTCAATAACACCACCAACTGTTGCTAACCACCCTAAGTCTGGTGAAATCATCGGAATCGACGTACCAATACTAATCATCAACCCAGCTGCCGGCATTACAGCAATAACGACCATCAGCGCTTTCCCAAATTTTTGCCAGAAAGCAAAACTAAATACCTGTTTGATTTTCTCCATTAAAAGCTCGCTCCTTTTCACGACCAATCTACGCAATCGGTTTCGATGTATTGCATTATATACGCAAAAATATTATTTGTAAACTCTTTCAATCAAAAAAGATAAAATCGTTTATTCATTGATTTTAATATCAATTATATTGATTTGAATTCTTTTAAGTAATTCAGTTTGACTTGCGCAATCGATTGCGCTATTATCAATTTATAGAAATTTTATAGGAGGCTTATTATGCAAAAAATTCAACGACTTTTCGCAATTGATCCCTGGAAAATAAAAACAAATGAATTAAACCGTGAGAATCGCCGCTTGCAAGAATCTTTAACCAGTATTGGAAATGGTTATATGGGTATGCGAGGAAATTTTGAAGAAACTTATAGTGATGATCATCATCAAGGCACTTATTTAGCTGGTATATGGTTCCCAGACAAAACGCGAGTTGGCTGGTGGAAAAATGGCTATCCTGAATACTTTGGAAAAGTGATTAATGCTGTTGATTTTTTACAGATGAAAATCTTTGTGAATCAAATCGAAGTGGATTTAGCTAAGATCGATTTTTCTGAATTTGACTTGTCATTAGATATGAGAAATGGTCTGCTAACTAGAAGTTTTGTTGCTGAGATAGCTGGCGCAACCGTTCGTTTTAATTTCAAACGCTTCCTAAGTATTACAAAATTAGAATTGGCTGTTATTAAAGTAGATTTTGAAATTTTGGCTGGAGAAGCAGAAGTGAAAATTATCTCAAAACTAGATAATCAAGTTCATAATGAAGACAGTAATTATGACGAAATGTTTTGGCTAGAAAAAAATCGTGGCAGTGAAGAAAATATCAGTTATCTAACAGCGGAAACTATCCCTAATCCATTTGGTGTTGATCAATTTTCAATTACAGCAACAATGAAACATCATACCAATGTTTCTGGGACATTTGCTGAAGCACCGATGGAAGTTAGCGAAACTTTTAATTACCATTTGAAAGAAAATCAAACGGCTAGTTTGGAAAAACGAGTCGTGATTGTGACGAGTCGTGATATTCCAGAAGATCAGCAAGTACCAACAGCTGTTAAGTTAGTGGAAGCATACGACTTATCCTTTGAAGACTTATTAGCTGAACAAACAGCTGCATGGGAAAAACGTTGGCAATTAGCCGATGTAAAAATCGAAGGTGATGATGAAGCGCAACAAGGCATTCGATTTAATCTTTTCCAGCTATTCTCAACTTATTATGGTGAGGATGAACGTCTAAATATTGGTCCAAAAGGCTTTACCGGCGAAAAATATGGTGGTGCAACTTATTGGGATACAGAAGCTTATGCAGTACCGATGTATTTGGCTTTGGCTAAACCAGAAGTCACTAAAAACTTATTGAAATATCGCCATAATCAATTGCCGCAAGCACATCATAATGCCCGTCAACAAGGATTAAAAGGCGCATTATATCCAATGGTAACTTTTACTGGCATCGAATGCCATAACGAATGGGAAATAACTTTTGAAGAAATCCATCGAAATGGTGCAGTTGCCCATGCTATCTATAACTATGCCAATTATACTGGTGACGAAGCTTATTTGAAAAAAGAAGGTTTAGAAGTATTAACTGAAATTTCCCGTTTTTGGGCTGATCGGGTCCATTTTTCTAAACGTCAAGGAAAATATATGATTCACGGTGTCACGGGTCCAAATGAATACGAAAATAACATCAATAATAACTGGTATACTAATTATTTGGCTCGCTGGATTTTAAACTATACGCTAAAGACTTATCAAAAATATCAAACAAGTACCACTGTGACTATTTCAAATGAAGAATTGGTTCATTGGCAGGAAATTATTGATTTAATGTATTTACCTGAAGAGCAAGAATTAGGTATTTTTGTTCAACATGACACTTTCTTAGACAAAGATTTAATGCCTGTAAAGGATTTATCTCCTGAAGATTTACCATTAAACCAAAATTGGTCCTGGGATAAAATTTTACGTTCTTGTTTTATTAAGCAAGCAGATGTTTTACAAGGAATTTATTTCTTTAATGACCAATTCTCTAAAGAAGAAAAGCAACAGAACTTTGATTTTTATGAGCCAATGACAGTCCATGAAAGTTCACTTTCCGCATCAGTTCACGCTGTTTTAGCAGCCGAGTTAGGTATGGAAGAAAAATCGATGGAAATGTACCAGCGTACTGCCCGTTTAGATTTAGATAATTACAATAATGATACTGAAGATGGATTGCATATTACCTCAATGACTGGAAGCTGGTTAGCAATTGTACAAGGTTTTGCGCAAATGAAAACTTCTCAAGAACAATTAAGTTTTGCCCCATTCTTACCTAAAAACTGGCAGAGCTATGCTTTTCATATTAATTACCGAGGTCGTTTGATTGCCGTTACTGTAAACGCGAATGAAGTAATCTTCAAACTAGAATCTGGCGAACCATTATCTATTACTTTATATGATGAAACTTTTACTTTAACAGATATTTTAAAAAAACAGATTCACTAGGAGGATGAGATGTTTAAAGGAGTATTATTTGATCTAGATGGTGTGATTACTGATACAGCAGAGTATCATTATCTGGCTTGGAAGAAATTAGCAGAAAAACTCGGCTTTACAATTGATCGAGCCTTTAATGAGCAACTAAAAGGGGTAAGTCGAGAAGATTCCCTGACCTTGTTGTTAAAACATGGCAACAAGACAAATATTTCATCAGAAGAATTTATCGCATTAGCTAAGGAAAAAAATGAGAACTACCAACAAATGATTCAACAAATCTCACCTAAGGATGTTTATCCAGGTATTTTAGCTTTGTTGCAGCAATTACAGGAGCATCAGATAAGAATTTCTCTAGCTTCTGCTAGTAAAAATGGGCCTTTTTTACTGAAGCAATTAGCCCTAACTGAATATTTCGATGGGATTGCCGACCCTAGTAAAGTCGCTCATGGTAAACCAGCACCCGATATTTTTGAATTGGCAGCAGAAATAATTGATCTAAAACCAGCAGAATGTATTGGAATTGAAGATGCTAAGGCTGGCATTAGTGCTATTATCGCTAGTGGTGCGCAACCAATCGGTGTTGGTTCGAAAAAAATATTAGGTGATGTACCGACTGTTGCATCTACCGACGAATTGAGTTTTAATTATCTAAAAGAACAATGGAAATAAATTAAAAGGAGAGATGAATGTGAAACCTACAGTAAAAGACGTCGCTAAAAAAGCCAATGTCTCTCCTTCAACTGTCTCACGTGTAATCAATGATCATCCTAGTATTTCAAATGATACGAAAGAAAAAGTTCGAAAAATCATGCAGGAGATGAATTATTTCCCTAATGCAGCCGCTAGAAATCTTGGCAAACAAAAAGCTAATGCAATTGCGGTCATTTTACCGCCACTAGATTCTAAGGAACGGATTGGCAATCCTTTTTATCTAGAATTAATTAATACCGTCAACGAAGCGGCCCACGAATATCAAGTAACAACAGCAATCGCTTCTGCAAAAACTATGGAGGCTTTGTTAGCTAGCGTGATGCGGATGTATCGCCAACAACAAGTCGATGGTTTTATTTTAAGTTATTCTGAGAATCGTGATCCTGTCGCAGAATATTTAATTGCTAACAAAATTCCCTTCACTCTAATCGGTCGACCGGCACAACAAGAATCTGCGGTTACTTATATCGATAACGACAATCAATTATTAGGCAAGCAAGCCACAGAATTTTTGATCCAAAAAGGACATCAGAAAATTTTATTTGCTTCTAACGTTGACCAAGAAGTACTCTTTTTTGAACGCTATTTTGGTTATCAAGAAGCTTTGATGCGGGCGGGACTTACGACTTTTCCTGCCGCAACTTTCACTAAAACTGAGGATTTCACCAATTTTCCAAACCTAATCAAAGAAACCGAAGCTACAGCTTTAGTGGTAATTGATGATGTCTTTGCCCTTAGAATTATTCAATTGGCAAATCTACACGGTCTTGTTGTCCCTGATGATTTATCGCTGATCAGTTTCAACAATTCCATCTTTGCAACTTTGGTTCATCCTTATTTAACGACTGTTGATGTGGATATTACCGATCTTGGTCATTTGGCTACCGAAAAATTAATTGATCAAATTCAGCAAAAACCAGTTCATGGAAGTCAGCTGGTTGTCCCTCACGAATTAATTCAAAGAGAAACAGTTATAGCACGAAAAAACGCCTGATTGAAAACAATCAAGTGTTTTTTTGTTTCAAATACGGAAGAACCATCGGCACTAAAGAGACAAAGACTATCATTAGCATAATCAACGAAAAATGTTGGCTGACAATTTGAATATTTCCTAGAAAATAACCTGCTAAGGTCCCAGCTAATCCCCAAACAATCGCACCAAAAATGTTGAAAAAAGAAAAAGTTGGCCAATGCATTTTACTAGAGCCAGCAATAAATGGTACAAAAGTCCGCACAAACGGCATAAAGCGACCTAGAAAAATTGTCCACTTCCCTCGTTCATTAAAAAAATTCTCCGCTTCTCGCACTTTATCTTCTTTAATAAATCGACTAATTGGTGAATGATAGAGCGCCTTGACTCCTAAACTATGCCCCAGCCAATAATTCATCGTATCACCCAAAATAGCTGCTACAATACAGATTAAAATCACATATGGTAAATGTAAAACACTTCCGCCTAAAGCAGTTAAAGCTCCTGCCGCAAATAAAAAAGAATCCCCTGGTAAAAACGGAAAAACAACGACACCTGTCTCAATAAAAATAATACCAAATAGTATTGGATAAATACCTAATCCATATGTTGCTACCAACATTTGCATATGGGCGTCAATATGCAAAATAAAATCAATCAATGCCATTTCATTTACTCCTTCGAATTTTCTAAATTAATCATACGATTTTTTCTGAAAATTTAAAGGTATTTCATTTTTCTAAAGAGAAAAATAACTTTTTAGTTTTTACCAATCAAATCCCTTCTCTGATTCTCTATCTTTTTTGTATACTGACTTTACGAGGAGTGATATTTATGAAAATTGCCATTGCGGGCGCCGGAGCTATGGGTAGCCGAATTGGTTTAATGTTACACGCTGCTGGAAATCAAGTAATTTTAATTGATACTTGGCCTGCTCATATTGCAGCGATCAGAGAAAAAGGCTTACTTGCAAACTTAAATGGTCAAGAAGTTGTAGCCCATTTGCCTATTTATAGCCCGACCGAATTACCTGCTGATTTACAAGTAGATTTAATCGTCGCTTTAACCAAATCGATGCAATTAGATCAAATGTTTCAAATGATTCAGTCACTAATTCATCCAACAACTTATGTTTTGTCCTTACTAAATGGCTTAGGTCATGAAGATACATTAGAAAAATACGTCCCTAAAGAAAACATTATCTTTGGAACGACCACCTGGACAGCTGGTCTAAAAGGTCCTGGTTATGCTGAACTAACTGGTACAGGTGCAATTGAGATGGAAAACATCGAACCTTCAGGTAAAGAATTTACTTTAAAGGTAGTTGAAGTTTTTAAAAAAGCCAAATTAAATCCAATGTATAGTGACAATGTACGCTACTCTATTTGGAAAAAAGCTTGCATCAACGGTACTTTAAATGGTTTATGCACGATTTTAGATTGCAACGTCGGTGAACTTGGAAACTTAACTGTCACCAAAGATTTAATTACGGCAATTGTTTCAGAATTTGCCGCGGTTAGTCAGCAAGAAGGTATTCACCTTGATCAAGCGTCGGTCATTACAGCCATTGAAGCTACCTACGATCCCGAAACACAAGGCAGACATTATCCATCAATGTATCAGGATTTAATCAAAAGCCAGCGCAAAACTGAGATCGACTATATCAACGGTGCTGTTTGGCGTAAAGGACAGCGTCTGGAAATTCCTACTCCTTATTGTGCCTTCCTAACAGAATTAATTCATGGCAAAGAACAATTGTTAAATGCTAAATAAAAAATGCCACTGTTTATTGCAAACAGTGGTATTTATTTTATCGAAAAATTTTTTATATTTTTAATTTTTATGAATGATTTATAAAACTAAGTTCATAATACTGGCTGAATAATTCTTTTCTGCTATTATTATTTAGAATTATCTGAATATTTCAAATTTACTTATTATATAAGGAGAGCTTATGGAAACGAATTTACAAAAGAAAATGACCGCTCGCCACATCACAATGTTGGCTTTAGGTGGTGCAATTGGTGCTGGTTTATTTAAAGGTAGTGGAGAAGCTATCGGCATTGCCGGCCCATCAGTCATATTAGCTTTTCTAATTGGTGGTATGATACTTTTTATCGTCATGAGTGGACTAGGTCGATTGATTTTAGACCAAGAAAATGTTCATGGTCTGTCAGGAATTGTTCAACCTTATTTAGGAGATCACGCGGCGGACTCTATTGATTGGCTCTATTGGTCCTTGTGGATGGTTAATATTATCGCTGAAGCTGTAGCTGCCGCAACTTTTTTACAGCTGTGGTTTCCTCATGTACCCGCCTGGATATTTGTCTTGTTTTTAGCAATTTTAACCACCATGATTAATTTATATTCAGTCACTTTATTTGCTGAAACTGAGTACTGGCTCGCTTTTGCGAAAATTACCATTATTTTAATTTTGATTGCACTAGGTGGCTATCTGGTTGCCAATGAAGTTTTTCATATAGGCTTTAGCGCGACCCTTGCGAAAATGAATAGTCATGGAGGTTTTGCACCTCACGGAATAAAAGGTTTAATTAGTTCTCTATTGGTTGTTATCTATTCTTACGGTGGATCGGAATTAATTGCCATCACTGTCAGTGAAACTGAAAATCCAAAAATTGCGATACCTAAAGCTATCAAAGGGGTCATGGGACGAATTATTTCCTTTTACATTGTACCGATGATTTTACTTATGATTATTTTTAATTGGCAAACTCTGGCTCACACTAACATTAGCCCATTTGTCTTGGTTTTTGAGAAAGTGAATATCCCATTTGCATCGGATATCGTTAATTTCGTTATTGTATTAGCATTATTTTCATCAATTAATTCAGGAGTGTACGCATCATCAAGAACCCTTTACTTTCGATTAAAAGATAATCATGGATTTACTAAAAAATTAGCTGGATTGAACAAGCATCAAGTCCCTCAAAAAGCTGTTTTATTTTGTACCGGAACTTTATATATTGGCGTTATTCTGTCGTATTTTTTAGGCAACAATTTGTTTAATTATTTAGTAGGGTCAATTTCATATTCTGTCTTACTGACTTGGATGTTGATTAGCATCGGAGCCTTTGTATTGGCCCATAGAAAACACTCATCAAAAGATATCTTTTCTAGCGGATTCGCAATTATTGCCTTAAGCTTAATTCTAATTGGAATTATTGCAAACAATAACTGGGGAGTTACGCTCTTCACAGGTATCTTATACTGCGTCATCTTTTTAAGTTTTCAAAAAAAGCAAAAACATACATTGCCAAATAATTAAAAAAAAATCATGAGTTAGTTTGGCCACTAACCCATGATTTTTTTATACTTCTTCACTACCCATAAATCGACCGACAAAAGCAGCAATAATCGCTCCTAAAGTTGGTACCAATAAGTACACCCAATAATGACTTAACGCTGAACCACCAGCAAATAGAGCTGGTCCTAAACTTCTAGCGGCATTTAGAGATCCGCCTGTTAAATTCAATGCGACAATAATTAAAAATCCCAATGTAATTCCGATTGCTAATGGTGCCATCTGACTGTTGCCATATTTTTTACTAGTAACCATCAAAATGACTAGTACAAATAAAAATGTAATTAAAGTTTCAAATCCGAATGCTTGAACAACAGTGATATTTGGAAAATCGGTTTGACCTAGGCTGTCAGTTGGTAATCCCAAAGCACTCACATAAATAGAAATAATTGCTGAAGCAACAATTGCACCTAAAGCTTGGGCAATAATATAAAAAATACCATCCTTTATTTCAAGGCGCTTATTAATCATCATTGCAATTGAAACACCAGGATTAAAATTCCCACCTGACACGCCACCAACCGCATAAGCCATTATGGTAATTGCCAAACCGAAAGCCAAGCCAATCGTCAAAGTCCCTCCTTTTGCAATAACAACACTCCCAGTCCCTATAAAGACCTACATAAATGTACCTAAAAATTCTGCTACATATTTTCTCATCTTTTAAACTTCTTTCTTTATTTGATAAGTTAAGATAATATAACAGAACCATACTTGTAAAGTAAAAACACTTTTCTAAAAATATAATCATTTTATGTAAAAAATAAATCTAGATATAGTGAAATGAAAGCCTTTATATCACTTTATTGTGAGAGTCATTACTTTACCACTTCATTTAGAAATAACAAAAAAGCTAGCCATCTAATGATGACTAGCCAGATTAAAATGATTATTTTACAGTTACAGAAGCGCCAACTTCTTCTAAAGAAGCTTTTAATGCTTCAGCTTCGTCTTTAGAGATACCTTCTTTAACTGGTGCAGGAGCGCCATCAACTACAGCTTTAGCTTCTTTCAAGCCTAAGCCAGTTGCTTCACGAACTGCTTTGATAACTTTAACTTTTTGATCGCCAACTGCTGATAATTCAACTGTGAATTCAGTTTGTTCTTCAGCAGCACCAGCAGCAGCGCCGCCAGCTACAGCAGCTACAGGAGCAGCAGCTGTTACGTTAAATTCTTCTTCGATAGCTTTTACTAAGTCGTTCAATTCTAAGATTGTCGCGCCTTTTAGTTCTTCGACAATATTTTCAATGTTCAATGCCATTTTAAATTTCCTCCATATAAGTAAGTTTTATTTTTTTATATTATGCAGCAATTAAGCCACTTCTTCTTCTTTTTCTGCGACTGCTTTGACAGCGTAAGCCACGTTGCGGACTGGCGCTTGTAATACAGACAATAGCATAGATAGAAGACCATCGCGGTTTGGTAATTTTGCAAGAGCAGTAATTTCTTCGATAGAAGCTACTTTTCCTTCAATAATACCACCTTTGATTTCTAATTCATTAGCAGTTTTTGCAAACTCAGCCATAATCTTAGCTGGTGCAACAACATCATCATTACTGAATGCTACAGCTGTAGGACCAGTAAATACTTCACCTAAACCATCTAGTCCAGCAATAACTGCCGCACGGCTTAAGATAGAGTTTTTGATAACTTTCATTTCAACATTTTCGTCACGCAATTGCTTACGTAAGTTTGTTACTTCTTCAACTGTTAAACCACGGTAATCCACGATTACAACAGATGATGCTGCTTTAAACTTTTCAACAACTTCATCAACGATTGCTGATTTTTTTGCGATTGCTACTTCACTCATTTTATGTTTCACCTCCTGATTTTGATGGATGGATTTTTTCAATAAAAAAACCCTATGCCACCGTAGACATAGAGGGACTATTGAATGTTCTCAATAAATGTCCTCGGTAGGAAATTAAGGCAATGCCACCTACTGTCTTCGGTACGATTAAATTATTAACCTCAGACACCTTATCATAGATAAAGTGTCTGAGTCAAGTATTTATTAGAATGAAAATTGATCAACATGGATCCCAGGACCAAATGTAGTAGTCACTGTGATATTTTTGATGTATTGGCCTTTGGCAGTCGCAGGTTTCACACGTAATAAAGTATCATTGATTGTGTTAAAGTTTTCGATTAATTTAGCATCGTCAAAAGAAACTTTTCCGATTGGCACGTGGATATTACCAGCTTTGTCAACACGGTAAGTTACTTTACCAGCTTTAACTTCTTCAACAGCTTTTGTTACGTCCATTGTTACAGTACCTGTTTTAGGGTTAGGCATTAAACCTTTAGGGCCTAAGACACGTCCTAAACGACCTACAGTCGCCATCATATCAGGAGTTGCTACAACAACGTCAAAGTCAAACCATCCACCTTGGATTTTTTGAACTAAATCGTCGTCACCAACGAAATCTGCACCAGCTGCTTCAGCTTCTTTTGCTTTATCGCCTTTAGCGAATACTAAAACAGTTTGAGTTTTACCAGTTCCGTTTGGTAATACAACAGCCCCACGAATTTGTTGGTCTGCTTTTTTAGGGTCAACGCTTAATTTATAAGCAACTTCAACAGTTGCGTCAAATTTTGCGAAGTTTGTTTCTTTTGCTAAAGCGACAGCTTCTGTAACTGCGTATGCTTTAGTTGCGTCAATTTTTTTCAATGCATCTTGCATTTTTTTGCTTTTTTTAGCCATTTTGTTTCCTCCTTATGTGGTTATAACGGTAGAACCTCCCACGTGTTCTGATCTTTCAATCAAGAGCCAACTTCAGAAGCGTTCTAAATCAGGAATTAGTCTACTGTAATCCCCATGCTTCTTGCAGTTCCTTCAACCATGCGCATTGCAGATTCTACGTTTGCAGCGTTTAGGTCTTCCATTTTCAATTCAGCAATTTCTTGCACTTGTGCTTTCGTTACTGAAGCAACTTTGTTTTTGTTTGGTTCGCCTGAACCTTTTTCAATGTTCGCTGCTTTTTTCAATAAAACAGCTGCCGGTGGTGTTTTTGTTACGAAAGTGAATGAACGATCTTCGTATACAGAAATCACAACTGGGATAATTAAACCTGCTTGATCAGCAGTACGTGCGTTAAATTCTTTAGTGAAGCCCATGATGTTAATACCGGCTTGACCTAAAGCTGGTCCTACTGGGGGAGCTGGAGTTGCTTTTCCTGCAGGAATTTGTAATTTAACAAGTTTTTCTACTTTTTTTGCCACGAGACATACCTCCTTGGGTCCGTGATGTGGTTAATGGAGATCAAGATTTCTCCTCCCACTTAAAACAGCGTGCGTAAATGCACACTTGAACATGATAGCAAAAGATATTTTTAAAATCAAGTCAAATTTATATTGTTTAAATTTTTAGACAATAATAATATGCTTCATACTCCCTTTAATAACTATTAGAATAACAAAATATTTTTCTTAAAATTTTTTATTGCAAAAAATTCCTATGTTACACTAATTATGAAGTCAAATGAGTTTTTTCACAAGAAATAAGGAGGGTTATTGTAATGGAAGTATTAAAATTCCGAAGTGTTTTTGATATTATCGGACCCGTTATGGTTGGTCCAAGTAGCTCACATACAGCAGGTGCTGCTAGAATTGGAAAGGTTGCCCGCATGATTTATGGTGAACAGCCTGATTCCATCGAGTTTGATTTATATGAATCATTTGCTAAGACTTATCGCGGTCATGGTACCGATGTTGCTTTGGTTGGTGGAATTTTAGGTATGGATCCTGATGACCCACGCCTGTCTGATTCATTGAAAATTGCTCATGAACGTGGCATGGAAGTTTTATTTGTACCAAAAAAAGAAATTTCAAATCATCCAAATACTGTTACCGTTACCATGATCAAAGGCGATTACAAAATGTCGATCACTGGGGTTTCAATTGGTGGTGGTAACATTGAGATTACAGAATTAAATGGTTATAGTATTTCACTTTCAACTGGTGTACCAACCTATATCATTATGCACAAAGATGTTCCCGGGCTATTAGCTAAAATTTCTACTATTTTCTTGGCTCAAGGTTTAAATATTGGTAAAGCGACTATGACTCGTCAAACCAAGGGGGACAACGGAATCATTTTACTAGAAGTTGATGATACACCAGAAAATCCGGAACAACTGCGTCAAGATCTTAAATCCGTGGATAACGTCATTAGCGTTACCTACTACAAATAAGGGGGACTAAACATGTTTTATACTATTCAAGAGCTTGTTGAACAATCCAAAGATTACTCCTCAGTAGGAGAACTAATGATCCAAACTGAAATGGAGTTAACTGATCGTACCAGAGAAGAAATCATTGGTTTAATGGAAAGAAACTTAGAAGTGATGGAAAACTCAATCGACGAAGGAATTGCCGGAGTAAAATCTGTTACTGGTATTACTGGTGGCGATGCCAAAAAAATGAATGACTACATTGAAAGTGGTAAATTCATGAGTGGAGATACAATTTTGAGAGCCGTTCGAAACGGAATTGCTACCAATGAAGTCAATGCCAAAATGGGCTTAATTTGCGCAACTCCTACAGCCGGAAGTGCTGGAGTTTTACCTGGTGTCTTAATGGCGGCTCGCGACAAACTAAACTTAAATCACGAAGAACAATTGGATTTTCTATTTACTGCTGGTGCTTTTGGCTTAGTGATGGCCAACAATGCTTCTATTTCTGGAGCTGAAGGTGGTTGTCAAGCTGAAGTTGGTTCTGCCAGCGCAATGGCGGCAGCGGCTTTAGTTACGGCAAATGGAGGTTCACCAGAAACTGCTTCTAATGCTCTAGCGATTACTTTAAAAAATGTAATGGGATTAATTTGTGATCCAGTAGCTGGTTTGGTAGAAGTTCCTTGTGTGAAACGAAATGCTATGGGCGCTTCACAAGCATTTATTTCAGCCGATATGGCGTTAGCCGGTATTCGCAGTGTCATTCCACCAGATGAAGTAGTGGAAGCAATGTACCAAGTTGGACGTGCAATGCCTCAAATCTTTAAAGAAACAGCAGAAGGTGGCGTTGCAACTACTCCTACTGGTCTCCGCTTAAAACGTCAAGTTTACGGTGAAGAAAAAGAAACACAACCTGTATAAGCAAAAAAAGGATTGGCTCAAAAAGAGTCAATCCTTTTCTTTTACAATAAACTTGTATTTTTTACATCTTCAATATTTCTTGCGCCACCCAATTGCATGGTGATTGTCAATTCTTTATTAAAATGATCAAAAACAGACTTAACACCGGCTGATCCACCAAGATTTAAACCATAAATAATTGGTCGACCAATTGCAACAACATCTGCGCCACTTGCAAGAGCTTTAAAAATATGTTCCCCACGTCGAATTCCACTATCAAAAATAATTGGAACGCGTTTTGCGACAGCTGAAGCAATTGCTGGCAAGACATCAAATGAAGCAGGCCCTCCATCCAATTGACGACCACCATGATTGGATACCCAAATACCGTCTGCTCCTGCGCTGATTGCTACAACAGCATCTTCAGGCGATTGTACTCCTTTGACAATCACAGGTAATCCGGTCAAATCTTTTACTTTTTGAATATCATCAGGTGCAATAGCTTGTTTAGCAGCAGCATAAATTTCCGCAATCCCTTTTCCTTCACCATCGCCACGACCATCTTTTTCACTGTAAGCGGCCAAATTCTTCATTGGAATAGGAAATTGAAATTGATTGACAATATCAGCTTCACGATAACCACCCAAAGTCGAATCGGCTGTCAATACAATTGCTTTGACGCCTGCTTTAACAGCTTCTTCTAAAATATATTGATTAAAGCCTTCATCTTTCGAAAGATATAATTGTAAGAATTGTGGCGCATTTTTTACAACTGCATCTCCAATTAAGGTTGTCGCATAAGTACTTATGGTAAAAATCGAGCCAGCTTCTGCCGTGCCAATCGCTGTAGCCACTTCACCTTTTGAATGAGATAAACCTTGTGCTGCAGACGGAGCTTCGATGATTGGTGATTTTAAATCAATCTCAAAAAGCTGTGTCGACAAATCTGGTTTTTCAATTCCTTGTAACACACGAGGCACAATTTTTTTCTTATTAAAGGCACTAGTATTTTCTCTTAATGTTATTTCATCTTCAGAACCGCCGCTGATATAACCAAACGCACCTTTGTCCATTTGTGCTTTGACCCGTCCTTCTAATGATTGAATGTTAACAATATCAATTGGATGTTCTTCATTACTAGTAATATAAGCCATTATAAATCCTTCTTTCTTTTGATTACTTTGGCATCATACATCTGTAATGAAAAGGCGGCAAGAAATTTAACTTGCTTTGATTCCCCACAAAAATTTAGCTACAGATTGATCAACTTTTGGATTTTCATGTAAACGACTATGTTGGGCGTTGGCGCCGGTAAATACTTCATACGAAACAGTATCATTATGTGCTTTTAGTAAACTGAACAAAGCCAAAGCACTGGTTGTTGGTACCGTCCCGTCGGTAAATGTTTGCTTATCTAATTTCCCTGCAATCATCTTAATGTTTATATTTGTCGGAATATTATCTAGATGATCACGATAAAAAATATATCGATCTGATTCTTCAGCTGGCCCATTACGCAATAATTCTTTGACTGTTTGCTGACTGGATGTATCTAAAAAATTATTGTACGGGGCTGCAATGGAAGCAAATTTATTGATTGTGACTACTTCATCTGTTTGCCCATAAGTGGCTAGACTTCTGACTAAACTGACACCACCCATCGAATGAGTAACAACATTAATTTGACTAACTCCCTGAGTTTTTAAATAAGTAAAAACATTATGTATCCATTCTGCTTGATTCCATTCATTGTTTTGATTATCGTCAAATAAAACTTGGATACTGGGATTATTATTTTGACTGCTTAATGCTCCATCAATGGATAAACGACCATCTACCGCTACACGAATAACCATTTCTCTTTTAGTAATTTCTTGCTTTTCCAAACGGTCTATCATGCCACCTAATGATTGATAAGTACCACCGTAGCCATGAAAATAAACCGTCGGAACATTGCTTTTTTCATAAGTATCTTGCCCATTTTTCTTGGCTTGACTGGTTTCGTTTGTTTTAGGTTGGGGTTGTTTATTCTGTTGCGTGCATCCGGCTGTAAAAACAATGACAATCAGCAGAACAACAAATAAAAAGACTTTTTTCATCTTAGCTCCTCGATTAAAAAAAGCTAAAGTAGAGTGATCTCATACTTTAGCTTCGATTTTTAAATTTTATCCACTTGATCAAAATCTAATTCGGTACTTGTTTCCCGACCGAACATATTAACATTGGCTTTTAATTTTTCTTTTTCTTCGTCAATTTCAGTAATCACACCTTCAAGACCTGCAAAAGCTCCTTCGATGATTTTTACAGTTTCACCAAGTTCTACTTCTAAATCGCTTTGACGTGTACTCATACCGATTGTTCTTAAAATATGGTTGATTTCCTCTGGCATTAATGGTGCAGGCTTGCTTCCTGCTCCGTGTGAGCCGACAAAACCAGTTACTCCTGGCGTATTACGCACAACATACCAAGAATCATCTGTCATGACCATTTCAACTAAGACATAACCAGGGAAAGTTTTATGAACTGTTTCTTTAACTTTGTCACCTTTGACTTCTGTTTCAGTTTCTTCAGGAACGACTACACGGAAGATATAATCTTCCATTCTCATACTTTGGGCACGGGATTCAATATTTGCTTTTACTTTGTTTTCATAGCCGGAATATGTGTGTAAGACATACCATTGTTTTTCAAAAGACTCCATTTTAATTAATCGGCTCCTCGTTCTAAAATAAAAAAACCTTAGTTCTCCAAGGTTTTTTCTCAATTCATATTATAGCATGTTTTTAAATACTTGCCTACTACCCAATAATAAATTTAAATAGCAAACCAATCGCTGTATCCATGACATAAAACATCAAGGCAAAGATAATGGCTGTTTCGATAACTACTAACGAATCTTTTCGTAATTGTTTACGTGAAGGCCAAGTTACGATTTTCATTTCAGCTACTACGCTACGTAAAAATTTCACGGTTTTTTCCTCCTAGTTTGTAATTTAATATTATTCTCACTGTAGATACCCTTCTACTTATTTATTGCTTTTAGTAAAACTGATACCTAGCTCATATGATGGTATTAAATTTCTTCTTTAGAAAATATTATTTTGTTTCTCTATGTAACGTATATTTTTGGCAATGTTTACAGAATTTGTTGATTTCTAACCGCTCGCCTTTTTTTCCTTCGCTAATACTCTTTGTGTAGTTTCTAGAACCACAAACTGTACAGGCCAAGGCTGCTTTTTTTGTCGCCATCTGAATCCTCCTCGAACTAATTCAATGATAACATTATCATCAAAGATGCGGGCTGTCAATTGTCTCTGACGCTTTAAAAAGTTTCATAAAAATAATGCTCTTAGGATTAATAGTATGATAAGATAATGAAGAAATGAAGCCTATTATTGGAGGGTAACTTTAATGTTATTAGAAAGTTTGGTTTATCCAAAAGAAAACTTGACCACAATTACCGAATCTACCACATTACAGGAAGCGCTGG
The DNA here is from genome assembly GCF_051714685.1 of Enterococcus sp. AZ103. NCBI lineage: Bacteria > Bacillati > Bacillota > Bacilli > Lactobacillales > Enterococcaceae > Enterococcus > Enterococcus sp. AZ103. The sequence goes on along the minus strand of NZ_JBIOSI010000001.1, from coordinate 1,674,016 downwards.
ATATCTTAGAAAGTACTGGTTTTCGTTGTGTACCTATTTTAGATGAGAGTAAACAAATTTTTCGTGGAAATATTTATAAAATGCATATTTATCGCCATAAAGCCAATGGTGGTGATCTAAATTTACCAGTCACACATTTGTTAAAAAATGCTACAAAATTTATTTCATTAGACACTTCTTTTTTTAAAGTTTTCTTTAGTATCAAAGAATTACCGTATATTACAGTACTAGATGAGAACAATCATTTTTACGGTATATTGACTCACAGTACTTTACTAAATATGTTATCTGAATCTTGGAATTTCCGGACTGGCAGCTATGTATTAACTGTTGTTTCAGAAGGAAAAAAAGGAGATCTGGCAGCTATGACTAAAGCCATCGCGCGATTTACTAGCTTGGCTAGCTGTATCACTTTAGATGTCGGTAAAGACAGTCGCCGGACTTTATTTACTTTACCTGCTGGCATTGATGAAAAAAAATTAAATAATATTATTGATCATCTTGAGCGTAAACATTTTGAAGTTGCTGAAGTTGAAGCGTTAACCATGAGATAAAAAATAAGCCTGAAACCAAGAAGTTTCAGGCTTTTTATTTAGATTCGATCACCAAAATCAACACCGCGATTAATAAAGTACATTAATGGTGCTGAAATTGCCATAATAATAAATTCACTTAAAGCCGTCCAGCCATATGTTGGCCAAAATGGTGCGGCAACGGTAATATTTAACATTGCAGCAATCAATGCCATGCTAGCGGTAAAGAATAATGTGTTTAAAGCCAAACGAACTTTGACGTTTGGAACAACTTTTTGTAAGGCACTTGTTAAGGCCAATGCCAACAACGTTTGGGCACCCCCAAAAACGACATCCGGCCAACCCATACCAAAAATCGCATTGTAAACAACAACGCCACCCAAAATTCCCCATAAATATTTCCGATTGAAAACAACTAAATGATTCAGACTTTCAGAAATTCGAAATTGAATTGCGCCACTGGCAACGGGTGTCACTAAAATGGTTAATGCTAAGTATAATGCCATGATGATTCCGTTAGTTACGACCACTCTCGTTTTCTGTTTTTGTGCAATATGCATGTTTCCCCTTCTTTCTCCAAGTTTTGATAATGCGGGATGGTTGATGAACCGCAAACAACTTACTAAGGATAAAAAATTTACACCTAAATGTCAAGGTTTCTATGAAAGACTAAACTTTCTGGTGCCGCTTTTAGCTATCCTCTGTTATAATCATTTCTTGGAGAGGATGGCAAATTCATGAATTTTCACTATCATTTATTAATAAATCCGGCAGCAGGATCTGGAAACGCAGCTAAAAAAGCCCAAATCATTATTGATCTTCTAGACGAAAAGAATATAACTTATACGCCTTATTACACTAATTTTGCCGGCGAAGAAAAAGACATCGTCAATAAAATTATGCCCTTATTATCTACCTGGGAAGCTGATACTGAATATGAAGTCTTTCATCTTTTAATTATTATCGGCGGCGATGGTACTCTGCATGAAGTCGTTAATCAATTTTATTTGTCTGCCCACGACTTTCCTGTGAGCTATATTCCAGCCGGCTCGGGCAATGATTTTGCTCGTGGTATAGGACTGTCCGCAAATCCAAAAGTAGCTTTAGAGCAAGTTTTAGCAGCTAAGGCTCCTCAAAAAATTAATGTTTTAACTTACGAAGAAAAAATCAATGAAGAATTTGGTTTAGTTCTAAACAATGTTGGGATTGGATTAGATGCTCTGATTGTCTCAACTACCAATGCTTCAACAGCAAAAAAAGTTTTAAATAAATATCATTTAGGTTCAGCAGCTTATTTATTTTCATTGGTTAAAGCCGTTTTTCAGCAAAAGCCGTTTCCGATTCTAGTTGAGCTAAATGGTCACCAAGAAACTTTTCAAAGAACTTTTTTATGCACTACTACGAATATTCCTTATTTTGGTGGTGGTTTTGCCATTGCACCAATGGCTGATCCAAAAAAAGAAACGATTGATTTAGTCATCGTGGAGCGACCTAGTTTCCCTGCTATATTACGTTTCTTTATCCAATTACTTATGAAAAAACATACGAACAATCGTCACTTTAAACATTTTACCAGTTCAAAAATCCGAATTGTCTCAGTTCAACCACAAGAAGGACAATCAGATGGTGAGGACATGGGTAAACGTTCATTTGATATTAGTTTTGCAACTAGTTCGCAACATATCTGGTATGCTGAAAAAGAGGAGCTCAACTAATCGTTGGACTCCTCTTTTTACATAAACATCTCTGGACGAATGTCTTCCATTCCAATTAATGGATCAATTGTTTGAGTTTGAATTAAGGCTTTCGTTAATATCTTAGGACCAAAAGCAGCTTCAACTACTTTTTCAGTTGTTTCTTCTTCAAAAGGCGCTTCCATACTCTTCACTTTTTCCATTTGTGTTACGGCTTGCTCGCCATGAGTAATTCGCTCAATCAGAGTTGTTTTTCTTACAGCTGATTCCTTCGAAACGCAAACTTCAAAAGCTTCCACTTCTCCTAACAAAATGAGCCGATCTTTACTGCGTGTTACTGCAGTATATAATAAATTTCGTTGTAGCATTCGCTGGTATTGCCGTACCATCGGTAACAACACCATCTCAAACTCACTACCTTGCGCTTTATGAATAGAACAACAATAAGAAAGCTTAATTTTATTCCAATCATTTCTTTTGTAACTGACTTCATTGCTGTCAAAGGCAATCACTAATTCATCGACTTTATCTTCTGATTCCTTAGCTGGAATAATTCCGACAATAATGCCCATATCGCCATTAAAAATATTTAATTCTGGTTCATTAACTAATTGTAAAACCTTATCGCCAATTCGATAAACATTTTCGTTCCAACTCACTTCTTTTTTCTTACCATCGGGATTAGGATTAAAAATCTCTTGCATCATTTTATTAATTGCATCAATTCCTGCTGGTCCTCGATACATTGGAGCCAAAACTTGTACATCCTGAGCTGAGAAACCTTTTTGCTTCGCCTTCTCAACAATTTGGCGGATGACTTGTTCCATTTGAAAAACATTACAAGCAATAAAAGAACGATCCTTTTGATTTTGTTGAAAATCTTTAGGTAAACGACCATCCTTAATTTCATGAGCTAATGGGATGATAGAAGAAGATTCACCTTGACGATAAATTTCTGTTAGCTCCATCTTAGGAATATCTTCAACTTGTAATAAATCATGAAAGACTTGTCCTGGGCCAACTGATGGCAACTGATCTTTATCGCCAACTAAAATAATTTGCATATTATTGGGGATAGCCTTTAGCAACGTATTAGCCAGCCAAGTATCTACCATCGACATTTCATCGACAATTAATAAGCCCCCTTCTAAATCCTTGGCTTCTATCTCAGGAGTCTTTTCTCGTCCATTTAAACCCAATAACCGATGAATCGTACTAGCCGGCAATTCGGTGGTTTCATTCATCCGTTTGGCTGCCCGTCCGGTGGGTGCCGCTAATAGGATTGGAAATATGGCTTGCGTGTAATCGCTAGGATCTAATGATAAATCATTCAATTCAGCAAATAATTGTACAATGCCATTGATTACAGTGGTCTTTCCTGTCCCTGGACCACCAGTTAAAATAAATAATGGTGAAGCGATTGCTTTTTGGATTGCTTGATCCTGTGAATCTCCGTAAGTAATTTTTAGGCGTTTTTCAATCACCCGTAACTTTTTTGTGATTTCTTTTTTATCATAACTAATCTCTTTTTTGCGGGCCAATAATCGTTCGATGCTAGAAGCAATGCCCCACTCACTAAAGAATAAAGTATTCTCATATATTTTGGTGGCATCCTGCTGAATTTTATCTTCTTCAACTAATTCAATGATGGTATCGGCTACTTGATTAGGAGATATTTCCACGGGACGAGAATTTTCTAATAAATTCAAGGTCTCGTTTAATAATTCTTGTGCTTCTACATAAGTATCGCCGCTTTGATTAGCATCTTCATTAACCTGATGTAAAATAGCTGCCCGAATTCTGGCCTTACTGTCAGCCGCTATGCCTAATTGCTCAGCTAAATTATCAGCTTTTTTAAAGCCAATTCCTTCAATATCTTCCACTAAGCGATAGGGATTTTCATGAATTACATCTAAAGCTTCTTGGCGATACATCTGAAAAATTGCAAAGGATAATCGGCTACCAAAGCCATATTTTGTTAAACCAACAATCACTTGTTCCATCCCATAATTTTTACGAATAGTCTCGACAATTTGGGCTTTTTTCTTTTGGTTTAGGTTGGGAATCTGATTTAAGTTGTCGGGATTTTGATTAATGGCATCAATCGCACCTTCTCCTAAGATTTCAACAATTTTTTCTGCTGTTTTCTTTCCGATTCCAGGAAATTTTTCACTTGATAAATAATTGATAATCCCATTAGTAGAAGTAGGCTGGGCTTGTTCATAACGCTCAACTTGAAATTGCTTGCCATATTTAGGGTGATCCACAAATTGTCCGACAAAACGATATTCTTCATCTTCTTGAAGATCACCAAAACTACCAGTGGCGACAATTTCACTTTCCAAGTAATCGCTATTGGTTTCTGTAATTTTTATCAACAAAACTTTGTAAAAGTTACTAGGATTCTGGTAGAAAATAGCTTTTAGTCGCCCTTTAAGATAGATTTCCTCAGACAATTGTTTCACCTCCCGTAAAAATTTAGCTACTATTAAAAATTATAACATTGCATCAATTTGCTGATTAACACCTGCTAGAAAACTAACATCATTCCATTTTACCATTTTATAAGGCGGTTCAAAATGATCAGTTTCTAAAACTGTTAGACTGTTGTTAAACAAACCACCCTGTTCTCTTAATCGAGACAAAGGTTTGCCCGTTAACGATTGAATAGCTGCGGTTAAAGCTGCACCATGACCAACAAATAATAGCGGACCTTCTTTAGCTTCTAAAACAGCTTCACCAACTAGCCCATCTACTCGAGCCAACATATCTTCAATCGGTTCGCCACCAAAAGCTTCCGGATGATAGTTTTCCAAATGATGTCGTAGATTATCTAAGTCAGTTGGGTATTTTTCCCGCATTTCTTCAATTAATTGTCCTTCTAAACTACCTAACCCTAATTCTCGTAAATCATCGGTTTTGACAATCGGCACAGGTTGTTCTAAATGTTGGCTAATTCCTTCAGCGGTCAAATAAGCACGTTTTTGACTACTGGTATATATTTTTTCAAAAGGAATGTCTTTTAAAGTTTTTCCTAAAGCTTCAATCGCCGCAAAGCTTTCTGGTAATAATGGAGAATCCCCCATCATTCCTTGAAATCTTTTTTCTTGATTCCATTGTGTTTTACCATGACGAGTAAAATATAATTTCATGAAATCCTCCTAGTTTAAATAGTTTCAAGACAAATATGAGATTAAAAACTTTAATCTAATTTATCATGCTCATAATGATGTTGTAACTCTAAAGCTGGAAAATTTTGTTGTCTTAACGCTTCATAAACAACTAACGCCACCGTGTTGGATAAGTTTAGCGAACGAACGTGTTGGTCATTCATAGGGATACGTAGGCATTTCTCTTCGTTTTCACGCATGAAAGTTTCAGGTAAGCCAGTTGTTTCTTTACCAAACATGAAATAATGATCTCTTTCATCTTGGTAGTTGACTTCAGAATATACTTGATTGGCAAATTTAGTAATCAAATGCAAAGGATTTTCTCCCACATAAGTTAAAAAAGCCGCTAAATTTTCATGATAGGTAATGTTTACCTCATGCCAATAATCTAAGCCTGCACGTTTTAAATGTTTATCATCAGTTGAAAATCCCAAGGGTTCAATTAAATGTAAGGGTGAATTAGTAGCAGCACAAGTACGAGCAATGTTGCCGGTATTGGCTGGAATTTGTGGTTCAAAAAGTACGATATGATTTGTCATTTGATGGCCTCCTTGATTTAGACAAAAAAAAGAACGTATCAACTCGGTGTCTTGCACGGCGAGCTGCTACGTTAGTGAAGCACTTTTCACTATCTTTTATCAGAACAGGAACCTGATAAAAACCAATGAAAAACAACTTGTTTGTACTATACCACCATGAAGTAAGAAAATCAACCCTGAAAACCAACAAAGTTTTGCTGAAAACGCTATCTCTAATAACCTTCTAGGATCTCTACATCAATCGTAATTTTTTTCAGTGGATTGGCGATTAACTGGGCTTTTATTTCTGTTGTCGCCTGCCATTCCAAAGGTGACATTTCTAGAAAATCTAATTGTAATTTATTTGGAATGTCAAATTCATAAGTGACACGACGCTGTCTAACATCAGACATTTCTTCTTTGAAGCGTTCAATCACTGCTTGATTGGAATAGGGTTTACCCTCAGGGAAGACTTTTTCCCGCAATTCTTTCAGATAGTTCTCTTGTGGGACGACTTTTAAAACTTGCCCATCTTTTTTTAATACCCGCCGAAATTCACTATATTGTGAAGGTGAAAATATATTTAAGATGGTCGTAAAAGAATCATCACTAAAGGGTAAATTGGTTAAATCAGCGACACACCAAAAAGCCTTTATTGGTTGATTGGTGGCTAAATAAATACCCTCTTTAGAAATATCAAAGCCAATTTTCGTCGGAATCTCTTTTAACTGCGACAATTGATTTAAAAAACTTCCTTCACCACAGCCGACATCTAAGATATTGTCGCCTATTTGCCATTCACTGATTTGATTAATTACGGGTTGATACATTCCAGAACCAATCATTTTACCTCGCGGGACAAACATCTCTTTTTGGTATTCCGTTTTAATTTGATGATCTAAAAAATAAAGAGTGCCCTTTTTAGCTAGATCAAAACGATGATTATTTTTACAAATCAAACTTTTTTCAACAGCTGACATCTGATGGTGACATTTTGGACAGCGGAAATAGCCACCATGTTCCTTCAGAAATTTCTCAGCAAGATCAATTTTTTTCAACATTTTTATTCCTCAATTTCTAATCCTTAATCTGTTGACTCCTATGTTACACTATCTGAGGGAGGTAGGAAAATGATTAAAGAATTTTGTGCCGAAAACTTTACCGATTTACCAAAAGCAATCGCTGCTGGCGCTAGTAGGATTGAACTTTGTGATAACCTAGCTGTCGGTGGAACAACACCAAGCCTGGGTGTAATTGAAGAAGCAATGGCTTATGCTAGTGAAAAACACGTACCGATTATGACCATGATTCGCCCCCGTGGCGGCAATTTTGTTTATAATGATCTTGAACTTAAGATTATTGAAAATGATTTAATTCATGCAAAAAATGCTGGTGTAGATGGCATCGTATTTGGCTGTCTAACTGCAGAAAATGAAGTTGATGAGGAAGCCGTTGAAATGATTTTAGGCAACAGTAGCGGATTACAAACAACTTTTCATATGGCTTTCGATGAATTAAATCATGAAGAACAGCTGAAAACAATTGATTGGTTTGTACAATTAGGGATTGACCGGATTTTAACTCACGGAGGTCCAGCAACTCAGACAATTGATGAATGTTTGCCGCACTTAAAGGAATTAGTTGATTACGCAGATGGTCGTATCATTATTTTGCCAGGAGGCGGAATTAATGCAAATAATATTGATAAAATTATCGAATTTCTCGGCGTAAAAGAAGCTCATGGAACGAAGATTGTGACATTTTAAAAAGAAGCCAAAACAACCATTATTAAAGTTGTTTTGGCTTCTTTTCTTTGATAAAGGATTCAACCCTATGAATCCATTTATTCTTCTTAAAACGCAAACGAATCGGATAACGACCAGTTTGAAAATCTTTTATCTGCTTACGGCGATCTCCGTATAAATTTAGCGGTAGACTATCAATATCAAAAAAACTATAGGCACTATATACATCAGAATCCATTTTACTTTGATATTTTGCTTCTTCTACTTTATAAATGTAAGTAATATCATCAGAATATTCCTTCGTATAAATGCCAATCAGCTCTTTAACCTTTGCTTCAAAATCAAGATTTTCATAAATAATTTGTTGCAAACCTTCTCGTTCACCGATTTTTTCCGGTAACACACCGCCTGGTAGATCCCAGATGGGTATCCCCGGTGTTCGCACTAATAAAATTAATCCATTTCGAATAATAATTCCATAGGCTTTTTTCATTTCATTCACCCGTGTTTTCTTTTTTGAAGTTAATTAATAAAGCGATCCATAAACATACTAGCAATATTAAAATAAATCAGCACGCTGGTCAAATCGCTCAAAGTCGTAATAAATGGACCAGAAGCTACTGCTGGATCAAAACCTAATTTTTCCATCAACATCGGAATAAAACTTCCTGCTAAATTGGCAACAGTTATCGCTGCCATCATAGCCGTACCAATGACAAACCCTAAAATAAAATTACTCTTCCAAATACCCACAATAACAAAAATAGTAACACCCGTCACTAAACCTGTTACCAAACCTGTTAAAATTTCACTGAGAATTAATTGCCCAAAACTTTTATCTTCATCATCAGAGATCGCTAACCTTCTAACGGCTACTGCTAAAGATTGGGTACCAGCATTTCCGGCCGTTCCGGTAATCAAAGAAATAAATACCGCTAAAATACTCGCTTTACTAACCAAAGCTTCATAGTGATTAATTAAAGTTGCTGTCGTCATCCCTAAAAATAGTAAAGTAATCAACCAAGGCAATCGTCTTGAAGCAGCTTTCAAAGGATTTTCGCTGATTTCTTCAACGTTAACCCCCGCCAAACCAGAATAATCACTGGCAGCTTCATCATCAATGACATCAATAATATCATCGACCGTCACGATTCCTAACAAATGATCTTCATAGTCTGTAACTGGTAACGCTAGAAAGTCATAATCCCGAAAAGTCTGTGCTACATCTTCTTGATCATCACCGACGTGAACGGAAATTACCCGCTCACTCATAACGTCTGCTACCATCGCGTCTTCATCATTAATAATTAAATCTCTTAAAGAGATAACTCCGACTAATTGATTATCATTATTTACTACATAAGTATAATAAATGGTTTCTGCTAATTCAGCCTCAGATTTCAAGACATACATTGCGGAGCGCATCGTTTGATTCGCTACGATAGAGACGTACTCTGTCGTCATTAATGAACCGGCTGTTTCATCTTCGTAATGTAATAATTCACGAATCTCGTTGGCATGTTCACTATCCATATAGCTTAAAAATTGGGGCACCAACTTTTTGTCTAATTCATTTAGCAAATCCACCGCATTATCGGTGTACATTTGAGATAACATTTCAGCGGCATATCGTGGACGCATCTCAGTTAAATATTCTTCCACATGTTCATCGTCTTCTTCAATCACGTCAAACATGTCAGCCAACTCGTCAGGAGACAGATAAGCATAAACCAAATGACGTTCGTCAGCTGATAAACCTTGATAAAACTGCCCTTGATCATAAACATGTAAATCTAAAAAATGCTCACGGAAATCCTGTAATTGATTTTGATGTAACTCAGTTCGAAGCTGTTGGAAATGTTGTTCAAGTTCTTCTTGATTTTCATCCATTATACTCACCTCAAATCTTTTCTACGACTTCTCCCATGTCTAATGGCAAGGGTAATTTAAAAGTTAGCTCTTCATTGCTAAAAGGATGGGTAAAAGCTAAATAATAGCAATGCAATGCTTGACGTTTGATACCCATATCAAGATTACCGTGATAGAGTTCATCACCTAGCAACGGACAACCTAACTCGCTAAAATGCACGCGAATCTGGTGAGTTCTTCCTGTATATAATTGGATATCTACTAATGCCACAATTGCATTTTTCTTTTCTAACCAATATTCTGTTAAGGCAGTTTGTCCATTTTCAATTACTTGTCTTTTCAATAAAGAAGACAGGTCACGTCCAATGGGGCAATCAATCATCTCATGATCCTTCAAATGATTTATTTTGCCACTAAGTAAAGCTTGATATTTTTTGATTAATGTTTTGTTTTGTAACGCTTGATCTAATTTCGCATGGGCAAAACCATGCTTTGCAAATAACATCAATCCAGTTGTATCACGATCTAAACGAGTGACTACATGGACAACTTGATCGGGATAATTTTGTTGCACATAATAAGCCTTTACCCGATTAGCCATTGTTCCATTAGGATGATACTGCGCCGGAATCGACGCCACGTTAGCGGGCTTGTTAACAATCAAAAGATGTTCATCTTCAAAAACAATCTCGATTGGCGTTTCATCTAATAACAAGGTCTCATGGGGCAGTTCGTTAGGAATCACAACTGCTACCTTATCAAAAGGTTTTAAAGAATACAAGACGTTTTCGATTGACTGATTCACGTAAATTTCGCCGCCTTGAAATTTAATTTTTGCTAATAATTTTTTTGAGATCCCTTGTTTTTTTAAAAAAGTACGTAGTAATACTGATGCATCATCTTGATAAGTCCATTCAAATTTCAAAATTAGTCCTCACGAATAAAGGCCTCTTTTACACGCCGCCAGAAATGCATGTGGCGATAAGCCGCAAATTGAATTTTTTCTGTCGCAATCCGATACTGAATCGAAGCGATATCTTGACCACTAATATCTAGTTGATCAATCGTTACTAAATGCTGACCCGCACTTTTTACTTTGATTTTCACCCAGTCATCTGGTCCTAAAATACTTGGTGAACCCAATGTTCTAAAGACACGATTATTTAATGAAGCGATCTCAGCTAATTGCATGGCATTAATACTCGGATGTACAACAGCACCGCCGACACTTTTATTGTGGGCCGTTGAACCAGTTGGTGTCGACATGGCTAGCCCATCTCCACGAAAACGTTCGAATAGTTCATCTTTAATATAAACATCGCAAACCATCGTGCGAGTGCCTTTTCGAATTGTTGATTCATTTAATGCTAGAAAATGTTGACTCTTTCCATCTGAAAAATTAACAATCACATCTAATAAAGGATAATTTACGCTGTTCTTATTGTCATTACATAATGAATCTACCAATTCTGGTAATTCATAATCCCGCCAATCAGTATAAAAACCTAAATGGCCAGTATGGACTCCTAAAAAACGAATGCGATCCAATTGATGACTATAACGATGAAAAGCTGAAAGTAATGTCCCATCTCCACCAATTGAGATGACTAATTCAGGATCACGCTCGACAATTTCAATCCCGCCTTTTTTTTTCAATAAAGGTTTTAAATCACGAAAAACTCTTAGTGAATCTGCCTCGTTGTTATGAATGATTCCAATCCGCAAACTCATTTTTCGTCACTCCCTTTTTCTCGATATTTACGATAAGAAAAGACATGTTGCGCTTCTTGAATCTCATCTCTGATACTAGACATTTCTTCGTCTAATTGATAGGCTGCCTCAGCTGCACGAAACAAACGATCACTAATTTCATCAGGAATTTCACCTTGATATTTATAATTCATAGAATGCTCGATTGTTGCCCAGAAATTCATTGCCAATGTTCTAATTTGTATTTCTGCTAAAATGATTTTTTCGCCTTCTAACATCTGCACCGGATATTCGATCACTAAATGATACGAGCGATAGCCACTTGCTTTACGATTCGTAATATAATCTCGTTCTTGGACAATTTTCATGTCTTTACGACTCCGCAAAACTTCGACTACTTGATGAATATCCTCAACAAATTGGCACATGATTCTCAAACCAGCAATGTCAGACATTTCTTCTTCTAGGCGTTCCAGTGGGATGGCTCGTAATTTGGCTTTATTTAAAATACTTTCAGCTGGCTTTACTCGACCAGTCACAAACTCAATTGGTACATGGTCTTCTTTTTCACGATATTGTTTACGCAGACCTCTTAATTTAATTTTCAATTCTGCTACGGCAAGTTCATAAGGGGCAAGAAATGCTTCCCAGTCTCTATCCATGCAAATCCCTCGCTTCTTTTTCCATTCTATCCTATATTATCACAAACTTAATCAATGCAAAATTAACTTCCACTTTCTGATAAATCTTTAATTGTTACAGTTTATTTACATTTTTATGGAATAATTACTTAACATTTGACGCGACTAAAGGTTATGTGTCAATATACCTTAGGGAGATTTTTACCCTGCAGATTGTATATAGAGGAGCATTTTTTTTGGCGCAGGAATTAGAGATTGAATACAAAACAATGTTAACTGAAGCTGAATATCAATTAGCTATAAATAAATTTGGTTTAGAAAATGTTGCTGCTTTCACTCAAACCAATCTATATTTTGATACAGCAGCTTCTGACTTAAAGAATCAACATTGTGGCTTACGAGTGCGCTATTTTCAAAATGCTGCTGAAGCAACCTTGAAAATCCCACAAAATGTGGGCTTATTGGAGGTTACTGACAAACTTACTTTAATTGAAGCTAAAAATGCTGAAGAAACAGGTGCTTTTCCTAAAAATACACCTGCAATCCAGGAACAACTGCAAAAAAATGGTGTTATAGTGAATAATTTGCAACTATTGGCAATCCTAACGACTAAACGGATTGAGCAAACGATTGCTGTTGGCAAATTGGCACTTGATGAAAGTTGGTATGCAGGTCTTCATGATTTTGAATTAGAACTGGAAGTCCAAGATAGTCAGACTAGCGAAGCAGAATTTTTAACATTATTAAAGGAAGCAGGTATCTATTTTCAACCTGCCAAAAATAAAATACTCCGTGCTATTTCAGCTCAGAGTATTTCGAACTAAAAAAATCATGAGGAGGCTACACGTTGCTGGAAGTTTTTTTGTTTGTTAACCCCATCGGTATAAAATGTCGAAAAATTGAACAAAGACTCTTAAGTATTATCAAGCGCAGTGAAGTTAAATTTCAATTACGTTTAGTGCCCTTGATAAATTTAACAACTGTCACAAATTACATAGATAGCCTTGAAGGCAATCAGAACGACCTTAACTTAAGAAATCAACTCACAAATATAATGTATCAAACAGCTATTGATGTAAAAGCTGCACAAATGCAAGGAAAAAAATGTGGTCGAGATTTTTTATTAAAGATTCAAGAAGAAATTGGTCAAAAGAAAAAAGATTATTCTGAAGAACTCGTCTTAGATATCTTTCAAGGAACTTCTGGTGATTTGGAAATGTTTTTAGAAGATCGTCAATCAAGTTTTGTAAAAGAAGCTTTTCTGTTAGATCAACAATTGGCACAAGAGATGGCTATTCAATCACACCCATCAGCAGTCATCTTTAATTGTTCTGGTGAGATGGAAATTGGCGTCAAAGCACAAGGATGCGAAGAGCTAGAATTATTAATGGATCAATGTGAAAGCACTAAAAATTTAAGACAATTATTTGAATCACATTGCGGGCAAGTTTATCAAAAAGCCAGCAATGAGCATTTATCTTTACTATAAAAAATAGGCTGCCTAAAATTAATTTTAGGTAGCCTATTTTTTTATTGCCCTTTAATTTCTGCTACTAAAGTTTCCAGTTCATCTAAACGATTCGCAAAAACCTCCATTGCATCTTCAATATATTCCGGTTTAGTCATATCAACACCAGCTTTTTTCATCACTTCAATCGGATAATCACTGCTACCAGCTTTTAAATAATTTAAATAAGCTTCTAAGGCTGACTTATCTCCTGCCACAATTTTTTTCGCTAAGGCGCTAGCTGCAGAAAAACCTGTTGCATATTGATAAACGTAATAATTATAGTAAAAATGTGGAATCCTTGCCCATTCATCTTTAATTTCCGGATCATCTTCAATTACAGAACCGTAATACTTTTTATTTAGTTCTCCATAATACATACTCAAATGTTCACTCGTTAAAGGTTTGCCAGCAGCATCTTCAGTGTGAATAAAATGCTCAAACTCAGCAAATTGTGTTTGACGGAAAATCGTCCCTTTAAATCCATCCAAATAATGGTTTAAAATATACGCCCGCACTTTTGGATCTTTTTCGGTTTCCAATAAATGGCTCGTCAAAATGTTTTCATTCGTTGTCGAGGCAATTTCTGCTAAGAAAATTGAATAGTCACCATACACATAAGGTTGGTTGTGACGTGTAAAGTAGCTATGCACACTATGTCCCATTTCATGTACCAAAGTAAATAACTCATTCAATTGATCATGCCAATTTAATAGAATATATGGATTACTATCATAGGCACCCGACGAATATGCGCCACTGCGTTTTCCTTGATTTTCTACCACATCAATCCAACGATTTTCAAAAGCCTCTTCAACAATCGCTAAATATTCCTCACCAAGAGGCTGTAAAGCAAACAAGGTTTTCGCTTTGGCTTCTTCATATGTGAATTTAACCGGCGCTTCAGCAAGTAAAGGTGTGTACATATCATACATATGCAATTGTGATACACTTAATAATTCTTTACGTAGCTCAACATAACGATGCAATAATGGTAAATATTGGTTAACAACTAAAATCAAGGTATCATAAACATTTTCTGGAATATGATTACTTGCTAAGGCTGCTTCTCTAGCAGACTTATAACCACGAACTTTAGCTTTGTAATTATGTCCTTTGACATGTGAGCTAAGAGTTTGGGCAAAAGTATTTCTAAATTGATGATAGACTTCATATAGTGCTTCAAAAGCAGCTTTGCGGACATTTCGATTAGTACTCTCCATCAGTTGTCCATAAATACCATGAGTTAATTGAACCTCATCACCATTTTCATCTTTAACAATCGGAAATTTCAAATCTGCATTGTTCATAATACTAAAAGTATCTGATGCACTGCCAAAAATCTCACTAGCACCGGCTAATAATGCTTCTTGCTCTGCCGGCAAAATATGGGCTCTTTCAGCTAAGATTTGTTCTACAAAATGACGATATACTGCCAATTTAGGTTCTTGTTCAAAGTAATCCCAGATCGTTTCATCTGATAAAGACAAGACCTCAGGTTCAAACCAACTAACTGCTTCACTGGTTTGAGCAATTAAGCTTGATGCGCGGGCATATAAGCCTTGATAAGTGGTATTTGTAGTATCTTGGTCATTTTTTAAATGTGCATAAACATAAATAACTTCGGCCTTACGATAAATATCTAAAATATATTCTATTCCGGCAAGAAATTTTTCTGCACTTATCTTTAAAGTTCCCTTTACTTGATCAGCATTTTTTAATTCGCTAGCTAATGATTCAAAAGCTGTTTCGAAAGACTGTTCACTGGGAAAAATCTGGGTTAAGTCCCAAGTTAACGCCTCAGGTACTTCCGTTCTAGTCGGTAATTGTTTTGCTTGACTCATGAATTGCACACTCCTTTTACTTCTAGTTGATTCATCTTACCATATTTTTTTAAAAGATGGTTTCTAAATAGATTTCTCGCTTTTTTTCAGTAAAAAAATGCTTTCCTGCCATAATTTATCCAAAATCTCCTGTTGTTTAATTCTAAGGAACCCCCAAGGAATATTTTCATCCAGTAAGTATTTTTGAAATACTTCCATCACAATCGAATACTCTCTAATTTCTTGTACTAAATAACGAAACAACAATATATCTGCTTGATAAAAGATAAAATACCAACTAGGCCAATAAAACCATTCTGGTAAGTATAATAAGTGTGTCTTTGCTTGATAAAAATATTTTTGCAAACGTAAAATATAAGGATCTTTCTTTATCAATTGCTGATTCAATCGTTTTTTCCAGTTGGATGCATCTGTTTTTCGCAGATGGATCAGCGGTTGTTGATTTTGAAAACTTGTCTGATAGATTTCTTTTAAAGAAACAGAGTATGGCATCCACTGATGACGATCAGCAAACAGTGCACCATTGATTTCTCGTAAAAAATAATATAAAAAAACACCTTGCTGATTCACTAGCCACAGATGCAAACCCTTGTCAGATGAAAAGCTGCAAAAAGCCTTTTGTAATTGCGTCAGTTTTTTCTCCGGAGTCAACTTCGGACCCAAAAGCCACCAATCCTCGTATTGATATTTATGATAACCGGCAATTCTTTCTACTAAACGACTTATTTTTAAAGGTGAACACTGGACTTCAATCACTAATTTTTGTGATAGTAAATCTGGACGCTGAGGAATTTCTAGCAAAATAGCTTCCATTTCCCAATCTTCCTCAAAAATCCTTCCCCATTTTTGAAAACCTTCTTTGTACGCTAAATGTTCCGCTGATTCTCCTTCTGAAAAACTACAACATTGACTATTTTTTAAATGAGAAAAATGTGGAATTTTTATCATACCTACTTTACAAATTAATCTTTCACCACAATCTGGACAATAGATGGTCCGCTCTTTTTGTGTAGTCGATGCTTTAACAAGCTTTTTATTTTCATCAAAACCAAAGAGCATTTTTATCACCCTTAAAAAAGATACGCAAAAAAAAGATGATCCAAAAAGATCATCTTTCAATAATTATTTAAAATAGTTTCGCGTTGTTTCAATGGCATCTTGCCGCATCAACATTTTTCCGTATTCATCAAGAACTTCTGGAGAAACAGTCGTGCTATGGGTATATTCTAAAACTTCAGAAATAATGTCGGTCACTGCAAAATCACCGAAATATTCCGGATCAAAGAACACTAATAAATAGTACTGTCCGTTAAATTGATATAAATCACACCATGCATCATCTAAGAAATGATAGTTGGCTAACTCAATCAAATTTTCAAAACTATCTAAAGCAAATACTCTGACGCGTTCTACATCATCTTTTTCGCCATAACTTTTAGTTGAAGACAAAATCTGTTGTTGCATCAATTGATCAAAATCACCTGACTCTAACTCCAAGGCATCCGCAGCTTTGTTAAATTCTTCTTGAGACATGTTTTTGCTAATGAATAATTCAAGCCCGTCTTTTTTCGGTAACACTTGAAATGTTACTGCCTCACTGCTTTTAAACTCGTCTTCTACATCCACTTCTTCTAAAATGGAATAAAAGAATGATTCAATTTCACGATGGTTACCTAACAAATCTAAAAAAGTAATGCCACGATCTGCTAGATCTTCATTACCAATCAAGACTCGAATGGTATTTTCATTGATGTGCTCCATCTCCATCTAAACACACCTCATTTCATTTAGATATATAATCTTATTGTAACTGATTCCAACAAAATGTAAAGAAAGCACGTTTACTTTATGATGAAAAAATTAAAAAACTAGCCGAAAATCCAATCTGGACCGGCTAGTTTAGTCTTTAAACTTTAATTAATTATAATCCCGCCATTAATTGTGCTTGGCGTAATTCGTATTGACGAACAACTCTTGGTAAGAAACGACGAATTTCGTCTTCATTAAATCCAACTTGTAGACGTTTTTCATCGATCATAATTGGTCGACGTAAAAGTCCTGGATTTTCTCTTACTAAATCTAATAATTCTTTTAATGATAAATCATCCAAATTCATGTTCAACTTTTGGAATACTTTTGAACGAGTTGATATGATCTCCTCAGTTCCATCTTCAGTCATTTGCAAAATATCCTTTAATTCGTCGATATTCAAGGGTTCAGAAAAAATGTTCCGTTCAACGTAGGGAATCTCATGTTCTTGTAACCAAGCACGTGCTTTCCGACATGATGTGCAGCTAGGGGAAGTATATAGTGTCAACATACATGTATCACTCCTTTTCTTGACCAATGTTAATTTTATAACAGAAGGCCATTTGCTTCTATCTGTTTACTATTATACATAAAAAACGTAACAAAAAAAAGAGGAGGAGTACATTTTTTTAGTAAATATTAGTGTTATTTAATTTTCCATCTTTTCTTATGCCATTGACCGCGCGGATTTGAAATATGTGAATTATTTCGAATTAATTTTTTATCATTTTCCTGTATTATTGAACAGGATTAAAAACTGTTATACTTTTATTATAAAATATTTATTTCTAGTTACTATTTTAATAAAAAGAATAATTTATTATGTTCTTCATCATTGGTTGAAATCGCCTTCTAGGTTGATGAATAGATGAATTTATTTACAATTTTGCTGATAGTAGTTTTTTTATTCTTATATTCATAACTAACATTTAGTTATTTTAAATTTAATCTATGGGAGAATATCTGTTCTATTTAGAGTTTATTTGTGCTCTTCAAGTTAAAAGTAAATATGATGTTTTTTAAGAATAATGGAAACTTTTAACAAAAAATGTGATTTTTTTTCATCATACTATTGTTCCACTTTTTTTGTTATCAATCATTATTTTAAAAAGGCTCAATTTTTTTGATTGAAGTTTTTTGATGTTTTTTTTCTTTGTTCAGCAATTTTTTAATATAACAAGAGCATTCTTTTTTTTTTAAAATTTGAATTTTTAATCGATCTCTTTTCTTTTCTGATATACTAGTTTTATTACTAAATGAAGGAGGCAAAATATGATAAACGCGCTCGTTTTTGATGTTGATGATACTCTTTACCAACAAGTCGAACCTTTTAAAAATGCAATCATGAAAACTTTTCCGTCTTTTGACATAAATACCGTACCAAAATTATTTATCCGCTTTCGTTATCACAGTGATCTACACTTTGAGAAAAGTGTCACAGGTATCTGGTCTTTAGAAAAAATGCGAGAAGAACGAATAACCGCAGCTTTGAATGATTTAGACTTCAAAGATATCAATCCAGAATTAGCAAAAACTTTTCAAAACAATTATGAAAAAGAGCTAAGAGCTATTAAGCTAGATCCAGAAATCAAATCTGCTTTATCTTTTCTACACGAAAAAAAAATCCCACTTGGTATCATTACCAACGGACCAAAAGAACATCAACAGAAAAAAATTGATTCTTTACAAGTAACTGAATTTATTTCTCCAGAAGCTATTTTTATTTCTGGGGCAGTTGGTAGTTCAAAACCTGATGAATTAATTTTTAGTTTAGCTGCTAAGCAACTGCAACTCCCAGCTGATAATATTCTCTATATCGGTGATAGTTATGAAAATGACGTGATTGGTGCAAAAAACGCTGGCTTCAAAGTTTGGTGGTTTAATCACCAGAACAGGAAACTGACAAAGGACCAACTACCAATTTTTGATTTGGAGATCAACACCTTTTCTGATATGTCTAAAAAAATTACCTCGCTAAATTTTTAGCGAGGCTTTTCTTATTCACCGAAACTTAAAATCATGCGAATATCATCTTCAGTTAACTTGCTAACTTGTTCTTCATTTCCTTGAATAACTTTTTGGAACAGTTCACGTTTTTCTTGTTGTAATTGATTCATCCGTTCCTCAATCGTCCCTTCAGCAATCATCCGCCAAACCTCGACGACTTTCTTTTGACCGATACGATGAGCTCGACCGGCAGCCTGTTCTTCCACTGCAGGATTCCACCATAAATCATATAGAATAACTGTATCAGCACCAGTAAGATTCAAACCTGTTCCACCAGCCTTTAAAGAAATCAAAAAGACATCTTTCTCACCAGCGTTAAAAGCATCCACCATATCAAGCCGATCTTTAACTTTAGTCCTGCCTCGCAAATAGAAACTACTAATTCCAATTTCAGCGAATTCCTCTTCCATTAAAGAAAGCATTCCAGTAAATTGTGAGAACAATAATACTCGGCGACCATTTTCTTTGGCTTGTTGGATTAACTCTTTGACTTGGTCAAGTTTACCAGAACCTCCTTGGTAATCTTCCATAAATAAACGCGGGTCATCACAAATCTGGCGTAAACGAGTCAGACCAGCTAAAATACTAATTCTTTGCTTACGGAAGGTGGCCGAATCCATCTGATCAACTTCTTGTTTCATTCTCCGTAGATAAGCTAAATACACCGTTTTTTGTTCTTCTGTTAAGACACTTAAAACATTTGATTCGATTCTTTCTGGTAAATCTTGCAGTACTGTCGCTTTATCACGGCGTAAAACAAAGGGTTGAATCATTTTGGCAATCTCACTAACTTGTAGCTGGCGGAAATGCCCAATCGTTGGGAAAAAGCCTGGCATCACAATTGAAAACAGTGACCATAATTCTTCCAAATTATTCTCAATCGGTGTCCCACTTAAAGCAAAACGATGTGGAATTTTTAATTGCCGCAAAGCTAATGATGTTTTTGTGCTGGCATTTTTAACCATTTGAGCTTCATCTAAAATCAAATATTGATAGTTATGAGCCTGATGTAAATCAAGATCTTGGCGCAAACTAGCATAAGAAGTGACAACAATATCCACCGTTTCTGCTAACTGCTGCTCTCGTTCAGTCCGATTGCCTGAAACCACTACAACACTTAAAGTTGGCGCAAACTTTTTGATTTCTGCTTGCCAGTTATAAACTAAACTTGCTGGTGCAACTATAACCGTCTTAATTGCTTCACTTTCTTTTTTTGCTAACAAGAAAGTAATAACTTGGATTGTTTTACCTAAACCCATTTCATCAGCTAAAATACCGCCTAAGCCATAATCACTCAGCATAGTCAGCCATTTAAAACCAGTTACTTGGTAAGGACGCAACGTCGCTTCAAGTTCTTGCGGTATTTCTACCGGATAATCTTCAGGATGGGTTAAATCTTGAACCATTTTTTTAAAACTCTCGCTAAATTGCGCTTGGGGATTGTTTCTTAATTTTTCCTCTAGCACAATCCCTTGGCTTTTAGGTAAGCGAATAACGCCATTTTCTGCATTGATTCTTTCCCGTAAGTCACCAATCATCGCACTTGTTTCTTGAAAAGCTTCTGAATCAAAACTGATAATTTCGCCATTTTCCAAAGTATAAAAGCGATCATTTCTCAGTAAACTGTCTAACACTTGATCAATTTCACTATTATTAATCCCACTAATATCAAAATGAATATCTAGCCATGTGCCGCCTTGATCAACCTCGATTGTTGGCTGATACTCATCGCCATCTAAAAATAATTGGCGTAATTTTTTGCCCATCTTCACTTCTGCCAAACGTCGAAATGCTTCAATCTCAATTTTAAAGAAGTAATACAAATTTTCTTTTGTTGGGATTTTTTTCTCAAAACCTGTATCAATTTTTGTATAACGGAACTGGTTAAATAAAGCCAAAATTTCGCCTTCTCTTTTACGATCTCGGAGAATTTCAACGTTATTTGGAATTTTCCCTTGATGCTCTTCATTGGTTGAAAAATAAGCATTGCCATAATGAAATTCTGCTTCTGCTTTAATCATTCCTTTAATCCGTCGAAAAATAACTACTGCCCGCAAAGGTTCTTCCTTCATTACTGCCGAAACTTCTGGTGCGATAATTACTTGACCAATTCTTCTTAAATGCGGTAAAACATCTGTGAATAAATGAGATAATTGTCTTTGTTCATAGGTAATCACAGGTTCTTTTAAACGTTTCATTAATTGCTTCAATGTTAAATAGGTATCTTGTTGTGCGTGACTCAATAAATAGTATTGGTCATCTTTAAAGCCTAAGAAATAATTACTATAATAATTGGTCATTCGATCTTCAATCGTCAACTCATAATGATTCTCTACTTTATCCAATTTGAATAGTAAAGGTAATTCTTGTGCTTCGGACAATTGATGATACGTTTTTTCGCCAATCTTAACTGTTAAGTTATCAGTTGCCTCCATGGCTTTTAATAAACTCTGCAAACGGTGCACAGGCAATAACAAGAAGCGCTTATCCAGTTTTCCTTTTACTTGTAAGCCACTTTTTCCTAGCAATTGATAAGTTTCACTGACACCAACTAAATCTTCAATAATATCACGGCAGCCGGGATTAAATGCCCCAGCTTCTATTTGAAAACGATATTGTTTATTTACAGTGTATGTCGTTTCCGTTTGATATGCGTGTAAAAAATCATAGATATTTTTTACAATATAACTGCGCCCATTCGGATCATTACTAATTTTTAAGGAAACAGCTAATAAGTCCAATTCGGTATGATACGGATTGGTAGGAATTGCCTCAACCACAAATTCAATCGTCAATGGTTCCACTTGCTCTTCATTTTTTTCAAGTCGAGTAAAGCCTTGATTCAATAAATCGGCAAAAGAAACAGTTTGTTGGACTGTCTGAACCTGAGAAGTTTGCGGTGTAATCACACGTGACATATTTTTTTCCCGTAGATAAAGTTCAACAGCTACCGTGTGTTTACAATAACTGTGTTCCTCCCAATAAGGACATTCACAAATATCATTTTCTTTACCACTGCCATCTAGATCTACTAAGTATAATTCGCTACCTAAAACTTCTGCATGCCAGACCCGATTGGCAGTATCCGCTACGACAGATAGCACCCGACCCTCTTTTAAATAAGTTCGTCCACGATCGATTACTTTTTCTGGTATACTCCATCTCATCTGACTTCACTTCTTTCTTCTAACTGATAAGTTATTTTGCTTTGACCAGAACCATTCGTTTTCACAATAATTTGTTGTGGGATACGCTCTTTTAATTCTTTAACATGACTGATAATACCAATCATACGACCTTTATTATCAACACTTTCTAAGGCAGTCATGGCCATCTCCAAAGCCTCTTCATCTAGTGAACCAAAACCTTCATCGATGAAGAGTGTTTCAATAGCAACACCACCGGCTTGATTTTGGATTACTTCTGCCAATCCCAATGCTAGCGATAAAGCAGCGATAAAGCTCTCACCACCTGATAAAGTTTGCGCGCTACGGACTTGACCGGCATGATCATCATAAACATTGATTTCTAAACCCGTACTACCCTTATAACTTCCAACAGTTTCATTTAATTCAAACTGATAACGATTGTTAGTCAACAACGTAAACTGCTGATTGGCCTTAGCTAAAACTTCATATAAATACCATTTTAACACGTATCGTTCCAATCCAATTTTTTTAGGATTGTCCCCATTCATGACATTAAAAAGTTGTGAAATTTCTTGCTGTTCACTTAATTGCTGTTGACTTTCAGCATGCAAAATTTCAATTTTATCAACTAGCTGTTGTTGTTGCCGGATGTGATTTTCTAATTGATAATATATTTTACGGGCTTCTTCTAGTCTATCTTGTATAGTTTTTAAAGCTACCGCTAAAATTTCTAGTTCAGGTTCTCTTTGATTTTCTAAGCGATTGCTCAAAACTTTTATTCGATCTTGTAAAATCAAACGACGATTTTCGAAGTCTTGTATCCGTGCCTTCAAATCGGCAGCAACATAATTTTTTTCTATCAATGAATTAAATGCTTCTCGCATCAGATCGGCTTGTCTTAAACCATCATTCACTATTGCTGTTTTTTCAGCAAGTTGTATTTCTTGATTAGTAATTGATTGGTCTAGTTGTTTTTTTCGTTCTGTTAATAAGGTAACCTGCGTTTTTAATTCTTGACCCATTTTCTGATGACTTTCAATCTTACTTAAATATCCTGAAACAGCTTGTTTTTCAATGGTAATTTTTTCTATGAGCTCTTCTAGTTGCCAATCATCAGTTTGTTCATTTAAAACTGCCAAACGACCTTCTAAAAGTTGTAAAGCAGCTGTTATTTCTGCTAATTGATTAACCAAAGTTTGCTCCTGCAACTCTAAATCTTTTTCAGTAAAACTTAATTCAGCCACTTCTTCAGCTATTTTTTTCAACTCTGCCAATTGTGTAGTAGTTTCGGTTATTTTTTTGGCAAGAAAATCTTCCATCTCAACTTGAGAAATAGAGATTTGATAAAAAGCAGTTAATTCTTTAAGGAAGTCTGTCTCTTCTTCAAGTAGCTGTTCTTGAATTTGCTGACGTTCAGCTTGTAGTTTTTTAAAGCTGACCCGTTGATTCTCAAAAACAGCCTGTGTTTTTTCTTTTTCAATCTGCAAATTTTTTAAAACGGCTTCTTTTTCTTCCATTTCAATTTGTAATGCTTGTAGCTCAATTAGAGAAATTTCTGCATGTTTTGCTGGATTAGGATGTTCTGGAGAGCCACAAACAGGACAAGCCTCACCTGGAATCAGTTGCATGCTTAAACGAGCGATTTCTAAGCTCGCCCAACGATGCTGAATTTGTTGAAATTCAGCAGTCGCGCTAGTCATTTGATTACTTAAGCGAGAAGTCTTTTCGATTAGTTTTGCTAATTCGATTTGCTGATCTTCTTCTAACTCTTGTAGCTCAAATTCACGCTGTCGTTTTCTAGTTAACTCAGTACAGATTGTCTGAAATTGTACTTCTTGATAACGACGTTCTTGAAATTCTTTTTCAGAGCGTAATTTTTCTTTTAGATTAGCGATTTTTTCTTGTCGTTGCTGGCGTTCAAGCTTAAATTTTTCCAATTCATCTGCTTTTGACTGTTGTTTAGTTAGCAGCTCTGATTGCTCCGTTTGCAATGTGTGTTGCTGTTCTAATAACGGTAAGATATTTTCTAATCGTTGAAGCTGTTGTTGGCGCTCTTTCCATTCTTCAGTTTCCAACTGTAAAGTTGCTTCTGTTGTTTCCCATGTAGCTTGTTGAGTTTCTACTTTTTCAATTTCATTAGTATTATTAATAAATTCTTCTCGAAGAGCTTTTAAGATACTTTGCTGCTTGATTTCTTCATCCATGAAAGGTTGGATTTTTTCAATTGTTTCAGCGATGATTAACTGTTCTTTTATTGCTGCAATTTCAGGTAATTCTTGGTTTTGTTCTGCTAAAACGACTTTCGTTTGGTGGTACTCTTTAAAATAAGCCGCCAACTGCTGAGCTTCATTAAAAATCGTTTGTTTTTCAATTACTTCTTTTTGCAATCTAGTTAAACTAATTTCTTGGTCAGACAATTTTTTCTTTTCAATAGTTAAATACAGATGAGTATTATTTAATGATTCTTGATAACTTAAGCCTTTTTCACTTTCTATTTGTTCAAATAATTGATCAATCAGTACCATCGTTTCTGCAACTTCTTGATCATAGGCCTGTCTTTTTTGTTTCAATTTTTCGGTAAAACGGCGATAAAAACCGGTTCCAAAAATATTTCTTAATAAAGACTCTTTTTCGGTACTATTGGCCATTAAAAAGTTGCGAAATTCTCCTTGGGGCAACATCACAATTTGGCGAAATTGTTCTTTTTCCAAATGTAATAGTTGACTTAAGAACTCCCGCACACGATCAATTTTTTGATAACTCTCAATTTCTCGATTATTTTCATCAAAAATCGTTAATTGCACTTTTTGATTTTTAATCGTATTTCCCTTGCCGTTTTTTTTGGCGATCGTCTGTTTCGGCTGACGTTCAATTTGATAAGTTCTACCATGATGGACAAAAGTAAATACCACTCTTGTTAAGTCGGTACTTTTGGCAAAGATAGACCGGATTTCTTCAGCACTGCGCAAATCCCCCGACGGATCACCGAACAAAGCGAAAGTGATAGCATCAAAAATAGTAGTCTTTCCAGCACCCGTTTTCCCACTGATCAAGAAAAGTGGCGACGATTGTAGTTTTTCAAAATCAACGGTTTCATTTAAAAAGGGGCCAAAATTTTCCATCTTTAGTTCTTTAGGTACCATTATTTTTCGCCTCCTTCTTTCAAGGCTTGTGATAATTCCGCTTGAATCCATTCAATTTGTTTAGCTGAAAGATTTTCTTCTGTCACCTCAGTAAAAAAGTCCATGACTAATTCTTGCGGCCCTTTGCTTTTTATGCGAGCGGCTTTTTTTTGATTTTTTACGCTATTTTCTCGTCCAGTAGCTCGTTCTATTTGTAAGATATGAGGATAAATTTCTTTTAATTGGTTCATTATATTAGGAATGATGGCACGATCTGTCAATAATATCGATAAATAATCATCCCGTTTAATTGATTGATAAAATTTTGGATCTGTTAATTCTGAAAAGCTACCAGTTATTTCAACAACTTCGTATAACGGTGCCAAAGTTTTAAACTCAAAGCTTACTTTGTCGCTAGTATCTACAATAAAAACACCTTTTGCCTGATCTTTTTCCGATAAAGAATACTTTAATGGCGAGCCACTATAACGAGCATTTGGTAATTGCAAAGCATTTTTATGATGCAAATGTCCCAATGCTACATAATCAAATGGAGCCAATAGATGACCATCGATCCCGTCTAAGCCGCCCACTTCTATTTTTGTTTCCGAATCTGTCTTACTGGCACCCGTCACAAAAAAATGGCTAACCAGAATATGTTTCTTTGTTGGATCAAAGCTGTCTACAATTTTTTCTATCACTTTTGGCATTGCATCATGAATCGATCGAATAGATTCATCTTCAAAATAAATTCGTGCATCTACTGGTTCAAAATATGGCAACAAATAAAAATCTGTTTGATCAATCGTGATTGGTTCAAAGCTTTCAGCTAACCTAGATTTTAATTCATATTGAGTCTGGCTAAACCAGATAGACCCTGCACCTAAACGCGTGCCACTATCATGGTTCCCAGAAATGACTAACACCGGCAATTTTGCCTCTAAATTAATTTCAGCAATCACTTGATTATATAATGTTACACTGGTTTCTGGCGGAATCGAACGATCATAAATATCACCCGCAATCACCACAGCATCCACTTTTTCTGACAAAGCTAGGGCAACTATTTTTTGTAAAATGTCTTTTTGCTGGTCATACAAATCATAACCATGCAATTTTTTCCCTAAATGCCAATCTGCGGTATGTAAAAACTTCACGTCATCACCTTTTTCTAAAAATAGTCCTTCCCAATATTATAACAGAATTAATGTTTATTTACCTTTTATGCTCCATCAATCCTGAAAATCATCTTTTTATTTCATGAAAGATACGTTAACATTAGGAAGTAAAGAATGGATTTGGAGGTCTTAGTTTGCCAATTGGAATTATCGTTAACTCAATCGTGATTATATTAGGTGGTATCATCGGAGGGTTACTCGGACACTTAGCTACTGAAAGAATAAAATATGAATTAAATGGTGTCTTTGGCATTTGTGCCATCGCCATGGGAATTCCCAGTATTACTCAAATGGCCAATATGCCCGCCGTCATCTTAGCAGTCGTTGTCGGTACTACTTTAGGTTTGGTTTTCCATTTTGGTCAGCAAATTGAAAAAGTCGCTGCTTTAATGCAACGACCGATTGGAAAAATATTTCCTCACGAAAACTTAGCAATTTCCCATGATGAATTTATCAATAGTTTAGTTACAGCAATTGTATTATTCTGCGCTAGCGGAACAGGTATATACGGCAGTTTGACGGCTGGCATGACTGGTGATCATACGATCTTAATCGCCAAATCTGTTTTAGATTTCTTCACAGCAGTTATTTTTGCTAGTAATTTAGGCTATGTCGTATCTGTAATTGCCTTGCCACAATTTGTTATCTTTTTTGCCTTATTTTTATTTGCCGGCGTGATTTTTCCAATGACTACACCAGAAATGATTCTGGATTTTAAAGCTTGTGGTGGCTTCTTAATGTTAGCGACTGGCTTTCGTATGAGTAAAATTAGGATGTTTCCTACTGCTGATATGATACCAGCGATGATTTTAGTGATGCCCATCAGCTGGGTTTGGTTGACTTATGTCCTGCCCTTTCTGCAATAAAAAAACTGTAAACAATCTCCAAATTTTGGATTTTGTTTACAGTTTGAGTAGTGAACTAATCTTGTTCACTACCTTTTTTATTTGGCAAATATTTATAATCTGGATTGATTTCATAATCCAGCTGATTAAAGGCAGTTTGTACTCTGCGTTCAATTTCTGCTAATCCAGCTGTATCAAGCTTTTTAATATCTGAAATATCAATCGGTGCACCATAACGAACGTAAACAGGACGACGTTTAAATAAATCAGAAAACTTTACTGGTCCTTGATAAACACTTGGTACAATCGGAACTTTTGCTAAACGAGCAATCAGGGCCATTCCGCCTTTTAAATCCGACGAATGCCGCGTGCCACTAGGAAACATAATCAAGCCTTTGTCGGAGTCCTTTAACAATTTTACTGGTCGTTTGATAACACTTGGCCCGGGCTTATCACGATCCACCGGAAATGCATTCAAATGAACCAAAATATAACGAATAACAGCATTTTTATATAATTCTTCCTTGGCTAAAAATACAAACTGCTTCGGCGATGCTCCTAGCGCCAAGTAAAAAGGATCCCACCAAGTCCGATGGGGGGCTACTAAAATATAGTTTTTGTCTTTTGGTAAATTTTCTTGCATTTGATAATGGGCATTGCCATTAATTAAGCCTAAAAAAATTCTTACAAAGCCACGAATAAATCTAAAAAACATTCTTTTTTCTCCTCTGTTCCTAAAGCGTACTAAACGTAGTATAATACATAGGCGTGATTTTTTTAAGGGGGATTTAACAATTGTTAAAAAATGGAGAAAGAATTGATCAACTTTTTGCTGAAGGTATTCAAATTATTCAAAGCTCTGAAGTTTTTTCTTTTTCAATTGATGCGGTCTTATTAGCTAATTTTGCCCGTGTCCCGAAAAAAGGAAAAATTATGGATCTATGTGCCGGAAATGGTGCCGTTGGTCTTTTTATTAGTCAAAAAACAGCAGCTGAAATCGAACAAATCGAAATTCAACCACGTCTTGCCGAAATGGCCCAACGAAGTATTTTACTCAACCATTTAGAAAATCAAATGACTATGCATCAACTGAACTTAAAAGATACATTGAGTATCTTTAGAAAAGATGCCTTTGATTTGGTTGTTTGCAATCCACCTTATTTTAAGGAATTGCCTCTCAGTCAAAAAAACCCTAATCCTTATCTAGCAATTGCCCGACATGAAATCGAAACAAATCTAGCTGAGGTGATCAAAATGTCGGCAGATTTACTCAAAACCAATGGTCGCTTTGCAATGGTTCATCGCCCCGATCGTTTTTTAGAAATACTGGATTGCTTGCGGGCCAATCGTTTGGCCCCGAAAAGAATTCAATTTGTCTATCCTAAAGCTGATAAAGAAGCCAATATTTTATTAATAGAAGCCATTAAAGATGGAAAAAAGGATGGTCTACGTTTCTTACCACCATTAATTACTTATGATGATCAGGGAAACTATTCTCCACCGTTAAAGGATATGCTTTATGGCAACTAATGCGTATTTTTATGTTCTGTTGTGTCGTGATCAAACTTATTATGGCGGCTATACTACTGATTTGTCTCGTCGTCTAAAAGAGCATAATAGTGGAAAAGGTGCTAAGTATACTCATCCACTTAGTCGTCGGCCCGTTCAAATGGTTCATGCTGAAGTTTTTGACAGTAAAAGTGCCGCTATGAAAGCTGAATTTGCCTTTAAAAAATTAAATCGGCAAAAAAAGGATATCTATTTACAATCTAATCAACAAAAAAACGTTTTGTGAAAAATTTATCTCACAAAACGTTTTTATTTTATTGTCCTTTTACTAGGGCTTTCGTGATAAGACTAGTGTAATAGATATCGCCCTCTTCATTTGGATGGACTTGATCTTCATAAAACCATTCAGGATGATCTTTACTATAATCATACCAGTCAATGACAGTCAGATTCTTATATTTCTGGGCTGAAACATCCCATAATTGATTCACTTCATTTTGCCAACGCCGAGTTGGAACGTAAACATTGATTGCAACAACTCTTCGTTTTTTCCCGATAATCGACATAATTTGTGCAATGTCATCTTCAGTGAAAGCACCATTAGTTCCTAAACTTAATAATACCGTGTCTTCCAGTTTACCATCGTCTTTAATCGTTTGTAATTGTTCAATTCCATCAGCCAATTGGCGACCAACTTCACCATCCACCGTCATTTTAGGAAACAATGAGGTTAAACCGTTAGAACCAGCCAATAAAACGGAATCCCCGTATGCTGTAACGTTCATTCGTTTAGCAATATTTACTTCTGCATTGGTCAAGTTATATTTTTCAGCCAAACTGATTTCGCCAGAAGCTTCGGTGCTGTCTTTTGTTTCTGATTCCGAACTGTCACTAGTTTTTGTCTCCGCAGTTTGTTTTTCTTCCGCTGCTTTTTGATTATTTTTAATTTGTTCTTGCAATTTTTGTTGATTGGCATCGACTTGATTTGTTGGAGCAATAATTAATCCCACTAATGAAATAATAAACACTAGACTTCCGGCGATCAAGCCAATTTTTTGTTTACTTTTGATCGGAGCCATCACCCAATTTTTTACAACTGAAAAAGTTCTTGCATACTGGAATTTTCGTAAAGGATTTTCTACCAAACGATAAGAAAGTTCCGTAGCAATTAAAATCAAAATGATTTCAATTAAAGCGTGTAAATATACATGGTTGGCAATATTTATCTTAGCCTCATAAAAAATCATAATTGGAAATTGATACAAATAAATACCATAGCTTCTTTTTCCTAACCAAGCAAAAACTGGATTGGTTAAGAACCGATTCAAACTAGCGCCTGGATGAGCTGTAATCGCCACTAAAATGACTACTAACAAACTAATTAAGAACATCCCTCCATAATACAAAAAGGTGGTCCCATCTGAAATAGTGAAGAAACTAAGAATTAGCAAAGCCAATGAAACAAAACCAATAATATTTAGGGTTCGTTTAGCTTTGGGAGGAATTGTCATTTTTAAACGAGAACTGGGCCAAATATATGCGAGTGCTGTTCCTAAAAGAATTGAAAAAATTCGCGTATCAGTTCCATAATATACTCTTGTTGGATCTTGTCCAGGAACATATAAAATCGCCATCCATATGGCTGATAAAATCGCCAATGCTGTAACTGTTAAAAACATTTTTCCTCGATTTTTAACAAACTTCATCAATAAGATAAAAACGATTGGCCAAATTAAATAATTTTGTGTTTCAACTGCCAATGACCAAATGTGCGTAAAAGGAGATTCCGCAGCAAAGCGGTCAAAATAAGACATGCCATGATTAATCTGCCACCAGTTATTAACATAAGCCAAACTGCTCAAGACATTTCCCCGCAAATTATTCAATAAATTACGCTGAAATAAAGTAATATAAGCCGAAGCGAAAATCAACATCGTGACTAAAGCCGGATATAAACGACGCATGCGCCGATAATAAAATTGCTTAACCGCGATCCGACCATTTTGACGATATTCTTGTAGTAATAAATCCGTAATCAAATAACCGGAGACAACAAAAAATACCGGTACCCCTAAGAATCCACCTTGCATTGTATTAGGTAATAAATGATATAAAATGACACCAACTACCGCAAGCGATCGTAATCCATCAAATCCAGTAATATAGCGACTTGTTTTAAGTCTCTTCTCCATTTTTTTCTTCCATCTTTTCTTTCTATAATCAAAGCTACTTATATAGCTTAAAAGTTATTGCTTAAAAGTGCAACATTTACTAACAAATAATTTTTTTTCCTCATTTAAAATTAAAAAACTGCAAAGCAAGTGACACTCACTTACTCTGCAGTGATTAAATTTAGTCCATCGATTCTTCGTAAAAACGACCCAAAATTCGAACATTTTCTGAAATACTAACAAATGCCAACGGATCAGTTTCTCGCATAATGGCTTCTAATGCCGGTAATTCAAAACGAGTGACAACAGTAAACAAAATCGTCTGTTTGTCATGCTTATAAGCACCTTCTGCTTCATTAATTATTGTTATCCCCCGTCGCATACTATCTTGAATCGCTTCAATAACTTTATCGGGTTGCTTTGTAACAATCATGACTTGCATCTTTCGTTGTTTCGTATACAATGCATCAGTCAATTTCCCACTCATAAAGATAGCAAAGGCCGAATAAAACATGTAAGGCCAACCAAATAAAAGTCCCGCCACAAACATAATCATTACATTAAAAATCATCGAAATCGACCCAACTGAGCGACCAGTTTGTTTACGAATGGTGATACTTAAAATATCTAATCCACCAGATGACAAGCCATTTTTCAAGGCAAAGCCAATTCCTACACCTGAAATTGCGCCCCCGAATATCGCACAAATAATCGGGTCTGTTGATAAAGTCGTTTCGGGAATAATATGAATGAAAAAGGATGTTAAGAATACGGTAATAAAAGTAAAGAAAGTAAATTTATGACCAATTTTAAACCAAGCTAAAACAAATAACGGAATATTTAAAGCAAATAAAGTAATTGAAACTGGGACTGTGTGTCCGACAAATTGTTTAGACAAAGTAGTCAAAATTTGTGCGAAACCAGTAATCCCACTGGAATAAATATTTCCAGGTTGGTAGAAAAAATTCACCGCAATGGCAGCTATAAAAGCATAAACAACTGCCACCGATAATCTTGTTGCATAATCATGATAGGGCCAATCCGCTATCTTTTTTAACATGTAATTAAACGCCTCTTTCATCAAAAGTCACTCACATTATACGGAGTTTATTTGAAAAAAGAAAGCACCAACTGGATAAGTCTGTGCTTTCTTTAGGAATTTCTTATTCTTCGATGTTTGTTGTGTTAATGCTTAAT
Source organism: Enterococcus sp. AZ103 (assembly GCF_051714685.1). Lineage (NCBI taxonomy): Bacteria > Bacillati > Bacillota > Bacilli > Lactobacillales > Enterococcaceae > Enterococcus > Enterococcus sp. AZ103. The sequence continues at coordinate 1,641,798 of NZ_JBIOSI010000001.1, read as the reverse complement.
TCATAAAGTTGTAATGGAGACACTGTGCTTGGCGCATCAGACATTGGATCAGCGGCTTTCCCATTTTTTGGAAAGGCAATTACTTCACGAATATTGTCTTCGCCCGCTAGTAACATCGCGAAACGATCTAACCCTAAAGCTAAACCACCAATTGGCGGAAAACCATAATCTAATGATTCCAACAAGAATCCGAATTGGTCATTGGCTTCTTCTCTTGAAAAACCTAATGTTTCAAAAACTTGTTCTTGTAATTCTCGTGTGTGAATCCGTAGTGATCCGCCACCTAATTCATAACCATTTAAAACAATGTCATAAGCTTGCGCATACACTTTTTCCGGATGGTCTTTTAAATCTGGAATAGACGATTCATTTGGCATCGTAAATGGATGGTGGGCAGACACATAACGTCCTGCTTCTTGATCAAATTCAAATTGTGGCCAATCCACGACCCAAAGATAATTAAATTTATCTTCATCGATTAAACCTAATTCTTTACCAACTTTTGAACGTACAGCACCTAGAGCAGTTACTGCAGTTAAAAATTGATCTGCTGCAAACATTAAGACATCACCAGGTTCTGCGTTGGTTACTTCTTTCAAATCAGTTGCGATATTACCAACAAACTTAGCGATTGGTCCAGTTAATTCGCCTGCTTCGTCAACTTTCATCCAAGCTAAACCTTTCGCACCAAATTGACTGACAAATTGACTTAAACGATCTAATTCTTTACGAGAATATTTGTCAGCGGCTCCTTTAGCATTTAACACTTTTACCACGCCACCATTATCAGTTGCCATACGGAATACTTTAAAATCTGTTGCTGAAGCTAATTCAGTCACGTCGATTAATTCCATTTCAAAACGAGTATCAGGTTTATCTGAACCGTAACGAGTCATCGCTTCATCCCAAGTAATCCGTGGGAAAGGTAACGTCACTTCGATTCCTTTAATATCTTTCATCACTTGAGCAATTAATTGTTCCGTGTATTCTTGAATTTCTTCTGCCGTTAAAAAACTAGTTTCAATATCGACTTGGGTAAATTCTGGTTGACGATCGCCCCGTAAATCTTCATCACGGAAACAACGAACGATTTGATAATAACGATCAAAGCCAGCAGTCATCAATAATTGTTTTAAAATTTGTGGTGATTGAGGTAAGGCATAAAAATGTCCTGGATGAACCCGTGAAGGCACTAAATAATCACGGGCACCTTCTGGCGTTGATTTTGCCAAAATTGGTGTTTCAATATCTAAGAAGTCATTATTGTCTAGAAAATGACGAATTGATTTAGTCAAATTATGACGTAATTTAATATTACTAGTCATTTTCGGACGACGTAAATCCATATAACGATATTTCAAACGGACTTCATCACTAATATTTTGGTCATCTTCAATTGAAAATGGAGGAGTTTTCGCACTATTTAAAATAGTGATGTCTTCACCTTTCACTTCGAATAATCCAGTTGCCATTTTTAAATTAACAGAATTTTCATCCCGCTTAATTACTCTACCAGTAATTTCAACGACAAATTCACTGCGGCATTGATCTGCAACTTCCCAAGCTTCTTTTGATTCTTCTGGATTGAAGACTACTTGGACAATTCCTTCACGGTCACGTAAATCAATAAAAATTAAGCCACCTAAGTCACGTCGCTTTTGGACCCAACCTTTTAAAGTAACTTGTTGATCCAAATATTTTTCGGAAACTAGTCCCGCATAAACTGTTCTTTTTGCCATCTTTGTTTTTCTCCTTTAACCAATTGTTTAATATTCATTTTTTTAAGTAAGTTTTGACAATGTCTCGTTACATCAGTTAAGGAACCTCTGAACGAAGATATTAATCAAAAACTGGTGTCATCATTTCATCGTAAATTTCATCAAAGTGATGATATATTTCAGTCAATGGGAAAGTTTTTTCAGCTCGTGTCGCTGAAGATTTCACATTGATTGTGCCATTTTCTAATTCCGCTTCTCCTAGCGTTAAAATTAACTTAGCTCCAGCTTTATCAGCTGATTTAAATTGCGCTTTTGCCTTGCGATCCATGAAATCACGATCTGCAGAGAAACCAAAATTACGAATGGACTGTACAATTTTTAAGCTTTCTATGTTCGTTAAAGCACCTATACCAACAACGTAAGCATCTAATTGTTTCGCTACTGGAATCAAAACATCTTCTTGTGCTAATGTCATTAAGATTCTTTCTTCACCCATCGCAAAACCAATTCCTGGTGTTTGTGGTCCACCTAGCTCTTCTACTAAACCATCGTAACGGCCACCAGCACAGATAGTCGATTGACTCCCCATTCCCGGTGCATCACTCATAATTTCAAAGATAGTATGCATATAATAATCTAAGCCACGTACCATGCGATGATCAATCTCATATGGTGTGCCTAAATGATCCAGTGTTTTCGTAACTTGTTCAAAATATTCTTTTGCATAAGGACTCAAGTAATCCAAAATACTTGGCGCATCCGTTACAAACTTTTGGTCTTTTTTATCTTTGCTGTCTAATACTCGTAAAGGATTTTCATGTAGTCGACGTTTTGAATCTTCACTCAGTTCATTTTCGTGTGGCAAAAGATAATCAATCAATGCTTGACGGTAATTTTGACGCGTTTCTTTATCACCTAAAGAATTAATCACCAGTCGAATATTTTTTAAACCTAACTGTTTAAAATAATCCATCGCCATTGACATTGTTTCAACATCTAAAGTTGGATTTTCACTTCCCAACGCTTCAACCCCAATTTGATGAAATTGACGCAAGCGACCTTTTTGGGGGCGTTCATAACGAAACATTGGTCCCATATAAAATGCTTTGTAGGGTTTTTGATATTCTGGTCCAAATAATTTATTTTCTACGAATGCACGGACAACGGGTGCCGTTCCTTCAGGTCGTAATGTGACATGCCGATCCCCTTTATCATAGAAATCGTACATTTCTTTTGAAACAATATCCGTAGTATCCCCGACACTTCTAGCAATAACTTCATAATGTTCAAATATAGGTGTCCGAATCTCTTGATATTGGTAATCGTTAAATAATAATCGGGCCGTTTCCTCAATAAACAGCCAGTTGTCACTTTCACCCGGTAAAATGTCATTGGTGCCTTTTGGTCTTTGATAACTCATCTTTTATTTGCTCCCTTCTTTACATATGCAGTCAAAAAAAGCCCTCGTTCAAATGAACAAGGGCGAAATATCGCGGTACCACCTATTTTTTAGAGTCTCCTCTTCTCAAACAATTAACGCTTGCTAAACGGAATAGCTTTTCACTACTCATCTCCAGAATGTCTTTCAGCAGCCAGATGTGTGATTGCTTTCAGCCAAGGCAATCATTTCTTTACAACACCACGTCACTTACTTTTTCCTTCATCGAAATTGAACTGTCAAAGTTTAAATTACTAAAAAAAAATGAGAAAGTCAAGGTTTCTCATTAATAAAAAGCAAGATAGTTTCTTTTTTTTCAACTTCATTTTAAACTGACCAACATAGAATTAATTTAACAACTAAATTTATATTTTAAAATAAAGAGGAGCGTTTTAAAAATGACAGATGTTAGAATTGGAAAATCTCGTGTTTATGCAACGGATTTAGGCTTAGGAACCAATGCAGTCGGTGGTCATAATTTATTTAAGGGTTTAGCTGATGAAACTGGTAAAGAAGTGGTCCGAACTGCGCTACGAAATGGTTTGACGTTACTGGACACAGCTTTTATCTATGGTCTTGGTAGATCAGAAGAATTAATTGGTGAGGTTTTACAAGAAGCTGAATTCGACCGAGCAAAAGTAATCATTGCTACCAAAGCTGCACAAGATTTATCACAAGACGGTGCGCCAAATAACTCACCAGAATTTTTAACAAACGCTGTTGAATCAGCTTTAGAAAGATTACAAACCAATTATATCGATATTTTTTACATCCACTTCCCTGATGAAGCAACCAATAAGCGTGAAGCAGTTGCAGCTTTACATGAATTAAAAGAGGCCGGTAAGATTCGAGCCATCGGTGTCTCTAACTTTTCTTTGGAACAAATTAAAGAAGCTAACTTAGATGGTCATGTAAATGTCGTCGAAGATCATTATAATTTGGTTCATCGAGAACTTGAAAATGAAGTTCTTCCTTATTTACAAGAAAAAAACATCGCTTTTATTCCTTACTTTCCATTGGCCTCAGGATTGTTAACGGGAAAATATAGTCAAACAGATACTTTTGCTAAAAATGGTAAGAACGGTAATCCTGACTTTCAAGGTGAAAGATTCCAACAGATTGTTTCCAAAGTTGATCAACTAAAACCGATTGCCAAAAATTATGATGCAACTGTTGCACAATTGGTTTTGGCTTGGTATTTAAAAAATCCAGCGATTGCTGCTGTTATTCCAGGTGCTAAAAAACCGGAACAAGTTTCAGCCAATGCCCAAGCCGTGGATATTCGTTTATCAAATATCGACTACGATTTAATCAATCAATTGTTCCAATAATCCAAGTAAAAGTGATTCGAAATGATTTTGAATCGCTTTTTTTTTGACTTTCGATTAAACTATTATAAAAAGGAGCTGATAATTTTGGCAGATATTCAAATTGGTAAATCTCAGGTTTATGCTTCAGATTTAGGTTTAGGTACAAATGCGGTTGGGGGACACAACCTGTATCCTAACTTGAGTGACGAAACAGGAAAAGAAGTGGTTCGAGTAGCTTTACGTAATGGAATTACTTTATTAGATACTGCTTTTTCTTATGGTCACGGACACTCTGAAGAATTAATTGGAGAAGTCCTACAAGAAGAAGAATTTGATCGTGCCCGGGCGATCGTTGCAACCAAAGCAGCCCACGATCCCAAACAAGATTTCAAATTTAACAATAGTCCAGAATTTTTAAGAAATGCTGTAGAAGAAGCTTTACAAAGATTGCAAACAAACTATTTAGACATCTTTTATATTCATTTTCCAGATGAAAACACCGATAAACGTGAAGCAGTTAAAACCTTGCATGAATTAAAAGAAGCCGGAAAAATCCGCGCCATTGGTGTCTCGAACTTTTCTCTAGAACAATTAAAAGAAGCCAATACTGATGGCTATGTAGATATTGTTGAAGACCGTTACAGTTTAATACATCGAGAACATGAGAAAGATTTATTCCCCTATTTAGAAAAACACCATATTAGTTTTGTCCCTTACTATCCGTTAGATTCTGGTTTGCTTACTGGAAAATATGATCAAGAAGCAACTTTTCCTGCGAGTGATTTACGTAGTAAAAATCCCGACTTCAAAGGAGAACGCTTTAAAGAAATTATTACTAAAGTAGATCAATTAAAACCAATCGCAAAAAACTACGATGCCACAGTTACACAACTTGTTTTAGCTTGGTATATGAAACATCCACAAATTGGTATCGTGATTCCTGGTGCTAAGACACCTGATCAAGTTGAAGCCAATGCAAAAGCTGTTGACTTGCATTTATCACAGGCTGATTTTGATAAAATCAACCAAATATTTAAATAAGCAAATAGCGATGACGAAAAGTTGAACGTCATCGCTATTTTTTAATTGACTACATTTTTTGGCGTATCTTTTAAAAAGTTATCTAGATTGTCGACAGCTATATCCATCAAACGTTTGCGAGCTTCAGTTGGTGACCAAGCAATGTGCGGCGTAATTACCGCATTTTTGGCTTTTAATAATGGATTATCTGCTTGGATTGGTTCACTAGAAACAACATCCACACCGAGCGCAGAGATTTTCCCAGTATTTAAAGCTTCAGTTACCGCTTGTTCATCCAACAAACCACCCCGAGCAGTATTAATCACAATAACATCATTTTTCATTTGGTCAATCGCTGCAGTATTAATCATCTGAGTGGTTTCAGGAGTCTGAGGAATATGCAAACTAACAATATCTGCTTTACTATATAATTCGGCTAAAGACACTTGTCGATCACCAATATTTTTAGGTGTCTTCTCACGATGATTATAATAAATCACTTCCATTGAAAAACCATGAGCAATTTTCGCCACGGCTTGACCAATTGCCCCATAACCGATAATTCCAATAGTTTTCCCACTTAACTCTAAAGTAGGCGCTAAAAAATAAGTGAAATCTAAACTTTTTTGCCAATCTCCTTGATGAACGGAATGATCATGTAAACCTACACGACTTGCAATCTCCAATAATAAAGCAAAAGTAAATTGTGCGACAGCATCTGTTCCGTAAGTCGGAATATTGGTCACTGGAATATTTCTCTTGCGTGCGGCCTCAATGTCTACCACATTAAATCCTGTGGCGTTGACGCCAATGTACTTTAAATGAGAGGCTTTTTCAATCACTTCTGCAGATAAAATCACTTTATTTACTAGGACTATTTCTGCATCCCCGATTCGCTCTAAAATAGTTTGCTCATTTTGTGGTGTGCGATCATAAATCGTCACCTCACCTAATTTTTCAAAGCCGGCCCAACTTAAGTCGCCTGGATTTAGTCCATGACCATCTAATACAATAATTTTCATACTCAAACCTCTTTTTTGGTTTATTATAACAAAAAAAGAGTTTAAAGCACTCGGCTCAAACTCTTTTTCCTAGCTTAAAATTACCTTTCCTGTTAAAAACTCTTCACATCTGCTAACTGGTGGCTGATTTCCGTATTCTAGCGATGTTCATCATTTAGTATTTTTAAGCGACAGATTTATTAATACGCCCGAGCAATCCAAACCGTATGTTTCGCTGGTTTGCCAGAAACGATATCAACCGTTTTTTCAACTGGTGGATTGAATGGAATATTTCGTGTTGTAAAGCCAGTTTCTTCTTTAATTTTGGCTTCGGTTTCTTCTGTCCCATCCCAACCAATTAACACAAATCCTGGTGTTTCACCAGCTGTCTTAGATTTTTCAATGTGGGCTTTTAATTCATCTAAAGTATCTACATCAGTATGCTCATTTTCAGCATAACGAACATTAGCACTTTCAAATAACCGTTTTTGCATAATATCTAATTGTTCTGTTACGTAATTTGTTAACTCATTTAGAGAAACTGACTCTTTGTCGGCCAAATCACGCATTTTCACGACAACTTGATTATTTTCTAAATCTCTAGGACCAAATTCTACTCGTAATGGTGCACCTTTTAATTCCCACTCATTAAATTTATAACCTGGTGTATTATCAGTTTCATCAATTCTCACACGTAATCCTGTATCTTGTAATTGTGCTTTGATTTCTTTTAATTTATCTAAGATTGCTGGATTTTTTTGCCAAGGACCAACTGGAACTAAAATAACTTGAGTTGGTGCCACTTTTGGTGGTAATACCAAGCCTTGCTCATCTCCATGAACCATGATTAATGCGCCAATTAAACGAGTAGAAATACCCCATGATGTTGTATAAACAAAATCATGTTCGTTATTACGATTTAAGAATTTAATATCAAAAGCTTCCGCAAAATTTTGACCTAAATAGTGTGACGTTCCTGCTTGAACTGCTTTACCATCTCGCATCATTGCTTCAACAGAATAAGTATCCACCGCACCAGCAAATCGTTCAGATGGTGTTTTTTGACCACGATAAACTGGAATAGCCAACGTGTCTTCAATCAAAGTTGCATAAGCTTCTAAAATTGACATTGTCCGACGACGCGCATCTTCTTCAGTTTCGTGAGCTGTATGACCTTCTTGCCATAAAAATTCAGAGGTCCGTAAAAATGGCATAGTTTTCTTTTCCCAACGGAAAACATTGGCCCATTGATTAATTTCTAATGGTAAATCACGATAAGAATTCACCCAATTAGAAAAAGCATCACCAATTAACGTTTCAGAAGTTGGACGTAACGCATAAGGTTCTTCTAATTCTTCATCACCAACACGAGTTAACCATGGTAGTTCTGGTGCAAAACCTTCCACGTGTTCTTCTTCTTTTTCTAAGAAATGTTTAGGAATCAACATTGGAAAATAAACATTGCGGATATCTTGCGTCCGTAAATATTTGTTGAAATCATCTTGGATATGCTGCCACAATTCAAAACCATCTGGTTTAAAAATGATACATCCTCGAACAGGTGAATAATCCATCAAATCAGCTTTTTGGATAGTTTGCAAATACCATTTTGAAAAATCTTCTCTTTGTAAATCTGACATATTGTCTCCTCCTAAAATAAAATTGCCAATAAAAAAACCGCTCCGTCCTCACGTAAATGTAAGGACGAAACGGATAATTTCGCGGTACCACCTTGCTTGATCAAAACTTATTTGATCCAACTTTCAGCTCTATTAACGCTAGAGTCACGTATTGTTTTCACAATAGGCTTCTTTGGTAGGTTCATAAATTTCAGTGGGTGTGTTGATCTTTCAGCCGGTGAATCAACTCTCTGCTACCGTAAAAATTTATTACTAATCCAAATGCTTGTTCTTATACTAACTAGATTTATTTAAAATTGCAAGAGAAAAATAAAATTTTTTTAATCTTCAGGAACATAACGCTCTTCTAAACGGCTCATCCACCAGCCTAAACCAGCACCTAAAATACACAATACACCACAGGCAAAGAAGGCCAAAAAGCTAAATCCTGCATAATCTGTCGGTACAATCATTACTGTCGATGCAAAAACAATTCCTAGAATAAAATGGAACATCGGTGCATAGTATCTCGCAAAAACCCAATCCATTACTTTAGATAGACTTAGTACCACGACTAATCCACCAATACCAATCGGAATAATCACGCCTAAATCAATTGTCTTAAAACCATCAGCCATCGCTTTATACATCCCCATATAAACTAAAAAGTTTGAAGGGCTCAGTCCAGGTACAATTAAACCTAAACCAATCAAGCCGCCAGCAATCATCCAAGTGAAAAAGCTTTGATCCACTTCACCAAATAAGCTAGAGCCTTGCCATAAAAATAAAAAGCCAACTACAAAACTCACGACTAAAATAATCATATCTTTCGTATCGCGACCTTTTTTCCCCGCTTCTTTCCACAATGCCGGCACAGTTCCAATAATACAACCCACAAAAAACCATAGCATAATAGTCTCAAAGGAACCAAGTAAAAAACTGACCGCAAAAGATAAAACAAAAACCCCAGTCAAGCCACCTAAACCTACTGGAATAAAAAATAAAACATTTTCTTTAAAATTTCGCGTTATATGGGCTAAAAAAGAAATAATTCGTTCATAAATACCAAAAACTGCCGCCAATGCCCCGCCACTGATTCCCGGTAAAATAAAACCTGAACCGATAAACATCCCTTTAACAAAACGTAATATCCAACTACCTACATTTTTTTCAGACCGTGCCTGCTTTTCCATTTAATAAAAATCTCCTTCTCTCTTCGTCATCTAAAATAGTTTAACGATAAAGAAAGGAGGAGACAAGTTATTTTTTAGTTGGTTTAATTTTTTTATAAAATTCTATAAGCTTTCTTTAGGAAAATGAGCTAGTTTAGCTTGTCCTTCAAGTTCTTCTTCTATCCGTAAGAATTGATTGTATTTTTCTACGCGTTCACTACGGGCCATTGAACCCGTTTTGATTTGGCCAGCACTCAAAGCCACGGCAAAATCAGCAATAAATGTATCTCCTGTTTCGCCAGAACGATGAGAAATCATAGTAGTATAGCCATTTTCCCGTGCCATCCAAATCGTTTCGATTGATTCGGATACTGTTCCAATTTGATTTAATTTAATTAAAATAGAATTGGCAATACCATTTTTAATTCCGTCTGCAAAAATCTTCGGATTGGTGACAAATATGTCATCGCCTACTAATTGAATTTTATCTTTCATTGCCTCCGTCATTAATTTAAAACCGTCCCAGTCATGTTCAGAAAAACCATCTTCTATTGAAATAATAATCGGGTATTTTGCAACTAGATTTTGGTAATAAGTCAACATTTCAGCAGAAGATAATTCTTTGCCTTCGAATTTGTATTTTTTGCTAGCATCATCGTAAATTTCACTGGATGCTGGATCAATCGCTATGGCAATTTCTTCAATTGGTGTATAGCCAGCCGTTTCAATTGCTTCAATCAATGTTTCAATGGCTACCTCAGTTGAGGGTAATTTAGGAGCAAAGCCACCTTCATCACCAACCGCTGTTTCATAACCATTATTAGCTAAAATAGCTTTCAAAGTATGATAAATATTAGCAATTTTTTCCACACCATCGCGAAAGCTTTCACGTTTTACCGGCGTAATTAGAAATTCTTGCACATCAATTCCTGAATCTGCGTGAACCCCACCATTAATTACGTTAAAAAAGGGTTGTGGTAGCTCTAAATCTACACCACCTAAGTAACGATATAAAGGAATATTTTTGCTCGCTGCGGCAGCTCTAGCTACTGCCATTGATACACCTAAAATCGCATTAGCACCTAAACGACTTTTGTTATCCGTTCCATCCAGATCAATCATAATTTGATCAATTACAGCTTGATCAAAAGGTCTTTTACCGATCAAAGCATTTTTAATTTCTGTATTTACATTGTCTACGGCTTTTAACACACCTTTACCTTGCAAGCGACTACCGCCATCTCTTAATTCAACTGCTTCACGGTCCCCAGTTGAGGCACCGCTAGGAACTTCAGCACGACCTAACGTCCCATCTGTTAATATAATATCGACTTCGACAGTTGGATTTCCTCTTGAATCAAAAATTTCCCGAGCTTTTACATTTTCAATAACTGTTGACATGATAATTCCTCCTTATTTTTGCAAACAAAAAAACACCTATCGAAAGGTAAATTTTTTTGTAAGCAGACAAAAAAACTTAACTTGCAATAGGTGTCATCAGCTTTGCAGCGGTTATAGGGGAACACCATCCCTTTGATTAAATAAGAATATACACTTATTTCAAAAAACAATCAAATAATAACTATTTTAAATTTTTGTAGGCACGATTCAGGAATTCTTGCCGTTCGTCTGAAGAAATCGTACCAATTAAATCCAAATGATGCCAAGCTACTTTTTTCACACCCACATCCTTTAGCGTAGTAATCAGCTGGTGACGATAACTATCATTGCAACGTTCTTTCAGACTTTCAGTCGATTGTTCTGATGTTGAAAATACAACTGCTGAATCAATCTTCAATAGCGGCTGAATCCCATTTCCTTCATCATAAAAAGCAAATTGATTTAGCAAAATCTTATCTAAAAAACCTTTCAAACTTGCTGGTGTAGCATACCACCAAACAGGAAAAATAATTATTAACTGCTGTGTATCTTTCAATATTTCCATGTATTTTTCAATCAATGGATCTAATACTTTTCCTGCTTGATAAACAGCCAACTCATTTTCTGTCATAACAGGATTAAACCGATCAGCATTTAGGTCAATTACTTGATAATCTTTTTTATCAGTGATTAAATGGCTGATTAAATTTTCTTTGATTTGGTGATTAAAACTTTTTTGATAAGGATGATCAATTAAGATTGTGGTTGTCATCATGACGCCTCCTACATAATGGAAATATTTTGATAAAAGTCTGTTCCAAATTTAAAATTTTTTCATTTACATAATACTAATTTTACAAAAAAAGAGTGTTAAACTTTATTTCAGTTTAACACTCTTAAATACAATATTGAATGATTCGTTGCCTATTTGCTTAAACGTTCTACGTCGCGGGCAATCATTACTTCTTCATCAGTCGGAATCACGTAAACTTTTACGCGAGAGTCAGCTGTTGAGATTTCTGCTTCTTTACCATGAATTTTTTTGTTTAATTCTTTGTCGATTTCAACACCAAACCAAGACATATTTGCTGTAACCATGTCGCGAACTAAGTCAGCATTTTCACCAACGCCAGCAGTAAAGACGATTGCATCTACACCATCCATTACTGAAATATATTGCGCAATATATTTACGAATCCGATCAGTATAAATTTCCATTGCTAAAATGGCATCTTCATTTCCTTCAGCGTATGCATCTTCGATATCACGCATATCACTTGATAAACCAGTAATTCCTAAAACACCAGATTTTTTATTTAAGATATCGATCATTTCGTTAATGTTAGCAATGCCTTCTTTTTCCATAATGTATGGTAATAGAGAAGCATCCACATCACCAGAACGAGTTCCCATTGTTAAACCTGCAAGTGGCGTGAAGCCCATTGAAGTATCAACAGATTTCCCACCTAAAACAGCAGCGATTGAACCACCATTTCCGATATGTGCTGTGATAATTTTAGTTTCTGCCAAAGGTTTGCCTAATAATTCTGCCGCTCTTTCGGACACATAACGATGGCTTGTTCCGTGGAAACCATATTTACGAGCAGCGTATTTTTCATAATATTCTTTTGGCAAGCTGTACATATAATTTACTTTAGGCATTGTTGCGTGGAATGACGTATCAAACACAGCCACACTTGTAATGTTTGGTAAAATATTTCTGAAAGCTTTGATTCCCATCGCATTGGCTGGGTTGTGTAATGGAGCAAATTCACTTAATTCTTCGATTTTTGCTAAGACATCGTCGTCAATTACGACTGAATCTTTAAAGTATTCTCCACCTGCTACGACACGGTGGCCAACGCCAGTAATTTCATCAAATGAACCAATGATTTTTAAATCAATTAGTTTATCTAACAGCATTTGAACAGCAATTTCATGATCTTTAATGTCTAGTGTTTGATTAAATTTTTCACCTTCGCCATATTTGATTGTGAAGATTGAATCATTGATTCCAATTCTTTCGACGATCCCTTTGGCGATTACGGTTTCCTCAGGCATTTGGTATAACTGCCATTTCAAACTAGAACTTCCGGCATTGATTGCAATTGTCTTTGACATTTTAAGTAAACTCTCCTTTGTTTTTTTACTATAAATTAGAGGATTTCCATTCCTCGAATTCGCTGAAAAATTGTGACACTTTGGCAGGATCTTTTAGCGTAGGTAATTTTACCAACAAGACTTTTTTGGCTTGTTCTGCTAACGCTCCTGGTTTTTGCAATATAACAATACTTTTTCTTGAATGGACTGACTGGAATAATTCATCTGGTAATTGGATAATACCTTGTAAATAAACTTTCTCTTTCAGCCATTTCTGTAACAAGGGGCCTTGTTCTGCCTCCAAAAAGTTACTTGGAACTAAAAACAAACCATAGCCATTGTTTTTCACATAATTCATCCCTTGTTCTAACAATAGATGATGGGCATAACTGTGATCTTTGGTGGCATGAGTGATAAATGATGCTGCCTTTTCATCGTGTGGATAAAATCCAACGGGCAAATCTGCCACAGCAAAATCAACTGGGTCCACCAATAAATCTTGCAAGCTATCTTGATGAAATAATTCCAACTCAGTTTCGCTTAACAAACTGTCAGAAGCTGCGATAGCCAATAAAGTTTCATCAATATCGACCCCAATACCATGTACATTGTACTGTGCTAATTGTAGATTAATCAAAATAGTTAACAATAAATTTCCCATACCAACGGCAACATCTAGCACCCGCAAGTTTTCTGCTTTATTTTTTGTTAACTGCTCAATCAGAAACACAAATAAAAACCCAATACTATCAGGTGTTAACTGATGATTAGGTTGTAATTGTTCCCCTCTAGCACCTTTTAACAATAATAATTGACTTAACTTACGCCATTCCTCACTACTTAAATCCAACGCTAAAATTTCTTGATAAACTTTTTCAACCCGCGAAACAATTTCTGCATTAGGTTGGCCGTCCACTATTCGGACTTTGGCATTGTCTACCAAATTCTCTGCATTTTCGATATAGGCGTCAAAAAAAGAAGTGTCTAATCCTTGTTGCAACTGAGAAATTGTGCTTTCCATCAAAGAAAAAGCCTGCTCAATTTTTTCTGTATCCATCTTACACCTCACAAAAAATATATAACACCTTCGATACCTGTTTTATTTTAGCTGAGTTTTCAAAAAATATCAATCGCTTTCTTGATTGTTAAATAAAAGTTTCTTTCCTGTTTAATCTGTTAAACAGACTATACTAATTTTCTGCATTATTCGATACAGCCTCGTAAAAAAGATATTGTTTGTCTTTTAATTTTACTACGATTACTAATTTTTGTCCGTTCCTATGATAAACAAGTTCCCCCAGATTAAAAGTCCATTCTCCACTTTCTTGTGGCAAATTGGGATAATCAATTAAAAATAATTCTTTTGCCGTTTTTCCTTGATACAGTTTTTGACTTTGATGATTAAAATCTATCGTTTCTTGGTAACTAGTTAGTAATTGTAATGCTAAAAAACTAAACAAGAAAAGCACCAGCATCACCGTCAGCAGAATACCTCCGGGATATGATGTAACTGTCTTTTTTGACCAAATTGTCTGTAAATGTGACTTCAAAGAATATTTCCGCTCCTTCTTGTTGGCAAGTGAATTTTTTTACGTCAGTCAGTAATGGCTGATGCCCATTATTTTTACTTTTGGCGATTTTTTTATTTACCAAATAAATTTTGACGCTCTTTTCTTCCTCCATTCCCAAAATTTGATTTCTCTCAACACGATTAATTTCAACTTCTTCCAATTCATTTTCCAGCTGTAACAAAAAAACTTGCCATTCTCTTTCGTTATGACTGGAGACAACTTTTTCAGTTTGTTGGACATGCTTAAACAAGCCACTGATTAAAAGTAATAAACCACTCAACATCAAAAGTGCCACTAAACATTCTATCAAAGTGAATCCTTTATTCTTTGCCAATCTTAGCTGTCCCTTTTTCCACCCAACAATTCTCTGCTGAACCTTGAACATTGTCATCTCCTATCTCTCCGGTAATACGCAAACGACGACTCGCCATATAAAGACTGCGATAATCTGCCAACTGCTGCATTTGAGATTCTTGATTTATCTGAAGCTTGACTGATAAATCCAAATAACCAAAGACAATTACACAAAGAATCCCTAAAGCAACGACACTTTCTATTAAAATATAACCCTTACTTCCTTTCAAAACGTCCACTTCCTAGCATGAATTGATAAATGATTTGTTTATCCGTGCTTAATTGTTTGAAAATAATATTCGAAAAACTGCCGGGACTTTTAGAAATTGAAATGTTTCCTGTACCGCTTTTAAAATAGATGGTATAGCTATTATTTAATAACCGAATATCCTCGGGTAAACTAATATTTTTTTTAGCTTCTGGATCGTTGGCAATCATGAAAATGAGTTCTTGGTTCTCTTTGGAAAGATAAACGGATGATCGAGTTCCCTGGGTAATGGCCAATTGTTGAAAATGTAACAGGGATTTTTCAATTCGATAAAAAAAGAAATTTTGTGTGAGCTTACTATGCCATTTTCCAATCGCTAACGTTGGTAACAAGACAAAGCTAGTTACAACAAATAAAACCAGTAGCATCTCAAATAAAGTAAAACCTTGACGCTTAATCATTTCTTATTTTCCTGATAAATTTTGTACTGCTTAGCATCCACATAATTAGGGACCAAATCACCTTCGCTTGGACTCTGACCATCATGTTCCATTTCATATAATTGAATTTGTGTTTCCACTACTTTTACAACGGCAGCATTATTTTTTTCTTCAGCCATTTTTCGTTGCTCCATGATTTTTGGTACAAACAGTAACAATAATAGACTGATCACAAATAAAACAACCAACATTTCTAAAAGCGTAAAGCCTTTTTGTATTCTTTTCACTAAAAACCCTCCAATCCGCTAGTTATAGGTAATAACATAGCCACATAAATACTGACAATCAACACAGCAACAAACAAAAAAATTAGTGGCTGTAACCAGGAAATCATCCATTCAATACGACTAAATAACCGTTGCCAAATAATTTCACTATAAATCAATAATTCCTTACCTAAATTTCCACGGGCTTGTCCTTGCAATATGATTTGACTAAATTCTTGTGTCAAAAACGGATATTTTTTTATTTGTTCCGGTAACGACTGGCCGTTATTTAAAGCCGTTTGTAAATCTTCGGCTAAATCTTTCATCAGCGAATCACGATCGGTTACCAATAAACATTGAATGATTTGAATTAGTTCCAAACCTTGATTAAATAATTTCCCCCACTCTAAAGCAAAATATGCTGAGTAATAATCTCGATGCAAACTACCAATTAGCGGAAATTTCGATAGTCTAGTATAACGGGCTAAATAACTTTGTTTTTTTCTGTTCTGTCTAAAATATAATGTAAAGCAAAAGCCACAAAATATAATAACGAAAATCAATATTGGAAAATCATGAATAAATAAGACTGCTAGACTACCTTGTTGAATCATGCCACTAGCCAATAACTCAGGTAATAAGAAAAAACGCATACTTAAAAGAATCAAAACTAAGAAAAGTAATAATAATAGTGGATAAGAAATTGCTTTAATAAAATTGTTTCGCTGTTTTTCTAGTAAATCCATTTGTTGACCAATACCAATCAATGTAGCAGGTAAATCGCCATGAATTTGAGCCAATTCTAGTTGTAAAAGTTGATCTTTACTATAAGATAATTGCTTTAATATACTCGCCAGTGATTCACCAGCACTTAAATCTGCCTCGACTCTTGTAATTAACTTAGAATCAAACAATTTACCTGTTTGAAAAAAACCTAAGGCCTGAGACAGACTAAAGCCATTGTTCAATAATTCTCCTAAAAGTAGAACAAATTTTTTTTGATCTTTTTTAGTCATTTTTTGTTTCAAAAGCTTTCAGTCCTTCCTCCCAAGATGCAGCAACGCCAGTGTTTAAAAACTCGTAAGCCAACATTAAGCCGACTTCATTTGTTGCTATCGGCAATAATTCCTGATAAACAACTCCTTTTAGCACTTCTTTTAGCAGATCGGTTTCCCCACCTAATTCATATGCACGGGCAGTTGCTCCTGCTAAATCTTTGGCGTGAATCGTGGCAAAAACACAATGTCCTGTCAAAGCGGCACGAACAGCTGCCTGAATCGTTTTAGTATCGCGAATTTCGCCAATAATTAAAATATCTGGATGGTGACGCAAGGATAGTTTGATTAATTCATCGTAGTCTTGATTGATTTTGTCATTAATTTGAAGCTGTAGAAAATGATCCACTTCGATCTCTACCGGATCTTCAATCGTAATCACCTGCCCCTCCATTTCTTGGGCTAGTTTATACATTAAAGTGGTCTTTCCTGAGCCAACTGGTCCACTAAATAAAAATAAGCCGCGACCGGCAATTTGTTGTTGGATGATCGTTAATTGTTCCGGCACACAATAATTTTCTTGGCTCACCCCAAAAGTATGCAAAAAGCGAATCACTAAACTTTCCCTTTGACGATAATCACCGACACTAGACAACCGTAAGCGCTGCGGACCCTTCAATAAAGGATAAGTAGTTGCCCCAAATTGTGTTTTACGATGCTCACTTACGTCCATTTCACCAATGTATTTAAAGCGACTAATTAATTGTTTGCCTTGATCTAGAGAAATTTTTTCTCGATTAAAATAAAAAGGACCTTTGCGAAAATAAATTTCATAATAGTCGTTACCAGGTTTAATGTAAAAATCTTGCATTTGGTTATCTGTACCATAAGCAATCAATTCATCTGAATAAAGTTCAACTGACATTTGCTTCACCTCTATAAAAAAATACGCAAAAAAAAACGAGAAAACTAAAATTTAGTCTCTCGCTTTGGAAATAAATCGTGCTTCTACTCGATAAATCGGTTGGCCTTTATTAGAAAACTTCTCTTCATATTCTGTCATAATGTTGCCTTGATAATCTGATTGATGTAAATCCAACCACACTTGTTCAATCACCATGCCGTATTTAGAAAAGCTACTTAACGAGTATTCAAATAATCCTTGATTGTCAGTTTTAAAATGAATTTCTCCGTTAGGTTTTAAAATTTCTTCGTCAATTGCTAGAAATGTTTTAAAAGTTAAGCGGCGTTTTTCATGCTTTTTTTTAGGCCATGGATCGGAAAAATTTAAATAAATTTGATCTACTTCATTTTCGGTAAAATAATCTGTTAAATCAGATCCGTCAACATGCAACAGTTGTAAATTTGGTAACTCTTCTGCAATTAATTTATCTAGCGCTAAAGACACCACACTTAACTGCATTTCAATCCCGATATAATTTATTTCTGGATGTGCTTTTGCCATCCCCACAATAAATTGACCTTTTCCAGTTCCAATTTCAATCTGAATAGGGTTACTATTCTTGAATTGTTCTTGCCAATGACCTTTTAATTTTTTTGGCTCATTTGGGATATATTCTGGATGAGCTGCAACTAATTCAGCAGCTCCAGGACGATTTCTAACACGCATCTTGTTCCTCCTAATTTCATATCGTTATTCACAACAAAAGCTGAACTAAGATGTTCAGCTTCCGGCAAAAATACGTTTTAATTGTAAAATTGTTCGATTCATATGGTGGATTTCTCCTCGCATATAAAAGCGAGAAATTTCCAGTAGAATACTCATTAAAGCATACCAATACACTCGTTCAATATTGGCATCAGTTGGTTGAATCCCATATCTCAGGAGCCATGTTCCCCAACTAGAAAGCGGAACGTAATTCCCTAAAATAGTACCAATGTCTAAAGCCGGATCAGCAAACATAACTGAATCCCAGTCCACCAAATATAAATAATTTCGACAAACTAGCCAATTTCGATGATTGACATCACCATGGACAACAGTATATTCCTTTTTCGGATATTTTGGTAGATGAGTAGTTAAGTAACCATGGACTTTTTCTACAAATTCGTTTTCCTTCAACTCATTTGGTAAATCGGCTTCATAGGATGCTAATAGTTGCTCTGGTGAAACTTGTTGGCCGCCGATTTTTTTTAACATAGTTTTTAATGATTCAGAATGATGCAAATGATACAAAACATCAATTACATCATTACGTTGTGTAATTTCATCGGCTTCTAAAAGACGACCATCTAACCATTCTTGGGCAGTTAACGTATCGCCATTGCCAGTTCTTTTAATCCAAACTAATTTTGGTGCAATTCCTTCTTGTGACAAGGCAGCCAGCATTGGCGTTGTATTCTGTTTGATAAAAACTCGTTCGTCTGCTTTGTAACCAATATAAGTTTTTCCAGTATCACCTTTTATCGGTTGCAAACGCCAGTCGCTATCTAACTGAAATTCCATCCTTGTCCCCCCTAACAATTAACAGTAATCCTTATTCTAGCCACCTGAACTCACTTCGTCAAGGGCATATACGTTCGTTTTTTTAGATTTCGCCTTTATTTTCTTGCACAGTCATTTTGATTACCTCGCTGTAAGCCTTTAGCAAACGATTGGTTATCGTACCAACTTCACCTGTACCAATCTTTTGATGATCAATCGAAACGATTGGCATAATTTCTGCCACAGAACTGGTTTTGAAACATTCATCCGCTTGTAACAATTCTGTGGTCGTAAATGGTTCTTCTATTAACTCGATATTTAAAGCTTGAGCAATTTCTCGTAATTTTATTTTAGTAATCCCAGGCAGTACCAATTCACCATCAGGATGAGTAAATAATTTTTGATTTTTGACCATCCATAAATTTGATGCAGAAGCTTCTGTTACTATACCATCTCGTTCTAAAACTGCATCTTCAAAACCTTTTTGCTTGGCTTCATCTAATGCCATAATATTTCCTAACAAACTAATTGATTTGATATCACAATGGAGCCAACGTTTATCAGCTACAAAACCACAATGAATCCCATTTTTTTGTTTCACTAAAGGTCGACTTGCTGGTTGAATGTCAGCAGTCAATACAGCCTTGACTTCTTTAGGATCAGGAAAATCATGCAGACGAGGCTTGCAAACACCTCGAGTCACTTGGAAATATAAACGTCCTTCTTTAATCCCAACTTCTTCAGCAAAACGGTGTAGACGGTGACTAAATTCTGCACGTTCAAAAGGCAAAGTTAATCGAACTTTATCTGCACACGCCCACAATCGATCTAAATGTTCTTTTTCCATAAAAAATTGACCGTCATAAATCCGAATGACCTCATATAAGCCATCGCCAAACTGATAGCCGCGATCCTCTAAATCAATCTGTACCTCTGTTTCATCAACAATTTCTTCATTCCACAAAACTTTCATAACTAAGCCTCCATTTTTTTCACTCGAATTGGTAAATAAATTAAACTAAAGACAGTAATCTCAATCACTAATATCCCAAAAACTAAGGCACTTTCTAACAAACTAATTCGCCCTAAAGTACACAAACTAAAAATAACCGCACCTGTCGCTAATAAACCAGCAATTAATTTTTGTAGAGCTTTTTCTTTGGTTTTTTTCGCTACTGGATATAATTGTGTCAACGTTACATAATCAAACTGCCCATACAAAGGTATCAGCTGAAAACCAATTAAATAGATAAATAAAGCACTAACCCCGGCGGAGAAAATAAAATCATTTAACGAGAAAATAATTACGCCACCCAAGACAATTAGACGTAGAAACAACCCACTTATTTCCGAACCGCGAAAAGCTCTTCTAGCAAATAAATACAAATACGTATTTTCTTGTTTGAAAGTAATCTTACTTAAAAAAGGATCCAGATAACGACGACGTTTCACCTTAGCTTCAATTTCTGGTACATCGGTAAATAGATTAATGAATTGATAAATTCGATGTAATCGCTGATTTTCACGATTAATTAGAAAGGTCCAATCTAATAATCTGTGATGACCATTTAACCAACCAATCAGTCCAGCCATTAATGCTAATGCAGCAATCATACCAATGATAGCACCAATATATAAACTAACAAAAATAATTCCACCACTTAACAAAAACCAGCCGATTTTTATTTTTTTGACTAAACTTGCTGTCTCTTGATAGCTAGCAAATTTTTCAATCGTTAAAAGACTATATTTCAACACCCACAGCATAATTAAATATGGGAAAAATCGATTGAAAGAACTATTTTGGGCTAAAACAACTAGTGGCATAAGCGCGCCACATATTAATCCTTCTACTAAAAAAGGAAAAGGCAATGAATGACGCAAAGATTTATTTAAATAGCCAGTCATTTCAGTTTCTTTCGGTAATAAAAAAGTCATATCCGCTGGTTCAACTAATGTAGCTAAACTACCAAAAGGTAAAATAAACCACCAAACCACTCCTACAATTGGCAAACTCCATATAAAATCAGCTGGCAATTGTTTTAATAAATTTGAATAATAGAAACCTAAACCACCGACTAAAAATAAGCAAACCAAAACAAAATGGTCATTTAAAACATAGCGCATATAACGCATCATCTTTTTTTGATGACGAGCCAAGCGCTCTTTAAAAAAGTTATCCATGAGCCTGCTCCTTTGTTAAAGCAATGTAGATTTCATCCAAAGAAGCTTCTGGCATTTTAAAATCTTGCTGTAACTCAGCCAAAGTACCTTGTGCGCGGACTTCACCCTCATGTAAAACCACAAAACGGTCGCAATATTTTTCTGCGGTTGCCAAAATATGGGTAGACATCAAAATTGCCGCGCCTGCATTTTTCATTTCCACCATCAATTCTAATAATGCATTAATCGCTAACGGATCCAATCCTAAAAAAGGTTCATCGATAATATAAAGACTTGGTTGAATTAAAAATGCACATAAAACCATCACTTTTTGTTTCATTCCTTTTGAAAAATTGGTTGGAAACCACTCCATTCGGTTTTCTAAACGAAAGGTTTTCAACAATTTTTCTGCTCGTTCAAAAGCGATATCCTTTGGAATATCGTAAGCCATAGCAGTTACTTCGATGTGCTCTCGTAAAGTTAATTCTTCATATAAAGAGGGTGTCTCTGGAATATAACCAATTTTTTTTCGATAATCCTCCGGTGATGTCTGTAGCGTTAAATCATCGACTGTAATCGAACCTTTCGTTGGCGTCAGTAATCCAATAATATTTTTAATAGTTGTTGATTTACCAGCACCATTAAGACCGATTAAACCAATCATTTCCCCGTTATCTACATCGAAACTGATATTTTTTAAAACTGGTAGATGACCATAACCACCAGTCACTTGCTGAATCGCTAAACTCATTGAAAAATTCCTCCTAAATTTCAGACTTTTTGGCTATTTAAGTCTGATTTAACTTTGTCTTTATCATGTATTAAAAATAGTTGCCATTTCTTTCTTGTCAATTATACCAAAGTCTTTTACTTTTTCACGCGAAAGCTTTGGAAACATACCCAGAAAGTATAACTTATGGTAAAGTAAAACTAATCAATTCAAAAGAAGGTGCTAGAATGGAAAATTGTATATTTTGTAAAATTATTAATCAAGAGATTCCTAGCTATAGAGTCTATGAAGACGAAAAAGTTTATGCCTTTTTAGATATTTCTCAAGTAACTAAAGGCCATACCTTAGTTGTACCGAAAGAACACGTTGCAGATATTTTTGAATACGAAGAAGACTTGGCAGCTGAAGTTTTTGCTCGTATTCCTAAAATTGCCAAAGCAATCGAGAAAGCTTTTCCTGAAATGGAAGGCCTAAACATTATGAATAATAATAAAGAATTAGCTTACCAATCTGTCTTCCATTCCCACATTCACCTGATTCCACGCTATTCGAAGAAGGATGACTTTTCGATTCATTTTGGTGATCATACTGGCAAATATTCGACAGAAGAAATGACTGCAATTGCTAACGCTATTAAGGAGCAGGTGAAATAAATGAGCTTTTTTAAAGGAATTCTCTTTGGTGTTGGTGTAGGATCAGCGGTTGGCTTAATGTTAGCACCAAGAAAAGGAAGTAAAACCCAAGAAAAAATAATTGATGATGTGCGTGACATCGTACAACGAACCGATGAATTAAATGAAAGCTTGAAAAATTTCCGGGCAGCGGTAGTTGATTTAAAGACAACTTTTGATGCTTTAGTGCCAGAATTTACTTCGGGTGTAAAAAAAGATATTGAAGATTTTAATTTTCAGGCAGAACCACGCATCAAACAAATACAAGAAACAATCGATCATCTTTCAATCGATTAGCTGTTAGAGCGGACTTTATGAAAAAAGTTCGCTTGTTTTTTTGATTTGCTTCTATATTTAAAGCAAATGTGTCTAAATTATGAATATTGTTGAAAACTATTGTAAAAACCTTTATTTTCCAAATTTGCTTGTGGTATAGTGATTAAGGAAATAATTACACATATAAATTATAAATACAGGAGTTGTCAAAATTTTATGAAGAAAAAAGTTCTTTTAACCGCAGTCGGCTTACTAAGTACAGTCGTTTTAGCAGCTTGTTCTGGCGGTTCAAACGCAGACATCGCTACAATGAAAGGCGGAAAAATCACTGTAGAAGATTTTTACGATGAAGCGAAAAAAGAATCGACTAACCAAACTTTGGTCCGTAACATGATTATCTATAAAGTATTTGAAAATGCTTATGGAGATGAAGTTTCTGATAAAGCAGTCGACAAAGAATACAAGAGCCAAGAAAAACAATATGGTTCAACTTTTGAGAGTCAGTTAAAATCAGCTGGCTACACTAAGAGTACTTATAAAGATTACTTAAGACAATCATTGGCCTTCCAAAAAGGCTTAAATGCAAATGTTAAGTTAACCGACAAAGATTTAAAAACTGCTTGGGAGTCATTCCATCCAGAAGTTACTGCTCGAATCATTAAAGTAAGTAGCGAAGATGATGCCAATGAAATCAAGGCAGCAGTTGATGGCGGCGCTGATTTTGCTGAAGAAGCGAAAAGTAAATCAGAAGATACTACTACGGCTGAAGATGGTGGCAAAATTAAATTTGATTCACAATCTACAACTGTGCCAGATGAAGTAAAAACAGCAGCTTTCAGTCTTGAAAATGATCAAGTATCAGATGTGATTTCATCAACTGATTCTTCTACCTATTCAACTAGCTACTACATTGTGAAAATGGAAAAACAAAGTTCTAAAGGCAACGACATGGACAAATACAAAAAAGAATTACGTAAAATTGCCCGCGCAACAAAAACAAGCGATTCTACTTTTACTACTAAAGTCATTCGTAAAGAATTGAAAAAAGCAAATGTGAAGATTGAAGATGATGGTTTCAGCAGCGTATTGTCTGACTTCTTAGAAACTTCAAGCAGTACATCAGAATCATCTTCTAAGAAAAAATCTTCATCCACTTCAGAAAGTGAAAGTTCAACTGCTGAAAGTACAACTGAATCAAGTACAGCAACCAGCGAAAGTACAGCCGCTACTGATAGTTCAGCCGCTACTGATAGTTCAGCCGCTGAATAATTAAAACAAGATAACATTTCAAGGGAATTCCTATGGGGATTCCCTTTTTTTATTTTTTCATGCTACAATAAAGTACATAATACTTTTAAAAGATAGGTGAACCAATATGAAAGAATTTTCTTCCAAAGCAGCTGAAAAGGATTACTACGAGCATGTTGCCTCT
This sequence comes from Enterococcus sp. AZ103, assembly GCF_051714685.1. NCBI lineage: Bacteria > Bacillati > Bacillota > Bacilli > Lactobacillales > Enterococcaceae > Enterococcus > Enterococcus sp. AZ103. The sequence goes on along the minus strand of NZ_JBIOSI010000001.1, from coordinate 1,617,488 downwards.
GAAGAAGAATTTTTGGCATGGTATAAAGAACAAGACCATCCTGAATACGACAAACCATCGGTGACGGTAGATATTGTCAGTATCGGCTATAACAAAGTCGAAGATCAATTGAAAGTTCTTTTAATTCAACGACGAGGAAACCCTTATCGTAATTCTTGGGCTTTGCCTGGTGGATTTATTGAGCGCAATGAATCAACAAATGACAGTGTCCGCAGAGAAACTCAGGAAGAGACAGGCCTAACGATAGGTCGGAAAAATGTCGAACAATTACACACTTTTTCCTCACCAAATCGTGATCCTCGCGGCTGGGTAATTACCGTCAGCTACATTGCTTTTTTAGGGCAAGTTCCTTTACAAGCTGGAGATGATACCCAAGATGCTCGCTGGTTTAACATGGAAAGAATTGGCAATAATATCTTCTTAACTAGCGATGATATTTCCATCGAAATTGATTTAAAAACTGGCGATTCTTTAGGAAAAGATACTCTCGCCTTTGACCATAACCAAATTATTTGTAAAGCATTTAACCGCGTGGCTAACAAGATGGATCATGACCCATTAATTTTGCAAGTTTTAGGTGATGAATTTACTATTACTGAAGCCCGCAAAGTCTTTGCTAAATTTATGGGCATTGATTATCGTACGATGGATCATTCCAATTTTAAAAAAGCCATGTTACAGTTTTTCGATGAAATTGGGGAAAGACCTGTGGGGATCGGTCGCCCGTCAAAAATTTATCGGTTAAAAGATCAAGTCGGAGAAGAAACTGCTACTTAAATAAGAGCGAAAGACATTAGATAGCTTGCTATTTTCTGTCTTTCGCTTTTTATATAAAAAAACCTTGAGAAAAATTCCTCAAGGCTAAGCAGTTACTTTTTTAGTTTTTTTCATTTGCTTACTACGTAATTGTCCACAAGCGGCATCAATATCGGTTCCATGTTCTTTACGAATCACACAATTGATCCCATTTTTCTTTAAGACATCATAAAACTTCAATACATCCGCTTTCCCACTACGAGAATATTGGTCATGCTCACTTACTGGATTATAAGGAATCAAATTAACGTAAACTAATTTCTTCTTGTCTTTTAACAAGTCGGCTAATTCTTTGGCGTGTTCAACATGATCATTTACCCCAGATAGCATAATATATTCAAAGGTAATGCGACGATTGGTTTTATCCAAATAATAATCAATCGCATCCATTAATCTTTCAATCGGATATTGTTTATTAATTCGCATCATAGATGTTCGTACTTGATTATTTGGCGCATGTAAAGAAATAGCTAAATTAATTTGTAGGCCATTATCAGCAAATTGTCTAATTTTTGGTGCCAAACCTGATGTGGAAACAGTAATGTGACGAGCGCCAATCGCTAAACCTTTGGCATCATTAATCACGTGAATAAAGTCCATCACATTGTCATAATTATCAAAAGGTTCGCCAATCCCCATTACTACTACGTGAGATACTCGTTCATCTAAACCTCGTTCATCAAAATAATGTTGCACTAGCATGATTTGTGCGACAATTTCACCTGCAGTTAAATCACGGTTTTTTTTCAATAAACCTGACGCGCAAAATGAGCAGCCAATACTACAGCCAACTTGCGTTGTTACGCAAACAGACAATCCGTATTCTTGGCGCATTAACACTGTTTCAATCATATTTTTATCTGGTAGTTCAAACAGATACTTAACAGTACCGTCACTTGCTTCTTGCACTACCATTTGTTTCAAAGGATTAATCATAAAATTTTCTTCTAATAAAGCAATCATCGATTTTGATAGATTAGTCATTTGGTCGAATGCAGTTACTCGTTTTTGATAGAGCCATTCCCAAATTTGGGTGGCCCGGAATTTTTTTTCACCGTGTTCTGCCAACCAATCGATTAAATTTTCTTTGCGTAAGCCGTAAATTGATGGTTTCAAGTAAAGTCCTCCTAAAATAGTCGATTCATACTATAACTGATTTCACAGGATAAAACAATTACTTGGTTAAAATTTTTCAAAAACTCAATTTTTTCTTTTTAATTTTCGCGTTTCTCGAATCGTCCAAAAAGTATAAATCATATAGGCCGCCATCAAGAAAAATAAAGTCACTGATGCAGGAACTTTGGCAATAATCCCATTCGCTGATAGACGTTGTAAAATCCCTAAGATACCCAAGGCTTCAAATAAAAATATCATTGAATAAAAAACTGATTCTTTTAATCTTAAAACAAAGATCAAAGCCGCCAACATCAATACACCGATAATGACAAGATCAAATGGGAAAGGAATCGTGATCGGATAAAACATTGGCATAAAGATTGCCATTGAGATACTTGCCGCTAACCAAGCTACGATCACTAAAAATAATATAGCAAATTGAACTCTTTGATCTTTTAACCAACGATTTTCTTGATACACCATTTTTTGGAAAAATTTGAAAACAATAAAAATAAACCCAACTGAAAATGCACCTTCCAATAAATAAGTCAGCCAGTTTATTTGCATCACACTATCTTGATTCACATCGGCAATGAATTTACAAATCCAAACAATCCCTACGATAATCATAACTAGCGTACTGCGATCTTTAAACGAACTCTTTGAGAGATTCGCAATAATCTGATCTGCTGATTCTTGTGGATTTTTACCAAAATATTTCTCTGCCGAAATACCATCCTCTTGAGCTTTGATAATATCATTTAAAATCATCAATAATTGCTCCTCTAATTCTGTCTCATCATGAGTAAATCCAGCAAACATTGTATAACTTGTCAAATTTTTGTAATACATCCGATTTTCCGGTTTGATTTGTTTTTCTAGCTCTTCTCTTTGCTTGCGGTATTGTTCCACTTGCTTCACTTTATTTGTCCTCCCATAAATTCGCGACATTTGTAACCAATTCCTGCCATTCAAGTTCAAATTCTTTCAGTGCGTTTTCGCCACTTGTTGTGATTTTAAAATATTTACGATCAGGTCCTTCTGGCGAGGATTTAAAAGTTGCGACGATTAATTCTTGTTTTTCCAATTTTTGTAATAACGGATAAATTGTGCCCCCCACTATACTAGTAAAACCTTTTCGTTGTAATATTTGAACCAGTTCATAGCCATAAATTTCTTTCTCAGAAATAATTTTTAAAACACAACCAGCCAAAACACCTTTTAGTAATTGAGTTTTTTTCATCTAATCTTCCTAACTAATTTGTATTACTTACTAGCTGTTTTAAAGTATAAAGAAATTCAACTAGTTTGTAAAGCTCACTAGCTAATTTTTTTCAAAGAAAAAACTGAGGAAAATGATTTCCTCAGCTATTCTTCGATGGTTGGTTCTTCTTCAATTTTTTCCACATAAACTTCTCGTGGTTTGCTACCCGTTGATGGACCGATAACTTGATTGGCTTCTAATTCATCAACAATTCTGGCCGCACGATTGTATCCAATTCTAAATCGTCTTTGTAACAGTGAAATACTTGCCGTTTGCATTTCAATCACCAATGCTTTGGCTTCTTCATAAAGTTCATCTTGCGGAACTTCATTAGGTGACGAGGTTACTTCTTCTGTTGGCATCATTTTTTCTTCATAATGGGCTTCTTGTTGGTCAGTCACAAACTCAACAATTTGTTCCACTTCGTGATCAGAAATAAATGCACCTTGCACACGAATCGGTTTATTTTCTCCCATCGGTAAGAATAACATATCACCCCGACCTAATAATTTTTCTGCTCCATTACTATCAATAATTGTTCTTGAATCGGTTCCTGAAGAAACCGCAAAAGCAATTCTTGATGGCACATTGGCTTTAATAATTCCGGTGATAACATCAACACTTGGACGTTGTGTTGCCAAAATCATATGAATTCCTGCCGCTCGTGCCATTTGAGCCAAACGAGTAATAGCATCTTCCACTTCATTACTAGCCACCATCATTAAATCGGCTAACTCATCAACAATGACAACAATAAATGGTAAGATAGGGCGATTTTGTCCGTCTTCCAGATTTTTTTGAATTACTAGCTCATTAAAGCCAGAAATATTTCTGACGCCTGTTGCAGCAAATTTTTCATACCGTTCTTCCATTTCTTGCACCACTTTTTGCAGTGCTTGTGCTGCTTTTCGTGGATTAGTTACAACAGGTGTTAATAAATGAGGAATACCATTATAAACATTTAATTCCACCATTTTCGGATCAATCATCATTAGTTTAACTTCATTTGGTTTCGCTCGCATTAAAATACTTGTGATAATTCCGTTAATCGCAACTGACTTACCACTACCAGTAGAACCCGCAATCAATAAATGGGGCATTTTCGTTAAATCAGCTGTCCGTACAATCCCCGAAATATCTCTTCCTAGTGGTACTTCTAATAATTTATCTGGATGGTTCGGTTGTGCTTCGATGATTTCTCTAAAAGAAACAGTGCTGACAGTGCTGTTTGGTACTTCAATACCAATTAAAGATTTTCCAGGAATCGGCGCTTCCATCCGGACATCTTTGGCAGCTAAAGCTAGAGCGATATCATCGGTTAAGCCAACAATTTTACTAACTTTTACACCAACAGCCGGTTGAATTTCAAATTTGGTCACGGCTGGTCCCAAAGAAGCCCGTACAACTTTAGCGTCCACGCCAAAACTATCAAATGTTTTTTCTAACACATCAATATTTTCTTCGATTCGTTTGTATTCATCACTTTGATCAGCTGGTGGAATTTGATCCAGTAAAGTTACCGGTGGCAATTGATAATCATGGTCCTCTGGCTCGGCACTGATTTCAAATTCTAAATCACCGATATCAGTTGTTTCTTCTTCCTGCTTAGGCTGTGGCACTGATTTTCCGATATTTTCTTGAAAGCCTTCGATGGGAATTCGTAATTGTTCATAAACCGGTTCTTCTGGTTCTTCTTTGCTGGCTTTAGCTAGCTTCTCACCTTCAGATAATGGTCTTACACGATTTTTTTTCTCCGCTTCAGCAGCTTTTTTTTCAGCTTGTTCTTTCTGCTTCTCAGCTTTTTTTTCGGCTCGTTTGGCTTGTCTTAAGCCCTTTTTCTCATCCGATTCTGCAAATTTTTCTTGAAGCACTGCTCCGGTGTTACTGAAAAAGTCTAAGACATTCTCTAATTTCACCATTGTAAATAAATAAATCCCTACTAGCCAAAATAAAACGGCAATTAAATAACTGCCCCATTGGGAAACCAGAAAATAAGTTAAACTATATAAGCTAGCGCCAATCATTCCACCACCAACGTTTTGAGTAATTTGATTAGCAACAAAATCCTGTCTCAAAATCTCCCACGTGGTTTCAAAAATATTTGGTTCTTGCCCGACATTAGCAAATAATCTCGCTTGTAAGAACAATAAAATACCTAAATAAAACACTAGCATCCCTAACCAGCGACGCCCTTTGGTGATTTTTAATTTATTATTTTTAAAAACTAACAAGAGTCCATATATGATTAGTGCTGTTGCTAAAACTGGGTAAGTATTCCCACCAATTATCCGTAGGACGTTGGCCATTAAATTCCCTAGAAACCCTAAATGGAATAACGCAAAGACAGCTAATAAGATAAAAATTAGTCCTATAACAATAATTAATCGTTGTTCCTGTAGCTGTTTTTGTTTTTTAGTCGTCTTTCTTTTTTTACGCTTTTTTTGCGCCATGTCATCCCTCTTTTCATCTTACCCATTATACAAAAAAAAGAAGGCGAACAAAAGTTTTGTTCGCCCTTTTTAAGATTATTTTTCTGGCATACTCAATTCTTCACCAAACCATTTTTGGGTGATTTCAGCAAATTTGCCATCTTTTTGAATTTTGTCAAAGCCTTCATTGATTTTATCAACTAATTCTTTGTCACCTTTTCTTGCACCAACAGCAAAATCTTCTTCATTAAAACCAGCATTGAAAATATTGTAGTCATCCATCGTGCCATCTTGTTTTAAGAAATAATCTGCATATACACGGTCAATCAGTAAGCCATCAATCCGATCATTTTTTAAATCGATAAACGCTTCATTAAAACCAGCATATAGAGTCGCATCATTGTCTTTTACGATATCCATTAATTTTTCTGGCTCTCTAGTAAAACCTTCATAACCAGAAGACCCTTCTTGCGCTCCTAGTACTTTGTCTTTCATGTCTGCATCACTTGTAATGTTACTAGACTTTTTAGTTACTAAGACTTGTTCATTAGTTAAATAAGGTTGTGAGAACGAAACTTTCTTCTTACGTGAATCGGTTACAGTGTAACCATTCCAAATCAAATCAATCGTCCCGTTTTGCAATTCATTTTCCTTCATAGACCATTCAATTGGTTGAAATTCAGCAGTAATACCATATTCATCAAATACGGCTTTTGCTAAGTCCACATCGAAACCAACAATTTTTCCATCATCATCTTTAAATCCCATTGGTACAAAAGTATCATCTAAACCAATCACTACTTTTTTGTTTTCTTCAATTGTTTTCCAACTATCTGTTGAATCACTAGTTGAATCATTACTTGATCCACAAGCTGCTAAAGTGACCATACTAATTACCGCTAAAAACCCGAATAAAAATTTTTTCATTTTAATTCCTCCATTTTTTCTATTTTTTGAATCGCTTATGAAATTGGCTCTACCTTCAATAATTCATCGGCAATATTTTCTGCAAAAACTAAATCATGAGTTACCACAATTTGTGTGACCCCATCAGCTTTTAAATCTAAAATTAGTTTTTCCACTTGTTGCCGTAATTCTGGATCTAGCGCACTAGTTGGTTCATCATACGCCAAAACCTTAGGATCCATTGCCATCGCCCGCGCAATTGCTAAGCGTTGTTTTTGTCCCCCTGATAATTGGAAAGGATAATTATCTAACAATTCTTCAATCCCTAATAAACTAGCTAAATTACGAGCTTTTTTTAAATAAGTCTCCTTATCTTCTTTTAAAACCAAACGTGGACCAATTGTAATATTATCTAAGACACTTAAGTGGGGAAATAATTGAAAATCTTGAAACACAACGCCCACCACTTGATCTTGTTTCGTATCGCTAGGATCAAAGGGCTGACCATCCAATAAAAATGTGCCGCTTTCAGCTGTTTCTAAGCCTGCTAAAGTTCTTAATAAGGTTGTTTTTCCTCCACCAGAAGGTCCGACAATGGCTAAAATTTGTCCATCGGGAATAATTAGATCTAAATGATCAATCACTTTTTTATTACCATAAGACTTGTTAATATCTTTTAATTCAATCATTTTCTCACCTTCCTAACGATAATAATTCATCCGTCGTTCTAATTGCTTCATGATTAATGTTGTAATACCGGTCATAACTAAATAAATGATAGCTACACCAATCAATGGCATCAAAGTTGTGTCTCGTTCCATCGCAATCCGTCCGGCCCGCATGACATCAGATAAACCTAAAACATAAACTAATGAAGTATCTTTAACTAAACTAATCACTTCATTTCCAACAGATGGCAACACAATTTTAGTAACCTGTGGAATAACAATTTTAGTAATGGTTTGGCCTGGCGTTAAACCAATTACACGCGCGGCCTCATATTGACCAACCGGTACTGACTGAATCCCTCCACGGAAAATTTCTGCATAATAAGCTGCATAGTTTAAAATAAATGCAAATAATGCTGCTGGGAAACGATCAAATACAATTCCGATAATCGGTAATCCGTAAAAAACTAAAATTAATTGTAAAAGAAGTGGCGTGCCCCGCATCACCCAAACATAAAGTTGAATAATCCATTGTAACGGTTTGAAGCGACTAACTAATCCAAAAGCCAAAATAATTCCTAAAGGTAACGAACCAACAATTGTATATAAAAATAGTTTTACTGTTGTTGTTGCACCAGCTAAAAGTTGTGGCATCACATCAATTAAATAATTCATTTGCTTTCCTCCCATAGACATAAAAAAAGCCCCTGACAAATAACTTGTCAGAGGACGTATAGACGTGATTCCACCTCAGATTCGTTTTTCTCTCACGAGAAAAACCTCTACCGGTTATGTTGTTTGGAGAAATAAAAAAGTCCTTTAGCTATCATAGCTAAAGGACGTATAAACGTGGTTCCACCTTTTTTTTGTGTTGCTTCACAGCAACACACTCCATTGGTCAACATGACCGCAGCTGTAACGGGCATTCCCGGATTCGCCTACTTAATTTTCAGCCAATCGACTCCAAGATGTGGTTCACAATTAACTTGCTGTTTCTTTCCACCAACCAGAAACTCTCTTTAAACAATCAATCGTTACTCTTCTTTTCAATGTCAATTCTATAAGTTAGGTATAAATTTACACCGAGAGAGACACTTTGTCAATTGAAAAGTTCATCTTTTTTTAATTTAATTCCCAGTTAGTTTTCAGATACTAGCTGAAATTTGCTCCAAGGACGTAAAAATTTTAATAAAATATGCTCTTCTTGAGGAATTTTCCCAACTAAATTTTTTCTTGGATCACTGTGAGGCGTTAAAACAATTTGCATTTCATTTTTATATTTACCAAAATCATCGTTACCAATCACCACATCACCAATTTGAAACTCAAATTGATTGTCATGCGGTGGATTGTTCTCATTTTTATATTTTACTCGCGGCATAGTTGAACGCACCGCTTCAGCTGAGATATCTCCCCGTCTAAAGTGCGCTGGATCTGCGACAATTAGCTTTTCTAATTCACTCGTATCTTTTTCAAAATCAATAGTTAAACTTAATTTGTAACGATTGACTGCCGCAACTTTTTCTAACTCTTCATCACTTGCATAGGCATTTCCAATAATCACACAATCAATTAATCCTGTCGCAAACATATGCCGGGCTTGTAAATCAATTGGTAATTCTCGATGCATTTCTAAAGTTGGCAAACCATCATTTACATCCCATGGTCCCAGCGTTCCTTGATGACTCGTAATAAAAGCGGCCGTTTTTATACCTTGACGTTTAAAACGTTGACTACAACTAATAAAGAAATCATAGGGTAAAGCAGACCCTTTTTGTGGATAAAAATTATGACAACCATAAATAAATGGTCGGTTGGCTTCGTAAGATAAAATATTTTCTAAATAAGCAACATTATTACTCATATTTAACTCAATCGCTAAACCAAAAGGATTAAAACTCAACATACTTTCTTTATTGCCATCAAAGCCTTCATCCAAGCGAATGCCATCTGCACCAAGTTCCGCAAAAAAGCTTAGATCATCATATGAAATCTGTAATTCATCAAAAATTGACGGCGCAATATCTAAAATCGTCTCAAATCCTTGAGCTTTAGCAAATGCAATAATTCCTTTAAATTTCTCAGCTACTTTTTCTTTTCCTTCAGTTACTTCCAGCATACTCATAAAGATGCGAGAATAACCTAAGTCTGCCGCCTTTTGAATATATTCACGGTCTTTTTCAGCGTCACTGTGATCAGGATATAAAGAAATTCCGATTTCCCGTTTCATATTAATCCTCCAAACCATTTCTTTCAGCTACGGCTTTAAACCAATAGCCAGATTTTTTGATTGTTTTTTCTTGCGTGTGGATATTATTAGAAATAAAACCATAACGATTTTTGTAGGCATTTAACCAAGACCAACAATCAATTGGTGTCCACATATGATAACCAAAGCAATTTGAGCCTGCTTCAATTCCTTGATGTAAATAACTTAAATGCTCTGTCAAAAAGTCAATGCGATAATCATCTTGAATTACACCATCTGCATTTTTGAAACGTTTTTCATTAGAAACGCCCATTCCATTTTCCGAGACATACCAAGGAATATTGCCGTAATTTTCTTTAATATTCAGGGCAATATCATAAATTGCTTCAGGGTAAATTTCCCATCCACGATCAAGATTGACTCTTCTTCCCGGCATATCAAAATTATCATAATAACGATCTGGCATCCATTCACCCACTGAATCTGGTGCAACATCTGGTGCTTTTACTCGGTTAGGATGATAATAATTGACACCTAAAAAGTCGATAGTATTATTTTTAATAATTTCAGCTTCTTCAGTTGAAGTTTCCCAAATTACTTGGTCTTTTTCCAATAATGCTTCCAACTCGGCCGGAAAATGACCAAATATTGCTGGTTCTAAAAACATTTTATTGTTCCAAAGTTCGGCAATTCTAGCAGCTTCCAAATCTTCTGGCTTATCACTTGCGGCGTAAGTTGGCGTCAAATTCAAAACCGTTCCAATTTGCGCATCGGCAATATTTAATTTTTTAAAAGCAGCAATTGCTTTAGCTGATGCTAAGTTTAAATTGTAAGCTACTTGAACTGCTTTTTTTCCATCAACAAGATTGGGATAATGAAATTGGAAAAGATATTCTCCTTCCACGACTACCATCGGTTCATTATGAGTCGTCCAATATTTCACCTGATCACCAAATAATTCAAAACATTTTGTCGCAAAACCAACATACAAATCAACGACTTTTTTACTCTCCCAGCCACCATATTTATCATACAGTTCTACTGGCAAATCAAAATGATGCAAATTCATCACTGGTGTAAGTCCTTTTGTCAGCATGGTATCAATGACATTATTATAAAAATTTACAGCATCTTTATTTACGGTATTTAATTCTAAATCATCAATTAAACGACTCCATTGAATACTTGTTCGTAAACTATTCATGCCAATGCTGCTCATTAAAGCTAAATCTTTGGCATAATCATTGTAAAAGTTCGAAGCTGTATCTGGTCCGACTTGATTATAAAATTTTTCTGGTTCTATTTGATAATGATAGTCAAAAACATTGGCATGCTTCTTATGGAAACGACCTTCACTTTGTGGGCCAGATGTAGCAGCACCCCACCAGAATTTTTTCGGGAATTTTTTCATTGGTTTTCTCCTTTGATTAAAAAAAGGATTCGCAACAGTATTGCTACCGGCAAATCCTTTTTTATTTTTTAAATATTTGCTTTACGGGCTTCTTGAATATTAATCATAATAATAAATGGAATGTAAATAACAACTGAGATAATTAAGTTAATTGCTGCTAAAATCCCACCAGAAATACTTCCCGTTACTAATGCGCCACCGATAATTGGCGGTGTTACCCAAGGAGCAATCGCTGTTGCTGGTGGTACTAAACCAGTACTAGTTGCAAAATAAGCAATCGTTACTGTAATCATTGGTGCTAAAATAAATGGAATAAACATAATTGGGTTCAAGACAATTGGGAAACCAAATAGTAAAGGTTCATTGATATTGAAAAGTCCAGGTGCTGCTGCCAAGTTATTTACGACCATCAACTGTTTATTTTTACGACCGACTAAATAAATCGCGATTACTAAACCTAAAGTTACCCCTGTACCACCTAAGTTTACAAATGAATCGATAAATGGTTTGTTTACAATGTAAGGAGCGTCCAAACCTCTTGCAATTGCGTTTGCATTTGCTTCAATTGCTGGTGCATTAATTGTTTGCATAAAAGGATCGATCATGTTGGCACCATGTAAACCAAAGAACCATAAGAATGGTGTAATAAAAGCAATTAATAATGCTGAAGGATAAGAGTTTGCTAAGCCCATAAATGGTTCTTGAACTAGCTCATAGAATGATGCAAACATATCTTCAATCCCAAAGCCAGCAAGAATTGCTGTAATTAAACCAAAAATTGAAATCGTAATCATCGCTGGGAATAATGAAGCAAAAGCTCGAGCAACTGCTGGCGGTACACCATCAGGCATCTTAACAATTAATTTTGGATTACCAACTAAACGTGTGAAGATTTCTGCTACTAAAATACCTACAATTAATGCAACGAACAAACCGCTTGAATTCATTCCTGTTAAAGCTGCACCCAGTGTAAAGAAAGTTGCGACTGAAACAACTCCAGTTGCCACAGCATCTTTTCCATAAGTATGTGCTAAATTATAAGCAACTAGAAAAGCAATAAAGACCGAAAGAACACCGAATGTTCCGTTCCAAACTGCACCACCAAAACCTTTCCAAGCTTCTCCTCCAAAAATATTAGTCATAAATTCTTGGAAGCCAGGAATCGGTAAATTATTAATTAATACCCCGAAAGATCCTAAAATCATTAGTGGCATAGTCACCATAAAAGCGTCTCTGATCGCTACTAAATGGCGCTGAGCACCAATTTTTGATGCTACGGGAATAAAGTGTTTCTCCATAAAATCGATAAATGCATTCATGTACAATTCCTCCTATTTTTTCCTTCTTTTAAAAATAATCATAAAAACTTTGCTGTCCCTTAGGAATATTAATTTCCTTAGATACTTCAATTTTTTCTAATAAAATTCCTTCTTGTAGAGTCATTCTTCCTAGAAGTAACTCACTCCATGCTTCAATCGAAGCTTTGATATCGCTCTCCCCAGTAACTTTTTCGACTGTTTCTCCAGTTTTTCTAAAGCAACCAATATTTTCTGGACAATAGTCATCACTGCTGACTTCAAAAATAATAGCTTTTTCTTCTATTGGTAAAATTTTTAGCAAACTAGAAAAGTCGATAATGCGACTCATCATATAAGGTTTTATTTGAATTTGGATTTCTTGTTGTTCATTGAAACAGTTCTCTAAAATTTCGCTTGTTGAGGCGTCATAAGTAAACTGACTAAAAGAAGCGGTATGGGCTTTTAAATAAGTTAATAATTTTCGCAAAGCAAAATTGTTCTGATAAACCAACTCATCAACGATAAAAGTTTCTTTTTGCAAACGATAAATTAAATAACCAGCTCGCTGTCCAGAGTCGTCGTAACAAACAGCATAAAATCTTCCTTGATAATATTGATTGAGCCGTTCCCACCACCACATTTCTCGCACGACAGTGCCGACTTCTTGAAAAGTTAATGCCTGTTGATACAATGATAAAATTTCTGGTTTTAAGCTTTCCCAACTGTCTCTGACTATTGATCCGGTTTTTTCATCTTCAAGATGATTGAAGGCAGCTGCCGGAATTTGATATCTTTTTTGCCAACTGGTATTTTCATAACCGAATTTGCGATAAAAGTTTTCAGAAAAAGGGGCCAACTGGCTAATAATGAAGCCCTCTTGTTTTAAATCCGTCAGTAACTCACTCATGATATCCTTAATCCCGCCAGTGCCACGATATTCTGGTAAGCTAGCTACATATCCAATCCCGGCCATCTTAATTGTTGAACCAAAAAATTTGGCTTTGAAATGATTGCTCATCACCATACTCGTTAATTGATGTTTAAAATAAGTACCATAAACATCACTGTGCTGATAACGACTTAAAAATAATGAATCCTCAATAATCGGTGTTTGTTTATTGAAGGCGTATTCAATTAATTTTGTGATTGCTTGTTTATTTTCAGTTGTCGAGCTCAGTTTCATTTAAATCACTCCGCATCAAGGCGACGATAAATATCAATTACTTCTTTAGCTAAATCATTAAAAGTCATACTAGTCATCAAATGATCTTGACTGTGAACGGCTAATAATGTCACGGTCATATTATTACCACTAGCTTCTTCTTTTAATAAATTAGTTTGGGCATGATGGGCTTCAACTAATGATTGACTAGCAGTCGCTAATTTTTCATCAGCTAATCCAAAATCACCAGATTTAGCAGCTTGGATTGCTTCCATTGCATCACTTTTTGCATTTCCAGAATTAATAATTAATCCCATGGCTGCTTCTAATTGTTCCTGACTCATTTCTGCCATAAAAATCACTCCTTACTTATCTTTATCTTCAATCAAATTAATCGCTGTTTGCAATACTGCTTCGCCATTCATCATGCCGTAATCTTTCATATCAATAATGTCTAATGGGACATTTGTACCGGCTAATTTTTGTTCAAATTGACCTTTCATAAAACGAACTTGCGGTCCTAATAACAAAACATCAATAGGATTTGCTTTATCTTCAATTTTGTCATCAGCTTCTGAGGCAGAGACTGCGAAAATATCCGTTTCAATTCCTTGATCGGCAGCAGCTTTTTCCATTTTTGTTACTAATAAACTCGTTGACATGCCCGCCGAACAAACTAACATAATTCTTTTCATATTTGTCACTCCTTAATTTGTATTCATCTTTATAAAAGCAATTTGCGTGCCAACTATTTGTAGCGAGAAAAGCTGATGCTATGACCTTTTTACTTTTACACACAAAAGAACTAGGATTACACAGTGTGCAATCCTAGTTCAATTTGATTATCTAAAAGTGTTTTTACAATATAAGCCAAATCATCTTCATTGAAACGAATTTCAAAATTATCACTGATTTTTTGAAGTTCATTTTTTACTGCTTCAAACAACTTTTGATTTTGTAGATGGAAATATTTTACTTCTTTAAAAGCTGATCGTGGTTCATCTTTTTTTATCTTATCAACTAAAAAAGCAATATGAATAAGTAAAGCCTGTAAGACATTATTTTCTATAATCATTGCTTGGCTTTTTCGAATATTTTGCAACGCATCATCGATTTGTAAAAAAAGCTTTTGCGTGTCAATTTCAGCTGAAAAGTCTTGGGTCAAAGATTCCGCCATTTGTGGAAGAGCCACATCACTTCCTAAAAAATTTTGGAATTCAATGATTTTTTCTCGTTGAAACATATTTAAGGCTGGGAAAAAAGGAATTTGCTGGTATTGAATCTCCAACGTCCCCACAATAGCCACAATATTTTTATGGGTCACTAATTGATCTAAGCGATGCTTGAAACTTTCTCGCTCTAAAGATTGCAGCTGAATAATTTCAAACTCTTTTGGATCAACAATTTGACTAACCACTTGATTTAAGCGCTTCGACACGCCTTCTCCAGTAAAGCAAGCCACTACAATTACTTTATGCTCATCTTTTTCAGGTGTTTCTTCTAGTTGAACCATGTTGATAAACATCGTCATCACACTATGATAAATTTCTTCCAAACTGCGTCCTAATGTTGCTAAACGTAATGATTCCAAGACCAACATCGTAGAAGCCATTGAAATTACTCGAGTACGAATACCCATTTCATGATAAATTAAATTTCCAAAATTATTAGGTGAGCCCATGTCAGTTAATAAAATAATGCCTTCTGAATAATTGGCTTTTTCTTGAGCTAAATAATAGTTAATTTGACGATACATTTCAGAAGTATTCATCGTTAATGGCATATTAAAAGCAACACCAGCATTGGTACCCAATAATTCTTGGACTGTTTCTAACATACTTGAAGCAGTTGAATGTCCATGCATCACCACAAAGACGCCAACTTGCTTTTGCTGAAAAGCATTTTTCTCTTGTACATCCTGAGTTAAAAACATCGTGATAAATCCAATTTCATCCATAGAAATTTCAACATTATAAGCTTCTTCAATTTGAATCGAAAACTCAATTGCTAATTGAAATTCTTTAGAATATTTTCGACGAACCTCATTTAGATTAGGATGGCTGATGAATTGGCCAGCTCGAATTCGTTCAATTGTTGAACTAATGTGTAACGCAAAGGCGAAACGGACTTTTTCATCATAGTTACGATCTAGTTTTTTTGCCGCCATTTCATATAGTTGATTGGTCAATTGCCATAAATCATCAGATATGATTTCCCGATAAATGTTAGCATGAGATAATTCTTCCACATAATTTTCAAAGTAGCGATCCACATCTTGACTAATCAATCTTTCTAAATCAATTTCTGAAAGGTTTTCCCGACCCAATTTGTCCAATTTATAAGTAATCGAATGATAGACCTCCATATCTTTAGTGGGATCTTGTCGCCAGACAACTTCTTCTGTTCCAGGTTTTAAATTTAAATATAAATTTTTATTATCCATTAAAGGTCCTAAAGTATCGGGAACATCTTTCATATATAACAAACCTTTTTGAACATTTAACGGTAAATCTTCTTCGGTAACCATCAATTTTTCATGACCATCATTGGCTTGGTAATGAAGGAAAGCTTTGGCACAAACCAGTTTCAAATCTCGTTTTAGCTGCCCAATATTCCCTTCAGCTGGATATAATAAAAATCCTAGCAAGCTTCTTTTATCAATGGAAATTTCTTCATTTAAACGATTGGCTTCTTGTTGTAAAAAAGTTTTGATAATCGCTAAACGTTCGTCCATCGAGCGTTCTCTTAATGGCGGTAATTCAATTTGCATAGGAATTCGCCGATTAAAAGTGGATAAAAAACTAGCACTTGTTTCTGTTGTGGCACCGATAATCTGAACAGAGGCATTTTGTTCTTCATTGGCACCTAACGGTCGATAGACACCTTTATCAATAAAAGTGAACAACATTTCTTGACCTTCTGGTGGTAGTCGATGAATTTCATCTAGAAATAAAATACCTCCGTCTGCCTGTGCCACTAAACCATCTCTCGTTTCTTCAGCACCAGTGAAGGCACCTTTTGTCACACCAAAGATATGACCGAATAACAGTTGCGGATTTTGGGCATAGTCAGCACAATTAAAAGTAATAAAGGGGGCGCTAGACTGTAAGACTTTGGAGGAAACTGCAAAATGATACATGCATTCAGCAAACATTGTTTTTCCCGTACCTGTTTCTCCAAAAATAATTGTATGTAAACCCCGAGGTGGGTATAAAATTGCCGCTTTTGATTTTTGAATTTGACTTTTTAGTGAATCATCACGACCAATTAAGTTCTCAAAAGTAATATTTTCTTCATTTGCCTTGATAATTACTTGAAATTTGACTGGACGACCATCAATTTTTTTGACATCACCAGATTTAGTCAATTCATTTAAGTAACGACTAATATTAGTGCGATCGCTTTTTAATTCACCGGCTAATTGTTGCGCTGTAAATTCTTGCGGATGATCTTTCAAAAAAGCCAACACTTGTTCTTTTGCTTTCATTCAAACACCTCTCAATTGGTATAAACCAAAATCATTATACGCTATAAAAAAACAAAATTCCAGTTTTTAGAAATCGTTTTCATTTTGCTGTAGAATTTTGTACTTCCAACTTTATCAAAAAAAAGACTGAACAATTTAAATTGTTCAGTCTCTGATAATTGCTAGTTTATCTTTATTTAGTACTCACTAGCACTTTCTTCAATTAAGGATTCTGTCGTCTCAGAATCAGATGAGTTATCTTGATATGTGCTAATTCGAGATTCTTTTACTAGTTGGTAAATGACATCATCATTGGCCATGAAATGATCACCTTTTTTCGTCAATGTAAATTCCAACTCAACCGGACTTAATACTTTTTCTGCATCATAATCTAATTCCCCATAATAGATTGCATACAGTTTTAAAGTAATTAAAGATTTAATAGTTTTTAAATCTTTGTTTTGAGATTTACGAATAAAAGTATCTTCATCGATTCCTCCAAATAGTTCAGTCCGAGCAGCCCCAATCGGATTTGCTTCTTGCAGTCCAGCAATTGGATAATAAGAAGCTACCACTGTGGCTTCATCTCCTGAAACATTTACATTTTGAATATCGAAGGATATTCTTTTTGTTTGTTTTAAATAAGCCTCTGCATAGTCTTTTACAATATCTGAAGCATAATAATTTGAATCATCAATCACTAAATAATAGTCATCTCGATTTTCATTTTCAGCAAACATTTCATCCTGTTTTTTCGATAGTTCACTAACTAAATAAGAGTCGATACTATCTGCACTTTGATTCGTTACATCTCTCAACTGTTCAGACCGTTTCCCCTGATATAAAAAGTTCAACAACGTTTTTGCATCTTTTTCGGCCTGTTCGTCTTGATTTACTGATACTTGTTCAGAATCATTCGTGACGGGTGTATCCTCTGCTGTTTCTTGATTTCCACCGCATCCAACAAACAAAAATAAACCTGCCCCAGCAATCAACCCTAACCATTTCTTTTTCATAATAAATCCTCCTATAATAAAATTTAAATCTCTCCTTATTAATTATACACAATAAACTTATGCAAGATATATTTTATTTAATAAAAATAATAATTATACTATTTTTTACAAAAAAACCAGCAAAATCATTTTGAGATTTTGCTGGTTATCAATTAATCTTTTTCCATCGCTGCTTTCAACGCTTGAGCCAACGCACTTTCTTGTGGTTCAGCTTCTTGGTTGACTTTGTTCAACAAACGACGTTCTTCATGCTTGGTCATTTTTTTGCTACGGGCTTTTTTGTCTGACATTTTTTCAGTGGTACCATCATATTTACAACGGAAGTAAGCACCATTTTTTCCATCGATAATTTCCATTTTACGATGACATTGTGGACAGCGATGGTTGGAAACTTTAGGATCTTTGCGACGACGGTAATCACATTCAGGATTGGTACAAATATAAATTTTTCCGTCTCGCGTATTTTTTTCTCTCAGGCTAGAGCCACAGACTGGACATTTTTTAGTTGTGATTGAAAAATCTTGATACTTCTTAGTGCTTTGTTTCACTTCGTTAACTAAGGATGCCGTATCTTTTTCAATTTCTTTAATAAAGGCTTGGCTAGAAAATTTCCCATTCGCGATTGCTTCTAATTGTCGTTCCCATTTTTCAGTTAATTCTGGCGTTACTAATGCGGGATTGACCAATTCTAGCAATTGTTTACCTTTAGGAGAAACTTGTAAGCCATTATTTGTTCGTTCCATGAGTTCTGATTTAATCAATTTTTCGATGATCTCAGCGCGTGTTGCCGGTGTGCCCAGGCTATGTTTTTCCATATTTGCCAACAAAGTTCCTTCACTCAAAGGTTTCGGCGGTGAAGTCAATGCTTTTTCTACCGTAAAATTTGGTTGAATACGTTGATCCTTTTGCCAAGAAATAGCTGGTTTGTCTGCTTCACTTTTTTTCCAACCAGCCACCAACACTTTATTTTGTCTGAACGTAAACGTTTCTTCTCCAAAAGCAACCGTTACTTTTTGTTGGCTTTCTTTATGCGCTTCGGCAAATAGCCCCAAAAATCTTTCAACAATCATCGTATAAATCCGCTGTTCATCATTGGATAGTTTTTCATAACGAGGGCGTTGTTCTGTCGGAATTAAAGCATGATGATCCGTTACTTTGCTATCTTGAAAAACTTTATTTTGAATTACTTTACCACCATTTTTAATATAGGTTTTTACTTCAGGAGAAAAGTCACTAATGGCTTGTAACCGTTCCTTCATAGTTGCCTTCATATCTTGTGTTAGATATTTGCTATCGGTACGCGGATAAGTCACTATTTTATGAACTTCATATAAACTTTGAACCAACGATAAGGTTTTTTTGGCTGAGTATTGATAACGGCTATTGGCTTCTCGCTGAATTTCCGTTAAATCATAAGGCAATGGTGCCGGTTCAGTTTTTTCTTTTTCAGTGATATTAGTGACTTGTCCTTTTTGCTGACTCATTTTTTTTGCAAGTTTCTCAGCGTCTTCACGTTCAGTGATGCCATAAGGGTTTTTTTGATTTAATTTAGCTGTTTGACCAGCAACGTCCAAAGAAATCACAAAATAATTTTGTGGTCGAAATTTCTCGATTTTCTTTTCTTGTTGCCGCACCAAAGCTAACGTAGGAGTTTGTACCCGACCGGCAGATAAATTATCTTCATATTTAACTGTCAATGCACGAGTCACATTTAGACCCACCAACCAATCGGCTTTTGAGCGAGCCAAAGCTGATTGATAAAGGTTATCATACTCTTTAGCTGGTTTTAACTTAGAGAAACCTTCTTTGATCGCTTTATTGGTTTGTGATGAAATCCAAAGTCTTTTCACAGGTTTATCAAATTTTACGTACTCTAAAATCCACCGAGCAACTAGTTCGCCTTCTCGACCGGCATCAGTAGCGATGACCGCTTCAGAAATGTCTTTGCGCTTAGCTAGTTGTCCGATGGTTTTTAATTGTCCACGGGTTTTGGGTAATGGTTTAATACCAATGTATTTGGGAATCATGGGCAAAGTATCAATTTGCCACGTTTTCCATTCAGGTTTCAAATCCTCTGGCATTTTTAGACTAAGTAAATGTCCTAATGCCCAAGTAACAATTACCTTGTCACCTTCGAAATAGTTTTTATGTTTTTGATTCGCGTTAAGCACTTTGCTGAGATCTCTTGCAACACTTGGCTTTTCCGCTAGAATTAGTTGTTTCATAAAGTTCCTTCCGTTCTTCCAGTTTAACTGGCTGTTTGTTTTCTAACAACGCAAGTCCCCAATATTGTTGTAAAAAGTCATCACACTCTTCACACCAACGTTCATCTGATTCATCCCAAAATGCACTTAAAAAATTATTTTTTTTATTATGATATGTATAATCTGAATTTAAAGTTTCAAATTGTTGGTAATAATATCCTTCTGCTTCTTCAAAAGTATCGAAAGCTTTCAGATCCGTCGCATCAGCTTCCCAATCTTCAAAGAACCACCACGGTTCATTGTCGCCATGTAAAGTGTAAACTTGGAACATAAAAAATCCCTTCTTTCCACCTTCATCATAAGCACCTTAAAATAAAATTTCAAGAAATCTGTTTGAAAAGTACAAAATCAGTTAAAAAACCTTGAATTATTGCGTTTCCATCAATTATATCATAGATCACTTGCTAAAAAATATAGCTCTTATTATTCATTTTTCATAAAAATTATGATTTTTTTACCTTTTTATTCAACTATTAATCCAAAATATTTTTTGATGAAACGTTTCCAAAAAAGAGCATCTAGAGGTACAATAAGTAGGAAGGAGATTGGGAGGGATTTAAAATGATTTGGGGAATTATTTGTGCGACCATCATTTTGTATGGTGCAAATATTTATTTATTTAAAGTCTATTTCAAAGAGAAAAAAATTATTGACCAACTAGAACGTCTAGCTATTATGTTTGGCACTAATATGGGTGTCCTTTTAGTAGACTCGCTGGTAATTTTTTTTGGTGTAGTGCTTGAGGACAGTTTATTTTTATTATTATAACGACAAAACAGTGGCAAAAGCATACTTACTTTTGCCACTGCTTTTTATTGCAAATCTAAATCACATCTCGTTTATTATAAGCAATTAAGCTTAATGTAATCATCACTAGAAATGCCGCCAATAATCCAACGGCTAAAGGATAATTAACTTCTTCCACTGGAATTTTCCCCATCCAACCTAAAGGAGAGAAATTCTCAAATTTTTCTGAAAGATTTAATAATGGACCAAACATTTTCACTAATAAACCAGCTAATAGATACAACCAAGCAATCAATGATAACTTAGGAGCTACACCACAGAAGAAAATGCCAATTCCAATAAAAAAAGCGCCACTTAAAGTTAAAATAAAGACACAACTACTCAATCCAATCCCGATTAAAAAATAACTATTGGCTAATTTTGTTTTACTTATCGCTTTTGAATGTAAAATTTCTAAATAGCCTTTTTTTTCATCACTATTCAATCGAAATATCACAATTAAACCACTGATTGCTGCAATTGCCACGAAAAACAACGCCAACATATTTAAATAATTAAGCAATAAATCCCGATTAGCATCATTGATTGCAGAAACACCTAAAATCTTTTTATAGGTAGGATTCGTTCCAATAATATCGCCAATGGAATTAAATACCGAGCCATAAGCTGCACCTAAAATAAGACCCCCTAGCATCCAGCCAAGCATACTATTTCGTTCAATTTTTAAAAGTAGCCGAAGAGGCGAATTTAAAAACCAACTAGCCTGACTTCGACCCGAACGAGGTGTAAAAATACCACTACCAATATCTCTCCCACTAGCAATTTTTATTCCAGCAAATAAAAAGATAAAACTACTAAGCACCATCATAATAATTGGTAGCCAATTATTATTGGTATAAATTTCGGTCTTTTGAATCCAGCCGACTGGTGAAAGCCAAGTATATTTAGGGTTTGTCATATCAGTCAGCATCCGCAGTAAATAAAAAATACCAAACAAACCATAGCTAAAAAAGTACGCTCCACGGCTACTACTAGTTAATTGTGCTAAAAAAATGCTGATACAACCAAATAAAATACCAATAACTGCAAAACTAACACCCATCAACAAATCACCAGCAATAGTCGCCCCATTTAATTTTCCAACTATTAAACTTAAAATGAATAAACCACCCATCAAACTGTTTATTAAAAGTATTTCAATCAATGTGGCATAAATTGGCGCAACTCGGCCGACCTTTCGTGATCGAATCATTTCTAACAACCCAGAATCTTCCTGACTTCGAGTATTTCTGACTGCCAACGAAATATTCATGAATATCATAAATATTCCCATAAAGATTACCATTTCCGAAGAAAAAACATCGGCAGTGGTATAAGGTTTTGTGGCTGTTACTTCACCAAATAAACTAACCATCGCGGGTGTTTTCAACGTCGTCATAATTGTTGTTATTTCGGCTGTCGTCCCGAATAAATTATTAAACTGTCCAGCCATTGCCGCAAAAATCCCTACTAAAATAACCAACCACAATAGATGTCTAAATAAGTTTTGACGTATATTGGCTTTCAATAAATAAATCGTGTGGTTTGCATTAGTCATCAACTTCACCTGCTTTTCGATAATACTGCAGGAATAAATCTTCTAATGTAGGCGGTGCCGTTGTGATAGTGATAATTTCTTTTTTAGTTAATTCTGCTAACACTAAATTGAGTTGATCATTATTAACAGATAGCACCGCTTTTTTGTCATCTTCGTTAATAGAAATTTTTTCTACACCTGTAAAATCTTTCAAATCAGCCAGACTTTCTTTTGTTTCCACCGTAATTTGTAAGAAAGTTAAATGTCGCATACTGGCTAAATCTCCAGATTCAATAATTTCACCTTCACGAATAATCGTAATGTGGTCACACATTTTTTCGACTTCTGACAAAATATGACTGGAAAGCAAGATACTTTTCCCCGCCGCTTTTAATTTCATTACTTCATTTTAAAAAGTTTTTTCATTCAAGGGATCCAATCCAGAAGTGGGCTCATCAAAAATATATAAATCAGCTTCTTGGGATAAAGCTGCTATTAAAGCAACTTTTTGACGATTGCCTTTCGAATAAGAACGGGCTTTTTTCTTAGGATCTAACTGAAAAAGATCAATTAATTCGGTCGTTTTTTGATTCCGTTCTTGATTGTTTAGGCGTAATAATAAATCAATGATTTCTCCACCAGTTAAGTTTGGCCACAAATAGACATCCCCAGGCACATAAGCAATCCGTTGATGTATTTTAGTATCTTCATGCCAGACATCTTCACCAAAAATAGTCGCCTCACCACTAGTCTTTTTTAACATTCCTAACAAAATTCGAATAGTGGTAGATTTACCAGCGCCGTTAGGTCCAATAAAGCCCATTACTTCCCCTTGATTTAAAGTAAAGCTCACATCTTTCAATGCTTCGAATTTCCCAAATTTTTTGCTTATTTGATTTAGTTCAATTACTGCTGGCATTTTGTTCACTCCTCTTTAGTTCAAAAGATACGCTCCTTTGATCGCTTGGTCAATCTATCACTTTATTATTTTCAATTGCTATAAATTTAGGTAAAATGAATTAGGAAAGGACTGTTCATATGCATCTACTAAAAACTTTATCCCCTTATTTTTTATTACTGGCTTGTCTAGGAGATTTTTCTTTACCTTATTTATTGGGCAGTGCTTATCCCGGATTTAATCAAAAAACGATGCTGATTAGTCAACTAGGAGAAAAATCTAGTCCAGTGCAGCAGATATTTAATCACGGTTCAATTATAACAGGTAGTCTATTTGTTTTATCTAGTGTTGGTATCTATCAATTTTTCAGTCTGGAATCCAGTTTGTTCGCCAAAATTTTGGCTGCTGCAATTGCTCTTTATGGCATTGGTGATTGTATTTTATCTAGCTTAATCCAATTAGATCCGGCTGCTGAAAACTTTCGCAATCCTACTTATCTACTTCACGCAGGCTTTACGGCTATTGCTATGATTGGGATGCTACTTGTTCCGTTAATTTTAGCTGGACGAGCATATATTATTGGTAATCTTTTTCCAGTATTATTTTTTATTATTTGTTTGATTGGCGCAATCATTACTTTAATTCTATTTGCTTCTTACTATTTACCGATTGTTGGAAAGTATTTAGTCTCCACACATGGTCTATGGCAAAGACTCTCATTGATTTTTTTATACTTGCCAGCGATTGCTATGGCTTTGATTCAAATTCGGCAAAAATAAAGCAGGTCTTTTTTATAAGACCCGCTTTTTTAACTTAGTTTTTTTAAACCAATTTGAGCTGCACCAATCGCTCCCGCATATTGGGATAACGGATTGGTGTTTACTGGTGCATGAACATATTCTGATAATACTTCAGAAAATGCTCGACTATGAGACAAACCTCCGGTAAATAAAATTTCTTCACCTATTTTTGGTCGTAATTTAGAATATTGACTGCTAATTCTTTTAGCAATCGAATGCAAAACACCTAAGGCAATATCTTCTCGTTCTTCACCTTTTGCAATCAAACCAATCACTTCTGATTCAGCAAAAACCGTACACATGCTATTGATTTTTACCGGTTGCGCATTTTCAACAAACTGGTCAATGATCGTAATTTCCTCGCCTAAAGTTCTCATCATTACTTCAACAAAACGACCAGTTCCGGCAGCACAGCGATCATTCATGTTAAATTCTACGACTGAGCCTTTTCCATTCAAAGAAATGGTTTTACAATCCTGACCACCGATATCAATTACTTCTTTCACTCCAGGGGCGATATATTCAGCACCTTTTCCATGACAGGTAATTTCAGTCACCGCTAAATCACTGTCAATTAATTTTCTGCCATAGCCAGTTGTCACTAATTTAAATTCTTTTAAATCATGATTATCGGACAAATAAGCTACCACTTCAGCCATCGCAGCTTTGGGGTTTCCTGCGGTAGGCAATAAATATTGATCAATTAATTGATGATCGGAAAACAATACACCTTTTGTCGTTGTCGAACCAGAATCTAAACCAATTATATCCATACTTGCTCTTCTTCCAACATCTCAATAAAAGCAGTCACCCGCGTATTGATTTGTTCGATATCAGAGGTTGAATAATCTGTTTCTAAATAAAGATAAGGTGTTTGTTTTTCATCATTTAAGTAGCGTTTCATTCGAGATGATTCGACAGAAAATGGAATGCAATTTTGGAGCACCATATCGATCACTCCATCTACTTGGTAATCATCAATCATTTGGCTCAATAATTCCTTACGGGGCTGATTGTTAGACATGCATGCACAGCCGATATTAATGTATTTATCGGTTAAGGCTTGGTAAACATCTTGTTCATTTTCATCGACTAGCCGTTCAACTGCTTTTGCCACTGTACAATTTTCGTACCCCACTACAATACCACCATTTTCCTCAATCGCTCGAATCACTTTTTCGGTAACTCCACCCATTGGGGAACCTGTTACTAGGATTCGTGGCTTTTTAGTTAAACTTTCCCCGTTTTCGTATTTTTCTTTTACTTTTGCAGTCGTTGTTTCTAACATTTCAATGACTTCTTCTTTATCAAATTTATACTGGGAACCATACATCACTTGGAAGATTTCACTTCCAGTAATCGCAGGTGGATTCAATTGACCCAAACGATAAAAATTTTGTTTGGCTTTGCGCTCACGGTTTTTTAATAGAATTGCTTCATGAATTTTTTCTTCGGTAATTTCTACACCAAAAAAATCTTCCAATTTTTCTTTGAAGCTTTTAATTTCTGAATACCATAATTGTTTGCTAGCATCGCTATCACGATTGTGTGGTAGTTGCATCAAATAGGTATCTTTAAAATCGGCCATGTATTCATACATTTTTTTCTTTCCATCACAAGTCGTTTCCCCCACAACTAAGTCTGAAAAATAAAAATAAGGACATTTATCGGTTTTGCCAAAACCATAGCTAGATTTAATTAATGGACAAAGATTTCGTGGTAAATCTTCTTCAGCTGCTCCAATTGTTTCATCTGAAGTAGAGCACAAACTTATTTGAACCGCTCCGCTAGCTAAGACCAATTCCTCTGGCATAAAGGTACAATACACACCCACCACTGGTTGACCTGTTTCTTTCAATTCTTTCACTGCCATAAAACCGTTTTTACGAGCTTCTCCAAATTCATCAAAGATCTCTGGCAATTCTGTTTTTAATTTCATCAGTCAAATCTCCTCTAGTTTTCCACCTCACTAGAAACCTGACTAGTTAGGAAGAAAGATATTTTTTTGCTTAGAGCCTCTAAGTTTTTTACTTGTCATCGACGCAGCATAATATCCTCCCCCCTTTTTTTGCAAACGCTCTCAATGATTAGTATAACCAATCATAAACACCATCGCAAATTAAATTTGGCAGAAAAAGACTACCCATCAGGCTTCTTAAAGATTATAATATGATTAAAATTTAACGAATGGAGTCCTCTTATGACTAAAACTTTATACAAAAATGCCCAAGTTTTTATTGGTGACAACGATTCTTTTGAAAAGACAAATTTCATTGTTGATGAAAAAACAGGTAACTTCTATCACGTATCGACGGAACCATCCCCTCAGTTTGACACAGAAGTAGACTTAGCTGGAAAATTTGTCATCCCGGGGTTAATCAATGCCCATACGCATATTGTTGCTGATCCATATGAAAAAATTTCAAAATTAGGCGCAGATAAATCCACTGCCGCCGCTTCGACTTTTATGGCACTCAGAAACCTTTCCCAAATTTTACGAGATGGTGTGACTTATATTCGCGATGTTGGTTCAACGTTTGATATTGATATCGAATTAGCAAAGTTAGAAAGACAAGGTGACTTAACCGACGCTCCAGGAATCATTGCTTCAGGAAAGTCTTTGGCAATGACTGGCGGACATTTATATAAGGGTAGTTACGAAGTGGATGGTCCCGATGAAACGAGAAAATATGCCCGTATTCTTTTAAAAAAAGGCGTCGACAATATTAAATTAATGGCTACTGGTGGCGTCTCATTCAGCGGCGAACGGCCAGAAGATGTTCAACTGACTGAAATAGAAATGCGAGCAGCCATTGAAGAAGCCCACCATAAAGGAAAAACTGCTGCCGCCCATGCCCAAGGAAACGAAGGAATAAAAAATGCGATTCGAGCTGGGGTAGATTCAATCGAACACGGCGTTTATTTAGATGATGAAGCGATTGATCTATTACTTAGACATGATACATTTCTAGTACCGACCCTAAGTGCACCTTGGTCAATGGAAAAATACGCGACTAATTTACCAGATTTTATGATAAAAAAATCGCGAGAAATTCAAGCAGCCCATATTGAAAGTATTGAAAAAGCAGCTCAAGCTGGCGTAAAAATTGTCCTAGGAACTGATTCTGGAACGGCCTACAATAATTTCAACAATCAATCATCTAAGGAGTTAGAATTATTAGTAGCTAATTCTCACTTAACAACTTTACAAGCTTTACAGGCTGCGACAATTAACGCTGCCGCTTTACTAAAAATAAATGATCATGCTGGCTCAATTGCAGTTGGAAAGCTTGCCGATTTTATCATCTTAGACAATAATCCTTTAACAGATATTACGGTGTTACAACAAGCAAAAAAAGTTTATAAAAAAGGAAAAGCTGTCCAGTAAATAAATAAGCAGATCGAAATTATTCGATCTGCTTATTTTTTATAAAATTGAAAAGCCTAAATCATCAATATCTTTTTGGAAAGTTTTGACTGTATCTAAGGCAACTTCTTCCGCAGTCGTTCCAAGTTTAGCCAGCTTATCAATAATTCCAGGTGGCACTGTAATAATATCACAGCCTTGTTTTTCAGCTTCAAAAATATTCCAGACTTCTCGAGTAGAAGCCCACAATAATAGTGAACCTGGTTTAGTATCACATAGTTTACGGCTTTCTTTTACAAAAGCAGTTGTATCAATCCCTACATCATTTAAGCGACCAACAAAAATTGACACCAAATTAGTTGTATTTGCGGCAAAGTTTTCAACCGCATCCTTAACTTGTGCGGTGGTAGTAATCGCTGTAATATTTAATTGAACACCCGCTTCTGATAGTTCTTTGATTAATGGGCCGGAACTTTCTCCTGCTGTATTCAAGACCGGAATTTTTACAAAAACATTTTCACCTAGTTCAGTTAACTTCAGCGCTTCTTTCTTCATAGTCGCTGAATCATCAGCAAAAACTTCAAAAGATAAGGGAGAATCAGGAAATGTTGCTACCGCTTCTTTGGCAAATGCCCAATAATCAGTAATACCAGCTGCCTTCATTAGTGAAGGATTCGTTGTGAATCCTGAAACAAAACCAGTTGCTAAGCTGGCTTTCATCTTTTCTAACTGGGCACCGTCAGAGTAAATCGTAATTTTAAATGGATTGGTCATAAATGGAAACTCCTTTCATTTTCTACAAGTTTATGATAACGCTTTTATAACCATTTGAAAATTATTTTGTTAACTTTCTAATGCATCGATAAATCTTTTTGCGATTTCTTTTGGTCGTGTGATCGCCCCACCGACGACAATTCCAGCAACTCCCAGTGCTTGAATCTGCTTAGCCTCGTCTGGTGTGTGAATTTGTCCCTCAGCAATGACGGGAATCTTTTCTGCAATCAGCTGTTGCATTAATTCAATCGCTGGTCCTTTTTGCCCAGTCGTTTCCGCGGTATAACCAGCCAAAGTTGTCCCCACAAAATCCACACCGGCTTGATAAGCGTTCATGCCTGCTGCAAAAGTATCAATATCTGCCATTAATAATTGCTGTGGATATTTTGTTTTGATTTCCTTAATAAATTGTTGAATCGTTTTTCCATCATGCCGTTTACGTAAAGTCGCATCTAGCGCAATTACTTCAACCCCGGTTTCAACTAACTGATCTACTTCCACCATAGTCGCTGTGATAAATGGTGCTTCTGGCGGATAATCTCTTTTTATAATTCCAATCATCGGTAAATCGACCAGTTCTTTAATTTGTAAAATATCTCTGCCTGAATTGGCACGAATACCCACTGCTCCGGCTTCTTTTGCCGCTAAAGCCAAATAAGGCATAATATTGCCAGCTTCAGTATATAACGGTTCTCCCGGCAAAGCCTGACAAGAAACAATCAGACCCTGTTGGATTATTTCTAAAAATTTTTTCGCTTCCATAGGTCACCTCTTTTTTCCTATATTTTACCTGTTCATCTTAGTTAGGACTATAAATTTTAAAAAAATAATAACAAAGTAGTGAAAATTAAATTAAAATCCTGTACAATAAAAATCACACTCTTAAAACTGGTGGCACAATTTTGAGGTGAAAGTATGAGAACATTTTTAAAAGATGTCAAAAGAATCGTTATAAAAATTGGGACCAGCTCTCTGATTCATCCTAATGGCAAAGTAAATTTTTCTGGGATAGATCAATTAGCTTTTGTTTTGACCGACTTAACTAATCAAGGCAAAGAAATTATTTTAGTCTCATCGGGAGCAATTGGTGTAGGTTTAGACAAACTACAAATACCAAAACGACCAAGTGAGATTCCAGCGCAACAAGCAATTGCTGCTGTTGGGCAATTTGAATTAATGCATTATTACAATCAACGCTTTTTTGCTTACAATCAGCAAACCGCGCAAGTTTTAATGACCAGAGATATTGTCGAGTTTCCCGAAAGTCGCAAAAATGTCATTAATACATTGGAAGAACTTTTAAAGATGAGTATTATTCCAATAATTAATGAAAATGATACTGTCGCAGTTGACGAGATGGATCACAGTACAAAATTTGGTGACAACGACCAATTATCTGCGATTGTTGCTGAAATTATCGAAGCAGATTTATTAATCATGTTGTCAGATATTGATGGATTTTATTCAGCAAACCCTTATACAAATAAAAAAGCTGTTCTATATAAAAGTATCAATAAAATTGACGAAGCAGTGATGGCCAAAGCAGGTGGCACAGTCAGCTCCTTTGGTACTGGTGGTATGGTGAGCAAACTAAAAGCCGCTGAACGGATCTTAAAATCTCAAAGCGCTATGGTTTTAGCTAATGGAAAACCGCCTAGAATTATTTTTGATATTTTAGCTGGAAATGAAGTGGGCACGTTATTTAAGGAGGATGCACATGAGTAATTTAATGACCAACTTAGGTCAAGCAGCGCAAAAAGTCAGTCGACAACTAGGAAATTTATCAACTCCTGAAAAAAATACTGCTTTATTAAAAATGGCTGAATCTTTACGCAATAATGTTCCACGGATTTTAGCAGCTAATCAAAAAGATTTGGAAAAAGCTCCTGAATACGGCATTCGACCAACGATGATCGACCGTTTGAAGTTAACCGCAGAGCGGATTGAAGATATGGCGATTGGCATCGAACAAGTTGCGGCTTTGACAGACCCGATCGGTGAAGTCGAAAAAATGTGGCAAACACCAGAGGGCTTAACGATTGGTCAAAAACGTGTGGCTCTAGGTGTAATCGGTATTATTTTTGAATCTCGCCCAAATGTTACAACAGATGCGGCAAGTTTATGTTTTAAAACAGGTAATTGTGTCATTTTACGTGGTGGTAAGGAAGCTTTTTATTCTAACCAAACCTTAGTCGATATTTTGCAAGAAACATTGCTAGCTTGTGACTTACCGAAAGAAGCCATTCAGTTTGTTTCAGATACAAGTCATGAAGTTGCCAATCAAATGATGCAATTGACAGATTATTTAGATGTGTTAATTCCTCGTGGCAGTGATCGTCTGATTCAACGAGTAAAACAAACAGCAACAGTGCCAGTAATCGAAACTGGTACCGGAAATAATCACGTTTATGTTGATCACGCTGCTGATTTAGAAATGGCAGTCCAAATCGTGATTAATGCCAAGGCACAACGTCCATCAGTTTGCAATGCGATTGAAACCATTTTAGTTCATACAGAAGTTGCTGATGATTTTCTACCATTGTTAGCTGTTGAATTGAAAAAAAATGCAGTGGAAGTTCATGCCGATGAGACAGCCTTACAATATTTTTCTGATGGACAACTTGCAACTGAAGCAGATTGGCAGACGGAATTTTTAGATTATATTTTAGCAATTCGTGTAGTTTCATCTTTAGATGAAGCCATTAATCATATTAATCATTACAACACAAAACATTCTGAAGCAATTGTGACTGACAGTTATCAAGCCAGCCAAAGGTTTTTAAATGAAGTTGACGCTGCCGCTGTCTACGTCAATGCTTCTACTCGTTTCACTGACGGCTTTATGTTTGGTTTTGGTGCTGAGATTGGGATCTCTACGCAAAAACTTCACGCCAGAGGACCAATGGGCTTATTGGCCTTAACGTCGTCCAAATATATAATTTATGGGAATGGACAAATTAGAGAATAAATCAATTGGTGTCTTCGGACATCAATTTTTTTGTTTAAAAATATCTTTACATGATTACTCTTTTTTGTTTATAATAATTATAGATTGAGAGAAAAATTAATTTAGTTTTCCCAATCTTTTTTATTAATCATTTTCAATTAGAGAAGATTTTCTCAATAACAACACGGAGGTATTTACATGTCACTAATCGGAAAAGAAATCGCAGAATTTAAAGCCCAAACTTATCACAATGGTGAATTTGGTGAAGTAACAAATGAAGATTTTAAAGGTAAATGGACTGTTTTATGTTTTTATCCTGCTGACTTTACATTTGTTTGTCCAACTGAATTAGAGGATTTACAAGAACAATATGATACTTTACAAGGCTTAGGAGTAGAAGTTTATTCATGCTCAACTGATACGCATTTTACCCACAAAGCTTGGCATGACACTTCAGATGCTATTGGAAAAATTAAATATACAATGATTGGTGATCCTTCCCATCAAATTGCTCGTGCTTTCGATGTTTTGGATGAAGAACAAGGCTTAGCCCAAAGAGGAACTTTTATCATTGATCCAGACGGTATTGTTCAAGCTGTTGAAATTAATGCAGATGGTATCGGCCGTGACGCAAGTATCCTAGTAGACAAAATCCGCGCTGGACAGTATGTGCGTTCTCATCCAGGCGAAGTTTGCCCTGCTAAATGGAAAGAAGATGGCGAAACGCTAAAACCTAGTTTTGACTTAGTCGGAAAAATTTAGGAGTATGCAATGTTAGATAACGAAACCAGAGCACAACTAAAACAATATTTAGAATTGATGGAAACTGATATTATTTTCAGTGCCAGTCTAGCTGAAGATGACAATTCAAAAAAAGTAGCTGAATTTTTAAATGAAGTCCTTGAACTATCTGATAAAATTACACTAGAAAAAGTTAGTTTGGAACGAACACCTAGCTTCGAAATTAATCCTGCTGACGGTAAAAGTGGCATCGCATTTGCCGGTTTACCAATGGGACATGAATTTACTTCTTTCATCTTGGCTCTACTGCAAGTTAGTGGACGACCGCCTAAAGTCGAATTACCTATTATTGATAAGATAAAAGAAGTGACAAAATCGGCACATTTCGAAAATTATGTCAGTTTAACTTGCCATAATTGTCCAGATGTCGTTCAAGCTTTAAATATTATGAGTGTCTTAAATCCTCGTATTTCTCACACCATGATTGAAGGTAGTATGTATCAAGACGAAGTTGATCAGAAAAAGGTGATGGCTGTCCCAACAGTCTTCTTAAACGGCGAAGAATTTTCCAGCGGTCGCATGACGATTGAACAAATTCTTGAAAAAGTTGTTGGTCCTTTATCTGCAGATCAATTTGAAAATAAAGATATTTTTGATGTCTTAGTTGTCGGTGGTGGGCCAGCTGGTGGTAGTGCAGCTATTTATGCTGCTAGAAAAGGAATTAAAACCGGCATGGTCGTTGACAATTTTGGTGGACAAGTATTGGAAACTTTAGGAATTGAAAACATGATTGGTACACCTTATACAGAAGGACCACAACTGATGCATCAAGTAGAAGAACATGTTAATCAATACGAAGTTGATATTATGAAAGGTCAAAGAGCAAAAGATATTCGCCGCAACGAACTGATTGAAGTTGAATTAGAAAACGGTGCTGTTTTAAAATCAAAGACTGCTATCTTAGCAACTGGAGCTCGTTGGCGTAGTATCAACGTTCCTGGTGAAAAAGAATTCAAAAATAAAGGGATTGCTTATTGTCCTCATTGTGATGGTCCTTTATTTAAAGGAAAAGATGTGGCTGTAATTGGCGGCGGGAATTCAGGAATTGAAGCAGCCATTGATTTGGCTGGATTAGCTAAGCATGTCTATGTCATTGAATTTCTACCTGAATTAAAAGCCGACCAAGTTTTACAGAAAAAATTAGCAACTTTAACCAATGTCACAGTAGTCTTAAATGCGGCTACTAAAGAAATTACTGGTACCGATCAAGTTGAAGCTTTGACTTATGTTGATCGAGCAACCGAAAAAGAGACCACTATTAATGTTGCTGGCGTATTTATTTTAATTGGTTTGATGCCAAATACCGAATGGTTAACAGATAGTGTCAATTTAAACTCTCGAGGGGAAATTATTGTAGATAGACAAGGAGCAACAAATATTCCTGGTGTTTTTGCTGCAGGTGACTGCACTGACAGTGCTTACAAGCAAATTATTATCTCGATGGGGTCTGGTGCTACAGCCGCCCTAGGAGCCTTCGATTACTCAATTAGAAACTAAAAAATGGTGCGATTAGTCTAAATCAACTAGTCGCACCATTTTAATTTTTAAAAGTATATTTCTCTTAAAATGTCTAAATTATTTCTGAATGCCAATTTATAATAAATCAACCTATTGAACAGTTAGTTATCCTTTTTTAAAACATTCCAAGCTTAAAAAAGGAGAAAGTTTTTATTTTCTCACTTGTTAGAAACCACAATATGTCTGAAATTGGGATTGGTTTCGATTAATTTATGTGCCCCAAAAATAACTTTAGGTGTGAATTCACTGACTTGTGCCGTGATAATTGATTGAATTTCCTCTTGTGCCCACAAGTCTAATAAAAATTGCAGATGCTTTTGATTTTCGCTTATTTTTTCAACTTCTTTAGCTGACTCATCAAAATATTCTTCAGCATTAATGACTTTCAATTGAGCATCTGGTTTAGGATTTTTTTTGTCTTTCGTGACGGTCACTGCCACTAAATCGCCCTTGTCTCCCATATAATCAAAGGTTTGTTTAATTTTATTATTGTCTGTATTAATGTGTAGTGCATAATCCACGTGATCGACTTCAACTTTTCTTAGTTCGCTAGATAGATTATTTTGTTGGTTAATCACAATTTTTGCACCCATTTTTTCAATCCAAATTTTTGAGTTACTTTCATTAATTGCAGCGATTACTTCTAAACCGGCCCATTTTGCTAGCTGAATTGCAATCGATCCAACACCACCTGACGAATTTACAATTAGCATCTTCCCTTGATTTTTGTTTTTTTCTGAAATTAAATTAAACTTATCGAATAACGCATGGTAAGCCAGTAAAAAACAGTAAGAAAAAGCTGCGCCATCCTCGCTACTAAAATCTTCTGGTAATTTCACCGCTGATCGACTATCAATTACCTGAAAATCACTGTAACTCCCATATTTTCCTACCTTGTTGACATAAAGAATTCGATCACCAATGCTAAAAGGAATATCTTCGCTACCTTTTCTAGTAATCACCCCAACACCGCCAAAACCTAAAACATAAGTTCGATTTGGTCCCTTGATTTTTTCTCTTAAGATCGTATCAATTTGGGTAATAGAAATCGCAACCGTTTTTACTAATAAATCCCTTTCATTCAACTTCGGCATCAAAATTTGATATTGTTCAAATTGATTGCCTTCAGCTAAAGAAAATTTTTTTTGAAAAGCAATAGCTTCTGAGATCATCTTAAACGCTCCTAACCATCTATAACAACATTCCCGATAACATCCTTATTCTACCGTAAATTTTTAGCAAATAAAAGTCTCCACCTTTTAATCGTTTTTTTTGTATTCTTTAGTTAAACGATTGATTTTATGACTAAATTTTTTTGGTAAATATGCCAGTAAAGCCAATAATATACCCGCAATCGTAAATTCAAATAGTAATTTAATAGAAACACCTTTTGTAGCAATTTCTGATGCCATGAAGGCGTAGATAAAACTAGCTGGTAACATTGTTAAAAAAGAAATGAGACTAAATTTTTTTACCGTCATAGGAGTCATCGCATAGGCGTAGCTTTGAATCGCATAAGGAAAAACTGGCACCAAACGAGTAAAAATTAAAAAAGAAACCCCATTTTCTTTCACGCCCTTTTCAATTTTTTTAAAGGTCTCACTATTGCCAAACTTTTTTAACACATAGTCCCGAGCAATGTATTTTCCTAAAATAAAAGAAATCGTTGCACCAATTGAAGCGCCTATAACCGTTAAGGCACCCCCTAAAAAACCACCATAAACCAATCCACCGACAATTGCCAAAAATTGTCCCGGCAATAAAAAAACCGCGACTAATATTGATAATAAAATAAAAATGAGATAACCCCACCAACCAAAATCCTCTAACACTTGCCGTAAACTTTGAACATCAGTTAAAAAATGCACCCAACCAAATTGTTGTGCCAAAACACCGACAATTATTAAGGCTGCTATAAACAGTAGAATTTTTTTCATTTTATCCCTCTTTTTTTAACCCCTTCACAATTCCTCGAATCATCAATTGATTAAACCGTTTTAAATCTAAAATTTTTGCTGGCATAACAAGTGGATAATCAGATTGCTCAGCAAAGGTTAATTTCCCTTTTGTTAACTCAGTTAAGTTTTCTGCTAAATAATAACTTTCAGTTGAAAACAATTCAGGATGATTTAAATAAATCGCTGTTGTCATATCCCAGTTACAGAAGCCAGCAACTCCAGTAAAGTATTGATTTACACTCACCCAACTTGAGATAGTATCAGCTAGCCATTCTTGGGCAGCTTGACTAGTATATGGTGCGATTTCTTCAAGTAACTGATTTTTTTCAGTCAAAGAAAAGAAAGCACCGGCTGTCATATGGCCGTTCATAATTGTCAGTGGTGTTTTAGCATGCAAAACCACGTCAGTACTTTTTGCATCGACTGAAAAATTTAATTCATTCACCTGATGTCCATAGATGATTAAATCTTGAGTAATTCCGCCCATTAGAACGATTTTTTTTACTTTACTAAAAAAAGTTGGATCGATTGTAGCAGCTTGCGCTAAATTAGTTAAAGCACCGATGGCTAAAATAGTCACTTCATTTGGTGAATGATTCACAGAATCCACTAAAAATTGCGCAGCTTGATTTTTTTCAATTTGCTGATGGCCAGGATAAATATCTATTTTCAATTCAAGCAATTGAATAAAATTTTGAGTAGCTGATAATACTTCAGCATAACTCCCATTGCCATGACTTAATGTTACCCCTAAAAGCTTTAAATTTTTTTGTCCTAATAGGTAAAGAATAGTCAAACCATCATCTACATCCTTCTGGTCCATGCCAAAAGTGTTGTCACAGTCTAGAATAATTTTTTTCATTTATTTTCTCCATTTTCAACTAGCCATTTTTTCAATTGACTAGCTTTACTTAAACTTCGGCTGACTTCTCGCAGATCTTTTTCTTCGTCAATATCTTGTAAAGCTTCCACTTGACTCACTTGATAATTCTTCAATAAAAGTAAGGTTTCCGCTAAAACTGAGTTCCTTCCCCACTGTAAATCACTTAAAAAAATAGGCTTTAAGTCAACATTACGGCAGCTACCTATTAAATAGTAACCTCCATCTTTTGACGGCCCAATTACAACTTCTTGTAATTGCTTAAAAGCTTCCTCGATTAATTCTTTTGAAAGCTCTGGTAAATCACTACCGGTTAAAATAACTTTTTCATAACCTAAAGCAAAAACATGATTCATCGCTCGCCACATTCGTTCGCCGATAGTCTTTCCTGATTGTAAAAAACTATGACTACTTGGCGGTAATTGTTTTAGAAAAGCTTCCGGTGCCTGTTCATCAGAATAGGCAATAAAAAGATCAATTCCTGATTTAGACAGCTCAGAAAAGTGTTGGTACAAATCTTCTAACATCACCGCCTGTACTTCGGTAGCAAACTGATCACCAAGCGTTTTTGCTAAACGTGTTTTCACTTTTCCAACCGTGGGAATGCGGGTAAATAAAATATAAGCTTTTTTATTCATCTTTTAGCACATCTTCTCTCAATGCCTTTGTTAAGAATTCTGGTTCTAAATATTGGCTGACTTTCTCAAAGATCTCTTGATTTTTTAACGCTTTGTCGCCTGTTAAATAATTATCATACGCCATTGCCGACCAAGATAAGGCCCGTAACATCAAATAAGGGTGATAAATCTGTAACGCTTTAAAAAAGGCTGCTGGATCAAAAGAAGTTCTCATTAGATAACGAGTTAAAAACTCCTGTTTTTCCGTTAAAGTCAGTCTTAGATTGCTCCGCCACAATGTTGTTGTGCTGGCTAAAAATTGGGAGATATCTTGTACCGGATGACTAATCACTGGTTTTTCCCAATCAATTAAATAACCCTTTTCGCCAATAATAAAGTTATGAGAATTAACTTCTGTGTTATTAACTGACCATACATTTTGCTGATTAAAAAAATCCTGTTGATGAACATTTTTTTTATTTTCTTCCAAAGCTGCTGCTAAAAGATGCTTTGCACGTTCAGTGATTACCGAGCTTTTAAAGACGGGTTGCAATAGAAACTGGCATTCTTCAATTCGAGCAGCTAGTATATTTTCCTTTTCGGTGACGAAATACTTTTCTGCCGTCGTATCAATTGCTAATTGATGGATATCACTAAAAATATCAGCTGCTGTCAATAAATCTTTACGATAATCTAATGGTTCTCCCTCTAAAAAAGCCATAATTAATAAGCCTTGTGAAAAATCTTGTCGTTGATCATCCACATAATAAACCTTAGGTGTCCGTTGAGATTTTTCTAACCATTCTAACGCTTGATATTCATAGCTAATTTGATTAGTTAATTGTAATTGACTGCCATAATTCAATCGAAACACATATTTTCTTTGACCGTCTGAAATGAGAAAGTTTTGATTGTATTCTCCTTGTGCTAAAAATGTGACTGTAAAATCATCTCGTAATTTTAACCGATTAAGCAACTTTTTTTGTTTTAAATAGTCCGCTATTTTTTCAATCATTTTTACTCCTTATAGTACTTTTTTACTAATTCTTCAGAGGTTTTTCCATGTAGATATTGCCATTGATACCAATGCATCTTAACGTGAACACGAAATTTTTGTCCTTCAAAGCGGCGATCTGAAGAAAAAATCCTTAAACCAAGCGGAACAAATTTCCCAATTTTTGCTAGCTTGCGACTTAAATCAAAATCTTCCATTAGAGGAATCGCTTCAAAGCCACCTACTTGATGATAAATTTCTCGACTAATAAACATTCCTTGATCGCCAAAAATTAGACCTAAATGTAAGGCTCTCAGGTGAGAAGAAAAACCTAAATACCGATAGAACCAACCTTTTCCTTTAAAAGTAATTCGGAAAAAACCAGCACTGACATTCGGTTGTTTTAAGATTGAAACCATCTTTTCAAACAGATTAGTTAAATCCTCTTCAAACCAACTATCAGCATGTAAAAACCACAAGATTTCTCCTTTTGCTTGGCTGACTCCATAGCGTAATTGTGCGCCACGATTTTTTTCTTGGAAATGATAAACTGTCCCATATTTCCCAGCAATCTCTTGCGACCCATCTTGGCTGCCGCCGTCCACTATAATAAGCTCATAGGGTAAGCTGCTTTTAATTTGTTTTAATTGAGGCAATATTCTTTTTAAATTTTCTGCTTCGTTTAAGATCGGCATAATAATGGAAATCATCATAAGGCTATGACCTGCAACTCTCTAGGAAATTCTAAATAAACTGTTTGTCCAGCTTTTAATTCCACAGATAAATTATTCAAAATCAACGATTGTCCTGCTACACTGAACGTAACTTGATAGCCATTTGGTCGCCAAAATACTTTTCCGACAGTTGCTTCAACACCAACTTCAACAAGATCAACTTGGCTAGCATAAGGAATTAAAACTTCGCTGTCTCCTTTGATTTTTGCTTCATTTTTCAACAAAATCTCTTGATCACCAATTTGAAAAATATTGCCATCAATCATTCCAGATAAATAGTTCATCTCACCGATAAAATTAGCTACTTTTTTATTTTTTGGCTGATAATATATTTCTTTTGGTGAGGCAATTTGTTGCACTTCCTGATCCAATAAGATCACCATTTTGTCCGATAATAAAAAAGCTTCTTCTTGATCATGAGTAACTAGTAATACGCTAAATTGAAATTCTTTTTGCAGTTTCAACAAGTACTCGCGCATCTTTAAACGTAAATGACTATCTAAGTTTGAAAAAGGTTCATCTAATAACAATAATCGCGGTGCTAAAATTAAGGCGCGTGCCAATGCTACTCGTTGTTTTTGTCCGCCTGAAAGTTGGCTAGGGTATTGTTTTGCCAACTCTTTTAAATCAAAAATCTGAAGCATCTCTGCCACTTTCTCAGCAATCACTTGCTTATCCTTACGGCGAACCTTTAAACCAAAAGCAATATTTTCCAACACCGTCATATGAGGAAACAACCAAAAATCTTGAAAAACTAAAATAACTTCCTCTTGTTTAAACCCATCAAATATTATTTCACCAGCAGCTGCTGGCTGAATGCCTGCGATCATTTTCAGTAAACTAGTTTTACCAACACCAGAAGGCCCAAAGAGAGTGACAATTTCCCCTTCATTAATGGTGAAGGAGATATTTTTTAAAACTGATTGCTTCCCATACTGGAGGTCGATATTTTTAAGTTGTAAGCCCATCTTTTTTCCCTCCAATACCTTTTTTTATTAAACCAACTGCGATTAAAGAGACTACTAAAAATAATAGACTATAACTAGAAGCAATTCCGAAACGACCGTTATTTGCATAAGGCAATAATAGCATTGGTAAAGTAATGATTCTGCCACCGCCAATAAAAAATGTCGGTAAATACTGACTAAAAGAAACAAAATAAATTAAATTACCAGCCGCTAAGATCCCCGGTTTAAGCAGGGGAAAAGTCACTGAAATAAACGTTTGCCAGTTCGTTGCGCCTAAAACTTTTGCCGTTTCACTATAGCCAAAGCCCATTTTGCGATAACTCTCCAGCAATATTTGTAAGGCATAAGGCAACATGAAATAGCTATGTATTAAAATAAGTCCCGTAAAAGTTCCAGTTAGTCGCATTTGTAAGAAAACTGTTTGACTAGATGTGATAATAGCAATCCCTGGTAAAATTAGTGCCAGATATATAATTAGTTCGACAAAACGGCGAGGTAAAAAATGTTGAAAAGCTAAAAACTTAGCAGTCGGCAGTGCGATAATTAAAGTCAAAAAAGTTGCTGCAAAAGCAATATAAACACTATTTAATAAAGCAGCTACAAAGTTCGGATCCTTAACCATTTGCTGGATAAATTTTAAACTAAACTCAGCAGGAACAATTTGTGGGTACAACCAATCCTTACCTAGCGCCCACAAAACTAAAACAGCCACTGGCAAGATAATAATAAAACCAACTATAAATTTTATACTATTCTTCATTCAGACCACCTCCATGACCTCCTGGTAAAAGGCGACTGACCAATAAAGTTAAAAATGAAACCAATAAGCAAATGGCAGACATGATTAAATTTAAAGCAAAAGCTTGAGGACGTGTCGTCAAATCAACTTGGTTAAATAATTGATAAGCGGTCACTGCGATTGTTTCGTGACGCGGACTACCTAATAAGTATGGTACTTCAAACGAAGCAAAAACAAAGCAAAATAAGATAATAAAAAGTGTTGCTAAGGTTGGTTGAATCAATGGCAAAGTCACTTTAAAAAAAGCTTGTCGCGGCGAAGCACCCAAATTTTTCGCAACTTCTAAATAACCAAATTGCATTTGTTTTAAAATTGCTAAAGTTGCAACTGCGACATAAGGAATTTCTTTATATAGAAATACTAATAAAATACCAAAGCCTCCTTGATCATGAATCAACAGCGGAAATTGATTAATATCAGAAATCACACCTATTTGAAAAAAAATCCGTGAAATGATTCCTGATTGACTAATCATTTGCATTACCATTAAGGTCACAATTAGATGAGGCATTGCAATTGGTATCTGCAGTATTTTTTGGAACCATCTAGACTTTGATTTCATTATTATAAATGCTAATGCTAAACCTAACACAATTGAAAATACGGTAGCGGTGATAGCCAAATATAAACTATAAAAAATAGAGCTTTGAAAATATTGACTAGTGAGTACCTGTTGAAAATATTCAGTCGTCCAAGTTGTCATCCCCACCACTGGATAATAACCAAAACTTACCTGAATAGCTTTAAACAGCGCTGCTATAATAACAACGCTGTTTAAAAGTAAAAAAGGAACAATTAAAAAAATTGATTTCTTATTCATTTAAGACATGTTCTTTCCATAATTCTTCGATGATTGGAATTTTTTCGGCTTGTACTTCAGGAATTTGTTTTTCATTTAATTCTGCCAATGATAAAGCTCCTGGCTCTTCATACAAACTATTTAATGTTGCTTTGGCATTTTCTGACAATTTTGTTTCATCGAATGGTGGAATCGAGTAACCATACTTGGCTGTTGCTTTTTTTAGTTGAGCAGATTCGCTCGTCATTTCATTAATTAAAACAATCGCTGCTGCTTTTTGCGGTGCTGTTTCAGGAATGGCTAAATAGCTTTCATTTGCAATCGTACCTTTATCAAATAAGAAAGCATCAGTTGTTTCTGGAAACTCACCGTCGGCAATTTTTTCAGCAACATGCATTTGTGAGTAGCTATAAGTCATTGAAACTTGGCCTGACGCAAACATTTCATTTAATTCAGCCGTTGTCGCAGGATAAGTTTTCCCTTCTTGCCATAAATAAGGTTTAAGCTCGTTCAAATAATCTAAACCCGGTTTAATTACTTCATACAACTTATCTTTATCAGCAGGAGCTGCTTCCAACGCATCATAGCCGATAATGTCACAAATAATATTTCTAACAAAAGCACTGCCGGTAAATTCAGGTAACGCTGTATAAGTAATTTTTCCAGGATTATCTTTAGCATATGCTAACAAAGCTTCTGAACTCGTCGGGAAGCCATCGGAAAAATCATTGGTGTTCCCACCAAAAACTAATTGCGCAGAACCATAGGGAACTTCCAATCCATCAATCGGCACACCAAAATCATAATTTGAATTGTGCCCTTCTGTGTCCATCAATTTTTCAAAGCTCTCCACTTTGTCCTGAATCGGGCCGAATAAAAGATCGGCTTGTTTAGCAGTGTAAAAATTTTCACCATTAATCCACAAAACATCCATATCACCTTTTTTTGTGCCTGCTTCTTTTTCGGTGACCATTTTATTCATGAAATCTTCTGCACTCATCGCCACTCGTTTTACAGTAACATCATATTTTTCCTTCATGGCAGGAGTCACCACTTCATCTACCCATGCATTGGCTTTTTCATCCCCACCGTATCCATAGAAAGTAACTGTTTTTCCTTTTGCCTGCTCAACAGCATCTTCAAAATTTTTAATTTCCGTTGTTTCAGCTGGCTCATTG
This sequence comes from Enterococcus sp. AZ103, assembly GCF_051714685.1. Classification (NCBI taxonomy): domain Bacteria; kingdom Bacillati; phylum Bacillota; class Bacilli; order Lactobacillales; family Enterococcaceae; genus Enterococcus; species Enterococcus sp. AZ103. The sequence goes on along the minus strand of NZ_JBIOSI010000001.1, from coordinate 1,575,108 downwards.
TTACTACTGCTTTCATTATTCGTTTTACAACCAGTAATGGTCAATAATAATGCTAAAGATAGCGCGATTCCGGCTAATAATTTCTTTTTCATTTTTTCCTCCTAATTTTTCATAATCATTCTTTTTGATTTGTAACGATTCCCCCATGCTTTTAAAGAGTGCTGTAAAGGATGATCCACCGTTTCATCCTGTTTTTGAATCACCGGACCAAAAATTAAATCCAACAAATGCCAAGCATTCCCACCACCTAAAATCATGGCGGAGGTACAACTAGCACAATAAGTAACAATTTGATCGGTTTTAAAATCAGTTACTCTTTTATTAGCAATTTCTTTAGCCATTGGCGGATTACTAACACCACACATACCGCCCATTCCGCAGCACATTGTATTTTTACCAGACAAGCGATGCTTTTTAACTTGATAACCTAATTCTTCCAAAATGAATCGAATTGCCTGATGAATTTCGCTCATTTCTTTGGTGGGACAAGAATCATGAATCGACAATATTGCATCACTATCTTTTGCTTTACCCTTTAATTCTACTGGTAAACCTAATTCTGCCAGCTTTACCCAAAAAGAACTGGTTTTAAATTGATTTTCATCAGTCATCACACGAATACATCCTTGGCAGGCCACAATTAACTCATCAATTTCGGCTTCTGCTACCATCTCAGCCAATGAACGAAATCTTTTTTCAAACAGCTCTTGCTGACCAATCATTTTTGTCGGCTTGCCGCAGCAACCTTGAATAGTCGCTAAATCGGGATAAAAGCTTTTCAAATACTCGATAATATCAGCCACTCTTTGGGGACTAGTTGAACTCAATGAACAACCGGCCATAAATCCATATTTCATCTCATTTCCCCCGATTCAAACCAGAAAAGATCCGACTACAAGACAAGCGTTGATGCCAAACTGCACCGCTTAGTTGCTTTAATGGCAATTTTTCAGCAGCTAAATCTTGGCGTATCGCCAAAAATGCATCAGCTAATTTTAATTGTAGCGGACAAACAACCGTACAACGGCCACAGAAAGTACAAGAATAGGGAATAATTGCTGCTAAATCCTCTGCTAAAAATTGTTCAAATAAAATTTTGGGATTTTCACAATAAGTTTGCAAAAAGACGCAATCCTTCATACAGCGATCACATTCAGTACATGTTTCCGCAATTTCTTTTGCTAAATCGATGGTTTTTTGGGAATACATTTTTACGCCACCTTTCGTTTTTGCAACGAAACCAAAACCAATTGTAAAATTAAAACTAATGCGAAAATTCCAGCAATCAAATAATAAATCTCAAATTGTTCCAGCGAAAAGAAAAATATCCAGCCAGAAAACAACAGACTTTCAATTAAAAATACTAAACTTTCTAGGGTTTTCTTCCTGATTACAAAGACAATGGCTAATAATAAGAACAAAGTTGGTATTAACCATAAAAAAGAACTATATTTCGATGCAAATTTCTCTTGAAAATAAGCGGTATTTCGCATAAATCCTAAACGATTATGATAAAAATCATTGAAGACATAAATAAAATAGAGACAGACAATTTGCAGCAGATGGACAATTAAATAAGTAAACTTATTCATTAGTTTTCGATTACTAATTTGTCGGCATCACGAGGATCACCCACTTGAACTGGATAAGTACTTGGATCTGATTGATGTGCTAAATCCCAGTCATACCAGCCGCCGTCCCACATCTTAGCATTTTCAAAACCAGATTGTTTTGCTAAGAAAAAGACAACCGTGTTTCTCCAACCAGTTCCACAATAAAAAGCTACATCAGAATCTTTTGTAATTCCCCATTTTTCCCAAGCTGCAAAAAGTTTCTTTGGATCTTTCATGGTGCCATCTTTATTAGTTAAATAAGCTACATCGGAACTAGATTTACTAGCCTTTGCCCATACTGCACCTTCTGGCTCTCCAGCATTTTCAATATAAGAATAGCCGCTAGTTTTACCAGTAAATTCTTTCCAGCTACGTGTTGAAGCAACAATTAATTCAGGATTGGCTTCTTTTGCTTTAACTAAATCAGCGCTTGTTTCAATATAAGTATCATCACGTCCAGGTACTTCTGCACCAAAATCACTCGCAGCTTTTGGCGTTACATTGCCTTTTTCAGTTTTATAATCGGCTGCTGTCCAAGCATCATAACCACCATCTAAAATTTTGACATTTTTTACACCTAACCAATAAGCAACGTAAGCAATCCGACCAACTGCATTAATATCATTACCATAAACAATCACTGTGCTATCAGCATTCACACCTTTTGTCAAAAAGGCATCTCGAGAAGTTTCTGCTGGTAAAATATTCCAGTTGTTTTCTTCAGTCTCGATCTCCATCGTATCCATGTGAACAGATCCAGGAAGATGGCCTTTTTTAAAATCTTTTCCTTCACCATAAGAAGCTTCAATAATCACAGTATTGTCATCATCACGGTGTTGATTTACCCATTTAGCGTCAACAAAAAAATCAGTGTCTTTAATTTTATTACTTTTAACCAAATGTGTTTCTTTAGAATCACTTTTTGCTGCTAAGACTTCTTCTGTTTTTGCACCAAAAACTAGTGCCACCATTAACAGACAGCCGATAAATACAGTTGCTTTTTTCATAAATAAATTCTCCTCGATTTCTTTTTTTGAAGTGACGAACTAATTTTGTCCACAACAAAAAAACATACTTGTTTTAGACAGTATGCTCCCCTTGAAATATTAGTAGTGACTATTTACCCACAACTAAACATAATGAAGGGAAGAATATTTTTTTCATGCTTAGAAACTCTAAGTTTTTCATGATTCAATCAAAAACTAGTATGTTTATGTTGCATAAAATATCCCTCCCATCATTCAGTAAGTCCGCTCTTTCTAATTAAGTATAACGAATCACAAATTCCTTTTCAATCTTTAAAAAACCAGAAAAAACTTTAGGACCATAAGAAAATTCTTGCGGTCCTGTTATCATATTTAGTTAATTAGCTTTGCACCCAAAGATCCGCATCGTCTTTATATGGCCAGCCTTTGGCACCATCTTCAATAATATATAAGCGAGACTCATCAATCCCTGCATCGATTAAAACTGAAATTGTTCTTTTCGCTCCAGCACCACCACCAGGACACATTACATAAATCGGATTTTCATCATCTGACATTTGATCTGCCGAATCTGTTACGATATCTTCTAATTCTTTTGTATCTACTGGGTATGCAGCCAATTCAATCGAGTTTGGCAAATGCCCTTTGGCAAAATCTGCTTCCGGTTGGATATCTACCACGTGATAACTTTCAGCGTCTTCATCTTCCACGACTTTTTTCATATCAGCCGGTGAAATAAATTGCCAATCAATATCTGCTTCTGCCCGATCAGCAGTACTACTACCTGAAGTTCCTCCATCATTTGATCCGCAGCCAGCGAAAATAACTAATCCAACTACTGCCAAAAGTCCCACTAATAATACACGTAAATTTTTCTTCATTTCATTCCATCCTTTTTCCTTTAAATTAGGTTGAAGTGAAGTTAACTGCCGAATTTTCTATTTTTTTATGACAATTCCAGTGAACCCAGCAAAAAATGGTCGACAATGTTAACTTGACTTTCCTTAGACACGCTAAGTTTTGCTTGATCACTGAATCATTTTCGATAACAAACGCTAAGCATAACATTCCCTCCTCAATTATTTGTAAACGGGTTCATTTATTATATTATATAGATATATTCAGATTTTTCAATAGTGTGTAAAAAAATAAATAACAAAAAAAGAGAAACAAAATAGTGAAACTTAAAGTTTACACTAAAGAAAGATTTTTATCAATACTTTTTTTATGGTTAGCTAAAAATAATTCTTTTTTCTCATTAATTTATTAAACCTTTAATTTTTATGGAAATTAAAGAAAGATTTTTTTAATCTTTAGGCAATTTTGTTTATCTATTTTACCATTTTTTATTAAAATAAATATTCCATATGATATAATTAAGTCGTTATTTAAAGTGGGGTGTGAGCGATGGAACAAATATTATTAAGTGCTGATGCAAAAAAAAAATTGACGATTATACATGCGCTTCAAAAAATGGACTCCAATGTTTATACAATAAATCAAGTGAAAGCTTTAACAAATTATTCATTCACAACCGTGCAAAATATTTTGGTTTCCATTTCAAAAGATTTTATCAAGCTATTTAATGAAACTTTTTTTTCTGATAACTCATTAATCCATTGGGATAAGCAAAAATATGACCACAATCGCTATTTAAAATATTTGATTAAAAATTCTCTGCCTTATAAATTTACCCTGTATACTTTATTACATCCAAATGCTGATTTAGCAGACTTCAGTGATTATTTATTCTTAAGTTTGTCGACAGTCCGCCGTGCTTTACGTCCTTATTTTGACTATTTGAGGCAATTTCCAATCAAAATCAGTATTTCAAACCTAAAAATCACCGGTGATGAATTTGTTATCCGAATCTTGTTTGGATCAGTATTATGGTTAGGGTCCAGTGGACAGGATTTAATTGACGCGGTTAGTTTCGGGGATAGAGAAAAAGAGCTATTTTCTCATTTGTCATTAGATACACCACCATTTTTTAATTATGATTATACTTTTATGGGAATTTTTATTGCTAAGTTGAGGATGGAGCAGAAACAGTTCATTACGAACTATCCATTTAAACATTTAATTCAACCCGATGAGGTAGTCTACTTAGAGGAATATTTCGCTGAATCATTTGATTTGAACAAGGCTGATTGGGATATTTCTTCTTTAGTCTATATTCTTTATTATTTACCCTACACCTTTTCTACTAAAGATCCGCGTTTAAAAATAAAAATGGCACAATTTGAGGATAAGCAAGCCACGCTGCCACTAACGAGTTTAGTGATAGAATTTCTAGATGAATTTTTAGCAGATGATGCTATCAGTTTAAATGATGATGAATTAATGATGATTAAAGCGAACTTACTGTCAGCGCTAATGAATTTTTCAGTGATTAAAAGTAATTTCCTACTCTTCCCTCAGTATATGGAGGAGGAAATGAAAGGAAAAATTAATCCAAAATCAAGACTCTATCAAGAAATCTATGCTTTCTTTATTAAAATAACTCGTCGTAAACGTTTTATGTATTTAAAAAATAGTATCCATGAAATAACGACTTATTTTTCAATGTTGCTTTTACCGCTATGGAAAGAAAAGTTAGACGATAAAAATTTGATTGTTGGTATTGTTGGCTTAGAACAATTTGTACCGATTTATGATTTGCAAAATTTCTTTTCATTTTTAACTTTTATTGAAACCCGGATGATTTCTGTCTATCAAGAAGGACAATCGATTGATCCAAGTATTGATTTTTATGTAGCCGAAACAAAAGCTGCCATTCCTCCAGGAGAAAAAAGATTCTTCTTGATTCGAAATGAAGGCTTGAGTCGGGAAGAGAGTGTGCTACTCTTTTCTAAATTACAAGAACAATATATTGAAAAAGTTGAGAGCATGTAATTAGCTAAAAAGTACGTTACACAAAATGTGACGTACTTTCTTAGACAAATTGTTGAACATATTTTTGAATTCGCTCTGCTGAGCTATCAAAAAATTCAGCTGCAGGACCTTCAAAATAAATCTGACCATTTTCCAAAAAAATAATCCGGTCAGCAACTTTACGGGCAAATTCAATGTGATGCGTCACAATGATTTGGCCTTTTTTGTCTTGGGCAATTTTTTGAATCACTTGTAAAACTTCCTGTGCCAATTCTGGATCTAGCGCGCTAGTAGGTTCATCGTACAAAATAAATTCTGGTTCCATCGCCAAAGCTCTCGCGATTGCTACTCGCTGCATTTGACCTCCAGAAAGTTGTTGAGGATATTCATTTTGCTTGTCAGCTAAACCAACTTTTTCCAGTAATAAAATAGCTTCTCTACGAGCGGTTTCTTTGTTTACTTTTTTTACTTGAACGGGACCTTCCATAACATTTTGTAAGACACTTAAATGAGGGAATAAATTAAACTGTTGAAAAACCATACTGAAATGTTGACGATGAGCTTTTAATTCTGGAAATGACATTTTCCGTGGGAAAGTTAATTTTTCTCCTGATATTTCGATCGTACCTTTATCAGGTGTTTCTAACAAATCAATGGTCCGCAATAACGTACTTTTTCCAGATCCTGAAGGTCCTAAGATAACGGTCGTTTCCCCGGGAATAAATTGAATATTTAAATCTTCTAAGACAGTTTGATCAAATGACTTGGTTAAATTTTTTATTGTTAGCATAGTGTGTCTCCTTTATGAAAAATACGACATGCGCTTTTCTAGATAAGTCTGAAGCCAATTTAAGAAAGTACAAACGACCAAATAATAAACAGCAACTAAAGAATACAATAATAATGGTTCATAGGTTCTAGCAGCAATTCTTTGCGCTGTCATAAAGACTTCAACAATCGTAATTGAAGCTGCCAAAGAAGTATCTTTTACTAGACTGATAAAATTATTTGACAAAGGTGGTAAAGCAATCTTAAAAGCTTGGGGGGCAATGATACGATAAAAAATTTGCCACTGACTCATGCCTAAAGATGCAGCTGATTCATATTGTCCTTCTGGAATTGCTAAGATTGCTGAACGAATATTTTCAGAAGCATAGGCACCTGTATTTAAAGAAAAAGTAATAATCGCTGCTGTCCAAGCATCTAATTCAACACCAATCGATGGTAAGCCAAAAAAGACAATAAATAATTGCACTAATAAGGGTGTCCCGCGAAAGACCCAGACATAGAAATAAAAAATACCATTTAAAATTTTATTTTTAGATATTCGCGCCAAAGCCGTAATTAAAGCAAGAACCATCCCCAACGCAAAAGCAATCAGCGTTAAAGGAATGGTCACTTGAATTAAAGAGGTCAGAAGCGGCAAGATGGAACTTTGAATAATTTCAATACTTCGATCCATTTGATTCTCCTCACTAAGACGATCGTTTTTTTAGTCTTATTTTTAATTCATTATTTAGAAATGTCTTTGTCAAAATATTTTTCAGACAGTTTTGATAAAGTACCATTGTCTTTTAATTTTTTCATGGCTTTGTTAATTTTTTTCAATAAAGCTTTGTCATCTTTTTGGACCATAGCAGCCATTTTTGTTTCGTCTTTTGAAGTTGCGACAATTTTTAAGCTATCGTCATTTTGTTGTTTTACATAATCGTAATAAACTACATCGTCGTTCAAGGTTGCATCAGCCCGACCGGAATTAACTAATTCAGCCGCTTTACTGAAACCATCTACAGAAACAATTGTTGCACCATCATCTTCTGCCATCGTTGCATAGTTACTAGTCAAACTTTGAGCTGCTTTTTTTCCTTTTAAATCAGAAAAATCTTTGATATCTTTATTATCTTTGTTCACAATCAAAGCAGCATGAGAAACAGTGTATGGGGTTGAAAAAGCATACTTTTCCTTACGCTCAGGCGTAATACTAGCTTGATTGAAGACAACATCAGATTTACCAGCATCAAAAGCTGCTAACATTGAATCCCATGGTGCTTCGACAAATTTAACCTTGTAACCCATTTCTTTGGCAACAGCTCTTGCCACATCAACGTCGTACCCAACCAATTTATCTTTATCATTACGATAAGAAAACGGTGCATAAGTTCCTTCAGTTCCGACTCTTAAAGTTTTGTTGCTGGCTGCTTGATCATTTTCACTTAAGCTTAATGCAAAAATACCAATTAATACTAAACTTGCAACTGCTAATAATTTTTTTTTCATTTTAATCTTCCTTTTCTGATTGAATTGCCGCAAAGGCTTGTTTTAAATCATTTAATAAATCTTGACTGCTTTCAATTCCGACAGAGGCACGAATCAATCCGTCTTTAATCCCAGATTTTTCCCGATCAGCTTTAGGAATCGTCGCATGAGTCATTAGTGCCGGTACTTCAACTAAGCTTTCCACCCCACCTAAACTTTCGGCTAAAGTAAATATCTTCAAACTCTCCACAAATTGATTGACTTTACTTTCATCTTTTAAATCAAATGAAATCATTCCACCAAAACCGTTCATTTGTTTTTTAGCAATCTCATAACCAGGATGATCAGCTAAACCAGGATAATATACTTTGGCTACTTGAGGTTGATTTGCCAAGTATTCAGCTAAAATACCAGCATTTTTTTGATGCGCATCCATCCGAACGGCTAAAGTTTTAATGCCTCGTTGAACCAACCAACTATCTTGAGGACCTAAAATCCCGCCAATTGCATTTTGTAAGAAACCAATTTTTTCAGCTAATTCTTGACTATTGGTGGTAACCAATCCTGAAACAACATCACTGTGTCCACCAAGATATTTTGTTCCACTATGCAAAACAATGTCCGCTCCTAAACTTAACGGTTGTTGTAAATAAGGCGTTGCAAAAGTATTATCCACAATTGTTAAAATGTTGTGGGCCTTTGCAATTTTGGCGCTGGCTTCAATGTCAGTGATCTTTAACAATGGATTACTAGGTGATTCAAGAAACAGCGCTTTGGTATTACTTTGAATACTTTCTTCGATCGCTTTTGGATTGGTCACGTCCGTCAAAGTAAATTCAATTTCTAATTGACGGAAAATTTTATCCAACACTCTGAAAGTTCCACCATACACATCATCGCCTAAAATAATATGGTCGCCTCGTTTAAACATTGATAAGACTGTGTGGGTACCAGCTGAACCAGAAGAAAAAGCAAAACCTTTTACGCCGCCTTCTAAATCGGCAATCAATTCCTCTAGAGCTGCTCGAGTTGGATTACCTGATCGAGAGTATTCATATTCTTTAGGTTTACCAACTCCGTCTTGCTTAAAGGTCGAAGTTAGATAAATTGGTACATTTACAGCACCAGTTGTTGCGTCTTCACTAATACCGCCATGAATCATTTTTGTTTGAATATCCATTTTTTCCCTCCTAAAAATAAAAAAAAGAGCTACAGGCTATTTCCTGCAGCTCTTCGATCTTCAATAAAATAAATTATCAAGATAGATACAGATTAATAGACATGACAAATTCGTATGCTGCATTTTTGCACCATACAACAACAAGTATTTTCCATTGTCATCTGCTTGTTGTGTGTCATCATTTCTGTACCTCCTTAAAAGATTGTATTAAAATTATCATTTGTATTTCATAAAGTCAAAGGATTTGTTTCAAATTTGCCGATTATTTCTTGAAAATAAAAACAAGACTTTCGTAAAATCTTCCAATTTATTTCTAACATTTTCTTTATACTACTCTTAAAAACAATTAAAGTGAGGTTGACATGGTTAAAATATTGTTAGTCGAAGACGATTATGAATTATCCGATAGTATTAAAGAAATATTGATCGAGATTGGTGAAGTCACTCAAGTATATGATGGTGAACTAGGTTTATTTGAAGCGGAAAGTACTATTTATGATTTGTTAGTATTAGATATCATGCTGCCTGGGAAAAATGGTTTTGATATTTTATCTGCTCTTAAACAGAAAAAAAGCGCACTTCCGGTGCTAGTCGTTAGTGCTAAAGATGAATTACCCAATAAGATTGAAGGTTTTCAAAAAGGCGCCGATGATTATTTGACGAAACCTTTCTATCGTGAAGAACTTTTGATGCGGGTGAAAGCTTTATTAAAACGGTCAATCGGTTTATTTGATGATGCCACATTGCAATATGGAGAAGTTATTTGTAATCTCCATGCTAACAGCGTAAGTTTTCGTGAAGAAAAAATACCGCTACAGGGAAAAGAGTTTGATCTATTGGTCTATTTTATTCAAAATGCCGGTACTATTTTAACCAAAGAACAAATCTTTGATCGGATCTGGGGTTACAATTCTGAAACAACTTTGACGGTTGTCGAAGTATATGTCAGTCATTTACGCAAACATTTAAAAGGAACTGATTTGGAAAACAAAATCAAGACACTTCGACATGTGGGTTATTTATTGCAGGAGCAAAGCCATGAATAATACGCTACTAAAAAAACAACGGATCCGCTATTTTCTAATGAACATGCTGGCGTTTGCTTTAATTTTTTTGACTCTAGGTATCGTCATGATCCGCTTAGTTACCACTAATATTTATAAAGAAACCGATCAAAGTTTAATAAATATGAGCGAAAAAGATGACTTGATTCAACAAGAAATTGATCGTCTTTCTGGAAAAGACAATAAGCTCACTCAAACACCTCCACCGGATCCAACTGGTGAAAATCTTTTTAATAGCCAGATTATTTTATGGTCAAAGGATGGCACCATTTTAAACAATGATGAGAACAATGGTCGTCTAGCACAACTTACTCAGTTGAAATTAAACAAAAGCAATCTAAACACAGTAAATTCTTTAGAAGTTTCTTCAGAAAGCGGTAGTGGGAGCTTTTCTTTCCATTCTATAACGAAAAAATATACGAATTCAGATAATAATCAGATTGCTTATGTAGAATTTTTAGTCAATACCAATCAAGTCACCCAAACTGTCAAAACTTTTCAAACTGGCTTGATTATTGCAATGTTTATTTCATGGATCATCTCGTTATTTATTAGTTATTATTTATCGGCACTCATGATGCGGCCGATTATGAAAGCTTGGCGGAAACAGCAGGATTTTGTCGAGAATGCCTCTCATGAATTGCGCACGCCCTTAACAATTATTCAAAATAAATTGCAAAGTGTCTTTCAGCATCCTGATCAAACTATTCTTGATGAAGCCGAATCGATTGCTTTAGCGTTAAATGAGACCCGCCGATTATCAATCCTAACTAATGATTTATTAACGCTTGCTCGCGGGGAAACAAATACTTATTCGCTAAACCTAATAGAAGTTGATAGCCAAGAATTTTTAAATCAGTTAGTCACTCCTTTTAGAGAAATAGCTGAAAAAGAACAAAAGACTTTGATTTTAACAAACACGCTTTCTCAATTAGTTATGATCGACAAAGAAAAAGTCCATCAGCTATTCGTTATTTTGTTGGACAATGCTTTAAAATATACCACATCCGGTGATACCATCTCGGTTACTTCAAAAAGAAGCGGCAATGATTGGTTGTTGGAAATTGCTAATACAGGACCATCGATTGATAAAATGACTCAGCAAAAACTTTTTGACCGTTTTTACCGCGAAGATACTTCTCGCAGCAAACAAACTGGTGGCTATGGTTTGGGACTTGCAATTGCCCAGCAAATTGTCCATTTGCATCATGGAAAAATAAAAACCCTTGATTTACAGCCGCAAGGAATTATTTTTCAAATAAAAATTCCTTTAGCTAAACAAAAAGCACTCGTCTGAAAAACTATACAGACGAGTACTTTTTTACACTTCAATAATAAAAGCTTCATAAGGTGCTAAACTGTTTGAAAGCTCTGCACGCTGAAGATCGTTTTTAATCATTATTTTTCCAGTCAAACCGTTTACTTCACTAGGTATTTCTTGCTTTGTTTCTGAAAAATTAGCTACCACATACCAAGTTTTTCCTGCGTATTGTCGTTTATAAATAAACAAGGCTTCATCTTCTGGATATAATAATTCAAAACTGCCTTCTGTCAGAATAGCTTCATTATGTCGTAATTCGATTAATGCTTGATAATATTTAAAGACTGATTGTTCACTTTTTCGATCATTTTCAACATTGATTTCTGGATAATTTGGATTTAACTTGAACCACGGATCCGCTTGACTAAAACCAGCATTTTCTGATGCATCCCACTGCATAGGTGTACGGGCATTGTCGCGAGAAATTTTGTGAATCGCTGCTAAAAAAGCTTCTCTATTCATAGTTTTTTGCTGTTCAACATAAAACTGATAATTCCCTCGTAATTCAATGTCTTCGTACTCTTCTAACTCAAATTTTGGATTGGTCATGCCGATTTCTTCCCCTTGAAAAACAAAGGGGGTTCCTTGTAATCCATGTAAAACTGTCGCAAAAGCTGTCGCTGTTTGATAACGAAATTCTTGATCATTGCCCCAACGAGAAATTACCCGCGCCCGATCATGATTTTCAAAATACAAAGCATTCCAACCTTTGTCGCGCAATTCAATCTGCCAAGAAGCCAAAATGCTTTTCAACTGAGGTAAATCCATTTTTTTAAGTGCCCAACGTCCATTGACATCGCCTTTTTTACGATCCACATGCATATGCTCAAAAGTAAAAATCATATCCAATTCTTCCCGTTTAGGATCAACTAGTAAATATGCGTCGTTAGATTTTGCTGCTGGCGATTCGCCCACACTCATCATCTCAAAAGGTTTCAAAACCTCTTGATTCATTTCATGAATAAATTCATGCATTCTTGGACCATTTTGTTGATTTTCAGTAGTAAAAGCTCGGGGATTATCTGGAAAAGCCAAATCTTTTGAGATAGATGTTACTACATCCATCCGCCAACCATCAACGCCTTTACTTTTCCAAAAACGCATCATGTCATAAATATATTCCCGAACCATCGGATTTTCCCAATTTAAATCCGGCTGTTCTTTGGCATAATAATGTAAATAGTATTGCTGCCGCGAGTCATCCCAACTCCAAGCAGAACCGCCAAAACTCGAGCCCCAATTATTAGGTGCTGAACCATCAGCCTTAGCATCTTTCCAAATATAAAAATCACTAAAGAAATTATCTTTTGATTTACGACTTTCTTTGAACCATAGACATTCATCAGAAGTGTGATTTGCCACGAAATCCATCACAATTTTAATTTTCTGTTCGTGGGCTTCTTCGATTAAGTCATACATCTCTTGATTGGTGCCAAACATTGGATCTATTTGACGATAATCAGCTATGTCATAACCATTATCTACTTGTGGCGATAAATAAACGGGACTGATCCACAAAGCATCGATACCCAATTCTTTTAAATATGGCAATTTTTCTCTAATGCCATTTAAATCTCCAATGCCATCATTGTTAGTATCATTAAAACTTTTTGGATATATTTGATAAAATACGGCTTTTTTCCACCAAGCTTGACTCATATTCACTTTCCTTTCTTATCAAACAAATAGGCCACTGCCTCGTATGGTTTTAAAATCATTTCTGAAGCTACTTGATTAGCCTCTAGATAGTTACCAATCAACAATTTAGCTTCAGAGTAAGTTGCCAAATCTGAATAATTTTCTAAAATAAATTCTTCGGTTTCGTTTGAAAACGAACAAACAACAACTAAGATTTGATCGTCAGTTTCTCGTGTATAATAATAAATTTTTTCCGAATCAGCAGCTAGCAATTGATAACGACCTGTTGTGATGATTTCATACTCTTTTCTTAACTGAATCAATTTTTGATAGTAATAAAATAAGGAATTAGGGTCTTCTAAAGCTTTTTCAACATTGATTGCTGGATAGTTTGAATTGACCGCTAACCATGGATTAACTTTTGAAAATCCGGCAAACTTTTCCTCACTCCATTGCATTGGTGTACGAGCATTGTCACGTGATTTAGCATGAATTGCTTCCATTGCAAACTCATGGGACAATTGATGCATCTCTGTTAATTCTTTGTAAGTATTAAATACATCCAAATCTTGATAGTCAGTTAATTCCGGAAACTTCACGTTGGTCATACCAATTTCTTCTCCTTGATAAATGTAAGGAGTTCCTTGCATAAAGTGTAATAATGTCGCTAACATTTTCCCAGAGGTTACGCGATACTCTTGATCGTCACCAAACCTTGAAATCACCCGCGCTTGGTCATGATTATTCCAATACAAACTATTCCAGCCTTTTTGATAGAGTTTTTCTTGCCATTCAGTTAAAACTTTTTTCAAATCTGTTAATTTAAAGCTAGCATTGGAATATTTACCATATTTACCATAATCCACATGCATATGCTCAAAATGAAAAACCATATTTAATTCTTCCCGTGTTGGATCAGAATACAAAACACCTTGATCTGCATTCGTGTTAGGCGTTTCACCAACTGTTAAAACATCGTAATGAGACAGAACTTCTTGATACATTTCATGTAAAAATTCATGGACTCGCGGTCCATTTGAGGCGCCGTCATAATAGGTTCCTAATTTTCTATTTTGAATCACACGGCCATCTGGATAATCAGGTTTTTTTGAGAGTAAGCTGATCACATCCATTCGAAAACCGTCAATCCCTTTATCTAACCAAAAACGCATCATTTTATAAATTTCTTGTCTGACTTCTGGATTTTCCCAATTTAAATCCGGTTGTTCTTTCGCAAATAAATGTAAATAATATTGCCCAATTTCTTCGTTAAATTCCCAAGTGGAGCCGCCAAAACTTGAGCCCCAATTGGTTGGTTCGTGACCCTCTACAGGATCTTTCCAAATATAATAGTCACGGTATTTGTTTTTGGGCACTTGCTGACTTTTTTTGAACCATTCATGTTGATCAGAAGTATGATTGACTACCAAATCCATAATGATTTTAATATCTCGTTGATGGGCTTCTTGTAATAACGCGTCAAAATCTGCCATCGTTCCGAAATCAGGATTAATCTGATAATAATCAGAAATATCATAGCCATTATCCACATATGGCGACTGATACAATGGATTAAGCCAAATTACATCGATACCTAATTTCTTTAAATAGTCCAGTTTTTCAATAATTCCTCGAATATCTCCTGATCCATCTTGGTTGCTATCATAAAAACTTTTTGGATAGACTTGATAAACAACACTTTGTTTCCACCATTCTGAATTCATCACATACTCCTTTTAAGCAATACCTAAAACTGACAACAATATTCCTAAAACAATAATTAGCACCATTAGAACGGTGACACTCATTTTTTTGTTTAATAATTTAAAGCAAAGCAAGGTTAATAATAGTGGCACAATACCGACAAATAATGAATCTAACATCTCCTGTACATTTAAAACAGATTCACCTTGAATTTTAAAATCCAATTTTGTATCAAACATCACCATTGATGAGGTCATAGCACCTACCATGATTAATCCAACAATACTGGCAGCTTTTGAAAGAATCGAAATTAAGCCTTCTGAATACAGTCGTTCAATATATTTTGAGCCTAAAGAATAGCCTAAAAATGCACCATAGTAACGAACAACCCAAGGTAATGAGCTAAAACCGATAGCGAAGAAAATTGGAGCAATAATATTGCCAGATTGCGCTAAACTAATCGCGATCCCAGCAATTAATACGCGCCATACACCCATGAAAATAGAATCACCAATTCCGGCTAAAGGTCCCATCAAACTGGTTTTAATCGCAGTGATTGAAGAAACATCAAAATCAGGTTTCTCACTGTTTTCTTTTTCCATTGAAGCTGCAATCCCCATTACAAAGGAAGCCATCGGAACCGTTGTATTGAAATAAACATTGTGACGTAAAAATGCTTCTGCTTGTTGATCTTCTGTTTTATAAAAGTGATTGATAAATGGCAACATTGAGTAAGCAAAACCATTAGCACCTTGTTTTGCTGGATTAACAGAAGCATATAAAGTTAGTGAACGCCAAAACATACTTTTGACTAATTTCTTTTCCTCTTGAGGTAATTTAGTTATTTTCATGCGAAGAAATCCTCCTCTTCTTGTGATAATCCATCATCTTCAACAACTGCAGCTGGTGCAGTTCGATTAGAAATTTTATTAAAGTGGAAATCAATTTGTGCAAAAATGATGGCGATAATAAAACCAATCACGGCAACAGCAATTAGTGGTAATTCAAAGTAAGCAATCAATACAAAGCCCAAGAAGAAATAGACTGCAATCTCAGTAGACCAAAGCATTTTCAATAGCATTGCCATCCCGACTGCTGGTAATAGTCCACCGGCAATATTTAACCCGTTCATAATTACTTCTGGAATAGCATTCAAAGCACTTTCTACTGCAGTCGAACCAAAATACATAGCGAAAAACGGTACTAATGCATATAAGAACCACCAGCCGAACCAAACAAAGAAATGTAATCGAACAAATTCTTTTTGCTTATTTTCTCCAGCTAATTTAGTGAATTTTTCAGTAAAGGCACCATTCCAAAAAATATAGATCAATGTTTTCACTTGTTGTCCTAAAATAGCAATCGGAATTGCTAATACGATCGCTGCTTCAACACCGCTTCCGTTTTGAATCGAAAAGGCTGTAGCTAATGCAGCTGCTAAACCAGGCTCGGCTGCCGAAGCACCGCCGACATTAATAATTCCCATAAAGATTGTTTCTAAAGATGCGCCTACAATCAATCCAGTTTGCAGATCGCCCATTAGTAGACCAACTAATGGAGAAACCACGATCGGTCGCCATAATAAACTAAATCCAATTAACTCATTCATGGACAAACAGAAAAATACAACTCCTGCTACAATTAATGCATTTAACATTTAAGTTCCCCCTTATAGTCCTTGTTTACTAATAATTTCTGATGCTAACGTTTTTTCATCACTTGGAATCACTTGAAAAGCTGTTTCTGGATAAATAGTTACTAGTTCTTTTAAGCTAGCAATTTCACTATCTGTCAACATGACAAACTTGGTAATAGTTTTTTTATCTTCACCAACTGTTTTGCCAACATTTCCAACATTGACATATTCAATATCATCGACTTGACTGGCGAATTTTACTGCATCTGCAACGGTCCTGACTAGTACCATCAGCCGCATATTCCCAGCTTTAGGATTTTTTACTAAGGCTGCGGCATCATCAACACTTTTAATAATAATTTTTATACCTGAAGGTACTGCCATTTTTAAAGCCATTTGTTGCGTAGGATTAGCAGCTGTTTCATCATTTGCTACTACTAAGCCATCTAATTTCAAATCTTTCGACCATACCATCGCAATTTGTCCATGGACTAATCTTTCATCTACTCGTAAAGCTTTAATCATTTTCATCTTCTCCTTTTATGCAAAAAACTCTTCTTCATTTTCTTCTATTTGATTGATTGGTGGGACTATTTGAAGTGCTTCGCGACTTGCTTCGATTAATTGTTGTATTTTTTCAGTTGTTAAATCTTCTTGATTCAAAATAATTTCTAAAACAATTGGCAAATTAAAGCCGGCAATAATCTGAATATTTTTCCCTTCACTACCTAATAGTACTTTTTGATTGACGCTTCCTCCGAATAAGTCGGTAAATACAACAACTAATTCTTCATTATCTAAATTTGCAAAGAAATCTTCCAATTGCTGCTCGATTGGCGGAAGATCCTCAACGTAAGCTGAAAGAAAAGTAATATCTTGATTGGGAACAAATAATTCCAACGTACTTTCTAAGCCTTTAGCAAAATTCCCATGTGTTGCGATTGCAAATTTTGTCATCTCACAACCTCCTTCTCACTTTTATAAAAGCAATTAGCGTGCCAACTTTAATTTCATTGATATGAGTACTCCTTTAAGCACAAAAAAATAGTGCTCAATATTTCGGGCACTATTTTAAGCATTCAATTTAGAAACGTGTTTTAAGCAGTTCATACATTAATGACAGCTCATATTCGTCAATAAGGATATTATATTTGGTTTCGACATTATGGAAAATATTTTTAGATACTGAGTAAAATTCTTTTTTCTCACTATCTAAATCTTCTTCCAAACTGACAATTTCTTCACCTTTACGAGAACTCACCATCATTCGCTCAATCATTAACGCGATATGCATATATAAATTCAGCTTATCTCGACCACTTAAGGTTAACTCATAATACTGTTCATATTTTTCAATGATTTCTTGGACTTCTTTAATGACAATTTCGGGATTTAAAAACTGTAAGCGCGCAGCGATTCCTTCAATCGTAAAGAAGGCTAGAAACTGATCTAGTAATTCATCGGTCGCGCTAACTGACTCACCGTTTTCTACCAGTAATTGTTTCATTAGATTTGCACCTTCTGGTTCCATCACATCATAAATATTAATAATTGAAATTTCGTCAAAAGAATCAATATCGGTTGTCGTTAAAATCATTTGGGTATTGGAAAAATAATCTAAGTCATGGGAATTCAACGTGGTTTTCAAATCTTTATAATCCATCGTAATAATTTCAGTGTCTTCCCGTAAACATTTATTCATCATACTTTTGATTTCTTCCGATAAACCGACACCGGACATACAAGAAACAATAATATTTCGATTTTGTGAAAGACCTTCAAAATATTGAACATTTGTTAATTGACTGTAATTCTCAGCTTTTTTTGCAATTTCTTTAAAAGGCCGCTGCTGCTGAACTTGTAAACCAATATCTAATGCCATTGAGGTAGTCAAATTATTGATTACCATTAAATCAGCATCCGATTGTTTCTTGATTTCTTTGTACATCTGACTCAATGAACCCATATCAAACAACAGAATCACTTCTTGATCAGGTTTATTTTGTTTTAATAAAAATTTCTCAACTTCTTTACTGATTGCCAACATCGACGCATCAATCGGCATATCAAAAGCTTCAAAGAGATACGTCTGACACAAACCATTGACTACCTTTTGAATACTGGAAGCCATGTTTCCATGAGACAATAGCAAGCAAAAAAAAGGGACTTTTTCAATTTCTTGATACTCCTCACCGATCAGAACAAATAACAATAATGCTTGCAACAACTCAGCTTGCTCCGCAGAAATCGCAAAATCATCTTTTAATAAAGTGACAAATTCTCCCATTAAATAATAAGAACGGGAATATTTTCCTTTAATCATCGTCAAGATATTTTGGGGAAGTGCCGGTACTTCAGCTGCTTCCATCAACAAATAAATTAAAATTCCCGCTTCATTTATTTCATTGGCTGAAACTTGATTAAAAATACCGTATTTCTGTTTAAAAGTTTGCATTTTAACTGTCAACATTTGGGAAAAGCTATCTACTAATAATTCACTTAAATCCGAATTATTAAAATGCCGCCGCAATTTTTTTATTTCTGTGCGGACAGAAAAACGAGTTTCGTTCATCTCGGCAATCTTATCAGAAACAAAAACAGTCGCGATTAATTGTTCTAGCGTTTCCGCAAACAACCGATTGGTCAAGCTAGTGGATTGGGTACCTTGACTGAGTGTGACACTGCCAAGACTCATATCTCCTATTTGCAGTTCGACTTTTTCTGGCTGTTCCATCAATGCTCGGGCAGCTAACAGGCGGACATTATTTTTTAGATCTCCTAAATTACCTTTATAATGCTGATTGACTAGTTGAAAAATTTCACTTAAGCCTACCTGCATTTCTTTTTTTAAACTAGTTGCTTCAGTGATGAAATTGTTAAAAGTAATTTCTAACCGCTCGTGAATCGGTCTTTGATGAAAAGCAGGCAACTGAATACTCATAGGAACCCGTCGACGAAAAGTTCGTAATAAGGTATCATCTAACGATTCAGTTGTCGCAAAAATAAATCGCAAATTAACTTCTATTGGTTGCTCTTTTTCTCCTAATGGATAATACTGCCCTAAATCTAACAAAGTAAATAGTTTTTCTTGATTTTCACTATTTAAACGATGCACTTCATCTAAAAACAAAAAACCACCATCGGCTTGTTGCACCAAACCATCAGTATCTTCATTTGCTCCAGTAAAAGCCCCTTTACGATAACCAAATAAAACTGAAGACAACAATTCTGGATTATTAGCGTAATCTGCGCAGTTTAACGTCACAAAATTGGCATGATTTCCAATGACTTTTTGTTGAATCGCATATTGGTGAATCAAGCCCGCCAAATAACTTTTACCGACACCAGATTCTCCCGTAATCAAAATTGGAAACCCATTTGGCGGATAAGTCACTGCTGCTTTAGACTCATCAATCGCTTCTTTTAAACTTCCATTCGCACCAATAAAAGCTGAAAAAGCATCTTTTTTTTCAGTTTTTGGTCGCCAATAGACGGGGCGGGTGCCATATTTTTCTACTAAACCCTCTTCTAATAACTGAGATAAATAAGTCGTCACAACATTACGACTTAAATTAATATTTTCAGCAACTGCTTGGGTCGATATATTTTCTTTTTGTTCAGCCAACTCTTTTAAATGATCCAGCACGACATAGCGTGAACGTTTCATTTTCTCACCTCTTCCAAATCTCTTCATTTAATTATAACAAATCAAAAAAGACCAATCATCTTTAAAAAGACGATTGATCTTTTTTCAGGCTCAACCATTGGCGCTTTGGCGGATACCATGGGCATTTTTTACTAAATTTTTTTTTGTAATCTTTGATTGATAAGGAAAACCAATCAATTCATCGATAATATACAACGGCCGGTCTTTGCTTTGGCTAACAATTCGTTCTAAATAAATGCCCACCATTCCAACTGCAATTGATAAACCGCCGCCGATTCCTAACAAATTCACAATAATCCAATGGTCGGTCGTCATATTTCCAATTAATAAATGTATGACCAAATATAAAAAATCAATTGCTAACAACAATCCGCCAAAATAATTGGCTAACTTTAATGGAACGACTGAAAATGATGTTATGCCATCAAAAGCCAGTGACAACATTTTTCTCAAAGGATATTTAGATTCTCCTGCAAAACGCTCATGCCGTTCATACATAACTGCCGTTTGTTTAAATCCCACCCAGCTAACCATGCCTCGCACAAATGGTTGAGTTTCATTCATTCTCTTTAATTGAGTAATCACTTTTTTATCCATTAAACGAAAATCACCAGTATCTAAAGGTATTTCCGTATCAGTCATTTTTGAAAGCAAACGATAAAATATCTGAGCACTAACTTTTTTGAAATAGCTCTCCCCTTGTCTAGAACGTCGTTTACCATAGACCACATCATAGCCTTCCCGCCATTTTTCAATCATTTGAGTAATCACTTCCGGTGGATCTTGTAAATCTGCATCCATTACTACTACTGCATCACCTGAGGCATAACGAATACCTGCAGAGATTGCTATTTGATGACCAAAATTTCTTGAAAACTGAACCAGCCGGATAGATGGATACTGTTGAATTGCTGCCCGAATCAATTCAACACTGTCATCATTTGAACCATCATCCACATAAATCACTTCAAATGTTGCTGGTTGACTATTGATATAATGTTGAATTTGTAAGATTGTTTCATTCAGCGTTTCTTCTTCATTAAAGACTGGTAAAACAATCGAAATTAAAGGTTGCTGCTCCATAAACTTTCCCTCCTTAATTAACTGAATCTGCTGATAATTGGTACAGGGTACCGCTATCCATACCACCGCCCATACCGGCACCTTGCATTAATCCAATTTGATTAGATTGAATCGTTCCTTCTGTTGAATCACTGGCGTTTTCAGGCTGTGAATTTGTCTCTTCTGTTGTAGTTTGTCCACCATATTCACTGGCGTCCACTTCGGTACCATTTTCTGCCACCCATTCTGCAATATCAGACGTGCTATTTTTATTGCCACTAGCATAGAAATACTTAATCTTTCCTGCTTTAACTAATTGCTTGAATTGTTTTAGCGTAATCGCTGGATCAGTTCCATTGTATCCACCGATCGCCATCACTGCCTTACCAGAAGCAATAATATAAGGTGAAGCTGAATTAGAATCAGTTGTTGCAAATAAATATTCAGCTGATCCTTGATTTTCTTCTAAGTAAGCCAATAATTGTTCATTGACCGATTCAGAACCTAGACCTCCAGTTGCGCCACCTTGACTGAGTAATTCCGGTCCAGTTGTTGGAATTGCTGCCGACTGATGCGCTAATGTCGGTGTCAAAGACCAAAATGCTGGTGCAATAAATAAAACTGTTAATAAGCCATAAATTATTTTTTTACTGTGGACTTTCAATTTTGAGATAAACAATAAGCCAATCAAAATAATCGTTGCTGCAACTACTAAACCAGCTGCTAATAAACTGTAAGAAGCTAGGAAATATGCCTGCAAACCAGCCGTACTTAATCCAGCAATTCCCACAATAATTTTTTTGCCACCAGATAAATCTTTTTTAAATAAACTAGCAATGCCAATACCAACACCAGCAGCAATTGGTGGTGCTAACATAATTAAATAATAAGGATGGAAAAAGGAAGCAATACTGAAAAAGCTGCCAACCGCTACTAACCAAACACCCCAAAACATAATATGGGCTTGTTTTTTAGTAAGACGATACCATTTTTTCTTATTTCTAAAATAGAAAAAGGAAGCAACCAAACTGATTAATGCTAATGGTAACAGCCAACTAACTTGTGGCCCTAATTCAGATTGGAATAAGCGTAAAGGTCCTGCACTCCCGATATTAAAAGCACCGCCTCCACCACCTGTTCCTCCAGGTCCGCCACCTTGTCTTTCTCCATCAAAACCATCTCCTTGAGAGGTTTCCATAGAAGTATTATTGCTGGGCATTTGATTGGCATTGCCACCATCAGTAGGGGGTGTCATTCCTTGCTCACTGTTATTTCCACTAGGCGGTTGCATTTGTCCATCTTGGGTATTATTTTCCCCACTGTTTCCCATGCCGGGAAAAGTACCACCCGTTCCAGTTGACTGACCTAAAAGTCTTTCTGTCCCGTTATATCCAAAGGCTAACTCTAATAAAGAATTGGTTTGTGAACTGCCAATATAAGGACGGTCACTTGCTGATACATGATCAACATAGACTGGGTAAGCTAAAGTAAAGACAGCTAAAAATATCGTAGCTACAGCGGAATGAACAATTTTTTTCTTCCAACTGACTGACGAAGCAAAGAAATAAAATAAGTAAAGCGCTGGTAAGATCATAAATGCTTGTAACATTTTTACGTTAAAAGCCACACCTATCAATGCAAAGCCAATCCATAAATATCTCTGTTTCTTTACTTCAACTGCTTTAAATACGTAACGAACAGCTAGTAACATGAAAAAAACTAAAGTAGCGTCCATATTGTTGGTTCGTGAATTCGCTACAACAATCGGCGTTAAGGTCATGGTTAAAGCCGCTATTCTTCCGGCAAGCACACCAAATCTTGGTTTTACTAAGCGATACATTAAGTAGACCGACCCAACACCAAATAAAACCGACGGTAAAACCACACTCCAGCCGTGAACACCAAAAATTTTGGCTGAAATAGCCATAAACCATAAAGCTACCGGTGGTTTATCCACTGTAATAAATCCAGCAGCATCAAAAGCCCCATAGAAAAAATTGTGCCAGCTTTGAACCATACTAGTGACTGCGGCAGTATAATATGAATTGGCTGAACCAGCATCCCAAATTCCCCAAGCATATAAAAATAAAGCTAGTATTAAAATAATTGCTAAATAAATATCTATTTTTCTTTTCATTAATCATCGACTCCTCTTAAATACCCAAAACTTGCTAAATAAAAAATTAATTGGCAGAGTAAAGGCCACTGTAAATATTGGTGCTGTTAGTTGAGACAATTGGAAACTAGTAGTCCACACATAAGTTAATCCCATGCTTAATAGCAATGTCGCTCCATACAATAAATAATACTTCCAATAGGTATTTTTTGCTGTCGAGGTACTTTTAAAAACTTTTTTCTGATTTAAAATAAAACCAATGACTGATGTTACAAGATAACCAAAGGCAATTGCCAACGTTGCCGGAATAATTAAAATCAGGCACCAATAAATTATCCAGGTTAAAACTGTATTCAAAAATCCAACTAAACTAAATTGAATAAATTGCCGTTGATTTGGTTGAAGTGGTAATTGCATCAACTCACATCCCTTCTCTGTCTTTCATTATCAATTACTAGCTTAACTCAAACTTAAAACAGCTATTTTGTCCTTTTTTTTATTTTTAAGATTATTAAATTATTTACCTCTGTGAAGATTGTTTGAGGAAAAAATCTAAACATGAAAAAAAGAGGAAGAAACTTCGATAAAAAAGTTTCTTCCTCTTTAAAATAAATAATCTATTCAGCAGCCACACATTTTGCTAAAGTTTCTTTGATTGATGCTAGAACATCATGCTCTTTGATACCTAATAGTGGCATTGTATCGTTCGGATTTAAATATAAATCTTCCATTTGTAATTTTAAGCTGACTGCCATGTGAATACCATGTTCTACTCCTTCAGCATCTGCCTGACGATCAATTTCTTCATAAGCAGGTCCTAATTCTTGATAAGAAAGGACAGGAACTTGAGTAGTTTCTGTTTGACCTAATGCTTCAACAATCATTTGATAGAAGGTTTGATATTTCATATTTAAAGCTGAGATCGCATAAGTCCCACGATGCTTGCCATTTTCTAATGCACCAACTGCTGCTTCTGCAACTTGTTCAACAGTTACCATTGCTGTCCCGCCAAGAGCTGCTGGAAAAACTGGTTGATTTTTCGCTTGGTCAACAAACATTTTCCAAAGAGGCATCCGTCCTGGCATTGTGCCGAAAATATATGGCAGACGTAATGAGCTAACAGTCATTTCACCTTCGCCTTCAGCAAAAGCAACCTGTTCTTGTAACAAACGTGTATTAGGATAAGCCTGATCCCGCAGATGAAATTCCGGCAAACGTTCAGCAAATTCAGCAAAATAAGAGTTAAAGACCACAAACTTTTTAACACCAGCAAGTTTTGCTAGTCGAGCCAATCGCTGTGTTGGTAGCACATTGGCTTCATAGAAAAATTTCATCGCTGGTTTTTCTGGTGTTACCCGTTCATCAGCACCTGCAGCATAAATGAATCCTTCGCAGTCAGACAATAATTGAATAATGTCTTGGTCATTTAGTTCGTTGATATTTCCTAAAGTATATTCAACCTCTTTAGGCAATAGATCATCCGTTGGTAGTGGTGGCAACGCGATGGTTTTCACTTGATAACCGCGTCGCAGTAATTCCTTCGTTGTGTAATAACCTAAAAAGCCGGTACCGCCTAAAATAAAAACTTTTGACATTATAAACCACTCCTTTTGTATATTTTTTCACATATCTTTATTTATAGTATAATAAAATCGATTAACAAAAACTGTTCAAAAAAAAGCTATCCACTAACTTAGGAGTTTTTTTATGGTTAATTATTTTTCACAGCATTTTGATCCCAGCCAATTATCCATTACTTTAGAAACTTGGCGAGAAGATCAAAACAATTATTTTACCGATGAAGTTGAACTTTTATTGGTGATTGAAGGTTCCTTTACTATTTCTATTAATGAAGAGCCTTTTCAAATACATGCAGGCTGTCTTTTACAATTAATGCCTTACCACGTCCGTAACATTCAATTACTCAGTTCAACAGTTACTGTCTATCGAATTTATTTTTCCTTAGGTCTATTTTTATTAACTGCTACAAATAAAGAAAATTACTTAGCTGTTTTAAAAAAATTGCAGCACAACGTTCCCTATATTCAATTGTCCAGTACGCAGCAACAGCATATAAAACTCTTACTAGAAAGCCATATCGCTGACGCCCAATCTGAAGATTCCACTTTACGCTTATTAAATCTCTCTCTGGTTTCCTATATTAGTCACTTATTCACCAGTCAGCCCACTGAGAAAATGCCTGACTTTCAACTTACTTGGCAGTTGATTCAATATCTTCAATTTTTCCATCAAGAATCATTAACACCTGAAAAAGTTGCTCAAGAGTTTTCGATTTCTCCAGAGAAAGTAAAAGCCAGCATTAAGAAATTGACTAGCTTTACTTTTGGACAAATTTTAAACCAAGTTCGAATCAGAAACGCCAGTGGATTACTGCAATTTTCTGATTTATCGATTAATCAAATTGCTAAAATTTGTGGTTATCAAAATGAAGCCAATTTTTATAAACAATTCAAACTGGTTCAGCAAATGACACCTCAGGCTTATCGCAGTCAGCTCAATCACAAAAATCAATCAATTGATTCTTTAGATGCTTGGGAAATTGTCAGTTATATGTTAGAAAACTGTCAGCATCCTTTATTGTTGAAGGACTTAGTTGCTGCAACCAATTATTCAAAGGAAAAAATCAATCAAACATTACAAAAATATTTTGGCTTATCTTTTAAGGCTTTATTGACAATTTTTCGTTTACAAATGGCCCATACTTTATTGATTTCTTTAGACTTATCAGCGGAAAAAATTGGTGAACTCGTGGGTTTTGTCGATTATCATACCTTTGCTCGAAATTATCAAAGCTATTATCATGAGTCACCAGCACAAAGGAGGCATCTTAATGACTGAGCATTTTCCATATACAAGTCTTGATTATTTAAGAAAGGATTTCTCTAGTGACAGACTAGTTTTACGAAAATATTCTATGAATCAATCTAGTGACTACCTGATCCAAAAGGATTTCATTTTTTATTTTATGATTGATGGTTCAGCCAAATTTCAGTTTGGTCAACACTATGTTGAGTTGGAGAAAGGAAACTTAATCGCGGTTTTACCTAATCAAGCTCATCGCTTTATCGTAAATCAGCAAGAAAATTTACTATACTACCAAATGCGTTTTCCTTTACGGTTATTATTGGTTGCTTCAACAGAAGGACATACTTTCTTTGATGACTTAAAGCATTTGGACCAACCGTTACCGATTACTCAAATTCCCGCACAAAATCAGGTCTTGTTAATGTTTTATTGTCAAGAATTACAACATGCTAATCCTACAAATAATCAAAATCTGGTTATTGCTTTGCTAACTTACTGTGTTTATCTTTATGACAGGAACCAAAAAAATGCGCAAACTATTCAAAAAAATAAGACCTTAGCTGGTTTAGTTCTTAATTACTTACAACAAAACTATTCCAAAAAACTATCAGTAGTTCAGGTTAGTCAAGCTTTAGGAATAAGCTCTGTTGAGGTCCAGCGGATAATCAAAGAAAATACTGGTCTGAGTTTTTCCCGCTTTTCAAACAATTTACGAAGCAATAATGGATACAATGCTTAATTTTAAGTTGGCAGGTGGTTTTCATGCTGATATTCAAATTTTGTATAATCAACTATCTATTAAACATTGAGAAAAAAATTAAACCAGATATTCAATATATTTTTATAAGACAACAAATCAAAAAGCCTGTCACAAAACTAATTTGTAACAGGCTCGACTTTAAATTTGATTTTTACTTCTAACGATTAACATCATTGGGCGACGAAATTCGTCCTTCATCCCTGGTGAATCTAATAAATTTTCAGCCGGCGTCGGTTCTACAATGCGTTCAATCATAAAACCATTTTGCAATAAGCCATCCAGATAAGTTGTTAGGGTTTTATGATATTTCACCACTTGGCTATTTAAGAAATGGGCTTTACGTTCACCTTCATAAAAATAATTATCTACTGGAAAATGTAAAATTTCTCCATTTTCATTATAGTACCAATCTTGACTACCTGCAGCTGTAAAAATCGGATGCTCTACAGAAAAAACAAAAATACCATCAGGTTTCAGATAGCTATGCACTCTTCTCGCAATGGTGGAAAAATCAGGCAAATAATGAAAGGCTAATGAACTCATGACGATGTCAAAATTATTTTCTGGAAAATCAACTGTCGCAATATCCGCTTGTTGATAAGTGACTTGCTGGAAATGATTTTTTTCTCGTGCCACAGCAATCATTTTTTCTGATAAATCCACACCGTGAACTTTTTTAGCACCATGTTCTGCAGCATAAATACAGTGCCAACCATAGCCACAACCTAGATCCAAAACTGACTTATCTTGAAAATTGGGCAACAATTTTTCTAATGTCTGCCACTCACCTGCACCCGCTAACCCTTTTTTACTGCGATCCATCTGACTATACTTTTAAAAAAATTCTTCGTTATCGTAAATATTCTTCATTTTAAATTCCTCCATGTAATTTTTATTTACCTAAACTACACGGAGAACATCCCTTTTATGAGCGATCATTTAACCAGCTCCAATCTTTTTTATACGTTAAGCTTAACACATTCATCAGTCAAGATTCTTCATATCTGTATTTTCAGTTAAAAACTCTTTTACTGTCTCCCAGTATACAGAACCAGCCGTTACTCCTGCCTTTGCATGTTGTGCGCCTTCAACAGTCAATACTCTTTTGGCAGTGGGCGTTGCCAAATAATTTTCTTGCATCATTTCAAAAGGAACGAAACGATCTTCAGTCCCATGAATAAATAAAACTGGCAGGCGTGTTTTTGCTAATTGTTTCGTTGAACTAGCCTCTCTTAGCCACCAACCTTGATGAAAATAATTAATGATTGAAACTGTTGGAATCAGTGGAAAGGCTGGCAGATTGAATAACTGTTTTAATTGATAGGCCAATTCTTCAGCAACCGAAGAATAACCGCAGTCTTCAATTACGGCCACGACTTGCTTCGGTAATTTTTCACCAGCAGTCATCATAGCAGTTGCGCCCCCCATCGAGACGCCATACAAAATAATTTCAGCATCAGCATCTTGACTAAGAATAAAATCAATCCATTGCTTGATATCTTCTCTTTCCGGCCAACCAAAACCAATGTATTTTCCATCACTTTCCCCATGGGCCCGCGCATCTGGCAATAATAAATTAAATCCTAAAGTTTGGAAAAAGGGTGCCTTGTCAAACATTTCTTGATGTTGACTGTCAAACCCATGAATCAAAATAGCCCAACGATTTGATAAAGACTCTGTAAGATACTGGAAACCAACTAATTTCAGACCGTCATGACTATTGATATAAACCTTTTTTTCGATAGTTTCATTTAACCATTTTTCTTTAGTATTTTGTAAGAACTTTTCTGCTTCTTCATCAGCTGTAGGAATCACATTGTGTTCGGCTGACATGGCTTGGCTACGATTAGTTGTATTTACAAAAGCAATTTTAAATAGCTTATAGGCAACTAAAAAATCCACGATGATGAATAACAGAATCATTCCAACGATAATTTTTAACATGTTATGGTACTCCTTTTTTAAGCGCTTTCTATTTTGTTGATTATAACCTAAAAAATATCCCTCAATTGAATATACTGAGGGATACAAACGTTTTTAAAATAGATGCAACCAGCCGACACGAATACTTGATAATGCCGATACCATGACACCTTTGCCAGCTTTCCGTTCTTTATAAAAAGTTTTTTCGCCATCTTTAAACAAAAAACCAATAAAGCCTAGCAGTAGCAAAATAATTAATGCTTCTTTCATGATTGATACCCCTTGTCTTGTTAAAACATTGCAAAACCATTTTGACATATTTTTTAGTCGAGAACAACCCACGGAACGAATTTTTAATTTTCACTTTATTATTATATTAAATAGAAAATATTTAATTAGCATACAATTTACTCGTCAATTTAAAGATAAAAAGAGTTTTGTTAAAAATATAAGTTGGTAAAACTAATTGTTTCTCTATTTATTTTTTTAGGCGTACAATTCATTTCAAGAAAAGGAGTGTTTATTATGACAAGTTATGCAAAAAGAATTGAAGATCACTTAATGTCCCCAGATGATATGGTTTTAGCCGTTATCGACTATCAACCAACGCAAGTAAATTCAATCAACTCCATGAACAATTCTCAATTGGTTAAAAATGCCGAAGTCGTGATTGAATTAGCGAATACCTATAATATTCCTATTGTTTTATCAACAGTTAACGTAAAAACTGGTCGCAATCAAGATACTGTTCCTGTTTTGAAAAAAATGATTGGTGAAGATGTACCATCTTATGATCGAACTTCCATTAACGCTTGGGAAGACAAAGAATTTAATGAAGCAATTAAAGCAACTGGCCGCAAAAAAATAATTATTTTAGCTTTATGGACAGAAGCTTGTTTAACTTTCCCAACGTTAGATGCTTTAAGAGAAGGTTATGAAGTTTTCCCAGTTGTTGACGCTGTTGGTGGTACTTCTCCTTTAGCCCATGAAACTGCTCTACGTCGTGTCGAACAAGCTGGTGCGCAATTAACTTCAATCGCACAATTGGCCTGTGAATTACAACGGGATTGGAATCGTTCAGAAACTGTTCCTGGTTTTGTAAAAGCTTTGGTTGATTCAGGAGCTTTCCCTCAAACTGAAAGTGCTAATTAATGAGTTGATTCTTTTTAAAGAGAAAGTCTAAATATACTTTTTAGACTTTTTTTCTAAAAAGGGACAGCCGCAAGAAGAAAAATAAATATCAACTCCTATTTTCATTTTCAATTAATGATTATCTTTCTCATTTAAGGCGTTTAATTTCAACTATTCTGCTGAATATGGTTTAATATTAATTGTAATAGTTATAAGGAGGAATTCAATATGAAATATGAAAAAACAAAAGAAGTATTAAATCAATTAGTTGCTGACTTGAGTCAATTTTCTGTCGTGATTCACCAAACCCATTGGTATATGCGTGGACCTGAGTTTTTGACTTTGCACCCATTAATGGATGACTATATGGATGAAATTAACGACCAACTTGATGTCATTTCTGAACGTTTAATTACCTTAGATGGTGCTCCTTACTCAACCTTGAAAGAATTCGCTGAAAACACTGGTATTCCTGATGAAAAAGGTACTTTCAGTCGCACAATTCCTGAAAGAATGGAAATTTTAGTTAAAGGCTATCGTTATTTAGCTGACCTTTATCAAAAAGGTATCGAAATTTCTGGTGATGAAGGCGACGATTCAACCCAAGATATCTTCATCGCTAACAAAACCGATATTGAAAAGAAAGTTTGGATGATTCAAGCTAAACTTGGTAAAGCACCAGAATTAGATCCTGAATATGTAACCCATTAAAACAGCAAAAAACTGGAGATTTTTATCTCCAGTTTTTTTATACCCATTCATAAGGGGTACGTTGATAAACTTCGTTGACCCAATTATGATAAAACAAACACGCTTCCGAACGCCAAGAGTTTTTTATTTCATTTCCTGTTTGATAATAATTCACTGGCGCTCTAGTAGCCAAACCTTTTGCTTTATCCCGCAAATATTCTTGTTCTAAAGTGTCGGTATCATATTCCAAATGACCTAACACAAAAACATTGTTACGGTCTTCTGAAACCAGAATCAACGGTCCTAATTCTGGGTGATTGGCCACAATTTTTAATGGTTGTTCTGCAATTTGTGTAGCATTTACACCGGTATACCGGGATTGCGGACTAAAAAAACAGTCACTAAACCCACGAATCAAACGGTCATCTTCTTGAATTTGATTTTCAAAAATTCCGAAAACTTTTTCCTGATAATTAGTTTTCTCCACTTGGTAATGGTGATACAATCCCGCCTGCGCACCCCAGCAAATATGCAAATTACTAGTAACATGACTCTGGCTCCACGCCATGATTTCTTCTAACTCCTGCCAATAATCCACCGCTTCAAAAGGCAGTTTTTCCACTGGTGCACCAGTAATAATCAAGCCGTCATAATAATTTTCTTTCATTTCTGGAAAAGTTAGATAAAAAGTTTCCAGATAACTGGCACTAATATTTTTTGCTTGGTGGGAAGCCATCTGAACAAAGTCTACTTCAATTTGCAATGGACTTTGAGAAATTAAACGAAGTAATTGTAATTCAGTTTCGATTTTTTTTGGCATCAGATTCACAATCGCGAATTTCAAAGGGCGGATGTCCTGTTTGCTTGCCCGCTCCTTGTCCATCGTAAAAATACCTTCGGCGGCCAACATTTTTTTGACTGGCAAACCAGCTAAAATTTTCACTGGCATCGCCTTAAATCCCTTGCAATGCTTGGTCTAAATCAGCAATCAAATCAGCAATATTTTCTAAACCAATCGACAGCCGAATCGTTTCTGGTTTAATGCCAGCTTCGACTAATTGTTCTTCATTTAATTGTGAATGAGTGGTTGAAGCTGGATGAATGATCAAGGATTTTGCATCGCCAACATTGGCTAATAAAGAGAACAACTTGGTTTGATTAATCAATTTTTTCCCAGCATCGCTACCACCCGATACGCCAAAAGTAAAGATAGCGCTAGCACCTTTAGGAAAGTATTTTTGTCCTAAGTCATAATATTTACTGCTTTTCAGCCCTGGATAATTGACCCAATCCACTTTCGGATGATTTTCTAGATACTCCGCAACCTTCTGCGCATTTTCCACATGACGTTCTAAACGTAATGATAAGGTCTCAAGTCCTAATAAAATCACCCAAGAATTAAATGGAGAAGCAGCCGCTCCAGTATCTCGCAGTAAAATTGTTCTTGCTCGTGTAATAAACGCCGCTTTACCAGCTGCTTCCACCCAAGAAATCCCGTGATAGCTTTGATCAGGCTCAACTAAACGAGGAAATTTACCATTGGTCCAATCAAAATTCCCGGAATCAATAATAGCACCACCAAGAGCCGCCCCATGACCACCAATATATTTTGTAGTCGAATACACGACAATATCGGCACCAAATTCAAACGGTTTAAATAAATAGGCTGTCGCAAAAGTATTATCAACAATCACAGGAATTCCTGCGGTATGGGCAATTTCAGCAATTTTATCTAGTTCAACAATCGTAATATCTGGATTTCCTAATGATTCCACAAAGATAGCTTTAGTATTCTCTTTAATCGCTTCTGCAAAATTTTGTGGATCATCTGAATCAACAAAGGTCGTTTCAATCCCAAATTCCGGCAACGTATGTGCAAATAAATTATATGTGCCACCATAAATACTCGCTGCTGAAACAATATGATCGCCAGCTACAGCGAGATTTTGTATCGCATAAGTAATCGCCGCCGAACCAGAGGCCGTAACTAACGCTCCTACGCCACCTTCCAATAATGCTAATCGTTGTTCCAATACATCATTGGTTGGATTTGTAATTCGGGTATAAATATTACCGGCATCGGTTAAAGCAAAACGAGCTGCTGCTTGATCAGCATCTTCAAAAACATAGGATGTTGTTTGATAAATGGGTACTGCCCGACTTCCTGTGTCCGCATCAACCGTTTGTCCGCCATGTAACTGAATCGTTTCAAATTTATCTGTCATTGTCCATTCCTCCTTTTTTAAATCTTTAGCCCCAAATTTCCTCAGTAATTTCTTTAACCAGTTGCAATTTCTTCCATTGATCTTCTTCAGTTAAAATATTGCCTTCTTCTGTCGAAGCAAAACCACATTGAGGGCTTAAACTAATACGGTCTAATGAAACATATTGGCTAGCTTCTTTAATTCGATCAATAATCGTCTGTTTATCTTCTAATTGACCATTTTTACTAGTAATTAGTCCTAAAACAACTTTCTTATCTGCTGGTAAATTGCGTAACGGTGCAAAATCTCCTGAGCGATCATCATCATATTCTAAAAAGAAAGCATCAGCATTTTCTTGACCGAATAAAGTTTCACCAACTGCTTCGTAACCACCAGAAGCTGCCCAAGTCGAATGATAATTTCCACGACAGACATGAGTTGTAATGCTTAAATCTTCTGGTAAATCGACAATCGCGTCATTATTTAAGCGAACATACAATTTTTTCAAGGCCTCTAAATCAAAACCTTCTGCATATTTAGTTTTCGAATAATTTTCGTCAGCGATCATGCCCCAGGTGCAATCATCTAACTTAATTTGGCGAGCACCTAATTCATATAGATGAAGAATGGTTTCACGATAAGCTTTGGCAATATCTTGATATAAATCTTCTTCCTCGTCATAAAATTCAGCGATTTTATCGGCATTATCACCTCGAACCAATTCTGAATGAAGCTGTGCTGGTGCTGGAATACTGTGACGGATTTTTTCAGCCGGTACCAATTCCGTTAGAAAAGAAAATTCTTCAAAAACTGGATGTTCAGGGTTAAAAGCAATCTTCCCATCTAAGCGAGCAGAATCGGCCCGTGTTTCTTCTCCTTGAAATAAATAGCCTTGATCTCTCACATTATGCTCAACACCATTTAAACCCCAGAAAAAATCTAGGTGCCAATAACTTCGGCGAAACTCGCCATCACTGAAAACATTTAAATCTGCTGCTTTTTGTTTTTCAACTAATTTTTTTATTTCAGTATTTTCTACTTCAGTCAATTCATTTTGCGTAATCTCTTTTGCTTCAAATGCTGCTCGCGCTTCTTTTAATACTTCCGGTCTTAAAAAACTTCCCACGATTTCATAACGATTTACTTTACACATAATAATTTCCTCCATTTCGATAACTAAATTCGAGGTAAAAAAAAATCCTCAGAAGAGTATAAACTCTCCTAAGGATGTATGGACTACATGGTACCACCTTATTTTTATAAAAGCATCTGCTTTTACCTCTGCTCCAATACGACACAATCTGTGTGATAATGGGATTCTTGTAACGGGAATATCCGTGTACCTCTAAAAAATTTTTTCGAAGTACCCGCTCAAAAGCCATTTTCAAATCTGTTTTCTTTCATCTCTTTTCAGCTTCCGAGACTCTCTGTTAGAAATTCCACATGATTTTACTTTCTTTTTCTCTGCGTTTAGTTATCTATATTTAATTTTTTATAATCATAAACTTTAAAATATTGATTGTCAACTATAAATTTATTAAACAAATATATTTAAGATCAAGGCACCGACTAACCCAACTACGGCGATTAATGTTTCTACTACTGACCAAGTTAAGACCGTTTCTTTGATTGACAAGTCAAAATATTCTTTAAACATCCAAAAACCTGCATCATTCACATGGGAGAAAAAGACACTGCCGGCACCTGTCGCAATAACCATCAAAGCCGGATCCGTTCCGGTCGCTGCCATCAACGGTGCAGCCAAGCCTGCGGCTGTCAATGCAGCAACTGTCGCCGAGCCTAAGGCTAAGCGTAAAACAACAGCGATTAGCCAAGCTAAAATTAATGGCGACAAACTGCTGCCGGCAAATAAATTAGCTACATAATCACCAACACCACCTTCAATTAAAACTTGCTTGAAGGCACCACCGCCACCAATAATTAATAACATCATCGCAATTTGTTTAACCGCTTGTTCCATCGAACCCATCAATATCTTCATAGGAATCTTTCGTCTAATTCCCATCGTGTAAATTGCTACTAATAAAGAAATCAGCATTGCGACTCCCGGTGAACCAATAAAATTAATTATACTGTCTAACATACTTGGATGAGTGGGCGTTTTTCCGCCATGTAAAATCATATTATATAAAGTTGATACGGCCATTAAAATAACCGGAAATAAAGAGGTCACCGTACTTGCTAAAAAGCTAGGTGTTTCTTCTAGTTTGAATTCTTTAAAATCACCAACGGCTGATAAATTTCCTGATTGTTTAAACGCCGAAGGAACTATTTTTTGGGCAAATTTAGTATATAAAGGGCCCGCTATCAAAACTGTGGGCACTGCTAAAATTAATCCATAGAGTAAAACCATCCCAATATTGGCACCATAAATTCCCGCAATCGCTGTGGGTGCTGGATGTGGTGGTAAAAAACCATGGGTCACAGATAAAGCCGCCACCATTGATAGTCCTAAGTACATCATAGATAAGCCCAATTCAGCTGCAATAGCAAAAATAATTGGTAATAATAAAACTAAACCAACTTCAAAAAATAAAGCGATACCAATAATGAACGACGCCAAAACAACCGCAACTTGAATTTTCTTACGCCCAAATTTTTCGATTAAAGTATTTGCAATTCGAAAAGCGCCACCAGCGTCAGCCACTAAACGTCCTAACATGGCACCAAAACCAAAAACTAGTGCTAGATGACCCAGTTGTGAACCAATTCCTTCTTCAATCGCAGCTGGAATTTCCCCCAAAGGCATTCCTAATAAAATGGCGACGATAAAAGAGACAATCACAAGAGAAACAAATGTATTCAATTTTACTTTTGCAATTAAGAAAAGTAAAATGGCCACACCAATGACTACAATGAATAATTCCATAATTAACTCCTCCTAATGTGTTCGCTGATAATCCGCAATGGCTTTATACTCGCTACTTAACTGACGACTTAAGCGAATAAAGATTGGCAATAAGTCACGATAAGCTGTGTAATTTTTTTCATTTGGATGATGAGCATTAGTTACACCAATCATCTCTTTTACCACAGTTAGATCTTTCGCCATACCAAGTGAAACCATTCCTAAAACTGCAGCACCTAGACAAGAGCTTTCGAAACTTTCTGGAATTGTCACATCAGTCTCAAAAATATCAGCCAGCATCTGGCGCCATAAAGCTGATCTGGCAAAACCGCCTGTTGCTTGAATTGATTTTGGTGAACCAGAAACTTCTTCTAGTGCTAATAAAACAGTATATAAATTAAAAACAATGCCTTCTAAAGCTGCCCGCAGCATGTGTGCTCTTGTATGATTACGATTTAAACCAAAATAAGTTCCTCGTGCATTTGCATCCCATAAAGGTGCCCGTTCTCCACCTAAATAAGGTAAGAAAATCAACCCATCTGAGCCAGCTGGAATTGTACTGGCCATCTCAGTTAAAATATCATAGCTATCAATTTTCATTTGGGCAGCAGTTTCTTTTTCTGGTGCAAATAATTGATCCCGTACCCAGCGGAAAACAATCCCACCATTATTGACTGGACCACCCAAAACATATTTACCCTCACTTAACACGTAACAAAATAGTCGACCTTTTGGATCTGTTACAGGCTGATCAACCACTGTTCTGATAGCGCCACTAGTACCAATTGTTAACGCCAAGACCCCTTCATCGACCGCATTCACGCCTAAATTTGATAACACGCCATCGCTGGCACCAATCACAAATTTAATATCTTCTGGCAAACCCATTACTTCAGCATAAGATTTTCTAATGCCTTGGAATTGATAATCAGTGGCAACTACTTCTGGTAATAAATCCTCCGTAATTTCTACTGTCTCTAAAGCTAATTTGTCCCAAGTTAAATCAAAAATATTAAACAAACCAGTTGCAGAAGCGATACTTTGATCCATTTTTAATTCGCCAAAAAATTTATATAATACATATTCCTTAATACCAATGAAATAACGAGTCTGATTAAAAAGTTCTGGCTTTTCAGTTTTTAACCAAATTAACTTAGATAATGGTGCCATTGGATGAATCGGCGTACCAGTTTTTTCATAAATTTTTTGACCTAAGCCATTTGTTTTGAGTTCTTCACTATATTTTGCCGCTCTATTATCCGCCCAAGTTATTGAACGTGTGATAGGTTCCATCTCTTGGTTTAATAAAATCAAGCTATGCATCGCTGAAGAAAATGAGACACCACGAATATCCTTGGCTGCAACATCAGATTTACGCACGACTTGTGTTATCGCATCGACCACCGCTTCAAAAATTTCTTCGACATCTTGTTCAGCCATGTCCGGCTCATCTTGATACAATGGGTAACCAACATTGGCATACTCTAAAACATTGCCTTTTTGATCGTATAAGACTGCTTTGGTACTAGTTGTTCCAATATCCGCTCCAATAATATATTCCATCTGCTATTCTCCTTATTTATTGACTGTGTGTCCGCCAAAACCATTTCGCAATGATGCCACAACTTTTCCAGTAAAAGTATCTTCTTCCAATGAACGATAACGCATTTGTAAAGCTAACGTAGTCACAGGCATCGGTACTTGACGTTCTAAACTTTCTTCAACCGTCCATTTCCCTTCGCCAGAAGAATACATGGTTCCTTTCAATTGATCCAAATGAGGGTCAGCGGCAAAAGCTTCTTCAGCTAATTCCATTAACCAACTGCGAATAACTGACCCATTATTCCAAACTTTTGCGACGGCTTGATTATCATAATTAAAAGGACTGTGCTCCAATAAATCAAAGCCTTCACCAATTGCTTGCATCATGCCATATTCAATCCCATTATGAACCATTTTCAAATAATGACCGCTGCCCGCTTCACCAGTATAAAGATAGCCATTTTCCTCAGCAATTGCCTTAAAAATTGGTTCGATCATTGAAAAAGTTTCACGATCACCACCAATCATGAAATTCCCACCATTTCTTGCACCATTCATACCGCCTGAAGTACCTACATCAAAAAAGTGAATCCCTTTTTCTTTTAACTCTTGATAGTGTCGAATCGACTCTCCATAATGAGAATTACCGCCGTCAATGACAATATCACCAGCAGATAAAATGTTACCTAATGCTTTAACCGTTTCATCAGTGGGAGCACCAGCTGGCACCATCGACCAAACAATTCTGGGAGAATCTAAACGAGTAAATTCCTTTAGTGAACCGATTCCCTTACCACCTATTTTTTCAGCTTCATCTACCAATGCTGAATTTAAATCAAAAACCGTTACTGCAATTTCGTGCGCCAATAAATTATTTACTAAATTCAAACCCATTTTTCCTAAACCAATCATGCCAATTTCCATTATTAAAAAACCTCCGTTTTGTTTACGGTTTCATTTTATGATATTTTTTTACATTTTACAACCGATAAGTTGTAAATAATTTACAAAAACGGTTTCAATTGTGCTACAATAAATTTGAAATTATTAAGGAGAACAATTTATGGCAAAAGATATTCGACAAGTTATCAATAGTTTTTCTCAAGATTTAAGTCCCACTGAAAAAAAAATAGCTGATTATTTATTGGAGCAACGTGATTCAGCTGCCCAGTTAACCATTAAAGAATTAAGTCAAACAATTCAAGTTTCCACAGCGACACTCTCCCGTTTTGCTAAACGTTTAGGATATCAATCTTTTCAAGAACTAAAAATCGCTTTGAATATTCCATCAGAAACAAACGCTGATGAATTCTTTAGTGACTTAAACCAAAACGATGACTTATTAACCTTAGCTCAAAAGGTTTTTGCAGCAAATATTGCTTCTCTAAAGGATACAGCAAATTTCTTAGATGAAACTACTTTAGAAACGGCCATAAATTTATTAACCGAGGCCAATAAGACAGGTTTCTTCGGCATTGGCGGTTCACAGATAATTGCTCTAGATGCTTACCATAAATTTATGCGAACAAACTTGGAAGCGGAATGTCAAAGTGATTATCACTTACAATTAATGTTGGCGACCAAATTAACCAAGGAAGATTGTGCAGTGGTTATTTCCCATACTGGACGAAACCAAGAAATTTTGCGACTGTGTGAAATTTTGCAAGAAAATCAAGTGCCGATCATTTGTTTAACGAGTTATGCCGGATCACCTTTAGCTAAAGTTTCTGAAGTTGCTTTGATTGCTTTGGCTGAAGAAACAGCTTATCGTTCAGAAGCGATGTCAGCGATGCAATCTCAATTTACTTTAATCGATACTTTATTTATGCTCTATTCAGTATCTAATGGTGCTCAAAATAATTTGGCTCGTAAACGCATCCGACAAACCATTAAAAAAACACGCATCTAATTTTCTCCCATTAAAATTTTAGTGGGATTTTTTTGAGACTAGACGTTGGTTTCAAAAATTGCGATAATAAGACTAGATTTAAAAAGCCTATTAAATCAGCATGATACGATACGTGTCATAGGTTTTTTTACCTATGATACAAATCCCAGCTACCTTTTTTTTCGGTCAAACTTAATAATAAAACTAGGAGGTGATATCAGTGAATATCGGTGAAAAAATAAAACAGCAACGCTTGCAAAAAGAATGGACGCAAGAGCATTTAGCTGAACTTTTAAACGTCTCACGCTCAGCTGTTTCCAGTTGGGAAGTTGGTCGTAATTATCCCGACCTGGTGACAATTGTAGCCATCAGCGATTTATTTGGTATCTCTCTTGACCAATTATTAAGGGAGGACAAAGAAATGGCAAAGAATGTCTCGAAGAAAATCAAGATGAACAAGGTTTACAAAATTATTTTAGAGGTACTGACGTTTTTAATCTTAGTGTATATGGGTTTGAATTTGAAGTTGCGGGTAGATGAGAATCGATATAAAGAAAATTTGGATAAGTATAATTGGCAATTAGTAATCGATGATCTTCCAGGTAGAAGGCTATCGAATTATTCCAAAGAAGAGAATGAATTAATTTTCTTTACCTCCGTTTCTCCGATTAGTATTTTTGATTTTCCTATTTCCTATTTCCTATACAAATTTAGACATAGTGGTTCGCAATGATACAGAACATTTAGTAGCTCAGATTAATAATGATAAAGATATCGAATTAACCATCGCAAAAGACAACGACACTTCCGCTAAGTATTCCGGTAAAGTTATTGTTGATAAGGATTTAAATGTACTAGAAATTAATGGCAGCTATAGTCAAGCAAAGCAAAAATATTTAAAAGCTTACGTGAAAGAACATCAAACGGATTATAAAAACATTCTTACTCAAGGAATTACCAAACGTAACCAAATCATAGAATAAGCCGTTGAGAAAGATCTCAACGGCTTTTCTTTATTCTCTTGATTTTAATTCAGCTTTGATTTGTGGATACATCTTATCTAGATTATAAAATAGCATGGTTACAACTGACAGCACAATTAAAACCAATGGTAAATACCCATACATTAATTGAATGGCAAAAATAGCTTTGCCACTTTGACTGGCACCACCGGGCTGGTAATTCCCCCAAGCTAGTAACATACCAGCAACCCCACCTGAAATCGCTTGCGCAACTTTTCCTAAAAAACCATTAATGGCTGATAACGAACCTGAAACATTCACGCCTGTTTTCCACTCACCATAATCGACTGGATCTGCCTGCATAGAAAAATAAATACTTTCTTTCATGCCA
The DNA here is from genome assembly GCF_051714685.1 of Enterococcus sp. AZ103. NCBI lineage: Bacteria > Bacillati > Bacillota > Bacilli > Lactobacillales > Enterococcaceae > Enterococcus > Enterococcus sp. AZ103. Next base: position 1,534,805 of record NZ_JBIOSI010000001.1, on the reverse strand, counting down.
TAACCCACAGCTGAAATGGCCGCACCAACTATAATAAAAGGATGATTTGCTTGGGCAAATAAAATAAACACAATCCCTAAGCCTTGGATAATAGCAGAAATCACATACAAGTTTCTTTTACCTAAGCGTCTCGCTAGACTTGGAACTAAAAAATTTGCCACCATCGGTACCACTGACATAATGGTTGCCACCGTAACCGATAGCGCTTGGCTCCCCACCACTACCGTATAATAATAAACTAACGCAGCTGTCTGCATGAAAAAGCCAGTCCACATAAATAAAATATTGACAGCAAAAATTTTCCATGGACGGTTTTGTGCTAAAGAACTCGCTACTTTTTTCAATGAAACACTGGCACTTTTAGTTGGTAGCTCTCTAGTATTAAAAAAGGTAAAGAAGAATAACAAGCAACTAATCAAACCAAAGATAATCATTAAAATTTTAAAACCGGTTTTCTGATTACCTTTACCAAAATAATTTACCAGACTTAAAGCGGTGGCACTTACAACTGTTGCACCTAAAAAGGCGAAGAATTTCCGCGTCGTAGACAAGGCAGTTCGTTCATCGGTATCATTTGTTAAACTTGGCAAAATTGAAGCCATTGGCACATTCACAATCGTGTAAGAAAGAGATAGGCCAAAATACGTGATGTAAGCATAAATTAATTTTCCATTATTAGAAAAGCCGGGTACATTAAAACACAGATAAGCAAACAGAGCAAAGGGAATCGCGCCAAATAAAAAATATGGTCGCGATTTCCCCCATCTGGTATGGGTATGATCAATTAAATAGCCTACCAACAAATCAGTAACACCATCGAAAAAACGAGTAAGTAAAAACATTAGACTGACTGATGCAGCGCTCAAAGCCATAATATCTGTGTAAAAAAATAGTAAGTACAAAGAAATCATCTGCCAAATTAAATTACAAGCAAAATCTGAAACACCATAACCAATTCTTTGACGCCATTTTGAGATGGGCTTTTCTACCTTTCTCATGTTTGCTGATTCCATGTTTCTTCCTCTTTTCTAAAGGTATTTCTTGATTAAATATGCTGGTGTACAGCTCCATGCATGGCAATAACTACTCATAATCGGACTACCATACGGTGAAAAATCTGGTTCTTCTGGTTTAAATGCTTCCCAGAAAGTATCTGCACCTAGATCAATCATTTTGCCCCAGTAATTTTTCATTAGTCTTATTGCTTCTTCCTTTAAACCAGCTAAAAATAATGCTTCCACCACATGATGGTACATATAAGGTGTAGCAATTCCAGTGATTGGAAATTGAGTAGCTACGATGGTTGTCATAATTTCACGATTTTTTTCTTGATCAAAAACTTCCGCTAAAACCATCCAGACTTGACTAGCAACATTTATTTCATGATTTTTCTCAACAATAAATTGTTGCTCTTTCGTATCAAAAAGAACTTCTTGAGAGAAATGAATCATGTCTGCTAAAACTCTTTCATATGTTTCAATTGCTGTTTCTTCCATCACTTTAGCGATATTAATAAAGCGACGTAAGGCATAAATCATCGTTCCTTGACCAGCAGTGGCTTTTTCAAATTCATTAGACCAATCAATAAATGCTGGCCATTCCTCTAAAAGATTTAGCCTGCCATCGTCATCGACTAATTCCATCGCTAAATCCATCTGTTTTTTTGCCATCGGATATAAATCTTTTAAAACTTCTAAATCTTTAGTTTCATAATAATAATCAGCTAGAATTGCGGCGAAAAAGATACTATATTCAAATAAGAATGTGTCATCAGGAATTAATTCTGGTGCTGTAAACACATTAGCCGGAACTTTTCCTTCTTCTGTTGTCATCCCCCCGAATAAATACAAGCAACGTTTTGTTAAAGCTAAATCACCAAAAGTTGCATAGTTGGCTAAAGCTTGCAGACGCAAATCACCAATCCATAGGCGACGGTCACGCTTTGGTCCATCTTCAAAAACAGTTTGCATACAATCTAAAAGTGTTTTAACTGACACATTGTAAATATCTTTTAGTTCTGGATCATCAATCTCATAGGGTGCTACTTGATTCATGGAAACACTACTTTCAGCAGTAAATACCGGTTGAGAAAAACTAGCTTTCCATTTTGGTGAAGTATCGATCACTTTTAATTCGATATAACGACAGCTATAACGGCGTGGCAAACTTAAAGTAGCTGGCAAAACATCTAAGTGAATGTATTCTTCTTGAATCCAAGACTTTGACAGCCAACCATCGTAATCACTAGATTTTGCAGCGATTTCGGCAGGAACTTCAGCAAATTTTAACTGTAAATATAAAGGTGCATCCATTGGTGAACCCACCGAGTTAATGTCCAACGTAAAATGGCCAACGTAATGATCACCTAAGTCTAAGACGATACTTTCGTCTCGTCCCAGAGTATAATCTGCTAATTTCGTAATATTTTTGTCACTAATTTTTGCAACGTATCCATTCGCACCCTTTTGATCTGCTACTACATCCGCAATTGCCACCGGAACGACAGTTGTTTCAATAATTTCCGGTAGATTTTCTTCTGCTTTTTTTAGTAATTTTTCATCATGATTCCAATTTACGTCGTCATTGATTTGAAATGTAAAAGCCATGTGATCTCCTCCAATTTTTAAGCTACTTGTTTACCAACAGTCATATCTGTCGTATCATCATTAATTTTGTGTTTCTTTTGTAAATGCATCATAATCACCCCTGCAATAGTTGCAATTAGTACAATCCCCGCAAAACCAAACATTGAAGTTTGAATTCTACCTGGTGCCACTAAGTAAGGAGTTACAAAGGCAAACAAGCCACAACACATCCGTGAAAAACCATTAATAAACCCTTGCAATGAAGCTCGTGCCTCAGAAGGAAAAGATTCTTGCGTCCAAACTTTATAAATAGCTTCGCCAGCCAAAGGATTACCAAAATTATAAAAAGCAATAAATCCTGCGCCACCACCGATTAAAGCCATACCCATCATAGCTGCAAATTGAACAAAGGCACCGATGAAGAAAGCTTTGTTACGATATTTTCCACCGGCAACAGAAGTAAAAGCAATCGTCGTTGCTAAAGAAACAAGATTTAAAACAATCCCTAATCCAGTTGCTTGCGTTTGAGAAGCACCAGCATTAGTTAAAGCATAAGTTTGGAACTGTCCCCAAGTGTTTGCTAGTAAATTCCAGCATACATAGAAAATTAAAATAGCCGCAAAGAAACCAAGATATTTATTTTTGTTTTGACCAAATAAAATTGTTTTAAAAGAAACATCGCTGCTTGTACCTGTCGCTTGTTTTTTAGCTGCTTGACGAGCTGTACCTGCTTCGTGGAATTTTCTAAATTTAGGAGAAAGTAGTCGCCATAACCAAGCAAAAACTGAGAATGCAAATAAAATTGCAAAAACTATTCTAGCACCTAAGACTCCGGAAATACCTGATAATAAAAACGAACAAATATAAGAAATAAATACCCCGACCTGCCAAAAAATTTGGGTTGATGAAACTAACTGCGCTGAAGTTCGTTCATCAGGTGCATCATGAGAAACAACAGTTAAACTAATAGGTAAGTCTGCACCTGAGGCAAAACCCATCACGATGACACCAACTAATAACATCGGAAAACTATTTGCCAAAAGACAGATAGCTGCACCAATGGCATAAAATAAGTTCAACCAATTAAATGAACGAATCAAACCGAAGATTTTGGAAATTTGTCCAGTAAACAATGAACCAAAGGCAATCGCAAAAGTTAACCCCCCAGAAATTAAACCAACTTGCCCCGTTGTTAAATTTAAACCTTGTTGCCAGACAGGAATTGTGGCAGACAAACCAACAATACATCCTGAACCTAACATTGAACCGATACCGGCTGCTGTTGCTAGTGGTGAATATTCTTTCACCAAAGCTGAATTTGAATTATTTTCTTTACTCACTATGAACACTCCTTTATAAGTTAAACGCTTTCCGTTTTTCTATATTTGTATTGTAAGCGCCTTTACAAAAAGGCAACATAGCAAAAAAACAGAATTTAATTATCCAATTCACAGATTAACAACAAAAAAAAGCCAGAGAAATTTCTCTGACTTTGTTGTTTACAATTATTTTTTCATTTTTTCAAAATACTTTCACGTAACTCTTTTGGCGTCAAATCACTAAATTTTGCAAATAGTTTATACAAGGAAGGAACTGTCTCAAAGCCAATCTCATAAGAAATCTCTTCAAAATTTTTATCCGTTTCCTCCATCAATTCTAACGCTGCCTTATAGCGCAAAGAATTAATCAAACCTTGGAAGGAGCGTCCAGTTTCCTTTTTTAATTTGTTACTTAAATAATTTGAATTATAACCAAACTGGCTAGCTAAAGAATCCAGTGTCAATGTTTTATAATTACTATCGATGTATTGCAAAATGTTAATCAACTCTTGATTTCCCTGAGATTGCTGTCGATTTTCCTTTTCTAAGTCTCGCGTCAGTTCAATCAACAATAAAGACAAGATTAAATTAATCCCACGCATATAATAGTTTTCTTTATTATAGTACTCCAAAACCATTTTATGTAATAACTGTTGAACATCTTGGTTATCACCGCAATGAAAGTGGATAAAATTATTGTGATTACTTCCAGAACGAGAAGCATTTAATAAAAACTCGTTAACAAGGCCGTTGGACTTTACCATATTCGCCACCACATCAGTTGTGATAGATTCTTCTCTTAACAAGATATTGATAAGAATATCATTTTTTGCTAAGGGATCAATTCGCTGAATGGTTTCTCGATCAAGTAAAATCAACTCACCTTCTTGGAGAAATATTTCTTTATCATCAACATATTGGGTACAACTTCCGGAAAACATATAATTAAATTCCACAAATTCATGGGTATGGGCCGGCATCTCTGAATAACGATGATGTTTATTAATAAAAATATTCCCTTCTCTAAAAAAATGTTCTCCCGGCATTTTAGGGACATCGACTTGGTCAAAGGGTAAATTTTGATCATTGATGTTATGACCATCCAGTTTTTGTGCTACTTCAATCGCATTATCTTCAAATAAAAATGCTCTTAGCTGTTGGAAGTTCATTTAACTCTCCTTTTGATAAATGACAAACCCTTTTGCCGCAATTGATAAACAATCTTTTGATTTCTTCGTCAGCTGCTGTAATAATACCTCACCTGAAAATTGATGTGTCAATTCATTTTCACCTGTATTGAAAACTGCTTGCAGCTCCACTCCTGCAAACTCTCGTACTAATATCAGCTCACCTGATACTTTATCAATTTTTTCCCATACTATACTACCTTCACTCAATAAAGTTGCATATTTTTTTCTAAAAATAATCAGCTCTTTAAAAAAAGCCAACATCGCGAAATCTTGCTTTTCTTTTTCCCAAACCATACATTTGCGACAATCAGGGTCCATTTCTCCTGTCATAGCAATTTCGTCACCATAATACAGACAAGGCGAACCAGTTTGTAAATAAGTAAATGCTTCGGCTTGGCGCATTAAAGCTTTATCACCATTGGCAACTGTTAAAATTCTTGGTGTATCATGGCTATCCAAAACGTTCATCATCATTTGACTCGTCTGTTTACGATACATGGTCAATTGCCGATTAAGTTTGCTGACCATCTGCGTCAAAGAAATTTTTTTATCTAAAAAATAGCCAATGATTGCATCTGTGAAAGCATAATTCATCACTCCGGTGAATTCATCTCCCTGCAGCCAGCTTTGAGCGCTATGCCAGATTTCGCCTAATAAATAAAAATCCGGATTCAAATTAAAACAAACCTCATGAAATTTTTTCCACAAATGATGATCCACTTCATTGGCGACATCTAAACGCCAAGCATCAATTTCAAATTCTTTGATCCAATAACTTGCTACTTCTAAAATAAAATCTTGGACTTCAGGATTAGCCGTATTTAATTTTGGCATATGGGGAGTAAATGCAAAGGTGTCATAATTTTTCTCACTAGCAAATTCAAAATCATTGGTTTCTGTATAGCTCACTGGAAAGGAATCAATCATGAACCAATCTTTATAGCGAGAATGCTCGCCATTTTTAACAACATCTTGCCATTGTGGGGATTGATCCCCCAAATGATTAAAAACGGCATCTAACATCACACGAATCCCACGTTGATGACAAGCAGCTACCAATTCTTTAAAAGTTTCCGTATCACCAAAGGCAGGATCAATCTGAAAATAATCAATCGTATCATATTTGTGATTAGAATGGGCCGTAAAAATTGGGCAAAAATAAATCCCATTAATTCCTAAATCTACTAAATAATCCAAATGATCAGTCACGCCTTGCAAATCGCCACCATAAAAATCAGTACGATCAGGATGTTCTTTACTTCCCCATTTTAAGGTTCCTACAGGATCATTCTGTAAGTCACCATTGGCAAAACGTTCAGGAAAGATTTGGTACCAAACAGTTTCTTTTACCCAGTCAGGTGCTTTAAAGCGATCAATTTCCTGAAAATAAGGCATCCGAAAATACATATTGCCTTCTAACAAGTATTTTTCCTCCACCGAAAAAATCCCTTGATCGTTATACAGAATTTCCGAACCATCAATGCCTTTAACAAGAAATCCATAACTTAGTCGCTTATAAGGAGCAGTCACTTCAATTTGCCAAAAATCATGGCTCTCGGTGCTTAACCATTTATCTAGGGAAATACTTTTTTTAAACCATCTCTTCGTTTCTAATTCATAGGGATCACCATGTAATAAACAAACCTCAGCAACATCTTTGCCGGTTTGTAGCCGAATATGCATCAGATTTTTTTTATATAAGTAAGCAAACTCACTCTCTGGTCGATGATAAATTGCAGCTTGGTTCATAAATAACCTCCTTATATTAAATGCTGTGACTAACTGATTCGTCAGTAATTTTTCCTAATTCAATTTGCATAGTGACATGATTCAAAGGAAAATTTTCAGTTAGTTGATGATCTAATTCTTCTATAAATTGATTGTAATTGTCAAGGTTTTCTCGGATGATATGCACAGTTAAAGCATTTTCTGTAGTACTCAAGGCCCAAATGTGTAGGTCATGAATACTTTTAACAGTTGGTTGCTGTAAAATAAATTTTTCAACTTCAGTATAATTTACAGACTTCGGTACTGCATCTAAAGATAAATCCAATGATTCTTTCAATAAACGCCAAGTACCAACAAAAATAATCACAGCTATAGCAATACTAATAACTGGATCCAACCAATACCAATTTGTAAATTTAATAATAAAAGCGGCCACTACCACACCAACTGAAACCAAAGTATCTGCTGCCATGTGTAAAAAAGCGCCGCGAACATTTAAATCATGAGCTTGATCTTTCATAAATAAAAAAGCCGTAAAACCATTAATTAAGATTCCTACCCCCGCAACTAGCATCACACTATTTTCCTGAACCGGTTGCACATTTCCCAATCGTTGAAATGCTTCTAATAAAATACCGCCAACAGCTATCAATAAAAAGACTGCATTAAATAAAGCAGCTAAAATAGAACTCCTTTTATAACCGTACGTTCGATAATTATCACGGGTCCGTTGACTTAAAATCAAGGCCACCCAAGCTACTAATAAACCTAACACATCACTTAAGTTATGACCCGCATCAGCAATTAATGACAAAGAATTTGCAGTGAAGCCAATAGTTGCTTCAACGATTACGAAAACTAAATTTATTAACATACCTATTTTAAATGCGCGATTGATTTTTTGTTGACCATGATGATTCATTTTTTCTGCCTCTTTTTCATATGATTATTTTTTCATATGATACCACCGAAAATCAAAGAATACAATTGAATCAACACAGACCATTTTCACCTTAAATAATTAATTCAAAAAAACCTCTCGAATCAACGAGAGGTCGCAAATTATTCAATATTATCTTCGGCTTGCCAATGATTAATCGGTCCGAATTTATGACCAACAGCGATTTCTTTTTCAATTGCCGCATTGACAAACTTTTTAGCAATTCGAATGGCAGTTTCAATATCAGTCCCTTTTGCAATTTCTGCCGCGATGCATGCAGACAAGGTATCACCAGTGCCATTAATTCGATCGGTATGATGATAAGGTTCACTCAACCAAAAATCTTTGCCGTCGGCTAATAACACATAATCATTTACTCTGGCTTGTTGTGGATCGTCGTGACGTCCTTTAATCATGACATTTTTGGCACCTAATTTTTGTAGCTGTTTTGCTGCTTTGACATAATCGATTTCAGTTTGAATGTTTAGATTGGTTAGCTTTTGTGCTTCGTAAAAATTAGGAGTAATGACTGTTGCTAATGGAACCAATAATTTTTTTAAGGACTCAAAAGCTGCTTCTTCTAACAACATATTCCCGTGTTTAGTCATAATCACTGGATCAACAACTAACGGACCAAAATCATATTTTAGATAATTTTCGGCAACTGTCTCAATCAATTCAGTATTTGCCAACATACCTGTTTTACTGGCACGAATCTGATAATCTGCTGCCAATAATTCAAATTCCTTTGAAATAAAATCTGTAGGTAACAGAACTTGGGCAGCGATACCGTAAGAATTACCGGCAACACAAGCTGTCATAATAGACGTACCATACACTTTCCTTGCAAAAAAAGTGTGTAAATCAGCTTGCATACCTGCGCTACCGTCACTATCTGAACCTGCTATGGTTAATGCTTGGGGATATTCGTTTGCCATAATGTTCCTCCTAAAAAACTATTTGGAAACATTATACCGCGTTAAAAATCCCTGTCGAATTATTTAATTTTTAACCAGTCTTGGCGAATATTTTCTACCAAGCGAATCATTCGTTTGCCAACTTCACTATATTGATCCGTTGGTAAATTAGCTAATGAAACCCGGACCGCCCAATCACTACTACCAAATGCGTCAGCCTTAAGTAACATCAAGCGTTCTTTTTCAGCTAAAGAAGTTAATAATTGAGTAATGGTCCAATTATTTCTTAAATAGTCAGAAAAATCTTTGCCATAACGAGTGTTAATCCAATTATTAAAATCAATTTCACAATAATAAGCTGTATCTAAAGATTCTAACGGTTCATCCAAACCTAACGTTTTATAAAGTAATTTTTCTCTTTCATGACAAATCGCCATCACTTCAGCTTTATAAGCCTCACCTTCATCTAGTAAAGAATATAGACTAAACATCGTCATCATCACTTGTTGGACTGAAGACAAGCCTGCCGCATGATTTAAAGCAACGTCTCGACTGTCAGCCACAATCCGGTCAATGAAAGAAATTTTTTCAGGCTCTGGAGAAACTGATGCGTATCGAGCATTTAAACTCTTACGATTTTTATCTCCTAAGCTGCGAATCAATTCATCAAAAATATTTTCTTGAGCGACTGCAATAGTACCAATACGCCAGCCTGTTGCACCAAAATATTTTGAATAAGAATAAATACAAGCCGTATTATACGGTAACTCACTGAATAAAGAAGTGAAATCAGGAACAAAAGTGCCATAAACATCATCAGTTAAAACCATTAAGTGGGGATGATCTTCAGCGACAATCTTTTTAATTTGATCGATTGTACTGCCACACATAGCATTTGCAGTTGGGTTACTTGGGTTCACTACAAAGACTGCTTTAATCGTTGGGTCTTTTAATTTATCAATTTCACTCGTGGCATATTGGTAAGTGCTCTTTCCTTCCATCACAGTTTGTTTGGCATGGATTTTCACTACATCAAATTGATATTGAGGTAACTCGGGAATCTCCAAATATGGCGCAAAGGTTGGTAACATTAAAGCAATCCGATCACCTTTACTCAACAAGAAATTATTCATTAAACTATCAAATAAATAACAAATTCCTGCTGTTCCGCCTTCAACCGCAAAAATATCAAAGGGAATTGTAGAATGAGAAAATAATTCTTGGTTCAAATATTTTTTAATCGGACCTTCAGCTGCGGGTAAACATCGAACTGGATTAGGATAGTTGTCGCCTATAATATAATCTAACATTTGGCTTAACCATTCTTCTCGCGGCATACCAAGGAAATTATTATCCGAGTACCAGATTTTTTTCAAAAAGTTAGCACCTTTTGAAGTTTGACCTGCTAAAAAGGTTTCAAAACGTTGACTGCGATTTTCACTTTGGTAAATTTGACCAGCCGTATAATTGCCGTCTGCATGTAAGGTTTCGCTAGTCGCAAATTGACCTAATAAAAAGAAAGCTTCACGGGGGGTAGGCGCTGTCCAGTTTGGATTTCCTCGTCCGGCATTTAATAATCCTTGAGTTTGGCCATTTTTGATTAGTTCTTGTTCTAAAGATAAGCTCAATTCAAAAGGACTCAACTTTTCTTTGGCTTCATCTTTTACAATCATTTTACTCGTCCTCCATATGTTTCTCTTGATACCTCTATTTGAACGCCATAACGCTTGTAATTCAAGTAAGAAGTCGCCTATTTAAGAGGAAACTTATTGTTTTCTTTGCAGGATAAAATGATTGCTAATATTCTGATAATTTTAAAAAAATAAGCTTATTTTTAATTTGTAACATCCAGTTGTCAGATGAGAGTTTTTATTTTTTTCGATTATCTTTAATTTTTACTACTACGCGGAATTGTCTTTCTGGATGGCTCTCACGATTTGCATATTGAATGCATGATTCAAATAAATCCCCATGACCAAAATACAACAATTTGCTTAACAAAGTATTGCGATCTTTTGGTACATAACCAATTTTTCGATCCTGATAAAAGATTGCAACAGCTTCTGGATCATAGGGATTGTCTGATTCTGCTACTAAAATCACTTCTTTGCCTAAAGATAATTCTTCAATCACTTCCAGACCCTCACCGTAAGCAAAACCAGCAACGTGAAAGTCCATTAAATGACGACTTTTTTCATAACTATGATCTTGCAATGATTTTAATAATTCTTCTTTGTTTAACATATCATCACCAGCTTCCTAATTAATTAAACGCTTACAATAATTTTAACATAAAATGACTGTCGAAAATGGTACCCTTCGACAGTCATGGATTAATTTGTGTGTTTCATCAGACGGTTAATATGCACCGCCAAATAAAAAGTTTCTTCATCTGGAATCCGACGTTCGTAGCTTTTTTCTAGATAATCTCGGACTTTCACGGCAATTTCAGCGGCTTCAGGAAATAAGGTCCACATTTGACCATGTAAGGCTTCCTCGCCTTCTTGTAATAAACCATCCGTGTAAAATCGTTCGACAAAAAAACGTACATGGGTAATAAAACGATTATAATGTAACGAATGAACATCAACTTCTTTTTGAATTGAATAGCGTACCAGATTGACAATCTCGCCAATCATTTTTGCTGAGCGAAAACTATCTGTCTGTTCATTATTTTCAGCATTGATTAAGTGAAACGCGATATTACTCGCTTCTTCTTCTGGTAAATCAATCTGATACAACTGATTTAGTTTTTCTAAGGCTGCTAATGATACTTGAAATTCTTTAGGATAATAATTTTTAATTTCCCAATGGAGTCGGTTGGTAATCTGCATCCCGCTTCTAGCTCGTTCAACCGCAAAGTGCAAGTGATCAGTCAAACTCAGATATAAATTATTATTTAATTCTTTGTTTAACTGTTTTTTTGCGTCATCAATAATATCTCGTGTCAGCTGAAAGAATTCGAAAGGAACTTCACTCACTAATTCAGCAATTTGCGAAGATTTTTGTTCAGTTGCTTCCAAGAAGATTTTGTCTACTTGTTCATCAGAAAGCTGCTCACCAGCTTTTTTCCCAAAGCCGATCCCTTTACCTAACGCAATCATTTCTTGCCCATCTTTTTCAACTAACACGACACTCGAATTTAATACTTTTTTGATTACGCTCACAAGCCTCTTCCCCTTTTATCAAAAATTATTCAGCTAAAGAAGCGCCATTTGTTTGAATTACTTTTTGATACCAGTAGAAAGAATCTTTGCGCATCCGATCATAAGTGCCATTGCCTTCATCATCGGCATCAACATAAATGAATCCGTAGCGTTTAGACACTTGAGAAGTCCCCGCACTGACTAAATCGATTGGCGCCCAGCTAGTATAGCCAACTAAATCAACGCCTTCATCAATGGCTTCTTTCATTTGTTTAAAATGAGCAGTGAAATATTCCATCCGGTAATCGTCATGGATTTTTCCATCTTCAATTTTATCTACTGCACCCATACCATTTTCAACAATCATTAATGGCACATTGTAGCGATCATATAATTCAATCAAGGAAATTTTTAACCCTTTAGGATCAATTTGCCAGCCCCATTCAGTTGATGGTAAGTAGGGATTTTTCACTCCTAAAACAGTATTTCCTGGTGTTCTTTCAGCATTTGGATCTGCTGACTCTGCCATCGACATATAATAACTAAATGACACAAAATCAACAGTGTGTTCTTTCAATATTTCTTTATCGCCTTCAACCATTTCTGGCATCAAATTGCGTTTTTCTAAGTCCTTGATAATCATTCGTGGATATTCACCGAAAACTTGAACGTCGGCATAAAAATCATTTTCCAGGTTTTTCTTTAAAGTTAATTCTACATCTAAAGGTGCACATGTTAAGGGATAAGTCATTAGTTTGGTTAGCATACAACCAACTTGACTACCAGGAATTTTTTCATGGGCATCTTTTGTCACAAGGGCACTTGCCACAAATTGGTGATGCAACGCTTGATAAACATCAGCAATATAGCGTCCTTCGGCACTTTTATCAGGAATAATTCCCGCAGTAGTAAAAGGATGACGGTGAATACTATCAATCTCATTAAACGTCAACCAATATTTAACATATTTTCCAAATCGATCAAAACAAACATTTGAGAAACGAACAAAATCATCTACGACACGACGATCAACCCAACCATTAAATTTTAAGCTTAATGATACAGGCATTTCATAATGGGACAAAGTGACGATTGGTTCAATATTTAAACGTGCCATTTCTTTGAAGACATTTTCGTAAAAAGCGACACCCGCTTCATTTGGTTCTAACTCTTCACCAGTTGGAAATAATCTTGTCCAAGCAATCGATAAACGTAAAGTTTTAAATCCCATTTCAGCAAACAAAGCCAAATCTTCTTTATAACGATGATAAAAATCAATTCCGCGACGTTTTGGATAATCTTTATCTGTTTGATCAGCGATGGCAGCTTCAATCGATTCTGTTGAAACTTCCCAATGAGCAGCATAATTTGTATTATCGATATTTGGTTTGTAAGAAGCAATATCAGCCACCGACATTCCTTTACCATCGACGTTCCAGCCACCTTCAACTTGATTAGCAGCTACCGCGCCACCCCATAAAAATCCTTCTGGAAATGCATTGTTTGTCATAAAAAAGCTCCTTTATATTTTACACTATTTTTTAATCTTAAGCTAAACTGATTGCCAATAAATCTGATTCATTGGTTACTTCTTTTTCTGTTTCTAAAGAAGCTACGTTAAATTTATCATGGTTGGTGACTACATAAATTAATGTTGGATCAAAACCTGCAGCTTCAATTTTTGCAATATCAAATTCAATTAGCAATTGACCTTTTTTCACTTGATCACCTGCTTGAACTTTTGGCGTAAAGCCATCACCTTGCATTTGAACTGTATCAATCCCAATATGAAATAAAATTTCAGCGCCACTATCTAAGCGTAAGCCTAGTGCGTGACCTGTTTCAAAAACCATTGTAACTTCCGCATCAGCTGGTGCATATAACTTTCCTTCTTCAGGAAGAATACCGACACCGCTGCCTACCATACCACTAGAAAAAACTTCATCTTTTACTTCACTTAAAGGAATCACTTTACCAGTTAAAGGACTTGCTAACGTTTCAGTATAATCTGAAGATAAATTTGTTGGCATTTCAGTTTTTTCAACTGTTTCTTCCACTTTTGCATCTTTAAAGAAGATTAAAGTAATGACAAATGACAGCACAAAGGACAATCCTAAAACAACAAAGGCCCAAACTAAATTCATTGCATCAGAAGGATCAGCATACATTGTGATACTAGCAAGTCCAGGTCCCACTAAAGCAAAAGCTCGAATTGCTGTTAACCCAGCAACAGCACCACCAATTAAACTGGATGCCATAACAGCATACAATACCCGTTTGTGTAAAATGGTAACTCCATAAAGCGCCGGTTCAGTGATCCCAAACAAAGCAGAAATCCCAGCTGAAACTGCTGTAGCTTTTAGTTTTTTGTCTTTGGTTCTTAAACTAACAGCAAAACTAGCACCTGATTCAGAAATATTATGAGCTAGCGATGCTGGTAAATAAAGTAATTCCATTCCTAACTCACTCATTGAAGAGACAGCATAAGGAATCATTGCTTTGTGCATCCCTGTAACAACCATTAATGGTAAAACGGCCGCTAATAATCCCGTTGCTACCCAACCAAGTTGATTGTATAAAGCAACAATCACACCAGAGAAAATTGTCCCAATATTAAAACCTAATGGGCCTAAAATTAATAAAGCCACCGGTGCAGTAATTAATAAACTCATCATTGGTACAAAGAAAATTCGAATTGATTTGAAAGAGTATTTAGTAAAGAATTTTTCCATTACTGCATAAAATAAAACGGTCAAAATTGCTGGAAAAACTTGCGAACCATAATCAATATTTTCTATCCCGAAAGACAATAATGACGTGCCTTCAGTAATTAAAGCAGTCAAACTAGGTAAAATCATGACACCAACGACCGAAACAGCCACCAGTTCATTAACCTTCAATTTCCGTGCTGTTGTAATGGCTACTAAAATCGGTAAGAAATAAAGTGGTGCACCTCCGATTTGGTATAACACTTGGTACGTTTGACTTTGATCACTCATTACGCCAACAAGTGATGCCAACAATAGTAATGAACGTAAAATCCCACCTCCAGCAATAGCTGGAATTAATGGTTGGAAAACGGAAATAATAAAGTCTAAGATAACTGCGCCAATTTTTTGCTTTTCTTTGGGTCCGTCATCGTTACCGGTTGTACTTGCACCGTCACCGATTAAATTTTTAACTTGATCAAAAACCTCTACTACTTCGTTACCAATAATTACTTGCAATTGAACGTTTTGGCGAACACCCATAACGCCATCAATTTTTCCTAACGCTTCTTCATTGGCTTTGCTTTTATCTTTTAACGTAAAACGTAATCTTGTAGAACAATGTTCTAAATGGGCAACATTTTCTTTGCCGCCGATTTCTTCAACGATTTCTTTTGCGGTTTCTTGGTAATTCATACGATTCCCTCATTTCTAAATTCTATTGCATTCACTTGGCCGAATGAATACAAAAAAGGCAGAACTTAAATAAATCGACATTACGCCCATAAAGAAACGTAATAACAACTTATTTAGGTCCTGCCTGCATTACCAGTCACATGCCTGTATCAATGTCTGTATATTAGCATGGATTTTTTGAAAACGCAAACAGTTTTTTTGAAATAAATCAAAAAAGAAATGGCACATGATTTTTCACATGCCATCCCTTTTACACTTCCAACATTTTTTCCGCAATCATTCCTTCAGTTTCAATTCCGGCAGTCTCCAAATCAGAATAAATTTTGCCGTCTTTTAAAAAGATTACTTTTTTTGCACTGTTGGCAACTTTACTATCATGAGTAATCATTAAGATAGTGACACCTAATTCTTGATTGATTTTTTTGAAAGTTGCTAAAACTTCTGCGCCAGCATTGCTGTCTAAGTTTCCCGTAGGTTCGTCTGCCATAATTATCTTAGGTTGATTTACTAGAGCGCGACAAATGGCTGTTCGCTGTTTTTCACCTACAGATAATTCTTGAGGAAATTTATTCAATAGTGGTCGCAAACGCAGTGTATCAATCAAACTAGCTAGATAATTTTCAGCTTCTTCTGGTGAACGTTTATCTAGAATCGCCGGGAGCAACATGTTTTCCCGAACGGTAATACTTTCCATCAATTGAAAATCCTGAAAGACAAAACCTAGTTTCTTTCGGCGTATATCTGATAATTCGTCTTGATAGAGACTCCAAGTATTTTTCCCTTCAAAAAAGACTTCACCATTGGAGGGAAAATTGATTAGGCCTAGAATTTTCAGTAAGGTAGTCTTCCCACAACCAGAGCGACCCATAATACTTATATAATCACCCTCATTAATCGTTAAATCAATGCCCTTTAAAACTTCCTGCTGATCATAATGATGAAAAATTTCTTTGGCTGTGATAATTGCTGTCATTTACTCACCCACTTCATTATTTGATTGCCAAACACTCGATAGACTAGATACCAAACGGCGGCGTAACAACTATCAACGATTATTATCCGCCAGAAAAATTGCAGACTTTCTAGTTGATTAAAAAATCTAATATTGGTCATAATGAAAATGAACACTACGCCAATTAGCCCCGCCATAATTAATGGTAGCCAGAAAAACAAACGCAATTGTCGATTTAGAATTTTTCGTCGTTCTTTTTCTCTTGCTCCTAAAAGTAGTAGTAAGTTTTGCTTTTCAGTCCAGAAATCTTTTTCACCTAAATACTTGGTCAACAACAAACTAAAGCTCAATAACAAACTGATAACTAATAAGAAGACTAGCACAATCATTTCTAGATTATTTTCATTTTTTACATCTATCTCTTGTTGATCCTTCCAATAATAAGGTTGGATTTTTTCATCCCAACGTCGGTCTGATGCATATTTTTGATCGATAAATTGTAGTTCATCAACCATTTTCTTCCCGTGATTGGTTTGAATAAGTACCAATTTCTGTTGTGTTTTAGGAAATGCCTCATCGGTTAAAACAACTAGATTTTCTTGTAATCCCCGTTGAAACATACCCGTCAGAATATTTCGTTCCTGACTTTTAATATCCCGCATTGGAAAGATTCGATCAATATCATTGGTATCATAAAAATCTAATGGTGTCCCGATTCTTAGCCGCGGTTCTTTACTACCAGGATCCCAATCAATCGGTTGTGCTGAGACATTTATTCCTTGCTGATAAACCACATGCCACTGGTTCCTTTTTAAATTTAAAGGTTGTTCTTTTTCACCAACTAATTTCCTTAATTTCTGATAAGTTGTTTCTGAAATTCCTATCTGCTGCCCTTGAATATACATAATCGGCCGGGCGACACCATAGATTTCTGGATCAGAGTCTCCATCAACTGAAGTGATCGGTACCATCGGAAAAGTTAACAGATCCGCTTGATATTTTTGACTTATTTTTTCAAGTTGGAGCAATTCTTCATTATGAATCTTCGCCACAATATCATAAGGAAATAATTGATCCACTTGCACCATTTCACCAGTAATCAGTCGTGGTAACAAAAAACCTAAGCTAAAGACTTGTAACAAAATTAAGATAATGATCAAGTTTGCACTTTTTCGGAAGCGGTAAGTAAAATCATTGAAGGTTAAAAAATGCTGTAAATAGTCTCGGCGTTTTTGTAACCATGCAATAAAAATTTTTAACAAGCCATTCACCAAGCCGATTAGCCCAATCGCTAAAGTAATCAGTACTAAGTATGTTTCGGCTGATTTTCGCCGCGTAAACCACCAAAAAGTAATACCTAAAAAAAGCAAACCAATCAACAGCCAGATAATTTTCCCACGAAAATTAATGCGTGCTACCTTCTGAGTACTTTTAGGCTTAAATTGTAACAATCGTAAGGTCTTTTCTTGATGAAAACCCAAAGTTATCACTGCCAAAAAAAGTTGAATCAAAATTGCTAAAAGATACGTCCAAAAATCCAAACGAATCAAAGGAAGGGTTACAATTATACCAACAACGACTGAAACACCAACACAAATCAAATACTCTCGAATCAACATCCACAAAAAAGTTTTACGGCGGATCCCTAAAAGAAACCACAATTCTCCATGGTTTTCTTTAAAGGTTAAATACATCCCGTTGATAAAGGTTAAAAATATAATCAATAATAAAACCAAAATACCACCAGACTCAATAAAAATCGGCAATAATCCAGTTTTATCAAATATACTTTGCTGACTTTGTCCCGCCGAAAAAGAACGGTACGAAAAAATTAACAATGCAATTGAAAGATACGAAACAAAATTAGCCGCTGACAAGATCAATAGATTTTGGCGGTAAAAGAGGAGATTTTTATTAATAATCTGTTTAAACAAACTGGGATATTTTCCTTTAAAGGCTAATCGTTGTTCTTTATCCAGTTTTTCTGCTTTATTTTTACGGGTTTGCTCAGTATATTGCTGATCTCGTTCTTCTTTTCCTTCCAGATAACGCATTAAGAGAAATTCTAATAACGCCAAAATTGGCATTGGCAAAACTCCCGGGCTAGCTGTAAAGAATGAAAATTGTCCTAGGAAAAAGATGGCAAAAAATAAAGCAACATTTTTTATCATTGGTAAGATTTTAGTTTTTTTCCTAAAAGTCAAAACAACAGCATCCAAAAAGCTGGCTATAATCACCAATAGTAAAAAACCCGTGCCAATCTCTGCCTCGATCCCTACTGGAAATTGCGTTGTCCAAAAATGTGAGAAATTTCCACTAGTTAGACTTTCTGCCCATAAACCAATCAAAGTAAATTTCCCAGTATTGCCATTTATCACTGGTAAAAATAACCCTAAAACAAATAATAGATAGCCATTAACAATTGCTATTTTCCTCATTAATTTGCCCACTCATTCCCCTCCTCACAGGAAACGTTTTCACTATGAGCTTACCACGTAAATTTATTAAAACAAATGGTATTTTACCTACATTTAACTTTATTTTTACTAAAAAATTACATACTTACTTTATACTGAAAACAACGAAGGCAAATAGCTGAAATCTTAAGATTCTCAAAAATCATAAGTAAAAAGAATAGCTAAATTTTTTAATTTGTGTCATAATAACAATGGAATTTCGTTATCAGCGTAATAGTTGCCTTTCGTTTAGATCAAGAAAGGAGAATGAATATGACATTCTATAACACTGAATTAAAATATCGAGTAACACTAAATACTGATTTAAATCTATTTATTGTATTTAATGAAGCTGACGCAAACCAATTTGCGACTGGTGTTACTATCGAACAAGCAGTACAAGAACTAAAAAAAATCGCATAAGGAGTGTAATTCTCACATGAACGATTCCAGTTCTATGTAAAGGCATCTACTGAAGACTAGCGGTAGATGCCTTTTTTGTTGTCCAAAAAAAACTGCCAAATAATTTTGACAGTTTTACTTTACTAAATTTTTCACCATGATTAAATCTGTCTGCGGATCATCCCCCATTACAAAAGTATGGGCAGAAAAATATTCAAATCCTAGTGACTCATAAAAGGCCCGAGCTTTTGGATTTTGATCCCATACTCCTAACCAAATAATTTCTTTTCCTTGTTTTCGTGCCATATCAATTGCTGTTTCAATTAAAAAGCGTCCTAAGCCGTGACGTTTAAATTGACTTAAAATATAGATTCGTTCTACTTCTAAGCCATTATCTAGGATGCTTTCAGTTTGAGCAGAGCCAACATTTAATTTTAAATAGCCAGCTAGCTGTTCTTCAAAATATATAAAATAAAAAGTTGACTCAGAATTAGTCAATTCATCCGTCAATTTTTCAATTGTATAAGCTTCAGACAGATAAGCTTTCATATTTTCAGCAGTATTTCCTGCAGCAAAAGTATCAGTGAAGGTTGTTATACTTAGTTCTTGTAAAATCTTCACATCTGAAACTGTCATTTTTTTTAGTTTTTTTGTCATACTGATTCCCCCAAAATTAATCCACTAGACTTCTCCATGTTTTCAAAGCTTGTTTCATCCCAAACACATTGTGGACTCGGACAATTTCGACCCCTTGATTTAACAAAAAGAGTGAAGCCGTCACTGAACCAAAATCCCGCTGATCTGCTTGTTCTTCTCCCGTCAAGTGACCAATCGTCCGTTTGCGAGAAATCCCATACAAGATAGGGTAATTTTCAAAACGATATTTTTCAGGGTACCGCACCAACTCAATATTTTCTGCCGCTGATTTGCCAAAACCCACACCGGGATCAAAACAAATATTCGCCAGTGGAATCCCGACTTTTTCGCATAATGCAATTTTCTCAGCATAAAAATCAGCCAATTCTACAGCCAAGCTTTGTGAATTTCTTTTTCTCGAATGCATAATAATTATTTTGACTTCAGGATATTTCGCTAAGGTTTCTGCCATATCAGGCGTATCCAAACCTTTTATATCATTGATGATGCTTGCTCCTGCTTGAATAGCCCCTTTAGCAACCTCAGGAAAATAAGTATCCACTGAAATTGGTACCGCCAAACTTTTTAATCCTTCAATTACAGGTATAATTCTCGCTAATTCAATTTCTGGCGACACTTCCTGATATCCCGGGCGAGTCGATTGACCACCAATATCTAAAATATCTGCACCATCAGCTACTAATTGCTTCCCGTGGGCAATGGCCGCAGCCACATCACTATATTTTCCACCGTCAGAAAATGAATCTGGAGTAACATTCACAATCCCCATAATTTGATCTTTTTTTGTAAAATCCATTGATCAATCTCCTTTGATTTTCAGCAATATTTTTTTTAGCGCTTGAATTCTTGGACTATAATGTGCTCTTTCAAAGTCGGTCATTTCAGCCAAAGTTTTATTTAGTGCAGGAATTTTTATAATCGAATCAAAACCATAGCCCATAGTCCCTTTTGGTGGGACGATTTCTCCCACTAGACTGGCTTCACTGGTCAGATAATTGCTCTCATCCATTAAATAAACCAGTGTGGCTTTTAATGTGACTTTTTTTGAAGTTTTCGTATTTTGAAATAAAGCCAAAATTTCTTGATTTTGATCTAACGGATCACTACTTTTGAAAAAACGCTGCGTCTTCAAGCCTAAAATTTCAGGAAAGGCGACCAATTCTAAACCACCATCATCCGCTAAAACTGGTTGTTTCAGTTTCGCTTGATAAAACTTGGCTTTTAAGTAGGCATTCTCAAAATAAGTCTGTCCTGCTTCTTGTGGTTTTTCAGCAATCTGCGAGTATTTTTGATAAGATACTAAGGAAATATTTGAATCATAAATGCCTTGCTGCATCTCTAGTAATTTTCCTTGATTATTGGTAGCGACTATTATTTCCATTACTTAAGCGCCTGTAAAAAATCTTGTTTCCAATCACGATCTTCTTTAAAAATTCCAGTATAATGGTAAGTCTTCGTCAAACTATGGGGCGTTTTTGCGCCACGAATAGTCATACACATATGTTCAGCCTCAATTGCAATGGCGATACCTTGATTAGGAATATTAGCAGCCAATTTTTCTGCAATCATCACAGTCAAATCTTCTTGGACGCTTGGACGTTTTGAGCAATAATCCACTAGTCTCGGAATTTTACTTAGACCAATCACTTTGCCACCAGCTGGAACATAGGCTAAGTGAACTTTGCCATAAAATGGTAACAAATGATGCTCACACATCGAATAAAACTGAATATCTTTCACTAAAACCATATCGTCTTCATTTTTGCTATCAAACAATTTATAGTCATCAAATGCTGGTGTCATCAGTCCACTAAAAATTTCCTGATACATTTTTGCTACCCGTTTCGGAGTTTCTAATAAACCAGTCCGTTCTGGATCTTCACCGATAGCTGTTAATATTTCTTTCACTGCATTTTCAATAATTTGTTCTTTTTCGCTGTCCATTTCTACCATTCCTTTGTGCTTAGTTTCACTTCATTTTGATTGCCTGATGCGTTAATCCAATAATCAATCGGTTCTCCCAAGAGGTTCTTTTCTCGATAAATATCTTTCAAAGGAATTAAAACAAAAGAACGTTTAGTTAATTCCACGTGGGGGATTTTCAATATCGGTAGATCAATCTTTTCATCACCGTATAATAAAATATCAATATCTAGCGTTCGTGGTCCCCAATGAATCATCCGTTGACGTCCCAAGTCTGCCTCCACTTGATGAATAGCTGTCAATAATTCCTCAGGTGTTAAGCTCGTTTCCACCAAAATTGCACCGTTTAGAAAATCATCTTGCACCACATCTCCATAAGGTTTCGTCTCGTATAACTTAGAAGAGGCCAATAAAGAAATGTCGGATCTTTCTGCCAGTAGTGTTCGACCTTTTTTTAAAGTAGCTAAAGAATCACCTAGGTTGCTACCAAAAGCTAAATAACTAAGCATGATTAAACTCTCTTTCCATTTCAATCTCAATATGATCAAAATTTCCCGGCATCGGTACTGAATATTTGCGTACTTTGACTATTGCTTTAGTCAATTGTCCGCCAAAATTTTCTTCAATGACATCTAAAATTGCCGAAACCAAGGCTTCCATTAAATCAAAACTTTTTGATTGAACCAGTCCACTAACTTTTTCAGTTACTTCAGCATAACTAACTGTATCTACAACATTATCTGATTTTCCTGCTTTTTTTAAGGACGTCTGCATTTCAATATCTAAAGCAATTTGTTGCCCTAATTTTTTTTCTTCCGGTAAAACACCATTATAGGTATAAAAACGTAAATTTTTAATTCGAATCTTATCCATTTCAATTAACTCCTTTAAAAAAATAGCATGTACGCTAATCATAGCAAAACTACTAGATTCCGACCATTAAAAGAGTAAATAGAATCAAAAATATTCTTCTAATAAAAAAAAGATCTATTAAAGAACGGTATCCCTTAGATGCAAACCTTGACGATAAGCATATATTAAAGGACCGATTTTTAATAGATCAGCTATTTCAATTAGATCATGGCAAACAATTGTTTATTGACCATACCAGCCAATACCTTCATCACGCCAACCTTGTTTTACTAAATTGTTATGTTCATTCGTATTTTTGGTGTAATGGTGGGTTCCAGTCTTTGCATTTGGATTATACAAACGATAAAGAGTGGTTGAACCGCCAGAGTACCAACAACGACCTTCATATTTCCAGCCAGATTTTACTAAATGATCTTTTTCGTCGGCAGCCAAAGTATAATGGTGATCGCCAGAGTTTGGATTATATAAACGATAAACTTCAGAACCAGACTTAGGAGATTGCCATTCAACACCTTCATAATTCCAACCGACAGAATCCAACCAATTTTTTTCTTTGGCATCATTCGTGTAAAAATGCTCGCCACTATTTGGATTGTACAAACGATACATGGAATTTGAATTTGTATTATCATATTGAGTCAGATTATAACTTTCAATTACACTATTTAAGGTACTAGCATAAGTAGGCGAAGTTGCGTAACGCCCCTGCAAATAGGCTGTTGCATCTTTGTAAGAATTTGTATTACTTTTCCATGCTCCTGCATAAAAATAAACGCCACTACTAAAAGAAGTCGTTTTAATAACTTTAACATTGTCTAATAAAGATTCCGCATAAGAGGGATATTTTCTAAATGCTGCATCAATTGTAATCCATTCTCCATTAACGTATTCTTGGGTTTTAAAGGTCACCGATTGACCGTTATAATTACCTTTAATTCCAAATAAATTATAATTTGGTGCTGCTGCTAACGCACTTTGACCCCAGCCACTTTCAATAATGGCTTGAGCAATCATTACTGATGCATACATATCATTTTCAGCAGCTAAAGTTCTAGCTGAAGGTGCCACGCTATCAATAAACACTTGTTGATAAGAACTTGCTGCTCGTGTATTTGATGTTGCGCCCAAAACATTTGCTGGATGGGTTGTTTCTATATTTTCTCCATTTGTTAGAGGATTTTCAGTCGTCTCACCAACAATAATTGAATTTTGTTCAGTCGCTTCTTCTACGTTTGTGTCATCAAGAATTTCTTCAGCAAAAACGGTCGTTTGGCTCGCTGCAACAGTACTCAAAACAACTGCGCTAAATAATAGTTTTTGAATTTTCATTTTTTCCTCCTAAAGATTAGCTAGATTGTCATTTTTTTCAGCTAATATTTACAGTTCAATTCATTTTACCTTGATAAATTGAAGAAATCGTTTCAGTTATGTTACAAACGTATTATTTTTAATCGAACACCTGGACTTGGACAAATCCCCACTGAGTTGGAATGTAGTAGCCGTTAACTGATTCATGTTTCAGTGTGCTAGTAACTAAAAAGCCCGTAATATGATAAAGTTTTTGATCATCCATGCTCGTTGTCCGACCAGTTTTTTTCAATAACTCTTCTAAATCTCTTTTAGGCATCAGATAATAATGGAAATCCTGTCCCTTTAAATGTTCAGAGGAAATCGCGCCTTTAAACGTGATTTTTTTCTTTAATTCTTCTTCAGTGAATTTTAATTTAACTGGTGTTAATGTTAACTCTTGAAACTCAATCGTCTCTGACAATAAAAACGCCTCCTTAAAACTTAATTATTATTTTATCACAGATATCACTACTTATATTACCGGCATGAAAAAAAGCCAACAACAAAAATGAACTCAATTTGCTGTTGACTAAATATTAACTTAATATTGTTACTGTCACACTTCGACGTCCCCATTGAATGCATTCTCCAACAGTTGCAAAATGGCAATCAATAATATTTCCTTTAATGGCACCACCAGTATCTCCGGCAATCGCGATACCATAACCCGAAACCTCCACCATTGAACCTAATGGAATGACACTAGGATCTACTGCTACTACTTGAGGATTTTGCCGCAAATCAATCCCTGTGGCTGTCCAAAAAGTATTGGCAGATTCTGCGAAAGAATAAGCAGTTGATTGCATTGTTATGGTTTTCCCACCAGTATTAGTTATCGGTGTTTCAACCGGTGCTGGTGTTGGCGTGTTATTTGTTGGTGCTGATTGAGTTTCACTTGTTTCAGTTGTTGAAGAACTTGTGGTACTTTCTACTGTTGTGGTATCTTCTGTAGCTTTTGTATTTTCTGTAGTTGTTGTGCTTTCTGTTGTCTGACTTGAAGTAACTGTCGCGGAATTTTTTTCAGCTTCAGCTGCTTTCTCCTCAGCTTGTGCAGCTTCTGCAGCAACACGAGCTGCTTCGACCTCTTTAGCTTGACTAATTTGTTGTAAACTTGACTGGTTATTGGCTAATTCTGTTTTTAAATCAGTTAGTTTCGTATCTAATTGTCCCGCTTCAGTTGTTAAATTACTTTCTTGCTCCACTAGATCTGCTTGGGTCTTTTCTTGTGTCGCTTTTAAGTCAACTAGTTTTTCTTGAGCATTAGTTAAGTCAGTGACTTTGTTTTGTTCTGCTCTTTGAATCGTACTTAAAGCAAAAGCCCGATTAACAAACTGGTTAATACTTTTTGAATCTAATAATGCAATGATCGATTTTTCATGGAAACGATTGACTTGGACTTCTTTTAAGCGCTTAGCTACGATTTTTTTCCGCTTTTCAATAGTTTCTTTGGTTTGTTTTATTTCAGTTTTAGTTGCTTTTAAAGTGGATTGATTATCCACAATTTTTTCTTTTATAGTTGCCACACTTTGATATTGTTGATTAGCGGCATTTAAAGCCAACTGAATATCTCCATTTATTTGTTCACTTTGTTTTGTTAATGTAGTTGTTTCTTGATCTAATTTTTCGACACTTTCAGCCGCTGCAATAGTTGGCGCTACTAATTGCATCATCAAGAGACCACTAAATAAAATACCAAATTTCTTCCTTAACACAAACTCACACCCTTCTAGATCATTATACGAAAAAAAAGCTGGTTAAATGTTTCAATCAGATGACTATCTGATTACAAAAAAATGCTTTTCGCCTAAGCAAAAAGCATTTACTCTTATTTTTCCCGCAATGTTTTAACTACTTGACGAATATCTGGCAAGCTACTTTTTAAATCAGATGATTTCATTGTAGGAAAGGCATTTAAGAAACGTCGTTCTTGTAAATTTAATTTTGGCAACTTTTTGCGAGTTTCAGGATCTTTGAAAGCCTCCAACCACTCTTTTCTTTCCGTTTGTCGTTCCTTTGCTTCTGTTTTTAAAGTATCTAAGCGTTGATTGACATCGGTTTGTAATTGGGCTTTCTTTTCTTGAATGGCTCCACTGAGTTCGGTCATTCTTCTTCTTAATGAAGACACATTGGCCAGTGTAAAACCAGTATCGGCACTAATAAGCATCAATAAAAGAACCGGTAAGAAAATACTAAATCGTGCGTACAATCCTTCTAATATAGTCATCAAGTGGGGATTAAGCACCCGGACAATAAAGACACAGGCTGCTCCCCAAAAAATCGAGACAGGAACCGCCACTCGCCCATTAATATTTAGCGGTACTTTTTTATAATCCCACAAAGTCAGATGAAATATTTTTTCTAATAAAAAACTCGTGATATATTCTAAGATAGTACACAATATAAATGACAAACCAAATAATAAAAAAATATTTTTTTGAAAAGGATCAATTAAATATAATACACCGATCACACCGAAACCATAAATTGGTGTAATGGGACCTAATAAGAAACCTCGGTAAACAAAGTGACGGGCTTTAATGCCGCAATAGACTGTTTCCCACAGCCAACCAATAAATGAATATGAAAAAAATAATAGCACTACTAATGAAAATTCTTGTTCCATAATTCCCTCCTTTAGAACCTTTTGTCTAAGTGTAACAAATAATTTTAAAATACGAAAAAATTTTCACTATTTTCTGATATAACAAACAGCTATAATAAGAGTAATTGTTTTTTGAAAGGACGATTTCATGATTTCATTATTACGTTATGCCAAAAAATATCGCCTACAAGTCATCCTTGGACCCGTGTTCAAATTTCTAGAAGCCTTTTTCGAGCTATTATTGCCCTTAATTATGGCGCGTTTAGTTGACGAAGGGATTGTCAAAGGAAATAGCAACAAAGTGATAGAGATGGCTGTCTGGATGCTGTTGCTGTCGATTGTGGGAATGCTGTGTGCTTTTGTCTGCCAATATTTTGCATCAGTAGCCTCTCAAGGTTTTGGTACCGTCCTACGAAATAAACTGTTAGCTAAAATTCAAAGCTTTTCACATCATGAATTAAATATTTTCGGAACAGATACTTTAATCACTCGCATGACCAGTGATATTAATCAGGTGCAATGGGCCTTAGCGATGTTTATTCGTTTAGTTATTCGGGCGCCTTTTTTAAGTATTGGTTCAGTCATTATGGCTTTTTATATTGACACAAGAATTGGCTTTTTATTTTTACTAATCTTACCAATTTTTTGTTTGGTTTTATTTTTTATTATTCGTTTTTCCGTTCCTTTATACAAAATCGTGCAACAAAAATTAGACGGTTTAAATTTATTAGTTAGCCAAAACTTAACTGGTATTCGGGTCATCCGTGCCTTTGCTAGAGCGCCAAAAGAACAACAAACATTTAATCAACAAACTGACGACTTAGCAAAAGTCAATCGCCGAGTAGCCAATATCTCTTCCTTGTTATCACCGGCAACAACCTTAATTATGAATATCGGGGTTGCTAGCTTACTTTATTTAGGTGGTATCAATATTAACATCGGTCATTTACAGCAAGGACAGATTTTGGCTTTGATCAATTACATGAATCAAATGTTGTTAGCCTTAATTATTGTTTCCGATTTAGTGGTTTTATTTACCCGCGCAGCAGCTTCTGCTAGCCGGATCAATCAAGTTTTTGATACTGAAATTAATTTAGCCGATACTGGTGAAGTGACTGAAACGCTTGAAGAAGTTCCGGTGGTACAATTTGAAAATGTGGATTTTCGTTATCGTGAAGATTGGGCTCTAGTTTTAAAAAATATTTCCTTTGCTTTAAAAAGTGGAGAGACATTAGGTATTACCGGTGGAACAGGTAGTGGAAAGTCTAGTTTGATTGAATTGATTCCACGCTTTTATGATGTTAGCGCTGGGAATCTCTTCTTTTCCGGCACCAATGTCAAAGCTTGGTCACTTGCTCATTTACGTCAAGAAATCGCTCTGGTTCCTCAGACAGCCGTTTTATTTAGTGGAACTATTCGAGAAAATTTACGTTGGGGAAAAGCTGATGCAACCGATGAGGAATGTTGGCAAGCTTTAGATACTGCACAAGCAACAGAATTTGTTCGCCAACTGCCACAACAATTAGATACGGTAATCTTAGAAAATGGGAAAAACTTTTCCGGCGGTCAACGACAACGCTTAACCATTGCTCGAGGAATTATCGCACGACCAAAACTATTAATCTTAGATGACTCTTTGTCTGCACTAGATTACCAAACTGATCTAGATTTACGAAAGGCTTTAAAGAAGGATTTGACTTCTGCGGTCATTATTATTTCTCAACGTTTGCGGTCCTTACAAGAAGCTCAAAATATTCTTCTGCTAGAAAAAGGGAAGATTATTGCCAGCGGGACCCATCAAAATTTACTGTCATCATCAACTGAATATCGAAAACTTGCAGAATCACAGGAGGAGGCCTAATAATGAATCGACGAAGAAGCTTTTTAACCTCCTTAAAATTATTCTTTCCTTACCTGACTGCCTATCCAAAACAGCTAATTGCTGCAATTATTTTAGGTATTGCCAGTGGTGTCACTTCAGTTACGATGACTTATTTAATCGGAGTTTCTGTTGATCAAATGGTGGGTACAGGAAGTGTCAACTTTTCACAGCTTACAAAAATTCTTACCTTATTTGTCGGTATTTTTTTAGTCACAGTTGTCAGCCAATATTTGATTGCCCGTTTAGGTAATTTTGTAGCTTATGATTCAGTAGCACAATTACGAGAAAGAACTTTTACCCATTTAAATCAGCTGCCGTTAAGTTATTATGATCAGACAACAAAAGGTGACATCGTTAGTCGTTTTACCAATGATATGGATAATATTTCAGTTGCCATCTCTGCGGTCTTCAACCAAGTATTTGCCGGGATGACCGTAGTTATTATTGCCTTGATTTTTATGCTATATCTCAGCCCGACATTAGCGCTAATCGTTTTAGCGGCTACGCCAATTATTTTTCTAGTGACCTATATACTTTCTCGTACGTCACAAAAATATTTTTCTGCACAACAAAAATTAACCGGTGATATTTCCGGCTTTATAACCGAAATGATCGGAAATCAAAAAATTGTGAAGGCTTTTCAACGAGAAACTGTCAATCAACAAAATTTTGAAACCTTAAACCAAGAACTTTATTATCGCGGTCAAAAAGCTCAGTTTGCCTCTTCATTAACAAATCCAGGCTCACGCTTTATTGATCATATGGCTTATTTATCAGTGGGATTAGTAGGTGGATTATTAGCGTTGAATGGGCGGACAGATATTACTGTAGGAATTATTTCCAGCTTTACTATTTATGCCAGTCAATTTACTAAACCATTTATTGATTTGTCTGGTATTACTACCCAAATTCAAACGGCTATTGCCGGTCTAGATCGTGCGTTTGATTTGTTAAATCAGCCAGTAGAAGCACCCGATGGGAAAAATTCTCTTGTTTTAACAGATGTTTCTGGAGAAGTCGTTTTTGAACATGTATCTTTCAGTTATTCAAAAGATCGCCCTTTAATCCAAGATTTTAACTTAACAGTAAAACCGGGAGAAACGATTGCTATTGTTGGAAAAACTGGTGCTGGAAAATCAACTTTAGTGAATTTGCTGATGCGTTTTTATGAAGTTGACGCTGGCAAAATTACAATCGATGGCAATGATATCCAAAAAATTTCCCGCGATAATTTGCGCCGCCATTTTGGTATGGTTTTACAAGAGACGTGGTTAATGGAAGCTTCTTTACGGGAGAATCTGCGCTATGGCAAGCCAAATGCTGATGATGAAGAAATTTTCGCAGCATTAAAAGCCGCTTATATGGACGATTTTGTACGGAATTTACCTGAAGGATTAGATACAATTGTGGGTGTAACCGGCTTAAAATTGTCAGATGGACAAAAACAATTATTGACGATTGCGCGCACCATGATTAGTCAACCGCCTATGTTGATTTTAGATGAAGCCACCAGCTCGGTGGATACCTTAACGGAAAAGAATATTCAAACAGCCTTTTTAACCATGATGGAAGGTCACACTAGTTTCGTTATTGCTCATCGCTTGTCTACAATAAAAAATGCCGACCAAATTTTGGTTTTAGATCAAGGTCAAATTGTTGAAATTGGTACCCACGAAAAATTGTTAGAACAAGCCGGTTATTATTATCGTTTGTATCATGCGCAATTTACTGAAGAAAATTAAACAAAGAAGGCGAGCTGCGTTAAACAGCTCACCTTCTTTTTTAACGATATTTTTTATAAAATAAAAAACCGAATATGCTAGCCACAACCATAAAAATACCCGAGTATAAAAACCATGCCGCGATCCCAATCTGTTCTGAAATCGGTCCGGCCAATATTAAACCAATAGGCATGGCAGCTGACAACACACTACCTAAAACTGAGAATACTCGCCCCAATTTTTCAGGTGCTACCGTTTCTTGAATATAGGCTGTAAAGGGTATGTTGTACAAATTGCCAAAGCTCCCTAACAAAATACAGCAAATCACAAATAGCCAGTAACCTAATAAATTAGTAGGCACCAAACCACTTGCAAACGTGGCACTACCTAAAGCCAACATAGCAAATTGAGCTACCAATAATTTTTTCTGCCAATGTTTCTTCAAACCAATTAAAAATGCACTGACTAACATCCCTGCAGCGTAAGCCAGCTCCACAAAGCTTGCATACCAAGCAGACAATTGAAAATGAGAACTGGTCATTAAAGGAAATAGGGTCCCTAATGGTAAAAAGAACACCATAGAAATAAATGAGATAATTAAGACAATCAACATTGCTTTATCTGCCTTAAAAACTGCAAGACCTGCTTTTAATTCATTTAAATAATTAGGCTCTGATGTTAGTTCAGTTTGTGGAGGATTAGGTACTTGAACAATCCACAAAGCAAATGATGCTACCAAAGCACCCAGCAAGTCAGTTAGAAGAATTAGCCACAACGGCATCGCGGCAAACATTGCTGCACCGATAACAGGACCTAACATAAAAGCACCTGATTGCAAAAATTGACTCCAACTATTGGCTTTCACCAATTCCTTTTCAGGCACTAATAATGGTACGATTGCTTGAATCGATGGAGTGTGAAAAACATTTGCTAATGCTCGTAAGAACATCGCAAAAATAACGATATAATAACCCGGATTTCCCAAAAGAAACCACAGTGACAAAACCAAAGCCACTCCACCCATGAATAAATCAGCCATAATAACAACATTTTTTCTAACTAATCGATCTAACCATACGCCAACAAAGGGACCCAAAAACATCTGGGGCAAATAAGCAAACAATCCTGCAATTGATAGCATTACTGCTGAATTTGATTCACTCGCTAACCACCAAATCAATGAAAATTGGACAGCAGAGCTGCCGATTAATGAAACTGTCTGTCCTGATAAAATTGTTAAATATTTTTTCTTCCAAGAGCTTTCCATGCCATACTCCTTGTCAAAATTTATTTTTTAGTAAGTTTGACAAGATCTTTTTTCAAACGCATCGATGCACACATCATTATTCTCTCCTTTTACTAACTAATTAAGCCTAACTTTTCTTTCCAATTCAAAATCCGTAAAACTGATTGATTTAACGCGTCTTCACTGTATTGACCATTTTGAATTGCCTGAATAACATAAGGAATCTGTGTCTGATAACTAGATGATAAGATTAAATCATTACCTGCTTGCAAGGCTTTCAATCCAGCTTCTTCTTGCGAAATAAATTCTGCCAGACCAGCCATATCCGTATCATCTGTCATAATCACACCTTTAAAATTCAACTGATCACGCAAAATTTCATGAACAGCCGGCGAAATCGATGCCGGTTGACTGCTATCTATCCCATTCACAATATTATGGGAAACTAAAATACTATCTGCTCCTGCTTGAATGCCAGCAATAAAAGGCTGAAAATCTGTAGTCTGCAACTCTTCTAGACTTCGTTCGTCTGTTACAATTTCAGTGTGAGAGTCACGATTGTTACCATAACCAGGAAAATGTTTTAAAGTCGAGCCGATTTTTTCCTTAGACATTTCACCAACACTTTTTGCCACATATTCGCTGGTCCCGGCAGCATCTAAACCAATCGTCCGATCATAAATAAATGATTCTGGATCAGTAGAGACATCCGCATCAGGTGACATCCCCAGTTGAATGCCTAACTCATTAAAAATCGCAGCTTTTCGATCAATGTCACGAACAATCCCATCAAATCCGTCTTTTTGATACAATTCTTGTGGGTTTTCAAAAGGTGGCGAAACAATTTTATTCCGACTCAAACGGCTGACCGTTCCACCTTCTTCATCAGAAGCAATAAATAATGGCGTTGGACTATTTTCTTGAAATTCAGCAATTTTTTGTTTCAAGTCGGCTTGCCCAAGACCAGCCATATCTCGATCAAATAGCAAATATCCACCTAAATGATAATTCTGAAGATCTTCAATCGCACCTTCTTCAGGAACCCGTGCGAGAAATAACTGGCCCACTTTTTCTTCCAAAGTCATTTGTTGCAACAACTTTTCCACCTGACTTTCTTCTTGTGAACTTTCAACGGTAGTCGTACTGCTACTGATTTGATTTTTTTCAGTCGTTGTCGTTGTCTTATTTTGCTGTCTACAAGCAGCTAATAAAAACAAACCAAATATTCCGATTACTAACCATAAGCATTTCTTTTTAACCAATCTTCTCACCTAATCTGATCATTTTAAGAACCTTCATCAACTGTCTCAAAATTTTCTATTCCTCCAAGATTGTCTATCTGCAGTTGACCATCTTCGGTATTATACTTCAAGGTTGCTTGTTTGTAACGAAAAACCTGCTTGATTTCGTCTAGATTACGATCATTAAAAACCGTATCATAGTGAATTAAGTATTGAACAGTATATTGGTTTTCTAAAGTCATCGTCACACTTTCTACTTCCGGTTGTGCCTTCACTCTGTTTCGTCCATTATCATCTCGAATTTCATTAATAAATTTTTCAAAGTCTTGTTCATCAGAATTTTCTCTAGCATTTACAAAATATTTCCCAAAATCATTTTTTTGAGGGGTCTCAAAAGTAACATATTCACTAGTATAGTCAGATAAGTCATCATATAGCTCAGTTAAAAAATTTTGCACATCATTGCTGGTTTGAACTTCAGAAAAATCCAGCGTGATCATCGACTGGAGATCATTAGCCTCGTAATCTTCAGCTAAATATTCATCATCATCAATTCTCCGTGAACTCGTTTTCAGCTCTTCATCATCCAATTGATAACGTAATTCAAGAGTCAATCCTTGATGCCAGACATAATCATTAATTTCGGCAAAGCCTTCATCAATAGTCGCTACAGCTTCATCATCCAAATAAACTTGAGCACCATCGATATTTGATGTAACTTTAAAAGAAATTCGATGTAAATCTAAGTGTACGTTACTATTTTTTTCAAAATCATTATTTTTATAACGAACCAAATCCAAATTCGCTTGATTTTCTTGACCCTCCAAACGACCGCTTAATTCATATCGACCAGGTGTCAGCGGACCTAAAGTTAGTAGGTAGTCATCACCTTTGGAAGTTCCCTGTTTTTTGCCATCAAGAAAAATTTCCGTGCCTGCTTGATCGGTCGAGATTTTTAAATAAACCGGTAGCAATTCTAACTGATATTTTTTAAATAATCCAAAGTATCTCCCAGTTTGCTTTATGTTAAAATCTTGCAGTTCCACCTGATTGGTGCGTAATGATTCAATAAAATCAGTGAAATTTTTCTCATGGCTTGAAAGCTGATAATAATCAACCAATCTGTCTAATTTTTTACTAGAAATCTGATAATCTTCTTCGCCAGAAATAACCATCTTAGTCAATTTTTCACTATCTCCGGCTTCAAACGCATCAGCGATTCGATTCATTTGACGATGATAGTTATAATAATAATTTCCAAAAAAGAGGCCGCCGATTAGCATAGCAGCAATTACACTGAATAAAGCGATAAAAATTTTTGAATGTTGATTGATGGATTTTTTTTGCTTCGAAGCTGAAGGTATAATTTGAGTATCAAGATTTATGTTTTCTAAAGAATGGCCACAATTCTCACAAAAGTGGGCATCTTCAGTATTTTTATATTTGCAGTTCGGACAAATTTTCATGATCATCTCTCCTAAAAAAAACATCGCAACTTTATTAGTAACGATGTTTTGAGTTATTTTAGATTTACGCTTGATAACAAGCTAAAGCAAAGTCGCCAATGGCACTTCGCAAGCCTTCAGAATTAATCACACTATTGGTTAACACAACTAGCGCAAAGGGGGCTTTTTCACTAAAAACCAAAGCAATATCATTTTCTACTCCTGCCAGCTCACCAGTTTTATTCGCGACTACTGTTCCTGTTGGTAATTTGCTAGGAATTTTGGTTTGAATCCCTTGTCCTTTTAAAATAGTTAGCATCTGACTAGATGGATAAGTGGTTTGATTGGTATAAATCTTTTTCAAAAATGCCAGACAATCATTTAAGGAGGTATAATTTTCTTTCCCTGCACCTTGGGCAGTATAATCTAACATTTTTCGCTCTATCCGAGTATTGGTATAACCTTGTGTTTGAAAATAAAAATTTAATTGTTCCATTCCAAAATAATCAATCAATACATTGGCTGCTTCATTGCTGCTTTGTTGAATCATTGGATATATCCAGGAATCTAAAGTAGCTCCTTGAATCATTGTCTCAGTTGTTAAACTACCATTTGAAATTTGACTGTAAGCATAATCCATCACAAATACTTTGATAATACTAGCTGCTATCATCGGCTGAGTATTGTCATTTGAAATTGTTTTTCCAGAATCAAAATAGTAGGCACCATACGCAACTTGACTGGCATTTGCTTCCAATTGACTAGCATCTAATTGAACTGATTGTATTTCTTCAGTCGTTGCAGTTGTCTTTTCGTCACTACTATTGACAGTCGATTCTATTTTATGGGAAGTGGCTTCCGTACTACTTTCTTTGACTATTTCACTTGTTTCTGATGTTTTATTTTCTTGAAAGATTCGCGTCGTGGCATAGTACGATCCGCCAGCTAATAAACAAAGACCTAAAGCAATGCCTAGATATATTGGGTATTGCTTTTTATTTTTTTTCCGCAATTCTCTTCGACCCAAATTGATACATCCTTTCCTAGTAAGTCAACCAAACTTCGTTGACGCCGCTACCTTTGTGGGAGCCATCAGTTAATGCCAAACGAGATGAATAAGAAAGATACCCATAATATACTTGCTTACTGCCACCT
The DNA here is from genome assembly GCF_051714685.1 of Enterococcus sp. AZ103. Taxonomy (NCBI): domain Bacteria; kingdom Bacillati; phylum Bacillota; class Bacilli; order Lactobacillales; family Enterococcaceae; genus Enterococcus; species Enterococcus sp. AZ103. Next base: position 1,499,671 of record NZ_JBIOSI010000001.1, on the reverse strand, counting down.
TCCCAAGTCACAGTGATTTTCACATCTGGATGTATCGTTTTAGTTTCCGGCATCGAACTTGGATACTGCTCATTTGTTTCATAGCTTAAAATATCTCCACTAGCACCAGTAATTGTTGCTGTTCCAAAATATTGTGAACCTCCAGCATTCGTCTGTGTGACTGCACCATTGGCACTAATTTTTAATGTTTGATGTTTTTGACTAGATTGATTGTAGTAAAAACTATAAGTATTGGCCCATTTACCATAACTACCATTAAAAGCACTCCCACTTGGTAGAGATTCAGAACGACTGTCCCCTTGATTATTATCGGTTTCTTTTTCTTCACGTTCATCTTCTTTTTCGTCTTCAATTCCCTCATCGTTTTCCTTAGTCAACCGATCCACTTCATCTTTAATCGGAGAATAAATGGTTTTCCCTAAATCGCTGGCAGAGATGGTTGCTAATTTACGATTTGATTCTTTGAAATCCCCGTTAATTGTTAAAGCTTTGGCTTCAGCAATCACATCATCATACTTAGTTGGATCATCAGAAGAAGTCGTGGTGGTCGTCTTAATTACCGAATCTGGCTGATTATTTCCCACAACAGCAAAAGCTACTCCTCCAACAACAGCGACAACTGCCAAAGCAGCTATGATGATAGGCCATTTAGGTTTTGGTGCTTTCGGCTGTTTATTTATGACGAAATTTTCTCGTGCTTGTGTTTTTGAATGGTTCATTTGTGATCGGCTCCCCAGTTCAGTTCGCTCAACTGAAAGCTTACTACCGCAATGTTCACAAAATAATGCAGTTTCTTCATTTTCATAATGACAATTTGGACAAATTTTCATCAATACCCCTTCTCCCTTTAAAAAATCCCAACAAACAAAATTATTACTTATATTATAACTTAGATTATCTTAAGAAAAAAGTTGGAATATAAGCAAAACACCGACTCTTCAGTCGGTGTTCAATTTATATCATCTTCTTAAACGCATCTCTTTATCTAATTCCTTATGGGCTTTTTTCGATCCACGGGCCAAATCTTTTTCTCTTTTTCGTTCATGAAAGTCCACGAATAAGCTGCTTAAATCATAATCTGCTGGATACAATTCTTGCGCGGTCATTTTTAATTTCAATCTTTTTCGTAAAATAGGAATCATTTCTTTTTCCAAATAAACTGTCACTTCGGCTTTTCCTTCATCTTGATAAACCAAGCCGACTTGATTGGTTTCAGTTAAAATAACTTGATCTCCTTGATTAAAACGTTCTTCCGATTGTTTTTCTATTTGAGAAGTTTCTTTGACTGATTGAAAAATTTTCTTCTCAGTTAGATAGTTTTTATCAGAAATATAATTTGCGGCTTGCTGGATTAATGCTGGCGCCATATGCATTTTTTTAGCAATCCATAGCGCTTGGCTGTCACCAGTTTTACCGACTTGCAAACGATATTTAGGAGTCAAGTTCTCACGATCGAATGCCATTGCAGCTGGTACAAAATCTTCGTGGGTTTCAGCGAATCGCTTAATTTCACCATAATGAGTCGTGGCAACGATTAACGCGCCTGATTGATACAAAGTTTCCATAATGGCAATGGCTAAAGCTGCTCCTTCATTTGGTTCTGTTCCACTCCCAATTTCGTCCAGTAAAACCAAGCTATGGCGTTTTGCTTGGCGTAAAATTTCAGCAATATTTTTCATATGACCAGAAAAAGTACTCAAGGCATTTTCTAAATTTTGTTGATCTCCTATATCGACAAATAAATCATTTAAGACAGCTATTTCTGAACCTTCTGCTGCTGGTATTTGTAAGCCAAACATTGCCATCAAGCTAAATAAACCGACTGTTTTAAGTACCACCGTTTTGCCTCCAGCATTTGCACCAGTAATTACTAATCCACGATAATTTTCACCCAATTCAAAATCTAATGGTACTGCTTCTTGGCTCAAAAATGGATGTTTTCCTGCAATAATTTTAATCACTTCATTTTTATTAACTTTTGGCGTTATCCCATTCATTTCTCGACTATATTTCCCTCTAGCAAAAATTAAATCAAAGCCACTAATACTTTCAATCGTAAAATCGATCAAATCTTGATTTTCAGCTAGTGCACCAGTCAATTCAGCTAAAATTTGATATTCTTCAGCCACTTCATCAGCTATTAAGAAACTCAATTTTTCATTTAATTTACTAACTGTACTAGGTTCAACAAAGACCGTTTGACCTTTTCCAGATTCTTCAATCACTGTACCGTCGACTTTATTTTTATAGCTGGCTTTAATCGGAATGGTAAAGTGTTCACCTTTTTTGACGATGATACTGTCTTGAATCCAATTTTTATTATTTGGATGACGTAAATACTTGTTTAATTTTTCTTGGATTTCTGATTCCGTCTCACTTTTTTGTCGCCGGGTTTTACGCAGGAAGCGGCTGGCTTCAGAGCTTACTTTATGATGTTGGATTTTTTGATAGATTGTTTCAGTCATACTACTAAAATCAGGTAAATTCTGACTATAACTAGCTAAAGTTGGTGCTTGATAGCGATTTTTATCAAAAAATTTCACCATCAGCTGACTACTCCGTAAAAAATCAGCTACTTCAGTTAATTCAGCTGGATTTAAAATCAAGCCTTTTTTTATTTGTTGATTCAATTGATTGATTCTGACTAATCCCATAAAAGGCACATGTTGACCAGAATCAATCATCAATCGGGCTTCTTGTGTTTCCTTTTGCCAGACTGTGACAGTTGCAAGATTGCTTTGCGGTGCTAAGTGAGCAATTTTTTCTTTGGTTAAATCACCAATCGCCCTTTTTTGAACTTCGGTTTGAATTTTATCAAATTGTAATTGTTTAAAAGTTTCTGTATTCATTTCTTCTCCTTTTTGAAAAGGACACCTGACGCTAAAAATAAATTAAACCAAAAATCGACACAAAAAAGACGACAGTCATACTATCGTCTTTTAGCATCGTAAACTATTTCGACAGGTATCACTAATAAGCATGCTAAATAAACTGCGACAGCTCGCATTTTTTCTAGCTATTCGACTTACGAATTAGTTACCTGTTACACTCACAAATATTCCCCATTCTGGACTGGTTTAATTTATTTTTCAATTTGACTATACCAATTTACATGTCCGATGTCAATTTCTCTTTTACAAGATTCATTATTCATCTACATTTTAAAAATTGAAGTCAATTGCTACTTTTGCACAATCATACCCCTGTTATTTTGTCTTTCTATCGCTAAAAAGAACTTTTTTTTGTGCTATAATAAGCCATTCACGAAAAAATGAGGGAAGTATTTATGGAGAGAAATGAAGAAAAAAAGGGGATTACACTAGGAATTTTCGCCTATGTCTTGTGGGGTATTATTCCACTTTACTGGAAGCTTTTAGGAGAAGTACCAGCAGTCAGTTTATTATTTAACCGAGTTGTGTGGTCTTTTGTCACGATGGTTTTATTTTTATTAGTCGTTAAATCACAGCGAAAAGTCTTTTTTAAAGATGTTGCTATGCTGAAAAAAGAAAAGAAAAAAATTCTCGCAATTATTTTAGCAGCAATTTTTATCACTGTAAATTGGGGGACTTTTATCTACAGTGTTCAAATCGGTGATGTGACAGCAGCCAGTTTGGGTTATTATATTAATCCATTGGCAAATGTTTTACTGGGTACACTCGTCTTAAAAGAGAAGCTTTCCCGTACAGCCAAAATCGCTTGTGTCTTTGGTTTAATCGGTGTCATTTTACTGACCATTCAAACGGGACATTTACCAGTCACTTCAATAGTGATGGCCGCTTCATTTAGTATCTATGGACTCATCAAAAAAGGCTTAGCCCTCGGTTCGGCGACGAGCTTAACCTTGGAAACCTTAGTGATTTTTCCTTTTGCCTTAGCCTATCTTTTATTTTTCGCTCCTGATGGCTTTTTACAATATGACTGGAGCACAAATCTTTTATTATTCGGCGCAGGTACAATCACTTCGATTCCATTGTTATTATTTGCTGAAGCTGCTAAGCGAATTTCATTTATTATTTTAGGCTTTATTCAATATATCAATCCAACAATCATGTTAATCATGGCAATTTTTCTTTTTCATGAGACATACACCTTACAGCAATTTATCGCCTTTTCATTTATTTGGCTAGGGATTCTTATTTTTGTTTATGGCAGCGTTAAAACTGGCCTGAAATATCGAAAGACGTAACTAGATGGAGCATCCCTAAAAGATTAGATTTTTGATCTGATCTTTTAGGGATTTCCTCATCACAGTTACGCCTTTTTTATTCGTTTGATTTTAAAGCGGCAATCATATCGATTTGTTTTAGTTTAAAATGGGTCACACCCATTACAATAACAGAGAACACTACAGTCATTACCGCTGATATGACATATCCTTGCCATGAAATCACCAAAGGAAAAACAATCATATCTGATGATGCCATCGCTAAGATGAAACGGGTGAGTAAATTCCCAATCCCGAAACCAAATAGAATCCCAAACAAAGTGAACATAATATTCTCCCGCACAATATACATCGTTACTTCTTGGTTGAAAAAGCCCAAAACTTTAATCGTCGCTAATTCTCGTGCCCGCTCAGATATATTAATGTTGGTGAGATTATATAAAACAACAAAAGCCAATGTGCCTGATAAAACAATAAAAATCAGAACAATTGAGCCTAGATTTTCAGTGGCCGCCTCTTGTTTAGCCATCTGATTGCTGGTATAAGTCGTGGTTAACACTTCACCAGTTTGCAGCAAATCTTCTGCTAATTTTTTCTCTTGGGAATTAGTCATTTTTTTCGTCTTAATTAAATAGCTGTTCTGCGTGAAAGTTTGGCCAGAAATTTCCTGATAATATTCTTTGCTTAAATAAAGATTATGACCCAAATAATTCTCAACGATTCCCGCCACTTTAATTTGATAATTTTTGCCATCATTGTCTTCAAAAGTCAGTTGATCACCTTTGGTTACTTGGTAAATCTTGGCTAATCGTTGGGAAATTAATGCTCCTTGATTAGATAGCGAAATATGTGCTTTTGTTTTTTCATCTTTTAAGGCAACATATTGGCTAAATTTTTCTGGTTGATCACTGACATAAAGTGTCGCCGTTTGTTTACTGTGTCCAGTAAGATTGAAGGTTACCGTATCGGTATAAACTGGCAGTTGCGCGGTAACTAGTTGGTTTTCCATCAAAACCTTTTCCGCTTCGGTTTGTACATTTCCGTTTAAAGTAACGATTCCTTGATATTTCGTTAAGGCTACAAACTGTTTTTCTACCGGCGCACTGATGGAGTCTTGTAGACCAAAGCCAGCCAGCATTAATCCTGTACAACCAGCAATGCCAACGATGGTCAAAATCATCCGCGCTTTATAGCGAAAAAGATTGCGATAAGTCACTTTTTGGTTAAAACTCATTCGCCGCCAAATCGGTTTGATTCTTTCCAGAAAAACCCGTTTACCAGCTTTTGGTGCTTTAGGCATTAATAAAGTCGTCGCATTTTCCCGCAATTCTTTCATTAAAGTTAATAAAGAAGCACCTAAAGTCGCTATCAATGCCACAATAACAGCTAAAACTATCGGCCAAAAAATAAAATGATATTGATAGTTCGTAAAAATATACTGATCACTCAATAGATGGAAAACAATTTTCGGTAATGCCAATGTGCCGATCACCACGCCAAAAACTGTCCCAATCAATGCCGCTAACAAAGCATATAAAATATATTTACTGGCTATTTCGCGCTTACGATAACCGAGTGATTTTAAGGTGCCAATCTCTTTTCGATTTTCTTCAATCATTCGTGTCATAGTTGTAAAGGTGATTAAGACAGCTATGAAAAAGAAAAAGACCGGAAAGACATTTGCTATTGCATCAATTCGATCAGAGAGACTAGTGTATTCAGTAAAGCCTGGATTACTGTTACGGGGATTAATCATATAATTTGGTGTTGCGATTTCCATCGTACCAGCTTCCAGCCCATTCGCTAATGCTTGTTGGTCAGCAACTGATTGCAACTGTTCCTGACGTGCTATTCCTTGTTGAGTAAAAACTTCAGTCAATTGCTCGTCTAATTTCTCTAAACGATTCTCATATTTTTTAGAAAAGTAATCAATATTTTTCAAGCGATCAGAACTAATATAAAGAATCGAAAAATTCTGATCATCAAAAGCTGTTTCTGGTAGATACATGAAGCCAGCCAATTCTCCATCACCAATGGTAGTCGTTCCTCGTTCTCTTTCATCCACATAAATCGGAGAAGTCACGAAACCAACGACTGTAAATTCCTGTTGTCGCAATTGCTGATTGTCAATCGTGAATTGGTCGCCCATTCGATAGTCATTTCTTAATTTTTCATCTAAAACAACCTGATCTTTCTTTTTAGGTAAATGACCGGCAGTCAGAGTTAATTTGTTCGCTTGATTATTGCTGTAGGAATACAATTGAATATTTTGCTGCTTTAACGTCACTGGAAAACTATGACCTAATTCCGCTTGTACCCCTTTAATTTCTTCAGCGGCTTTCTGATCTTCCTTCGTCAAACCAGCAGAAGACACGATCTGGACATCTGACAACTCATTTTGTTTAATAAATTGATTAACCGTCGCTTCCAAATCAGGTCCAACCGATTTAATACCGACAAATAGCATGACACCCATAAAAATAATTAACACGATCGAAATAAAACGGCCAAAAGAAGCTTTAATATCGCGATAAATTGATTTTAAATACACATTTTTGATTTTATTCACCTACTTTATCTAGTGACTTTTACAGTCAGTATAATAATTATCATTCGTTCCTGCAATCTTGTAAAATCTTAATCCTAATAAAACTTTTATTTTTTCTGCAAATTTTCACAACAGTTCATTCATATTTTCTAGTTAAGCTTATAAAAAGTAGAGAGGAAGAGGCCTATGAAAAATTTAATCCAACAGAAATGGCAAACCGTCTCAAAAGATATCGCTTATGAACTAATCATTTTATTCGTTGCACATCAATTCTACCAAATAATTAGCAATTTAATCTAAAAAAAGAGATTGACCCGTGAGGTCAATCTCTTTTTGTCTACAACACTTTACGTCCTTTATAAAAGCCATTACGAGAAACATGATGGCTTCGTTTAAAATCTCCCGTCGCTTCATCAACTGAAATTTCTGGGAAATTCAATTTTTGATGGGTTCTTCTAAGGCGCTTTTTGGCTTTGGATGTTTTTCTTGCTGGTACAGCCACGATAACTCCTCCTTAAATCCCTTTTTTAGTTCTCTTTGCTGCTTTGATAATTTTCAATGCTCGTTTTTTGGTACGGATATTGGGACTTTTCAATCTACGATAAGCACTTGCTAAGTTATTTTTTTCCATCTGTCATTCTCCTATACAAATAATTTGATGATTCGGTAGTTATTACCAGCTGGCTTTTTTCACGCCAGGAATTTGACCTTTATGGGCTAGCTCGCGAAATTTAACCCGAGACAGACCAAACTTACGGTAATAGCCACGGGGACGACCGTCAATCTTGTCACGATTTTTTAAACGATTAGGATTTGAATCCACCGGAAGCTTAGCCAAACCAGCATAATCTTTATTGGCTTTTAGTTCAGCACGAATTTCTCGATATTGTTCAATCAATTGTTCTTGCTTTTTGGCTTTTGCAATTTTTGATTTCTTTGCCATTTTGGTTCCTCCATTTATTTTAATTATGATTAATTTTACAATTTCTCCACAACAAATCGTAATGGTTATGATTTAACCTCAATAAATTTATCAGGATTTATTTAAATTGTCAATAAAAAAATTTTGCTACAAAATTCTTGACAACCGTTCGGTACCGAACTATAATCAAAATCGAAATAAAGTTCGGTACCGAATTATTTTAAAAAATAGATGAAATGAGGAAATAAATATGAGTCAATTTACTGATGATTTAATGAAACAATTTCGTTTCATAAGTGAAGCTAGTAATGCTTTTATGCGTCAAAACAAGCAACATTTATCAGGACAACAAAGAGTTTTAGCAATTTTAGCTGTAGAAGATGGTTTAATTCAAAGCTATTTAGCTGAAGTGTTAGATTTACGCCCCAGTTCTTTAGCTGAGTTATTAAAAAAAATGGAAAACAGTCACGACATTTTACGAAAAGAAGATGAGAATGACAAAAGAATTAAACGCGTCTACTTAACGGAAACCGGACGAAAAAAAGCGGAACAAAATGCAGCATCTGGTGAGAAAAATGCCAGTGATGATTTTTTTGCTGGTTTAAATGAAGCGGAACAAGCAGAATTTAGCCAACTTTTAGGGAAGATTCCCGCTGGTTGGGAACCTGAAATGAAAAAACAAGCTGAGAAATTCGTAGACCCGATGGATCGTATGCAAGCCATTCAAGCGTTAAAAGAGAGTTATCTAGATCAATATGGTGATTGGCGTGATATGTCCCACGAAGACATAAAAAAATTAAAAAAAGAAATGCGGGAAAATTTCAAAGAGCTAGGCTTTTTTGGTCATCGCGGCAGCTTTGGCGGACGACCTCCTTTTGGTGGCAGAAATTTTGGACGTCCGCCTTTTGACCAAAAAGATCAAGATGAATGGCACGATTTTTAATTTACGGAGGATATGTTAATGGATCAACGTTTTGCACCTGAATTACCAAAAGTACGCGGAAAATTTAAATTCAAGGATTTTATCAAATTAATCAATAGCGTTAATCCTCGAAAAGGCTTATTTATTTTAGGCATGCTATTGAGTCTGATTACTAGTGGTGCCAGTCTGATTGTGCCGCAATTAACTAAAAATTTAGTCGACACTTCAAACTTGGCTAAAATTGATGGTAAGATGCTTATTATTTTAGCCTTGGCCTTTATTGCGCAGCTTGGATTTGGTACAATCGGTGGCTTTTTGCTTCGCTATGTAGGAGAAACCGCCGTCAAAACCTTAAGAGAAAAATTATGGGCCCATTTATTGAAGTTACCCGTTGGATATTTCGATGATCATAAATCTGGTGAAAGCAGTTCGCGTTTAGTCAACGATACTTCAGTCATCAAAGACTTGGTGACATCACAATTTCCCAATTTCGTAACTGGTGGGATTCAACTAATTGGCTCGATGATTATTTTATTTTTAATGGATTGGAAGATGGCGGCTTTAATCTTTAGCGCTGTTCCTATTATTGCTTTGATTATGCTGCCAATTGGAAAAATCATGTCAAAAATTGGTCGTCAACTACAAGCAGCTACTGCCGATTTTAATGCTGATGCTAGTGAAAAATTATCTGAGGTTCGATTAATCAAAGCCAGTAATGGTGAAGCAGCAGAAGTCACTTCTGGTGGAAACTTTATTCAAAAAATCTTCACTTTGGGCGTGAAAGATGCCAAGATTGAAGCTGTTGTACAACCGATTATGATGACAGCGATGTTAGGTTTATTCGTTGGAATTTTAGGCTACGGGGCTGTCCGAGTGCAAGCAGGAACTTTAACTAGTGGCTCATTAGTTGCGTTTTTACTTTATCTATTTAATATTATTGCACCCGCTGCAACCTTCGCGACCTTTTTCTCACAAGTTCAAAAGGCAATGGGCTCAACTGAACGGATTCAAGAAATTTTTCAAACGGAACTTGAACCAATTGGTGCTGGTGAAACAATCGATGTGGTCGGGCAAACTATTACTGCTGAAAACTTATCTTTTAGTTATTCAGCAGAACATCCTATTTTAAAAGATGTTTCTTTTGAAGCAAAACCTAATTCAGTCATTGCTTTTGCTGGACCAAGTGGTGGCGGAAAATCAACTATTTTTTCTTTACTTGAAAGATTCTACGAGCCAATTAGTGGAGCCATAAAAATTGGGCAGCAAAATATTCAAGCGATTGATTTACAAGAATGGCGCGCCCAAATCGGTTATGTTTCACAAGATAGTGCTGTTTTTGCTGGTAGTATTCGCGATAATCTGCAATATGGTCTTAACCGTATATTGAGCGATGAAGAGTTATGGCATGGTTTGTCGCTAGCTTATGCAGACCAATTTGTGAAGGATTTTCCTGAGGAATTAGAAACTGAAATTGGTGAACGGGGCGTAAAATTATCTGGCGGTCAAAAACAACGGATTGCGATTGCTCGCGCTTTTTTGAGAGATCCTAAAATTTTGATGTTAGACGAAGCAACTGCTAGTCTTGATTCCCAATCAGAAGAAAAAGTGCAACGGGCTTTAGATGATTTAATGTTAGGGCGAACCACTTTAGTCATCGCCCATCGACTATCAACCATTGTGGATGCTGATCAAATTTATTTTATTGAAAAAGGCAGTGTCACCGGTCATGGGACCCACACTGAATTAATCAACAATCATCCACTTTACGCTGAATATGTCAGAGAACAAGTGGTCAATTAAAAAACGTACGCCAGAAATTTTGGCGTACGTTTTTTTAATCTGTCGTTAATTCAATCAAGTTTCCTTCAGGATCTTGAATCACTGCTTCATAATAGCCGTCTCCAGTTGTCCGAGGACCACTTAATAATGGAAAATGATCGGCAAGAAATATTTCCACCATCTGATCGACAGCTTTTTTATCACCTACTGCAATTGCGATATGACCATAACCCAAACTATCAGCAATGCGGGGACTCAAATATTTTTTATTAGTCAGTTCCAAGCGACTTCCACTGGCAAAGCTAAGAAAATAAGAACTAAAACCCGTCTTAGGATTCTGATATTTTTCAGATTTTTCTACTTGAAAATATTTTTGATAAAATTGACTAACTTTTTCTAAATCCTCTACCCATAAAGCAATATGTTCAATTCTCATCTTATTCCTCTTCCTTTAATATTGAAGCTGCAATTGCATCCGCTAATTCAGTAATAGGTGCTAAATCGCCATCTTTCACTGAAGAATGGATTTCTACCGGTTCACCAACAATCGTAAAACGTTTTTCATCACTGAAATAATTCTGCATAATTTCTAGAGCTTTTCCACCCCAAGTACCATTCCTGATGAAAGAAATCTTGCGGTCTTTTATTTCTAGATGTAAAGCTTCGCGAATGACATTATCCATTTTAATATACAAACCTGTATTGTAATTGGTGCCAGCAAAGACTAAATTAGAATACTTAAAAATATCCGCCATAATATAAGAAGGATCCGTCCGTGAAATGTCGACTATTTTTATATTTGCCACACCTTTTTCTGCTAATTTTCCAGCTAAAATATCAACGGCATTTTCGGTGTTACCATACATTGAGCCATAAAGAAGCAAAGCACTTTTTTCTTCTGGTAGATAGGCACCCCAAGTTTGATAGTAGTGAAGCATTCTTTCGATCAATTCACCAGAATAACCAGGACCATGTAAAGGCAAAATCATATCAATCTCAAATGCAGACAGCTTTTTCAAAGCAGACAAAACATTTTTCCCATAGTGTCCAACGATATTTACATAATAACGGCGAGCTTCCGCTAAAATTCGTTGGTCAAAATCTAATTCATTCATAAATAAATTCCCATCAATTGGCGCAAAACAACCAAATGCATCAGCAGAAAACAAGATTTTATCTTTCAAATCATATGACATCATCACTTCGGGCCAATGAACATTCGGTGTCATCGTAAATTTCAAAGTATGGGCACCCAAATTCAATTCGTCATTTTTCTTAACAGGATAATAATTTTTAGAAGCATCCATTGGATAAAACTGTTCAAAGAAACTAAAAGTTGATTTATTCCCAACTAGTTTTACTTCTGGATAACGGCGTACGATTTCTTCAATATTGGCACAGTGATCCGGTTCCATATGGTGGATCACTAAATAATCCAGTGTCCGACCAGCCAAAGCAGCCTCGACATTTTCTAAAAACAAATCAGTTATAGACGAATCCACAGTATCCATCAAAGCTGTTTTTTCATCTAAAATGACAAATGAATTGTAGGAAATCCCGCGATCGACTGGAAATAGATTTTCAAATAAAGCCAAGCGCCGATCAGAAGCCCCCACCCAATAAATGTCTTCTGTTACTTTTCTAATGTTTTGCATTGTTCTAACTCCTTTAATTTCCAAATTAAGTAAGCGTTCTCTATATGATGTTACGTTTTTCACTTACTTTCGTCAACCACTTATAAATTTTTCCAAACTTGATAAACTGGTGAATTTTCTGCTGTTTTTCGCATCAAGGCAATCACGGGATTTTCCAATGCTAAGTCAGTGACCTTTATTTCTACTAAATCGCTCGTCTCTACTAAAACTTTCGGCAAAAAAGCAATCCCTAAGCCAGCTTTCGCAGCTGCTATTAAACCAGCCGAGTCATTACTTTGCCAGCTAGGATGTAACGCCAAATGGTTCAACACTAAAGCTGCTTCCAATAACTCTCGTACAGCACTTCCCCGTTCCCGTACCAATAAATTTTCCTGCAGTATATTGGCTAATTTCATTTTAGCTGGCAATTTTTGTGCGACGGCTTGATTGGTAAAAAAACCTAACGAATAACTTTTGATTTCCTTTTGTAAAAAAGTGCCTGATGGAGCTGGTCCTTCTAAAAAGATTAAATCTGCCTCACCATTTTCCAGTAATGAGAGGACTTCATCAGCTTTAGCAATTTGGACTTCCGTCAAAATACCTTGCTGACTTAAACCCTGAATAAAAGTAGCTAAGTCATTTTCCGCAAAGGTCATACAAGCAGCGATTTTCACAGGAACTTTTTTAGCTAAACGTGGCAGTTGCTGATTTAACTTATTAAAATCTTCTATTAAAGGGATAACTGAATGATAAAATTCCAAACCCGCTGGTGTGATCTTAACTCCCCTATGCAAACGTTCAATTAAAGGATAACCAGCTTCATTCTCTAATTCTTTCATGGCATGAGAAACTGCCGACTGGGTGATAAATAATTTCTTGGCAGCTTTAGTAAAGTTCAACTCACGACACACATGATAAAAAATCACGCATTGATTAAAATTCAAAAAAACTCTCCTTCCCATGATTCAAATTCATGTCTACACCCTTATATTATCATTTCACACTCCCTAAAAATACCAGTAAAATGAAATGATCAGGTATTTTGTAAAAAAGCGTACAGGAGTAGATAGAATGAAAAAATATCAAGAAATTTTATGGCTGATTCGGATTAATTTAGTGATCAGTACTTTCACTTTTGGTGGCGGCTATGTAGTGGTTCCAATGATTCGCAAATACTATGTGGGGCGCTTCTTCACAGAAGATGATTTATTAGAAATGGCGGCGATTGCTCAGTCTTCCCCTGGGGCAATTGCTTTAAATTTATGTGTGTTAGCCGGAAAAAAAGCCTACGGTAAAATAGGTTTTTGGATTGCTTTTATTTGTGGAATTATTCCACCTTTAGTCATTATCGGTGTCATTTCACAATTTTATGTCGCTTTTGCCGCTAATAAAATCGTTCAAGCAGTTTTATTAGGTATGCAGGCTGCTGTTGCGGCATTAATCCTTGAAGTCGTGGTGGACATGATGAAAGTCATTCGTTTGGAGAAAAAAAGTTTATTGCTGATTATTTTGGTTGGTAGTTTTATTGCCAATGCGATTTTACAAGTCAATGTTGTTTTAATTTTAGTTGTTGCTAGTATTTTAATGTTACTAAATCTTAAACGGGAGGCTAGATAAATGTTATTAGAATTATTTTGGCGCTTTTTTAAGATTGGTTTATTTAGTTTCGGTGGCGGCTATGCAATTATTCCGTTGATTCAAGCTGAAGTCGTCGAGCAACAAGGCTGGCTCACCCAAAAAGTCTTTACCGATGTCATTACCATTTCGCAAATGACTCCTGGACCTTTAGCGATTAATACTTCTACCTTTGTTGGGATGCAAGTCGCTGGGGTCAGTGGAGCGTTGGTAGCAACGATTGGCGCCGTTATCGCTGGGGTTATTATTTCGTTACTACTATTTAATTTCTTTCAAAGTCATCAAGAATCTAAAGTCGTATCAACTATTTTACAAGGCTTAAAAGCTTCGTCAGCAGGTTTAATTGCCTCTGCAGCTTTAACCATTATTTTATTGACGTTTTTCACTACTTCAGAATTTTCACAAATCACTGGACTTTCCATGTTGGACATTCGCGCAGTCATTATTTTTATTGGCTCTTGGTTTTTATTAAAACGCTTTGAAATTCACCCGATTTTATTGCTTTGTCTAGCCGGTGTTGTTGGCTTTTTCGTATATTAAAAAAAACCGCTAAAGAATCGGCCTTTATAGCTGACTCTTTAGCGGTTTTCTGTTTTATTTTTTACGTTTTCTACGTTGTGTTGCTTCCATAATTACTGGTAAAACAACTGGACGGCGTTTAGTTTGATCAAACAAATAACGACTTAACGTATCGCGAATCTCTGTTTTTAGCTTACTCCATTCAAAATCATCAGAATGCAAGTGCTTTTCAACGATTTCACTCGTCATTTCGCCACTTTCCTTCAACAAATCACGACTGGCTTTGACATATACAAAACCTCGCGAAGTAATCTGTGGTGCCGAAACAATTCTTTTTCCTTTGCGATCAATTGTTACTACTACCACAAAAATACCATCTTCTGACAAGACTTTCCGGTCTCGTAAAACGATATTACCGATGTCGCCCACACCAATACCATCAATCATGACATTATCAGCAGGTACGCTACCAGAAGCACTCATGTGATTATTTTTATATTCCAGCACATCTCCACGACCGGTAATAAAAATATTTTTATAGCCCATTCCAAGTTCATGAGCCAAATCAGCGTGAGCCGCCAATTGACGATACTCTCCTTGAACCGGAATGAAAAATTTTGGTGACATAAATTCAATCATTAACTGTAAATCACGTGGGTTGGCATGACCCGAAACCCGTAGATTTTCAGAAATGCTTTTTACAATCCCACCGGCACGATAAATCATGTCTTCAGTCTTGGCTACTGTTGTTTCCATCGCAATCGTTGGTGTCGTCACGATATATACCAAGTCACCTTTAGTAATGTGCAAATTACGATGAGAGCCATTCGCCATCTTTTGAAGCGATTTAATTGGCTCACCCATTCGACCAGTTTCTAAGATCAACAGCTCATCAGGTTGGTATTTTTTCATTTCTTTTAAGGTAATGATGATATCCTCTGGAACTTCTAACTTGCCTAATTGCATCGCTGTTCGGATTACCCGCTCGAAATCTTGTCCAGTTAAAACTACTTTTCGACCAGACTTTTCAGCTGCATTTAACACTTGTTGGACCCGTTGCAGATTACTTGCTACGGAAGCCACAATAATTCGGCCGTCCCAGTCATTGATGGTATCAAAGACTTCTCCAGCAATTTCTAATTCTGAAGCCACTTGTAACGGATTTTCAGCATTTGATGAAGAACTTAATAAGGCTAAAACCCCTTCACCACCAATTTCTGCCAAACGTTTATAGTTTGTGGCATACATAGGAATTGCTGTCGGATCAAATTTAAAATCACCCGTATAAACAACATGACCTTCGTCCGTTTTCAAACTAATACCGACAGAATCCGGAATCGTATGAGTCGTTCTAAAGAAACTAATCACGGCTTTACCAAAATCAATTTCAGCATGCTCATCAATCACGTGGAAATCTTTAAAATTTTTACTTTCATCGTTGTCTTTGACACTTAATTTGGCTAATTCAATCGTTAGCGCCGTTCCAAAAACAGGCACATTGATTTGGGAAACCAAATAAGGTAAAGCACCGATGGCATCCGCATGTCCGTGAGTCAAAAAGACCCCCGCAACGCGATCGGCATTATCAACTAAATAGGTAAAATCAGGAATCACTACGTCAATTCCTAACAATTCATTTTCTGGATATTTCAGGCCGCAATCCAACACAAAAATATCTTCATCCACTTCCACAACGTACATGTTTTTACCATTTTCCCGTACGCCACTGAAAGGAATAATTTTTACTGTACTCAAAACAGTCCACCTCTCATATTTTATTTATCTACAATAGCTTTCTCAAACCCCGTAACAGTTCGGTTTGTGCATATTCCTATCCATTATACATGATTTTTTCTGAAAAGACATTTCTCTGACGTCATCTTAAAACTATTCTATTGATTATGGTAAAATATAAAAATAAGGAGTGACAGTTATGGCCGATTTACATCAGCAATTAGATGCATTTATTTTTCCCATTTTTGAATTGATTTCTTCGCTATTAAATATCGTTTCCATCTTGATCTTAATTATCGGTGCTGTCGTAGCATCAAAAGATTTTTTCACCCATTTATTAACTCGAAAATTCGATCGTTTGGATGTCATCCAACAAAATCGTCTAATCAAAGCATTTCTAGGTAGCTACGTCTTATTAAGTTTAGAATTATTGATTGTGGCGGATATTATTGACTCAATTATTAATCCAACTTTCCAAGATATTTTCCGCTTAGGCCTAATCGTAATCATTCGAACAGTGATTTCCTATTTCTTAAGCCGAGAAATTCAAGAAGGACAAACCGATCTGAAAAAATAATTGATTTCATTTTCGTACAAAAAATACTCCTGGCTAAGATTAATTTTGTCTTAGTTAGGAGTATTTTTATTTCCCGCTTGAATTATCAAACCAAATACAATACTTCATTCTTCTAGTTTAAATGATTATAGTGATTCCTAACCGTTTCCTCCTAATAGTGTTCTCGATAGACCTATTTTATCTGGATTTCAGTTATGAGTCATTTTTGTGTTGCACTTAAAATGTAAATTTAAGTGGTAAATTAAGACTTAACATCTGAAAGTTTGAAAAAGGCCAAAATACTAGAATGCATTTGCCTTCTATTAAATTTTCAGAGACACAACCAAATGCTCTGGAATCTTTAGAAATAATTCTGTTGTCGCCTAAAAGAAGATATTCATTATCAGGAACAACTGTTTCGAATGTGCTTGTAAAATTAGGTTGATTTTCAATAAGCTGTGAAAAAGAGTTTTGCTCCACTGTATCTAATTCATTATTCTCAAAAAGTTTCTTATACTTATCTAGGTAGTCCTCCTCAATAACTTTATTATTAACACGGAGAGTGTCATTTTTCATAGAAACTTTATCACCAGGTAATCCGATTACTCTTTTTACTATTGTAGTTGATACATCTCCTGGTTCTTTTGCAATTACAATATCAAATCTTTTTATGGTAGATTTTTTAGACACCAACACTCGTTCGCCATTTGCGAGAGTAGGATCCATAGAATCCCCAACAATTTTTGCACTCCCTACAAAAAAATTAAAAAGAATGACGAATATAACTACAAAAAGTATGCTTGGAATCCATTCTTTTAAAAATTTTTTAACCTTCATGAATACTTTCTCCTTATTTTATATTGTATTTACCTACAAATATAACATATCAACCAACTTCATAAGGTGGATTGTAAAGTAATAATTAAAAAAAAGACTAGTGATGACAGTTATGTGGTAATGGGCAGTGACATACACATCATTTGGAAACTGGTTTGATGACTACGGCAAAGAAAATTTGTCATAATGTATATTAAAAAATGTAGCTAAGATAATATGTAAATTATCCCAAAGCCACATAAGATTGAGCCATCAAAAAGAAAGAGATACAATTTGTGATATGATCTTCTAAGCCATTTTTTTCAGTGATTATTTAATCTGGTCATAAAAAAACTCTTTAGCGATTGGTATATCATGTATAGAGGGAAGAATTTTTATTTATTTCCATTTTTAGACATACCCTTAATGATATATTGAATACCTGTGTAAATAATCACAAGGATAACTAGATAGGAAATAACAGAAATATCTAGATTTATCAAAAATTGTGAAGCAATAATAACGCCAGGAATACCTCCGATAGTAATAGCTAAGCTGATTTTACGATCGTAAGCTTTTTCGCGAATAAAATTAAAACTGGCTACAGGTTGTAAGCCTGCGCAAGAACACATCATAATGGGAAATGCCGCTAAAGGAGTCATGCCTAACATATAAACCATTGCCATACACGGTGCGTATAGTCCAACACCAAAAGTCATTAACGCCCCAAAAATAAAATTTCCAATGATGCCAATAACTAGTTTAGTTCCCGTTAGTGAGGTGGCGGTATTGCCTTCGCCTAGCAAGGCAATCATATTTGTTTGTCGCAAAAACATTAAGATTGCTGTTACCACTAGAGCCCAGCCAATCCATTTACGGATACTTTTTTCAGATAGTTTTGGTACTAGTTTAGAGCCCAAAAATGATCCGATAATTGCTGCTAAAACTAAAGAAACTAAGGTAATTACGTCGACTTTGATAACAGTCACAAAGATAATTGCTTCAGTAATTACAGGAATTGCGTGTCCGACATTTAAGATACCGGGTAACAATCGATCGTCTTTCAACTGTTTGGTAGCATTTAACATCAAGGTAGTTAAAGCAAAGCTGCCAATTCCTAATGTATCAGCAAAATCAGCAATAAAACCAATTACCCCGTTAATTAGCCAGCTACTATCACCCAAATCTTTTCGGTGTTTAAAGACATCCTGCAATAAAATTACCGCTTGAAAAAGCATCCAAATAATTAGAATGTAGAAAATAATTTGTGCCAAATACTCATCCTCTTTTCATTTTTTCTAATTATAACAAGAAAAAGCTAGAACAATCTACAAAAAAATGCTTTTTGTGAATAAATACGCAATAAAACTAATCCATTCATACGACAAAGAAGCAAAACTGACTGAATTTTATAGCGTTTCAATAAAAATCAAGAATTAATAAAAATAACTAATTGTCAAAGATTCTTATGAAATGCATTCTAAACAATATTCCAAAAATCTGGAGACGGTTAATTTTTTTAATTTCTTGATCATACTAAGGTATCCTGTACCTTTTAGATTTAAAGGCAATTTTTTTAATTTATTTAGCTCAACAGCTATAATCTAAAATAAATATAAAAAGTGAGTAGACATTAATCTATTTAAAACAAATAAAATATAAAAATCAGCATATCAACCATTCTACAAAGAAGCAGCAATCATGCATCTTTCAGTAAAATCAATTGTAAAAATTCAATTGACCTAGTCGAAAGAAATGCGTGATTGCTGCTTTTTTAAAGTATTAATGCCATTACTACTTGTCTTTTATTTATTATCAATTAACACTTGCTTTGATTCATATAGATAAGAATATTTATCCAGCATTTGATCGAATGAAGTAACATGTTGTTGAATTGGCTTAACTTTTCTATAGTTGATCTCATAGTCAAAAGTAGGATACGCTGCTTTTAGTGCCCCAAAGGATACAGACTCTTCCATATTTACAACTTCAATATCTTTATTAAGTGCGTCTGCTTTTAATTGTACCCATAATGGATTTTTAACAACGGGTCCAATTGCAATAATTTTGTTCACATGTTCCATTGGGAAACAATTTGCTACGTATTTCATTTCTAAACATAGACCTAAAAAAATACCTAGCAGAACATCTTCTCGACGAGTGCTTAAACTAATTCCATACATCAGTCCTCTAGATTTACCATTTTTAAATGGTGCACCGGAACCGTTCAAATGAGGAATCAGAATAACTGGATCGTCTAATTCAATCTCATTATCCAAATATTGTTGATAGATCCCATTACAGTCCTTTTCAAACTCATTTTGGCTAATATTGAAAAAATTCTGATACCACTCAAAAGCATTACCCCCAGTCGGCATCGATGAAAATAGTGTGTAATACTGAGAGTTGGTAAATATCCCATTAGACAGAGATTCCTCAAAATTTTTTTTATTTAGAAAAGGATAATTATTAATCAACAAAAGCCCTTCAGTTGTTCCAGTAGAATTAAGTAGATCACCTGACTTTAAATCAATGCCTAAAGCGCCTACCATATGGTCATGTCCAGCAATTCTGACAGAAATTTTTTCATTTCCTAATTCTTGTACACTATCAGAAGAAGTATAGCCGACAATGTCACCTGAGTTAATCACTTCAGGAAATTCAATCATATTTTCTAAATCAAAAATTTCCAAAACTTCCTCAGACCAAGTACGCTTATTTAAATCAAATCCCATAGTTCTACTTGCCATAGAGAATTCGGTTTTAATCTGGTTCGTTAAAAAATAAGCTAACAAATCTGGAACATTCAACCAAGTATATTTTTTTTGCTTCGATAGCTTTAAATGATCCACTAACCATTTTATTTTTGGAACACTGTAATTTGAATGCGCAGGAAGACCTGTAATTTCATAAATTCGTAATTTTTGATCATCCGTTAATCGATTAATGTACTCGAAAGCTCGTCGGTCATACCATGCAATCATTGGAGTAACAATCTCACCATTAGAATCTATCAGAACACCAGCTTCTCCTACGCTAGAAATATTTATGGAATCGATTTTTCCAATATATTTAGAAACAAAATCTTGTAAGATATTTACTAACTGTGACCAAATATCTTTTATATCAAATAAATCACCAAATGAATCAACTTGTTTTTCTGTTTGAAAACTTTTACGTGATACAAGCTTTCCAGTGGATATTTCAAAAAGAGAGACTTTAGAATTGGTCGTTCCGATGTCAATCGTCACGGAAAGATTCTTAGCCATTTAATGACTCCCTCTCTGTTGTAGCAGTATCATCAATTAAATGGGTTTGTTTATAAGTTGCTTTGTACAACCAAAATACTGCAATACCAATAATTGGAATTAAAATTAACGCAATCATATTCCCGTTGAAGATTTCAAGTAACCAATACCTTAACGGATTACCGCCATCTAGGAAGCTTGAAACTAAGCCACTAGATCCTTCTGGAAAACTAAAGTTAACATCTTTTGCCATTCCCGTAATAAATGGTGCAATCGCTGAAGCAATGTATAAATCACCAATCATAATTGGAATTGCAATCAATACAGCTCTAAATACATTTCCTTTAGTAGATAGGACAACCATCGAGGCCATTACAGCTAAGTTAGCCAAATCACCTAAAGGTAAAACTGTATTTCCGGGTAAAACAAAAGCTAAGATAACCGCAATTGGTGTTAATAATAAAGCCGTTGAAATAATCGCTGGATTTCCAACAGCAACTGCGATATCTAATCCAATATATAAATCATCACGATCTGGATAACGATTATTCAAGAATTTTTTGATTGCCTCAGAAATTGGTAACAGACCTTCCATTAAGATTCGAACCATCCGAGGTAAAATAAACATTACCGCACCAATACTGATACCCATCGTTAAGATACCTTTTAGATCGTATCTTGCAGCAATCCCTAAAAGAATTCCTAAAATCGTTCCAACCATCATTGGTTCTCCAAAAATACCAAAACGTTTTTGAATACTTACTGGATTAATATCGATTTTTCTAATTCCAGGAATCATATCAATAATTTTATTTCCGATTAAACCGATTGGGAAAAAGGTAATTGCTGAAACAGTAGGAAAAGACATACCTTCTAAACCGAAATATTTCTCTCCCATAGGTGCTGCCCAGTCTGCCACCTTCAAAACAATAATAGCAATAACAGCGGATGCTAATATTCCCAACCAAAAACTTCCTGTGCTATAATATACTAGTGTACCTGCTAGCGCAAAATGCCAATAATTCCACATGTCTACATCAACTGTTTTTGTTTGGTTAAGAGCTAACATAGCAATATTGATTACCATGGTCAACGGGATTACAAATGGTGCAATTGGAGAACCCCAAGTAATTGCTGATAAAGGCGGCCAACCTAAGTCAACTACTGGAAGGTTAATTCCTGTCTGTTCTACCATTGCTTGCGCAGCAGGTCCAACATTATTAGTTAAAATATCAAAAATTGCATAAATTCCGACAAATCCAATACCTACAGTCAGAGAAGCTCTTAGTGCTTTTGCAGGTTTGATTTTAAATACCAACGCAAGTATAAATAATACTAAAGGTAACATTACAGTAGGTCCAAATCCTAAAATATATTGAACAACATCGTATAAAGTTTGCGAAATATTAGACATATTATTCTCCTTTTAATTGATCATAAATTGCATTTAAGACTTTTTCCTCATTGATTCCTGTGATTAAAGCTAAACCGTTAATAACTGGTGTGTCTAATTCATAAGGAATCTTAGTTGTTGATACAATTAAATCCGCATCCTCTGAGTTTGCTTGAACAGATGCTACATTTGTTTGTGAATAGTTTATATCAGTCATTTCTTTTTCTTTTAAAAATTCCAACACTTTTTCCGTTACCGCTGTTGAAGTTGCAATTCCAGTCGCACATACAAATAATAAATTTTTAGCCATTATATTTTCCTCCTAAAGTCCGATTTCTTCTTTTGCAATTCGATAAATCTCTTTCTGATTACCCTTTTTAATGTTTTCTAATAGTTCAGCATCAGGCAGAATACTCATTAATTTTTGTAGGATATTTAATTGCTTATTCGATTGTCCTAAAGCCAACAAAAAGACAATTGAAACATCAATTTTTTCATCATCCATACCACCCATAATGTCCATTTTTATTGGATTTTTTAATGTGGCAATTGTTACGCGGTTATTATTAACATACTTTGCATCGGTATGAGGGATAGCCACTCCTATCGGTTCTGTTGGTAATCCTGTTGGGAAACTCTCTTCTCGTTTAATTACTTGCATAGGAAATTCAGATACAACATCTTGATCTTCAATCAGAGGTTGCGCAATTAGATTGATCAACTCTGGAAAATCAACTACATCCACACCAACAAAAATATTTTTCATATTTGTTAATGAATCACTCATTATTAAACCTCCATTGTGACAGCATTCATACTAAGAATTTTTGAATAAACTGTTTCAAACACCTTATCTTCAGCATTTTGCAAAACTTTAATTAGGTTTGCTTCATTATTATTTTCTTCATATGCTTGTCCGACACTTCTGATAAAACTTTGTCTCAAGTCACTAGCAATATTAATTTTCGCTACATTAAACTCTACCATTTTTTGAATATGTTCATCTGGAATTCCTGAACCTCCATGGATTACTAGGGGAACTGGCGATACTTCATTAATTTCTTTCAAAAGTTCAAAGTCTATTTTAGGCTCATCCTCTAATCCATGAACATTTCCTACAGAAATAGCTAAAATATCACAACCGGTTCGCTCTACAAATTCTCTGACTTGTTCTGGATTTGTCTTAGAATCTGCTTCACTAACATGATCATCTTCTTTACCTAAAATAGCGCCTAATTCTGCTTCGACAGGAATCCCATAACCTTTAGCAAAATCAACAGCCTTCTTAGTAAAAGCAATGTTTTCCTCAAAATCAAAAGCAGCGCCATCAATCATTACGGATGTAAAACCAGCACGTGTCGCTTTTTTTACATCCTCAAAACTTTTCCCATGATCTAAATGTAAGGCAACTGGTGTATCCATGTTTTTAGCGTAACGAGAAACCATATCTACAATGTAATCATAGCCAGCCAAAGTAATGTTTGTTGGTGCTACTTGAATAAAGGTCGGAATACCGCTCTCTTCAATAGCTTTCAAAATCCCAACTGTTGTTTCTAAGTTAGTGGTATTGAAAGCTCCTGCAACTACTTTTCTTTCCTTAATAATGTCTAATAATGTAAATCCATTTACTAATGGCATTTCTAAATTTCCTCCCTTTGAAGTACTGTTCCAAGGTAGTATTTATTAGCTTTTAGCCATACATTACCGAATTCTATAGGTATCCCTCCTTCTAAATACACTAGCTGTTCTAAATGGAGAACTGGCGCATCGGAAGATACTTCTAATTCTTTTCCTCTTTTCTCTCCAACAACTCTTGCGGCATATCTACTTTCAGAATAAGCGATCTTTTTACCACTGATTTTCTCCATTACAGTAAACAAACTTTCTTTGTTAAAATCATGGGTTTGAATATTTGGAAAGAATTTACTGTTAATTCTATTTTCAATCAGCATTACTTTCTCGCCTTCAACCGATCGAATTCGTTTCATGTACAGGTACTCATCGCCAACATTTAAATTTAGCCTTGAAGCAATCTCTTTTGTAGCACTTCGAAATTCAGAGGTGATAACCTGTGTCTCAAAATTCAATTCTTGGCCTTCTAACGATTCCGCAAATGAAAGTAATCCTTTACCCAAAGAATATGAAATATTATCCTCTGCAACATACGTTCCTTTACCTTGGATTTGATAAAGTAGACCTTCTTTAACCAGCAAACTTACTGCTTTCTTTACAGTTCCTCTGCTTATTTCTAGTTGTTTCATTATTTGATTCTCTGACGGTATTTGTTCCCCCTTTCCCCATTCCTCAGAGTAAATATTATTTCGTAGGTAATCTGCTACTTGAAGATAAACTGGTTTTGAAACATCTCTATTAATAATCATCTTAAACACCTCCTTCAATCGTCTTGTATCACTAGCTTGTGTACAAGCATATAACTGTGTGTACAACATAGAACTAGAGTGTACAAGCAAGTACAAGTGAATTGTAACCGTTAACAGAGGAAAAGTAAAGTTTTTTTTATATTTCTATTTAAAAACATTAAACTAGTAGAAGATATAAGCAGACCCTCTACTTCAAAGGATTCACTTTTTTTGTTATCACTTTTAAATTATTTCGCATAAATTCCAATGGATAAAATGTATAAAAATAGCTCTTGTCTTATTAAAACAAGAGCTATTTTAAGATTATTTTTTTTATATTAATTTGTTTAATTAAATAATTACCAAAAAGCAACTCTGAATTTATTTAATTACTAAGTTGTATTTTTTGGAAAACTAAGGAGTTTTTTTAAAAAAGTAGCTTTGGATTCATTTACTATAATTCCTTCTGATGGTCGATCAGAAATTTCGAATAATCGCACAAAACGAGCATTACATTAGCTGAGTGGGCAGTCTATTGGCTGTGGAATTCAGCAATCAAAAACTCGGTGTCCCACCAGACAGAACATGCTGCAGTTTCGTTCGTTTAACGTAAGTCATATACTTATTAACTTTTCTCAGAATTCCATGTATAGTAATAGTATTAAACGATTCAAAGGAGTTTCTTTATGAAAAAACGCGAATTCATTGTGCAAGATTTGCTTAGTAAAATATATCAAGAAGAATTTAGAAACGGTAAACTGCCGAATCAGCGGGAGTTGGCACGGATTTATGGGGTATCGCGCTTCACAATTCAACAGTCGATCAAGAATCTGGAGGAAATTGGGATTGTTCGGGTAGTTCAAGGTTCGGGAATTTTCGTTCATGAGAAGTGGGTGAAGAATCCGCTGATTTTCAATTCTTTGACTCGAACACCTTATGATCGCATTGATTCTAAAATGATTGATTTGAAGAGAGCATCAGCAACTCTGGAGGAACAGAAAATTTTCCAGATTGGTGAACAGGAGGAAGTTTGGTCCTTTGAACGAATTCGGATTGTGAACTATAAGATTGAGCAGCTGGAAATTTCTAAATTGCCGGTTTCAATGTTTCCGGATTTATCTCGGGAGGTCGTGGAGCATTCGATTCAAAACTATGTCGAAAAGCAGGGTTACCGCATTTCTCACTACATCACCAGCTATGATCCGATTACTACCAATAAGGAACAATCCAACTTGCTATTATGCAAACGGGGCACGCCAGCAATGCAAATTACCAATCGAGCCATCTTGGAGAATGGTCAGGTCTACGAATACAGTAGTATTATTGCAATTGATTATTCGGTGACTTATATAAGACCCTTTGATCGGGAGATTCATCGTTCAAGAATAGACTAAAACCTCACGAACTTCAAGGATTTACTTGAGGTCCCGTGAGGTTTTTTATTATGGCGTTACAATGGTTCCGTCTGGTGTCCGGCTTTGGGTCCATTCATGTGGACGATAAACTACTGGATATTGTCCGGCTAATTCTTCATTAAAAGTCACACCGATTCCGCTTTGCTCAATTGGATAGAAAAAGCCTTTTTCAGGTGCTGGAATATTACCAAACAGGCTGGGTGTATTTTCAGGAATATCAATGTTTTCTTGAATTGCTGCATTGTGCAGATGAATGTTCAAATGAGTATTCACTGCCAGTCCCACTGGACTAATATCGGAGGGGGTATGCCAAGCAATTCGCACACCCATCGCTTCACAGAAGTGAGCCAGCTTCAAGGCTGGTGTAATCCCGCCGATTTGAGAAACATGAGCCCGCATAAAATCGATTTGACGGTTACGCACAAGTTCCTTCCATTCCATCGGGTTGTTAAACAGCTCGCCTGTCGCAATCGGTGTTGCTGATTGGTTGCGTAATTGCGCCAGCCATTCGTTTTGGTTTGGTGGCAAAATATCCTCTAAAAAGAATAAATTGTATGGTTCAGTAGCTTTTGCAAATTGAATCGCTTGATTCGGATGCAAGCGTTCATGCACGTCATGCAACATTTGAAATTGGTTGTTATATTTTTCCTTGATCGCTTTAAACATTTTTAAGGTTGTTTGCATATAATCCATTTGGTCGAAATAAGAACCTTTCATCGGATGTTCGGGTGTTTGCAGATTCTCAGGGTTGCCTCCGTAGAAACCTAACTGACAACGGATATAACGATAACCTTCTGCTAAGAATTTATCAATCTCTCCATAAAGGTCGTCTAAATTATCAGCAACTGCATGAGTATAAGCTGGAATTGCTGTACGAGCTTTTCCACCTAATAGCTGATACAAGGGCATATCTGCCAATTTACCTTTGATATCCCACAGAGCCATGTCTACACCAGAGATCGCATTGTTGGTGATGGGCCCGTTACGCCAGTAAGAATTTACGTTCATTACTTGCCAGATATCTTCGATTTGGTTAGCATCACGTCCGATTAACAGTGGTTTCAAGTACTCTTCAACCACTGTTTGAACAGCTAATGGGCGAAACTGGAACGTGCCGCAACCCAGACCGGATACCCCTTTATTGGTTTCAACTTTAACAACTAATAGGTTGTGGCGATCAGGCTTAATCGCAAAACTTTTTATGTCAGTAATAATCGTTGGTGTCATTCTATTCACTCCAATTTTGTAATACAAATCATTTCCACACTCATTGAAACACGGATACACTGACAGTGTCAATTTGGTCTGAAAAACACTATTTTTTTGATATAAAACCAGTCCAATTTATATTCAATTTATTAAAAAACGCTTATTTAAAGCTGTTTATTATTGAAAATAAGTGAAAAGGACTGGTTTTACAAGCTTAAGATATCATGCTAATATGTGGATGTGAAAGCGGAATCACGTGATGCAGGCGAAACTGACTGGTCCAAGCCTGAATTACTTGTTCCGTATGAACTAAGGAGGGATACCAAAAAATGAAACATGAAGATATTGCAAAACAAATTATCAAAGATGTCGGCGGAGCAGACAACATTAACAATGCATGGCATTGCATGACCCGCTTACGCTTTAATCTAAAGGATGAAAAGAAAGTCGATTACGCGTCTTTAGATAAGATTCCCAAAGTAGTAGGTACTAAATATCAAAGCGATCAATTACAGGTCGTTATCGGAACTGATGTAGCTGATTATTTTGCGCCACTTGCTAAAGAATTGGACTTAGATGAAAGCAGCCAACAGGGAAGCACTGAGAAAAAAGGTGCCGTTTCCTTATTTATGGATACTGTATCTGGGGTGTTCGGACCAATCGTACCTGCGATTGCTGGAGCCGGAATGATCAAAGGATTGATGGCTGGTTTAGTGGCTTTAAATGTCATCTCTAACCAAACCGATACTTATTTAGTGATTGATATGATTGCCAGCGGTGTATTTACATTCTTGCCATTTTTCGTTGCCGCTTCTGCTGCCCGTATTTTCAAAACGAACCAATATTTGGCGATTGCTATTGCGGCTACATTACAGTTTCCGACTATGACTAATGCAGTAGCTGAAGGAAATGTTTCAGCGTTCCAATTGTTCGGCCTAGTGCCGGTTCCAGTTTTTAACTATGCAGGAACAGTCATTCCGATTATATTCGCGGTCTTAGCTTTGAGTTACATTTATCGCTGGGTAGATAAAGTCTTACCGCAAGTTTTACGAACGGTATTTACTCCAACAATTTCGTTGTTTGTCGCCGGGTTAGTTACTTTAACAATTATCGGGCCAATCAGTATCCATCTAGGAAACCTATTGGCTACTGGTGTGGCTGGACTATTTACCATTTCACCAGTTTTAGCCGGTGTTGTCGTAGGTGCGATTCGTCCAATTGCGATCTTCACTGGTTTGCACCATGCGATGACACCAATTGCGTTGCAGAACTTTGCTAATCAAGGCTATGACATGTTAATGCCTATGATGTTTATGGCAAACATGGCCATCACTGGTGCTACAGCAGCAATTTACACTAAAGTAAAAACCAAAGAAGAAAAATCAATTGTTTTATCTTCGGCTGTATCAGGTATTTTAGGAATTACCGAGCCAGCATTATTCGGTATTTTGTCTAAATACAAAAAAGCCTTTATCGCTGCTACGATCGGAAGCTCAGTTGCATCAGCCTTTATCAGCTTCTTCGGGGTTCGGATTTATGGCTACATTTTATCAAGTATTTTCAGTTTACCAGCTTACATTGGGCAGTACTTTATCTTTGCCGTATTAGGCATCATCATTGCCTTGGTTCTATCCTTTGTTTTAACCTACATGCTAGTGCCAAAAGAAATGGATGAAGATACTGAATTAACCAATGAAGTTGATTTACATGCGGTTTCAAAAGGAGACTATGTTCCATTAGAAGATGTACCAGATGAAGTTTTCTCAACAAAATTGATGGGTGAAGGGTTTGCCATTAACTCAACGGATGGTGCTGTGTTCTCACCAGTAGCTGGTACTGTAACAACGGTTTTCCCATCTAAGCATGCGATTGGTATTAAAACCAGTAATGGTGTAGAAGTGCTAGTTCACATGGGAATTGACACGGTGGCTTTAAACGGACAAGGCTTTGAAGTGTTTGTTAAAGAAGGCGATCAAGTCTCGATCGAAACCAAACTGGCACAAATGGATTTAGCTTATATTCGCAATCAAGGTAAAGAAACCATGGTTATTGTGGTTATTACTAATATGGATCGTGTCCTGTCATTTTCAGGTATGCGTGATCTAGAAGGGCAACATTCAGCAGGAACATTACTAGAGCGGGCTGTTCTTAACTAATAGACTGGAGACATTTAAATGAAACGAGTAGAAATTTTAGCACGTTTAGAAAAAGCCGGTGTCATCGCCGTTATTCGCGGCAAAGATCACACTGAAGCAATCAAAGCTAGTCAAGCCATCATTGAAGGCGGAGTAATCGGAATCGAAGTTACCTTCACGATCCCGAACGCTCAGTTGGCTATTCAGGAATTGACCGATGCGTATCGGAGACAAGATGTCGTAATCGGAGCAGGAACTGTTTTGGATGCAGTGACCGCACGCTTGGCTATTATGGCTGGGGCGGAATTTATTGTCAGCCCTAGCTTCAATGCTGAAACGGCTGAACTTTGCAACCTGTACCAGATTCCTTATTTACCAGATTGCATGACCGTTACTGAAATGCAAACGGCTTTAAAGAGCGGTGTGGATATTATTAAGCTATTCCCAGGAAGTGCTTATGGCCCAAGTATCGTTTCAGCAGTTAAAGCACCCCTACCACACATTAATTTGATGCCAACAGGCGGAGTAAGTCTAGAAAATATGGCTATCTGGTTTGAATCTGGAGTAGTAGCTGTCGGTGTCGGTGGTAATTTGCTGGCCCCAGCGGCTGAAGGTGATTTTTCCAAGGTAACAGTAATTGCTCAGCAGTATGCTGCAAAACTAGATGAAATTAGAGGCATTAATCATGACTAAAGTGCCTTGTCTAACTGGGGACACAGTGGTGCAGTTCATGATTAGTGATAATACTAGATAAAAAATACGGCAGTCACTTGCTATCTGTTATAGAAGACAAGTGACTGTTATTTTAATTTTTTATAACTATGTGTTCTTGTCACTTTTAGCGCCATATTGCATTATTTCAACTGTTAAATTGCACTAGCTACAAAATTTATCCGAATAATTAATAGTTCTCTTTAGATATCAACTAGTTCTCCTGCTATTTCATTTAGATGATTAATTTTCAATACTCTAGATATGTTGGAATAATTTTAAATAGTATTAACATCTTTTTTATTTTGAAAATCCCCAAAATATTTGTCCTTTATCATAATTTTATCTCCTTTCATATATTTAATTATCGTTCATTTAAAGCACATCTAAAATAGACACTAGAAATATATTGGAATAACTATTTTTCAGTGTATAAAAAACACTTTAAAAGGTATATTTTGAAGTTACATATGCGAGAGTTTCAACAATCGATTAAAATTTGTCCCAAAAAAAATTTTTAAAAAAAATCGGACACCGCAATTGAGCAGCGTCCGATTTTTTTTTAAAGCATTAAACTTTATTTGAAAAGAAGATACATTTATGGCAGAAGCAATTGGTAATCCGCTTTTAGATCGTTTCATCAAAGCTTTAATCATCCAGATACTTGTTATGATAGCAGAACAAGAAAGGACTGAATCTAAAATACGATGCTTCCCTGAGTTAAGAGCGTAGTTTTCTTGTACAAACCTTTTATTGATTCTTCCTTCTTATATCATCTAAAATTTATTCTAATTGCTTTTTGAATCAACAGGATAAATGACTACCAATGTTACTACTAGCGCTATGACCAAAATGATAGTACTCAAAATAACTTCAAAATGATACGTTGCAAGATTTCCAGAAATATGACTGGCTAACGCTGTAATTAGCGCCAACCCTACTGATCCACCCATTTGATGTATCGTATTGACCAAACCTGATGCAGAACCAGCTTCCCCTTCTGTTGTATCTACAACACCTAAAGAAGTGAGTGGACTTAAGGTCAATCCTTGTCCTATCCCAATTACAATCATCGGAATTGCAATTCCAATAAAATAACTTTCTCCAGTATTTAAGATAACTGTCAGAGCGTAACCAACAATAGAGATAGCTAATCCAGTTATCAAAACTTTTGTATTTCCATATTTTTCTGTCAAACGAGCTGTTTGATAAGAAAAAATAAATACCGCTATCGTTAAAGGAAAAAATGCAAAGCCAGTAACTAAAGGCGAAAAACCAAAGTGTGTCTGTAATAGTTGAGGCGTTACAAACCAGTAGGTGAAGCTGGCACCAGTAAATAAAAACCGTGCAAGATAAGCGCCAGAGTGACGCTTGTCATGAAACAAAGACAATGGAATTAACGGTGTAGAAATTTTTCGTTCAACTAAAATAAATATTCCTAAAACCATGATTGCACCAATAATGATTGGCACTTGAAAATTTTCTGCTGAAATACCATAAATCAAAGCTGACATACCTAAAATGGATAAAAGACTACCAATTATATCCATTTTAGCTTTCACTTTTTGGCTAGCACCAATAAATTTAAGTGTTGCAAGGATTAACAAAATTGCAATCGGAATGTTGATGAAAAAACCATCGCGCCAACTAAAGACACTAGCAAAAAAGCCGCCTAAAACTAAACCAATACTAGCACCCACTCCAGCAGTAGCTCCGTATAGAGCAATCGCTTTGACTCTGCTCTTATCTTTATAATTATCTAAAATTAGCGCCAAAGTCGAGGGTGCTAAAATTGCTGAGCCTACTCCTTGAAAGAAACGAGCGACAATAATATGTGTTGCTGAAGTTGCCGTACCTACAAACAAGGAACCAATAGCAAAGATTACCATACCTAATATAAACACCCGGCGACGTCCAAAAATATCTCCAGCACGACCACCAAAAAGTAGGAGTCCGCCAAAAGTTAACGCATACGCATTACTTACCCAAGTTAGTTGAATCGCATTTAGATTTAAATCTGCGGCAATCCGTACGGAACCGGTAAAAACGATTGAATTATCCAGCAAAATCATAAAGTAATTAATCAAAATAATTGGTAAAATCCAATCAGTTTTTCTTACAGCTATTGTTTCCATTATCTAAAAAAACTTCCTTTCAAAATAAGATCTGACTATTTAAAACTAGTCAAAAAATTAACTGTTTCGGAATCATTGTTAAAAAAAATAAATTTTCTTTTTGATCTAATCATATGCGTTTCTACTTAATTTCACCGTAAGGGCACTATCAATAAAGCGATCGGGATAAAAATTACTCCATCGATTACTTTTGATTTGCCAGATTTGCGAGCTGTTTTCATTGCCTGATAACTATTATGATAATTGTTAATGGTTGGTGAATAAGGATTAAATCAAGATAATCTGTTCGTAAAAGACGCTGTGATTCGTCAATGGAAACTTTCGTTTTTCCATAGCCATCATTGTAAATCCAAAGTTTTGAAGTCGTGAAAAATTCTTCTCTAGGACACCCTTTTTTTCTGACAGCATTTCCGTAAATTTGATCGGTATCAAGTGACCGGTGATCGATTTAAAATACCTCACTAATCATTTTCTCGCCAGTATACCTTACGACTATAATTATAAGAAACAGTTTTTTAGTCTCTGTCACTCAGTAACTTCCCACCAACACCGACATTATCTGCATTATTTTCCTTTAAAAAAACATAAAAGGCTGCTTCAGGTGCGCCCAATACACGGGCTGCGGTCGTAGTGAATTCTTTAGCTAAAATTTGTTTTTGTTCCTTCGTTAATTTTCCTGCTTCAAATGTAATCACTGGCATATTTTTCTCTCCTATTCGAATTGACTTAACATATCTAACATGCGAGGGTCATCATGTGTCGTACCACCCAACGGTGCTTTTTGATCTATCGCTTTGATTAAAGCCATTTCTTCAGCCGATAAAACAAAATCAAAAATCTCAAAGTTTTCTTGCATTCTTTCTAACTGACACCAATTGCTCGAATTTTTCCTGTCTGATATAACTCTTCCATCGCCCGCCATGAACCATAATAATCATTAAAAGGTTGATGAATTAAATATAAATCCAGATAGTCCAGTCCTAGTTTTTCTAAAGAAACGTTAAAAGCTTTTTTGGTATTTTCATATCCAGCATCTTTAAACCAAAGTTTTGTGGTAATAAACAATTCTTCCCGAGGAATGCTACTTTTTTTCAAGGCAGCCCCTACTTCTTCTTCGTTGTAATATCTTGAAGCTGTATCAATTAAGCGGTAGCCAGTTTTTAAAGCGTTAGTGACCGCTTCTTCTGCTTCTCCTGGTTCGTTCATTAGAAAAACGCCAAAACCTAATTTTGGCATTTTTACGCCATTACTTAAAGTTACATATTCCATTACAATTCCTCCTATTCAAAATCTGCTAAAACTACTAAATCTTCTGTACTTAAATACGCTTTGTATGCTGCTGCTCGCTCAGCAATTTCTGCATCGTCCATTCGAGAAGCACCAGTTGAGATAAACGGCGTAATAAAATCAGTCCCAATTAAATTACTAGTAGCTTGGAACGGGCGTAATAACTCAGTTACAGTGTATTTAAAATCATTTCCATGACCATATAATTCAGTTGGCGCACCGGGAGTAACAACTAACAATAATTCTTTCCCGTGTAATTTATCACCTGCGCTACCATGAGCCCAACCATAGGCTAGGACGGCATCTTCCCATTGTTTAACTAAAGCCGGACTTGAATACCAATACATAGGAAATTGTAAAACGATCCGATCTGCCTCTTCCAAGACAGCTTGTTCAGCCGCCACATCGATTTTAAAATCAGGATACAGTTGGTACATATCACGCACTTCGATATCTGTTAGATCTTTGATTGCTTCAGCTAGTTTTGCATTAACGTTTGATGTTGATAAATCAGGGTGAAATACTAATACCGTTGTTTTCATTTAAATTTACTTCCTTTTCTTTCAGCTTTTCTAATTTCTTGTCGTAGATAATCAATTCGTTCAATTTTTTGTTCTTCTAAGTGAATTTGATTTAATTTTTGACCACGCTTTTTCTCTAAGAAACGTAGTTGTTCAACTTGAGAATCTGGTTTTAAAATATTCAATTGCATATAGGTTTTAATTTCATCATTTTCAAAACCAATATCATGGAGAGCCATAATTTTTCCAAGTCGTTCTAAATCTTGATCATCGTATTGCCAAGCTCCCATCACAATTTTGACGGAATCACATAAGCCCCATGTTTCATATTCTTTTAAAACTTCCACTGGGATATGATATTGTTGGCTAACTTCACTCTGTTTCATTTTTTCACCTCACAAAAAAAGACATCTATTCCTCTCAACACGATTCATTATCGTGTCTAGAACAATAAATGTCTAATACTTATATTAAATGCAAACAAATGCTTTTTAAGCATTTTTAACGAATTCAATAAACGCTCGAGTAGCTTCTGAATATACTTGATTGGCTTTCCATGCCAACACGGAATGTAAAGTTAAGTCGGGCTCAAAAGGAATAAACTTAAGATTTGGGTAACGAACATGTAACTCTATGCAGAGGACTAAACCTACCCCACTATTAACTAACACCGCTGCATTATTCAATAAAGTATAAGTCGAAACGATTTTTAATTCTGCATCATTCTGATTAAACCAACTAGCTAATTCATTTTGAATAGGATGACTGTCTGTAACTATTAAATCTCTCCCAAATAAATCTTGCGGGGTGACCCTTGACTTCTGAGCCAATGGATCAGTCTCTTTGACTAGAATCCCCCATCTCTCCTGTTGCTTCATACGGATAAACTGGTATTTTTCTATCTCCACAGGTTGTATCAATAAACCAAAATCCATTAGACCCTGCTCGATTTGTTCTTTAATAAAATCATTCATGCCACTTATTATATGGAAGGTAACTAGTGGATATAGTTTTTTAAAGCCCTGAATTAAATTTCCTATTTGTTCCATACTCAATAACTCGCCACAACCAATCGAGATTTCTCCGACTACATTTTCATCAGCTTGGACTAATTCTGACTTGGTCTTTTCAGTTAGTTGTAAAATTTCTTGCGCCCGACGACGCAAAAGATTCCCTTCTTCAGTTAAAATAATACGGTGCTTACTGCGTTGGTATAGTTTCACACCTAGTTCATCTTCTAACTGTAGCAATTGGCGGGATAAGGTAGGCTGAGTAATGTGTAAAATACTTGCCGCTCGTGTGATATTTTCTTCTCTAGCAACCACTAAAAAATAATTCAAAACTCTTAATTCCATAAGTTTACTCCTGCCGTTAATTTTAACCGTCACAAAAATTTTTAAGTCATTTTAAACAGATTTTATAGCTCATTATAATTAACTATAAAGACGTTGTAAAATCAAATATGGTTTTGGAATATAATTACTCTAGGTTTTTATTCATTACAGATGAAATATTTCAACGTCATTTTTTTAGAAGTGATAAGTCATTTAAACCTATGAAAAATAGGTATTTTACTATTCATAGTTGTCTCTACTTTCAGTTTAGCCCCACTGGCTTTCTTATATTTACCAACGTTCTTTCCTTTAGCAATATCAGATTTGAGTATTTTAGAATAGTCTCCAAGATCACCTTTACCTATTACTTTTGTTAAATACCCATTAGAGTCCACAAATTCATCAACGACTGGAATTGGTATCTTGCTCAGTTTATTCCCTAATGCTTTTGCTGCATCATCTCCATACTTCATAGTTTTATCTAATATGCTAGTTACTTTTCCTAATTTGCTAACTGATGTAGCCTTACTTACTGTTTTAAACGTATTAGCACCTTAGCTAATTTTGAAGCAAAAGAAGCCCACCAAACGCTTGGTGGGCTGCAGGTCATGTTTCCCTAACCGTTAAATAACTATCTTTTATTTAATTTTCAATAATTATATACAGATGCAGATACTTTTCCTGAACGGTTAGATATGTTTTTTATTGTTATAGAATAATACTTATTGTTTGTCACACCATATGTTTTTTCCTCTTTAAACCATGTTACTAATTTATTTTGATAAAAATCAACTGGATAATTATCTGGAATATCCTCCTCTAACTCAATAATTTCTCCATTTTTATCAACTAAGGTAATTTTTTTTTTATTTATTATATCGTAAAATTCATCATCTGTTTTATTTCGCCAAATAGTTTTATTTGTATTGCTACTCATTTGTAATTTCAAACCATCTGGATTATCAATAACCAAAGTTGAATAGTATTCAAGATGATCAATATTTGGTTTTACCTCTAATTTTATTTCTTGATTAGGTTTCATCTTCGTATAGTTCAAGCTTGATAAAATTTTAGTTTCATTCATAAGCACAAGAACACCCATAAATACTACTACTGCTAAAATTGATCCTGAAAAAAATAGGAGTATTTTTTTTGCAAATGATACATTATTTTTTCACCTGTCTTTATTTATAATCTTTAATTCCATCCTCAATGAATTGTGCATCGCCAGAGTTATCTTCCCAACTTCTTTCTTGCATATTCCTAAGCCATTTTGCTGACTATTTATTTAGTAAAGTTAGACTTTTCCTTTTCTAGCGTACGTTTCGCAGCATTTAATCGTTGTCTTTATTATTGTCTGGCACGATCTTCTTCACTCATAGAAGACGGACACTCCTTTCCTTAATCAAAATGAACCTTTCTCATTGAAAACCACCTCAGTTTTTACCGTAATCAAGATCATTTAGAAAACATCTTCATAGTTCATGATCTTTCTTTTTAAATCATACTAATTTTGAAGACGACTTTTTTAAAATTAAGCATAAGTGGACAAGATTAGTCACATCTGCACTATTTTTCAAAATTTACAGATAAAATGAACTGATTTCATAAAAAAACTTTGCTTTTTGTTATATTCGACTAACTAGGAAGCAGAACTTGAGACAAAAGTCCGAAGAAATCATTACTTAGCTACAAGAAGACATAATAATATCGAGTAAAAGAATGAATTCAAGCTCGATTATGAATAGATAAAATCAGAGTTTAGTGTACTCAATTAAAGGCAAGCGTCGTAATCGTTTCCATTTTTCTGGAAAATAGCACTGATAGACAAGCGACCTAAATAGAAATCTGGTAAAATTGATGTATTAAAAAAATAGGTCGAAGGTACGGATGCTGTTGAGTAGTTTGCGACAAAGAGAGGATGGATATAAATGCTATGGAGTGAAAAATATACCAAAGATGTTGAACCAACCCCACAACAAGTCAAGGACTTTATCAATAACCCTATGTTTGAAGAATTAGATCATTATTTACAAGATACTTATGAAATAAAAGCGAAAAAAGCTTATAGTGGTTGTTCCATGGATCAAGGGATTTGGAAGGGATGGAATATTAAATATCGTAAAAAGGGGCGTACTATTTGTACCCTCTATCCTCAAGAAGGATATGTTTTAGCATTGTTACCATTAAATCATAAGGAATTAGCAGAAGCAGAAATACTTTTACCGACACTTTCCCATGAGACTCAAGAAATCTATAATAATACCAAGGTTGGCCATACTGGAAAATCATTGCCGTTAAACATTCGAAATGAAAGTACTGTCAAAGATATTAAACAAATTATCTCTTTGAGAGTTCGTGGGTAGTAAGTCAAAAAAACTATCTAACTTTACTGCAGGATTTCATTTGGTTAGCAGATCTAAAGTTGATTAATTTATCATTGTATTCGAACTAGAACAAACAAAAAAAAGAACTTCTAAATCGAAGTTCTTTTTTTATGATCAATATGACTTCAGGAATTAGGAGATTCGCTGCCAAACTAACTCCCACTATTCCAAGTAAAAAATAATCTCTTCTCCTTTTAAAAAGTCTAATTTAATCAGGTTGCAAGAATCTCTTGCTTGTTGATACAAAAGAGTTTTGCTAGCATTTAGATGTACTTTTGGAAAGTTAGAAATAACTAAGGAGGAGAGACTTTGTTTAGTGATTTGATAAAAGAAAGGCGAAAAGAACTAGGTTGGACCCAACAAGATTTTGCAGATAAAATCTTTGTCACGCGTCAAACTATTTCTAATTGGAAGAATGAAAAAAACTTTCCTGATATTCCTACACTTATTCAAATTAGCGATCAATTGGATCTTTCCTTAGATTACTTACTCAAGGAAGACGTGAACTATATGAAAAAAGTGGAAAAGGATTATGCCTTAATAAAAAGAGAAAGACGGGCTCAAAAAATTAGGCAGAATAGTTGCTGGTCTGACGATTGCTATCATGCTGACTACAGTGGCTGGTGTTGCACTGCGTAATCAACATATTCTATCTGAAAAGTGGGTTGCTCTGTCTATCCTTACTCTATGTATACCACTGCAAGTGATCAGCTATCTACTTTATAAAACTCATTTTAACTCTGACCCTAATTTGCCCCAACCTTTATGGATCCCTAAAGTTTATGGCGTAGGGTTATCGATAAATCCCAATAGTTTAATCGGAAAATTAGTTTGGTTGGCGATTTTCATTTTTCTCGTAGCCTTATGGGGTTATGCCTTATTTTTCTTATGATGTACACCTATAAAGTCAAGATTAAATGCTAAAAATACAGCTGAAAGTATAGTGCTTTTAATTTTTATTAGTCCTCTAAATAACCAACCATTCTTCAAGCTAGATGGTCGGCTATTTTAGTTGTTTCTTTAGAAAGTTTAATAATTATTGTAAGTTAACAGATTGGCGTAAGAAAAGCAGAGTTTTAACCAATGATTATAGTAAAAAACCAGCAAATTTTCATTACCTGGTCCTCCACTATTCTAATCCTGCTGCTCCAGCTTGAATGCATAGCCTTTTCCCCAAACGGTTTGTAAATAGGTACTGCCAAAGCCACAGTCTCGGATCTTCTTTTTCATGCGGCCAACAGTCGCCGACAGATGACTTTGGATGGCAGGTCTATATTCTGTTCCCCAAACCAAATGAGCCAATTCTCTTGGGGTTAATGGTTCTCCTTCAGCTTTTAATAATTCCTTCAAAATATTTTGTTCTACTCTTGTAAAAGTTACTTTTTGAAAAATCAATTCATCACGCCACTCCCATAAAGATGGGTTCAATAATTTGTGTTCTTTTTGAGGTTCTTTTTGAGGATCCTCTTTCTTTTCCACACTCAAGACTTCCCGTATCGTTTCTAAAGAAGTTTCAGGAGATAAATAAATTTGAATCTGTGATTGCTGGCTGACTTCCTCTTCTGTCTCAATTATTTTAATAATTAGTGGTTCCTGTTGGGAGATTTCCGGTAAGATATTTTCACTATCGCTTTTTGTCAATGTATCACTTAATAGCACTACTTCAAATTCCGTAAAAAAATTCTGTGATACTTTTTTATTTCTTATTTCTTTTAACAGCGTTTGACTACATAAGACTTCATGTCCCAATTTGCGAATCCGTGACTCCAACTGTTGTTCTGCATAAACGTTCCTCGTTAAATATAAAATACGAGACATACCTAACACCTCTCTTTTCCTATATGTATAGAGGGAGTTTTTATACTCCCCCAGTCGTTCAATTTAGAAAATAATTAATTTTGACTATCTAAATATTGATATATCCCTAATCTCATTCACCTATTAAAAAGAATAAATAGTGATCAATTAAGTAGAAATAACTTTCGTTCTAATAATTCTTTATTATCAGTGTTCCATTGATTAATAGGCCAGTGTTTATTATTGTCATTTTATTTTGATCAATTCGTGATATTTGTAGAAATGAGCTGATATTGTACAGTCAGAACACCACCAGTATAACTACCTACTCTTTTTAAAGTAGCACCATCTGTGGATGTCAGAGTGATATCTTTTCCGCTAAAAGCAATTACAGAACTAATCTCGATTGTGCCAGATAAAACAATAGGTTCTGCACCAGTAGTTGAAGCGCTCGCTATAGCATCCTTTAGTCCTTGTTCCGTTGTCACTTCACCAATTTGTGGACTCGCACCATTTCTGGTAGTCTCTTTACTGGCTGATGCCTGACTCTCGCCTCCAGTATTCCCATCAGAATTTTGCTTTTCTTCTGTAAATAATTCACCAGACATCCCGACATCTAGTTGATTTTCTTGATCAATATTTTCGGAACTATTTGGTGATGCACTATCTGTCGTCTCCGCTAAAACTTGGACTGGTCCGACTGCTAATTGGCTGATTAATAATATTCCGGTGGCGACTGAGATTAATTGTTTATTCCACTTGATTAATTTAAATTTCTGTCCTTCTTTCATTTTTAATCCTCCTTGACTTTTAACCACATTCATCTAATTATAACAGGTCGAATCCTTTAATTGTGGCATTTTCGTCATTTAATAGACTAAAAATAATATAATAACTTATACACATAGTGTTAACTTAATAATTAATAATATAGATTTTTAATTATAAATAACAACGAATTCTGAGAACAAAGAAATATTAACAGTTTTAGCCATCGTAAATTAACGATTTCTGTCGGTTCTTTTATCTCAAACAATTTTTCAAGCTTAAAGATAGTCACTTTTTCATTAGCCACTCAAAAATAATCCTCTTTTGCGAATATGCAGCAAGCGCTCTCCAAGAATTCTCACCAGCACAAATAAACGGACTAGTTGTTTATACTTTCCCATTAACAAATGCCATTCTCTCGCGGTGAAATACTCGCCAAATTGATAAATTTCCGCAGCTATATCAGGGGTAGCTGGATTTTTTTGATAGATTTCTCTAACGATTTCCACTAGTGGTAAATCTAGTTTCTCTGCCGCAAGGTTTCGGCGGATTAATAGCGCTTGGATGATTTTCAGACACAAAACTAGATTCGTCGTATTTCTATAGTATTTCGTCACTTGTCGTTGGATTTTTCGATAGTCGCGGTTTAATAGCTGGCGGCAAGTAAAAGGATGTTTTTGCATAATTTTTTCTCCTCATTTTTTCTTCTTATTTCTAATAACGAAAGTTTTGGTGAAAAAGTCCAAAAAATCTTAAAAATATTTTTTTCCGTCCTCCAGAGGACACTCAACTGTTTTAAAAATCCACGACATGAGAAAAATCCTATTTTATTTTTCAGCTAAAAGACCTTGATTTAAAGCCTTTAAAAACAAATGTCGTAGATTAAAAAATCTGTTCAGTGTCATTGAACTTGGCGATTTTTTACAAAATAAAAAAATCCCAACAAGTTGTGCTGGAATTTTGGCGGTTTTAAGTTTTTTAGCTGACTTACTGAAAATTTTTCCAGACAAAAAAACTGCCGACAACATCTTTTTTAATGTTGTCGGCAGTTAAATTTTCGATTATTTTAGTTATCCATCATGATATTCCAAGTAAGACTGGTGGGATTGATCAGAGATTCTTTGTTTCTCCAGCTTAATCTTTTATTAGCTTGCGGGAAACAATGACGATCAGACATAATAGTAAACCTAGAAATACCCAGTCCATATTCGTTAAATCTGCTGTTTGCGGATAACGACCTTGGCGTTCTTGTGTGATAACTAATTTTTGTGTAGTTGTGTCTGTTGTTGGCGACTGATTCGTATCTGTCGTACTTTCAACAGTCAAATTGCCGTTGATTTGAATATCTTTTTCCATCAGCAGCGAACCTTTCTATCACTAGTTCCAAACAACTGGTGTGAATTTCATCGTTAATTGGAATTGTGGTTTTAAGCTACTAGAAACAGTTGCTGAACCAGTATATTTATAGCTAGCTTTGTTAGAATCTGTAACAGCTGATGCAGCTGATGTCATTTTGCCATCTTTATTTGCTAAAGTCATCAAGTTGTCATTTGCAGAAAAAGCTAAACTACCAGCTTCAGCTAGTTTGATATCTGTTCCATTTAAGACAGCATTTAAACTGAAATCATTAGGTAATGTCACAGAGTCATTTTGTTTGAAAGCTGTTGTTGCTAGCGTCACAGGACGTCCTGAGTTATTAGTAATCGTGTAATTTGGTGATTGGAAAGCTGCTTGAGTAGGTGTATTCCAGAAACTTGTCACAGTTGGCACTGTCACATTGACCCAAACTGGATCGCCTTCTGGTAAGCCTGAATCAGGATCAGTATTATCAGCGGCTAAGTTCCCGTTAATTGTGATATCTGCAGTATCTTTTCCATTATCCCGACCATCAATTGTTGATGTTTCATCTGCTAAACTTGTTCCACTAAATCCTACTACGCCAAAAGCTGCTACTAATAAACCTGCCATCATTTTTTTCTTCATTTTGTTCTCCTCTTTCTTCTATCTATTTATTGCACCATTAAGGTTACTGCTGAAGCGACTTCTCCGGTTTTTTTATTGGTATCCGGATCATATAAATTAAAAGTTGCGGTAGCAGGATAATTACCGGCACTTAATTTTTTCTCTAAAGTAGCCTGCTTAATTTCCTCACCTGGCTGAATTGCACCAGAACTATAAACGACATCACCACTACTATCTAACGTCACTACCACGTTGACGGGATTATGGTTACTGTCGGGATTTTTAATTTGTAAGTTGCCAGTCATGTCACTATTGAAGGTGGCTTCTGATGTAATCATCATATTAAATTGGCTGTCATCGACATTTTGCTGTGCCAAGTTTGCCAGTTCTTTATCTGACATCTTAGAGGCATCTTTGCCCTCTGGTAAAAAATCACCAGCAATCACGGTAACAGGTACTTCGTCTTTTTTGATAAACCTATCGTAGATAAAGTATCCACCAACGATTAACAACAATAGCAACAAAAGTAACAACAACCATTTTTTCTTTTTCTTTTCTTCTTGGGGTTTTGTTTCTTCCATCTTGTTCTCCTTTCTAGCTAGTCACGGTCGCTATATCAAAATGCAACGTGTAACTGACATTTTTTATCACATCATAAGGACCAGAAAAATTCCCAGTCACATAAAGATCTGCACCATGATCTGTCTGCCAATAAGGAGTCAGGCTCAAACTTGCGGTACTGCCTTTATTTGCTAACAACGGTCCCCACTTGACTTCATCTTGGGAATCATTTTTTTGGGCAACTAATGAAAGTGCCAGCTGGCTGTCTTTTCCTTCAGTTAATTGATCCACCAAAGTAACGTCACTAGCAGAGCCGCTATTCACGGTTAAATTATTCAATGACAAACTGCGGGTAGTATTCCCGTAATTAATCACTTGATAATTGGCAAAGTCCAGATTGTCTTCTTTGGTAATCTTCGGTCTGAAGGCCCAAAAATCAATCGTAGAAACAATAGATAAATCCTTATACTCTGGAACAGTGACGGTCGCCTGTACCCAATCCGTTGTCGCAGTTGCACCAGTCGTACTTGCGACTGCTTGACCATAGACATAGTAATTTCCCGCCGGCAAATTACTAAAGCTCAGTGGCGCATCTGGCACAGCTGAACTAGTGATTTCCTTAGCAGCATTCGGATTGGTTGTCAGCATTTGATCATAAGCTGTTTTTATATCAGCCTGGGTCGTCAATTGTTGGCTACTTAATAAATAGCGCATCGAATTATTCCGACTCTTCATTGTTTTATAGCCGGAAGTATTGGCATCGATTCGACTGACGCCACGACCTACCGTTTCTGCAGCAGTAATTCCTTCTAAAGACAGCATTCTTTCATAAATAATCGCTGACTTTCCGCTGTAACTAGTGGAATTAACTGTCTGCCATTGATTGTAAGGAACCTTATCCACTAAAGTCGTCGTCACACCATTTGCTTCTGAGTTAATTTGGTACAAGCTATTAGAATCATCTTGCCTCAAAAAATTTGCTGTCCCTTGTGCAATCGCGGCTTGGGAACCAGTAGAACGAAATGCAACTTGACTCGTTTTATTGGCATAGATATTTACTGTTTTAACATTCATGCCCATCGCCTCAGTGGAAAAATTCACTTCCGCATCTTCACCAGTCGAAATATTCATCGTTGATTGCACTCGAATCAGATCGTTATAGGTAGGTTGAAATCCATTGATGCGATTAAAATTAAACTGGGCACTTTTCCCGACATTCAAATTCATCGAACCATTGACATAAAACAATCCATATTTTCCAGATTCAATATTGACTTGAGCATTCTCTTCCAGATTCATCGTGCCATTACTTTTCATCCAGAACACGCCCTCGCTACTAGAGGTATTCTGATGGATCTTAGTGACACTGTCCTTTTTAAAATTGATATTGCTAAAGCCTTCGGAAAATTCTTGGTTATCACCACCTGAACTATCAACATAAAAATCATTCGTTCCACTGAAATTCAAAGTATTATTCCCCACATCTGAATAAAAGGGCTGACCCCCACGACTGACATTGTAGGTGACATTTTCAATATTTACCTGATTTCCTGTGGCATTGCTGGCAACAGTAAGGATCCCGTAATAACTACTAGCATTTTTGTAATTGATATTTTTTAAGGTTATGTTCAAATTATTTAGTCGGACAACAAAATGAATAGCTGTATAAGCTGTCCCAGTATAGGTCAGATTATAATTTCCACCATCAATCACTGTATTCTTATTAATCACTTGCCCAGTAAAGTTATAGTCGATATTGTTTAAAAACTTTATGTACAATGCATCAGATCCACTTGGAATAGCATTAGCCAAAGCACTGGATAGCTCACTGGCATTGGAAACTAGAAAAGGTGCTGTACTGCTTCCTGTTTGGGTCACATCCGCAGCTGTTACTTGAGGTTCGTCAGAAGTTTCTGCCACTACTTCTTCATTTTCTGATGAAGCCGTATTAGATGAAGCTACATCAGATGAAGATGCCGTACTTTCTGTTGTGTCACTCGTTATCGCATCCTTAGATTCTGGTAAAGTATCTGTTGTCTCGGAACTTTCTACCGTTGACGTATCTGCAGCAAGTGATTGAACCGGCGATAAAGACATCAAGATTACAAATAATAAAAATAAGTTAATAAGTTTCTTCAAAGTTCAACCCCTCCACAACAAATTTGGTTCTTAACCAGTCCCGAAATAGTATAATCTTTAATCATTATTTTCAAATAAAAAGTCTAAAATAATTCGTTTTGAACAAAATATTGTGTGAATTTCTTATTTCTTAACACAAAAAAACGTGATTATATTAGCTGATTCCAATCGTTATTTAATAAAAAGAGACAATCGTTAATTTTTTATTAAGAGGAGGTTGATACACCGATTCATAAGGCTTTTTCGCCATATACACTTTCCCTAATAATAATGCTATTGTTATTTTTGGATTTTATAATGATTATTTTCAGTCATTCTCAATCAGAAAATTCTTTATTTTAAAAATAAAGAAACCGTGTGAAGTTTTATACTTCACACGGTT
The DNA here is from genome assembly GCF_051714685.1 of Enterococcus sp. AZ103. Lineage (NCBI taxonomy): Bacteria > Bacillati > Bacillota > Bacilli > Lactobacillales > Enterococcaceae > Enterococcus > Enterococcus sp. AZ103. Next base: position 1,454,697 of record NZ_JBIOSI010000001.1, on the reverse strand, counting down.
TCTTATTTGATTCTCAGAAGCTTGAAGAGTGAGCATCCATTAATCTGTCACACTGTCATCTTCTTTTTTCTTTTTGGCTAATGCTAGTAACACAGATCCTACAGCAATGAATCCACCTAACATAGCTAATTGTGCATTTTGTGCTTCACCAGTTTGTGGCAGGGTGCCTGACGTTGCTCCATTTCTAGATGATCCAATTGTGGCATTCGAAGCTCCACCACGAGAAGATCCACCAACTGTAGCATTCGCCATTCTTGAAGTACCGCCACCTCCTGACGAACCAAGGGTGCTAGGTAAACCACTACCGCCTGAACCAATTGTAACACCTGCCAAAGAGCTACTTTGACTTAGACTATCTGAAAGTGACTGACTTATACTTGCTGCTAAAGTACTGTCACTAGTACTTTGACTTAGACTAGTGCTCACTGAAGTGGATTCAATAGAGGAGTTACTTACTCTTAAAGAATCACTAGTACTAACTGATACAGAACCACTTGTAGAATAGCTTGTACTCATTGATGCACTATCACTATAACTTGCACTTTCTAATAGACTGATACTGTTTGATTCTTGTGTACTTTCAGAACGACTCGAACTGATTGAAGTACTATCACTACTAGATGAAAAATCGCTTAACCAACGACTATCACTTAAAGAAGTACTATCACTCGATGACGCAAATCCGCTTAACGATAAACTATCGCTTAAAGAAGCACTATTACTAGAAGATACAATATCACTTAATGAGCAGCTAGCACTTAATGAAGCGGAATCACTACTTGAATAGCTGGCACTTAATGATGTGCTATCACTGTAGCTTTCGCTTTCTAAGTTACTTTCACTCACTGAATCTCTTGTACTTTCTGAGCGACTTGCGCTTAGTGACGTGCTATCACTTGATGATGCCCAGTCACTTAGTGAACGACTATTACTTAGTGATGTACTATCACTAGAAGATGCAACATCACTTAATGAGCGGCTTGCACTTATCGATGCGGAATCACTACTTGAGTTACTTGCACTTAATGATGTGCTATCGCTGTAGCTTTCACTTTCTAAGTTGCTTTCACTCACTGAATCTCTTGTACTTTCCGAACGACTCGCACTTAACGACGTGCTATCGCTTGACGATGCTACATCACTTAATGAGCGGCTTGCACTTATCGATGCGGAATCACTACTTGAGTAGCTGGCACTTAATGATGTGCTATCACTGTAGCTTTCGCTTTCTAAGTTACTTTCACTCACTGAATCTCTTGTGCTTTCGGAACGACTCGCACTTAGCGACGTGCTATCACTTGACGATGCAACATCACTTAATGAGCGGCTTGCACTTATCGATGCGGAATCACTACTTGAGTAGCTGGCACTTAATGATGTGCTATCACTGTAGCTTTCGCTTTCTAAGTTACTTTCGCTTATCGAGTCTCTTGTACTTTCTGAGCGGCTGGCACTTATCGATGCAGAATCGCTACTTGAGTTGCTGGCACTTAATGATGTGCTATCGCTGTAGCTTTCGCTTTCTAAGTTACTTTCGCTTATCGAGTCTTTTGTACTTTCTGAGCGGCTGGCACTTATCGATGCAGAATCGCTACTTGAGTTGCTAGCACTTAATGATGTGCTATCGCTGTAACTTTCGCTTTCTAAGTTACTTTCACTCACTGAATCTCTTGTACTTTCCGAACGGCTGGCACTTATCGATGCGGAATCACTACTTGAATAGCTAGCACTTAATGATGTGCTGTCACTATAGCTTTCGCTTTCTAAGTTACTTTCGCTCACAGAGTCTCTTGTACTTTCTGAACGGCTGGCACTTAGTGACGTGCTATCACTTGATGATGCAATATCACTTAGTGAACGACTATTACTTAGTGATGTACTATCACTTGATGATGCAACATCACTTAATGAGCGGCTGGCACTTATCGATGCAGAATCGCTACTTGAGTAGCTGGCACTTAATGATGTGCTATCGCTGTAGCTTTCGCTTTCTAGGTTACTTTCGCTTATCGAGTCTCTTGTACTTTCTGAGCGGCTGGCACTTATCGATGCGGAATCGCTACTTGAGTTGCTAGCACTTAATGATGTGCTATCACTGTAGCTTTCACTTTCTAAGTTACTTTCGCTCACTGAATCTCTTGTGCTTTCGGAACGACTTGCGCTTAGTGACGTGCTATCGCTTGACGATGCTACATCACTTAGTGAACGACTATTACTTAGTGATGTACTATCACTTGATGATGCAACATCACTTAATGAGCGGCTAGCACTTAATGAAGCGGAATCACTACTTGAATAGCTAGCACTTAATGATGTGCTATCGCTGTAGCTTTCGCTTTCTAAGTTACTTTCACTCACTGAATCTCTTGTACTTTCTGAACGACTGGCACTTAATGACGTGCTATCACTTGATGATGCAATGTCGCTTAGTGAACGACTATTACTTAGTGATGTACTATCACTAGACGACGCAATGTCACTTAGTGAACGGCTGGCACTTATCGATGCAGAATCACTACTTGAATAACTAGCACTTAAGGATGTGCTATCACTGTAGCTTTCGCTTTCTAAGTTACTTTCGCTTATCGAGTCTTTTGTACTTTCGGAACGACTCGCACTTAATGAGGTAGAATCGCTACTTGAGTAGCTGGCACTTAAGGATGTGCTATCGCTTTCTAAGTTACTTTCGCTCACTGAATCTTTTGTACTTTCGGAACGACTCGCACTTAGTGATGCAGAATCACTACTTGAGTTGCTAGCACTCAATGACGTGCTATCACTGTAGCTTTCGCTTTCTAAGTTACTTTCACTTATTGAATCTCTTGTACTTTCGGAACGACTGGCACTTAGTGACATGCTATCGCTTGACGATGCAACATCACTTAATGAGCGGCTGGCACTTATTGATGCAGAATCGCTACTTGAGTAGCTAGCACTTAATGATGTGCTATCGCTGTAGCTTTCGCTTTCTAAGTTACTTTCGCTTATCGAGTCTTTTGTACTTTCCGAACGACTGGCACTTAATGAGGCAGAATCACTACTTGAGTAGCTGGCACTTAATGAGGTGCTATCGCTGTAGCTTTCACTTTCTAAGTTACTTTCGCTCACTGAATCTTTTGTACTTTCGGAACGACTCGCACTTAATGAGGCAGAATCACTACTTGAGTAGCTAGCACTTAATGATGTGCTATCACTGTAACTTTCGCTTTCTAAGTTACTTTCACTTACTGAATCTTTCGTGCTTTCTGATCGACTGGCACTTAGTGAAGTAGAATCACTACTTGAATAGCTTTCTCTCAATGAATTACTTGCACTGAAAGATGTAGAATCACTTACTGATTCACTAGCACTATTTTTTGTGCTAGCACTATAACTTTCACTGACGTATAAACTTTCACTGGTTGAGCGTGAACTTGATTCACTAACTACAATTTCTAATGATTCAGATAAAGAAGCACTATAAGATGTACTCAAACTAGCTGAAGTTGAATAAGATCCCTGCAAACTTGCACTATATGAATTTGAATACGAACCTACATACGAATCGCTTAAATATTCACTTGCACTATATGAATCTGAATATGATCCTTCATATGACGCACTTAATGATGTACTATCACTGTACGATCCTTCATATGATGCACTCAATGATGTACTATCACTGTACGATCCTTCGTATGATGCACTTAGTGATGTGCTATCACTGTACGATCCTTCGTATGATGCACTTAGTGATGTGCTATCACTGTATGATCCTTCGTATGATGCACTTAGTGATGTGCTATCACTGTACGATCCTTCGTATGATGCACTTAGTGATGTGCTATCACTGTATGATCCTTCATATGATGCACTTAGTGATGTGCTATCACTGTACGATCCTTCGTATGATGCACTTAGTGATGTACTATCGCTATATGATCCTTCGTATGATGCACTTAATGATGTACTATCGCTGTATGATCCTTCGTATGATGCACTTAGTGATGTACTATCACTGTACGATCCTTCATATGACGCACTTAATGATGTACTATCGCTGTATGATCCTTCGTATGATGCACTTAACGAATTAGATTCAGAAGCTAATAATGAATCGTCATCAATATCATAAACAACTGTAAATGCTTGCGGCGAACCATCAGTCGTCGCACCAAACCCATTGTTTGTTGTATCATACGTTGGATTTGCTGCCAATGCATCTGCTAGAGTAGAATATTCAGTTCCATCTGGTCCTAAAACTGTATACGTGTAACCAGCTCTCGCCAAATCATCATCTGTTACTCCAAAACTGATATTATCAGTAGATGCACCAACCGCCCCGTATGTCCCAGCTCCTGTTGGGTCAATAGTTGTTGGTAAAGCTTCATTAGGATATGGTTGATCCCCATTTGTCGGATCTGCTGTTGGCTCAGTAGACGAAATAATGCCTGAAGCTTGGAAATCGGGCACTAACGTAACATTTAAGGCTTGCTTAGCACTATCTTCTGTTGCAGATGAACCATTAGCTGTATTATCAAATGTAAAGGTTCCAGTATCTGGATCATAATCAGTACCAGCTGAAACTACTCTTGAAGGATCAGCTGAATATCCCAGTTTCATTGTTGCACTATCCGATGTTAAATCACCAATATTTACAGCTAGACCAGTTGTACCATCATAGGTACGGACACTTCCTACTGTGCTACCATCTTCAAGAACATATTGAACATCCACTTGTTGTATATCTGCTACAACATAGATTGTGACTGTTTCAGGATCAGTACCTACAGTTGTCGTAGTTGGCTGCGCATCGGTAGCTAATCCAGCAGCAGTTAATTCATCTGCTGTCGCATAGTGTGTTCCTGCAGGTAAATTTGTTGTGCCTCCTGATGCAGGGTCACCAATATAGTAGTCTTTTGTCCAGTTAATAACATTACCTACGTTAGCCGGTGTCAGTTCATTTGCACTATTTCGATCAGCAGCTTCCTGTCCTGAATTAACAAACTCACTAGAAACAATATTTCCAGTTTTAACGTCTTCGTATTGATATTTGATGTTAGGATTAGCTACACCGTAGATATAAATATTATATTCGTAGGTTTGACCCTCCATTGGTACAATAGCAGTTTCTGCTTGCCCGTAGGTATCTCCATCATCTTCTGTACTAGTGGCATCACCGCCATTTTGATTTGCCCCTTCTGGTACTTGATTACCAATCGCCCACATATAATTTTCAGGAATTTGGTCAACAAAGTCTTGATTCTTTAATTGTAAAAATTGTCCAATATAGTTTGAATTTTCGTCAAGAGATACCGGTACTGTTTTTTCCACATCTCCATTTGGTTTAATAAAATTAACATTCACTGCTCCGATACCAAGAGCGTTCGTTGAGAATTCACGAACATTAGTTGCAAAAATATTTGTATCTGATAAAGTATTTCCATTTTTATCTACAATTGTCGATGTAAAATCCGTATACGACAAACTTGTAAATTCTGACGTTGTTGTCGGTGCTCCTGATGAATTAGCTGTTCCTCGCCAAGATGAAATTGAGGAATTATTAATGGTAAATTTTGATCCAGCCCATACTGTTAAGACGCGTCCTGCTACTGATCCACCCGATGTGTTAACTCGAGCCATACGTAAGGATTTGGGTGATATAAAGCTTAAATTTGCATTTTCTCTAAGCCAAATCATCTCATTACCAGAAGCCTCTGCATTCAATACCGTTCCTGCATTAAATGTAACATCAGCTGCTTTGTTCAAATTAAACGCATATGCACCAGTTAAACTTAGGGCAGTCATATCCAAATTTTGACCAAAAACTATTTTTCTATTTTGAATGGTTCCTCTATCAGTTTCAAGAATTCTTTGGAAACCTTTCTGGTACCATGTCACATCATCCCCGACAGTCATACTGTTAAATCTATTATAGACTGGAGGATATGAATTAGAATTACCTGTATCATTATTTGCAATAACAGTACTCCCATCTCCAACAGTAAAATGACGAGTCGAATCAGGGATAAGTGAAGAACTTGCATCCCAATAATAAAACATTGAGTAATCACTAGAGGACTGAGGACGATTGAGTTCAACATGAGAACCATTGACAATATCAACCGAACCAAACTGACCTAATTCTGCTCGGCACAAAGCAATGACAGTTCCAGAGAACGTAGTATTCCCCCCATTGTTATCAACTAACCTTACTGGAGTTTGTGCTGCGCCAGCAGCAGAATCTGTTGGATCAAGTATCAAATTATGGATATTAACGTTCCACAAAGGGTTCGTAGCAACAGTCATATCAATTAATGCATCACCACGTCCTGCACCACTTCCTGAATCCCAACCAGAAGCAGGAGCCTGCAAGAAGTGAGTATCGATAAAGTTGACTGTTCCAGATGTTCCTTGAGTGTTTACGAAAGAAAATTCAGCTCTGTTTAATAATACCGTATAACTATTGCCATTAATTGTTATACCTGTATTTCTTTCCATATCTCTAACACCCGGAGAAGATGGAGTATCAGTAATATCGTTTGCAATATCAATATAGGTAATGTTTGTATCTTTAAAAGCTGTACTCAACTCATTGAAAGTACCAACTGATGCATACGTATTATTAGCAATCGCTTCGTCACGTATTGCGGCTGTATTAGTTATTTCATCCGCCATTTCTACCGTAACTGATGTCGGATTTGTCACTGGTGCTGGATTAGCGATTTCATTATCAAAATCATTCCGCCCGTTAACTATTCCTCCATCTGCATCAGCGGTTGCCACACTTGCTGTTGGGCTCAAAGCAAGCGTACTATAAATAGAGCGTGTAGTAACATTTGTGACAAGGTTATTCTGTGCAGAATATTCTGCTGCAGCATCGATTAGTTCAGCACTTGGACTAGTTTCATTTATCATATTGACATTTAACTCATTAGTATCCTCACTAATCTCTACTGTTGCTGCTTGTGCTTTTGCAGCTGCTTCTAGACGGGCATCTAGTCCCATGGAATCAGCTAGCACTGGTGAATCTTTTGAAGAATTATTGGTGATATCTTCATTTACTGGTATTTGAGTTTTATCCATATTCGCCAAGAATTTGCTGGCATCGGCCTCTTTACCTGCTGCATCGGCTTGTGTATCAGTCGAGACTCCAAAGTTCTCAGACATAAAGGTACTTACACCTAATACACCGCCAAAAGCCGTAATCATGGCATACATCCAATGTTTGCCACTTTTGTACATTTTAAAATGCTCTTTTTTGTTAGATTCTAATAATTTCTTTATATTATTTTTACGGCTCATAAATTTATTTATTTCTCCTTTCTTAATGATTAACGTTCCATCGCCAATTAGTTTTTAATATTTTTGAAAAAGACGATATCCGTTATTAACGATTCTCTCACAAAAATAACTATTTTTTGTTATTTGTATCGAAATCGGGACAATTTATTTTATAAATAAATTAAATAAACTATCTTTTTGATAAAAAAAGAAGATATCACGTTATTTTATGCGATATCTTCTTTAATAAAAAAATATTATTTATATTCTAGTTATTTATGTTATTATTTATAAAAGATTTAGTTGCATTATTTTTCATTTCAGAAAAATAATTCCAAAACTCCTTATCCCACTGATCAGATATATATAAATGTTCCCAAGGTTTTGATAAGACCTGGTATTCAACATAATGTCGTATAACAATATTTTCTCGAGCATTTTCGATCTCTTTTGTTACATCTTTTTCCTGTGGTACAGCCCAAGAATAAAGCCAAGTATCATCTTTTTGATAGTTATATTCGAAGTCAAAATAATGAACCCGATCTTCTGCAATATGATTCAAAATACTTTGATCCGGATAGACATACTCTTTTTTTTCATTTACCAGATTAACTAATCTTTCTCTTGGCGCTACCTTATTGAATTCAGAGACATTAAACAAGATAACTCCACCATTAAAATAATTCCATCTGTTCTTAATGCCGTACTTAGCAGTATAATCATAATTATTCTCTATCATTCTAAAGTAAAAATCTCGAACTGCACCAAGAACATTCGGTGATTGTACCTGCTCAAACATCCCTGAGATATCTTGTCGAATAATCGTATCATTATCGAGAAATAGAATTTTTTCATAATCTGGGAAATAACTCGGAATAAACAGTCGCCATAATGTCACTGGCGGAAACCTCTTACTATCATAGTCTTCGATTTGGTTCATCGCTTCTTTAGGAGAATACCAAGCAAAAATAGAAATATTCTCTTTATTATAATAGCTGGGGATTTTTCGAATTTCATCAACATCAGGTGGTGCAATTTCTTCCACTAAAACAAGAATATCTAACGCTTCACTACTTTGATAATTTTTTACCAACGAAGTAATAGAAACACCAACTAAGGGCATATGCGACCCAGTAACACAATATACGACTGCATTTTTTGCCATAATTAATCTTCCAATCGGCTTTTATTTTTTGGATACATTTATTTTTGCTTCAAAAAAATAACTCCAATATTCTTTCTCCCATTCATCAATCACAGAATAATGTTCCCATGGTATTGAAAATTCACCAAACTCAAGAAAATGACGGATGATTACTTTTTTTCTTGCATCTACCATCTCTTTTGATTTTTCCGGATAAAGAGGAATAGCAAATTGTTCTAACCATTTATCATCTTTTTGATAATTATATTCAAATCCAAAATAATGAGCTCTTCCTTTAGCAATTTCATTTAAAAAACCTTGATCAACAAATTTAAAACTATATTCTCGTGTATTAATTAATTCTGCTATTAAATCTACAGAAACAACTTTATTGTATTCCATCACGTTAAAAAGAATCACTCCACTATTAAAATATTTTTCTACATTTTCAACATGAAAAATATCTCCTAGATTGCTTTCATTGCCCATCAAATAAAAATACATGTCAGAAACGATACCAATAATATTAGGTTCCTTTACCTGTCCAAATACAGAAAAAATATTTCCCGTTATAAGAGTATCGTTATCCAAATAGAGTATTTCATCATAATGTGAAAAGTTTATCGGAGTAAATAAACGCCAAAGAGTAACTTCTGGAAAACGTTTATTTTCATAATTTTTTATCAATTCCATTTGCTGAGGTGGGTGCCAAAAACTAATATGTATATGGTCTTTTCCATATTGTTTTGGTATTTTTTTGATATTTTCAATATCTTGCATGTAGATATTTCCAGCAATAATGATAATGTCCAATTCTTCTTGGCTCTGATAGTTTTTTACTAGTGAGGTAATCGATACTGCTGTCAGCATCATGTGAGAACGGTCTACATTATAATTTACAGCATACCTTATCATCTAATTATCCTCCCAAAAGGAATTACTCTAAATATTTTTCAATCGATTCAAATGCACTAACAATCACTTGGTCCATATCATAGTACTTGTATTCACCAAGTCGGCCACCAATAATAAATTGCGGAAACTCTTCTGCTAATGATAGATAGCGGTCAACCATTTGAGTATTTTTTTCATCATTGACTGGATAATATGCTTCTTTTTCCGGAGTCCATTCTGCCGGGTATTCCTTTGACAAGATTGATTTATCTTTATTGCCCTTTTTATCAAAGTGCCGCCATTCGATACTACGAGTGAAGGGCGTTTCATAATCGGTATAATTAATCACCGCATTGCCTTGAACATTGTCACTGTCAACCAATTCATGTTCGAACCTTACTGTTCGGTATTCTAAACGTCCGAATTGATAATCAAAAAACTGATCAATCATACCCGAAAAAACAATTTTTGGAAATTCAGCGATGTATTCTTCCTTGTGTTCAAAAAAATCTGTATTGATTTTCACATCAATATTTGGATGGTCTAACAGATTTTCAAATAATTCCGTATAACCATTTTCAGGAATTCCTTGATATTGGTGATTGAAATAATTGTTATCAAATGTAAAGCGGACTGGTAAACGTTTAATGATTGATGGTGGTAATTCAGTAGTCTTGCGACCCCATTGTTTTTCCGTATAGCCTTTAATTAATTTTTGATAAATATCTTGCCCAATTAAACCAATCGCTTGTTCTTCTAAATTTTCAGGTTCTTTATTTAATTGGCTTTCTTCTTGTTGTTGTTGAATTTTTAGTTTGGCTTCTGCGGGAGTTTTAACTCCCCACATTTGGTAAAAAGTATTCATATTGAATGGTAGATTGTAAAGTTCTCCATGATAATTAGCCACTACTTGATTGACAAAATTTTTAAAAGTTGTAAATCGATTGACATAATTCCACACTCTTTGATCATCTGTGTGGAAAATATGTGGACCATACTGATGAATGGTAATTCCTTCTTCACTGTAGGTATACATATTCCCTGCGATATGATTTCGTTTTTCGATTAGCAATACTTTTTTTCCAACTTCAGCAGCTTCTCTGGCCCAAACGCTTCCAAAAAAACCCGCACCTACAATCAAATAATCATATTTTTTATTGTTCATTTTTTTCTGCCTCATCTATCTTATCATCAGTTTGATTTAAAGCATCTTCTTGATTTGATATTTCTGATTCATTTAATTCTAGAACTTCATTTGTTTTCTCGATACTTTCATCGTTCAATGATGCTTTCGCTTCTTCTAATAATTTAGATTCGTCGGATAATGCATCCTTATTTTCTTCATTATTTTTTTTGAATTTCCATTGAAAAATTCTTTTTATTTTTGATTTATTTTTTAAATGTTCAGATGGATGATGATTTTTTTCTTGAATTTCAATTTGGGTTACATTATCATGTTCTTCGTTTTTGTTCTTTGTTACTAACACTTCATCTTCTTCGGTAGATTCAGAAATTTCTTTTTTAAAAACTTCTTTGGTTCTCAAAAAAGATTCAGAGATGTAGGCTATTTTTTCAGCTTGTCCTTGCAAATCTTTTTTTAAATTATTAATTTCTTCTGTTTCAAGTCCAGCCAATACTTTAAGTATTTTATCTTCTGATAGTGAACGATCTTTCTCCTTAGTTTCGTTATCGCTATTTTCAATCAGTATCAACCGTTGATTAATATTAATCATCTGTTGTTGGAGAATATTTTTATTTTTCGGAATCATTTCAATTCATCACTTCTTCTATTTTAGGAAATAACATTAAATTCGAGAAATCATTCATAGCATTTTTGGTAAATCTACCATCTCTTAATACATTACTAAAGTGGTTAACTCGTTGTTTTAATGAAACTAAATCTTCATCTGAAATTGTCATCATCAATTTGTCTAAATCATCCAAAGAATCAATTGCATATCCTAACTGATATTTTTGAATTAGTTGAGCTGCTGCGGATTCTTTCCACACAATCACCGGCATGCCTAGAGCAAGATACATAGACACTTTATGAGGTGCATTATATCTAGTATATTGTCCATATGCACCACCATCTTTAATATCGTTGTCCCACGCCAATCCGAAAGCATTTTTTGGTATTACACGAATTAAGTCTTCTTGTTGAAATTCTCCTTGGTAGTCAACTTTTTCACTTAACTCCACTTCGCCTTTACGTCCGAATGCAGTAATTTCAGTATTAAAATTCCAGTCTTTTAAGTATCTGGATTTGGCTATATTTCCTGCAAAAACAAGTTTTCTTTCTAGTTCATCTACCAGCCGTCCATGAATACTAGTTACTAGAAAATCAAATAATTCTTTACGAATCATTGGTGTTTGGATACCAAACTCTCTTAATCTATTCTCCATGGGTTCTCCGTGAACTATAAGAGCATCAGGTAATTCCAGTAACCTTTTTTCATCATTGTATCCGCTTCCTCTGATTAATTCCGAATCATGAATCAGAATGGCTACTTTTATCCCTCTTAGTTTCAAACGACGTACAAAAGACTCTTCATATTTTGATCCGTTATAACAGGGATACTGATAAATAACGAAATCATCTCGAGTAACAGCCGCTGTAATGCCGTCAATCCTAGCATTCAGTGCTTCATCTGATTCTGACTCATCGATATAACGATAGATATAAAGCTGCTCATAACCCGCTTGTCTCCCTATTGTTGTAATGTCATTTCGTGATTTCGATACTGCATCTACCGATGGTGCTTCAATAATATTTGTCACCCATTTTTTCAAAAGTATACTCCTCCTCTTTTACCAATTCTTGTAGATATTTTACGTCACTCTTTGGCAAACACCATAAACTATTTTGAATACTTGCTTTAAAATCAAATATAAGTTTTTCGTTTTGTTCTTCTCCATTCACCACATTGTCCATAAATTTAAAAATACATTCAGTGTAGGTAGTCAGTTGGTTATTTTCAGATAAAATTTTCATCGCATGACTGATTAAGACATTGGCACGTTCTGGAGATTCTTGCTTGTAAAAATTGACTAAATCTATAACACAGCCTACTAAAATTGACATACTATCACCAAAATACTGCGTGTTTAATTTTCTTAAAATCTCGTTTTCTAGTAACAATATGCCTTTATTCATAGAGTTTATTGGCAATTTAAATTTTTCCTGTGCCTTTAAAGTACCTAAATAAAGAAGAATATCGAAAATTCCAAGATAGTCCGTTCCTAAAAAATAGTTTTCAATAATTTCGTGGGGCTTCGTCATACTTTTCCCTTGTAAATAATTCACTACTATATCAGTATATGCCAGCATTAATTTATATGAGATATTCTCATCGCCAACCGACCGATACTTAGTTAGCCTATTTCTAATATCAATAAATTGAGAAAATTCTTCTGAGTCACTTGAGTTGGAAGTATACAATATCAACGTCAATAATTGTAATTGCTCATCAGTAGAAGAAACAAATAAACTTAATAGTTCATTATTTGAAATATTTAATACTTTTTTCAATCCAATTGTCATTTCCATTGGTAGATCAATCTGATATTGTAGCCACCGGTAATATCGAGATTTTGATAGATTTATTTTTTTTTCAAGTACTCTGACTGGGATACCTTTTTTCTTACGGATATTTTCTAATTCTTCTCTATTTATATTTACTGCTATCACAGACATTTGAGGTTCTATGAGCCCAGGATTACGATTTTCAATCATCCTGTCTACACTAAGAAGATTTTTTGGCATGGGTAACTCTCCTTTCTTTTGCCTTTTTTATTGCAGTAATGCAGTAATTAGAGAATATGCTAAAGAGCCTATTACTACCGTTGACATGATGATTGTCAGAGCAACTCTTAATGCTTTTTCTTTTTTTCCCTCATCATCGTTGTTATCGACAACTTTATTACTTTCTTCTTCAAATCGCCTTTCTATTTCTTTTGATATCTGCTTTTTTTTCATAAAAACCTCCATCTCGAATCCAGCTGGTTTTTCGAGTCAAATACCGTTTCATTGTTTAACTTCTTATTTAATAGCCAATGAATCTACTGGTCGATCGTTGCTTTCAATTACCTTTACTTTATCAACAGAAATATTTTTATTTTTCAGTGCCACAAAGTAATCCTGAGACATTTTAACTTCTTGAACATATGGGATACGATTTTCTAGTATACCTAGCAAATTTCCTTTTACTTGACCATCTTCAGTGAAGGGTGATTCTTCTAGATTTAAGATATTGCGAGATTTACTTTTCGACAAAGCTAATAATTCAATTCCCATATAAGAAAAATTGACAGTATCATCTTCTTGTAAAATATTGGCTAATTGTACTGCTAAAAATTCAATAGAATTTTGATATTTGTGAGTTACTTCTAAAATACTAGGATCAGAAATAGTGACAAAATTAATATCTTCATTATAAAAATAATAATTTAAAACTGGGATTTTTTGATCATTCATATACGCAATTTCTTGAATTTTATTATCGTGATAATAAATTATACTGAAGAGTTTTCCATCAGATGCATACTCTTCAATAAAATCAATTGAGTTATCAATATTAAAGTATTTCACTTGTTTAACATGGCGTCGTGTATTTGGAAATAAAATAACTTGACCAATCTCTTCACCATTATGGACTACTGAAATTGACCAATTTTCATTAACAAATATTTCAGCTTCAGAAGAAGTTGGAATTTTATTAAAAAACAAAAAACCAGCTGGATCATAACTTTTTTCAGTAATTTTATTAATGATATTGAGCCCTTCAACCTTCTCGTCAAATAGCTTTTTATCAAATTCCAAATCTGGTAGGATAGAGATTAATTTACCTCTATTATTCTGCACTCTCTTCTTCTGCTTTTCCCAGATAGGATTATTTGTTTCTATGATCCCTACAATTTCATAATCCATCTACTAATTCCCTCCATTTGTGAGCAATAACAGAATCTTGATAATCACTCACTGATTTACGAGTATTTCTCCGCATCTCTGAATAGTTCGCATGCATCAATTGTCGGATTCCTTCTGCCATCTGATCGACACTGTACTGTTCGTCTGTCCGCGAATAATCTTTTAAAAATCCATTCACACCTTCTTTAATTAGTTCAATCGCTCCAAAGCGGGCGTTAAAAGTAACAATTGGTAATCCCGCGTTTAATGCCTCAATATATGTTAAGCCAAATCCTTCAGAATAAGATGCTGATAAAAAAGCATCATATTTTTCATAAATTTCTTCTAGGTTATTTGAATGACCTTGTAGTTTTACATAGTCTTCAGCACCTAATTCTTCGATAACTTTTTTTATTTTTACATCTTCTCCACCTTGTCCATAGATATCCAAAATATTTTCAGGATACTCTTCATGGAGCTTGTGCATTGCTCTCACTAATACATCAATATGTTTTTCTGATGCTAGACGAGAAGCTGTAATAAATTTTGTTGGCCTCGCATCAATAGGAATCAGCGTCACATTGTTTTTATCAAAATCCCTAATTCCTCCAACTGGAATTGTTACAAATCGTTTCTCCTCATTCGGAAAGTCAATTAACATATCTTCTCTCTGCAATTCCGTCGATACAACAATTCGTTCAATCAAAGCTGCTCGATTCAAGGCATACTCATAAAAATTATTCCATAAAGGAGCAGTGGGTTCATCTCGATCTGATATATGATCAGCATGAATTAGTTCAATTAAATTACTGTCCTCAGGCTTATGATGAATCAAAGCTGATTCAGTTTCTTGTCCTCTATCAATAAAAAAGTTCGTAGTTCCTTTAAATTTTTTAGCTAAATAATTGAAAAAAAATCTGTGCATCATTACTTCATTTCTAAAGAATAAATTTTCACCTTCAAAGTCATAAATGTGAATGTTTTGCATTAGACGTTCTCTACGTGGATGATGATAATATTTAAAAATTATTTTTCTTTCCATTGTTCGATAATTATAAATTTCAACTTGATATTCTGATACTAAAAGCATGTCCTTATTTTTTTTACTAGGAGATTTTTCAATATGTTCCACTACTAGCATTCCTGAAGAAGTAATTGTTTTTTTCACACGGTGAGTATTAGTGAAATCAACATCAATTTTTGTCTTATGAGGATATTTTTTCTTGGCTCCGTTGTAAATATAGTTGCCACCAAAAACAAACATTTCCCATAAATTAATTACTTTATGATCAGGAATATTCCATTTCGCCATTGCTTCATGAAAATTTTTCACCAATTCTGTGAACACGTATTTATAAGGAATATTTTCTATATCAAAACATTTAGCTCTATAAAACTGGGCATGTTCAACTCCTGAATTGCCTATACCAATCGCTTTGTTTACAAAAAAATTCATTCTTTTTTCCCTCCTACACTGTATTGCAATAATATTTTACTTGCAAAATCATTAACTCTTATTTGCTCTGAAATTTCCTCGTTGATTGATTTTTGTTTTAGATACCAATCTTTTTTTGAAACATTAGATAAGATGCTATACAGTAGTTTGGAAGCAATTAGACCTTCTTTTATAATTTTCTTATGATCAATTCCTCTTTGAATTGTAAAAAATGAATCTCCATGTATACCATTATTAGCAATTACTTGGTAGATATATGCAACATTTTCTAACCAATCACTTTCTTTATCAATAAATATAAAAAAATAATTTTTTGGAGGAGATTCATTCAATGGCATACAGATGGTTTCTTTCGCACCATTTAATAAAATAATGTCATTTTCACTTACAATTTCATTGTTAATAAAACTTACGGCTTTTAAATCTTCTTTTAAATTAATTTCATAATGGTTTTCCACACTTAAATCTGCAATTAATAAGTAATCGAAAACAAATGTTTGATGATTTTTATTTAACAGCAGTACTTGATAACTTACGGCTTTTTCAGGATAAGTAAAAACACCATTTAGAGAAGTGAAATACTTCCTCTTAATTAATTGTTCATCGTTATCGTAAAATTCAATAGCTAATTGTATATCCTCAACTTCATCAAGTAACCCAACAACAGCTATTTTGTACGTATTCTCTTGAGCTAATAAAGGTAACATCGGTGTCTTCCGATCACTTTGGAAACTGGTAACTGATCGCCAAGTTTTGATAACTGAACCTGACGGCATCAAAGGAGAAGAAAAACTAATTTTTCCATCTTTCAAAAATTTTATGTTCGCTCCATAGTTATAATTATCGTTATAATCATGACTCCAACGTATTAAAAAAAAATTTTCCATGTATAGTTCTCCTTACTTAAAGTCGCTTGGTTTACGATGGAAGCGATTTACCATGATATTTCTATACTGTTTCAAAAACCAGCCGTTAACTCCAGGTGAATTATCATTATGTCGTCCAATAAAACCTTTATACAGAACTCTCGTTCGCGGGTTTTTCTCTTTAATTACTTCAAATAATTTGGGGAATGCTTCCTTATCATAATCGTCTTGTTTCATATAACTAAAAGCAAAAGTTGTATTGGTATAATCGCCTGTTCTAAATTTATCCCAAAATTCTTTATTTAGTTTTCTTGCATGCTCTTCAGTCATTCCTCTGGTTTCGTAAAAAAGCATATCCAATGAAGTATCAAAAACATCAGGCCGATTTATTTTTTGATTTAGAGCAATATCGCCCATATTTACTAACGGTTTCCCGACAATCACTGCACAAGGTTCTAAATCTGCAGCATAATACAATGATCCAAAGGTTCCCATTGATAGACCTGATAAAACTAACTCTGATTTATCAAACCCTAACAAATCTAATTTTTCTTTTATTATTTTTACTAGCTGTTGTTCAAGCTTTTCACTTCCACGGTAAAAATTCCCACCTTCAAGTCTTGGGTCACCGATTAACATAAATGGGCAGTCCATACTAGTCATCATTCTTCTACCTTCAAATCCCTCAGCAGAACGATATCCTGAAAAATAAACAGCTAATGGTGGTTTAAAATCACCAGGATTAAAGTAATAAATTAACTCCCCATTAAGGTTTTCTTCATCAATAATTCTTTTTCCTCCAGGTATCATGATGCTTCCTGGACTTAAAGCACGTCGTATATGCAATGGACCAATACGTATTTTTCCATTTTTTCCTTTTGCATATACAGAGACATTTAGCAAACCGTTTAATTCACGACTTTCAATTATAACTCGCTTAGTCTTTTTAATTTCTTTATCAGTTGCTTCTATAACTTTAATAATATCTGTACCATTATTATTAAGTATAAAAAATTTATAAACTAAAGAAACATCACCAGAAACAATCTCAAACTCGGGATAAGATTCAAATACACTATCTGAAAAAACTACTGTGGTCATCTTCCATGAAGCAAGTTGTTGCAGTTCATCTCCAAAATCACCAGTCAATTCAGTGTAAGTATTACCTTGTCTATTTACCTCCCCTTTAAAATTGTTATAAACTTTAAAGTACCCTCCTGGTAATTTGTACCCTTCCTGACGTGAATTATATTGTTCATTAATATATAAAAAAACAACATCCTTTTGTGAAAAATCAAGCGGTTTTGCTTCTTTTAAGTCTAAGATTTTTTTTATATCTGCTCCTACTTTAGCTGTTTTATCATATATAATTTGATGAGCAGGAAACTTTACAAGCAAATTTTTTTGATCATGAAGGACTTTTGCATCTTTAGAAAAAACAAAAACAGCTCTGCCGAATTTGGAGTTAAATTCACCATCTTTGATTATTTCAAGCAATAATTGATCATAAATAAAATCGTAATCTTCTGGTAACCATTTATAAGTAAATTTCTCAAAAAGGATAGCACTCTCAAATGGTCGTTTTCCCACATGAAAAACTAAAGTTTTCTTTTCTTTACCCATTAAAAATACTCCTCCATTTTTCAATCGTTGTTTCTACACCAAATTCATCAATCAATTGTACGTTTTCAACTAAAACTTTATTCCAATTATCTAATTCATTTAAATAAAATTCTAAAACATCGGAAAAATCACCAATTTTTTTTAAAATCTTTCCATTTTTATCCTCTACTAAATAATCACTTTTTGTTTTTATAATCATTGGAATACCTGCACTTATTATTTCCGCGTGAATTTGTAAATCGTTTTTCTTAGCGAGATTTACATATATCCTCGCTTGTTGAAAATCTTTTTTTAATTGAATAAGCGATGGTTTAACTCTAAAACTAATTCTTTCATAAGTATCTACTGCCCCAACTAATGGTAGCCACTGATCAGTTGGTTGAAGATCTTTTACTGCTAATTCATCAGCTTCATATAACTGTTCTTTTCGTTTTGATTGAATAAATTTTTTGGTCTTTTCAAAATCATCTGAATCACTATCAATTCCAAAATGGCCATCAATGATATCTTTTTGTGTCTCTGTTAATAAATCTTCTTCTTCTTTATTATTAACTTCTAATATCACGGCAATTTTTTCATCGTCTATTACTTTTTTTATCAACAATCGATTAATCAAATGAGCATCCTCGGATAATTGATTGACTTTCCAAAAAACAACTAAGTTAGGTACAGAATTGCTCATACCTAGGTTCAAATAAGTATTGTACATTGGAATTCTTATAATACAGACATCAGACAATCCTCCATGATTTTTTATAAATAGTTCCAATTCTTTTTGTTTTTCACTAGAATCTGTCACGATTGACGAACTGGTCTTCAGCATTAATGAAAATTGCTCTTCATCAAAATTATGTAAAGATTGATCATCGTCAATTATGCGGATAATATTAATTTTATCTTGTAGTTCCTTTGTTGCAGCTAAAATATTTTCTTCGGTAACAGATATTAAATTATCTTTCTTAAATTCAAAATTTTGGAATTTTTTTCCCAATACTTCAATAATCAAGCTATTTATATCTGTATATTCTTGATGTTCAAATTCCTTATTCCCATGACTGCTAATTTTTACTTTCATTTCTTTGTCAGGGTATTCTGTCAAAGTAATTTCTCCATATTCATTGTAGTAATCACATTTACAGAGAACGTGGTTGTCATTAAAATACTCAGTTGATGAAATAAATCCACGGTCATCATAATAATCTGTATGTTCCATATCACTCTCTTCAATTGGTTTAAAATGAATACTCTCGATACAACCGTATTTATTAAAATTTATTTCTCCACAGACTTGGTTATTTTTAACTAACAAAATACCATGTGGAGAATAAATCTTTTCTATACCATCAGGCAATTCCAATTCATCAATAGATATTGGATGACCATTTTTCGTATGGATATTTTGCAAAACATCATAGAGATGCCAATAATTTTTCGGATAAATACTGTACTCCATTGCTTTATATCTAAGGAACGGCAAATAATGAATCAGCACCAATTGATGCTCTATTTCATTTTCGATAAATAATTTGATGATGTTCAAAGCACGATTATTATCCCAACGCTCATCAGATTGCTTCCAATTCGGAATAAAATAATTCATTAAGATACCTCCATTTTTAGAATTAAAATATATCGTATTGTTTTTTCGAGAAAATAAACCTTATTTCCTGTATTAAATTATCTAGAATTACAATAAGCATGGTCAGACTCCCAAAGTAAAATGCAAGATTTCCTATTAATGAGATCTTTAATCCAATTAATAACGGAATAAGTGAGACCAAAACAAGATAACTATTCCCTACAAATGAGATACGATACAATTTTTGTTTGAAATATTTTTCAGTTTTTTCACCAGGTGGAATACCAAATATATAATCTCCAGAATTTTTCAAGTTTTTAGCAATATCATGTGGGCGAACATTAATAAAACTAAATCCTAGCCCTAATAAAAAAATAACTAAACCATACATCAAAATTCCTTCAATACGATCAAATGCAAAAAAATAAACTAAAAAATTTGAAAACCAGGTATTTGCAATACCCGGAATAAGTAAGAGTAAAGGCGGAATTGAAAAAATCGTCAGAGCAAACATAAAAGGCATTGCACCTGCAGTTAATAATCTGATAGGAATGTAAGAATGGCTAAATGTATTGTCTATCCCTGTTCTTTCTATAAAAATTCGTAATTCAGATTTATATAAAAATAGGGTGATTAATAAATAGATCAATGTTATTCCAAATAGAACAACCAGCATCCACATTTCAACATTTATTTTTTCGTGACCAGATACTAACATACCCGGTAAATTTCCAATTAATCCCGGGATAACAAATATCATTTGAGCTCCTATACCTTTTTGGCAGTTTACATCAGCTAACCATGAGACTAGCATTGCACCTGCAACCAAAATAATGATATTTACTATCATTATTTTTAGATCTGATAAATTATTAAAATAAGATTTATCCATCATATTTCTAAAACGAAGTATCACTACAAATGCTTGAACTGAAGCAAAAACAATTATAATGAGTTTCTGAAAGAAACTACGATTTCTTTCAGATATGTTATTAATTCGATCAGTATCAATCATTGAAATGGTTGTCCAAATAATCAATCCTGTCATATAAGGACCAATCCCTAATGTAAAAATTGTCGGTCGAGAAAAATTCCCTCCAGTTACACTTGACAAAAATTGATTTACTATCGAATAGTTTCCGCTTCCTGTGGTCAAAGGAAAACCTGGTAAAGTTATATTTTTACCTATTTGCATTATTAGGACTAAAAAAATAGCCCAAAAAAATCTTCTCACAAGCTCACTGTATTTCCGCATAATATCGCCTTTCTCAACTTAATTTCCGATTATTTGCTACGGGAATTCAATATCAACCGTGCCATCTTCATTTTTTTTCAATTCTGAAAGCAAATAATTTCGTAAAATATTTATCCAAATTTCATCTTTCATTTCGGTAAAAGAACGCCTGGATTCTATCTGATATTCATAAATTGGTCGATGTTGTCCCCAACTACGACCACTAACTACTGTTTTTAATTGCTGTAGATTATCCGATTGCTCAACCCACATCGTATCAATAGCTTTTAGCATAACTACTCGTTTATAGAAGATCATTTGAAAATAACTAGGAATCATACTTTTTATATGCTGTTGTTGCTGATTCACAATTTGATACAATAATGCTGCAACATTTTTCTTGGTCATTTTTTCAGGATCTATATCCAATAAAGAAACATCGTAGTTATAGTCGAGATTATTAAAAATGAAATTGATCAAATCTACCATATTCAAGTTCTCTTTTTTTGTAGTGAACTCTTCTATTGCTCTATCTATACAGCGGTCAATTAATGTATCTAGATTATCCATCTCAGATCGCATGATCATATTTCTAGTCTCATATATTTTTTCTCTTTGAATACTAACAATTTCATCATAATCTAAAACATTTTTTCTATTTTCATACTCCTGATTTTTTTTACTATTTTGAGATTTATTGATAATTTTTTGAAATCTCTTAGCTGTCAACGGTGATTCTAAATCTTTTTCAGACTCAACATCTATTTCAGTTGTAAACTTTTTTCTTGTTTTAGCTACCCACTTGGGGGCGTTCTCTATGACAATTTTGTCCTCCAAAGAAACAAAAAAAACACTATCTCCAGGGTCCCCTTGTCTTCCGGCTCTCCCCCGTAATTGATTATCAATCCGCTCACTCGTCATACGTTCTGTTCCAACAACCAATAATCCTTCTCGTTCTCGCGCCGCTTGATCTAGTTTTATATCTGTGCCACGACCGGCCATTGAAGTAGCTACCGTAACTGCTCCAGATTTTCCAGCTTCTGCAATAATCCAAGCTTCTTTCATTACTGTTGTAGCATTTAATAAATTATGTGGAATCCGATGATCCAGTAAGAGCATTGAGTATAAGTGAGACATACTTACTGAACCAGTTTCAATCAATACGGGACGTCCTTTACTGATAGCGTCTTTCACAGATTTCAGCGAAGCTACAATTTTTGCTTTATTAGTAACGAAAATCTCATCACTATGATCTTTTCTAATCATTGGTTTATTTGTCGGAATTACTACTACATCCATCTGATAGGTATTGCGAAATTCATCCGCATCTGTCTTAGCAGTACCTGTCATCCCACATAAAATATCAAATTTTTTAAAAAGATTTTGATAAGTAATCATTCCCATTGATTTACTTTCCTCAGAGATTTCAACATCTTCTTTTGCTTCAATAGCTTGATGCAATCCAGCTTGTAGTTTAGTTCCTTTTAGCTTCCTACCATTAGCCTCATCTAACAAAAAAATTTGATCATCATCTATCACGTAGTCGCGATTTTTTTTCATAATAATATTTGCACGTAATGCAATTGTGATATGCCGATATAAGTGTTGCCATTGTTTTTCTAAAATATCTTTTGCTCCAAAAAATGCTTCTGCTTTTTTTATTCCATTTTCAGTAAACCAAATGCTTTTTTTATCTTCGCTTACTTCGTAGTCTTCATTCTCATTAATACTTTTAATAAACCAGTCAGAAGATTTAAAAAGATTAGATTGAATTTTAGGAGCACCAGAAATTATCAAAGGCGTTTGGGCCATATCCAGTAAAACCGCATCAATTTCATCGATCACTGCGAAATTAAATGATTGCACATACTGTTCCTCAGGGGTTGATGACAGATTGGTAATTAAATAGTCAAACCCTAATGAACTATGAGTTGTGTATACGACATCAGAAAAATATACATTCTCTTTATCTACTACTTCATCGCCTTCATTTTCAGCAACACCAATTCCTAGAGTGAGACCCAGCCATTCATATACTCTGCCTACATCTTTTGCATCTCGATAAGCTAGATAATCATTAGCAGTAATTAAAAAATTCCCATTACCTGTTAAACCGCGCAAATAAAGCGGCATAGTAGCCGCTAATGTTTTCCCTTCTCCTGTTTTCATTTCAGCGACATTTCCGTAAAAAAGAGCAATTCCACCTATGATTTGAACAGAATATGGCTTTAATCCAAGGACTCTATAATCCGCTTCAACCACAACAGCAAAAGCATCAACAAGTAAATTTTCTAATTTCTTTCCATCTGCTAATTGTTTCCTAAATTTTATAGTCTGGTTTTGTAGCTCTTCATCCGAGTAATTTGCATATTTATCTGCTAATTGTTCAACTTTTTTTGCTATACGACTGTATTTTCTTAGCTTCAATGGTTTCATAAACTCTTCATCCTTATATATATAAAATAATTTTTTTATTTATGTCATGACTATCTGATAAAATTTTACAATACATTTTATTTATAATCAATATAAATTATATTTTTTGATATTTTTAAAAACATAAACCTAAAATAAATTTAACTTCATTTATTTATTATCTTTTTATCTAATTTATTTAAAATCAGTTTCATATTATTGTTATTTAAAACAATTAATTTGAGAAAAAAATAGATATTTATTTTGTTATAATAGCAATTAGTTCTTGCATATTTTTTTTATAATATAGATCTTTTTTATTTAAAAACGAAAAAGCCCTTGTAGAAATACCAGGACTAGCTGCATAAAAATTATCTTTTTTATGATTTTTTTAATTAAATATTCATATGACTATTTTGTTTTTTTAGCTATTTATTTCCAAAAAAAAAAACAGGAAATCAACTGATTTCCTGTTAACTTGATTTATTTTCCTAAAAGATCCATCTCAAACATTTTTTCTGCAATTTGGACAGAGTTCCAAGCAGCACCTTTTAATAAGTTATCTGATACGACCCACATATGGATGCCCTTCTCTTCATCTAAATCTTTTCTAATTCTACCAACAAAGGTTGATTTACTTCCGACACTATTTAAAGCTTGTGGGTAGATTTGTTGACTGGGATCGTCTTCTAAAGTGACGCCAGCTGCATTTGTTAAGATTTCTTGCACTTCTGATACAGTAGCCGGTTTTTCAGTTTCAATATAAATCGATTCCGAATGACCAGTTAAAACGGGAATTCGTACACAAGTAGCTGATACCTTTATTTGGCTGTCTTCCATGATTTTTTTCGTTTCATTAACCATTTTCCATTCTTCATAAGTATAGCCTTCTTCAGCAAAGACATCGATTTGTGGCAACGCATTGAATGCTAATGGATAATGTTTCTTATCGCCGCCGGCTGGTAAAATATTGGCTGGAATTTCATCTTTTGGTACACCGTCAAGAAAAGCTTGAGTTTGTTGTTTTAATTCATCCATAGCCAAATTTCCTGCACCAGAAACAGCTTGATAAGTTGAAACGATGATTCTTTTCAACCCATAAGCTTGGCGGATTGGTTCCAAAGCCACCATCATTTGAATCGTTGAACAATTTGGATTGGCAATAATCCCTTGATGTGTTTTTAATGCTTCTGGATTCACTTCAGGAACCACTAACGGTACCCCTTCTTGCATCCGAAAATGACTAGTATTATCCACTACAATAGCGCCACGTTTAACAGCTTCGGGGGCAAATTTTTCTGAAATACCACCACCAGCAGAAAAAAGTGCTAAATCAACGCCTTCAAAAGATTCCGGTACAAGTTCTTCAATCGTAAATTCTTGGCCTTTGAAAGCAATGGTCTTTCCTGCAGAACGTTTCGAAGCTAAAAATTTAATTTGATTAATTGGTAAACTCGTTTCTGTTAACATGTTAATCATTTGGGTTCCGACAGCACCAGTTGCTCCCACAACGGCAACGTTGATTTTTCTCATCAATATCACTCTTCCACTTCATATTTTTTTAATATTTTATCACAAATACCTTTAAATACAAATAGAAGTTTTTTTGATTAAAGCTGATATAAAAAGGCGCGGGCCGATTTTAGTTCATCCATACTTAATTGATGACCAAGTTCAGTCCGATCTACCACAACATTGGCATTTCTGGCAACAAAAGCCCGTTCCAATTCATCAAAAGCTTGTTCACTGACAATCGGATCATTCACGCCGCCGTAGGACATCCAGACACGCTTATCAGACAAATCAGAGGTTTTGGTATGGACTTCTAGTGACATTGGGTGGAAAAAAATACCATAACGCAAAGGTGTATCTCTTTCCAATAATAAATGAGCGGCAATATTGGCACCATTCGAATAGCCAACTAAAACCCAATCAGCTAAATCAACGCCTTTATCTTCACTTTCTTGCTTAATTGCTTCATATAGTTTATCGGTTTCTTCTTCCAAACTTTCATAATCAAATTGATTTAAGCCATTTCTTTTAAAGAATCGATTCATCCCATCTTCGTTAACTTCACCTTTAAAAGAAAGAATGCGGCAACTACCATCTAAAAATCGGGCAACATCCACTAAAGAAGTTTCATCTCCGCCAGTTCCGTGAAGTAATAATAATTTTTTTCCGCCCGCTTGTCCAGCATCGTAAAGTGATTTCATTTGATTCCCTCCGTTACTTACTTTTTGTTAGTACAAAGTTAGCATGTTCTTAAAAAGATAGCAATTAAAAAAGCCTGCAGCGAATTTGCTACAGACTTAATATCTTTAAAAAATAGGTGTTTCGATCGTTTCAACAAAACTTGCTTCAACAACTTCACTAAAAAGCCGTACATCGTCTTTTTCAAAAATTCCCAAAGTTGATAATTTAACTAACTCATTTTTGATCTCGTCAGCAGTTAAATCTTTATTGGGTTCATTATATGACCAAGTATGATTTTTACCAACACTATTTTTAAATACGGCACTTAATTTTAACATTTAACTTCCTCCTTATTTCGTTACTTTTGATTGAACAGTCATTAATACGCCATCTAGTGCTGATTCGTTTTGTCCTAAGGCTTTCATCACATCGCCTAAAATTAACATCTCTTCTTCTGTGGGCTCATCAACAACATTACTAAAATTAACTCGTTTTAGTTCCTTGCTGCCTACCTGGGTTAGTTGAACTTGTAATTTTGTACTCACTTTTTGAATCATGGTATTGCCTCCTCTTGATTTGTTATAGGTGTCGCGACTGCCTACACTATTAATGACGAAAGTTTCTGGCAAAAAGTGCAAAAGAAATGGAATCTTTTTTTGAAGCATAATAAAAAACCTCCAAAAGCTGATTGCATCAACCTTTGAAGATTTTTGTTAAACCAATATTTTTTTTAATTCTTTCGCTTGTTTCACTGCTGATGAGAAAATCGGTAGATCAAACTGCTTATATAATGCCCCGGCAACAAAGTAAGCGATATTGAAGTCCACTAAACTATGAATCAATCCACCTACACCCATCAAAATAAAGATCGTATAGATGTACCCTTGCGAGTAATAAGTATCCGGCATATTTCCCATGAAATAAAAAGCACTCACAACTGCTAACTCACAAACAGAATGAATGATACCAATCACCAAATTAAATAATTGGAAACGGCCATTAGCAAAAGTAAATTTGCCATTTTTTAAAACAATCTCGGGATGTTTCTGCAAATATTTTGCACCAAAATAAGCAAAAACAACATGGGACAATGCTCGCAAAGCGATGATTGGTGAAGTTGAAATAAAGAAACCAAAAGCGGTTCCTAATGAAACAGCTACCGCAACCCACGGCGCAAAGAACATCGCAATAAAGACGGGGACATGACTCGCTAAAGTAAAAGATGCCGGAGGAATCATTACTTTAGGCATCACCATTGGAATCAATACCCCTAATCCGATTAATAAAGCTGAAATAGTTAAATGTTTTAAATTGGTTTTCATTTTATTCTCCTGTCTTGACACACTCAATGAAATCTAGTTTATCGAAATCACAGAGATGTGTCAAGACAGTTCGGAATAGTTATTTTGCTAACGCTAGTTCTTCTCTTAACGCTGTCAATTTTTCAATTCGTTCTACTTCAGTCAATTGATGTTTTACAACATAACGATTTTTTTCATTGGTCGCACAATCATATGAGCATGCACCAAGATATTTTTCTTCATTGCTTTCAGAAACTAAAATTTGTTTATTGCAGAAGGGATTGCTACAGTTAATATATCGTTCACAGGGCGTGCCATCGAACCATTCTTTCCCGATTACTTTTTTATCTACCTGATTGATATCTACACTGATCCGCTCATCAAAGACATACATTTTACCATCCCATAGTTCCCCTTGAACTTCAGGATCTTTTCCATAAGCGGTGATACCACCATGCAATTGTGCCACATCTTGATAGCCTTCTCTTACCATCCAGCCAGAAAATTTCTCACAACGAATACCGCCAGTACAATAAGTCACAACTTTTTTATCCATAAATTTTTCTTTGTTATCGCGAATCCATTGAGGTAATTCACGGAAATTACGAATATCGGGACGAACTGCACCACGAAAATGACCTAAATCATATTCATAATCATTCCGAGCATCGATTACAATTGTGTCTTCAGCTAATAGAGCAGCTTTAAAAGCTTGGGGCTCTAAATATTTCCCAGTTAATTCTAATGGGTTAATGTCATCTTCTAAGTTTAATGCGACTAATTCATGACGAGGTCGGACAAACATTTTCTTAAAGGCATGGCCTTCACTTTCATCCATTTTGAAATATGTATCTTTAAAACGTTCATCAGCTAACATCATTTCCATATACGCATCTGTCGCTTCGAGCGTTCCTGAAAGAGTTCCGTTAATTCCTTCGTTGGCCACCAAAATACGACCTTTTAAATCCAAACTTTTACAAAAAGCCAAATGTTCAGCAGCAAAAGCTTCCGGATCAGTAATTTCTGTATAATTATAGTAAAGCAAAACGCGATAATCCATTTGTTGTTCCTCCTAAAAAATTCCTATCTTACTATAATATAGAAATTTCATAACTAGCGCGAAATTTATGCTTGTCTATTTTTGTACAAAAAAAGCTATCGAACTTCGATAGCTTAAAGACTTTTATTCAGCTGCTGCATCCGTTGTTGCAGGGGCGACCGTTGCTGCTTCTGGATGTAGCGCTAGGTATTGAGCCACCCGGTTTTCAGCATTGGCTTGTAAATTATAATAGTAAAAACTAATGTCGTTATTATGGTAAGACCCAGATGGGAAAATCTTTTGTGCTGATTTTGGCATTTCATAAGTTGCCTGATCGACGCTTGAACAAATTAATAAGCCACGAGTCGTATCAACGGTTGCATCTGCCAAATTATCAACTCTTTCGTACTCGCCAGTCTCACTATTTCTAACATACGAACCTAAATTTTGAGTAACATCGGCTGGCGTTCCATCAGTTGTCCAGTTTAATGGATTAATGGCTAAAGACCCTTCTTCCCAAGTACTTAATTCACCGGTAAAGTTTGGTGAAACAGTATTATAGGAAATAATCGATTGGTTATCATCAGCACCTTGAGCAAAATGAATACCTGGATTTTGATCAATTTCAGTTTGGGTAACCGATTGTCCTAAAACATAAGCGGCTACTAATCGATCATTTAATTCAGGATGTTCTTTCATATAGTCAAATAAGATTTCTTTGACCATCGCGGCACCTTGAGAGTGACCAACTAAAATAAATGGTCGGCCATTATTTAGATTATTGATATAGTAGTCAAATGCAGCTAATACATCGGCTTTGGGAACGCCTTGAATGTAATCTTGCTGTTCACTCTTGTCTTTACTTAACCACCATGTCGCATCTAATTGACGATAATAAGGAGCATACACATTTCCACTAGCTTCAAAAGCAGACCCTTGAGTTGCCATAAACACTTGGGCACCAGCTTGCATGCTGGCATTTGAAATAGTAGAAACTGGTGAATCTTTTTTCTCTTTCTGTGCGTAAGCAGTCGGATATAACATAAAGACATCGGTTGTTTTTCCGTTGTCTTCTCCTTGTTCTAGCCAATTTGTTGCTTTACTATAATCCGTAGCTTTAATATCGTCTCCGGCTTTTTTGGGCTCATTAACTGAAGCGGTTGTACTCGTTGCAGTCTGATCATTTCTTTGCTCATCACCAGAGTAAAAAGCAAAATAAAGAGCTACAGCAGCAGCAACAACTAAAAGAGCGGCAATTATTTTTTTCACGTAAATCCTCCTAAAACTAAAATCTTTGGTTTCATATCAACTGATTCGTTTTACTGATAGCAAAAAAATAAAACGAGAAATTATTTTGGTTCAACTATTTCAACTTAACGATTGGCTTCCAGCGCATTGGATAAATTAGCAAATTCTTGTAGTGATAAGGTTTCTCCTCGTCGTTTGGGATCAATTTCGGCTTGAATCAAGCTTTTTTCTAACCAAGCACGCGTTTCTTCATCTTTCCCATAAGTGTTCAATAAATTATTCCATAAAGTCTTACGACGCTGATTAAAGCCTGATTTGGTTAATTTAAAGAATTCTTTTTCGTTTGTAACAGTCACCGCAGGTTTTTCTCGGCGAACCAATTTTAAAATCGCTGAATCAACATTGGGTTGGGGAATAAAAACCGTTTTCGGTACGATAAAAGCTGTTTCAGCTTCCATATAATATTGAACAGCAATCGATAAAGAGCCGTAAGCTTTTGTCCCTGGTTGAGCGCTAATGCGGTCAGCTACTTCCCGTTGCATCATCACTACCATCTGATCAATCTGCAACTGGCTTTCCAATAAAGACATCATAATCGGTGTCGTAATATAATAGGGCAGATTTGCCACGACTTTTAAAGGACCGGCTGTATCAAAGTAAGCAATCTCTTCTGCTACATTGGCTTTTAAAATATCGCCATGCACCACTTTTACATTGTCATAGGGACTTAAAGTATCTGCTAAAACTGGAATCAAACGGTCATCAATTTCAAAAGCTAAAACCTTTCCGGCACTACGAGCCAAATATTCAGTCAATGCACCGATGCCGGGACCAATTTCAATCACATTGTCAGCTGAAGTAATATCAGCAGTCTCAACAATTTTTTGTAAAATATTCGGTTCAGTTAAAAAGTTTTGTCCTAGATTTTTTTTGAAGGAAAATCCGTGTTCCTTTAAAATTTCTCTTGTTCTAGAAGGTGTTGCGATATCTTTATTCACAGTCTTTCCTCGACTTTCTTAATAGCGGCATTTAATTCCTCTTCGCTAATGCGAAACATTTTCAAACGTTTGGCTAATTGTTTGCCGTTGGTATAGCCTATTTTTAATTCTTCTCCTAAAAGTTCTCGTTTTTCTTTGGCAGAAGCTCCCGCTATTAAACCATAGGCCACCAAAGTTTGTCTAGGAATTTCAGGTAGATCGTCAACAGTGGAAGGTGTCACAACTTTTTCCAAGGCTTCAATAATTGCTTCATCGCTAGCATGTTCTACCCCTAAACTGCTGCCTCTTTTTTGTGGTGCGGCTTTTCGACGAGCTAAAAAGGCATGTTTGGCACTAGGAATACTCTCCATAATCGTCTTACGAATCTTCTCTCCAGAAAAATCCGGATCAGTAAAAACAATCACACCACGGGTTTCTTCAGCATGTTCAATCTGGCTCAAAATTTCTTCATCAATCGCTGAGCCTCGGGTTTCAATCGTATCCACCTGGAAAACTTCTTTAAGCCGCTTTGTATCATCTTTTCCTTCGACAACAATAATTTCTTCAATTCGTTCTTTCATTTAATCAATCCTAAATAGTTGATGGGCATTGTTGCGCGTTATTTCAGCGACCTCTTCCCATGGTAAATTTCGTAGCTCCGCAATTTTTTCTACTACGTAACGTGTATAGCCTGGTTCATTTCGTTTGCCTCGATAAGGAACCGGTGCTAAATAAGGTGCATCGGTTTCGACTAACAATTTATCTAAAGGGACAATTTTTGCTGCCGCTTGAACATCGGTGGCCTTTTTAAAACTCACTACGCCAGAAAAAGAAATATGCATCCCTAAATCTAAAAAGCGTTTGGCCCAGTCATCGCTACCAGAAAAACTGTGCATAATACCGCCAATCTCACGAATATCTGCTTCTTTTAAAATTTTGTAAGTATCTTCAATCGCATCTCGAGTATGAATACTGATTGGTAAATTCATTTCTTTTGCAATCGCAATTTGTCGTTGAAATACTTTAGCTTGGACTTCTTTGGGATCTTCCATCCAATAATAGTCTAAGCCAATTTCTCCAAGAGCCACAACTTTTGGTAAAGTTAGTTTTTCAATCAAATCCGTTTCAATTTCTTTTGTATAACTGCCAGCCTCAGTTGGATGCCAGCCAATAATCGAATAAATTCCTTCATAAGTCTGATTTAACTGTAAACTTTTAGTAATCGTTTCTGTATCAAAACCAACAACTGCCATTTCTGTGACGCCAAGTTCTTTCGCCCGAGCGACAGTTTCAGGTATATCGTCGTTAAATTGCTCCGCATTTAAATGCGTATGAGAGTCAAAAATCATTTTGTCTCCTCCTGTCATTTGTTTCTTTTTAGGACAACTACTACCTTAACACATATCTTTATTCAGCTATATTATAAATATATTTCTAAATATTAAGACCAGCTTACATCTCCATCATTAGTCTGATGTTTTTTTTGACAAACTATTTATAATGGAGCCACGAGGTGATTCTATGGAAAACAAACAAAATCGTTGGCACTGGTTACTTATCTGCCTGTTTAGTTTATTCGTGGTGGCCAGCTTTAGTCAACAACTTTTACTGATTGCTTTACTATTATTAATAGTTGCTTTAATAAAAGGACCTGGTCTATTGGTTTGGGGAGCGATTTATACATTTTTGATTTCATTATTTCCACCATTAGGTGTTGTTTTAACCACCATCTTTTTTTTATTAAATTTACATTTATTAACGAAAAGTTGGCGAGTAAATATGGTTAGTTCTTGGTTCTATCTTTATCCTTTTGTCGTTAGCGGAATGATTTATTTTTTAGACTGGCAGCAAAAATGGCAATTAATTATTTTTTGGATACTAGGAATTGTCGTTTTAATATTTCTTTTGAATAAAGCTTATTTGGTTCACCGAAATGTTCGTCAAGTTGCATGGACTGTTTTGGCTACTCCTTTTGAAATATTGTTATTGGCTTTGCCGAAGAAAATTACCAGAAAGTTTAAAATGAGACCTGAACATAAAATATAAAATTTATTCATTATTTTTATATATTTTCTATTTATAATGATATAATTTATTTATATTAGCATTATAAATAAAGGAGATGCCTTATGACTATATATTGTTCAAAAACTCATTCCAACACTATCCCACATAGCTTTGCTTACTGGCATCTAGGCGCATCAGGTAAGGCACATTATGATATTAGTGAATTTACAAGAGAAATTGGTGGTAAAGATTTAGATTTCTATGAGTACGATGACTCAACTGAGAGTGATTCAGAACAGGCCACTAGAATAGACGGTATTTTAAGTAAAATTAAAAAAAATGACATTATTGTTATTCAATATCCATTTTTAGGTAGTCCACGCTTTAAAGAGATCTTTTTTTCTCGTGCAAAATCTATGGGCTCTAAGATAGTAATTTTTATTCATGATATTGGCCTTTGGCGAGAAAATCAGTATTACGACTTGATAACTGATTTTCTATTTGAAAATGCTGACGGTTTCATTTTCCATTCAAAAGCGATGCAAGATCAAGTGATTAATCAGTTCAAAATTAAAAATAATGCTCAAACAGTTATACAAGGTCTATTCGGTTATAAAACAGCCTATTTAAATGGAAAAACACGTTCACTTAGTCAAAACATTGATTTTGCTGGTACTTTTTCCAAGTCTCAATTTTTAACTCATATCCCAACTACTCTTAACATGACCATATTTTCCAATTTAAACAAACATATTTCGAATTTACCCAAAAA
The DNA here is from genome assembly GCF_051714685.1 of Enterococcus sp. AZ103. Classification (NCBI taxonomy): domain Bacteria; kingdom Bacillati; phylum Bacillota; class Bacilli; order Lactobacillales; family Enterococcaceae; genus Enterococcus; species Enterococcus sp. AZ103. Next base: position 1,421,777 of record NZ_JBIOSI010000001.1, on the reverse strand, counting down.
TATTATTTTAGGTGGTAGCTTTGACCCTGAATCAATCCCGTTTCAACTCAATGGTAGTTTTGGTCTAAGCTGGACATCAGATAGCTACCCAGAAGTTACGGGAAGTTACGGAATCTACGAAAAATACAATATGCCGCATAAACTATCGCTTTATTTAGCTGCTAATCAACCTGTAATTGTCTGGAATCAATCGGCTGAAGCAAATTTTATTACAAAAAACAATATTGGATGTACTATTTCAAATCTAGCTGAACTTCCCGCATTGTTAGAGTCTTTTACAGAAGAAAAATATGAAAAGATGTATCAAAATGCCACAATAATTGGTGAGTTGGTTCGCGAAGGATTTTGGTTTAAAAAAGCATTATTGGAAATTCAAAGTAAACTTTTAACCGTCTGAAAAAAATTTATTTTTCACGCATACTCAATTAACTAAGCATTGAATTAAAAATTACTTAACTACAATTTAGTTATCTTTTTAAAGGAGTCTTCCCATGACGATTTATTGTTCAAAATCTCATCATAATACTTTTCCTCATAGTTTTGCTTATTGGCACTCCGGCGCTGCTGGGAAAGCTCACTACGATATGAGTACATTTACTAATGAAATTGGTGGAAAAGATTTAAATATTTATATATATAATGATATAAATGAGACTGACAGAGAATTAGCATCAAGAATTGATGGTATCTTGAGCGGAATAAAACAGAGTGACATCCTAATACTGCAACATCCATTACCAACAAGTGAACGTTTTATAAAAATGTTAACTGAACACGCTCATTTTATGGGTGCTATGATTGTTGTATACATTGACGATATTAGTGAGTGGCGAGAAATAAGTATTAATCATTCCATCAATTATGTCCTTTTTGAGGAAGCAGATGGCTTCATTTTCCATTCAAAAAATATGGCAAAAACTTTCTATGAGCAAATTGAAAAACACGATATTAAAATTAAAGAAGATACAAAAACGGTCATCAGAGGATTATCTGGCTATAAGACAGCTTATCTTTCAGGTGAAATCAGAACTTTAGCTAAAAAAGTTGATTATGCTGGTTCTATCTCAAAATCCAAATTTTTGACGGAACTCCCCCCTTCAATTGAGTTGACTATCTTTTCTAATCAAATGGATGTCGATTGGACACTTCCTGAAAATATTACTTTAGGTGGCAGTTTTGATCCAGAGGCCATTCCTTTCCAATTAAAAGGTAGTTTCGGCTTAGTTTGGACGTCTGATAGTTATCCAGAAGTTACTGGAAGCTTTGGAATTTACGAAAAATACAATATTTCAAATAAATTATCTTTGTATTTAGCAGTCAACTTGCCGGTCATTGTCTGGAATCAATCTGCTGAAGCAGAATTTGTAAGAAGAAACAATATTGGTCGAGCAATTTCAGATTTATCAGAGCTTCCAGCATTACTAGATTCATTCACTGAAGAAGAATACAACGAAATGTTCGAAAACATTGTCAAAATTAGCCCCCTCGTTCGAGAAGGCTTCTGGATTAAAAAAGCCTTGTTCGAAATGCAAGACAAACTTCTAGTCAAATAAAAAAGAGGTGTTTAAAATCCTAAGATTTTAAACACCTCTTTTAGCTTTAACCTACTACCGATCCATTCGGCATTCCTTTTGGTGCTTCTACTACTTTCAGACTACCATCTACAGCTTCGGCTGATAAGATCATCCCTTGGCTGATTTCTCCGCGCATTTTACGAGGTTTTAGATTAGCTACAATGATTAATTTTTTACCAATCAAACTAGCTGGATCAGTATAATATTCAGCGATTCCTGATAAAATTTGACGGTCTGCTTTGTCGCCAGCATCTAGTCTAAATTGTAACAATTTATCTGCGCCTTCGACTTTTTTACAATCGATGACTTCTGCCACTTTCAATTCAACTTTATCAAAAACATCAAATTTGATTTCTTTATCCTTCACCGAAACCAATTCTGTTTCTTCCGGTTGCCATTTAACCTTTTCAGGTTCTGGCGCTACACCTTCAGACATTTTTTCTTTGATATAGGCTACTTCCTCTTCCATATCTAAACGAGGGAAGATTGGTTGACCTTTACTAATCACTTTAGTATTTTCTGGAAATTCGCCGAAATGGATATCTGCTAAATTCATCATTTCAGTGTTCAAGCCTAATTGTTCAAAAATTTTCGTTGGCGTTTCAGTCATAATTGGTTGTAATAAAATTGCTACAATCCGCAAGACTTCTGCTAAATGAACCATTACACTATTTAATTCAGCCTGTTTTTCTTCATCTTTTGCTAAAATCCAAGGCTCAGTTTCATCAATATATTTATTTGCTCGAGAAACCAAAGTCCAAACTTCAGCTAAAGCAGTATTAAATTCCATTTTTTCCATCGCCTCACGGTAACGAGAAACTACGTTAGCGGCAGTAGTCGATAATTCACTATCAAATGGTGTCACTTTTGATTGATATTTAGGAACCATGCCACCACAATATTTGTTAATCATGGCCACTGTCCGATTTAATAAATTCCCTAAATCATTAGCTAAATCATAATTTACACGAGCCACAAAATCTTCCGGCGTAAATACACCATCTGAACCAAATGGCACAGCCCGCAATAAATAATAACGCAAAGCATCTAAACCAAAACGTTCAACTAACATTTCAGGATAAACTACATTCCCTTTAGATTTAGACATTTTTCCGTCTTTCATCATTAACCAACCATGGCCAAAGATTTTCTTCGGTAAAGGTAAGTCTAACGCCATTAACATAATTGGCCAATAAATCGTATGGAAACGCACAATTTCTTTCCCAACCATATGAACATTTGCTGGCCAGTATTTTTGATACAAACTATCGTCATCTGAACCATAGCCTAACGCTGTAATATAGTTAGTTAAAGCGTCAATCCACACGTAAACGACATGTTCAGGATTGGCATTCACAGGAATTCCCCAAGTAAAGGTCGTCCGTGATACAGCTAAATCTTCTAAACCTGGTTTGATGAAATTATTAATCATTTCATTTTTACGAGATTCTGGTTGGATAAATTCTGGATGGTCTTCGTAGTATTGCAACAAGCGATCCGCGTATTTACTCATCCGGAAGAAATAAGATTCTTCTCTGACCAATTCCACCTCATGTCCACTTGGTGCTTTTCCGCCAATGACCTTTCCTTCATCATCGCGATAAACTTCCGCCATTTGATTTTCAGTGAAAAATTCTTCATCAGAAACTGAATACCAGCCTTCGTATTCACCTAAATAAATGTCCCCTTGTGCTAATAATTGGTCAAAGATTTTTTGAACAGCAGCTTCATGATAATCATCTGTTGTCCGAATAAATTTGTCATAGCTGATATCTAAAGTTTTCCAAAGTTTTTTAATACCCGCCGCCATTTCGTCCACATATTCTTGTGGTTCAATACCTAATTCTTCAGCTTTTTTCTCAATTTTTTGACCGTGCTCATCGGTACCAGTTAAGTAGAACACATCAAATCCCATTAAACGTTTATAACGAGCCACCGCGTCACAAGCAATTGTTGTATAAGAATTTCCAATATGGAGCTTGCCACTTGGATAATAAATCGGTGTCGTAATATAAAATGTCTCTTTTTCTGACATCTTACTCCTCCTTAAAAAAATATTCTTTGTTAGTATACCACAATTTCACTGGACTTTCTTTGTTCCAGACAAGTCCTATCTGTCAATCTCACCAATCATTTTTTCCGGTCGTACCCACAAATCATATTCTGTTTCAGTCAGGTAACCTAAAGACAATGCTGCTGCTTTTAAAGTCGTTCCTTCTTGATGGGCTTTTTTAGCAATTTCAGCGCCTTTATCATAACCAATATGGCTATTTAATGCGGTCACTAGCATTAAGGAATTATCTAATAATTCAGTCATTCGCTCTTGATTAACAGTAATACCGACTAAACATTTTTCTCTAAAAGAATGCAAACTATCGGTCAATAAACGAATGCTCTGTAATAAATCATAGGCAATCAACGGCAAATAAACATTCAATTCAAAATTCCCTTGAGAAGCTGCCATCCCAATCGTTGCATCATTTCCCATTACTTGCAAGGCCACCATAGTTAATGCTTCAGATTGAGTTGGATTTATTTTTCCTGGCATGATCGAGCTACCAGGTTCATTTGTTGGTAATGTAATTTCACCAATTCCACTTCGCGGTCCGCTTGCCAACCAGCGAATATCGTTAGCCATCTTCATAGCATTAGCTGCTGTTGCTTTCAAAGCACCACTAGCAAAAACTACAGCATCTCGATTGGCTAATGCGTGAAATTTATTGCTTTCACTCATAAAATGAATACCTGTCGCTTTATTTAATGCCACAATGAAAGCTTCTTCATATATTTTTGATGCATTTAAGCCAGTGCCGACTGCCGTTCCACCAATTGCTAATTGTTTTAATTCAGCCAATGTAGCAATCAGCATATTCTCATTATGTTCAAAACCTGCTTTCCAGCCACTAATTTCTTGTCCAAAGGTAATTGGTGTCGCATCTTGTAAATGAGTTCGACCAATTTTGATCACATCTTGATTTTCTTCTTCTAAATCCTCCAAAGTTGCAATCGTTTGGTGAATCGCCGGTAATAAATTTTTCTCAATGGTCATAGTTGCTGCTAAATGAATCGCTGTGGGGAAAACATCATTAGAACTTTGAGACATATTAACATTATCATTAGGATGAATCGGCGTTTCTTGACTTGCTAGATGAGCTATTACTTCGTTGGCATTCATGTTAGTTTGAGTACCGCTGCCAGTCTGCCAAATGACTAAAGGAAACTGGGACCAATTTTTTTGAATTAGTAATTGATCACAGGCATTCTTAATGGCTTCCGCTTTTTGGCTGGATAATTTTCCAACTTGATGATTTGCAATTGCAGCCATTTTTTTAATAGTCACTAAAGCTTCCAATAGTTCTGGTGGCATCTTTTCTCCACCTATTTTAAAGTTTTGACGGCTTCTTTCAGTTTGTGCGCCCCATAGTGCATCTTCTGGTACTTCAATTGCTCCTAATGAATCATGTTCGGTTCTAGTATTCATTTGCATAGCTCCTTCATCTTTTTTTACATTATCGCTTAAATCAAATGAAAAATGAAGACAAAAAAGCTTTTATCAAACTTAGCAAGAGTCTGATAAAAGCGACTAATTAAATTTTTTTGCTCGAATTTGTAGCAATGTTTTTCCTAGATTTGCCCAGTCAGTTGGACGGGGCGGGTCAAGCCAAATAATATTTTCAATTAAATTGGAATGGTATAACTCACTAATGTTAGAAATAACCAAATCTGTTTCCTCAGTTAGCTTGTCTTGTGTCACAACATTTAGATGAGAAAATATCGACAAATTATTCGCAATAAAGCGATTGTACTTTTGGCCAAAACTAAAATCAATGTACACATTAATTTGTTCGATTACCTCAGATAAAGAAATATTTTCAACCAAAATCAGCAAATAAGTCAAAAATAATACATTTCGGTAGTCTATGATGCCCTCTTTTTTTATGTAGCTTTGATCCATTAAATATTTGCGACAAAATAAGAAATACTCGGTATAGGTTTCTTCAAAAAAGCTGATATCAATATTATCGTAACCATCGAACAAGCGAAAAGGGAAATATAACATCTCAAAATGGAGACGGTTCAGTTCATTGAATAATACAATTTCTTTTTGTGGATCTAGTTGATAAAAATTTTTTTCAAATGCAGAAATAAAGCGATCGTTCAATCGAGTAATTCGTTTTCCAATTATGTTTTTTTCTATTGTAGATTCGGTCAATATACCTTCTAAATACAAAAATGAAAATATATCATCTTCTAATTCTATTGGTAATTCAAGTTCCTTCAGACAGTTTTCTTCTCCAGGAAAACTTTTTCTTAGGCTTTGCAAAACTGTCTTTTTATTTTTATTTTGATCAATTTTAAGATCTTTTAATAAGAAAAACACCCCAAAAAAATGTTCTAATCGGCGTTGCCTAGTTAACGGAATAAAGATTTCCTGATCCTTCAATTTTTGGCTAATTGCATTAATTTTTTCCTCAATCTGTTGACCATAAAATGAAAAATCCTCCTGAAAAAGAAAGGAAGTTACTTTAGTGAAAAAGAAAAAAATATTTTGATTACTACTCGTTAGCTGATGATTTTTATTCATCCCAATTCCAAAAGAAGCCAAAATTTTCTTTACTTCTTTGACTTTTTCATAAGCAATCCGATAATTTATAAAATGTTGGTTAGCAAAGTCATGAATCGATTGAAAATTTCCTTTAAGTAAATCCAATAGAATCGCAATATCCAAAGAATCTTTTAAATATTCCCGTAAAACTAAATCAGAAACAGCTTCCTGACTTTCATTCAATTGTACTTGTTCTTTATCAGTAACCAATTCAAAAAAACCATCTAAATTAAATTCAATAAAATCATTTTGCAATTCTCCTAATGTTTTATCATATAAAAAATTAGATATACCTAACTTTTCTTGAATTAAAGAACTTTTTGCCGCTAAATCAGTAGATTCTTCAATAAATCTCAGAAATTGATATTTTCTTGTATTGTCTTTACTTAAAAAAACTTCAAAATTCAACGTTCGTTCACTTCTTTCTCCCATAAAATGCAATTCCAGTTAATAGTTGAACTGTTTTGATTAATTGCGGCTCCTCTACACCATCTTGTCCACCACCAAAACTAGGTTGCGCCGAAGTGGCTTGATATTTGTCTGAGAAGAAAGCTTGATTTAACAATAATTTTTTTTGATTTTCTGTTTTTCTTCGCTGCTTCTTTGCAATTTTTGTTTTTCTTACTTTTTTCTTTTGTTTTGGAGCAGTTTCTTTTTCGACATAAGGAACCACTTCTGAGGTGTCACTAGTTTCGGCTGTATTTGATTGTTGTGTCGGCTCTATAGGAACCACTTTTTGATTTGGATCATCTGGACTATAAATATTATTTTCAGCCTTTGAAATTTGTGAACCTAATATTAGTGAAGATAAAAGTAGCAATGAACCACTTAATAAAAATTTTTTTTTGCCAACCAACCTTACACCTTCTTTATAATGAACCAGCTTAAAATTGTATTGATTCCAAAAAAAGCAATCATCGGCAACCAAACCCATTTGAATTTAACGTTTTTTCTGATTAATTTCCATTTATTTGCTTTCTTTTCGATTTTTTTAATGGTATTTTTCTTATTATTTACAAGTTTGGCCTGGACAATTATTCTTTTATTTGTTGCTGTCGGCTGATCACAAGTAATCAGAGTCAGCATTGCTTTGTTTTGCGTTCTTAATACATTTAAATCTGTTTCATTAATTTCTTTTTTTTCGAAAACTTGATAAGTATAATATTTCCCTAAATATCGCAGCCGAATCTCAGCATTTTTTTTAATGTTATTCAATCGACCGAATAAAATATCACCGACACCTAAATGGTGACCCAGCAAAACCAAATTTTCTTTTGCTGGGTTGCGGGCCGGATACATGGACCCTGCTCCATAAATCATTTGCGTCTGATCTAATCCTGCAAAAATAGGCGTAATTAACTGCAATGAATCAATCTGCAGACTACCAATTGAAGAAAAGTCAGGTTGATTCACTGCAGCTAAAGTTTCTTTAAAACTAATTGCATCTACTGGTTCAAAAGGGATTTTAGCAACTTTAGTTAGCTGCGTCACCTCTTTAAACTGAGCCGTCGTAGCTTCATATACAATAAAACTTTTTTTAAACAGCGGAAAAAACAACATAAAAGTACCTGCATATAACAACAACAGGATAATTATTTTATATAAATTATTCGACTTTTTCTGCTTCTTCGTCATTCTTTTTTTTCCTTCTCCGAATCACCCAAATAAGGATAATTACTAGTAAAAGCAATAAAATACCAATTAAAATATAAAGCCATGTGTAATCTTTCTTGATGGAGACATCTTTAGCATTCAATTTTTTAGCAGTTTCAGCTTTGATAGTAAAGTCCTTTTCAAGAATCCATTGATTACTGTAGTGGATTTCTTTTTTATCTTCGCCAGTTCTAACAAATTGGCCCTCTGCTAGTTGATTGCCATTCACAATCATTTTTAAATGATAAGTACCAGCTTTTAGTGATTTCCCATTTAAAGATACCGGAAAATCAAAATTAGTATTTGGGGCAATTTGTAGGTTTTCTGCGCTTTTTTTATATAAAACTTTTGATTTACCTTTTTCAGTGATTTGGGCATCAATCGCTACTTGATTAATATAGGTTGCCTGATCATTTTGAACATTAGCCAAGATAACATTTCTGGCATTGACTTGACTTGCTTTTACTGTATGTAATTTTAAGTTAGGAGCTACTTCATTCGTATTTTCTCTTAACAATAAAGCTACTACATAAGAATATTCGTTTTGAATAGCCAGCCCTTTATCATTACTGCTATCGGCTGTTTTATTATCTTTTTTAATTTCTTTAAAGGTGATACCACCTGCCATGACCCCATCAAAATTTTCACTCGGCATTGTCACATCAATCGGTACGTCTAAAGTACTTTTGGCTGGAATATCTATGGTATTGGGCATTTTTGCATAGTCAGCCAGATTATATTTTAAACTTTTATCAGCTTTAAGTTTGTTTGGGCCATATTCAACCACTACGTTTGAGTTAGTTGTCGCACTTTTAATAGTGGCCTCCACTTTGACTGGATTATCCGTATCATTTACTAGGTGTACACTTAATTGTTGCGCTTGTCCTGGATCTAGTTGCAAATCATAATATGTTTTTGATTTATCTATTTGATTTTCAGGAATTTGTGGTTCAACTGCAAAACCGAATTCATTCGCATACGATTTCACAGTATTTAACATCAATACCGAAACAAATAAAAATAGAGTCAACAATATATTTTTCTTTTTCATGAATTTGTCCTTCCTTACAGCAAAGGGACGTGGGAAATAAATTAAAAATTTAATTCCTACGTCCACCTATATTCAAAATAATTAGTTCATTGACACTTTTAATTTCCTGGTGTGTCTAAAAGTGCCCATTTTAATGTTGTATTATACTTTTCTGCATATTTGGTTGTTGATCCTGGAACTTTCAATTGAACACTTTCTGCACCAGTTGTCGCATCCGTTCCCCAATCTAATAAATAAGTTCCAGCACCTTCATTTAATTTAGCTGACATCATTGTTGAAGCAGCTCCCGGTGTCAAACTCACTTTTGTAGTTCCAGTTGGTTTAGCTGATTTTGAAGCACTCACAACATTTCCGTTATTAAGTGTAATTACTGCACCTTCTAAAACATGACTGTTACTTGAAGTAAATTGAGCGTCTTGAGTAACGTTCAAGCTCCAACCAGTTTCAGTTCCACGATTATCAGAAACTTGAACATAGTTCGGACCTTCTTTAACTGTGGTAGAAGTTTTCCCATCACTGTCTATTTCATAATATTTTTGGGCTTGAGCGTTATAAGTTTTGTCTTGAGAAGTAATTTTTTGTGTACCAAAATCAAAACTTGAAGCAAAATCAATAGACAAAGGTCCATTTGTACCTGGTTTAGGACCAGTTGGATCAGTTGGATCTGTCGGTTGCACAGGATTTGTTGGGTTCGTTGGATCTACTGGATTTGTTGGATCCGTCCCAGGTTGAAATGTGATTGTTCCTTTAGAATCATAATTTCCACCATCTGCTGCGAAAGTGCTAATCGGTGCCACTACAACTGCACCTAAAGCCATAGATGCTAATAATAATTTTGCTGTTCTTTTCATTTTTAAAATCTCCTTTATTATGGATTATTTCCAGGAACATTTTCTAAACTCCATGTTAACGTTCCTTGATAATCACCTATTAATTGTTTTTCTACCGGTACAGTCAAATGCAAACCATAAGAAGTATCCCACTGTTGGGTAATATCAATTACATCATTTGATTGCGCTGATCTTTCTTCGACCGGTATATTTTGATCGGTTATTTGAACGGTCCCTTGATTGTTCGTGTAGTTAAATAATCCACTTAAATCATTGCTACCATCGGTTAGTTTATCTGATTCTCTTAAAGTTAATCGCCACGGTTGCTTGTCCACACCGCGAGTATCTTTAACTTTTAATGCACCTGTAACAGTTGGTGTATAAGTTTTAACCGTATTACTTACTTTTTGGGCACCAAAATCAACTTTAGAAGGTACTTCGTTCAAAGATAATGTACCTAAAATGCTGATATTTACATCTTTGGTTGCACTTTGACCTGAATCACTAAAAGTATAATTAGCAATAACGGTTTTTGCATCGCTGGCGCCTTTCACTTCGTCAAAAGTTGCTTGAGGAAGGCTAGGCACCTGACTACTACGTCCATCAGCAAAAATTACACTAGCTTTAGTTAATTGGTTCAGTGCCTCAAGATTAGCCAAATTATTCGCATCCACTAGTTTTAACTGAATGTCTTGAGCAACAATTGCAAAAGAGCCATCTGGAGCAATCGAACTATCATCTTTTACCACAGTCAATTGCACATCCTGTGTAGCTTGGTTGACTGTTGAAGTACCAGTTGAAAAACGAATATCATGCACACGACTCAATTGATCTTGTGCAAGAGGCTGCTTGATCAATGCCAGAAGTTGATCATCCAAATTACTTTGTAAATTAGGGCGCCCACTAGCTGTCATTAATTTAACAACATCCTCTTTTGTTTGAATTGCAGCTGCTTGTTTCTCTGTGATAATTGCATTTTTAGCAGTCACTTCAGCCTTATTTGAGTAATTTATATTGATTGTGTAACTATATTCACCATCGGCTGATGTCCAAGTAACAGGATCACTATTTTTTTGTTCAGTAAAAATTTGACTACTGCTACCAACTTTTGTAGAAACAACTTCGCCACTATACAGCCAAGAAAACGAACTCTTATCTGGTGAAAAAGTTAACGTCGGCAATATTTTATTTACTGCTGGAACTACCAATCTTCCTTTAGTTACAGGTGTGTTTGCCACCTCAGAACCCCAAACTTGTAAAATAGGTTTATTATCAGCTGTTACTTGTGCAACATTGTGCTCAATAAATCCTTTTCCCTCAGCAATTGGCGTATTCACTTGATAGTCATACACTGCTCCAGGAAGCATCAATCCATAACCTTCTTGAGAATTTGTAATGTCATTATCACCAATAAAAGTTTTACCAGTTGTTTTTTCAATACCTTTGAAATTCAATGGAGAAATTTTTTCAGCATTTTTTCCCGTCGGATTAATTGTTAATACTTGATAGGAACTTTGTTTACCAAACCAGCTACCTGTTTGAGTAGTCATCGTGTTGGTGGTTGAATTCTTAATCCATGTAAGTCGTGCATTAGTAGGATCACTAAAGTTAATATCGCTAATATTAACTTTCCCTTTACCTTCAGGTGACTCCAAAGAATTTTCTCCGTTAATGGATAATTTCCCCGCTGAAATGAAGGCTGTATTTGTCAAAATTCCTAAACCAGACCCATCATGTAAAGTAATATCACCAAAGTTGTTATACGTAGTACTATGACTTGCCACAGTTGCATTGGCACCATTTTTTATATTTCCAGTAGTCGCAGTTAAAATGGTTTTATTATCAATATCCAAACTAGTAAAATTAATTAAACCTACACCGCTTATCAAAATAGGCGTTGTTTGAAATTCACTCGTATCAGAAACTTGTTGACCAATTTGAAAATTTGAATGAATATTTTTGGCTGCGCTGTTGCTAGCGACTAAGTTGGTGATGTTATCAGTTTGATTCCCACCTGAAATACCACTGATTGATTTTATTCTTTGGATTTTGACATTCACGTTGCGTAATAACGCATCGCTAGCAACATTACTATATTGTGTTGCGTATAAAGTTCCAATTGTTGAATCAGGGGCATCAATATTGATATTCACATCAGACATTTGGCTATCGCTGGCTGTATTTCCACCATCACCAAAAATTGTTGCACCTTTCAATACATCGCCTGAATCTTTATTAGCATAGATATTTAAGTTAACCTTACTGCCAGTTTTTCCTAACTTAATATAATTATTAATAGCACTGGCGTGACGACCAGCAGTAATTTCGACTTTAGGTGGTGGAACAAAAGTTTTTCCATTGACTGTTCGCAAATCTAAAGTCAGCGTGGCATCACCAGTAATTGTCCCCTGATTAGATGGACCTGCTGAGAAAGCTTTATCGCTGGTATGACTTGGGCTTCCCGAAAAATCGCCGCCTAAAATCGATACTGAAACATTGCCATCAATCACATGGTTGGCAACGCCAGAATAGCCATAAGTACCCCCAACTGTCCCATTATGGATACCACTGACAAATTCAACAGAAGCATCACCATACTGCTTCCAGTCACCCCAGCCACCACCAGAGGTAAACCAGTCGACTTGTCCATAATTAATTTGCGTATGGGAAGAACCGTAAGTTCTCTGTGCGATATAGCCAGTTCCTTCGGTAGTATCGGCAATTCCGGCATTCATCACATATTCTGAAGCATAGTTACTACTATTTGTTGGTGCATCGACTACACCAGAAAAGTTTCCACCGTATGTCCAACGTGCAACTACATTATTCATTGTTACTTTTGTATGACCGTAGATGTAGATAGACCAGCTATCTCCAGGAGTTCCACCACCACCGACTACATCATAGCCAGTAAAATAGCTTCTTGTATTTTTTGTTTTGTCATATGACAAATTATTTAAGTTATAGGCTGCCGTATAGTTTGAATAAACCAAACCATCTCCTCCAACACTTTTATCAGCAGTGAGTGTTCCTAAAGTAACAGAAGTGTCTCCTTCAATATATCCACCATAACCGGCTGCTCTAGTATAACTAGGATCAGTGTCTAAACTGACGCAACCGCCTAGAACATTCAAGTCAATATTCCCGTATACTTTGAAGTCAGCAGCAGATTCTGCCTTCGCTTTACGTTGCTCCTTAGTTAAACTATCAAAATTATCATTTGCACTATTAATAACTGCATTTGAAGTTCCAAGCTTAGCTGCACTTAATGTAGTAATATTTCGACTACCGCCACCATAAACGCCTGCCAGAGCACCTTTATTTCTTTGGCCAGCGCGAACTGTATTTTTAATTGACCCAGTAATCGTTCCTTTTACATTATTTCCACCAGAAAACGGTGTGACACCTGCTGAATATTTACTGAAATCAATATTATTGGTTATCGCAACTTTTTGTCGATCAGATCCAATATTTCCTTCACGAGAACCACCGATAAAACCTGGATAGGTAGTTAGCCCCCCAGTATTACTACCATCAATAGCACCATAACCAGCAATCGTCGTTGTGATTGTTCCGTTAATATTTCCATACTGAACGCCACCGTAGATAACATTACTGTTTAGCTTAAATTTAGTATTTTGATCTTGGACATCCATGTTAGTCACAACATTTCCTGTCACATTGGCTGTTGCCGAAGCAGTATTTCCGACTCCACCACCATAATAGCTGTCAGTAATTTCTCCACCTAAATTATTAATTGTCACAGCCGTATTTCCGTTAATTGTGCCGACTTTTGCACCACCGGCTAGATTTCGTAGATTACCACTAGAATTATTAAAATTTAAAGTTGTGCTTCCATTTAATGTACCACCAGAATCATTACCACCATAAAAATCCCAATAACCACTACCAGTACTATTCACCGTTATAATTGGATTTCCTGTTACATCACCGTTATCAGTTCCACCGAAGATGCTGCTTGTACTTGTTCCGTAAGAACCACCATTTAAATTCAAATTGTAACCATTCATATAGTATCTACTACCGCTATAGCGAATATTTCGCAAAATAATATTATTTCCAAAGAAACTATCAGCTGGTAGTGACAAAGTTTTTGCGCCAGTGGGTGAAGTTGTATCATTTGAGATAGGATCATTGCTGACTCCTGTAATTGTTAGTTGGTTCACCTTACCAGTTAATGCTGTAAAAGTAACATTTGCTGCACTGACAGCTGTGGGTACAGCTTTTGCCATCGTAGCCGCTCCCAATGTCACATTGCTACCAAAATACATGACAAAGTCGTTATTAAGACCATTGGTATACAAATCAAACAATCCTTGCTTTACACCATTCTCATTAGCATCATACTCATGATAAGGATTACCATCACCTGTTGGACTAGGTACCACAATCACTTTGCTTTGGTTAGCAGAGGCAATAATATCTTTAATTGATTGATTGACTGCCAAGCTTTGTCTAGTCATTTGCGCTTTTTCTTTAAATTGTGCCACCACTTGAATATTTTGGTCAATTTCCATTTGTTTTAACTGTTCATTACTATATAACTTGTCCCCGATTTTCCAACCTTCAAAATCATCTTGCACACTTTCTTCAAAAATCGGAATTTGAGAATCCGTTAACAAATCTCCCTGATTCAATTTTATACTTGCTTGAAAAGACTGATTAGAAAACAGATGGGCTGTATCAGTTTCAAATATGACCGTATATATCTGTGGATCGGCCATTGTTGAATAATCATCAGATTGGCTAGCTTGTTCAATCGGATCAGTGCTTTGAGTTGGCAAAGAGTCCGCTTGGTTGACTGTTTCTGAACCCTCAGAAGGAAACACTTCATTAGAGGTTGAAGTAGTTGAATCTTGAGTTGTAGCAGCCAAAACGGGCGCACTTGAAAGAAAGAAATTCATTACAAAAATAATTACCAATATTTTACGCCACAACATCATTCACCTCTTTTCTGTTAGTTTGCCGGTGTATCAGATAAAGTCCAAATAAGATTGGTCTGGTACTTGACGGCATCTTTCGGCGTTATACCTGGTACACTGAGAGAAACAGCTTTTGTAATGTTTACTGCCTCTTTTTGATTATTTTCATTTGATACAGTTGTTTTTTCAACTTCCCCCCAATAATCTACCCAGGTTCCACTACCACTCTCAACTTTCGCTGACATTACCATTGATTCGGAACCACTAGGATTCAAAGTAATTTTAGCTGCTGCAACCGGTGCTTTACTTTTTGCAACTGATGCAACATGTGGCTCTTCAATAGTGATTTGCGCACCGGTCAATATTTTATTTAGAGTTGGTGAAGTAGCCGTTAATTGATTGGTCTGCTTAACCGTTAATTGCCATCCCGCATTACTTCCGCGGTTGTCAGTTACTTGAACATAGTTAGCCGTATCTGAATGTCCGTCACTATAACGCTGTGCATTGGCATAATAAATTTGATCTTGATTGGAAATTTTATTTTTTCCAAAATCAAACGAAGAAGCGTAATCAATCGATAGTGGTCCAGCTGTTCCTTCATTGGGTTTTCCACCAGGATTCGTCGGATCAATTGGTTGAACCGGCTTATTCGGATCAGGATTTTCTGGATCGACTGGATTCGTTGGATCAGAATTAGGTACAAATTCAACCACACCTTTAGCAGTGTTTGCTGTGCTTTCTGCACCATAAGTAGTCGATGTTAAACTAAAAAAACTCATGACTCCTATTACAAAAGCGAAAAGCCAGCTACTTTTTTTCATCTTAATCACCTTTTATGGGTTAGTTGGGGTACTTTGAAGTGTCCAAGTAATGGTAGTTTTGTATTCTTTGGCTAATTTAACAGTTGAACCTGGTACTGCTAAAGTGACCGCATCGGCTGCATTCGTATTAGTATCTCCAAAACGATAAACCCAAGTACCTGCTCCTTGACCTTTAGCTGCGGTAATACCAGGTAATTGAGAACCATCTGGTTTTAACGTCACATCCGTAGCTACGGTACCAGGTGTGTACTTTTTATCAACATTTGAAGCTACCGAAGCTTTTGATAATTTTAGAACTGCTCCAGTTAGTTCATCTCCATCAGTTGTTTTAAATTGAGCATTTTGTTTTGCAGTTAAATTCCAACCAGCTAAAGTTCCAGTTTGATCTGTAACTTGAACATACAAAGGTTTTTCGGAACCATCTTTCATTTGATCCAGTTTGGCATTGTAAGTTTTATCAATACTGGTAATTTCTTGCGTATCAAAATTGATTTTTGATGCATAATCAATTGATAAGGCACCACCAGTACCCGGTTGTGGAGGATCTACAGGATCAACTGGGTTTGTTGGATCAGGATTAGTTGGATCAACAGGAGGGATAACAGCGCTCCCCGCCTTATAATTGATTGTCCCATCGGTCGTATAATCCGCTGCAAAAGCTTGACTTGTATTTATTACAATCCCTAATAAAATTGCTGTTGATAAAAATAATGTTGTCTTTTTCATATGTTTTCTCCCTTTTCCCTTTTATAAATGAATAAACTTAAACTAAATAATAAAAACACCATACCAATTAACTGCAACATAAAAAAATTATTGTCTCCAGTTTTTGGAATAATGGCAGCGCCATTTGCAGAGTAACTGGGTGTTTGTCCGTTGTTCGAGACATAAGCCAATTGATGGTCATCAAGTGATTTATTTATTTGATTTTGATTAGTACTTTGATCTGTTGAAGAACTGGGATAACTGTACTCACCATAAAAAGTAGCCACTCCATGTGTTTCATCACTACTCCTCGTTTCTTGAGCATAGTTTGGTTTCCCACTCGTTAGCAACAAACCTGTAAATAACAAAATTAGCGAAAAAACGCACCACTTTTTTCTCGTAATTTCCCCCTCCTTAAATAAGAATACATATAAACATAACTCTGCTAACGATATAATATCGTTATCAACAAACCATTTCTATTACTAATTTTTGATTTGAAAGAAAAAAAGTAATAATGAACTAGCCAGAACTACAGTTTTCACTTTTTCTAAAAATAACATTATTTTAAATTAACTTACCTTCTATCCTTTCTATTAAAATTTTTTTTTATTTATAATTAATGCTGATAAAATTGCTGCATTAAGCAAAAAAAGATTCGAGAAAATAAAAATTAGTTTCTCGAATCCTGAAAATTATTTTTTTATTTCATCAGTTATCTACTTTTTCCGGCTTAATAATATCCTTAAAGTTAAAGAACATATTCAATAAAATTGCCGCTAAGGCCCCAGATAAGATACCACTACCTAAAATCATTTGGACCATTTCGGGGAAGTTTGCGTAAAAACTTGGATAAACTTCTGGTAACATACCAATCCCAACAGCAATCCCGATAATTAACATATTTTGATTGCCATTAAAATCAACTTGTTTTAATAAGTTTACTGCACTACCAATAATAATCCCGAAAATCGCAAATCCTAATCCACCTAAAACTGGCTTTGGAATCGCAGAGATCAACGCTGAAAACTTTGGTACTAAACCAATTAGCAGTAACATTCCCCCAGCAATTGCAGTAGTAAAACGACTGGTTACTTTAGATAAATCCAGTACCCCAACATTTTGAATAAAAGCTGTTGGTTGTACACCATTAAACAAACCGGAAGCGAATGTATTAATCCCTAAAGTTTTTAATGTACGACCGAACTGTTTATGAGTCATTTCTTTATTGGCAATATCGTGAATCCCCATCGATGTTCCAGATACCTCTACCATCCCAAGAATCATAACGATTAGGAAGGCTAAAGTTGTTTGAAATTCCACTCTTGGTACACCGTAATGGAAAGGTAAAATCAAACCAAACCATGGTGCAGAACTGACACTTGAAAAATCCACCATTCCCATAAATCCTGCGGCAATTGTTCCCACTAATAAGGCAATGAGCAAAGTTAAATTTCCTAAGATGCCTTTTAAATATTTTGAGATAATCACGTGAAACAAGAAAACACCAAAGGCTAAGCCTAAAACTCTCGGTTCCATTGCTGCACCAGGATTATAGGCGTTATCTGCCATCATCCAGTGGAAAGTATTTGGTAACAAAGCTGTCCCTAATACCATCAGGTTAGTCCCAACAACAATCGGTGGGAAAAAGCGTTGTAGTTTTGCCCAGAAACCAGAAATCAAGAAACAGAATAATCCGGCAACCATCGTAGATCCAGCGACAACCTGGAAACCTTGGCTAATCGTTGGCGCATTTGACAAAGCACTACTTACTACGGTAATAACTGCGAAGTTGGCCCCCATAATCATCGGAATTTTAGGACTTGTCCGAGGAATAACACCAACCGCCGCTAGAATTGAAGAAATTCCGGCGGTAAAAATAATTGCACTAACAAAATAACGTGATTGCTCTGGGCTCAACCCAACATTTGATCCAATAATTAATGGAACCGGAATCGCTGCTAACACAGCGATTACGGTATGTTGGAACCCCAATGGTATGCTTTTACTTAACGGAAGTTTTTCATCGACATCAGAAATTACACTGGCTTGAATTTCAGGAATTTCTTCTTGCTTTAACTCATGTTCAGGCTTCTCTGCTGCAACATCTGACTTTACATTCTCATCTACTTTCGAAATATTATCATTTTCCATTTGAGATTTCCTCCTACTTGGCTTAACTAATTGGCAAGTTTTGCGGCAGCTCTTTTGGCAGCAGTATTTTCAACTGCATCAACAATTTTAGAATAACCAGTACAACGACACATGTTTCCAGAAAGTGCTCGTTTAATTTCTTGTCTTGTTGGTTCGTCTACTTCCCCCAAATAATTTGAAGCCGACATTACCATCCCTGGAATACAAAAGCCACATTGGACTGCTCCAGCTTCGACAAAATCTTCTTGTACATCAGATAATGTCCCATCAATCTGTGCTTCGCCTTCAATTGTTTTAATATTTTTACCATCCGCCCAAACGGCCATTGCTAAACATGAATCTAGCGTAACATTATCGACAACTACCGTGCAAGCACCACATTCACCTACACCACAGCCTTCTTTTGTTCCAATCAAGGAGAAATCTTCTCGTAGCATTTCCAATAAACTTTTTCTTACATCAACAAACAACGTGACTTCTTCACCATTTAAAGTAAATGAAATTTCTTTATTCATAATTATTCCCCTTTCAACGCTTCAACAATATTGCGAGCAGGTAAAATAGTGATTAAGAAATCACGGTACTCTTTAGAAGCCCGCCAAGAATTTCTCGTTTTGGCATCTAACAGACATTTTTCTCCAATTTCCTTTAATACCTCATCGGTAATTTCTTTTCCTTTAGCATATTCTTCAGCTTGACGCATTCTGATTGGTGTTGGCCCAGCAACACCAAAGCAAATGCGAACATCTTCGATTACATCAGCATCATGCTTAATGATGGTTGCACAGCTTAAATTCGCAATATCTAAAGCTTTTCGTTGAGCAAATTTTGTATAGCCACCTAAATAGCCAGCATAATCTTCTTTTTTAATTTTGATTTTTACTAAGATTTCACCAGGATTTAAATCCACCCAGCCAGCACCTTTATAAAAATCATGAATTGACACATTTTTCACGCCGTCAAGGGAATGGATTTCCAAAATGGCATTATGGCAAAATAGCGTCGGTGCACTATCAGCCGAGGTCGCACCATTACAGACATTCCCACCAATCGTTCCCGCATTTCTAGTTTGCGGACCTCCGACAGTTGAACAAGCATAGCTTAAGAGCGGTGCGCATTTTTGTACGATTGGATTTTTTTCAATTTGAGTAAAAGAATTTAAGGCACCGATTACTAAAGTTTCCTCTTCATCTAAATAAACACCTTGCATTTCTTCAATTCGAGTAACGCCAATCAACTGTGTATTAACAAAATCTTCTTTACGCTCACGAGATTTTACTAAAACATCTGTGCCGCCAGCGATAATTCGCGCGTTAGGATCTTGTTTAGTTATTTCAAAAACATCTTGCAAATTAGTTGCTTCATGGTATCCAGTGATGTCATACATTTCGCTTTCCCCTCTTTTCTATTTAGCGTCTGCTTGATTTTTGACTGTAATGACATTGTTTTCTTTCATATGTTCAAATACTCTTTGTGTCGACAATGGAATGTCATTGATTGCAACATTTGTCGCATTCTTAACGGCATTTCGAATCGCTTGTGCTGGTGAGTTCATTGGGTTTTCCCCCAAAGCTTTATTGCCAAACGGTGCCAATGGATCCATTTCTTCCACAAATTCAAAGTCTAATTCTGGTAAATCCATCGTAGTCGGAATTTTATAATCCAATAAATTATTGTTCAGTGGTTTGCCTTTTTCGTTGTAGCGCAGTCCTTCACTTAAACCATAAGCAATTCCCATCGCCATACCGCCTTCAACTTGCCCACCAGCTAATTTTGGATTAATAATTTTTCCGGAATCATGGACATTCATAACACTTAATAAATCAACTTTACCAGTTTCTACGTCGACTTCTACTTCCGCGAAGGTACAACCAGAAGCATATGCATTATGATGAATATTTACAGCAGACTCTGCAACGATTGATTGACCATGCTGCATGTCATAAAACGATGCTAATGCTAAGTCAGCTAAGCTAGTAACTACTTCACCGTCATAAGCATAAATAATTTGTGAATCAACAATATCTAAATATTCTGGACGAACATCATAAATGTCTGAAGCTCTTTCAACAATTTTTTGTTTCATTTCTTCTGCCGCTTCACGAACAGCAAATCCCGTAATATAACTTTGACGAGAAGCGTATGCGCCTGTATCAAAAGGATCGACATCCGTATCAGTCATAAAGTCACGAATCACGTGATTTGTTGGCACGCCTAAAATTTCGGCTGCCATTTGAGAGAAGGCTGTATCGGCCCCCTGACCAATTTCTGTTGCACCTAGCATTAGTTTAAAACGTCCATCTTGAATTAAGATTAGGCGGGCACCTGAAACTTCTAGCCCAAAAGGATAAGTTCCGGAACCGTAAGAAAAGCTACCAACACCAACACCACGGCGTTTTGAACCAGATTTATAATTCAAACTATCTTTTAATTTTCGATCCCACTCAAATGCTTCCCGACCTTTTTTTAAACATTCTTCAATCAAGAAATTTTTCTGTTTGATTTTACTGATGGTATTTTTGAAATTATCTGGCTGAGCATTCATCATTCTAAATTCAATCGGATCCATTCCGATTTTTTCTGCCGCATCATCAATTAATGATTCTAATGCATACATAACTTGTGGAATCCCATATCCACGCATTGCACCAGCAGTGGCAATATTTGTATAAACTGTTTTTGCTGCATATCTTAAAGCATCTGATTTATATAAAGCATGAATAAAGGTTCCACCTTTACCACCAATGGCGTGCCCATGAGAAGCATAGCCGCCTTGATTTGAATAAACATCAAAATCAATCGCTGTAATATGACCATCTTTATTTACCCCAATTTGCACATCATAATCAATCGCGTGACGCGTTCTAGTAAAGGCTAAAGATTCTTCTCGGGTAATAGATAATTGAACGGGACGTCCGCCACAAGCCATAGTCATGGCTACTGCTAATGGTTCAATCGTAACGTCTTGTTTATTCCCAAAACCGCCTCCGATGAATGGTTTTTTCACTCGGAATTGTGACCATGGCATGCCCATTGCTTCACCAATAATTCGGCGACAAATATGAGGAATTTGCGTGGAACTAATACAAGTCCAACGTTGATCTTCACTTTGATAAGCAATCGCTACTTGATTTTCCATATGAGCATGTTGCTGAACACCGGTACTAAAATGTTCCTTTAAGACATAATCAGCTTTGGCTAACTCTTCTTCCACATCGCCAAAGCCAACTTTTGTGTTAGCGATTACATTATCGCGTTCTTTATGGATCCGCATTGCGCCTTCTGCCATTGACTCTTTTGGTGATAGATAAACTGGATACTCTTCATAAGTGACTTTAATTTTTTCTGCTGCTTGAACGGCTTGTAACTCCGTTTTTGCCACCACCGCTGCAATTTCTTCCCCATATACACGTACGTCTCTAGTTAAGATTAATCGGTCAGCGATATCCCGTTTTTCGGGAATCATGTTGTAAGGATGTCCAGCAGTCGCGAATTGATTTTGCGGCATATCCTCTGGTAAAAGAATTTTCACCACACCAGGCATTTTTTCTGCTTCAGAAATATCAAATTCCAGCACTCGGCCGTGGGCAATTGTTGAGCGAACAATTTTTCCATGCAACATATTTTGAACTGGAAAATCAGCTGTAAACATAGCTGTTCCTTTGACTTTGGAAATCGCATCCCAACGTGTCTCAGATTGCCCAATCGCACCTTTTTTCTCCATTATCGTTTCCTCCATTCTCAATCACAATATTTTGAATTTCAAAAAAAAATTTTTTAGGGACGAAGTTAAAAATAATAGGTACATTTGCAACTGTACCTGATAAAAATAATATTTTTTCTACAAATAAATTTTATCATGGCTTTTCTTGAAAAACAATTAATTTTAGAATGGTGATAGATAACGATTTATTTTCAACAATTATTAATTATTAAAAATAAATCAATTAAAAAAACTGAATTAACAGGGATTCTGATGTTATTTTTTCTAGTCCATTTTTTAAACCGACTAATTAAATTACGGATCATATTTTAAAACGACCGCTTTAAAAACGCTTTCAATAACCATTTTTTTATTTTTAGAAATCTTATTTATCAATGACAAAATGTTACTTACTAATTTTTTATTTAGTTATTGAAAAATTTTTATAGTTATTAGAGAATCATTCTCAAATAAAAAAAATTGCGTTATAGCTATCTTTTTCAGCTATAACGCAATTAAATTTTTATTTATCTCGGGTATCAAAAAGAATCGTGACTGGTCCATCATTGATTAAAGAAACTGCCATATCTGCCCCGAATTTTCCCGTTTCAACAGTTAAGTCTGCATTAAGAAGTCCTTCATTAAAGTATTCGTATAGAGGAATCGCCGTCTCGGGACGAGCTGCTTTGACAAAGCTTGGTCTTTTCCCTTTTTTTGTATCCGCATGTAAGGTGAATTGTGAAATACTTAAGATACTACCACCAACATCTTTCAATCCCAAGTTCATTTTACCTTCGTCATCTTCAAATACTCTTAAAGTTGAAATTTTTCGGACTAAATAATCGGCGTCCTCTTTCGTATCTTCTTGATGAACACCTAGTAAAATCATAAAACCTTTACCAATTTTTCCAACTGTTTCACCGTCAATCGCTACTTCAGCTTGACTGACTCGTTGAATAACTGCCCGCATCTCTTTCCTCCTCATTCATTTTTCATGACAAGATTTAGCCATTTGTTCGCTTCACACTATACACATCAGGAATGGTTTTAATTTTATCCACTATATTATATAAGTGAGTCACGTTTTGAATTTTGAAAGTTAATTTGATCATGGCTAATTTATCTTTGGTTGGTTTGGCTTCTACGCTGACTAATTTTTTCGTTAAGCCGGAAACAATATTTAAGACATCATTTAGCAAGCCTTCTCGATTAAAGCCGTAAATCTCTAGATCAGCATTATATTCTTGTACCGTATTAGAAGTATCTTCCCATTCCACTTCAATTAACCGTTCTTGAACATCTTTTTGGTTCGTGATGTTCGGGCAATCGGTACGATGAATCGATATTCCTCGACCTTTGGTAATGTAGCCAACAATTTGATCACCAGGAACGGGATTACAACAGTGGCTAATCCGAATCAATAGATTTTCAATTCCTTGAATGACGATGCCGCCTTCATGGCGCACCTTGATTCGTTCTGGTTCTTTTTTCGGTGGATTATTTACAATTTCATCTACAGTTTCTCGCTGTTTTTGTTTCTGTTGTTCACGGCGTTCTTTTTCCGTCAGACGATTGGTAAAGGTTAGTGGACTAATTTCACCAAAACCGACTGCTGCATACAAATCATCTTCACTATGAAAATTGAACTTATCCAAAGCTACAGCCATTTTTTCTTTCGTTAACATTTCTTTACTATTGAAACCTAGCTCTGCGATACATTTTAAAACGGCATCATGACCTTTAATAATATTTTCTTCGCGGTCTTGGGTTTTAAAGAATCGTTTGATTTTATTTCTGGCTTTACTAGTTTTCACCATGCTTAACCAGTCACGACTTGGACCAAAGGAATTTGGTGAAGTCATGATTTCAATAATATCGCCGTTTTTCAATTTGTAATCCAATTGCACCATCTTGCCATTTACTTTAGCACCAGTTGTTTTATTCCCAACATCGGTATGAATACTAAACGCAAAGTCCAGTGGTCCTGAACCTTTTGGTAATTCAGTTACATCACCTTTTGGTGTGAAGACATAAACTTTATCGGCAAAAATATCACCTTTAACGCCTTCCATAAATTCAGAAGCATCATAACTTTCGTCCTGTAGTTCAATAATTTCTCTGAACCAATCCAATTGACGATTGTCGTTATTTTCTTCTTGCTTATCAGTTTTTCCTTCTTTATAAGCCCAGTGTGCCGCTACCCCGAACTCAGCAATTTGATGCATTTCATGGGTTCTAATTTGCACTTCGACTGGATTGCCACTCGGTCCGATAATCGTTGTATGCAAAGATTGATACATATTAGCTTTTGGCATCGCAATATAGTCTTTAAAACGACCTGGCATTGGTTTCCATTGGGTATGAATCGCACCAAGTACAGCGTAACAATCTTTGATGGAATCAACTATTACTCGAATCGCTAACAAGTCATAAATTTCTTCAAACTGTTTCTTTTGATCTCGCATTTTTCGATAGATTGAATAAATATGTTTGGGGCGACCATAAATATCGCCTTCAATACCTAATTCTTTGGTAGCTTTTTTTATTTCTTCAACAGCTTCATCGACATACGAAACTCGTTCTTCCCGCTTTGATTGCATTAAATGAACAATCCGGTAATATTGTTTCGGATTTAAATAGCGTAAAGAAGTATCTTCCAGTTCCCATTTAATCCGGCTCATCCCTAAACGATCTGCCAATGGAGCATAAATTTCCAATGTTTCCCGGGCAATTCGGCGTTGCTTATCATCTCGTAAAAATTTCAAAGTCCGCATATTATGTAAACGGTCAGCCAGTTTTACCATGATTACACGCAAGTCTTGTGCCATCGCTAATAACATTTTGCGGTGATTTTCAGCTAATTGCTCTTCATGAGATTTATATTTAATTTTCCCTAGTTTTGTCACGCCATCAACTAATAAGGCTACGTCTGCACCAAATTCATTTTTCAAATCTTCTAAGGTGACTTCGGTATCTTCGACTACATCATGTAAAAATCCGGTCGCAACTGTATGGGGATCCATATGTAAATCCGCTAAAATTCCCGCCACTTGAATCGGATGAATAATGTAGGGTTCTCCTGATTGTCTGACTTGTTCTTTATGGGCTTCAAAGGCAAAGTTATAGGCTTTTTCAACAAACGCCACATGTTCTTTACCCATGTATTCAGCAACCAAATTGATGACATCTGGTCCAGTTAATTCTATATCTTTTGCCATGAGACGTCCTCCTCTAATTTATGCACACATTTCTTCCTTTACTGAAAATAATTGTTCCCATTATACAAAGTACTTCCAGCTTTTTCAATGGGCAGTACTTGAGCTTAATTCATAATAAAAACTTACCGCACTCAACAAATACAAAGGAGCCGTCTCAGTTCTTAAAATTCTTGGTCCTAAACCAGCTAACTTAGCACCTGCTAGTTGATACTTTTCAATTTCGTTAGGTGTCAGTCCGCCTTCTGGTCCAAAAATAACTAATAATTTTTGCCCGGCTGTTAGTTGCTGAAAAGTTTGAACTAATTGTGCTTGTTCTCCTTGTTTAGCTGACTCTTCATAAGCAATCAAAACGGCATCAAAATCTGAAAAGTGATTGACTAGTTCCTTAGGCGAAATACTTTCCAATCTTGGTAAATGCTGGCGATGAGATTGTTCAGCTGCTTCTTGAATAATCTTGTTTAAGCGAGCAACCTTTTTCCCTTGCTTTTTTTGGTCCCATTTCACTACTGAGGTTTCAGCTGGAAATACGAAAAAATTGAAAGCTCCTAATTCAGTCGCTTTTTGGGCAATCAATTCTAATTTTTCTCCTTTAGGAAAGCCAGAAGCGATTGTAATGTGGATCGGTAATTCCCGCTGGAACGTTTCTTTTTCAATTTCCGTCACAATTACCGATTCTTCAGTGATATCTGTAATTTCGGCCTTGATTGCCATTTCGTCAGCAAATACCACAAAAATTTCTTGTCCATTTTTCATTCGCATGACTCTTACAATGTGATGATAATTTTCATCAGTTAAATGAATAGTTGGTTGATAATTTTCGTCAATAAAATAGCGTTGCATTATTCTGCCTCAGGTTTCTTTAGAATGATCGCAAACCAATCTTTTTGTTGGAAAATACGATCAACGACAAAGCCAACTTCTGCTAATTCCGCTAGAATCATCAATTTTTTGTCTTCAATGATACCAGAAATAATAAACGTACCATCATCTTTTAGTAAACGCCACGCATCCTGTAACATTAATTTGATAATATCCGCTAAAATATTAGCTACAATAATATCGGCTCTTTTATCAATTCCTTTAAGCAAATAGTTAGCAGCAACGTGAACATTTTCCATCTGGGCATTCAGATCAATATTTTCTTGCGCACTACGAACAGCCACCTCATCTAAATCATAAGCAAAAATTTCCTTCGCCCCGTAAAGAGAACTGGCAATACTTAATACACCTGAACCCGTTCCAACATCTAAAACTGTTTCTCCACCACGGATGACGGTTTCTAGTGCCTGCAAGGTTAAATTAGTCGTAGGATGCGTTCCAGTACCAAAAGCCATCCCAGGATCTAGCGTGATAATTTTTTCATCAGCAAAAGCCGGTGTATATTTTTCCCAACTTGGAACAATCGTCAAATAACGGGTCACTCTAACCGGATGATAATACTTTTTCCAAGCGGTTGCCCATTGGCTTTCTTCTACTTCACTAACCGCCACAATATTTTCACCGATTGCTAAACCGTATTCCGGTAATTTTGTAATGCGGTCCTTAATCGTAGGCAAGATTTCTGGTAAAAAAATTGTTTCAGGGAAATACGCTGCCACAATCGCGCCTTCAGCCAAAGTAGTAAAAGTTTCCTTATCCAAAATTTCACCAAAAGGATCTTTTTGATAATTTTCAATATCTAATACATCTTCAATTGCCACCCCTGCTGCACCAGCTTCCATTAAAATGTTAGAAACTGCTTCTACAGCCTCGCTGGCAGTTGTGACTTTTACTTCATTCCATTTCATCGATTTTACTCCTTCTAACGTTCACTCACTACTGTTTTAATAACTTGGGTAAGGGATATATGAATTTGCATCCCCTTTGATATAAGTTTGATATTTTTCAGTATTCCATGTTAATTCAAATACTTCCGCATCACTTGTTAAAAAGTCTAATAAATCACTTTGACCATCATCTAAAACCTCTTTTAAATAATCCACAATCCCTCTTAAGTGGTTTTCCGGTAGCCCTTTTTTCCCTTCATAAGGAATAGTAGCTAAATAATCTTCGGCATCAAATTGTGATTTTTTAGGATCGTATAATAAGATTCCATCTTCAAATTCAATGATTTCATCACTGGCGACCCCGTCAACATCACTAATTTCAATTTGTTCTTTATTTTCAGCGTATAGTCTAAAAATAATTTCAATCGTATGATTTTTCGTATCCCAATCTAAAGCAATTTCGTAATCAGGGATTGTCTTATTTAAATAATTGTCTAAATAAGTTGTCATTGTCATTTTTGCCATAATATTTACCTCCAACCGTGATCCGGTCTAATTTGATTTTTCTTTTGTTTACTAATGTAAGGATTGCCGGCAACTACATAGCGGAGTGGGGCCTCGGTCCAAATGCCTTTATTGGGAATCCCAATTCGTGGCAAGCGTTCAATTTTTTTAGGAATACGACTTTTTTCTGCCACTAAATGTAATGAACTGGAAAAAATCGACTGACCGTACAAATCCTTAGTAATACCTAAGGCAGTAACTAATTTACCAGGACCATCAGTTAAAGCCGAACCCGTTTTGCCACCACGATTGATCTGCATTTGTTCAATCCCTTTTATGGGTTCAATTCCGCGTATCATTACCCCTTGAGGGAAACCCTCTTTTTGCGTTACCAAATTTAAAATTAAATGGGTATGCATTGTATACAAATAAATTGTGCCCGCTTTTTGATACATAGCTGCCAGTCGTGGCGTATTACGCATAGAAAAACTGTGGGCTGCCTCATCTTCTGGTCCTAGATAGGCTTCACAATCAACAATATAGCCAGCTATTTTTCCATTAGGCGTATCGTGTTCCAAATACATACCTAAAAGTGATGCTGCAATTTCGGTTGTTTTTTCTTGAGCAAATATTTTTTTTATTTCTTCCATCTTTTTCACCATCTTTATGATACACAAATTTCTTGGCTCTGACTATGACAATCCCTCAAATATCAAGGAAAGTCAAAACATGGTATAATAGAACATATATTCTGTTTAAGAAGGAGGTTCCTATGCAACAACCTTTAGCTTATAAAATGCGCCCACGAAATTTAGATGAAGTCGTTGGTCAACAGCATTTAGTTGGACCTGGAAAAATTATTCGTCGAATGGTAGAAGCTAAAATGCTTTCTTCCATGATTTTATATGGTCCGCCGGGAACTGGAAAAACTAGTATTGCAAGTGCTATTGCCGGCTCCACAAATTATGCTTTTCGAATGTTAAATGCTGCGACCGATACAAAAAAAGATTTACAAGTCGTAGCCGAAGAAGCCAAAATGAGTGGTACCGTCATTTTACTATTAGACGAAGTCCATCGCTTGGATAAAACCAAACAAGATTTTCTGTTGCCTCATTTAGAAAGTGGCCGAATTATTATGATTGGTGCCACCACAGAAAATCCCTACATAACGATTAATCCCGCAATTCGTTCACGAACACAGATTTTTGAAGTCAAACCTTTAACGGAAGAAGATATTCAAGTGGCTGTAAAAAATGCTTTGACTGACAAAGATAGAGGACTAGGAAATTATCCGGTGAAATTGGATGAAAATGCATTATTGCATTTATCCCGAGCTACCAATGGTGATTTGCGCAGTTCTTTAAATGCGTTAGAATTAGCCACAAAATCTACGCCTGAAGAAAATGGTAAGATTCATTTAACTTTGTCGATTATTGAAGAATGTCTACAAAAAAAAGCCCTCACCCATGATAAAGATGGCGATGCCCATTACGATGTGATATCTGCGTTACAAAAATCAGTCCGCGGTAGCGATGTGAATGCCGCCTTACATTATTTAGCACGTTTAATTGAAGCGGGCGATTTACCAATAATTTGTCGGCGTTTGATGGTGATGGGTTATGAAGATATCGGCTTAGCTAATCCGCAAGCTGCAGCAAGAACGGTCCAAGCGGTTCAAGCAGCTGAAAAATTGGGATTACCAGAAGCTAGAATTCCTTTAGCAGATGCTGTTGTCGATTTATGCTTGTCGCCCAAATCAAATTCAGCCTACGTAGCTGTTGATGCGGCCTTGGCAGATATTCAAGCAGGAAATGTTGGTGAAGTTCCCGATCATTTGCGTGACAGTCATTATAAAGGAGCTGCTGCCTTAAATCGTGGGATCGGTTATCAATATCCCCACAATTTTGAAAATGCTTGGGTTGACCAACAATATTTACCAGATAAAATAAAAAATGCCGAATACTACCAACCTAAAGCCACAGGGAAATATGAACAAGCGTTAGGTCAGCAATATTATCGCATTAAAGAATGGAAAAAAAATCCCGAAAATTAATTTTCGGGATTTTCTACTAATGTCCATTGAAAAATGGTTGAATGTTGTCCAACTTTTTGTTTATTCTTTGGTATTTCACAAAACACAGCAGCTTTTGTTTCAGGAAATCCAGTCACAAAATCTCCTTGTCCAGCTAAAATGGTTGTGTCTTCACTTAAATTATAAAGTTGTTCCTCTGTCTGATAAAAAAAACTACCTATTTGGTTTTCTTTTACTTTTAGTTGCAGTTGATAATCTGTCTGCAAAAGACGCTTGTCTTTAATTTTTATTTGACCAGTGACTGTTGGGGTAAATTTTTCTTTTTGATAGAGTACATGCTTACCAAAATCAATTTGCGTTGGAACTTCCACTAATAAAAGCTCTCCTGTATTTTGACTAAAATCAGCAAAAACTTGATAGTAAGCTATTTTAGGAATCTTCCATGATTGATCAGTAATGGTTTCGTACTCTAATTGATTCATCTGAATTCGAGCTTTTAAAAAATTCTCGCTAAATACTATCTCAGGATCCTCAACATTTTTTTCCAACTGTACAAACCGCCGAGAACCATCCCACAACTCTTCCTGCCAATCAAAACTTTTCAATTGAATATCCCCTAATCCAGACTGCACTTTTCCATCGACAATCAGTGCTCTAATTCCTCTACCAAATTGATTACTGGTATCACCAGTTAAACTAGTTCCATCGTAACTAAAACCAATAAAATTTGCTGGATTCAGACTATTCTCAATTGGCTGCTCCACGAAAGTAAAAATATCTACTCCAGCTTGTTCACCAAAAATCCGCCCACTCTTTTCATCTTCATCCAATGCTTCTTTAACTTTTTCCTGCCAAAAAAGTTGCTGATCGATAGCTAATTCCTTTAACATCAATTTATTTACACCAGAAGGACTCGTTATTTTAGCACTCTCAATAATCCGAATTAACTGTGCTTTTAATTTATTACAGCTCAAATGACTTCCAGCAGATAAATTTAGCACCCCAAAATTAGCATAGCTTTTTTTAAAATTTTCATCGGTAGCTGCAGAAGAATTCAAAATAGTTTCAGTTGAAAGTGCCACACCTTCACAGAGATTTAGTTGGGTAAAGTTACTTATATTTTCAATGCTGCAGCTTTGTCGCAAGGTAATTTTGCTGGCATCCTCACTATGAACATTATTATTCAATGATTCTTTAGCGGGAATTAACTGTTCACAACTATTTATTTTTAAGTCTAACTCAATTCGATAGATAGAAACTGCTTGTCCAACACCATTAATAGATTCAAAATTACCATTTGGCGCATCTACTATTATTTTATTTTTTCTTGTTCTAAAAAGTGAATAATCTTCATGTTCATCTATAAAAAGTGAAAGATCCTCAAATTTTCTATAAGTCTTTAATATCAATTGGCTGCTGGAGGTTCTATTTCCAATCTCTTGATCATTAGACATAGTTTGTGGTCTTCCAGCAATAATTTTTAATCCAGGAGCTAAAAAAAAGTTATTCTCTTTCGGAACATCTATTGTCACGTTGGTGTTCCCATTGATAAAGCCTTTATTTTCAAAACCTCCAAAGATTCTTGCTTCTGGGTTAAACACGCCACCAAAAATTTGAACATCACTGTCTGCTTGCAACTGGTTTCCCCTAAATCTCCCACTACCAGCGCCAATATCACCAAAAAACTCTCCATCATAAATTTTTATTTGCGCGTCTCCTTTTTGCAATCTATTGCCTTCACTTCCACCATACAGATCTCTTGTATTGCTCCCACCTTTCATTTCCACAAGACTACTTCCATAATGACGGTAGCAAGCCATTCCTCCAGCAGATACTTGTTCAGTTTGGCCTTGGTAAATTTGCACCAAACTATCTCCTTCGATTACTCCAGAATAGCTTGCCCCTAATAATTTTTTAACAAGACTATTGTTTAATTTCACTGATTGATTACCTAGTTGATAACAGCTGGTTGAAAAAGTAAGATCATCCCCTGAATTTCCATTTCCACCGGTAATAATTAAATCTTTAGCAGAAACCAAAAAATTAGAAGATGTTTTTCCTTCATTTTCAGCTTCTAATGCTCGTTCTTTAGAATAAACAAATCCTTCGCCGCCAAGCTCACCAGTATATTCACCAACAATGATTTCTGTATTTCCTTTGATTACTCCCGCATTTGTACCAGCTCGAATCGGGTTATTGGTGGAGGAAACACAGCCATTTAATAATTCAGTTCTGACATTACCTTCAACCAAAAAATTGGTTTTTTCTTTGGCTAGTTGAAAACGCTGGTTAGTTGACATCTGATCGTACTGCCGTTCTTCTTCAGTTAGATTTTGGAAATTAGAGCGATCGACTGATGGCGTTAACTTCGGACTATTAGTTAAGGGCGCTTGTATAATTTCTGAACCGCCAGCGCCACTAATACTGGAAAAACTTCCTCTGTTTACTCTACCTGCTTGAATTTGATTGGTAATATGTCCAATAATTTTTCCCTTATAGCGATTTCCACCAACAAAAATTTTTTCTCCCTTTGAAAAATTACGGGTATCGATAGTATTTTTTATAGCATCACTTTGACTGATAATTTCCCCGGTTAAAGAACCACCAATTAATGGTTCAACTGAATCAAATTGACCCAAACCAGTGATACTATTTGTAATACCCTCAGTTTTCCCATAACAAACACCGCCGACATATTGATTTAATATCATTTCGCTACTTTGACTATTTATTCGATTATTAATAGTGCCTGTTACCTCAACAGGTGTAGCTTCTGTCCCTTCACCACCACCAAATAGATCTAGTCTGCCATCGACGAAGTGAATCTGATTGACAATATCTCCTTCAAAAGACCCTGTTTGATTACCACCAACTAATTTTAGATTTCCCGTTAACTTTTCAATATTTGTCTGACTATTTCCAATAAACGTTCCTGTTTGATTGCCACCAATGATTTCAAAATTTTCTCCTTGAACATTTTTGAAGGATAAAGAACTATTGCCTTGGCAAAATTGTTTTCCTCCACCAAATATTTGAACGTTTCCCATCTGACGAACGTTTTCAAATTTCAAAGGATGTCCATTGGCAAAAATAGCTTCCCCTTTTAATTTCATATTAGACAATGTTAGTGAACTACCAAAATATGTCTCTTTCGGTAAAATAATTTCAGTATCTTCTGCACCAATAAAAGAAATTGGATTGCTAACACTGACAAAGTTGATTTGATCAGGATTCTCGGTTTTTTCATCGTTGGTCAAATTTGCGGCCTTAGATAAATCTAAATTTCCTGACATTTGAATCGTAAAAGCATCTTTTGTTGGAGTCGAAAGAATATCTTGTAAAATTTCCTTTATACCTGATGGTGATGATTCATAAGTTTTGTTGTCAATATTTGGAGATAAAATCAACTGTGATGCATCAACAGTTGTAACGTTTTCAAAAAGTAAGAAGAAAAATAAAATAATTGCCATAAAATAAGAAATTTTCTTTGACATAGGTGCCTCCTTTTTATATAATATACGTACAAAGAAGCCAATTTATTGAAAATTCGATTTATTGCTTCTAAATAATTACTATGCTATTATAAGAGTGGAAATTCTGTGATGTGCGCGTTGCCCACTTAAGTGTTGACCGAACATTTTTATTGATACTTTGGGATCCGTCTTGTGTCAAAGTTGGTAACATGCCTTTTCTTTTGGTAGTTCGATGCTTAGACCATGGAACCCACCTGCTGTATTTTGCGGGATCAATACTACCGGGCGAATAACGGCATCGACGGAGTTTTCCATTTTTTTGGAACAAAAGCAATTTGCTCAGGCAAATTGCTTTTTCTTTTATTTATTAGGAGGATTCAAATGATTCGAATCGGATTAATCATTTTTGCAGTATTACTTTTTGCGGTCAGTTATTATTTATTAATGAAGAATGAAGGCTTTTTAGCACTAATTAAAAACAATCCTGAAAATTTAAAATTCTTGCGTCACTTTGGTTTGATTTATGCTGCATTAGGTGTCAGTGGTATATTACTAGCCATCATTAACCACCGCATTCCAACATTTATCTATCTTTTTTTAGTTTTTATAGTTGCCTCTTTCTTTGGTATTCGACTGGCAAAAAAAATAACTATAGACAAAGGATAATGATACCAATTTTGCTTAATTTGATTTAAAATAAAGATGTAGTTAAAAGGAGATGAAGAAGATGGAACAACAATATAGTAAAATTATGGTAGCTGTCGATGGCTCACAAGAAGCTGAATTAGCCTTTAAAAAAGCTGTCAACGTAGCAAAAAGGAACCAAGCTGAATTAGTTTTAGCACATGTAATTGATACTCGCGCTTTCCAAACAGTTTCTTCTTTTGATAATGTCTTAGCTGAACAAGCAACAGATATGGCAAAACAAACGTTAAGTGATTATGAAAAAGATGCTCGGGCAGCTGGTGTCACTGAAGTTAGCCAAGTGATTGAGTATGGTGCCCCTAAACTTACCATCGCAACTCAAATTCCAGAAAAATACGATGTGGATTTAATTATGCTTGGTGCGACTGGGTTAAATGCTGTGGAACGGTTATTTATCGGTTCTGTCTCAGAATACGTGATTCGCAATGCTAGTTGCGATGTTTTAATTGTCAGAACTGATTTGAACAATCAACTACCAACTGAAAAGGACTAGTTGAAAATTTAAAAGAAGGTCTTACTATGAAAAAATTTACATTGAAACAAGTTGAAGATTATTTAACTAACAGAATTAGTGGAATTACCGTAATTGATGTCAGTATTGAATTTCCAGCAAAACAAGCTGCTTTCCAAATTGAAGGAGAATACGTTTATTACCTATTCGAGGATCAAAATGGTGTATACAGCTTGACTGATGGAAAACAAGAAACTAAAGTTGTTGAAGAACCTGAACAAACAGAAGCACAATTTTTAAATGAAGTCATAAGAATCATCTTGGATGAAGCATAAAAAAGAGGTATCCCTAAACTAGCAAGGGGTACCTTTTTTAGATGAAACTACCTATTAAAATGCCGCAAAAACTTGAAATTAAACCTACTACATACGTCAGAAAGAAATAGCGATAGAACATTGGACGATCATCTTTCATTAAAATCAATAATTCAAAATTAAAAGTTGAAAAAGTCGTATAGCCTCCCATTATTCCTGTCCCTAAAAATAAAAACCATTCGGGAGAAAGCTTTGCACCAAATAAACAGCCTAAAATAAAACTACCAGTTAAATTAATAAAAAAAGTCGATTTGGGCAATCGTTTGGTTCGGGATTCAAAATAATTGTTTAAAGTAAAACGAATCATAGCCCCTAGCGCTGCACCACTACCCACTAAAATTGAACTAATCATCTGGCGTCACCGCCTTTTTATGATAGATTTTTTCACCAATTATTACCATTAAAAAGCCACCAACAATAGACACGATCAAATAAATCAACGCTAAGAAAAACTCTCCTGCTGAAAATAGCTTCATGACATCTAGTGCAAAGGATGAAAAAGTCGTCAAAGCACCGCAAAAGCCAACACCTAAACCAAGCACTAAACGTCCCGAAACATCTAAATCATCCAAGACTTGTTTAACTAACCAACTAAAAATAAAACAGCCAATCAAATTTGCCGCTAAAGTACCGATTGGAAAATCTCCCATTGAAGGTAAATAAGCCCCCAATAAATAGCGGGCTATTCCTCCGAAAAAGGCAAAAAAGGCAATCACTAAATAATCTAACATTACAAATCCTCCTGAAAAAAACTTCCTTATCAATATATGCCTAACACGAATTTTTGACAAACAATTTGTAAAATATTCAAACATGATATACTAAAGAAAAAAAGTAGGTGGTTTAATGACCGGAATTATTTTTGATTTTAACGGTACCATGTTTCAAGATTCTGATCTTCACGAAGCAGCTTGGATTACAATGCTTAAAAAATACAGTGACCGACAACTAACTGAAGAAGATATTTTAAAAAACCTTCACGGAAAAATAAATCCCGTTGCCTTACGTCATTTTCTAAGTGATCAACTGACGGATCAAGAAGTTGAGAAATTATCTGATGAAAAAGAAGCAATCTATCGCCAAATGGTAAGAGATAGTCCCGACCATCAACAGATGACTCAAGGAATGGTTGCTACTTTAGATGCTTTAAAAGAACAAAAAATACCTATGACTATCGCTTCTGCCTCACGAAGACGCAATATGGATTTTTATTTTGATTTGTTTGATTTAAATCGTTGGTTTGATCCAGAAAAAGTTGTGGTTGATAATGGAACATTCCCTGGCAAGCCGGCACCAGATATCTTTTTAATCGCAGCTGAAAAAATTGGGGTTTCGCCAGCTGATGCCATTGTTATTGAAGATTCTTATTCTGGTATCCAATCTGCTGAAAATGCAAAGATCGGCAAAATTATTGCGATTGATCCATTAGGGAAAAATCGTGAACAATTTGCCAAAGAACAGCTTAGAATTGATGACATTATTGAAGATTTTGACGGATTCGTTGAAAAATATATCTAAAAAAGTCAGCGAGAATCTCGCTGACTTAAATTATTTTTGCCCCTAAAGTATTTTTAAAATGACTAAGCGCCCAAGTATGACCAGTAGCATCAAAACTGGCTACCGCTTTTTCAGGAATCACTAACTGATAACCTAAATTATAGGCATCTACAGCCGTATGCAACACACAAATATCCGTACACACACCCGTTAAACACAATTCAGTAATCCCTCGTTCTCGTAAACGAATATCTAAATCAGTCCCAGAAAAAGCCGAATAGTGACGTTTGTCAATCCAATATACATTTTTCTCTGCTTTATTTTCTTGATAAAAATCAGCAAGTGAACCGTATAAGTCTCTTCCTTCGGTACCAATGACATTATGTGCTGGAAACAATTTATTTTCTGGATGATATTGATCACTAGGGTCGTGACCATCAATCGCAAAAACAACAAAATCAGCTTGATTGAAGTATTCTTTAGTGATAGCTACTAAATCTTTTTCAATCGCTTGTCCCGCTTCACCGGTTGTTAATTTTCCATCAGTTGCTACAAAATCATTAGTGTAATCAATCGATAGTAAAGCCCGCATATTACTGCCTCCTAGATTAAAATATTTATTTTAAATTTTTCACAAAAGTCATCACTAATTCTGCTGAAGCAGCGCCTGTCCGGGCAACAAATTCTTCATGGGTTTCCGTTGCTTCTTCATCAGCCGTATCACTAATTGCTCTGACAATTAAAAATGGAATACCGTATTGAGAA
This sequence comes from Enterococcus sp. AZ103, assembly GCF_051714685.1. Lineage (NCBI taxonomy): Bacteria > Bacillati > Bacillota > Bacilli > Lactobacillales > Enterococcaceae > Enterococcus > Enterococcus sp. AZ103. Next base: position 1,384,952 of record NZ_JBIOSI010000001.1, on the reverse strand, counting down.
GCTGTATGTCCGACTGCTGCGCCTTCCATTTCATTTGCCACAGCATCTGGAAAATTATGTTTAATCTCATTGATTTTTGCAACACTAGAAACAAAAGTATCTCCTGATACAATTAATCCTACATGAGCAGGTTGCTTCATTTTTTCTGCTGCTGCCAACATTTCGGTTTTTAAATAAGTAGAGCTGTTAAAATATAATGGCATTCCAGGTACTTGACCGATTTTATAACCAAAAGTTGTTGCATCCACATCAAAGTAAGCGACTTTATCCGCAACCACCAAATCACCAATTTTAACACCGCCGCCAATCCCGCCAGCTGTTCCAGTATTAATCACCATGTTGACTTTATATTGTTGAATCAAAACGGAAGTTGTAATTGAGGCTAAGACTTTACCAATTCCTGAACGAACAACAATTACTTCATGATTGCCCATCGCGCCTGAAATAAATAAAGCACCATTTTGTTCCCAAGATAATGGGTGGTCTAAGTTATCCCGTAAAGTTTTAATTTCTTCTTCCATTGCACCGATAATACCGATTTTCATAACTAAAATTCCTCCTGTTAAATAAGATACTCTTTTAAATAAATAATACTGCCAAAATAACAATGATTAATAGTAATGCAACAATAAAAATTGCTTTGTTCAAAAAAGTACTGCGCTTTTTTTCTTTTTGCCTTTCATTACTGCGACTTTTTACTAAAGGTTTATTTTTTTTTAGCTCTTTGCGATAGACATTCGCAATTTCCCGCTCTTTTTTTTCAAGTTCAGCTTTGGCTTCCGCCTGTTCTTCTGCTAGCCGTTCTTGCGCTTCCTTACGTCGCCTAATCTCACTACGGGTTACTAAAGGGGAACGACTCATAATTAAATCTCTCCTTTTTTCAACAACAATAATTCAAAATAACTCACAGCAAAGATCGTCTTAGCATCACAAATTAATTCATCTTTAATTGCTTGTTTGGCTTCGTCTAAAGTCAACTGATATAATTTTAGCACTTCATCCTCATCTTGCGGTAAAGGATGCTCGACCTTGGTTAAACCAGTTGCTTCATACAGGTAAATCTTTTCATTAGAAAAACCTGGTGAGACATACATATAGTTGATGTAACTCAGATTATCTGCTTGATAAGTTGTCTCTTCTTCTAGCTCTCTTTTAGCAGCTGCTAAAGGATCTTGATTTTCACCTTTTTCAATTTTACCAGCCGGAATTTCTAAAATAACTTTTTCCAATGGTTTACGAAATTGTTTAACTAAAATAATTTTATTTTCAGCGGTAATTGGAATGACTCCTACTGCGCCATTGTGAAAAACTAATTCTCTTGTTGCCGTGCCACCTGTCGGTAAAGCAACTTGATCTACATAAACATCGATAATCTGTCCTTTGAAAATTTCTTTTCGTTCGATGGTTTTTTCTTCAAAATCTTGAAAATCTAACATATTGCACCTCTTCTACTGATGTTTTTCCTATTGTATCACAGAAAATTATTATGTTTTTTCTAAATCTTAAAAATCCATCTTTAGCCCGATACTATTTCTAAAGACTTTCGTGCTATGATTAGCTCATAGAAATGAACACACTTTAAAATAGTGTTAGGAGGCCCCATTATGATAAAAAAAATTCTCCCGATTATTGCAGTTGTCGTTGGACTTCTGGCCTTTATGGAAGATGGCATGGATGGCTTAATCCCATATATCTTATTAATCGGAGGCGGCTATTTGATTTACCGTGGTATTTTTAGTAGGAAGAAGAAAAAAACGGAAGAAACACCTTTCTTGACGAAAGAAAAAGAAACCTATTATAAAGATCTAGGTATGTCAGAAAGTGAAATCAATTTGTTTAGGGATACAATGAACAGTTCCAAAAAGCAAATTTTACAATTGCAAAAAAATATTGCCAATAATGCTAAATTAAAAGCAATTGATTTAAGACATGATTGTTTGAAAACTAGTAAGGCTTTATTTAAAGAATTGACCAAAGAACCTACTCGTCTACCTGAAGCAAGTCAATTTCTTTACACGCACTTGCCAAACTTAGTTGACTTAACCAACCATTTTGTTGAAATTAATGAACACCAGGTTAAATCAAAAGAAGTCTATGGTAAACTAGAAGAAAGTAGTCGGATTATTGATCAAATGGCTGCTTTGATCGTGAAGGATTATCAACATTTCGTTTCAAATGATTTAGAAGATTTAGATGCTGATATGAATTTAGCGAAAGAACATATCGAAAACGATCCAGATTTTCAAACTAAATAAGTGGGATAGTCGTTTCAAATGGACACCATTGGAGACGACTTTTTTTAAAAGTTAAAGGAGGAATTTTGTTGGAACCAGAAAATAAAACTGTCGATACGACACTTGATGATTTACTTGCGAATCCTTTTGATAGCAATGCTTTAACCCCTATTCAAAAAGATGAAATTTCACATTTACAAGCGCAGGAGCAAGCGCCGCGATTATTTGATAAATTACCGGAGGAACGTCAAAAGCAAGCACAAGAGCTTTCAAAAAAAATTGATGTCAATGACTCACAGGCGGTAATTGCCTATGGTGCTACTGCCCAAACAAAATTAAGTGAATTCTCGCAATCTATGCTGACTACTGTCTCTGCTCAAGACATTGGACCGATCGGCGATTCATTAAATCAATTAATGTACCGTCTACAAGAAGCCAATCCTGATGAATTAAGAGCTGGTGAGGGCAATCTTTTCCAAAGAGTTTTCGGTAAAGTAAAACAATCGATTTATGAAATCACCACTAAATATCAAAAAATTGGTGCCCAAATTGATAAAATTGCTGCCAAACTAACGATGGAAAAAGACGGCTTATTAAAAGACAATCAAATGTTGGAACAACTCTACAATAAAAACAAAGACTATTTTGACGCGTTAAATATTTATATTGCTGCCGCAGAATTAAAAATTGAAGAATTACAAAAAGTAACCATTCCTGAAGCAACTGAAAAGGCACGGACAACTGGCGATCAAATGGATGTCCAAATCGTAAATGATTATTCTCAATTTTTAGACCGACTAGACAAACGAACATATGATTTAAAACTAGCTCGTCAAATTACGATTCAACAAGCACCGCAAATTCGTTTAATTCAAAATACCAACCAAGCATTAGCCGAAAAAATCCAAAGTTCAATCAACACAGCAATTCCTTTATGGAAAAACCAAGTAGCGATTGCTTTGACCTTATTACGTCAAAAAGATGCTTCTACAGCACAACGACAAGTTTCGGAAACTACTAATGACTTGTTGAAGAAAAATGCTGAAATGTTGAAAATTTCTACTATTGAAACTGCCAAAGAAAATGAACGTGGCATTGTTGATTTAGAAACCTTGCAACAGACTCAAAATGATTTAATCGAAACCTTGCAAGAAACCTTACGTATTCAAAAAGAAGGTAAAGAACGTCGCCAAGCAGCCGAACTAGAAATCGGTCATATGGAAAATGAATTGAAAACTAAATTGATGGAATTGACTTCACAATAATAATAATAAGAGAATTTTGAGATCAAACTCAAAATTCTCTTTTTTTGTACCATTTTATTTAATTACATTAATGTGGTTTTCCTAATGATTCTTCAGCAATCAATTGGTTTGACGCTTATTCTCTTCCTTTACCAATTGGAAAAATTTTCCTTGTTTTTGATATAGTTCTTTATAAGAACCTGTCTCAATCAGCTCCCCAGAATCAAAACAAATGATTTGATCTGAATAAATCAGATTTTTCATTCTATGAGTAATAGTCAGAACGATTTTATCATTAAGGAATGTTTGGATTTGATTCATTAGAGCCTCTTCTGTCAAAACATCCATGGCAGATGTTGCTTCATCTAAAATTACTAAACTAGCATCACTAAAAAATAACCGCGCAAAAGCTACACGTTGTTTTTCACCGCCAGATAGTCGTGCTCCTTGTTCTCCAATTTTTGTTTCTAAACCCAACGTTAATCCTTTAAAAAAATCTCCCAATTGACATTTTATCAATACATCGATGATTTCCTTATCAGAGACTTGCTGGTCAAAAACAATATTTTCCCTTAATGTCCCTTCAAATACTGGCACATCTTGTGAAAGATAAAAAATTTCATTGTATAATTCATTTAAATTTATTTGCGACAAATCTTGTTGATTATAGTAAATAATTCCTTCACAATTTTTAAGTAATCCTAACAAGGTTTTTACGAAGGTGGATTTCCCAGCACCACTAGCACCGACAATACCGTAAAATTTTCTCTCAAAAGTAAAGTTAAGATTCTTCAAGACAGTTTCCTGATCAATTTTAACAGTAACATCCGCCACATTGATTGACTGAATATTACCAAATTTTTCTTTGTCTACACTAAGGAGATTAGGATCATTTTTTTCTTTTAAAAAACTTTCCAGACGAGAAAAACTGATTTTATCTAATTTATATTGTACAAATAGCACATTAAAAATTGCAATGGGACTATATATTTTATCGATATAGGTAATCAGCGCTACTAAACTACCAATAGAAAACATTAATTTTCCTGAGAAAAACAAAATAACGGTAGCGATTTTTATCAGCGCAACTAAAAGGGCAAAGACTGTAAAAAAAAGTTCATGAGTCATTGTCATTTTTGTTATACCCTGAGTGACATGATCAGACTGAGTATTATACTGAGCAATTTCTTTTTCGAACCGCTTATTAATTCTAAAGGTGACCATTTCTGAAATCCCTCTAGTCAAGGTCCGATTTAAAGATTCTTCATTTATCAATAAATCTTTTTTGACCAAATAAAGAGAAGACAACAATATTCGAGTCACTAAAAAAACAAGCACATAACCTACTAAAATCAAAGGTACTAAGCGATAATTAATTAAAGCAATAAAAAATAAATAAAATAATAAATCAGGTAGCAGTTCCCTAATTAATCTAAACCAAAAATTAAAATAAATATTTCTGCCACTTGTTGCACCAGATTCGATTTTTTGAAGTAAGTGGCCTCTTCCTTGCTTCAGATAGCTATTGTAATCTATCACACTAATCTTTGTTAAAGCTTCTTCTTTGAAATAATAGTATAAGCCAGTAAATAATCGACTTTTAGGCCATTCTCCAGCATAGGAAAAAAGAGTGATGAATATCATACTGATGGCATAAAAAACAACATATTTCCAATCAAAACCGTCGTTTACTGAATCAATAATTTTTTGAAAATAGTGAACATTCAAAGCCGACAAAAATGAAACAACGATTCCCAAACCAAGAAATACGCCAATCGGTCTTTTAAATTTTTTCAATACTTTTCTTGTATCATCCATAAATTTCTCCATTACATCCCTTGTATCCGTTTTCAAAAAAAGTTAAGTTTTTCCATTGATTGAAAAAACTTACTCCGTGAACGATTTAATAATATACATCATCCAAAAACAAACCTTGTGCTGGTGCAGTTTCACCAGCGGCCTCTCTTATTTTGTGATCTAATACTTCATCAATTGTTTCTAATGGTAATTTCCCAGTCCCAATCTCTAAAATCGTGCCCATCAAGATGCGCACCATCTTATGCAAAAAACCATTCCCAACAAAAGTAAAGGCTACTAAATGTCCGTTTTGTTCAATTGAAATATCCTCAATTGTCCGAATAGTTGATTTTTTGGTTTTCTTTAGTGCGGAAAAACCAATAAAATCATGGGTTCCAATTAACTTTTGACAAGCTTGATTAATTTTTTCCAAATCTAATTCTTGAGGAAAATAAAAACTACGATACCGTTCAAATGCTGATGGAATCTCGGCATTCCAAATATAATACGTATATTTTTTCCCTTTGGCATTGTAGCGGGCGTGGAATCTATCGGGCATTTCTATTGCTGCTTTAACTACAATATCACCTGGCAAATAACGATTTAAAAAATCAATCATCTCTGGTGGGGTCAATTCTGACTGGGTCTTGAAATTGGCAATTTGCCCGCGAGCATGGGTGCCTGCGTCAGTTCTACCGGAACCAATGATTTCAATTTCCTCACCAGTCATTTGTTGGAGGACCTTCTCAATTTTCCCTTGAATTGTTTTATCTGAATTTCCCAATCGCTGCCAACCAAGATAGCGTCGTCCATCGTACTCAATCGTTAATTTTATATTTTTCATTGTGTGCTCCTCAAACTCATTTGCCTTCATTTTACCATATAAAAAAACCACGTCTAATAAAGGCGTAGTTTCAACTTTTACATGATATCTTTAGATAGTTCTTCTTGAATTTTTTTCTCATCTCGACTACGATCAGGACTTTTCCAAGTACCGGAACCAAAACCAAGAATTGTTTTAACCGCTGGGATAAAGGTTGTCACAATCGTCACGGCATTCATCATCCAATAAAACAACATATATAAAGGTGCAAAGAATATATATTTCATCTTCCGACCATGATCATCTGCTAAAAGTGCCGCAAATAATTGGAAGAAGCCTGAAATCATTTCAAAAACGACAAACACAAAAGCCATCGTAAACATATGATAAATTCTTTCATAATTGCCTTGGCTTAAAAAGTAGAAAAATAATCCAACGAACCAAAAAGTAAACAACCAGAAACAAAATGACCATAAAATACTTAAAGATTGATCAATATACATAATGGTACGACCAATATTTTTAAAGGGATGTAAAAATACTTTTTTGAAATTTGTTAGCCAGACTTCCGTCCCGCCTTTTGCCCAGCGTTGACGTTGACGATATAGCATCCGTAAAGTTTCTGGAACTTCCATAAAGAACATGACTCCAGGTGCAAATAAAGACAACCAGCCATCCATTTGGTGATCCCAAGCGATACTAATATCTTCGGTTGCACGATCTTGACGGAACAACCCAACATCAACTAACGCATCTTTGCGATACATTGTATTGGCACCACTATAAGCATACAGGCCACCAAAAACACCTTTTTGAGTTCGTTTAATGATACCGACAATACTAGAAAATTCTACGGTTTGCGATTTGGTTATCAATCGACTACGATTTTGAACATCCATATTTGCTGTAACAGCAGCAATATTGGTACTATCTTCTCGTAAAAAATAATTGATATATTGATTTAGTGCGTCTGGTTCCGGTACCGTATCAGCATCATTACTTAGAATCAGTTCACCTTTCGCAAAACCAACACCGATATCAAAAGCATGAGCTTTGCCTTTATTTTTTTCAATTCGAATCACCCGTAAATTATCATATTGTTCCATTAATCGGGCCAAAATATTAGGAGTATCATCGGTTGACCCATCATCCGTCACCAATACTTCATAATTCCGGTAATTCAATTCATTCATCAAATAATTAATGGTATTTCCAATCACGATTTCTTCATTGTGAGCCGGTACCATGATGGTGACAAACGGTTCAATTTCAATCGGAATATCTCCTAAATCCTTTTGTCGATACTTGAAAATAAATCGATAACAAAAGACACCGATAAACCAAGAGAATCCGCCTAAAATTGGATAAGTCAATAAAATTAAAAATAGTAAAGTCAAAACTACATCGACTACCATATTTCCTGTATGAAACATCACGTTCATAAGCCCACCCCATTTTCTTTAAACAAGTCTGAGATAAAATGTGTATCCAAATTTTGTTCTTCTTTAACTGCATAATATTTTACCGTGTGACGAAAATCTTTATCACCAAAACGATCAGTGTAGCAATTATTCAATAAGTTACGACGCTTATTTAAGCGTTCTTCATCAAAAGTATTTTCCTTGCGTAACAATCCACCAAAACGGTGATTGTTCCATAAAGTTAAGGCAACATAGGTTATTAAAATGATTACAAAAGCGACTGCTAAAAATAAAACTAAAAACATCAACGAACGAATTTCTTCTGAGTAACTGTGGAAGTATTGGCTAATATTTAACTTGGGGAAAAGTATTGGTGTAAAAATCCAAACAAATGGTAAAAATACACCTAGCCAGCCGATCGATCCAATCACCGTTTGAAAAATTTTCAAACCGAGATGGCCTTTTTCGAAAAATTTATCTTTTACTAAGAAAGAGGCAACATCTTCACGGGTATTTTTCTTCATAATTCTTCACTCCATTTCTGACTGAGATCATTCTATTCTTTTTTTCTGAAATAAGAAATAATTTACACTGGTTTCCAAACTTATTTTCATTTTCAATAATTTGCTTAATAATAGTTAATATTAATTATTTAATTATTTTAAAATGGTATTAATAAACCCTTTTCTAATTTAAAATTTAAAAAAACCTAAAGCAGCTTTTTTCTGCTTTAGGAAAAATTATGGCTTAAATTCTTCAAGATTCATTATTTTTTCTGCGATACCAATAAACTCCACCTGCCAAAATTACCAGTAACATCCCGCTGATCCAAAGAATTGGTGAATTCAGATCATTGGTTTGGGGGTAGCGGGTATTATTAGATCCAAACCTAGTATTTTTTGGATGACTAGGATTATTGGGTTTATTTGAATGGTTTGGTGGCGTTGAGATTGGTTGATTGCTTACCGTTAACAGTACTTTTTCAGGTTCACCAGCCGCTTCTTTTTCAATGACTACCGGATATAAATCTTTTGATTTTTGATAACCTTCGGGAGCGGTCACTTCTTTAAAGAAGTAACTGCCTGGTGCCATATCTGCCAAATCTAGCTGACCTTCACGATTAGTAGTTAAATTATCTTTGATTACCTTTTTATTATCATCCAATAATTGGAAAGTCGCGCCAGTTAATTTTTCACCTTTTGGGTTAATCTTCGTTAGTTGAATTGACCCTTGATAATTTTTCCAGACAGGCAAACTTTTCGTTTCTGGTTTTCCTGACTGGTTATTAGCAATCGTAAAGTTTTTCATTTGTGTATCTAACAAGTAACCGGTTGGTGCTTTGACTTCTTTTAACTGATAATCGCCTGGTGCTAAATGATCGATTGTTACCTCACCATTTTTATCAGAGCGCCATTTAGTTGTTCCATCAAGCATATTTCCTGCTTGATCCAGTAATACAAATTCTGCACCAGCCAAAGGATTACCTTTCGCATTTTCTTTAACGAATTTAACTGATTGTTGATAATTGATAAATTTGCCTAGCTTTTGAACTTTTTGCTCCACTGCTGACGAGTCGATTGTAAAGTTCACAGTCTTATCATTAACGATATAACCATCAGGTGCTTTTATTTCCTGCAATTGATAATCACCTGGTGCCAAACCAGTAATATTTATTTTTCCTTGTGAATCAGAGACTACTTGTTGGACCTCGGTTTTATTGCTACCAGCTATCTTCCACAATTTAAATTGCGCCTGAGCTAAAGGCTGATCAGAGTCATTCACTTTTTCTAGTTCAATGGTTCCTTTAAAATTGATAAATCTACCTACTTGAATGATATCTGGTTGACCTACTGTCGCATCCTCAATCGTAAATTTTTCTGATAAATTTTGATTTAAAATAAAACCATCTGGTGCTTTGGTTTCTTTAAACTGGTAAGTTCCTGGTGCTAAACCAGTAGCTGTGGCGATACCGTCTGCTTGGCTGACAATATTTTCCGCTACCACTTCACCCGCTGCATTAACAACAGCAAAAACTGCTCCAGCCAAACCAACGTCTTGACCGTCCACCTCACTGTATTTTTGGATTTGGGCGCTACCTTGATAATTTTTAAATGGTGTCGCTTCATTATAAACAATTTTTTCTGTGGAGTTGCTAACATAAACTGGTGAACCCTCTGTTGATACTGGCATTGTAAATCGAACCACCTCTTGATTTAAGAGATAGCTAGTTGATGCACTAATTTCTTTGAACTGATACGTTGTTCCAGCAGTTAAGTTTTCAAAGGTGAAATAACCGTCCTCACCTGAAGTAACCGGCGTACCGATTGGCGTTTCACCATCTTCACTATAAAGTTGGAAACTGGCGCCAGCTAATATTTTTTGTTCACTAGTTTCAGCAAATAAACTGCCGTCAATTTTAGTAAAACGTGCGTTACCTAAATAATCTATTAAAGGATCTTCAGCAGTATTTAATTCTACTGGTACAGGTGCTTGGTCGCTAGCATCGCCTTGAATTGCAAAACTAAAAATTTGATTGTTCACATAGTAACCTGTCGGAGCAGCGCTTTCTCTCACTTGATATTTTCCAGGTGGTAAATCAGTTAGGTTAAGCACCCCTGCTTCATCCGTTACAAAGTTAGTTGTCGGCTGATATTCACTAAAATCATTTGTATCTAACGGTGCCCATTCTACTGAAAATGTTGCATTTGCAATTGGCTGCTTGTCTTCATTTGTTTTATAAAGTCGAGCACTTCCTCGATAATTCGTCAATGTTAAAGAAGTCACTGGAGCACCATCAACAATTACTTGACGTTGACCAGTATCATTCATATTCACACTAAAAGGTAATCGTTTTTGATTTAATAAATATTGTAAGTTTCCTGCTTCGTCTGCTGGTGAGGATATCTCAAATAAACGATAATTACCATCAGTTAAACCAGTTAACTTTTTCCCATTTTCTTCAGCTGCAAACGGTCTCCCATAGGCTGCAAAAATGCCCTGCTCATTTTCCTTTTCTAAAGCAAACAATCCCCCTGAAATTTTTTGTCCACTTGCATCTTCTTTATTAAAAGTCAGTGAAACAGGCTGATTAATAATCTTTTCAATCTCATTTTCTTGCGAGGAGTTTCGATCAACTCTTAATTCAACTCCCTGCATTAATTCATCACTAATCGTATACCCATCTGGTGCTTGCGTTTCCTTTAATATATAGCGAAAGCCATTTACTGAGTCGGTGTTGGTATAAACTAAATTACCGAAAGTTGCTTGACCTTGTTGATCAGTCGTAACTTCGTATAATTTTTGCTCAGGAATCGTTTCATTATTAAATACACGAGTCAAAGTTAATTTGGCGCCAGCCAAAACAGCCCCCTCGTCATTATTTTTTTGAACAGTTACCGAACCTTTTTCACCAATTGCTGTACCGCTTGTATTGGTAATCTGGATGGTTTGCGATTGTTGGGTATCTGGATGAGGAATGACACCTTCTTTGGTAGTCACATTCACCATATTACTAACCTGTTCCCGCGCAGTTGTAAAGTTAGGACTTGAACGATATGAAATATAATAAGGTTTTTCTATAAAACCTGTTTGAGATTGTCCTTCTTCCAAATAATCTTTTGAAAAGGCAATAACCATTTTTTGCTGTCCAGAAACATTATCGGTAGTGATATTTAAGGTGTAATCTGTTCCTTGTCTCAAAGTTTGACTGGTTTGATTGACATTGCCATTTTCCGTCACTGTACCTTGATAAATATTAATTGAAGCTGGGTCAATTGTTTGATTATTAGAAGGCATGTCAGTAATCGTTGGTTCCACCAATAAAGATTGATTGCGATTTAACCACAAACCCCAATTAATCGTATTGGTTGAGGCATTGTAATTAACCGACTTATTAACGATTTCATTGCTGTACTCAATTGAAACTGAAGCTGGCAAACTTTCGGTAAGCCCATTTATTGTAATATCCGCAGTATTTTTGTAACTGCTTTGATCTTGAATAATCTGATTCTTCAAGCTAGTTTTAAATTGAATCTGAAAAACCTTTGGCGTATCGTAATTGCTACCACCAGGAATACTTGTTTGATTGTTCCCGATTGAGATAGCTAATTGATTATTATTTTCTGTTGGTTCCGATGAAGTAATATAAGAACTATTTTTTTGTTCCCCAGCAAAAAGCGAATCGTCAGTGGCTTCAAAGCGGCCTGTATTATTATCGATGATCCCTCTAGTGATTGTTAAAGAATCTTTCAGATAAACTTGATTACCAGTAATCGGATCATTGAAATCAAATTGATTAACTAGTTGATTATTATAATTTGCCACAATGGTCCAAGTAATTTCTTTGGTAACTGGATTGTAGCTACCAGATTTTTCTCCTTGATTGGCTTCTTCGGTAGTGGTTTCAAAACCGTTGTTTGATTTTGCTTCATGATCATTATTGTTTTGGTCCGTCCACTTCATTTCAATTTCATTATTGTAATTCAATCTTTGTGGCGTAGGCGGATTACTACTGGAAAACTGATTATAATAAGTTTGATATTTCATACTGAAGGAATGATCGGTTGTAAGATACTTATTCAAAAATTTCACAGTAAAATATTGATACGTATCACTATACTGATCTTGTCCAGTAACAATATTTACTTCAAAATCTGGATCATCATCACCAAAAATATACTGTCCATTCAACAAAACTTGACTGTTTAATGTTTCTCCAGTCTGATTATCTACGATTTCCACACCAGCAATACTTTCTCCATCAACTTGATATTGAGGAAATGAAACATATCCTTTTTCTGATTGAGTCAACGTGTCAGTAAAGGTGGCATTTTTTATTTGATAGCGATTGCGGTTAATATCTACCGACCAATTAGCAATTTTTGACCCGACTTCAACTGAAGGTGCATTTTTTATAACTGCTTGTTGAACTGGTTGTGAAATATTTGGTGTAGTCGTTAGCCCATTTGTTTCAGCCGTGTTGGTAATTTTCGGTTGACTGTCATCAGATACAATCCCATTCACTTTTGAAGTATAAACGATGTCAATCGCTTGATTTTGCATGATTTGATCATTAAAAGTTACAGTCAATTTATTGGTGGGACTTCCTGATGTAACATTTACTTCGTAGGTATTATCTGGGACCAGTTGACCTCTAGAAAACTGTCCATTTGGGTTAGCAATCATATAATAAAGTTTGACATCATCTGCGGTCACATCCATATTGTTAGAAAAATTATCTGTCACAGTAGCACCATTGGCAATTTGTTTTTGCCCATAATTGTAGCGAATAGTCCATGAATATTGCTGATTACTAGCAGAATAATTTGATTGAACTTTTTCAATTAACTTGCCATAGCTTGCCGTTACTGACGCACTAGCGGGTAAATTATTAAAAGTTACGTTATTGGTAAAAGTCGCATTACCGCCGTTAGCCGGTTTCGCTTCATCATTAATTTTTGTCTGATAAACAATTCGATAAGCTTGATTAATCATGCCATTAAATTTGATATTGCCATTATTATCAATTTGATATTGATCAGCAGTTAATGCTGTATTGCCAACACTTGTTACATTGCCAGAAAAATCTAACTGCACTGGAAAAACTTGAGCTGATTCAAAAGTTGTATCAGTCGGAAAAGTTTCATTGACCACTGGATCAGTTAGTGTCGACAAATCCTTATTCACATCTACCGACCAAATAATTTTCTCTGGGTTAATTTGTTTATCAAAATTCCCCGCTTTAGAAACCGAGGTTGCCGTTTCTGGTTGAATCATAATTGACATCGGCGGTAACTGGTATTCTGTCGGAAATATAAGTTGATTTATTCCTGGTTGGGTAATCACTTGACGATCAAATTTAGTTGCCACATTAATTTCGCCAGACTGCAAAGGTTCAAAAGTTCCAGTTGTCCCACCAGTAGTATCAGTCAAGGTAATGCGAATCATTTTAGTAACCGGATCAATCGTATATTTCCCTAAAGTCAGACTCGGATTATCAGGATCAACTAATGGTTCCTCAATGAAATTTTCCACGGTTAAACCGTCTGGTAATGGAAACTCATAATAATCACCAATCTGTAACTGGGTACGCACCGTTTCTGGTACAGCAAAATTAATTTTCAAACTATTAGGTTGAGAAATAATAGCCGGATTAGGAATATCGGCAACAACATTAGTAACAAACCGATCACCAGGTGAATATTGGTCAATTAAATCACCAATGTTCGCCGCTGCTCGTAAAGTCGTTACTCTTTGTTGCTTTTTTAGTTTATTTCCAGATGTAGCAGTGCTACTTTCTGTTGTTTCCTCACTTGAAGATTGGCTTTGAGTAGTTTCTTCACTAGAACTTTTAGGTTCACTAGTTTCTTCCTTAGTATCAGTCGCTTCAGTAGTTGAACTTTCTACTACAGGTAAACTGGCTGATAGTTGTTGTTTATCCAATGTCGCTGTGATCGAAGTCTGGTCTGTCGTCAAACTTAGCTTTAACGAAATATCCTCTTTTACATTTGGCTGAATAACTATACGCAATTGATTTTGATTAATCGATGTTGGCGTAGTTGGTTGAATGGGTGATTCTCTTAGTTCATCTGATGAAGCGTTTGTTGTCGCCACAGCAGTTAAACTAGAAGGTTCGCCACTTTTTTCCACGACAATTCCTGGATTTTTTTCAGAAATTTCAGCTGTGTTTATTTTAATTCCTTCATTTAATGAAATAATTTTTTCACTGAAAGTGGTCTGTGTATTTGAAATTTGAAGGCTTAAATCCCCTTCTATCTCCTCAGTTGGTGCTTTTTGAATCATAAAATCTTTTAGTTGAACGATACCATCAGTCGTTTCCCCTTCAGCTAACACTGTTAGTGGTAAAATATTTGATAAAATAATTGTCATTAGCATCATTAAATAAATAAATTTGTTTTTCCCCTGTTTCATTATAATTCCCCCTAAACGTCTTATCGCTTCAGGGTCATGCTATCAAAATTTTTCATTTTTATGAAAAATGTTGGCTGTAAAACCGCATTATATCAGTCTATATTGTATGAATTTGAATACAATAAAATTGAATTTATCAAGTTTATTCATCTTTTTTTTATTTTAGAATCTTTTTTTCTATGATAATTTATTTTGATTGAGCATATTTAAAAGCTTTCACAGAACTGTTTTTGTAGTTTAAAATAACATTTTTTAAAATAAATTCTAAAGTATTCAAAAGTGAAATCTTTGAGTTTTTAGATAATTACTTTTACTCTGAAGGTTGTTAGAAGAGACTAAAGAAAGTAGGATGAGAGATAATGAACAACAATAAAATTGCCGTATTAGTGACAGATTTAGTGGAAGATGTAGAATTAACTTCTCCTAGAAAAGCTTTAGAAGATGCTGGTTATGAATTGGTTCTAATTGAAAAAGAAGCTGGTAAAAAGATTGAAGGAAAAAAAGGAACAACTTTTATCATTGATCAAGCAATTGATGATGTAGCACCTACCGATTTTACGGGACTTTTAATTCCTGGTGGTTTTTCACCTGATCAATTACGTTCTGATCAACGTTTTGTTGATTTTGTTACGTACTATTTAGAAAATGACTTACCTTTATTCGCGATTTGTCATGGCCCTCAATTATTTATTCAAACAGGATTAACAGAAGGTCGGACTATGACGGCTTATACTAGTGTTCAGCCAGATTTAATTTATGCTGGAGCTAACCTAAAAGATCAATCCTTAGTCATTGATCGAGGTTTAGTCACTAGTCGAAACCCCGATGATCTACCTGATTTTAATCGTGGTATCTTAGAAGTTTTAGCTAATGCCTAAAAAAGTTGTGATTGAAGTGATTACTCACTTTAGTCACAACTTTTTTTGTCTTTCTATTGAAAAAATATATATGAATTTAACCAATCTTTGCAGTTTGTAAACGAACAAATTAATGATAGAATGAATAATCACATTGTAACAAGGAGATTTAGATAAAATGACTTATGCACTAGAAATAAAAGATCTTAAAAAAATCTATGCCACAGGTGTAGAAGCCTTAAAAGGGATTGACTTAACTGTTGAAGAAGGCGATTTTTATGCACTATTAGGACCAAATGGCGCTGGAAAATCTACTACTATCGGTATTATTACTTCACTAGTTAACAAATCTGGCGGTACTGTAAAAGTTTTTGACTACGATATCGATCGTGATTTAGTCAGAGCCAAACAACAAATCGGACTAGTGCCACAAGAATTCAATTTCAATCCATTTGAAACAGTCCAACAAATTGTTGTTAATCAAGCGGGCTACTATGGTGTCCCTCGTAAAGAAGCCATGGAACGCAGCGAGAAATATTTAAAACAGTCGGATTTATGGGAAAAACGACATGAAAAAGCACGGATGCTTTCTGGTGGAATGAAGCGTCGATTAATGATTGCTCGCGCCTTGATGCACGAGCCAAAATTATTAATTTTAGACGAACCAACTGCCGGGGTCGATATTGAATTACGTCGTGAAATGTGGCACTTTTTACGGGAATTAAACGAAGCTGGCACAACGATTATTTTAACTACTCATTATTTAGAAGAAGCCGAAATGTTGTGTCGCCATATTGGTATTATTCAATCAGGTGAATTAATTGAAAATACTAGTATGAAGAATTTACTTTCAAAATTACAATTTGAAACCTTTATCTTTGATTTAGAACCTTCTAGCAAAATACCAGAAATTTCTGGCTATCGAAGTGAATTAGAAGATGAACAAACATTAGCTGTGGAAGTCCATCGCGATCAAGGCGTCAATGAAATTTTTCATCAGTTAAGCGAACAAGGAATCAAAGTTCTTTCCATGCGCAACAAATCCAACCGTCTGGAAGAACTGTTTTTGAAAATTACGGAGGATAAACATGTTTAGTCTATATTATACAGCTTTAAAAAGTCTGGCTGTCAAAGAAACCAACCGCTATTTAAGGATTTGGGTCCAAACTTTAGTTCCACCAGTGATTACTACTTCATTGTATTTCATTATTTTTGGCAATTTAATCGGTGGACGAATTGGTGACATGGCGGGATTTTCTTATATGCAATTTATTGTTCCTGGTTTAATCATGATGTCAGTCATCACCAGTTCTTATGCCAACGTTTCTTCATCTTTTTTCTCACAAAAATTCCAAAAAAATATTGAAGAATTGCTGATTGCTCCAGTGCCAACTCATATTATTATGTGGGGCTTTGTAATTGGTGGTTTAGGTCGAAGCTTGATTGTCGGAACTTTTGTGACGATTGTTTCACTATTTTTTGTCCCGTTACAAGTACATTCTTGGATTATTATAATAGTTACTTTATTAATGACTTCGACACTATTTTCACTAGCAGGATTGTTAAACGGAGTTTTTGCACAATCCTATGACGATGTATCAATTGTACCAACCTTTGTTTTACAACCTTTAACTTATCTTGGTGGTGTCTTTTATGCTATTTCAATGTTGCCACCATTTTGGCAAGCCGTTTCTAAAGTAAATCCAATTGTTTATATGATTTCAGGCTTTCGTTATGGGTTTCTAGGGGTAGAAGATGTCTCGATTGTAGTTTCTTTAATTATTTTAGTTGGTTTTATTGTGGTTTTATATTCTGTCTGCTGGTATTTTATTGACCGAGGACGGGGATTAAGAAGTTAAAAAAGTCGATGGGTGATTTTTCACTCATCGACTTTTTCGTTATCCAAACGACTGCTCTGTCCGATTGATTATCTCATCTTGTAACGCTTTATCTAAATTGTTGAAATAATCACTATAACCTGCCACCCGCACAATTAAGTTTTCATATTCCTTCGGATGTTTTTGCGCTTTTAATAAAACTTCTCGATCAATGACATTAAACTGGATATGGTGACCGTCTAATGCAAAATAACTTCTGACTAGTGCTGCCATATGACTAATTCCTTGTTCACCTGCGACGACACTTGGTGTGAATTTTTGATTTAACAAGGCACCACCTGTTTTGGTTTGATCAATTTTAGACGCAGATTTAATCACCGCGGTTGGTCCGTTACGATCGGCACCTTTTTCTGGAGAAATCCCATCTGGCAAAGGAATTCCTTTGTGACGACCGTTTGGTGAAGCTTCCATCACTTGCCCAAAATAAACGTGGCAAGTTGTCGGTAAAAATTCTACCACCGTTTTAGATCCTTTTGGTGTTGATCGACCAGCAATCACCGCTTGTAAAGATTCGGCAACATCTTTTAATAAGTCATCGGCATAATCTTCATCGTTGCCATATTTCGGTGCTTGATTATATACAGCTTCATAAACGGCTTCATGCCCAACAAAATCATCGTTACATGCAACAATTAATTCTTCCATCGTCATAGTTTTTTCTTCAAAAATATGATGCTTAATAGCTGCCAAAGAATCAGTAATAGTCGCAATCCCAACACATTGAATGTAGCTCGTATTGTAACGAGCGCCACCACAGTTATAATCTTTCCCATCTCGAACACAATCATCGGTCATCACTGACAATAAAGGAACCGGCATATTTTCCATGTACATTCTTTCAATCAAATTATTGCCAGCAACTTTAATATCTACCACATATTTTAATTCTTCATAAAATGCTTTAAAAACTTCTTCATAGCTAGTCATTTCATTAAAATCACCAACATCAATACCCACTTGTTTATTCGTGTAATGATCATAACCACGATGCATTGCTAACTCAAAAATTTTCGGAACATTTAAATAGCCAGTTAATACATAGGCTTCTTTACCGGCGACGCCAACTTCCACGCAACCAGAGCAAATACCACTTTCTCTGGCATCATCCACTGATTTTCCTAAATAAGCCAGCTCATTTAAAATGGCTTCAGAATTATAAATTGCCGGTTGGCCCCAGCCTCGGCGAGAAATTTTTAGAGCTTCTCGTAAAAATTTTTCTGGTGATTTTTTAGAAACTTGGATATTAGAACTCGGCTGTAATAATTTCATTTCATCCATAACTTCTAAAATCAGATAGCTGACACCACTGACACCACTTGTCCCGTCAGGTCGTAAAGCACCAGTATTAATGTTACAAAAATCTGTATAAGTGGCACTTTCTTTTAAAGTAATGCCCACTTTTGGCGGTGCCGGTTGATTGTTAAACTGAATCCAGAAGTTTTCTAATAATTCTTTGGCTTCTTCCCGCGTTAGGCGTCCTTCAGCTAGATCTTTTTCATAAAATGGTTCTAAATGTTGATCTAACTTTCCAGGAGAATAGGCATCCCAGTTATTCATTTCTACAGTCACACCAATGTGCACAAACCAGTACATTTGTAGCGCTTGGCGGAAAGTTTGCGGTGCATGTTCTGGGACTACATCACAGACTTCGGCTAATTCTAACAATTCTTGTTTCCATTTTAAATCCGTTTCATTTTCAGCTAATTCGCGACATTGTGCCGCGTAACGATGACCAAAAATAATCATTGCTTCGCAGACTAATTTCATGCCTTCTAATTCTTCTCTTTTATTTAAAGCTTCCATATCATTGTTGAAATCCAATTGTTCGATTTCTTTTTCAATTTCCGCTTTAAAATCAGCAAAGCCTTTTTGATACATTTTACCATCAGCAACGGTATGGCCGGGGCCTCGTTGCATTAAAAATTCGGTATATAAACCAGCATCAAATAATAAATGCCATTCTTCTGGTAACAATTTATTCATGCGAGTCATCATCGCCCGATCTTGCCAATAAGGAATAATCACTTCTTCTTGAATTCGACGATCCTCATCAGACACTTTGAAGAAGACTTTTTCACGATTGTTCATATTTTCAAAATCTGCCATCGTATGACAACACAATTCTGGAAATGTTGGTGCGGCCCAAGGTTCATGACCTTTTTCACCTAAAATCAAACTGCCTTTTTCAATATAATTGGTTCGATTTTCCATAATATATTTAAAAGCTAAGCCACGTAAAACAGGCGCAGATACTTTGCCTTCCCATTTTTTATAGGCTTCTGTTAACAATACAGCTCGTTCAATCGAAATTTTCGGCTGGCATTCTTTTTCTGAACGCTCCCGCAAATGTTTGATTCGTTCAGTGCTTCCTCTGCGTGTTGGTTCTAAAGTTAGTTCTGGCATTTCTTTTCCTCCTATATACTGACTAGCCGCCGATGGAAACTTGATACCCAGCAGCTTGATACAACGCCTGAATTTCTGCTAATTTTGCTTGACTTGGCTCAATAAAATGTTGCGTGCATTCTCGCATTAAGCGACGATATTTGTCTTGTCCAAAATTGTGATAAGGCAACAGAGAAATTTTTGCGACCCGCACTGCTTCTTTTTTTAACCAAGCAAGAATATTTTCAGCTATCTGGTTATCAGTATTAATTTCATCCAATAAAATTAAACGCAGATCAATCTCTGCTCCCTGATCGGATAAATACAATAAGTTTTTCAAAACCAATTGATTGTCAACACCGGTATATTGCTGATGCAATGAAGAATCCAAAAATTTCAAATCATATAAAAAACCATCTACATAAGGCAGTATCTTTTGATAATGCTCAGTTGGTGCTACGCCACAGGTATCAATTAACACTGAGACACCGACACGTTGACATTCTTTGGCCAGCTCCACCACATAATCTAGCGGTTGGGCCATCACTTCCCCGCCAGAAAAAGTCACGCCACCACCTGATTGATCATAAAAAATTTGATCAGCTTGAATTTTTTTGACTAATTCTTTAATGGAATAATTTTGACCAATCAATTCTTCTTTGCCATCTTTATTTAGCATGATTTCTGGCTTAAAATTTTGACTTTCAGGATTATGACACCAGAGACATCTAATTGGACAACCTTTAAAGAAAATAGTCGTCCGCACACCAGGACCATCGTGGGTAGAAAACTTCTGAATGTTAAAAACTGTCGGTGTTTTCATCAAATTGCCTCCCGCAAACTACATTTCTTTATCTCGAATAGCTGCCGCCTGAACTGCATTCATCACTGCACTACGAAAATGGTGATCTTCTAACGATTTCACTGCCGCAATTGTTGTTCCTGCTGGTGAAGTGACCATATCTTTCAATTCTCCTGGATGTTTTCCAGTTTCTAAAACCATTTGCGCACTACCTAAGACAGTTTGAGCAGCAAATTTATAAGCTTGATTTCTAGGCATTCCTTCTAAAACGGCTGCATCAGCTAAAGCTTCGATAAAGATATAAACATAAGCTGGACCTGATCCACTAAGACTGACAACTGCCGACATTAATTTTTCTTCCACTACTTCGCATTTCCCAAAGCTATTAAAGACCGCCGCTACCAATTCAGTTTCATCATCGGTAATTTGTTGATTGCGACAAAACGCTGCCATTCCTTCACCGACTAATGCAGGTGTATTCGGCATGGCCCGAATAATTTTATGACTTGTCGAAAGTGCATTTTCAATCGTTTCAATCGTCACTCCAGCCGCAATTGAGACAATAATTTTTTCCTTCGATAATGTTGGTTTTAATTCAGTTAACAGGTTAGGTAGTACATAAGGTTTCACTGCAAAAATAATCATCTGGCTATTTTGAATTAATTCTTTGGGATCAGTCGCTGCTGAAACATTTAATTCTTCTTTTAACGCCATCATAGCTGGTTGATAAACATCATAAATCCAAATATTTTCTGGTTGATAATTTTTTGTTTCCACTAAACCACGAATCATTGCCTTGCCCATGTTTCCTGTTCCGAAAAATCCAATCGTTTTTGCCATGCATCGTCACTCCTCAAGTTTTTTAATATCTGTTTTTTTATTTGAACTTTTTTCACAAAATAATTTAAAAAAATATTTTCTTTTTCAACTCCATTATATTCACTCAAATGAATTTTTTCAACAACAATTTCATTTTTATGATATAAAAAAAGCATGATTGCTCATGCGATTTATTCTGGAACGTGAATCACTAGTAAACGAACTACTGAATCACTCAAATTCGCCCAATTATGGGGATGTTCCGCATGATAATGAGCAGAATCACCGGGATAAAGTTTTGTAACTTGATCATCCCAATAAAAAGTCAATATTCCTTCCAGAACAAAAATAAATTCCTCACCCTCATGAGTATAAATAGTCGGTTTTTCCTTAATTTCGCGCGGCATGACTTCGATATATTCTGGTCGGATCACTGCTTGAGGAGAAATCTGACTTAAATTGAAATGAATCGATTGATTCAAATTTTGCAAATAAGGTCGTTGATAGCCACGTACAACAATCTCATCTTCAAAATTTTCGGCTGCTTTGCCATTATTTCTAAAAAAATCAGCTACATCTGTTTCAAGTATCTGTGCCATTTCATTCAGATGGTCCACATCTATTGTAGTAATTCCCCTTTCAAATTGAGAGATAAATCCCGTTGAAAGTCCTGTTAACGCAGCCATTTGCTTAATAGTAATTTTTTTATTTTTACGTAATTTCTTGATTTGCTGACCCAGTTCCAAAAGTAAACACCTTCCCTTCAGTATTCATTCATATTATACCGAATTATTAATAACTAAAAAGTACTAACTTTCAGTTATATTGATATTTATTTTGTAAAGTGTATATAATAGTATTTTAGATATTAGTTTATTCTTCAAATCAATCTTATATAAAGTAGTTTCTTATGCCACAACAAAATGGGATTCGTTAGCAGACTTTTCAAAAGAAAATCGTGAAAATTATAAAGACTTCTTATATGGCGAATAAAAAAAACACTTACGGTCGAAAGTTTCCTTCCAATCGTAAGTGTTTTTTTAGCATTTGGCTATAAAAGCCTTAAATAGTCGTTCATTTACCACTGTATCTGTTCCAAAAAATTCTGGATGCCATTGAACTGCCCAAACAAATTTTTTATCTGGCATATAAACTGCCTCAATTAAGTCATCCGCAGAAAGTGCGGTCACTTCTAAATTTGGTGCTAAGTCTTTGATTGCTTGATGATGATAGCTATTGACACCTAGATTTTCTTTTTCTAATAATTGAAAGAGAGGCCCTTCTTTTAAAAGTTTAACTGAGTGTTGAGTGCGATCATAAGGTGCTGTCATATCGTGGGCAATCTGGGTTGAATATTCTGCTGCAATATCTTGATAAAGCGTCCCGCCATTGACAACATTCAGCACTTGAATCCCACGACAAATACCTAATAATGGCTTGTCCATCGCAATAACTTTTTGCATACAATAAATTTCCATCTTATCTCTTTTTAAACAAGGTTCCCCAGAAAGCACACTTGGCAATGCGCCGTATAATTCTGGTGAAACATCTTGACCACCAGTAAACAAAAATCCGTCACATTGTCCTAAAAAGTAATCTAAGTTTTCTTGATTTGTAGTTAAAGGTAAAATTAACGGAATCGCTCCATACTTTTCTAGTAAATCTAAATAAGCTGGCAACATCCAAATACTATCTTTCTGATTATCAAATAATGGCATCACGCCGATTACTGGTTTCATAATTCGTCCTCCGTGTTGTTTATTTTTTTAATATCCTCGTATAACGGTATGTATTTCTTCAAACCTTTTTTATAATCCGCAAATCATTTTTAGTCGCAATAGATTTAGTATATCATTTAGAAATTAAACCTTTTTTATAGCTAGATGTAGCAACAGTGAGAAAATGACTCATAACTAACTTAAAAATATAAAAAATTTTCATTTATTTCATAAAAATAAAAGAGCTGATTTGCTGGAGAAGATTTCGCATATCAGTTCTTTATATTTAAAATAAAGTTATTGAGTCAGTTACAACCTATTTCTCAATCTTTTATCCAACGCATGTGTAATAAATAAGGTTGTTGATATTTCGTTATTAAATGTTGAAAGAAATGATCTAAGTCATGACTATCTGGTGTTATGTCTTCTATCAATAAAGCATACTTTTCTTTTTCTTCACTAGTAGCTTGCTTTTTGAAATAGCCCCAAATATGTTGATAAGTCACTCGTAAAGTTTTTTCAGTCGGTTCCACTGTTTCCAATTCAGTTAATAGCTTTTGATATTGTGCTTGTTTCATTGCATCCCATTGATTATTTTTAGCTAATAAACGAATCTTGTTATAAGCATTCTGATTCCGTGCCATCACCCAATATTTATGTTTGGCCCAAGATTGTTGAAAATCTTTTAATAAATCATTTTCCATCTGACTCACCAAAAGTTTCTTGGGCATATTCTTTACTGGATTCATAAGTTGCTAAAGCTTTTTTGCGACGTTCTTTATGGTTAACAATTGGTTTAGGATAAGTGTCATCAAGTATGACACCGTATTCTTCTTGCTGTTCAATAGTCATTTTTTCTGGTTGATGAATATATTTATCCGGTAAATCTGCCAATTCTGGTAGATATTCTCGAATAAAATCCCCATGTTTATCAAATTTTTCAGCTTGTGTGGTGGGGTTAAAAATTCTAAAGTATGGTACTGCATCTGTTCCAGTAGATGCTGCCCACTGCCAACCTCCGATGTTACTGGCAGGATCGTAATCAATCAACATCTGTTGAAAGTATTTTTCTCCCCAGCGCCAATCGATTAACAAATCTTTAGTCAAAAAGGAGGCCACGATCATCCGCAACCGATTATGCATCCAACCAGTTTTCTTTAGTTGCCGCATCGCAGCATCCACAATTGGATAACCAGTTTTTCCCGCTTGCCAACGTTCAAATTTTTCTTGGTCATTTTCCCATTCCACAAATTTAAACTTCGCTTGAATCGGTTCATCCTTTTGTTTTGGAAAAGAAGTGTAAATCATATTGTAAAAGTCCCGCCAACAAAGTTCTTTTTGAAAAGTTGTCCTGCTTTGAGACTTATTAACCTTTTGAACCTTTTCCCAAACAGTTCGCATCGAAATTTCTCCTGTCCGTAAAAAACGCGACAAATGACTAGTCTGGTCTAAGCTAGGAATATCTCGAGCTTGCTGATATTCTTCTAAATCAGCTTGAATAAACTTTGTAAGACGTTCTTCAGCAGCTTCTTCACCAAAGGAAATTTGTTGTTCAGGAATCTTTTCAATCATTTTTTTGAATTTTTCTTCGTCTTTTGAAAACAAGACTTTTTTATAGACGGCTTTCGCGTCGTAAGCTACTTTCAAAGGTGTCTCTTTGATCATTTCCAACCATTTTTTATAATAAGGCGTAAAGACTTTATAGTAGTCGCCATCTTCTTTTTTGATTTCTTTGGCCCCATGAAGATAAGCATCTTGATATGCGTAACTTTCGATTTCATTTTCATGAAAGAATTTAATTGCCTCTTGATCACGAACCGCGCCATAGCCGCTAGTATCTTCATTGAAATAAATCTTATTCCAATCCTTCAACTCGTTTTTCAGCCGTTCAAATAACTCCAGCGGTTCACCATATTGAATTTGTAAATGGGCTTGTTGATCAATTGTTTCCTTAAAATGCTGAACACTTGAAAAAAATGCTTGATGATTGGGGCTATCTTGAATAAATTGATTCGGATTTGCTTGAAATAATAAGACTAATTCATCTGAACCTAAATTTTCGCAAGCATAATATAACGCTTTATTATCTTGAATTCGTAAATCTCTGCGAAACCACATAACTGTTTTCATCTTCTTACCTCACTATTCCCAGTTGATTCATTTCAAGGTATCACACTATTAAAAGTGATGCATTGGATATGTTTGCAACTTATTCAGCAAGATAAAAATCTTTCAATCTTTAGACAAATCTGTTAATAAAAAAGTTGAAAAAACTCGTTGCAACAGATATCTACAACATGCTTTTTCAACTTAATTTTGGATTTATTTTAATTAATTTCTTTCAACCAATCAACTATTTTTTGACTAACTTCTTGTTGTTGCGCATCATTAGTGATTTCGGCTTTACCGTCACCTTTTTGCTTACCATAGCTACCAAATCCACCGTGGTTGCCACCTTCAATCGTAGTATAAGCAGCATTTTTTGGTAAATATTTTTTTGCAGCATCATAGCTGTCCCAATTTAACACCTTATCATTACTAGCTGTAATCGATAAGACTGGCAGCTCAGTTTGTTTAAGACTGCCTTTTTCATCAGGATAACTAGCTAGAAAAATCATGCCAGCAACTTGATTAGCATGTTCATCTGCAAACCGACTGGCCATCACACCGCCTAAAGAGTGTCCAGCTAAGATATATTTTTGCTGTGGTTTTTGTTCGATAATTTCCTCAGCTTTATTGCCGCCTAAAACGGCTAAATCCAACGGCATTTTTACAATATAAACATTGTAACCAGCTGCTGCGACCTCTTTTGCCCACACACTATAGCTTTCAGCATCTACTAACGCACCTGGATAAAAGATTAAATTTGTCTGACTTTCTTCTGGTGCCTCAAATAATAAATAACCCGCATCATTTTGGCTAACTTTTGCTGCACTCACTGCATTTTCTGCTGGCGGATAGGTCAGTGAATTTAGATAAATCAACCCACCAGATACTAGTAGAGCCAGAGTAATAATTACACCTAATACTATCTTTTGCCATCTTTTTAATCGTTTCATTTCGTCCCTCCTGCTGTTCATTGTAGAAGAAGACAGGAAAAAGAACAATTTTTTTAGACGTTAAATGAAAAGGCAAAGCAACTCAACAAATTTTACTATTTCTTATTTTCGATTGTAAATATCCACTGACTACTGAAGCAATCACCTGCAGATTTTGGTAAACCCAAGCCAGTATTTTTAACTCTCGCCCATAAAAAAATGGTCGCCTAAATTTAATTCATCATAAAAATTTCCTTGTTGAGCGATGATTTCTCTAATTTTCAAACTAGTTATTCGACCAAGTTGATGATTTGGTAACGTTGAAACATAAAAACTCATAGCTACTAGCGGATAAATTAAAGAGGCTTCGTTTTACAAACGTTCAACAGCCTTTATATCATCAGAAGTCCATATCTGAGGACTGTAGGCCCACATAATGGATCAAATCTACCACCACTACCAGCACAACTCTCTAGTTGAAATTAAATATTCTTGTGCATTTTCTCTGGACATATCTAAAACTTTCTAATGGTAAATTTTGTAAATCAAACCGTATAAAAAAACCATTTTAACAAGGTATTTTTGTAATCTAATACCTCACTAAAATGGAATCTACATTTTATTACACTAATTTTAATTGGCTAATTGTTCTTTTAATAACGTTTGAATTCTAATAAGTTCGTCCAATGGAATACTTTGGTAAGAAATTTCATCTAGCATAAAACCTTCACCCATTGCTTGTTCTGAATCCACTTGATTAAACGCTTCACGATAGTTTCTAAATAATAATTCGATATCATTAAAGGTAATATCTGTTTGTAAATTATCTCCTAGACTATTTAAAATACTATGATAATTTCTTAACGATTTAATACTAACCATTTGTTTCAAAATTCCAGCTATTACTTCTCGCTGTCTTCCTTGACGGCCATAATCTCCTTCTGGATCATCATAGCGCATCCGAACGTATTTTAATGTCTTATTTCCATTTAGATACTGTGAACCAGCTGGAAATTCAGTTTCTTCATAGGTAAAAGCAAATGGATTATCTACTTCAATCCCCCCAACTGAATCAACTAAAGTCTCGATCCCCTTCATGTTGATAACAACATAGTAATTGATTGGTATAGCTAATAATTGAGCAACAGTATCCGCAGCCATATCAACACCACCAAAAGCATAAGCGTGATTAACTTTATCCATCGTATCATGTCCAACAATCTCTGTATAAGTATCTCGAGGAATGCTTACTATTACGGTTTTTTTCGTATTTGGATTAACGGTTGCTACCATTAACGTATCAGAACGTCCTCGTTCTGTTCGACCTAAAGCACCTGTGTCAACACCTAATAATAATACGCTAAATGATTTTTTCTGATTTAAGCTAACTTCATCAAGAGGTTGAGTTTTTTTTGCTGGCTCATATACTTCATCAGTGACTCCTTTTACATCATAAAGCACTTTTGCTGCTGTAGCAGTAATCAAGCCAACCAAAACTAATAAAATACTTACTAGTAAAATTAAGGTTTTTTTCAGCTTTCCACTTGGTCTTCTTCCCTTATTTCTCATATACTCACTCCATTATCCATCTAGCATGTCTTCTTTCAAAAATCATTAAAAGACTGCGCTAATATATCAGCTATCCGTTCACTCGCATGACCATCACCATAGGGATTAGTTGCCTCAGACATCTTCTGATAAGCTATCGGATCTTCTAATAACCTCATCGTTTCCTGATAGACTGTTGCTTGATTTGTACCAACAAGTTTTAAAGTACCCGCTTTTATTCCTTCTGGACGCTCTGTTGTATCACGTAATACAAGAACTGGAATCCCCAGTGAGGGCGCTTCTTCTTGAACACCACCAGAATCAGTCAAAATTAAATCTGAATGTTGTGCAAAATTATGGAAATCAAATAAATCTAGCGGTTCGATTAATTGTATGTTTTTTAAATTTCCAAGTTCTTTTTCAGCCAGTTCACGAACAAGCGGATTTTTGTGCATCGGAAAAATAATTTCTACATCATCTTTTTCTTTTGCTATCTGCGCCAATGCTTTAAATACTTCTATCATTGGCTGTCCTAAATTTTCTCTTCGATGCATCGTGACTAAAAGTCTTTTCTTTCCCTCGTTTGATAAATTGGGGTGAGTATATTTTTTATCTATCGTATATGTCATTGCATCAATCGCTGTATTTCCAGTAACAAATACTTGTTCTTGTCGATGGTTTTCTTTAATCAAATTAACGGCACTCTCCTTTGTTGGAGCAAAACAAATATCCGACAAAGCATCAACTAATTGACGATTCACTTCCTCTGGAAATGGAGAGTATTTATTCCAAGTACGTAACCCTGATTCAACATGTCCAATCGGAATTTTTAGATAATAAGCTGTTAAAGCTGCTGCTAAAGTCGTTGTCGTATCACCATGAACCAAAACAACATCCGGCATATTCGCTTCTAGTACGGGCGTCAATTTATCAATAATATGAGTTGTCATTTCGCTTAAACTTTGCTTTTTTTTCATAATATTCAAGTCAAAGTCTGGAGTTATTTTAAAGAAATTCAATACCTGATCCAGCATGTCACGATGTTGACCTGAAACGACAACTCTTGATTGAAAACGTGGATCCCTCTCTAAAGTTTTTATTACTGGTGCCATCTTGATTGCTTCCGGTCTAGTACCAAAAATCGACATTACTTTTATCGACATATGTATCTCCCTTTTATTAAAAAATTCACAATTTATAACAAAAGGTCTTGAAGGAGAAATCCGCCACTCTCCTTCAAAACCCCTCATTTTCTACATAAAATAAACAATCTTAAATCTACTGATTCATAAACCATTCTTTTGTTATAACGGACAATGAAAAAATCTATTATTGTAGGTCCCATGTTTTTAGAGTTTTATCAGTTGGTGCATACTCCAATTTTGTTGGTTTTTCTCCAGTTCCAATTAGATAATACAATTTACCAGTCGCTGATTCTTCTGGTTTTAACACACCACCAAAAGCTTCCATTTCTTCTGTTACATTGTAGGTTTTATCTTTCTTATCCGTTACTAATTGAAAATCGATTGCTCCCATACCTTTATCTTGGGTACCAATGTTTTTGTATTCGACTGAAAAAGTAATTAATTGTTTAGGTTTTTCAGCTTCATTTACAGATTCGCTGCTGGATACTTCAGTGATTTTCATTTCAATACTGTCAGCTGTAAAAGGCACATTTAAACCATCTTTTACTTCCACTTTAGCAATTGAAGCGGAGCTATTACCACTGTCATCTGTTTTATTGTTAGTGTTAGAATTACACCCAGTTAAAACAAAACCAACTGCGATCATACTCAATAAAAATTTTTTCATGCAAAATCTCCGTTCATTAGTTCACTTGAACTGTTTTTCTATCTAATTCTTTTCCATCAGGACCATAAGCGACTAAATTGACAATATCACCTTTTTTGATGGCATTTCCAACGTAATAAGTGAAGGATCCATTTCTAAATGTTCCACCAATTGAAACCAAGCTATTATTTATATAAAGATAAGCTTGTTTTACATCACCTGAATAAACTCCAGAAATTTCAATTGCCCCAACGTTGTATACATTAGGAGAAATGTTGCCATTATAAGATGAATTTGCAAAAGATACTTTTACGTTTTCTTGCAATAAGACATCGTCTGTTCCATAAGCGTTCATAGTAACATTATCGCCTTCTTTAATAGCATTACCCACATAGTAATTGAAGCGTCCATCTTTAAAAGTTCCGCCCCAAGAAATAACATTTCCGTTCACTGATAAGCGAGCTTTGCGTACATCTCCACTATATGTTCCAGTGATTTCACCATTACCAATAGTATAGCTATTTGGAGAAATTGAACCTTGTTTTGCAGGCGCTTGTTTAACAGTAACTGGGTTATTTTGAGTCAACAACGAATTATTTTGATCATAACCATTAATCATCACACTGTCTCCAGCTTTAATTCTTGATGTTCCTACCCAATAAGTAAAGCGTCCATTAGCAAAATTACCACCGAGTGATAAAACAGTTCCATTAACAATTACTTTCGCTTTTTTCACATCTCCACTGTAAACCCCAGTGATGTATTCATCTCCAACTGTATAATCACTTGCTAGCATAGTCCCTGAAGTATTAGATTCAACTCGAACTGTTTTACTATCTAATTCTTTGTTTTCAGAATCTAAAGCAACTAAACGTACATTTGAATTTTTAGAAATTACATTTTGACCTACATAATAAGTGAAAGTACCATTTCTAAATGTTCCACCTTGTGAAATTAATTTATCATTAACGTACAATTTAGCTTTTTTCACATCACCTGTGTAAGAACCAGTAATTTCGACCGCTCCAACTGAAAAATTATTTGGTGTAATAGTTCCAGCTGCTGCAGGCGCAGCAATTACAGTCACTTTATTATTTTGGCTTAACACATCACCATCAACATCGTAACCGTTAATTAATACGCTGTTACCTTGTTTAATTGCGTTTTTACCAACCCAGTAGCTAAATTCACCATCTTTGAAAGAGCCACCTAAAGAAAGTACTTTTCCATTAACAATTACTTTTGCTTTTTTCACATCACCTGTGTACGTTCCACGAATGTATTCATCACCAACTGTATAATCATAAGCGGAAATTGTGCCAGTATAATTAGATAGAACTTTGACAGTTTTTTCATCTAATTTCTTTTGATCTTTATCATAAGCAACTAACACAACTTTTGAATTTTTCTTGATTAGTCCACTGTTCACTTCATAGGTGAATTTACCATCTTTCAATGTCCCACCTTTAGAGACCAAATTATCATCAACATAAAATTCAAGATAAGAAACATCACCTTCATAGTTACCAGTGATAAGCCCTTGGCCCACAGTATAATCATTCACTGTAATACCATGAATACTTTCTTTCACTTCAACTTCAATATCTTTAGTGGTAATTCCTCTATGACTATCTTCTACTGAATAAGTAATAAAGTATTTTCCAGCGACATTAGTATTAACGTTATTTGATTTGATGATGACTTTTGAAGTTAAGTCCCCATCTTCTTCATCATGCGCGGTAATACCTTCTAATGGATTAAAAGGTTCACCTTTTTCAATAATTTTATTTTCGGCATTGATTACCGGTAATACATTTTCACCTACTGTTACGTTGATTGTCTTAGTAGCAGTTAACCCGTGGCTATCTGTGATTTTGTATGTTACAGGGTAAACACCTGGTACATTTGGTTGTACTGGATTATCAATTATGACTACATTTTTAGTGATATCGCCATCTTCTTTATCAATTGCAGAGACACCTCTCATAGCAAATGAACCAGTAAAGTCTTCACCTAAAATAATTTTTCGATCTTCAGCAGTTAAAACAGGTTTTTCAGTTCCGTATGCTGGATCTAATTGAGCATATTCTAAGAAGCCACTAGATTCTTTTCCGCCACCAACAGTCCAATCAATAATGTTGTTGTCTTGAGATAGAGCTGTGTTAAAGTGATATTTCCCATCTAGGGAATTTGGCACGCGAATTTCTGTATCAGTTACGAAGCCACCTAAATCGATGTTAATTGAACAATAAACCCGTGGTAAAATCCCGATAATTGTAGAAATTGTTGGATTTTGAATAATTAAAGAGCAACTATCTGGATCTACTTTAATATCAGCTGAAGTATAATTTTGAGCTTTAATTTGAATACCAAAGTTATAAGCTTTCATTTCACCTGATAAATAATTGATGAAACGCGGATCTTGTAACAACGGTTTAAACTCATTAGGCAATTTCACTTGATAAAAAGTTTTGTCGTTGTATGACATGTTAGCTAATTGTCTAACATTTAAATCAACTGTTAAAATACCTTCTGTTTTTTGGTTGTTGATAACTAAATTTTTATCGGTTGACATCTTCAAACCGATTTCTCCCCAAGCAACCAAACCAACATCTAGTGGTTGAATAGCATTTTGTTCAGTCGTTTCCTCTGTATTTTCAACTACAGCAGATTCAGCTGGTTCTTCCGCCGGTGCTGGTTGCTCAGCATTAATTTCTGGCAAGTTATTGTCAGCTAAACTTTCAGCTAATTCCGGCGATACTTCCTCAGTCCCCGCTGTTTTTTCTTCAGCTAACGATACGACAGGAAGTAATCCTGCATTCAATAACATTAAACTGCTAGCACCAATAGTTAATAATTTCTTTTTCTTCACTCTTTTTTCCCCTCTCTTTTTTTCCTTTTATGAATTGAATCTCAACCTAATCATTCATCACCCCCTAATACTTATAATAATTATAATTTCCAGCACTCAGAGATTTGGCACCGTTATAAACAACGCCGATTAAGCGTGCTTTCGATCGCTCTAGTAGGGTTTTACATTTTATTAAATTATTTCGTTTCGTACGATTTTCTCGAACCACTAAAACAACGCCATCAACTTTCGATGAGAAAATTTGAGCATCTGTTACTACTAAAAGCGGTGGTGAATCGACGATAATAAAATCATATTTTTCCTCCACCTGTTGAAAAATTTCATTTAAACGATTTGAATTTAACAGCTCTGAAGGATTAGAAGGAATCGGTCCTGCAGGTAAAAAGTCTAAATTTTTAATTTGTGTTCTTTGAATAGCCTCTTCAAGTGAACTACCAACATTACTTAACAATGTGCTTAAACCAGCAACTGTGCCAGTACGTAAATTAAAAATTTTCCCAGCAGTTGATCGGCGTAAATCACCATCAATCAATAGTACTTTTGTATTGGTTTCTGCCATGACGACCGCTAAATTTGAAGCCAAGGTCGTTTTTCCTTCTTCCTGTTCAGTTGATGTAACCAAAAGTAATTTCATTGGTCTTCCAGATGAAGCAGCAAATTGAATACTTGTTCGTACGTTGCGATATTGCTCGGTAATTGGTGAAAATCTGTTTTCAATCGCAATTAATCGGTTTTCTCTTTCTCTCATTTTTCGCTACTCCTAATTTAAACTCTTTTTCTTCTTCTTCTTGAAACACTGTTTGAAGTGCCTGTGAGATCTCTTTTCAAAAGATCTTTATCTTTAGCAGACATTTTCATATCTACATTTGTCGTATGAGGAATAATTCCTAGTGCACTGGTACCAAAAATTTCAAAGACTGTTTGTTCAGTTTTTATTGTTTGATCAAGGCTAGCTCGTAACAGGACAAATAAAAATCCAACCATTCCTCCAATAAATGAACTCAACACTAAATTTAATTTATGATTTGGTGAAAAAGGATTTCAACTTGCTGTTGCTTTACTTGTAATCGAAATCTCACCTGGTATCTGACTATCTTCCAGTGCTTCCTGAAATACTTCAGAAGTTGTGTTGGCTAAATAAGAAGCCAACCTAGGACGATCGCTAACTGCTCGAATGGAAAAAAAAGCGACTCCTGCTGTTGTTCCAGCGTGATTGCTTCTCTTAATTGACTAATAGACATATTCTGATTTTCTTCAGATTGCAGCTCTTGTTGCACTTCGCCTAAAACTAAGTCACTTAATACCAGTTCTTTATAAGTTTTTACTAATTGTAAATTGGCAGTAATTTCATTTGAAATATTTTCTTCAGTCGTTTTGGTCGCAGCAATCATTTGAGTCTGCGAGCTGTACTTTGGTGTAATCCAGAAAAAAGAAATATACCCACCAATCAATAATCCCGTGATACTACAAAAAATAATAATGGGTAGTTTTTCTTTAATTGTTTGAAGTAAAAAGGTGAAATTGAATTTTTCATCCATAATAATTTGTTGCCTCCGATAATTTATGTACTGGTCTAATAAGCTCCGTCATGGGTGATAATGACTAAAAAAGTTTTTAGCATGATTTTTAAATCAAAAAGAAAACTCCCTTTATTTATGTAGCTTATATCTAAGCGGATCATTTCTTCAAAATGAAGTTTATTCCGTCCACTTACTTGCCAAAGACCGGTACATCCAGGTTTTACAAGTAATCTTAAACGATGATAAGCCGAATATTGATCAACCTCTTTAGGTAGAGCTGGTCGTGGCCCCACAATCGACATGTCTCCCTTTAATACATTTAATAATTGTGGAAACTCATCAATGCTAAACTTTCGTAAAAAATGACCAACACGAGTAATGCGCGGGTCACATTTTATCTTGAACATTGGGCCTTGAATTTCATTTTTTTCAGTCAAGTCTGCCAAACGTTTTTCTGCGTTCACAGACATCGTCCGAAACTTATATAGGATAAAATACTTCCCATTTTGACCAACTCGCTTTTGACTAAAAAAAACAGGTGCTTTAGGATCTTCTATTTTAATCAGCAAGCTCACTAAAGCAAAAGGAATTAAAAGAACAATGAGCCCTACAAAACTGATAATAATATCGATAAGTCTTTTGGTTTTACTTCCCAAAAAGTCGGAATAAGCCAAACTTGTTTTGTTTTTTAAATCAAATTTTCCTATTGCAGGATTATTCTCATAAATGTTATTCATCTTTTCACTTCCAAATGATCGGTAAATTACCGATATATTTTTCTTTATTAATAAGACCTTGTTCTTTAGAGTCATTACAGCTAACAAAGTAATAATAAAACAGAAGGGAATTAATGAACCATCAATTAATTGTCTCTTTTTTGAATTTTTATATTCAAAAAATACTGTTTTTTTAAATTAGAATGATATTTAATGCAATCTTCTTTTTTTTTTGTTAATTTTTCGTTTTTTTTAGATTTTTAATTAAAAATTCTCTATAAAAATTAATATTATATAATTTTAAGCTAACCTGCCTTATTTTCAATTAATTGATAGAAATCATCTGAAATTTTATAACCTTTCCCCCATGAGGTATCAATCGGGTTGCAATATAGCCCACTTTTTTCGACTTTTTCTTTGATGTTACGGACACAGGTGGACAAAGCAGATAGTCTTGAATTAGTAACTTCTTCTTTTCCCCAAATTTTTTCAATCAGTTCTTGTCTCGAAACGTACAGTCCTTTATATTCATACAAACAATTCAAAAGTAAACTTTCTTTTTTTGATAAGCCAAAACTATAAAAATGATATTTCTTTTTATAATTTCCTTTATCTATTTCTGCGA
Organism: Enterococcus sp. AZ103; assembly: GCF_051714685.1. Taxonomy (NCBI): domain Bacteria; kingdom Bacillati; phylum Bacillota; class Bacilli; order Lactobacillales; family Enterococcaceae; genus Enterococcus; species Enterococcus sp. AZ103. The sequence goes on along the minus strand of NZ_JBIOSI010000001.1, from coordinate 1,349,917 downwards.
TTTCTGTTTGGAGAACTGTCTGGCACAATTCTCGAATCTCTTCCAATGAAGCATCACTTTTGATCCATTGATCTATACTGTACTCTGTTCGTTCTTCTTCGTAATTTTTTGCAAATTTACTTTCATACTTTCTGAAAATAGCAGGAACTTGATTACGAATATTGAACATTAGTTCATCCAATTCTTGGTAAGAAATAGTTTCACTTAAGATTACTGCATCAAAACAAGTAACTAATTGCGTAGTTTTTTTCGCCATCAAATGAAAATCGCTTATCAGACAAGTACTACAAAAAACTTCATGGTTTAATTGTTGTAGTTTATTTTGGAAACTTGATTCAGCTAATACATTTTTAGTCAAGATTAATATTTTCATGACTTTCCTCCTTCTTTAACTGTTCGGTTTCAGTTAATTGTTCTATACTCCTAACAAATTCCTCAATAGTAGCGTTTTTGTGAATGTCGGTTTCTTCCTTTTATTGCCTGATCACTTAATCGCTTACGAAATTTATCATCATGAATTAATCGATCTAACCCTTTGGCGAAATTATTTATATAATTTTTATCATAATCAATTAGAAGCGCACTATCTTCACTGATATATTCTGGAATTCCACCAATTCTAGTGACAATTACTGGTATCCCCATTGCTTGTGCTTCGACAGCCGAAAGACAACAAGTTTCATGAAAGATTGATGGAACGGCGCAAATATCGGCTGCTTTTAAATAAGAAGGAACCTCTGTCTTTTTTATATAGCCGGTGAATCTTACTTCGATCGGTAGTTGTTCTGCTTGAGCCATGACTTTTTTGAAGTAGTTATCCTTTTTAATTGCGCTATAAGTTGTACCACCTAGTATTAGAACTTTCACATTTTTTTTAAATTTAACTTTATCTAAGGCTGCTAGCAGTAAATGTACTCCTTTGGTTTCCGTAATTCGCCCAGAAAATACAATGACACAATCGTCTTTTTTTAGACTTAATTCCGACCGAAGTGTTTGTTTCTCAATCGGGCTTGCCATTTGATAATCTTCTAATTTAATCCCATTGTTTACTCGATAAAATGGTGGCATTTCTTTGACTTTGGGAATTTTCTTTATTTGTTTAGCTAAAAAATCGCAGACTGACATGACTCCATCTAACTGTTGTAAAATTTCCTTTCCATTCATAGTTTGGTCATTTAAATAATCATTGTGTAAATAGACCGCTAATTTACCTGAAAAAAATGTCCGAATAATGGGAATTCTTTCAGGACAATTTAAGTCCACTAGACAATCGACTGCAGTATTCTGCAAATAATCTTGAGCTTTAGTCATTATCTCTGGGTAGGGAATCAAATTCTTTTTTTTCCCAGTTAACATGAACCGCACTTTATTCAAAACTTTTTGCATGAACCACCTTAAAGGACGTTCTTTTGTTTTGACTGCGATCACCTTACTAAACTTGTGAGTTTTATTAAAAACGGTAATGGCCACATCATCTTTAGATACTATGAATAATTCTAATAATTGATGTTTCTCATTTTCCTCAATTAAAGAATCTAATAAAGTTTCAACAGCACCGCCTTTTACTGCTGGAATAGGCAGTTTCCCATAAGTGAGTAACATTACCCGAAGCTTCTTCATTTAAATTTCTCCTTTATCACTAAGTAAATGAAATAAATATTCTCAAAAACATAGCGTTTATAAAGTCTTTTCGGTTCTTTCATAAACCGGTGTAGCCACTCCAGACCACTTTGTTGCATCCATGTAGGCGCTCGTGAAATTTCTCCTGCCAACACATCAAAACTACCGCCTACTCCCATCAGTAAATTAGCATTGAACTTCCTTTTATACTTAGCAACAAATTCTTCCTTGTAAGGAGAAGTCATTCCAATGAATAAAATTTGCGGATGACACTCAGCAATTTCTTTTACTACAGCTGTCTCATCCTTGAAGTACCCATTTTGAGCACCAACAATATTCAAATTTGGATACTGTTGTTTGAGTACTATTAATAATTGTTTTAAGATGCGTTCTTTAGTACCCCAAAAATATAAACTCAAACCATTTTTTTCAGCACTTTTAAGTAACTCTGTCATGGTGTCAATGCCGGTAACTCGTTCGATTTTCTTTTTTTTAAGCCACCGACAAGCCCATACAATCGAATAACCATCGGCACTTACCATGTCGGCTTGTTGAATAATTTTTTTTATTTTAGGATCTTTTTGACAAAGAACTACTTTATTAGAATTCACCCCAATGTGTTCAATTACCTCGTTATTTTTGATTCTCTCCACCATTTCATCAACAGTTTCCTGCAAATTTCCATTATCTATTAGGAGGTCAAATAATTTTATTTTTTTCATTTTAACGCCCCTTTCTGACCTGAATTACTACGGTATAATCCAATTAGAACAATCAAAAAAATAATTAATCCTTGACTGGTAAACAGGAATATTTTGGAGAATCCTCCCCACTGTTTCAACATGATCTGAACAATTAATAAACCCAATTGTAAAAACATCGTTCCAGTAGTTAATTGACTGTCCATTAAATGATTAGTTTGTCGTTTACGTAAATAAAAAATGATGAAAAAACCTAAACTAGAAGCTAAAGACGCTCCATTAATGCCAATTAATGGGATTAATGATAGGCTACCTACCAAATTCACTGCTGCTCCGATTAATGAAGTAGTCAAAATTCCTTTTGTTTTTTTCACTACTATATAAGTAGTGCCAAAGAAACCTGAAATACAGGAGAAAAAATTACTAATCAATAAAAGAGGAATGTATGCTTTAGCAAAATAAAATTCTTTAGACAATAAAACGGCTGCTAATGGATCCAAAAATAGTAAGATCATACCTGAAGAAAACAATAAAAAGGTACTGTAGTGATTAAATACTTTTTGAAAAAAGAGACCCGCATCTTTTTTATGATATTGCTCAACTGCGGATAACTGCCAAGCTTGCATAAAAATAGCACCAAGCACCGATAATAAATTAGGTATTTTGCTTGCAGCAGCATACATTCCATTACTTGCTACCCCTAAGAAAAAGGTCATAATAAAACGACTAGAGGTAGTCAATATCCACCACATTGCAGAGTTTGGAATTAGTGGCAAACTATACTTAATAATTTGTTTGCTTTGAAAACTGCTTGCCGACTTTTTAAAGAACATATCCTTCCAAGAAATATTAAGAACTAAAAAAATTAATGAGAAACTATTGGCAACTACTAATGACAAGAAATAAGCTACCAATTTGTTATTCATTTGCCGAAAGAATAGAATGCCAAAAAGTAAAGTCAGCAATGAAAGAATAATGCCGTTTGCTGCATAGATTTTTAATTTACCAACCGCTTTGATATATTGCATAAGAATTAATTGAAATGATTGAATTGTTAATAGAACAAAACTTAGCAACCCAATACTTGAAGAGATTGTCCAATGTAGCCCTAATAAATAGACAATTAATAGCAAAACTCCCGAAAAAGCAAGACCTATCAAATTAATTCGTAAAGCTACTGATAACCAGCTCATCTGTTCTTTTTTGCTTTTACTATCTAATACAAAACGCAATACACCTTCTGAGACACTTAAACTAACAATTGGAAGTAAAAGATTAATTGTATTTATCAATAAATCGGCAGTTCCATACTGTGCTTTAGTTAGATAGTAGGTATAAAAACCTACTAAAAAAAAGGTAATTAATTTGCTCCCAAAACTACCAATAGCAAAAATCAGCGAATCATTGAATAATTTTTTATATTGATTCATAGATCTGTCAAACTGTTCTGAATAGTTTTCATGATCTGATAATTAATTGTAAAAGCACTTTGCATATCTTCTTTAGCTTGTTTCACCTGATTGATCATTTGCTGATTATTGTCTAATCTTTCATCTACTTTTTTTATTAATAGTTCAGTGTTTACATGTAATTCTTCTATCGGAAAAACATCATTCTCAATGCTAAGATTTTTAAACATTTCAACAACTTTTTGTTGCCAAGATAATCCGATAATAGGTATATATTGTGAAACTGCCACAATCATCGAGTGCATCCTAGTACCAATTACTAGATTCAAAGTTTGATATAACGTGAGTAACTCCTCTTTATCTTTAATAGGAACCAATTTTACTTGCGGCTGTCTTTGAAACTCACTATAAATAGTTTCAATTGTTTCATAATCTTGAACTTCAGAAGAAAATAAAACTATCTCTCTTTGTTGGTCAACTAGACGTTGAATTAAAGCTGTTAAATCTTTTAAGTACCGTAAATATTCTTTCTGTGAGCAACCAGTAATCCGGTAATCAATCACACAAATACCAATACGCTGGAATCCATCGCGTTGAGCTTTTAATTGCTCGAAAGATTTTTCTGCTGGCAAAAGAAACACTGGGTCAACTGAAGGGTAAACTGCAGGATGATGAGAACCATTCATGTATTGCCAAGATCGATAATCGCGAAAAGTAATATAGTCACATTTTTTTAATGTCTCAACAGCCGCTTGCTTTTGTTTTTCAGTACAAAAGGGACCAATACCAATTGAACTTACAAATATCGGCACTTGATATTGTTTTGCCAAAGTCACTACTTGATCAAACCGTTGCGCAGATAACGTAACTGGTGATAAATCAAAAATCGCATTCCCACCTCCAATTACTAAAAGATCGGTTTGCTTCAAAGCCTCTTCAAATCGTTGGATACTTTCCGGATCATACATTTTTTTGCAAGATTTTAGCCACTTACTGTGGCTAACCAAATTTTTTACAAAAGGTAATTGACGAAAGTACTTATAATAGATGTTATGAACTTCCGATCGACGAACTAAATTTTTATCTAGCTTAATTTGAGAATCCTCAAGCAATTTGTAACTAAATTTACGTGTCTCAATACCAGTCAATAACTCTTTAGATAAAACTTCAGCTATCAAACGATCCCCTATATTTGTACTGTCAATGAAACTTACTAATATTGCTTTCATTTGTTAAACTCTACTTTCATATTTTCTGTATTTAGTAATAATCAATAACTCCGATAACTTCTACCCCGATCAGGGACTGGACGGTTTCCGAGTTTTGAATGTATTTTCTTTTATATAAATTGTCCCAAATAAAACTACAAGAAGTGCTTAAAATAAAACTCAGTAACAGAGCTTCAATTAATAATTTAGAAAAACTAGGCGAACGGCTGGTCTCAGTTGATTCTGCTGCAAGAACAAAAACTTCTCGCGGTAAATGATTTTTTTCAACTACTTTTGGAAAGTTTTTCCCTATTGATCTAGCTATTTTTTGACTTTTCTCAGGGCTATCAGTAGTAACAACTACAGTGAATATTTGTGAATTGATACTGCTGTTGACTGTCAGAGCATTCAAAATTTCTGACCAATTTTTTTGAGGATTATCTTTTTGAATTTGTTGAATCATGGTGTCACTTTTAACCATTTCTTTGTATGTTTCCACTAGTTTGATATTGCTGTTGATGATTCTATTTTCAATTTCTTGTTCATCTTCCCCTTCAAAAGAATTTTTTTCAGTCTGTTCATCTGTTGCTGACAATAAAAAAGAAACATGATTAGAATATTGAAAACCCTTTGTCAAGGCAAAGCCTGCACAACCTATCACCGTGAATAAAAATGTCATTATCACAATACTTTTCTTGTGTAACCAAAGAAAATATATGAAATCTTTAAATGAATACATGATTACTCCTTTCCTGTCTCAGATAATGATTCATATACATTTTCCCAAATTAAAAAATAAGCTGAAATAGAAAAATGGTCTTCAATTTTTTGCTTGGCATGAACAGAAAAGTCTTTTCGTTTTTCTACATTAGAAAAAAAGTTCAAGATATCTTCTTCCATTTGATCAACGTCACCTGGTACAACTAAAAAACCATTCTTCTTGTCCTCTAAGACTTGCTTAATCCCGCCAACATCAGTTGCCAAATTAGGAACCCCAAAAGCCATCGTTTCCAAAATAGCCATTGGAACACCTTCATGGTAAGAGGGCAGTAAGTGTAAAGCACAATCAGCTAAAAGATCTTGTTGATTTGTTGTCCAAGAATGCAGCTCAATATTTTTGCAATCAAGTTGTTTTATTTTTTCAATAATATTAACTGTCGTTTCATCAGTATCACCGAAAAGATGAAATCGTAGTTTTGGTATTTTTTTTTCAAGTCTTGATGCAATTGTGACAATGTCCTGACTGCCTTTTCGTTCACAGATTCGACCGAAAGTAAGAATGTTCATTGATTGAGCTTGATAATGATTATCTTGTGGTACATAAACAGCATTATGAATCACGATTACTTCTGTCTTTGTCAAAGACTGATAATACACAGCCCACTCTTCACTAAGAGCCACAATTAAATCGATTTGATCCAATATTTTACGAATATATTGTTTCTTTTTTACAGATGCTTGTTGGTAAAATTTTTCAAAATTTGGTGCATGCATATGAAAAATAGTTTTTGTTCCTTTTTTGACTGCTTTTAACAAAACAGATTTTCGGTAAAAACTAGCATCTTGCGACACGTGAAAATGAACAATTGCTATTTTTTTGGTATGGGTTTTGTGCCATAGTTGTCCAAACGACTGTAAAGCATAGCGTAATTTGCAATTTTCATGCCAAGAAAATAGATAATCTATTTGCAAATTATTATTTTCGGGGAAATATTGAATGAAATTTTTAATAACTGTTGAAATCCCACCCTTGCCAGTACTTTCTGGTCCTACCATAATTATTCTTGACATACTTGCTCCTTCTTTACTTCTTGGATAAACATGCACATAAAACCAAACACCGTTGCCGATAATGCTGAGAAAAATACATGTCCCACTAAAAGACTATATATAATGGTAAAAACTAATAAAAAAATGCTGAATTTATTCGCTTTTCGATACAAGGCTACTTTTAAAAAATAAACTATCACTGCTATAAGAATCATAGTTCCGATAATTCCATAAGAAAAAAACATATCAAAAAAATCCATTTCGACTAATCCGCCTCTTCTTCCATACCAATTCCAACGGTTTTCAAAACCTTGGCCGAACCAAAAAATATATTGATTATCAGGCAATTGTAAAAAATTATCTACAGCTTCTTTAAGATAGACATTTCGAGAGCTCATAAATAGCCTTACCCAATCGTCTTGATACAGTGTTCTAAAATAAGCAAATCGTTGTAGCACTCCAGATAGAGATCCTAATATGAACTCTTTTCCTTTTACTAATAGAAAAAAAAGCATAGCTAACAAAAATTCAAAAACAAAAAATTGTTCATATAATGTTTGACTTCGATAGCGATAAAGAAAATGAAAAATCAAATAAATAGAATAGATCAAACCAGCCAACAATCCCGACTTTGTTCCTAAAATCAATAAACAATACATATCAAGAAAATAAAGAATCAATAAGTAACCGGCAGGGATCGATCTTCTTTTTCGCTGAATAAGCAGCCAGCCCATGAAAAAAAGCATAATTAAAAAAGCATAAGCGATATCATTCGTTGCGAAATAAAAACCTTTAAAACCAGCTGTATCATCATATGTGCTATTCCCTAAACCAAGAAAATAAGGGATAATTAAGCCCCCAATTAATAGAACATTTAAGGAGATGGCTACGTTCATAATTTTTTTAATTGACAAATATTCTTCAAATTGATTAGCAAAAAAAGGAATCAACAAGCACAATGAAAAACGAATAACATAAGAAAATTCTTCTATTAATAAAGAAATATTCGTTTCAAAAAAAATAGTTTGAACAATACAGAGTATTATAAATAAAAAGAGTGAAATAATTAGTAGAGCATAACTACCATTAAGTTTTATGCCTTTTGATAAAACACCGTATATTATGTATGCAATAAAAAATATTCGATAAGCTGTTCCTAAAGGAATATTATGCCCATAAGATATAAAAACCCCATTAAAAATATCAATTAATGGAAAAATCATTATTAAGTATAAAAAGCCTTGCGCCTTCATTCGATCAATCAAAATGTTTCTCCCCTACATTAGAATTAACAAATTGCCACAACAAATATAATTAATATTATTCTATCTAGTTAGTTAATAAACATCTTTTTTTGTTAGTTTTTAGCATTTTTCTGACAGAATAACTTTATCTTTAACATATATACTTATAAGTGTGATTATTATTAAAACTTAAATTAACAAGTCCTTATTTTTTTCGAATTTATATTTTTTTAAAATATTTACTACATTAAAAATAAGTCATTGACTTATTGGAAGGAGATTATCATGCAAAATGATTCCAATTAATCAACTTGCTGATCTGTTTGATAAAGAAACAGTCACAAAAATTAAAATCATTTATTTCTTTATGGAAAAAAAAACTTGGGTTTCTGTAGATGAATTGTCATTGACATTGGAGATTAATCAACGGACAATTTCAAAGTACCTAACATTTATTGAAGAAGACATTGATACTTTCTCCTTAAACAAAGAAATCGTAATTAAAAGTCATAGTAAAAAAGGCTTTTTTTTAGATTATGACTTTGAGACTGCTTTAGAAGATTTAGTCTTTAAAATTATTGAAGAAACGATTAATTATCAGCTTCTAATGAAAATTTTTTTTTCAAAAATCCCTTCAATTATCCAGTTTTCACATGAATATTACGTAAGTGAATCTTCTTTGTGGCGAATGATTAATAAATTCAGAAAAAAACTTTTACCTAAGGGGATTTCAATCGAACGACGTTCTCTGGAACTAATTGGTAGTGAAATCCAAATTCGTCGATTAAGTCTATCGCTCTTGTTTCATTCCTATACCAAAGACACCTGGCTTTATGGCAGTACAACAAAATTAAAAGTGGAAAAAATTATTAATAAAGTTATTCCTTTTTTTCATTTATGTCTGTCAGACTTTGGGTATAAAAAGCTCTTTTGCATGATTGCAATAGGCATTGAACGGACAAAACAGGGAAAGTACATCACTTTATCGAAAGAATTAAAGGAAAATATTGAGAAAAATGACTTATTTGATCATTTTTTTTATGAATTGAAGGATGTTTTACCAAAAGAATTTTATCATCGAGAAGAAATCGGATTTCTTTTTTTATACATCTTCACAAAAGATGAGGTGTTTAATGACAGTTACATTTTAAAAAAGTTCACGACATTTCATTATGAAAGAAAGACACAGTTATTCCAATCGGTCGAAGCATTTAAAAAAATTTTATTGGATAACCAAAATCTTTTCATTCAAAAAGATGACCTTAAACTGGTTAGTCAAAGTTTATACAGTGCACATTTATGCGCACAAATATTTCATAACGAAGATCAGACGGTAACCAACCTAAATGGCTTATTTGATGTTTCAAACCAGCAGCTACCCATTCATTTAAAAAGTCTTTCAGAAACTTTGATTTCTTTACTGTATAGTGAGACGGGCTTCCCACTTTTTAAAGAAACCAACTTTTTACGTTCAGTTTATTCACTATTACTAGAGTCCCTCACGCTGCTTTCAAAAATCGAAGAACCTTTGCAGATTTTTTTTGAATCGGATCTATCAAGTTTAGAAGAAAAAAAACTCATTAAAACAATCAAAAATGAGTTTATTGATAAATATAAATTAGAAATTTACACCCATAATGATTGTTTATTTAAGAGCAGATCAATGGATTTATTTCTTTCCACTAAAAAAATTTCTGTAGTAGAGCAATCTTTAACACCAAATATCGTCATTCCAACAGAACCCACGAAGCTCGATTTTTATACATTAGAAAAAATACTAAGCAGTCTTTATCTCAAAAAAAATCAACAAAAAAAATTGCCCGAACTAAAAAGCACGAGTAGTTAAAATAATATTTTAACTACTCGTGCTTTATTTTATTCATTTAAAAAAACTGTGTTTTACTTTTCTAAAGGCTGGTCGTTGCACTGGATCACCATTCAACAAATCCTTTGACATCTGTTCCATGTCCCTCGCATATTGTTTACCAAACATTTTTTCAATTTCCTGATAAGCCTCTTTTAAATAAAAACCACGGTCTTTAATACTATGTGCATCAGAAGCCACCATATAAACCAAATTATTTTCCAGCATTAGCTTGGCTGCCTTTTGAATTTTCTTACCAAAAAAACCAACAATACTAGGTGCTGTCAACTGAGTTAGTGTACCCATCTCTAAAAAGGGGAGTAAGCGATTTGGATTTTGAGAAAAAATAACATTGCGTTCAGGATGCACAATTACCGGTACATGGCCTTGTTCAATCAGTTGAAAAAATAACTGTTCAGCATAAGCTGGTACTTCCATTGTTGGAAACTCTATCAATAAATATTGATTCGCTAAATCAACAAATAGAATGTCTTTTTGTTGAATTTCTTTCATCAGATTACTAGTTAAACGTATTTCTTGACCCTCAAACAAAGTTAACTCAATCTTACGCTGATCTAATTGTTGTTGTAAATCTTGAACAGCTGGGATAATTTTTGAAGCAGGGTTATTATAATGACCATTATCATGATGAGGGGTACATAAAATATAGTTAATCCCTTGTCGGATCGCTTCATGAGCCATAGCTATACTCTCTTCCAATGTTTGAGGACCATCATCTATCCCAGGCAAAATATGACAATGTAAGTCGATCACAAATATCACTCCAAATCATTGATTAGACTGCAACAATTTACTTATCAAGTTTTAACGATTTTAAAAAATATTCCATTTTACCAAATAAAATTAATAAGTATTTTTTTGTTCTTATCATTTTAACAAAATACTAGAAATGTTCATGTCAGAATTTGTATACTTTTTGATAAAAAATGATATGATACCCCAGCTAAGACAAAGAAATAATAAAATCTTAGTTAAGGTATCATACTAATTCAGCCTATTTTTTAATCCTCTATATTACAAAAAATCATCGACTATTACGATTTTCTTGACTCCGATAGACCATACCTAATCCTTTTAAGAAATTGCGAGCATATTTATCTCCACAAGGTTTAAAATTACGATGATCTTCTTTTCTCAAAATCGCACCCAATTCTCCCTTTGAAGGATATACGCCAGCTTCGGCAAAAACTGCTAACATATCATCACTTGTTAAATACAAAGCAATTTTCAATTTCTTTAAAAGGACATTATTGATGTATTTAATATCCTTACTTTTTGGCTGTGCTACACCTTCTGTTTTCTTCTCTTGTTCACCACGCTTAAGTATAATGAAACCATTTAAAAATTTATCCAGCATTTCATTATTGATGGCTTTGGCATACGTATTGTTTTCATTTTCTTTAGGTGTTCCCACCTTAGTTAACATATCTCGCATTTCTTCTTTCGTTACATTCAAACCACCTAATTCAAAGGCTTTCATTAAGTCATTATCTTTTATATCTATTGCATATCTTAGTCGTAGTAATCTGTCGTTGTTGTTCATTGAGGGGCTCCTTATTATTTGATATTTCATTTATCAGTATTATGATACGGCAAACCATCTATCATTTACGAAAATACTGACAAACTTGTCTTCAGTTATTGTAGCATGGATTAGGTAATCTATAATTATTGATGGGAAAGATTATTTAAGTAATTTTTTGATTTCTAATACGTATTTAGAATTATAGAATTAAAAAATCAGACAACACTTTATATGCTGTCTGATTAAATGATGATTATTCTAGTTTGATCTATTTTTTACGAGTCTCTTTTAATAGTTAATTTTAACTGCTATCTATAATTTTTTCGTTACTTCAGAAAGTTCCTTCCACCAACTAGCACTAGCTTTGGGTATTCTTTCTTGGGTTTCAAAGTCAACGTAAAACAAACCATAACGTTTATTGTAGCCATTTGTCCAAGAAAACATATCTTGAAGCGACCAAATAAAGTACCCTTTTACATTAATTCCTACTTCAATCGCCTTTTGTATCGCTGCTAAATGTTGAGCAACATAATCAATTCTAGGCTGATCTTCTACTTTACCATCAATGACTTCATCTTTGTAACCTAAGCCATTTTCAGTAACATAAATAGCTTTATAGTTTTCATATCTATTCTTGATATAAAGTAGCATATCATACAAGCCTTTAGGATAAATGACCCAATCCCAATCCGTTCTAGGAATTGCTGAATTATAAGTTTTTTCCAAAACACCATTTAGACGAAAGACAGCTGTTCCCTTATCACCAGTTCCATTATGATGAATAAATGTTTCTCCTTCAAAAGGTTTTACAAAATGACTTTGATAATAATTTAACCCAAGAAAATCATTATATTTTGCTGCTTTAGCTAAAGCGTTTAGATCTTCAGATGAAATATCTAATACCCCATCATTTTTATCTAAGATATCATTGATCACTAATAATGTATCATTATCATAATAACCTTTGTATAATGCATCTAGCATAAATTGATTAAGTAAGACATTTCCTCTATTGGCAGCAGAAACATTTTCAACGGCATCATCCGCTGGATAATAAGATTCTAAAATATGCACGACACCAATCTCACCATTATAGCCTTTTTCTTTAAATAGATTTACTACTCGAGCATGAGCAACCATTTGATTATGCATCGCTTGAATTGCTTTGGGAATATCATATTTGATACTTGGTGGAAAGCTCCCCATAATGTACGCCGCCTGTGCTGTTGAGCCAGGTTCATTAATCGTAATCCATTTTTTTACTTTGTTGCCATATTCAGCGAAACAAAACTCGGCATACTTTTCAAAAGCATCGATTGTTTTTCGACTTAACCAGTCACCAGAAGTGTGCAGTGGTAAGGGGGTATCAAAATGATGTAAAGTAACGTAAGGTTCTACACCTTGTTTCAAACATTCGTCAATTAAATGATGATAAAACTCAACCCCTTTTGGATTGATTTCGCCAGTACCATCAGGAAAAATTCTTGACCAAGCGATTGAGATACGAATTGCATCGACACCAAATTCATGAGATAACTGCAAGTCTTCTGCATAACGATTATAAAAATCACTCGCTGGATCTGGTGAAAAACGTCCATCTTTTTCTAGTAACACATCCCAACACACTTGACCTTTTCCATCTACTTTTGTTGATCCTTCCACTTGGTAGGCTGCTGTTGCTCCGCCAAAAACAAATTCTTTCGGTAAATTTAAGCTCATTTATACTTCCTCCATCTGTTTATTTTTTCTTTGCTTCAATATTTTTGAAACAAAGTTGAGGGCTTTTTCTGGATCACGTGTTAATGTAATATATTCTCTTCCTTCTGTCGCAATTGCTTCAATATTTAGTCGATCTGTATCTTTTTTCAAATCCGGCAAATTAGTAGCAACTTGTGGTGCTAATACAACTAAATCATAATCAGGTAACATCTCTTGGTGAACACCCCACGATGTTGCTGCTGCTGTTAAAGCCATCTGATGTTCTTTTGCACCCTTATTCAAAGCATTAGCCAATAGTCCACTGGTACCACCACCCGCACAAACTACCAATACTGAAACCTCATCTTCTGTTTCACTCGGCAATTCTTCAACTACGTTGACTAAATTATTTGTACTCGTGATAACATCATCTAAAGCAGATTCTACATTCAGATCTTCATTTTTTTGTTCTTCTTCATATTTTTCTAAATCATAAGCTTTAAAGAATGGATAATAAATCAATCCATCAACGACTACTAAAGCGATTGCCAAAACAAAGGACATTGGGCTAAAACCAGTCCCCATCACTAGTCCAATTGGTCCAGGAAACGTCCATGGCAAAACATACAGGAAACTGTTCATTCCAAGAAAATCAACAAAGGCCTTAAACAACCATACATTTACAATTGGCGCTAAAATAAATGGTACAAAGAAAACCGGATTCAATACCAAAGGTGCGCCAAATAATATTGGTTCGTTCACCCCGAAAGATGTAGGGATGACTGCTGCTTTTCCGACCGCTTTATTTGCTTTTGATTTTGCAAAGATAATGAATAGGAAAGGTACAACAAAAGTTGCGCCCGTTCCTCCAAGCGTGGCTACGAAATATTGTAGCCCCGGAGTTAATAAATCGGTAGCGTGATTTCCTGCTTGGAAAGTTGAAATATTGGCCGCAATATTAACATAATAAATTGCTGAAACAGCTGGTTCGACAATTGATGGTCCATGAATTCCGATGAACCAGAAAAAAGCCATTGCACCGTAAATTACTGCTAACCCAATCCATCCATCTGCTGCAGTAAATAATGGTTGGAAAAATTGGATGACCCCTTGAGCAAAATTTACACCGGTCAAATTTCTAAATCCTAATTCAAACAACCAAAAAATGATAATCGAAAAACCAAAAGGAATAATATCTTTAAAAGCTTGAGAAATATTTGGTGGTACTTCTTCTGGTAAACGAATAGTAATATTACGTTTCACACAAAAGCGATACACAATACTAGTCACAAAAGCCACAACAAATGCAGCTAATAATCCGCTTGAACCAAGATAACTAGTCGATATTCCGCCTTCAATCGGATCAGTTGCTAGCATCAAAATCCCACAAATAGCAGCTAACATTGTCGCAACAGTACTGATTTGATTGGTTTTCGGCATATCTCGGTTAAAGCTTTCTGTTACTGACTTCGCCGTAGTAGCTGCAACCCCGACAGCTAAAAAACCCATGGTAAAGTTATACGGTTTTAAAAGAACTGCTTCAATTGCTTCAGGCCAATAAAAATTAAAAATATTAGGAACATAAGCAATCAGCAGAAAAATACTTGAGAACACAACAATTGGCATACATGCGACAAATCCATTTTTTATTCCACTTAAATAAGTATTTTTGGATATCTTTTCAAAAAAGGGTTTCCATTTTTCAATTTGAGCAACTAATCTATTCATTTTTCTTTCCCCCAACCTATTTTTTGAATGTATTTTTTATTTTTCGCTTCTGTTATACAACTCAATCATGTCAAAAATAATGTCTCTTAATAATAAGGTCGTCATTAAATGATCCTGTCCATGAACAAAAATAAATCCTAGTTCTACCTCTTCACCTCCAGATTCTTTAGCTAACATTTGAGTTTGGGACTCGTGAGCTAATTTCAACAGTTCATCAACTTTTTCCATGACTTCTGTGACATTCTCACTATTTCCACTACGAACTTCTTTTAATAAATTCAATAGTTTAGATCGTGCATCTCCTGAATAAGCAACAATTTCAAAACCTAACATAGCTACTTCTTCTTTATTCATAATATAAATTCCTCCGTTAAAATATTTTTTTAGATAATTCTTTGAATATGGATTGTTAAGTAAACCTTTTCATTACTGCTCAATTTGACACCCATTTTATTAACAATGACCTGATAAATTTCTTCAGCTATCTTGTATGCTTTAGGATAATTTTGTTGTAATTCTTTATCCATTTTTTTTGTAAACTCATCAAGCTCAATATTTTTTTCTTCTCTTTCCAACATATAGCGAAGATGAATCATCAAGCGATCATAAAAATTTTGATTGTGATTATTGCGAGATATATTTTCTCGTTCTAAAATATTTGAAACTTCATCTAGTGTTATTTGCTTTTTATCAATTTTTGTTTTGTCATATTTTTCAGTCTTACCTTTAGCATTGATGAAATGTAGTGCAATACTTTTGATTTCTTCTTTAGGAAAGTCTAGCGCTAAATGCTGTTTTAAAATCATCAAAGCATCTTTAGCAATCGCATACTCCACTGGATATTGTCCTTCCATTTCTGGTAGCAAACTTCTTTGATATTCGTTCTTTATTAACCGTTGATAACCCCAAAAAATATGATCGGTTAAAGTGACATAAATATATTCTTGAACAGGATAATTATATTTTTTTATGGCATTATCGATGATCTCATAGGTTGTAGTAATAAAATCTAAAGGTACATCTTTTAGCAACGTATAAAGGTTTTCTTTAGATTCATCATTTTTTAAAACAAATAAATTTTGAATAGCTTCCTCAGTAATTAAATCACCTTTCTTTTTTTGAAAAACCAGTCCTTTGCCCATTGCTATTGATTGTTCATCAAACTGATTTTTGACAATTGCTACGTTATTATTTAAAACTTGAACGACTCGATACAACTTTCACCCCTCCTTTAAGAAATAAAAAAACCGCAAAACGACAGAGAGCTATCCCTCAGTCATTTGCGGTTTTTGCCTAATTGAATAGTAACAATCCACTGGTATTAAATTTAAATTTATATTAGCACAGCATTTTAATCTTGTAAACCTTTTCTTGTTGCATTTTATTGATTTTTGTTTGATTTTGTTTGTATATTGCATAATTATTGCCTTTTTCACTTATGATAAGGCTCCCCAAAATTAATCCGAAAAGCCCGATAAATCTGCTCAACTAAAATCAAGCGCATCAATTGATGGGGATAAGTCATTTTACCAAACGAAATTTGAGTATTACTTCTTTTGACTACTTCTTGGCTTAAGCCTAGTGATCCGCCGATGACAAAGACAAATTGGCTTTTGCCGCTGACTTGTAGGCGATCGATTTCGGCAGCAAAGCTTTCGCTGCTGGGATTTTTTCCTTCTATTGCTAGGGCGTAGACGTATTCTTGCTCTTTTATTTTGGCTAAGATTCGTTGGCCTTCTTTTTCTTTGACTTGACGCATTTCTGCATCACTTAGTTTTTCTGGTGCTTTTTCGTCGGGTACTTCAATTAACTCAATTTTGGCGTATTTAGATAGTCGTTTGGTGTATTCGGCAATTCCTTGAATTAAGTATTTTTCTTTTAGTTTCCCCACTGAAATAATTTTGATATTCATTTTGTCTCCTCTTTTCCACTTTTTTATCCACATTAATCACAGGCTTATCCACAAAATTTTGGATTATTTTACCTTTTTTACCAGCTTTTTGGATACAAACATATGTTTTCCCCAGAGTTATCCCCGTTATCCACAGATTTGTGGATAACTATTTGTTTTGATTTTTTTAGTTATTCATAGTTTTTCCACTTACTCTTGTGGACAAATTTATACCTTATTTTACTATTTACAGAAATTTTTCCCAATCTTCTTCATAAAAAGTTCAAATCAACGTAGTAGACTAATCTCATACAAAGATACTATACTTTAAATAAGATTAATAATAGTTGGAGGAAATTAAACATGGAAGAAAAAGATTTTATCCCTACCCCTAGTCCTAAAAAACCCCGCAATGGCTTGAAACGCTTTTTGACAGGTGTTGCCGGGGGCGTGGTTGGTGCAGGAGTAATTTTAGGAATATTTTATTTTGCTAATGGGCTGGGTTCATCGAATAACACGAGTGGCTCGCCTTCTGCTGGATCGACACAAGTTAGTAATGTAAAAGTAGATTCTAGCTCAGATATTACTGAGGCAGTAGAAAAAGCACAAGATGCAGTTGTTTCAGTTGTTAATTTACAAAATGCGCAATCAAATTCTGATTGGTCAAGTATTTTTGGCAGTGGTAATAGTAGTCAAAGTGATTCTAACGATAGTAGTGGTGATTTAGAGGAATCTTCTGAAGGTTCTGGTGTGATTTACAAAGTTGAGGGCAATACTGCTTATATCGTAACAAACAATCACGTAGTTGAAGGACAAAATGGTTTAGAAGTATTGCTATCTGATGGTAGTAAAGTGACGGCTGAGTTAGTCGGAACAGATTCTTATACTGACTTAGCTGTTTTAAAAGTTGATTCTGACAAAGTAAAAGATATTACCCCAGCAACATTTGGTGATTCTGACAACTTAAAAGTTGGTGAAACAGCGATTGCGATTGGTTCTCCTTTAGGTTCTCAATATGCAAATTCAGTAACTTCTGGAATTATTTCTTCATTGAATCGTCAAGTAACTAGTCAAAATGAAGAAGGCCAAACAGTAAATATCAATGCAATCCAAACAGATGCAGCGATTAATCCTGGGAACTCTGGTGGTCCACTAGTAAATGCAGCAGGTCAAGTTGTCGGCATCAACTCAAGTAAAATTGTTCAAACTGAATCAAGTGTCAGCGTTGAAGGAATTGGTTTTGCCATTCCAAGTAATGATGTTGTCTCAGTAATTAATCAAATTGAAACTAGCGGCTCTGTTAGTCGTCCTGGTCTCGGCGTTTCAATGGTTGATTTAGCAAATATCACTAGCGAACAACAATCACAATTCTTGAAGAATCTTCCTGAATCAGTGACTCAAGGTGTCGTAGTTGCTAACGTGACTGCTGGTACTCCTGCTGATGAAGCTGGTTTGAAACAATATGATGTCATTACAAAAATTGGTGACACTGAAGTAGACACAGGTGTTGAATTACAATCAGCTTTATACAAACATAAAATTGGTGACACCGTGAAAATTACTTACTATCGCGATGGAAAAGAAGAAACAGCTGAAGCGAAATTAACTATGGATGCTTCACAACTTACTTCATCAGCAAGTAATCAAAATCAATAAGTTTTTTGAAGATCGTCCTTTGACGGTCTTCTTTTTTTCACAAAAAGAGGCAGCAACATCAGCCAAAACAGATTCAAAATATTGGTACAGCACTCATTAAAAACTGCTAAATACCATTTTTTATCTGTAAAAAGACTGATGTCACAGCCTCTTAAAATCTATTTTCCAATCGGGAACGCTTCACCAGTCGGCGTATCTTCTGGTAAAACTAAAATTCCTTGTCCTGTTTTTGCGTCAGGTAAGTGTAATTCTGCTGCTGAACAAATCATGCCAAAGCTTTCTATGCCCCGTAATTTCCCTGGCCAAATCATCATGCCATCTGGCATCATAGCACCAGGTTTAGCTACGACCACTTTTTGACCAGCGGCAATATTTTTTGCTCCGCAGACAATTTGTAATACTTGTCCATTGTCAATTTCTGTTTCAGTAATATGTAAATGGTCTGAATCTGGATGGTCAACACTTGTTTTAACATAACCTACAACAAATTTTGGTTCATTATCATCAGGTAAACGTTCTTCAAAACCTGCATTTTTTAGTTCTTGATTTAATAAATCAATTTCTTTTTCCGATAAAAATTGTTGACCATCTTCTTTAAAAATCATTAATCTTGAAATATCAAAGAAATTCCAAGCAACTGTTGTGCCGTCAGGAATACTAATTCGGGCAACATTGCCTTTTCTTTCAGAAATATTATCCATTTGATGATCATCTGCAATGAGTACCATTAAAGTATCACCGACATTTTGTTTATTATAAGCAAAAATCACTTTGCATCCTCCTTCTCTATACAACAGATAATCTTACCAAAAACTCTGTAGCTTGTGCATGAGATTTTTTTCATCTAGTCAAATCTTTTTCTGGATATTGACAGGTTTCCAACAACGGACAATTTTTACAGTGAGGTTTTTTCAAACAATGCGCTTTACAGTGTTCATCAATTAACGCGTGAAATTCTTTGGCTTGGTTAGCTGGCCATTGATTAACCTCTGGTTGATATATATTCCGCATCTTATTGTAGTCTGTATTTTTCCCAAAACCTAAGCGTTCGAACAAACGTCGGGCATAATTATCTGCTACAAAAACGGGACGATTATATAAATAAAGCATCATTACATCTGCTGTTTCATTACCAATACCATAAATATTTAACAGTTCGATTCGCAAATCTTCAGTGGGTATTTTTTCAACTATTTCTTTCGAATGTTCGACTAACCATTGATAAACTGCCCGCAGTCTTTTGGCTTTGATTTTGTAATAGCCGCTAGGTCGAATTAATGTTGCTAAATTATCTTCTGGTAACGATAATACCGTCTCTAAATCAGTTAAATACGGACGTAAATTCACCATCGCTTTTTCCACATTGAGTGAATTCGTATTTTGAATCAACACCATTTCAGTCACTGAAAAAAGTTGATTATGGACATCCCACCATTTTTGTTGACCATAATGATTTTCTAACTGTTGAAATAATTTATCCATCTTTTCTCCATTAAAAAAGCTGGCTCCCACCAGCTTTTACTTTATTTTTCAACACTTGGATGAACGATCAAGACATCACAGACCGCTTCTTTAATAGTATAACTAGCCACGCTTCCAGTCATAAATCGCTCCACTGCGTTTAAACCAGATTGACCTACCATCACTAAATCAATATCGTATTTTTCTGGCAAGGTACGAGCCATCGCTTCTTTGGCCGATCCGTAGGCAACAATCCCTTCGATTCGATCATAGCCCATATCTTTAGCGACTTGTTTACATTCTTCAATTAATTTCTTGGCATCTTCGGTTTGTTGATCAATAATGCTTTCATTTAAAGGTGAGT
Organism: Enterococcus sp. AZ103; assembly: GCF_051714685.1. Lineage (NCBI taxonomy): Bacteria > Bacillati > Bacillota > Bacilli > Lactobacillales > Enterococcaceae > Enterococcus > Enterococcus sp. AZ103. The sequence continues at coordinate 1,329,757 of NZ_JBIOSI010000001.1, read as the reverse complement.
AGCCCATAAAACTGTATAATTGATGATCAATCACATTTGCAACAAAAACAGTTCCGTCATTTCGTTTAGCAACTGCTACTGCTTTTTTGAACGCTTCCATCGCTTGCTCACTACCGTCAGTTCCAACTAAAATATTTTGATATGTTTGTGCAAACATCCGCTCTCGCCTACCCTTCTACCATTTTTAAGAAGCCACTAATTTCTTCTTTTGTCTTACGATTTTTATTGACTAAGCGACCCAATTCTTCACCGTCATTAGTGACAACAAAACTAGGGATCCCAAAAATACTCCATTCTGCTGCAACATCAATATATTGATCGCGATCTACTTGGATAAAGTTAAATTGCGGGAAATCCGCTTCGATTTCAGGCATTTGCGGTTTAATAAAACTACAATCTCCACACCAGTCCGCCGTAAAAAAGAACACATTTTTTCCTTTTTCAGCGTAACTTGCTAGTTCTTCTATATTTTTAGGAATAATCATAACCGTCACAACCTTTTCTATTATTGCCTTAATTATACTCTTTTTTTCAAATAAGCGATAATCAAAGCGATTTTTCCGTGGGTTTGAGACGGTTGTATGTTAAAATAAAGTCAACATTTCTAGTGGGAGTTGAGTAGATGGCAAATTTTGAAGAATTTTCACGTGGATTAACAATTGGTTCAGCGTTAGGACTCGCTTTAGGCGTTGTTGGTACTCGCTGGTATAGTAATAAACAAAACTTATCTCCAGATGCAATTTTAAACAAAGTAAAACACTCATTTACCAATGAAGGTCCGATTGAAGGATCTTGGATTTCTTTTGAAACCAAACCGATGCAACGCTTTGCAATCAACATTGAAACGGTTGAAGGCGGCATCACTCGAATTGAAGATGGTACTTTAGTTGCGTATGAATTTTTAGCAGATGCTAAAACCGGTACTGTACTTTCAATTAATCGTGCACAACAAGAAAGCTATGCTTTGGATTAAACCAAGGCATAGCTTTTTTTCTTTATTTCACCAAACGATAAATGGCATCTGCATAAATTGCTGTTGCCCGTAAAATATCTTCAACTGGCATAAATTCGTTGGCTTGGTGCATCGTATCGGTATAGCCTGGGAATTGAGCGCCGTAAGCCACGCCGCGTTCTAATAAACGACCAAATGTGCCGCCACCAATAATTTTTTCTTCTCCTTTTAGACCAGTATGATCTTCAAAAGTAGCCATTAAATTCGCAACTAATGGATCCGTTAACGGTGTATAATGTGGCAACATATGATGGCCATCTTGCGTTACTTTTGCATCCTTACCAAATAAGTCTGCTAGTTTCCCTTTGATTGCGTCCGCTGTTGTTCCTTTTGGATAACGGAAATTCAAGGTAATATAATTATCTTTTTCGCCATCTTTGAAGCTAAAGATTCCGGCATTCATTGTTACCTCACCCATTTTAGGATCACGGAAAGCAACACCTAATTTTTTACCATAAACATCTTCATGAATATATTTAGCAGAATAATCGATAAAGGCTTTGGCACCACCATCAAAGTCAAAATTATTTAAAAAGACGGCTAAAAATGTTCCGGCATTGGTCCCTAATTGCGGGCTTGCACCGTGGGCAGCTTTTCCTTCTAAGTCTAATGTAACGTAATTGCCATCCACACTTGCAGTTCCACTAACTGGATTATTAATCACATAATCTTCAAATTCATGTGCTAATTTAGCAGCTTCAGTATTATCCAAAACTTTGACAATCGCCTTAGCATTTCCTGGTACCATATTTTGACGTAGGCCTGCATCGAAATTCACCAATACATAGCTTGTGCCATTTGTCCCATCAAAATGAGGAATCATAGTTACATTGCCTTTTTCTCCATTAATCATTGGAAATTCAGCATCCGGTGAGAAACCAAAATCTGGTTTTGGTTCTTTTTCAAAGTAGTGATCCATATCAGCCCAGCCACTTTCTTCATCCGTTCCGACAACAAAACGAATTTTTTTAGAAACTGGTAAGCCTAATTCTTTAATTATTTTCATTCCATAATAAGCCGCGATTGTTGGACCTTTATCATCACTAGAGCCCCGAGCAAAAAGTTTTCCATCTTTTACTACTGGTTCATAAGGATCTGTATCCCAACCTTCACCAGCTGGCACGACATCAACGTGAGCAAAAATACCTAAAGTTTCATCACCTTCACCATAGTCAATGTGACCTGCATAGTTATCAACATTTTTAGTTGCAAAGCCATCTCGTTCAGCCATCGCTAAAACTTTTTCTAAAGCTTCTTTAGGACCAGGACCAAAGGGTGCTTCTTTTGTTGCAAGATTGTCATCTCGTTCACTTTTCACCCGTAATAATTCATTTAAATCAGCAAATAAATCTGTCTTACGTGCCTCAACTTCTTTTTTCCAATCAATACTCATGAAAGTTCCTCCTTCTTGATGTCAATTTAATGATAGCACTTTCGATTTTAATTGAAAACTGATAACTCTGGTATAATGAGAGGGTAGAAAGAAGGTGGATATTTTTGAATATAACTGAAGATATTTTAACTGAAGTTATCAAAAAAAGAGCGGCCGATTCCCACAAAGGAACTTACGGGCGAGCATTATTACTTGGCGGCAACCGACAATATGGTGGCGCCATTATCATGAGTGCTGAAAGTTGTCTGCAATCAGGTGCAGGTCTAGTGACTGTTGTGACCGATGAAAAAAATCACAGTGCCTTACACACCAGACTGCCAGAAGCAATGGTTCTAAACTTTCGAGAAATTTCTTTGCAAAAAGAATTATTAGCTAAGACAGACGTCATCTTAATTGGTCCCGGATTAGGTCTTGAATATGAAAGTTTGGCACTATTATCAGAAATTTTAAGCAAGCAAAAAGAAAATCAGTGGCTAATTATTGATGGCTCGGCGATTACCTTATTTGCTAATCATACTTTGGCCTTAAATTATCCAGAACACACAGTTTTTACCCCTCATCAAATGGAGTGGCAACGATTGAGTGGTTTACCTATAGCTCAACAAGATGACGCAAATAATCTAATTAAACAACAAGCTCTCCAAGCAACTATTGTTTTAAAAAGTCATCGCACCAAGATTTATGATGGAAAAGAAATCTATCACAATACAGCCGGTAATCCAGCTATGGCGACTGGTGGAATGGGTGACACTTTAGCAGGTATGATTGCTGGCTTTTTAGCCCAATTTGAAAAAAATACGGAAACAATTGCAGCGGCTGTTTATCTTCATAGCAAAATTGCTGATGACTTAGCAGTAGATAATTATGTTGTTTTGCCCACCAATATTAGCCGTGAGTTACCAAAATATATGAAAAAATACGCCACAGAAAGGAACTAAACAATGGAAAAATATCCTGGCTATCCACGCAAACCTTTTTATTATGAAACTGACAAAATGGGGATTATCCATCACTCCAACTACATTCGCTGGTTTGAAGAGGCCCGTGTCGACGTCCTAACTTTTTTAGGGTATCCTTTTGAAAAAATTGAAGAAATGGGCATCATGGTACCTGTTTTAGGAGTGAGTTGCAATTATAAGGAGATGGTTTACTTTGGTGATGAGATTATCATTCAGCCATATGTCAGTAAATATACGGGGACGCGCTTAAATTTTGAATATCAAATTTTTAAAAATGATAAGTTAGTCACAACTGGAACCAGTCAACATTGCTTTATGTCTTACGAAACTAATCGTTTAGTACAACTTAAGAAATCACAACCTGACTTGCATCAATTATTTGAAACCTATTTTGATTTAACCAAAAATGAAACCGGCAAATAAAAAAGCACAAAAAAGTTTTTAACTAATGTATCGCCCCCAAAAATCTAACATTTTTAGGGTCGGTACATTAAACTTTTTGTGCTTTTTAAATTAATCTTTTGTCAAACTACCTTGTTTTGTTTGCGTCGCTGCATAAGCTTTCATAATAATTGTTCCAATAATTGCTACTGATAGAGCATTTAAGATTGCAGAAACAATTCCTTGGGTGAATACTTTATTAGCAGGTTCGCTATAAATTAAAATATCTAAAATTGGTGCTAAAACTGCCCAAACGGCAACGTTTCCGATAATTTGGAAAATATTAAAACTAATCATTTCTTTTTTACCAAAAACACCATGCTGCAAATCAATTTTACGACCAGCTAAACCAAAAATAATTCCCATCACACCTGAACAAATAATCCAACTCCACCAAGGACCATAAGTTGTAAAATCAACGAGTGTGTGACCAATTAGCCCAATCAAACCACCTGCAATTGGACCAAATAAAACAGACATCAAAGCTAAGAAAGGATATGTTGTTTGTAAATTCGTATTAGGAATACCGGTTGGAATTGTAACAAAACGTCCTAAAATAACAAATACTGCCGCGCCAATTCCGATCGCAACAATTGTTTTAACTGAAAAACCTTTATTCATTTTCTTCCTCCTAAAATATGATTGACTCCTACTTAAGATGAAATAATTTCGATTAATAATTATATTAAGATTGCAAAGGAATCACTAACCATATTATAATGTTAACTTTCAAAATGCAATGAAAACTATTTGAAACATAAAAAAACCGAAGCAGCTAAAAAGCTACTTCAGTCAATTGAATCAATTATTTATTTTTACTTTGCATGAAGAAGTAGAAAGGAATACCGATTGCAGTTATTAAGATACCGATCATTGCTAATGTGAATTGAGTAAGTAAGGTCATTACTAAGATGAACAAGCCACCTAAAATAGCAATAATTGGAATAACTGGGTATAAAGGTACTTTGTACGGGCGAACCAAATCTGGCTCAGTTTTTCTAAGTTTGATAACTGCAATAAATACTAGTGTGTAGAAAATCCAGATTACGAAAATCAACATATCTGTTAACATATCGAAACCACCAACTAGCATCATGATGATAGCAATAATTAATTCTAAAACACCCGCAATATAAGGAACTGAGTTTTTGTTTAATTTAGATAGTTGGTTAGAGAATGGTAATGTTTTTTCTTTACCCATTGTGTAAGGAAGACGCATACCTGTCATAGTATAACCATTAATTGTTCCATATACAGAAATTAAAATACCAATAGTTACAATTTTACCGCCCATGCCGCCAAAGATTCTACCGGCAACTTCCATTGATGCATTTTCATTACCTGCTAATTGATCAATTGGCAAAGTACGTAGATAAGCAAAGTTTACTAATAAATAAACAACCATGATCCCTAAGATACCACCAGCGATTGCTCGAGGTAAGTCACGGGCAGGATTTTTCAATTCTCCAGCAATGTTACCTACGTGAATCCAGCCATCATAAGCAAACATTGTTGCTAGTAAACCAGCACCTAATGCAGGAGCAAAACCACCAGCACTTGCGCCAGCTTGAACTGGGAACAAGCTAACTGAAACATCTCCTTGGCGCAATAACCCAAAGATTACGATTGCAGCAAGTGGCAATAGTTTACATACTAAAGTAACTGATTGAAGCATACCACCGGCTTTTGAGCCTAAAAAGTTGATTAACATAATTGAAATCGCAGCGACGATTGCAATTGGAACTACAGTCCCATCTGATAAACCGAATAAGTTCTTAAATTGTGTACCAAAAATAATAGATAATGCCGCTACGTTAGCTGGGAAATAAATAATAACTTGTGCCCAACCTAGTAAGAAACTTGCAAATTTTCCGTATGCTCGTTCGATATAACGTAACATACCGCCTGTTTCAGGAATAGCTGCTGCTAGTTCTGCCCCAGTTAATCCAGCACAGACACTAATTAATCCTCCCAAGAACCACGAAAGCATAACCATACTTGTTGACCCTGTATTTTGTGCTACGCTGGCTGCCTTAAAGAATACGCCGGCTCCGATTACCGTTCCCATAACTGTCGAAAGTGCTGGGAAGAAAGTCATCGTCCGTTGTAATTCGCCGCCGCCATTTGGAGTAGCTGTATTGTTCTCGTTTGAAGCCATTTTTCTCCTCCTTCAGAAGTACGCACCTCTACTTGTGCACTTCTTAACTTGTTTTGGAATAATAAAAATAAACTAGCTTTTTTTGCCATCCTTCAGAAGTTCTATTCTAAAATATGTATCTCTAGTACGTTATTTTTATTCCTCGCTTATTCTACCATGAAGGCAGAAAAAGGTGAATGTTATTTTTAACATTTACCTTTTTCTAATGTTACCTTCCTGACATTCTTAACTTGTGATGTTTCTGTTAAACTAGTGAATTAGCTTTCAACTGTATCAAATGATACTTTAGTTTCTACGCCTTCTTCAGCGAATTTTTTAGAAAGTCTTACTAACATTTCGTCAGTCATTTTATCTAAATCATAGTTAGGTGAGAAGTCCCATTCTGTTTTCGCATCTGTAGCATCAATCGCATTTGGCCAAGAGTTTGCAATTCCTTGACGAACTGGATCTACATCATAGCCCATTTCAAAGTCTGGAATACGACGTTTGATTGAAGCTGCGATTTGTTCTGGTTCAAATGCCATTGCAGTAATATTGAAGGCATTACGGTGAACCAAACGAGAAGGATCAGCGTTCATCAACTTAACGATTGCATCGATTGCATCGTCCATGTACATCATATCCATGTAAGTACCTTTGTCGATGAATGATTTGTAAGATTTGTTTTTCAATGCTTCATAATAAATATCTACAGCGTAGTCAGTAGTACCGCCACCAGGTTCAACTTTATAAGAAATCAAACCAGGGAAACGTACGGAACGAGTATCTACACCATATTTATCGTGGTAATAATTTTCTAACATTTCACCAGAAACTTTTGTTACACCATACATAGTTGTTGGATGCATAACAGTATCTTGAGGTGTGTTATCTGGTTGTGCATCTGGACCATATGCTGCGATAGATGAAGGAGCGAAGAATTTAGTTCCTTCCCCTACTTCACGAGCAACTTCTAATGCCTTCATTAATCCGCCCATATTTAAATTCCATGCAAAAGCAGGACGTTGTTCAGCAGTTGCTGAAAGTAAAGCTGCTAAGTGAATAATTGTGTCTACTTTATTTGTTTTAGCAATTTCTAAGAATTTATCATAGTCTTGAACATCTAATACTTCAAAATGTCCATTTTCAACTGTTGGGTTATTTTCAGGTTTACGGATATCTGTTGCGATTACATTATCTACACCTAAGTCGCGACGTAATCTTTCAGCTAATTCTGATCCAATTTGTCCTAATGCTCCGGTAATCATTACTTTTTTCATGTTGTTCTCCCTTTCTGAATAACATTTTATAGTGTGAAACTTTTTACCTTTTTTTAGATGATTCCTAATTCTTTACCTACTTTTTCGTAAACAGTGATTGCTTCGTCTAACATTTCTTTTGTATGTCCAGCATTTGGCATGTTACGAACACGACCTGTTCCTAATGGCACAGTTGGGAATACGATTGGTTTAACGTATACACCGTTTTCTAATAATTTTTTAGAAAATTCTTGTGCAACTTTTTCGTCGCCCACAATTACTGGTGTGATTGGTGTTTCTGAAACGCCAATATCATAACCGATACGTTTTAATTCTTGTTTGAAGTAGTTAGCGTTATCCCATAATTTATCAACAAATTCAGGATGTGTTTCGATTAAATCAATCGCTTTAATACAAGCACCTGCAGCTCCTGGTGTTAATGAAGTTGAGAATAAGAATGGACGTGCTTGAGATTTCAACCAAGTAATTAATTGTTTAGAGCCGGCAACGTATCCACCGACAACGCCGATACCTTTTGATAAAGTACCCATTTGGAAGTCAATGTGATCTTGCATGTCAAAATGTTTAACTGTTCCGTGACCATGACCCATAACACCTGTACCATGAGCATCATCAATATAAGTGATAACATTGTATTTTTCGCAAATTTCAACGATTTCAGGAATTTTCGCAACATCGCCGTCCATTGAGAATACACCGTCAGAGATGTACATTACTTTGTTGTATTCGCCACTTTCAGTCGCTTCTTTTGCTTTAGCATCTAAATCTGCCATATCTTGATGGTTTACACGGATAATTTTTGCTCCAGATAAACGACAGCCATCAATAATAGATGCATGATTTAATTCATCTGATAAAATTGCATCGCCTTTTTTCATTACTGCTGAAATGGCACCCATGTTACAGTTGAAACCTGATTGGAAAGCAATTGCAGCTTCAGTTCCTTTAAACTCAGCAATTTTTTCTTCTAATTTTTGGTGGATATCTAAAGTTCCGTTAATTGTACGAACCGCACCAGCACCAGCTCCGTAATGTTCAGTTGCTTCAACATCAGCTTCAACGATTTCAGGATTTGTAGCAAATCCTAGATAGTTATTAGAAGCTAAGTTGATCATTTTTTTGTCGTTAACAGTAATAACTGGACCATTTGCTCCTTCTAACACGTCAATTGTGTTGAACAAACCTTTTTCTTTTAGGTCATTCAAGTTTGTTTCTAAGAACTGATCAAGTACTTTTGAACTCATTATAATTCCTCCCATTAATTTGAAAGTGTAAATATTTCTCATTCTGTTATATTATAAATTTTTATAATTCTTAATATGGGCAAGAATGATTGATATTACCGCTTTCATTTGATTACATGCTTAGTATATAACTGGTTGTTAACGTTTTCAATTAATCTCACCTCAAATTGTTTGAATTATAATTTTGATGAAAAAAATTTTAATTTAAATCAATTCTTCAGTAAATTTACGTCTATCTTTCATTATGATTTAATCAACAAAAACCTTAAAATCAAAATATTTTTCTTGCAATTACAAAGTTTTTTTATTCACAATTAATAAATCTTTTATTAGATTATTGCAAAGTATTCCCCTGTTTAAGCTACTTATTTATCGATAATAAACAGATTTTAATCGTTTAATACCTCACAAAAAAATTTTTTTCATTCTTATTTCTAAATCAATATAAATAAAACCGATTTTTTTATAAATCGTTTCCATTCTCTCATTTTAGTGGAAAAATTTCTCACAAATTATTGATTTAATTGATGCGATTGATAAGATTCTTGAATGTTTTCACAAAAAATCGTCTAAAAACTATCTCTAGTCTTTAGACGATACGTTTGATTGCTCTCTACGACGATATACGATAAAAGCCACCCCAGCTAGGACAATTACTCCTATAATGGTTAAAATTGTAGCCATTCTTTTACTCTCACCAGTTTGTGGTAAATTTTTAGTAGTTGCATTATTGCCGCTACTGGTCACAGGTAAGGTACTACCTCTGCTTGTGGTACCAGTGTTATTCGTTCCAGTTACTCCGCCGCCAACTTCAGTATTTTTTGTGTAAACATAAGTTACTGTAATAGTTTCGTCGATATACTTTCCTATCGGATTTCCTTTGACTTCTTTAAAAGTATAATCATCAATTTTTTTCTGTTCAGTTGTATAGTCGCTACCGATATCTCCTAAAGAAAAGACTGTATCATCTATTTCATTGCCATTTTCATCTTGATATTTAGCAATGACTAGACCTTGATTAATTGTCGGAACAGTTTGTTTAGCATAAATTAAAGTTACCTTCTTGTCTTCTACAGTGAATAAGCCAGCATATTCTCCTTCGATATCTGTTAAATAATAGCCATCAAAATTTCGTAAGATGCTATCATTTGCTCCCGGATAGCTCGCACCTACTTCTCCAGAAATTATTTTTGGATCTGCTAATTTATTACCGGCTTGATCTTGATAATGATAAGTAACATTCCCAGTTTCAATGGCTGTTTTTTTGTATACATAAGTGACAGTAATGATTCCGTCTCTGTACGTGCCTCGATAATTAGTTGGTATTCGGTTCACTACTTCATATCCTGAAATTGTTTTAGGATTAGTAGTGTATGGTTCGTCAATTTCACCTAGAGTTGCTTCACTTTTTACCAGGGGATTACCTTGTTCATCTACGTAGTGAACCAATACTACACCGTTTCTTTGACCAGCTTCACCTTTTCTATACACTAAAATTACTTCTTGTTCTTTATCTGTAAATAGACCAGAAAAATTATCAGGAATTGTCTTTATAGTATATCCTTCAAACTCTTTCAATTCAGCTGCATAAACACTATCAATATCTCCAGTTAACTCAATCGATTCTCTACCATCTGGCAAAAGATTATTACCAGCTTCATCTTGATATTTCACAATCACTTTTCCTTGACCGACTGGGTCTTTACTATAAACATAAGTAACTTCAATCACTCCATCAGTAAAAGAGCCCTTTGCATTAGCTGGTGTTGTTTTTAAAGTATGTCCACTAATTGATTTAGCAGAGGTAGTATATGGTGCGTTCACTTCTCCCGTTTGAACTTCAGATTTCGCTATTGGTTTTCCAGACTCGTCTTCATGATGAACTAATACCGTACCTTTTGAAGACTTTTCTTTACGATATTTAAAAATAATGGTTTGCGGTTCATCAGTGAATACTCCTGTCGGTGTTTGAGTTATATTTCCTTCACTATCTCTGATTTCTGTTAATCTATAACCTTCAAATTCTTGGAATGGTGCTTTATACTCTCCACCAATGTTCCCTTTTAGAATTTTTTTACCTAATTCTTGAACTTCATCTCCATCTTCATTTATCTCAATATACCGAACCGTAACATCTGCAGCAGCTTTCTTTTGATAAACAGCATACAAGATTTCATTACCTTTTTGTATCGTGATTGTTGTCCCAGCTTCTAATCCTTCATCTGGTTCTGTTGCATTTTTATATTTTGACCAACCCAAAAATTCTGACTCAGGATCATCAGGAGTGGCACTGAGTGTATTTTTTCCATCTACAACTGTTTCTGATAGTTTATCGTAACCAACTTGATAATACTCAGTTGGATTGGCACCTTCATAATAAATTTTTCCATCATAGGAAGTTAATTCATTATTCATTTCAAATGTGCCACCATTAGCATCGTATTTAACCCAATTGATTTCCACAGCTCCAATATCTGATTTTAAGCCGTTAGTATTAATATCTGTTTCACTTGGTCGTGGTCGATTTCTTTGATCCAATACAGAATCAATTCCAGTTACAAAATTATCGATTTTGTCATCAGCTGCTTTTTCAGGAGCAATTGGTATTGTTGGGATAATTGCTGCCGATCCATCAACTGTTGCTCCAGCCATAACTGTACTATAGTTTTCAGAAAGGTTCATTGTGTCAAAACCAAAGACGTCTTTCATTTTAACTTTATTATCAGCAAATCCGACATTTGAATCTTTCTTAGACTCTGAAGAAGAACCTGCAATATTATTTCCTTTATCGTCTAGTTGTGATGAATTTGAAATATTTCCAACAAATAAATTATTTGAAAATTTACCTGCTGAGCTCCCACCAGCACCACCACTATTGCCAATTGCACCACCATCATGGGTAGCAAAATTGTTAATGAAATTATTATTAATATACTCGACATACGACACACGCAAAAATCCTGTTGTAAAAACCTGAATAGCACCACCACTATTAGATCCAGAATCTTTCCCCAATGCTTTATTACCGTAAAAGGTATTATTTTTTAATGATATTCCACTACTTATAGTTTCAGTTGCTTGAATTAATATCGCTCCGCCGTCATCTCCAGCAATATTATTTGCAAAAGTATTCCCTTCTAAATCTATAGTTACTCCTTTTTTTATATTCCAAAAAGAAATGGCACCTCCATCAGCTAAAAGAGATTTATCATTATTGGCATCTACATCTTTTGCTGCGGAATTCCCTTCAAAGTAATTGTCCGTTAGTTCAATTACCGCACTAGCTGTTGGTTGGTGAAAATGAATAGCACCACCTTCACCACCGACACTTGCTCCATGAACATCTGGTGTACAATTATTGATAAATTTAGTATTTGTTATTTCAACTTTTTTGCTAAAGCCATCTTTTGTTCCAATCGCTCCGCCTGAATAACCATGATCTAGTTGTTGATTATTCGAGATAGTAGAATTTTTAATAATAGTATCAGCAGACAAATAAATTGCCCCTCCATGTCCTCCTCCATTGAAACTATCAATTAATACGTTATCTAAAATAAATGTTCCCGAATAATCATTAGTAGATAGAGCCTTACTTCTATCGGAAGTATCATTTCCCACAAGCTTCATATTTTGTAGTGTCAAAGTAGATGTCGCATTGCCATTGCCACTACCATAGGAAAATATTTCAACATTTTTTCCAAGTTCAGTTTTAAAAGTTTGTCCATTTCCATCGATTATTATTTGATTGGCTGTTTCTTTTAGTTTAATTGTTCGATCAATTACTTCTGGAAAACTCTCACTCAAAGTAATCGTCTCATTACCTTTCGCATTATTTACAGCGCTTTCTAACTGATCGATTGAATTAACAGGCGCACCAAGCGCTTTCTTCGAAAATCCTCCTATAAAAATTATACTCAGCCATACGCTAAGTACTATTGTCCACTTCTTCATTGTTCTCACCTCATACAAATTATTTATTTTTAAATTTTTTCATTAATTAATTATATAATGTAAAACATTTTTTATAAATATTTGTATTATCAAACCAAAAACAACAATTTAAAAACTATTTATGTTATTAAACTCAAATATTATGTATATTCTATTTGGTTTAATTCGTATTCATTTGTTTTACATCTAAAAAAAATATAAATTTTTTTCTTAAATTACAATAAAATTTCATTTTAATGATTTTTTAAATATTATTTTATTGATATGTGATATTTAATCCTTTTATTAACAATTAAAAATAAATATATATATCATTTTTTTAAAATAAAAAAGCAGCAATGGATAAAATCCATTGCTGCTTACAAAAGTATTTTTTATTCAATTGGTTCCAAATGTGCTTGGAAGTGACGTAAAATTGGCGGCTCCCAAGTAATTCGATAACCTTTTTTCACATCACTTGCTCTTTCCTTAATAGCAATTAATGCATCTGCCATAATATCTAAGTGAGCCTGTGTATACACTCGGCGTGGAATAGCTAGTCGAGAAAACTCGAAATCAGCTTTTAATTGTTCATTGGTATCTGGATCATTACCTAGCATATATGAACCAATATCACAGGTCCGAATTCCTGCTTCTTTATATAATTCGATACATAAAGTTTGGGCTGGGAATTCATAATAAGGAATATCTGGAAACATATCTGCTGCATCAATAAACACACCGTGACCGCCAACTGGTGATTGATAAGCAATCCCAGCTTCATCTAAACGAGCGGCTAAATATTCCATTTGTCCAATTCGGTACTCTAAATAATTTTCTTCGATGCCTTCATATAAACCAATTGCCATCGCTTCTAAATCACGTCCAGCTAATCCACCGTAAGTGAAGAATCCTTCGTAACTGATACAATTAGCTTTTACATCAAGTACTAGTGGTGAATCGCCGTCTTTAATTCCTAACAATCCACCGATATTTAAGATGGCATCTTTTTTCGCTGACATAGTAAACATGTCACCGTAGCTAAACATTTCGCGAATAATTTCTTTGATTTCTTTATCTTGGTAGCCATCTTCATCCCGTTTTATAAAATGAGCATTTTCGGCAAATCGAGCGGCATCAATACACATTGGTAAATCATATTTTTTACAAATTTCTGAAACTGCTCGCAAGTTTTCCATCGAAACTGGCTGACCACCGGCAGAATTGTTGGTGATAGTCATAACTACTAGACCAACATTTTCTATCCCTTTTTCGTTAATGGTTTCTTCTAATTTACGTACGTCCATATTACCTTTGAATTTGGCGCGAACTTTGGGATCTTTTGCTTCTTCTACCACACAGTCAATTGGTCGGGCACCTGCTAGAATCACATGCGCTCTAGTCGTGTCAAAGAACATGTTAGAAATTGCAAATTTCCCTTCTGATAAAAATAGTGGCAGTAACACTTTTTCTGCTGCTCTGCCCTGATGCACTGGTTGGATGAAACCATAACCAAAAATATCTTTGCCAGCATCCATTAATTTGTAATAACTGGACGAACCTGCATATGCCTCATCACCTCGCATAATGCCTGCCCATTGATCTTGACTCATAGCATTTGTTCCAGAATCAGTCAGTAGATCAATGTAACAATCTTCCCCAGCTAAATTGAAAAGATTGTACTTAGCGGCTTGAATTTTTTCCTCACGTTCTGCGCGAGTCAACATTTTCAAAGGCTCTACTGCTTTAATTCTGAATGGTTCTGCTACATATTTCTTCTCCATCAAAAAACCTCCTACATATATTTATACAATACCCCGGTTATCGATAGATGATGAGCGGACAGTATAATACCAAGGATGAATCATTCATAAATCTGGTGAAGTTGAAAATCATTCACATTCTTTTGTCAGTTTAACATGAAAGCGTTTTTACATTCATTAAAATCAAGCAATAATTTTCACAATGCATAAATAAAAAAAAGATAATTAGATAAAAATAAGATGATAATTTCCTAAAAATAAAAAAACCTTCTATATAATGTAAAAGGTTAAAGGTGACTAATTAAAATGTTAATACCATTTGGATCCGTTATCCAAATTTGATCAGATGCAGAATTATCAAAGTTTTGATTATTTTTAGCTAAATGCTGTTTCAATAATTCAAATTCTTCAGTTTGTAGCTCAATTGAAAAATATGCCAAACCTAAATCTATATCCTTCATCGCTGGTAAATCTTTTCCTGACCATGTATTTGCGCCGATGTGATGATGATAAGTGCCGCTAGATAGAAATTTCGCTTGTTCTCCAAAATTATATTTCAAAGAAAAACCTAGTATATCTTCGTAAAATTCTTGTGTCTTGACTAAATCAGCTACTTTTAGATGGACGTGTCCAATTTTACTAGCCGCAGGAAATCCTTGCCAGTTCTCATCACTCAATTGAATTAAGCCTTCAGCATCCATTGGCTCGGTGACACCAACGACCTCGCCATTTTCACGAATATCCCACTCAGATATCGGCTTATCCCAATAAATCTCGACACCATTTCCTTCAGGATCATTTAAATAAAGTGCCTCACTATACCCATGATCAGCACCACCAGTTAAAGGAATATCATTAACTAGGAGATACTGAAGAATATTGGCTAAATCTTTTCTTGTTGGTAATAAGAATGCCAAATGATACAAACCCGTTGCAGCTGGATTGGCTACTCCATTCGAAACTTTCTGTAACATTAACAGCGTTCGTTGATTTACACCTAATGAGGCTGTGTCTTCTTCTGCTTGAATGACTTCTAAACCTAAGTCGTTATGATAAAATGCCACCATTTCGGAAAGTTTTTTTACTTTCAAGACAACGAAACCAATACCATCGCCGTCTGATAATTTAAATTTATGCATTATTTACCTCCAAATTGACTATATTTCTCATCTTAGCGGTTTCTATATTGTCTGTAAAATCATCCGTTTGTGATACTTTAGTTTTATTATTCAATTTATTTCAAAGAGAAGCCAAATAATGCTCATCTATTGTTAAGCGACTTTTTGGTCTACCCCCATGAAAAAAATGCGTATTGATGATAAACTGTTTTCGATATCTTTTTCAGATATATGGCTATAGCTGAAAAAGAATAAATATTAGGGAGTTGATGTTAATGAGTAAAAAAGCCATCAAAAGAATTATTAGCGAGGAATTACCCGCAGCAGTAGGTCCGTATGTGCATGGATCGATGATTAATGGTATCTTATTTAGTTCTGGACAGTTACCAATTGATCCAAAAACTGGAAAAATGTCTGAAGGAATCGAAGCCCAAGCAAAACAATCCTTAGAAAATTGCCGTGTTTTACTAGCCCATGAAGATATGGAAATGAAAGATATTGTGAAGACAAATATTTTTATGGATGATGTCAGTGATTTTGCAAAAGTAAATGATATTTATGCCGCTTATTTTGAAGATGGTGAATATCCAGCTCGTACCGCTTATGAAGTTGGAAACTTGCCATTGGGTGCTTTGATTGAAATCGAAGTCATTGCCTCAAAAGGAAATTAAATCAAATTATCTATGCCAGTCAAAGTTAGAAATAATCTAGCTTTGACTGGCTTTTTTTATAAAATTAATGATTATACGAAAAAAAAATAAGTTAATTCTTTCGCTATGGCCCAGCAATTTCAAATTATTCCAATTCAAATTGAATTCATCAACGACATATAATATAATGTAATAAAGTTAATGTTTTTAATTATTTTTAAAGGCGAAAATATATCTTTAAAGATTAATAAAAAATCATTAATCTTTAGCAACAAAATCTACAATTATTTGGAAGGAAGTGTGTCATGAATTTGAAAAAGATAGGTTTGTTAGTTATGACGGGGTTAATAATTGGTAGCGTTTCAATACCTAGTATTGTCGCGGTAGCAGAAATAACTCCTGAAACTGAGACAGAAATAGTCACACCAGAAGAGCAACAAGTAGTGAATCAAGTTCTAAAAGAAATGGATTCAGAGAAAATTATTGATAATTTACTTGATGCTGGCTACTTAGCAGAAACAAATACGGGTGAGCTGCAAGTAACACAGGCCTATGTTGCGGAAACGCAAGCGGAACTTGGCAATGAATTTTCAGTCAGTGCTGAAGGAAATATGTTAAAGATTACACCAAATACACCAGCATCAAGAATTGCCGTTCCTGCTGGTGGGGTAACTGGAATTGTTTTTGAAGGTACTTTGGTAAAATTGTATTTGAGTCAAAGTATGTGCGAATTACTTTTGAATGGATCAATCGGATTACTTCAAGGGATTCTTAAAACAATTGTTTCTTTGATTCCAGGTATCGGAGATATTCTTGGTAATATTATCGAAGAAGCAATCGATAAGATTACACAACAAATATTAGAAGCACTCGGTTTAGGAGCTATAGAAAACGGGATTGTTCTTATTTTTGGTCTACAATCTGCTCCACCTTTTATTAAATTTGAAATCCTACCTCAAGAAGAAGATGCAACTGCTCCGGCTGATGTTCTAGTATCCGGTTTAAACATTCATCCTGATACAAAAGAATTATTTGTTGATGAACAGTGGCAATTGTTACCAGAATTCAAACCAAGTAATCCAACAAATCGGAATCTAAAATGGTACAGTAACAATGTTGATATCGCCAGCGTAGAAATTGATACTGGTTTGATTACGACTAAAAAAGCTGGGACAGCAGTGATTACTGCAATCACTCAAGATGGCACAAACATCGAAGCGACCGCAACAATTACTGTCAAAGATCGAACAGTTCATCCTAGTGATGTTCTCGTTAGCCCTGCTTATCGTGAATTAACCATTGAACAAGAAGAAACTTTTACTGCCGAAGTTTTGCCGGCAAATGCTGAAAATCAAAATATCAGTTGGTCCTCTTCTAACGAATCGATCGCAACGATTGATGCTGCTGGAGAAGTTACTGGTATCAGTGAAGGTGTTGCCACAATAACTGCCACCACTGAAGATGGCGGCATCACTGGAACCGCTGTTGTAAAAATTGGGCCTAAAATTATTAGTGTTGACAGTATTACTGTGACAACAAAAACAAAAGATTTGGCGATTGGAGAGACTTTTTTACTAGATGCTGAAATTTCTCCGGCAAATGCATCTAACCAAGAATACGTTTGGAGCAGCGATACGCCAGAAGTAGCGAGTATTTCTGCTAAAGGATTAGTGACTGCTAAAAAAGCTGGTCTAGCTTTAATCACCGCGACAAGTAAAGATGGCGACAAAATAGGGACTTGCATTATTAATGTAGCAAAAGATGAAGAACCTACACCGGAAAAATCCATAGCAATGTTCCGTTTGTATAATCCGAATACTGGCGAACACTTCTTTACAGCAAGTTCAGATGAAAAAAATGTACTAGTTGATTTTGGCTGGCGCTATGAACAAATCGGTTGGTATGCACCCGAAGCTGGAAATGCGGTCTATCGTATGTACAATCCCGTTTCAGGCGATCATCATTATACTTCAAATGTAGTCGAAAGAGATTTCTTAGTCTTTAATAATTGGGTTTTCGAAGGTATCGGCTGGTATTCAGATGTCAACCAAACAGTGCCGTTATATCGCTCATATAATCCAAATGCATTAACAGGGAATCACAATTATACGACTAACACTGGCGAACATCGTAGTTTGCTTTCAATTGGTTGGAAAGATGAAGGTATTGGCTGGTACGGTGTGAATCAAACAAAATAATCAATATGAATATTTCATTATTACAGATTTCAAATAGAAAATCCCTTGACTGTGAGTCAAGGGATTTTATCGTCTATAACATTGATTGATACAATTCAATAATTTCTTCCTCGCTTGCATCTCTTGGATTTTCTCCAGTACAAACATCTTGATAAGCATCTTCTACATTTTTTTGATATCAGTTTCCTTCATGCCAAGTTCCGATAAACTTTAAGGAATGCCGACATCGTCACTTTTCAAATTAGGAATCTATTTTAACTGATTTTTCTTTTTAAAATTTTTTTACCAGAACGTTCGGCCCATATTCCAGACTATCTGCTACGTTTTTAAGGTATAAAAACTTAGTATCATTTTTTCATCCTATATTCTAATATCTTTCGGTTGTGCATCGAGCAAATAAATCCGCCTTATCCCGACTTTTGAATTTTTTCAATAATGATTGTTGCTGTCAATAAAATTATGCCATAGATAAAAAGAAAGATTGGAAATAATGACATGCTATAAGTTTGAGTAAGTACACCTAATAAAGGAGGTAATAAGGTGGTTCCCACATATGCCAGTGCCAATTGTAAACTCATGATAACACCAGAATTTTGATCACCAAATCTTTTAGGTGTTTCATGAAGCATTGTTGGAAAAATAGCAGCACAACCCAAACCAATTAATGCAAAACCAAGATAAAGCACACTTCCAGAACCTATTCCGATAATTATGATTCCTACTAGCAAAGATAATTCACTAATAATAAGCAGCTTTTTGTTAGAAAGCCAAAAAGTTATGAAACCAGAAAGAATCCGACCAACAGTTAAACTAGCATAAAAGATGGAAACTATAAAACTGGCCGAACTTACTGAAATTCCTTTTATATCAATTAGAAAACTACTACCCCATAAACCAATAGTTGCTTCAGTTCCCACATAAAATATGAAGGAAAGCAATGCAAAGGGAACACCTGGTATTTTGAACGCATCGACAAATTTTAGATTGGATTGGTTTGATTTATTTTTCCCAGTTTTTTTCTCCTCTTCCCATAAGGGCAAGCTGAAAAAAAGTACTGCGACTAAAAACAACTGGATTCCACCAATAATCCAATAGCCAAATCGCCATGAATGACCTCCTCGCATCACAGCCCCCATCGTTATCGGGCCTAAAGTAGCGCCGATTCCCCAAAAAGCGTGCAGCCAATTCATATGATGGGCTTTAAAATGCAAAGCCACATATTGATTCAATGAAGTATCGATTGCCCCTGCACCTAGCCCCATTGGCAAGGCAAAGAAAATTAAAAAAGCATAGTTTTGAGTAAAGCCAATTCCTACTATTCCAATAGCCGTCGCCAATACACTTAATAAAACTAACTTGCCCGTTCCTAATTTCGCCACCAATTTCATCGTTGAAAGACTTGAAAGAATCGTACAAATTGAGATCGTCATAGAGATAATCCCAGCAGCACTGTAAGGAACAGAGAAATTTCTAGCCATTTCTGGCCAAGAAACCCCTAATAAAGAATCTGGTAATCCCAAGCTTATAAAGGTTAAATAAATAATCAATAAAAATATCAATTTTTTATTCATCTGACACTGCCCATTTAATATTTTTTATATCAACTAGTATTCTCATCTTTTATAATTCCTCCTTGGTTAAAAAAACATTAATAAGCCAAATTGATTTATTTTTTATTTAAAAAACTTTTGTAACTTTATTAAAAAATATAGCATTACTATCAAAATTGCTTCAAGATAATCCGGTAAATAATTGCAAACAAAAAACCCCACTCGCTAAAGTGAGGTTAAACATACTTATTTCGTTTATTTATCCGCTTTATTCTACTATATGGATGTCTATATCTCCGTAGTACTACTTAAATCTTCTCATTTTTTAAATAATCAACCACTTCATCAAGATCTTTGAAGCTTACATCCGGTTTCACCTCATAGGCCAAAGATTGGGATAAATCCATCAATAATTTATATTTCCCCATATTTATTGGCAGGTCGGTAATATCATCCTCTACTAAGAATGCACGAATTTTTGCGGCTTTTGCGGCTTTTATTCCCACTCTAGAATCTTCAAGCACGACCGCATTTTCTGGTAAAGCATTGGCTTTTTTGCAGGCTTTCAGAAAAATTTCTGGATCAGGTTTTCCATTTGTTACTTCATCACCCGAAATAATGAAATCGATGTATTGGATCACTCCTTCAATCTCCAAATATTCCTCAATATTGTGCAGAAAATTAGAAGAAGCGACAGCAACCATTCTTTGACTATCTTTAGCGTATTTCAGTAGATTCTCCAGTCCTTTTTTCTTAAAGACTCTTTTTTCAGCTGCAAAAATCCGGCTTTTGCTTGCTTTCATTTCTTCACGCCATTCTGGATAAGGAACCTCTTCACCATAAAGATTGCCCATCTCATTAAGGATCGCCTCTTCTACGCGACCGGTTAAATAATAATAAACATTATGATTCATTTCATAATCATACTTTTCAGCTGATTTAAGATACGAACGATAAGCTAAGCGTCCTGTTTCAAACATCAGACCATCCATATCAAATATTAGCAATTCCACTTTTTCCATACTTATTCCTCCCAACACAACAAAATAGCATGGCAAAAAAATCAACCACACTATTTCTTGATTATTTTATTTTCATTAACTCGTCTAAGATTAAACTGGCTTTTTCACCATTATCTTCTTTCACGACATCTTCAGAAAGAATAAACGATCCGCCTACAGCTAGAATTTTATCAAAAGAAAGATATTCAGCTAAGTTATTTTTGTTGATCCCACCCGTTGGTACAAATGACATCTCAAAATAAGGGCCACTTAATGCTTTAATAGCTTTTAAGCCTCCATAAACATCCGCAGGGAAGAACTTCACAACATCTAATCCTAATTCCAGTGCTCGTTGAAGATCCCCGGGGGTAGCAACTCCTGGAAATACTGGAATATTTTTTTCTTTACAATAAAGAACTACTTCTGGCACAATCGCTGGTGATACGATAAATTGTGCACCATTTTCAATTGCTGCAACTGCTTGTTCTTTTGTCTTAACAGTTCCGGCACCAACCATCAAATCACCCGATGCTGAAAGTTGTTTAATCGCTGCTACCGCCAAATCACTTCTAAAGGTTACTTCAATAAGTGGTAGTGAATGATCTACTAAAATCTTTTCAACTATTGGTAAATAAGTTAAATCAGTAGCCGTGTAAAGCGGTAATAGTCTTGCTTCTTTCATCTTTAAATAAACTGGGTGCTGTTTCATATCAAACAATTAATGACCCTCCTATTTCTTTTTGGCTTTTGTAATTGCTTCGTGTAAGCCTTGAGTATAAGTCAAGCCCATCGCACGATCATACAATCCATAACCTGGTCGGGCAACTTCACCCCAAACAGTTCGTCCATGATCTGGTCGTAAAAGTCCCTCATAGCCGACATCTACTAATGCTTCCATAATAGCATACATGTCTAATGAACCTTCTGTTGATAAATGAGCTGTCTCGATAAAGTTTTGCTCTCCTAAAAAGCCCACGTTACGGAAATGAACAAAATTAATTCGATGACCGACTTCACGAATCATTTGAGGGATATCATTATTTGGATCAGCACCTAATGCGCCAGTACAAAAAGTTAGTCCATTATAGGGTGAATCAACTGCATTGATAATCCGCTTCAAATCAGCAAGATTTTTTGTAATACGTGGAAAATCAAAAATTTCCCATGGTGGATCATCTGGATGAATAGCCATTTTAACATCAACTTCTTCACAAACAGGAATAACTTTTTCTAGAAAATATTTTAGATTTTCAAATAAAATTTCTTCCGTCACGCCATCATACATGGCTACTAATCCATTGAATTTAGCTAATCGTTCTTCTTCCCAGCCGGAAATTTGAAACCCTTTTGACTGACTGGCAATGCGTTTATATAAATCCTGAGGTTCCAATTCGTCAATCACTGCTTGATCAAATTGCAAGGTTGTACTGCCATCTGGTAATTCATAATTCATATTTGTTTTAAACCAACCAAAGATCGGTTTAAAACTATAACAAATCAGACGAACATCACATGCCGCTAAATTACGAATGGTTTGAATATAGTTATCAATATATTGATCTCGTTCATCCGTTCCAGCTTTAATTGCATCGTGAATCGCAACACTTTCAATACCTAATAATTCCAAATCTCCTGCTTGAACTTCAGCTTTTAATTCTTTAATTTCGTCAATTTCCCAGACATCTCCAGGCATTTTATTTAGTAAAGTGCCAACAATCCCATCAATCGCAGGAATTTGTTTCACATGTTGGATCGGAATCGGGTCACCTTCTGTACCATACCATCTAAAGCCCCATTTCATAGACTTACTTCCTTTCTGATTTTAGAATTCATCTTCTTCGTCTTCATCATCTGCCACCATTGAAGCATGCCAGAGGCTCATACTGACAGCACCTTGATCTACTATTGCTTTTGCTGCCTCATTAACAGGTGTTGATAGAATTTGATGGTTGATTGTTTCCAATAACATTGGTAAATTAACACCACCGATAACATACGTATTGGTTTGCACGTCTTCCTTCATCTGACTTACAACCATTAAAGATTGATTATACGGACTAGCACTAATAACATCGGTTAAAATAATAATGCCATCTCCTTGATCAACTTTTTGAGTAGCTTCAGAAATTTTGGCACCTAATTGTTGAATATCCTCACCATGATTCAGATTTACTGTTGCAATATTATCAGTCGCACCAATAATGACTTCTGCTGAATCTTTGAGACCATCACTTAACTTTCCATGAGTGGCAATTACGATTCCTAACATTTCAAAACCTCCATTTTTTTATGAAAAAGCTTCTATTAATTGATTAATGTTTGCCATGTTAATTTCTTTTCTTTTCAATATATCCTTTGATAAATAAAACGTAGTATCTTTTGATTCACCACAAAAAATATAATTCATCTGTCTTTTTGTTTGAGTATCAACTGCTGTTTTAGAAAAGCTTTCAGTCTTATCTCCTTTAAAATACAATGGTGTTTCAGCACCAACTGAATCCATAAAATAAATAGGTATTGTTTTTTTTGTAGACTCTTTTAACACTTCTAGTCCTCTTTCGCCGTAACTACCTTCATCAATAAAAGCATAAGCGATATCGGCATTTTTATTTTCTTCGATCATAGCTAGCATCATCAATATCGTTGAAGTGTTTCTTACCAAATTTTTTCGACTTGACAAACCCTTTGTGACTTTACCGAAAATCAGAAAGAAAAGCAGTATTGCTGCAATTCCAACATATGTTTTCAACTGACTAAAATCAAAGGCAAATAAATTATTTTGCATAAACAATGCCAGACCAGCTAAACCTAAGACTATTGAAATGATGGTTGTTAAAACAATAAAAAAGATTGTTTTACGAGACTGAGCTTGACGATCAAACAAGACATAATCACCAAAAAAATTTGGCGGGGTATCATAATAGGTACAAATAATTTTTTTCGCCCGCTTCAAATCACCGACATAAATATTACGAGATGCACCCTTTTTTTGTTGATCAAATTCAATCACTTTCGGTTCAACACCCAACTCAGACAAGTCGGTCACTAAGGCACCAATGAAACGTTTTTTAGATTTTTCACTTCTGCGAGTTGCGTACATATATTGGTAGCGAAATTGCCAATCTTTAAATTTTTCTGTTGCTGCCATTTCATGACCTCCTAATAAGATGAGTTTCTATAAATCAAACTGTTTTAATACATCTTTTAAACTAGACTTAGGTGCCGATGGTGTTGCTTGGAAATAGATGTCTTTCACACCATAGTTTTCGTTTAAATCTTTTAATTTTATTGCATCTTCTTTATTCAAATAAACTGATTTCGTTACTAGCAAATCTTTTTCAGGATCTTTTTGCGCAATCCCACCAATATTTAATTCCTCCATTGGTAAGCCATGCTTCACTAAGTCATAAATAACACTGACAGTCTTAGTAATCAAAATACAATCATAATCTTTAAATTTATATTCATCCCAGTAAAATTTAGCTTTCTCTGGTGTAATCACAATGGTCTTTTGACCTGTTCGGCCACCAGCACTTTTATATAAATCTCTCATAAATTTATCTTTTGCTACTATTTCATCAACAACAAAAATTGAATTTACACCACTTTTTTGTGATAAGGTCACCATTACTTGACCATGAATCAATCGTTCATCAACGCGTGCTAAATTAACTCTACCCATTTTTTATTTTCTCCTTTATGTTTCAGATTTATAAAATTCCGATTGCTGCCAATACAATTAAGATTGCAGTCAGCAAGAGTAATGCTTGGGTTACTTTTAACCCTTTTTTCGTATAGAACCAGTACACACCCATTACAACCGCTAGCGGTAATATACCTGGTGCAATCTGATCTAAAATATCTTGAATAACAAATTCTCGACCTGAAATATCAAATTTCAATGCTGAGGAGACATTTACATAGTTACCTGCTAAAATCCCCATCATGAACAACCCTAAAACAGATAATGTTTCAATTGCTGTCTGAACTCCAGTACTTTGCATTAAACCTGATGCACTTCGTCCCATTGTAAAAGCCTGTCTTGCAAAAAACACACCTAAAATTGCTTGATATAAAGCAAAACAAACAAATGGGAAAATTGCACCTAAAGCACTACCTTCTTGTGCCCATGGAACAGCAATCGCGATAAAAATATATTGAACCGTGCCTGAATCAATTGCATCACCAATCCCAGCTAAAGCACCCATCAAACCCGCTTTTGTGTTGTACATTAAATCATCTTGCATCATAATTTCTTTATTTTGGCTTTCTTCTTCTGCTCGTTGTTGTTCCATCGAAGACATCAAACCAGTGATGACCCCACCACCCCAACTTAACTGAGTGTTGAAGAATAATAATTGACGTTTGTACGCTGCTTTTAATTGTTCCGGATCCTTATATAATTTTCGTAGAATCGGCATCATCCCGTATAGTAGTGACGGTGCTAAATATCGCTCAAAAGAGTGAGGAATCTCGTTTGCAAAATGCCAACGGAGATAGGCTTTTGTTACGTCTTTTTTTGTAATTTCTTCTGGCGCTTGGGTTGTCTCAGTCATTTCACTCATCTTTTTTCCTCCTTATTAAAATCCATCATCATAATCATCGTCGTCATCATCTAAAGTACTGGAGCTGCTAGCTTGTGCAGGTGCCGGCGCCAATTTCCCTTTTTGTGATTGAACAAAAATCAATGCAATTAACACACCAAAGATTGCATAAGTTACCATAGTGATTTCTAACGATTTGAACACGACACTTAAGAAATATGCTAAGAAGAAAAATACTAGATAATCTTTTCGACCAATAACATAGACCGTTGTTGCAATACCAATCGCGGCTAAACCACCACCGACAACTTCTAAAATATGAATAACTACGGTACCTTCTAAAGCTGTAATAATATCTGCAATTACTGGTGCCCCTAAATACAATGCGAAGAATACCAATGGTACGAATAATAAGAAAGAAGCAATTGTTGGATACCAAATAATTGACCGTCTAATAGCACTATCATTTAAATCATCCACGGCTTTATCGGTATATTTTCCAAGGAATGTATTGATAAAGAAACGGAATTGATACAAATAACTTCCTAAAAGTCCAACGGGTACAGCTACTGCAATCGCTGCTTCTGGTTTTAAATTACCTAGTAACGCAACGGGTACAGCAATCGCTGCTGCAATAGATGGTTCTGCTGGCATCGAACCGCCAGGAGAAAACACCCCCATATAAATCATTTGCAATGCGGCAGTAACAATCATGGCTTGTGGTACATCTCCCATAATAATCCCAACAACTAAACCAGTCATTAAAGGTGAAAAACGTAAGGTTAAAGTCGCCCCACCACCTAGCCAACGTGACATAATTGCTGCAACCCATAAGGCAATCAATAAACTTTGTAATACATTTAATGTTTCCATAAGTCCTCCCTCTGAATCTTTAATATCAATCAATGCTTAATTTTTTATACTAAAACATTCGTTTTTAAATATTTACTTTCGGCTTGTACGGCCCTCTCCGGCAACTGACCGGCAATAATAGCTTCAACATCTTTCACACATTTTTCGCCCATCGATTCTAAACATTCCATTGTATAAGCTGAAGTATGCGGTGTCATAATGACATTCTCAAACTTAAGATAAGGATGATCACTTCGCCCAGGTTCTTCTTCTAAAACATCTGTCGCTAAGCCACCAATCTTCCCACTTTTTAAACCTGCGACCATCGCTGCCTCTTCAATTAATGCCCCTCTTGCACTATTAGAGATATAAACGCTTTCTTTCATCTTAGCGATTGTCTCTTCATTAATGATATGATAATTACCATCATTTAAACTAGCGCATAAACAAATCACATCCGACTGCTCTAACAATTGATCAAATTCAACTTTTTTGGCACCGTAACTTTCAATATGCAGGGCTGATTTATAAGGATCATAAGCCAATACTTCACACCGAAATCCATTTCGAATGGTTTCTACGACACAACTACCAGTATTACCGACTCCAACTACACCAACTGTTTTATTAAAAAGTGTGTGGCCGACAAAACTTGCCCGATCTTCCCAACGATTATCGGCAACTCGATTGTGAGCTTGAACTGTTTGCCTCATTAAAGCCAATAAGTTCGTCACATTATTTTCTGCTACAGCATCTCGTTCAACCAAAGCAGGTATAATCGTTACTACTGTATCGTGTTTTTTTGCTGCAGCTAAGTCTATGTTGTTAAAACCAATTCCATGTCTAGAAATCATCAACAGTTCATCTTTATGCTGGAAAAATTCTTCAGTAAAAAATGGCGTTACACTGGCGATGACAATATTGATTCCCTGTAAAGTCTCAGCCAACTCCTTTCCTCCAATTTCCGAATCAACATTAATGTGCTGGACTTGTCCAATTTTTTCTAACCGTTCCAAATGCTTAGGGAAAACTTTTCCAAAACTACTTGAATTTACAATACCAATTTTGTATTTTGTCATTTTCTTCCTCCATTTTAAACCACTCGATTTTTCAACAGCCTTTTCCATAAATAATGATAGCGTATTCATTTCATACTCTTATTATACAAAAAAATATTTTTTTGTAAATAGATTTAAGAAAAAAAGTTTTTATTGATTTTTGTTCTTCTCCCACTTATCATGTAAAATACAGGTTGAATAAACTTCTATGCATGATATAGTTTTAGAAATATAAATAATTAAGGAGATTAATCATCATGGCTACTTCTATTCGTTTAACAATAAAATCCATCTACAAAAATTTGACGCCTAAAGAGCAATCGATTGCTGATTATATTTTGAAAGAGCCGCAAAAAGTTAGCCATAGCTCAATCAGTGATATAGCTAACGATTTAAACATCGCTGATTCCACTTTTTTTCAATTCACTAAAAAACTAGGGTTTTCAGGTTTTAAAGACTTTAAAATGGCGTTATTAACTAGTGACGATTATCAAAATTCGATGACAACGATCCATCAAGGCATTACACAAGACGACGACGAACTTGAAATGGCTTATAAGATCTTTGACTCAAATATTTCAACTCTTCTAGATACCAAGAAACTTTTGGATAAGCAGAAATTAAAAGATGCTGTTGACTTCATTGATCATTCCGATAGATTATTTTTCTTTGGTGTGGGAGGATCGGAAATTGTTGCTTCAGATGCCTATCATAAATTTCTTCGTAGCCCAGTAAATGTTGTTCACAACGCTGATTATCATATCCAATTAATGGAAGCTTCCATGATGACAGAAAAAGACTGTGCCTTACTGATAAGCCACACTGGCAAATCAAAAGAAACCATTCAGTTAGCAGAAGTAGCTAAAAAAAATGGTGCAAAAATTATTGTGGTCACCAGCCAAATCCAATCCCAGTTAGCTAAACTAGCAGATATTGTGTTCACCTCGATTTCTGAAGAAACTGCTTTTCGGTCTGAAGCACTGGCATCACGGATTTCTCAGTTAAGCATTTTAGACGCTATTTTCACCATTTTGATGTTCAGAAATGCAGCTGGTTCGCAAACTTCGATTGGAAAAATTCGAGAAGTCATCAACAAAATTAAAGAATAATCATTTAAATAAAAAAGGACTCAGTAATCGGCAATGATGATTACTGAGTCCTTAGTTATTTGAAATTTGTCGTAAATAAAATACTGTAGACAGTAGCCAAAACATGAACTTTGTCTACTGACTGAACCCCCTTCATAAAGTAGTCTAATTATTTCTAACTTCAGATTTTTTTCACTGTTAAAAATAACTAAAATCAATATTTTAAGATATTAGCTACTTTATATCTTTAATAAGCAATCTAGGATAGGTAGGGCTATTTCATAAAATTAAATATGGAAAATTCTTTCTGCATATTGATTTTCTATTTTCAAGTTTCTTTCATGACCACCATCAATATTCGCACTTAAATACACCGGTGGTTCAAAACCTTTAGATACCATTATTTTAATTGCTTCATACATCGTTTGCTGTAATAACAGTGTAGCTGCAAAGGAGGATGTGCCGCATACTTTTGTTTCCAATCCACTAATATTCAATGCCGCATCACCATAAACTGAATGATTATCTAAAACTACATCAGCAAATTCATACAATAATTTGCCACTCTCATGTCGAGAAGTTGACGCCTTAGATGATTCAAGTGCGGTTACAACTATTAATTTATTGTCATGTTTCTTTATTTCTTCAGCCATTTCAATAATCATCGGATTTCGTCCTGAGTTTGAAACTAAGAAAAAAATATCATTTGGACTAACTAAAACTTTATGCATTAATGTTTTACCTACCCCGTGATTCTGTTCATACATACCACCGGCAGGATCCATAATTAATTTCGATGGTATTAACCCTCCTGCACGCCCGCTGATTTCGAGCGCCGCAGCATACGAATGGCCACTTCCAAAAGATTGAGTGATACCGCCATTCATTATTCCTTCCGCAACGATCTCAGCCGCTTTTGTAATATTTGCTGCTTCATACTTTTCAAGTATTTCAGTAAGTTTTCTACATTCATCAAAAAATTCTAATGACATAATGAACACCCTCTCTTAAATCTCGTGTAAACTTCTACATGATTCCTAATACTTTTAAAATAATAGACAGTACAATAATCGAAAGAATTGCTCTTGTTGAATTAAAATGTTTTTTACCTAACAACCAATAGATGACACCTACCAAGATAGCTGGGATCATCATTGGCATAATTTGATCAAGTGTATCTTGAATATTCAGTTCAACATCTCCAGTTTTAAAAGTCCAAGCAATCTTAGCATTTATAACTGAAGGTATCATTGCACCAATAACTGTAACTCCTAATAGTGTTGCTGAAGTTGTTAGAGCATTTAAATGTCCAGACATACTCGTTACTAATTTAACACCTTGTTTGTAACCTATTCTTACAGAAAAAAATCTAAATATTAATATTAAAATATTTACTAGCAACCAGATGATGACACCAATCGCATTTCCTTTTAAGGCTAAATATGATGCTACTGAACCAAAAACTGTTGGAAAAAGCACTCCAAAAATTGTATCTCCAACACCAGCAAAGGAGCCCATTAATCCGGTTTTTAAACTAGATACCGTATCTTTCGAATTTTTACCTTCAGCTTCTTCTGTTGCAATATCCATTCCTAAAATAAATCCACCCATATGAGGAGTAGTATTAAAAAATTGGCTTTGCATACGCATCATGTCTTTTTTTGTCTCTTTATCTTTTCCGTACAGCTTCTCTAGAATAGGAAGCATTGAAAATAGATAACCTCCGCCCATCATTCGTTCATAGTTCCAGGACAATTGACTACCTACCAACCAATTCAAACTTACTTTATCCAGATCTTTTTGATTAATTTTCGTACTCATCGTCACTTAGTCCCCCTCCTGCATTTACATTAACTGGTACTGTATTTTCAGATGTGTTTTGATTACTGATTAATTTTTTAAACTCTAAAATAGCTAATGCTAGACCTAAAAGCGCCACGCCAAACATTGGTATTTCTAAATAAGCCACTGCTAAAAAGCCAATCATTAAATATGTTATGAAATTTTTAACTGGTAAAAATCGCAATAAAATAGCAATACCAACTGCTGGTAGCATCCCACCTGCCACTGAGAGTCCGCCAGTTAGCCACTCAGGAATAACATCTGAAACAAATTTAATTACACCATCACCAAAACTAAATACGATAAAAATCGGTAATCCACGAGAAAGACCCCAACTTATTGTCCCCATTAAGTGGTACATTTTGATTCCTTTAACATTATCTTCTTCAATACTTTTATCAATTTTCTTTTGGAAAAAAACATTGCAAAAACGAGCAAAAATATCTAACTGAATCATTAACAATGCAACTGGTACTGCTAAACCAATACCAAATTCCACACCTTTACCACTTATCACTGCAAATACCGTACCTACAATTGATGCTGTCATATAGTCTGGTACGCTGGCTCCACCATAAGCTTGAATTCCTAATCCCATCAATTGTAAGGTTGCCCCTACTGCCAACCCCATCTTTATATCACCCATAACTAACCCAGTAATCGTCCCAACGATTAATGCTTGATTAGCAATAACATTAATACCTAAATTTTCTACAATTGCATAAAACCCTAATAATGATAAGACTACAATTTGCCAAATTTCAATATTCATTCTTTTTCCCTACTTCCCATAAAATTGTGAGAACGATTTCTCTTCCTCCATTGGAACCATCTGAGCCGTCACAACAACTCCATCTTTTTCTAATTCTAAAATTTTATGCACATCTTCTTCTGATAGAAATACTGATTTGGTCACTTGTTTTGTACCTTCTTTGGGACTAGAGTTGCCTAAATTAAACTTATTAATTGGCACCCCTGATTCAATCAAACGAAAAATCGTTTTGATATTTTTTACAATTAACATTACCTTTTGTCCATGGTAAGCATCTTCTTTTATTCGTCGTGCGGCTGTTTCAGTTTTTAAAATACTTAACTTAATGCCTCCTGGAACAGCAGCTTTTAATGAAGCTTTGGCAATTGGATCATTAACTACCTCATCATCGACAATCATCACTCTTGTAGCTCCCAAAGACCCTAACCAAAGTGTTGCAACTTGACCATGAATCAAACGTTCATCTAACCTTACATGTCTGATTCCCAGATTAATCATTTTACTTTCAGATATTGGGAGATTCATTAAATTAGATTGTTTGTGTACTAATTCTTCATTATTACTAGCTGATGTTTTAATCCCATTTGATCCTTCTATCATAATAGATTTTGCAATACTAGCCGCCGTTTCATTTGGATTGAATCTATCACTATACGCTCTTAATATCATGGGGATATTTAAACCTGAAACTATTTCAATCGGTCTCGTCTCTTCTTCTTTTAATTGATTTAATTGATTGAATGGTGTGCCTCCCCATAAATCAACTAAACATAATAGCTCATCATCTGAGTCAAATTTAGTTAATACTTTATCTAATTTTTCACGAAATAATTCTAAACTATCTTCAGGTTTTAAAATACATACTTCCACTTTTTCTTGTTCCCCAAAAATCATATCGCTTGTTTGCTTAACACCTAGAGCAAAATCACCATGACTTGCGATAATTATTCCCACACTCATTTTTACCCCTCCTTTAATGTTAGTTCGATCACTGGAATTAATTCATTTGGTTTTCTAACTGGAATATTTAGCATCAACATGCTTGGATCAAGTGCTTCTTTTACATGAACTTCTGTAATTTCTTTGTATAAGTTAGTGGTCGCTTTTCTATCTCCTCCTAAATTTTTTGTATCTGTAAACCGAATTTCCGAACCATCATTTAACAGTCTTGCAAACGAGATCTTTCCACCTAACTCTGGTAATAAAATTGTTCTATATGGCCAACTAAAAATGTGTAAAAATAATTTATTCCCTTTTTGAGTATAGCGACAATCTAAGGGTGCTTTAAACTCAGACAATGTAGCTCCATAGATAGAATCTCCGTGTTTTCGTAACCATTCTCCTACAGTTTCTAAAATCTCATCACTAGTCGAGTCCCATTCTCCTCGAGCATTTGGCCCAATATTCATTGTGAAATTGCCGCCTTTAGAAACTGTATCTACTAATTGTTTAGCTACCATTTCACTTGTTTTGAAGTTCAAATTATCCCGATCATAGCCCCAACTATTATTCAAGGTTTGGACTGTTTCCCAGACATCTTCTTCGTTTTCCATAGCATTGTTCCGTGCAAACTGTTCTGGTGTAAGCACTCCTCTATTAAGATCTAAACGGTCATTAATAAATATATTAGGTTGAATTTCATAAATCATTTTTTCAAGCTCGACACTTCCCCAATCAGCAGCACCTTTACCAACCGAAGTTCCCCAGTCTCTACTTTTATATGAAAAATCAAACCATAAATAATCAATCGTTCCGTAATTTGTTAATATTTCTTTCACTTGATTGGTTAAAAATTGTCTATAATTCTCCATGTCACCAGGATTTTTATCAATGTACTCTTTGTTGTTTCTCATTGGGTGGTAACCATCAACTAAAAAGTCAGTCTGGTACCAATCTAACAATGAATAATAAATACCAATTTTAATACCAACTTTTCTAAATTCTTCAATAAGTTCACCTAATAAATCTCTTTGATAAGGCGAATTCATTACATTATATGAAGTTTCTTTAGTATCCCACAGACAAAAACCATCATGATGTTTCGCAGTAATAATCACATATTTAAACCCATCATCTTTAGCCTTTTGTGCCCATTCTTTAGGGTTTAATAAGTCAGGATTAAAATGATCAAAATACTTTTTATAACTTTCAACACTGATTTCTTCTAAAGTCTGAACCCACTCATGTCTTCCGGCAACTGAATATAAGCCAAAATGAATAAACAAACCATATCTACTTTCTGAAAACCACTTGCGTCCATTTTTTGCTGTCATTTTTTCCTCCTGTAAAGTTTTTTTATTTTATTTAAATAAATTATAGCGTTTGCATAAAAACGTTTCCATAGTTGGAAAGTTTGTTGGCAATTCTTCAAAAAATACGCCATCTAAAAAAATGGAAGCGTTCTAATGTATGATTATTATTGAAATATGGATTATGTAATTAGATTGGGAGGTATATGAAATGTCCACAGTTTTATCCTTTGATTTAGGTGCAACAAGTGGCCGAGGTGTGGTTTTTTCTTTAAATAATGGAAAACTTACAGAAGAAAAAATTTATAGATTTAAAGACTATCAATTAATCGATTCTACAAAAAATCAAATTTATTGGAATATAGATAAAATTATATCTGAAATCAAACAAATCATCGTTCTTGCTTCAACTGAATATTCTATTGAAAGCATTGGATTTGATACTTGGGGATGTGATTTTGGTTTATTAGATGAAAACGGAAATCTCTTAATGCTTCCTTTATGTTATCAAACCATGTTACAAGCTGAGTATTTACATTATGGTATGTCCTTACCTAACGTGTTTCAAGAACGAACAGGGATCGCTAATGCATCTATTAATACCAGTTCACAGCTACTCTTTTTAAAAGATTTTTATCCTGAAGTTTTAAAGAAAGCTAACCACCTTTTAATGATGCCTGATTTAATTCAGTATCTATTAACCGGTGCAATTTGGACAGAATCATCAATCGCTTCAACAAGTCAGCTATTTGATATAGATAAGCATCAGTGGGCATTAGATTTGATAGAACTATTAGGCGTCTCTACTTCTTTATTTTCAACAATTGTTCTGCCTTACACTCAAATCGGAGAAATCAAATTAAACAATAAAAAAATATTGGTTCACTCAGTCATGGAACATGATACAGCTAGTGCTATTTTTGCGTTACCTTCAAATGATCATTCTTGTTTCTTTTTATCTTCAGGAACATGGTCTGTACTAGGAGAAAAATCAGAAAGGGGTATTTTGGTAAATCAACCACTTAATTCTGATTACTCTTATGAACAAGCCGGTGATGGAAAAATATTAAAACTGAAAAATTTGCTAGGTATGTGGTTTATTGAAGAAGCATTAAATTTTGTTAATCAATCTCAATCAATAACCATCCAACAAATTCAAGAAATGTTAATTAACTGCAGTCCCATTGATTTTTTCTTTGATAATCAAAATTCTGATTTGATAAATCAGGAACAATTCGTGGAAAAATTAAAAAAATATGGAGAATTCCATCAGTTTCCATCTATCGATGAACCACACCAAATTTTTCTGATTATTTATCAAAATCTAGCTTTTAAATATGCTACTGTCTTAGAAAATTTAGCTCAATCCACGCCATTAAGTACTCTTTTTTTATTTGGTGGTGGCGGTAAATCAAAATTTTTGAATCAATTGACTGCTGATTTAATTCAATCACCCATAGCTGTCTGTTATTCTGAAAATTCCGCATTAGGAAACGCATTGGCTCAATTTTTAGCCATTGAAACAATTCAAAATCGTGTTGAATTAGTAAGCATTGTCAATGAAAATTATCCCCCTATTTATTTTTATCCGCAAAAATCAGAAGAGTTCAATAATAGTTATAACCAATATAAACAATTTATGAGGAGGAACTACTAATGAATTATCCTAAAATCGGTATTAGACCTGCAATCGATGGTAGACAAGGAGGTGTCCGAGAATCACTAGAACAACAAACTATGGAGATGGCACTCAAAGCGAAAAAGTTAATAGAATCATCACTTTATTATATGGATGGATCACCGGTAGAATGTATCGTTCCAAATATCACAATTGGAGGCTATGCTGATGCTAGCAAAGTAGATGATTCTTTTGCACAGCAGGATGTTATTGCAACTTTAACTGTCTCACCCTGTTGGTGTTACGGTACTGAAACGATTGATTTACGACCAGGTACTTTTAAAGCTATTTGGGGATTCAACGGAACCGAAAGACCTGGGGCTGTATACTTAGCAGCTGCAATGAGCGGCTATGCTCAAAAAGGAATTCCTGCGTACAAAATTTATGGTAAAGAAGTTCAAGACAACGATGATCAAGCTATTCCGAAAGATGTTAAAGAAAAAATATTATTATTTGCTCGTGCTAGCATTGCTGCTGGGGAAATGAAAAATAAATCTTACGTTAACATTGGTTCTTCTTCAATGGGGATTGCCGGAAGTCAGATTAATCAAGAATTCTTTGAAAAATATTTAGGTATGCACATTGAGTATGTTGATATGACAGAAATCTTACGTCGCATCGAATTGGAAATTTTTGACCCTAACGAATACAAAGTTATTCGAGAGTGGATTGACACTAAATGTCATGAAGGGATTGATATTAATGAAGGGAAAGAATTTCCAGAAATAATTACTAAATCCCGCTATATTTCTGATAATGATCAGTGGGATTTTATTGCAAAACAAACCTTAATCGTTCGTGATATTTTATTTGGCAACCCTAAGTTAGCTCAATTAGGATGGTTAGAAGAAGCTAAAGGGAGAAATGCTATTTCGGGAGGCTTTCAAGGTCAACGTCAATGGACAGATTGGTTACCTAATGGTGACTTTATGGAATCAATCTTAACTAGCACATTTGACTGGAACGGACCAAAACAACCGATTTCTTTTGCTACAGAAAACGACACTTGTAATGCTGCTGCTATGCTCTTTGGTTCTCTTCTAACGAATAAAGCACCAATATTTTCTGATGTCAGAACCTACTGGAGTACTGAATCAATTAAACGAATTACAGGTTACGAATTAACTGGTAAAGCTCAGAATGGATTAATTCATCTATTAAATTCAGGTGCTAGTGCTTTGGATGGTAGTGGTGGCAGTCTTGATGAAAATGGACAACCAACTATGAAAGAATTTTGGAATATGACCGAAGAAGACATTGATAGCTGTCTTAGTAAAACTAAATGGTGTCGAGCTAATTATGAATACTTCAGAGGTGGCGGCTTTTCAAGTCAATATCATTTACAAGCTGAACTACCTTTGACTTTGATTCGGTTGAATATTATTGATGGGGTTGGACCAACCCTACAGATTGCTGAAGGTTATTCTTGTGAATTACCAGTACATGTTCACGATATTTTGAATAAACGGACCGACGAGACTTGGCCAACACTTTGGTTTGCTCCAAACCTAGGTGAAACTGGTTTTGAAGATGTTTATACAATGATGAATAATTGGGGAAGCAACCATGGTGCTAGTGTTCATGGACATATCGGCGCAGAATTATTAACTTTAGCTAGTATGTTACAAATCCCAGTGTCTCTTCACAATGTCCCAAGTAAAAAAATATTTAGACCGCATGTCTTTTCTGGGTTTGGAACAAAAGACACAGAGTCTTCAGATTTCAAAGCCTGTCAAACTTTTGGACCATTTTATAAATAATATTGAGAAAGAAGGATCTCCATGTATTCATCACAAAAACAAGAACTGATTGATTACGGAAATAAATTAATTTCAGATGGCTATACTTTAGGAACAGGAGGAAATCTAAGCTCTTTTATTCGTCAAGACAATCTAATGCTTATCACACCATCAGGAATACCTTTCGATAAAATTGAACTTAAAGATATAGTTACTATGGAACTTAATGGCACTATCGTTGAAGGAACACGATTACCATCAAGTGAATGGCGTATGCATAGCATAATGTATGAGAAACGTGATGATTTAAATTGTGTTATTCATGGTCACACTATTTATTCAACTGCTTTAGCCTTACTTGGAAAACCACTTCCAGCCTCTCACTATATGATTGCTACCGCTGGGAAAAATGTACGCTGTGCCAGATATGCGTCATTTGGAACTGAAGAATTGGCGATTAATGCTTTTGAAGCAATGAAATATAGAAAAGCTGTTTTATTAGCAAACCACGGAGTTCTCACAGGTGGAAAAACAATGGCAGAAGCCTTCGCGGTCCTAGAGGAGTTAGAATATTGCTCAAAAGTTCATATCATTGCGTCAACTGTGGGAATTCCTACAGTTATGACTGATGATGAGATGGCAAACATGGCGATCCGTTTTGAAACCTACGGACAAAAATAACAACCCTATGGTACACTTAAATCATTCATTGTCAGTGATTGAGGAGGTACATTTATGAGTGATTCTAGAAGAGATCAGATAGTAAATTTATTGAAAAAATATAAGAAATTAGATAATTACGAACTCGAAAAAATGTTATTTTGTTCATACTCTACTTTAAGACGAGAACTACTTATTCTTGAAAAGGAAGGAGTTATTCGCCGATACCGCGGAGGAGTTGTTTTAGAAGTGGAACAAAATCATGTTATTTCCACTAATTACCGAGAAAATGTCATGATCTCTGAAAAAGAAAAAATAGCTGAAATAGCTAGCACTTTTATTGGTCCCGGAATGAGTATTTTTATTGATTCAAGCTCTACCGTTAAAAGATTACTTCCATATTTAGCAAATACTCCAAAACTAGTTGTTATAACAAATGGTCTCAAAATTGCATATGAATTTTCCCATGTTTGTACAGAAGATTCTAAAATTTTTATGATTGCTGGTGAAGTAATTAAAGATGCCGAGAGTGTCGTTGGTGATTATGGCAACTCATTTCTAGAGTTATTTCAAATAGATTTATGTATCTTCAGTTCTACTGGTATCGATTCATTTGGTATCTACGAGGCTAATTTTGCGCAAGCGTTAGTCAAAAAAAAGGCTATGGCTATGGGCGGTAAAAGTTTACTGTTAGCAGATTATACTAAGTTTGGAAAAAAACACGCTTATAAATTTTCAGACTGGGCTTCTTTTGAATATGTCATTACTGATCAGCAACCCGATGATGAATATCTAGCTATTGCTAAAAAATACGATACAGAAATTTTATATTAAATATATTTTTTTGAATTTTATTTGTAAATTTCCAAGAAAATGATCTTCGAAAAATGCTATATTATATATGCGATGACATCAATGAAAATAGGTTTATCATTGACTTCTTTTAGTTATACATTAAATACAAAAGGAACCTCTACTGAAAATAGTAGAGGTTCCTTTTTTTCATTATTTAGCCAATGAAGTTTCCGCTGGATCAACCAAATTTAAAGCTTAATAGTACTTGGTAAAACACAAACGATAGACTTTAAATCAGGTTTTTAATAAATTAAGGACACTCAACTCAAAATACATCTAATTCAAAAAATAAAACTAATGGGACTTTTTTTGCCACTTTAAAATTTGTCGATTTATGGAACAGGTCTACTGATTAGATCCTCTACATATTCAACCCGCTATGTTCATCTCTATTGAAATATTTAAAGTAAACAAGCTTCACTTTTTTTAAATGAGTGTGTATCAAAAAGTGCGCTTCCTTTTTTCAGGAAACGCACTTTCTCCGTATTTTTCATCATAAACTATTCATTTATGCCTCTAAAAAATTACCGACTTCGGTAACAAATATATTGTATTCTAAGCCTTCTTCTTAATTCGTTTTACATATAGTAGAACAATCAAACCTTGTATGATTAGAATAACTGCACCAACCGCAATGTCGATGTTTCGAACTGTTTGTTCCCAAGGAAGTAATTGGTTTTCAGTCTGCCCATCAGAGTATGAACGACTATTTACAACAGTGTACAAAACATTATGAACAGCTGTCCGCATTGCTGAAACGGAAGTTGCGCTTGTTGTATCTTCTAAAGTTGCACCATTCTCACCAGTTGTTGAAAGCATGGTATCATTCCCGTTACGAATAGCAATATCAGCTTCCATGTAGCCATATCCGCCAAAATAGTCAGTGGAAACAAATCCATCAAAGCCCCATTCATCACGTAGCACAGTGTTCATTAGATCTGAGTTAGCTCCAGCCCATTTATTACCAATGTAGTTAAAAGCTGACATTGCAGCAGTTGCGCCACCTTCTTTAACAGCCATTTCAAATGGTTTTAAGTAGATTTCACGGATTGCCTGTTCTCTCGACCAAGTTAACAATAAGTCTGTTCGATTAGTTTCTTGGTCGTTCAAAGCGAAATGTTTCATGTAAGAATAAACACCTTGTGTATTTGCA
Source organism: Enterococcus sp. AZ103 (assembly GCF_051714685.1). Taxonomy (NCBI): domain Bacteria; kingdom Bacillati; phylum Bacillota; class Bacilli; order Lactobacillales; family Enterococcaceae; genus Enterococcus; species Enterococcus sp. AZ103. Next base: position 1,290,591 of record NZ_JBIOSI010000001.1, on the reverse strand, counting down.
CCGGCAATTTCATTGGCAGCCATAAAGCCTGACATTACAGCATCTTCTGAATAATACTCAAAGTTTCGACCTGCAAAAGCGCTTCGGTGGATATTCATTGCAGGACCATACCACCCTGAAATACCTAATTCACTGGCTTCAGTTCCTACTGCAGTTCCTCGTTGATTAGCTAAATCCTTATTCCAAGTTGCAGCAATCATCACGGCCGTTGGAAAAGCTGATCCGTTTGTTGCGACAAAGAAACTACTTATTCCAGCTGGACCATCAAAATCATAAGTTTGTGCCTTGCCTACTGAATCAGCAGAAACAGTTTGGTAGCCAGCGTAACTAATGACGTTACTCATATCATCAATTGTTAATTGATCCAGTAGATCATTCCAAGAATCATCATCGTAATCTACGCCGACATAATCTGACAAAGTAGCGCCATTATCCGCACCAGTTGTTGGCATTTCTGCATCACTGTCATCGGTTAATTCATAATTACTAGAGTTCATCAAACCATTACTTTCTGCCTCTGTTAAAGCTCGAGATTCAGGAACTGCTGTCGCTGACTCATAGTTGGCAAAATCATCTGCTCGGCTAAGATAAGTTACTTCGCCTTCTGCATAATCGAATTGATTCGTGGCAACAATCTCATCGGTTGAGCGTTTGTTTGATTCATCAAACATAATTGTTGCTCCTAAGGTATAGTTTTGCTCAGCTAACACTGTATGAGAATCAGCTTTTAATTGAATTGCGTACTGACCTTCTTCCAGAACATAAGCACCTGTCCCTGTAGAATCGTAGCTAGCCATATCTTCTTGATTAAAAGTAATTGTTAAGGTTTGGCTTTGACCAGGTTCTAGAGTGTCAGTTTTTTCAAAAGCAATCAAGTTCGTGCTTGCTTTTTCAATGCCACCATTCGTATAAGGTGGTGTGAAATAACTCTGTACGACATCTTTACCAGCAACATCACCAACATTAGTGACAGTTACATCAAAGGACATTTTACCATCATTAGCGACTGTAACTGGTGTCATTTCTTGGGTGAAGTTTGTATAACTCAGACCATATCCAAATGGATATTGCACAGCTGCGTCATAACTTTCATCATTTGCTTCGTAATAAGTTTCATAGAACTTATAACCAACATAGATATCTTCAACATAATTAATATAGGTGTAATCACTATCTTTATATTGATAATCACCGAAGTTGTTCCAAGTAGGCGTTGCTGTTAAATCATAAGCATAAGTATCTACAGTTTTTCCAGAAGGATTAACATCACCATTTAAAATTGATCCCAACGCATTGAATCCAGTTGTTCCAGGACCTGCCATCCAAAGGGCGCCTCTGATATTTTCATAATCGTTTAACCAACCCAACTCCATTGAGTTTGCTGAATTAATTACAACTACTACATTTTCAAAATTATTCGTTACAAGATCAACCATATCTCTTTCAGTTTGTGATAATTCTAAGAAATGTTGACCATCAGTGAAATCACCCTCATTACCATCATAAGTGATTCCTTTAGCATTCATGTCTGTCGGTAAATCGGCACCTTCGCCTCCGACACGACCAATTACAACAACGGCAGTATCAGAAAAATCTTTGGCATTTTGCATTAATTTGTCAGAATAGGATTTTGCAGTCGGTTCTGGTAATGTCCAATCCTGCTCCCACATACCAACTTCTGGACGATCACTACGATAATCAGTGTAGAAATCAGAAAGCTCAGTATTTAGATTAAAGCCACCATTTTCTATACCGTTTAACAAGTTAACTGCACTACTCGTATCAACATTCCCTGAACCAGTTCCACCATAGACTGGATTAGTAGAGGCCCAGCCAAAGACATTTAAATTTTTTGTACCTGTCCCTAAAGGTAGGTAATTATCAGTATTTTTTAGTAGGACCGTTCCTTCATCTGCGATTTCATTTGTTAGTGCGGCACTATCGTCAAGCGTAGCAGCACTGATTTCATTTAGTTTTGCATAGTTCAAATTAAACAAACTAGCCATCGGACCAAAAACTACCACATTTATAGTGATAGCAACCGCTACCAATAAGGCAATAACAGATTCTGCCTTTAGCCAAAACTTAAAAGTTCGACTTCTTTTACGGAATACAATTAAAGCAATAATAATTACAACTAATAAAATTGCAGTTGGTATAAAATAAACTGAAACGGTTTCAATTGTGGCATATACATCTTCCATATTCAACGTACCATCTTGACTCAGTTTGTTGAGAAAGAATGCCCCTCCGCCAACAATCCCCAAAACAATCACAATGGGAATAATTATTTTTAAATACTTCTTCATATGAATCCTCCTTAAATTGTTTTAACCCCTTAAACTACAACCCTAGCTTTGTAAGGGGTTTCTTACTTTTTTAGTATACCTTTCGAATTTCAAAAAATATATTTATGCTGCATAATCTGTCATTTATTCTACATAACTTGAACAGGCTTTCATTTTATTTTTAAAGCGTCACAAAAAAATCAGTTGAAATCTAAAATGACTTCAACTGAACGTAATTTTAATTAAATCCATAAATTCGTTGTGCCATATGGTAAACGCCGACTGTCGTCTTGCGACCTACCTTACCAGGCAAATGCAGGCCTATTCCTAGAAGCCCGAGACGCAGACGATAATACAAATGCGTATCCTGGCTACGGATAAATTGCCATAGCTCTTTTTTCTTCTCCAAACTTTCTGATGAACCTTCTTTAATCAACAAAATCGATGAAACTGCTGTAATAATTTCTAGATAACGTCGCATATAAGTCAGCACATTATCCTCTGTTCCTTGTGTATCAGAATAATAGGCAATCATCGTTTTATTTATTGCAATTTGTTGATCGATACGGCTAATCATAACTTTTTCATTCACCGATTGATCCTCTCGTCCAATGAAGTAACGATAGAAATCAACATCTAAATAATACATGTTCTCCACGATTGGTAACGGTTCGAAAATATAAAGGTTGTCCACATAAAAAGAATGTTGCGGCAATTGAATGTGCGATTCTTTCAATACTTCCAAGCGATAAATGACAGAATGCATCAACAAATATTTACCAAAAGGAAATTTCACATCTTGCCAAGTAAATGCTTTGTCCGTCGGTAAAAAACGTCGATAGTTCATAACCTTTTTATTTTTTTGACCTTGCTTTTCATAAACATAATTACTTATCAACATATCAATCTCTAAGTCGTCTGCTTTAGTTTCTAAAAAATTTAAAATTTCTCGATAAGCTTGGACATCCACCCAGTCATCGCTATCGACAATTTTCGTAAATTTCCCTGTCGCGATTTGTAACCCAGAATTAATCGCTTGTCCGTGGCCACCATTTTTTTGATGAACAACTTTCACTTGAGATGGAAAATTTTCCAAATAATGATCAGCAATTTGAGGGGTATTGTCTCTAGATCCATCATTCACAAGAATAATTTCCACCAATTTCCCACCAAGCAAAAGAGAATTGATACAGCGTTCCATGTATTCTGCCGAGTTATAACAAGGAACGATTATACTTAAAATTTTCATGTTTACTATCATTCCTTTTTCATAATTACAAATTTCATCATAGGATAGTTTATCACAACCTGAATGATAATATTAACAGCATTTGCAATTGTAGCAGCCCAACCCCCAACATAAGGAGTCAAAATTGATATGATGTATGGTGGCAACCAAATCGAAATCAAACCTGCCACCACTACTGTTAAAATATACCACGGCAACACTTTAGCAATTTTTACGTTGGCTGAGAACACAACTTTTCGCTGTACGATAAAATTGACAATTTGGGCACATATATAAGCGAGTAAAAAGCTTAAAAATCCACCCAGTCCACCTTGATCAATACCGTAATTAAAAATGAACCAGTTGAAACTGCGATTAGCAAAGCTGGTAAATAAAAAGCCAGTACCAATCCACAGTACGATAAAGTTAGTGATTGTTGCAACGTTACTCATAATATTAAATAGAATAAACTCAAATAAATCGGGATGATTCTGTTTGAATTTTTTTAAGACACCGGTTGCTTGATTTTTTTCAGCCATCTACTCACTCCTGTTCCAATATATTAATCTTTTGTTCTTTACGGTTGCGGAAAAAGCTGGCAATCAAACCACCCACACCTTTGAAAAAATGACCATTAACTGCTAATAAAATTTTCTCAACCATTTCCATACTAACCATTCCATTAGTCATCTTAGCTATTGCTCTGAAAGGCATGTTATAGATAAACAGGATATTCAAATCCGGTTCCCCTTTAGCCTCACTTTTTTTCAACATACTATGCAAACGACCATAAACAAAACGACCAATCCAACTTTTCGCATATTTTAGTTCTGAAATGACATTGTTCTCATGTAACACCATCTGATTTTCTTGTGATTCTCGCGGTAAAGCTCTGCCATACAGCTCTTCAAAATCCGCTAACGTAATTTTTTCGAAATAATGCTTTTGATAATTCTCGTGATTATGGTTCCTCACTTCAACACCAGCAACTGTCACACTTCCCTGCAATTCAATTGAAGCGACATTTTTTCCAACGTAAATTTGATATTCCCCCGCCTCAATTTGCCAATTTTTTTCATCGACATCATAGTAGCGGAAGGTTTTATCATCAAAACCAATCGTTATCATACGACTTTCTCCCGCTTGCAAGGTAATCTTCTTAAAGCCTTTCAACTCCTTGACTGGACGAATCAGCTGACTATCTTTTTTACCAACGTATAGTTGAACAATTTCTTCACCCTCAACATCACCTGTATTCGTAATTGTCATCTCAATAGATGTATCATTCACTTTTAGATCAGAATAATCAAAAGTCGTATAGCTAAGACCGAAACCAAAAGGAAATCTAACTGCTTTTTTTGCAGCTTCATAGTAACGATAACCAACAAAAAGACTTTCCTGATAATATGAGTAACGGCTAGTGGCTGGAAAGTTTTCACCGAAGTAAACCTCTCCATAAGTCATAGGATAACTTTCATTTAATTTCCCGCTAGGATTGTAATGCCCACAAATAACTTCCAGCATGGCACTCGCACCAGCTTCCCCAGATAAATAGCCATGTAAAATGCCGTCAACTTGATCCACCCACGGCATTTCAATAGCCGAACCAGCGGACAAGATTACCACAACTTTCGTATCAAGAGCTGCCAACTTTTCAATCAATTGCTGTTGACTATTAGGCATGCTAAGACTACTTCGATCCATGCCTTCACTTTCAAAAATTTCATCTAAACCAATATACAATAAAACAACATCACTTTTTTCTGCTAGTGACAAAGCTTCTGCTTCCAATTCTGGTTGAATAACGCCACCACGGGTATAACCTTGCGCGTAGCCGACCACGTCCAACGGATAACCATCAATGACGGACATTGTTGATTCCAAGTTTTTAGGATTGACTACTGATGATCCAGCCCCTTGATAGCGCGGATTTTGAGCGAAATCACCAATGACTGCTACCTTTTGATTGTTGGCAAGAGGCAAGACATTGTCATTTTTTAATAAAACGACACTACGCATTGCTGCTTCTTTGGCAACCTTATGATGATGGTCCCAATCAATCGTCACGTTATCATTTTTTCCAGCGGTCGATTGGAAAATCACGTCAATTAACTCATCTACTCGCTCATCAAGTACTGCTTCATCAAGTTGTCCGTTTTTGACAGCACGATAAATTTCTAACGGCCCTGTCATTGCTTGTCCAGGCATTGCTAAATGACTACCATTTTTCACGCCTGCTACATGGTTATTATCACCACCCCAGTCGGAAACTACAAAGCCGTCAAAATGCCAATCTTTTCTTAATATATCTTGAAGAAGTTCAGAATTTTCATTAGCGTAAACATCGTTAATCAAATTGTAAGAACTCATAATCGATTTTGGCTGTCCTTCTTTTACCGCGATTTCAAAATTAGTCAGATAAATTTCCCGTAATGTTCGTTCATCAACAATCGAATCTGAGGCCATTCTTCTATTTTCTTGACTATTAACTGCTAAATGCTTCGGACTTGCGATCGTACCATTTGTTTGAATACCACGAATGCTAGCCGCTGCCAACTTTCCAGCTAAATAAGGGTCTTCACTATAATATTCAAAATTCCGGCCGCATTTAGGATTACGCTTAATATTTAAACCCGGTCCCAGAACCACCTGCACATCTAAAGCTTGTGCCTCTTCACCTAAACAATAACCAACTTCTGTTAAAATCTTCTCATCCCAACTATTGGCCAAAGTCGCTGCTGTCGGAAAACAAGTTGCTGGTACGCTTTCATTTAAGCCTAAGTGATCGGAGCTACCTAGCTGTTTACGCAAACCATGAGGCCCGTCAGATAAAAACATTGATGGGATTAGACCTTTGATATCTTGAGTCTCCCACGTATTTTTGCCGGACATCATTGCTGCCTTTTGACCTAAATTCAACTGCTTTACAATATTTTCATGTTTCATAAGTTCCCCCACCTTTATTCTTCCATGCTTCTTAAAAATACTCTAACAACAAAGTAAGCGTTCGCAAACCTAAATTACATAACCTGATAAAATTACAGCATAACTTGTCGCTGAAAAAAATTTAAACAGATTTTATTTGATATTTATCCGCCTTCTTCTATAATAAGGGAGTATTTAAAGAAACGGAGGCCTGAAATGAAAATCGCAATTGTTGAAGATAGTCCAGAGGCCAGTCAAACCCTTGCTCGTTTAATCACGAATTTTTGTAATGAACAAGATATCTCGTTAGAATTAATCCAATTTAGTGATGGCATTGAAATTGTGGATAATTATCAAGGCAATTATGATGTGATTTACTTTGATGTAGAAATGCCGATTATGGACGGTATGACCGCTGCAAAAAAAATTCGCAAGGTAGATACTAATGTAATCATTATTTTTTTGACAAATTATGTTCAATGGGCCATTGAAGGTTATGCAGTGGAGGCGGCTGACTTTTTATTAAAGCCCATCACCCGATTTAATTTTCAAGAACATTTTAAACGAGTGCTAGAACGTCTGAATCAAAGTCCTAAAGAAAGCTATACCTTAAAAACGAACAGTGGCATTCGGAAAATCTTTCTAGATGATTTATTTTTTGTTGAAAGCGAGGGGCATTATTTGCATTTCCACAGTGTCTCTGGTGATTATACTGTGTTGGATTCGATGAAAAATGTTGAAAATCAATTAAAAGACAAAGACTTTTTCCGTTCTAATAATGGTTATTTGGTCAACTTGAAACACGTTAAATCGATTGATGGCAATATGCTGTACCTGGATAAATATGAATTAATTATCAGTCGGCCCCGCAAAAAAGATTTTATGCAGGCTTTAACCAACTATTTAGGAGCTGATATGAATTGATGAATGACATTTTTCCAAATATTCCCCGTATTTATACAGCAATTTCTGAGTGGCTTGCCTGTATCGCTCTCATAATGGCCATCGTACCAGAAAAACGACAAAACTTTTTTTATTTAAAGGCTATTGCCTTGCTCATTGGTCAAATTTGTCTGCAACTTTGGGTAGGTACTTGGCCTTTGTTTTTTTGGATTCCTGGTATGATTATCAATGTCTGTTGGATGCTTTTAACCTTTATGGTATTGGTTAATCAAAGAGCCCTCAGTAACCTATACAATGTCAGCAAGGCTTTCATCTTCGCTGAATTTATTGCATCCTTGACTTGGCAGCTTTATTGTTATTTATTTTATAATCGCTTTGAAGAAATCATCCCATTACAGATTGCATTTATGCTGATTAGCTACTTGTTACTAGCCTGGATCTATTTTGCAATTGAAAAAAAGAGCAACCACCAACTGTTACTGAAAAATATCCAACCCAAAGATACGTTGGAAGTTATTTTGACAGCTGTCATAATTTTTACTATGAGTAATATCGGTTTTATTCTTTCAAGTACAAACTTTGCGATTGGGGATTCTGTTGCAATTTTTATTTTTCGTAGCTTGATTAATCTTTGTGGGATTTTTCTGATTTATATTCAAGAAAATTCTCGTTATGAAAATAATCTGCGACAGGAATTAACTGCGATGAACAATGTCTTTCAGTCTCAGTATGAACAATATGAAGCCTATCGTGAAAGTAACCAGATTATCAATCGAAAATTTCACGATCTCAAACATCAGCTCTCGATTATTGAAATGGAGCCAGACGAAAACAAACGTCTTAGCTATGTCAATCAACTCAAAGAAGATATTGAAAAATATCAAACCAATATTAAAACAGGCAATCCAATTATTGATGTGATTGTCACACGAAAAAATATTTATTGTATTGAAAATCAAATCACTTTCACCTGTATTGTTGATGGTGCTCTGTTAAGCTTTATGAATACAATGGATTTAGTCAGTCTACTAGGAAATACTTTAGACAATGCGATTGAGTCCACCTTGGCTTTAGCAAGTACAGAAAAACGCTTGATTAATTTACGCGTATCCAAAAAAGCTAATTTTGTCATGTATAGTCTAGAAAATTATTCAGAGACGCCCCTTCATTTTGAAGATGGTCTGCCACAAACTACTAAAGAAGATCAGCGATATCACGGCTACGGATTAAAAAGCAGCGCATATATTGCTGAAAAGTATAATGGCAGTTTGACTGTGAAATTGGAGGACAACTGGTTTAAATTAAATGTTTTGATTCCTTTACAAAAGAAAGGTATTTAAATGAAAATCAACCAAAAAAATTATGATTACTTGATTGTCGGCGCTGGTCTATTTGGTGCAATTTTTGCCTATGAAGCGGCGCTAAGAAATAAACGCTCGTTAGTTATCGAAAAACGTCCTCAAATCGGTGGAAACTTAGCGACACACCAAGAGCATGGCATTAATGTCCATGATTATGGTGCCCATATTTTTCACACGAATAGCTTAGAAATTTGGCAGTACATTAATCAATTTTCAGAGTTCAATAATTATATCAATCAAGTCATCGCTAACTATCAAGGCCAATTGTATAATCTACCTTTTAATATGAATACTTTTTATCAAATGTGGGGAGTGAAAACGCCAGCAGAAGCGCAAGCTAAAATTGCTCAACAAAAAAAAGCTGCCGGTCTGACTGGCTCCCCTAAAAACCTTGAGGAGCAGGCCATTAGCCTTATTGGTACTGACATCTATCAAAAACTAATCAAAGGCTACACGCAAAAACAATGGGGCAAAGATCCTAAAGAACTCCCAAGTTTTATCATTCGGCGCCTGCCGACTCGTTTTACCTTTGACAATAATTATTTTGATCATCGCTATCAAGGAATTCCTGTTAGTGGTTACACGACAATTTTTGAAAAATTACTGGCAAGCGAACTCATTGATGTTCAATTGAACACTGATTTTTTTGCGGATAAATCAACTTATTTAGCTGAATTTCCTAAAACCATTTATACAGGAATGATTGATGCTTTTTTTGATTTTGAATATGGTCCTTTAGAATATCGCTCACTGCGATTTGAAACAGTTGCAGAGCCTACCGCAAATTTTCAAGGCAATGCTGTGATTAATTACACTGACAGCAAAACGCCTTACACTCGCAGCATGGAATGGCGCCATTTTGATGGTCAGGGGGAAGATAATATCACTTTAATTACCAAAGAGTTTCCTCAAGATTGGGATGAAACAAAAGAGGCCTATTATCCGATTAATGATGAAAAAAATAATCAACTTTTCAAACAGTACCGCGCCAAAGCCAAACAACTGCCACAAGTAATTTTTGGTGGACGCTTGGGTAATTATAAATATTACGATATGGACCAAGTAATCAGCGCCGCCTTACATGTGGTGCAAAAAGAATTTAATTGATACAAAAATACCCACCGACTTTTAAGACACAGCTCAAAAGTCAGTGAGTATTTTAAAATTTGTACTATTTTTCTATGACATTAAAGAGTATAACTCTATAAAAAAAGTCCACCAAAATTAGTGGGTGTAGCGATCAAAAAAGTTAGACTTTTTGGGAGTGGAGAAATCCACTCCATTTTTCTGTGCTTTTATTGATGACTTTAGATAGCTTTTAATGTCACTTCTCTATATTCACTGGACTCAGCCAATTTAGTTTTCCCTTCATAAGCTCATAATTATAGTAATCAATTTCTTATTTCAATTTCTCAAAGCTGTGATATTCTCTTACATTATAGATTTTTTGCTTTATTAGACTAAAGAAATTCTCAATGATCGAATTATCTAAATAAATTTTTTTACGGGACTTATTTTGGAAAATCTTATGCTCTTTTAATTTGTAAGTATAGACGTTCATATGGTAGGCTCATCCAAGGTTCGATACTAGATGCTGTTTTCCATTACGTAGATTACCTCTTATAAATCCTCCTTGATTACCAATATATTCAGCATCCCTGAAATTCGATAAGAGATAATCTTGCTGTTGTATCTGTCGTGATTTTTTGATAACACACATTTGTGTATAAAGCATTGATGAATTCGATTTTCCCCGATGAGACTGATAACGGTAAGTTTTCCTCATGGATGAGTGGACTTCAATCTCCCGCTTTCGAATCAAGGGTTGAACTTTCTTCTTGTATACATGGAACCCACGATTTTACAATCCCTTTATCTGAGATTGCCCGAGCGGTGCTTTCCTTCATCATAATTAACCGTGAAAAAATACCCAAATTTGAGTAATAAACTCTAAGAAATAAAGTTTCTAACCCTAGTTCTTCTGCTTCAGCGTATGACTATAAAACACACCCAGTCACAAACCTAAATTTTTTTTTAAAATATTTCTTCTTTGTAATCATTATTATTAATAACAACATATCTCATTTATTTGTGTCTAATTCGTTTACAACATAATAACCACCTTATCAAACGTTCCAAAGGATTCAGTAAAATAAAATTTTTTGGAAAATAAAAAGTGTTATTAATGGGCATACTAACAGTAATCTGAATTAAAAAAATATAAGCAACAGAAAATTATGTCTTAAAAATTTCTTATTTGATAAAAAAATTGTACAATAAATCCATTAACAAAATTGGAGGATACATTTTATGATAACAAATTTTAGAGATATTGGTGATATAACTACGCAATTAGGAAAATTAGAAAGCGGACTATTTTTCAGGAGTGGAGAACTCACGGAACTAAATGAATCTGATATAAATTTTTTAAAAAATAAATGCGAAATAAAAAAAGTCTATGATTTTAGAAGTGCTGATGAAATAAAGAAAAATCCAGATTTAAAAATTAATGGTATAGAAATAAGCAATATTGATATTTTAGCCTCTATTACAGCTAACGGTGCTTCTTTAGAAGGTATGCTAAGTAATTCTGATATTCATAAATCTATGTTAGAAACTTATACCGAGATTGTAACAAGTCAGTCAGCGTTAAATGGTTACTCAAAATTTCTAACAGAAGTTTTACAAACAAAACAGCCTATATTATTTCACTGTTTTGCGGGAAAAGATAGAACAGGATTCGCCGCTGCTTTGATATTAAAAATTTCAGGTGCCTCTGATGAACAAATTATGAAGGACTATTTGAAAACAAATGAATCTCGAAAGATTGCTAATCAGTCAATTCTCAATTCATTAGATGGCAAGTTGTCTGCTTCTCAAATAAATGACTTAAAGGTTGCTTTAGTTGTAGATTCTTCTTACTTAGAACATGCGAAGGAAATATTAATTAAACAGTTTGGTAGTTTGGATAATTACTTAACATCTGGTCTTAAATTGCAGGATGATTATGTTGAACAATTTCAAAAAATTTATATACAAAAATAAACAAAATACTCGATGTGTGAGAGGCTTGTCGTAAGAGCCTCCTACACATCGAGTATTTCTATTGAACTGATATCATCTATTCTTGCTAAATCAATAATAAGGTGATGCATGTCTGTAACATGATGAGGTTTGATAGTGTACACATTAGTATAGTATTTCCTATCTTCATTTGTGTATACTTTTGTTGTTAAATTTTTAACAGTTATTTGGTTATTTTTAAAATATTCTGTAATCATTTTTTCTGTCTCCACTGATGAAATAGTTATGGCTAAATTTTTTAAAGATTGAAAGGGAATGATTTTGTTAAAAGTTGCTAAGATAACTACCACTAATAATGAACTAAATAAAGCTAGCAGGTAGTATCCTAATCCTACAGCGATCCCTATAGCAGCAGTTACCCACAAAGAAGATGCTGTCGACAAACCTTTTACTCTTTTTTGAGAGACAATAATTGTTCCAGCACCTAAAAAACCAATACCACTAACTATTTGAGCAATGATTTTGCTAGAATCAGCACTGATGATTCCCTTTAATTCAGGGTTAGTGATCACTGCTTGAGCAGTAGCTTCAGATAATTCTTTAGATATGATTGTCAAAATGACTGCACCCAAACAAACTAAATTATAAGTTCTCATTCCTGCAGGACTACTTTTGGTTTCTCTATTATAACCAATCATAGAAGATACAAGTATACTAAATAATAAAGGTTCTAAAATATTAATTAAATTCATCATTTACCTCACAAATATATTTTTGTTGAAACGGTAGTAATTTATTTAGAAAAATCATGCGGTAGTTAACTGAGACCTATATGTTTTACTATTAGATCCTATGAGTTAGTTAGTGTTTAACCTAAAAATAGCCATTAATTTATAATTCATTTTTTTATTTTTTTTTAAAAAATGGATATAGTTTTTTTATGACAATTATACTCTTTTTTAATGACACTTATTGATAAATTTAAGTTATTTAAAAATAGAAATATTTTTATTTGATTAGTCTTTTACAGGTAATGCGGTAATCTGAAAGCACATTATATTATCAAATTAAAAAAGAGGTGCAAAATGTTAAATGTAACAAATACTTATACTAAAACTGTTAAACACAAATGGTGGGTTTTAACAATATTAGCGTTATCCGTATCATTAGTTATTATCGATGGCACAATTGTGAATGTATCATTACCAGTCATAATGAAGGATTTGAAATTATCTTTTACAAATGCCGAATGGATTATTACTCTGTATTCTCTGCTTTTTTCTTCATTGCTCATTACCATGGGACGACTTGCAGATAATTTTGGTCGAAAAAAAATATTAATTATAGGAATTATAATTTTTCTGTTCGGATCAATATTGGCAAGCTTCTCAAAAGATATTACTTTTATGCTAACTGCTAGAGCGATACAAGGAGTCGGTGGAGCATCTATTTTACCAACAACTTTATCAGTTGTAAATTCATTGTTTTTTGGAAAGGATAGAACTGTTGCCTTTGCAGTATGGGGATCAGTAATTGCTGGTATGGCAGCAATCGGTCCATTATTAGGTGGGTATTTGACAACTTACTTATCTTGGCACTGGATTTTTTGGATTAATTTTCCAATTGGTGTTTTCATCATTATTTCAGCATTAAAATATTTACCCGAAACTTATGGTGAAAAAATAGTAGGGAAATTTGATTTTATCGGTTTTTTACTTTCTACGATAAGTTTAATTTCTTTTGTATTCGGAGTTATAGAAGGTCGTACATACGGCTGGTGGCATGCCAATAATGGCTATCCAACGTTCTTTAATTTATCCATTATACCTACATTAATTGCCATTGGTATATTAGTATTTTCATTATTTATAGTATGGGAATCGCGTCTGAACAAACAAAATAAATCTCATTTACTAGATGTATCACTATTTAAGTTTAAAAGTTTTTCATTAGGAAATATTATTGCCGGTATCGTTGCTATCGGAGAATCTGGACTCTTATTTTTATTACCATTATTCTTGCAAAATATTTTAGTACTTAGTCCAATAAAGTCTGGAATTATACTTTCAGTGATGGGGTTAGGAGCGTTCTTAGCAGGTGGTATGGCTACATTTATTGTTGAAAAAACATCAGCATCTTTTGTTGTATCTCTTGGTTTATTTTTAGAAACTTTAGGATTTTTTGGCTTTTTCAAAACTGTAAATCCCAATAATAGTTTAGCCTGGATTGTTATCTGGCTTATTATTTACGGTATAGGACTTGGATTTGCTTCAGCCCAGTTAACATCCATTGTATTAAAGGATGTCCCACCTATTCAGTCAGGACAGGGATCAAGTATTCAATCCACTACACGACAAATTGGATCTGCATTAGGTGTTGCTATTATCGGAACAATATTTAATTCAAAACTACAAAATGACATTCCCCATACTCTTGATGGTTTAGGAATATCAGCAAAAATGCAGCATTCATTGGAATCAAGTGTGATAAATAGTGCAGGATCAGCTATTCATGCATTAAAAGTATCCAATCCAAAGATATTGAACATAACAGAAACTATGCGAAATAATATGGTTGTAAAATTAGATATTAACTTTACAAATAGTTTAGTGAAAACAATAGGTATTTCATCTATTGTTATACTGATTAGTTTCTTTCTAACATTTGGACTATACAAACAAAAAAATAACTAAAAATTGATTTGCTTATCTTTTGACAGTTGTTAAGGACAATATCGACAATGTTGTAACCTTGAAAAAATACTTTTCTCAGCTTGTCTCATTTCTTATAATTCTTAGGAAATGGTAGCCATGGTGGGGAGCTACTGTCAAAAGTTGAGCTGATTTTTTATTTCATTTGTAAGTGGTCCATTTCCATCTAATCCTGATCTTGATTCATTAGTGCTAACATTTCTTTGTGTATGGTTTTTTATTTTTTGCTTGCATATTATGACCATCGAACATTTATGAGGGTATGCCATAACCCCAAAAATTATTTGGCCTCCATATTTGATAATTTCATCTGAATACATATCCAATATTATTTTTTTTCATATAATCCCTGATTTTTTTACCGTTTCATAAAATATAATAAAAACTAGGAATTAAGCAATAAAATTGTTCAATAGTTTGGAAAATACTAGTACATAATTTCACTGACTTGATATTTTTTCTTCTACATATATTATAAAAATCCTTTCACAAAGGAAGTGTCTATTTGATAAAGCGTGATTTAAGAGATATGGTCATTTTTATTCCTTTCATCTGTTGCTTTTTTCTACTGATTTTAGCAGCTGATAAAACAGGAAAGGTTGGCATTATTGGAACAATCATCACATTATTTATAAATCCTGAAAATTATGAAATACGATATAATAAAAAAATTAATCAAAAGTTGAAACTCAGAATTTTTTACCTCAAAGAATTAATGTTAAGTTTTTTCTGTAGCTATTATATCGTTTATATTATCAATCATATTCGTTTAAAAAAAGAAATTACATGGCCAGTCAATGTATTTATATCAGCTACAATTTTTTCATTCATGTGGATTTATGTTCGTATTATAGTTCCTCACATAATCAATTACTTCAATAATAATTTTGAATAGTATTTTTACAGCCTTTACAAGAAGAATTTTTTTTTTATAAAAATAAAAAAGTGACACCTCATTTGAAATTATAGTTACATAATTGTTAAATTACTAAGAGATAATTAATTTATCTTTTGGTACACTCATAGATTGCATTTTTAGAAATAAAGAAAAGAGTGCGTAAAAGACATATTCAAAAAACAGAAGTATTACTTGATAATATTCTTTTATTAACTATTTATTTTTTCAACTTATATTGCTTTCACCAATGACAGTTTTATAGACTATAACATCAGCCCCATCACATATAAATCATAGTACTTACCTTCTATTATAGTAGTATTTTCGAGCTTACCTTCTATTTTAAATCCGAATTTTTTATATAGTTTTACGGCTTTTTTATTATCTACACGGGTATCTAGTTGAATTTTGGTAGTCACACCATTAGACTTTGCCCAAGTTAATAGCTGGTAAATAATTTCCTTTCCAATACCTATGCTTTGGAATTTTTCTGTTACCACTATACCAAGTTCACCGCAATGTTTTGATTTAACTTTATTTCCAGAACTCACCGTTCCGATACCTATTATTTTTCCATTTATGAGTGCTAAAAGTATCGTAGAATTTATCTGGTGATTTGTATTAATGATTAATTCTTTTACTTCTTTCACATTTAAAGGATACTCATTTTCTTCAAAACTTAAATACGTCGTTTCACCACCAACTAAATTATAAAAATCAACGATATTTTTTGCATCGTCCTCAGTAGGATTTCTGCAAGTAACTTTGATTTCTGTGTCCATATCTTTATACTCCTTAAAATTAATATTCTTACCCTAAACACATTATATAGTATCTAATGAGCTAAAATTCAAAGAAATCAATGTTATCAGAGAAATTATAGTTTTTTTGTCTTTTTTTACATTAAACAGCTTACTCTATACTTTAGAATGATTTCTCACTTTTTATTTTTATTGTATATTTACATTGTCGGAAGTTTGGATAACCATAGAAGTTCCTTGATTTTTTTCTATAAAAGTCTTTCCAAATTCATAAGTACTATAAAAAGGTGGAACAGCATGGTAATTTAAAGTTCCTAGCTCCTAACAGCTACATCTCTATCTTGCTGTGTGATATCAATATATCGCAAGACCGCCCTCTGTGAAGGATGTTTTAATAAAGATTGAATAATCTCTTTTTTTATTCCTTGTTTACATAATAAATAACTGAAGGACTTTCTAATAGACCGAGAACCAATATTTTTTAAGTGGATTGTTTCAGTTCTTAAACAACAATTTGACCACGAGAAATTCCTAAAACATCAAATGACTTTAATTGACGTAAATCAGAAATTCTATACTCAGTATTTATGCCAATATAAAGTAATAAAATATTTCGTTCTCCCTATTGATTGCTAAGCGAAAATTTTTTCATATCCTCTCTTTTTTTCTCGAATAGATGAAATAGTCTTTATTTTACCAACTCCTACCAACGTTACTTAACTACATTACATTCAGTAATATGTAATGTTAAAAGTTAATCTAAAAAAGATGGTTCTATTAAATTAATTCAGAAAGTGGAAAATCCTTTTGCATCATCCAATACTGGAGATATTATTTGGATAAATCCTAAAGTAGGTTCAACGGAAGAAAACAAAAAAAGACGACCTGGATTAGTCATCTCAAATAATCAATTTAATCAATCCACATTATTGGTGGTGATTTGCTATCGTTAAACTAGGTACAACAAGATTTACCCTAAGAAACTGCAGCGTGAGCAGCTTTAAGTGAAGAAGGAAGCACCATAGAATTTTTTCATATCTCTGCACACTTCTTTATAGTCTTTACTTGGAATATAGCGTAATGTATTTCGAACAAGATGAACCATACAAAGTTGAACAACCACTAAAGGGAAAATCGTTTTTGTGCCTTTTTCGAGGCCAGAAACACCATCCATGGAGATAAAAAAAGACGTCTTCAACATCACGTGATTTTAGTTCATCAAATACTTGCATCCAGCGATTTTTCGACTCAGTTTGATGTAGCCATAAACCTAAAATATCTTTATTACCGTTCAAATCGTAACCAAGGTTTGTATAGACTGCAGATTTCTTTGCTTCGTAGTTTTCTCGTAAAGTGACGTACATACAATCGACAAATAAAAGGCGTAACATTTGGCTAATAGGCGCGCTTGTCATTCCTCTAATTCGGGAAGAAGTGCATCTGTAATATCAGAGATCACTTCGTGAGAGATATCAAACCTATAGGTGTCCTGAATCGTCGTGGCAATATCTCGTTGACTCATTCCACGAGGGTACATAGAAAGAAATTTTTCTTCAATGTCGGAGACATACGGTTTCTTTTAGGGACTAGCTCAGGATCAAAAGAAGCATCTCGATCTCTGGGAACATCAATATTTACTTCATCAAAACTTGTTTTGAGTGTTTTATTCCCATAACCATTCCAACGATTTTCATGTTCCTTAAGCTCTTTAGAATGGAATTTATACCTAGATGATTGTTTAGTTCTCCCTGTAGCATTTTTTCAAGCAACGAACCAAATACGCCTTTCAAGACATCTTGCGTATCTTTTACAAATTCTGGCTGGTAAGTATTAAGACTGGATTCAGCTAACTTCACCGATTCAGAATTTCTTTTCTTATTAGACATTTTGTAATCACCTCTTCATCTTACTTCAGAAAAAGAAAAACCGTGAAGCAACCCATATCTAGAATAACGGTTACTCACACGGTTTTTTTACACTCTTAGTTTTCCATAATAATAAGAAACGACTTTACTATTAAAAAATTACAGTTTAAATGGTTAAATACATAAGGAATTGTCAAATCCATTAATAATTTTTCCCTGTTACTTTTAAAAAAACGAAAAGAAAATCCTCTTCGGTTATTAATTTTGATCTACTCTTTAAATATTAACCTTTTGGGTTAACAGATATAGCTTGGTTAGTTTTAGATTCTATATTCTTACCTAAAGTATATATTACCAATAGAACAATAATCGGTAGAAATAAAGCTTTATCATTGAAATTACTTGTCAATAATGTTCCCGCAAAACCTCCAAATCCAAAGCCTACCAAAATGCTAAAGTACAGAAAAGCTTTATGTGCAGCTCCAGATTGGTTAAAAAATGATTTCATTAAAAAGCTAAAAGCATTTTGTACAACCAAAGTTACTGCAACATTTCCATAAACTAAATCTTTACCAAACTTATGGAAAGCATTTCCTTGCATTCCTGCTAATAAAGAGATAATCATACAAATATGAACGGTTTGTAATTGCGAATTTATAAAGTTTAATGACAATAAGAATAAAACAATAACTTCTATAATAATGACATTGAACGACCAGTTTTTAGGGCTATCTTTTTGAATGATTGCTGTGATTGCAGCTCCGATACCAAAAGCTAGTACTGTTAACGCCACAGTAAAAAAATGTGACCAATCTTTCTCCGCCAATGATTGACCTAATAAAATAATATTTCCTGATTGTACTGTACTAAATGCTTTTCCTATAAAATAAGTATATCCACTCATACTTCCAGCTGCTACAGCTAAGAAAAAAGCAATCATGGGAAACTCCATATATGGTTCTCCACTTTTAATTTCTTTATTCATCATTATTTAAACATCTCTTTTCATTATATTAAAATCCCCTTCAATCATAGAATCAAAGAGGATATTGAATTTAAAAAATATCTGTTGCGTTTAATCCTGATTTCATTTTATTAATGGAATCTTTACTAGGATTTTTTAAAGCTTCATCAATCTTATCTTGATCAAACCAAATAACTGGAGAAGGAGATTCTTCTTGTGGTAAGCTTTCGACAAAATCTTTAGTGAGATTTAGATGGTCTGCTACTATTTGAGATGGGATCGTAGCTAACCATTTATTTAAAGAAATATCTGAATAATCAGGATTTTTAAATACTTCAATAAAAATTAGCTTTTCACTACCAATATTTTGGACATAATGACCAGCCACCATGGGTACATACCCAGCATCGCCTGCATGATAATCAAATGTTCTTGCTAATGAATTAGAATTAAATACAGTCATGCGCGCATCGCCTTGAATATAATATTGCCATTCAGCAGCTTTAGGATGCCAGTGTAATTCCCGCATACCACCAGGCTCAACTTCAACAATTGCAGCAGATATAGTTGGAGAGCCAGGAAATACTTTCGAATCAACAATCCACACACGTCCTGCTTCTGATTCAATTGGATCCAATGTATCAATATGGAAGGTCAAAGGGTTTGGGACCTCTCCATTTTTATTTGGACGAGAGACCTCATCAATAGCTTTTGGTACATCTGCTCTAAAAATATATTTTTGTTTATCCGGTAAGCTTTCCAGTTCAGATTGTTTCTTTTTAAAATTAGCTGCAACAATTTCAGGTGGTGTATGAGCTAACCAGTCTGTAATTAGTAACGTATTATTTTCAGAGAAATCAGGCTCGCTAAAAACTAATAAAAATTCACAACCTTCATCTAAACCTTGAATAGAATGTGCAACACCAGCTTCAAAATTCCAAATATCTCCAGCCTTTACATCATCAATATAAGTCTTACCATTCTCATCAATAGCTGTTACGCGGGCATTTCCATATAACATCAATCCCCATTCAGCTTCTTTATGCCAGTGCATTTCACGATAGGCACCAGGCGCCAAACTCATATTAACTCCTGCGACCTTATCAGATGCAGGCATTTCTCGGTTGGTAACTTCTCGTGCCCAACCACCATCTTCCAGTCGATTACGAACATCGTTATAACTAAAACGCATATTAGGCAATGTTCCGTGATCAGTTGCAGGGGGAATTAAAAAATCAGGTCCTTCAATATCCCTTTGAATGTCTCGAGGGCCAAAATCTAGCCATCCCTTTCCATCTTTTTTACGAATTGGTTGTGGTGCATTATTTTCTTTTTTCATCATAAAAACATCCTTTACATTTTAATTTTGAGATATCACTACCATTAATGAGCGTATCGTAATCACATCTGACCATAATTCTATTTTTCAGCATCTATAGGCATGTTTACAGTATAAGTATGCGTCACTTCATTTCCTTCGCTATCTTTAGCTTTAAAGGTAATATCGATAGCTTTGATTTCTTCCAATTTCTTCTCATCTGCTACTTTAAAATGCATGTAGCCATCTTTATGTTTGTGTGAAGTTAAAACTTCGTCATCCCAAACATTCATAAAGATTTCAGCCTTGACATGTTCTCCATCTTTCATCACCAATTCAGCAGTATCTGGTGTAATATGTTTATCAGATGAGTCTTCATTTTCAAGTTTGTAATGAAGCGATGCTAACGTTTTATAAGGTGTGCCATCTGTGTCCTTATAGTGATCAACAGTAACAAATTTTGCATGATCTACTTTAAATGTGATATTATCCCAGTCTGTGTTTTCGTAATCAGTATCGTAAGACAGTTTTGTCTCAATTCGAGGATCAACATCATGTGTCACTATGTCTTTGAAGTAACCATCATACTTTAGCTTTTCGTTTGTTTCAGTTTCAACAACACCATCTTTTTCCTTATTTGTTTTTTGTGAACTAGAATCTCCATAAACATTATCTACTTTTTCTTTTGTTGTACCACATGCACCTAATGTCGCAATTACTGCTAATGTTACAATACTAAGACTTACCTTTTTTCTCATATTCATTACTATCCACTTCCTATGCTTTTGTATTTTCATGCTGTTTAGCTAGCTCAATATCTGCTTCTACTTCTTCATAATTGAATCTTACAATCACTCCATTAAGGTCTTTAACTAGCATAGTATCAATAATGTCTTCATTTGATTCATTCATATATACAAGTAAGCCCACAGAACCATCGTCTAATACTTGACTAATGGAATCAAATATAGTTGTTGTCTTTTTTGCTTTAATATAATTTGAGCCCATTCCTGCAACATCACCAATAATCCACCCACATAAGATACCTAAAGGACCTGCTAGTATCCCAATAATCATACCGATTAATCCGCCACGTAAAATTCGATCCGTGCTTTCATAATCAACACCGTCTCTAATAGAGACTTTTTTTCCAGAACGATCTTTTTCTATAATGGCAGCCTGTTTAATGACCAGTGTTTTCCCATTTGATAATTCTTTTAAACGAGAAAAGGCTTCATAATTAACAGCTTTTTCATTATAAGTAATTAATGCTACTTTTTTCATAAAATTCCTTCTTTCTTTTCAGTAAAGTCATCTTAATTGCCTCGGCTTTATTTGTAAAAAAAAGAGGGAAAAAAAGAGAATTAAAATCGGCTATGAACCCCTTAATGAAAGCTTTTATTCATTTTTTTTTAATAGGTGTTAATTTCTGACTATACGTTGATTGGGTAAAATTTAAGTCCAGATACATTTTTTGAAAAACCTATTGAGGTGTTTAACTCTGTAATGTAAATGTAGACAAGTTATTCACTGTAATCTATTAAATGAACCCATGCACCTTTAATAATTTTTTCTACCAGGAAAGGTGGTGACCGCGGAAAACATTATTCGTTTCATCAATCAACACACTGAAAAGCTAGCTATTACTCGCTTAACCTCTTTATTCGGTATTTCTAGAAGTATTTATTATCGAAATAGCACTCGAAATTTTTCTACACTCACAGATATTGAAGAACGAATTTATCAATTAGTCGTAAAACATCACTTCTTATTTGACTATCGAATTTCAAGCTAAATTAATTAATTTGATAAAAAAAAATCTCGCAAGAATTTCTTGCCGACAAACTTTACATCTCGCGACAGACAATTTCAAAATGAGAATTATGAGACACGACACCTGATTTAGAAAAATTGGTAGCTCTGGCTCGATTTTTTGGTATAAGTTTGGATGAATTAGTCTTTAACAAAACGACACCGATTAATATAGAAGTGCTCACTCTGCAACTTCAGCAGCTGAAATAATGGTCAATTTTTTGTATGATCTTGGGTGACTGATTTTCATCGTCTTGAGCATGATTTATTGGTCGGTGAAAAAAACACTTTGGTGAGGGAATATTTTCTTTTATTCCTTTTGTATTTGAGATAGAATTATTTCAGAAAATATACAAAGGAGTTTTCTATGACAAACCTCCAAAAACAAGTGCCCACAAAAATAATCGGCATTTATCTCGTGATTTTCTTTTTATGGTGGTCTTTTTATGAATTATCTGGCTTTCAATTATTTGCCACACCCTTCCCGCAAGCATTATCTGGTTCATTAATTAAATTTGCGACTTGGACTGTTCCAGCTTTTCTTTTGATGAAAAAATATCACGATTCTTTATATGTACCCTTTGATAAAATTTTTACAAATAAATTTCGTGTCGCACCTTATATTTTGATTACATTTTTGATGATTAGTTATATTATTTTGGGAGAATGGGTTGAACATGGCAGCTTGCAATTTAGCAATTCTTTTAATGCAACTGATTTAATTGGTGTCTTCTTATTTGTGGGAATTACCGAGGAGATGGTGTTTAGAGGTTGGTTGCTGAATGCGTTGTTATTAAAAACTACAACGATCCCTGCGGTTCTTATTTCTTCGGTCTTGTTTTTATGTATTCATTTTCCTATTTGGGTTAAAACAGGAAGTTTCATTCAAAATTTTGCTTCCGGTGGCTTCATTAATGTCTTGATATTGAGTATTATTTTTTCAGTTATATTTTTAAAAAGTAAAAATATTCTCGTCCCAATCGTCATTCACATGCTTTGGGATTTAGCACTTTTAATTTTTTAAATCTAATATTATTTCATCCCAAAAAAAATAGCCGACTAAGCTATTTTTTTACATTTCTACCTTTTTTTATTTGGTTTAATGACAGTCCAATCACAACAATAGCTACCATGGTGAACAGCCATCTTTCCAATATTTCACCAAAGTTAAATTGAATAGAACAAACTATACACTTTCAAGTACAGGTGAAGGTAAGAGTTACATTAGATTCTTTTTCATAAAAATTAAAATAAGCTTAACTACGGCTCTGCTCTTTATAATTCATCATCAGTTATCGATTGGTATCAAGAACTAAGGGAAATTATTAGAAAACAAAAAAAGCCCACTAAAAATAGTGGGCTTAACATTGTTAAATCAATGTTTAAAAATTATTTACTTAAAGATCCTTTAGCTTGGTCAGCGACTAAGTATGTCTCATGCAGTCTCATAGGATTGTATAAGTGTAAACTTTTTAATATCTAGTTTTCACCTGAATTCATTCGATTTCATAAAATTTCAAGCGGATTTGGGTCAATTTTCGGTCAAAATAAGTAATGTGGGGCGCTGAAAAATGTTTATTTCAAGTACTAATATTTTTTTTTGGGGGATACTTTCTTTTATTATAAACACTAAAATAATCTCCTTCTACTTCATTAAATTTCGATACTATACCAATTCGCCTTAAATTTTTAAGCAATTGCTCGTTTTCAAGTGTTTTCTTAAGTTTAACTTCACTATTTTGATTGATATAGAGTTCAGAGATTGGACTATTTTGAGTTTGTACCCAGTAAATTACATGATCTATAGAATCGCTATTTATTTTACTGTTAATAAAAGCCTGATTTAAAAGTTTTACAAACAGTTCATTATTTGCTAAATTTTCAAAAATGCAATTATACTCATCATTAGTAAAATCTACAATATTATTATCATGGAATGAAATCAAGGAATTTTCAATTACATTCTTACTCAATGAATGTTGTTTCAAATTTTGAATAAAATACTTTTTCAAACGAGGATTTTTATTATTAATTAACCGCAAGAAAAGTTTATCAGAAGAAATAATTTTTCTTTCAATTAAAACATCTATCAATTCAGTGTTTTCAAATAATTCATCGGACTCTTCTTCAGTTATAAGATTTAATAAATCGTTGATTGGGTCGTCATTCCATTGTTTAATTAACCTTATCAAATTGCTACTTGATAAAGTTAGTTCTTTGTAGTTTGCAATGAACTCATTTGGGTGATCAAGAATTATATCCACGATTAAATTATATTTGATAAATATATCCACAGTTTCCAAATTAAAATTGACTAGGTGATTATCAACTAAGATCCTGATATCCTTTTCGTTAAGATCATCAGCATTATAAGTCGTAATTTTAAGTAGTTCAATATTAACATCTGTCACATCTATTACTCTGTTATCAACAAATGTAGACAGTAATTCTTCTGCAGTCTTCTTTCCTTCGTCACTCAAAACTTGATAGTCCATTTTCAACGCATTAAGGTCAGCAACACAATTGAACACTGATTTAATCAATTCAAAATCCTCGTGTTCTGAATCATAATAGCTCTTCAAATTCTCCCACGTAATAATACATTTTCTTTCCTCCAAAATTTTTCTCCACAGTAAAGTTTCATTGACCGCGGCTAGTTTAATAGTAGAAACATTTGATTTTTCTATCAACTTGAATTTTAAAGAATTATATTTTTCTGTATTAATACTGCTGAACTTGAAATTTAATAGGTTCAAAAAGCTTTCTTCCGTTTCAAACATGTTTTCTAATCTCAACAAAACATTTTCTATAAAAAGGTCAATATTACTTTCGATGTAACTTATAAATGTATCTATACCTGATAATAGAACTTGATTATACGATACTGGTTTTTTCTCCTCTTCATTTCCATAGTTCAAAATTTTAGAGATGATTGTAGGTTCAAACTCGAAAAGCTCATAATCAACAAATTTTTCAAACATCTCCCAAGAAAAATTTTGGATGTTTAAATCTTTAAAATAGATTTTCGACTCATCCTCAACGTAGACTTCACTATTATTATGCTCATAAAATAGAGACATAACTTTTTCAAAATTTACATATTCTTCGACTTCAACAAAAAAATTACTTCTAGAAAGAATGTTCTCAGAAAACACATAGTCATAAACATCTGTGTAATCCTCAGCTTCTTCATCCCATTCTTGTACAGGTTGATTCAATAAATTGAATAAAACATTTTTTCTATCCTCTTTGTTATACAGAACTGAAAAGTTGGTATTTTCTCCCAAACATGAGTAGAAAATTATATTTTGCAGTTCATTTCTTCTTTCCACTTCACACATATCAAAAAAATCAGATTTAAACTTTCTTACTAATTCAAAAATCAGATTGGCTATCCGTTCCTTTTCGTAACTGAGAATTATGTTTAAACATTGTAAATATACATTTTGGGGTTGATTGCATAGTTTTTCCAAAATGATATCACGAACACCATGATTATCTTCATAATCATTTGAAAATAAGTACATTAGTATATTTATGTTTAGTATTCCTTGTTTTTCGTAATCTTGAATTAGTAGTTCATCAACGACTCCTGAGATATTACTAATTTTCCCATCGAACTCAATTTTTTGATTTGACTTTAATTTAACTAATATTTTTTTATCATCTGATGACAAACTTCTTTCTTCATAGAATATTGACAAATATGTCGAGTAATCCTCGGCGATATATCCATTGGATAATAAAAACAATATTAAATCTTTGTCTTTATAATAACTACTTTCTTGTGTTTTAAAGATACAATTTATTAGATTAGGAAATCTACTCAATTTTTCTTGAAATGAAAGCCTATAAAAATTATCTATCTCATCTCTTTTACGATCATACTCCTTTTGTTTACTTTCCTTCAAATCATTTAAGATTTTATCTTTTCCCTTTATAATTCCGATTAAACCTGATTTATTAAAAGATTTATCATAACCATACTTATCATTACCTGAGATAAAGTCATCTCCATCAATAATTTCCTCAATCAATTCTTTATTAATTGCAGATAGTACTCTGTACTGACCATTTAATATAATTTTATTTTCACTTGAGATTCCCTGATCAAATAGGAATTTTTTCGTTTCTGATATTTTATCTAATTCTATTTGGTCTTCAATTTCTTTAAACCCTACCTTAATTTTTTCTATTTCATGTTCTATATCTTGAATTATAAATTCATTATACAAGCCCTGTACAAGCAAGTCATAAATTAACCCCTGAGATTTTTGTAAATCTGTAAATGCTGATGGGATTAAATTTTTCAACGTAATTATTGAAAACAACGATTCTTCATTCATACTTCCAGATAAATTTTTGTGTATTTCTAAATACGTGTAATACTCATTGACAATATTGGTTAATAGTCTTAGATCATCTATATATAGTGAAATATCTTTTAAGAATGAAACGAAATTCTTTGTTAGTTTTTTTTCTTGTTTTTCTGCCATCATAGGTATCAAATAGTCTCTAGAATTAAAGGTATCTACTACAGGAATTATTGGAATAATTAGCTCAAAAAACTTAGTTCTTAGTTCCGACTCTTTTTCTTCAATATCCTCTTCTGACTTTGAGAATATATCCTCTTTTACAGCATAAATAAACGTGATATTTCTATCAATTTGCTTTGAATTATTTAAAAGCAAATTAAGCTCTTTTAAATGTTCGAATACTTTAATGCTTTTAAATCTATCCACATCTTCTATCACGACAACATTAAATTTACTAGATTCAAAATAGTACAGAATCTCATCGATATACTTATTAAAATAAGAAAAATTGTTCTCATTGCTTTCAATAGAGACATTTGCAAAATTTAATTTTGATAGTTTGAATTGTCGCAGTATTACTTGGAACAATAGAAACATTATAACAAATAATCCTATTAAGAAAATGCTATAAAAAGTTAAGTCGAAAACGCTAATGTTATCCCTAATAAGTCGACTGTTGCTCACTAATATCTTTTTGAAATTCAAAAAATCTTTCAAATATAATAAACTTGTAATTGAACACATGACTAATAAAAAGAACATTGCTAGTTTTTTTAACGAGATATGATTTATTTTCTTAAAACGAGAATACGGTAATTTTGAATTTTTTTCTCTATAAATCATTTGTTTAACTAAACTATTCTCTAACTTTTCGCTTAAATCATCATCGTTGCTAATCGCCTTTGCTTGACTTCCTTCTTTAGAACCTTCCTTTTTAGAATATGAGCCTAATGATAAATTCAAAAATTTATGCTCGGGGTGAAGAATCTCAAAATTTTTCAAAATAGTACTTTTTCCTGAGCCATATGTTCCCATCAGAGCAATATTGTTTATATCAGGTTGGTTTATCCCATCATCAATCCTTTTAACATAAGGTTCTATTTTTTCTAACTCTTGTCCAACCAGCAGTTTGGGAGCCAAACTATTCTGAAGCGATTTTTCTTTAGTTACTTTCTTTTCAAGCTTATTAGATAAAGATTGTAACCATGTGATTAATCTTTTGATTATTTTATAGAATAAAGTCTGAAAAAATTTTTTTATGTGAAAAACCTCCAATTCTATCACTTCTAATCACATAATTATATCAAAAAACATCAAATTAAATTATATCAATTTGAATAACTTTTATAGGCACTTCAGCAAATTATTTTACTTGTTTTAAGTTTCCAAATGCGTTTATTTAAAATTTTAAATTCCGACTAAACTACAAATTCCACAATTTAGTTAAAACCACATCATCACTAGCTGGTCTATTTATCTCTTCTTTTTTTACTTTAACAAACACAGGAACTTTCATTGCATTACCAGTAATAATTGCTTCACCTTGACCTAGACTAGGTATCATTCGAAACGAACTTCTATCCAATGTTGGCATTGTATTTTCTAACATCCTTAAATCTCTATCATTCACTAATCGATGAATAAAGTAATTATGTGTTTGAGATAAGATTGTCGGAGATATATCTGCCGGTCGCTGACTCGATAATGTCAAGTAAAAACCAAATTTACGACCTTCTTTAATGATTTCTTCAAACACTGACAATCTATAGTCTTGCCAGTCATCGCCTCTATTTCTATAGTCGGCATTCAAAATATTATGTGCTTCATCAATTATCAAGTGTTTTGTTTGAGTTATCGAACTCCCAGATACAGAATCTTTTTGTTCATCATAAATCATTTTAGATAATAACATAGGAACTAACCGTGTTATTTCTTGATTAGCGTGTACAAGAGAGATGACATTTATTGCTTTATATTCGTCAGAAATATCATCAACAACATCTATAACTTTATCAAGACTTTTAAATGATGAGTCAATTCTATTAAATAGTGGGTTAAGATGTTCAATATTTGTTGATTTCCATGCAGACTGGTGCACTTTTTGAAATTCTAAATGCATTTTTAACTTCACTATTTCATTACTTTGATTAAAACAAGTAGCGATTTGATTCGTTATTTCATTAAGCCGTAGATAACTTTCATCTTCGATGGTTATTTCAGATTTATCATTAATATACTCTGTTTTGAAATCTCCTGGATACATATAAGCTTTACACTGAGAGTGGTATTCTAAACTTTGAATATTTTCAAATAACTGAGTATTATCAATGAATGTGTTTGCAACGGAAATCCAATTATCCTTTGCATCAGAACTAGCTGCATCACCGCTGGTCAATATTTTTTTGATGGTTCCTACAACAAATTTGGCAATTCTTTCTCCATTAAAATTTTGTTCGTTCCATAAATTTATTGCCTTTCTTAAAAACGGAACTTGCGTGGCAGATCTTGCATCAAAGAGAATCGAAAGGATATCCGCATCAAACAGATATCTCTTTTTTACCGGTATCTTATCACCGATACTCTTATTACGTGTATTTGTTTTTATAATACGTTTACCTTCTGTCGGAGAAACGCCAAAATGTTGGTCCCCTGTATATTCTCCATTAAAATCAATAACAAAAAATTGTGAACGTTCAAGTATTTTAGGACGATAAGAAGAATTCAGTAATTGCAAATATAATTTATGCAAAGTATTTGATTTTCCACTACCAGTATTCCCAAAAATACCAATATGAGAGGCAAAAAAATTATCAATAGGAATGCTAACTTTCTGACCTTCAAGAATTGACTCTCCAATAGGGATAGAAGGAGAATTATCTTCAATGCCGTAAATAATTTTTAGATCCTCTTTTGTTGTTACAGTAATTTCGTTTCCTATCATGGGAACATACCGACTAGTTACTTGGAATTTTCCGTTTTCAATAACTCCCTTTGTTTTTAATGTCACAATTCTATTAATTGAATTCTTATTATACCGGTTATCAAATTCAACACTTCTAACAGTGTTTTTTTGATCCATAACTTTTTCAGTTGAAACTGTTGCGATAATTTTTATACCATTCTGATTAATTGTCAAAAAGGCTCCTATTTTAGGACCGGTCAGTATATCTCCATACCAAATAAATTCTGCATCATTAGACATATTGTACATTCCAACTTGGGACATATCTCCATCAACAGCCACAATGACCCCCAATCGCTTAGATGGTTCCACTTTCAGAACCTCCATCCCATTTATCTATAGTTAAAACTTCTGTTAAATTAGATAGAACAAAGCTATACCAAGCTGTTCCTGTTTTATCATCATGATTCTTAGTTATATAGTTATCACTAAAATTTTCAGGAGTTAAGATTTTGAAGTTTGGAAGCTCGTTATCTAATCCAATATTATCCAAAAAAATCTTTCTGTCAGACTCCGAAAAACCAAAGACATATACTATTAACTCTGGATTCTTTAATGCTCTTTTTATCATTTTTCCAATGTGCTTATCCTGAAAAGAGAATCCTAAAATAAACAATACAGACTGAGGTTTATCTAATTCTAATTGGAATATACGAAGCATCTCGTAAAAGTGATTACTTAGAAAAGTATCTTTTGATTCACCACCCGTAGGATTTACTACCTCCATATTTTTGACAACAGTATTCGTTACAATAATTTCATCTCTATTTTTCATCCAATTGACCGAACCATGAGGCTTAATTAAAGAGACAGAAGGAATTTCGCTTACATAATTATCATTCAATCCCTTGTAAGAAACGACTTGATTATAATTTGAACTATCTAGAAGACGAGTTAAATATCCTTTTGCACCGTCGTTAAAAACCAATCTTCTATTTCTGGAAACTTTATCAATTGCTTTTTCAAAAAACAAATCATAATTTGTTGTAAAAATATTTGCACTTCTCGGTATCTGTCTAGAATTGGATAAATTCAGCAGATGAATTATTGCCTCAATGAATTGTTTGTAAGCTATAGATGTTTCCTCAATTTTTTTCATAATGTTATAGGCGTTCTTATTCATTTTACAATCAGTTTCAAGAACCTTACTAATTGTTTGAATTCTTTCAGTGAGTTGTTGGTTGCGCGTTTTATTTCTGCAATCTTTGAATTCCCCCATTAGAGGTATTGCAGGTTTAGAAGCTCCTGATCCTATTAAAAAATTTAACCTTTTTGTAATAGCTAAATTTTGTAAGCGGCTAATTAACACCTCTTTCTCTTCCATAACTCTCTCCTTGTCAAAAATTTGAAATTCTTCATAATTGAAACCCTTTTTTATTTTCAAACACTCTTCCTCGTATCTAAAATCTTCGATCTGTCTAAGTAAGAGTATGAGGGACAAATTTGATGATTTACATCTAAACAGGTGACTAAATCAAACTTAAGTGAATATTTAAATAAAGTCAGTTCGCTATCATTCATCCAACCAAAAGGACTTTCAGGTTCATTAAATAAGAAAAAGTTTCCTTGTAAGCTATCGCAAGTTGAACAAACACTTGCTAAATAAGACCTTTTTTCGGTAAAAGAGTATTTTACTTTACAACCATATTTTTGTTTCAAGTCATTTGTCAATCTAGTAGAAATATGTTTTTCAATCGGCCATATTTGTAAATCAAATCCGGTTTCAATTTTTAAAGATGTACTTTCTTCGTCGTGAATATCAATGACATCCTCAGAAAGAGCCCCGATAGCATAAACATTGGTTGCTTTACCGCACTTCCAACACGTTTGATTTCCTTCCACAATAAAGATTTGATTTTTGATGATTATATTTCCATGTATCCACTTGATAACTTTAGAATAGTCTCTGGTTTCTGAAATGTACCACTTCTTTTTATCTGGATCCCACCTACTACCTAATTTCTTTGCTTCATCTTTTTCTGAATACGGCACACTAAGATAAATAATAGCTATCCACTCCCAATAATCAGTATATATTGAAAGTATACTACTTGTGTTTTTTGTATCAATGATTTTTGAAATCTAATCAATTATTTCACTATAATAATCTCAATATCTCTGCTAACAGCTCGTATTGTGATAATAATATCCCAACCCAAGTGAGTCTAAGTCATTAATCAATTAAAATAATGGATATAAACACTTAAAAATATTCATCTCAAAGCATAATTGATTATCTTACTTCTTTTTTTAAGCCAGACTTATCGAGAGCCTGGCTTTTTTGTATTTAAGGTTGCAATGCGTTGAAACAACAGCGATTCTACGCTATTCTGTTAAAATCAATTATCGAAAGTTTGCACTGTTTTGCAGAGAATTGAAGATCGATTTTAGCCAAATTTTAGCCACTTTTAAATGAGGTTACTCGTTTTTCTTACTCAGACTATATCTCTTTTTTGTCATTCCCAATCTGTCTTTAAACCATTGGGAAATTTCTTACCCATTTGCTTACTATCTGTGATCAATTCTCTTTCGGTATCATTAAAGTCTGTTGTGTATGATCATCAATCACCCATACTTTTTTAACCTGAAAACTTGTTAAACCATTCGTTATCCGACATTCGTGATACTCAATAAAGAAAGGTTCTTCTTGCCGATGAACAATCGTAATGGTGCCTCGTTGATCATCACGATTAAACTCAAAAATTTGTAGATAATCCAACTGAATCTCCGCTTGTTTTGCCTTTTCATCAATCAACTGAAAACAACGTTGCTGCATTTCCTTTGATATTTGTTCATTCACTCCCCTCGTGATGTAGCGATTCTCTTGTGTATCAAACATTGATGATTCCTCCTTTAAGCATAAAAATAGCCCAGTCATCGATTAAGATGATTAGGCTTCATGGTAATAATATATATTTATAAAATGAATACATATAGAAAATTCAACTAAATCTTTCCAATTAGATTTATAGCTCAAACTATCACAGGTTCGAATAATTTTACTACTATGAATTAATCTCACAAAATCAGAGTTTCCTCTCTTATTTCGAGAAGAAACTCTGTCATCTCATTATTATGGCAGTTTGATAACTGCCTCCGTTTCTTTATCGAAGAAATTCCCCTTATTCAGATCAAAGGCCAAGTCGACATAAGCCCCTGGTTCGTGAAAGTTTCTCGCATCCACTTTTGCGACAAATTCAGTATCACCGATAACCGAATAAAGCATCGTTTCTGCCCCTAGCAATTCTGAAACGACTACCTGTGCACGGACTGTCGATTGAGGTGCGGCATCAAGAGCGATTTGTTCACCATGAATATCTTCTGGACGAATCCCAAATATGACTTCTTTACCTTCATAGCCTTTTTCTTTTAATACTTTATTTTTCCCTTCGGGAATCACGAGTTTTAATCCATGGTTATTCGTTAGCACCCCGTCTTTCAATGTCACTTGAAAGAAATTCATTGCTGGTGAGCCGATAAATCCGGCCACAAAAACATTCACTGGCGTATTATAAACTTCCTGCGGAGAGCCGACTTGTTGGATCACACCGTCTTTCATGATGACGATCCGATCGGCCATCGTCATTGCTTCAGTCTGGTCGTGAGTCACATAGATCGTCGTCGTCCCTAACCGTTGATGTAGTTTTGCAATTTCGGCCCGCATCGAAACTCTTAATTTAGCATCTAAATTCGATAATGGTTCATCCATCAAAAAGACTCTAGCATCTCGTACAATCGCCCTTCCTAATGCAACACGCTGCCTCTGTCCGCCAGACAGGGCTGCTGGTTTTCGATACAAATAGTCTGAAAGCCCCAAAATTTCTGCTGCATTTTCTACTCGTTTCGTGATTTCGCTTTTTTCATATTTGCGAAGTTTTAGGCCAAATGCCATGTTATCAAAGACGGTCATATGTGGGTACAGCGCATAATTCTGGAAAACCATAGCGATATCTCGGTCTTTGGGAGCTACATCATTCATCCGCTGACCATCAATCGTAAAATCCCCCTCCGAGATATCTTCTAAACCAGCGATCATTCGCAAGGTCGTCGATTTCCCGCAACCAGATGGACCAACAAACACAATAAATTCTTTGTCCTTGATCTCTAAATCAAAATCAGTTACTGAATACGTTTCTGCATTGTCGTATTTTTTATGAATATGTTTCAAGCTTAGTTCTGTCATATGTGTTCACCCATTTCTTTTCTATTAAGAATGCAGCTACTGCTCTTTTGCTAATGCCAGACATCCGTAGGTTCCCGCGTTGTCGCCTAATTTCGGAAGAACAAGGTATTGATCGAGTTCTGGTACCTCAACGTAATCCTTCAACAATTCTTTGAAGGCTGCCTTCATTTTCTCTAACACTTGGCGTTGCTTCATGACACCTCCGCCAAAAATAATGACATCGGGCGAGAGCATGAGTGTCGTATTGTAGGCGCATTGTGCAAGATAGTATGCTTCCAGCTCCCATTGCTCATCTTCTTCACTCAGTTCTTGCCCTTTTTTTCCTGCTCTCTTTTCGATGGCTGGACCAGATGCCATTCCTTCTAAGCAATTTTTGTGGAACGGACAATTTCCTTCATAAGTGTCCTTTGGATGCCGATCAACAAGCATATGTCCCATTTCTGGATGGCTGAAGCCTTCGATAAAACGCCCGTATTGCAATGCACCGCCACCGATACCCGTTCCGATCGTATAATAAACGACGCTTGAACAGCCCTTTCCGTTTCCAAAAACAGCTTCTCCATAGGCGGCTGCATTCACATCGGTAGTCCAAGCGATCGGTATAGGGAAAGCCTTGTTCACTGTTCCTACAAAATCAAACTGTTGCCAGCCCAATTTTGGCGTAGAAGTGATGTAGCCATAGGTTGGTGATTCATATTGAATATCAATGGGTCCGAATGAACCGATTCCTATTCCCTTCAACGATTCTTTATATGGCGAAAAAAATTCGAGAACATCCTTCATGGTTTCTTCAGGTGTCGTGGTAGGAAAGCTTTCCCGCTTCACGATTTCTAATTCATCCGTGGCTATTGCACAGACGAATTTCGTTCCTCCTGCTTCGATACTTCCAAACATCGTTCATCTACCCCTTCGCTTATCTCTTGATCAATTGTTTTGCACTTAATTCCGTCATTACTACCTGCTTGAGCCGTTTTTGTCCGCTACAGCTGAAAGAAAAGTCTCGATTTAACGTTCCTTTGAAAAAGCTGTTCACGCTTAGGACGGTTCCTTCTTCTTCATCAAAAACTTCAATGGCATATAGATCAAGCAGTATCTTAAGTGTTTTACTCCTATTAGAAAGCGGCATCGTTAACGTCTTTCTTCCCAATGGATTTCCGGTTGAATAGTAGTGCAGCTGCTCGTCAATGATGAATGTGTCTTCACTCTCACTTCTTTTATCTTTAAACATCAGTTTAATCGGTGCTATCCCCGATCCCAGCGACAGCTCAATAATCGTAGGTTCCTGAATAGTCGAAACAGGCTTTTGATATCCGTCAGTTTGTGTATCATAAATGACTGTCTTTGCCGCTTTCAATGTTGAAACTTTATTCGGCAATACAGACTGTAGCCGGTTGTCTTTTAGCTTAATTTTTCTTGGTATGCTCATCGCGCCACACCAGCTATTCTCTGTTAATTCACCGAAGCCATTCCACTCATCCATCCATTCCCAACCGTTTTGCCAGCCGATAACATATCGTTCACCTTCGGGTGTTAAAAAGGTCTGAGGTGCATAAAAATCAACGCCATAATCAAGAATACCTCTGGATTCCAATTGGAATTGCCCCTTTTCATAATCCATATGACCGATTAGATAGGTCGAATACTCGCCTTTTATTCCTACTGGTGAAAAAGTCAATACTTCCTTGCCATCTAACTCGTAAAAATCTGGACATTCCAGCATCCAAGCATTAGGTTCTTCAAAGGCTACCCCCATCGCTGTCCAATCCAAAAGATTCTCTGATCGGTACATAAGCAATTTTCCAACGTGGTCCTTACTGACGCCTACAAGCATGTAAAAGGTAGAACCTTTTTGCCAGACTTTAGGATCTCTAAAATGAGGATTCTCTTTCCCAAGATGGTCTATATGAATAATGGGGTTGTTCTCGTATTTTGAAAAGTGACGGCCGTCTTCGCTCATTGCGACACATTGCTTTTGTATCAGTTGCCCTGCTGTATTTTTCGCGACAGCTGTATAAAATAGATAAAGCATTCCTTCATGTTCTAGCGCTGTTCCTGAAAAACAGCCGCCATCTGGACTATCCTCATACTCTTCAGAAGGTGCCAAAGCAATCGGCAGTTCCTGCCAGGTAATCAGATCGCTGCTTACCGCGTGCCCCCAATACATTTGGTGCCATTTTGTTTTGTATGGATGGTATTGATAAAACAAATGATATTCCCCTTTGAAGAAGATCAATCCATTTGGATCATTCATCCATCCTAACGACGGTGTAAAGTGAAGGATAGGCTGTTGAGAGCTTTTTACGGCTAAAGCTCGATATTTTTCGATATATTGATTTGCTTCGTTCTTCATAAGCTATCCTTTCGTTGCGCCAGCGGTCATACCCGAAGTCACCCATTTATTCAGCGAGAAATAAATCAGTATCGGCGGCAAGATGGCGATCGATATCGCCGCATAGGTCGCACCCCAATCCACATTTCCAAACGCTCCCACATAATCTTTCAAGCCCATGGTGATGGTTTTGGCAGAAGAATCGCTGATAAATGTATTGGCAAATATGAAGTCGTTCCAAATCAAAATGCTGTACATTGAAGCGATAGTGATCATTGTATTTCTAGCCAACGGTGCGACGATCTGTAAAAAGACACGGTAAGGTGAACAGCCGTCAACGATTCCCGCTTCGATCAGTTCATCTGGGACGAAATTGTAGAAATTGACAAACATCATGACAGATAGCGGCAATGCAAAGCCTACTTGCGGCAGGACCATCGCCATACTAGTGTTTAAGATCCCGATTTTGCTATAAAAAATGAACAATGGAATCAGTGTGATTTGGACAGGTACCATGATGCCGAACATGAAGAATGAATAGATTTTCTTGCTATGTTTATAGCGGAATTTTGATAATGCGAAGCCGATCGTTGCACTTAATACTAAAATCAGCACCAGCGAGATCATGGTGATCTTCAAACTATTCCACATATAGCCACCAATGACACCATCGCCCAGCACATTTTTATAATTCTCAAATGTCACAGCTTTCGGCAATGAGAATGGCGTCGTCGATAGTTCTACAGAGTCTTTCAGACTTGCAATGAACAGCCAAATCACAGGATAAATTTGTATGATTAAAAAGATGACCAATAAAAGGACAAACAAATACTTTATTGCTTTCTCTTTCATTACACCACACCGCCTTCCTTGTTATTCTTACGTTTGCTTAACGTTAGCGCTTGCTTCGCTGCCTTTTTTTGTGCTTTCACATCATAATTTTCAAATATTTTTCTCAAAATGAAGATGATTAAGACGCTTTCTATAATGATGAAGACAGCCAAGGCACTCCCATATCCGTATTGGTTATTGGTAAAGGCTTGTTTATACATGTATGTGGACATCAATTCACTTGCATTCCCCGGACCACCGTTTGTCAGCAGGTAAGGAATATCGAATCCTCTCAACGCACCCGTCAAACACATCGTGAAGGTGAGCAGCAGAATGTCTTTGATCATAGGAATCTTGATTTTGAAAAGGATCTGCAGTTCTGTTGCGCCATCGATTTTCGCTGCTTCGTAGACCGATTCGTCTAATGAAACAAGCGCTGCGTAAAAGATGACCATGTACATTCC
This sequence comes from Enterococcus sp. AZ103, assembly GCF_051714685.1. Lineage (NCBI taxonomy): Bacteria > Bacillati > Bacillota > Bacilli > Lactobacillales > Enterococcaceae > Enterococcus > Enterococcus sp. AZ103. The sequence goes on along the minus strand of NZ_JBIOSI010000001.1, from coordinate 1,253,448 downwards.
GATGAAGCGCCAGCCTTCTGGAATCGAGACGGCACCTAACACCGTATTCAAATTCGTTAACCAGGAAGTTGCCACACCACCCAAACCTACTGCCGATAACATTTGGTTCAGCAATCCTTCTGGCTGTGTTGAATAGATACTTCTGAACAGCTGCGCGATAGCTACTGTCGTAACGATACACGGAACATAATAGAGCGTCTTGACTAAATTCGCCCGCTTTTTCAAGTAGGTCAATAACACCGCAAATAGTAAGCCAATCGACAATTGAATAATGACAACGACCACTAAATAAATTAAATTATTGATTAATGCTTTATAAAATACCGGGTCCTGAAAGAGCCGCTTGTAATTTTCCAAGCCAACAAACTGTTGTGGAGTAATTCCGTTCCATTTGATAAAACTTAAACGAAGCGACTCCGTGATTGGATAAAAACAGAGAGCAGATAGAATAGTAGTCCAGGCATTAGAAAAACGAAAAATGCCTTCTTATCACGTAAAACACCCATATTTTCCCCTCCTTTATTGATCTACAACATTCACTTTGATCGAGTCATCTATCATTTTCACAAAATCTTGAATTTTCATGTCCCCCGAACCCACAAGCAGCAAGTTGTCTTGAACGATCGTATTCGTTGAAGAATCCAGATAGGTATCCCATGGCTTCATAAATTGCTCTCCGGTATTATCCATATCTTTTCGAATTCTCAAATATAAACTTGAATAATCGACATCTTTTGGCAACTCCGTTTTAATTGGAGACATCTGCATTTTTTTCGTGTAAATATCTGCATAATGATCCAGCACGTATAAGAGAAAATCCTTCGTCTTTTCATCAAATGTTTCAGCATTGAAGGCCATGCCGATTCCAGAGTTTACACAAAATTCATTGGCTGCTGTCACACTGTCTTTCGTTGTCGGCATATAGAAATAATCAATTTCACCCGCGTCGTATTTCTCCTGCATGGCTCCTATCTCCCAGTCCCCGATATAATACATCGCTGACTTGCCATCTAAAAACATCGATTGTGCTGTCGCGTAATCGGTGGCAGAAAATCCTTCATTGAAATATTGCCCGATCTCTTTTACGAACTTGACCGAATCAATACCTGTTTGACTAGACATTTTTTCTTTACCTTGACTCAGATTCTCAATGAACTGATTTCCCGTTTGTCTGAAAGCTGGCATTGCCAAGTAGCGTTGGACCGGCCAGCGATCAATCCCATCTACAGAGATTGGTGTCACGCCTGCTTCTTTCAATTTTTTACATGCCACTAACCATTGATCGAAGGTTTTTGGAACACTAATTCCGTGTTGAGAAAACAATTTTTTGTTGTACCAGATCATCTCGACATGGTATTCCAGAGGGAGCGTATACATCGATCCATCCGAAAATTCTTGGTACTTCAGTGCTGTCGGATAAAAGTTCTGATAGTAGTCGTTCTTTTGTAGAAATTTTTTCATGTCTACGAGCTTCCCAGCTTTAACAAGCTCTTTTGCGTAAAGGTCTGGATCGGTATCAATGATATCCGGCATGTTATTTCCGGCAACTAATGTTTTTAATTTCTGTAAATACGAAGGTCTGTCCGCCGTGGTTTCAAAATCAATTTTCCACTTCCCACCTTTTTCTTTGCTGTACTGATCGGCAATTTCCCGCATAGTCTCGTCAATTGCCCCACCAACTGGTCGAGAGGTCAGCCATTTGACCGTCGTAGTGGCAGCATCTTCCTTTTTCCCTCCGCAGGCTGTTACCATAAAAAGAACGCCTAAAAGACTAACCAAAATTCCAACTTTTCTTATCATGGAAGAAACAACTCCTATTCTTTTATCTCGATCTCATGCAACACTACTTCCCCTTGAACCACGTAAACCCCTACTTTTTTTCCGCTGTGATTGTATAATCTCGTCGATAACGCAATTTCGTCGTTCACATAGACGACACACATACTTCCTTCTCGCAACACGCGGACACGATAGTGTGACGCTTTCGGCAGAAGCCGGCTTGTCTCCACTTGATAGGGAATATCTCCTTTGATCTGCCACTGATACTCGCCCTTTTCAGCTCGCGGCCACAGATCCCATGCGATCAGCTGTTGTTCCGGTAGCATCCGTAAGAAATAGCCCGTTTCCATCCCTTCATCCACATGAAGGGCAATTCCAAACTCTTTTGCCTTCAAAACTTCAAAGTCTAATGTCGCTGAAAAGGCGTCTGATGGACAATCAAATAACACGGCTCCTAAAGTGTCGCTTGTAACTTTCTTTTTATCACTACTATGATCATTAAAAAAGACTGGTGCGGATATCTCCGATTTTTCATTATAGAACTCACCAATCGTATCAATCACCACGGTCTTCAGTTCACCGGTTTTGGGGTTTTGGATCAATTCATGGAAAATCATTGTTCCGCCCCAATCCCATGGACCAAAATCATTCTCTCCTTCTTTTGTCGCAACCCATCCAAAAGCAATTCTTCTTTTTCCATCTGAAGCTGTTTTGATTGCATAGTTGGCGCGTGTATCAAACACATCGTCTTCTGGAATGATCCACGGTCCTTCTAAGTTTTTGGCATAACGGTAATGTGTCGTAAAGCGGTCTGAAAATGTTGAAAATACCAAATACCAGTAATCCCCCATCTTAAAAACCTCTGGACACTCCATCGTGATGTACATTTTCGGATCATAGAACGGTTCGCAATATTCCCAAGTTTCCAAATCCTTGGACTTCGACAAGGAGATGCAACCGCCTCTCAGATCTCCCGCCCCTTGACGTCTGGACGCCAACAACATGAAGTAGCATTGCTCTTCCTCTACCCAAAAAACGAAAGGATCGCGCCAGTCAAACTCTTCGTATATCTTCCCGTCAGATGGAAATAGAAAATTCGGATCTGTCTCGAGCTCGTACAAGCTTTCGCCGACCGCTTTCATGACTAGCTGGACGCTCTTTCCATTTACAAAAGGTTTGTTCTCATTAAAAGCAGTATAAAAAGCATGATACTTGCCTTGAGCGTCTTTAATGATTGAACCTGTGTAATTATTGAGGTTGTAGGATTCCTTAGTTCCACGCTTGATTGCTTCTCCCTGATAGTTAACGTGGACAAAATCTTTGGTTGTAGCCAAGTGCCACGTTGTTTCTTCTGCATATTTGCCCTCGATGATTCTTGGATCATGCAAATAATATGCATAGAAAGTTCCATCTTCATAATATGGGATCAAATCGCCTACCCATGCATTCTCAGGCCGATAAAATAAACTCATTCAGCATCTCTCCTAAACTTAATTAATCATTTAACACCCTTAGAATAATTTTGGTAACGCTTAACCGCAAGCCTTTTTTGCTTTTTTGTGCATTTTCGTGCAAAATATTATTGCTTTTCTGTGCGTCAAGCAGTTATACTGCACTTGGGAGGGTGAAAAATGAAATGTACGATCAATGATATTGCTAAAGAAACAGGGTACTCAAGGAATACTGTTTCGAAAGCGCTTAAGAACGATCCTCAAGTATCTCAACGAACAATAGAAAACATTATAAGAAAAGCAGAATCGATGGGGTATTTTACAAAAGAAGAACGGACAGAATATAAGATTGATCAAGGAAATATCTTGTTTCTGAATATCAGTCATGCGAATGATTCTCAATTTTGGAGCAATGTTTTGACGGGGATCGAGATGGTTCTTTCCGAGACAAATTATCAGTTGACGATCGCAACGTTATCGAAAAAGGATATTGAAGAAGGGCGATTGCCCGAAGCAGTCTATAGTTCTAATACGAAAGGAATCATTGTGGTTGAAATGAATTTCCGACCAGTCTGGGATAAGTTATTGGAGACTCATCTTCCAATCGTCACGGTGGATGCACCAAAAAATCCCAATTATTTGATTGGAAAGTGTGACATTGTTATGATGGAAAATCATTCCAATGTTGAACGAATAACTGAGATGCTTATTCAAAAAGGCTACTCTGATTTTGCGTTTATTGGTGATTTATACTCACCAAATACGGGTCTTGGATTTATGGAACGCTATTATGCTTTTTTTAATACGCTAAAAAAGCATGAGCTGGAAATCAACAGTCACGCTTCGATTCTCAAGGATACAGATACTATTTTTGAGAATTTCGAGAAGATTAAAGAATTGCTCACTTCCATGAAAAAAGTCCCTGATGTCTTCTTGTGCGGAAATGACTGGCTAGCGATCCAATTGATCTACGCCCTGCAGGCGCTGGGGTATAGAATACCGGACGATGTCAACGTGATCGGGTTTGATAATATCCCAAATTCCGAGCGAATTTTGCCAGGGTTAACTACCATCGATACACCGAAAATCTACTTGGGTAGAAAAGCGGCCCATCTTATCATGGACCGCTTGATTGAGCCTGACATTCCCTATTCGATCTCAAAATATTCTACGAAGCTGATCCTTAGGGAGTCTACTAGTTTATAAAAAGTAATATGAACTAGTCTATATCTTATGAATGACTTTTACTTATATATTTAGAAATGCAACTATACTATTCGTAAAGAATTAATTAGTTGCATTTTTCTATACTCACACTTAATCAGATCAAGAAATTATTATACACCAACAAAGTTGACAAAAAATATCATCATTTAAGGTACGGCTACGCACACAACAAATAAGTTTAGCTTTCTGTTTTATTTAGATAGTAGTGAATATATTGCTAATATTCAGGGATTTAGAAAAAAATTTCATATTTAGACATCTAATAAGTAACAATAATTCTTGTCGATGGATGATCGTAATGGTGCCTCTTTGATCATCTCGATTGAATTAAAAGATTTGCAAGTAAAAGAAGATTTCACGTTATAGCAGTTTTCCAAGTAGAGCACAATAATGGCTACATGATAATAAGCAAACACCATCTACTTTTGATATCTTATAAGTAATTTCAAAAAAAATATTGACTCCAACCTAAGGGAAGACCTTATAGTTGATTTAGGAGGTGAAACTCATGAAATATACTGTTCATGAAGTTGCAAAGCTATCTGGTGTCACAATCAAAACGCTATATCATTATCAAAAGGTAGGCCTGTTACATCCTGATAGTATTGCCAATAATGGATATCGGATTTACAGTGACCGTGAGTTGGAGTTATTGCAGCAAATTTTGTTCTATCGTGAGCTTGAATTTCCACTGAAAAAAATCAAAATTGCTATGCAAAATGAACCGTCTCGTTTACGTTGCTTATGCGATCAAAGGGCTTTGTTGAAAGTACGTCAACAAAGAATGAATGGTATATTGCACACGTTGAACGAAGCAATTTCTTATGCAGAGAAAGGAGAAAATATGAGTAAAGAAACGATGTTCAAAGGACTTAACAAGCAAGAATGGGAAGGTAATTTTTCCGAACAGAACGACCATCTGAAAAATAACTATGGTGTTGAGCTTAACATCGACAGCATTGACGTAGATGTTATGAATGACAAAGCCAATGAAGCTATGGAGTTTATGTCGTTCATGGCAAAGTCCTTGAAAGATGGTGTTAGTGTCAATGATAAAAATGTTCACGCAGCTATTAAGAAGCATATCTTGTTTTTACAGAAAGATATGCCGCTTGACGCACAAGGATTTGCAGCACAGTCAAGATTTTTTATGACCGATGACTTCCATCGAAAAATGCTGGAGGGACAGCAAACAGGACTAAGCTACTATATCTGTTTTGCTGCGGAGAGCTACGCTGCACAATAGCAATACCTGAAAATCTGTTACTGCCTACTTTCGGCGGTCAATCGCTATGGAAGAACACGAGACGCTGAGAAGTATCTCGTGTTCTTTCACTTTATGGTGTATACAAGAGTTCTACAAACTCATGGAGTCCTGTTCTCAGTTATTGAGCAAAGATCATGTCAAAGTCAAGTCTAGCAGTCATTTGCTAATTCAAGGAATGCAACACAAGCGGTTGATCGCCTGCAAGTGAGGAAGTTACCACTCCTGAAGGGGGCTTACGTACAATGCAAATTGACACACTATTAGATAACAATACAGCTTTCAAGATATCTCTTGGGTAAGCTAACGATTGATTGATCGTGCCAATGTAAATCGTCTGGATAGTGGTTGGTTCTAACTTTTGAGAAAGCCCCGCCATCACTAAAAATTCTCTATCTTTATGTTCTATAAAGGGAGAAAATAACTAGTACAACGCTTGAGGGCTATTGCATTTTCTTCCTGCATATAATACTGATGACTCCTTTACTAACTGCAAAGAAACGATATTCACTCGCTTTTTAGGCTCAGATTTCACTTGTTGGTTTGTCATTGTCAAGACCTTCTTTCGATTACTTTTGGAAACTTCTTATTTGTTTACTCAGTGATTGATGTTAATACTCTTCTGGTAATAACATCGTTTGATGTGTATGATCATCAATCACCCAGAGCTTTTTTATTTGGAAATTTACTAAATCTTTTGTAATTCGGATCTCAGAATAATCAATGAAGAATGGTTCTTCTTGCCGATGGACAATCGTGATTGTTCCTCGTTGATCGTCCTTATTGAACTCGAATATCTGTAGATAATCTAACTCAACACCCGTTTGTTTCGCCTTCTCATCAATCAACTGAAAACATCGTTGCTGCATTTCCTTTGGTACTTGTTCGTTCACTTCCCTCGTGATGTAGCGATTCTCTTGTGTATCGAACATTGGTTGATCCTCCTTTTAAGACACAAAAATAGCCCAATCATCAAATTAAGATGATCGGGCTTCATAGTAATAATATATATTTGTAAAATTTATTGAAACATCAAGTCTACATGCTACTTTCATTTAAAACTAATTAACTGCATCTAAGCAGAAAGCGCTATTCTAGCATCTAGTTCCAGTAAAGATTGAACAGCTATTAGAAATCGTTTTTTCGATCAGAATTTCTTTTAGCTGATATCATAGATTGAAGAAAAGATTATTCTACTCATTTGTATTACTGAGGTAGAGAATTAAACGTCAAATAGCATTGTAATACTCCAAAACTTTGTTAAACATATCTGAACCTTTTTGAAGTCCAGAAATTTTTTCAATCGTGTTCTCGATCCCATCTTTTTGAATACTCTCTTGTAATTTTACCGCTTCTTCATCATCAGGATCATCATACTTTAAAGCATACGCCGCACCATATAGCAAATGATCATTGGGCAAGCCATATTCATAAGCAATATTCGCCGGTCCCAATATTCTATCATCTGGAGATAATTTCCGGATCGGCTGACGTGATACTCTAGCGATCGGATCATTGATGCCCTCTTGATTATAATCATCGTATCTTTTGATGATCATATCGTTGATATAACTACTCATTTCTTTACTGGAAAATCCGAATTTCTTTTCCAATCCCGCTGCAGATTCAAGGACCGCTTCTTTTACTATTTTCTGGATATCTGCATCACGCAAGGCTTCATCAACCATTTTATAGCCTTTTGTATTACCAATATAGCTAGTTATTGCGAGCCAACAGTTCACTAAATAAATTTTTCTTTTAAGTACCGCTTCTAAATTATCTACGTACTCTGCTCCTTTAATCGGTTGACTATCCGGCTCATCTAATTTCTGACGCTCAATCGCCAGTTCATGAGAATCACTAACTGCGGTACCTTCTTTACCATTATAAATTCCACCAAATACAAACCTGTCAACACCAGTATTTGGATACGCGCCAATCTCCTGTAACTGATCCATCGTAATAATCCCTGTATCAACCATAAGATTTACTAGCGTGTCTGTGCCCATAATAGCATTCTCACAAGCCATCACAAGAACTCTACTTCGCCCCTCAGATAACCTTCTTTTTAACCCTTTAGCCAGAATAGGCGCTACGCTGACTAAATTTGTTTTCATGACAGATGTCGTAATGAGATCTACCTGCGTGATCGCTTCAATGATTTCTTCTTGGTTATTTAGAAGTGATAGGGCAGAAACATTATCAATGATCTTTTCCTCATAATTATGGTTCGTTAAGAATAGACTGTAACAATTATTTCTATTGATGTCCTCGATCACTTCATCAGATACATCAGCAAAAATAATTTCGTAACCATCTTCATGAAGAAGGTCTCCAATAAAACCTTGACCGATCTTTCCTGCTCCAAAGATTAATGCTTTTTTCATATTAAACTAGACCCCTTCGCTTTATCCTAATACAGCCATAAATTCATCGTGATACTTTCCAAAGGTACTTGGATTTTTGAGAATTTTAGAGGCACTGCCAACGACAAAGCCGTTTGCGCCACTTTCAGACATTTTTTTACTGTTCTCTGGTGTCGTATTTCCATCCACTACAAGATCAATTTCAGGATTGAAAGAATCTAGCAGCTGCCTGATTCTTCTTAATTTATCAAAAGAATTAGGGACTAATGTCTGTCCTGCAAATCCTGGATTTACTGTCATTAAGGTCACGTAATCAAGTTGATCAAGACATTCTTCCAAATAAGAAATTGGCGTCCCAGGGCTAATTACTAGGCCGGCTCTACAGCCCATATCTTTGATTGTTTGAAGCAATCGATAGGATTGATTCGTTGTTTCTGGATGAAAACTAACCCAGTCATTCTTTCTTGTCGTAAACATAGAAATGTATTTCTCTGGTTCGTTGACCATCAAGTGAATATCTATCGGTATCTCGGTCATTTCTTTTAAATCACTAAAGACAGATGTCCCTAGCATGATGTTTGGGACAAAATGACCATCCATTACGTCAAAGTGAATGACGGAGAGCTTATACTGTTCAAATTGTTTCATGTACTCTTCATATTCGTAAATTTTTGGAACCATGATTGATGGAGAAATAAATTTATTTAATCCCATGAACTGCACACGTCCTTTGTTTTTTTAGTAGTAGATAGGCAAATTGGATAGGTCTATCTCGAGTTTCTCTTTCTTAGAATTACACCTTCAAGCTAAAACGGATGACTGCTTCTAACCCCTTAGAAAATTCCGATGATCGCTCCGACAGCTGAGATCAAGACTAAGATCAACAGCACGGTGGTAGATTTCATTTTTTTATTCAAACAAATCAAGGCAATCATCGTTACAGCTAATGGCAGCATGCCTTTTAATAATTTATCCAAGATATCGGTTTGGACATTCAGCTTTAAATCATCAAATTTAAACACTAAGCTTGTGCTCAAGCTGACATAATTCGCTGTCAATGCACCGATAACAACACCGCCCATTACTTTAGCGCCCAGCATTACTTTTTTCAGCAGGTCGCCACCCATCAATTTCTGGATTCCTTCTTTCCCGTAACTATAGCCCTGCATCCACAAGTAATATGCAAGTCCCAGCATAATGGCAAACATCGACACGATGTAGAAAATCGGACCAAAGACATTGCCTTCTGAACCAATACTAATCGCAATGGATAAAAGGATCGGTACAAGGGTTCCTTGCCACAACGTATCGCCAATTCCAGCTAATGGACCCATCAATCCTGTTTTAATTGAATTGATCGCATCTCCAGTAATTGGCGCACCTGCGGCTTTTTCTTCTTCTAAAGCAATCGTCAAACCACCGATGATTCCACCAAAATGAGGTTCCGTATTGAAAAATTCCAGATGACGATGATAACTTTTTCGAAGAGCTTCTTCATCATCCCCATAAAGTTTATCTAAGACTGGCAGCATGGCATGTAAAAAACCAGATGATTGCATTCGTTCATAGTTATAATTTGAATGGGAAAAACACGTCCAACGCCAAAAACTTTTTTTGATTTCTTTTTTAGTGAGTTTCTTTTCTACTGTTTGTTCCATTGATCGGCCACACTCCTCTTATTTAAACTTGATTGGGCTTAAAGAATAATTGCGTATAAACAAATGCCGTGATAAAGGCTAAAATAGAAACGGCAATGATGGGTAATTCTAAATACACTGCCAAAACAAATCCTAAGAAATAGAACGCCGCAGTATCCTTGCTCATGATCGATTTCAAAATCATCGCAACCCCCAATGCAGGCAGCACACCACCAATTACTTCAAGCACATGTAATGGCTTGCCTTCTAATGCATCAAGAACATCCTTCACTACACCAGATCCAAAATAAGCAACAATAAATACCGGAATCACTGAAATCAGCATTAGAAAGAGCTGTGGTATAAACATCTGAATACGATCAATCTTTTTAGAATTTAATTCATCCGCTGCCTTATCGATCAAGTGTAAGAACGAAATATTGACTGTCATATGAGCGATCCAAATAACGGTTCCCAACAAGCCGATCGGCACTGCCATCGAAACTGCTACTTCTGGTGAAGCATTCGCTGCCATAGCTAAAGCTGTTCCTAATGTTCCAGCCAAGCCTGGGTCCATCGGAACAGTACCACCGGCAGAAATATAGGCTAAGTACGGCAAGCTGATCGCCGCACCGATCACACAACCCTGAACGACATCCCCAAGGACCAAACCTACCAATGTCCCACAAATCAATGGACGTGCTAGTACGGTACTACCCAATAATGTGAGCCAAGGTGTCCCATTTATACTCAGGTAATAAATCAACCCAATCAATAATGCTTGAAAGACATTAATCTCCATTTTCTTCTCTCCCTTTTATAAGTATTGTTCGATATTTGCACTTTTTTCTTCTGGGATTACTTGAACGTAAACAGAAGTTCCATCTGTGATGAGTTGTTTGAAGCAAGCCCGCTCTTCATCACTGACAGAAATATTTCGATACAATTGTGTGCGGTCTTTCCGTGCACCCATCCCGCCGACATTTAATGCTTCGATCTTCACACCGCCATCAGTGATATTTTTGATTACTTTAGGATTCTTTGCTAAAACAATCAGCTTATTTCCATCTGGCTCCTGTTTCAGATAATCGATAGCCTGTTCCTCAGACATAATCAGCACCTTGATACCGGCAGGCGCTGATGAAGTCATAATCATTTTTAGAAAATCATCCTGTGCTACTTCATTATCAATAATCACAATTTCATTTGCTTTGGTTTCATGAACCCAAGCAGTCATTACCTGACCATGAATCAAACGATCATCGATTCGAGTAAATACAATATTTCTCATTATTTTTCCTCCTTAGAAAGTGTTTTTGCTTCTGTGAATAATTCCTTGATGTTCGTTTTTCCTGTATCCATGATATGGGCTGCCAACTCATCTAGCCCCATTGAGTCTCGCACTAAAACGCTCTCAATAAACATGGAGAAATTAACGCCTGAAATCGAACGATAATTCGTGTCTAGCAGCTTTTTCACACAATAAGCCGTCGCCTTGAAGGGACTCGCCCCGTAGAGGTCTGAAAATACCAGCACACCTTCTCCATCATCCATTTCTTGAATCTTTTCAGCCGTTCGATCGTAGAACTCATCAATGTTGTTGCCTTCATAAAGACCCAGATAATCAACTTTCTCATTCGTCCCGACAATCATTTTTCCACTTTCTACAATCCCTTGCGAAAGATTGCCGTGACTCAACACTAAAATTCCAATCATACACTCACCCTTCCTTTCAACTTAATATAAAGCAACTAGCGTGCCAGGTTTCTTGCACACATTGAAACCGCTTTATGATAAGCTTTTCCGCTAAACCTTCCTGATGTGTAACATCTTTTTGTCACACATGACTATTTTTCCAATGTGTGCAAAGTAAAAAAGACCATCTGTTACACTTCTGCTGTAACAGATGATCCTTTTATAAAAATCCCTTGATAATCTTAGTCACATATAAAATCTCGCTATCAGAAATAGCAGCTCCGTACATTCTTTCCAAAATACCCACTTCTCTTTTTACTTCTCTAAAATCATCATCCTTCTCCAATTCCTCTACTTCAAAATCAAGGCTTTCTTTACGAATTGCTCGCTCCAACATTCCAAGACAATGAAAATAGAATTTTATGACAAGGGTATCAATAATCTCAAAATTCATTCGTTTAGCCAGTGAAATCAATATTTCATCGAGGGCTTCAGTTGCCTTATAGACATTCAAAAATATCACGCTTTTCTCTAATGAATTATAAAAAAGATGATCCTTATTTTTTATCAGCCGGCGACTCGAGTAATCAAAAATATTCGAGTCACGCTTATTGCCCATGAAATAGGTGCTTTCTTCTAACAACTCATTAACGAGTTTTTTCATACCCATATTGGCAAACAAAGCTTTTCTAGTGGCTTCAATGATGATTGGCGAGGTAACATTGTCAATGACCATTATTTCAATTCCTGTGTCTTTTGCAATTTTACTTGGAAAAGATGAGAAGGACCCCATATCGGCTAGCAAGAGTACTCCAGAGCCGCGATCAATTCGCTTAACGGTCTGCAAAGCTTTGTGATACACATTCTCAACGCTCTCATCAAGCGGCATATCGACTCCGACGGCGTGGCTTATCCCCAATAAGTCATTAACCATTTTGGCTAAATTAGTGGCGACACCAACGCCATGCATAAGTATCAAAATTCCAATAGGGTTTTGTCGCACATTTTGATAAATGGTATCTAAAAATAGCTCGATGATTTCCTGTTCTTCGACTGGTATTTCTACGCCCATTTTTCGATTGATTTCAATGATCAACTTATCTGCATATTTCTTGAAATACGTCTCTGAACTAAGCTCAACAATTTTTTTTGATCGATAAGGGCTATTACTTGTTTGAAGTTTTAATACCAAGGCCTCAATATGCAGAGCCAGGTTATAAGTGATATGCGGGTCACTTTTAACTTCTAAATCTACTGATATTTCTTGAATTATTTCTTCCACAATATCCAATATCTCTTTGGAAACTAGTTTTTCGATTCCCTTATTCGAATGAGCATCCACATGATCAGGTTTTAAGTCGACCTTGAAAAAATCATCGATGAATGATGTGATTTTTTGTTGGATTTCCTTGATTGATCGACCCTCTTTCAGCAGAGTTGAGTACCTTTCCAAGACCGATTGATAAAAGGAGGTCTCATTTCCGATTGCTTCTGGAATAGTTATCGGTAAGGACTGATCAGAACGCATCTTTTCACCTTGAAAATACACCGTATCCTGAACGCGGCTATTTTCTTTAGACTCAATCACTTCATGAGCTTCTATATGATCAAATGTGATGCAGATCGCTCTTTTTCCCTGTATCATAGCCTGCGCAAATTCCTTAGCGCAAAAAATTTGAATATCATTTTTTAATTGACCAATATTTCCTGGACATGAATACGTTGCTAAATAGTCGATAACTGTTTTTTCAACGTTAATTTCATGCTCAATTTTTTTGGATTCGATACAAAAAAAGTAGTCAATCAATTGTATCCGTTCCTTGAAGGTCCGATCCTTAAGATCTGGCAATGTTAATACCATCGGAAAACGTCGGTTAAACGTTTGCAATAATGAGCTGTCAATATTTTCTGTTGTCGCACATAGTATTAGTACATTAACCGTTCTGGCCGCAGTATCCGCTTCGCCTAGCCTACGAAATTTCTGAGTATCAATAATTGTAAAAAGCATTTCTTGCCCCTCAGGTGGTAGACGATGAATTTCATCTAAAAACAATACGCCATGATTAGATTTTTCGATAATACCCGCTTTATCTGTATCAGCTCCTGTGAAGGCCCCTTTGACATATCCGAACAAGATCGATAAGAGAAGTTGCGGATTATTTGAATAGTCCGCACAATTAAAATGGATAAAGGGACTTTTATTGCTAAATCTGCCGATTTCTTGACCATACTGAAACATTATTTGGGCGAAGGTACTTTTCCCGACCCCAGTAGAACCCAAAATGATTGTATGTAATCCATTAGGCGGATACATTATCGCTGCTTTAGCGGAATTAATGTGTGTGGTCAAACTTCCTTCGGCACCAATAAACCCAGAAAACGCATTCAGTTTTTCCGATGTTTTTATCAATGAATTAGGAGTATGCGTTTCTTGAGGAGATTTGGAACCATCGGATTGATTTAACTGGTAGTCATTATTCATAAAATAATGTACCGGCTTCCCTTTTTGTTTCCCAACTCGGCCTTCTCTAACTAAAGCATTCAACTCTCTACTTGCCGCTGTACGACTAATCAGCAAATGCTCAGACACATCTGCTGTCGTAACTTTGGATACTTTACACTCACTAATAAACGATAATACTTCTTCACGTCTCCCCATAAAAACACCTCTCCTAAGCTCTCATTCGTGACTCGTCTATAGATTATAATTAAATGAGAAAAAGAATCAAGTTGTCACTGATAAAAAGTGCCAGCCCTAAGAATGAATCAGACTGTTTTCTTCAAAGGAATATCCAAATAAATAATTGAGAGATTTTCATAATGAACTCTCTCAATTATCCATTATTTTCACACTTATCGCTCTAAAGCTTGTTGAAAGTTTGATTCAATCACATGCAAATGGAAGGATTCCATATCACGAAAAGCCTGACACTTAAACTCAGAAGTAAATTCTTCATCAACTTCCTTTTCAGGAATATAGACTGGAATAAATCCACCTGAAATAGCACCCACGATTCCAGAGACCGCGTCTTCAACAATGTACGCTGATGCTGGTTCAATCTCCAGTTTCTCCGCAGCGTTAAGAAAAATCTCTGGATTTGGTTTTGCATTCACTACTTCTGAGCCAAAAGAGAACGCGTCGAAATAATGAAAAATATTGGCTTTTTTCAATAGAAATTCTGCCGTTTCTTTACTAGCGGAAGTCGCAACCGCCAACTTGTACTTTCTTTTAGTTAAGTATTCTAAAAAGGAGCATACTCCAGGCAAAACCTCGACATGATTCTCCTGATAATAATTCAAAAAGAATCGATCTCGTTCCTGAATGATTTTTTCTCCGATCTTAATGTCCGCAAATTTATCAGATAAAAAATAACTAATATCGCTTAAACTTCTTCCAAGAATTTCTTGATAGGTTTGCTCATCCAAAATTTTTTTTACTGATTTAAACGCTTGTTCAAATGCCTGTTTTGATATTGGTTCAGTATTAAGTAAAACGCCATCCATATCAAAAATCACTGCCTTTACAGTTGTTTCTTCCATTCACTTCTCCCCCAATGTCGTTTGATAAATGAAACCTTTAGCTAGTTTTGAAGTACAGCAACAATTCTGAGCCTTCTTTATAAAAAAAAGGTGAAGCTGTTAAAAAAAACAGATTCACCCTTCAACCAACTATTCAAAATCCGCATGTCGACCGAACATTTTTTCTGATGTTTCTCCAGTTTCTTCCATTAAATTCAAGACCATGCCATCAAACATCAAAAATGCTAACTGTTCAAAGGCAGAACCCATTGGTTGCGCTAAATCATCTGCGTTGCGGTCATTTTCTTCTTTCGTCGTTCCGGGCAAGACTAATACAGCATCGGCAAGTTTTCCAATTGTTGACTCTTTTTTCATTGTGACCAAAGCCAAATCAACTCCGCTTTGTTTGGCCTTTTCCGCCAGACTCTTCAAGCTGCCTGTTTCTCCAGAACCAGAGCAAATGATTAAGAGGTCGCCAGAATGTGAATGAGGTGAGCTGATTTCACCAACAATACTCACATCAAACCCTAAGTGCATAAGGCGATTGGCAAATGCTTGGATGGCAATACCTGATCTCCCCGCTCCTGAAAGAAAGATATGCTTAGCCTTTTTGATCTCAGCAAGAAAAGCGGTAATTTGGTCAGTATTCATCTTTTCAGCATTTTGTGTAAGTTCGTTTAGGATAGTTAAAGTATAATTTTTCAATTCGTACCTCCTATATTTCTGTCAGCGCAGTTTTTAAATTATTGATCTTTTCGATTTCTTGGCCCTGTTCACCAAAAATATAGCCGCCAGATACAAACATATCAGTCCCTGCTTTCGCACAAAGTTTAATCGACTCACTATCAATCTTACCATCAACCTCAATTAAAAAATCATAATCATCAGACTGCCTTAGGCGAATGAGCTCACCAATTTTAGCAACCGTCATTGGAATAAACTCCTTATTCGGTCTGCCAGGATTGATCGTCATGACTAACACCAGATCGACTTCCGATAAAATAGGGGCAATCAATGATACTGGGGTTGCCGGATTAATAGCAACACCTACCTTCTTTTCTTGTTCCTTGATCATCTGGATAATATGCATCCCATTGTTGGTTGCTTCCGCATGATACGTAATAGCATCGGCGCCAGCCGCTAGAAAAGCCGGTACAATTTTTTCAGGCTGTTCCACCATCAAGTGAACATCCAACAAAGTATCATCAAGCTCTTTTAACTCTTTCACAATGCTTGGCCCTGAAGCCATATCCGGTACAAAGCAGCCGTCCATCACATCCACATGAAGCCATCGAATATCCGTCTCCTTTAATATTCTCAACGTATCTTTCAAGCGACTGATTTTCGAACTAAATAACGAAGGCGCCAAAATGAATTCTTTCATTAAATCTATTCCCCCATCATCACTACGTTAATTGTCCGATCTCTTTCCCGTAAACGATCCCAATCAACAAAATAGACTCGTCCTAATGATCCGATCTGAAGCTCGCCATTTTTTAAAATCAATGACTGTGAATTGGTCCCGTAAATAGATGCTTTCAAATGAGCATCTGTATTCAGCATCACCCACTTTTCCGCAGGATAATTAGGGTCACTTAGCGATGTTCCAAAGGCAATATGTTCTGGTCCGGGACTATGGTATTGTCCTTCGGTTACCATCATTGGGGCAATTTTTTCCATCACTTCGTTAATATCAACGTGTAACAGATCATCTCCGAAATAATTGACATCATGCATTGTTTCTTCATAGAAAAAGGAACAGGTAGTATGGGGTGTAGTAATAGTCATAAGCCCGTCTTTTAACCCCGCCTTGTGTGTGATTTCGACTAGGTCCTCACGAAGATCATGATAAGAAGCACGACCTGCTACTGTGTGCAATTTGATTTCGTCGTGTTTAATCATTTATTTCAAATCCAATCGGGCTTCAACAGCTTCAAGTATCTTGTCTGCACCAACTCCTGTCAACAAGCCTAATCCGTTGATTACCTTATCTTTAACAGAATCTGGAACAATCGTCGTGCTGACGACCGCATCATACTCATCCATCTTATTTAATTCATCCGCAATTTTAGATTGATAGATTTTAACCTGATCCGTATAATTCTCCGCTGCTAACCATTTATTGATTTTTGATACCGCAATTGTTGAGGTCGCATGACCTGCACCACAGATGACTAATAATTTTTTCATGTTTAATTCCCGCTTTCTTTTATTTATGTTTCCTGAACACTTTTTTCTTTGCTTCCTTTAAGCTTGTTAAAGTAGAGCATCCCTACTAGAATCACTACACCCAAAAGGAGAATACCGAAGATTCCTAGCCTTTGTGCCAATAATACAAACAGTCCAGCTGGCCATAAGCCACTCAATAGCATAGTTACCGTGCCTGATGTGCCCACATCGAAGTTTGCCATTGCAAAAAGATCCGTAACTATAGGAGCCAACCAAGTGGATAGATAAAAAGTCATGATCAAATACAGAGAACACCCTACTAATGAACGAATAATATTTCCTTTAAAATAGGGAACCATCAAACAGATCGCAAATGTGAAGAAGGCCAAATCACCAAATGGCAAAACTTGATTTCCAGGTAAAACCACCGCAAGCAGCAATGAGATTGGTACTAATAATAATGAAGTAGACATAACTGTTGGATGTCCAACCGTTAAAGCTGCATCCATCCCAATGTTTACTACCCGACCATTTAGCTTTTTATCGGTAAAGTCCTTAGCTGCTTCTGCGATCGGTAGCAATCCTTCCATGAACATTGCGACCATTTTAGGCATAACCTTCATAACTGCCGCTGTTTGCATCCCGAGTAAACCAACACCCGCTGCGTCATATCCTGCTAAAATCCCTACAACGATCCCGATTATCAATCCAATAACGACTGTGTCCCCGAAAACACCAAATTTCTTCGTCAAACTTTCGGCATCCGCATCGATTTTATTAAATCCTGGAATGCGATCAAAAATCCAGTTCATCGGTTTAGCAAATAAAACACCAGATAGTGCCATCATATGAGTAATTGCAATTCCTGGATAGCCAAAAAATTCACTGACCTCTTTTTGTGCTGCATCTGCTAAGATCCATTGTAAAAGAACGGCAACGATTGCTCCGATAATCCCAAACCAGAAATTTCCAGTTACAGTTTGAACAAGCAAACCTAAGAAAATGGGAAACCAAAAATTCCAAATATCAACATTCAACGTTTTAGTCCAACCCAGCATTACTAAAAGAAAGTTCAAAATCAATGAGATTGGAATCATCAATATTCCGAGTGATGTCGAAAAGGCTAAGGGACCGCCAACCCCAACCCCAATATCAAGAACATTTAAAGAAGTACCAAATTTTTCACCCATTTGCTGGATGGCACTTCCCAAACCACCAGACAGTAAATCCAACACCAATCCTAATCCAATATTCCCGATTCCAACCGTTATCCCGGAAATAAACGCTTTCCCCGGCCTCAATCCAAAGAATAAACCAATAATAAAAATGATAACCGGTAAGAAAACTGTAGATCCTAATCCAATAAACCATTCAATACCATGCATAATAGCATCCATTAACTTTTTCCTCCTTGATCGTCTAATAAACTCCAGAGTCACTTAGTAGTTTGATAAATTCTTCCTGTGATGATAACTCTTGCAGCTTTTTGACCTTCTCTTCTTCTGTAAAGAGTGTCATTAGATTTTGCAGCGTTTCTACTTGTTCATGCGGACTTGCCATCGCCAACATGAATACTAAATTCACTTCAATGTCATGATTTTTATCCGTCATATCTTGAAAGATAACCGGTTCATCCAATGATGCAAAACAGATTTGAGACTTATTAACATAAGCAGAATCGGTGTGTGGGATTGCAAAACCAACACCATTAAACTCCAAACCAGTTGGGTATTCCGATTCTCTTGCAGTAATTCCATCGATATAGCTTGCCTTGACACATCCGGCTTGATAAAGCTCTTTATACATGCTTCTAAATAGTTGCTCTTGATTTTCAGGTTTGGTATGAAACAAACACAATCCTTGATCAAAAAACATTTCAAATTCCTCCAGTACTGAAAATTTGTAAAAATTGTTCGGTAGACTTTATTTTTACAAGTGCATCAACTTTTTTCTTCTCATCGATAAATTGATAAAGTTCCTCAACAACCTCTCTGATTTCTTGTAAGTCTTCTTCTCCGAGGTTCACCATGATAATTAACTTCACATTTCGGTCACCCCAATTAATTGGTTTTCTAAGTGTGACAAAGTAAATGTGCGATTTCATGATCGTTGTTGGATCAGCATGAGGCAATGCCACCCCACTATCCAAATTAGTATTTCCAATTTCTTCTCGCTCAAAGACAGATTTTCTAAATGCTGGTGTAACAAATTGGCATTTTTCTAATTCGTCTATCATGCTATTTAAGCAGTCGACTTTACTAGAAAAATCTGCTTGTAGCTCAACCAAATCTGTTTTGATGTACTTGTTTAATGTCTCTGTTACGAAATTGCTATCTAATGAGTCTGTTACTCCAAAGGGATCTCCTTGTATCAGATATTTAGTATAAGCTTCCATAATCTTGATATAGTCTTGATCACTTACCAAAGGAGTTACTTTTACAAAAGGAATTTTTGACTGTGGAATATCAATGGAACTGATAATCAAATCAATATTTTCTTTATCACTCTGATTAAACTTTTCCATTGTCGATATTTCGACATTGTCGTGAGCAGGTATAAACTTCCGCACTTTTGAAAAGATAAATTGGGCAGAAGACATTCCATATTGGCAAACGATAATAATATTATTTGCTTTGGACTGACGATCCAGTGCAATTTGGAAGTGGATAAGGATTAATGAAATTTCATCATCATTCAAAATCACATCATACTGTTGCTCAACAATTACCAGTGCATACCAGACGATACTAAAAAGCTCAGAATATTGATCACGAATACTTTCCAGTAATGGGTTTTCAATCCGAATTCCACGTTTCAATCTCAGGATCATGGCTGGAATATGATAAAGCAGTGAATTAAATAGGTGTTGATCTTGAGTCAAATCAACTTTTTCGATTTTACTCATTCGGGAAATCAGCCGATAGACTAAATCGACATATGCATCATCGCTAGCCTTCGCTTCGGTTGTTACTCGGTGAGCAAAAAGTTGTCGAGATAAGTAATCCTTATCTGCTTCACTAAAAAAGAGTCCACTTTCTTGTGAGATTTGTTCAGTCATTTCATTCGCAACGACAAAAGTCTCCATGTAACGAATACTGCTGAAAAGATAGTCATTTTCGCTTTCAACATGATAGCCTAGCTGAATTCGTCGACATTGAACTAAAACAGTTGTCATCAACGATTCCATATAATAATCAGAGACATTTTCTGTGAGCTTTTGAAAATTTGTTAGCAGCACCTTGAATATTACTTCTACAAGCTGTTTTTCGAAGAAGTGACCCATCTTGAATTTAATGGATTGTTCTTCTAAGAGACTTGAAAAATGTGAGACTAACTGCTTGGCTGCTGGTTGAATCTTATTCTCCGGCCCTTGAGTGCTCAATCCATCATTATTAGATATGATCTCAATGTTATTTACAGCAATCGTTTCATTGATAATCTTCAGATCGTTATAAAGAGAAGTTTTACTCACTAAATACTGATCTGATAGCAATTCTAGGGTCGGGGTATACTCTTCAAAAAAAACACTTCGTATGATTTTGATTCTCCGATTAACTGGAGAGAGTTGATCTTGAGAAAGCTCGTCTTCTAGTTCATTCAGAAATCTTATTTTTGCTTCTTCTTGCCCTGATAAACGAATCCCCACTGACGGAAGTCTTTCGATATCAATAGAATAGGGCTTGACGAAAAGTCTCAATGTCTCCAAATCTTGAAATACTGTTTTAGTTGAGACAGACAATTTTTTACTGTAAAAAGAAGCAGGTAAAAATTCATCATGTTCAATTAGCAAGCGCGCAAGTTTAATTTGCCTTTTGTTCATGGGTATCACCTTTCTGTTAGCTAACGTTCTTCCTTACACGTTTAAGATACCATGCAGTATAAGCGCTAACAATTACATAAGGTTCCTTATCTATTGTGGAAGTTCTTTGAAAGTCCATAAGAAACCACTTAGTTTACCAATCTTTAGTTACAACTATATAAATAAAAGAAAAAACGCAATTTTTAGAATAAAAATTAGGATTTACGTTTAGTAATTAAAAGACCTGTTATTTTAATGATTAAAAATAATAGTACAAGGGCCCATTAAAATGATGTCACGATTTGGTTCGATTGAATCATAAAAATGAGTAATTAAGTTTAGTTATGATTCGATAAAATATTTGCATAAAAAATAAGCCCTCAGGTTATCATTTTACATAGATACTCTGAGGGTTCATTTACTTTTCTATAAATTCTATCTTTGACAAGGTGAAGACTTATATAGTGTTTTTATCAGAAATTTTCGTAAACCAATAATAATATCATCATTTATGATACGGTTCCTATATGTTAATCCGAAAATACTGATTTTTCAATGGAACAAGAAAATATAAATATACATTTTTTTGTGCATAAATTGCTAGCATTTAGAGTCTTTTTTTGCGCGCAAATTTGCATTGTGTAAAAAAAAGCGAATATACGCTAGTGTTTCGGACAAATTGATATCAAAGATTTGCGATGATTTGCAGTAATTTGAGAATCAAGTGAGCCTACTTTTTTAACCACCCTGAGAAGTAAAATCATGGACTTACGCCCCGGTAAATCATTTGATAAAATATCGGGAGCGTGACTTTAATGGTATTTAACTATGATCAACAACGCAGATTGTATTTAGAAAACAAAATCTCACACGAGGAATTTTACTTAGAGTTGGCAGACGCGATAGCATTTGATGATCTCGAATTATTAGTACCAGAATCTGCGTGTAAATCAAAAGACCCTGACTTAAACGACGTACCTTTGAAATTATGGGATTACAGATTTCCTGCTGTCAGAATGCTGCTGAGTCGCGCGATCGCGCAAGGACGTGTAATCAAACGAGTAAACGGCTTATCAGCAGCTGAGTCAGTATGCTTGCTAAAAGTCGTTGCTCGAGAATGTACAACATCGCAATTAGTATAATAAAAAACGTTTTTCGGTATCGAATACCGTGCGTGATACGAGGATGGCTATTTAGCTGTCCTCTTTTTTTTCACGAAACCGGCTTAACTAGTTGCTACCACTTTGACAGCAAATTGCTAACACCTTGTTATCTACTTGCTACCATTTTGACAGCACACCCGCCATCGACTTTCCTCGCACATCATATTGATAGCAATCTGCTAACACTTTGCTAACAGTATGCTACCTTTCCGCTAACAATTTGCTTGCACCTCCGTGCAGCCAAACATCTCTTTTTTTAAAGCAACATAAAAAGTCAGCGGGTCCCCACTTCGTTCACGAAATTATTCTTTTAACTCAATTCAAAAAATCTTGCTCACTTCGTCCCACCGCCTTTTTGAGACGTTATTTTCACGGTCTTGACAGACAGTCTTCTCGTGCGCGTAACCGCAGCAAATTCCTCTAAAACTTTTAACGCCCCGTTGCTCTTTAATAAAAATCGACTAAAAACCACCCCCTAGCGCTTGCGCATACAAAAAATACTAAATTTTAGGGAGAGGAAGCGTCTCCTCCCTCACGCCACTAAAGGTTTACAACAGGGAGGAGACACCCTCGACGCTTCTGGTAACAAAAACCATGACCTAGAAACATTAATATACCAGCGTTTTCGGGGAGGAAGCGCTTTTGGTGCCTTATCGAAGCGCACCGGGGAAAGAGCATAAGAGCGCTGTATGACAAAAAATACTCAGCCGTATTTTCCGTCAACCGGCAGGAGCCGGTCCGCACTCTTACTGCGTCAATCAGCTTAACGCTGTTTTCCTTGCCGCCACTAACGTGTCGGTGCTCCATCGGCTTACGCCGCGTTATTTTAAAGTGCTTTCGCCATTAAAAATGTCGACGGTGAACTGTATGACGAACGAAAAAGGAGCAAACATTAATGATCTACTATATTTTTATGGATTTATTTGCTGGTGCTGATCTATCGTTTTATATTCTCGTTTTTGGCGTAATTCTTGCACACTTTGCTGTAAAAACACTACGCCACAAAATAAAACAGTATCGATGTGATCGTAAAAATCGGATTGAAGAAAAGCGTAAAACTGATTTAGAAAGAAAAGAAATGGAACGATTTGAAAGAGAGCAAAATGCAAAAATCGAAATGGAGGACTTTTGGTATGAATAATAATTTTATATGCGAGGAAATCATGACGTTGAAACAGGTTAAAAGAAAACGCAATAATAAGGATATTCCTGAGAAGATCGTGTCATCTTTTGATCTAGCTCATTGGATGAGTAAAGTGATCGGCACAGAATGTCGTGAACATCTAATTGTTGTTTGTCTAAATACTAAAAATCAAATCAATTGCTATTCAACCGTTAGTGTTGGATCGTTAAATCAATCAATAGCACACCCTCGCGATGTAATGCAAAGAGCGTTATTATCGAATGCCGCCAGAATAGCAATTCTACACAACCATCCTAGCGGGAATCCTACACCATCAACAAATGATGATGCATTCACGGAGAGGATGAAGAAAGTGTGTGATTTAATTGGAATTGATTTACTTGATCACATAATCGTGACTGACAACAATACTTATTACTCTTACCGTGAAGAATCGAGGCTGGTTTAATGTCAAATGTCAGTGTACTAACGACACGCGAAAAAAAACGAATCATGAATCAAAAGCGAACAACTTATTTATCCTATCTGGTAGTTGACAAATATATCAACAAATACGACGACAACGCGGTTAAGTTGATTCATGATTATTACACACGGCAAAAAACAAGCTGGTCGCAAAAATCTCATGATGGTATTCATGTCTTCATTGTTGAGTTTAATTTTAAAACGAGCATTGTTTCGGTGCATAGCAAAATTAACACTAATATTTTTTTCACACACGGTGTTTTTGATTTATCGAGAGCTGGTGATTATGCTCGCGCTAAGTTTATAGCAGGATTATATATTTGTGAGTACGAGTCGCGCTTAGATGAATTAGTGGGTAAATTTAAATTATCCAAACCTCCAAGTATTGAGGATTATGAGTTCCCACTTTAGCAATTGGTGCATAAGCAGAAAAAAAACGGAGGTAAAAAACTTATAATGAAAACAAACTTAACCGCGACAGAACGTGTGGGCTTGGAAAAAGAGCTAAATGAATTGATGTTGATATCTGACAAAAATGACGACGACGAAACCATCCAAAATCGCTACAAAAAAGCTGGCGAAATCATGGTACAACTTAACTTACTAGACCCAGCACATAAACAAATTCCAGAAGTTGTTGCACGGGTGTATGCACATCACACTCACCGTAAAATCGAAAGGATCGTCAACAAAACAAAAGATTGATGTAACTTGACACATATGTTAAAAATTAATTTTTAACAAAATATTTTATACAAAAACGAAAATTAAATCATGACTCTCGTACCTATTTACAACTAAGAAAATATTGATATATCATAGACTCATCCGATTTACGGTTGAGTCTTTTTTATATCGTTTTCGGTTTGGATTTGAGGAAAAGAAAAAGCCACTCTCTGCAAAGAGTAGCTTTAGTCAGCTCGGATATAAGTCCAATATACCCTTAATCAAATCAAGTATTTTGTCACGTTCCTGTGATTCGTATATTTTCTGTATTAACTTGTAAATATCTGGCTGTTTTTCCTCGAATTCCAAGAAAGCGAAAAATTGACTATTGGTCATCCCTAAACCATCAATAATTTTGTCCAATGTGTTAAGCGTTATATTGATTTCATTTCTCTCAACACGTCCAAGATAAGTATCATCAATATTACTTTTTACAGCTAAGTCAGCTAATGTCATCTTGCGTTCTTTACGATAAAATCGTATTTGACGCGAAATTTGATCATTTAGAATAGCATACCACCTCGTCTCTCTCATCTATGATAGATTTCTTTCACCTAAAAAATCAGATGATAAATGTATTACATTAGTGTAAAATACGCTATATATGTATCATTTCATCTTTATCAATACATCGCTAACGCTAATCAACATTTTTCCCTGCATCAAAACCATCTACAAAAAAAGGAGGATTTAGAATTGAAAAAGAAGAATATTTTAGCATTGGGGTTATCTGCACTTGCGATATCGGCAACAATCGTATTTGCAGATGCAGCAGAAGCTGCTGACATGCATCGGCTATACAACCCAAATTCAGGTGAACACTTTTATACTGCCAATACAAATGAAAAGAATCATTTAGTAAAAGTCGGATGGAAATCAGAGGGTATTGGTTGGACCGCACCAAATAGTGGAAATGCCATCTATCGCCTTTACAACAAAAACGCTGGCGATCATCATTACACAATGAATGCCAACGAGAAAAACCATCTTGTAAAAGTTGGCTGGAAATACGAAGGAATTGGATGGTACTCAGATACCAAGAAAGCTGTACCACTCTACCGTGCATACAATCCAAACGCAAAAGCAGGGTCACATAATTACACTGTGAATTATGGTGAGCAAAAGAACTTGTTAAAACACGGATGGCGTGATGAAGGTATCGCTTGGTATGGTGTTAACAAAACAACAACACCTACGCCAAAACCCATCCCGTCACCTGTAACAAAATATACTGTGACTACCAAACATGTTGGATCAGATGGTAAAACACTAAAATCCGTATCAGCAACTGTTGAAAAAGGAAAAAACTATACAGCAAAAGCTGAAAGATTCAGTGGCTATACCTTAAAAGGCAGCAATACTCAAACGGTAACTGTAAACAGCAACAAAACCATTACCTTTAACTACACCAAAAATCCTACACCAGTCACCAAATATAATGTGACAATTAAACATGTAGGTTCAGATGGCAAATTATTAGGAAATCTCACAGTGCCTGTAGAAAAAGGAAAATCATACACAGCGAATGCTGGATCATATGCGGGTTACACGCTTAAAGGCGATAACACACAAATTGTAACCGTTAATAGTGATAAAACAATCACCTTTAATTACACAAAAGATCCAGTTGCACCATCAAAATACAAAGTAACAGTCAATGCTGTCTGCAATGGAGAAATCATTAAATCAAAAAGCACTGACGTCGAAAGCGGCAAACAATACACAGCCCAAGCAGAAACAATCGAAGGCTACGTACTCAATGAATACAACATCAAGACGGTGACTGTTGATAAAGACATAATTATCACATTTGACTACAAAAAAGTTCCGTTGATTGATACGTTTAATTTAAAAATCTACGTTGATGATGTGTACTACACAACAATTGTTAAAACAATCAGTCAAGGAGAATCATATCAACCTGCCACAAAAAATCTAGGACTTGATCCAAACGAATATGATTTATCAAATGGAGTCACGTATGCAACCAAAAACTGGATCGGCGGTCAAACATACGAGTACGAGTTTGATGTATACACATTCAAAAAATTAAACGAAACAGAAACAGCAAAACTGAAATCAACAATTTTAGCAAAAGTAAACGAACTACGTGCATCAGCCGGAGTAGCTCCTGTTTCCCAAGTGGCATTACTAAATAACGCGGCAGCAATCCGCGCACAAGAGTTAGAAACTAACTTTGACCACATCCGTCCGAATAATTCTGCATTTTTCACTGTATTAGATCAGTTAGGTATTAACTACAGACAAACCGGTGAGAATATTGCCGATCGCAACACAAGCGAACGTGATGGCAACAAACTTGGTTTGCAACTATACAACCAATGGCTTGATAGCACTGGACACAAAGCAACGATGCTAAGCTCTCGTTTCAGCAAAATTGGAATCGGTGTTCATGTTGTAAGAAATGAAGTATACGCAACGCAGCTTTTTATTGATTAGTTAAAAGGAGTTTTTCAAATTGAAAAAGATTATTAGTTTTGTAGCCATACTTTTTGCTGTTTTTGCTCTCAGCTCATGTAGCAAAAAAGCAGATTTCAACGAAGTTTTTAATAAACAAGCATTTGAGTACGAGTTGAAAACGAAGGGAGACACTGATGACTTGCACGGAGGTCTATATTTTGGAAAAAATCGCGATGGCGTTATCTATTATCTACAATATTACAACACATTCGACGACTTTGAGCGCGAAGCCGGCACCTACCAACAACGCGTAGAAAAAGCTGAAAAAGCTGGTAAATCTGAGACTATAGCAACTATTGATCAATCAGACGACAGTGCAACTTTAACACTAGCAGCAGGTTTTTCAGTGCGAAATGAATGGAAAGTTAGAGAAATACGAGATTTGAAAATGAAAGGCGATAAGGTTACTGGCATAGTTTACAAAGCAGGTAGAAAAGAAGGAACAATTACAATGATGAAAAAATCAGGAAACTAATGTATTCACACCGCCTTCCCTCGCCATTGTTACGGTGAGGGATTTTACTTTTTAAAACCTGTCCTCTCTACAAACAGGATATAGATTAGTACACTAGAGATGTGTCATTAATTAAAAATCCTTCCCACAACAAATTAAGTCTTTGATTATCCCTGCAAGCAACCTTTTTAAATACTAAGAATTTTCAAATCGACTCAAGATTATTTGTTAATACAAAAACACTACTAACACAGTATTTCATAGCATAAAATTTAGTTTTGTGCTTTTTGTGTACACGAATCGTTGATACATCAAATCAAAGTAGGTAAAACACAAAATACACAAGTTTAAATAATATAATATAGAAAATATATATTATTGGACATGGGGCTGTTAATACCACTAAGGTTATTCATTTCTGTGTTTTCTGTGTCTGTGACTTTCAAATTGTACTAAATACTGATATATCACCCATTATTACTTTCTTTTTTGCACACGTCTAAGATTGTTTATTGTACTTATGCACAAAAAAGAGATACAGTTTCCTGTACCTCTACATATCTAAACTTTCCAAATCCCTCGATATCGATCAGCTCGTTCAAAAGCTCGGGCTCGTTTTAAACTGTTACCTGAATAACTTTGATCATACCAGTTTTCTAATCTATATGTAGTAATGAGCGGCTCATCAGCATCCATTCTTTTTTGAACAGTTATAGGATACTCAGAAAGAGTCCATTGTTTATCATTTTCAATAATCCCGCTAATAATTTCATAAAAGCGCTGCCTACTATACACTCGACCTGAAGGTGTACTCTGATAAAACCATGATTTATAAAGATCGTACAAGAAATTTCGAGGGACAAAATCCCAAGCTAATTCTGTCTTAATCTCCTTCCAAAACTCTAGAACGGAGTTATTTATCTCTTTATATTGATCCATTAATTTCAGGCTAACTTCAGGTACAATATATTCATCAAAATCTAATAGCAGAGCTTTTTTCAGAACGTATTCCAAAACGTCTTTTCTAGCAATATAATCATTCTTAATTTCTTTACGCTCGCCATTATTCTGAAATGATTTTAAAAAAGGCACTAGTATAATTCGACGGTAGAACGACTCGGATTTATCACGGGTTTTGGGCAATCCATTTAACATTTGGATATTTGCACCCTGAAATTGGAATGGATAAGGTTTCTCAAATTTACCATTAATTATTATATCATCACCTGTTATACTCGCTTTGAAGTCACGAACAGAATCAATATATTGATCGACGCTATTCTCATCTGAAATATTAGCAATCACATTTACAAGTTGAGCTTTTAAAAAAGGTTGTCGAAAATCGTCAATGCTTAAACTACTATAATTTCCATTGCCTAAAATGTTTTTAATCAGTTGTCCAATGGTCCCTTTACCATTATTACCAGATTGTGAAAAGAAAAAAATAGCTTTACCTCTTGAAAAATTGCCTTGAATAGCATCTGAAATAACTTGCCAGAAAAGCTTTAATACTTCATTATCATTATTGGCAAGTTCTGTTAACCATTCTTCGACATTCCAGTGAAAACCGTCATTCGATTGAATCTGTGGGAGTGCTCTCGCTTCGTTATACTTTATAGCCAACTTTGAGAAGAAGATGTATTTAGGTTTGAATGATTCCAATTTTTTTGTTTCCTTATTAAAGATTCCATTCTCCACAGCAATCAAATGTTTAGCGTTTGTTCTGTGTGCGACTGGTACTAATGTCTTAATATCTGAAACAACCTCTTCACATTGTCTCATAGTTTTATTTGGTGAAACTAATTTTACTAATTGCTCGAGATATTCTTTGTCGCTACGATATAATCCCGTATCGCTATCGTAAACAGAAAGAAGTGTATCTTTTGAATTGTCACTCATATGGACTTTACGAAATTCATAAAGTCGAGCAAGGAGTACAGCACAATCAAGGCTAGGTAGTTGTGCTGGAAGACGTTTTTGTAAATTTTTAGCTACACCTTCATTTTCTAGTTCAACATAAGCAGTAAGTTCATCTAAAGCGGATTTTCCATATTCAAAAACATATTCATCCGAAATGTTTTGAGAGTTAATTTTTTGTATAAGCGCGTCTAAATATGTTGGTGTTTTCAATTTTAAAATTTTATTCATTGCAATAAATCCTTTCAATATTTATTAAATGTTTTTGCGGTGTGTTTATTTCCATTTATGATAGTGATATTTGAAACGTTTGAATCGAATCTTTTCAGCGCCCCACGTATCTATTTTTTATAATGCTGAAAAAAATCATCAATATCATATCGATCAATCCTAACTAAAGAATCAATCATCACTACTTTAAGACCACTATGTATAAACTTTTGCAGCGTATTGTAACTAACTCCACAGTACTCTGCTGCTTCCTTTTTATTTAAGTAACGTTTCGCTGTTGGAGTTGATAAGTTGGTCGGATCACGCTCTTTTTTAATTGATAGCTTTTTTTCTCCCGTGTTTGTTATTGTTCCCATACACACGCCTCATTTCTATTCATTTTGAATAACTTCGTATTTACAGAATAATCTATTCGAAATGAATAGTCAACACTTTTCTATTCATTTCGAATAGTTTTTTTCGTAGGATTATTGTATAATAAATTTATGAGGAGGTGGTATCATGTCGGATTTATCAACAAGACTGAAAAATCTTAGAGAATCCAAAGGATTATCAAAAGCTGATATGGCAAGAAAAATCGGCGTTTCTGGAGGAGCATACTCGAATTGGGAGTATGGAAATCGTGAACCGAACATCGATATGTTAAAGAAAATCGCAAGTATATTTGATCTCTCATCATCTGAATTGCTGAAGTTTGGGGGACAGGAGGAATTCACTTTGCTTGATGTAGCCGTTGGTCAAGAAGATAAAACTCATTTTTCTTATAAATCGCGTGTAGTTAGTGATTCATTTGATGCTAATTTGGATGGACAATTAGAAATCCTAGAAAAAATTCCACATCTTAGTAACAATTCAGCATTAGCAATCAATATCAAAATAAAAGATATTAAAAAGAACGAACAAGAATTCAATATTTACGATTTAGAACCGATATTTCTGCAATTAGTTGCGCGTTCAGCAATTGAAAATATCCCCTATTCATTAACTGATAAACAGGAACCCATTCCTGTGTTTACTATGAATGGAAATTCCACATATGATGGGATTTTCTATTTGAAATAAGCTTTTTTCAGCGCCCCACGTTGGGAGGAGCAATTTGAAATGGCAACACAAATCAAAAAATACAAGAAAAAAGATGGCACAACTTCTTATATGTTCAAAAAATATTTAGGTATAGATCCTGTCACTAAAAAGCGGAAAGAAACAACTCGGCGAGGTTTTTCAACTTTGAAAGAAGCAAAAATCGCATTAGCTAAATTAGAAATTGATTTCGAAGAAAATGGTTTTTCACCTGAAAAGAGGAAGCGAACTTATCAAGAGGTTTTTGATGAATGGTATAAACTAGTATATAAAAACCGAGTAAAGGAAAGCACTTACTGGAATACACTCATCCCTTTTGAAAAGCATATTTTACCCGCTTTGGGAAATCTAAAAATCGATAATGTTTCTGTCACATTTTGTCAAAAATTGGCGAATAATTGGTCACGTGAGCATCCAAAACGATTCAAACGATATTTAAATTACGCTGGGATGGTCTTCAAATATGCTGAAACACTTGATGAAATTAAAAAAAATCCTTTGGATCGTATCATTATTCCAGTAGTGTTTGATGACGAAAGAGCAAAGAAGAATTTCTATTCAAGAGAAGAATTATTGGCCTTTTTAGCGGCGTACAAGAAGCTTGATCAACCTAAACGCTACGCCTTCTTTTTACTTTTGGGTTTCACTGGATTGCGTAAAGGTGAAGCATTAGCACTCACTTGGCGAGATATTGATTTTAATAGAAAAACAATTACAATCAATAAAACATTGGCTGCTGGTAAAAATGGTGCTCGCATAATTCAACGACCAAAAACAAAAGCAAGCAACGGTACTATTAGCATTGATGATACTGTCATTAACACTTTAAAAGAATGGCGCGCTCAACAGAATAGTATCTTGAAAAGATTCGGTCATATTGCTTCTACCGAACAACTAGTTTTTAGTCAAGACGAAGAAAATTCCCTTTTGTACTCAAGGACGCCACTTACTTGGTTACAAGTTTTTTACCATCATCATCCAAACATAAAAAAAATTACGGTTCATGGATTTCGTCATACCCATGCCTCGTTACTTTTTGAGGCAGGTGCGGATATGAAGCAAGCACAAGATCGATTAAGACATACCAATATTAAGACAACAATGAATACCTATATCCATGTTACACAAGAAGGAAAAGATGAAACAGCCTCACTCTTTGATGATTTTATGGCAAATGGTAAGCGTGTGGGTCAAACTTTGGGTCAAACAAAAAACCCGCTCGAATGAGCGGGTTTTAACGTTGTTAAATCAACGTTTATAAGCTTATTTAGCTAATGAATCTTTTGCTTGGTCAGCTAGTGCTGTGAAAGCAGCTGCATCGTTAACTGCTAAATCAGCTAACATTTTGCGGTTGATTTCAATACCGGCAACTTTTAAGCCATGCATTAATTTTGAGTAGCTTAAGCCATTCATACGAGCTGCAGCGTTGATACGTGCAATCCATAATTTACGGAAGTCGCGTTTCTTTTGACGACGATCGCGATATGCGTAGTTGTATGAATTCATTACTTGTTCTTTAGCTGTTTTAAATAGAGTGTGTTTAGAACCGTAGTAACCTTTAGCTAATTTTAAAGTCTTTTTACGACGTTTACGAGTTACTGTTCCACCTTTAACACGTGCCATGTTGATTTCCTCCTAAATAGTTCATCTTGATTTTTAGTTTTACTTCATGCGAGCAAGTTGTTGGCGGATACGTTTGTAATCGCCTTTTGATACCATGCTTGCTTTACGTAATTGACGGCGTTGTTTTTTAGTTTTTCCGTGGAAACGGTGACTTGTAAACGCGCGGAAACGTTTCAAACCGCCTTTACCAGTACGTTTTACGCGTTTTGCTAAACCGCGGTGTGTTTTTTGTTTTGGCATGACTAATTTTCCTCCTCAAAATCTTTTCGTGACTTGCTAGTCTTTTTTCTCTTTCGGTGCCAGCACTAAGAACATGCTACGTCCATCCATCTTCGCTTTTTGCTCAACTGTCGCAATGTCAGTTGTTTCTTCAGCTAAGCGATCAAGAACTTTTTGACCAATATCTTTGTGGGTAATGGCGCGGCCTTTGAAACGGATCGAAGCTTTCACTTTGTCACCTTTTTCTAAGAACTTACGAGCATTACGAAGTTTTGTATTAAAATCATTAATATCGATTGTTGGACTTAAACGAACTTCTTTTGTGTTAATCACTTTTTGTTTCTTACGTGATTCACGGTCTTTTTTCTGTTGTTCGAAGCGGTACTTTCCGTAATCCATAATTCTTGCTACTGGTGGTTTTGCGCCAGGAGCGACTAGAACTACATCAAGATTTGCTTTTTCAGCAATTTGTAAAGCTTCAACTTTAGATTTTACACCTAATTGTTCGCCATCTTGATCAATCAATCGTACTTCTCTTGCACGAATGCCGTCGTTTACCATCATATCCTTTGCTATGGTCATTCACCTCCGAATTTTTTTGAGAGAAAGCGAAAAAAAACGAGTTCTTTACGAACCCGCACATAGTCGTACTTACTCCTAAGAATAAGACTTCCTATCTAGCCCAGCGATGTTTTCGCGTAAGGCGAGAAGCGGGTGCTTCTGCTTTCATTTTCTCAACTTTTTCAATTATACAGGGTATTAACCTTTATGTCAAGACCTAAAAGACTTCTCTGTTTCTGCTATAATAAATTTATCCAATCGACTAAAGGAGCTCAACTATGCATCGTTTAATTACTTGTGACCTCGATGAAACTTTATTAAATAGCCAGCGACAAGTCTCTGAAAGAAATCGACAAGCCATTGCTGCTGCAAAAGAAAAAGGTGTCTATTTCGTCCCTACAACCGGTCGGGGTTATCGTTCTATTGAACCTACTCTAACTGAATTGCAAGCTTTAAACCAAAAGGAACATTACATGATCGGATTCAACGGTGGCATCATCATGGAAAATTATGGGGCCAAATTACTTGATTCAACGTCAATGGATTTTCAAATGATTCAAGCTTTATTTGAGATCGGCAAAGATTTAAATGTGGCTATCCATGTTAATACTTTTGAGATGTCGTATATTTATAATGCTAGTGAAATGCTGGACTTCTACAACAATAGTCCCCAGCACCATCTTTTAGCGGCACCTGATATTTCGAATTTAAAAAATCAAACCTGTTACAAGATAATTTTTCAAAATAGTGATGTTACTTATTTACGATCACTAGAAAAGCTTATTCCGGCAGATTTAAAAGCACAACTAGACATTAGTTATTCTTCAAATCGTTACATGGAATTTAATCCTCTTGGTGTAACCAAAGGAGCGGCGCTGAAAAAATTAGCGCAGCATTTAGACGTCCCTTTGGATCAAACCATTGCGATTGGTGACAATATCAATGATTTGAGTATGCTGGAAACTGCAGCCTTAGGTGTAGCAGTCGCTAACGCAGTTCCTGAAGTTAAAAAATTAGCAACATTTACTACCACGGCAGACCACAATCAAAGTGCGATTGCTGAAATGATTGAAAAATTTATTCTATAAAAAAACAGCACATTTTCGGAAAATGTAGTGACCCCCAAAACATTAGATTTTTGGTCTAAACTTTGGGGAATCGGTACATAATCGCCGAAAAACGTGCTGTTTTATTTAATTCTGCGCCACAATAAAATAATCAACCATGCTGACAACGCTAAGCTGATCACTAGTGAAATTATCCAACCAGCTTCTGAATTTTCAAACGGCAGCGGCATATTCATTCCGAAAAAACCACTTACAATAGTAGGAATCGTTAGTAGTAAAGACCAAATAGTCAATATTTTCATCGTGTCATTCAAATTATTGTTTAACAAATTATTGTAGGTTCCAGACAATTGATCTAAAATGTCACTAGCTAAGCGAGTCATTTCCACCGCTTGGCGCGCTTCGATTAATACATCATCTAACTCTTCTTTTTCTTGGGCATTGAAAGCTTGGTAAATCGTTTGGGCTTTGACTTGTTCTAGTAAAACTGTATTTTGCCGGGTCGCAGTTACTAAATACACCAAACCAATTTCTAAGTCGGACATTTCTAACAAGTTTTTGTTAGTGGTTTTTTGGCGTAACTTTTTATTTAGAGCCACTCTTTGATTGTTGACTTCATCGATTAATGGAAAATAATTATCGGAAATCATAAATAAACTATGAAATAACAAGCTGGCCGTAGTTTGCTGACTATCTTTTTTCAATAAGTCCTCAATGATCTTTTCTACATAATCAGTTCGCTCATTAACAAAGGTAATAAAATAACTGTCCTTCATAATAAACGACATCGGACTTGTCTCGTAATGATTATCAGTTTTTGTTAAATGCGGCACATTGAAAACCACCAACAGCGCTTCATCTTCAGCGTCATACTCCACTCGCGCCCGTTCATTTTTATCCAATGAATAATTCAACATCTCATTACTAATCGACAAATCTTTTTTTAGATTTTCAACTTCATGGGCTTTAGTTGTATCGATATTGATCCAAGAACATTTTTCGGCATTAAATGTTTGTTTGACTTCCATCATTATTCTCCAACTTCTTGATTAATTTTCAATAGGGCATTTTTTAAACGTTTAGATTTACTAATAGCAAACAATAAATAACTGAAACTTGAGACAAAATAAATCTCCCAAGCATACCAAACAGCTTTTGTCCCAGTTAAGCTGAAAACATCAGCCAATTCATAAAAGAAACCACGATTGAATCCGTGAAAATAGATTGCTATAACTATTTGAAAAGCAAATGCTAGCAGCCAACCGATCAAATATGTTCGACCACTCTTACTATAAAGATTTTTCTGATACATCGGACTTTCTCTACCATCGATCACAAAAAAATATCTGTTTTCATTAACTATTCGCACCACTAAACTGCGACTTTGATAAAAGCCAATCATCAGACTTATTACCGCAATGCCTAAAAACGCACCTAAGTGAATAGTCGTAGTTAAGTGATTGAAAAATAAGTAAGCAGAAAACAATGGTAAGATGAAAAATTGCCAGCGGGAGACTTTTGATAGTCTTGTTTGTTCGCGAATAAAAAATAACATCATGATGACAATTAAAATTGTTTGACCCAAAATTTCCCACCCCTTTTCTCTTCATCATTAATTATACCAATTTCTATTAAAAAATTAATCAAATAAAGTTGGACTATAAATATTTTTTGATAAATAGCGGTCACCTGCATCTGGAAAAATAGTCACGATTTTACTGCCAGCTGGTAATTTTTTACTTTCTTCAATCGCGGCTGCCAGCGCTGCACCACTAGAGCTACCTACCAATAATCCATAATTTTTAGCTAACATTCTTGTATAAGTAAAACCCGTTAAGTCGCTGATTGTATAAATTTCATTGACGGGAAGTTCTGCTAAAAATGGCGGCACAAATTCCACACCGATACCTTCAATCTCATGACTGCCAGCTGGTCCACCATTTAGGATCGAGCCTTCTGGTTCTACCCCGATTAACCGGAGATTCATACTATTTTCTTGCAAAAATTTTCCCGTTCCAGCAAAACTACCACCGCTGCCGATACCAGCTACAAAACTAGTCAGCTCACCAGCCAATTCTGAAAAAATTTCTGGGCCTAGTGTTTGATAATATGCTGCCGGATTATCAAAATTTTCAAATTGTAGCGGGATGTAACTATTTTTGATCTCTTTTGCTAATTCCTGTGCTTTAGCAATCGCACCAATAATGCCATCCTCTGTTTTTGTATGGACTATTTTTGCTCCTAAAGCAGTCATTAATTGTTGTTTTTCAAGGCTAAATTTTTCAGGAACCACCACCATGACTTTCAGCCCTAATGGAACGGCGGCTAATGCTAAACCGATACCCGTATTTCCAGCAGTTGGTTCAATAATAGTCGTGCCAGACTGAACTTTTCCAGCTTTCATTGCTGCTTTTAGTAAATATTCTCCCAAGCGGTCTTTAATACTACCGCCAGGATTCAAGTATTCTAATTTAGCATATATCTTCGTACCGTAATAGCCACCAAAATCTTCCGCAGCAAATTCAAACAGCGGTGTATTCCCAATTAATTGCTCTACTTGATTGACAATCATTTTATTCCTCCTTTATTAAACAAAAAGGGTGCTGACTTATCCATCAGCACCGCTAGTAAAAACTACCTTTTACTTCGAATGTGGGTAACAGACATGATAAATAACTATGCTACTTTTTGCGTACCATAGTCCAACAGACTGTCGTTAATAATTGCCTATTTGCCATGTTGCACCTCACTCCTCGAATAAAAATTAGCATTTATCATTTTTAAAGTCAATGAAAGAAGCCGCACAATTTTTCTTTGAAATAGCTTTTAAAAGTTTAATATAATTCAAAAATATAATAGCTTTTAATTAAAATGGTTTTCGTTTAGTGTTTTTTTTTTAAAGGATTATACTGGACTTGTTGTTAGAACTAAAGCTAGATTGGAGGTCGTAATGAAAAATTATTTTGATGTATTAGTTATTGGTAGTGGTATCGCAGGTCTAACTACTGCCAAAAGATTGCGAGAAAAAAACTTATCCGTAGCAATCATCGAATTTTATCAATGGGGTGGCACTACGCCAAATCACGGCAGTACCCCAAAGAAATATTTATTATCTGCCGTTGAAACCAAACAAGCTGTCGAAGGTCATTTAGGCAAGGGATTTGATACAGTCCCAGAAATTAATTGGCAACAACTAATGGCGTTCAAAAACAAACAAATCGCAGACACCTCAAAGGTGATTCAACAAGATTTAGCAGAACGAGGAATCACCACCATCTATGGTGGCGCCAAGTTCAAGGATGCGACTACTGTAACCGTGGACGGTGTTGATTATCATGGTGAAAAAATCATTTTGGCTACAGGCGCTAGACCACGAGAGTTAGAGATTGAGGGTAAAGAATATCTACAGTACAGTTCTCATTTTCTAAATGCAGAAAGCCTTCCTTCTTCCATCACGATTATTGGTGCCGGTATTATCGCTTTTGCCATTACTAATATTGCCAGTGTTATTGGTGATCAAGTTCATGTACTACAGCATAATCATCGGGCTCTTGCAGCATTTGACCAAGAGCTGGTGGGTGATTTAATCGATCAGCTAAGACAGCGTGGTGTAGATTATCATTTTGACAATACGATTAAAAAAGTTGAGAAGCTAAAAGATGATTTATTTAAAGTAACTACCGAAGAAGGCTTAACTTTTGAAACCAATGTCATTTATTGTGTGGCTGGTCGGATACCTAATGTTGAAAATTTAGCATTAGAAAAAGCTGGTATCACCTATGGTCCTCACGGAGTCGCGGTCAATGAATATTTACAATCCACTAATCCAAATGTTTATGCCATTGGCGATTCCAATGATTCAACCGCACCAAAACTAACAAATTATGCAGAGTTTCAAGGCAATTATGTTGCTGATTTGATTCTTAGTGAAAAAATACAACCGATCGAATATCCTATAGCCTCCATGTCGGTTTTTAGTAATCCAAAAATTGCTCAAACAGGCGTCTTTGTAAATGATGCTTTAAAGGAACCAAACATTTATTCAATTGAAGAAATCGATATGCATCACTGGTTAAACTATCATCGCAGTAATGAACCAATTGCCAAAGCAAAAATTGTGATCCGTAAGGCGGACCAACAAATTGTCGGTGTCACTAGTTTAAGCAATGAAGCCGATTTATTCATTAATTATTTTACCTTGTTATTAAAAATGAAAATGACCAAGCAGGAATTGCGGGAAACGATCTTAGCTTATCCTTCCTTAGCAAGCGATTTTTCTAAAATTTTCTAAAAAAAAGGAGTGTTTTACTATGAACAATGAAGAAAATGCACCACAACCAATTCGTAAATCAGATGGCAAAGGTTATTACAATCGTGGCCCACACGATACCATGCGTGACATTGAAGGACCAGATTTTTTAACTCCTCCAGCAACTGACCACGGTACTTTACCAAATATGCGCTTTAGCTACGATGATGTTCGTAACCGTCTAGAAGATGGTGGTTGGGCCAGAGAAATTACGAACCGTGAAATTCCAGCATCTGATCAAGTTGCCGGCGTTGATATGAACTTAGCACCTGGTGTTTATCGGGAAATGCATTGGCATAAAGAAGCAGAATGGGGTTTAATGCTTTACGGAAATGCCCGCGTAACTGCCATTGATGAAAATGGTAAATCTTTTATCGATGACGTAAAAGCTGGTGACATCTGGAACTTTGAAGCAGGTGTGGCTCACTCTATTCAAGGGCTAGATCAAGGAACTGAATTTTTACTTATCTTCAGCGAACCAGATTTTTCTGAAAATAATACGATGCTTATTACTGATTGGTTGGCTCATACTCCACCAGAAGTCGTAGCAGCAAACTTTAAAAAGAAAGTTTCTGAGTTGGAAAGCTTACCTAAAAAAGAAAAATATATTTTCAAAGCCGAAGTGCCAAAACCAATTGAAGAAGTTAAACGTCCTAACAACAATGGCGAAACACCACTACCATTAACTTTCCATATGGATTCATTAAAACCAATTGAATCTGAAGCTGGAAGAGTTTGGATTGTCGATTCAAAAGTTTTCCCAGCTGCTCAAACAATTTCAGCAGCCATTGTTGAAGTAGAACCTGGTGCAATGCGGGAATTACATTGGCATCCAAAAGGCGCTGAATGGCAATATTATATTCAAGGAGAAGCTCGGATGACCGTCTTCAATTCAAATGGATTAGCTAGAACTTATGACTATCGTGCTGGTGATGTTGGTTATGTCCCAACAGTTGCTGGACATTATGTTCAAAATACCGGAACTGAAAAATTAATCTTTGTAGAAGTCTTTAAAATTCCTGAGTACTCAGATATTTCTCTAAACAAATGGATAGCTACTACACCTTCACAAATCGTGGCTGATCATTTGAACTTAACCAAAGAGTTTGTCGAAAGCTTGCCACAAGAAGAAACACCAAGCCCAGTTATTTGGTTTGATCAAGATAAAATTAATCAAGAGGTCAAAAAACATACCAGCAACAATCCTTTCGAATCAGAAGATAGCAACGGCTTAAACGCCAAAGACGTCTTTTAAAAAAAGTGGCTCATTTTGTTACGCTGGCTTTAGTAACTAAGGTCAGCGTAAATATTTTTGACAAAGAAAGGACATCAACAAAATGAATAACGATATACACAATAACGAACCTTACATGTCTTTCCCTATTATTGCATTCTTACTTGCGGTAGCAGCTGGTGGTATGGATGGCTATACGTACTTTATTGGAAAAGTCTTTAGTACTGTTCAATCTGGGAACATTATCTTATTAGGACAAACATTAGCAACTAAAAACTGGTCGCATTTCTTTACAGTTGCAGCAACTATTCTAGCTTTTGGAATTGGCGCAGCGATTACAGCAGTTATCCAAAGAGAAGATTCCAAAGACTGGTCTTTTAAAGTTTTAATTATTGAAATTATTATCTTATTTTTACTATCATTAAATATCACAACAAGCAATTTATCGACTATGACAATTTGTATAATCATT
Organism: Enterococcus sp. AZ103; assembly: GCF_051714685.1. Classification (NCBI taxonomy): domain Bacteria; kingdom Bacillati; phylum Bacillota; class Bacilli; order Lactobacillales; family Enterococcaceae; genus Enterococcus; species Enterococcus sp. AZ103. The sequence goes on along the minus strand of NZ_JBIOSI010000001.1, from coordinate 1,213,396 downwards.
TCCTTCATATCTGGTATGCAAGGCAATGCGTTCCATAAATTTGGTCAAGATTTAGTTTATGGTAATGTTGCCGTGACATTAGTTGTTCAAAATGCTTTTAGTTATCTTATGAAGGGCTTCTTTAAACAAGCTGGGGCCTTCCAAAAATCAGCTTTATATTCTCTAATTTTATTAGGGTTCGGTTTTGGTGGTTGGCTAGGTACATTATTAACCTCTAATTTTGGTAACAAAGCTTTGTGGTTCCCGATTATTATCTTTGCGCTCATTTACCTTGAAGGTAAGCATTTAGAAAAGAAAAGTAACGACAAACTAAAATTAAATCCAGCTGCATAATAATTCAAACAAAAAGTCGTTGAAATTCTAAAATGAATTTCAACGACTTTTTTATGCTTCTTTTGCCCATTCAGCACTTTCAATTTCGGCTAATTTTTGATCAATCATTTTTAAAACCATTTTTTCGGCTTCTTTACTTTCGACAAAATTAAGTGCATCACCATCAATTTGAATTTTTGGACTTTCATTGTAATTATCAAACCATTGGTCATAACGTTTATTTAATTCTTGGTAGTAATCATATAAAGTCGGGTCAAAACTTAATTGTTCATATTCCCGTCCCCGTTTTTCGATGCGGTCTAACATTGTTTCAAAGGAAACTTTGATATGAACCATCAAATCAGGATGCTTTTTGTAGGCAGCAAAAGGCAATTCTTCCATCATATTTTTCAATAGCTCATCATACACTTTTACTTCCGTATCTGTTGCCCGACCAAGATCGGCATTTAGATGGAATAATAAAGAATCTTCGTAAATCGAACGATCCAAAACATTATGATCTGCTTGCATCGCTTTTTTTATCATATCAAATCGTTTATTTAAAAAGTAAATTTGTAACAAAAAGGCATATTGTTCAGGATTGGCATAAAATAATGGCAAGACTTCATTATCATCGACTGATTCGTAAAATGCATCTGTCCCTAAATGTTTTGAAACCATTTCCGTTAAGCTTGATTTCCCTGCACCAATCGTTCCAGCTAATACTATCACACTCATGAACCTCCAACTCGTTTCATACAAAATATAGTGTCTCTTCTTTCAACTTATCTAATATACCCCCAACATTTAGTGGTGTCAATTTTTAACAATCAATAAAATTGTTACAATATTTTAAGGAAATGTTTAAAAAATTTTTCAGTTTACTACTTCTATAAGAAGCTTTCATTTACTTGTTCGCAAACTATGAGTAAAATAGGATAGATTGCATTTATTGAGAGGACTTCTCAACATAAATAATTGGTAAGCAGCTTTGCCAATTTTCTAGGAGAATGATTATGAAAAAAAATGGTCACGGCTATGCCAGTGGAAAAATAATTTTAATGGGTGAGCATTCAGTCGTTTATGGGGAACCAGCCATTGCTTTACCTTTTAGTGGGACTGGTATTCAAACTACTATCTCTTTTCATCCCGTAAACGAGTCTTGGATTGAGTCCAGCTTTTTTACCGGACCAATCGGTCAAGCACCTGACAGCATGAACAGTGTCAAAGTGCTTATTTGGCAAATGATCAAACAATTTAAAATCCAACAACCTTTTTATTTAAAAATAGATAGCACTGTACCAGCAGAACGTGGGATGGGCTCAAGTGCCGCTGTGGCAGTATCAATTACCCGGGCATTTTTCGATTTGTTAGACATCCCGGCAACACAAGCAAATGTCTTATATTTTGTTAATCAAGCTGAAAAAATTGCTCATGGTAATCCTAGTGGGATCGACGCTACCACTATCAGCGGCGTATCACCTATTCTTTATCAAAAAAGAATCGGGATCGAACCATTTGAGTTAAACATGGATGCTTATTTAGTTGTAGCCGATACTGGTATCAAAGGACAAACCCGTAAAGCTGTCAAAGATGTTGCAACTTTAATGGAAAAAATGCCTAAAAAAATCGGCACGCATATTCATAAACTAGGTTCACTAACTAAACAAGCCCGACAAGCCATTTTAACTAATTCTCCAGAACGTTTAGGAGATTATATGAATCAAGCACAGCATGTTTTAACAACTTTAGGAACAAGTAATCAAGCCTTAGACCATTTGATTGAAACGGCATTGACCCATGGTGCGTTAGGAGCAAAATTAACTGGCGGCGGTCGCGGTGGCTGTATGATCGCGCTGGCGCAAGATGAGGTAAGTGCCCATCGTTTACAAGAAACATTACTTTCTGCCGGTGCCAATAATACTTGGGTAGAAGGATTAGGAGCCTATGCCCATGTCTAGTGGAACAGCTCGCGCTTATACGAATATTGCCCTGATAAAATATTGGGGGAAAAAAGATCAAGCTTTGGTCCTGCCAATGAATAATAGTCTATCGCTAACATTAGATGCTTTTTACACTGAAACAACGGTGACTTTTTCAGATGATTTCCCAGCTGATCAGTTTTATTTAGATGAAAAGTTACAAGATCAAAAAGCAACCGCAAAGATCAGTAATTTTTTAGATGTTTTACGAGATAAACACCAAGTAAAACAGTTTGCAACAATCAAAAGTCAAAACTTCGTACCTACAGCTGCTGGCTTAGCTTCTTCTGCTAGTGGCTTGGCTGCTTTAGCTGGCGCTACCAGTGCAGCTTTAAATTTAAATTTGTCTAGCCAAGAATTGTCTCGACTAGCAAGACGCGGATCTGGTTCAGCCAGTCGCAGTATTTATGGCGGTTTTGCTGAATGGCTGCAAGGCACAGATGATCAAACTTCTTATGCTGTTCCGATTGCCTCTGATCATTGGGAGAATGAATTAACAATGCTTTTTATGATTGTTGACGACCAAGAAAAAGCCGTTTCTAGTCGTGATGGCATGCAAAGAACAGTTGAAACTTCAGCCTTTTATCAAGGTTGGTTGGATTCAGTCCCTCATGATTTAGCCAAAGCTAAAAAAGCCATCCATGAAAAAGATTTTACCGCCCTCGGTGAAGTGACCGAAGCCAGTTCTTTAAAAATGCATGGCACTACTTTAGCAGCAAATCCACCTTTTACTTATTGGTCATCTGAAAGTTTGCGCATCATGCAATTTGTCCAACAGTTAAGAGCTGAAGGCTTTGCTTGTTATTCAACCATGGATGCTGGACCAAATGTAAAAATTTTACTGGAGAGAAAAAATGAAGAACAATTAATCGCGACCTTAAAAGAAAAATTTCCAGAAAAACAATTAGTTGTCGCCCATGCAGGGCCAGGAATTGAAATTTTAACGAAAGAAGACGTGAACCCATGATTGAAGTTTCTGCACCAGGAAAACTTTACATAGCTGGTGAATATGCTGTAGTGGAACCAGGTCACCCGGCGATTATTGTAGCAATCGATCAATTTATCACTGTTACAATTGAGGCCGCTAAAAAAAGTGGTTCTATTCAATCTGCCCAATATAGTGATATGCCGATTCGTTGGACTCGTCGTAAAGGCGAACTAGTTTTAGATATTCGAGACAATCCCTTCCATTATATTTTAGCGGCGATTCACTTTACCGAAAAATATGCCCTAGAAAAAGGCAAACAACTAGCCTTCTTTGATTTGAAAGTGATTAGCGAGTTGGATAATTCCAATGGACGAAAATATGGTCTAGGATCTAGTGGTGCCGTGACAGTTTCCACTGTTAAAGCCTTAGATGCATTTTATGATTTACAATTATCTAACTTAGAATTATTCAAGTTAGCCACATTGGCTCACTTAAACGTTCAAGGAAATGGTTCCTGTGGTGATATTGCCGCTAGCGTTTATGGTGGTTGGTTAGCCTTCTCAACCTTTGATCATGATTGGGTCTTAGAACGTTTGAAACAGCAAAAAATTACGGATCTAATTGCCAGCGACTGGCCTTGCTTGCGGATCGAGCCGTTAGAAGCACCGGAAGATTTGCGCTTATTGATTGGTTGGACTGGCTCTCCTGCTTCAACTTCTGACTTGGTCGATCAAGTTCATCAGTCCCGGGAAGAAAAAGAAAATGCCTATCAACAATTTCTAAAAGACAGCAACGCTTGTGTGACTGCCATGATTGAAAACTTCCAACAAGGTGATATCGAAGCTGTTCAAGAAAAAATTCGGGAAAACCGAAGATTATTAGCCCAATTAACTACGATTAGTAACGTTGTGATCGAAACAGAAGAACTGAAAAAGCTCTGCGACTTAGCTGAAAAATATCATGGTGCAGCTAAATCTTCTGGTGCTGGCGGCGGTGATTGCGGCATCGTGATTGTCGATAAAAAAGCCGGTATTTTACCCTTAATGAGTGCTTGGGAAAAAGCTGGCATCACACCGTTACCGTTACATGTCTATCATTTAGGAGAATAAGATGAATCGAAAAGACCAACACGTATCCTTAGCGAAAGCTTTTTACCACACAAAAACAAATAATGATTTTGACGCAGTCTCTTTTGTTCACCAATCATTGGTTTCAGCTAAATTGGAAAATGTTGATCTTTCGACTGAATTTTCTGGCTTCCATTTAGACTTTCCTTTTTACATTAATGCTATGACCGGTGGTAGTCCAAAAACCAAAGAGATCAATCAAAATTTGGCTATTATTGCTAGAGAAACCGGCTTAATGATGGCGACTGGCTCAGCTTCTGCTGCTTTAAGAGATCCAGCCGTAGCTGATTCCTACTCGGTGGTCCGCAAAGAAAACCCTGATGGACTCTTACTAACCAATGTTGGTGCAGGTCGAAATGCCCAAGATGCTGAAAAAGTCATCGACATGATGCAAGCAGACGGTCTACAAGTCCATCTAAATGTGCCACAAGAAATTGTCATGCCGGAGGGTGATTGGGATTTTAGTGATTGGCAAGACAATCTAAAAGAAATTCTTACCACTATCAAAAAACCAATTATTATTAAAGAAGTTGGTTTTGGTATGACCCGTGAAACGATTCAGCAATTATTAGCCTTAGGTGCTAAAAATATTGACGTCTCTGGCAATGGTGGTACCAGTTTTACACAGATTGAAAACACCCGCCGCAAAAAAAGAGAATTTGATTATTTAGACAATTGGGGACAATCCACTGTGATCTCCCTACTAGAAGCCAAAAGTTTTTCTCACGATGGACATATTCTAGCATCTGGCGGCATTCGCAATGCCTTTGACATCTTTAAAGCTCTGACCCTTGGCGCCCAATCTGTCGGTATCTCAGCGACATTTTTAGACAAATTAATGTCAAAAGGGGTCGATGAAACCATCGCCATGATCGAAAGTTGGAAAAATGAGTTGAAACACTTATATGTCTTAACCAACTGTGAAAAAACAGCTGATTTAATTAAAAGTCCAGTGATTATTTCCGGTCAGCCAAGAGAATGGGCCGAGCTGCGAGGAATTGATTTAAAACAATACGCGCAACGCTAAAGTCAACGAACCTATTTCGTTGACTTTTTTTGTAATCAAATTGATTGACCCCGAACTAAAACCAAGCTAAGATAACAGCCAAAGAACAGAAAAGACTAATTATTTAATAGTCATTTTCCCTGTTATATCAGCTTTTTTTTGCTGATTTTTAGTTTAGTTAGGAGTTTATTATGGAAACAAAAAAATGGCGGCTATTACCAGCCGTGATCGCCACTGCAATTATGAGTTCTGTCGGGGTGTTAATCGAAACTTCAATGAATGTCACCTTTCCCACCTTGATGCGTTTATTCCGGATTAACACAACAACTGTACAATGGATTACCACCAGTAACTTGTTAGCTCTCGCCATTACTGTACCTGTTTCTGCCTTTTTAATGAGAAACTTTGCGGTGAAGAAATTATTTATTACGGCGAATTTACTCTTTTTATTAGGGGTCATTACTTGTTTTCTTGCTCCTAGTTTTGGTGTTTTAGTACTAGGACGGATCTTCCAAGGAACTGGAACTGGGATCGCCATGCCTTTGATGTATCACATTGTGTTAACGAAAGCACCTAAAAACAAACGTGGCACACTGATTGGACTAGCCACCATGACAACATCGTTAGCTCCAGCAGTTGGACCAACTTACGGCGGTATAATTGCAACTAGTTTTGGCTGGCGTATGATTTTTCTTTTGTTGATTCCATTAGTTATTCTTTCCTTTGTTTTAGGCTATTATGCGATGTCGATGGAAAAAGTCAGCAAGCACGAAAAATTCAATTTAAAAAGTTTCCTAGGTTTAGCTGTTGGTTTGGCCAGTCTCTTGATTGCCATCCAACGAGTTTCACTGCTCTGGTTGATATTAGCGATTGCCAGCTTACTAACCTTCTATTATTTTAACCGTCAGAATCATCTACTGGATTTATCGATTTTTAAAAATAAGAAATTTTTCTATTTCATGTATGGATCGTTGGCTTTTCAAGCGGCTTCATTGGGTATTTCATTTATCTTTCCTAACTTTTTACAATTAGGTTTGCAGCAAACTGCTACAGAAGCTGGTCTATTTATGTTTCCTGGTGCGATTACAGTAGCGGTCGTTGCACCGATTGCTGGAATATTACTGGACAAAATTGGTCCATTTAAACCAATTGCCAGTGGCTTTTTCTTATCTTCATTAGCCCTATTTCTGCTCATCTTTTTGATCGGTCAAAATAATATCCCATTATTTCTAGGTTTAACGATTCTTTATATGGTAGGACTTGGTTTGGCTGTCAGCAATGTCATGGCCTTAGCACTAACACAATTAGACGACTACCAACAAGATGACGGCAATAGTATTTTAAATACTTTACAACAATTTTCCGGTGCAGTATCCACCACCGTGGTCGCTCATCTATTTATTGCTGTACCAAAAAACATTGCTACGCCAGAGGTATTTGGGAGTAGAAACGGCTTTATTCTACTCTTTATTGTCCTCGCACTAGGTTTTCTATTTTTTGTACAAACCTATCGAAAAAACACGTCTCCTCTTTTATAAGCAGAGACGTGTTTTCGTTAAAGCCGTATTTATTTCCCGAAAAATCCAACACCTTCAGAGCGCCATCCCTCACGAATCAAATGCGCATTCTCCGCTAGACTCAAAGTATAGTGATGGGATCCTGCATCTCGTGCATTTGGATTGAACAAGCGATGGATGGGAATCTCAGTATTCTCTGCAGCGTAAAAAGCAATCCCTTCTTTATTCCAACCTGCTTGTCCCACCGAATCATATTCGGCTCTATCTAAAGTGTAAAAATGTTCCCCAGAATTCGGGTTGTAAAGACGATAAGCTGCAATGCCTGTTGTTTCCCCACCATACCAACCGATGCCTTCGTCTTGCCAACCTAGATTAATCAGACCTTGTGCTTCTGGTCGACTCAGCGTGTATAGATGTTCCCCATCATTTTTATTATATACTCGATAAAGTGGCAGACGGTCTGGATCACTGGGATTCGGATCTGGGTCTGGATTTGTCGTTGGATTTACCGTCAAACTTCCTGAAACATATTCGACTGTGTAATTATTTCCACCATCCACCGTTATACTTTCCAAAGTTAAGCCGGCATCATCATTTACCGAAAAAATTTCTTGTGTATTTTCAGCGTTTCGACTAATAATAGTACTGCTATTCTGGGATTTTAGTAAAACATGACTCGTACTTTTCGATATGACAATCGGATTATCTAAAGTAATCGTATCCCAAAAAATAATCTCCACAAGATCACTTTCAGTCCCACCTGTCGCATTGGCGATTGCCATAACTAATTCAGCTGCTATCGTGATAGGATCCGTCACTTGCCGAACGGCTTTGTCCATCATAAGAGCTATCGGTTGGTAAAGATACTATGAGTTTATTTTTGGTTAATGTGACAGGCTTACGTTTCCACTGGGCAAATAGTTCGATAGTTGCGCCATCAGATACTCCATCGGCAGAAAAAAGTCCATTCATTGGATAAATTTTCCCATCAGTATCTTTCCAGCTACTCAAAGTGTAGCCAGCTTTTTCAAAATTCCCAGAAAGTTGTAATTCTTCATCAAAATCTTTCGTATTTTCTTGTAACTCTGTCTTATTACCATCGCTATAACGAATCACAGTATAATTTCGTTTGCGCCAATCCTTCACTTTAAATGTCGCACTTTTAGTGAAGATCGTTGTGCCAAATACCATTTCTTTATCGCCATCACCCTTGTTATATGTCCATCCTGTTGGCACATAATTACCATTATTGGTAACTAGTTTTGGATCTGCTAGTCCCTCACTTCCATTGATGATAATAGCTTCCACAGGGTCAAAATCCTACTCTCCTTGATTTACATCAAAAGTAATTTTTACTGGGTTATCTAGCACTTGATACGTCACTGTTGGTGTCTCAGATGTTAGCCCATTATGATAAGTGGTTAAAGCAGTATCATAATCAAATATTTCAGTATCATTGATCCATCTTTGTGTACCGTCTGGTGTCCTTAGGTTAGGTGAGCTTTAAATTTGAAATTGCTAGAAAGTTTTAATTCGGTAAGGGCGCTAACTCCGTTAAACATACCAGACATATTTGTCACTTTGACTGTTTTGAAATTACTAAGGTCTAGACTTTTTAGACTGCTGACTTCGGAAAACATATAATACATATCTAGCACATTACCTGTTTTAAAATTACTTAAATCTAGACTTTCTAGGCTGCTGGTTCCGGAAAACATATAATACATATTTATCACTTTGGCTGTGTTGAAATTGCTAAGATTTAAACTTTCTAAACTGCTGACATTGTAAAACATATCACGCATATTTATGACATTTTTAGTGTCTACCCCGATCAAATTAATCATCTTCAAATTTGAACAACCAAAAAAAAGTCTCGCCATACTCTTCACATTCTCAATATTTACATTCCCAAAATCAATCGATTAAATAATTGGTCTTCCACTTCCACCACCATTGTCATACCGGCCAAACAACTCCGTCAGATCATCATCTAAAATTTTAACAGGTGTTTTCTCAGCAGAGTTTTCAATCGTGAAGCTTTTTAATTTCCATAAGTTAGAACTTGCAGTTAGATGATCGCCAAAAACTTCTGCCAAGTTTATTTTCTCTGGTTTACTACCATATTCTGCCGGAATCCTGATATCTTTTTCTTCAAGTACAGCACCTGATAAAAGCCCAGTTATTGTTGCTACTGGTCCTAAAGTGTCCCATGTAAAAATATTTTCTTCTTGGTACCGAAACTATCTACCTGAGCTGCGACAGTTGGTACAACTTCTTTTACTTCAGCGGTTTTTTTCGACACAGTTGGCTTCTTCCAAAATTTCATCAGCTGCCAGTAACGAATTTTCCAGCACTTGGGTCTCATCTGTGCTTTCCTGATGAGTTTCTGCCAAGACTGGCAAGCTGCCTAAGCCGAGTTGTACTACTAATAATATCCCTGTCATTATGCTAATCAGTTGCTTATTCCATTTTATCCGCTTAAATTTTTGTTCCGTTTTCATTTTTTCACTCCTTCAAATAAGCACAATTCCAAAAAACATTATTTTTATCCACTAAAAAATAATTTGAAATTGATTATTTCTTTAATTTTAAGACTAATAATTCCAATAGCACAAAGAAACTAACTAAGCAGATAGACTTTTTCAGCAGCTGGTGTCCTTCAACGATCTAACCCACCAAAAACGGGTGGATTTCTTAAGATTTCAAACATAAAAAAGCAGGTCTCAAAGTTTTTCTACTTCAAAACCTGCTTGATTCATTTATTTTCCGTAAAAGCTAGTACCTTCTACTATTCAACCTTCTGAAATCAGCCAAGAATTTTTATCAGTACTTACGGTATACTATCTAATGAATACTAACACCTGGTAGAGTTTTAGCAGATTGCTTATAAACCTGTTAATTTATGTAGACTACCAAATGATGAAAATCACCAACAATCGATAGACAAAATCAACCATATGCTGCGCTTAATCCTAACTATTTTGCAAGCTAATCCGAAAAAAACTGCACTCTTTATCTCAGTACAGGTTTAGCGTCATGTTATTACTTCTGATGCATCAAACATATCTTTTCATATTTCTACATGGTTTTTCATTAAATGTCTTTGATTTGAGGTTCATTTTATGGTTTTCAAGAAGTTCAGCTTTTTACTTGATGATCCAAGCAAACAGACGATCCAAAAATAAAGCAACAAATGCGCATAATATAGCGCCTACTAGGATTATCGGTCCGCCTTCGGTAATATTTATCCCTCTTAAAATAATATCTCCCAAGCCACCAGCTCCGACAAATGAACCAATTGTAGTGATACCGACAGCAATCACTAAAGCATTTCTGACACCGGCCAAAATAACTGGTAAGGCTAACGGAATCTTTACCATCAGTAAAATTTGGAAGCGGCTCATACCTACTCCCTTGGCGCTATCAACATACGTCGGGTCCACATTATTTAGACCAACATAAGTATTGCTGACAATTGGTAGGAGGGAGTACAGGATTACGGTGGCAATTACTGTATTTTTGCCCAATCCTAATAGAATTAACAAGATAGTCAACATACCGATTGAGGGAATTGTTTGAATAACATTAATGATTCCTATAACAATACCCGCGATTTTTTTATTATCTGAAAGAAAAATACCAATCGGAAACCCAATTAAGAATGTTAGAACAACACTAACAATCGAAATATATAAGTGAGTAAATAATTGACTAATGATATAAGAAGAGTTGTCACTGAGATAATTTATTAATCCATCAATCATCTGCTATCCTCCTCAAAATAATTATTTTTTTCTAGAAACTGACGTGCAATTAAGGCTGGTTCTAATAATTCAGTATCTGAAGCATCATTCATTTTCTGCATCATTTCTGTATCAATGGTTCCATCTAACTTCTTCAAAATTTCCTTTAATCCAGGATTTTCTTTTAAAATTTTATCGCTAGCCACTAAACTACAAGTATAGGGTGGGAAAAATTGGCGATCATCTTCTAGCATCACCAATTCATAACTACCTACACGTCCATCGGTAGAATAACCCAGGATGACATTTAATTCATTTGCTACCAGTGCATCGTACAATAAACCTACTTGCATCGGAAAGACCCGCTGAAATTTCATGCCATACTCTTCAGTAAAGGCTTGATAGCCGTCTCCCTCTCGTTTATACCAAGTTTGGTCGGTTCCTAAAGTTAATTCAGCTGCATATTGTTTTAGATCACTGACATTTTTCAAATGATACTTTTCGGCAGTTTCTTTTGTCACCATAAAGGTGAATTGATTGGAGAAGCCGTAACTAGGAAACCAATCAAAATTATAACGTTTTTGAAACTCTTCTTGAACGATTTTTAAAGCTTTATCAGGCTCTTTTTCTGGCGCGAGTTTTAAAGTCCCCACTAAATCGGTTCCAGTATAACGTGGAGAAGCAATATCTAAATCTCCTCGCTCCATGGCTGCTTGCATCATATTTGCGGAGCCTAGGTTATTGAAAAAAACAATTTTCTTATCCGTGTAGTGTTCTAATAGTTGCACCACGATATTTCCTAAAATCTGTGATTCTGAAGTAACTCCGCCAGAAACCGTAATCGTGTCATTTTTCTTAGAAAAAGTTGAGCCCACAAAAACAAGAAAGGTACAAAAAAATATGGTTAAAACAATTATTTTCTTTCTCATCTACTCACCCCGTCCCACAGTAACTCGTGACTCAATAAACCTAAGTACAGCATCTGTTAATAAGGCCAACAAAGTAATTGGGATAGTTCCCATCATAATCAAATCAATGCGATATAAGGTAAGGCCATTAAATATAAAATCTCCTAAGCCACCAGCCCCGATGTAAGCTGCCAAGGTTGTCCAAGAAATAACATAAACAGCAGAAACCTTGATACCTGAAATGATGACACTAGCTGCTAATAGAAATTCTATTTGAAAAAGTTGCTGCCATTTTGACATCCCCATCCCTTTTGCCGCATCTAAATAAATAGCATCAACTGATTGAATCCCGACATATGTATTTCTTAAAATAGGCAATAGTGAGTATAGAAAAAGGGCAATAATTGCTGGTACTTTCCCAATCCCAAAAATCGGTAACATAATCGACAGCAACGCCATCGAAGGAATCGTTTGAAAAAATCCAACAATATTAATAATCGTGTTTGAGCCTTTTTTTAGTCTCGTTAATCCAGCTCCTAATGGAACAGCCACAACAATCCCTAAAAAAATTGCCGCAAAAGAAATATACAGATGCTCCCAAAGTTTAAAAAGAATTTCCGCACCATATTGATTCCAAAAATTAATCATATTATTCACCTACTTCAACTCTTTGTAAATCAATGAAACCAACGACGAACGTGTGATAATTCCCACTAAGTGATTGTCATCATTCACAACTGGCAAGTATTTTAATTCCATATTTAATAATGGATCGATGACATCAACCACTTTTTCCTTCTGATTTACACTGGCAGTTTCTGTCTGCATAATTTCATAAATATTGACTGAGTCATCTAATCCACAATCGACATCATTAATATCAATAAAACCTTTTAAACGATTACTTTCATCAACAACTAAAAGTGAGTCCACTTTTTTTTCAGTCATCAGATTAACCGCCTCAACTAACGTCTTACTTAAGGAGATACTAGCAATCTCAGTTTCCATTAAATCTTGAACAAAAATTTGATTGTCGATATGTTTGTTCTTCTTACGTTTTCCAATCAATTCTTCCACGAAATCGTTGGCAGGATTACGTAAAATTTCATCAGCGGTATCATATTGAATGACCTTGCCATGATCCATAATAATAATTTTGTCAGCTAATTTAATCGCTTCATCCATATCATGGGTGACAAAAACAATTGTTTTTCCCATTTCTTGCTGTAGGCGTTTAATCATTTCCTGCAAAGCGTCACGGGTAATTGGATCCAATGCGCCAAAAGGTTCGTCCATTAAAATAATATCTTGATCTGCCGCTAGTGCACGAATTACGCCAATTCTTTGTTGTTGACCACCAGATAAATTTGCTGGTTTACGATCCAGATAATCTTGAGGGAGTTCCACCTTCTTAATTAATCTTTCAGCGATACCGGATTTTTTTTCTTCTGACCATTTCAACAGCTTAGGCACAATCATGATATTTTCTTTAATTGTCATGTGGGGAAATAGACCAATATTTTGAATAACATAACCTATTTTTCTTCTTAATGTATCACCATCGAGATCGTTAATTGATTGGCCATTTATTTCAATATCACCACTTGAAGGTTCAATCATACGGTTAATCATCCGTAATAATGTCGTTTTACCACTGCCACTTGTCCCGATCACGCAGATAAATTGGTGGTCTTCAATCTTTAAATTTAGTCTCTCGACGGCAACTGCTGAAGGGCCATAATTTTTTGTTATCTCAGTAAATTCAATCATCTGTCTTCCCTCACTTTAGTTAAAACTCTAAAAAGCCGTGTATTTCAACGGCTTTTTTTGCTAATTCTCTGGGTGTAAAATTTCGTAAGACTTCATTAAAACTGGATCAATATGCGTAGCTATTTGTTGATACACTTCTTCATTTAGCCGGCGATAGATCGCAACATTATCAGCTTTAGGAGTAAATACATCTTTCACCTTTACCATCTTATCAACGGCTTCTTCATATGATTTATAGACACCTAGGCCAACTGCGGTATTAATGGCTGCTCCAACACTGGCACTTCCATTAACAACATTTCTTTTTACTGGCAGATTGAAAACATCAGCGAAGATTTGCATTAACAAATCACTATTTGAACCGCCACCAGTTACGATGACTTCTTTAATTTCCTTACCAAGTTCATTGGTCATATTAGTCACATTATTTTTCATTGTATAAGTAATGCCTTCTAAAATTGAACGATACATGTAGCGATAATCATGATGGGCATTAAAACCAATCATCATCCCCCGTTTATAAGGTTCCCAAGGATTAGCTAGCCAATCCAATACAGTCATTAAGCCATCACTACCAGCAGGGACATTTTGTGCTTGTTCATTCAAATATTCTTCTTCAGAAATATCTTGATAATTTCCTCGAATACTAATTTTTTCACCTAATAAATCTTTAAACCAAGAAACTGTCCACATACCACGTCTGATGCCGTAACCTTCATAGGCGTATTTCTCTGGGATTGAAGACATAATGCCCCAATAATTTGTGGAATCTTTTGGCATATCTTTTCCGGTGACCATGCTACTAATATAAGTTCCTAAAGAAACAAAAGCTGAGTAATCATGGATTAATCCAGCCCCTAAACCTTCCACTGCTTTATCACTAGTAGTCGCAACTAACGGAAGTCCTACGGGAAATCCCGTTTTTTGACTGGCTTCTTCAGTAATATGACCTAAAATATCGCCTGGTTTAACAACATCAAATAACATATCTCGGGATAAATTGAATTGTTCTAAGACTTTTTCGTCAGTTGACCAATCCCAGGTTTCGTAATCCACTGGCCACTGACCAAAGTGATTACCAATATTATCCTTAAATTCACCGGTTAAGCGGTGGGTTAAATAACCATTTGTAGAGGTTACATACTGAACTTCTGGATTATCTCTAGTATAAGGAGTAGCTGTTCGCTTATCCATCCAACTAATCACCGGTTGTGCTAATGAGCCATCTTTTTTCAAAAGTACCCGACAACAACGAATCGAACCTAAGCCAATCCCAATAATATCATTTTTCCGAATACCAAATTGCCCCATGGCTTTTTTTGCCGCAATACAAAGGGAATCCCACAAATCATCACCAGGATGTTCAACGACACCGCCATCATCCAGGTGCATTGGTCGTAGATTTTCTCTCCCTTCAGCAATGATATTTCCTTCTAAGTCAAAAACAACAATTTTTGTACTTTGGCTCCCACCATCAATACCTACAATATATTTTTTTCCCATCAAAGTTCTCCTTCAATTAGCGGACTAAGAAACCACCATCAACAGTTAAGATGTGACCGTTTACAAAATGAGAGGCTTCTGATGCTAGAAAGACTGTCGCACCCATTAAGTCTGCCACATCTCCCCAACGGCCTTCAGCAGTATGATCAACAATCCATTTATTTCTTTCAGGATCTTCAATAGAAGCTTTTGCAACTGGTGTTTTGAAATAACCTGGCGCGATGCCGTTTACTTGAATGTTATATTGCGCCAACTCATCACAATATGCTTTAGTTAAACCAGCTATTCCGTGTTTAGAGGCCGCATATGCTGGTGCCCACTGACCACCTAAGAACGAGAACAATGAACAAATATTGATGATTTTTCCGCTCTTTTGTGGAATCATAAATTTCGCCGCTTCATGACTTAAATCAAAGGCCGCCGTTAAATTAATCGCGATGGTTGGATCCCATTTATCTCTGCCATAACTTAAAACATCATCGACCGGACAAATACCAGCACAGTTTACTAAAATATCAACTGAACCTAATTCAGCAACACATTTTTCAATAATTTCTTTTGCTACACCATCTTGAGTAATATCAGCATACATATAGAAAGTTTTCGCGCCACGTTCTTCCAATGTTTTGTTAAACGCTTCATCATCAGGCATAATTGAAGCCATAAAAATATTTGCGCCAGCCTCAGCTAGAGCTAAAGAGAATGCTTGACCTAATCCTGTATTCCCACCAGTTACAATTGCGTTTTTGCCCTTAATATTAAATAAATCCATTTTGAAGTCTTTAATTTCCATGTTTATACCTTCTTTATTTTTATTTTTTTAAACGCATAGTTAATTTTTCAACAAAAGTTGCCGCGTCACCAATAACCGTTAAATCTGCTAAATAATTCATCGGTGCACCTTTGTCTGTATTTACTGAAATTAAGTGTTTTACCTTCTTCAATCCTTCAACATGCTGCATCGATCCATAAATCCCTAAAGAAATGTACAAATCAGGACTAACGGTTTTACCGGATTGACCGACTTGAATTTCTCGTGGTGCTTTACCTCGTTCAACTACTTCTTTTGAAACAGAAACCAAGCCAGCTAACTGTTTAGCCAGAGGTACTAAATTCTCTATTTCCGTTTCATAACCTGCTCCCGCAGAAACCAGAACTTTAGCTTCACGAATATCTTTTAGTTCTGGTTGATTTTCAATTTTAATTATTTCAATTGTAGACGCTTTCATTTCATCTGGACAAAATGTGATCACTTTCGGTTCTTTAGTCAATAGCTCTGGATGAAAAACATTTGGATGAACACTTGCCATAATTGGTGTCGAGTCACAAACAATACTTGCTAACATATTTCCTGCAAAGGCTGGACGAATTAGTTTTCTGCCTTTTTCATCAACCTCAATTGCTGTAATATCAGCAACTAACCCAACTTCTAGTTTCATAGCCAATCTCGGCGCAACCATTCGTCCAAAATCAGTTGCTAAGATAATAATCGTATCAAATTGATAAGTTGTCTGAACCTGTTGGATCAATTCTGCGACAATCCGACTATCTTTTAGGGATTCTTGTGTCTCGATTGTCAGCAAATAATCCAATCCTTTAAGCTCTTTATTTGATAAGTTTATTCCTAGACCATAAAGCGCAACTTCTTCTTCACCAGCTAGTTGACTCGCGACTTCCACCAAATCAAGAGAATAGTTTAATTGTTCTTCATCTAATAGTACTAATGCTTTAAACATTATAGATATCCTTTCTCTTGTAAAAAAGCTACTACAGTTTCGATTCCTTCATCATCTACCTGCATAGTTTGATGATCTTTTTTTTCAGGTTTTATAAAAATATTTTTTCTTACTTTTGTAGGTGAACCTTTTCTCCCAATCAAATGTTCATCTAACGCTAAGGTTTCGTTTGTTACTAGAGAGAATTGTTCATCGACGTTTTTATCGATGTTTTCATATCTAACGAAACCCAAGCGTACGTTGATTTGACTGATGATACTAATTAAGCAAGGAAACGGTATTTTTAACTGGAGTATTTGATTGTCTTGTAATGCTTCTACAATTGTATAGCCATCAAAGCAGTCAATTTTTTTAACATTAGAGAATTGATCAATTGCCAATAATTCAGCGACTTGGGGACCGATGTGGCCAGTCCCACCATCTAAAGTATGGGTTCCAGTCAAAAGCAAATCATAATTTTGTTCACTAAGATACTTAGCCAAAACACGGCTGGTAGCTAGAGAATCACTCCCAGCGTATGCTTTGTCACAAATGAGTGTGGCTTTGTTTGCCCCTAAGCGGACAAAATCTTTTAACTCTTTTTCAATTTTTTTAGGTCCCATCGACACTACTTCAACATTCACATTCTTATCAGTCTTCTTTGCTTGAAGGGCCCAGGCTAAAGCATTTTTATCATCAGGATTTAAAACTAAGCGAGATGTTTCTCGATTAATTCGGTCATTTATTTCATCATATTCGAATTTTTCAGCATCAGGTACAAATTTGACTAAACAAATGATTTTCATTTTTCACGCATCCTAACTTTAAATAAATGAGACTATTTTTGATATTTATATCCCTCTTGCACTGGATATATATTCCCAAAGTTCATAATTCCTTTTGGATCAAAGATTTCTTTCAAGCTTTCTAACATATAATAAGCTGATTGATGTTCCTCTTTTGTCCATTCATTGCGATACTTGCCAATACCATGGTGGTGACACATAGAACCATTAAGTTTTAAAGTTTCTTCAACAATAATGGCTTGAATAGGGTGATGGTAAAGTTTCATTTCATCCTCTGGTTCACAGTTGATATTATAATTGTAAACAAAGTACATATTGGTTCCATTAATGTAACTATGGGATGAATGTCCTCCTAGCATAGTTAAATCCTGAGCCCGCGGAAATTCATTACGAATCCGATCAATTACATTATTATAGATTTGAGGAATTGTCTCCCAATCGGCAGAAATTTCTGTTGTGAAACCATCATGTTTGTCATTGTCGATCATACCTTGCACTTCATCATCAATGGTTTGTTCTGTCCAATTTAATTGATTAAACCAATTTTCGATTAGCTGGCTATCGACTTGTTTATAAACTCCTTCATTGAATTTTTCAACCGCTTCTTCAATTCCTACGCCCGTTGCCTCAACAATGCCTTTTGGTCCTTCAGCCATGAAAATCAAGACGCATTTTTCTTCGTAAAAATGATAGAAATGTTGTCTCGCATCTTCAGGTGAATACGTTCTGGCTACAGATGGACGATAGCCATTAGTCATGACTTCACGCAAGACCTTAATTCCAGTCTCAACATCATCTACTAAATAGCCAAAGAATTTATTGTTCTCAGGATAATATTTAAAGATTTTTACAGTGACTTCAGTGATATAACATAATGTTCCTTCATTCCCAATCACAATATGACGAATATCAGGGCCACCTGCTCGACGAGAAACATTTTTAATTCTTGAAACATGACCATTAGGAAAGACACATTCTAAACCAACGACCATATCTTCAATTCCACCATATAAAGTAGAAAACTGTCCGATTGAACGAGTAGAAACAAGTCCACCGTATTGAGCGATTGGTTTTGATTGTGGTGAATGTCCGGTGGTATAACCAATTTTTCTTAGTTCATCTTCAAGATCTTGCAATCTCACTCCAGCTTGAACGGTTGCTTGCATATTATAAGAATCAATTTTTAAAATTTGATTCATCTTAGAGCCATCAATCACTAGAGCCAAATCTTTCCAGTTTTCAAGCCCCCCTTCAGTCGCCGTTTTCCCACTTCTAGGGATGACATTAATATCATTATCATTTGCGTACATTAATAATTCTCTGACTTCTTCAGTATTATTAGGTAGCACTACTGCAGTAGGTATTGGATTATCCAAAACTCTTTTTGCTTTTGCATATTTACGATAGCGATCCGAAGAAGCATCATACAAAGTTTCATAATCAGTCAGAACTTGGGCAGCAGGAACAAGTTTTTTAACGTCATTAATGATACTCTCTTTAACTAAGGTGTCTGAATTCATTGAAATAACTCCATTCATTTTGAAATTTATAAAACGTTTTCTTGCTTCAGAGTATACAGAGTTTTTTTTTACTTTACATTAAAATTTGATTAATTTTTCCAATAAAATTTGATTTTTTTAATCAAAAACGGAAAATTTTCCACAGGAGATAGGTTTTTTTTTTCTGCTATGGTATCATTGACTTATAAAATCTAGGAGGCTTTAATATGCACGTTCATATAGATAGATTAAATAGCTTAGAACTAAAAATACATCAAAATTTGCTGGCTGCTAGCAAGGAGCACTCAAGTTTAACCATTACGGAAGCTGCCGAAATTGCTGGTGTATCTCCTTCTAAAATATCTAAGTTTGTTAAAAAACTAGGCTTCTCAGGTTATAAAGAATATGCACGTTTCTTATCTGGAAAAGAACTAGTTAAGCAAAAAAAAATGAATAACGAATTCACTAGAATACAAGACTTTATGGAAAACTTTGAAGAAGACAATGCTGAATATATTGCTGAACTTATCGACACCTATGATAAAATTATTCTTTTCGGCTATGGTCCTACTCATATTGCCTTGGAATATTTTGAATATAAATTAAACTATACTGTCGATAAAAATATTATTTTAGCTACACAAGAATCGCTTATCCCTAGCTTAATAAGTGATAAGACATTACTCTTAATATTTTCAGTTGCTGGAAAATTTGCGCAATTTGACTATTTGTTCCAAGAAGCTGCAAAGAAAAAGGCTAAGGTATTATTAATCCTAGAAGAACTGAATACTGAAATTAATTTAGAGAATCACGAAACGATCTATTTAACAAAATCTCATCAGTCTGAATCCTTAAATTCACACGAAAAAACTCGAACAGTGTTTTTTTTAGTTATTGAAGAAATTATTCAGAAGCTAAATCAAAATAAAAAATCTTCTACTTAATTTTCGTAGAAGATTTTTCATTTTCCATATTTTCCATTTTTTATTCATACAATCGTCAATTTGATAATTTTTTCATGAGATTTTTATTATAAAAAGTAATTGACAAGCTTAAAGAAAGCCTTTACACTAAAACCGTTACTAGAGAGAATAGTGTGTCAATGGACTTATTTTTGACAATTAGATAAAATGGAGGTTATTTAATGAACAAAGCATCTGTTAAAAAATACGGGACCCTATTACTCTTAGCCGCTGGCGCCGGAATCATTTTCCAATTACCTTATATTCGTGAAACGTTCTATGTACCAATTCAGCAAGCGATGAATTTAAGTAATGCTCAAATGGGAATGCTATCCTCTGGCTATGCCACTATGGCGACTGTTTCTTATTTTATTGGTGGGATTGTGGCCGATAAGTTTTCTGCACGAAAATTGTTAACTATTTCATTTTTGGCAACTGGTTTGTTAGGTATTTGGTTTTCAACCTTCCCTTCTTTCAATACAGCTAGACTAATTTTTGTTTTGATGGGAATTTCAACTATTATTACCTATTGGTCTGCAATGATTAAAGCAACTCGGATGTTAGGTGATTCTTCGGAACAAGGTCGATTATTTGGTTTACAAGAAGGTTTACGGGGAATTTTAAATGCTATTTTGGTATTTGGAATGACTGCAGTCTATGGTCGTTTTGCAAATGAAATCTTAGGGACAGCTTGGGCAATTCGGACATGTGCGATTGTTGTAATTATTATTGGTATTTTAAATTGGTTTATTATTGAAGACACTGACAAGGAAGAAAATGCTGAGTCTTTCTCTGAAGTAATTATCGGTACCTTCAAACAGCTGGCGATTCCTCGTGTTTGGTTATTAGTGATGATCGTATTCTTTGGCTATAGTTTATATGGTATTTTTGGCTATATTAATACTTTAGCTATCAATATTTACGGACTATCAGTTGCTGGTGGTGCTACATTAGGTGGCACTCGTTATGTGATTCAAGCTTTCGGCGGAATTATTGGTGGACTTTTAGCTGACAAAATCGGCTCTCGAATTAAAGTGATTGTCGGTGGTGCTACTTTGACGGCTCTGTCATACGGACTTTTCCTAATTTTACCTGCAGATAAAGGTCTGTTAACAATTATTTTAGGAAATTTCGTTGCCGGTATGTTCTTTATCTATTTAATTCGTAGTCAATATTTTGCGATTATCGATGATGCAGGTATCCCGGTTTCAAAAACTGGCCGCGTTTCTGGAATCGTTTCTTGCTTAGGTTATTTACCAGATGTTTTTATGTATACGATGATTGGTGGTTGGTTAGACAATAACAGCGGTAAAACAGGTTTTAACATGATGTTCATCTATGCAATTGTGATGGCTGTTGGCTGTATTATTGCTTGTCTGGTACTAGCAAAGGTTATTCAAAAAAATAAAGTCGAAGAATAAATAAAGCTTACTCCAAAATAGTTAATGTGAGCTTTCAAACTTCAAAAACAGACAAAAGAATATAAATATAGAAGATACCCTAAATAACAGACACTGATAGAAAAATATCAGTTCTCTATTATTTAGGGTCTTTTTGTCATGAGCATAAGACTTTTAGAATTGCTATAACAGTTTATCTTTTATCAAATGCCATAATGACAAGCTTGATTTTTTCTCATTAATTATGAATAGCGAGTTTAGCTCTTTTATTTTCACTTGAATTTGCACTCTATGTGCAACACAAAAGCGACTGAATAAAGTCAAAATCCTTGACTTCAGTATATTTTAGCTTAGACAATTCAGGTGTTGGTATCACCTCTTACAAAACTGTTTTAGAAGTGATTAAATGTGTTGAGATTGCTAGAATCTCTTGCAACATTCTTATTTGCTAAACTAACATACGTTTGGTTTAGTTTTTACGTTATTGAACCATTATTAGATGATAATGTGACAACTAAAGTTTTCAATCTTGGAACGATTGAGAACGCTTCAATGGGCAGAATGATTACTCTAACACTGTTAAGTGTTGCTGACACAAATAATTAGCAGTCGATACGATTACCAGGCATTTCATGAACAAAATACTTATGACTGGATGCTACAGAGACCCCAGAACCACCAGCGAAATGCATGGTTTCCAGAACAAAAAAAGAAGAACCTCCACAAAAAGTGGAGGTTCAATTAGGAAGACTATGGTTAATAGTAGCCAAAAGATTGCTTATGGTTACTCCCATAACATTTTTTAGTGTGACTAAGCTTTGTAATCGTAAGCTGTAATGATGATTTCTTTCAACTCACTGATTAATGGTTCTTTAGGGTTAGCAGTTGTACATTGATCTTCGTAAGCAAGTTCTGCCATGCGATCAACAGTTGCATCTAAAGTTGCTTGAGATAAGTTTTGAGCTTTCAAGTTCATGTTGATGCCCACTTTAACACCTAAATCGTAAACAGCTGTTGCTAAAGCTTCAACTAGTTCTGCATCAGTGTTACCTTTTAATCCTAGGTAACGAGCGATGTCTGCGTAGTCAGCATCTGCACGGAAGTAGTCATATTTAGGGAACATCGCATGTTTTTGAGGATCTTTGGCATTGTAACGGATGATGTGTGGCAATAGAATTGCATTTGTACGTCCGTGAGGAATACCATATTCTCCACCAATTTTATGGGCGATTGAGTGACAAATTCCTAAGAATGCATTGGCAAAGGCCATACCTGCCATCGCTGATGCATTATGCATTTTTTCACGTGCATCTGGGTCAGCAGTTTCAACTGAATTTTCAAGATTTTCAAATACCATTTTGATTGCTTGTAAACTCAATCCACGAGTGTAGTCAGAAGCCATTACAGATACATAAGACTCAATTGCGTGAGTTAATACGTCCATACCAGTATCAGCAGTTACTGAAGGTGGCACAGTCATAACAAATTGAGAGTCAATAATCGCTACATCTGGAGTCAATGCGTAATCTGCTAATGGGTATTTCACGTGAGTGTCGCTATCTGTAATAACGGCAAATGGTGTAACCTCAGAACCAGTACCAGAAGTAGTTGGAATACATACGAATTGTGTTTTCTTAGGATCAGCAATTTTGTAAGTACGTTTGCGGATGTCCAAGAATTTTTGTTTCGCGCCGAAGAATGAAGTGTCTGGGTTCTCGAAGAACATCCACATACCTTTCGCCGCATCCATTGCAGAACCACCACCTAATGCAATTACAGTATCAGGTTGGAATTCATTGAATACTTCTAAACCTTTGTAAACAGTATCAGTTGAAGGGTTAGGCTCAACATCTGAGAATACTTCAACTTTCACGTCATTTTTACGACGGCCTAATACTTCACGAACGATGTCAGCATAACCGAATTGAACCATACCTGGGTCACAAACTAACATAACTCGTTCAACATTTTGCATCTTAGTTAGATATAATAATGAATTTTTTTCAAAGAAGATTTTTGGTGGTAATTTAAACCATTGCATATTATTTCTCCGTTTCGCCATAGTTTTAACATTGATTAAGTTAATAGCAGATACGTTCTTAGATACAGAGTTTTTACCGTATGAACCACAACCAAGAGTCAATGATGGGATCATTTCGTTGTAGATATCACCAATACCACCTTCAGCAGATGGTGTGTTTACTAAGATACGGCAAGCTTTCATACGCAAAGCAAATTTCACTTGCAAGTCTTCATCTTCAGTATGGATAACAGCAGTGTGACCTAGTCCGCCTAGTTCTAACATTATTTGACACATATCTAATGCTTCTGCTTGACTGTTTGCTTTAGCCATTGCTAAGACTGGAGAAAGTTTTTCACGAGATAATGGATAGTCTGCGCCAACGCCATCTAGTTCTGCGATTATCATTTTAGTCCCTTCAGGAACTTTGATACCCGCGCGTTGTGCAATATCCATTGCTGAATGACCAACGATTGCTGGGTTAACAGCAGATTTGCCTTCATTCATTACAGCGTCTTCTAATTTTTTCAATTCAGCTTTTTTCACAACGTATGCTTGATGCTTTTCGAATTCGCGTTTCACTTCATCATAAATTTCTTTATCAACAATGATTCCTTGTTCAGAAGCACAGATCATGCCGTTATCAAATGTTTTTGATACAAACAAGTCATTAACTGCACGTTTGATTTTAGCTGTTTTTTCGATATAAGCAGGAGCGTTACCAGCACCTACACCTAAAGCAGGTTTACCAGTAGAGTAAGCAGATTTAACCATGCCTGGTCCACCAGTTGCTAATACGATGGCTACGCCTGGATGATTCATCAAACCTTGAGTAGCTTCGATTGATGGTGTTTCAATCCATTGGATACAGTTTTCAGGAGCACCAGCAGCAATCGCAGCGTCACGAACGATACGTGCAGCTTCAATTGAACATTTTTGTGCTGATGGATGGAATGAGAAGACGATTGAATTCGCTGTTTTTAAAGCGATCATCGCTTTAAAAATAGTTGTTGATGTTGGGTTAGTTGTTGGTACAACCCCACAGATAACACCAACTGGTCCAGCAACTTCGATGATACCTTTTTGTTTGTCTTCGCCGATGACACCTACAGTTTTATCATGTTTGATGTTGTTCCAGATATATTCTGAAGCATACATATTTTTGATCGCTTTATCTTCGACTACACCACGACCAGTTTCTTCAACTGCCATTTTTGCTAAAAGCATATGTTTATCTAATGCTGCCATTGCCATTTCGTGTACGATATGGTCAACTTGTTCTTGTGTGAAGTCTGCCATTGCGTCTAATGCAACGTTGGCTTTGACTGCTAAATCATCAATCATTTCTTCAACACTGATTTCCTTTGTGTTTTCCTTTTCTACTGTTTTAACCATTATTAGCCTCCTAAATTTGCTAAAAATTATTTGTTAATCATTTCACATTCATATCATACATCAACGGTTTTTATTTGTAAATAGTTTTTTTGTGATTTTTTTCACACCAAATAAAAAATATTTTTCCCTTCATATAAAGGTCTTATTATTGGTATATTCCTTTGCAATCATTTAAAGCATGGAAATATGAGTTATTTTTAATTAGAACTTTATTCACAAAAAGGACAAAAAAATAGCCAAACGCTTCATTCATTCACGTTTGGCTAGAAATTTTATTTTTCTTCAGTTGTGTCTTTTACTTCTGGCTCAGCTGGTGTTTCTTCTGGTGTCACAACAGTCACTTCTTCTTCAACTGAGGCAATCGGTGCTACTGTTGCACCTGCAGCAGGTGTAACTGATTTAATTGACGCGCGATCAAATACTAAAAAGATGCCTTCACAATCAAGAGTGATTGTTTTGTCTGCATTGTTGATTTCAGAAATCACACCGTGCAAACCGCCAATAGTCACGACATTGTCGCCAGCTTTCATAGAATCTAAAAGATTTTGACGCTGTTGTTGTTGTTTCTTTTGAGAACGGTTCATCATAAAGAACATCCCAACCATCACAACTAATAAAATAATCATCGATAAATTACCCATTAAAATTCTCCTCACATTATAAGTATCCATATCAACTCTAACAAAGATTAATAGGTTTAACTAGTCTTTTCTAGTAAAATTAGAAACTTTTTGCGTTTTCTTTGTTAAAACCATATTCTTCAAAGAATGCTTGACGAAATTCTAATAAATTATCGTCCATAATTGCTTGACGAACATTTTTCATTAAGTTAATTAAGAAGTACAAGTTATGGTAAGAAGTTAAGCGAATACCAAATGTTTCATCACTATGAATCAAATGGCGGATGTACGCCCGACTATAATTTTTACAAGTGTAGCAATCGCATTTTTCATCTAGTGGTCTGAAATCACGAGCAAATTTCGCATTTTTCACTACTAAACGACCTTGCGAAGTCATGACTGTCCCATTACGAGCGATTCGCGTTGGTAAGACACAATCGAACATGTCGACGCCGCGAATGACGCCATCGATTAGTGAATCTGCAGCGCCTACACCCATTAGATAGCGTGGTTTGTTTTCTGGAATCAAAGGTGTCGTGAATTCTAATACCCGATTCATCTCAGCTTTTGGTTCACCTACCGATAATCCTCCGATAGAATAACCAGGGAAATCTAAGCTGACTAAATCCTTGGCACTTTGTTTACGTAAATCTTCAAAACCAGCCCCTTGAATAATCCCAAACAGTCCTTGGCGATCTGGATTGGCGTGAGCTTTTAAGCCGCGTTCTGCCCAACGAGAAGTCCGTGCCACCGATTTTTGAACATAATCATAGGATTCATCATAAGGTGGACATTCATCGAAACTCATCATGATATCGGGACCTAATTTATTTTGGATATTGATGGCTTTTTCTGGTGATAAGAACATTTTTGAACCATTGATGTGATTTTTAAAGTGCACACCTTCTTCTTCAATATTACGCATATCAGCCAATGAGAAAACTTGGAAGCCACCGGAATCGGTTAAAATTGGTTGATCCCAATTCATGAATTTATGTAATCCACCGGCTTCTTCCACCAAATCTTCACCAGGGCGTAACCATAAGTGATAAGTATTGGCTAAAATAATCCCTGCACCCATCGTTTTTAATTCTTCTGGTGACATCGTTTTAACCGTAGCTAAAGTTCCTACCGGCATGAACATCGGTGTCGGAAACGTACCGTGAGGCGTAATAATTTCTCCCAGACGAGCACCAGTATGTTTTTCTTTCTTTATCAGACGATATTTGATCGCTGGTTCAGTCATAAGTCGTGCCTACTTTCTTTTTTTCTATGTAATATTGCCATATTTGCAACTTGTACAATGATACTTGTTTTGATTTGCTTTTGCAAGATTCCTTAGCCTTCGATAAACAAAAATTAAGCTAAGTCAAAGTTATGATAACTTATGACTTAGCTATAATAATTAGTCTTTAGAACTAACTTGAATGTTCTCTTTTGCTAAATTCAAATCAGTGACTTCTTTATTGTTAAAGGCGGTTAATCGGAAAGATAATTCAAAGGCTTCAAATTTTGTCCGATATTTCTCTAATTGCCACTGTCCACAAGCATAACTACCTAAAGCATTTTGCTTGTAATCAATGTTTAGCACGATGTGATCGCTCTTGTGCAATTCATTCGTATGCTTAGCTGCATCTAAAGTAGCTTCATCATAATAAGAGGTACTGAAATTAAAACTTTGATTGGTTGAAGCCAACAATCCTTGGCCGCGATCATTTGTTAGAGATACCCATTCAGTCTCCATGTGATTCCCATTTGCTTGTGGTACGACATAATTTGTAAACATATTGTCCACTGTACTTTGATAGATTCCTAGTTGGGCTGCTTCACGAGAGTCGGCATAATTTTCTAACGGTCCTTGTCCCAAATATCTGACTTGATTTAAATTTTTATCTAAATGCATTGTTACCCCTAAACGCGGCAACATATCCGGTGCCATATCAACTTTGCCACCAGGAGTAGCTTTTAGATTAAATAAGATATCGCCACTTGGGAAAATCTTGTACTGGTAGCAGCATTGGTAATGCCAAGAACTATTGGTAGTACCGTGAATGACTTCTACTTCTACTTGAATAAAGTCTTGGTGATCTTGATAGTTAAAGCTTCTAACATTATCATGCTCTAAATGTAAGAATTGGACTTTTTTCATCTCATCAATAATTTCCATATCATTACTAATCGGCGCCCGCCAGAAAGTAAAACTTGGTCCTTTAGAAATAATTGTTTGGTGATCTCTTTCTAGTTCTGTCATAGTGCCGCGTACTGTATCGAAAACAACTTTGAAATTAGCACCAGTAATCTGCAACTCGGCTAAACTTTCTGAAATCCGCATTTTTCCTGTAGGTACGACTGTCATACCAGGAACTTGTAGTGGCAAAATAAATTGTGCCGTCGCTAATTCATGACCAGCATTAGCATACTCAGTATTTTCCTTCAACTGATAGGATAAGTTTAAGAAATAATGTGCACCTGCTTTAGGTTGTTCAGGATAAGCATAATCTAATGTCAATGTTTCTTGATTTCTGGCTGGAATACTTGGTAAATTCTGCTCACCACTCACTAAAATTGTTTCATCTTCCATTAAATTGTAAACCACTTTAAATTGATCTAAATTAGCAAAATCAAAACGGCTTAATAAAGTAAATTCTCCTTTTGCTAAATCTTTTTCAGTAGTTTCTACTGGTTCAATCACTTTTTTAAACTCATATAAACTTGGGGAAGGTGTCCGGTCAGGCATCAACATGCCGTCAATACAAAAATCTTTATTGCTAGGGTCATCACCAAAATCGCCACCATAACGATAATACTTTTCATTATTTTCATCATAGGATTCAATGCCGTGGTCAAACCATTCCCAAACAAATCCCCCTTGCAACTTATCATGAGCATAAAATAAATCTTGATATTCTTTAAAATTACCTGGTCCATTCCCCATTGCATGAGCATACTCACATAAAATATGAGGTTTTTTCGAATCTTCAATGATATTTTTCATCAATAATTCTCTTGTCGGATGCTCTAACCATGTATACATCGTAGAATAAACATCGGTAACTTCGGCTTCAAAGTCTCCTTCATAATGAACCAAACGAGTTGGATCCATTTGTTTGGCTACCTCAGCCATTTTTCTAAAATTATGACCAAAGGAAGATTCATTTCCCAGTGACCAGAAAATAATTGAAGGATGATTTTTATCACGTTCAATCATGCGTACCATCCGAGTAACATAAGCTGTCTCCCACTTAGGATCATCGCTAATCCAATCATAGCGGTTAGTTAATTCAAATCCATGGCACTCTAAATCCGTTTCATCAATGACATACATCCCGTATTCGTCACATAATTCATATAGGTAATAAGATGCTGGATAATGACTTGTTCGAACTGCATTAATATTGAATTGTTTCATTAATACAATATCTTTCTCGATTTCTTCTTTGGTTACTACTCGACCATTTCTAGGATTATAGTCGTGGCGGTTGACACCCTTAAACTTAATTGCCACACCATTGACCAAGAATGTTTCTCCAGTTACACGAATATTTCTAAAACCAACCTTTTGTGGAATTGCTTCTATTAATTGTCCATCTTTCTCCACAGTGATCATTATTTGATAAAGGTACGGTGTTTCAGCTGTCCAGTGACGAACCTGTGGCAATTGTTTCGTAAAATGAATATCGGTTGCTTCAGCTGGCAATTGTTTCGTAAAATGAATATCGGTTGCTTCAGCTGTTTGCTGTTCTTGGAAAACAATATTTCCAGCAACATCTAATAACTGGAGTGAAACTTTTTGACCGTTGTTTTCTCTTAAACGAATTTTTGCATCTAGTAATCCTGTTTCATAATCATCCGTCAAATCAGCCACGATTGTGAAATCTTCAATCCCAGTCTGAGGAACACCAATCAGTTCAACATCACGGAAAATCCCACTGAGCCACCACATATCTTGATCTTCTAAATAAGTCCCATCAGACCACTGGTAAACACGGACTGTTAGATCATTGCTACTATCAAAATCTACTAAGTCAGTAATATCAAATTCCGCTTCATTGCGGGCACCTTTACTATAGCCAACTTCTTGTCCATTCACCCAAACGTGATAAGCTGAGTCAACACCACAAAAACGTAAAATAATTTTTTGATTTCTAAAACTTTCATCTACTTCAAAAGTTCTTTTATAGATACCTGTCGGATTTTCAGTTGGTACATAAGGTGGATTAATTGGAAAGTTATACCATAAATCTGAATAATGCATCTTCCCATATCCTTGAACTTGCCAGTTTCCTGGCACGGTAATATCGTCCATCTGCTGTGTATCAAAATCTTTCTGATAAAAATCTACTGGACTATATTCTGGAGCAGCTAAAAACATAAACTTCCATTGTCCATTTAGATTCTTAAAGGCATGAGTATACTTATTGTCGCCTAAATTAGCTTTTTCAATTGATGGAAAACTCAAAAAATGAGCTCTCGGTGCTAAACGGTTGATGCTATCTACTTGATAATTTTCCCAAACTTTCATTTTACAGCCACCTTATCTTGCATAATTTTTTTATTTTTTCGTTCATATCGTGCCCAACAAAGCCACGCAAAGCCCATGAAAATAACTAAGCCGGCGACATTATAAACCAACATGCCAATCGGACTCGCTGTCCCTTTTGCCAAAGTACCATTCAATTCAGCGATAATTAATTGTGGATCTGGCACAGTGGACATGAAGAAGACAAAGACAAAGATTGCCAATAATAAAATTCCAGCAGTTAAACCCACAGTTCGGTTACCAAACCTGAAACTTCGCTCCATATCGTCTTTTTTCCAACGTAATCCAATATATGCAATCAATAAGAATAGGACTGGTAACAATGATGTTGAAGCGGTCATATTAATCAATGTTTCTAAAAAGCTATCCATATTTCCGATTCCCAAGGCAGGAATAACTAATAAAATCGTTACGATCACTCCTTGGACCAACAAAGCATTTGTCGGATTCCCTTCTTCATTTGTTTTAACTAACCATTTACCGAAAACGCCTTCAGGAATCTCAGAGAAAAACACTTTTACCGGTGCTGCTGTCCACAATGCCAGTGAACCCAGGCTACCAATAAATAAAATTACGCCGACTAAGCGAACCATCACACCACTAGGAATATGGAAAAAATTACCTAAAATCTTGAATATATCAAAAATTCCGTTAGAAAAATTACCAGTCAATACATCAGCTGGTACAACAAAACCAACTGCCACTGCGCCCAAAATATACATCACACCCACAATAATTGTTGCGCCAATCATTGTTTTAACAAAGGTTTTATTACCACCCTTTACGTCTTTGATATATACGCCAATACTTTCTCCTCCGCCAACAGCTTGTAAGATCCAAGCCATCGTCATGAAGAAGGTCCAGTTAAACTTAGGTGCAATCGATGAAAAGTTAAAATCTTGTGCTGGTTCATGACCAAATCCGAAGACAACGATAAATGCCAGTACCACAAAGGCAACACCCATAAATAAACGAGCACTACCAGCAAAACTAGTCACTTTAGAGATCCAAGCAACCCCTTTGATACAGACCCAAGTCATTATCCAGAACAAAACAATCGAAATAATTGCAATGATAATTGTACTATTGTTTCCTTCAAAAACATTTCTACCTAAAAAAGCATAAGAGCCATAAATTAAGGTATTAGGTAATAATGAACAAAAGAAAAATAAGTTAACGAAAAAATATGACCAGGCGCCTAGAAAAGCCCATTTAGGTCCTAAAACAGATTCGAGCCAACTATGCACCCCCGATTCTTTTTTAGAATTGGCTGAAGCAAATTCAGCAATCATTAAAATAAATGGTAAAAAGTAAAAAATAGTTCCGAACAAATAACCTGGTATTGTCGCTAAACCAATCTGGATACTGTTATTGACAATACTGGGAAAGGCAAATACAGCTGAAAAGGTCATTAGCATGAGCGCTACAGAACCTAAACGTTCTCTCGATTTATCCATAAGATACTTCCTTTCAAGTGTTAGTTTTTATGCAATTGCTATGCTTAAATAATATAGCGCTTTCAAAAAAATGAAAACAACTGATGTTTCCAATTTATTGTACTAATGTTGACTTTTCATTCCTTTTTACTTATAGTCAAAAAGGGGTGACCTTATGGATATCCAAATGAAAAACGATGTGAGTATCTTAGTAAATGAAGCAAAAAGTAGCCAAGAATTTCATTTGTATGAAGTGGGCTATGAGCGTTGTCGTCCGACAAAACCTTCCGAGTATTCGCCAATCGATTACTGGGTATTGCATTATTGTGTCGCTGGTGAAGGGTATTTTTCTACTCCTCAAATCAGTGAGGAGCACATTACTGCTGGAGACTTATTTATGATTCCAGCGAATTCAAAAAATATGTATTTTCCCAAAAAAGAGAATCCTTGGAGTTACCGCTGGATTGGCTTTTCTGGAAGTAAGGTAGCGTCTTTATTAGATCAAATTAATCTCAATACGCAGCATTGCGTAATTAAAGGCTCTTTTGATACAAAGATAAATATTCTGTTTGAAGAGATCTACGATTCTTTTAAAAAAGGCAATCAATTTTCAAGTATGAGTAAATCCTATGCCCTATTAGATTACCTGTTAGAAAGCTTCTCAACCAATCAAATTGTAAGTCAAAGTGAACAAGTTTTTCGAAATATTCTGTACTATATTGACGAACATTACACCCAAAATATTTCTATCCAGCAAATTGCTGAAGAACACAAAATCGATCGAACCTATCTCTTTAAACTCTTTCAAAGACATAAGGCAATCAGTCCCAGTAACTATATACAACAGCTTCGTTTACAAAAAGCTTGTTCCTTGTTAAGGAAAAGTTCATTAAATATAACGGACATTAGTTATGAAGTGGGCTTTTCATCGCCTTCTTACTTCTCCAAATTTTTTGTTGCTAATATGAAAGTTACTCCGCTTCAATACCGTAATCAATTTATTTCAACTTAAAATAAAAACACAAATGCGTCGATAAAGATATCGAGTCATTTGTGTTTTCTTTTTAGATTTTTTTAAATTTCCTCTGGATCAACTTCTGGTGCTTTGTGGAATTTAATTATTTCATTAATAATAATCGGTACAAATGAAAGTAGTACCACAATAATCCAGTGATTAAAGCTAATAGACACTAAACTAAATAATTCTTGGGTCTGTGGAATAATCGCAATTGCTGCTGTAATTCCAATCGCTAACCAGGCCATTTGAGCCAATGATTTATTAGTAGATAGGTTTACTCGGAAGATTGAGCAAGAACTTCTGACATTAAAGACATGTAAGATAGAAGAAAACGCCAATACTAAGAAAGCACAGGTTTGTGCAACTTCAAAACTTGGTTGGACAAAATAACTAATCGAAGGTACAAACGCACCAATGTAAAAGGCCGCTAAAGCAACCACAGTAAACATCAACGCATTTAAACCAATTTTTTGCCATAATCCACGAGCAAAAATACTTTCATTCCGTGGAATCGGTGGTTCATCCATAATGCCCGCTTCAGCCGGTTCACGGCCTAATGCAAAACCTGGAAGTCCATCAGCCACAACGTTAACAAATAATAGTTGAACGGCGGTAAATGGTGCACCCCAGCCTAATAACATAGCAATTAATACGATAAAAATTTCTGAGATGTTACAACTCAATAAGAAATTAATCGCTTTACGAATCCCTTGATATACCGAACGGCCCCGCGCCACTGCATCAACAATCGTTGCAAAATTATCATCTGTTAAAATCATATCCGCTGCACTTTTAGCTACATCGGTTCCGGCGATACCCATCGCACAACCAACATCGCTGGCCTTAAGTGCGGGTGCATCATTGACACCATCACCTGTCATAGCCACAACGGCACCTGATCTTTGCCAAGATTGAACAATCCGAATTTTATCTTCAGGGGTTACCCGAGCATAGACAGATAAATCTTTTACGCGTCCATCTAACTCATCGTCACTCATTTTTTGTAATTCAGCGCCAGAGATAGCTTCTTTGCGAGATTTCATGATTCCCAATTCTTTGGCAATCGCCCCTGCTGTTACAACATGGTCACCGGTGATCATAACTGTCTTAATTCCGGCTTTTTTCGCTCGTTTGATAGCGCCTTTTGACTCAGGGCGAGGCGGATCAATCATCCCGATTAAGCCCATTAGTGTTAGATTTTTTTCTAAAGCTTCTGAAGTAATTTCAGTTGGCATTTCATCATGCAAATGATACCCGACAGCGATCACTCGTAAAGCTTTTTTACCAAAACGGTCATTGACAATCGCTGCTTGATCAACATCACCATAATGGAATTTTGGCAATAGGACATCAAAAGCGCCTTTAGTAATTGATAAATATTTTTTACCCCATTTGTGAATGGTCGTCATCATTTTACGTTCTGAGTCAAAAGGAATTTCTCCCACTCGGGGATGTTTTTCTTCTAATTCAGCTTTGGTATGATAATTTTCTTCCACTGCTCGTACAATTGCAGCTTCCGTTGGATTTCCTTTGATAACTAATTCATTGTCATCATTTTCAACTAAGACATCACTACATAAAGCGGCTACTGATAATACTTCCATCGCTTCATCCGTCATACCTTCTTCAGTATCAACAACACTATCACCATGAGTCCAAACACGTCGAACCCGCATTTTATTTTGAGTTAATGTACCCGTCTTGTCAGAACAGATGACATTGGCCGAGCCTAAAGTTTCCACTGCTGGCAATTTACGGATAATGGCATTTTTCTTCGCCATTTTTTGAACACCATAAGCCAAAGTTAAGGTAACAATTACGGCTAACGTTTCTGGAACAGCCGCTACAGCTAATGAAATTGCTGTAATGAACATTTCTAATAAAGGTTCACCTTGTAAATAACCAATGAAGAACACAAAAGCCGCAGCTGCCAAAGCGATCAAACTAATTCTTTTACCAAGCTGATTTAATCGTTTTTGCAGAGGTGTTTTTTGATTATGGTCATCATTTAACAAACCGGCAATCTTACCCATTTCAGTTTGCATTCCGACCGCTGTAATGATTGCTTTCCCACGACCATTAACAATTGTTGAGCCTTTGAAGATCATATTTAATCGATCGCCTAAAGGTGCTTCATCTTCTGGAATAAAGTCAGGGTCTTTTTCAACTGGCTCACTTTCACCAGTTAAAGCTGATTCTTCTACTCTTAACTGTGAGCCTTCTGCAATTCGAGCGTCCGCTGCAATCATGGCACCAGATTCTAAGACTAAAATATCTCCCACAACTAAATCTTCTGCATCTACATCGATCGTTCTCTCATCTCGTATGACTTTTGCAGTCTGCTTATTCATATCTTCTAAAGCTGCTAAGGCTTTTTCAGCATTACCTTCTTGAACAATTGCTAATACAGCATTGATAATCACGATTGCGATAATTAGAAAGGCTTCGAAATAATCTCCGTGGTCGGTGGCGATTGCAGTGTAAAGCGAGATGATTGCTGCGACGATTAGAACGAGGGTGGTAAAATCACTAAAACTAACTAAGAATTTTTTTACCAGTGATTCCTTAGGTGGTTCATCAAATTTATTTTTTCCGTTATTTTTAAGTCGTTCGTTAACTTCCGTTTCGGTTAATCCACTTTGAATATTTGTTGCAAATTCCTCCTCTACTTCTTCAATATTTTTACGATAATCTGCCATCAAATTCCTCCTTTAAATGTTAGATAAGTTATCATATGATTTAACTATAACACAGTTTTTCTAACAGATTCAAAGAATGTGATTCGTATTTCCCTCAAAAGAGGTGAATAATTTTTTTTAATTTTATGATTGTAATCGCTTTCTTTTTCTAACTAATTATGCTATATTATAGATACAAGGAAGGAGGAAACAAAGTTCATTCGAAGAATTTCTCGGTAAGAAGTAGAATATTATAAACAGTAAAAATTGTTAGTAGTACCAGATTCACCAAAGTGCGAAAATTGAATAGAATATATGTGTGAAGTATCATTTTATAAATAGTGAATGCGCATTAGCAGTTGAGTAGTTGATCAAAATTAGAATTAAAAAAAATGCGTAAAGAGTATCGAAGATTTATGTGAAAATGTAACAACAAACAAATATTTATGTTTATCATCAAGAAATTCATGTCATACTTTACATGTATAATCAAAGTAATAACATTTCGAATGATCTTATCCTTCCGATATCTAAAAACCCCAGGCGAATCGAGCGCCTGGGGTTTTCTTGTGCTATTTTACAAACATTGCATCGCCAAAACTAAAGAAACGATATCTTTCATCAATCGCATGTTGATAAGCGGCCAAAGTGTTTTCACGCCCAGCAAAGGCGCTGACTAACATCACCAAAGTTGATTTTGGTAAATGGAAGTTGGTAGAAAAAGCTTGGACAACTTTAAATTGGTAACCTGGTGTAATGAAAATATCGGTCCAACCACTATCGGCTTTAATTTCACCATTAAATTTTGTACCGATTGTTTCTAAAGTACGGATCGATGTGGTACCTACCGCAACAATTTTTCCACCATTATTACGAACTTGATTTAATTGTTCAGCAGCATCTTCCGTTAAACGGTAAAATTCACTATGCATCTCGTGTTCCGCAATATTGTCGACACTGACTGGTCGGAAAGTACCTAAACCAACATGTAAAGTTAAGTACACTAAATTTACATCTTTGGCTTCAATTTTTTTTAATAATTCAGGAGTAAAATGTAGCCCTGCTGTCGGTGCAGCGGCTGACCCATTTTCCTTCGCATAAACTGTTTGGTAACGCTCAGGATCTTCTAGGCGTTCTTTGATATAAGGTGGTAGCGGCATTTCACCTAGGGATTCTAGATTTTCTAAAAAGATGCCTTCATATGAAAACGCAACAATACGCCCACCATGGTCTAACTCTTTTGTCACGACTGCTTTTAAGCGTCCATCGCCAAAAGAAATTTCTGTGCCAACTTTGGCTCTTTTGGCTGGTTTAATTAACGTTTCCCATTCGTCACCATTAATATTGTTTAATAGTAAAACTTCCAGATGACCACCGGTTTCTGGTTTCTCTCCATACAGACGCGCTGGTAAAACACGTGTATCGTTCATTACTAAAGCATCTCCAGCTTGCAACTCATCAATAATATGATCAAAATGGGTGTCTTTTACCTCGCCTGTTTCGCGATTTAATATTAATAGTTTTGAGCTGTCTCTTTTTGCTAGAGGGGTTTGGGCAATTAATTCTTCTGGTAAATCAAAATCAAAATCTTCTGTTGTTAGCATTTCTTCTCCTCTTTTCCATCAGCTATCTTATCACGCTTTGACTTTTGATTAAAGTCAGGTTGATTATTTGCCTTCTTTTTCTTTTGAGATATACTTACTTTAAATAAGAAAAGAGGAGAATTTTATGTTGTATCATCATATATCTTTATTAACGCGTCATAAGGAAGAAAACATTCACTTTTATACTGAAATTCTTGGCTTACGTTTCGTTAAAAATACCGTTAATCAAGAAAATTATCGAATGCCACATTTATTTTACGGCGATTATCAAGGATCTGCCGGTTCAGTAATCACTTTTTTTGCCGTACCCCATTTAGGCCATCGCTATGACAACCGTGAGTATTTGGCTGAGATTGGTTTGAATCTACCGAAAAATAGTTTGTCATATTGGCAAGAACGAATAGAAAAATTTGGCGTCTCGTATGAAGCGAAAGAAAATACGATTATTTTACATGATCCAGATGATGTTTTAATTACTTTAACTGAAACTCAAATATCTAGTTTAGAAAAAAATAAATTGGTCTTAAATGAGATCCCCGCCGATCGGCAAATCATCGATATTCGTGCCATTCATTTTTATGTGGAAAATCCAGCAGCAACAATCGATTTTTTTGAAAAATTATTGGATTGGTCTTTTGTTGATAATCGTTATGAGCCTCAAGCAAATCATTATGTTGCGATTCTCCAAAGTCAATCGACTGAAAAAACCCGTATGGGTCGTGGCAGTATCGATCACATTGCTTTTGCTGTAGAAAATGATGAGTCGTTAGAAGCTTTACACCAAAAGGCTCTCTCACAAAATTGGCAGGTAGAAAAATTAATTACCCGCGGCTACTTCAAAAGTCTCTATATTCGTGAGCCTGGTGGGATTCGTGTAGAATTTGCTACGTTGAAACCAGGATTTACTTTAGATGAAGACTTGGAGCATTTAGGCGAAACTTTGGCTTTGCCTCCTTTTTTAGCTGATCAACGTACTGAAATTGAGGCTCATTTATATCCAGATAAATAAGGTCAACGACTTGAATTCACTCAAGTCGTTTTTTTGTAGTATGACAATTTATTTTAGGTGTTTTTTTGAAAAAAAAGATTGTTCTTTTAATCGCTTTCCATAGTTGAAAAAACGCTGTCGTTTCTTTATTATTCACACCAAATTTGCATTTTTTTCCAATTAACCTCATACTTAATTTAATGAACTCATTATTTTTGATTAAAAAAAGAGGTGGAAAAATGATTCATTTTGAGAATGTATCAAAAGTTTACAACGGAAATAAAGTTGCCGTTGAAGATGTTAATTTAACGATTAACCAAGGTGAATTCGTTTGTTTTATTGGTACTAGTGGTAGTGGTAAAACAACAACGATGCGGATGATTAATCGAATGATTGATCCAACTAAAGGAACGATCACAATTGATGAGGCAGATATCAAAACAAAAAATCCAGTCGAATTACGCCGTCAAATTGGCTACGTGATTCAAAGTATTGGCTTAATGCCCCATATGACTATTCGTGAAAATATTACTTTGGTCCAAAAATTACTAAAAGTTGATCAAGCAACACGTAATAAAACAGCCGAAGAGATGATTGATTTAGTCGAGTTGCCTCGAGAAATGCTGGATCGTTATCCTAATGAACTTTCCGGTGGTCAACAGCAACGGATTGGTGTAGTGAGAGCGCTTGCGGCAGATCAAGATATTATTTTAATGGATGAGCCTTTCGGTGCCTTGGATCCGATTACGAGAGATTCACTTCAAGACTTGGTGAAGGATTTACAAGAACGTCTTGGAAAAACAATTGTCTTTGTTACCCACGATATGGATGAAGCGCTAAAATTAGCCAATCGCATTGCAATAATGGATCACGGAAAAGTCATTCAATATGATACTCCCGAAAATATTTTGCAACATCCTGCTAATTCTTTTGTTGAAGAATTAATCGGCGAAGATCGCTTATTACAAGCCAAACCTGACACAACAACGGTTGGTGAATTAATGACCGATCGAGCAATTTCCATCACATCAGAAAAAAGCTTGCAAAGCGCTATCTCACTGATGCGAGAAAAACGGGTAGATACTTTATTGGTTGTCGATGAAAACAATGTCTTGAAAGGCTTTGTCGATGTTGAAACGATTGATAAAATGCGTCGAACTGGCAAAAATATTAGTATCGGTGAAATTTATAATCCAAAAGTATTTTATGTGAAGAAATCTGCTTTGGTGCGAGATAGTTTACAAAGAATTTTAAAACGTGGTGTTAAATACGTACCGGTAGTTGACGATGACGACCGTTTAGTGGGTATTCTGACAAGGGTATCGCTAGTTGATATTATTTACGATGTTTTATGGGGCGAAGAAGATTCCTTTGCTGAAGCTGCCGAAAGTGTTGCCACCAATGGAGAGGGGGCGTAGCTTGTGCAAGCATTTATTAATGAATACGGCGGACAAATTCTAACGAAAAGTGCCGAGCATATTTATATTTCTGCACTGGCCTTAGCTTTAGGAATTTTGGTAGCTGTACCGTTGGGCATTGTTTTAACTAGATTTCAAAAAATTTCTTCTTTTGTGATCGGTTTGGCTTCAGTTTTACAGACGGTTCCTTCCTTAGCTTTATTGGCCTTAATGATTCCTTTCTTTGGCGTGGGTAAATTACCGGCAGTCATTGCGCTATTTATCTATTCTTTATTGCCAATTTT
The DNA here is from genome assembly GCF_051714685.1 of Enterococcus sp. AZ103. Classification (NCBI taxonomy): domain Bacteria; kingdom Bacillati; phylum Bacillota; class Bacilli; order Lactobacillales; family Enterococcaceae; genus Enterococcus; species Enterococcus sp. AZ103. The sequence continues at coordinate 1,174,214 of NZ_JBIOSI010000001.1, read as the reverse complement.
ACGTAATACGTATATCGGTATGAAAAATGTCGATTGGAATTATCGTGATGTGGCCAAAGGTATGGGGATGACCAATTTACAATCAATTTTTTCTGTCGAATTACCGATTGCCATGCCAACCATCATGGCTGGGATTCGTTTAGCCGCAACTTATGTTATCGCTTGGGCGACTTTGGCTTCATATATCGGTGCCGGTGGCTTGGGAGACTTAATCTTTAGTGGACTAAATAATTTCCAACCGCCATTAATTATCGCAGGGACTGTACCAGTTATTATTATTGCTTTGCTTTCTGATTTTCTACTCGGATTATTGGAAAACAAATTGACACCGACTGCTTTAAAACAGGAGGTGGAATAAATGAAGAAAATCAAACTTTTATTCATTTTAACGGCTTCATTGGTACTTTTTAGCAGTTGTTCTTTTCCTGGATTAGCCTCTAATAATACTGAAGATACAGTAGCAATTACGGGTGGCATCACCTCAGAAGCACAAATTTTAGCCAGCATTGTCAGTGGTATGGTTGAACATTATACTGATTTAAATACAACTACCATAAATAATTTAGCTACCACAACGATTAATCACCAAGCAATGATCAATGGCGATGCCTCTATTTCAGCGGCTCGTTATACTGGAACCGATGTAACAACTACTTTAGGTTTACCAGCTGAAAAAGATCCTAAAAAAGCTTTTGAGATTGTCAGTGATGAATTTCAAAAACGCTATGATCAAACTTGGTTTCCTTCTTATGGTTTTGACAATACCTACGTTTTTCTAGTTAGAAAAGACACGGCTGAAAAATATAATTTAACTAAAGTAAGTGACTTAAAAAATATGGCTGGTGAGTTAAAAGCCGGTGTTGATACCGCTTGGATTACCCGTGAAGGTGATGGCTATGATGGCTTCCAAGAAACCTATGGCTTTTCCTTTAATTCTATTTTACCGATGCAGATTGGTTTAGTTTATGATGCTGTGGATGCTGGAAAAATGGATATCGTTTTAGGCTATTCGACTGATGGCCGGATTGCTAGTTATGATTTGGTGATGCTGGAAGATGACTTGAGTTTCTTTCCACCTTATGATGCCGCGCCGGTGGTCACTGATCGTTTATTAAAGGAACATCCAGATTTAAAAGAAGCCATGAATAAATTAAGTGGTACGATTGATACCGAACAAATGCAAAAATTAAATTATCGGGCAGATAATGATTTACTTGAACCATCTGTTGTAGCTGAAGAGTTTCTAAAAGAAAACAACTACTTTGAAGGGAAGTGATGAGATGGAAAACATGAATACATTCCAACAATTTTTCTACTATTTCCAAACCAATGGTGCTTATGTCTTCTCCCAGTTCACTCGTCACTTTTTGATTTCTATTTATGGTGTGTTGTTTGCGGCACTTGTGGGGATTCCGATTGGGATATTTATTTCTAAGCACTTTAAATTAGCCAACTGGATCATTCGAATTGCAAATATTATTCAAACGATTCCTTCACTAGCGATGATTTCTATTTTAATGTTGGGCTTAGGTTTAGGGGTAAATGTTGTTATTCTGACAGTATTTCTTTATTCTTTGTTACCGATTATCAAAAATACTTATACTGGTATGCGACAAGTCGATCGCAATGCACTAGATGTTGGTAAAGGCATGGGAATGACCGCTTGGCAAAGACTTTACATGATTGAACTGCCTCTTTCTGTTTCAGTCATTATGGCAGGGATTCGAAATGCTTTAGTCGTGGCAATCGGAATTACTGCGATTGGTGCCTTCGTTGGTGCCGGTGGTTTAGGCGATATTATTATTCGCGGAACCAATGCCACAGATGGCACGTCCATTATTTTAGCTGGTGCGTTACCTACCGCTTTAATGGCAATTATTACCGACTGGTTATTAGGTATTGTCGAAAGAAGACTAGATCCTACCAACCGATAAACAAAAAGGCGACTATCAAAAAAATTGATAGTCGTCTTCTTTATTTTTTCAGATGATAATTGTAAGTTGAGATGATAATATCATCGCGATAAGCTAATTTCAAACGTAAACGTAGCGCCGTCTGATTATGCAACGAACGTTTCCAAGCTTTATTAGGAACAAACTCAGGAATTAAGACCGTCGTAGTATAATTTCTTTCTTTAGCTGTTTTACTAATCCGCTTAACATAGCGGGTAACTGGATTAATAATTGAACGATACGGTGATCGAACAACAGAGAAACGGATATCTGGAAAATGTTTTTTAAACTCTGCTCGAATTTCTTTTTCCTTCTCTTCATTTTCCTCTAGCGAGACATGCATCGCAATCACATAATCCCCAATTGACTGAGCATAATTTAAGGCGCCAACATTCACTTGGGTAACATTCCCGACTAAAACCACCACTGTATTTCCGTCATATTCATGAATTTTTATCGGTTCATCATTGGCAATCCGTAATTGCTCCGCCACATTTTTATAATGGGTATGAATGCGATAAAAAATATACATCAGAATAGGCATAATAATAAAGAATGGCCAAATATCAGGCAAGCGGAAAACAAATAAAATTACCACTATTGAAAAAGAAATCGCAGCCCCAATGATATTAGCAATCGATTTTCTAAACCAATTTTTGCCTTCTTTGCGCCATTTTAAAACCATCCCTGTTTGTGACAAGGTAAATGGAATAAATACGCCGACTGAGTACAAAGGAATTAAACGTTCTGTTGATCCCTGGAATATCAAAAGCAAAACAATTGAACCCAATGCCAAAGTTATAATCCCGTTGGAATAACCTAAACGATCACCTCGGTCTTGATAATTATGAGGTAAGTATTTATCTTTGGCTAGATTATAAGCTAAGACTGGAAAAGCGGAAAAGCCAGTATTGGCTGCAACTGCTAAAATTAAAGCGGTTGAAAACTGTAACAAATAATACATGATTCCTTGACCACCAAAAACTGCTGAACCAACTTGCGACAAGACGGTTACTTCTGTTGTAGGAACAATTCCATACCAGTAGTTTAAAAAAGTAATCCCCGTAAAGAAAAATCCTAAGATTAAACCCATCATCGCTAAAGTGCCGGCAGCATTTTTAGCTTTTGGCTTTTTGAAAAATGGAACAGCATTACTAATCGCTTCTACCCCTGTTAAAGAAGAAGAACCAGATGAAAAGGCTCTTAACAATAAAGCAATCGTAACACCCGGTACCAGCGCTCCTGGTGCAGCTGTCGCATGATAAGCATCCATACCGGTAACAACTTTAAAGATGCCATATAAAATTAAAATCGTAATCACTGCAATAAAGGTATAAACCGGAAACATTAAAAATCCAGCTGATTCTCGCAAACCGCGTAAATTCATCAGCATAATTAACAAAACAATCACAATCGAAATTGCGACTCGGTGAGCATACAGCGACGGAATGGCTGAAGTAATTGCTTCAGCTCCAGCTGACACAGAAACTGCCACCGTCAACATATAATCTATTAAAAGTGAACCACCAGCGATTAAACCGGCGTTCTTTCCTAAATTTTCACTACTCACGACATAAGCGCCACCGCCATGGGGATAGGCATGAATAATTTGTCGATAAGATAAAATTAAAGATGTTAATAAAACTAAAACGACTGCAGCAATCGGTAAAGAATACCAAATTGCAGCTGCTGATAAAGTGACCAGCACAACAACAATTTGCTCCGTTCCATAAGCGACTGATGATAATGCATCAGAAGACAGCATTGCAAGTGCTGCAAAACGGGATAAACTTTGGCCTTCGTCCTCCGAAGATTTTAATGGGCGTCCCACTAATAAACGTTTAAGATAATCCACTTTTTCCACTCCTCTAATTACTGCAAACAAGCGCAATATTACTCGCCTCCATGTGAAAAGTCAATCATTTTTTTCAATCATTAAAAAGCTTATTTTCAAAAAAATATAAGTTATTTTTTCAGCAAAAAAAAGCAACGAACTTCAGTCAAAAATAACTGTCGTTCGTTACTCTTTATCAATGGAAAATTTTACTTTCATGGGCAACCTTTGTAAGTTTTTTTAGATGCGGTTCTAACACCGGATACATCCATACTCCGATCACGCCAAAACCAACGAATAAGCCAATCAAAATCCAGATCGCTGGTGTAGCATTCGGCCAATAAATTCCGCCGGCGCTTTCCCGTAATAGATTCACTGCGTGGGTAAAAGGTAACCATGGATTTACCGCTTGGAAAAATTTCCCAGAAACTTGGATTGGATAATTTCCGCCTCCGCCAGAAATCGACAGTACTAAAATAATAATCGCAATCCCTTTTCCTACTGTTCCAAATAGCGCAACCAAGGTGTATACAATCATAGTAAAGGCCAGTGCAACTAAAACTGCAAAGATGACACTTTCCACTGGATCTTTTGTGTAAACACCGAGAATAAATAAATTTCCCAGCGTTACAATTAAAGCTTGAATCGTGCCAACAACTAAATAAGTTCCTAAACGTGCACCATATTGTTCTCGTTTAGTGTAACGCCCGCGATCTTTTTTATCTAAAGCAAAACTGGTGGTTGTGACACTTGAAAATAATACTGCCCCCACCCATAAACACAATGCTGTATAAAAAGGTGTGCTGGCTGAGCCGTTATTTTCAATCGGATAATAAGTATTTGTTTTCAATTCGACAGGACTAGCGAAGAAATCACTTTCTTTTGTTGCATCTAGTTTCAGTAATTTTACAATCTCGCCTAAGTCAACTGTTTTTTCTCCTTGATTGATGGCGGTGGCAGCCTTTTGAATACCTGCTTTTAAACTAGGCCAATCATTATTAATTAAATCAGTCGCCAGATTTAGCGCATTTTCGACATCAGGCAATTTTTGATTTGCGACATTCAAGCCATTAGTTAAATCACTTTTCACTCCAGGCCAATCGTTTTGGACAAAATTAGCAGCGGTGTTTAATTTATCTGCTACCACTGGCAGTTCATTTTGATATAAATCTGCCGCCGTATTGATACCCCCGACAATTTCAGTCATATGACCACTTAGCAATGTATTGGCATCGTGAATTTCTTGGCCAATTGCTGGCATTTGAGCTTGATATTTTTCTAAAATCGTCACAGCTTGATTGACTGTTTTAGCCGTTGAGTTCAGCAATGAATTAAAATCAATTTGTTGGGCTTGGGTTAAGACTCCTTGTGCCGTATCAATCGTAGTGATTAGTTTTGTCAGCACATTTTCCACAATACCGCTAGCAGCATTAACATCAATACTACCAACTAAGGTTGAAATATTATTTGCGGCAGCTGTAATTTGATCCAACAGCTGAGTGGCTTCATCAACATTGCCATTTTGGACAGCCGTGTTTAATGAAGTCAGACGATTGTTTATATCGGTCAATACATCTTTCAAATTTGTTAATTGGCTAATCAGAGTAGCCAACTTTTGGCTTTGTTCAGTCAAACCATTTTGATCGGCGGCTGTTTTTAATTGATCTAATAAATTGGTTAGACCATCAATTGCAGTTTGTTGATTCGCAATGTTACTTTGAAAATCGGTTATCAATCGATTGATATCTGCTTTTTCTTGATCAGTTAATTGGTGATCTGTTAGATAGGTTGAAATTTGGCTACTAATCGCGCTAGTAGTATTAGCTACTTCACCTATCGAAGTCAACGTGACTTGAACGCTGTTAGAAATATTAGGAATCGCAGCTTGTAATTGTTCGGCACCCTTTTTAGTGGCATCAGCAAAATCAGTAGCTTGGTTTCCTAATTTTTCAACATCCGGTAAAATTGCTTGCACTTGTTGGATAACTTGTAATCCTTGTTTAGCATCGTTAATACCGTCAGTCATCGTTTGTTGAATATTTGCAAAATCACTGTCCACTTGATTTAATTGTCCAGCGGCTTGTTGGATTTCCGGAATCTTATCTTGAATCGTTAAAATTACGCCGGCTTGCTTTTGAATCGTCGGCATTTGTTGATTTAATTTTACTAGCTTTTGTCCCATTTGATCGATTTCAGGTAGATAAGCCGTCAATTCATTAGCTTTGGCAAGTTTAGCTTTTAATTCTGGCATTTTCCCTTGCAGAGCCACTACTTCTTGGGTGTATTTATCAATTTCGTCTAAATTATCATTGGTTGTTAAAATCAGATCTTTGACTTTATTGATCGATACCAGATTACTATCGATGTCATACCCTACTTGATTGAAAACCTTCAACAAGGTGTCGCTAGCAGTTCCGATAAATTCGGTACTGATTTCTGATTGAATGGAGGTGGCCCCTTTATCAGTAATTTTAGGCGCAATCGCATTAATCTTTTGATTTAGATAATATTCAATTTTTGGTTTCTTGATATCACCAGTAGTAAAACTCATTAAATCACTGGAAAATTCTTTTGGTAAATAAATACCTGCATAATATTTGCCTGACTTGACGCCTTCTGTTAATTCCTTTTTCGAATCTACAAAGCGCCAGCCAAGTTGTTTATTTTGATGCAGATTTTCAATCACCTGCTGACCAATTTCTACATCCTGCGATTGAAAAGTTGTCCCAGCATCATTACTGTATACCGCAATCGGCAATTCACTAGTATTAGAATATGGATCCCATAAGGCTTTTATATTAAACCACGCATACAGTGATGGAATCACCATTAGTGCAATCATCAAGAATACGGCAATCGGGTTTTTCCCGATTCGTTTCCAATCTAAGATAAATAATTTAAAGGTATTTTTTAATGACTGTAAAATTTTCATTGCATTCACCCATTCACATAATTTCGCTTATTTAATGTAGCATGCTTTTTCCCTACAATTCAATCCTAGCGACTTTTGTTGGAGGCCAAAATGCGACAATTATTTTATTTTGTCAAAATTGAAAACCTTTTCTTGGTAAATTTTATTAAGAAAAAGTTAACGCCTTTGCCTGTAAAAATTTATCTAACAGTGCATCAGTCGCTACCAACAGCTGTTCTTGATCGGCTGCTTGCAGGCGAACAATCGGTGTACTTTCCAAATCAATCAGACTAACGGGATTGACTCCATCAGAATTTTTTTCTAGGGAAATTTCGGGATTCTGAACTTTTTCACCACAAGGTCCGGGAGCTAAATAAGCAATTTTATAACCATTTTCGGTTTCTCTAATACGATAGAAGCCGGTATCAATAAAACTCAACTCATCAAAATTCGCTAAAACCATCTGCCATTTTTCTTGATTCATCCCTTACACCCTTTCAATTACAATTTTTCCAGCTGGTGGATGACCTTCTAACATTTCGTGGGCTTTAATCACGCTTGCCAAAGTAAAAGGTAAACTATCAGCCATCTTGATTTGTATAGCATCTTTTTCATACAATGCTACTAATTTTTCTAAGGCTTCTAGATCTGAATAATCTTTTGAAGGACCAAAATGTAAGTAGTTTCCAGCCTTACTTTGATCCTCTGGCAACTGATTTAAGGCCACATAATTGCCGCCAGTTTTCATAATTTTCACACCTGAAGCACTGCTACGACCACCCTTTGTTCCGTCAATCACAGTGTCAGCTGTCTCAGCAAATCTTTCACCGGCATCTTCTTTGTCGTAAGCAGAAAATTCATCTGCCCCTAATTCACGCACATAAGCCTCATTTCGACTTGACGCAGTTGCCAAAACTTTTTTACCGTTGGCTTTTAATAATTGAACCAATAAAGAGCCAACTGAACCTGAAGCGCCTTGTACCATGACTGTTTCACCAATTTGATTTCCTAATAAATGAGTCACCATGTTGTATGCCGTAATCCATGGTGTCACAAAACCAGCAGCTTGTGCAAATGACATTTTTTCAGGTTTTTTAATTAATTTATGTCCTGGTAAAACTAATTCTTCACCATTAGCACCTCCGACAGAATGTGCAATGACTGCATCTCCTACCGCCACATTTTTGATATCTGCACCAATTTCTGTCACAATCCCAGCCGAATCATTGCCTAAGACATAAGGAAATTTCAAAGGACGGAAACTTTTCATATTTCCTAAACGAACCGACACATCATAAGGATTTACGCCAAAAGCTTTCACTTCCACTCTGACATGGGTAGCATCAACTTCTCGGGAACTCGCCTCAATTTCTTCAAATACATCAGCAGCTTTTCCATAATCTTTGATTGCAAATCTTTTCATTTGATTCATCCTTTCTTTAAATGACAAAAACACCATGCAGCAACTACACAGTGTCTTGTCTTTTTATTTAATCCAGTTCAACTTTACCTGTGTATAGTTGATAGTATAACCCATGTTCGGCTAATAAGCTGTCATGATCTCCCCGTTCAATGATTTGACCGTGATCCATTACCATAATCACATCAGAATTTTGAATAGTAGATAAGCGATGGGCAATCACGAAAACGGTGCGACCTTCCATTAATCGATCCATTCCAGATTGAACGATACTTTCTGTTCGCGTATCAATACTAGAAGTCGCTTCATCCATAATCATTACTGGCGGATCTGCAATTGCAGCGCGAGCAATTGCTAATAATTGGCGTTGCCCTTGTGACAAGCCTTCACCATCACCTGTAATGATCGTGTCGTATTTTTGCGGCAAATGTTTAATAAACATATCAGCATTTGATAATTTTGCAGCTGCATAGACTTCTTCATCAGTCGCTGCTAAACGACCGTAACGAATATTTTCTTTGATACTCCCGGTAAATAAATGTGTATCTTGTAAAACCATTCCTAAAGAGCCTCGTAGTGAATTTTTTTTGATTTTTTTGATATTGATGCCATCATAACGGATTTTTCCATCTTGAATATCGTAAAAACGATTGATTAAATTAGTAATTGTCGTCTTACCAGCACCCGTTGCTCCAACAAAAGCAACTTTTTGTCCTGGCTCTGCATATAAATTAATATCATGCAAGACAACATGTTTACCATCATAACTAAAGTCAACATTTTCAAAGCGGACATCACCAGTTAACTTTATATAAGTAATCGTGCCGTCTTCATGAGGATGTTTCCACGCCCACATACCAGTCCGATCAGTAGTTTCAGTAATCACACCGTTTTCTTCTTTGGCGTTTACTAAAGTAACGTAACCATCATCTGTTTCTGGCTGTTCATCCATCAATTCAAAAATCCGATCCGCACCAGCTAACGCCATAATAACGAAATTAATTTGTTGGGAAATTTGGCTGATAGGACCGTTTAATGAACGACTTAATTGTAAGAAAGAAGCAATCATCCCTACTGTCAAAATAGATACATTGTAAACCGCTAGTAAGCCACCAATAATTGCTACCAAAACATATTGGATATTTAATAAGTTCATCATAATGGGCATTAACATATTGGCATTACTGTTGGCATCTGTCGCACTTTCTTTGAGTTTTTCATTAATTTCATCAAATTCAGCAATCGAAGCGGCTTCGTGATTAAATACTTTAACCACTTTTTGACCATGCATCATTTCTTCAATATAACCATTAACGAGACCAATATTTTTTTGCTGCGCACCAAAGAAACGCCCACTTCTTTGAGAAATAAAACGAATCATAAACATCATGGCAGTAACTGAAATCATCACAAATATTGTCAATGGAATGCTCAAACTGATCATCGCAACAAAGACAGAAATAAAAGTCACTAAAGCGGTCAGTAAATTGGGGATACTTTGTGAGATCATTTGTCGTAAGGTATCAGTATCATTGGTAAAATGACTCATAATATCGCCGTCAGAGTTGGAATCAAAATAATTTAACGGTAATTGCTCCAACTTATCAAACATCTCATCCCGAATTTTCTTTTGCGTACCTTCAGAAACCCGCACCATGATTAAGTTGTATCCTAAAGTTCCTAGAATTCCAACCACATAAATACTAGCCATCGTCAAAATTGCTTTTAACAAACCACTAAAATCAGGATTGCTCGAACCAATCAATGGTGTGATGTAATCGTCAATAACTACTCGTAAGAATAATGAGCCCCGCACATTAGCAAAAGCACTAAATAAAATCATGACAAAAACAATCATTAAACGGAATTTATATTGCTTGATCATAATACCTAACAAGCGCTTTAAAGTTTTCATCGGGTTAGTGGGCATTTTTTTATTCTTCATGTGCTTCACCAAACCCTTTCTCTTGAGAATTAAAGACTTCTTGATAGATTTGATTGTTTCCCATCAATTCATCATGGGTACCAACGCCATTTATCTTACCGTCGTCCAGCACAATGATTCGATTGGCATCTTGAATTGAGCTGATCCGTTGAGAAATAATAAAGGTAGTAGTCCCGGGAATTTCTTTTTCCAAGCCATCACGAATCGCACGATCTGTTTTAGTATCTACTGCGCTAGTAGAATCATCCAAAATCAAAATTTTTGGTTTTTTCAGTAACGCTCTAGCGATTGTCAAACGCTGTTTTTGTCCACCAGAAACATTATTCCCACCTTCAGAAATCATCGTATTATAGCCATCAGGAAATTCATTGATAAATTCATCGGCTTGGGCAACTTTAGCTGCAGCTTGGACCTCTTCATCTGTTGCTTGAGGATTTCCCCAGCGTAAGTTTTCATAAATTGTACCAGAGAATAAAACATTGTTTTGCAGAACCATGCCAACTTGATCTCGTAAGGTTTCCAAATCATAATCCCGTACGTCATTTCCGCCAACTAAGACCTGTCCCTGAGTTACATCATACAGCCGTGGAATTAATTGAACCAAAGAAGATTTTGAACTTCCGGTTCCACCGACGATCCCGATTACTTCACCCGATTGAATCGATAAATTAATATTTTCTAAAACTAGCTTATCCATGTCATCTTGATAACTGAAGCAGACATCTTTAAAAACGACCGAACCATCTGAGACACTCATCAATGGATTGGCACCATTTTTCAAATCACTTTCTTCATCCAACACTTCGGTAATCCGTTCAGCAGAAGAACGCGCCGTCATCAATTGAACAAATGTCATTGATAACATCATTAAACTCATCAAAATTTGCATCGTATAGTTGAACATACTCACTAGTTCACCTGTAGAAAATGAGCTATCATCTACAATAAAACGAGCACCAAACCAAGAAAGCAACAACATACAAGTGTAAATCGCCATTTGTAATAACGGCATATTAAAAGCTACAATCGTTTGCGCTTTCGAAAAATTGTTATAAACCGTTTGAGAAACATCGCTAAATTTCTTTTCTTCAAAATCTTCTCGCACATAAGCTTTTACAACTCGAATGCCTTGTAAATTTTCATTAACCACTTGATTTAACCGATCGTATGTACGAAACACTTTCATAAAAATTGGATGGGCAAAATGGACAATAATTCCTAAACCAATCCCTAGAATCGGTACCACCACTACATAAATCAATGATAAATCACGGTTAATATAAAATGTCATAATCAAAGAGAAAATCAAAATCAAGGGTGAACGCACCAAGATTCGAATAATCATTTGATAGGCATTTTGAACATTGGTGACATCGGTGGTCATCCGTGTAATCAAACTGGAGCCAGAAAAACGGTCAATATTGGAAAATGAAAAGCCTTGAATTCTTTCAAACAAGGTATGGCGTAAATTTTTAGCAAAACCCGCTGACGCTTTGGCAGCCGAACGAGCGCCTAAAGTTCCCGAAAATAAAGCAAAAATAGCACAAACAAATAAAAGTCCACCAAATTCAAGTATTTTCCCGCTATTACTTTTTTGAATTCCTTGGTCGATTAAAGCCGCCATAATTAAGGGCATTATTACATCCATCAAGACTTCACCAAAGGTATATAACGGCGTTAATAACGATTGTTTTTTATACTCTCCAACATTGGCTAATAGTTTTTTCAGCATTCCTTCACTTCCTTTCAAAATAATAATTATACTTTCTTACCTAGTATAAATTTTTATTGCCCATAATTCTAATATTTTCCCTCTAAAATAAGAAATTACAAAATAAAAAACTACCCTTCAATTTTAGAAGAATAGTTTATGATAAACAGAATTTATTTTTACGGTAATCGTTTAACTTATTTTTTATACTTTGTTAGGATTTTTTGTGACTAATCCTACTAATAATCCGGTTACAACCGTACCAGCAACAATTGCAACAATATACATCAATAAATTATTCATTACACCTGGAATAAACATTACCCAAATTCCACCATGTGGTGCTCTTGAAGCACAACCTGCAGTAATTGAAATAGCTGCCGCGACTGCTGAACCCGCCATCAAACTCGGAATGATTCGGAAGGGATTTGCGACTGCAAAAGGAATTGCGCCTTCAGTAATATATGACGCACCCATAATCCAACAAGACATTCCTGCTTCTCTTTCTTTTTGCGAGAATTTCTTTTTGAATAAAACAGTTGCCAAAGCAATTCCTAACGGCGGCGTCATTCCTGCCACCATACAAGCGGCAATTGGTTCGTACACACCATTAGCCATCATCCCCATCGCAAATGTTGCCATTGCTTTATTTAACGGTCCACCCATGTCAAACGCCATGAAGCAGCCAATTAATATGCCAAATAGTACGCCATTCGTTGTACCTAATGAATTTAACCAATCATTAAGGAAATTCATTAAGGCTGCAATTGGTTGACCAATTAAAAATTTCATTACTAGTCCGGTGATTAAAACTGAAAGTAACGGGACAATAATTAGATTTGATAACGCTTGAATTGATTTTGGTACTTTTAAATGTTTTACAATAAAAGCTGTCAGATAACCAGCGAACATCCCGCCGACTAATCCGCCTAAAAATCCTGCGCCACTTGTACTTGCTAACATTCCGCCAATCACACCTGGTGCAATCCCGGGACGTCCGGCAATGGAATAAGCTACCCCACCAGCTAAAATTGGTACCATTAAAGCTAAAGCTGTTCCGCCACCGATTTCATTTAAAGCAGCAGCTAAAACATTATAAGATGCACTCGTTGGATCACTGGCTTCAATCCCAAATGCAAAACTTAACGCTGTGATAATTCCACCGGCAATGACAAACGGTAACATAAAATTAACACCAGTCATAAAGTGCGTATAGATGCCTTTTCTCTCTTCTTGTGACTCGTTACTGGAGTCCGTGACTTTGTTGGCAATTTTAACTTTACCTTGCGGATTTTCTAAAACTTCCGTTAATAATGATTCGGCTTTTTTTAACGGCACCGCAACTTTTACTTCAACAAAAGGTTTGTCGGCAAAACGTTCTTTTTCTTTTACGTTAGTATCTACCGCAAAAATTACGCCGTCCGCTTGGGCAATCATTTCCTTGGTTAACCTATCTTCAATGCCACTGGCACCTTGCTTTTCAATATGCACTTTGACGCCTAATTTTTTTCCAGCTTCTTCCAAAGCTTCGGCAGCCATATACGTATGGGCGATACCCGTCGTGCAGGCAGTTACACCGACAATAAATTTATCCGTAGCAACCACTGGTTCCGCATCTTCTTCAGATTTTTTTTGATCGCGATCTTGTAGAATCGTGTAAACTCCTTGCGCTGTTGTTGCTCGATGAATCGATTGGATAAAATTTGGATCCATTAATTGAACAGATAATTCAGAAAGTAATTTTAAATGAGTGCTGCCAGCTTTATCTGCCGGTACTGCTAAAAGAAAAATAGTTTCAACTTGATTTTCTTGATTGACAGATTCCCAAGCAGAATTTGTCAAAGGGTTTTCTAAAGTCATCACCGCAAAAGCTGGTTTTAAAACTGCTGAACTTTTTCCGTGGGGAATTGCTAAACCATTTTCCATCCGGGTAGCAGATTCTTCTTCTCTTTGCAGGACTGAATCCAAAAAAGCTTTTTTATCAGCGACAATTCCTTGAGCAAAAAACAACTCGATCATTTCCTTCAAGATTGCCTCTTTACTGATCAATTTTTGATTGACTAAAATAAGCTTTTGACTGGTCATTTCATGTAATTCCATCTTTTTTCCTCCTTATGTTTTAAACATAATTTTTATTTGCGAATAAAATAATTTCTTTAAATTTTTCAATTTCCCAAGCTGTTCGACCAATAAATAAACCATCGACATTTTTTTTAGATAAAAGCTCTTGGTAATTCGCTAAATTCACACTGCCGCCATAGAGCAACGGAATTTCCTGTCCGATTTCTCCAGCCAAAGTCATTAAACAATCACGCATTACTTGATGGATTTCTTCCACATACGTTGGTTCAGCTGGTACACCATTTTCACCGATGGCCCAGACTGGCTCATAAGCAATCATGACATTTTTTAGTTCTTCAACAGTCAGTTTTGCCAAACCAATTTGTAATTGTCGTAAGACAGTGGCAGAGCTAGCATTGCTGTCTTTTTCCAATGCATTTTCACCAACACATAAAAGTGGACGCATCTTTAAATCGACGGAAGCTTTAACTTTCTTAGCTAACTCTTGATCGGTTTCGCCAAAAAATTGTCTTCTTTCCGAATGTCCTAATTCATTGATGGTGACGCCAATTTCTTTTAATTGTTTTGGCGAAATTTCGCCGGTATACGCACCTTCTGCTATACTAGCCATATTTTGCGAACCAATCCAACAATTTTTTTGTTGTGTTTTTTCGATAGCTTCACGAATTGTTAAAAAAGAAGGGATCACAAATACTTGAATGTCCGAGGAAATATTTTGGGTGATTTCATTCACCCTTTTAATGTATTCAAGCGTTTCTTGATAACCTTTAAACATTTTCAGATTAGTGCCTAGATAAATCTTACTCACGATTATTTTCCACCTCGCTAACATATTCCAACATTGTCGCGAAAATTAATGCGACCGAAGTAGCTCCGGCATCTTGAAAGCCTAATGTTCTTTCGTAGAGATTTTTTGAGCGTCCATGTTTTGAAACCATTTCTTTGGTCGCCAAAACCCCCGTTTCAGCAGCCGTGGTTGCCGTCGATAGAATCGTCACAAAATCAGCTTCTCTTGAAAAATTCTTTTCCATCGCCTTAACTGCCGGTTCTAACGCATCAACCATCGTTTTATCGCCCGCTGAGGCACCCCCACGTTTTTTTATACATTCAACCGCTTTTTTATAGCCTTTGATTAGTTGATTCACTTCTAATTGTGTCGCATCTTTTGTTTCTTCTGCTAAAGAAATATAAATACTGGCAAAAAGAACGCCGGAAGCTCCGCCCATTGAAGACAAGAGAGCCATGCCCATGTCTTTATAAAAATCACTAACCGTCTCATACTTTTTATTTTGTGCTAGCATCTTTTTTACCGCTGAAAACCCAACATACATCCCTTCTCCATGATCGCCATCGCCAATTTTCCGATCAATTTCACCAAGATATTCTCGATTTTCAATAATTGTATCTGCCACGGATATCTGCATGTCTTTTAATTGGTTAATTGTTATCGTTTTCATTTTTTGCCTCCAATTTGTTGAAAAGGCATCGAATAGTCATCGTGGTATAGATCAATCAATTCATCATCCATCTCAAGAATTGAAACCGAAAATCCATTCATATCATTGGTCGTGAAATAATTTCCAATGACTACATCAACAATTGATAAGCCCATCTTTTGCGTTTCTTGAAGAATGGTTCTTGAAATCAACAATTCTTCCATCAAAGTGAACGAACCTAACCCATTTATTAAAATTCCAATCTTGGCATTTTCTTTAAAAGCCTCATTTTTTCCAAGATTCTGTACAATCAACCGGCTTAATTCTTCTGCCGACATTAGATCGATTAGATTTTTTCCTGGTTCACCGTGGACACCAATCCCAAATTCCAATTTATCTTCAGCTATTTCAAAATTAGGTTTTCCAGTCAATGGATTGATGCCCGGATTAATTCCAACACCTAACGAATAAAGTCGCTGATTGACTTTTTTTCCGATACGTAAACATTCTAAAAAGCTGTAACCTCTTTCAGCTGCGGCACCTAAAATTTTTATGACAAAAACAATTCCAGCAACGCCCCGTCGCTCTTGTTTATTCATATTATCGGAAGAGCCGATGTCATCAGAAACGACGATATTTTCAACTTCAACACCGTCAAGTCTCAATAAATCAGTTGCCATACCAAAATTTAAAAGATCGCCAGAATGATTACCATATAGAAAAAGAATCCCTGCACCATTGTCGACTGCTTTAGCTGTTTCAACAACTAACAACGGATTTGGTGCCGTAAACATATTTCCGATAGCTACTGCATCCGCCAAACCTTTTCCTAAAAAGCCGAAAAACATTGGTTCATGCCCACTACCACCGCCAACTACGATACTCACTTTTTTTTCGTTTCTGTTAATATAACGCAGCGCATTTTGATCATTAATGCGCTCGTAAGCGGAGGGAAAAGATAAAACAATTCCCTCAATCATTTCAGCCACAAGGTTTTCTGGATGATTCATTATTTTTTTCATAACGATAATCCTTTCAGATTGATATCAATTTTTTTACAATCAACAGACCGATATATTTATTAGTCACCGTCATCTGATACCGGTTTCTTAAACGACGCAATCATAATGTTGTCATTAATTAATCCCGCTAACCGTAATATTTTTTTAATTCTTTTTCATAAGTCATGATGCGTTCAATTTTTGGTGTTGATCGACCATCGACAAATGTTTCACCTAGATTGATTTTTACTAATTCTTTTACTAGATTAAAACCTAAAACTTGTTGCCCAAAAGTAATGATTTGTGCATGATTACTCAACTCCGCTCTTTCAGCCGAGTAAGCATCAGTAATATTCGCCGCACGGATGCCAGGGACTTTATTTGCGGCAATTGCCATGCCAATCCCAGTACCACAAATTAAAATGCCACGATCAAACTCTTGATTTAATATTTTCTTTCCTGATGCGACAGCCACATCTGGATAATCTTCATTTTCTTGTAACAAGACAACTTCTGCCTCGTGTCCTAATTCATTCACAAATTTTAATAAATCATCACGATAAGCGATGCCGTTACTATCTGATCCAATACCAATTTTCATTTTGCCATGCTCCTTCGTTTATTTAGTCAGTTTTATTTAATCAGCGTCCATTTAAGATTTAGCAAATCACATAAGTCAGTAATTTGCTCTGCATTTAAAGCTAAAGAATAAACTGTATGATGACCACCACCTGCTTCTAACCATTTTCGAACTCCTTGGCTGAAATCTGGTAATGGTTTCCACAAAACACAAGCTACAGGTAAATTAGGGGAATCAGCTGCTTTACAATTAATTGCTTCAATCTTGTTTATAATTATTTCGTATTCATTTCCATTGTGAATCATGCAAGTGACTGTTCCCGAACCTGCCTTTCCACCAAAAACTAATCTAGCAGGGTCTTCCTTGCCGCCAATTCCTAAAGGTGCCACTTCCAAAATTGGTTTTTCATTTGCTAACACTGGATCCACTTCTAACATGTGGGCTCCCATAATGTATTCGTTATTTTTATTGAGGTTATAAGTATAATCTTCCATAAATCCTGTTTGATTGTTTTTTGCTAAATGTTTAAGTAAATATGTCAAAGCAGCAGTTTTCCAATCACCTTCGCCAGCAAATCCGTATCCTTTGACCATCAATCGTTGAACAGCCAGACCAGGTAATTGTTTCAAACCATGTAAATCTTCAAAATTTGAAGTAAATCCTTGATAATTATTTTTAATAAGAAATTTTTCTAAAGCAATTTCCATTTTAGCTTGCTCTTTTGTATGTTCTTCAAAAAATTCAGACTGCTTATTTTCATCAGATATTTCATATTCTGTTAAATATTCTTGATATACTTGATCGATTTCTGCTGTTGATACTTGCTCCATCTCAGCAACTAAATCACCGACACCGTAATAATCAACTTCCCAACCAAGATCGATTAAAGCAGAAACTTTATCCCCTTCAGTGTCCGCAACATTTCGCATATTATCACCAAAACGAGCAATTCTAATATTTTCAGAAACAGCCGTCGTTTCTGCTAAGTTCATCCAACAATTGATTTGTTCAATCACTGTTTCATCCTGCCAATAACCGACAACAATTTTATTTTTCATGTCTAACCTTTTATTGATAAAAGAAAATTCGCGGTCACCATGGGCACTTTGATTTAAATTCATAAAATCCATATCAATTGTTTGCCATGGCAATTCTTCATTATATTGAGTAGCTAAATGCAACATTGGCTTTTGCAATTTTTTTAAGCCTTTCACCCAAGATTTAGCTGGAGAGAAAGTATGCATCCAAAAAATGACACCTTTGACTTCTTTTCGATAATTGGCTTCTAATACAAGATTCTCAATATTACTGGAGGAAATACCTAATTCTTTTAATTTCACAGGAAATTCAAAAACTTGATTACTGTTCCAATAATCAACCATTTCTTCAGCATGAGCGCGAACATGTGATAAGGCTTCTTCGCCGTAAAATTCAACACTACCTACGATAAACCAAAATTCATTCTGCATTATTTTAAATCCTCCTTGTTTTTATCTAGTTTGATTTTATATATTTGTTCATTGCCAATCAATATACGGCGCGAATGTTGAATGGCAATCAAGAAAGCGTGGTCATTTTTTCGATTACGAACATTTTGGAGCAAAAAAAGAAGTCTCTTTGCAAAAAGACTTCTCCATAGATTATTTATAATATTTTGCTGCACCAATTGTATTCATCACCGTAAATTTATGTTTCACAACTTTTTTAGCTGCTTCATTGGCAGAAGTATAAACCTCAAATGGTTCATAAACATCTGGATTCTCTACCAACTGTTTACTTAATTCAGCAAAGAAAGCACTTTTGACGTCGCTAGAAATATTTACTTTTGCAACCCCGTATTTCACTGATTCAGAAACTTCTGCGTCAGGGTTTCCTGATCCACCATGTAAAACAAATGGAATATCCAGTTTTTGATTTAGTTCTTTTAACAATTGAATATTTAATTTTGGCGTTACGTCTTTTGGATATAAACCATGGGCCGTCCCTATTGCTACCGCTAATGTATCGATGCCAGTTTCTTTCACAAAATAAATTGCTTGTTCTGGATCAGTATAAATAATTTCAGAACTGCCACCTTCAGAGCTACCATTATTTCCGATCGTTCCAATTTCAGCTTCTACTGAAACATTAACTGAATGCGCCATCTCAACAACTTTTTTCGTAATTGCAATATTGTCTTCAAGTGAATCATGGGAAGCATCAATCATCACAGATGTATAACCATTTTTAATTGCTCGTGTCACATTTTCTATATCAGCACCATGATCTAAATGAATAACCACAGGAACTTGACTTCTTAAAGCATATTCTTGAACTACTGAAACAAAATTATCGCCAACATAATCAATCTCCAACGGATGAATTTCTAAAATCACCGGAGAATTTGTTTCTTCAGCCGTTTCAATAATCGATTTTAAAATATCAAAACTGCTGATATTAAATGCTGGAACGGCAAATTTATTCTCCTTTGCCACCTTTAATAAGTCTTTCATCGTATAAAGCATCGTATCTACCTCCAAAATTTTATTTACAAATAAAGTATATCCTTTGCAAACATATAAACAATATCCTCCCGTAAAGTTGCTATTCGAGCATTTTTATTTGCTTATTTGATTGATATTGAACAAGTGGTTTGGGATAATAGTTTAAAAAGAGGTCTAGCGGATGAAATTACACAAAAGACAAGAAGAAATACTAGACGTTTTAGCGAAAAAGAAATTTCAAACTGTTTCTTCCTTAGCCAAACAATTTTTTTCCAGTGAAGCAACTATTCGGAGAGATCTAACTCAGTTAGAAAAAAGAGGAGATGTCGAGCGAGTCAACGGAGGTGCTTTTTATGTAAAAGATGCCCATCTTGAACGGCCTATTTCCGTCACCAATTTAGATAATGGCGACAAAAAAGCAATCGTCGCTGCACTGGCACTGGATTATATTTCTGAAAATCAAATTATTTTCTTAGATTCCAGCAGCACTTGCTTTTACTTAGCGCAAAAATTAAGCTATTTCAATAATCTCACCATTGTAACTAACGGATTGTTGACTGCTCACATGTTATCTGAAGAAACCAATAATCGAATTTTTTCAACGGGTGGTGAAGTCTATTCTAAAAGATCCAGTGTAAATGGCTATCACGCTTTAAGATATATTGAAGAACACAATGCCGACTTACTCTTTTTATCTTGCAAAGGAATAAATACTCATGGCATCACCGATTTGACTGAGTCAGAAGCGTTAGTCAAAAAGAGTTTCCACAAAAAAACAGCAAAAACGATTTTATTAGTAGATAGTTCAAAATTTTCAACAGCTTTCTTTTGTGAAGCTTTAACATTAAATCAAATAGATGTCTTGATAACCGATGCAAAATTACCGTTAGATCTTGAAAAAGCTTGCTTAGAAAATGATATCGAAGTTATATTACCCGCAGAATAAATAAAAGACTTTACAAACAGTTCGATGTTTGTAAAGCCTTTTATTTTTATGGTTTCTGACTATGATCAATTTCCATTTGTTACAGTGTTAAATAATATTGATAATCGGTTTTAATATTGTTGCTATTTCACCTGTTTAATCACTTCATTAATCTGCTCAAAGTCAACTTCTGTTAAAAAATCATCTACCATCAAGCTATTTTCATAAGGATAATCCTTCACTACAAAATTTGTAACAACTAAATCGTATTTTTCAGCTTTTGCCAATTCTTCCGCAAATTCCCAAACAGAACCTTCATATAAATTTAGCTCTACCCGATAATAAAAACGGCTTTTGATTAATTCCATCACCATTTGCCCATGTTCATTACCAGAATCGCTAACCACTAAAATTTTGGCTTTGGTAGCATAAACATCTAGATGATGGGTCAATTCTCCCCAATCGGTAAAGACGACCCGTAAAATTTTAAAATAAAAACTAGTGAACCATGGAAAAATGGTATTTTTTTCTAAGTCACTCAGTAACTGCTGAACCAATTTTGAAAAGTGAGGATAATAGTTTTGTGCGGTTCTTGAAAAGAAAGCATCGTCATTAAATAAAATCATTCGACTATGGGGATATATATCGTAAGAGCGCTTTATCTGAGCAAAGCTTTGCACAATTTTCGTGCGGCTTTGTTCACTAATTGGTGTGCCAAAAAATTCGACTAATTGATTAACAAAAGCATCTGCATCTTTTTTCATACTGCCACCATCGTGACAAGTGATAAAGTAATCTAAAAAGAGTGAGTGGCTGACCTCTGTATACCAATTATCGTCAGTATGATAACGAGAATCTGCGATCGCTGCTTCGGCTAAAGGACGTAGTGGTTCTAGTGCTGACATTACTTCATCGGTGAATACTTCTTTGTTTTGATTATAAAAGCCTTGTGCTGTTCGAATAATTCCAACGGCTGCCAAGAATCCATACTCCATTTTTTTGCGATCACTTAAATGCACATTAAAAGTCTCGCTTGCTGCCGTAACAAAATCTAGAACTTTCAGCATATCTAGGTCAAAAGGAAATTTATCCAAGCCATATTTTTCAATAAAAACTTGTGTGTAAAAAATTCGGACCCAACGCTCATCTTTAGCAGTAATGCGAAATGGTTTGCGTTCCAATACCAAATCTCGTTTTTCTAAAACATCATCAATTTGGCGAATCATTCGATAAAAAGTCGCTTCACTGACGAATAGTTCTCGCATCCAGTATTCAGCATCTTGTTCCGGTTCAAAGTATACTTTTTCTAAAAATTGGAAACTTTCAGATTCCTCCATGATATCATGGGCCAATGGGCGAATCTTATTTTGCATCGTACTGTCCAAACGAATGCCTTTTGCTTTAGAATATTCAATCCCGATTTTGTCGCCCCAATCACTATTAATCGCATCGACGTCAGTCAAAATCGTTTTCGGTGTACAATCTAATAAATTTGCCAGTAGATTAGGATCTTGCCAATCATGAAAATCTCGTAAAATACCAATAATTGAAATGCGTCGCTGAGCTGAAGTTTTCAATAAATTTTTCACATAAACCCTCCTTTATCTCACTATTTTAAACTATGTATATATTCTTATGGTAAAACTGTCATTGTTTCAATACCGACACTGATTCTTAATGCTGCATCGACTTCTTCCATCACTTCTTTTTCCAAGTGACATACTTTTTCCTTCAATCGACATTTATCAATTGTCCGAATCTGCTCTAATAAGATGACTGAATCTCTTTCAATGCCTGTACCATCCGATTCAATGCCGATATGTGTTGGCAATTTTGGTTTAGCCATTTTTGCAGTAATTGCCGCGACAATAATTGTCGGACTAAAATGATTGCCTAAATTATTTTGAATAACTAATACTGGACGAATGCCGCCTTGCTCTGAACCGACTACTGGAGACAAGTCAGCAAAATAAATGTCGCCGCGTTTAACCATTAACCCTAACCCCCTATTCTCGATACATCCTCGGTACACGTTCTGAAAGCAGACAAGCAACCTCGTAATGAATCGTTTCTAAATAATCGGCAACTTGTTGCATGGTAATTTCTTTACCGCCATTTTTACCAATTAACGTTACTTTTGTACCCACTGGATATTTCTTTGGCAAACGAATCATTAATTGATCCATACACACCCGACCGACAATTTCGCAAGCTTGACCATCTACCAACAATGAAAATCCTTGCATTTTGCGGACCCAACCATCGGCATATCCAATTGGAACTGTACCAATCCATTCACTTTCTTTTGTCGTATATGTTTTACCATAACCGATACCTTCATCTTTTGGTAACTCTTTGACTTGAATCACTTCAGAAATTAATTCTAAAGCTGGATTCAAATGATAAGGTTCCGTTAAAACATCACCAGAAGGATTTAATCCATACATTGCTACCCCATAGCGAATGACATTACCCAACATTTCATCCTCATGCCATAAAGTGGTGGCACTGTTACTAGCGTGGATGTAACGAGGCATTTTTGTTAAATTTTCTAGCATTGTTTTAAAACGACTGGCTTGTTTTTTTAAATAGCTTTGATCAACTTCATCAGCAGTCGCAAAATGAGTAAAAATACCTTCCCATTCCATTTTATCAGAAGATTCTAGCAAGTCGATGGCTTCTTTTAAATCAGGCTCTTCACGAAAACCAATTCTTCCCATGCCGCTATCAACTTTTAGATGTATTTTAACAGGATGGTTTTCACCAAAAGTTTCTAATATATCTTGAGCATCCACTAACCATTCTTTAGTCGCTACGGTAATCGATAGATCGTAATCTAAAACCACCGATAAATAACTAGGAAAAACTACACTTAAAATTAAGATCGGTTCAATAATGCCCGATTCTCTTAATTCAATTGCCTCATCTAAAGTTGCGACACAAAAACCTGCCGCGCCAGCTGCCAGTGCTGACTGAGCCACTGGAACCGCACCGTGTCCGTAGCCATTGGCTTTAACTACCGCAAACATCTCGGTTCCTGCTGGTAATCGTTTGACTTCTTTTTTTATATTTTCAAAAATTGCCTTACGGTGAATAATTGCCCGTGTTGGCCGATGATAGGTGACTACCATATTGTTTGACCTTCTTTCTATCTCTCCAATAAAACTTGCGCAATCGCAATCTCTTCAGTATGAGTCAACGTCACAAAGACTTGATCCAAAGGATGGGGAGATTTAGTAAAGATCGGGGAGCCTTTTTGATTTCTTAAAATTTCTAAATCTTGAAAACTGATTTCACCAATCCCTGTTCCCCAAGCTTTTGAAAAAGCTTCTTTACAAGCATAACGACCGGCCAGAAATTCAACTTGGCGTTGTTTAATGTGGGCATCAAATAATTCGATTTCTCCTGGTGTTAAAATTCGTGAAATAAAATGCGGCCGTCGTTCAATAATTTTTTCAATTCTTGCTAATTCGACAGCATCAATACCAATACCTTTAATCATTTATTCTAACCTTTCTAACTGGTTATCACTAGTCTGTCATAAAAACTCTTTAAAATACTATGTTTCATTTTACCTCAAATTAAATCTCCTAGCAAAATTAATCTGAACTTATGACAAAAGTGTCACTTATATAAAAAAAACTGTGCCAAATAAATGGCACAGCTTCTTGATTAATCGTTATTTGTTCGAATCACAAAGCCACGTTTTTTATCGTTGGGACGATTATTGTTGCTTTTAGGTTTGCGATTTGAATAATTTTTATTTTTGCGATCGCGGTCTTTGAAACCATCTTTGCGATCTTTACGGTAGTTTTCTTTGTTGCCACCACCACTGCCGCCACCGCGGTTACGATTACCACCACTATTGTTGCGTTTGCCACGATAGTTTCCACCACCGCCTTTTTTATTGGCTGGTAATGGACGTTCTGGTGTAATTTTAACTGGAACAGCATCGGATGGATCTTTAGCCATCACTTTAAGTAGCAATTCAGTTAATTCTTCTGGTGAATAAGTAGCTAACAAATCTTTGGCAGAGTCGGCATATTTTTCTAAATCATTATGCTTTTCTTCCATTTGTTTTTCAATTTCTTCAATCGCTGCACCTAATTGACCTTTGAATGCTTCTTTTTCAGTTGGTGGACGTAAAGCTGTCATGCGTTTTTTCGTTAAGTTTTCGATAACATGTAAGTAACTCATTTCGTTTGGTGTTACGAAAGTTACTGACATCCCACCTTTACCAGCACGACCAGTCCGACCAATGCGGTGAACATAACTTTCTGGATCTTGAGGAATATCATAGTTATAAACGTGTGTCACACCTGAGATATCTAATCCGCGGGCAGCCACATCAGTTGCCACTAAAATATCTAAGTTTCCATTTTTAAATGAACGTAAAACGCTCATCCGTTTTTGTTGTGATAAATCACCATGGATACCTTCAGCACGGTAACCACGAGCTTCTAAACCACGTGCCAATTCATCTACACGACGTTTTGTCCGGCCAAAAACAATGGCTAATTCAGGTGTTTGAACATCAAATAAACGAGTCATGATGTCAAATTTTTCATAATCTTTTGCCCGTACGTAATATTGATCAATTAAGTCAGCTGTCATTTCTTTGGCTTTGATTTTTACGTGTTCTGGGTCTTTCATAAACTTCACGCCGATTTTTTTAATTGCATCAGGCATTGTAGCTGAGAACAATAAGGTTTGGCGTGTCGCTGGGACTTTACTAATAATGCTTTCGATGTCTTCTAAAAAGCCCATGTTTAGCATTTCGTCAGCTTCATCTAAAACTAATGTTTCAACAGTTTCAAGTTTTAGCGTATGACGTTTGATATGGTCAAGCATCCGACCTGGTGTACCCACAACAATATGTGGACGATCTTTCAAGCCACGAATTTGGCGACCAATATCAGCACCACCGTAAACAGCTTGCACTTTAATTTTTTTGTCGCGACCTAAACGGAATAATTCTTCTTGTGTTTGGATAGCCAACTCACGAGTTGGAGCAATCACTAATCCTTGTAATTCTTGACGACTGGCATCGATTTTAGTTAACATTGGTAAACCAAAAGCAGCTGTTTTACCAGTTCCTGTTTGGGCTTGACCGATTACATCACGGCCATCTAAAGCCAATGGAATGGTTTGGGCTTGAATCGGTGTTGCTTCCTCAAAGCCAGCGCGCTCAATCGCTTTTAGTAACGTATCTGGTAACTGTAATTCTGTAAATTTCAAATATAAATCCTCCTAATAATTTTGACTCTTTTTTTCAGCGTATTTGTCGTATCTAACCAACGCACTGACTGGTCCCATCAGTCAATTCCTTGTGATACCACCGAAAAATCGCTAGAAGTCAACTAGGCAGGACAACTGAGTTTGTTCCACCTTTTTATCTACAAATCTATCTTGCAAACAATTGGAGTGAGACAACAAGTTAGTCATCTCACTCCAAAAAATTTATTTGAATGATAATTATCACTTCATCTTTCGGCTATAAAATATTAGCACAAATTCTCGCTTTCTGCAAGTTTACACTATTATTTTACAAAGCTGTAATCACTTCTAACAACCCCATGCCGTTACTACCTTTTAAAACAATGCTATCTTCTGGCTGTAAATCCTGTAAAATTTGGGCAATCATTTCAGCCTTTTGTTCTTTAGTAAAATAATGCACGGTTAAGCTAGGCTGAGTTTGAGCCAAACGGTTTTTTAAATGAATCATCTCAGCACCATATAAATAAAGTACTTGATACGCTTCATTAATATGATTCGCCATTTCAGCATGTAATTGATTGGTATCTGGTCCTAATTCCAACATATCAGCTAAAACAGCTATTCTTCGACCATTTGTTGGTAATTTACTAAATGTATCTAAAACCAAGCCCATTGCAGTTGGATTCGCATTGTAAACGTCCGATAAAATATCCGCACCATTTGTCGCCTTCAACCATTGAGTCCGATTTTGAGTGATTTCTACTAAAGCTAAACCACGGCTAATTTCTTCAGCAGCTAGTCCGTACCAGCGTCCAATAGCAAGTGCGATTAACGCATTTTTGACATTGTAACTACCAGGCATCGGAATTTGATAGGTAGCTTGATCAACTTCAAAAACAGTGTGATTTTTTGTTTCTTCGACAATGTTTGCTGAAAGGTCACCAGCTCCAATCCCAAAAGTTTCAACTTTTTGGACAAAATTTTCTACTCGGGTACTCAATAAGGCATCTTCTGCAGGAATGACTAACAAGCCATCATCGATTAAACCGTGGACAATCTCTAATTTTGCTTCTGCAATTGCTTCACGAGAACCTAAATTTTCGATGTGGGCTTCACCAATCATCGTGATTGCCGCAACGTCTGGTTGGGCCAACTCAGAAAGAATATCAATCTCGCCAGCATGATCCATGCCCATTTCTAATATTAATTTTTCGGTTCCTTCAGGCATATGCAAAATAGTGTAAGGCAAACCAATATTATTATTATAGTTTCCTTGAGTTTTATACGTCTGATATTTTTGGCTCAAAACAGCTGCGGTCATATCTTTGGTGGTTGTTTTACCATTTGAACCGGTAATTCCAATCACATCAGGATTTTCTTCCAATAAATAATAACTAGCTAACGACTGAAAAGCCTTCAACACATCTTCTACTAAGATAACAGCAATTTCTGATGGCGCTAAACTGGCATCTTTACTCCATAAAACGGCACTAGCACCATTTTCAATCGCCTTATCGACGAAATCATGACCGTCATTTGTTCCTTGCAACGGGACAAATAAATTTCCTTGAGTGATCTTTCGCGAATCAAACTCTGCTCCAGTTACTCTAGTTTCTTCGTCACCGACTAATTCACCTAAAACAGCCGTCGCCACAATCTTGACTGTAAAATTCATGCTTGTCCTCCTAAAACAACCGCTCAAAGCGATTAAACCATTTGCCTTTTGACTTATTCTTATGTATAAAATTGGCAATTGTTAAAAAAACAACTGCCAACTTTTTATTCGAAATTCGCTTTTTGTCGATAGCGTTTTAAACCTAATTGAATCAATTCTTCAACTAAATCACCATATTTTAGTCCCATATTCTCCCATAAAGAAGGATACATACTAAATTCAGTGAATCCAGGCATCGTATTTAATTCGTTCAAAAAGAGTTCATTTTTATTTGTTAAAAAGAAATCACAGCGAGATAAACCACTACCACCTAACATAGTGTAGGCTAATTTACCATATTTTTGGGTAGACTCAACCACCTCAGCTGGCACATCAGCTGGGATAACCATTTCGATTTTATTGTCAATGTATTTCGCGTTGTAATCATAGAAAGCGACCTCTTTAACAATTTCACCAGGTGCAGTCGTGCGAACATCATCATTACCTAAAATCGCAATTTCAATTTCTCGCGCATCAATACCTTGTTCAACTAATGCCCGTGAATCAAATCGGTAAGCTTCTTCTAAAGCGTTTTGTAAGTCTTCCCGATTTTCTGCTTTGGTAATACCTACCGAAGAACCCATGTTAGCTGGCTTAATAAACATTGGATACAACAAAGTACCTTCACACTTATCAAACACTTGCTTAGGATTTTCTTTCCATTGATTTTTTAAAACAGGAACAAATGGAACTTGTGGAATGCCAGCAGCTTGTAAAATGTATTTAGTCATAATTTTATCCATGGCATTGGCACTAGTCATGACACCGGCTCCGACATAAGGCATATCAATTGTTTCTAGGAAACCTTGAATCGTACCGTCTTCACCGTTTGGTCCATGTAAAACTGGAAAGACAATCGCATCTTCTTCTTTGATATCGCCAGGTGCGATTAATTTTCCGCTAAAGCCAATCGTTTCATTACCAGAAGGATCCCAAGACAAACGTAAAGTTTGATCTGTTGTAGGAGCCTCCGTAAGTAACGGTCCTTTGATCCATTGACCCTCACGGGAGATATACACCAGTTGCACTTGATAATAATCAAAATAAATTGCTGAAATTACAGAAAAAGCAGATAAGATTGCCACATCATGTTCCGGACTTTTTCCTCCGTATAGTAATACTATTTTCAAAACATATCCTCCATTACTTTTTCGATCCTGTCTATTTTAGCACAAAATCACCTTAGACTATAAATTTTTTTTGCTTATCTTCGTTACTTTTCGTGTCTGCTTAGCGCTAGTAAGGATTTTCCCTTTTTAAATTAAGCTAGTGACTTTCATTTTCTAGAATTATTTTTTCTAAATTTGTTCGAAAAATTTGTCGATCTTCTTCAGTATAGGCTTTTGGCCCTTTTGTACGCTTATTCGCTTTTCGCATTTGTGCGCCGTAAAATCGCTGCTCCAATAAAGAATCGATATTCATTTTGGTGTAGCGCATCCCTGATTGATGCAAGACGGCAAAAGCTTTACTGATAGTTAATGAAGCCAAGCCATAATCTTGCGTAATCAATATATCTGGTGACTGGATGACTGAAACGATTTTGAAATCAGCTGAATCTTGTCCTCGATCAACATACACGAAGGTAACAAAATCAGGATATTCTTTGGTGGAGTAATGATCGATACTAGTGACAATTACCACCGGTAAATGATATTTTTCAGCAATTTCGATGGTCGTATCTTTAACTGGTGAACCGTCACCATCAATGATTAACCGCATGTTTTTCAATCCTTTCCACTATTATTAAAGCAATTAACAAGCAAATAATTGAAACTTGTTTGATAATTGTCATCACAGCTACAAAATCCACTGGCTGTTGTTGATACAATAGAATACTTTGTAACGGATCATGGCGTAAATACAGCACCAAAGTCATGCCTACCATCATCATAAATTGATGAAAAATACTGCCTAAATTTGCAGTAGCGTATTTTGCCGTAAATTTTCGACTAGCTGGAATCTTATCGCTCTCATCGTAAAGTTGATTCAACCACTGATTGATACTTTTTTGAAAGAAAGTCAGTACAAAAATCCCTAATGAAAAGAAACTCGGGATAAGCATTAATAATAAGCCGATTCCTAAACCAAACAACTGACTATGCAATGATTTATTTGTCTTACGCCGAACTTTTTCACCAAACAAACTAGCCAAAATCATACCGACCGCATAAGGAATAAACAACATATAAACCAATTGCGCTCGACCATAAACAGCGGATACGTAAAATGAACCAAACAATATAATAAAATTACCAAAGATTCCATTGAGAAAGGTTATAAGATTTTGCCAAAGGGGCAATACCCACTGCTGATACTTGCGTTGTAAACTGAAAATAAGCGTTAGAAAAAGCAGCGTAAACCCCAAAATCGCGATATTTAAATAAAATTCATTGAACATTAATCGCCCACTGCGTAATAGAAATAAAATGACAAAAAATAGCGCAAAATAAATAAATTCTCTAAGAGAAAACATTTGCCGTGACAGATGTTTAAAATCCAGTTGATAATCAGGATGGCGACGAATCCCATAATAAGCAGCAATAAAATAAATTGTCAATATTGCTGGAACAATCAACATTTGCTTACTTAATGGCAATGTCAGTCCCCAGAACAAAGGAATTAATAATAGCAATACCAATAAATATTGCCAGTTAGGCATCTTCGCCTGACCCTGTTTTTTCTCATAAAAATGGACACTGACATTGGCTGGTGGCAACCAAGCGGCACAAAGTCCTAAGCCAATTCCTCCGATTAAATAAAATGTTGGATAAACTTCTCCTAGCAAACTAAAAATACTGCCTAAACTACCGATTAGTAGCGCAACTATCATTAGCGTATATTTTTCAATTGTTTCCTTCAACCCTTTTAATAAAAATATCCCTGTCATACGAAAAGTATAAAATAAAACGAACGGTAAGACAGATATAACTTGTCGGCCGTTTAACAAATGAATATACATAAAATAAGGAATTATCGTAATCAAATTACTAAGTAGAAAAGGGGTGGTTTCCACTGCTGCTGATACTATTTTACGAACTTTTTGCATGTTTTTCACTTCCTACTTAATAATCGACAAAAGTTAAACAAGCCGCAAATTCTTCGGCTAGATAACGATGCTTATATTGATCAAAAGCCTTTTGATGATCACGAATAATTCGCCGCATTTTCATGGGCACAAAACTATCGGCCAATTGATTGCTCAAAATAAAATTGCGGGTTAATTGCCATTCATAAAAATAACCAAAAGGTCGACAACTATAATTTGTGCCGTGAATGATCTTATCGGGAAAACGCCGATGGGTATGACCAAAAGCAACCTGTTCAATATTATCATATTGGTCTAAGAGTTTTCCTAATGAGGCGGCTCCTAAAAAAGCATTCATTTTATTCCAAACAGCATATTCACCAGTCATCTGGACAATAAACTCCGATTGAGGTACAAAATGTGTCGCTATCACCACTTGATAATTTTTTTCAGCTAATTCATCTAAAATTGGTTTTAATTCCTTCAAGATTCTTTGGGTAACTTCCTGATCGTTGCCATCTCGTGTAATCATTCGGTCATACCAATAGCGATTTTTGATAGCAATATTTTCTACGACATCTTGATTTTGAGAAAAGCCATAGTCGTACCAGCCATTTAAGCCCAGTAAAACTTTTTTATCATTTAAAGGTAAATAACGTAAATTTAAAAAATGACTGTCAGGATAATGCTCAATCATTTCTTCTCCTTGAATATCAGCCATTTCATGATTGCCTAAATTGAAAGTCGTTTCAATCCCAGACAAACGAAAAATTTGATTTATTTCCAAGGTGCGCTGCATTTTATTGGCGCTGTCACCAGCAAAATGCACCCAGGTTACTTCGTGTTCTCTCAAAACATTCAATAATATATTTAATTCAATCGTTTCAAAATGATTAATGTCGGCGTGCAAATCACTGATGATA
Organism: Enterococcus sp. AZ103; assembly: GCF_051714685.1. NCBI lineage: Bacteria > Bacillati > Bacillota > Bacilli > Lactobacillales > Enterococcaceae > Enterococcus > Enterococcus sp. AZ103. The sequence goes on along the minus strand of NZ_JBIOSI010000001.1, from coordinate 1,143,055 downwards.
GCTAATTTTCCCATTTTTTAAACGCCTCCTTCGACATTGCTCTATGGAAATTAAACCAATTTTCCCAGTGAAATGCAAATTCTTAGTAATTCTCATGTAAGCGCTATGCTATACTAAAGATAATTAAATAATCAGGAGGTGTCTGTTATGACTTATGATGAATTGCAAAAAGATTTACTTACTGCCTTAGACTTGCATATTGATATTTTAAAAGAAGTGGAAGACATCGAAAGTGAACATTTACCAGCTGTTTTATTTATGATGCGCAGTTTTGGTTTTATGTTAGATCGTGCACCAACCGTTTTAGCTGTGCACGATGAGGAAGAAATGATGTATTTGATGTTCCAATATTATAGCTTATTGACCGAGCTAAAATACAATCTTGCTTTCAACTTTCCTTATGCCAAAATGCAAGGAGAACCTTTGTTAGAAGTAGCCAAGCAATTCCCTTGTACCTACGAAAAAGAATTAAAAAAATGGTGGGAAGAAAAAACTGGCTTAACTGTTGAAGAAAGAAAACAGACCATCAAAATTGATGATTTTGCCTATTAAAAAATGTGCCGCAAGTGTAAAAATCACTTACGGCACATTTTTTAGCGTTTAATTTGCATTTCTGGATAGAGTAAAGTCAGCACGTCTTGAGTCAAGCGGCGACCTTGTCCGGCGTATGGGAAGATATGCATATGCATCGCTGGATTGAAGTTTGCTTCGATAATTCCATAATCTTGTTCATTTTCATAAGGTTTATGAATATCTGGAATAATCAAATCAATCCCACTAATTTTTGCTCCTAAAGCAGCTACTGCATCAACCGCAATTTTTTTGTAACTTTCATCGACTTCATCAGTGATATCGATCGAGTCGCCACCAGTAGAGATATTAGAGTTTTCCCGTAAAAATACTTGCTGACCTTCAGCTGGGACACTTTGGATGGTCATGCCTTGTTCTTTCAGCATCAACTGTTCTAATTCGCCTAATTGAATAATTTCTAAAGGAGCCCGATGATCGCTGCCTCGTAATGGATCTTGATTTTTTTCAGTCACTAATTCTTTAACTGTTTTTTTGCCATCACCAACGACATTGGCTGGGATTCTCAATAAAACAGCAGTGACCTCTCCATCAATTACGAAGAACCGGTATTCTGTTCCCACCATAAATTCTTCAACAATCACTTCTTGATCTTCTTTAAAAGCCAAGGCTAAACCAGTTTGATAATCCGCCAAAGCTGTTTCGCCTTTAAAAATAGTGATCCCGATTCCATAATTGGTTGATTTGGGTTTTATCACAAAAGCTTGTTGGGCAAATTTTGGATAGGCTTTTCTAGCTTCCATTAAACTGCTAAAGGTTTCCCCTTGAGGCACTCGGAAGCCTGCTTGAGCTAAGACCATTTTAGTAACAGTTTTATTGGCCATTAATAACGGCGAAATATACGTATCACGACTAGTCATATTGCCATTTTTTACATACTCATAATGGTCGCCATGTTGCAAACGAACAAATTGATCACTACGATCTAACACTTCTGCGCCAATCCCTTGTTGAATCGCATCAAATAATAATGCTTGGGTGGATAACTCCATCTCGGAAAAACCAGTTAATTGATAAGGTTTTTCATAAGCCTGATCATAATATTTTTTTCCTAAGTCAGTGGCAAAAGCCGCTTGCCCCTCTTTTTTATCAGCCGTTAAAACTCGAGCGGCAATTGTTTTCTCTGGCTGCTCTAACCAAGTCGCAAATTCTTCGATTAATTGACGATCTAAATCTAAGATATCAGCCATCTCTAACATCTCAGCAAAAATCTTTTGACCTTCTGCTAAGTAAGTCGTTTCTTTCAAAGGATGTTCTAATGAGACCTCTTCGTTACGGACAGCACCTTCTGCCACCCATTTATCAGCATTTTCGCCTTCATCAGTCCACAATAAATACAACATAAAGTATTGTAAAAACTCAACTTCTTGATAGTTAATTCCGATACGATCAAATGGATTCAAGTCAATATTGCGCAGCTCTACATAACGAATACCGTGATTAATTAAATCAGAAACCCGCTCCCCACCGCGTAAACGAACCGGCGCGTAGTATTCTTTTTCTTCAGATAAACGTCCCCGCTCAACATTTTCTAATAGGTCTTCGTTATATTTTTCTAAGCTTTCATAAGAAACCACCACATCTGGCTTGTTCACATAGCCAAAACGACTACTGCGAATACTGCGGACTGGCTCGTCTGGACGATCGTCGTCATAAAAATAACGAGCTTCACTTAAAGGGCTTGCGCCGAATAAATAAATAACCAGCCAACGATAATGCAAATAATTACGGGCAATCTTCATATATAATTCAGTCTTAAAACTTTCTAGTGTCACAACTTCATTTTGTTGGCGATACAACTGTTTTACCAAATCTTCACCGTATTCAAAATTAAAGTGAATCCCGCTAACCATTTGTTTTCTTTTACCATAAACCCGCGCTAAAAAACGACGATATAAAACATCCTCGTGGCGGAAAAGTTTTGCAATATCAATTTCATCTTCATTTTCTGGTAAGGCTGGCGGCATTGATAACGGCCACATCATTTCATTTTCAGGCATACTTCTTTGAGTCACATCATGGATCGCTTCTAAATAAGCCAGTACATCAGTAATATTTTCGGCAACTGGTGTCACTAATTCTAATTGTGTTTCTGCAAAATCTGTTTGGATATACGGATGAAACAAACGATCACCTACAGTCTTAGGATGATCTGATGTGACTAATTCACCTGCTAAATTGACACGCTGGCTTTCTTTTTCAATGCCAAAACGTGCCTGCAGTAAATAAGGAATCACTTTATCTGCTTGCATCATTTTTTTAATATTCATGGATTCTTCCTCCCCCGCTCATTATATAAAAAAAAGTTCAGGAATCAAAAAATAATTGCTTAAAACCCTAAAATTTCTCGTTCAAATGAAGAACCCCTAAAAACTGGACAGAATGGCCAATTTTTAGGGGAAAGACTTCAATTTATTCCGCTTGTAATAATCCTTTAAATAAACCTATCGCAAAATCATTAGGATTAAAGACTTCTAAATCATTGATACCTTCGCCTAATCCAACTAATTTCACCGGTAATTGCAATTCATTACGAATGGCTAAAACAATCCCACCTTTAGCAGTCCCGTCTAGTTTTGTTAAAACCAAACCAGTTAAGTCCGTGGTTTCTTTAAATTGACGGGCTTGACTCAATGCATTTTGACCAGTTGTAGCATCAACTACCAATAGCACTTCATGAGGTGCTGATGGAATTTCCCGTTGGATCACTCGTTTGATTTTTTCCAACTCGTTCATCAAATTGACTTTATTTTGCAAACGACCTGCTGTATCAATCAATAGAACATCGTAATCGCCATTTTTGGCTTGATTGACCGCATCAAAAACAACTGCTGCCGGATCGCCACCCGCTTTCCCGCGAACCACTTCAACTCCAGAGCGTTCGCCCCAAACAATTAACTGGTCAATCGCTCCAGCCCGGAAAGTATCTGCCGCTGCTAGTAAAACCTTTTTGCCTTCATTTTTATATTGATGAGCTAATTTCCCGATACTGGTTGTTTTACCTGTACCGTTGACGCCAACAAATAAAATCACGCTTAATTGATCTGTTTGCAAATTAATTTGGTTATTTTCATCTACGCCTTCTGCTTCATAAATATCCACTAACTTTTCAATAATGACATTTTGAATTTGTGCGGGCTTTTTAGCATTCTGCAACTTAACTTCTTGACGCAAAGCATCAGTTAATTTTAATGCCGTATCAAAGCCAACATCGGCGCCAATCAAAGTTTCTTCTAAATCTTCGAAGAATTCTTCATCGACACGGCGGAAACGAGCGAATAATTCATTCATCCGTTGACCAAAAGATTTACGCGTTTTTTCCAAACCTTTGTCGTATTTATTTTGAATTTCTTCCGCTGTTTCAGCTTCTTCGACTATTTCTGGTTGATTATTTGCTTCTGCAACAGTTTCAACTGGCAAATCAATTTCTGTGTCAGTAGTAATCTCAGCTGTATTTTCTTGCTCTGCCATCGTGACAGGCATTTCTTCAACTTCAACCGTTTCTTCAATTGGTACAATGGGTTCTTCATCAGCATTTTTTTCTGAAACTCTTTCCAATACTTCATCAACAAAAGTTTTCTTCGGTGCTTCTGTTATTTCTGCATTATCGAGTGTTTCTACTGACTCAGCTTCCGGTGCTATTGGTTCTGCCGCACCAGCATTCTTTTCAGCTGATAATTCTAACGCTTCTGTAATTGATGGCGTTTCTGTTGATTCAATCGCTTCATTTTCTGCATTCACTTCTTCAGTTGTTTCAATTGGTCCTGCCGTCTCTGTCAGATTTTCATCTGGAACTACTGGTTCTGCCGCACCAGCATTTTTTTCCGCTGATAATTCTAAAGCTTCTTGTGTCAGAGATTTTTCAGTTTCATCATTACTTGCAACCTCTTCTGGCATAACTGTATTTTCTTCAGAGGTTTGATTTGTAGCCTCTTCGACTGGTGTATTTTCTTCTGTTACTTCAGGTTTTTCTACTTGTTCTGCTTTAAAAGCATTTTTTATTCGATCAAATAAGCCCATCTTGATTCTCTCCTTAATTTAAGACGAATTTTTCGACTGCTTGGGCGACACCATCAGCTTGATTTGTCCCAGTAATATAATTCGCTAAACTCTTGACTTCTTCAGTGGCATTTCCCATCGCTACACCAAGTCCTGCGTATTCAATCATCGAAAGATCATTGGCTTCATCACCTAAGGTCATCATTTCACTGGCCTCAATCGCTAATTCTTTACCTAAAACACTTAAACCAAAAGCTTTAGTCACACCTTTAGGCATAAATTCTAGTAAAATTGGGCGTGATTTAAAGATTTCATATCGATCATAATATGCGGCTGGAATTTTAGCAATTTTATTGTTTAAGATATCTTCTTCCGTTGCTGAAAGAACCTTATTGTATAAAATTTCTTCAGTTAAGTCAGCTTCCTTTTTATCAAAGTAAGTTACAAATTGGTTAATTGATGGATAAATTGAAGGATGATCTTTAGAAGTTTCAATCTGTAATGAAGAAGATCCTGATAAAATATCCGTCGGTAAATCTAGACTCTTCAATAATTCAATCACATCTTTCACTTCAGCTAAGCTAAAAGCGGTTTTTCCCAAAACTTCTCCAGTATTCGCTTGCACCAAGCCACCATTATAAGTAATTGAATAATCTTCGGCATCCAATAAGTTTAATTCCTGCAAATAATTTTGGACAGAAACTAGTGGTCGTCCAGTACATAAAACGACTTTAACTCCTTTTTCCTTGGCCTTCAGCAGTGCTATTTTATTTCTTTCCGAAATGGTTTTTTCGTTGGTTAACAATGTCCCATCTAAGTCAATCGCAATCAATTTAATCATTTAGCTTCCTCTTTCTTTGAGGTAAAATTTCCACCTTCATTGGCTTCTTCTAGTCGTACAGAAATTATTTTAGAGACACCCGACTCTTGCATCGTCACGCCATATAAAACATCGGCCGCCTCCATCGTACCTTTACGATGAGTCACAACGATAAATTGAGTATCATTCTGGAAGTTTCGCAAATAACGACCAAATCGCGCAACATTGGCTTCATCTAGTGCCGCTTCGACTTCATCTAAGACACAGAAAGGTACAGGTCGCACTTGGATAATCGAAAATAGTAAAGCAATCGCTGTTAAAGCACGTTCACCACCAGATAATAAAGATAAGTTTTGCAATTTTTTTCCTGGCGGTTGGGCTTCAATCTCGATACCGGTATTTAATAAATCATCGGGGTCAGTCAAAATTAATTCGGCTTTCCCACCACCAAACATATTCGGGAAAACTACTTGGAATTTATCTCGAATACCTTTGAATGTTTGATAGAAGCGTTTTTTCACTTCATCGTCCATCTCATCCATTGTTTCAAACAACTGCTCTTTAGCCGATAGCAAATCATCTCTTTGCGTCGTCAAAAAGTCATAGCGTTCTGAAACTTGTTCGTATTGTTCAATCGCATTTAAATTGACTGGTCCTAACTGTTCAATCTTGCGTTTCAATTGTGTCACTGTTTGTTGAGCTTCAGCCAAATTCTCAATTTGATCAGCTTGATTTTCAGCTGCTTCGAAGGTTAAATTATATTCTTCCTGCAAATAGGCCAACTCATTATCTAACTGCAACTCCAAACGGTTCTTTTGCACATCGACTTGCGATTGTTGTGCTAGCAATTGTTTTTGCAGGCGATTATTGGTAGTCAAGGCTTCATCCAACTGATCCACTTGCAGTTGAATGGCTTGTCGTTTGGTTTTCCAATCAGCCAAGTCAGTTTCCAAAGCGCTTTTCTTTTCCGTAAATTCAGCCAAGCGTTGGGCTAAGCTTTCATCGGTTTCTTCATGATTTAAAGAAGCGTCAGATAAAGCCGCGATTTGATTTTCTAAACGTTGTTGCTCGGTTTGCAATTCCATCAAGCTTTGATTTAATTGATTCTTTTGGCTCATTAAATGATTGCTTTGTTCTGCTAAAACCGCTTGATTGGCTTGTAATTGACTAAGCTCACTCGCTAAAGTTTGGCGTTTTTCTTCCAGCAAATCACTTTCTTCATTCAGCTGTTTGATTTCTTGATCAACACTGGTTTGTTGTGCTTTCAGATCAATTTGTTTAGCTGTTAGTTCCTTTTTTTGTTTTTCATAATCAGCCAGGAAAGTTTCCAGCTCTTTGGCTTCATAAGCAAATAAGCTTTGTTCTTTTTCTAAGCGAGTGAAATCATTAGTTAAGCTTTCCGCTAGATTTTGTGCTTCTTGAAAAGCTAGTCGGGTTTCTTCTCCTTGATTTCGCAAGTTTTCCAATGCTTGATTTAAATCAGCTAATTGTTGTTGCAAGTCAGCGACATTCTTTTCTTTGACCTGTAATTTTTGCTGAATCATTTCAGCTTGCTGCGTAAGTTTTTCTAATTCGTGACCTTGGCTAAATAAATGGTTATTGCGGCCTTGTTTATTTGCGCCACCAGTCATCGAACCACCAGCATTCATCACATCACCAGTTAAAGAAACCACACGGACTTGAAAATTTAGTGCACGGGCAATTTGGTTGGCACTCGTTAAATCCTCTGCAATCACAATGCCACCTAATAAGTTTTCAACAATATTACTGACCCGATCATCAAATTTTACCAAACTACTAGCTGTGCCAATAAATCCTGGTAGATTTTCCCCTTTACTTTTGTGATTAACGGCTAAACTACGGGCTTTAATCGTCGTCAATGGTAAAAAAGTCGCGCGACCTAAACGATGTTCTTTTAAATAAGTAATCCCATTGCGGGCGTCGTGTTCATTTTCCACCACGATATGTTGGGCGGCTGCCCCTAAAGCTGTTTCAATCGCTAAAGTATATTGGTCTGGCACTTCTATTAATTCTGCCACTGCACCAACAATTCCAGAAAGATCCTTGCGATGTTGCAGGACACTACGAACACCTTGGTAGAAACCATTATAATTTTCTTTGATTTCTTGCATACTTTTTTGACGGGCTTTGGCTTGTTGGACTTGGCTCATCAAATCGTACATCGTATTTTGTTCTTGCTTAATGTTCGTCTCTAATTGATTTTTACGCATCAATAATTCTTTATAGTCTGTTTGTTGGGTTTTCAGCAAAACTTCCATCTGTCCGCTTTTTTCTAGCGCATTAGCTTGTTGCTCTTTTAATTCAGCCAATTCTTGTTTCAAGTTTTCAAATCGAGTCGCACTTTGTTGATTTTTAGCCGTTTCCTGTTGATATTGACGCTCCAAGTATTTTAGATCATTGCTGACATTGGCTTGTTCTTGCATCAATTCAACATAGTTGCCTCGCAAATCTTCAATCAGTTCTTTGGTAGACTTTTGATATTTGGCACTCTCAGCTGTTTTCATCTTGATAGCTTCGACTAATTGATTGCGTTCGACCAATTTTTCAGTCTGTTCCGTTTCCAATTGTTGAATGTGGTTTTGGGTTTCTTCTATTTTACTATTGGTTTGGGCTAAGCTAGCTTGATATTCACTGCTAGATTTTTTAGCATTTTTTGAGCGTTCCAACAATAGTTCTTTTTGGCCTTCTGTTTGTTTTAAGCTCTCTGTTAGGTGTAGTAATTGTTGCTGACCTTGTTCTAATTGCTGGTCTAGCACACCACGATTTTGCCGTAGCTCTCCCAATTGTTTTTCAGTCGATTGAATCAGTGTATTCTTTTGTTCAATCTCAGCCGATAAACCCTCAAAATCAGTTTTTGTTTCTTCCCAGGTTTCTTTACTAGTCAGAATTCTGGCAACCGTCAAACTAACATCTTTATTTTGCAATTGTTCTTTGAGTACTAAAAACTCCTTAGCGGCCTCACTTTGAGCTGCTAAAGGAGTCAATTGTTCTTCTAACTCATAGACGATGTCTTCCACTCGATTTAAATTGTCTTCTGTTTCAAATAATTTTTGCTCAGCTTTTTTCTTGCGTTGCTTATACTTCAACACACCAGCTGCTTCTTCAAAAATTCCCCGTCGATCTTCTGGTTTACTGGCAAAAATTGCTTCAACCTTCCCTTGTGAGATAATCGAAAAAGATTCTTTCCCTAAACCAGAATCCATAAATAATTCTTGGATATCCCGCAAGCGACAAGCTTTTTTATTGATGAAAAAATCACTTTCTCCCGTTCGACGATAGCGTCTAGTGACACTGACTTCACTAAAATCTAACGGCAAATAATGATCACTATTATCTAAAATAACCGTCACTTCAGCGATATTTAATTGTTGACGAGTCTCTGATCCAGCAAAAATAATGTCTGGCATCTTCCCGCCCCGCAGACTCTTAGCAGATTGCTCACCTAATACCCAGCGAATGGCTTCAGTAATATTACTTTTCCCACTGCCGTTTGGCCCAATCACCGCGGTAACGCCCGGTTCAAATTCAATTTTTGTCCGATCCGCAAAAGATTTAAATCCAGCGATTTCAATTCGTTTTAAATGCACGTATTTCTCTCCTAAGCTTCCAAGTCCTGTAAGGCTTTAGCAGCAGCGTCTTGTTCAGCTAATTTTTTTGATTTTCCTTCACCTGCGCCAATCAAATTGCCATTGGCGTAGACTTCAATACTAAAAATTCGTTCATGGGCAGGACCAACCTCAGCGACTAAACGATATTCAATCGACACATCGCCATTTTTTTGTAAGACTTCTTGCAATTTGGTTTTATGATCTAATTCTCGAGTAAAATCACCGGCAGCAACTTTAGGAAAAATGACTGCTTCGATGAATTTTAATGCCGCCCCATAGCCTTGATCCAAATACAATGACCCCAAAAATGATTCAAACAAATCACATAATAAAGAAGCGCGGTTACGGCCACCAGAATTTTCTTCTCCTTTGCCTAATAACACATATTTATCAAAATGACACTCTTTGGCAAATTTCGATAAACTGTCTTCTCGTACAATTGCCGAACGTAGTCTGGTTAATTTTCCTTCTGGCAAGTTCGGATATTGTCGAAATAAATAATCTGATACTTGAATTTCTAATACCGCATCGCCTAAAAATTCTAAACGCTCGTTATCAGAAATTTGTAAATTGCGGTGCTCATTGACATAAGAAGAATGGGTGAATGCTTGTTCCAATAAATTTATATCATGAAAAACGATTTGGTAATTTTCTTTCAATTCTTTGATCAATCCGATATCCATTGGCTTACAGTCCTTTTTTTACAGATTCATGTTTCATTATACTGTTTTTTCAATTATTTTTAAACGAACTTAGCGAGATTGTTTGTTTATCTTTACTAAAAGCGCTAAATTTTTAATAATTAAAAACACCTAGTAAAATCTCTTAACGAAATCTTACTAGGTGATCTTATGCTTCATCTTCTATATATTCTAAAATATCGCCTGGTGTACAGGCTAAAACTTTACAAATTTCATTCAGCGTTGAAAAGCGAATAGCTTTGGCTTTTCCTGTTTTCAAAATCGATATGTTGGCATTGGTCATGCCGATTTTTTTAGCTAATTCACCAGAAGAAATCTTACGTTTCGCTAGCATGACGTCTAAATTTACTTGAATCATTCGGCACCCTCCTAAATCGTCAATTGATTTTCTTCGGCAATCATATTGGCTTTTTCTAAAATTTTACTCAATGCCCAAATAATAGCTGCCGCCAGTGAATAAGTTAATTCTAAAGTATAAGCTTCTTTAAATAGATCTGGTAGCCCATTTGTAAAGGTTAAAATTAATAGTAGTAAACTAATTTTCTTGGCCATTTTCACATTACGTATCACAAAGATTTGATCCAATTCTAAATTTTTAAAGAAAGTTCGTACATAATAAAATAACAAGCCGATTAAGACTAAATTGATTATCAATAATCCTAGAAAAATCGGCGAATCAACAAAGCCCATCTCAGTAGCAGTCACGCCTAAACTTTCTACATTGATAAACCGCAAAGCAATAAACATAAATGCAGTACCTACGATTGAAATGCCAATCCCTACGACGAAAAAGGTAAATAACCATTTCAAAGCTTTAAAGACCATTTTTTCACGATTCATGACGATCCCTCCTATGCAAATTTGCTTGTTTGTTCAACAGCAATGAATTTTTCTGCAACAATCCAAATAACAATCCCGATAATTAAATAGTTTAGATTCAATGTATAACTATGAAAAGCTAGATCCGGTACACCGTTTGTAAAAGTTAAGACGGCTAATAATCCTGCCAAAATTTTAGCTAATTTTTGGTTTTCTAATCCGAAAATTTCACCTAACTGGAAGTTTTTAAATAGACGACGAGCCAAGTAAAAAATAGCTGTGAAGAGACTGTAATTTAAAACCATCAAACCAGTAAATACTGGTGAACTAAATACTTCAGCCCCTTCAACTGTAAATTGGCTAACATCCAAACCATGTAATAAAACTGCCACCATCAAAATACTGCTGACTGCAAATCCCGTTACAACCATCAACCCTGTAAATAACCATTTCAATCCCTTAAATAAACTTTCCTTTTTCATTTGAACAACCTCTTTCATTTATTTGATGAACTAAGCATAAACCACCAAATAATGAAAGTCAATAAAAATTTATCGTTTTTCGATAAAAAGTTATCGTTTTAATTTAATTATGTATTTTTAAACAATAAAAAAGCGTGAGGTGAAATCCTCACGCGGTTGTTCCATTAAGCTTTTTCGCTAGCCATGATATAATCTACAGCTGCACTTACTGTTTCGATTTTTTCTGCATCTTCATCAGAAATCTCTGTGCCAAATTCGTCTTCTAATTCTAAAACGAACTCCATGATACTGATTGAATCTGCATTCAAGTCATCTTTAATACTCAATTCGGGTGTCACTTTTTCTTTATCAATTTCAAAGTGATTCGAAATAATTTCTGCTACTTTATTAAAAGCTTCCTCACGAGTCAAGAACATTCACCTCCGCTTGTTTATCTTGCGTTCACCTAGAAGGTCACGTTTATTTTACTGAGTTTCATCTAGTTTGTCTACCTTTTTCAGACAAATTGACTAGAAATCATCGGTTTTTACTGGTGATCTTCTGTTTCAAAGAACTGAACCAATTGACCCACCACATTTGTATCTAACATGGTTGCAATCTGATCAATTGTAGTTGCAACTGCTTCAGGACCAGTAGAGCCGTGAGTTTTAATGACTGGTGCTTTTAAACCAAACAAAACAGCCCCGCCATGACTAGAGTAGTCCAATTTGTCTTTTAAGCTATATAAAGTATCTTTCAACATTAAAGCACCTAATTTTCCTTTGGTACCTGCGTCAGTGATACTGCCTTTTAATAAAGTCATTAAACCTAAAGCTGTGCCTTCAATGGTTTTTAAGACAGCATTGCCAGTAAAGCCATCAGTAACTACGACATCAGCCACACCATCTAATAAATCACGGGCTTCAACATTACCGACAAAGTTGATGCTTTCTTCGGCATTTAATAATTTATAGGCTTCTTTCGTTAATTCACTACCTTTGGTTTCTTCCGTTCCATTATTTAATAAACCCACTCGTGGATTGGTAATTTTGCGAACATGTTTAGCATAAAAAGAACCTAAAATAGCATACTGATGTAAATGTTCTGGTTTGTTTTCAGCGTTAGCTCCTAAATCTAACATATCAAAACCAGGACCTTCACCTAAAACTGGTAATGTCGACATCAAACCAGGGCGCTCGACTTTTTTGATACGACCAACAATAAATAAGCCAGCCGCTAATAAAGCGCCAGTATTTCCTGCAGAAAAAATCGCATCGGCTTTCCCTTCTTTGACTGCTTGCGCCGCTAAGACCATAGATGCGGTCTTTTTCCGGCGAATGGCTTTAACAGGTTCGTCGTCAGAGTTAATTTTTTCATCTGTATGGATAATTGTAATATTTTTTTCATCGGTAATAAATTCTCGAATCGCGTCTTCTTTTCCATATAATTGAAATTCAATTTCAGGATGTTTTTGTTTTGCTAACATGACGCCTTCAACAATCGCTTTAGGGGCAAAATCGCCACCCATTGCATCGACTGCAATTTTCATTCAAACATCGCTCCTTTAAAAGTTTACTTTAGCAGTATAGCATTAATCGAAATAGGTTTCACCCGCATCTGGCTGAACCACTTTGGCTAGACTAGAAAACTCTGGTAAAATTTGCCAATCCTTGATTTGCCAAACCGCCATTGCTTCATCACGTGCCACTTCTAAAATATTGGCATCATTCACCAAATCAGCAATCAAAAATTGGGGCAAGCCTGATTGACGGAAGCCAAAAACTTCACCTGGTCCCCGTAATTCTAAATCTTTTTCACTCAAGACAAAGCCATTATTGGTTTCCGTCATGATCTTCATTCGTTCTTTACCCATTTCATTTTTAGGATTGGCTACTAAAATACAATAAGAAGCATCGGAGCCACGGCCAACCCGTCCCCGCAATTGATGTAGCTGAGCCAGACCAAAACGATCAGCATCGATAATAAACATGACTGTTGCATTAGGAACATTGACCCCAACTTCGATTACGGTAGTGGATACTAAAATCTGACTGCCAGCATCTTTAAATTCTTCCATAATTGTTTCTTTTTCAGCATTTTTCATCTTGCCGTGAAGTAAGCTGACTTTATAATCTGGTGCATAATAAGCCGCTAAATGCTCATAAATTTCCGTCGCGTTTTTGACATCTAAGGCTTCTGATTCTTCAATTAAAGGACAGATAACATACATTTGGTGGCCTTTTTTTAATTCAGCCTGGGCCCAATCTAAAGTTGAATCAAATTGCTTTTGGGAAATCCAAGAAGTTTTCACTGGAATTCTTCCCGCAGGCATTTCGTCAATGATAGAAACATCCATCTCACCATAAGCCGTAATTGCTAAGGTTCGTGGAATCGGCGTGGCTGTCATGAATAGAACATCTGGATGCCAGCCTTTTTCCCGCAAGACTTTCCGTTGATTCACGCCAAAACGATGCTGTTCATCGGTAATCACTAGACCAAGATTGCTAAATTCCACATCTTTTTGAATTAACGCATGGGTACCGACAATAATATCAATTTCTCCATTGGCTAAGCCTGTCAAAATCGCACGCCGATCTCTAGCTTTGGTTGAACCAGTTAGTAATGCGATCGATACTTCCAATGGATCAAATAATTGATTCAAACTTTCTAAATGCTGCTGGGCCAAAATTTCTGTTGGTACCATTAGAGCCCCTTGAAAACCAGCGGTCATGGTAGCGTACAAAGCAATGGCTGCCACCACCGTTTTCCCGCTCCCCACATCTCCTTGTAGCAAGCGTTGCATATGTCTTGGGCTGCGCAAATCACGACAAATTTCATTGGTGACTCTTTTTTGAGCCTCAGTTAATTCAAACGGCAGGCTTTGAGTAAAATTTTTCAACCGTTCAACATCATACAACACGCTAATGCCATTTTTCTCACTATGTTCTTTTTGTTTTAAACCTTGCATTTTCATTTGGAACATAAAAAACTCTTCAAAAACAACCCGGCGTTTCGCCAATTGATTTTCCTTTGGATCTTTAGGAAAATGCATCGCTCGAACGGCTTCATTTCTTGGCATCAAGCGATACTTCTCAATTAAATGATTCGGCAGATTTTCTTCGATTTGGTTATCAAATTTTTCAAAAGCCACTTTGATTAATTCAATTAAAGTCGTTTGGCGAATCGCTTTCGTCACATGATAGATTGGGGCAAAATCTTCTTCTTGCTTACTGGCTAAAATTTTCATGCCAGCTAATGATTTTCGTTTCGCATCCCATTTACCATAAACGGCGATATCTTCACCAACTTCGACTTTATCTTTTAAATAGCTTTGATTAAAAAAAGACACATTAAAGACAGCATGCTCTTGCATCATGCGAAATTGCATCCGGCTTTTTTTATAGCCAAAACGACTAACGACCGGTGCTGATACAACCACACCTTTTAAAGTCACCTTTTCTTGATCGTTAATTTCTAATAAATTACGTTCTTGAATATCTTCATAGCGAAAAGGATAGTAAGTCAGCAAATCTTCAATAGTGAAAATTCCCAGACTCGCCAAGACTTGTTGGCGCTTTTCGCCTACGCCAGGTAAAACACTGACTGGTTGGGTTATCATCTTTTTACCTCATTTGTTCTATGTATTGTCGTTTCTTTATTATCTGTATATTGTACGAGTTAATATAGTTTTTTTCAATTTTTAATGGAGGTATTCATTTTAAATTGTCTCTTTTATTTGAATGCTGAAAAAAACCGTGAGGTAGAATTGAACATTTCATCTCACGGTTTACATTTTATTTTAACGAAGCACCATTTGTTGTGATAACTTCTTTGTACCAATCAAAACTTTTCTTTTTATAGCGTGCCAAAGTACCACTGCCGTCATCATGACGATCTACATAGATTAAACCATATCTTTTTTTCAATTCAGCAGTCGTAAAGCTGATCAAATCGATACAGCCCCATGAAGTGTATCCCATAATATCCACTCCGTCTTCGATTGCTTCCGCTACTTGGACTAAATGATCATTCATATATTGAATCCGATAGTCATCAATCACTGTTTTTGTCCCATCAGGCATTTCAACTAATTCATCTATTGCTCCTAAACCATTCTCCACGATAAAAATTGGTTTTTGATAGCGATCATACAGATTATTTAGATAATAACGTAGTCCTTCAGGATCGATTTGCCAACCCCATTCACTGGCTTTTAAGTAAGGATTGGGAACACCACCTAAAATATTGCCTTCACCAGTTTCTTTATCTGGATTTGCTGATTCACAAGTAGACATATAATAACTAAAGGAAACAAAATCAACTGTTTCTTTTAAGCTAGCCAAATCATCTTTGGTGATTTCTAACTGAATCTCATTTTCTTTGAAGAAGCGCTTGGTATACGTTGGGTAGTACCCACGAACTTGAATATCGGAAAAATAATAGTTTTCTCTTTCTGTCGCTAACGATTGCAAGACATCTTTAGGTGCGGGGGTCAATGGATAAACCGGCATTCCTAGGATCATACAACCAATTTGCCCACTTGGAATAATTTCATGGCAAGCTTTCACTGCTTTGGCACTAGCAACCAACTCATGATGAATTGCTTGATAGATATCTTGTTTAGTCAATTCTGCCAATGGCGTGTAAATCCCTCCACTTAATAGTGGCGCGTGACCAATTGAATTAATCTCATTAAATGTCAACCAATATTTTACTTTGTCTTTGTAACGGGTTAAAACGGTACGTGCATAATGCTCAAAAAAATCAATCATTTTTCGGTTGCGCCAGCCATCATAACTCTTGGATAAGTGTAGCGGCATTTCATAATGTGACAAAGTAACTAATGGTTCAATGCCATATTTTGCACATTCATCAAAAACCTTATCATAAAAAGCTAAGCCAGCTTCATTTGGCTCTTTTTCGTCTCCTTTTGGAAAAATTCTTGACCAAGCAATCGATAGTCGGAAAACCTTAAAGCCCATTTCAGCAAATAATTTGATATCTTCTTGGTAGCGATGATAAAAATCAATTCCTACAAGTTTTAAATTGTCCTCCGTCGGTACCTCAGTCGGTCGGTCTTTCCAACCATGAGGTGCAACATCTTGCACACTCAATCCTTTACCATCTTCGTTATAAGCACCTTCTGCTTGATTGGCAGCAATCGCGCCACCCCATAAAAAATTCTCTGGAAATTTATTCATTGATCTTTTCCTTTCTATACAACATACAGTACTGCATCATCAGCTGTTGTTTCATTCATTTCATCTTTAGCTACCACATCGATATATTGATCATAGTTCGTAACAACAATCGGTGTCACAATATCATATCCAGCAGCTTTTACGGCAGCAAAATCAACATTCAATAATGGCTGCCCCTTCTTCACATAGTCACCAGCTTCTACAAAGCTTTCAAAATACTTACCGCCTAATTCAACAGTATCAATCCCCACGTGAATCAATAATTCCATACCACTATCACTAGTTAATCCAATAGCGTGCTTCGTTGGAAAAAGGGCAGAAACTTTACCGTTAAAAGGGGCAACGATCGTATTTTCTTCTGGGATAATCGCAATTCCTTCTCCCATCATTTTGCTAGAAAAAGCTGAATCATTGACTTTCTCTAAAGGGATGACTTGTCCTTTTACTGGCGCAAAAACTTTTTTCGGGTCATGACTACCTGCTTCAACCACTTCCAAGGCTTCTTGATCAGCAACAATCGGTTCTTCATCAAAACCAAAGACCAGTGTTAAGATAAATGTAATCACCATTGAAGCAATTGCGACAATAATCGCATTAATAATATTCGCATTTCCATTCGGCCCAACAAATTGGGGTAACGCGACTAATGATGGTACGGCAAAGGCATAAGCCGATAAACCAGTGAAGCCCATATAAACACCACAAATTCCACCAGCAATCATCGCTGCGTATAAAGGTTTTTTATATTTCAACGTAATTCCGTATAGAGCCGGTTCTGTTACCCCTGCCAATAGCGCTGAAATACCAGCAGCCATTGCTAAAGTTTTTAAATTTTTATCTTTTGCTTTGAAGGAAACCGCTAATGACGCTGCTCCTTGAGCCAAGTTAGCAGCTAACATGGCTGGTAAAATTAAAACATCTGGATTTTGAATCGATGCTATTAAGAAAATTGGTGAAAATGCCCAATGCATCCCTGTCATAACAATTAACGGCATCAAAGCTCCCATCAATCCTAAAGCTAAGAAACCAGCCTTACTTTGAATCCATAAAACCAATGCTGACAAACCTTGTCCGGCATAAGTTCCTAAAGGTCCAACTACTACAAGTGCTAAAACACCTGAAATCAAAATAATTAATAAAGGCTTCAAGAAACTCTTCAATACAGTCGGAATGATTCGATCAAAAAATTGTTCGATATATTTCATTATCCAAACCATTAATAGGATAGGAATCACCGATGAGCTATAAGTAGCCAAAGTAATCGGTAAGCCAAAAATACTTATCGGATCGCCGGCTGTAACCATACTAACAAAATTAGGATGTAGCATAATGCCACCAATCGTAACTGCTAGCATCGGGGTCACACCAAATTTTTGGGCAGCCGTGTATGCCAACATCACTGGCATAAAATAAAATGGTGCATCACCAAAGAAGGTCAACACTTGGAAGCTTTGAGAACTATCACTCATCCAACCTAACAATGGTAATAAAATTAAGATTACTTTGATCATACCACCGCCGATCAAAGCTGGGATCAAAGGAGACATACAGCCTGAAATCACATCTACAAAAGTATCAAATAAGTTTTTCTTAGGTCCTCCTTCGACAGCTGTAGCTGAACCAAAATCTCCTAATTTATTCAAAGCACGATAGTAATCTGCCACATCATTTCCCATCACAATTTGATATTGACCTGCTTTTTTCATAACACCCATCACACCGGGAATCTGTTTTACGGCTTGATCATCTACAATACTTTCATCTTTCAAAATAAAACGTAAACGGGTCATACAATGAGTAGCTGATTGTACATTAGCTTGATCGCCAATCTCTTTTAATATTTTTTTCGCTGAATCTGCATAATTCATTTTTATTCCTCCAATTATCATTTGTTATTTTCTTAGTTCATATTTTTTTAGAAATAAAAAATGACCTAAAACCCCCTAAAAATAGTGGTGTTCTAGGTCATGCTCCTTTTGGGATAACAATCCTATTATAAGTTCTTTGTTATTCGTCTAATATGTGTCGTTAAATAGAGAATCTCAGTAGAGCTCAGTTCATAATCAAAAGTCTCCATGACAAACTCCTTAATCTTTAAAGCGGCTTGATACTCATTCTGATATTTTTTCTTTAGCGTTTCTAGTAGCTCACTGTCTTCATCATCATAATGATCACCTGTTAATAGCCGTTGGGCAAAAAATTTCACATGGGTAATAAATCGATAATAGTCTAGAGAAGCTTCATCAAATTCTGTATGATAAAAATCTTTGACGATTGTTTCAATCTTCTTAGTGATTTCTGCAATTTCATAAGCCAAATCATTGGTCTGATCAGTCTCAGCATTAACAAAGTGTGTCGCAATAAAAGCCGCTTCATCGATCTCCAGCTCAAGCTTTAATTCACTGCGCATGATTTCTAAGGCTTTTTCTCCTACTGCATACTCATCAGGATAAAATCTTGCAATATCCCAACGTAAAGGATTTTTTAAGATAATTCCTTCTTTGTATCTTTCAATCACCGAATGGATATGATCCGTCAGATTGACATAAAGAATTTCGTTTAAACCTTTGCCTAGTTTAATTTTACCAAAATTAATAATTTTTTCAGCCACCATAATTTGCTCCATTGGCACATTAATCATCAGTTCAGTAAATTTATTTTGTGTATCTCTGTCATGAAGGATAAAAGTTTTTTCAACCTGTTCAATCGCAACTGGTTGGCCTTTCTTTTTCCCAAAAGCTATCCCACGACCCATCAGTAAAACATCTAAGCCTTTGCTGTTACTTGAGATAACCGTATTATTATTTAGTACTCGTTTTATGATCATAAAGTTTCCCCACTAACGATGGCAATCGATGGCAATAAAAAAGCCTATTTACAAACACGTACAATTCGTGTGGTAAACAGGTCATGCTCACATCAAGTGATAACATCCATCATTTAAATAATCCAGTCAGTCATGCTTACCCGAAGTAATAACATCTGACCACTTGCCAAAGTATAGCATCGACTGAAACCGGTGTCAATCCAAAATTTCATTTTATTTTAATCAAATCTTTTTAGTTAGTAAAAAAGCAGCCAGGTAAAAAAATAATTTACCTGACTGTTTTCTTATTTTATTCTAAAATCCAGCTTTTAAAACAGTCCATAGAGATGTATCTTTTGATTCATCTAACCAGCCTGCTTTAACCACATTTTCATGCTCAGCTAAATTCGTAGTGAAATTATGGCTACCAGCAGTGTGTACATCAGGATTAAATTCACGATAGACTTTTACATCGCCTTCAGAAACCCAGGTATAGTTAGGATCTGTTTCTTGTCTCCAACCTGCCTTGACTGCTGCGTCACATTCTTTTTTATTAGTAGAATAAAAATGCTCACCAGTATTTGGGTTATAAATCCGATAAACTTTATTTTTGCCAGCGCTATCTGCTTTAACTGGTACATAGAACGCCGCTCTGCCATATTCATTTGCAGGGTTTGTTTCTACTACCCAACCTTGTGCTTCAATATCATTTTTTTCATTTTTATTCTTAGTCAACAAGTGATCCCCGTTGTTTTTATTATACAAACGATAAACAGCGGTTCCGAATTTTGCTGTAAAGGTAGTATCTTGATCAATCGTTACATCAGCAGGGTTCACCGCTTTTTCTCCTTGATACCAACCTAAGAAGAAAATATCTTCCACATCGCTTTCGTCAGCAACTGTTTGTGGTAGATCGGTTAATTTTGTCCCTTCAGGAACTTCAACACTTGTATTTCCTGTCAATGAACCACCTTTACCGGCAGCAAAAGTAACCGTATAAGTTTTTGCAACAGTGACTTGAATTGTTTTTGTTGTCGTTACACCATAAGAATTAGTTACGCTGTATTCCACTGAGTAATTGCCTGCTTGAGAAGTATCTACAGTATTATTAATCACACTGATGCCATTAGTCAAATCAACTTTTTCAGAACCATCTGCTTGTTGGTCATACGCTGTAACATTAGCTTTTGGATCAAAATCAGTACCCATTTTAACGGTTTGATCACTTGCTTCAATAGTTGGCGCTTGTGCATCCACCCAAGTAATATTTATTTTTCCTGTTCCACTAAATTGGCCTTGTGCGCCATTCCAGTTAAAGGTAATTTCACTTGGTAAGTTTGCTGGATCAACCATAAAACTTTTAACACTTTGAACGGATCCACCATCTAATTCTGCAGCTGTAACTGTTGAGTCATCATATTTTTTTACACCAGTGATTCCAGTGATCGAACTAATTGAAAGTGTTGTTCCTTCTGGGTCTGAATAGCCATGGTAATAACCAGAACTATCATCATAACGGAAATCTGTTGACAAGATTGGACTAGCTACTTCTCCACTTGCACTTGTTGGTTTAACCAAGGTTACATTTTCTTCATAGTCTTGATCTCTTGCTGAAGTATTAGAACTTAAATCGTAGCCTTCCATAAATTGAATATTATTAATATTGTTATGATCAACGATATAAGTATGCAGACTAGGATATTTTGCTACTAAATTTTCCATGACAGAGATGTCACCAATTTGGTTATACGCGACATCTAAGCTTTCTAATTTAGTAAAAGAAGAGTTTGCAAATGCATCAACATCCTTGATTTGATTATGACTGGCAATCAAAGTTGTCAAACTAGTGATAGATGAATTTGCAATTGGTGAAATGTCACTAATTTGATTGTAAGAAGCATCGATATAGTTTAATGCAGGGACATGGGCACTTTGCAAGATTGAAACATCATTTAATTGGTTGTGAGAAATATCAATTTTTTCTAAACTAGGTAAATTAATGCCCGTTACACTACTTAAAGAAGTAAATAAATTGTTGGATACATTCATTTCTTTGACTGAATTAATCGCATCGGTAGAAAGCAGTGGTGAAGCATCTGAGATTTTATTATTAGAAATGTCAATCTTTTCAATGACTGGTACTTTAATTTTTGTAATTCCATTTACATTTTCAATTTGATTGTTAGAGAGATTAATTTCTTTTAAAGCCGGTAATTGTAAACCCTCAAAACTATCCATGTTAGTAAATGAATTATTTGAGATATTCACTTGCTCCAAACTTGTCAATTGACTATTTTGCAAAAGTGAGACATCTGATAAATTGTCATTTGTAACAGTCAATGTTTGCAATTTACTTAGTGTGCCAATTTCCGCTAGATTCTTAGTATTAGACAAATCCGTATTGTTTATATCTAAACTTGTTAAATTTGTAGCATAAGAAATACCTGTCAAATCTGTAATTTCAGCACTACTAATTGATAAATTAGTCAAATTAGCCATATCTGCTTGCGTAAAATCTGGATTGCTTAACTGATCTCCAACAATCTTTTGCAAATTTTTATCTGGCATCCAACTATCTTGTGTCGCGTCAGCTGCAACAACCGAGCTACTCTCGTCATCAGTAACAGCAAGACTGGTGATTGGCATCATTGCTTGTGGTGCTAATAGTAAAGCAACAGCAAAAAACATCATTTTTCTTTTCATATAATCCTCCCAAAAAAACATTATTTCAAATTAAGTTATAAAATAACCCAATTTTCAAAATAAATTATAGTACATTTATTAAAATTTGAGAAGTTTTTACAATCGAACGTTAAACAAAAAATATTACTTACAAATAAATAAAATGAATATTTTTAGCGAAACACAGCTATTACTATTAATATTAATAGTTGTGTTTCACAGAAATTCTTTTCTTTTGATAAGTCTATTTTCAGTTAAAATAATTTTTCTTTTACAAAACCACAAATCAAAAAATAACTAATTATTTCCAAAAATTTAACCTTTTTTGGGAATTTTTCTATAAACAACGATAAAAAAACCATCTCCTTCAAAAAGAGATGGTTTTTATTTATCTTTATTATTCAGCTGACAATAAATAAGGGTAAACTGGTTGATTACCTTCGTGGATTTCCACTTCTAAATCAGGATAGGTTTCTGTTAAGACCTTGCTGATTTTTTCAGCTTCGGCTTGATTGCCTTCTTCGCCAAAAATGATTGTTACGATTTCGATATCGTCATTGATCATTTGTTTTAAAGTATCCAGTGAGGCTTGGTATAAATCTTTTTCTGATAAAACAATTTTACCATCGATCATACCTAGATAATCACCTTCGTGAATTTCCACGCCGTCAATGGCAGTGTCCCGAATAGCATTAGTGACTTGTCCGCTAACAACAGAATCTAGCATGTCTGTCATGGCTTGTTTATTGTTGTCTAAGTTTTGTGTTTCGTTGAAGGCTAACATCGCTGTCATCCCTTGAGAAACAGTTTTACTTGGTACTACTACCACTGGGACATCTGCCACTTCAGCAGCTTGGTCGGCCGCCATAAAGATATTTTTATTATTCGGTAAAATAATAACTTGGTCAGCATTGACTTCTCTAACTGCCTTCAAAATATCTTCAGTACTTGGGTTCATGGTTTGTCCACCAGAAATAATATATGAAGCACCTAATGATTTGAACAATTCTTGCACGCCGCTACCTGCTGCAATGGCTATCACCGCATAAGGTTTACGCTCAGCATTCACGCCTTCAAACTCAGCGACTTGTTCATCATGTTCTAAGATTGTTTCGTGTTGTAAACGCATATTATCGACTTTAATTTTAACTAATGAACCAAATTTTTGACCATAGTTCATTACTTCGCCGGGATGTTCTGTATGGACATGGACTTTGACGATTTCCTCATCATTGACCACTAATAAAGAATCACCTAGCTCATTTAAATAGTTACGGAAAGTTTCATAATCAAATTGGCTATCAACCGTTGGACCTTCACCTAATTGAACCATAATTTCAGTACAATAACCAAAATGAATATCTGCTGTTGCCATTTGACCTTGTACACTGCGATGATGTTCAGCATTAACCATCTCATCCATTTCAGCTGGACTTGGCTCATAGCTTTCATCTGCAACAAATTCACCATTTAAAGCACTTAAGAAGCCTTCATAAATAAATAATAGACCTTGTCCACCACTATCAACTACGCCAACTTCTTTTAAGACTGGCAACATTTCTGGTGTTTTATCTAATGCACGACGACCGTATTTCACAATCGCAGTCATTACTTCAATTACATCATCCGTTTGGCGAGCTTTTCTTTCACCAGCTTTGGCTGCTTCACGAGCAACCGTTAAAATCGTTCCTTCAACTGGTTTCATCACCGCTTTATAAGCTGTTTCTACGCCGTGAACCAATGCATCAGCTAAGCGCTGTGCAGATAAAGTTGTTTCATCAGGAATTTCTTTTGAAAAGCCACGGAATAGTTGTGACAAGATAACGCCAGAGTTTCCCCGCGCGCCCATCAACAACCCTTTAGCTAAAATATTGGCCAATTCGCCAACTTTTTCATTTGGTGCATTGACTACAGCAGTTGCACCACTGGTCATTGATAAATTCATATTTGTTCCGGTATCACCATCTGGTACTGGAAATACATTTAATGAGTTAACAAATTCTGCATTTGCTTGCAGACGTTTAGCGCCAGCTTCCACCATTTCTTGGAATTGACTTGCGCTGATCTCTGTGATCTTCACTTAAGATTATCCTCCTTAAAATCTACCCTAATCAGGCAGGACACGCACACCTTGGACAAAAACATTTACCGAATTGGCTTTAACACCTAACAAGGTTTCCAAGTTGTATTTCACTTTTTCTTGTACGTTACGCGACACTTCAGAAATTTTTGTCCCATAACTAACAATCGTGTAAACATCCACAGCAATCCCGTTTTCTTCTTGACGAATCACGACACCGCGAGAATAATTTTCTTTTCTTAAAATTTCAGTGATATTATCTTTAATCTGGCTTTTGCTAGCCATACCGACAATGCCGAATACATCTGTTACCGCACCACCGACGACTGTAGCAATCACATCATTTGAGATTTCAATTGTGCCTGCTTGTGTATTGATTTTGACAGCCATAGTATTAGCCTCCTTAAACGAGCCTTCTGACCCATTTTTTCTACTATAACATTTTATCATAGCCCACTAACTTTTCAAAGAAAGATTCTTTGGTCAGTCGAGCCCAACATTCTATAATTTAACTGCTTATGACTGAATTGTCAATCTTTCTGAGAAAATGCAGTTGCTTTTTTAACTCCTTTGTGATAAATTATTTTAGTATGAGCCAAAGAAGCGCTCCAACAATCAAGGCGAAGGAGGAAACAAAACATGGCAAAAGTATGCTATTTCACTGGTCGTAAAACAAGCAGCGGCAATAACCGTTCACACGCATTGAACGCTACAAAACGCACAGTTAAACCTAACTTGCAAAAAGTTCGTGTGTTAATCGACGGCAAACCTAAAAAAGTTTGGGTATCAACTCGTGCTTTGAAATCTGGAAAAGTTGAGCGCGTTTAAATTCAACCAAACATATTTCAAAAACCACTGATCGCTATGATCAGTGGTTTTTTTCTTCTATTGAAAAAGGTATAATTTTTTTAGGTGACAAAAAGTTTGAATGATACTTTTGATACCTTAACAACATAAGGAGACTCCGAATTGCTCACTCATCATAAAAAAGCTGGGTGATCTACGGATTAGCAACTCCTATACCAATGATCCTTTCTTAAGATTAGGCTCAAAAAATTAGCACAAAGAAAATTTAGATAACAGTTTAGCAAAATTAAAAAAACTCGTTAAAATTAATTATCATAAAGCTTGTGGCAATCAGTCATAGGCTTTTTATTTTGAAAATATTCTTTAAGAGTTTTACACTTTCAGTTATTTTCACAGCTTCTTCATACTTAATTAAAATCTTCTATGGTAAAATTTGAATAGAATTCGAAAGAAGAATGGTGATTTTATATTATGAAGAAATTCCTGAAAGAAAACCGCTGGTACATGCTGGCGAGTTTCTTGATTCCCTTAAGCTTAATGGTGATTGCTTATTTAACCATCGGTATCTATCCTGGCAGTTCTCGCAGTGTTTTAGCCAGCGATGCCTTTTCTCAATTTTCAAACTTTCATGCTAGCTTCCGTAATATGTTGTTAGGTAAGCAAGGCTTTTTTTATACTTGGAATGCCTCTTTAGGCTTAAACTATTTATCTTTGGTATCCTATTATTTAGGTGGATTTTTTACCCCACTGGTGATCTTTTTCCCTAATAATATGATGCCTGATGCGTTATATTTTATTACTCTTTTAAAAATTGGTGCCGCTGGTTTAGCTTTTTGGTTTTATGGCAAGAATAGTTTTAAACTCAGCAATTGGAATACGGTCGCTTTGAGTGTTACTTATGCCTTGATGTCTTTTGCGATTGCCCATTCTGAAATTATTATGTGGTTAGATACCTTTGTTTATTTACCACTGATTATTTTAGGTGTCAATCGTTTAATGGATGATAAAAAACCAAAAGTATTATTTATTTCCTATTTAATGTTATTTCTCACTAGTTATTATATAGGCTTTATGGTTGGCATTTTTTCGGTTCTGTATTATTTGGCTCGTTTGTTTACCAATTTTAAAGTGTACAAAAAAAGTATTGTTTCCTATATAATTACCTCCTTTTTAGCTGGCGGCACTTCAATGGTGATGATTTTACCGGCCATTTTAGATTTACGTGCCAATGGCGAACAGCTGACCACCATCAGTGGTTTTAAAACAGAAGCTACTAGTTGGTTTGATTTATTGGCTAAAAATATGATTGGCGTCTATGATACGACAAAATATGGCTCAATTCCCTTTATTTATATTGGTCTCTTACCTTTAGCTTTATGTATTTTTTACTTTATCAATCGTAAGATTCCTTGGAAAAACAAAGTGCTTTATGGCTTAGTCGGTGGATTAATTGTAGCCAGTTTTTATATCATTCCGTTAAATCTATTTTGGCATGGAATGCACGCACCCAATATGTTTTTATTTCGCTATGCCTATTTACTTTCTTTCTTAGTCATTACTCTAGCTGCTTGGGGCTGGGAAAAATTAGATCGGCAAAATGTGCTGCAATTGGTGGCTATCTTTTTACTTTTAATCGCTGCCTTCTCGATTTTTTGGGGGATTAAAGGCAAAGACTATAATTATCTGAAAACCTATAATTTTATCTTATCGGTTTGCTTCTTGGGCTTATATGCACTCGTGTTTACAGGACGCTATTTCAATAAAGTCCCGGTTAAAACTGTGACACTTTTATTATTACTGATTGTTTCTTGCGAAAGTTTTATTAACAGCAATTATATGTTGCGAGGGATTTTAGACGATTGGAATTATGCTTCCCGCAGTCTTTATACTAAGCCTTCAACATCAATTAAGACACTGGTAGATCAAACCAAGGCTGACAATCAATCATTTTATCGCTTAGAGAATCTCGACCCTGTTTCCGCAAATGACGGATTAAATTATGGCTACAGCGGCATCAGCATGTTTTCTTCTGTTCGTAATCGTCATTCGTCTGCTTATTTAAACGAATTAGGTTTTCGTTCACAAGGAACCAACTTAAATATTCGTTATCAAAACAATACTTTACTAATGGATGCTTTTACTGGAATCAAATATAATTTGGCTAAAACTGAAAACTTAGGTAAATATGGCTTCACTCAAGAAGATACCTCCGGCGATTATTTTTTGTATGAAAATCAAAATGCTTTACCTTTAGCCTTTACCGCTGATCCATCAATTGATCAGTTGAAGAAAATGAGTAACGATAATTTAGGCACCCAAACAAAACTTTACAACGCCTTAGCTGGTTCTGATTACACCTACTATACCTTTTTACCTATGCGTGAAATCAGTACGTCAAATGCCAAAGTATCTACAGCAGGTACGACAACGACGATTACTGCTGATGGCGATTCTGAAGGGGTTAAATCAGTTTCTTATCAAGTTTCTGTCCCGGCTAACACACAAGCTTATTTAAGCTTATATCCAACTGATTTTAGTGCTTTAGAGAGTTCGACAGCAACAGTGACTACCAATGGTCAAACTCGTGAAGCCCAAATAAATATTACCGGTCAATACTATGATCTTGGCTACTATCAAAACGCAACCAACGTGACTTTCACTGCCAGCTTTTCCGGTACTAAATCGGTAAGTTTCCAAAGCCCACAAGTTTTAGCTTTAGACACGATGGCTTTCCAATTTGCTACCGATCAAATAAAAGAAAATGGCGTTGATTTAAAAGTCGGTAAACACAGTGCCAGTGGTTCCGTTGATATCAATCAAGCCCAAACATTAGTCACTACGATACCATACGATGAAGGTTGGACAGCCAAAATTGATGGCAAAGAAACTAAAATAAAAGCCTTCCAAGATGCTTTTATAAGTATCCATGTACCAAAAGGTCAGCATGAAATAACCTTTAGTTATCTACCAACGGGACTTATTCCAGGAATACTTATTAGTTTGGCTTCGCTAACCCTATTCATTCTCTATCTATTCTTAAAACGACCAAAAAAAATCCGTAGAGCTTAACGCTTTACGGATTTTCTGCATATTTTACTTCTGCTAAATAAAGTCCTTCTGGATGAGCAGTTGGTCCTGCTGCATTACGATCTTTTTTGGCAATAATTGCTGGTATACTATCTACTGCTAAACGATCATTCCCTATTTTCAGCAAAGTACCTGCCAAAATGCGAATCATTTTATATAAAAAACCATTACCTCGAAAAATAAAAGTCAGTTCAGTGCCATCCCCATTAACTTCCAGATCAGCTTGATAAATCGTGCGTACTTTATCTTCAACTGAACTACCGGAAGCACAAAAAGAAGTGAAATCATGGGTTCCTAACAAAGCTGGTAATGCCTGACGGATTTTTTCCAAGTCCAAAGGATAAGGATAGTAAGCGGCGTAATATCTTCTGAAAGGACTACGTGGTTTTTGAATTTGTACTTTGTAATGATACGTCTTTTCTACCACATGATAACGGGCATGAAAATCCTCCGCCACACGCTCCACCGAGCGCACCGCAATGTCGTCTGGCGTTTGTGTATCTAAAGCAAAACGCAGTTTTTCCAGCGGACGCGGATCGTCATAATCAAAATGAATCACTTGTCCTAAAGCATGAACACCTGCATCTGTTCGACCAGAACCATGAATCATAATCGGTTCCCCGTGATTAATTTTCTGCAAAGTTTTTTCAAACTCCTCTTGGACAGTCCGTCCATTTGGTTGTCGTTGGAAGCCATTAAAATTGGTTCCATCATAGGCAATAATCGCTTTATATCTCATAAATTCTCCTCATAAAAAAAGACTTAGTAAACGCTAAGTCTTCCGTAAAAATAATAAACCAACTGTAACGATTGCAAATATAACTACCAAAATAGAATCATTTCTGCCCCATTTTAGACGCCGATATTTTGTCCGACCTTCGCCGCCACGATACCCACGTGCCTCCATCGCCGTAGCTAATTCTTCGGCACGATTAAAACTAGAAACAAACAAAGGAATCAGTAATGGCACAATCGCTTTAATCTTTTGAATAATACTTCCGGCACCAAAATCCACTCCACGAGCACGCTGGGCATTCATAATCTTTTCCGTTTCATCCATTAAAGTGGGCACAAAACGCAAAGCAATCGATAACATCAAAGCAATTTCATGCACCGGTACGTGAATTTTTTTTAACGGGTTTAATAATGATTCAATCGCATCTGACATCGACAACGGCGGTGTAGTTAAAGTCACCAAGGTAGAAGTAAAAATAATCAACATAAAGCGGCAAAAAATGAACAAACCATTTTGAACGCCATATTGCGACAAACTAAATATACCCCACGACCAATAAATAGTACCACCACGCGTAAACAACATCTGTAAGGCAACTGTAAAAATGATTAACCAAATTAATGGACGTACTCCTTTTAAAAAGAAGCGTAAATCAATTTTAGATAACAATACCCCGGAAATGGCTACTGCTCCTAAAAATAAAAAGCTAGGCCAAGAATTTGCTAAAAAAGCAATCGCAATAAAATAAAAACTACCTGCTAATTTCGCTCGAGGGTCCATCCGATGAATCACAGAATCTCCGGGAATAAAACGGCCAAAAATCAATTTATCCACGATTCTTCGCCCCTTCCTCGACAATCCAATCAGCTAATTCTTCAGCTGTCAGTGGTAAATGAGCAAAGTGCGCACCATTTGTTTGCATTTTTTCTGCAAAATCCGTTGCTTGCGGCACACCTAGTTGCTTTTCCTTTAACCAATCAACTTTTTGAAACACAACTTGTGGTGAGCCACCTTCAATCACTTGACCTTTTTCTAAAACATAAACAAAGTCAGCAAAATTTGCCACATCATCCATCAAATGGGTCACCAAAACAATGGTAATATTTTCTTCCTTGTGCAAACGCCAAAACATTTCCATCATCTCTTTACGACCAAGGGGATCTAAGCCTGCTGTTGGCTCATCTAAGACTAAAACTTCTGGTTCCATCGCCAACACACCTGCGATGGCTACTCGCCGCATTTGCCCGCCAGAAAGCTCAAAAGGTGATCGCTCCAGATAACTTTCATCTAAACCAACTAAAGCAAGATTCTTTTTGGCTAATTCCAGTGCCTCTTCTGTACTCACACCAAAATTTTGTGGTCCAAAAGCAATATCTTTAGCCACAGTCTCTTCAAATAATTGTGCTTCAGGAAATTGAAATACAATCCCAACTTTTTTCCGGACAGGTTTCAAATTCTTATTATCAGTCTCTGGTGTAATTTTACGATCACCAATATTAACGACACCCTCAGTTGGTTTTAATAAAGCATTCAAATGCTGTAAGAGTGTCGATTTCCCACTACCGGTATGACCGACTAATGCTGTATAAGAACCTTCTTTAATCTCTAAATCAATATCATATAAAGCACGAGATTCAAAGGGTGTATTTGGTTGATAAACGTAACTTACTTTTTCAAAACGGATGTCCATAACCAATTCATCATCCCTTCTTCATCTAAATAGCTTTCTGGTACCTGAATGCCTCGCACTTTTAAAGCTGCTTTTAATTTTTCAGGAAATGGTAAATCTAATCCTAATGACACCAGACGTGGGCCTTCAGAAAAAATTTTTTCAGGAGTTCCTTCTTGAACTAACTCGCCTTTTTGCATAACTAATATACGACTTGCAGAGGCTGCCTCGTCAATATCATGGGTAATCGAAATAACCGTTAAATTACTTTCTTCTTTGATCTGGTGAATGGTTTCAATCACTTCCCGCCGACCTTCTGGATCCAACATACTAGTTGCTTCATCCAAAATAATAATATCAGGGCGCAAAGCAACAACACCTGCGATGGCTACCCGTTGCTTTTGACCACCGGACAATCTGGCAGGTTCGCGTGTTGCAAATTTAGACATCTTAACAGTTTCTAAAGCATCCTTGACTCGAATCAACATTTCATCTCGAGGAATACCTTGATTTTCTAGTCCAAAAGCAACATCATCTTCCACCGTCGCCCCAACAAATTGGTTATCAGGATTTTGAAACACCATCCCCACCATTTTTCGAATATCCCAGACATTTTCTTCTGAGAGCAACATACCACCAACTTTAACCTCGCCCTTTTGTGGCAGATGTAAACCGTTAATTGTTTTGGCTAACGTTGATTTCCCAGACCCATTATGACCAACGATGGCTAGCCACTCGCCTTTTTCAATCGAAAGACTAACATTTTTTAAAGCTGCAGGTAAATCTTCTTGATAACTATATTCAATTTGATTGATTTCAATAATTGGCTCCATTACAGCACCTTATCCTTTTTAAATCTGTTCTTAGACTAGCAAAAAAGCCAACTATTTTCAATCAAGTAGTCGGCTTTTTATTAAAATGCTTTTTTATACTGAATGTCAAGACATATCATTTAGGTATAAAAAAACACTTTATGATGAGAGTGTCTGCTCCTCAAATACATGAGGAGCAGATCTGAGCTAGACTCGGAGAATCTTCTCCAACATCATAACACTCTAATTGAATCATCTATAAAGTGAAGAGTGATTATACAAATTCTAAAACTACCATAGGGGCGTTGTCGCCGCGACGAGGTTCTGTTTTCAAGATACGAGTGTATCCACCTTGGCGATCTGCATAGCGAGGTCCAAGATCTGAAAATAGTTTTTGTAGCGCTGTTTCTACA
This sequence comes from Enterococcus sp. AZ103, assembly GCF_051714685.1. Taxonomy (NCBI): domain Bacteria; kingdom Bacillati; phylum Bacillota; class Bacilli; order Lactobacillales; family Enterococcaceae; genus Enterococcus; species Enterococcus sp. AZ103. The sequence continues at coordinate 1,111,745 of NZ_JBIOSI010000001.1, read as the reverse complement.
ACGATATCGTCGTTTTCTTCGCGAACATCAGCGACTTCATTACGTACAAAGCGTGCTGCTTGACGACGTGCATGAAGATCCCCGCGTTTGCCTAAAGTAATCATTTTTTCAGCTGTTGAACGAACTTCTTTCGCACGAGCTTCAGTCGTAACGATACGTTCGTTGATAATTAAGTCAGTTGTGATATCACGCAACATCGCTTTACGTTGGCTAGATGTGCGTCCTAATTTACGATAACTCACGTAGGTTTCCCTCCTTTGTTACAATATTAATCGTCTTTACGTAGTCCTAATCCAAGATCGTGTAATTTGGCTTTCACTTCTTCAAGTGATTTACGGCCTAAGTTACGAACTTTGATCATTTCTGGTTCAGACTTGTTAGTTAATTCTTGAACCGTATTGATCCCAGCACGTTTCAAACAATTGTATGAACGTACAGACAAATCAAGTTCTTCAATGGTCATTTCTAACATTTTTTCTTTTTGCGTTTCTTCTTTTTCTACCATGATTTCGGCATTTTTCGCTTCATCAGTAAGATTTACGAAGATGTCTAAATGTTCAGTAAGAATTTTCGCAGCTAGAGACAATGCTTCTTGGGTGATGATTGAACCATCAGTCCAAATTTCCATCGTTAATTTATCAAAATCATCTCTTCGACCAACCCGAGTATTTTCAACTTGATAGTTGACCTTACGTACAGGCGTATAGATAGAATCGACTGGAAGAACGCCAATTGGCATTTCTTCTTTTTTATTTTCGTCTGCTTGAACATAGCCTCGACCAGGTCTTACTGTTAGACGAGCATGGAAAGTCGCGCCTTCAGCAACAGTACAGATATACAAATCTTTATTTAAGATTTCAACGTCACTATCAACGATAATATCGCCGGCAGTTACGATAGCTGGTCCAGTAATATCGATCTCAAGGGTTTTTTCTTCTTCAGCGAATAATTTCAAAGCTAGGCCTTTAATATTCAAAATGATTTGTACGACGTCTTCTCTAACACCTTTGATAGTGGAGAATTCGTGAAGCACACCATCAATTTGGATATTGGTAATAGCCGCACCCGGTAAAGAAGAAAGTAGAATACGACGTAGAGAATTACCTAAGGTAGTGCCATAACCTCTTTCCAAAGGTTCAACAACGAACTTGCCATAATCTCTGTCTTCATCAATTTTTGTGATTCTTGGTTTTTCGAATTCAATCATTCTTAGTTTTTACCCCTTTCAAAACGAAAAGTGTCTTGTTCAATGACGTTTTCCGGTAAATCAAACTCATGTATTGGGGCACTCATTAAACACGACGGCGTTTTGGAGGGCGGCATCCATTATGAGGCACTGGAGTTACGTCACGAATTGCTGTTACTTCTAAACCAGTTGCTTGCAATGAACGAATAGCTGCTTCACGACCAGAACCAGGTCCTTTAACAGTTACATCAACAGTTTTCAAACCATGTTCCATTGCAGCTTTAGATGCTGTTTCAGCAGCCATTTGTGCAGCAAATGGTGTAGATTTTTTGCTTCCTTTGAAGCCTAATGCACCGGCAGAAGACCATGCTAAAGCATTTCCTTGAGCATCGGTAATCATGACGATTGTATTGTTAAAAGTCGAATGAATATGAGCAATACCTGATTCGATATTCTTTTTCACACGGCGTTTACGATTAACTTTTTTTGCTACCATGAAGATTTAACCTCCTTCACTAATTATTTTTTTCTACCTGCAATAGCTTTTGCTGGGCCTTTACGGGTACGCGCATTATTTTTAGTGTTTTGTCCACGAGTTGGCAAACCACGACGGTGACGGATACCACGGTATGAACCGATTTCCATCAAACGTTTAATGTTTAAGTTCACTTCACGACGAAGATCCCCTTCAACTTTTAATTTATCAACTTCAGCACGGATAGCGTCTTCTTGTTCATTCGTTAAATCACGAACACGAACATCTTCAGACACGCCAGCGTTGGCTAAAACTTGTTTAGCAGTAGTATTTCCGATACCGTAAATATAAGTAAGAGAAATTACTACGCGTTTTTCACGAGGAATATCTACTCCTGCAATACGAGCCATACTTAATTACACCTCCAAATTATCCTTGACGTTGTTTATGTTTTGGATTTGCTGAGCAAATCACCATAACCCGTCCTTTACGACGAATTACTTTACAATGTTCACACATTGGTTTTACTGATGGTCTTACTTTCATGATAATACCTCCTGAAGTTTTACGGAGTACAATTTACTTAAAGCGATAGGTAATGCGACCACGACTCAAATCGTACGGAGAAAGTTCCACAGTCACTTTGTCGCCAGGCAGAATTCTAATGTAGTGCATTCGAATCTTTCCAGAAACGTGAGCAAGAACTTCATGTCCATTCTCTAGTTCGACTTTAAACATTGCATTCGGCAAAGTTTCGACGACTGTCCCTTCGATTTCGATCATATCATCTTTTGCCACGCAGAGTACCTCCTTGTTATTGTTTCGCATTTTCACACGATAAAATGGCGGAAACCTGCAGTTCCCACCTTAATTCTTGACGTTACTTCTGTAAAGCCAGAAGTCGGACTGACATAGTCTATCACAAATTAACGAACTTGGCAAGAAAAACTGCATTTCAAATCGGTAGTCAAATTATTAACCAATAATCTTTTCTACGTCACTAAAGACTTCGTCAATGTCACGGTCACCATCAAGCGAATGTAACAACCCTGCTTGTTTATAGAAGTCTAAAATTGGTGCACTAGCTTCCATATTTACTGCTAAACGATTTTTAACAGTTTCAGGTTTATCATCTTCTCTTTGATAGAACTCATGGCCACCACAACGATCACAAGTATCTTCAACTTTTGTTGGATTGAAAATTTTATGATAAGTAGCGCCACAATTACGACACATATAACGACCGGCAAGTCGTTCGATTAAGACTTTTTCTGCAACTTGAATTTCAATTACAGCATCGATTTTTTTGTTTAGATCTTTTAACATAGCTTCTAAAGCTTCTGCTTGATCTAATGTTCTAGGAAAACCATCTAACAAGAAACCTTTTTCAGTATCTTTTTGCGCTAGACGCTCTTTTACGATGCCATTTGTTACTTCATCTGGAACCAAATCGCCTGCATCCATGAATGATTTAGCTTTTAAACCGAGAGCAGTCTCGTTTTTAATTGCTTCCCGGAACATGTCTCCAGTACTAATTTGTGGAATACCGTATGTAGCAACAATTCTTTCTGCTTGTGTTCCTTTACCTGCACCTGGCAGCCCCATTAAGATGAGGTTCATTGCATTCCCTCCTAGATTGTTTCAAAGAATTTATTTAAGAAGAGACCACGGACGTTGAGGAAATCCTCAACAATGCCGTTTAGTCTTCGTCCATGAAACCAACATAACGTCGTTTCAACATAAGTCCTTGTAATTGTTTTGCTGTTTCTAATGCAACCCCCACTACGATCAATAAGCTGGTACCACCTAAACCAATTGATTGAGGTAAGTCCCAAACCATTTGTGCAATGATTGGTAGTAAAGCAATTAATCCTAAGAACAATGCTCCGACTACACTTAGTCGCATTAAAATAGATGATACATATTCTTCTGTTCCTTTACCCGGTCTTACACTAGGGATGTAACTTCCTTGTTTTTGCAAGTTTTCCGCTAATTTCTCAGGGTTCACTTGAACAAAAGCATAGAAGAAAGTAAAAGCAACAATCAGAACTGTATAAATCGTCGCACCCGGTACTGTATTGTAACTAAATAAGTCTTGCAATACTGAATACCAATCTTCTGCTTGATAACTACTTGCTAAAGCTTGCAAAATTGCATTGGGAGTTGCAATAAACGAGCTGGCAAAGATAACAGGGATAACACCAGCGGCATTTACTTTTAATGGTAAATAACTGCTAGTAGGCGCACCGACAATTTGTTTAGTATATTGAATTGGGATTTTTCTTTCAGCTTGTTGAAAGAAAGTTACAAATACGACAATTGCAATAATCGCGATCAATAAGACTGCGATAAAAATAATTGATTTCCATAAATCACTTTGATCAATATTAATAAAGTAACGTTCCGCAATTTCCTGAATACTTTCTGGCAATCGAGAAATGATCCCCGCAAAGATAATCATTGAAACACCGTTACCGATTCCTTTATCGGTGATTTGTTCTCCTAACCAGGTAACAAACATTGTTCCGCCAGTTAGAATAACTCCAATTGTTACAAATGTTTGAACATTTTGTTCGGGTACGAAACCATAAGATGCAAAATAGTTAAAACCAGCTGTAATACTAACAGACTGAACAAAAGCTAATACTAAAGTTAAATAGCGCGTTGCCTGATTTAACTTTTTACGACCAACTTCCCCTTGTTTTGACCACTCAACAAATTTTGGTACGATATCCATTTGTAATAATTGAATCACGATTGATGCGGTGATATATGGTGAAACACCCATTGAGAAAATTGAGAAGTTTTGCATCGCTGAACCACTAACCAAGTTCAACATGTTGAAAAATGGTAGATCACTCAATTGTTGCAAACCACTAACATTTACTCCAGGTACCGTAATTTGTGCACCAAGTCTAAAAACTAATAAAATGATGATAGTGAAAAAGATCCGTGATCGAATGTCTCTAACTTTGAAAGAATCCTTTAAAAGCTTGAACATTAAATCACCTCGATTGATCCACCAGCTGCTTTAATTGCTTCTTCGGCAGCTTTAGAGAATTTCGCAGCTTTAACTGTTAATTTTTTCTCTAATGAGCCATTAGCTAAGACTTTAATTCCAGCTTTTTCGTTTTTCACAAAACCAGCCTCAACTAAAGCAACAGGTGTTACTTCAGCACCGTCTTCAAAACGATTTAATACATCTAAATTAACAACAGCATATTCTTTACGATTTACGTTAGTAAATCCACGTTTTGGTAAACGACGGAATAATTGTGTTTGTCCACCTTCGAATCCTAAACGTACGCCACCGCCTGAACGAGAGTTTTGTCCTTTTTGACCGCGTCCAGCTGTTTTGCCGTTACCAGATGAAGTACCACGTCCAACGCGATTACGCACTTTACGTGAACCTTCTGTTGGTTTTAATTCATGAAGTTTCATTGATTGGCACCTCCTTAGTTCAAAATTTCACTTTATTTAACTTCTTCTACGTCCACTAAGTGAGACACAGTGTTAACCATACCTTTGATTGCATCATTGGCAGGTTTTACAACTGTAGAGTTCACTTTTCCAAGACCCAACGCTTTAACAGTGTCACGTTGGTTTTGAGGACGTCCAATCACTGATCGTCTTAAAGTAATTTTTAATTCAGCCATGTTTTTTCGTCCTCCTTATCTTGCAAAGTTTTCAACAGAGACGCCACGTAATTGTGCTACATCTTCTGCTTTTTTCAATTCTGTTAAACCTTTGATTGTCGCACGCACAACGTTAATTGGTGTGTTTGAACCTAAAGATTTAGAAGTTACATCAGCAACACCTGCTAATTCTAGTACGGCACGAACTGGTCCACCAGCCGCAACTCCAGAACCTTCTACTGCAGGTTTCATCAAGATGCGTCCGCCACCAAATACTCCGATGACTTCGTGAGGAAGTGTTGTACCAACCATTGGTACTTCCACAAGGTTTTTCTTAGCATCTTCAATTGCTTTACGGATTGCTTCAGGTACTTCTTGTGCTTTACCAGTACCAAAGCCAACATGTCCGTTTTTATCGCCAACAACGACTAAAGCAGCAAAACGTAAACGACGTCCACCTTTAACAACTTTAGTTACGCGGTTAATCGAAACAACGCGGTCTTCTAATTCCAAATGTTTTGGATCGATATAAACCATGAATGGTATTCCTCCTTTTCCCTAAAATTCTAGTCCATTTTCACGAGCAGCTTCAGCTAAAGCTTGTACGCGGCCATGGTAAAGGTATCCACCACGGTCAAAGACAACGACTTTAATACCTTTTTCAATAGCACGTTCAGCTAATAATTTACCAACTGCACTTGCTTGTTCTGTTTTGTTTCCACCTGAAATATCTTTATCTAAGGCAGAGGCACTTGCTAGCGTTACACCCGCTACGTCATCAATTAATTGCGCGTAGATGTTTTTGTTAGAACGAAAAACGTTCAAGCGTGGGCGCTCAGCAGTACCAGAGATTTGTTTACGTACACGCATGTGGCGCTTTTGACGTGTTTTGTTTTTATCTGGTTTTGTAATCACAATTTTCACCTCTAATTTAAGCTGGCCTAAGCCGCATGTTGTAGGTACGACCTACTATTTACCAGTTTTACCTTCTTTACGGCGTACATATTCACCAACATAGCGAACACCTTTGCCCTTGTATGGTTCTGGTGGACGAGTGCCACGAATTTTCGCTGCAACTTCACCAACTACTTCTTTATCTGAACCTTTAACCACTACTTGAGTGTTTGCCGGAACTTCAATCGTAATTCCTTCTGGTGCTACGATTTCGACTGGATGTGAGTAACCAACGCTTAAAACAAGTTTTGATCCTTGTAATTGTGCACGGTACCCAACCCCGATTAATTCTAAAGCTTTTTGGAACCCTTCTGATACACCAACTACCATGTTGTTGAAGTTGGCACGAGTTGTTCCGTGGATTGTTTTCATTTCTTTGCTGTCATCAGGACGAGTAAATGTCACTTCGCTACCTTCGATATTCATTGTAATATCAGAAGAGAACGTACGAGTTAATTCACCTTTAGGACCTTTAACAGTTACGTCATTACCTTTTTGAGTTACTTCAACTCCTGCAGGTAAAACGACAATTTTATTACCAATACGGCTCATTTAAAGACACCTCCTTGTAATTTTATAGAATTACCAAACGTAAGCTAGCACTTCGCCGCCCACATTTTTAGATCTCGCTTCTTTATCAGTGACTACACCGTCAGAAGTAGAGATAATCGCGATACCTAAACCATTTAATACTTTTGGCACTTCGTCAGCTTTAACGTAAGCACGCAAGCCTGGTTTAGAGATACGTTTTAAGTTTGTGATAACACGTTCGTCATTTTTTCCGTATTTAAGAAATACACGGATCATGCCTTGTTTGTCATCTTCGATATATTCAACATCACGGACGAAACCTTCTTTTTTCAAGATTTCGGCGATGTCATGTTTAATTTTTGAAGCAGGTACTTCAACTACTTCGTGTTTTACCATATTGGCATTACGAATGCGAGTTAAGAAATCTGCAATTGGATCTGTCATGACCATTGAACTATTTACCTCCTTTTTGCGCTTGTTGTTTTTACCAGCTAGCTTTCTTCACGCCGGGAATTTGACCTTTATAGGCAAGTTCGCGGAAGCAAATACGGCAAAGATGAAATTTTTGATAAACTGAATGTGGACGTCCACAACGTTCGCAACGAGTATATGCTTGAGTTGAGAATTTAGCAGGGCGTTTGTTTTTAGCAATCATTGATTTTTTAGCCAATTTATTTCGCCTCCTTGATTATTTTTGGAATGGCATTCCAAGTTGTGATAATAATTCACGAGATTCTTCATCAGTGTTAGCAGTTGTAACGACAACGATATCCATACCACGTACTTTATCAACATTATCGTAATCAACTTCTGGGAAGATTAATTGTTCTTTCACACCTAAAGTGTAGTTACCACGGCCATCGAAGGCTTTCTTGCTAATACCATGGAAGTCACGTACACGTGGAAGTGATACAGACACTAATTTGTCTAAGAATTCATACATTCTTTCTCCACGTAGTGTTACTTTCGCACCGATTGGCATACCTTCACGCAAGCGGAAACCAGCGATAGATTTTTTAGCTTTTGTGATAATAGGTTTTTGACCAGTAATCAAAGCTAATTCTTCAACAGCTTTGTCCAAGTTTTTTGCGTTTGATACCGCATCGCCAACACCCATGTTGACAACGATTTTCTCAACTTTAGGAACTTGCATTACTGAATTATAGTTAAATTTTTCCATCAATGATGGTGTAATTTCATTTAAATATTTTTCTTTTAGGCGGTTCATTTAAGAAGTCCTCCTTTCTTAGCTTTTTATTTATCGATAACTTCGCCGGTTTTCTTAGAAAAACGGACTTTTTTACCGTCAACCACTTTATATCCTACGCGAGTAGCTTCACCGTTTGAAGGATCGATTACTTGAACGTTTGATGCATGGATTGGCGCTTCTACTTCAACGATTCCACCTTGAGGGGAAGTTTGAGAAGGTTTTTGATGTTTCTTCACGACATTGACGCCTTCAACAACGACTTTGTCTAATTTAGGAAAGACTTCTAATACGACGCCTTCTTTATTTCTGCTTTTGCCAGAAATAACTTTTACTTTATCGCCTTTTTTAACGAACATTACTGTTGCGCACCTCCTTTGGTTAAAAGTTCCAATTATAGTACTTCTGGTGCCAATGAAACGATCTTCATGAAGTTGCCTTCCCGTAATTCACGAGCGACAGGTCCAAAGATACGTGTTCCTCTTGGGCTCTTGTCATCACGAATGATAACAGCTGCATTTTCATCAAATTTAATGTAAGAACCATCAGCACGACGAGCGCCTGTTTTAGTCCGAACGATTACGGCTTTAACGACTTCACCTTTTTTGACAACCCCACCTGGCGTTGCTTGTTTAACCGTAGCAACGATAATATCACCGATGTTAGCAGTTTTACGGCCAGATCCGCCAAGAACTTTAATAGTTAAAATTTCGCGGGCACCTGAGTTATCCGCAATTTTTAAACGACTTTCTGTTTGGATCACAAGTGTATCCTCCTTTCAGATTTAAAAGAACATCTATAGGAAAATCTCGATGATTAGATAATCACTGCTTTTTCAATGATTTCAACTAGACGGAAACGTTTAGTTGCTGATAATGGACGAGTTTCCATGATTTTCACGATGTCGCCAGTTTTTGCTTCATTGTTTTCATCGTGCGCTTTATATTTTTTTGAATATTTCATACGTTTACCATAGATTGGGTGATTCTTTTGTGTTTCTACGACAACAGTGATGGTTTTATCCATTTTGTCGGAAACCACGCGACCTTGATAAACTTTACGTTGATTTCTTTCTTCAGTCATGCGAGAAAAGGCCTCCTTCCACTATTTGTCAGCTTGTTCACGCAATACAGTTTTAATGCGTGCAATCGATTTACGTACTTCTTTAATACGTGCAGTGTTTTCCAATTGACCTGTTGCTAATTGGAATCTTAAATTAAACAATTCTTCTTTTAATTGCTTTTCTTGATTAAGCATTTCGGCAGTGGTTAATTCTCTGATTTCTTTAACCTTCATTCGATTCACCACCCATTTCCTCACGTTTTACGATCTTAGTTTTAACTGGTAATTTGTGAGAAGCAAGACGTAATGCTTCGCGAGCGACTTCTTCAGGAACACCGGCAACTTCAAACATGATTTTACCGCGTTTTACTGGTGATACCCAGCCTTCAGGAGCCCCTTTACCAGAACCCATACGTACCCCAATTGCTTTGGCAGTATAAGATTTGTGAGGGAAAATTTTAATCCATACTTTCCCACCACGTTTCATGTAACGAGTCATTGCGATACGGGCAGCTTCGATTTGACGGTTAGTGATCCAATGAGAATCTACCGCTTGCAAACCGTATTCGCCAAATGCGATTTCTTTACCGCCTTTAGCTTCCCCACGCATTTTTCCGCGGAATTCACGACGGTGTTTTACACGTTTAGGTACTAACATGATTATTTCCCTCCTTTCTCAGCGTTTTTTTTAGTTGGAAGAATTTCTCCACGATAAATCCACACTTTAACTCCTAGTTTTCCGTATGTTGTGTTTGCTTCTTCCCAAGCGTAGTCGATGTCGGCACGCAATGTATGCAAAGGAACAGTTCCTTCTGAATAGCCTTCAGAACGCGCAATATCAGCACCGTTTAAACGACCTGAAACTTGTGTTTTGATTCCTTTAGCGCCTGATCTCATAGTACGAGAAATAGCTTGTTTTTGTGCACGACGGAATGCCACACGGTTTTCTAATTGACGTGCGATTCCTTCGCCGACTAATTTTGCATCTAAATCTGGTTTTTTGATTTCAATAATATTGATATGAACTCGTTTGCCAGTTAGTTTGTTTAATTCTTTACGTAAGTTTTCAACTTCAGATCCGCCTTTACCGATAACCATACCAGGTTTCGCTGTGTGGATTGAAACGTTCACGCGATTTGCTGCACGTTCGATCTCAACTGTCGACACAGAAGCATCAGCAAGTTTTGACGCGATGAATTTACGAATTCTTAAATCTTCGTGTAGAAATTCGGCATACTCTTTTTCAGCATACCATTTAGCATCCCAATCACGGATGATGCCTACACGCATTCCGATAGGATTAACTTTTTGACCCACTGATTATACCTCCTTATTTTTCTGATACTACTACGGTGATATGACTTGTACGTTTGTTAATTGGTGATGCTGAACCTTTTGCTCTTGGACGGAACCGTTTCATTGTTGGTCCTTCATTTACAAATGCTTCTGATACCACTAAGTTTTCAACGTCTAAGTCAAAGTTATTTTCTGCGTTAGCAACTGCAGACATTAAAACTTTTTCAATAATTCCTGCCGCTTTGTTAGGCGTGAATTTTAAAATTGAAATTGCTTCTGCTACGCTTTTTCCTCTGATAAGATCGATAACTAAACGAGATTTACGAGGAGAAGTGCGAACTGTTTTCGCAATTGCTTTAGCTGATGTAATTTGTTCTGCCATGATGATTTCCTCCCCTCAAAATTAACGTCTTGTTTTCTTATCGTCAGCAGCATGTCCGCGATAAGTTCTAGATGGTGCAAATTCACCTAATTTATGTCCAACCATATCTTCTTGGATGTAAACTGGTACATGTTTGCGTCCGTCATAAACAGCAATAGTAAATCCTACAAAATTAGGAAAAATTGTTGAGCGACGAGACCAAGTTTTAATAACTTTTTTCTTTTCAACACCTTGTTGCGCTTCGACCTTTTTCATTAAATGGTCATCCGCGAAAGGTCCTTTTTTCAAACTACGACCCATGGTGTACCTCCTCTCAAAATATACGACACACGGTCAATGTAATTATTTAGTTTTGCGACGACGAACGATAAGTTTGTCTGAAGCAGCCTTTTTATTACGTGTTTTGTAACCCAATGCAGGTTGACCCCATGGAGATACTGGTGCTTTACGTCCAACTGGAGCTTTACCTTCACCACCACCATGTGGGTGATCGTTAGGGTTCATTACGCTACCACGAACTGTTGGGCGTTTGCGCATCCAACGAGAACGGCCAGCTTTACCAATGTTAATTAATTCGTGTTGTTCATTACCAACAGAACCGATTGTTGCACGAGCTGTTGCTAAGATCATACGAACTTCGCCTGAGTTCAAACGAACTAAAACGTATTTACCTTCTTTACCAAGTACTTGTGCACTTGTACCAGCAGAACGGATTAATTGTCCGCCTTTGCCAGGTTTCATTTCGATATTGTGAATAACTGTACCAACTGGAATGTTTTCTAGTGGTAATGCGTTACCTACTTTAATATCTGAGTTAGGTCCAGAAACGACAGTCATGCCAACTTCTAAGCCTTTAGGAGCTAAAATGTAAGCTTTTACTCCGTCTGTATAATGAACTAATGCAATATTTGCTGAACGGTTCGGATCATATTCGATCGTTTGAACTTTAGCAACAATATCATCTTTATTTCGTTTGAAATCGATGACACGGTATTGACGTTTATGACCGCCACCTTGATGACGTACAGTAATACGACCGTTGTTGTTACGACCGGCATTGTTTTTCAATGGTTGCAACAATGTTTTTTCCGGTGTTGAAGTAGTGATTTCAGCGAAATCAGAACTTGTCATGTTACGACGGCCATTTGTGGTAGGTTTGTACTTTTTAATCGCCACGTCTATGTCCCTCCTATAATGAGATTTTTTTCAGGCTTATTCAGCGCTGAAAATTTGAATGTCTTTAGAATCTTCTGTTAATGTCACAACTGCTTTGCGACGTTTTTTCGTGAAGCCTTGATATTGGCCAACACGTTTAGCTTTTGGTTTCGCATTTAGGATGTTCACGTTTTTAACTTTCACATCAAAAGCAGCTTCTACTGCTTGTTTCACTAATGTTTTGTTAGCACGTACGTCTACTTCAAAAGTGTATTTTTTATCATCCATCATTAAAGTAGATTTTTCAGTGATAACTGGGCGTTTGATTACGTCTAATAATTCCATTATGCAAGCACCTCCTCAATTTGAGTAAGAGCAGTTTGTGTTGCTAAGACTTTACTTGCAGAAACAACGTCTAAAACACTTACGTTATCTGAAGTTACAACTGCTACGTTTGGAATGTTGCGAGCTGATAATTGAGCGAACTCATTGTCAGGTTCAACAACTACCAATACTTTAGCGTCAATTGATAAGTTAGCTAACACTTCTTTAAATTCTTTGGTTTTTGGTGCTTCGAAGCTCAATGCATCGATAGCAACTAAGTTATTTTCAGCAACTTTTTCTGATAAGACAGATTTAATTGCTAAGCGACGAACTTTTTTAGGAAGTTTGTAGCTGTATGAACGTGGTGTTGGTCCAAATACAACGCCACCTCCACGCCATTGCGGTGAACGGATTGAACCTTGACGAGCACGTCCAGTTCCTTTTTGGCGCCATGGTTTACGGCCACCGCCTGATACTGCGCTACGATTTTTCACAGCGTGTGTTCCTTGTCTTAATGAAGCGCGTTGCATGATGATTGCATCATAAACAACACTTTCATTTGGTTCAATACCGAAGATTTCTTCGTTTAAAGTGATGTCTCCATTTTGAGTTCCATCTTGTTTAAATAATGCTACAGTTGGCATTCCTTAGTTCCTCCTTTCCTTTAACAATTATTTTGCTTTAACAGCAGATTTGATAGTGATTAATGATTTTTTCGCGCCTGGTACATTACCTTTAACTAAGATAACATTACGTTCAGCATCCACACGAACAACTTCAAGATTTTGAATTGTTACGCGGTTGCCGCCCATACGACCAGCTAATTTTTTATTTTTAAACACGCGGTTTGGTGCAACAGGACCCATAGATCCAGGACGACGGTGGTAACGAGAACCGTGGGCCATTGGGCCGCGGCTTTGTCCGTGACGTTTGATAACGCCTTGGAATCCTTTACCTTTAGTCGTTCCGGTAACATCAATGATGTCTCCAGCTTGGAAAGTATCAACTTTCACTTCTTGTCCTACTTCATAGTCTCCTAGCTCAACATCTTTGAATTCTCTGATGAAGCGCTTAGGAGCCGTGTTTGCTTTTGCAACATGACCTTTCGCAGGTTTGTTAGACAAAACTTCACGCATATCTTGGTAACCTAATTGCACAGCTTCGTAACCGTCTGTTTCCATAGTTTTTACTTGTAAAACTACGTTTGGTGTTGCTTCAACAACAGTTACCGGAATTAGTTCGCCAGATTCTGTAAAGATTTGTGTCATTCCCACTTTTTTCCCTAAGATTCCTTTGGTCATGATTACACCTCCGATTTCTTATTATAGTTTGATTTCAATGTTTACACCTGATGGTAAGTCTAGCTTCATTAAAGCATCAACTGTTTTTGGTGTAGGGTTCACAATGTCGATTAGACGTTTGTGAGTACGCATTTCGAATTGTTCGCGTGAATCTTTGTATTTATGAGTCGCACGAATAACTGTGTAAAGACTGCGTTCAGTTGGTAATGGAATTGGACCAGACACGCTAGCACCAGTTCTTTTTGCAGTTTCTACGATTTTATCCGCTGATTGGTCTAAAATACCATGTTCATACGCTTTTAAACGGATACGAATTTTTTGTTTTGCCATCTTGTTTCCCTCCTCGCCTATTTTAAAAGTAGACATAGCTCCACGAAAATCTCCGTCATGCCCTTCCGTGGCAAAGCGTCCGGGCGTGTCGCAACCTCTCGTTTCAAAGCCGGTAGATTCCAAATGGAACCCCCAGTGCTGTTTCACTTTCGTAAACAGCGCCTTTATGAGTATATTATAATTCGACTGCTATTGCAAGGTTTTTCTTTGTTAAATCGTGTTTTCATTACTTTTTTCTGAAATTTGGAACTCAATCAACTTTTTTTCAAAAAAAGAAGTTGCCCTTACCAGACAACTTCTAGATAATTTTCTTACACAATTATAAAGAGAACTATTTTTTCTTCTATTATATAGACATTTTGATTATCTTTTTATTCCTTCAATCTCAGTTTATAAAAAGTGAACGATCAAGACCCCCGTTAGCATAATTACTAATCCCATTACTTTAGAGGAATTGATGGGTATTTTAATTGAACGAAATAAACCAAAATTTTCAACCAATGCACTAAATAATAACTGACCAAATAAAGCCATCACTACCACTTGTCCAGTACCAATTTTAGGAACGAGCCATGCCATCCCGAAAACATAAATGCTACCTAAGAATCCACCAATCCAAATCCACCAACTATCTTTACTATTTTTAATGGTAGATTGAATTTTATTAAAGTCAGCTTTTGTTATAATTGAGACGATAATTAATACTATCGCTCCAATCGTAAATGAAATTGCTGCAGCCTGAATCGGGGAACCAAGAACAGTGCCCAATTGCCCATTAATCGCAGCTTGCAGAGCTGTTAGCATACCGCCAGCAACCCCAATGATTTGCCAAGGCAACAATTGTTGTTCTCTTGGCTTTTTAACTAATTTATTTCTCTTCATCATACCAATAGTTACAAAGACACCGATAACTACCAGCATCAATCCCAATCCACGTTTTACAGTTAAAATCGATTGCGGTGCATTGAAAAGACCAAACTGATCGATGACTACGCCCATAATTATTTGTCCGAAAATTGGTAATACCGCTGCTTGAATACCACCCAATTTTGAAAATAATAAAAGATTAATCGTTAAGCCGATCGTCCCTAATAATCCACCAATCCAAATCCAAGCTGGATTATCTCGAAAAACACTTGCCGTTACTAATAAATCACTTCCGCTAATGAGTGTGATCAGACATAAAAAAATCGTGCCAATTGTAAATGAAATTGCCGATGCTAAATAGGGAGATTCAACAAAAGTTCTCAATTTCGCATTTACAGCTGTTTGCATGCCTAGTCCAGCACCCATTAGTATTGGAAATAAAACTAATATGTTCATAAAAACACCTCATCGTCCTTCATATAATTTAATTAGACAATGGATTAACGAAAAATACAAGCGTTTTCATAAAAATTATTTAGCTTGCCTTATTTTTTTTCAAGCGAAAAAAAAGATCGCTGAAAAAATCAGCGATCTTGCGTCCGAGTATAATGTTGCTTTGTTTTACAGAATTAAGCTTCGATCTTAGTTACAACACCAGCGCCAACTGTACGTCCGCCTTCACGGATTGAGAATTTAGTCCCATTTTCTACAGCGATTGGGTGGATTAATTCAACTTCCATTGTTACGTTATCGCCAGGCATTACCATTTCAGTTCCTTCTGGTAATTCAACTACTCCAGTTACGTCAGTCGTACGGAAGTAAAATTGTGGGCGGTAGTTAGTAAAGAATGGTGTATGACGTCCACCTTCTTCTTTGCTTAATACATAAACTTCAGCAGAGAATTTTGTATGAGGTGTGATTGTACCTGTTTTAGCTAATACTTGTCCACGTTGGATGTCTTCACGGGCAACACCACGTAATAACGCACCAATGTTATCGCCAGCTTCAGCGTAATCTAATAATTTACGGAACATTTCAACACCTGTTACAGTTGTTTTCGCAGTTTCTTCAGCGATACCTACGATTTCGATTTCGTCACCAACACGAACTTGTCCACGTTCAACACGTCCAGTAGCAACAGTACCACGACCAGTGATTGAGAATACATCTTCGACTGGCATCATGAATGGTTTGTCAGTATCACGAACTGGTGTTGGGATATATTCGTCAACAGCAGCCATTAATTCTAAGATTTTTTCTTCGTAAGAAGCTTCGCCTTCAAGAGCTTTCAAAGCTGAGCCAGCGATAACAGGAGTGTCATCACCTGGGAAGTCGTATTCTGTTAATAAGTCACGAACTTCCATTTCAACTAATTCTAATAATTCTTCGTCATCAACCATATCAACTTTGTTTAAGAAAACAACGATGTAAGGTACGCCAACTTGGCCAGATAACAAGATATGTTCACGAGTTTGAGGCATAGGGCCATCAGCAGCAGATACTACCAAGATCGCGCCGTCCATTTGAGCAGCACCAGTGATCATGTTTTTAACGTAGTCCGCGTGTCCTGGGCAGTCAACGTGTGCATAGTGACGTGCGTCAGTTTCGTACTCAACGTGAGCTGTGTTGATAGTAATTCCACGTTCGCGTTCTTCTGGAGCACCATCGATTTGAGAGTAATCCATTGCTTCTGCGCCGCCTTTTTTAGCAAGTACAGTTGTGATTGCAGCAGTTAAAGTAGTTTTACCATGGTCAACGTGTCCGATAGTACCAATGTTTACATGGGGTTTTGAACGGTCAAATTTTTCTTTAGCCATTTAAAAATGTTCCTCCTAGATGAATGTATAATATTTTTTATCTGATAAGTCCACGCTGACTAGCAGCGTGAGCCCGTATCATCATTTATAGATTTTATCTGAAACTTGCAAAAAAGCAATGCTTTCTTGACAAAATTCAACTGTTTTCCTAGAAATTTCTAAGAATTATTCAGCTTTTCCGCCGTTTTTCTTAATAATTTCTTCTTGAACAGCTTTTGGTACAGCTTCATAATGGTCAAACGTCATAGTGAAGACACCACGACCTTGAGTAGCTGAACGTAAAGTAGTTGCATAGCCGAACATTTCAGCTAATGGAACCATTGCACGGACGACTTGTAAGCCACCAGTACGAGCTTCCATACCTTCAACCCGACCACGACGAGCAGTTACGTGTCCCATTACATCACCTAAGTAATCTTCTGGAATAACTACTTCAACAGCCATGATTGGTTCTAAGATTGCAGGGTTTGCTTTTTTAGCTGCAGCCCGTAGTGCCATAGAAGCAGCTACACGGAAGGCAGTTTCATTTGAATCGACATCATGGTATGAACCATCATAAAGTTTTGCTTTTACGTCTACGATTGGGTAACCAGCTAAGACACCATTTTCCATAGCATCTTTCAAACCAGCTTCAACGGCAGGAATGTATTCACGAGGAACCACACCACCGACGATTGCGTTTTCGAATGCGAATCCGCCACCTTCTTCGTTTGGTTCAAATTCAATCCATACGTGACCGTATTGACCTTTACCACCAGACTGACGGACAAATTTCCCTTCAGCTTGCGTACCTTGACGGAATGTTTCACGGTAAGATACTTGTGGTGCACCAACGTTAGCTTCTACTTTAAATTCGCGACGCATACGGTCAACGATGATATCTAAGTGAAGTTCACCCATACCAGCGATGATCGTTTCGCCAGTTTCTACGTTTGTTTCAGCGCGGAAAGTAGGATCTTCTTCAGATAATTTTTGTAAAGCGACACCCATTTTATCTTGGTCAGCTTTTGATTTAGGTTCAATCGCAACTTCGATAACTGGTTCAGGGAATTCCATTGATTCAAGAATAACTTGTTGTTTTTCATCACACAAAGTATCCCCAGTAGTAGTGTCTTTCAAACCAACTGCAGCAGCGATATCTCCAGCGTAAACTTCAGAGATTTCAGAACGTGAGTTAGCATGCATCTGTAAGATACGACCAACACGTTCACGTTTGCCTTTAGTAGCGTTTTGTACGTATGAACCTGATTGTAAAACACCAGAGTAAACACGGAAGAATGTTAGACGACCTACGAATGGGTCAGTCATAACTTTAAATGCTAAAGCTGAGAAAGGTGCGCTGTCGTCGGCTGGACGTTCAACTTCTTCTTCAGTTTTAGGATCGATTCCTTTGATAGATTCGATATCTAATGGTGAAGGTAAGTAAGCAAGTACTGCATCTAGCAATAATTGTACCCCTTTATTTTTGAAAGCAGAACCACACAATACAGGGTAGAATTCAACGTTAACTGTCGCTTGACGGATACCGTTTACCAATTCTTCCTCAGTGATTTCTTCGCCTTCTAAATATTTCATCATTAGTTCTTCATCAGTTTCAGCTACAGCTTCCACTAATTTTTCGCGCCATTCAGTTGCTAAATCTACATAATCAGCAGGAATGTCAGTTTCTTCAATTTCAGTACCTAAATCGTTTGTGTACATTTCAGCTTTCATTTTGACTAGGTCAATGATACCTTCGAAATCATCTTCTGCACCGATTGGTAATTGAATTGGATGAGCATTTGCTTGTAAACGGTCATGCAAAGTTTCTACAGAGTATAAGAAATCTGCACCGATTTTATCCATTTTGTTAGCAAATACGATCCGTGGAACACCGTAAGTAGTCGCTTGACGCCATACAGTTTCTGTTTGTGGTTCTACACCTGATTGTGCATCAAGGACAGTAACCGCACCATCTAATACCCGTAATGAACGTTCAACTTCAACAGTGAAGTCCACGTGTCCAGGAGTGTCGATGATGTTGATACGATAACCCTTCCATTGTGCAGTTGTTGCTGCAGAAGTAATCGTAATACCACGTTCTTGTTCTTGTTCCATCCAGTCCATTTGTGATGCACCTTCATGCGTTTCACCAATTTTATGGATTTTACCAGTGTAGTATAAGATACGTTCTGTTGCAGTTGTTTTACCTGCATCAATATGGGCCATGATACCGATGTTACGAGTGTTTTCTAGCGAAAATTCTCTTGGCATTTCTTTTGTTTCTCCCCTCTTAATTGAAATAAAAATTGCGTCTTGTCTTTTGATTGACGTTGTCTACAAAAGAGGATCTTACCAACGATAGTGAGCGAACGCACGGTTGGCTTCAGCCATTTTATGAGTGTCTTCACGTTTTTTAACAGAAGCACCAGTATTGTTAGCTGCATCCATGATTTCTTTAGCCATACGTTCTTCCATAGTATGTTCGCCACGTAGACGAGCATAGTTAACTACCCAACGAAGACCTAATGTTGTACGACGTTCTGGACGTACTTCAACAGGGACTTGGTAGTTTGAACCTCCGACACGACGAGCTTTTACTTCTAAGACAGGCATGATGTTTTCCATTGCTTGTTCGAAAACTTCCAATGGATCATTTCCTGTAGATTCTTTAATTGTATTAAATGCGCTATATACGATATTCGCAGCAGTACCACGTTTGCCGTCAACCATTACTCGGTTGATCAGACGAGTTACTAACTTAGAATTGTACATAGGATCTGGCAAAACATCGCGTTTTGCAATTGCACCTTTACGAGTCATGAATAACTCTCCTCCTTCTTACGAGAAATATGTTCAATTTTTTTAGTTCGAATAATTACGCTTTAGGGCGTTTAGTACCGTATTTAGAACGGCTTTGTTTACGATCGTTAACACCGGCAGTATCAAGTGCACCACGAACGATATGGTAACGTACCCCTGGTAAGTCTTTTACACGTCCACCACGTAGTAATACCACGCTATGTTCTTGTAAGTTGTGACCAATACCTGGAATATAAGCTGTAACTTCGATTAAGTTTGATAAACGAACACGAGCATATTTACGTAACGCTGAGTTAGGTTTTTTAGGTGTCATAGTGCCGACACGAGTTGCTACCCCACGCTTTTGAGGTGAATTGACATTCGTTTGAACTTTTTTAAAGCTGTTATATCCTTTATTCAATGCTGGTGAATTAGATTTTTCCACCTTTGATTTACGAGGTTTACGTACTAGTTGATTAATTGTAGGCATTCCTTGTTCCTCCTTCCTCGATTCGCCATGACTAGACCCACACATCCAGGTGGTTCTTTTTTGGCGATAAAAAATAATGCATCATCTGTGCATCCATTATCAAACGTACCTTGACACAGTCAGCACGTCTCTTTCTGAGAGACCTGTTCACAAAGCACCTTTGATAGCATACCATGGGACATTTTGGCTGTCAACAAGCTCTGCTGCTTTTTTTTAGTTTAAAAAATATTTTTTTACTTGTTTAATGAAAGTATTCCTTTTTTTTTCATGTAACAGCGGTTACAATAAGGAAAACGTATAGAAAGTGGGATTTTTCAAATGAACTTGAAAGAATTAGTAGGCCTTGAAAGTGCCAAATATGTTAAGGACGGCATGATTGTCGGTTTAGGTACTGGCTCAACCGCCTATTACATGGTGAAAGAATTGGGACGTCGGGTTAAAGAAGAAGGTTTAAATATTATTGGTGTGGTTACTTCATTGAAGACAGAAGAGCATGCTTTGGAGTTGGGAATTCCTTTAAAAGCCATCGATGATGTTGATCATGTTGACCTAGTAATTGACGGCGCTGATGAAATTAGTTCAGACTTTCATGGGATTAAAGGTGGCGGTGCCGCTCTTTTATTCGAAAAAATTGTCGCAACTTATTCTAATGAAGTCATTTGGATTGTTGACGAGAGTAAAGTGGTAGACCAATTAGGTAAATTTCCGTTACCAGTTGAAGTCGTTCCCTTCGGTAGCGAAAACTTATTCCGTCATTTCCAAAACAAGGACTATCATCCTGGCTGGCGTCGAACAGAAAATGGTGATATCTTAACAACTGATGGTGGCCATTATATTATTGACTTAAATCTTGAAGTGATTGAAGATCCTCATGCTTTAGCAGATGAATTGGATCAGACAGTTGGCGTAGTCGAACATGGATTGTTCTTAGATATGATTGCTCGCGTGATTGTTGGTACACCTGATGGACCAAAAACAATTGAAGTCCCATAAAAACTTTTTTTAAATTTAAGTTGCTAAGATTAATAGCAAATTCACCAAAAAAATTGTACAATGTAGCGGTAGTATGAAAATTTCAGAAATAAATTACACAAGGAGAGATTTATCCATGCCAAAATTAGTATTTTCTCGTCACGGATTAAGCGAATGGAACAAATTAAATCAATTCACTGGTTGGGCAGATGTTGACTTAGCTCCAGAAGGTGTTGAAGAGGCAAAAGAAGGCGGACGTAAAATTAAAGAAGCGGGTATCGAATTTGATATTGCTTATACTTCAGTTTTAACTCGTGCCATCAAAACTTGTAACTATATTTTAGAAGAATCTGATCAACTTTGGGTTCCAACTGTTAAATCTTGGCGCTTAAACGAACGTCATTATGGTAAATTGCAAGGTCTTAACAAAAAAGAAACTGCTGAAAAATATGGTGATGAACAAGTACACATCTGGCGCCGTTCTTACGATGTATTACCTCCATTAATGGAAGCAACTGACGAAGGTTCTGCAGCAAACGATCGTCGTTACGCTGACTTAGATCCTCGTGACGTGCCGGGTGGCGAAAACTTAAAAGTTACTTTAGAAAGAGCTTTACCTTTCTGGCAAGATGAAATTGCTCCAGCTCTAAAAGACAATAAAACTGTTTTAGTAGCAGCTCACGGTAATTCATTACGCGCTTTAGCTAAACATATTGAAGGTATTTCTGATGAAGACATCATGGACTTAGAAATTCCAACTGGTCAACCTTTAGTTTATGAATTAAACGATGACTTAACAGTTGCTAAAAAATATTACCTATAAGATATTTTCTTAAACGATTCAGTCTTTTGGCTGAATCGTTTTTTTATAAAAAACACCTGACAATTTTGTAGCGATCTTAATAAGTTAGCTTTTTGATCTAACTCCTTTGAATCGTTACATTTGTCAGGTGTTTCCTTTGATTAAACTTTCATCCAAATAGGCTGTAATTGATTACCATCTAAATCTTCTACTTCTAACTGATACAATTGTTCTTCAGAAAAACCTAATTCTAAGTGAAAAGTACTACCGCCATTATCAGCTGCTAATTTTCCAAATTGTTTTACTTCCGCTACATTATTCATGCTAAAAGCAGTCATTGAAGTATTGTATTGTTTGGTATCAATCAATTTTTTTTCACCGATAAATTGTTGATAAAATTCGTGTGACAATAACATGACCCAGAAATTATCGTCCCACATCATAGCAGCTGATTGTTCGTTTTGCATGTCTTCATTCAATTTAAATCCCAACTTCTGATAAAAAGTGATAGATTTCTGTAAATCACTAACTGGAAAATTCGTAAAAACCATTGTCATAAGGGCACTTCCTTTTTGAAGTACTATCTCATGAATCAAAAATACAGTCAAAATAAAAAGCCGAGAACTCTCTCGACTAGTCGTGATTTAGAAAGGTAGCTACTTTCGTTGCAATCAAATCAGTTTATTCAGGGCGTTATATTGGATTATACCTGTATGCTAACGCTATAAAATCAATATTTAGCGTATTGTCTTTTTATATTGAAACATGCATATTTAAAAAAAGCGGGGCAAAAGTGGGGCAAGTTAAAATACTTTTTTTAATTTTTTTCATTTGCTGATGTTGTGCTAGAATAGTTAAAAAGGGGTGATTTTTTATGAAAGGTGAAACAACATGTTGGTATTGTGATAACACACTAAATATCCTGAACACAGTGAGATTACTGGACGACAAAAAAATTTGTACTGAATGTCATTCAAGTATTAAAAGGGACCTGGGTTTAAATATGTTTAATTCAAAAAACATTTCCATCGAAGATATTAATACTAGATATGCTGAATTGGGAAGAAATTTAGAGAACGAGCATAATGATCTTCGTTTACGTAAAGACGATATTAAAACTACGGGTATATACACAAAAGTCACTATTGATGTTGCAGCGGGTGGTTCTGCTATTGGCGTTTCAGGACCAGTAACAATCGTTCAATTGAATGATAATAGAATTGCCATTAACCCAAAAAATCCTGATTTTTATTATCTGCTGTCAACAGAATTTAATGGTGCAAAATATAAGACAGTACTAGCAAGTCAAACAGCCGGTGGATCATCAACAGATACTACTGAAAATACTGTTAAAAAAGGAAAGACTGGTCGAATAGCGGCCGGTGCAGTTATTGGTACAATGCTTGGTCCTGTTGGAACGGTAGTTGGTGCCTACGCAGGGTCAAAAGGCAAAGATAAAAAGAAAGTTAAAGGAAACAAAACTACAAGACACAATAGTAACACTACACAAACAACTGAAGCTGTAGAGGTGAAATCCTTAGCTAAGATAAATTTAAAGAGAATTTCAGATGACCGTTCTATTACGCTAACGATTAATGCTGATACCAGAGACTATAACGAGTTATTATCCCTTCAAACTGTTTCTACAGAAATCGAAATTGATCAAGAAACAGGTATAGAAGAGCCTAAATCAAGAGAAGATATAATTAAAGAGCTAAAAGAATTGAAAGAACTAGTTGATATGGGAATTGTTACTCAAGAAGAATTTGATGCGAAGAAAAAAGAATTATTAAACCTATAAATAAATGTACCCTGTAGGACTCGAACCTACGACCGGACGGTTATGAGCCGTCTGCTCTAACCAACTGAGCTAAGGGTACGGCTTGTGTTAGTATACATATTTGGTAGAATTTTGTTAGAGGTTCGAGCCTCTCCTTAAATGATTATCTATACTGCAATCCGTCATCTCTTTTGAGGTGGCGGTATTTTTTGTTAATAAACTAAAAAAGAGAGTAACAGAATTTGTACCAGATTCACTTTGTTAAAAGTGATCTGATTTCCGTTGCTCTCTTTTAAGCGATAAAAACTATTTGGACATTAGAATAATATCAACTTTTTTCTAATATTGCCAATTATATGCTATTTTAAATTCTTTTTGATATTTTCAATACCATCAGTAACTGAATTTCTGAATGCCTCATCTTCATAGTATCCTAAAGTCCGAAAAACTGCATCTGCCGTGGAATTATTGTCCATCCAGTCAAATACTTTAATCTGTTTTCCATCGTGTGTTTGAGAGTATATTGCTTGCATGGCATTCCAATCAGCCTCGCTGTGTAACACGCTCACTTTTGGTCCTTGTACATAAAAAATTGCGTTTCTATTTGCAAATGCATAAATCATATCTTCATCCTCCTGTTTTTTAGGTTCTTCTTTTTTGACTGTAACACCTTTAAGCTCTGCCATCGCTAGAACAATCTGAGCAATATAGTAATCTTTAACTGCATTTGTCGATTGACCATGTAACGCCCAAGAACGGTGAGGGCAGGCAGTTGCTGAAAACTCTCTGTGTAGCTTTACTGTCGATCGGTTCGGTGTCATATTTTCATCAATAAACCATCTTGCTACGACCTTAAATCCATCTTGTTCATTTTGTCGGAAAGTATTTTCGTTGCCCATCGATTGGCAAAATTCTATACCTAAATACCACATATTACCTTCGGAATTAGCAGTGTGGTAGGCCATATAATCATAGTCTTCAGCAAAATGCGTACCATCACTCGCTGTATATGCGTGGGCAAATCCTAAATAGGCATCATGTGTAGGCAGCCATGCGCGATAGTATGCCGCAGTTGCCGCTTGACTGCCAGCGTCATTGTGAAGCACCCAGCCCTTAGCCTTCCCTGGTCTCTTACCAGCTATTCCAGAATAAAAAAGAGCCATCTATTCCACCTCCACAATCTTGTGATTAGGGACTGAAATAATGGTTCCATCTATTACTTTTAATTTGGTAAATAATTCATTACTACGAACTACTTCTAGTTCTCCATTAAATTTAAAGAAGTCCCCTTCAGTAAATCCATCGAAGTTCTTCTCTTTTCCTTCAGCATCATATTCCTGATAACCTTTTTCACTATACTTTTCAGTTAAATCAATAGTTCCTTTTTCAAAAGAGTCGAAAATAATGTAATCATCTTGCTTTTCTCTTACTTTAAAAGCACCTATCAAAGTTACTTTTTTACCTACTTCAATCATTAGTCATCCTCCTTCCGATCAATCAAACTGCCAAACACTTGATGCAATCCAGTAGAAGCCAAACCACTGATAGCACCGTATACTACTGATTCAAGTGTCAATCCAGTGGCAAGTACCCCCAGAATCGCTCCTAAGATTGTGACTATGACTGGAATATACTCATTAGCCACTTTATCTAAAGCTGGTGTGTGTTTGATTACATAGCCCACTACCAGACAAGCTAAGAGTGGTGATACTAAAACATATTCCTTCAAACTTGTTAAATCCATTTGTTTCACTCCTTCTTAATTACAACACGATCCAATTTAAAGTTAATTTCTGTAATGTCTTTACTCATATTTTCAAAAATTCTTTTCTCATCCTCCAACAAAGCTTGTTGTTCACTCACCAAGTTTTGTTGTTTTTGAATGGTTTCTAGGTAACTATTTCTTTCTTTTTGTGATTCTTTTCTTTCAGTTACTAGAAGCTTAAATGCCACATACAAAACTAATAACAGTACGGTAAAGACAACAATAAACATAATCAAAAATATTTGATTATTTCTTTGTGCCCAGTCTAGTGTTTCCTGAGCCTCGTTTATATATCCCAAAATTGTTCACCAACTCTCCATCAATTATTCCCCAGCCAACTCCGGCAGATCCATATCAACTAGAATTTCTTTTACTTGTTCACGAATTTTTTCAGGTACTTCAGCGATTACTCGTTTACCCTTAATAACTAAGGTTGCGTATACTGCAGCCATGGTGTTCACCTCTTTTCTAAGCATCAAAAAAGCCATCCTAATTTTCAATCTCTGAATCAAGGATAGCTTGGACTTCGTCTTTAATTTTATCTGGTACTTGTTCAATTGTTTTCAACCCTTTCTGGATTAAACTGGCATAGATTTTAGCCATTTGCTTCACCTCCAGCGACTATCTCAAAAACTTCTGCAATGGCAATCTGTGCATCTGTTAATTGTGCATCTAAATTTATTTGTTTTTCTTTCAATTCTGCATTTTCTTTTTGAATGCCTGTAGAAAGACTCTCCAATAGTTTTAATTGTTTTGAAACATCCTGAGTTGTAGCTTCTTCCCACTTGCTAGATGGAAAGTCAAAATATTGTGACTGTTCATTTTTTAAAACAAGAGGTGTAACTTCCGTATAAGGCACCTGTGCTTGATACGTGTCTCCAACCTCTACAGTTTCAAAACCAATGGGATATAATACTTTATAAATTGTTTTCAATTTTATTCCCTCCTTTATCTTTTACCAAACAAACTACTACTGTCTTTAATTGGCGTTTCTCCTTTACCAACTTGATAAGAACCCCATATATTTATCCAAGTATTGGTGATGGGTTGATCTGCCGCGAACCATGATCTACCATATCTCGTAATTATACTTCTTATTTCAGTCGCTGTAGAAGAGCCATTACCTCCCCACGAACACATAAAAACTCCTTGATAAATATCTTGTGTTGGGACAAGTTCATCTGGAACAAAATTTCCAAAAACATCTCCATCTTTACCTACAGCTTTATTTAAAGAACATAATCCAGTTACAATTACCAAATCACCAAACCTGATAATATCCACACCACCAGAAGCAATGTTTGTAGAATTACTTGCACTCATTTTATATCTAACTACACCTTTTGAATCCAAAGGCATTAATAAAGCACCATTAAAAGATGGTTGCGATGAAAAATTCTTCGTTCCAGCAACTGTCTGATTCCCGGTCAATTCCATAAACTTACCAGAGGCCCACTTGGCAATTGCTTGAAATACTCTTAGCGGTGTCATAAATCTACTTGATGAAGTGCCTAGCTCAGCCTCAGCTTGATTAGCTGTGGAATAGTTATCTACATTGCCCAAGCCTGTCTGTGCTTTTGTTACGCTGTGGGGATTGGTCTTATCATTCTTGTGTGTAGTAAAGTCGGTTAAAGGCGCTTGTTGAACATTATCAACATTACCTAGCCCAACTTGTGATTTTGTTACACCGTGGGGATTTGTCTTATCATTCTTGTGTGTAGTAAAGTCGGTTAAAGGTGCTTGTTGGTCAATACCTTCTTCAATATGGTTCATTCTCTCTGCTGTTACAACAGCGCCATCCTGAATATTCTGTTCTTCTGTTTTGTTGTCATCATATTGTTTCCATGTTTGTTTCGTGTAAGCCACTAGTCTTCACCTACTTTGTCATCTTTAATTGGCTTTGATTGGCTGTTTAAGGCAACTGTTAGTTTTGCATTTTCTAATTCAAGCATACTTATTTTTTTTATTAATTCCTCAATTAATTGTTCTGCATTAATTTCCATAAAATCACCCCTTAAGGTAAGTATTTAAAAAAAGTAATTACGTATTGCCATCAATTTTTTGTAATGTTGCTATTCTTTTTTCTAGATTTTCCAATCTTTCAATTATTTGTTTGTTTGTTAAGCTATTCAACATAATTTGCTTCGTAACATCTATTTTTAAATAATGGTCACTCTCACCATTTGCAGATAGAAAAGGTGTGTGCTGTGCAATTAATCCAAGCTCTCGTTGATTATTTGGCTGCATACTTGAATTTTTAGTTTGAAAGTTTTGTTTTCTATTAAATTCTACAAATTGAAGTCTCTTAGTCTCTTCAATGCCATCAATTAAAGTAGCTTCGATATTTTCTTTTAACCTAATGTCTGATTGATTATAAATGGAAAATCCGTTCATATTCAAAGTGGAATAAAAATTTACTGGCGCATTGTTGGGAACTTTAAAACCAGGTAACCAGACATTTTTTATAGCTTTATCATTACCATTTATGTCAGCACCAAACTCTGTATTATATAAACTGACCAATCCAGTATTACCATTTACTTTTATCGATCCAATATGAGAACCACTGCCTAAATCATATCGACCTAACCATAAATCAGTCCCTGAATATGCTGAAATATTTAAATATTCTCTTCCTGTCTCTAAATACGTAGTTCGATATAACCCTCCTAAAACTGATGATCCATTTGTCTTATACAATTCAAAAGAGTTTCCCGACATTTCAGAAAAAAGTTTGCCCTCCCACAGGTTTTTTAAACTACCATTTGCTATTGTAATTTCTGAATTGCCTAATATAGAAGAAATTGTACTACCAGTGATTTTTACCCCAATAATATTGACTCCTCTGAGAGTACCTGTCGAAATTGAATCAGCGTTTATGTTAGTTACTGTGATCTGACTAGCATCCAATGTCCCTGTGCGAATCTTTCCAGCATCTACATCTGCAATCATGGCAGATGTAATAATTGCTTTATCAATTTTCGTTTCATTGGTTAGCCAAATCTTAGCCCCACTAATTTTCAGCCAATCTTTTCCATCCATTTCAGGACTTAAATTAATGGTCTTCACTATTTCATCTGATGGCGTGGCATTTTCAATCTGCTCTTTGATATCATCAGCCATTCGAGTTGATGTAGTCTGTACCCAATCGAAACTTCCATCTTCTAATTTTTGATAAACCCAAATCTCATCATCTGGACCATCTTTTTTAAACCAAATATCTCCTTCTTGAGGATTCTTAGGTTTCGCTGTACCACTGTAAACATTGTTTTTTCCAGCGGCGTCTAGTCTATAATCAATATTTTCTAATTGTTGTTGCAGCGGACCTTTAAAGGCAGTAACGCTTCCCGATTGAGACTTAGAATCAGCACTAATAGTGGATGTTAAGCCTCCGTCAAACACCAATGTGTAATTCAAAATAGGAGATTTAAACTGCTTACCTTGCCTATCAGTCATAGTAACCCAATCTCCTACTTCTAGTGCAGGATTTCCTCGCCACTTAAGATCAATGGGATAATAATTAAGGTTCCTAACTTTTGCAAATATCTGTTCAAGTAAAGACTGTGTCATTGTATTGTTCTCTATAGTAATCTGTGGACCATTGGTGGAACCAGCTTGTAAAGTAATGGTTTCATTGCTAGAACCGTCTTTCTTTTTAATGACTTTACAAGAAATACCTTTTGGTTGAAAAAGCAATTCATTTTTCGTCAAACCTTTTAAGAAATACTCACTTGGTGCTATAAAAAATTTTGGATCTGTCAATTGTCGGATGGCCAGTTGACCATTCCTGTCAAAACATACAAACCCAGCCTCATACTGACCAATCAGACCAATCGCTTGTCTATAAGTGTAGCCTTCAGGTTTAGATATTGTATAGGTACTTAAGTGATTAAATGAAACTGGATCAATTGTAATGCCGCTCTTGTTGGCGATTTCTATTGCTACATTGGCTAAGCGAGTTGGATAGGAGAGCTTCGATTCATAAGCACCCTCCATAAAAATAAAGCCATCTCTAGCTTCCAAAGTGGTTGTTCCTTCATTTCTGTTAGGGTCTACTCGATCACTAATATAAAATGTTCCTAAAGGGACAAATTCAAATTTATCAGGAACATAACTAACTAATCTTGTTTTTCCTACTTTTGCACATCCTACTTTTGCAATATAATCAATGTTTGAAGGTGTCCCTGAACCTTTTATCTTTACACCAATTTCGATTTTTAATTCATCTAATTCTTTTAGACCTTCAATTATTTCAGTGAAAGTGATTTTAACTGCTGCTGATTGAATTGAACCAATTTGAAACTTATCTCCGCCAAAAGCTCCGGTTGAGTAGTTTACTTCTTTAATACTGCCTGCATTATACTCAATGCCGTTTAAAGCTACTTTAATAACAACTTCTCGTTCCGAATCTTTAAATGCTGCGTGAAAATCACTTGAAACCTTTAACAATTCACCTCACCTCAATTCTATTTTTGAATTAGATTAACTGATGCACTTTTATAATAAGTAACACCGTCACTTAGTTGTCCTAAGTATTCTGATTGGATAGTTCCTCTGTAGACTGTCAGATTATAACCGAGTATTTGCACAGGAAAAAATCCACTCTGAATATAACTTCGAATTTTATTCAATTCACTTAATGTTAATATCCCCCACTTTATGGACACGGTTTTTTTCTCTGTAATCAGGTCTCCAACCATATCTCCATTTGCATTTCTACCAGTCCCAGAGGACCAGATAACTTCATCAGAGATACCTATTTCTGTTGGTGAAGGTAAAGCTACCCCGGAAGCTATAATCTCACTCATGATGTTTCATCTCCTAATAAAGTAATGGTGATTCTCCTGTGCGAGTTGTAATATTATTTATCTTATTTACGATAAGTTTCGTAATATCTTCACCATCAATTGTTAAATTTAGGGCAAGTATTGCATCTAGTAAAGCTCTTAAAAGAGCAATAACTTCTGCGTTACTTCCACCGTTATTAGATAATTCCGCTGCTTTTCTTGCCATATCTAACATTTTATTTTCTGGCGCAACTATTTCTCCATAATGCTTATTATCACCAATCATTGCTAGCTGTGGTGTATTGGCTTTAACAAAGCCACCTTGGGCAAGTCGTGGAAGGCTAACATAATCCATACTCCCAACTGAAATACCTGGCAACGAATTAATAAAATCAATGGCACTATTTATAACGCCAATTCCATTATTTAAGGTATCTTCAACAAAGCTTAAAACACCATTCAAAACACTTTTAAATGATCCTCCAATAGCTTCACCTATCATTGAGCCGATAGACGTAAATTTGTCTCTAATCGTTTGCCAAATGCCATCAAAAAAGTTTCCTATACTACTAAAGGCATTGACAATACCGTTATAAGCTTCTCTAAATCTATCACCAAACCAATTACCTACACTTGAAAAGACATTACAAACATCTTGCCAACGTTGACTAAACCAATTGCCAATCGATGAAAATACATTTTGAATTGCTTGATAGGCTTCTTGGAACCTATCTTGAAACCATTGACCAACTAACGCAAAGACATTGCATATTCCTTGCCACAATTGTGAAAACCACTCAACTACACCGCTCCAAGCCATTTGAATTAATTCCCAAGCAACTCTGAAAATCTCTCCAAAAAATTCTGAAATAGTTGACCACTGTAGCATAATTTGATCTAAAATATATTGGGCATACCCAGAAATAATATCCCATACTGCAGAAAAAATATCTTTTATTCCATTCCAAGCTAATTCCCAGTTTCCGGTAAAGACACCTACAATGAAATCAATCAGGCCAGATAAAATGTCTAACAATCCTTTTAAAAGATCGATAATAAAACCTAATGCGTTTATTAAAGCCGTTCCGATTAATTCAATAATAGGGGCTAATATAGGAGCAATATTTTCAGCCATCCATTCAAATACTGGCGTCATTGCCTCTATCCAAAGCTTGAACATATCAGCGATTTTACCAATGGCATTACCTAAACTTTCAATCATAGGCTTTGCATGCTCATCGTAAAGGGTAGTAAACTTTTCTCCCAATTCTTTTAAAACAGGTAAAATATGCTCGTTATACCCCTTCCAAAAAGCATTTGCTATTCTTGTCCAAGCTTCAAAAAGTGTTTCAATTACTGGCTGGATATGTTTGTCGTATACTTCATTTAAAGTATCAGATAAATCATTAATTGTTTTTTCAATCGTCTCAAATACTGGAGCGATTGCATCGAGAGTACCTGTTATGGCAATTGTGTAGTTTAGTTTTACACCTTTTACATAATTCTCATAACCTTTCATAACATCTCGCGCAAATTTAACGCCTAATTCCAACATACCAGCTCCTGCTGATAAAACAGCAGAAACAATTGAGCTACCAATACGTATTGCTCCTTCTGAGGTCATCACATCGTAAAATATTTCAGATAAGTCTTGAGCAATATTCCCCATTGACTCAGCGATATCTCCGATTCCATCAAAAACAGTTACTAATGCACGTTTAAGTCTGTCTTTTTGGCGTTCCAAACCATTCGCAATACTCTCAGCTAGAAATACACCGATTGCTAAGCCAACTGTAGCAATAGAGCCGACAAATTGTCCCAAGGCATAAGCGATTTTATCCAACATCCGATTAAAAGAGTTTACGACATCTTCATCAGTAAAAATTTCTTTTAGAGTTTTACCAATTCTTTCTAAAGCTTCTTTTATTCTCTCAAGTCCTTCAGCTTTAAATGCTGCTTTAAATCCTTTACTAAATAAATCAGCTAACTCCTTAAACCGTTCAAGAATATCTCTTGCAAACTTGCTAAGAATATTTTCACCTTCGGCCAATTGTCCCATATCGACAACTGCACCTTTAATTGCTTCCCCTGCTCCGGATCCTGATCCATCATCTTTGCCAGAATCGTCATCATCATCTGAATCACTTGTTGGATCTGATAATTTATTAATTTCATCAAATCCAAAAAGAGACTGCATTTCTTTAGCTGTTTTTTTAGCTTTTTTCCCTACATCTTCTGTAGCAGCACCAAGGTCATCTGCACTTTCTGTAGCTTCCTGAAGACCCCCAGAGGCATCTTGCACTCCTGGAACAACTTCACCGGACTGTCCACTAGATTTATTTCCTGTAATTAACTCAGTAAATGACTTAAAAGCATTCCCTAAGGTAATTAATTTACCTAGTAACACATTGATTATTTTTAAAACTGGTGAGAAAAGATTAATCAATCCTTGACCAACAGTTGCCATAAATGACTGAAACTGCAATTTTAAGAGACGAACTTGGTTAGCCCAGTCACCAGATGTACGTGAGAAATCTCCTGAAGCCAAAGTCAACTGTTGAGAGACAAATTGAAATCTCAAAGCTACCTTTTCAGCCTCGCTCATATCCTTGGTCACTTTTCCAAATCCATTGGCCATGGCATATGCATCTAAAGCATTTTGCGTCATGACGATTCCGAGATCTTTTAACGTTTCAGTTTCACCAGTAAATACTGATTTTAATTTTGTGTATGCTTCATCTTGGCTAATATTATAGAACGAAGCCACATCTCCAGATAAACCAGTTAATGCACTAGACATTTCATATGCTGATTGTTCGCCAAAACCAAAAGCTTTGGCCATTGCTCCAAAAGTCCCAGTGTACTGTTTCGCCATTGTCTCAGATAATCCAAAGGAGCTTGCTGCATTTTTAGCAAAATCGTCTACTTGTTTTGTCATTGATGGGAAGGTCACATCAACAACGTTTTGAACTTCCGTTAAATCTGATCCTAAATCTATCGCTTGCTTACCAAAATCAACGATTTTCTTTACAGCAAATGCCGCCGCTAGTGTTTTGCCAGCTTTAGAAGCAATCGATTGTATTCCAGACATTTCGCGTTGAAAACCATTCTTATTCACAACTAAATCAAGTCCGATTTGTCCAACCGACTCAGCCATATTATCCCACCTACCTTATATAAAGGTCATCGGCGCATAATGGCTCTACTTGACATTTATTTTTATTTCAAATATTTTCCCGCACTTTCTTCCTTTACATTTGATGTATAGGTCCTTTGCTTTGCTGTCAACTCCATAAAAAATAGGCATTTTATAGCCACAATGGGGACAACAAACCTTTTTTCTTTTCTCATTTATCATTTGGACATCTCCACAAAGGCATTTTTCAATTCATCCAAAACTTGATTGAGTTCAACGTCAGTTTTCTCTTTAGATAACCGTAATCTCCATTCATTACGAATTTTATGCTGTCCTTCTGAAAAATGTTCCAGCATTTTTGGATCTTCTTCACTACGAATTTGAACGACTCTACCTAAAGGTGTTTCCCCATCAAGGCCTGAAATCAAAGCTTTAAATTCCTTCCACTTCATCTGTTTGAATTCATGGCTATAGATTGAAAGACCGTACTGTGATCTCATAGATGATACAATCAAATCAAAATCATCAAATAAGTCATAGTACGGCTCGTTACTCTCCCGAAGAGACCTCACCTGTCACTAAGCTCATAGCCGATTTTACAATGGTCGTGAAATCTTTAAATTGTAAATTCATGGATTCAATTTTTTTGAACTCTTTTTCTGAGAAAAGTAAATGACATATTTCTGAGATACCTTCTAAGTTCATTTGAGTTCCATCACCGATAATGCCCATTAGCTTTAAAGCAGTTGTTGCATCTGCATTGACCTCTAATTCTTGATCTTTCACTTTAATTTTTGGATTTTCTTCAAAATTCAATTGATCAGTAATGTCCATAACTTTAGTCATGATTTAATTCTCCATTCTCTTTTGGTTTAGTTATTTTTTTAATCAAGGGTTTTCTAGTCACATTTTCATGAGTAGATAATGCTTTTAACCGTGTTGTTTTTTCGTTCTTGTATTCATCACCAATTGCGTATTCTTTTCCTGTCTCACAATCCACAAAAGGGGAAATTACTTCATACGTCATAATGACCTCCAAAAAAAGAGGAGTAGCTTCTACTCCTCAAAATTATGCTGCAGGTGTAACTAAGGGTTTTCCATTACTCATTATGTCAAATGCTAACGGACCAACAGCCGTACTGTCGCCTGCCCCTAATTCTTTGATGTTCACCACTGCCTGCTTGAACATTACTTTAGTACCATCTGGAAAAGTCCATTGGAAATCTGCTTCTGCATCTCTACCATTTTTAAATGCCAAACCAGCCATATAATCATTACCAGGGTCGCTAACATTTCTTTTTCCTGAGACAGAAATAGTGACTGACTTAGCTGTCATCAAACGTCGCGTCCATCCAGCGTGATCAAATGGTTTCCATTCTTCTACACCATTATCAAATGCTACACTGAAGCTTTCCATATCTGCTATATTTTTTAAACTCGCTGTACCAGTCCCAGAAGTATCTACTTGAAACTGGTTTTCATAAACGGGATAAACCCCTGTTTTTGCTGCCATAATTAATTCACTCACTTTCTTTTATTTGATAAAACAAATCAAGTTCAATGACTCGTTCATAAACACCTGCATCATCAGTACCGACATCTACAGGTTCATTTGTTAACAGTTGGATATATTGAATCGATAATCCAGCAATAACTACTGACTCGCTACTTAGTATTTTTGAATAAAGTAACTGCGCTACTTGTTCAGTTTTCTTTGCGTTTTTATTCCAATGAATCAAAATACTAATAGTTTTTCTTTCATAGCTTGTCATGCTCCTACCACCAAGTGTCCTACGGGGAGGACTCGTGCTAAGCTGATAAACGCCAATAGATTCTTCCTGTTTATTGTCTAATTTTCCGATATAAAAGTTTTGGCCAACATTTAATGTTTTAATCCAATCTCTAACATCTGCTAAAGTCAGCATCCTCACACCCCCGTAATCTTACGATAAAACTTCTTATAGGCATCTGGTGCAAACCCAGCTAATTTCCCCCCAGGCATCCAATCACTTAGCCATTTTCCTTTTGCATTCGGATTGGTTGCTGTATTGAAATTATACTCAGGATGGAAATACACTCTTCTTGCATATGGTGTGCTGTGTACCAGACTAGTACGACCTCTTGAAGAGTCTGCATAATCTGGGGCAAACCCTTCACCTTGTAATGTACCTTTATCAAATGGAACAACTTGCGCTTGAACAATTTCTGTATGCAAAGCTTCGGTCGTCATTTCTAAGGCTTGAACTTGTGCTTTGGCCAAACGATTGATTACAGGCGTGTTCATTTTTACTGTTGAATGAACTTTCATAAAAAAATCACTCCAAGTCTAATCGTGTGTAATTAACAGTACCATCTGGATTACGAGCCTTCATTCCTTGAGCAATTCGACGTTGTACATCAAATACTTTAACTGTGCCACCGCTAATAATCGGAATATCCGGCGCAATATCACCAATGAAATAAGCCCGTCCAACAATTTGAACGAGCTTTTTCTGTTCAGTTAAAATAGTTTTCGCAACGTCTTGATAATTACAAACCAAATCATTTGTAACAGCTTCTAATGGCTCACCATCTTCTGAAATACCTTCTTGTTGAATAAATACATGAATAGGTGTTTTACAAAGACTCTTTGGGACCAGTGACGGAAATTTCATCGGATCACCCGCCTAGTTAGTCCTGTTTGATTTAATAATTCGTAGGTAGAACGCTGCATCGCTATGCCACTTTGAACAACCACATTCCAGCTATCACCAAAATTCATGGATACACCATTTATCGAATAAGAAGATACAACAGAATCTAAAAGATCTTGATTCTCATCTTCAAAATCAACTTGAAGACAGATTACTTCTTTAATCAAAGTTTGTTGAAAGCTGGTGAGATTGCTAAAACCTTTGCCGACGATACGATTAAAGGTTAGAGAATCAATATGACGTTGCGCCTGTCTAAGTTTTCTTTCCAAGTCATCTGTTACTTTTCCAAGATATTTATTCTTGTAAAAATCTTCATCGGCATAAAGTTCAAACATGGTTATTCACCTTCTTTAGTTTCTTTTTCAGCTGCAGCTTTTCCATCTGCTTCCTTAATCTTTGTTAGTTCCTTCTTCAGTGAGGTGTTTTCTTTTTTTACTGCTACTAACTGTTTGGCAATATCGTCAGTTCCTAGATCATCCAACTCTTTCTGTAAAGCATCTTTCTCTTTGAAGACTTTATCGTATTCAGAGTACTTAATCAGTTTTAAAGGAGAATGCTCTAGCAATTCCCCTTCATCACTGTAAATATCAAATCCAGTGTCTAAATACCGTTGTTTTTGCGTTTCATCTACTGTATAAACTTTATTTTCTTTTTTTGCTTTCATAGTCTAGGCCTCCGCATTAATAATACAAGCTTGTTTCAACTCTTGATCTAAGGCAAACGTCCCGTTGAAACGACGGTTTTGATACAAGTAATTGTCCGCTGTCCGCGAATCATGACCAGGAGTGTAAGTATTAATGTATGAGTATTTCACACGAGACACTTGCGCTTCGGGATCAACAAGGATGTAATTAATTTGTTTACCAGTAGCATCAGCTTTATAACCATCAGTGAAATCATAAGCTGTTTTAAATCGTTCAATCGGCACCACTTTAATTTCACCAAGGTCATCCATTGAATGAACACGACGATCAATACCGTTTCCACCACCATCAACTGATAACGTGCGTTGAATACCTTCAGCGTTCTTCAATTCTTTCTTGTAAGCTGCAGTACAATACAAGATACAACGAGATAAAGGTACACCAGCATCTTCAAATTTTTCACAATTATCATCAAAATCCGCTAGGATATTTGTGCGAGTAACTGCGGCTGTATTGATTGTAGCTCCAACGCGTTTTGCTTCTGAATATAGTTTAGAAAAAGTGTAACTATCTAATTCAGGAATTGCTTGTCGTTTTTCAAAACGAGCTTGAATATTTGCGATAGACATAATTTGATTTGTTTCGTCAACATCCATTGGATCAATAAAGAATTCAATATCACGGTCATGATCCAAAGACTTAGTTTCAAAGCTATTTGAATAATTCCCACCGTTAAATCCCATAGTTGTGCGGTCATGATCTTTATAACCAGAAACTGTAATACGAGGGATTTTAATTTCTTTCGCTCCAATAATGTTGATATCCTGATTAGAATGGAATAAGGCATCTGAAATCAGTTCATGCCCATACATATCCAAAATTCGTGTTGAAAACTGTGTTACATATTCTAAAACTGCCATAATAAATCAATCTCCTTTTTATTTGTTTTTTATACCGAAAATTCGGTCAAGTTGATTTTCTGTTGCTGATTGTGCCTGTGATTGACCTGCGGACCCAACCGCTTGAAAACCAGTTGAAGCTACTGCATTTGTTTTTAGTGCCGGAACATCTTCCAATACTTTGTTTAGAGCTGCAGTAAAGTCTTCATCTTTTGACTCAATTGTCAAACTTGATAAGTCAGCCATTTTTAATACATAAGGTAAAACTTTGACATCAACACCTAATTGAATAGCCGCCATTTGAGCTTTTGCGTCCAACTGAGCTTTTACTGCTAATTGTTGTGCTTGTTCTGCCTGTGCTTGTAGCGCGTTAACATCAGGAGTATTTGCCGCCTTTTGTTCCTTGAATGTATTAATCGCTTGATCCATTTCTTCTTTACTTAAACCTTGTTGTTTAAAGTAACTCTTCAAAACGGTATCTTCAGCTACATTCTGTTTACCTGAAATAACGCTAGCCAGTTTGTCATAATCGAAAGCTGGCGGTGTTGCCTGACCTCCGGCTGGCTGCTGACCTGATTGAGAGCTGTCTCCCGGGTTTGGTTCTCCCGCTGGTTCAGCAAACATTTGAAGGTTCATGGGTAATAATAGTTTATTCATTGTTTTGACTCCTCTCAGTTTTTAGGGTGTCTCCCTATTTCAGTTATTGACGCTGGTGTCTCCACGTAGTTTAATGTCTTCGGACAAAATAAAAAGCCATGATTTCTCATGACTTTAAAGCACAAAAATAGCACCTAACCATTCAGCAATAGTTAAGTGCCTATTTTTTACGTTTTTTTATTTCATTTGTTAGTAATTCTAATTCAACTTTATCTAAATCAGTAAATCGTAGTTGTTCTAGTTCACGATCAGACATATTAGTAAAGTCTTCTTTTTCGTATTGTTTGCTTGGATCTACACCCATTTCTGCAAGTAAACTTTTTGCATCAAACATACAATCACTCTCCCTTTAACAATTTCACCAGAACATTAGTGATATTTCGACCGTTTACTTCTTGAACGTCAACCTTGATAATTTGAAAATGACTATCTCGATTCAATATCATTTCACTCTCAAAAATATTATCAGTGACAAAGGCATTAGATCCTGCTGGAACTTGAATTTGAAGTCTAATATTTCTTTTGTTCATAACATTTTTTTCTGAAATAAGACTAGTGGAAACAAATCCCTTATCTGAATAAGTGAGTGCTCCCTTATTTGCTTGGTTCAAGAATTCAGAATTAGTTGTAACCTTATTTTCACTTGCGACAGACTGCAACCAATCTTCTTTTACCCAACGATCTACTAAAATATTCTCCTCAAGCCTGTTTGCCTCAATCAATTCATCTAATACTGTGATTGTTTTTTCTGAATCAGGCCCAGGCTCCATACCATTCAGACCACGTAGCTTTCTGTTTAACTTAAAACTGTTTGTGGTTTGTATATAACCACTATCAGAATCCCAGAGTATTCCCCTGTTCTTATTACTAATTTTACCATATTTCTTGATAAAATTCTCAAATCTATCAGGTTTAAGATGCTCATAAGATTCTTTTTCTAGAATATCTATTTCAATATCTTCCAGCAACTGATTAAATTTGTTTTCATGAAGGTTCAATTTAGTTTTTTCTTCCAAAACTTTTAATTTATCTTTTGCCTCATTGCTTCGTTGTTCCCAAGCGATTCTTTTCTGGAAAGCTTTTTGTTGATTCTCTTCATCCAAACTATGTTGATTTAAC
This sequence comes from Enterococcus sp. AZ103, assembly GCF_051714685.1. Taxonomy (NCBI): domain Bacteria; kingdom Bacillati; phylum Bacillota; class Bacilli; order Lactobacillales; family Enterococcaceae; genus Enterococcus; species Enterococcus sp. AZ103. The sequence continues at coordinate 1,072,698 of NZ_JBIOSI010000001.1, read as the reverse complement.
CGTTCTTGCTTTTCTTTCTGACGATCTGCATAACTCACTAAATTCTCAAGCTTTTGTCTTTTTTTGACACCTGCACGTGATTTTTTACTAAACCTATCATCTGGTGGTGTACTAATACCATGAAAATAAGTTGTATGAATATCTTTGCAGTTTGGGTGATAGAGCCCCGCAGACATTGCACTACTCATTAATGGATAAGGTCCATCTTTGGTACTACCACCACTCCAAACATCATCAATTAATACCTTACCTTCAAAGGGTAAGCACAAAGGACAGGCGTTGAATCGTTTGTTCATAATAACTGTATGAATGCCCCACTCTTCTCGCTTTTGTCCTTCACCTTGAAGATAAGCACGTTTAGCTGCAGTACGAATTGCCATCTCAGCATAAGAAGCAATGTTTACTTGCGCACCATTCTTGTACTGGATACAATTAATGCCTCGTTTTAAGAAGTCATTAGTCGCCATATCTACTGCTTTGTTATAAGTTGCAGCACCAGAATTAGCGTATACTTGCGCATCAAAAATGATCTGGCGATATTGGTCATTTGTAAACCTCAAAACAGCTTGTTCTGCTTTTTTCATATCCTTTTCAACGGCATTTAGCAGTGTATTCATTTTTCGCTCGTTGATACGAAAAAAAGAACCGGACATTCCTTTTGGTCGCTTAGGTGTCACGAAACCTTTTTGCAATGCTTCAAGTATTGCAACTTCTTCAGTCATTTCTCCGGTTGCTTTGGCTTTAATAATCGCATTACGGATATTTTGATTTATTTCTTTGAACTGCTTATTATATTTCATTGAATTTCTTTGCTTAAATTTTTGCAGTTCTTGAAGTTGTGCTGCTTGCCACTGGGACCACTGTAAATCAGAATCGATTTCCTCCAGCCGATGACGTTTCATGTTGCGCATCATTGAATCAATCAATTCTTGCTCTATACGTTCGAAGGCTCTGCCAACATCATAAGCCATTGGCGTATACCTTCATGCCAGCTTGCTTAAATTCTCTTTTTTTCTCTTTCAATTGAGTAATGCTTGCACAGGGAATGTTTTCTAAAGAGATTTTACCTGCTTGTACCACTGCATATATTCCAAAAGGTACTTGATCAGATGCTACTTTAAGAAGCCCCTGTGCTTCCTTCTGGCTCATTTGGTATGTTTTGTTTAGGATCGTCACTATCATTTTTTTCATCTCCTTTAGGATCATCTGTCTGAATAGAAAAGTCCCCCAAAGATGTATTTAAACTTGGCTCATCATCAAATTCAGCAATGCCTTGCTCATTTTTCAATCGGGCGACTTCTTCAGCTTTCCATTCATCATCTTTAGAATCACCGTAAAGCTCTTCAACAACAGCCTCAATGCTCATGATGCCTTGCGTCTTACCTTTACCGACTGTTTCCACTTGAGACTCAAAAGAAGGATTCGCATATTCACCAAATGGTATGCTGACGTCTACATCTACTATTGGTTTCTTCTGCATAACGTTAAAAGAATTAATAGTCATATAGATGAGATGCGGAATAAAGTTTTCCATGGCTGTAATAATTGCTGCACGTGTATAGAGTGTTGCTTTTTCTTTTTCCCGTTGCGCTTCAGCATTATCTAGCTTCTTCACATCAATACCAAGTGTTGATGGACTGATAACGCCTTGTAAGGCTAGATCCAATGCAGTTACATAAGTTGCTAAGTAACTATCATGAGGAATAGCGGCTTGTTGGATATCAATCTTGTTAACGGCATTCTCACGAGCATCATTATCAGTTTTGATAAACCGATTATCAAAAGAATTTGGTGCCATCACCATACCTGTGTTTGGATCACGAGGTAAAAAGACCTCTGGGATATATTGTTTGGTTCGCCCCGCTCTTAATGCATCAATCCATTGGCTCCAAGACTCATCTAGCGCATCAAATGAATCAATTTTACGGTCAAATATTGATTGACCTCGACCCTCCCATTTTGAGCTTTCATATATCGTTAGTGAAACACCTAAAATAATCTCGTCATCAAATTTGAAGTCCTCTAATGATTCAGTAAATCTGGTTGCATCTAAATTCTTGATATTACCGTCATGATAAAGCTCATTAGTGATATAGCCATACCCGTAGTGTTCTAACAAAGTAAAGTTCTTCTGTCCTTCAGTAAAGAACGTTTTAAAAATAATTTCTCTCACTTTGCCACGTTGATACACAAAATCTACTCGATCGCCTGGCACCCACTCAATAATGGGATACTCACTAACCTTCGGGTCAAAACTAATTTTAAAAGCACCGTCACCAACGTAAAGAACCTCTTTCAATGCACGTTCTAACTGATTTTCGAAATTAGTTTCTTTTACAATATTCTCCCAAATCTCTTGATGGTCAGGGTCGTCAAACTCTGGCTCATTATAATCAGCTAATGTAATCTCCACCAAACGATCTACAATAAGACCTGGAATACCAGTGTGAATTTTTCTAATTTCCATTCCTGGTGTTGATCTGGCACCCCAAAAAGTAAGTCCAACAGATCGATTACCAATCTGCTTATAAAGCTGTTCTAGCTCATAAGAATCGCCACGATACCAAATACGATTCTTGGCAACATTTTGAGGAAAGTTTAGTAGCTCTGAAATTGTAATGATACTCGGTTGGCCATCTTGAATATTCAGCCAGTTTTTAACACGATTTTTGATGTTGTCCATAAATCCCATAAGTTATTCCCTTCTTCCAATCAGATGTTTGTATGGTAACCATGCATACTGATTGGCATTAATCGTATGGTCGTTGCTATCCTCTGGTTCATCTTTGTCTTCTTTCCAACTGTAATTGTTCAATTCAAACAGATGATGCTTACAATGGTCACAAACAAAATAAGAATCTTCAGCTATCCATCCTACTTGCAGATTGATTCGATCGATGATAGTTGTCTTTTTATACGCATTAGTAAAATTGTAAAGTGAGCCATGTTGACGTTTGTATTTATTTAATTCAGTGATAGTTGCTTGATCGGCACTATCAATAAAAACATCTTTAGCAAAGCCCCACGTTTCACGGTTCCTTTCAAGAAACTCGATGAAGCGATGTACTGTGTCTGATGGTGCAATAGGTGTCTGCAACTCTGCATTGTTGTATACTTTTTCATCCAACGTATACAGAACACCTTTATCAGTAATCCCTTGATAAATCATCGCAATCGTATCTGGACTATTTGCTGAGTATGCCGTATCTAATCCTGCAGTGAATTTAACAAATTTAATTTCATTGTCCATGATTCGTTCTTTGATATAGCCACTTTTTATAGTGTGCTTCTTCATATCAAAGTTCATGAACACAAGACCTGTCGCCTTCCCACGTAGTCCTTGAATCTTATTCTTATATAACTTAGTACCAGGAGGCGCAGAGCGTTTCTTCTTTTCAATATCCTCAGCAGTTAAGCTAGCATTATCTTTAAAACTAAAAAACCAGTAACGCCAATTAGGCACTACCGGTTCAACTAAATCTCTCATAATTTCTTCTGGTACATCACTTGCATATTTCTGATATGGTCGGGAACGATTAATAAATTCTTTGTATACTGGCAACATTGGGTTATCTGGATTAAGTGTAGCCATCAAGTATTCATTACGAGTAGACATTTCACGAACGAACTCAATGTCTGCAGTATTCACCTCGTCAATATAGACACAACCATATTGACCACCTAAAACTAACTGCCATTTTGATTTATTGTCATAACCTAAAACGTAAATAATTTTACCCTCAAATTTGATGTGAGGAATCTTATTATTTTTATCACCGTTACCAAAATACTGGGCATCTTTATGGATATCCAATATGCCATTATCTTGTTGAATAATATTCTTTTCAGCTACACCAGTCGTCTTAGCTGCGATGATATGAAAACTCTTTTTACTACGACTAACCATACGCATAAACTTCACACCAACACCAACAGTTGTTTTACCAGCAGCGGTAGTACCTTCTAAGAAATCGGCATCAACATTTTCAACAGTATTGATAAAATCAATATATTTAGGTGATAAAGGAAAGCTACTCTTCAAGTCCCTCACCGCCTAGCTGATTCACGATGTCATCAAATTTATTTTTCTCACCATCTATACTAATTCTATTTTCAATCTTATCACGCCACTTATCAGGTCGCTTATTCTTAGACCAAAAAATAATTGAAGTTGGATTAGGTGGCACTTGTTTTACAACTTCTTTTGTTACAACTAACTCACCCAATTCGTCATCATCACTTTTTACAGGTAAAGATAAAATAAAATTGACATAATCAACAATTTTTTCTGCTCGTTTTTTGTCATAGAATTTTTGCTTGCTGAACCATGATTGCCATTGTTTATCTTTTTTTGATGAATTACACGATGAACATGCAGGAATAATATTACTTGCAGTCAACAGCCCTTTATTTTTTAATGGGTCCAAATGATCTTTAGTTAGTTTACTTTTCTTGCCACAATAAGCACACTCAAATTTAAAATAAGCCTGGGATAGTTCCCACTCTTCTTCTGTTAACTCAGATACGCCATTGTGTCGTTTCTTTTGACCGCTATCTACAATACGTTCTTTCGTAACTTCGATATATTCATACCCTAACGCACTTTTAAATAAAGCATTTTCTACTTCGTAATCAGCAACTTCTTTTCCCCTTTTTAGGGCCTCTAAAATCTCTAAATACTTTTTCTTGTAATTGTAAAGAGTAGCTGTAGAAATACCCATATTACTCGCAATTTGTTCATCGGAAAGGCCATCACGTGCCCAACCTTCTAATAGTATTAAGCCTTCTCTGGTTACCCACTTTTCGTGTTTAGACCTCGCCATGACCCCACCACCTTTCTATGTATAATAAAGATACCTATTCTAGGTTGTAACTAATCCATTTCTTTTACCAAATAATCTTTTGACACGATCTAATACTTTTTTCATTGCTAATTCTTCTTGAACGCAAAATAAAAACAGCCCGCTAGGACTGCTTCTTATTCATATCCAGTTTACTTTTTAAAGTCTCCAACTTCTTCAAATCACTTTTACTTATAATATCTGATAGTTTAAACATGATTTCTCCTCCCAAAATAAAAAGACCGCCTAAGCGATCTTGAAAATTTCAAGTATTTATTTTACTTCTTGTGTTAAAAATTCTTCATTTGTTATTAATTTCATGCATGAACTATCTTCCGATTAGTACACCCAATAAGAAGATAATCAAATTAATAATAATAGGCATTTTATCCTTTGCAGATGTTTCATTTAAATACTCTGCTTTAAAATTTCTTGCTGCTGGAACCGCAATTTTAGAAAATGTAAAACCAAAAAAGAATGATGCTATTGTAAATCCTATTATAGATAAATTAGTTGGAATACTAACTAGCATCATTAAGAATAAAGTTACTGATGCAAATGCTGAAAGTGAAAATACATAAGTTACTAATCCTTTTTTACGTGAATAATTTGCGACTACTATAATAAAGAGGATTTCTGAGATCACAACAGTAATTGTTACTATAGCAAGTATAAGAAAAAATTTTTCATTATTCTTGTCTTTCAGCAAAATCGATATCCATTTATCTAAAATGATAAATAATAATGACGCAACTGATATGCACCCTATTGCGATATCTGTTAAATTATACTGTAAAAAATTTTTAATTTTTTTTAAATTTTTAATAAACCGGGGGACTTTTTTCATTTGGCAACACCTCTAACTCAAAGATAACCAAATGAATAGAATTTTTCAATATTATTTTATTTAACTTTCAAAATCACTTAAGACAGCAATGTGTAGAATTTGAATTATTTAGAAACAGAATTTCCTCGCTTTCTGTTTTTAAATTTGGTTTAGCTGCCTTAGTAATTTTTAATCTTTCGACACTAATAGAATATCATATAAAAATCAAGGTGTCGGTACTATCTTGGTACTGTACGTACTATACCTTTTTGGTAAACTTTATCATACGAATCAATTCAGCGTGTTTACTTTTAATGTACGAATAGCTATAACCAGTCTCATTTGCTATCGCCTCTAGGGTTAGTCCTTCGACATACTTCATTCTTAATATTTTATTATTAAGTCCATTGAACTGATCAATTAGTTTAATTATTTCTTCTCGCTCAGATTCTAAAGCTTTTATACGATCATTCAAATCTTGAATCACTTCCTTCAAGTAAGCTTGTTTGTGCAAAGCAGTTAAAAACTTCTGATGCTTTGCAAGGTCGCCATCATTTCCATCGGTATAATTTGACCAACGTTTTAATTCTCGTTGATTGATTTGTAAATCAATTTTTAACTCAGTCAAATCTTCATCAATAGAAATTATTGAATTTACCCACTCATAAATGATGTATCACCTTCTTTTCGATTTAATTTACAAAAAAGTATGGATTATCCACACTTTATCCATACTTTTAAAATCAAAGTATGGACTGTTTGCGCCTTACTCTCTCAAGGCTTTGATAAAAAAATCCATAGAATCCATACTTTTTGACCCAACCCCTTTATATATATTATTAATATACATATATCCTCTTTTTTTCTTTAAGTAATAAAGAAAAGTATGGATAGTATGGATTTAAGCAAACAAAACTAGATATACCAATGGTTTGACCAGTCCATACTTTTGAAAAAAAAGTGTGGATAAAGTATGGACTAAATCAAAAAGTGTGGACTATTCATTTTCACTATATTTATATGAAAAGTATCGTTTTCCCATCATTCGCCGTTCCTTTTTTTCATAACCTAAAGACTTTAATCGCTGTGTAAATTTAGTCTGAGAATAAGGTTTTGCTCCTATTTCTTCACAAAAATTTGAGTAATCAGTGTACACAGCTTTTGTTGTTAAATTTTCATCGACGGCCTTTTGATTTATAAATCCTAAAATTGAATCACTTTCTACAAAATATTCCTCTGTCACTTTCGTAACAGTCTCGGAAGTGGAAAGCTGTCCACCATTTTTATTGATACGATCTAAAGCTGCCAAAGCAACATTTAAAAGATATGATTTAGCATTATCAGTTGAAAGTTTTTCATCAATTTTTGGATCGGCAGTCTTAACTTTATTCTCACAAGGAATAACTACGACACGTCTTGCAATTCCTCCAGATTTATCTTTAAAAGTCGGCATCTCATTTGCAGTAAAAATAAGAGTTGCTTTGTTTTTCAATTTATAAGGCTTTGAATAAATAGGTCGTACCATAATGGTATTTCCTGAAGCTAACGTTTTGAAATTCATAGATTTTTCCATATAGCCAGCATCGATGTCGTCTCCGACATTGACAAGTTTTCCTTCTAGCTCCATAACTGATGTTTGATCATTAAATTGTTCTAACGCAAGGTTTAATCCCAAATCACCAATAAACGCATTCAACATCTCGAGAAAAGTAGATTTTCCATTAGCGCCACTGGAACCTACCAAGAAAAATACTTTATGCGGAAAACCTGCAGTCATTAAAATGTGACCGAGTAATTCTTCCACAATGACTCTCAAATCTTTCTTATCACTACATAAAAAGTCTAAGAAATCATCAACTGTTTTATCATAAGCATCCGGATCGTAATCAACATCTAAGAAATATGGTGTAAATTCTTTAGTGGCCATCGGAATAATTTCGCCACCATCTAGCATGAAATTATTACGGAATTGAATGGGAAAATCGTACACTTCCACTAACTCCCCTTTCACTGGAAATAATGCAATGAGATTTTTCCATTTGTGAGGTAACAGCTTGATTCGTTGATCGATTTTTCTAAGTAATTTGTTTTGGTCGTTAATCCAATAATTACTCTCTTTATGAAATAAAGACCCATTAAAAAATTTAATTTCCAACTCTTCCGCCAAAGCCTCACTCGTTACAATCATATCCTTTGGGTCCAAATAAAGTTGCTCTCGGAGTTCTTTTTCACTTACTGAGTTAACCAACGAATAAATATCACTTTCCGGTAATGGTTCTGCATAAACAAACTCATTGATAAATTTAGCGATGTTAGTCAAAGTATCATAATCTAACTCATACATTTCCCTTACAGCCATTAAGTGAGAGTAGAGGGAACTATTTCGTGCGCCTTCCTTCATATCAGATAAAACATTTTTTAGCTTCAGCGGTAATAGTTCAAACGGTAGCGTTGGTAAATCATCAAACATTTCAATACTTCCATGAATTTTCCGCATTTTCCCATTTTGTTTTATAGTAGCAGTAGATTTATTTCCTGTTTTATAATCAACTGCTGCTCCAGAAGTGGTCAACTTATTGGTCCAATTTCTCAACAATACTTTATGGCCATTAATTTGTACTGGCCGTTTGTAGTAGAGGTGTATCCCTCTTTTCGTCTCAAAGGCAAGTGTGGGATATTTTTCTAAAATTTTAAAACCTATATTTACATGACTGTCAAAATCAACAACAACCGTTTCACTATTTAGAAGAATTGCTGCATTATTTAATTTTGAGAGGTCTGTATAAAAATCATCAAGGCTTTTTTGATCAGGCTTTTTTTCACCAGACTCAAGTTTGATAAACTTTAACACACTATTTTTTCACCGCCTTTCAGATTTAAAAAGAATTCTTCTCTATTTGTTCTATATACCACGAGGTATCTAAATCTTTTTTTGATGCTTGATTAAAACTCATAAAGTTCGGAGGGGATCCTGGAAGCTTTGAATGTAAATCTTTTTTCACTTGATACAAGCCACCAAATTTTTTATTATTTGTCGCAATCCCGCATACTGTATTATTCATTTTCACGTATTTATCAATAAATTGTTGCTCAATGCTTCGAAAATCACCCTGTAATTTCCCTATATAATAAAAGTCTTCAAGAGACCCATTCTTAAACTGGCTAATTATATATTCCTGTGGTTTTACTCCATTAACTACCGATTGAAACAATCCATTAGTCACCACTGGTAAACTATTAGATAAATAATTTCCTTCTGAAAAAATACCCTTGCGAACATAGCTGTCATCATTTTTTTGAAGAACGTAATCATTTACACCCTTTTGCCAGACTTTTTTTATTTCAGTAATACTGACTTCCAAACGATATTTTTTGCACCATAAATCTAAAACTTCAGAAATAATACTTTTCATTATCGGATTGATTTTTACCAATATTCCATCGGTATTTGTTTGGATTAATTCTTCGAAAAAGTTTTCTAGTACTTTAATTAAATGTGTAATAATTAACTGACCATTTATCGTTACAGAATAGTACCTTCTAGGATCATACATATTTGAGTAAGGATTATTCATTGATCCATTTACTGCATTAATCAGCGTTTTATATGTTTGTTTTCCAGTAGTTACTTTCTTTTTATACAGCAGATCAAACAGTTCTGGTTTTTGTACACCGTCACTTAAAAAATGATTATTCAAAATAATGGATGGAAAAAATTGTTTCACATCTATTAATAAATAGTGACCTTCGCCAAAATATTTCTCTTTTGCAGCATGAACGCCACCAACACCATAAATATGAGTTAAACCAGCCAATGTCATTTTGAATTTTTCGTTTTTCAATTTTTCTTCCAAAGTGTTTTGATACCTTTTTTTTATTGACTCGTAAAAATGAATCAGTCTTTCTGGAATCTCGTTTAGTGGAATGTATTGGTCAAAGTCAAACATCAGAATATTAGAACGTTTAGGAATTTTCTTGGCTTCTAAAATAGTTGCTGCTAAATTAGCCCTAGTTTTGGTTATAGCTCTACTAGGTAACTTGAATTCTTTGACTATTTCAAACTTGGTTTCAAGATATTCCTCTCGTTCTTTAAAAATTGCCTCGCACACAGCTATTCTTTTTAAACAAAACTCTTGAATGTCCTTTGTCTTAAGACTCATCCTTAAATTAAAAGCAATCTCTTCAATGGTACATTTTTTATTTTCTTGGCTTAAATCTATTGAGAGAAATTTTTGTAAAAATGTACTTTTATCATCACTTAAAATCTTGGCCAAAAACTTATCACTATTTTGGTAATTGTCATAGCTGACTAAATAGCTAACATTTGAGAGAGCCTGATTTAGACTCTCCTTATTATTAGCTACAACAATATCCGTTCCTGTTTTAAAAATCGCCAGCCAATCATTATCTTTTCGATACAACCAATAAAAAGTAAACATTGGCTAACTCCTTTCCTGATTAAAATGGAATATCTTCATCACTAATATCAATCGCACCATTATCAATTGGTTGATCATTTGGATCATCGTATGGGATAAAATCATAATTTTTATACGGTTTTGATGGGTCCTTTTTATTTTCTGAAGATGTGATTTTTAAAATAAATTGGGAACCTAATCCATCTTTAAAAGCTGCTGCTAATGAGGTTTCATCTTCCCAGTCTGCATCTGTTAATTGAAGTCCAATAACACTTGCTAATTTCCCAACTAACTTAATATTTTTTGTGAGTACAAATGAAGGCACTTTACTTTCATCAAATCCTAGGCTGACAAATTCTTTACGCCCTGCAGCTTCTCCAACAGTTACTTCATTCGTAAAAGACACTGCCTCCCAACCACTGTTAAATACTTTATGTTCAACATTTTCTAATTGCACATCGTAATCACCATCTGGCAGTCCGTCAAAACCTCCAGCATTTGGATCGTCTGTCTTCGGATTGAAATCCGCCAATACTTCATTTGCTAAATCTTGTAATCCCATATCATTTACCTCTTTCTAGTATGTTTTTTCTTTGATTAGATTTGTGGGCGAATACGTTTAGTTTCCCCTGCATTAGTAGCTTTTGAAACATTTGATGCCTGTTGATTAGCTGGAGCTGTCTTTTTTGTTTTTTCGTTAGCTGCTCCAACTGTTTTAGTTTCCTTTGGATTTTCGTCACTGGGTTTTTCTTCATTGGAAGCTAAAACCGATTCATTCTTTTCAATTTCTTTTACAATTTCATCTTGCTGCTTTTTAGTAGTTCTTTGTGATCTTCCAAAAACTCCAGTGATTGAATCAAGAATTTTTAAGATATTTTTGTCATCAACTTGATCACGCATATAATCTTTACGGCGTGCTTTTGCTACTCGAATATAATTCTTACCTACTTTTTTGCATTGAATAGATAGGTCGCAATTACCGTTGACGATATTCTGATGTTTTTCTTTCAAAGAAGGAATATCAATTTCAGTTTGTCCTTCCATTTTTGTGGCATTTCTTGAGATATAAATGACGTTCATAGGCAGAGATTTCAATTCAATAACTAATGACTGAAAAATATTAGTAAATGCGGCATACCCTTTTCCATATGGAATATCTCCTAAAGTTTCAACTCCTTCACGATCACAAATATATTGTTCGATCATGACAACAATGTCATCAATTACATCTAGCACCACTGTTTCATAAGTGTGTTTTTCCGTTTGAAGTGCTGTTATTAACTTATCCAATTGTTCAATCACTGAACGTTTGATTTTGCCGTTCGTATCCTTGATATTTCGTAACTGAACTGATGGCACAGTGTTGGCTTCTGCATTACCATCCGTATTAAAAATTAACGGATTAGGAAATTGAGATGCAAGAAACGATTTACCACCCATCGTTGGACCCCAAATAAAATAGTTTCGAGGTGTATCTTTAGGCGTTTGTGGTTTGTTATCAGGTAATATACTCATTTGTTCCTCCTTCTAGGATAAAAATCCATTATCCAAAATATCTTTGCTCTTATTTAATTCTTCTGTCACTTCAAACTCGTAGTAAGTTCCAGCCTCTTTGTGTTCTTTTTGATTCACTTTTTGACCAGTTACTACACCGTCTGATTCCTTAATCATTTTTTCGATATGATCATCTGCTTCTTTCCTAGTAGAAGCATAAAATTTACTTGTTGTTTTTAAAGACCTAATCATTGTTTATATCTCCTTTTTCTGTAAAAGCCGACGTTAGCGGAATAAGCCTCTAACATTTAACCAAATTAAAAATATGAACAATGCTGTTAAAAGCAATTTCCAACCGATTCCAACCACTGCCGAATCATAATTTATAAAAATGGATTTGTAGGAGCCAAACCAAGTAATCATGAGAAAGAAGATACATATAGAGAAGGCTATTCCTATTCTGAAATTAGTCATTTTTGAACCTCCAACAACTCTGGATTTTCGTAGATGTTGCCGATGATTGTTAATGAAGTTGTGCCATCAAAAGTATTTGAAACATCCAAAAAGTCAAACGAATCTAATGGTCCTACTCCATTAATGTAGAATGTGTAACAATCAACCTCGACAACTCCTGTATAACTACACTCGCCATCCACATATCTAACAATGTCCCCTTCATAAATCTCAGTACCATTTTTGTCTTTAAGTCCTGTGTACTGCATTACATTGATATAATTAGCATGAAGTGATTGAAGATCATATGGTGTTTTCCAGTATTGAATACCGCTAATATTCCCGTTTTTATTAAAATCTAAAACAGCTACTTCACGCATCAATTTTTTTCGCTTATCCCACGCTCTAAATTTAATTTCTCGCATTGAATTGCTCCTTTCCGTAAAAGGCTGAGTTAGCTGACTTCTTTGGTTTTCACATAAAGTAAACTATCCAAAATATCTTTAGCCTCTTGCTTACTTAAATTACCTTTGTAATTCGTTACCAATTCAGAAAATTTTTCAAGTAAGTCATCGCTGAACGCTAAAAGCTTCTGACTAAACTGTGATTCTAGTGAACTAGTGATTTCTGCTTTTTCTTTTAAAAGATTGTGTTTTTCGATTTGAAGAGTATTTATTTTATCGTTCAACTCAGTGTTTAGGTCCTTATATTTTTCAGCTAACTTTAAATCCGTTTCTAATCGTCTTATATCAGATTCTTTTTTCTCAAGGACCACCTTCAAAGCATCGAACTCTTTCAATGAGTCTCTTAGGCGCAATATTTCTCTCGCTTTGTCACCTATATCCTCTAATAACTCTTTTTCTTTTTCGTAGCCTTGGACAACATAATTTTTTAAATTACTAACTGGAATATTGTCAGTAAGTTCTGTTTCATTGCTAGTAATTTCTTTTTTCTTCTTGAATAAATCGAACAAAATTACATCTCCTTCCTAGGTTGAGTTAGCTGCTTAATGCTATCGCTATTGTGAACACCAAAACTGAGTGTTTGAATTGAGAACACAACATAATCAGTTTTTTGCTCGTAAGAAGTGATGTAAGTGATTAATGCGTTAACATAATTTCCTGTGTAATTCTTGCCATCGAATTCAAGTAATTTTATCCAGTCCCCTGTTTTAAAATCTCGGTCATTTTTTCTAATCTCAAAAGTCTTGATATGATTTACAACTGGTTCATAATACTCGGGTAAAATCTTGAGTATGTGTCGGCTAGTTTTCATTTGTCACCTCATTCCGTAATCTTGAGATAGATGCTCAAAGCTTTGTTGATATTTGGAATAGACTTTAAATTTCTTGGCTCAATTCATGTTGAATTTGAGCACAATTATCGCAAATAAAATTTCCGTCCTCGAGTTCTAATGATGCTTCTCTGTTACAAATAGCGCATTTATGCTCTGGGTCTGTATTCATGACCCTGGGCTTTTCTTTTTCACTTAAATTTTCATCTGTCATTTTTATCTCCTTTCAAATTCCATAATCTTGGTGGTTAGCGGAATCAATTTTCAATCGCATATCCTGCAATTTGATTAAGATTAAATTGCGCAGCTCTTTTCACTTGCGATGTCACTCCAAAATAATTAAATTTTACATAGGCAACATCTGCTTTAAAATCACTACAAAATTCTACAAAATTCGTTACCTGTTCAAAATATGATGTTTTTCCATCTTTAAACCAAATTACTAATGATTTATTCATTTCCTCACTCCTTCAAATATTTTTCGAATATCTTACCTCAGCAGTCAAATCATGGCATCCTTTATATCCGTTGTTAATGGGCTGTTGTTAAACCTAAAAATATTAATATTTGAATGTAATGAAAGCTTTGATCTATAACTAATTGCAATTTTTTGTTGCTTACAATTTTAGGGAAAATTTTGCTTTGAGCTTTCAAATAATCCATTAAAAAATGCGGTACTAGTAATATTCCAACTATGATTTTGGTATCTAAACTAAAACCAAAAACCAACCACATTACACTTATTGTTGTAGTCCAGATCATTGCGTGTACAAACAGCACATATAAACTTTTCGTCTTTTCAACAGCGATATAGCTACTCTGTAAGGCATAATCACCAACCGTATGAGCGCCAATCAGTAATATATATAAAGTTAGATAATTCATCTAATTCTCCTTTTTGTTAGTCAGCTAAATCCGTCATTAACGGACTTTTTCGTCATTTTTCTTTTTCAAAGAATTCCTCACAGATGATTAAGAGTTACCCACCTTATTACTTTTCCGAGCACTTATCATATTCCACAGTAACTCGCTGGATGTCTTAGTCCTTGATTCCCATTTACCAAAACAATTAGATGTATCAAATGCAACAATTAAGGCTGTTTTCGGCTTGTTAGGTACTAATACTTTGACACCTTGTGGCAGCATTTCTTTTTGATGTAGTTGATCTGCTAAATTTCGTTCACAAACTAGATAGTTCTCATCACCCAAAAAATTTTTTCCAAAACCAGAGGTGAAATCTGCCATCGATGATTTGACCTCATAAAAACTAAAAATACCTTTATCAATAGCTACTGGTCCCATTCCAAGGCGTAAAATATCATGAGGTTTAAATCCAATAAAATCAACACGGTACTTTCCAAAGTCCAACTCAACTTCTTCAGCCCAAAAATTACTTGTATTTGATAATTTCTTTCTCACCAAATTACTTAATTCTTCAGTAATTTCTGATCTTCCCATCCTGTATCCTCCTTTCTTATTTCGTTAATCTTCTTTACATACTTCCCCAGCTCTTGCATGTTTGTCTCTTTGGCTCCATACATCGATATTGCATAAACCACAATCGTGGTTTGCGGAATTAATCCTCTACCTCAATACTTGCAAAATTTTTAGGATTGACTGTAACTATTTCTCCACTATTTTTATCAACAAACATGAAAAAATCCTCATTTCCACGTCTGTAGTTAGCAAGAAAAGCTAACCAATGCTCCTTAGTGAATTGACTAGTTTCATACACCTTATCGAAATAAGGGTTATTTGTTTTAATTTTCATCTTTTTTTCCTCTTTTCTAATTTGGTGGTTATATCCGTTTTTTGTGAACTAACTTAATGTAATTTTTACATTTTCGTCATCTATATCAAAAATATCTATCCAATAATCGCCACTATTTGGATTATAAAATCCTACTGTAAAATATTGATCTTCTATATTAACTAATTGCCCCATTCTCCATGATTCTTCATTATCATCAGTTACCATAACTCGATCATATAAATTTGGAATGACTTCTTTCTTCACTGTCATTATTTCACCTCATTTCGTAATATCTTTCGTTAACCGAATAATGATAGCTGGCCACTTGGTTCATAATTGCACCATAAAACTTCTTGCCTGCTAGCACCAGATTCCGCTTTACTATTGAATGACAATTTATACCAGCTGCTGAGTTTTCGATTGTACAAATCATTATCATATCCGGATAAAATGACTAATCCTTCGAAATTGCATAGAACATCTAATAGTTCTATATGATCTTTATCTGAGTATTCACATGCATATAGTCTCTTCGACCTGGTACTTAATAAGTAAGGCGGATCAACATATGTCAGCACACCTTTTCGGTTATACCTGGTTAATAATTTCGTAGCATCCTGCTGCTCAATTTGTACGCCCTTCAACCGAAAAGCTACTTCCTCAATTCTTTCCCAAACTCCTGCCCATTCGCCAGCTGTATTTGGACCATTAGGATTAATGATTGATCGCCATCCTGTTTTGTCACTTGTTTTCGCACCTATCGCTTGCCAGCATCTAACCATTAATCTTCTAGCGTCTTCGATTGGATCACTGCTCACTTCATAGCTGTTTAAATATTCTTCACGACTATGGGGTGTTAGTAGAATTTTCTGAATTAGATTATCCGGATAATCCCGACACACTTTGAAAAAATTTACTATTCGAGAATCAACATCATTTATCGTTTCAACCTTTGCAGCTGGTTTATTAAAAAACACTGCGCCAGATCCAAAAAAAGGTTCTACATAAGTTTCGTGTTCTGGCATAATTTGAATAATTGTACTGGCCATGTTCCATTTACTACCTGGATAATTTAAAATTCTTTGCAAATAATCACCTCCTAAAGTCAGTAAAATCTTCCAACTACTGACTCAGCTATATCCGTCGTTAGCGGACTATCTTTTTTTGTAAAACCCATTCAATAAAATCTTGAGTTTTCACTCCTTCATTTTGGCAATAGTCATCTAAACTGTATTTATCCCAAAAAATAGTTTCTTCACCCGACTTTAAGTCATATCCTCGTTTTGTAAAGAAAGTTTTATTTAACCAAATGCTATCGTATCTTTCTTCTATTGTTTTAGGTTTTTGCTGTTGAATCAGCTCGATCGCTTTTTTTAAAACATCTAATTTGTTTTCAAAAGATATTCCAGTCCTGTTTAACTCTTTCTCAATTGCATCACTAAGTAAAAAATCCTTATCTTCAGTTTCATTAGGTCTGATATTTCTCCAGTAATTCGCAAATTGTTCAGCACGTTTTTCTACTTCCTTTTCCATAAATACACCTCTTATCACATTCCACTAAATGTTTCTTTTGCGGAAAAGCTTTAGCAAACTTAATGATCATGAAAGATTATACCTTTGTAGTAATGTTCTTCTTTTTTATACGGTTTTAGTTCTAAAAAAATTCCAAAACTTTTAGCTTTTTCTATAGCCTCTGAATCTTTTGATTCAAAAACAATATCTTTGACTTGAACCCCTTGAATAACTTTACAGATGTATTTACGTTTAAACATCACTTTTTCTCCTTTGATTAATAATTTTCCGCAATATCTTCCTTTAGCTGACTGTTGACTTTTAATTTTTACCTCGACTGTCACTTTCCTTAATGCGAATTGAACCTTTGACCTTAGATTCTTTTAAATACTTTTCATAAATTGAAGGTTCTTCTGTTTTTAGCCGTGTACTATCAACTGATTTTCTAACTGTCGGTAAAACACGAGTAATAATAATGTCTCCAGTATCAATTTTCTTGATATCTTCTTCTTCCATCTTTTTATATAATTCATCACGGAAAGCTTTTTGCTGTTCTTCTAACAATTTGGCTTTCTTTTTAAATTCCAACATCTCAAGTTCGAAACGTTCTACACGAGCGACAATCTTGTTTACATCATTTCCAATAGTGTAATAATCCCGCTCTGACATTTTCGGATTTTCTTTTAAGTACTCGACCCGAATCCAAAAGGTCTCAATTGCGTCTAGAATTTTTTCAATAGCCTCTTGATCACGTTCAATTTCCTTAATGATCAAATTTTTAGAATCAAATTCTAAGTCAAAATCTGTTGGTCGCTTATACATTGCCAACCAGCCATACTCACAACCTGTTTGGTAAAAATAGAGTTGCATTTGCGCTTCATAAATAATTGGTGTTGGATTTGTGCCATGAGTTTTTATTTCTAGCAATATCTTGTTTTTATCATCAATTCCGTCAACATTTGAACGAATCATATCGTCTTGATCAATAAATGTATCTGGATGAAAATTCAAGTTGTTTAAAGCGTTGATGTATTCCCTAATCAAAGGTTCCATTTTATTGCCAAATTGAATATATGGATTTGATATATGTTCTGGTTTTACAATTCCAGCTTTTTCTTTCGCTAATTCAAACTGCGTTTTATATTTGGATAGACCAAGAATTACTGGTACATCCGAGCCACCAACATACATTGAACGTTTTTCAGTCACGTTTATATCTTCTTTTTGTTGTCCGAACATTTATTTTCCACTCTCCATTCTTGTGTTCATATATAATTCTTCTGAAAAATCCTGTTTATTTTCCAAAGCTTGATACACAGCTTCCTCAATGGTTCTTTGTGTAATGAATCGATAAACAGTCACTTTCTTTTTTTGTCCATTTCTATAAGCTCTACCCAATGCTTGCGAATAATCTTGAAAAGAATATGTTGGTGTGTAGAAAATTACCGTATTTGCGTACTGCAATTCGATTCCTGCACTACCAGCCATGTATTGAACAAAAGTGACACTATTCCTCAAGTTTTCCCAAGTCTCCTTAGAAGGCAATTTAGACTGCTTTCCACTTACTTCAAAAAATCGTTTATTTTTAATTTTTGTTTTCAATGCTTCTATTTCTTTTTGGTAGTAGTAGAAAATAATGATATTATTTTCCGTACTCTCACAAAGCATTCCAGCATAATCTAATTTATCTTTCTGATTTGCATGATAGCGTAGACCATGGGCCAGTTTTGATGGTGTATCAAACTCCTCATCGTTTAAAACACGATGCCGTGATATTTTTTCATAATCACTTGATTTATTAAATTTCACATCTTCAATGATTAGCGGCGGTAAATCTAAAGCATCATCTTTTGAAATCGAAATTGTGAATGAATCATATTTATCATGCAGTTGATCTTCATTAATCCAACCTTCAATTTTAGGAATTCGCCGATTACCAAGAAACATTGTTCCCCACTTGGCATAACGATCTGTCATTTCTTTTTTTGATTTGAAGTAGCCAAACATGATGAAATAATTGAAAGTATCTTCCCATCCGTTGCTTGCTGGAGTAGCTGTCAAAAGTACAAAATGACTTGACTGCTTTGCTAGTTTAGCTGCAGCCTTACCTCTTTGGCTTGTTGGATTTTTTATATAATGAGCTTCATCAAAAATGACAAACCAACCTTTATAAAGCTTATACATAGAAGCAATTTTTCCATAGCTCATTTCAGAGAATTCCATTTCAATTTTGTAATAATCACAAACCGCTTGGATATCTCTTCGCCATCCGCCTTCTTTTAATTTTTGCGGCGGGGCTACAATTAGCATTGGCTCGCCTTGGCTGTATTTCATATATTGATGAATAGCCGTGATTGTTTTGCCTGTGCCAGTATCCATAGCTAAAAGATAATTTGAGTCAATCGCATCTAGAATTTTTTTTTGAAACTTATATAACATTTTTGTATTTGAGCACTTCGGATACATCTTCCACACTTCTTGCGACAATACTTACACCCCCGCTATTCTCAATTTTCTTTAATTTGCTTTTTTGTAATTCACTCAAAACTCCACCATTCGGACGTTTCACTTCGATAGCAACGAATCTACCATTCACACAAGCCAATATGTCAGGTGTACCTGCTGGTTGATACATTGATCCATGAACTTTTAAATAATAAGCATTCAAGGAATCAAGATATCTTTTTATATTATTTTCTACTTTCTTTTCTGAACCTGACATAATTAATCCTCAAACTCATGGCTGATAGATACAGGCTTCTTAAGATCGATGAATATTTTTTGATTATTATAAATTTGAAAGAGATTCATATTTTGATCAGCAACGTACTCACCATTTGAAGTATTAAAGTACGTAACTACCCCTGTATTTCTTATTGACCAAATATCAATATTATTATCAAAAAAGTATTGTTCGATTGGGTTCATGCGGTACACTCTCCTTATAGGTTTTCTAATACTCTAAAAATCATTTTTGCAACCATATTCCGTTCTTGAATACTGGTGGTTTCTTCAAAATCGGATAATAAAGTTGGTAACATTTCAGTAAAAATTTCCTTCTTATACTCAACCATTGATTTGGGATCTTCCTTCTTTACAATGATTGTTCGAACTTTGTTTTCATAAGTTACTTGAATCCATCCACGAGCTTTAAATAGTGATATTTGTTTTCTAACCAATTCTTTATCAAACTTCAAAGCATCAGCGATCTCTATATTTGTATCAACTGGATGGTTTCTTAAATAATCAATTATCTTGTCTGTTTTTCTTTCCATGTGTTACACTCTCCTTGTCTAGTTTTATTTTTATTGCCTTACTTCGTTGGCAGACGAGGTAGGCTCTTTTTTTATAAATAGTAATTCTCCGTTTTGATTACGGTACTCCAATAAAGTCTCACCATCTTTTTCTACTGACTTCACCAATACTTGCATTACGGTAGTTCCATCTTTTTCATAGAGACTTAATGGTGGCGCTGCGTTCGTCTTTAAATCGAATGAATTGTGACGTCTCATATAATTTATTCGCTTAATGCTAGATGTGTTTGGCAATGGTTTAACATCAATCACTCCGTCTCTTCTTAAATGAGCTACTTTGTGAGAGATTACTCTTTCCTGAACGCCTAAAATTTTTGAGAGCTCATGATAATTCGAAACGAATCCATTTACATCGAACTTTATATTTTTTAGTAATAGATCGACTGCAGTTTTATCCCATCTTTTATTTCCCAAATTATTCAATTTTCCGTATTTTCTTAAAATATAAATTCTATTCGTAATAGACTGTCGACTTCTTCCTAAGGTTTTCCCTATTTCTTCGTGGGTAAACATTCTTTTCAACATCTCAATAATTCGCTTATCCTCAATTTTTGAAAAGGGTAGATTTTCCATTTCGAATGATTTACTTCTGTCTACGGCGGGTAAAACTTCTGCTTCTTGAAGTCGCCTTATTTTTGTTTGTACGGAACTTTCAGAGCGATTTAGCTTTTTTGCCATTTGTCTAACATTTAAAGGTCTATTACATTCATCTAAAATGATGTATTTTTTTACATAATGTATTTCTTTACCCATCCATTTATGCCCCATCATTCATCACCACATTTTCTGAACGTAGTTAGCAAATCCCAAAACTCCAATAAATAGAAGTCCTACCTGCCAAACGCCAACAAGAAAACTAGTTACTGCACATCCTGTTAACATAGCTTTTTTTGACCGACATCTTGATACTCGCTTTGCATTTATTCTGGGAATTGAATCTGTAAAACAATAATCTTGTCTCATTTAATCCTTCCTCCTAACTCAAGTTCAAAAACTCTTAAATCTTCTAATTCTTCCTTTATTTGTTCTTCCTGGTATTCAGTTAATAACTTTGATTTTTTTAGTGCTTCACGATCAACTTGTAATTGTTGCCGTCGGCACTGGATTAAATACCTGACTTTCATGTTGAAGCTATTTGATTTAATTTTCATTACAAGCACCTACTTATTTTTTACTCCATTTTCATCACAATACTTTAGCCAGCAATCTCTAATCTCAGGATATTTCCAAAGTCTCTTTGTAGTTGGAGAGCATTCTAATTCTTTAGCTTCTTTTGTACATACAAAATTTTGTTCTAAATAAGTTCTACTGTGACTGCAAATAATAGTTAGTTTTTCCATATCCACAGTTGCAAATAAAATTTCTGTTGGCATCAGTCTTTCGACTTCCTTACGAACACATTCTTTCGCATATTCGACAGGATCAAAAAAAGTCTCCATTATTTACATCTCCTTGTTTTTTTCAAGCTCTTTTAAAATGATATTTATGTTTTCAACTTGTGCATCTGGTTTTCGGCTTCCGTTCATGATGTCTGACATATACGCCTCAGAAATTTCCAACTTTTCGGCAAGCCACTTCTGAGTTTTATTATGAGTTGCTAAAGCTATCCTAATTTTGATAATAAAATCATGTGACATAAAAGCACTCCTTTCATATTATTCGTAAGCTAATAAAATTAGCTAATTATTCTTGACTTTTTTATCCAACTGTCTTATATTTATATACAGTTAAATAAGCATAGAATTATCCTTATCAGATAAACATTCTTAGTTTGGCGACCTTGAAGTGTTCATATTTGTTAGGTTTCTTTCTCATTGCTTGTTAGCATATTAAATTAGCTTACGAGATTAATATAATCCAACTGGATAGATATGTCAACTATTTTTATCCAACTTTATTATTTTTCTTGAGGCAGTCTAGAAAGGTGATACATTATGCTTTTTGAGAGGGTAAAAGAAATTTCGAAAATACGAGGACTTTCTATTTCCGAATTGGAGGAGCGTATAGGATTTGGTAAAAA
The DNA here is from genome assembly GCF_051714685.1 of Enterococcus sp. AZ103. NCBI lineage: Bacteria > Bacillati > Bacillota > Bacilli > Lactobacillales > Enterococcaceae > Enterococcus > Enterococcus sp. AZ103. The sequence continues at coordinate 1,050,774 of NZ_JBIOSI010000001.1, read as the reverse complement.
CTCTATTTATAAATGGAAAAAGCAAAGTCCTAAAACTGAAACATTACAAAAAGTTGCAGATTATTTACATGTCTCAACAGATTACCTATTGGGTAGAACAGATAACCCTTACAGCGGAATATCGGAAGACCAAAGACAATTAACCATAGAAGAAGCTATCAATTCTGTAATGAGTTATGACGGTAAGCCGTTGTCCGATAACGACAGAGATGTATTGAAAAAGATAGCCGAAGCTTATCTTGATGGTAATTTGTAAGGAGAAGTTTGCATGGATAAAGAAATCGATGACCTTGTTAGACAACTAAATACAAAAATTGTTTATGACAATTCATTGGATAAAGTAGCTCATAATATTATTTTATTCAATATTATTGTCGTAAACGATAGTTATACACTTTTTGAGCAACAGAAGGCTATTTTACATGAGTTAGGACATACTGCTCTTCATAGAAATGATTATAAGTCGTATAAAGAAGCTTTTTCTTTACATTCAGCAATGGAGCATGAAGCTAATGAATACATGGTTAGGAAAGTCTTAGATAAATATATTTGCGAAACTGAGCTTGAGCCTCGTCAAGTTAATCGAATTCAATTTATCGAGTCTTGTGATTTGGATCCGAATTTTGAAGATATGGTTCAATCTTTACTAATCGAATATCAAATCTAAAAAAGCATCTATATTTTTTTAACTAAAAAAAGAACATATGTTTGTGTTTTGAGATTTTAGGAGGAGGATTTAAAATGCGACAAACAGATTTTAAAAAAATGTTAGAGAAACAAGTAGGGTACAAAATTTTTTCAGTGAAAGTTCATAACTATCTCGAAAGTACTAACAATAAACGCAAAGCAAAAGAACGTTGGAGTAATTTTAAACTGGAGAATAAAGCGACAGAAATGTGGGAGTCTCTTGTTGAAAAAATGTATGCTCAGTTGGACAGTTCCATTGATTGCAATAAGTATAATCGAGAGGAAAAATGGAACGAATTTATTGAACAAAATGAGATTATAGTTGATTTTAATGAGAGTATATCTGATATGGAATTTGAATAAGGAGGATTCATTGTGGCTACTTTTAGAAAAAGAGGGAAAGGCTGGGAATATAGGATACGCTATGTAGATCCTATAACAGGTAAAAAAAGTGAAAAAAGCGAAGGAGGTTTTTCAACTAGAGCTGACGCTGAGTATGCAGCTTCTGAAAAATTAATTGATGTTCGAGATGGTGTAATAATAAAAAGAAGTAATATTTCGTTTAATGACTTTGCCGATTTATGGTTTGAAAATTATAAAACGACTATAAAAGAAACTTCATTAAGATCAAGAAAAGGCAACCTAAACACATTAAAAAAAGCTTTGGGAAATTTAAAACTAAAGAGTTTAACTTACAATCTTTATCAAAAAAAGATAAACGAATTATCAAAAATTTATAAAAGAAATACACTAGTTTCTATCAATCAAATTGGGCAAATGATTGCCAGGAAAGCTGTCAAAGATGGTTATTTCAAATCAAACCCTATAGCCGATACTAAAATTCCGCACTACGATAACGAACAAGAACGAATTGAATACTGGGAGCCTGTTTCGATTCAGATATTTCAAAATTTCTTAATTGAGGATATTAATAAGAAAAGGAAGAAGGGAAACGAATATCTCAATTTAGAGAGAGAAAGAGAATTGGCTTTGTTCTACCTGTTGCTATACGGAGGATTAAGGATTGGTGAAGCATGCGCTTTGAGTATCAATGACTACTATCCATTAACCAAAGAAATAGATATATCTAAAACTCTTGGATCACCATTATCTAATCAAACAAAAAATAGTTACAAGATATATCCACCTAAGACAAAAAGTGCTTATAGAACCGTCCCTTTACCCGAGATAGCCTATAAGCAATTAGAAATATGGATAGCTAAAAGAAAAGAGTATACGGCTCTATTCCCATTAGTTTACCATGAATCACAATATTTATTTTGTAAAAAAGATGGATCGCCCCTCACTCCAAGAGATGTAAGGAGTAAATTCAACGTGATTGTGCAAAAATTGAATCTACCTAAAATTACTCTTCACGGATTGAGACATACTTATACTGCTTTGCAGATTCAAGCTGGCATTGACCCAAAATCACTACAATTATTATTAGGTCATGCTAACGTAAAAACCACATTAGATATCTACTCGCACATTACTAAAGATAAACAAAAGACCAATATTGATAAGTTCAATCAAATGCTTAATAATTTAAATGGCGGGGCAAAAGTGGGGCAAGAGCAAAAATCACAAAAACAAAAAGAGTAAAACACCTTTATACCAAGCCTAATTTGAGTATAGAATCCACTTTCGTTGCAATCAAATCAATCGCAACATGGTTTTCGCCGCCTTCTGGCACAATAATATCAGAATAGCGTTTGGTAGGTTCGATAAACTGGTGATACATTGGTTTGACGACACCTAAATATTGTCCAATGACTGAATCTAGTGTCCGTCCTCGTTCTTCCATGTCGCGTTTGATTCGGCGAATAATCCGAATATCGTCGTCTGTATCAACATAGATTTTAATGTCCATTAAATCTCGTAAACGTTCGTCCTCTAAAATTAAGATGCCTTCTAAGATAATGACTTCCTTCGGTTCTTCCACAATGGTTGCTTCCGAACGAGTATGGTTCACATAATCATAGACGGGAACTTCGATGGCTTCGTATTTCAATAATTTTTCTAAATGAGTGATTAATAAATCCGTATCAAAAGCAAAAGGATGGTCGTAGTTTGTCTTTAACCGCTCCTCAAAACTTAAATGACTTTGATCCTTGTAATAAGAATCGTGCTCCAACATCATGATGGAATGATCGGGAAAATGATTGTAAATTGCCCGACTGACGCTGGTCTTTCCACTACCTGATCCGCCGGTTACCCCGATGATAATTGGCCTTGTACTCATCTACTTAAAACCTCTTTCGTTTTTTTCATTCTATCTATTATAACGAAAATATAAAGAATTACTACTATCAATTCATGTCTAAAAGCGGATAAAGTTCTGTTAGGCGCGTAATTTCATAAGTTGGCTTAATTGTTTCAGCAGAGTCTTGCCAATTATTTAACCAAATTGTATCGATGCCTGCCATTTGTCCACCTTTAATATCAGAAGTTAATGAGTCGCCAATGATCACCGTTTTGGTTAAATCAATTTGTGGAATTTCATTAAATACGTGATCAAAAAAAGCTTTTTCTGGTTTGTGAGTACCTAATTCTTCAGAAATAAATACCTTTTTAAAATACGGTTCTAAGCCTGATTCACTTAGACGTTGCCGTTGGGTTGTCGAGACACCATTGGTCACAATGTAGAGTGCTTCAGTTTGACTTAATTTTTCTACGACAGTCAAACTGTCTGGCATTAAATCATGTCCGGCGTTTAATAATTGGCGGTAGCGATCTTCCGTTGCTGGACCGTTTATTTCTCGACCAATAGTTTTGAAGAAACGGCTAAAACGGGTAGCTAATAATTCTTCACGGGTAATTTTTCCTAATTCATAATCCCGCCAAAATCCTTGGTTCATCAATTTGTATGCCGCTTTATCTTGCGGTAAGTTTCTCACTTCTAACTCTGTAAATAATTGATTCAAGGCTTTTTCTTCAGTAGCTTTAAAATCTAACAATGTGTCATCGATATCAAATAATAATGTGTTGTATTTCATTTTTTCCCTCTATCTAAAATATATTTTTAATTGTTGTAACTCCTGCACAGTTAACTTGCGGTAATCGCCGGGTGCTAAATCAGCCGGCAAGACTAGAGGTCCCATCGCCACACGTTTTAAAGCTGTAACTTTTTTTCCACGTGCTAAAAACATCTTTTTGACTTGGTGAAACTTACCTTCTTGGATCGTTAATTCTACTTTACTGGACTTTTCGGTTGTTGCCAAAATTTTTAACTTTGCCGGCTGACAAACAATGCCGCCATCAAAAATAATCCCTTCAGCAAAAGCAGCAATATCAGCCTCAGTAACCCGCTCATTAATTTCTGCTTGATAGGTTTTACTCACTTTTAAGCCTGGCTGTAATAAATCATAGCCTAGTTGTCCATTATCCGTCAGCAATAATAAACCAGTAGTATCACGATCTAAGCGTCCCACTGGATAAAGCTCGGCTCTAAAATCTATCGGTGCCACCAACTCAGTAACTGTCTGAAATTGCCCATCTTTTTTAGCCGTTACTACACCGAATGGTTTATTTAACAAATAATAAACCTGCTGGGTGACTAATCTTTCTCCATCAACGATTATTTCATGCAGCTGGCTATCGACATTGCGAGCTGGATTACGCTCAATTTGACCGTCAACTATAACTTTATGCATTAAAAACAAACGCTTCATTGCTTTACGAGTCGTCTGCAATTGTTCTTCTATAACTTTATCTAAACGCATGGGTCTTCCTTTTTTTGCTTTATTATAACTCTTTTTTTCTGGTTTAAAAAATAAAGTGAGTAATTTATCCTTGCAAAATACCTCAAAGTGTCCTAACATTAATTAATACGAAGAAATTAACTTTGTATCTTAAGTGAATCGACATAATTATGTCAAAGGTTTCTCATACACAGCGTAATGACCTGGTGGAGAAAGTTGAATTTAGACTTTTTTTAGGCAGCTGTAAAAAGCTGTCTTTTTGCGTTCTCGCAAAGCCAACGTGCTGAGAATAACCGTCACTTAAAAAATCTGTCTGACAAACCAGCAGGCAGTCTATTTTAAGGAGGAATTTGGTTATGGCAGTAACATTGAAAGTTGAAGAAAGAGCAACTCGTCCCCGTTCCCTACGTAACAAACTACGTCACGAAGGTAAGATCCCAGCAGTCGTTTATGGTTACCAAGTAGAAAGCACATCAATCTCAATTGATGAAGCTGAACTATCAAAAGCATTAAGAGAAAATGGTGGGAATACCGTTTTTGCTTTAGATTTAAACGGCAAAAAAATCAACACTTTATTACATGCGACACAATCTGATACTTTCACACGTGTATTAACTCACGCAGAATTCTTATCAGTAAATATGTCTGAAGAAACTGAAGTTGAAACTGAAATAAGCTTAGTCGGCGAAGCAGCTGGCGTGAAAGCTGGCGGTGTCTTGAACCAAACTTCATACACAGTTATTGTTTCAGCTACTCCAGCAAACTTACCAGAAAACATTGAAGTAGATATTACCAACTTAGAAATTGGCCAATCAATTACTGTTGCTGATCTACCTAAGGATGCAGACTACACTGTGGTTACTGATCCTGAAGAACAAATCGCAAACATCAGTGAAGCACAAGCAGCTGAAGAAGTTGATGCACCAGCAGAAGCAGCTGAACCAGAAGTTATCGGCGCAACAGAAGCTGAATAATTTAAAGCCCAAGCAGTTATCATTTTTGATAGCTGCTTTTTTTATATTTGGAAACCAAAAATTTGTTTTTTCTACTTAAACAGGATAAAATTAATCACTACATAAGTAATTTTTGCAGATAAAGGTACCCGTTCGTCTCATTCAGAATGGTATCCGCATTGAAAAATCTGATTAAATTTCTGGAAAAGAAATTTAATCCAAAGGAGGATACAAAATGTTTGAAACATTTGATTCTAATCGCAGCCGTTATGCCTCAGTCGGAGTTGTATCCAGTCTACCTGGCGAATTAATCGATAGTATCTGGTATATTATTGACTTAGACATCAAAGGCGTAATCCCTTTAAACAATATGCTTTCTTTTGGTGTAATTAATAATAATGGCCATGTCACGATGCATTTTTCGCAAGATGGTGATAGTGTTGAGATGGGCGTCGACTTACCTTTTATGTATTCAACTGAATTTCCTAGTGAAGTATATGCTTACGATGATGGTACTAGACAAACCATTTTATTACCTAGCGAAATTCGCCAAAGAGGATAAAACAATTAGCCACGGCAACAGAAGTTTCATTCTGTTGTCGTTTTTCTGTGTTTAAAATTAAAATATTTCCATTTTTCTTATTTACATCTCATTTTTTATCATGTATACTAGTGAGCAATTACAAGTTGGAGGTCATTCTTATGACAAACAGAATCTACTCACAACTGAATAACCGCTTTTTCTTTAGCTTTTTTAGATAGGTTTGTATTCATCAAGATGGATGCAGACTACCGAAGTTTTGTATCTATCTATGATGGCTAAAGGATTTTAACGTACCACCAGCCACGTAGAAGAAATTCTAAATGGCTGAACATGTACGATCTATTCTCGTCGATTCATCACCCATTTAGTTTTTCTAAGTGGGTGATTTTTTTATGGAGAGGAAGAGAAGTATATGAAGAAGAAAATGTTAATGGGGTTAGGATTGTTAAGTTTATTAGTATTAGGAGCTTGTGGTCAAGGTGAAGCCGATGAAAAAAGCGAAGTTAAAAAAATCGGTATTTTACAAACTGTTGAGCACGGTTCTTTTGATGAATCACGGGAAGGCTTCATCCAAGGATTAGCTGAAAACGGCTATACAGAAGGTGAAAATCTAGAAATCGAATATCAAAATGCTCAAAGTAATCAAGGAAACTTACAAAGTATGAGCGAAAAATTAGTTTCCGACCAGCCTGATTTATTATTAGGTATCGGCACACCAGCTGGTCAAGGTTTAGCCACAGCAACACAAGATATTCCGACTTTAGTTACTGCTGTAACAGATTTAAAAACCGCAAAATTAGTGAAAAGTTACGACAAACCTGGTACCAACATTTCTGGAACTACTAATTTATCACCCATCAAAAAACAAATCGATCTATTGCTATCAGTCGTTCCTGATGCTAAGAAGATTGGCTTATTATACAATTCCGGTGAAGTGAACTCACAAGTGCAAATTGATGTCGCAACCGAATATTTAAAAGAATTGGGTATCGAAACTACTATCAAGACTGCATCAAATACCAACGATGTCCAACAAGCAACAGAATCTGTAGCCAATGATGCTGATGGTATTTACATCCCAACTGACAGTACTTTTGCCAGTGCGGCTGCCGTAGTTGGCGAAGTTGTTAAAGAGAAAAAAATTCCGTTAGTTGCCGGTTCCGTTGACCAAGTTAAAGAAGGCGGCTTAGTAACTTTAGGCGTAGATTATGTTTCATTAGGCTACCAAACAGGTGAAATGGCTGCAAAAATCTTAGATGGTGAAGCGAATCCTGAAGATATGCCAGTAGAGTCTGCTAAAGATTTAGCGTTCTATGTTAATAAAGACATGGCTGCGGCTTTAGGCATCGATCCTGAGAGTATCAAAGAACCAAAATAAACAAAAGCCAATGAAATCTTATTGAACAGATTTCATTGGCTTTATCTATTACTTAGCTAAAGTTTTTTTATACTGGCGAATTTTCTTCAAAGCCCATTCATAATGACTACTCATGGAAGACGCGCAATAACTACCTAACGAAGTGCTACCGGTCCAAGAAAAATATTTTTTGGTGAATAGTTCTTCTTCAGAAAAATTCGCTACCAAGTCCATCAACGCTTGGTGACTCTTCGACAGCATTTTCTTGGCATCCGCCAGTTCAGTCGTTTGGTGTTTTTCCAAAAAGACCAGATTCATTTCACCATAATTTTTCCAATTATAAGGAGCGGGTAAAAAGGGAACCACCTGCTCGCTCTTTTGATTCTCAGCAATGAAAGTCAACAATAATTGGTGCCATTCATAGAGATGAATTAGGACATCGCGAATATTACGATCGCGATCTTCGAATGGGAAAATGCCTACTTGCTCTGCTGGCGTCAGACTGTCAATCAAAGTAAATAGTTTGTCGTAATTCTCCTGAGAAAAGCTAAGTAATTCTGATTTTGTACGTGCTCTTGCCATTGTTTTTCCTCCTTTATTTTAAAACGAGACAGGCTTCTGTCACCCATTTTTCTGGATCAGGCGTTTGCGCAGGGGAGACATGATTAATATTAAACATCGGTCCAGCCATTTCGTAATCCTGGGTTTCCAACCAACGAGCCAATGCATTCATTACTTGTGGCATTTGTTCATAGGATCCTTGAAATGTTACCGAAGCTGTTTGTATGGCTGGAGCTACAAAAAATTTGACTTCCTCCATATCTGAATAGTCACCAACAACCGTACTTTGCAATTCTAAATCAATCTGTTGATCTTGGTATTCTTCGTCGTGATAGATACTGACTCCTAACGGTGGCGAACTAAATTGAATCTTTTGAGCTTGAACGACAGCATCAAGTGTTTGCCATAACTCGCCTTCACCGCTGGCATCTGCAATAACTTTTCGAATACTCATGACTTTACGAGAGGGTAATTCTTTTAAGACCACATGGTAATCTAGTAAGTTTTGACGGTCATCCAACTCTGCTTGAATTTGAGCCAAACTATCTTTTTGCTGGGTAATGACTGCTAATTCCTCTGCCAACTCTTGCTGTCGGGTGTATAAATATTTCTCAAGATCAACCGGATTTTCTTGGTTTAAAATTTCCTTGATTAAAGTCAGCGAAAAACCAAATGACTGGAGCTTCTTGATTTTATTGACGGTGGTTAATTGTTCTGCCTGATAATAACGATAGTTATTATCAGGATCAATTTTAGCGGGTTTCAATAAATCCATTTTCTCATAATGACGTAACATACGACTACTGGTTCCTGACAGTTTTGAAAATTGTTTAATCTTAAACATTACGCTTCCCCCTTTGTTTATTCTATTGTAAACGTTGACACTGTGTTAATGTCAATTAATTTTCAAAAACTTTTTCATAACCCTTGCATTCAGAAAAGTCTGTGGTAATATCAGTAGAACCAAAAATGATTTCACTCAAAAAGGAGTAGATAATGAAAGATCTTACCCATGGCAATCCTGCCAAATTAATCTTATTTTTTGCTTTACCTTTGCTGGTAGGAAATATTTTCCAACAGTTCTATAGTATGGTGGATATGATAATTGTCGGACAAACATTAGGCAAAGATGCATTGGCTGCAGTTGGTGCTACCGGATCGGTAAACTTTTTGATTATTGGTTTTGCTCAAGGCTTAACGGCAGGGCTTTCGATTATTACAGCCCAGCGTTTTGGGGCAAAAGATCCGTTAGCTGTTCGAAAAAGTTTTGCTACATCGGTGATTATTAGTCTGATCGTTACCGTAGTTTTAACCACGTTGAGTTTAATCTTTTTACGGCCCTTATTATTGCTTATGCAGACGCCGGTAGAAATTATTGACCAGGCGCAACAATTTATTTCTATTATTTTAGCCGGAATTTTTGCGGCGATGGCTTTTAACTTACTGTCTAATATGATTCGTGCCTTAGGCGACAGCCGCACCCCACTATTTTTCTTAGCAATTGCGGTAGTGGTGAATGTTGTATTGGATTTAATCTTTATTATTCATTTTCATATGGGCGTAGCCGGTGCAGGTTTTGCCACTGTGATTGCCCAAGTTTTTGCAAGTTTAATGTGTGTGGTTTACATCAAAAGAAAAATCCCCTTGTTACAAATTAGTCGCAAACATTTTACTTGGGATAAAGAAGAAATTCGAATCCATTTAAATTCTGCTTTACCGATGGGTTTTCAATCATCAATTATTGCTATCGGAGCAGTGATATTACAATCAGCTTTAAATAGTTTAGGTACGAATGTCGTAGCGGCTCAAGCTACAGCTAGTCGAATTGACCAGTTTGCGATTTTACCAATGATGTCTTTTGGAATTACAATGGCAACTTTTACTGCACAAAACTTTGGCGCAAAAAAATATGGTCGTATTTTATTAGGCGTGAAACAATGTTTAATAATGACCATCGGCTTTAGTATTTTTGCTGGTTTAGGCGTGATTTTCTTTGGAGATCATTTAGTTAATCTATTTGTCGCCCGTAGTGAAGTCAAGGTTTTCCAATTGGCCCAAATCTATTTTAATATTAGTGGTTCTCTTTATTGGATTCTGGCGATTCTCTTTGTTTTACGTTATACCTTACAAGGCTTGGGACAAGCAAAAGTGCCGACAATTGCTGGAATTATGGAGTTGGTAATGCGCTCTTTTGCTGCTCTAATTTTAACGCCATTATTTGGTTATACTGGTGCCGCTTTTGCACCGCCACTAGCTTGGATGGGTTCAGTAGCTGTTTTACTAGCTTCTTATTTTAAAGCCATGCGTCATTTAAAAAAATTAGATCAGGAACAAAACCAAGAACAAGCTAAAAAACAAATAATGCACAGTCTTTCTGAAGAATAATCAGAGAGACTGTGCATCTTTTTTATGTCCGTTCTTTCAACCAAGTTTTGCGCGCTTGACCTAAAACCAACGGTACTGTTTCGTAAGTAACATCACTATATTCAATTCCAAACCAACGTTCTGGTGAAACGGCATAACGTTTAATTGCTAAACGAGCCTGCATAATTTGTCGATCCCATTTTGGAATATTGGTTACCGTCGATAATTCTTCTTGAATCAAGACAAATCGGAAATCCCCCACTTGGCGTCCTGGTGTCAAGGAATAATGTTGTGGTTGTTTATCTAAGCGCCCTTGTCTCATTAAATCGTGGATAATTTGTCGCAAGTAAACATTCACATCTTGAGAGATTCTAAAGCCTAGATACAATTTCACTTGGACAATAAAATCTGTACCCATCATATCAATACTATATTCTCTAGTATAAGGTTCATCGGTTACTTCCACATTAACAAACCAGTAAACTTTTGCCCGCTTCAAACGCTTATCTAAAATCGAATAAATAAATTGATTGCCAATCTGATCATTTTCTAATTTTGGTACCATGAAAACGACATTGGTTTGGTAATATGGAATACGTTTATCATCTTTCAATTCTTGTAATTGCGGTAAGTAATCTTTTAACGAAACCTCTTCGGCATTGTTTTCTTGAATTTGATTACTACGATGCCAGATATACATTACCATTAAAATTATACCTGCCATACCAACAGCAACAAAACCACCGTGGAAAAACTTAGTAATACTAGAAATAAAGAAAAAGCCTTCCAGAGTACCAAAGAAAACAATCATTAAATAAGACAATAAACGAGAAACATTTTTTTGCCGCATATAATGATACAACAAGAAAGTTGTCATTAACATTGTTACTGTAATCGATAGACCATATGCCGCTTCCATGTGACTAGAAGTTCTAAAGGTCACTACAATCAACGAACAAGCCAACCATAAAATCAAATTAATCGCTGGAATATACATCTGTCCGATCGACGAGCCGGGATACATAATTTTTAAACGAGGTAATAATTTTAATTTAATCGCTTCAGAGACTAAGGTAAAAGATCCAGAAATCAAGGCCTGAGAGGCGATAATTGCCGCAATCGTCGCAAAAATAACCCCGAAAATAATCCAGCCATCTGGTAGAATTTGGAAAAATGGATTTAATTCTTCTACTTGATGAAGATTCACATTTCCTTTTGAATGAATCATCCAAGCCGCTTGACCAGCATAATTTAAAGTCAAACACGCCATCACGTATGGCCAACTAAAACGAATATTTTTCTTGCCTACATGTCCCATATCTGAATACAGAGCTTCCGCACCAGTAGTTGCTAGAAAAATACTACCTAAAATAAAGATGCCGGCTTTGTTATCCGGGCTAAACAATAAATGAAGAGCATAATAAGGATTGATGGCTTTAACCACGGAAAAATCATACGGAATATTCATCAAGCCCATCACGCCTAAAAAAGTGAACCATAACAACATAATCGGTCCAAAAGCACGACCTACCAATTCAGTTCCAAAACGTTGAATAAAGAATAAGACCAATAAAATCATCAAAGTAATCACGACAATAATATTTTGATCCATCCCGAAGTGCGCCGAAAATTCTGGAATTCCCCGCAAACCTTCAATCGCTGTCGTGACTGTTACTGCTGGTGTTAAGACCCCATCGGCCAACAAAGCGGCGCCACCAATCATAGCAGGTACAATTAAATATTTTCCGCCTTTTCTAACCAAAGCATACAGAGAGAAGATCCCACCTTCACCATGGTTATCTGCATTCAAAGCAATAATCACGTATTTTACAGTCGTTAATAACATGACCGTCCAAAAGACTAGTGAAACAACACCAATTACGAAGTCATTGGTGACACTACCAAGGCCGCCCTGTTCATTTAAAATTGCTTTCATTACATAGAGTGGGCTCGTTCCAATATCACCGTATACCACACCCATCGCAATCAAAAGTCCCGCAACGGAAAGCTTTTTCTTCTGGCTATGATTTGTTTTCTCCAAAATAATCTTCCTCCTCGATTATAAAAAAAGACCTAAACAAACAGCAGGCTGCTTGTTTAGGTCTTGCAAATTGCTCCTCTAGACCAGTGTGGTAATCACACTTGATGTTGTTGATCTAAAAGCATAGTCAAAACTATGTCGCTACTCCCCTAAAACACAATGTATTATCACCGTAATTTTGCCATTTGTCAAAGAAAATTAAGCGATATGAGAGAATATTCTTATTTTTCTTCTTTCTTCTCTTCGTCTTTTTCTAATAAGACTTTACGAGAAGCATTCACACGGCCTTGACGGTCGATTTCTGTGACTTTCACTAAGACTTCATCGCCAAGTTTCACCACATCTTCAACTTTGCCAACTCGCTCGTTTGCCAGTTGAGAAATATGAACCAAAGCATCTTTGCCTTTAATCAAGTTCACGAAGGCACCAAATTTTTCAATGCGGACAACTTTACCTAAGTATACTTCGCCAACTTTAACTTCTTTAGTTAATTCTTCAATGATCTTGATGGCTTTTTTAATCATATCAGCATCAGCTGAAGCGATACTTACATTACCTTCTTGATCGATATCAATTTTCACGCCAGTTTCTTCAATGATGCCGTTAATTGTGTCGCCACCTTTACCGATAACATCTTTGATTTTGGCTGGATCAATTTTGATCATTTCAATCTTCGGTGCGTATGGGCTTAACTCTTTACGAGGTTCAGCAATTGTTTCAGTTAACACTTCTAAAATTTCAAAACGAGCTTTTTTCGCTTGGTCCAAAGCTTCTTTTAAGATTTGTTCCGTGATTCCTTGGATTTTAATATCCATTTGTAAGGCTGTAATTCCGTCTTTTGTTCCAGCAACTTTAAAGTCCATGTCGCCTAAGTGATCTTCTAAACCTTGAATATCAGTCAAGATTGTATAGTTTTCACCATCAGAAACAAGTCCCATCGCAATTCCGGCAACTGGTGCTTTAATCGGCACACCAGCATCCATTAAAGCCAAAGTCCCAGCTGAAATACTTGCTTGCGAAGAAGAACCATTTGATTCTAAAACTTCCGCCACTAAACGAATAGTATAAGGGAAATCCTCTTCACTTGGAATTACTTGTGCCAACGCACGTTCACCTAAAGCACCGTGACCAATTTCACGACGACCAGGAGAGCCAGCTCGACCAGTTGAACCCACTGAAAATTGTGGGAAATTATAATGATGGATGAATCGTTTACTATCTTCCACACCTAAGCCATCAATAATTTGATGCTCACCTAATGGTGCTAAAGTAGCAGCTGATAATGCTTGAGTTTGTCCGCGGGTAAATAAACCAGAACCATGAACCCGTGGTAATAAACCAACTTCTGCATCCAAAGCACGAATTTCATCTAGTTTACGACCATCAGGACGAATTTTGTCGATGGTGATTAATTCACGCACAACATCTTTTTCAAGGTCTTCAGCAATTTGTTTCACTTCTTTTGCCAATGATTCTGCATCTTCAGCTTCTGCAAATTTTTCTGCATAAACTTCGATAACTGTTTCTTTGACTTTATGAATTTCATCTTCACGAGCTAATTTTTCTTCTGTTAATACAGCCGTTTTCATTGTTTGGTAATATTCGTCGAAGATTTCTTTTTTCAATTCAGGATTGACTTGTAATAAATCAATTTCCATTTTTTCTTGACCAACAGCAGCCACGATTTCGCTTTGGAAAGCAACCATTTCTTTAATCGCTTCAAAACCAAATAATAATGCGCCCAGCATATCTTCTTCTGAAGCTTCTTTAGCACCAGATTCCACCATGTTGATGGCTTTTTTAGTACCAGCTACGGTTAAATCAATATCAGATGCAGCCGCTTGATCCGTTGTTGGATTCAAGACATACTCACCATCGACACGACCTACTTCAACACCAGCAATCGGACCTTCAAAAGGAATGTCAGAAATTGCTAAAGCTAAAGATGAACCAAACATCGCTGCCATAGCTGGAGAATTATCTTGCTCCACACTCATTACGATATTGGTTACTTGGACTTCATTACGGAATCCTTCTGCGAACATTGGGCGAATCGGACGGTCAATTAAACGCGCAGTTAATGTCGCATCGGTACTTGGACGACCTTCACGTTTGATAAATCCACCAGGAATTTTACCAACTGCATACATTTTTTCTTCATAGTTAATCGTTAATGGGAAAAAGTCGAAGTTCTTCGCTTCTTTTGAGGCAACTGCGGCACTCAAAACGACTGTATCGCCATAACGTACTAAGACAGCACCGTTGGCTTGTTTTGCTAGTTGGCCAACTTCAACTTCCAAGGGACGTCCGCCCCAAGTTGTTTTAAAAACTTGTTTTTCTGATGACATGTATTTCTCCTTTTTTCCTTCTGCACTCATGGGATCTACTAAACAAATGGAAACGGCGAAAGCTTCGCGACTTTCATTTGGTTAGTAGAAGTTCGATCATCAGTGAAAGGATATTTATATTTTGATTCTTCTACAATAGAAGAAAAATGGTCTTTTTAAAATTGGCTTCATTATAATGAAATAGGTGCCAGTTCTTCTTGGCGTTTCTCCGCCTTAGTAGAATGGTATCCGTTTGAAAATCAGATTAATTTTTCTTTGAAAAATTAATACTTTAATAATGAAATAGGAGCGAAACAATAAAAATTATTGCTTCCACTCCTAATTGGCTTAAAATTAACGACGTAGTCCTAAGCGTTGGATTAATTCGCGGTAACGTTGAACGTCAGTTTTACGTAAGTAAGCTAACAAGTTACGACGATGACCAACTTTTTTCATCAAACCACGGTAAGAATGGTGGTCTTTCTTGTGGACACGTGCGTGTTCATTCAAATGATTAATTTCTGCCGTCAATACAGCGATTTGTACTTCTGGAGAACCAGTGTCTCCTTCATGGCGTGCATATTCACTGATGATTTCGTTTTTGCGTTCTTTTGAAAATGCCATGTTTTTCACCTCTTTCTGATTTTTTCCTATGACTGAGTAAAACGTTGGTGAATCGTCCAACCAAGTGATAGGCAGCGGTGCTTTCGCACACTCTAATACTTTACTTGATTTAATATGAAAATGCAAGCTAGTGCCCAATGGAATCAACATTTTTCCCCTATAAAAAGAAGTTTTTGGCGCCGATTCAGTTTTGTGCTAAACTAGATTGGTGAAAAACATTCGAGAGGAGTCAGATCCATGATTACAATGGATGATATTATTAGAGAAGGCCATCCTACTTTAAGAGCGGTAGCCAAAGAAATTCCACTTCCACCTAGTGAAGAAGAAATAAAACTAGGAGCGGAAATGATCCAATTTCTAAAAAATAGCCAAGATCCAGAAAAATCTAAAGAAATGCATTTACGGAGTGGCGTTGGTTTAGCCGCACCACAGCTAGATATTTCTAAAAGAATCATTGCTGTCCATGTACCCAGCATCGACCCCGAAAAACCAGAGGACGAACTCAGTGTTGTCATGTATAATCCAAAAATCTTGAGCCATTCTGTCCAAGAAGCAGCTCTAGGTGAAGGCGAAGGCTGTCTATCTGTTGACCGTGAAGTACCCGGATATGTGGTACGTCCAGCCAGAATTACCCTAACTTATTTTGACGAACAAGGGGAAAAACATAAAATTCGCTTAAAAAATTATCAAGCTATCGTGGTACAGCATGAAATTGATCATTTGAATGGCGTAATGTTCTATGACCACATTAACGAAAAGAATCCATTAAGCATTAAAGATGGCGTCTTGATTATTGAATAGTAAGAAACGATCGAGCCGACTCGGTCGTTTTTTTGTAACAACCTTTTATCGATTTTTCGTTTAATAAATAGCCACCACAACAAAAAAACACCTCACTTTCAACAATGAGGTGGCTTTCAGACTATCTTCTATTTTTTTATTCTTTAATCCGATCTGCTAACGCACCTTTTCCGACTTCTCTCATGACAAGACGTGGCACACATATACCTAGCATAAAAACAAATATTAATGAAATAAGAATTTGTCTAATAGGTAAAGTAAAAGTCGCATAGGAGGCGATTTGTTTAACCCCTCTGAAAATACCATAAGTAATCGCTAGTCCCAAAGTCGCGACTAAGATAGTAATAATTATACTGTAGTAACTCCCTTCTAAAGTCAACATCTTAATCACTTGTCGGCGGGTCATACCGATACTTTCCATCGCAGCTAATTCTTGTTTGCGGGACAAAATACTAGTGGTTAAAATATTTACAAAATTAAGGAGTCCGATCATGATTAGAATGATTGCCAATGTGTTACCTAATACTCTCAGCATTAACGTTTCATTTTCTGCTCGTGCGCGCATTTCTGATTTGGTGGTGAGTGCGTAGCCTTGTTGACCGCTTAAAATATTGTTCAACTGATCAACTACGATTTTTTCATTTTGTTGGTCCACATCGAATTGACAGCTTGCCAACTCTGCATCTGAAAAGATTTTTTCAAAATAGTTTCTGGCAACAAATAAAACTGGTGCACCATTTTTCGTTTGAATAGCTTGGTAATCCACTGGAATGAATCCACCGATTTTAAATTCTCCTGTTTGCTGTGTTTGAACATCGGTATAGTTAATCGTTGAAAGCTGTTTAAAATCTTTAGGTTTATCTGATTGCACGAAGGCAAATTCGCCTTTTTCAAATCCCTGACTATCAAAATTTTTTCCTACCAATTTTTTAGCTTCACTGTTTGATAGACTGCGGATTTCACCAATAAATTGTCCTGTTTTAATCTCATTTGGATCAACTTGCCCATATTTAAAACTTTGATTATAGGAAGTAAGGTAATCAGCATATTGGTTTTTTTCGTATGGAATGTCAATAAACACCCGATAAGTCACCGATAATTTTTTAAAATCCATTTTTTCGGTTAACAAATGATTGATTTGTTGTGTAATTGCTTGGTTTTGTTCACCGTTTTCGTCATTATAAGTATTAAAATTCTCTATCGAAACATCATGAATCAATTCACTGAGAACAAAACTCTCAAAATCAATACTTTTAATCACTGTATTTACTGCTACGAAAGAAGTAATTCCTAAGAAAAGGGAGGCAATAACAATCAGCGCGCGTTTTTTATCGCGAAAAATATTGCGCCAAGCTAAAGTTGACAGTTTCCCACCGTGAAAAGAATGTACTTGTTTTTTTCTACCAACACCCTCTGTATAATGAATGGCAGTAATTGGTGAAATTTTAGCTGCAAAGTTCGCCGGCTTAATAGCACTTAACAAAATCATCCCTAAAGAAAATAAGCTAGCGCCAAGATAGATAATTGGTTGGATCGATACTACTGTTGCATCAGCATATACAGTAGCTTTTAAGACAAAGGGAATAATCAAAAGAGAAATACCTGTACCTACCAGCAAACCAATTGGAATGCCGATAATTGCCAGCAGAAGAGCCTGTTTCAAGACAATTTTTCGTAGCTGCTTTTTCGTGGTCCCAATTGCTTTTAGTAATCCGAAAAAACGAATGTCATTAGCAATTGAAATATACAGCACGTTGTAAATTAAGAGTCCGCCGGAAATTAAGATAATTAAGAGAAAAAGAGCGATACCGATTAGGATGGTGCCTGTATCTTGGGTAGATTCTCTAAGCGTAGGTGCAATTTCTTGGGTGCCAGATAAGTGTAAACTTTTTTTCAATTTTTTATTTTCTTGAGAAATATCTGTACCTTTTTGATACTTAAATGAAGTGAAAATGTTTTCACTATTCGCAAGATACTTGTCTTTAAATTTGGTAGAGACTAATAAATAGCTGTATTCTGGTGCCCTTTGACTAATGTATTCCGTATAATATCCTGATAAAATAAATTTTTGAGTGGTTGTCTGTTGATCGGTGGTAAAGTTGACAGGGATCTTCATTCCGACTTTCGGCTTGGTAATACCTAATGCTTTTAAAGCATACCTAGGTACTAAAACTTCATTTTCAGCCTGCGGGTAGCTTCCGACAAAATCTGAAATCGTGGGTCTGCGCAAATCTTGCCATTCAGTTTTACTAAACCAATGGAGCATGAGTTGGACTTTGTCATTTTTGATACTGTTGGGGTCAACGTTCGCAACGGTAGATTGCTGTCCATAGCTAATAATTTGTTGATCCGATTCTAATTGTTTAAACTGATTAGCCGATAAATTATTGATACTGGCATCTGCTGTTGTTCCCACGTATTGAAGCATTTGTTGTTGATTGGATTCAACAAAGCTAGAGCCTAAAGAAATAACCGAGGTAATCAGTAACGTGGTTAAAGCAATCGCTAGCACAACGAAAATGTTGCGGCGTTTGTTAGCAACAAAACTTTTCCGCCATAGTTTTTTGGTGATTTCTTTTTGACTATTCATGACCAATCACCACCTGTAATGGCAATTTCAGATAGCTTTCCGTCTTCAATGCGAATGACTCGATCAGCCATCTGAGCAATTTGATCATTATGGGTAATCATAATCAAGGTTTGATTAAATTTCTTCGTGGTTTTCTTAAGTAAGCCCAAAACATCCTGACTACTGCGGCTATCCAGATTGCCAGTAGGTTCATCGGCTAAAATAATCGCCGGCTTTGATGCCAATGCTCGAGCAATAGCGACTCTTTGCTGTTGTCCTCCTGATAACTGTGAAGGCAGCTGATATTCTTTGCCTTTTAATCCTAGTACATTGATGATTTCAGCCACAAATCCTTCATCAACCTGATTGCCATCTAATTGAACCGGCAAAACAATATTTTCATATACATTTAAAATCGGTACTAAGTTAAATGACTGAAAAACAAAACCCACACTGCGACGTCTAAAAATAGTCAACTCTTCTTCACTCATAGTAGTCAATTCACGACCAGAGATTTTTATTTCTCCACTTGTTGGTCGATCTAAGCCGCCAATTAAGTTCAGTAAACTACTTTTCCCAGAACCTGATGTTCCTACAATAGTGACAAATTCCCGTTGCTTAATTGTGAGATTGACATCATTTACCGCATATAAACGATTATCTCCTTCACCATATATTTTCATTAAATGTTTGGTTTCAACAACGTTCATGCCAAACGCCCCCTCTCTTACAAAAAAGTATAGCAAGTCAATCTGACATCCTAATGACAATGTCACCAAGAGTTCTGTCAGTTTTGTAAGAAAATTGAGATGATTGTCTGCTCATTGCGAGAATCGGCAACGACATAACCGCCATGACTTTCCACAATCAGCTTTGCCAGGTAAAGACCGATACCCGCCCCCTCATAAAGTTGACCGTTGGTTCCACGATAGTATTTTTTGAAAATTTTAGGTAATTCTACTGGCGGAATCGGTGGTCCTTGATTTTCAATCTGAATTCGGGTGTAGGCAATCAGCTGATTCACCTGAATTTGAATATTAGTTCCTTCGAAAGCGTATTTAACTGCATTTTCTATTATATTAGTAAATGCTTCAGTCAGCCATTTTTGATCGTAACGAATTGAAAAATCTGCTTCTATCTGAAGTTGGATTGCTAGCTTTTTCTTTGAAGCTGCTGGTAAATTTTCCAAAATGGCTTGTTGCAATGTCTGCTTTAAACCGACAATTTGCTGATTCAAAGTGATTGTATTGGTTTCAAAACGGGCAATATTTAAAAATTCATCTGTCAGCCAGCACAGCCGATCGGTGTTAACTACCATTCGCTCTAAAAATTCTGTTTGTTGCTGTTGGGTTAATGTACTTTCTTGCAACAATTCCAAGTACATGGCTAAGCTAGCCACAGGTGTTTTTAATTGATGGGACATGTCAGCAATGGTTCCCTTGGTTCGTTCCTGTTCATTTAAAACTTGTTCTCGATAATCTTGATTCATCTCCGCAATTCGTTTGGCTTTATAAATCAGTTTGGCATCATAGCCTTCTTGATAAGCCAATGACTGGCTGGAAAAATTTTGTTGAATAACTTGATCTAACACCATTTCCAGCGTATGTAATTGTTTGTAGTGCTGCCTTTTAAAAAATATTAGACTGCCAGCTAAACTAGTCAACAATCCACCAACAATAATTAAAATAACGACCATCCTAACATCCTCTTTTCCAGACATAGCCCACGCCATGAACCGTCTGAATAAATGTCGGTTGTTTGCTATTTGTCTCAATTTTTTTTCGTAGACGGCGGATATTAACGAACAAGGTATTTTCATCCACAAATTTTCCTTGATCATCCCACAAAACATTCAGTAATTTTTCTTTTTCTAAAACAATGTCACCATTTTTCATTAAATACTGTAATAAACGAAATTCTGTGGCTGATAAATATATTTCTTGTTGATTTTTATATAAACGATGGGCAGCTAAATCCAATTGAAAAGGGCCACTAATTAACTTTATTTCTTCCGTACCATAGCGTTTTAATATGGCTGCTACTTTGGCTTTTAAGACTGCTAATGAAAATGGCTTAGTAATATAATCATCGGCACCAATCGTAATACCTCGGACAATATCGGTCTCTAAATCAAGCGCTGTCAAGAAAAAAATCGGTACCTGTGAAAATTCGCGAATCTGTAAACACAAATCAAGCCCGCTCCCATCTGGTAAGTTAATATCTAAGATGACTAGCTGGGGCTGTTCCCGTTGGATCATTTCAATCGTCTGCCCTACCTGATCATTAATTAATACCCGGTAGTTTTCTTGCTCCAATGCAAATGAAATCCCCCGTCGCAAATCTTGATCATCTTCTACAACAATTATCGTTTTTTTCATTTCATCACCTTTAATCTTTATTTATAGCAAAAAGACTGCCTTGAATACCTTTACAAAAACCATCTATTGTTACTCAATTTAATTATGACTGGAAAAATCAAGAAAGTCGATAAAAAATCGAGCGCCGTCATTTAGTTATGGCGAAAAAAAAAGGAACCCTCTCGGCTCCTCTCCAAATTGTGTTAAACTATTTCTCCCATTGCATCAACCATTCTGGTTCACCGTTTACTTCGTCTATTTGCTTTTCAATCTTTTGGAATCCTTCACGCAAATAAAAATCAATTGCTCTTTGATTTTTTTGATAAACATTCAGTGATAATTTTGGATGCTTTTGCTTCATTTCATTTAATAATTGCTGACCGATTCCTTCACTACGATGTTCTTTATCGACAAATATCCCAGCCAAATAATCTTCCTGTGCACCTGCAAAGCCAAAGACTTCATCTGCTTGACGATAGATATAAACTTCCGATTCTTTCAAAACACTTTTTACGTCATCAAACTTGTTCCACCAATAAACTGCTGGGATATAATTATGGACAGCCAGATTACTTTCCAACCAAATAGTCATCACCGCCGTCATATATTCTGCATTCAAAAGTTCAATCATTTAAAATTAACTCCAAATGAGGAATACCATCCTCTAAATATATATCTGATACAATCTCAAAACCAAACGACTGATAGAATTTTTTCAAGTAGGCCTGTCCTGAAATTTGGATCTTTCTATCGGGAAAACGTTTTTTGGTTTCTTCAATCGCAGCTGCTACTATTTTTTTGCCCCATTTTTCACCGCGATAAGCTTTAACTACTAAGACCCGACCAAAAGTTACATGATCTTCTTTTTCGATGATACGGGCATAAGCCTTTAATTTACCTTCATCCTTCAGCAAAACATGCCACGCTACCGCATCATATTCATCCACTTCTTGATATGGACATTCTTGTTCCACGACAAAAACGGCGACCCGTTCTTGAAAGATTTCAATTAATTCTGTTTGTGCCATTTCAGTCGCTTTTTTCACTTCAATCTCCACTACTGTTCCCCTCTTCTCCAATCAGTAAAAACGATAAAAATTAATGTTCTTTTGCTTCATATAAAATACCAACTTTTTTTAACGCAGCTTTAATTTTTTCCAAATCTTCAGCTTCTTTGTAAGCAATTGTATGCAGGTGAATCCCTGACGTTAATTCAGATAACAGACTGGCATTTGATTTTTCATATTCCGTTATAAAATCAACTACTTCAGCTTGATTTTCGATATGCAATTGTCCAGTTAATTCACCATATAAAGGATGTTCCACGATGACATCAATAATCTCGCCACCATTTTCAACAATCGTTTGTAATTCAAGTGCTGTTTCTTGTCGTGTGTGTTGAACAACAAGTTTACTGACTTTTTTTTCGTTTATCCCTGCAATTAAATAGCCGCGAGCAGTCGCAATCACCTCGACACCACTGGCTCGCAATAAAGCGACATCCCCTACGACAATTTGACGGCTGACACCAAATTCTTTTGCGAAAGCACTAGCCGAAATTGGCTTTTCTGTATCTTGTAAAGCTGTTAAGATTTTTTCTCTTCGTTCTGGACCGCTTAACATTATTTATCACCTAATTTTTTTCTTTGATAATCTTTTGATTGTTCCATAATTGCTTTGAAAGTTTCAACGATAGGGACTTGAAAATCTGGATTTTCAATTTTTTGAGCAATTTTTTCTAAAACAATTACTTCACGGCTACTATCAAATACAGCTTGACCACTTTCTGCTTTTGCTTCTGTCACTTGAGAAACAGCCGTCATCCGTTTTTCTAACAACTGCACAAGTTGCTGATCAACTGCATCAATTTGTTTGCGTGCTTCTGCTAACAAATCAGTTGTTTTTTCTTCTTCAATTGTTTTAATCACTCCTGCAGGATTTCCACCGAGCACCACATTATCGCCAAATGATTTTGTTACTACACTACCGGCAGCCACCACGACATTATCCCCTAATGTAACCCCTGGAACAATCACAACGCCCCCGCCAAGCCAAGCATTGTCACCAATCGTAATCGGTTTGCCTAATTCAAGCCCACTGTTACGTTTGCCAGGTTCCAATGGATGAGAGGCCGTGTATAATTGAACGTTGGGACCAAACATACAATTATTACCGATTGTAATCGGACAAATATCTAATAAAATACTATTATAGTTCGTATAGAAATTCTCGCCAACGAAAATATTGTAGCCATAATCAAAATTGATATTCGGTTCAATATATACCCGTTCACCAGTTTTTCCAAAAGCTTCTTTAACTAATTCTTCTCGTGCTCGTTTATCCTCTGTCTGACTGATTGCTTGGGCTAATTTTTTGGCGGTAGCTCGGTCGGCTACTAATTCTGCATCTGAAGCAAAATATAATTGACCAGCAATCATCTTTTCTTTTTCCGTTACCATAATTCTCTCCCTTTATAATTTTTCAAACACCGTTACGCCATCGGCTTCCACGAAGTCATGAGTCATCGGAATATGCAGTGCTGTTTGATTAATTACTAATATTTCAGTTGTTTTTTTCTTATCATAAATTAAATCACAAAATGGATGAACTTGAAAGCTAGTTCCGACAATTACAACTAAATCAGCATTGGAGACCGCTTGCTTAGCATCCATCATCGTTTCTTCAGTAAAACCTTCACCATATAAAACAATTTTAGGCCGAATTTGTCCACCGCACTCCTCATGCTGATCTGTCTGTAAATATCTTTGCCAAGGAATGGTTTGCCCACATTTACGACAGTAACAATCATACAAAGAACCATGGAAATTGATGAGTTGCCGACTGCCTGCTGCTTGATGTAAGCCGTCAATATTTTGCGAAACCACCCAAACTTCTTTTGTCTGTGCTAGCTCCGCCATTTTTTGATGAATTACATTGGGTTTGGCCTCAGGATGATAGATCTTTTTGACAAAATCATAGAATTTAGCTGGCTCCTTGATCATACATTGATGACTCAATAAATATTCTGGCGAAGAAAGTCCTTGATACACTCCTTTTAAGGAACGGTAATCGGGTACACCAGATGGAGTGGAAACACCAGCACCCGTTAAAAAAGTCAGCTTATCTGCTTGCAATATTTTTTTTGCAGCCGTTTGACTGTCCATAAAAATCACCTCATTATCTTTTTTATTATAAACGAAATAACAATTTATCGGCCAGAGTGATTGACATTTGTTTAGTAAGATTATAGACTAGTAGCCATACTAACTGAATACGAGATACCTCATACAATGAGGTAGAGGTCGCGAAACTTATTAACCCTATGGAGCGGATAGACGCATTGAAATAGGACTAGGATGTTTTCGCCGAAATGTACGAAGAGTCTACTCACTTCGTATGTTGGGACGCAAGCTAACGTACTTGCGGACTGTCTTAGCATCGAGCTAAGTTGCGCTATGTTTTTGTGAGAGGAACATCTTCTTATATTTGCAGGCGGCCTTTAACTTTTTGGCGGCTTTTTTTGTTGGGCTCATCTCGTAGCTTTAAGGAAAGGGAGAAAATATGAAAAAAAGAATAACATTATTTGCCTTTGTTGCTATGTTTTTAAGTTTAATCATTTTACCAAATGTAACCCATGCAGATGCACAAACACCTGAAGGAGAATTGCGGGTCGGCATGGAAGCTGGTTACGCACCTTTTAACTGGACACAAAATAATGACAGTAAAGGTGCCGTAAAAATTCAAGGTGATGACTCCTACGCTGGCGGTTACGATGTCCAAATGGCGAAAAAAATTGCCGATAAGATGAATCGCAAACTAGTGATTGTCAAAACTGAATGGGATGGTCTACTACCGGCTTTACAATCTGGCAAAATTGACGCTATCATCGCAGGGATGTCCCCAACTGCTGAACGTTCCAAAGAAATTGATTTTTCTGATTCATATTACACATCACAGCTAGTAATCGTTACCCGGAATGATACAAAATATGCCCAAGCAACTTCATTAGAAGATTTTAAGGATGCCAAAATTACTGCTCAACTGGGAACTTTCCATTATGATGTAGTAGATCAAATTCCAGATGTGAACAAGCAAGAAGCGATGGATAATTTTCCAGCTATGCGTGTGGCTTTAGAATCTGGCGTTATTGACGGCTATGTCAGCGAACGACCTGAAGGCGTAACTGCGGAAAGTGTCAATCCTGAATTACACATGGTAGAATTTTCTGCTGCCAATGGTTTCCAAACCAATCCAGAAGATACACAAGTCTCTGTCGGAATGCGTAAAGGTGATTCAGAAATTGCCCAAGTCAATCAAATTTTAGCTGAAATTCCTGAAGATGAACGGGTTGAAATAATGGACCAAGCCATCAAAGACCAACCAGCAGCTGAAGAAGTAGCGACTGATTCATCCGGTAAAAAAGAAAATGTTTTTGTCCGAATCTTACGTCAAAATGGCGGTATGTTCTTACGGGGAACTGGTGTCACTTTACTCTTAGCGATTGTTGGTACAACAGTTGGTACCTTGATCGGATTACTAGTCGGTGTCTTCCGGACATTGCCAGAAGCTAAAAACAAATTAAATCGTTTCTTCCAAAAATTATTTGGCTGGTTACTAAGTGCCTATATCGAGATTTTCCGAGGCACCCCAATGATCGTTCAATCTGCCGTGATTTATTACGGAATTGCTATGGCTTTTGGTATTGATTTGAATCGAATTGCTGCTGCTTTATTTATTGTTTCCATTAATACTGGAGCTTACATGTCTGAAATTGTACGTGGAGGAATTTTCTCTGTCGACAATGGACAATTTGAAGCAGCTCACGCTATCGGTATGACTCACAGTCAAACCATGCGCAAAGTTGTTTTACCACAAGTATTGCGAAATATTTTACCAGCAACTGGTAATGAGTTAGTTATCAATATTAAAGATACTTCAGTTTTAAGTATCATTTCAGTAACCGAATTATTCTTCCAAGGTAAAAGTGCTGCCGGAACCAACTACCTGTTCTTCCAAACGTATTTTATCATCTGTGTCATTTATTTTGTTCTAACTTTCAGTGCAACACGTCTATTGCGCTTAGTTGAAAAGAAAATGGATGGTCCTGACGCTTACACTCGCTTAGAAGATACTGATGTTGCCATCGAAGCAGATAAATAGGTCGTTGTTTAAGAAATTTATTACATTAATATGAAGTAGGTGCCAGTTCTTCTTAGCGCTCTTCGCCTTAGTAGAATGGTATCCGCCTGATAATAAAACTAAATTTCTGCAAAGAAATTTATTACATTAATATGAAGTAGGAGGTTCTTATGAGTAGTATTATCGAAATTGAACATCTAAATAAAAAATTTGGCGATAATGAAGTCTTAAAAGATATCAGCATGACTGTTAATAAAGGAGAAGTTGTGACCATCATTGGCGCTTCTGGCTCTGGTAAAAGTACTTTCTTACGCTGTATCAATTTACTAGAAACACCCACCAGTGGTGCAATTATTTATAATGGCGAAAATGTCCTAGCACCTGGTTATAACTTACCAAAATATCGCACACATCTAGGGATGGTATTCCAAAGCTTTAATTTGTTTAACAATATGAATGTTTTACAAAATTGTATGACGGGTCAAATGACCGTCTTAGGACGAAAAGAAAATGAAGCTAAAGCAATTGCCATTGAAAACTTGAATAAAGTTGGAATGGGCCGTTTTATCGATGCACGTCCTGCGCAATTATCTGGTGGTCAAAAGCAGCGGGTAGCCATTGCTCGCGCATTATCAATGAATCCAGAGGTGATGTTGTTTGACGAACCCACTTCTGCGCTAGATCCAGAAATGGTCGGCGATGTCTTGAGTATTATGCAAGACTTAGCTGGATCAGGGTTAACAATGGTCATCGTGACCCACGAAATGGCTTTCGCCAAAGAAGTTTCTGACCGGGTAATCTTTATGGATAAAGGTGTTATCGCTGAAGAAGGTACCTCAGAAGACATTTTTGTTCATCCGAAAGAAGCTCGTACTAAAGAATTTCTACATCGCGTACTACATCCGGAACCATAAACAATAAACAATAAACAATAAACAAACTAAAAACTGACGACATTCGATTAAGATCGAATGTCGTCAGTTTTTCTTTTATTCCCTGTTTAATCATTAAACTTTTGAAGTATATTGCACAATTGTCGTGTTTTTCCATAATTATAAAATAAAGATTGAGTCATAAAAAGAGAACTAATTGAAGTCAAATAAGTAAAAATGACCTTTTTTATTTTTCCTTAAAAATGTTGATTTAAAAGTCTTTATTCGTTATTTTTTGCTTTAAAAAACTACATTTTTCGACTCTTTATGATTTAAAAAATAACACTCGAACTTTTTGAAAATACTTGTTTGCGGTGCGATATGAAACAATCCAAATTGCCGATACGAAAAAACGTCCAATCATTCCTAATGGCGGATAAAAAAACACTCCTACCAGAATAATGAGATTAATAATCATCGATATTTGGCTACGACGATCACGAGATAAAACGATGGCCACATGACTATTTGGGTCATTAGCTTTGACCACTCTTTTTGAAAGTACTCCATAAGAAAAACTCCACATCATGTAGACAACAACGTAGAAAAACTCAGGCCAAAAGCGATTTGGATTGCGGCCAACCCAACTAGTCACTGCTGGACACAAAGTCAGCCAAAATAGCCAAAAAATATTGGCCCAAATGACGGAATAATTTATTTTTTCGGCCATCTGCATCATCCGATGATGGTTCACCCAAATAACAGCTACAAAAATAAAACTGACCGTATATGCTAATAAAGTATTGCTAATATTTAAGATTGAGTAAAGAGATGGTGAATCAGGAATTTGAATATCTAACACTAAAACAGTCAAAACTATCGCTACCACACCATCTGTAAATGCCTCTAGACGGGCTTTTGTCATCGTTTCATCTTCTTTCTTAAAATTACAAAGTCACAATTCCATTTTTTTTATCAGAATATTACTGATAATTCATTATTCTATAAGTGTTAAACAAGACAGTTTATATAAAATACAGTACAATGTTACTAAATTAAATATGGTTATTATTTAGTGACACATATCAAGGAGGATACTATATGTTATACGAGCAGTTAATGTTGGATCCATCGCTCTTATTACGATTCAACATTTTCAAATACTTACTGAAAACAGAAAAACCCGTTCTATCCATTAGTCAATTGTCTGAAGACATGGAGCTAAACTATCAACAAAGCGTTATTGAATTAAACGAGATTGAAGAAGAATTAAAAGAAATTGAATCTGATCATAAAGAGATCATGATGAGAGCTGGTAAAGTCAACATTCAAAACATCAAAATATCGGTTGACGAATATCGTTATCACTTGCTTAAAAAAGCGGTACCCTTTCAGTATATCTTATATTTCTTGAATGAAGAAGAGCCTACCATTGAAAAATTCTGTGAAAAATACTTCGTTAGTCGCTCAACTGTTTCCCGTAAAATCGACAATTTGAAAAAACATCTAAAACATTTCAATATTCGTTTTACCTATACGGAAGCGGGTATGTCAGGTGACGAACGTCTCATCCGAATGGCTTTATTTGATATTTTATGGTTAGGGACTCGCGGAATTGATATTCCTCTTAATATAGATACCGAAATATTAGATTTTTTAATTAATCACTATAGTCATTATTTCCCATTATCACGGACCTATTTTGGTACACGGGAATTGCGTTTATTTGGGGCTTTATTCTTAGCCCGGGTCAGCAAGCAAAACTTTGCCAAGTATGATCCTCGTTATAATTTCTTGATGAAAGACAATCCTTATTATGATTTCTCTTCATTAAAAGATTTAGTGAATTTTGAAATGACTCCTAGACAATTAAAAGGGGAATCAAGTTTTATTTACTTCATTGCTCATTATGCACCTTTCTACACTATTCGAGAAGATAGCAGTTTAAAACAAGCGATTCACGATTTCTCTGCACGACCAAACGCAGTCAATGATTTTGTAAACGAATTTCGTTCCTTTGCTAAAAAAGTCTTGTTCCCAGATAAACCTGGCGTCATGGATGATCCTTTGATTATTGGTAATTTATTAAATATTACCTTTACTTTCTTTGTTTACCGCCAACCATTTCCAAATATTACTAGCTTGGTTTTTGCACCTGCTAAAAATCAAACCCAAGGTGGTTATGTCTTAGAACAAAATATCATGAATTTCATGCAAAGTGCTACTGAAAATCCAAGCTTTAACTTTATAAACTCAATTCACGGTTTATTAGGAAAATCATTTAAACAATTATTACTACCTTACTTTAATCAATTTCCATATTCGGACAATTTAAAAGTTGCAGTTGCCTTAGAGCATAACGCCATCTTTGTCCGAGACATTTATCAGTTTTTAGAAGATTTACGTTTTGTTGATGCAGAAGCTTATGATACTTCAGCTCGCGATGACTATGATTTGATCATTACTTCTTCTTCTATTTTACAAAAAGAAAAACCAAATCTTAAGATCTTCCAAATTGATTACACCAACGAAGATCTAGTACCGCTTTACATGAATCTACGTAAAATCTACGATGAGAAAAATTTTGTCAATAAATAATCTTATGATCGACTGTCTTTCTGGCAGTCGTTTTTTTTGATCAAAAAAACTCTGTCAAGCGTTTGACAGAGTAAATAATTTATTAGAATTTCTTTTCAAATAATGGACTAACTGGTTTGTTTTCATGGATGCGTTTAATTGCATCTCCCATTAACACACCCACAGAAATTTCATCGATTTTGTCGATTTTGCGTTCATCTGATAAAAAGATTGAGTCTGTTACAACTAAATGTTCAATGGCTGAATCAGAAATTCGTTGCATTGCTGGACCTGATAAAACAGGATGTGTACATGAAGCGTAAACACTTACTGCACCAGCTTCTCTTAACGCATTGGCTGCTAAAGTTACCGTTCCTGCAGTATCAATCATGTCATCGATAATCACACAAGTTTTACCTTCAACATTACCGATAATATTCATGACTTCTGCCACATTGGCTTTTGGTCGGCGTTTATCAATAATCGCAATTGGTGATTTCAAAAATTCTGCTAATTTTCGAGCACGAGTCACTCCACCATGGTCGGGAGAAACAACAACTACATCGTCACCACAAATATTTTTTTCTAAGAAATAGTTAGCAATTAATGGTGCACCCATTAAATGATCCACTGGAATATCAAAGAAACCTTGAATTTGAGAGGCATGTAAGTCTAATGTTAATAGGCGAGTTGCGCCAGCTTTTTCGATCATGTTTGCCACTAATTTAGCTGTAATCGGTTCACGGGCACGCGCTTTACGGTCTTGACGAGCATAACCATAATATGGCATTACGACATTAATCGTTTTAGCACTGGCACGTTTTAAAGCATCAATCATGATTAAAAGTTCCATTAAATTATCGTTGACAGGGGCACTCGTTGATTGAATCACATAGACATGTGAGCCACGAATACTTTCTTCAATGTTAACTTGAATTTCACCATCACTAAATTTCGTAACAGAGCTGTTACCTAGTTCAACACCGACTTCTTCCGCAATTTTTTCGGCTAACGGACGGTTAGAACTTAAAGCGAAAATTTTCAATCTTGGATCAAAATAATGTTTTGACATGGGAACCTCCACTTTCTATTATGCATACGAATACGATTATAAACTATTGCGGCTAAAAAAAAAGCCTATTTTTAAAAATCAAAAATGTTTTTTCTACCTAAAAAGGCAAATGGCTAGCATAGCCACTCTTATTAACTTGTCGAGCCCGACCAATTGCTAAATCGCCTTCCTTGACATCTTCGGTAATCGTCGAGCCAGCCGCAATAACACTATTTTTTTCAATCGTTAATGGTGCTACTAAATTAGTACTTGAGCCGATAAAGACGTGATCTCCAATAACCGTTTGATGTTTGTTTTTCCCATCGTAGTTGACAAAAACAACGCCACAACCGACATTGATATCTTCTCCTAAAACAGCGTCTCCCACATAAGTTAAATGACCGACTTTAGTATTTTCACCAATTTGGGCTTTTTTAATTTCAACAAAATTACCAATATGGGCTTTTTCACCGATTTCAGCCTGTGGACGTAAATGTGCATAAGGACCAACATCAGCATTTTTTCGGACAATCGCTTCTTCGATTACCGACTGTTTGATTTCAACGTTGTCTTCAACAATACTATCGACAATTTTCGAATGGGCACCTATAACTACATCAGAACCAATCACTGTTTTCCCTTGAATTTGTACACCAGCTTCTATAATTGTATCAGAACCAATCTCAACCCCCGCATCAATATAAGTCGTCGCTGGGTCAATAAAGCTAACCCCATTTACCATATGCATCTGATTAATACGGCGGCGCATAATCCGATTGGCTTCAGCTAATGCCAATCGATCATTCACACCAATTGATTCTTCAAAATCTTCCGTTTGATAAGCCAAAACGGTTTTGCCATCGGCTTTTAAAATTTCAATAATGTCAGTTAAGTAGTATTCTCCTTGGGCATTATTTGTTCCGATTTTTTCTAAAGCATCAAATAAGGCTTCATTGTCAAAACAATAAGTCCCAGTATTAATTTCTTGGATGCGAATTTCTTCTGGCGTAGCATCTTTTTGCTCCACGATTTTTTCAACAATTCCCACGTGATCGCGAATAATACGACCATAGCTAGTTGGATCATCAGCATGGGCCGTCAAAATTGTTGCGCTAGCTTTTTTTCCTTGGTGATAATCAAATAAGTGATCAATAGTTTGACTGGTCAATAGCGGTGTATCTCCACTAATGACTAAAGTCGTCCCTTTTTTCCCTTTTAAAAATTCAGCCGCTTGCATCACTGCGTGACCAGTACCCAATTGTTCTTCTTGAACCACGTACTCAGTTCGATCGCCTAATTGTTCTTTGACTTTTTCTGCGCCATGACCAACGACGGTCACAATTTCTGACGGTTTTGTTTCGATTACTCGTTCAATAATGTGTTCTACCATCGGCTTACCAGCTACTGGATGTAAAACTTTATATAATTTCGATTTCATGCGGGTTCCTTTACCGGCCGCTAAAATAATCGTGTATCGCTTTTCCAAAATAATCGCTCCTAAATATTTTCTATTTCTTTCAGTTTAGCTTAGATAATCCGTTTTTTCAATTAACTAAAAGAAGAGCAGTGAACTTTTGTCCCTGCTCTATTGCTTTATTCTTTTGAAAAACAATTGCCAGGGACAACTGTAATAGTTTTTGTTGCAGTATCAACATCTTTTACATAAAGTAACGAGCGGTAATCAGAAATAGCTCGTTCCCCTTTGAATTTAGATTCGGCAAAAACAGTGATACCCACTAATTCTGCTTCAAATTCTTCAATTAAGCTCTTCATACCATTGACGGTCCCGCCGCCTTTCATGAAGTCATCTACGATTAATACTTTTGAACCACGCCGCAAGCTGCGTTTTGATAATTCCATCTTTTCAATCCGTTCAGAAGAGCCTGATACATAATTGACGCTAACAGTTGCGCCTTCAGTAATTTTTGAGTCACGACGGACAATCACAAAAGGTGCGTTCAAATAATAAGAAACTGCTTGAGCAATCGGTACACCTTTAGTTGCTACAGTCATTACTGCATCCACATCTTCGTTGATGTATTGCGCGGCAATAATTCTACCAACTATCCGTAATAAATCTGGTTGCCCTAACATATCAGATAAATATACATAACCACCAGGTAATAAACGATCTTCCTCTGACAAAGTTTCCGCTAAAGAAGCAATGTATTGGCTAGCTTCCTCTTCGCTAATGCTAGGCGTATAAACGACTCCACCGGCTGCACCAGGAATGGTGGCTAAATAGCCATTGCCCCGCTCTTTAAATGTTTTTTTGACGATCGCTAAATCTTCACTGATTGAAGATTTGGCTGAACCATAACGCTCCGCAAAAAAAGTTAAGGGAATCAAGTCATGGGGGTGTTCTAATAAATATTGAGTCATATCGATCAATCGTTCACTACGACGAACTTTCACACATTGTCACTCCTGTTCAATTTTTTATCGTTTCTCATTATAAGGGTTTTGATGAGAAAAAGCGAGAAATAGCGAGATAAATTTATACAAAGTTCGTAATTTATTAATAATGAACGAAAAATATCAGGAAATCTTTCGTTTTCTTCTCATTTTCACCTATAAAAAAAGCTTCCAACCTATTTTGTTGGAAACTTTTCATCGACTATTTAATATTGCTTTTGTTTACGTTGGTATAAAATTTTTACGCGACGTACCACTAACATCAGTAAAAATAAGAAGACAAAACTCAAAGTAATCGTTGCTCCCGGCGGTGTATCTAAATAATAAGAAGAAGTTAATCCACCTACCATTCCGATAAAGCCTATAATAATACTAATGAAAATAACCGCATTAAAACTTTTTCCCATCCGCATTCCGGTCGCTGCCGGTAAGACCATAATCGCTGAAACTAACAAAGCACCGGCAATCGGAATCATTACTGCAATCGCAATCCCCGTTACAATATTGAAAATCATCGACATTTTTACAACTGGTAAACCATCGACAGCCGCAATATCTTGGTCAAAGGTTAGCACATACATTGGACGTTTAAACAAAATAAATAATACACCAATGACTACTAATAAAACTCCTAAGAAAACTACTTGCATCCAAGTCAATGTGACAATTGAGCCAAATAAATATGATTGAATACTCACAGCCGAACTACCTGGTGCCAAACTCATTAAAACTAATGCCAAAGCTAAACCTGAGGCCATCAAAATAGCAATCGAAATTTCGGAATAACCTCGGTACATGCTTTGTAAGTATTCCATCAAAATGGCTGCAATAATAACAACTAATAGCGTTGTTACTGTAGGATTTAAATTAAAGAAAAAGCCTAATGCCACACCAGCTAAAGATACATGAGACAAAGTATCCGCCATTAAAGATTGGCGGCGAATGACTAGAAAAACCCCCAACATTGGCGCAATCCCAGCAATAAAAATCGCCGCCAAAAAGGCTCTTCTCATGAACTCATATGAAAGCAACGCCATTGAGAATCCTCCTTTCGCACCAAACGAATTTGGCGATCAATATATTTTTTAGTATCTTCATGGTCGTGGGTAATCATCAAAATACTTTTATCATGACGATGAGCTGCATGTTTTAGCAACGCATAAAAATCATTGCGTGAACTTTCATCCATTCCAGTAGTTGGTTCATCTAAGACAAATAAATCAGGATCTTTCGCAAAAATGCGGGCAATATTAATCCGTTGTTTTTGTCCGCCAGATAATTCGCCGATTCGTTTGTGACGCATATTCCACAAGCCAACAGATTCCAAGGCTTTTTTAGTATGTTCATGATCTCTGGCACTTAATTTTTTAAACCATTTGCCTTGAGGATAACGACCAGAGCTGACTAATTCGTAGACAGTACTAGGAAAACCTGCATTAAAGGAAGCTACTTGTTGGGGAATATAGCCAACACTAAGTTTGCCTCCATCTTTATTAGTTTTAGCAATTGTGACTTTTCCGCTATGGGGTTTCAAAATTCCTAAGGTCGCTTTCACTAACGTAGACTTCGCTGCCCCGTTTTCTCCTGTTAGAATGACAAATTCTCCTGGGTCTACATGATAAGAGACATTTTCCAAAACGGGTTCGTCATCATAATAAAACGACAAATTTTCAACTTCTATGTATGACATTTTTTTATCCTTTCTGTAAATAAGACCGGTATTCCCTGATGGAAACACCGGTAAAACTACTTATTTAATTGTTTCTTGTAAGGCAGCTAAATTTTCTTCCATGACTGAAATGTAATTTTCGCCAGCTTTGATTTGTTTGTTAGTTAAACTTTCCAGCGGATTTAAGACAGCTAGTTTTACACCAGTCTCATTGGAGAGGGTTTCCGCCACTTTTGAGGAAGCATTTTCTTCAAAATAAATCACGCTAACATTGTGTTCTTCTACATAATCTTTCAACTCGCCTAAACGACTTGGTGAAGGTTCTTGATCAGGGGAAATTCCGGCAATAGCTTCTTGGGTTAAGCCATATTGTTTTGCTAAATAACCAAAGGCCGCATGTTGGGTAACAAAAGTTTTGTTACTAGCATTTTGAAAAGCATCTTGATATTTAGTATTTAATTGATTTAATTTCTCAATATAAGCAGCAGCATTCTTTTCGTATGCTGACTTGTTGTCAGGATCTTTTTTACTTAATTCAGCTTGAATATTTTCGACTTCTTTAATGGCTAAAACAGGATCCAACCAAACGTGTGGGTCTAAATCATGTTGATGCTCTTCTTCATGATCGGCTGCTTCACCTTCATGATCATGCTCTTCTTCCGAGCCCTCCATCAAATCGATTCCTTTAGAAGCTTCAATCACGGTTGTTTTCTTCGTGTCAACACTGTCAGTTAAATGATCCGTCCATGTTTCTAACTCAGGACTGTTATAAACAAAAGCATCGGCTTCCGAAATTTTAGCCAAATCTTTAGCGGAGGGTTCAAAATCATGAGGTTCTGTTCCCGCCGGAATTAATAATTCCACATCTGCTTTGTCACCAGCTACTTCCTTGGTAAATTCATACATTGGATAAAAAGTCGCGATGATTTTTAATTTACTTCCATCACTATTTTGACTATTTTCTTGCGCGCCACAGGCAGTCAGCACTAATGATACTATCACAAGTAATAAAAAAAGAAATCCTTTATTTTTTTTCATTATTCACCCATCCTTATCTTTTAGACAAAGAATAATTTAACAGACGTTTTCTTATTCGTCAACTCAAATCGTAAAATTTACGTTTTGAGACTCATAAACACTGATAAATCGTAATTTATATGTTTTATTATTCATATAAACAGATAAACATGTAATCGAATTTACGTTATTTTAATAAAGATAATTAAGCTATCTCAGCAGATCCTTAATCATTTTTTTAAAATTTAAAGAAAATTACTACTCAGCATATTTTAATAAAATTTGAAATTGTTATGGACTTTTATCGGAGATAAATAAAAAATTTTATTCTTGCTCCAAATAAAAAGTCATGCGCTCAGGATTATCCAAAAAAAGCTTCATATCTTTATAAGCATCAGTAGTTTGGTAATCAATTTTCTTCATTTCATTATTGCTATCAAAAATGGTTACTCCC
Organism: Enterococcus sp. AZ103; assembly: GCF_051714685.1. Classification (NCBI taxonomy): domain Bacteria; kingdom Bacillati; phylum Bacillota; class Bacilli; order Lactobacillales; family Enterococcaceae; genus Enterococcus; species Enterococcus sp. AZ103. The sequence goes on along the minus strand of NZ_JBIOSI010000001.1, from coordinate 1,014,691 downwards.
GGTGCTGCCAATAAAACAGGTGAATGAGTGGCAATCAAAAATTGACAGTTCTGTTTACTCAATAAAAGAATTTCTCTTAGTAACGTCATCTGTCTAGATACCGAAAGCCCAGACTCCGGCTCGTCTAAAATATACAGACCGTTGGGACCAAAGCGATTAGAAATGATAGACAGCATTCCTTCACCATGAGACATTTTGTGTAAGGCTGTTTTTCCATAATAAGTAGATAATCCTAATTCTTCTACTTCTGAAGCAAGATTATAGTAATTTTCTGCTCGTAAAAAGAAGCTAACTTTGGGAATTAGCCCTTTTCGGACTAAAGTCAGAAATTCATGGAGTTCAGAGTGGCTGTCATAAGTGGAAAAGTTGAAATTCTTTGTCCCACCTTCAGGATTCATCCCGAAAGAAATCGCAATAGCTTCCAATAACGTTGATTTTCCAGAGCCATTTTCACCAGCAAAAAAACTAATTGGTTGATTGAGCTTCAACGAATTTTTACTAAGTGCTTGGACAACTGGTAAAGTGTAAGGATATTCATTAGAAAAATTAGTTTGAAGTCTGATTTCATCAATGAACATAAAATGCCTCCTAAAAATTTTATCTCCATGGCCTATCCATAGCTATCAATTCTCAATAATAAAAAAGCTTGAGGAAATCCCCAAGCTTACTTTAAGGTTCGAACTAAATAAACTTCATCACAAAAGCCTTTTAAAGCATTCATGACATGCTGCGCCCGAGAATATTTATGGCATAAGCCGTAAACGGTCGGACCTGATCCACTCATCATAGCGGCATCAGCACCATATTTCACCATACGGTCTTTGATTTGCTGAATAATCGGATGCTTTTTGATAGTGACAGCTTCCATCGAGTTACCTAAGTTTTCCGTCATTGCTTGATAGTCATTGGCTTCAATCGCCGCCACTAAAGCTGAAATATCGGGATGATGTAATTGATCCATCACGATTTGTGAAAAAACCGTTCGCGTCGATACACTCATCCGCGGTTTCACTACCACTACCCAACATTGCGGCATCGGCGGCAAAACGGTCACTTTTTCACCAAAACCTTCTACTAAAGAAGTTTTTCCGTAGACACAATATGGCACATCTGAACCTACTTCAGCTCCTAACTGCGCCAATTCTGCTGTCGTCAAGTTCAACGACCATAGACGATTAATTGCGCGCAAAGCTGCTGCCGAGTCTGTTGATCCGCCACCTAAACCAGCTGCAACGGGAATCTTTTTTTGAATTTTCACATGTAGACCAGTCTGAATTTGGAATCGGTTTTTAACTAACTCCAAGGCTTCATAAACATGGTTTTTTTTATCGGTTGGCAAAAATGCCTTATTGGTTTCAATCACGATTTTATCTTCGGCAATTTCTTCTAAATATAACCGATCTGCTAAATCAATCGAAGCCATCACCATCGACAATTCATGTAAACCATCTGGACGTTTACCTAAAATATCTAAACCCAGATTTATTTTTGCTGGTGCTTTTTCAATGATTTCCATCTTCTCACCTGTCTAATTTTATCATTAGAAAATTTTAGCATAGCCTCCTGAAAAAGTATAGTTCGGCCTCCATAAAAAAAGGTCTGATAAAGATGAGCAATGCTCATCTATCAGAACCTCCTTATAATTCAATCATTTCTTCTGATAATGGTGTTGCTTTATCTTTCCCACGACCAATTAAAATTAATAGCTGACTGGCAGAAAAAACAAAACTACTGGATTTCATGTAAGCAAAATAACGAGGTCGCCAATAATCAACGTAAGGATTTTTTTCTTCTGTAACTTGTTGGAAATCATAAAATGAATGGCCGTATTTATAAATCAAGTTCATTACTCTTTCACCTAAGAAAGCAAAAGAAGTTTCTCCTACTTTTGCTAACGGAGCCATACCTTGATAAACTTCCTTAAAACCCATTTGATGTAATTGATCCATTAAATGCAACTTCAAAAAGGTAGACAGCTCATTAGGCAAATCTTTTTTGTAGCGCAGCAAGTCATAAGAAACAATTTCTTTTGTAATTGGTTGTTGGCTAATAAAACCGACTAGCTCACCTTCAGGATTTAAAGCCACTCCAATACCGCTAGTTTTTAAATACTGTTTATCGAAACGACCTACTGAAAAGTGTTTTTCCTTTTCACCATTTAGCCACTCATCAGAAATTTTCACCAAATCCGACAATAAAGCATCTGTTGGTTGTTGATAATATTGGAATTGATAGCCTAATTTAGACAAACGCTCAAAACCAAAGCGGTCTGAAAATACTTCTTGATGATGACGAGAAAAATCAGTTACGCCAGTTTCGCCAATTTTGTCAAAGTGAAAACCTAAATCATGTAACAGCAAAACATATTCTTCTGAAATCTTATAAAACGCTAATTGATAGCCTAATTTGTCGACATATTCCATAAAGGCAATCGTGGCAGCTTGCCACTTTTCAGGATTACCTAGCGGATCTCCTAAAACAAAGCACTTATTTGCTCGCGGTTGAAAACCAAACATCATTTGATCCGCACCATTTTCTTGATAATAAAAATAGCTATAACCTGAAAGGCGCAAATAATGACTGGCTGCCGTTCCACCATAAAGTTTTTGCAAATGATTGAACCGTTCTTCGTCCCATTTCTCACCAACTATTTCTTTTTTAGTCGTCAAAAATTGATATAAAGTGGCTAAACAAATAATGGATAAAACGACACCTAACATGCCAGAAATCCAAATATCTTCAGAAGGAAAAGCAAAATACTTACTAGCAAAAGCCTGACTGCTCCAAATTTGGCCACTATGATAGCCCGCCACAGCGTAAATAACTAACAGAATACCAAATAGCAAACCATCCGTCACAATTGCTCCCCAAGAATAAGCAAAGCTTTGCCGATAAAATTCTTTGCGCGAAGCCCAAACAATCAATAAAATAATTACATATACAGTAATCAGTCGAACCGAAGCTGTTCGAGAGACTGTATTCACAATCCCAAAAATCAGCAAAGCGATGGTGGGCCAAAAGGCTTTCTCAACCTTTTGTGAAATCCCTCGCGCCAATCCTAATAATAAAAAACCAATTAATAAATTCAACGTCTGATCTAAGAAATTAAAAGAAAAAGGCAAGACAATTTCAAATAAACGGCTCAGATTAGATAGATTCGTAAAGGTAGATAACAAAATCATCATAGTTCCAGCAAAATATACCGCAACGACTAAACAAGTATGGGCAATTTTTTGTGATAGAAGCCGCGGCAAATTGTCAAAATAACGATTTAATTTCACACTAGTATTGGTTAAATAAATAATAATACCCGTTACAAAAGGAATGAAATAATAAAAAATCCGATAAAACAAAATCCAAACCACGGCACTACTTTGACTTAACCCTAAATGTCCTAACCCTAAAATCATCATGACATCAAAAGTTCCCGCACCACCAGGAACCATCGTCAGCATGCCTAATCCAGTCGCAATCACAAACATGGGATAAACATCAACTATTGAAAAATCTAGTTGCATCAAATAGCCGACAACTAAAAAGACCGACAAGGCTCCTAGCCATTGACCAGTCGAAGCGGCAACTAACTCGGCCAACCAACGCGCGCGAAATTCTTTAAACAAAGTTTTTCGACGATTATAAATAAACGTCAATAAAACAGGAGCGAAAAAACCACCTAATAACAGCCACCAACGATAATGATAAAAAGGATTATTATGCCGGAATGCAATTAAATCTAAGGAAGTTACTAAAGCTAACAGTGAAAGCCCACTGAGCATAAACAAAGCAATTTTGGACACCGTAGCAATCACTTTTTTTCGTTCCAAGCCTTTACCATAAAAATTAGCTCGCAAACTCGCCCCAATCACTCCACCAAAACCAGCTAAATTATTAATTGTATTTGTCGTCCAAGCGGCAACTAAAAAATCTCGCTTAGTTAATTTTTGACTGCCCATATTTACCAAACTTTTTTCAGCCACCCAATCATATAAGACCATTGGCAAAAGTCCCGCTAGTCCAGCGATAAGCATTCCTAATAACGCCCAGCGGTTTTGCCCTTTGATGCGCAGTAAAATATCCTGAAAGCTCATTCCATGAGCAATATTGCGGACTTGATTGGCAACGAAGAACAAGACGATGCCAAAAAAGATAATTTTAATTAAGGTAGCATGCTTCTTTAGCCACTGACTGAGCTTTCTCATTTTTCTTGCTCCTCTTTTTGATTAGTTCAATATCTCTAAAAAATTTTGAAGTAACAACTGTATTTTCTTTTATGGTAGCTTAAGCTGAAGTATTTGCCAACTTGATATGATGTTTTTTTAATTTTTTTTCAAAGAAAAAGACATCAACCAATTTCGATTGATGTCTTAGTAACATTACTTATTTCGCGTAATCTATACTATACAATTCTAAATTGTTCTATGATGCATTAAATACTGTAAACACGGTATATATTAAGATTTCTCTTTCCTAACTTATTCTGTTTTTTCTTATAAAGTATGGTCAATGTATGGTCACTTCAGGAGTAGTAGATTAAAATTGTTTTTTTTATTCTAGCAGTTTAAATAGTTAAAAAATGGTACAATTATCTAAAATTAGTATATAGGGGGTCTTACAATGGGATTATTTAAAAATCAGGCACCTAAGCAATGTTGTCCATTATGCAATAAAAAGTTTTCAATAATCAATTTTAAATTTCAGCTCAATTCCAACGATTATATTTGTACACAATGTGCTATTTTCTTAGCAGGTATGTCGAAAGAAGATCAAGATAAGTTAAAACCTAAATCAATTTTTGAATTGCAAGAGATGTATGTAAATAAAAAGGAGTCAATCACAGAAAAACTTGATCATTTTTCTCAATTTAGTCCTAATATTAAGGTAGGAACTTGGGCAGAGTTTGATGATAATCATAAGATTGCAGCATTTCGTACAGGTCTTTCAGCACAACCTAACTCTAAGTATTTATATGATGATATTGAAGATTTTTCTGTCATTGAAAATGAAAAAAAGATTGTTAAAAGTGGTGCTGCCTCAGCTGCTGCTGGAGCAATTCTTTTCGGTCCAACAGGTGCCATTGTTGGCGGTCTTATGACTAGAGGAAACAAAAAAGAAACATGTTCTATGTTGAAAGTTACTATTTTTACAAAAAATGATAAACCTAAAGATATTGTATTAATTAATTCCAAGGTTAAAATAGACAGCTCTTTATACAAACTCAGTCAAGGATCGTTAAAGTCAATCGTGACAAAACTTGAAAGTATTATACAACCCAATAAAGATTCTATTAATAATCACCAAAGTAATTATTCTGACGCCGATGAATTGCGGAAATATAAACAGTTATTAGATGATGGAATAATTACCCAAGAGGATTTTGATAGTAAAAAGAAAAAGATATTAGACTTATAGAATCATACGCGATTTGCTTTTCATGGATAACATAGACATTTTTAAGGTTATTTTATGTACCCTGTAGGACTCGAACCTACGACCGGACGGTTATGAGCCGTCTGCTCTAACCAACTGAGCTAAGGGTACGGCTTGTATTAGTATACATTATTTGGTAAAGTTTTGTTAGAGGTTCGGGCCTCTCCTTAAATGATTATCTTTACTGCAATCCGTCATCTCTTTTGAGGTGGCGGTATTTTTATGTACGCCCTCAATTAAGAGGGCCTATTTTTTATTTATAACCAAGAGCTTTCTTAATTTCATCAATACCTTCTGTTACTGCATTATGGAAATCTTTCTCTGCATTCATATCGCAATTTTGAGCTGTTGCAATAAACGTTGCATCATTCCCGGTCATATTGATATCTTTAATTCTCTTACCGTGGATTTGTTCGTATAAACCTGCAAATGAGTTCCACTGAGCTTCATTTTCGAATACCCGCATTTTTAATCCTAAAATCACATGGTACATTGCTCCATTATAAACTACTACAAATTCTGTCATATCTTCATCCTCCTGTTTTTTAGGTTCTTCTTTTTCTAATACTACACTGCTATTCACTTGATCTCGGATCTCTTGTAATCTAGGATACAATGATGGTCCTGGACACATTGTTGAATTGCCTGGTACATTTCTATGGCCGACTATTTGCAACTTTCCTCTTCGGCTTTGAATTTCCTGAATCAACGAAACTAGAGCATCCACAGTCGCATCTGACACGCCCCAATTAGGGTCACCACTTGTATTCGTGCATTCAATACCAATAGAATATGGATTACCATTTCCACAATGCCAAGCAGTATTATCTTCATCAATGTATGCCCGAATCTGTCCAGTTTGTCCAATGCCATAATGAGCTGAAGCTTCACGAGTTGCCCACACACCAGGCATTGCATCAAAATTCGTTGTTGCTGCATGGTGAACTACAATAGTCGTGATTGGCTGTGAACGCCCCCACCACCAACGTTGAGCGCCAAAGCTTTGAAACATATATGGCGTTGCTAATTTACTAACTGTCATTGGTCATCCTCCTTCTCAAAATTCAAAGAACTCTTAATTGTGATTGCACCTAAAAAAGCAGTAAGCAAGTTTAACGTGGTTACTGCTAATTCAGATGTTTCCCAACCATAAGCTTTACCTAGACCGCCAACTAGTGCTGTTAGGGCTGGCATGAAAATCATGACAAGCCATTTCACTTTGTCATATGTTTCGTTTTTCATCTTCATTTATCTTCCTCCTATCAACTTCAATATTTCTAATACAAATGCAAAAATGACACCGGCTGAACCACCGATGCCAAGTGCTAATTTCCAAAAATTTGAACGATCCAGCATTTTCAACTCATGCTTATTCTTTTCATCAATGCCATTCCTGTTGATAATTTCTCGAAGAATTTCACCATTTTGTTCTGATTGTCTCGTGTTCTGATCCCGAAGAAATTTATTGTTTTCTTCTATACGAATGAGACTATCATTCGTTGCTTTTTGAAGTTCTAGAGTAACATCATTTAATCGGCCAATTTCTTTATCATGTTGTTTCAATTTTTCTTCATGTTCTTGGACTTGTCGTTCTAACTCCAAAATGCTTCACCAACTTTCGACAAAATCATGTTATTCCCAGAACCAACTTTCTTTACCTAACTCCTGAATACGAATAAAACCTACTCCATAAGAATAGAAACTATTAGGATAATTAGTATCAGCTTCTAGCTCAATCACATCACCTTTTTGGAAAGCAAAACGATTTGTAAAGGAGATATCATTTTCCCAACCAATGTCCCCACTTAAACCAGATAATCTTGCTAAGAATTTTCCGTTTACTTTAATATTTAAGTAACAATACGTTCCGTCCTTACGAACCATAGAGTTAGAAAACATACCATCAATTTGCAACATAGCGTCACGTTTCAAAGTGATTTTCTTCCAATCACTAGACAAATCAAAAACATCATTATTAAGAGACCGTTCATTATCCCAGCCCTTAATACCCGCACCGAATGGTAACAATTCACCTTTACCCACTTTTTTATTTTTAACTACTCCACCGCCATAAGCGATTCCAAAATTTTCATTATTCATATTTTTCTTTTCTCCTTTTAAAATTAATAAAAAAACACACCAAAGTGTGTAATTACAAGTTAATATCATTCAAACTTGTTGCAATATAGTCTACATCGCAATCTAATAAATATTGATATCGGTCTCTATTATATAAGGTCCACGTCCCTACCTTCACTCCGTATTGTTTGAACGTTGAAACACGTGTTTTGGCTAAATCTGTTGCATTCTCACTAACGTTCACAGATAGTTTATTGTTTCTACAGGTTGTTAATACCTCATCATTTAATGAATACGTTAAGTACCACAATTGAATAGAAGCTGACATTGCTCTTAATTTCTCCAAATTTTTCAAATAAAAACCCATTAAAACACATTCAGACATATCAAAAACTTCATTGATTTGTTTAAACAATTCCAAATAAGCATCGTCAGTATAATCTCTCTGCCTAAGCTCAATAACTGGCTTGATACCCTTTTCTTTACAGATCAGTAATAATTCCTTTAACGTAGGAATCATTTTTTCAGTATCGCTCATATTATTTATATTTGGACCAACATCTAACCGATATTGTCTCAATTCTTCCAATGTCATATCTTGAACATAGCCAGAACCATTTGTTGTTCGATCTATAGTTAAATCGTGCATTAAAACCCATTGGTTATCCTTGGTGTTGATAATGTCACATTCAACTGCTTTAAAATTATCAGGCGTATTTTTAAAGGCTGGTAAAGAATTCTCGGGATATTCCTGACTATTCCCCGCATGCAGAATATACTTATCAACAGTCAGGATATTATCGCCCCCGATTTAATGCCACTCCTACTACTTGCCCAGCAAAAGCTGATGAGCCTGACGAGCGACTGTAAGCACCAAATGTAATATTTGAACTCGAGACACCTACAGTAGCGAGTGAAGAAGCCACTGCTGATGCTGCTCCAATTCCGCCTGTTCCGTACACAGTATCCACAAACTTAAAATTATCAGGAATTTTATTACCAGCTAATATCTCTACCCAAGCACCACTATTATTTGGTGGAGAAATAGAATAAGAAACAATGACCAAATCGTTAATCCGTTGAAACTTAATCCAACCAGTCATACCGTTTGAAAAGCCAGAAGTTAAAGTCAAGTCTACAAATTTATCTGTTAGTGGTTTTCCATCCACAGTTGGCTCAGTAACAAAGTTCTTTGTACCTGAAATTGTTTGATTACCAGTTAGAGTAGTTGCTTGATTGCTTATAGCTACTTTAGTTGTGCTTGGTGACATCCATTTTAAGCCGGTTGTACCTGCTATCGCTTCTGCATTAGTTGCTTGATCTACAGAATATCTTAGGTATCTGCTATCCGATTCCGATTTAGAATAAAAATCACCTTTCTTAAATTGCTCTAATGCTGCGTTGATTTCTGTAATAGCAGTGGTTTTTGTTGAATTTACAGACGTTTCATAACTACCAATGAGAGTCTGTAAATCAGCAATCTGTTTTTGTATGCTTGTAAATTTTGTATTGGTTGTATTGATATAATCTGTTTGTTGCTTAGTCAAAGCATTGATATTTTCTTTTTGTAATTTGTTTAATTCTGATACAAGTTTGTTGTATTCAGTAATGACTGTTTGCGCTTCTTCAGCATCTATATCTGCGTTGTTAGAAACATCAATTTTAAAATCTCCTGTAGAGTTTCTTACACCAGACTTAGCAATTGAAAAATATGCTCGTTCATAGACTCCTGGTGTACTAAACGCAGCACTTGGAAAAGTATACTCAAAAGTACCTGTAGAAGCATTAGTTACCTTTACATTGTCTGAGTCAAAGACTTTCGTCTTCCCTCCATTTGTCACTCCTTCAAATGCGACTGTATATCCTGCTAGTGAGAACTGCTGATCATTATTCGTAATATTTACGGTGATAGTCTGTAACTTTTCATCGCCCACACGCCCATATACAAAAGGTAGCCAAATGGGATCTTTAGACAAATCTAAATTTAATATTTTATTAGCCATTTTCTACCTCCTCACTCATATTCAATGCCTGTTCAATTATTCTGAGACGTTCTTCTTGCTTTTCAACTATTTCAATCAGTTGTTTGTTTGTTAAGCTGTTCAACATTATTTGTTTATTCGTGTCTATGCTTTGATAATGATCTTCACTGTCTTCTACAGACAAAAAAGGAGAGTATTGAGCAATCAAGCCAAGTTCTCTCTTTCTAGAAGGTTGTTTTTTATCATCCTTAAACTGATAATGTTGCTTTCTATAAAATTCATAAAAGTCTAATTTTTTAGTTTCTGATATTCCATCAATATCAGTTTTTTCAATATTTTCTTTTAACCGAATATCTGAATTGTTTAAAATAGACCAACCATTCATATTCAAGTTGGAATAAAAATTCAGTGATACATTATTAAATACTTCGAATTTACCAGTGGCACCCGCATCTTTTAAAATGGCATCTTTAATTTCTCGATTGCCACCTACATAATTTCCTCCCATAATAATATTACCAGCATGTACACCCGCTGAAGAAACGGCAAGTCTCCTAAAGTAAAGGCCCATGCTTGTATTTTGCACTGCCATAACACCTATGTTCCCGTAATCCACATTAAATGCTAATTCTTCTCTTCCAGTTTCATTATCAGTTCCTCTACCTAAATAACCTAATTGATTTGTAGTATTTTTTTTATTAATACTTAAACCACGCGAAGATAAGTTCATCATCTCGACACCATTTGAATCATTTACAAAAAAACTAGTTGGTGTCATTTTTGATCTTAAAATATTACCAAAATAAGTACTTATTGATGCCCCACTCATTGTGATTCTGTCATTACCACTTTCAGAAGTGATTGTACTTCCTGTAATTGTGCTCCCAGTGATAGCTACACCTATAATATTAATGGCGCGTAAAATACCAGTGGTCATTCTGTCGGCAACAATCGCCCCATTGTTCGTCATCGCAAGCCCATATGTGCCATTGTAGCCAGTGGAACTAAATCCTAAACCACCAGCATTCCACCGCCATACATTTTTTGCAGTATTTACATTTGTTGTGTCCATAATTAGTATTTCTTGTGGATCCGCTAAAGAAGGATAAATCACAACATGACCTACACCAGGATTTTTTAAAATATCGCTGGCTTCCTTTTGTGCGTTCTCTAGCCAATTGACTTTATTTATTATTTGATTCGTATTCTTTTCAGAGTCAGCCATTACTTTTCCAAAGTCAGTCTGGGCCTCTCCCAATTCAATTGAATCGTACTTATCAAGTGCGACATTCCAAGAAGTTTTTATGATTTTTGCAGTCGTATTAATTTCTAATTCATTAAATGCAATAGTTACAGTATCACAGAGATCCAATGTTTCAATCGTCTTTAATTCATCTGCTAACACAGAACTAGCTAAATCTTCAAAACTTGTTTTGATAGAGACTTTGGGGATTCCTACATTATTATTCCTGATATAAGCTTTTACTAATGACCTTAATGTTTCAACAGAACTTGGTTCATCTTCACTAAAATCAACCATCAATACTCTACTTTGTGTATAGTTTCCAACATAATCACTATCAATAATACTCTCTGGAAGAATAACAATTCTTTCTGTTTCTTTTTCTTTATACCATCCATATACAGAAGTATACGTATTAGCGATATTTTCTTCTTGGGTGATATCTGTCAAGTTCTTTCCATAGGCAATAACGACATTTGTATCAGAACCAGCAGAAGCTAATAAACGTACCTGATTGTTATCAAACACATATTCCCCACCAAAGTTATCTAACACTGAACCCTGTACGCCACCCAGAATTTCCTGAGCATTTTTAAATTTTGAAGGGTCCGATAAGTCAAGAGTTGATTTCGTAGTAACATCACTATAAAAGGAGAAATCACCTTGCGGCAGCATGCTTAACCTCAATTGATTTAAAGCCGTTTGTGCAGGAACATCTTTCACTACGGGCATTACTTTAAATGCTGTACGTAATAATTGATATCGATAATGTTCACAATATACTGTCACAATTCCATCAATAGGTTTTGTAATGGTTTCTATTTCAAATTTTTGACTCTTTGCTCGTTTTGTTGGTCCAGCGTCAGCAACTATCCATCTTCCTATCTTTAACTCTTTAAACAAAGGGCTAAATACAGGATATTGAAAAGAGAGCGTATATATCCCATTTCGCTCTCTATCAACTATTGGATTTTTAGCATCTGTTAATGGACCCAAGCCAAGAGATGACCAATTATTATTCGTTTTATCAAATAGAATGAGTGTACTCAAACAGCAATCGTCCTCCATCTAGGCTTAATTTTAAAATTAGTGATGTTTGAAAAAGTAAACGTACTAAATCCCGGCTCCAATGTAATAGGATTGTAGCCATCAGTATTCAAGAAACAATACTTTGATACATTGACCCCACCTTCTTTATAGGCAATACCATTTTCACAATCCAGTGTAATTGTTCCGATACCAGCTTCTTTTGCAATTCTAAATTGCTTGTTAGTTGAGCCATTTGAAATGTATATATTACTGTCACTTGTAGCAGTTGTTTTGTAAAAAGAAATTAACGGTTGGCTTGCAAATAACTCAGGATTATTTATTCTTTGACCTGACGAAATATCCCTTTCGCTTTCACCATCTAGTCGAAAAATAAAAGGCTGACACTTGAATGTAAATTCAATGTCTAGCCATTCTCGCTTTTTATCTTCTGCGGTCACTGTTGCATAACAAATTGCCTTATAAAAGTATTCGGCGTATTCGCTAAATGCTAAAGGAGAATAGTCATGTCCAACATATAACCACTTCACAACATCTCTTAATTGTGCTGCAATCGTTCGATCTGCTTCTTTAAACATCCGAACAGGAAATTTTTTTTCGAAATCAAGAAACTTTCCGTTGTCATGAATGATATCTGAACTTCTCCCCATTACATCGCTCTGAAAATTAAGCGACGCCTCCGGAATGGTAAACTGCATGTCATTCAATATTCGCATGTTAAATTCATTTGATCTTCTTCCTCTATATTGGAAGAAAGGGTAACTTGTTAAATCTATTCTAAACGCCCCCTTTGTTGTCTTTCAGTTAAGATAGCAAGTTGCCTTGAAGTATTTTCAACACCTTTATCGCTAGATAAATCGGCTTTTTCAATATTAATATGGAAGACTGGCTGATAAGTCTTAGAACTGCTTGTAGAATTATTAACTACTGAATTGCCTCGTGAAAGTGCCCCTATTTGATTCCCTCCTAAAGCAAGTTCTGGAGTCAATCCTCTAAACATATTAGTGGAAATTTTTTTTAAGGAATCATCGATAGTATGCGCATCTTTATCAATTCCTACCGCAATTCCTTGGGGAATAAACCGTCCTACTTTATCTCTCATGACACGAGAAGGTGAATTAATATCTAGTGCGCTTTGCATAGTTTGGGTTATTTGACTTGCGACATCTTGAGCTGCTTGAATTGCTTGTGCAGAATTATTAATGATGCCATTAGCCAGACCCGCCATGGCATTTGCGCCTATATCCCCCATTGAATCAGTAAATGAATTTGTGGCAGATATCAAGCTTTCTACAAGCGAAGATATTTTTCCTTTTGGTTCCTCTTTTTTAGATTCAATTCCATCGGCTAATCCTTGCGTTACATTTTCCCCGATTTCATGAAAAACTCTTGAAGGACTGTGTACTGCTAAATTATCCTTTGCTACAGTAGGTAACTTATTCGCCATATTTCCTGCGGCTTCTTCTGCTTCTTTACTTCCTTCATTGATTCCATCACGCATGCCTGCTGGAATTTGAGTTCCTATTGATTTAAAGTCTTGTTCTGCTGCTTTAGTTTTTGCAAGTGTTGCAGCATCATCAATCATGGAACCAGTGATATCAGACACTTGTTTTTTATTGGTTTCAATTGCTACACGCATCTGATCAGTCATATCTTTTCCGACAGATCCAAAATCTGCCGCAGCTATTTGTTGCCCCATAGTAGCCTGCGACTCTGGAATAATCTTGGCGACTTCATCATTAACACCAACTTTGCCTAGTTGTAGCGATTGACTCATTGCAGACATAGCTGTACTCCCACCATTCCCATAAACTTCGTTTAACCTTTGAAGTTGTTCATCAGAAGCATTTACTAACTCTGCTGTATAGGCTGCTCCTTCCGGTCCCATTTTTCTAAGTTGTTCTAATAAGCCTTGATTGACTCCTCGATCTGCAAGAGCTGCAATATTTTCTGACCATGCCGCAATTGTTTCTTGGTTTTTCTGCAGATTCGCAATCATTTCTTCCGTTGAAATCGCACTACTCACAGAAATCTGCTCAAAAGCATTAGTTGCTTTTTCCTCCAGGCTTTGATATTCCGATCGCATAGAATCCATTACTTCTTTTTGCGTATCATTCAATGCTTCGTAAGATACCTGTTGCTTAAACACGCCATTCTCAACTGCAACACTAGCTAAATTAATAGCTTCCTCATGAACCCTTGCTGTAGATTGGAATTCGGTTTGTAAAGCAAACTGTGTTTCTTTCAATTTTGCTTCTTTACTATCTAGTTCTTCGACTGCTTCAGCTGCTTTCTTCGCCTCTGCTGGAGAACTTCCAACTGTTTCGTTCCACTCCTTACGCAAAGCATTAATTTCCATCAATTTAGCTTCTATACTATTTCGCTCTTCAATAATGGTGTTCATTTGCTTTTGTGCTTCTTGGGCTTTACCTAACTCTTTAAAAGCATTAACTTGCTCTGTTATTTTAGCTGGCGTTTGAGACAGGGTATCATTTTGTGCATCGTATGATATATTCAATCCTTTTACTGAATTGTTTAATTCATCGACAATTTTTTTCAAGTTATTCTTCTCTGCTGTTGTCTTTCCTTGCTTAGCAGATAATGCATCCAGTTCAACTATAAGATCTTGATAAGATTTTTTAGAGCTTTCAATAGATTCAATTTCTGATTTTCTATTTTGAATATTTGTTTCAGTCGTCTCAGAAAGTTTTTCAGATGAGGAGATAACCCCTTCTTGTTCCTTTTTCAATTGCTTGTACTCGTCACTTTCAGCGCTTAACTGTTTATATAGAGCTACTCCACCAGCCACTAACAGTCCAATAGCTGCAGTTACCCAGCCTATCGGACCCAAAGCAGCCTTAATGGCAGCACCAAAAGCACTTGTGGCTACCGTCGCTAAACTTGTAGTGCCTGTGAGAATACCCATTGCCACATTTTTTGCAGTGATTGCTGCTAAACTAAGGGCCGTAATAGTTGTTCCTGCTCTTTCTACTAGATTTTTTGCCAATTCCGCCCTTGCTTGAGCATTGATTGCTAAAGTATAAAGAGTACTTGCAACTTGAACTGCCTTTACTCCCACTAGATACACACGGATTGCTGCTTCAGACGCTAAAAATGCTTTTGATACGGAACGAATTATTAACATAGCTGTAATTGCTTCAACAAAACCTGTAATGGCTGGAGTATATGGTTCTAGTAGGCCAAATACTGATTTAATTACTTTTCCAAAAGATTCTAAATAAGGAGTCACTTTACCAATCGCTCCTGTGATGGATTCAAAAGCTTTATTGATGATTACTTTAGTTGAATCAAGATTTTGAGCAATTGTTTTTCCAGTTAACGCTTTTGTCGCATCATCCATTGCTTTCATCACGTTAGCTAAACCTTTTACTACAGCACTTTTCAAATTCTCAAAAGAGGTGCCAATACCTTCACTATTAATTTTGGCCAGTTTGGCTAATTCACCAGTACCAGTTCCTAATTCAATTAATTGATTTTGAAAGTCTTTAAAAGTAATGGTGCCCTTTTTCAAAGCTGAGTAAAGGTCTGACTGCGCTGTTTCTCCCACAAATCCCATTGCTTCAGCGGTCTTTTGTAAGCCTATAGGCATTGTTTCCTGCAGCGTACGCCATGATTGCATATCTACTTTACCAGTAGAAAGCATTTGAATATATTGTTCCATTCCTCGACTTGCGTCATCTGTGGAAGCACCACTGGCCAACATGGCATTGTTCAACGCAATGGTTGCATCAGTAGACTTATTCATATTCCCAGTAACTGAAGTCATCCGTTGTGCAGTAGAGACAACTGAATCAAGCCTTGTAGGCAAACCATCGATACCATCTGCTAGTTTATTAACGGATTTTTTAGAATCATCTGCTGAGAAACCTAAAGCAGACATGACTTTAGGATATTTCTGCATCGTATCAAAACGAGCTGTCGCATCCCCGACAGATTGCGCCAAGACATTAAAGGCCGCTGAAGCTATTTTCACTAGGCCAAGACCAGTTACTATGTCTTTAATACCGCCTGAAGCTTTTCCAGATTTCCCCTCCAACTTATCTAAATCAGTATTCAAAGATCGAATAGGTCTTCCGTCTGCATCAATTTGAATAGATATTCTGCCATCAGCCATTTTTCTCACCCTCCAATTCCGCTAATCTTTTTCTAGCAAATGCTTCTTTTTCTTCTCCAGATAATGAATTGAAATACAACAATTCTTCTGCATCCTTTTGACTGACGCCCAAAGAGTAATATTCTTGTAATTCCTTCATCTGACTTTCTTCTTCTGGAGATGTATATTTATTTGGCTTCCATTTTCTGATACCTATGACTTGTGCTAACTTCGTCTTATCACTTAAGCCATTTAGCAGAGCTTTAAACTTCTTCCAATGGAGCCTACCTCGCTCCTCTATTAAATCCAAATGATAGTCATAATAAAAAGACGCAAATATGATATCGGCGTCTTCTTCAATGGAATAGTATTCTTTTTCTGCTGTTTCTTTCTTATTCATTGACGCAAAAATAGCAGCGGGTTTTTCCGTCAAGACTTGTGTTTGAATGACTTGGTTGATTAGCTCTGCTTGATCTTCAATGGAGAGAGGAGGGAGGTTTTCTGGTGGACCTAATAACAGTTTCATTGAAAAATTTAATCGCGTTTTTTCTGAGATTTCTTTATCAGACAACAAGTCTAAAAATCTCAAAACAACGTCATAAGATAAATTCAATTGATACACTTCCCCTAAAATTTCCACCTTATCCTCCAAGCCATAAGCAAAGGAAAACATTGTTACTCACCGAGGTATTTCTTCGATTTATCAGATACCATAGCAGCTTCTATTTCCTGAGGCATTTGATTCTCTAATTCAATTAAAACGTCGGTCATTCCATCTACACTTTTTACTTCACTATAGACTTTGTCATATGCACCCTTACCCAATAAGAAATCAAAAGATTCTCGTTGTGCTTGTTTTAACCGTGATACTCGTTCTTTTTTTGATAATTCATCAGAAATACTGATGGATTCAATTTTTTTGACAACTTTTGTGAGAGTATCCTCCATCTTTAATACTGCGTCATCAGATAAATCAAATTCAAACGTATTGGAACCAATTTCTACAGGAATAAACTTTCTTTTGGCATTAATTTTAATCATTTTTTTGCCCTCCTTATATGTATAAGAGGATGCTGTATAGCATCCTCAAAAAAAACAACTTCTATTTTCCTCCAGAAGATTTTGCGGCTGGAGTCTTCACAGACTCAGTAGGTAAACCTTCAAATGAGATAGTACATTTGAATTCTGAAGGATCATTTGCTTCACCACCATGTGCTTGGATATCACTAATTTTTGCGGGACCTTCAATAATTGTGCCATCAGGTTCTTCAACCTTTAAATAGCAGCTACGTTCATCTAATTTAAATAGCTTCTTACGCATAAAATCTTGTGCTGCATCTCCATATTTTCGATGTCCTTCGAAGGCATAAGAAACAGTCACACTTTTAGTGAATTTTGAAGTCCCACCATTTAGATCGTAGTAACCAATGTTCTCAGAATCTTCTTCAAATTCTGGGGCAATAGCGGTGATCCCGCCACCGATTAAAATTAAATCTTCCTTCGTATTCCCTACATAGTGTTTCCGTAAAAAGTTTTGATAAATTGTTGCATCCATGTGTTATTCCTCCTAATAAGTAATTATTTTTGCCTGAATATCCAATAAAAAAACAAACCAATCTTGTGTCTCAGTAGGTCCAATAAAAGGTTTGCTTGCAATTGTGATGTTCATAAATGAAAATGAATGATTTTGACTGTCTAATTCTTTTAATTTTTCAATAAAATCAGCTATCTTCCAAAGAGTCGATTCCACTTTGGAACCATCATTTGATTTCATTGCAATTTCGTAATTTAATATTTCTTCCTTACTACCATCGTAAAATCGTTGAGAAATATGTCCACCAGGTATAGGTGTAATTGCTAAACTCTCTTTCTCTGATAAGAATCCTTTTCGGATTTTCAATGGCAATTCGGGAATAGAGTTAATTGATTCGTTTAATCGATCTAAAAAATCCATTAATTAATACCAGCCCCTTTCAAATAGGCACGTTTCCATGCTGGTAAATACATTCCTGTTGCTCTCAAATCCCATCGTTTACCTGTCCCTGGTGTGGAATACTTTCTAAAGACAGCTTTACCACTAGAACCGTAAAACTGTGCTTTTGCATAAGGCATTTGATAATGAACCGCACTGCCGTCTCTTTCAATTGAGGTAGCTATCCGTAAGTTTCCTTCCTTCATAGGAACAAACTGATTCATGTCTGCCATGGCTTGATTAGCCAGAGCCTGTTGTCCTCTGATATTGGCTTCTACACTAATTTTCTTTCGAATACCACTTAAATTAACAGATATCCCAACCATTAGATCACCTCTAACTCGTAAGAATAGATCTGATTAACATAAGGCTCCTTGAATACCGCTGCACTAATGACCTTGTGTTCCTCACCATCAAATATAACCATATCTTGTTCTTTAAAATCAGGTAAAGGTGTCGTTAGACCGTAATAACAAAAAACCTTTGCATTTCTTAACAACTGTTTGCCATCAGATGTAAAAGCATACTTTGGTTTCCTGTCAATTCGTACATGTTCTACAGATTCATAATCACCGTAAATTGGTTTATTATAATCTCCTTCACCTTCATACGTTCTATGAACTATTTTGTCAGTAAGCATTTCGATTGGTGGCTTTTGAACTAACATGATGGGACACCCCTATACAATAGACCAGTACCTTCTAAGTAAATAAACACGTCATCAGGTACAAGTGCTTTACTTTCGTTTGACCCCGAAGCATTGTACCGGCTCACATTTGAGACATTTGTAGACCCGATTTGAACTGACTGCGGCGCTTTATTTAGAGACTCAAACGTATCTGCATCCATTTCTGTGAAGTAGTTTATTTGAGCCACTAAAGCACGTTTAAAACGTTCAGAACGAAAAGAAATATCTTTGATAATATCTTTTTTCAAATAGAAATTATTCGTTATATTATCTAGTAAAATCGCAGCTTTAGGATAATATAAGTTGAATTTTTCTTCTGATGCTCGACCATCTAATTTTTCATAATCTTTAAAATTCATATAACTCATGGACCTCCTCCTAACTGTGAAGAATTTATCTCATGTATAATGAAGCCGCTGGAGGGAAAGATATGCTTAAAACTAATAAAAATATTAAAACAATAAAAACCATTACAAATTTGATTGTTCATGAATCAAAAAGAGCTGTTCCAGTAGGTGTAACCCACAATTTACAATTACCGCATTTTAATCAAAATATAGTTAAAGAAATTACTTTACATCTCATTAAAAATGGAACAATTACTGCAATATTAGTCAAAGAAAAGAATGGATTATGGACAATCGTCTTTGATTAATTCCAGCAACTCTTTAGGCGTCGAATTAGGAAGATATTCAACAATTAAAATCGGTATATCTGCGGCATTAAGGTGTAATTTCACGCTCTTGATGCCTTTTCCTAATTTCATTTGATTAACCAGTATTTCACCATAACAGCATGGCTTATTACCTGTCATTTTCAAAGATAGCTCATCAAAAATAATTTCTCCTCTTCGATGATCATTTTTTCTTAACATTATCTTCCCTCTTTCCACCATGATTATTCTCATATAAAAAGGAGGAAGACTATTTGTCTTCCTCAAGCAATTGAATTAAATCAGATTTATTCGCTGACTGCGGAATAGTTACATTTCGATCATTAAGAAGTGCTTTCAACTGTGGCACAGTCATCTCACTATAAGAAACGGACTCTTTAAAAGCCCGCTCTTTAGGGAGTTGTTGTTACCTTCATAACAGCCAATTTATTTGCCGGAAGAATAAATTCTCCAGCTTTACCAGCACCCTGCAATGCTTTTCCGTCAAAATCTTCTGAATCAATTGCACGAGCCGTATTAATACCAGTAAATTGTTTACCCACCCCTGCAATTGATGTATAAGCAACTTCATCTGTTTGAAATTTAGCATCAGGAGTTTCTTTAATAACAAATCCCTTAAACTTAATTACACCATTTTCATCAATATTTGCTGAAGAATTCTTTGCAGTTGTCATTAATGGGTGGTCCACAATAGCATTGTAAAGCGCTGGTGCAACCCATGCGATTTTAGTACCTACTGCTTCTAAATTGACATATTCAGTAGCCAAATCATTGAATAAAGCCAATACTTTCTCTGGTGTATAATCAGCTAAAGCTTTTGACTTGTTGGCCACACTAGAAATAAACGCCCCACCTTTATTGTCAAACAACTGCACTTTTGCTTGTGCTTGTAAATCTAATCGATCTGCAATTGCTGCATTAAAATCGTTGTTCACTGTGTGAATATCAATACCTTCATGAAATACCCATTCCCAAGTATAGGGTACGTCAGTATCTTGATAGATAATTTCTGTACGATCCCCAAAGCGAGTTGATTTACTTGTTCCTGTTCCAAAACCAACGTTTGCATCTTTGTTGTATTCAGAACCTACTACAACTGGAATGTCGGAAGTTTTGATTGAGAATGCCGTTTTATTGTGCTGTACTCCGTCAAGTGCCTCAACACCCCCACCAAAGAATTCCGCAAAGAAAGCTTGTTTTTGATAAACTGCTTGCATTAGATCCTTAAACTGTTTCTGATATGAACGTACTGCTTGATTATTATTTTCTCCTGCCATTATTTGTTCCTTCTTTCTTAATTATATTTTGCTAATTTTGCTGCAAACGGATCTTCAGGCGTGCCATTATTTCCGCTAGGATTCCCACCAGTCGTGATTTGTGGCGTGGGTTCTGGTTGCTTTTCTGCTTGAAACAAGAACGACTTGTTCTCTTTCAAACTGTCTAATTGTTCGCTCAATCCTTGGACACCCGTCTCAGTGACTTTTACAGTGTCACGATCGATTAGATTCAACAGAATACTTTCATCCAATGCATTCGCTTCTTTTAGTGCTAATTTAATTGCAAAGTCTTTGTCTTTTTCCGCTAACGCAGTTTTTGAAGCTGTTTCAGATTCGTCAAATTTTGTTTGTAAGTCTGCAAGCTGTTGAGTTAATGCGTCATTTCCTTTCGCAGTCTCTTTCAAGGAATCTAATTCTGTCTGATTTGAATCTAATTGCTCTTTGAATTGATCTCGTTCTTGCTCTGCAGTAGCTAAGCTTTTATTCAATTCATTCACAGTTTGACCGTGCAACGCCATGGTTGATTCGATTTGTTCTTCTGATAAACCTAATTCTTTTAATGCTTCTCTTTTCATTTCCTTCATCCTTTCGAGTTTTAACGTGGCAACGACCACGATGGATTGAACAGTTTAATGCCATATTCAGGGCATAATAAAAATCCCTAAACGGACTTATTACTCATAATTCTTTTGTAACACGCGCATTTCAGACTGAATCTGATTTGCAAGCGCCTCTTTCTTCTTACCAGGCTTTGTGTTTCTTTGTTTATACAACAACTTGCGAATATCTTTATTTGTATAACAGATAGTAGTCTTTCCTTTACAGCACTGGCATTCTGCATAGGTGTGATGTACGGCATTTTCTAGCTTATCCGTCTTTTGAACAAATGGTGTTAGATTGCCACATAAACCACATTGGAACAAATTTTCGTTCATAATTATTCCTCCTGAATATTTTTCTGAACAGCAACTATACCAGCTTAATTACCTTCAAGCTGGTATGAGGCAAAACAAAAAGACGGACCATTAGGCACGCCTTTCTTTTTATTCGATGATTTCAATGTCTTTTATTTCCTGAATAAATACAGTTTCTAGTGGAATTGATTGCCTATATTTTTGAGGTAAATGTACGGTCTCCATGTCTAACAACATTGCATCACCTATATCGTTATCAAAATCAGTCTCACAATCCGTAACAAAAGCGGTGATAACAGAGCCGTTCTTTTTAATGATTTGAACGACATGCTCGATATAATCATACATATTAATTTTTTTATCTAACATAATTTATCCCCTCCTCGGCCTTGTTGGCACAATATGAATACCTGTTTTCGAAATATGAACTACTCCAACAGTCGTCACTTGTGTTTCCCCTGTTTTTTGATCCACATAATAACCAATATTGATATCAAAGTCTATTTGTTGTTTAGCATTATTGAAATCCTTAACGTTCTCATAGATTAATTGTTGCGCTCTTTTTTGTGAAATCGATAAATAACTCGGTTTTCCTCCAGATTTTGTTCCTTTTTCAAAATAAGCTTGATATTCTTTTGTTCCTCGTACATGTCGATTGAATTTTTCAGGGTTTATCTTTTCCCTAATGTTATCATATTTTTTATCATATCTGAAGTCTTTCAACAGCGTATTGACTGGGGTATAAACTTTTTCCCGAGCATAATTTCGTGATAGATTAGGATTGCTATCAACTAGCACACGTATAGCTTTTTGAGTAGCTGTAATCTTGCGTTGCCATTGACTTGCTCCATCCACATTACCCATTTCTCCAGCTACAAGCTTGTTCTTTTTAAATTTAACAACACGTCTTTCTAACTCTCGCTGCTTTTTATTCAACGCTGCTACTTTCACATTCTCTTTTGGGTCGTACTTCGGTTGATTATTTGTATTCACCCCTGGAATAAAAGGAATATGCAAATGCCTACAATTCACGCCACGATGACCACCTGCTGCCCCATATTCTGCCTGCCAATAAAGGTCATAAATGCTTCGGTACTCCCAATCAATGGGTAGCTCTGATTCAGGTCTGAGATCAACCACATTCCCTTGAATCTTAGAACAAGCTTCTCGTGAACCCATATGACTTGTTACAATCACCGTATGGATGCCATATTCACTCATGCGATCTTTTCTTAGACTGTCATAAGTATTCCCTAGTGTTGACTTTAAAACTGTTCTGACATACCTTTCTAGGCTCCATGTGTGCCCTCCCTTATCAACGAAGGTTGATCGAATGCCTTTTTGTGCCCACTGTTGGATTGTCCGCTCTAGTGCTCCTTCAAACGTAAAAAGACCACTGTTAAAAGCAGCCGTCGTTTTATTTATAATCTCATTAAACATTTTTGAAGTCGCTGAAGCATAACCATAATTTGTGCTTAAAAGAGTTTGATTCACGTAATTATTCATGTCACCCCAAACTTGGTTATGATAACTCCTCATGATTTCATCTAAGTTATTTGGCTTAGGCAAAGGATCGTAGGGTAATTGCTGGTCTAATTCCTCAATCATTTGCTCACCAGAACTCTCAAACATTCGACTAATTTCCGATTCCGCAAGACCAGTAACTTGGGCTATTGCCTTGGCTGCATCTCTATTGAAAAGGTGCAACTCTTGAAGTTTCTCCCGTTGCCAATCTAGAATATCCTTATGACCACTATTCAATCGCTTAATAATTAATCGTATCAATTCACCTTCCAATGATTGGTAAAGATGAGACATATTACTGGACCATAAATCTAATTGGTGAGGTGTGATCATTATTCCTCAGCTCCCAATTCTTTCTCTTCTTTAAATGCTTGTATTTCCCCTTCATCAAGACCAGATTCTTCTGACTGAATACGTTCAAACCACTTCTGAGCTTCCTCATCAGTTAACTTAAAGATTCCTTTGAGCGCTTCTGTAACAGGTACAAGCCCTGCCGTTTTCGCCTTACTGAAAAATTCTAGCTTTTGATCCACACTTTGAAAGATACCGTCATCAAAATCAACACTTATTTGTTCGAATGATGGGATCTTTCCTGAGTACAACTTCTGTCCATCAGCTAGAATTGTACCGGTTGCTAATTCTAAAGTAGAGATGACCAACCCTTTAATGAATTTTTCTACTTCGTTACAATGCATGTTTCTTGTTCGATAAGTTAATGAGTTTTCACTTACCACCTCAGTAGCTGTTTTCACTGATTGACCATCAAAACTAAAAGTACCAACGGATAATTGTAATTGCATTTCTAATGTTTTCATAAATTGATTAATCGAACTGATATACTGTTCAGATCGGATTTCATGGGTAATATCTTTAATCATTTCATGCTCATCATCCATTCTCATAGGACGATAAACATTTACGTCCGGATCAAAAATAGGTTCCATAACATTGCCCTGTTCATCTGGGAAATAATTCAAGGCATGATCACTTACTACTACAGTTCGTTGCCCCATTTGAATCTCCCAGTTAAATTGATCGAATGTATCATTTATCTGTTTTAGCGTATTGACACAATTGTCACAAATTCCGACACCTAGCGGACTATATAGACTAAAATTATTAAATCCGGCCGGCTTTAGATAGTTAAACAATGGCTTTGTCATTGTATGAAGTGTGGCTGTTTCTTTAAGCCCTTCATATTGACCGTTCATACCTATTGGCACACGGTCACCAATAACATGAGACTTTTCAGAGCGATATAATTCATTGGTAATGACGATATTACCACTCACCCATTCATGAAATTCAAGAAGTGTATAATGGATTGTTTTCTTATCTTCAACTTCTAATGTTTTAAACACTAGTACGCCTTCGGCAATACCATTTGACGTTGAACGTAGTGGATAGAAGGCATTTGCCAAAGCCCAAGAAAACTCCATTTCTCCAGTTTCCAAATCTACATAAGGTCGGACTGCTAAACCACCAGCCACAAACATTGGTTCAAGGTATTTCGTCATATTCTTTTTGAAATCATTGTGCTCAAATACATGTTGAATGTAGTCATTCGCAGCAGCGTCATCAACTTTAATTTCTACTTGTTCATTAAATACAAGACTCGCTAACATTTCCGCTGTCAGTTTTCTCATATTCATTGTCATGTACTTACGCTTTTTCATTTGGTTATTGGAATTAATATAAGATATCTCATCATAATCATTCCGATATTCTCTAAAATCTTGGTCAATCCTTTTCAATTCAATCGGATCAATATTAACCTTAGGGTGGTCGTTGATTGTATTCAGTGTTTGTCGGGACAAAGCATATCCTCCTCTCTTAAATAGGTTTTTTACGTTTTGAATGAAGTTCATCATTTCACCTACCTTTTCAACCGCCAGTCTCTTGCGTTGTCAACACAAGCATATTTAAATGCATCAACACTGTGGTCAAATTCCTTAATTACTTTTGGATCATCTGTATTCAAATACTTCTCATCAAACTGGTATCTCTTATGTTCTTCAATGAATAGGGTTAGGTCATCACAATTTGATAAACCAACCTTCATTGTTGGCTTTAAATAATAAAAACGCCCTTGAGCTAATAAGTCATGGACGTAATCAATCATATCAATATTCTTTTTTTTAGCGACTGGATGCCAACGTTGTCCATAGTCTTTGTAGTACTGATTTCTCAAACCACCCTCAGCGCTATCTATTGTCCTTTTCATAATCCGTGCGTTCCCGACATATTCATGGCCGGATGTCTTAATAACAAAGTCATGAAGCTCCTTTGATAAGTCACTGGGTGCCTTCTTAACTGCTTTACCTTGTGGCGAATAGTAGTACATATTCAATAAGATTACATTACCCTTAGCAGTTAATCCGAAACATAAACACACAGTAGCTGACGTTTGGTGTCCAACGTCAGTGGCATAATACAAAGCAACTATGCGGTCGTCATCTGGTAGTTCTTCAAGCGGTTTAAAAAGATCAATATTATAGACATTCGTTCCTAGTCCCACAGGTTCTCCAAGATACAAATACCTGTAATAATCAAAATCATTCTCTTTAATACGATTTATTTCATCTAACATTTGTTCGGTTACAAAACCAAGCTCATCATCCATATAGCTTGATTCGTGAACAAGATAATTATTTTGTCCTTTTAGGGATTCACTCCACTCATTGATCCATGAATAAGGATTACGCGGTGGATTGTAACTCCAGAAGAATTGCACGGAATCAGCTAGAGGGTGCTTTTGTCGCATGAAAGTCGTGTTCGTTTGATCAAACTCCTCTGAATCCTTGAACTCTGCGGCTTCTTCGTACCAGACTGCAATGATATTACCGATGTCGTTGGATTTTAGCTTTTGAAAATCATCTTGGCCATAAAAAAAGAATGTTGATCCTGTTTTTTTATGAACGATTCTAAAGGGTCCAGTCGTCCATCTGAACTGTTTTAATATCCCAAACTTGTTCAATGCCCATTGTATTTTAAGAAAGACACTGTCTCTTATAGTATTTCCAACTTTACGAATGACTACTACATTGGCCTTCTCACCTTTCAAAATATACTGCAACACCATGTAAACAAGCTTCAGCGCGATAACAGATGACTTGAAACTGTTTCGCCCACCTTTCAAAACGTTGTATCGAAACTTTGAAATCCAAACTGCTTTAAAATGTGGATTAATTTCTTTTTGAACATTGATTACTTTACTCATCTGAATCACTCCAAGCGTCGACAATCACTATTGACTCTGGATTATCTGAATCGTAACCCATATCATTTTTCATCTTAGCAATTTGAATGCCTGTTAATTCAGCTTTCTTATCAGCTAACTCTAGTTCCTTAAGCTGCTTTATAGATTTTGTTAGAGCGTTACTGATCCTAGTTAAAGCTTCTTCAATCCTAAGAATATCTTCAATTTTGCGCACTTCTTTTTCTCGTTTTTCCGTGATTTGCATTTGTGGCACTTCAACGGCAACCTTTTTTCCGCCCTTTTCAGAATCTATAAACTGTCTACGCCCTCGCAACTCATAAAGTCGTTCTTTTTCAACAAGGTTTAACCCCTGTTCCGCATTAGAAATACGCATCATCATTCTCCGTTGCCTTATTTTCAACAACCGTATTTCTTCGTTCAATATAAAAAGAGGGTCTTCGCTCAAACTTGAGTAAATTTCCCTCTCCTCAACAGACAGATAGTCTAAAAAAATGGTTTCGTATTCACCAGTTTTAAGTGCATTACTGTTTCCTTCTGAGGCCCCTCCACCAGAATTGCCCTTTGCATTCTCATTGCCAAGGGGTGCACCCCTTGATGAAGGTTGCACCCCTAAAGTTGCACCCCCACGTTGCCAGTTATTTCTTTTTTTCCAAGACTTTAATGTATTTATAGGAATGTCTAAAGAAGTCGCAATTTCTTTATATTGACAGCCTTTCTCATACATTTGTTTCGCTTGTTCTTTTTTATCCATACAACAAATCACACCACCTCGCAATCATAATGAATTGAGTTTGTTTTCTATTTTTCAATATCCATTTATACAAAAAAAGCAACCTCAAAAGGCTGCTTAATCACGTGAGACTGAGAGGAGCTGTCCCTCCCTTCCGGTTTTAAATTTTTTGATGTGTGAGTATCTAAATTTATAAACTCTCGAAAGGTTTTGTCCATCTCTTATTTTTTTGACAATATCATAATAACTCATTTGTCTCAGAAAGAACTCAGAATAAATTCAGAATCTTTTCGCGATTTCATCTAAATTCAACTAACTCTAGTGCTGAAGCAAATTGAACTATTGCTTTATTCGATTCTCTAAAAACAGTATCTTCGCTAATATGATGTCGCTCTGAGGTAACATATAGCGAATAACCCAAAACATAGCGGTCATAAAAAATTTTCTTTCTCCTATCAGATATATCTTTTTTAAAAGCTTGTTGGATTGCTAAAAAACCCTTCTCAAACAATCCATGTAGATAAATCATCTCTTCTGTAGCTTCTTCCTTTTGTATCAAAAGTGATTCAGCCTCTCCGTAGTTTTCATTACTAAAGGTAGGCGGTACTATACTAAAGCTAGATGTTACTTTCGGCTCTCTTGGTTGCATACATCGGCTTCTGACAGAAAGATATTCATTCATAAAAATACCAACGTTGTATTTTGTTTTTTCCATGTCTACATCATTTGATTTTGGAGTCTCATATTTACTAACATCAAAAAGTGTCATCCGACGATTCCCCCTATTATGCTATAATCATATTGTCGATATATGAAAAGCTGGCTGAGAGAAATCTCGGCTCTTTTTATTTTTTCTTAGCAGTTCCGTTAACTTTTGCTTTTTCTTCAAGCCGCCGCTTTTTCTTCTTAATTTTAGATTTTGTTTTCCCCATCTTTTTGCCTCCCTGGTCTTCTTGGTTGTAAGATCAATCGCTGTCTGAATGGAAACCATTGCCATACATGTTTCGATTCAATATCCACTAGTATTTTTGTTCCAGTTTGCCCAATAAGTGCCGAGTATCTTGTTTTATCAATCATTTTTATATCTTTTAATTTTGAAAAACCATGGATGTCAGCTACCAATTTAACTTCCCTTATAATATCTTTCATCTGTCCCTCCTAAGTCCGCAAAAGAATACGTTTACTGACTAATTACCACTATGATTTGTAAACGTTTTATGTTAAAGTATTAATACCAACAATCAATCTTCATTTTGTTCCCGCCAGTCACAACTTGTGGCTGGTATTTTTATTTGCTAAAATAATTTTGTCTAGCGGAAACTAGGCAGAACGCTTCCGAAGGTAGTTGCTAGTCAACTGCCTTTTTTTGTAACATGCTTTCAAGTTAGGTTATTTTCTAACACAAATTTGAATACCTAACTTATTGACCGTGGAGCCCTATCGCCACGGTCTCTTTAGTGATAAAATATTTAAGTCTGGCGGAAAACAGACCAGTGTATTATTCCTAGGTAGCCAGTGGTCGGCTATCTTTTTTTGTTGTATAATCTAATTCGAGCCTAGTTATTTTCTAACGTAAGATTCTCCCAAAGCTTTTTACTTTTATATAATTAGGCTCGTAGACCGCTACCTTTCCAGCGGTCTTTTTTTATGTTAAAATACATGTAGCCATACGTCTTTCATCAGATATATTATGGCTGACCGTTGGTCTCCACTTGCACCAGCGGTCTTTTTTTGTGCTATCATATTAATAAGTCTAGCAATCCTTTTTTTGCTTTCAAATTCAGACTTGTCATATTGCTAGGCCTTTGACCGTTATCTCTCTCCGAGTAACGGTCTTTTTCTGTAAAAGCCGACGTTAGCGGAATAAGCCTCTAACATTTAACCAAATTAAAAATATGAACAATGCTGTTAAAAGCAATTTCCAACCGATTCCAACCACTGCCGAATCATAATTTATAAAAATGGATTTGTAGGAGCCAAACCAAGTAATCATGAGAAAGAAGATACATATAGAGAAGGCTATTCCTATTCTGAAATTAGTCATTTTTGAACCTCCAACAACTCTGGATTTTCGTAGATGTTGCCGATGATTGTTAATGAAGTTGTGCCATCAAAAGTATTTGAAACATCCAAAAAGTCAAACGAATCTAATGGTCCTACTCCATTAATGTAGAATGTGTAACAATCAACCTCGACAACTCCTGTATAACTACACTCGCCATCCACATATCTAACAATGTCCCCTTCATAAATCTCAGTACCATTTTTGTCTTTAAGTCCTGTGTACTGCATTACATTGATATAATTAGCATGAAGTGATTGAAGATCATATGGTGTTTTCCAGTATTGAATACCGCTAATATTCCCGTTTTTATTAAAATCTAAAACAGCTACTTCACGCATCAATTTTTTTCGCTTATCCCACGCTCTAAATTTAATTTCTCGCATTGAATTGCTCCTTTCCGTAAAAGGCTGAGTTAGCTGACTTCTTTGGTTTTCACATAAAGTAAACTATCCAAAATATCTTTAGCCTCTTGCTTACTTAAATTACCTTTGTAATTCGTTACCAATTCAGAAAATTTTTCAAGTAAGTCATCGCTGAACGCTAAAAGCTTCTGACTAAACTGTGATTCTAGTGAACTAGTGATTTCTGCTTTTTCTTTTAAAAGATTGTGTTTTTCGATTTGAAGAGTATTTATTTTATCGTTCAACTCAGTGTTTAGGTCCTTATATTTTTCAGCTAACTTTAAATCCGTTTCTAATCGTCTTATATCAGATTCTTTTTTCTCAAGGACCACCTTCAAAGCATCGAACTCTTTCAATGAGTCTCTTAGGCGCAATATTTCTCTCGCTTTGTCACCTATATCCTCTAATAACTCTTTTTCTTTTTCGTAGCCTTGGACAACATAATTTTTTAAATTACTAACTGGAATATTGTCAGTAAGTTCTGTTTCATTGCTAGTAATTTCTTTTTTCTTCTTGAATAAATCGAACAAAATTACATCTCCTTCCTAGGTTGAGTTAGCTGCTTAATGCTATCGCTATTGTGAACACCAAAACTGAGTGTTTGAATTGAGAACACAACATAATCAGTTTTTTGCTCGTAAGAAGTGATGTAAGTGATTAATGCGTTAACATAATTTCCTGTGTAATTCTTGCCATCGAATTCAAGTAATTTTATCCAGTCCCCTGTTTTAAAATCTCGGTCATTTTTTCTAATCTCAAAAGTCTTGATATGATTTACAACTGGTTCATAATACTCGGGTAAAATCTTGAGTATGTGTCGGCTAGTTTTCATTTGTCACCTCATTCCGTAATCTTGAGATAGATGCTCAAAGCTTTGTTGATATTTGGAATAGACTTTAAATTTCTTGGCTCAATTCATGTTGAATTTGAGCACAATTATCGCAAATAAAATTTCCGTCCTCGAGTTCTAATGATGCTTCTCTGTTACAAATAGCGCATTTATGCTCTGGGTCTGTATTCATGACCCTGGGCTTTTCTTTTTCACTTAAATTTTCATCTGTCATTTTTATCTCCTTTCAAATTCCATAATCTTGGTGGTTAGCGGACTTGATTCATTCTATTTTTTTTGTGTTATATTAAAATCATTAAAAAAATAGAAAGAAGTCTTTTTATGCAGAAAACACAAAAATTTAAATATCCTCGTCAGTTTATTAATGGTGTCTGGCTAATTACGGCTGGAATAGCAACTCTTTTGCTACTTATCCCGGTTCAAACAACTCCAATTTTTCTTCCCAATCCTATTTTTTTTATCATTGTTTATTCCCTTGGATTGTTTTGGCAATTAAATAAAAGAACTAGGGCTAAATTTAGTATTCATCAAGGAACAAAACAACAAAATCGTTGGGCCAACTTTGCATTGATTCTATTGTTAGGTTTAGTCGCACTTTCGATTATTCCTTCAATCGGTCAAACGAATCTTTCGGTTCCTCAGGTTGTAACTATTTGGAGATTAATTTTTCTATCAGTGAGTATCCACTTTTTAGCCTTCACTCCAGTTCATGGAAAATTGATGTTGATTCTTTCAATTCTCACTATTGCGAATGTTTTGATCAATTGGCAACTTTCTTTACCACTGAATTATCTTTTTTTGATTGATGGTTTAATAAAGATAATAATTGGGATAATTTATGTTAAAGTATCTCCTATCAATTTTTGAAAACTATTCATAAACTTTTCTAAAAAGTCACTATTTTTTATAGTGGCTTTCTATTATTTCCGTCGTTTGCGGACTATTTTATTTTTTAGACTTTGGTAATAATCCTAATTTTTCCATTTTATCGACTTCTTCTTGACTGATTATTGGATTCTGACAAGTTATGCAATACACTGCACCTAAAGGGTATTGTTCTACCGTCTCATTATTAGTTATATCGCAATATAGGCAACCTCTTTTTACTGCCTTATCCCAAACTTCGTCCAAATATTTGGTTCCCTTTATTCCTTCAAAAGACATCGCCATTATAGTATCTCTCCTTCCTAAGTCAGTTATTTGTTTCGTTAACCGACTTCCCAATACGGTTTAATTTTGTAATATTTTCCGACTTCACGATTTAATGAACGAACCATGCTTTCTAATACTGTCGCTCTGGTACCTATTGAAACTTGTTGTTTCTTAGCTTTTTTCACGCTAGTTATTCCAACACTACTGTTTTTAAATACCAAAATACCTTGATAGTAATACTTCCATCCTAGTGAGTTATCCAACTGAATTAATTCCCACAAATCTTGTGTTACAACTAAATAGTTATAATCACCAATAAATGTTTGCTTAGCAGTGCTTTTTAGATCAGCCATAGTCACTTTAATTTCATAACAACGAATAGTATTATCAGTTGAATATGTCATAAAATCGACTCGTTCTTTTCCAAACCAGCCAATAGTTACTTCAAAGCAACCAAATACACTTTGTTTATTCGTGTAATTCCACAGGCACTTTTCAGCTTGTTTAGTCAAGTCTGTTTTAGCCAAATAATCACCTCATTCCGCTAAATCTTCCGCTAGCCTACTAATCTTTTTCTATTAATTCTTCTAATGCTAAATCATCGAATAATTCGGCTAAGTTAATACAGACATCTTCCTGTTGAATCATTCCAACAACTTGCTTTTCAGTTTCGAAGTGCCATGAAAATAATTCTACAAATTCCGATAATAAATAATGTGGAATCCAAATTAAGCATTCTTCATCATCCCAACGTGTTTCAATTTTATTCTCAACAATAAATTTAAGTAACTTTGCATCATCGCTCATAATTCACCGGCTTTCTCAAGTCATCGACTTTTACTTCCAAAACATCCGCAAGCCTGCAGACTAAATCAAATCTAGGATCACTTACTTTATTAGTCATAATTTTTGTCATGTGTGAAGTTGGTATTCCTACTTTCTTAGCAAGGGCATATGCAGTCATGTTTTTCTGCTCTAAAATTGCTTTTATCTTGTCAGTATTCATGAATCATGCTCCTTTCTATTAGCGGAATTAATTCCGCTATTTCTTCCTTTTACAGATTATCCTAAATATTTTTCGTGTAATGCTTTGAAATCAGTTAAGGAATTGTCAATATATCCTAAAGTTGTATTTACACTGGAATGGCCTAAAAATGTTCTTACATTTTCAATGGCCATGCCTCGTTTTACAGCCAAGGTTGCTGCGGTTCTTCTAAATTTGTGTGGGTGGGCATGACTGACACCAGCCCTTTTCGCTAAATCTGTAATCATCTTTTGAATACCAGACGAGGTCATAGGACCACCCTTTTTCCCTAATATAATTGGACCAATTTCATGTTTGGTAACGGCTATATAGTTATCGATGGAGACTTTTGCCGCTGCGTTAATGTAAACATGCCGCTCTTTATTTCCTTTTCCAATCACTGTGACAGTTCCTGTTTGTCTATCATAATTTGATAACTGAAGTGAACACAGTTCGGATACACGACAACCAGTGGATAACAATAACTCAACTACGAGTTTCTGTTTAATACTTTTAGCGGCATTCTTTAAGAGTTCTATTTCAATATTTGTGAAAGCTTTTTTTAGCCTTTTCTCTACTTTGATTTGTTCAACTCTAATACTTGGATTCTTAGCTATATAATCCTCGTCATGCAACCAAGAGAAAAAGCGACAAATGCAACCACGTTCACGATTTAAAGAAGCATTTCCTAGATGATCATTTATACCTCGTAAGGCTATATAACTTCTAATATCGCAAGCCGTTACATCACAAAATGACTTCCTAGTGAATCTCATAAAACGATCTATGGTTTGCATATACAAATTGATTGTTGTATCTGACAAACCTTGGAGCTTCTTTGAAACAAAATATTGTTTATAGGCGAATATATCAGCCGTTTCATCATAGATAACAATGTCATTTCTCTGATTTTCAATTTGAAATTTAGTCAAGTTGATAGACAGAGTTACTTTTAATTTTCTTAACTGCTCAATTTCAAGCAAAGGTTCCATTTGGCGAACAACAACATCTATCAAACGTTCCCGAGCTTCTATGGAAATCCCTCCAAAATTATTTATTTTTAAAAGTGACCTTTCTTTTATCGATTAGGTGAAGATACAGGAGACCTATATCGATAAATCTCATGTTCATCTTAATAGCCACTTGGCTTGGCATGTAGCCTTCGGAAAAGAGCGAAGCAGCTCGCTCAATTTCTTCCTTAGACCAAATCCATTTAGCATTCTCCAAAATTAAAATGCGATCTTCTTTATTTGTACGGGTCATCTTCTGAATCTTCATTTTCTGCAATTTCGTTTTCTAGCCCTATTTCTTTTTCTGAGAGATTTTCTCCTTTGCTCGACTGATTATCCGTTTTTTCTTTTATCTCCTCTGTGGTGCTTTCTGGCGACTCAGAATCAACATTATTTCCAGAATTAGTTTCAGCGATTTCTTGAAAGACAACTTCGTCTCTTACTTTGTCCCAAGCATCAGCGAAAGGTGCAAAATATTGTCGTGCTTTTTCTACTTCATTCAGAAGTGCTGCGTCAGACATTTCATATGATTCTGCAATATCGCCTAAATCATCTCCATCATTCATTCTAGAAATAACATCTCTTGGATTAATATCTCCTGGAAAGTCTATTGAAGTTGACTTCATGATGTATTCATCAATCAATTCTTTTTTTACTTTTTTAATAATTTCTTTGATATCAATATTCCCTAAGCCATCAACATCTAATTGGGTCTGTTCAGATTTTCGTAATTCTGTCGTCCCATCAGGATGAATAATCCATTCTTGAACTGGTTTTTTTGTACTGCGATCAAATTGTTGAATGTATGAGTAAGTTTCCGGTAACATAATAATTTGAACAGTTTTGTTAGATAGTTTTTGAATTTCATCGTATTTCCCCATTAAAGAATCATTGCTAACCTCTAAAGTTATTTTTGTTAAATCTTCTTTAACAATGTTGATAGATTTTACTGTTGGTTTAAATTCTAAAGCCATTTATTTTTCCTCCTAAAAAATTACTTTTCCAGCAAATATTAAAAACTTAATCAGTGCCATGATTATTACTACTAAGACAGCTACATTAAATGCACAGCCTAATGTCGCAGCCACAAATTCTATAAAATCTTTCATGAAATCCTCCTAGTAGTTAGTGGCGTCACGCCAATGGTAGTTAAAATCATTTACTATGAAAGGTTTTTTATCCTTCAAAGGCTTTGTGACCCCTTGAGTGATTACCTTAAAATCATTTTTCCGTATAACTACTGCTTCAACCGGATGATGGTATCTCATAGCAAACAACCTAAATCTCAATTTGTTTGCCTGATCTATCCCGTACATTCCATGGCTATTTTTCACATCAATTACATGCAACCAGTTATTATCGTGATCTAAAATAATAAAATCTGGAGAATAGGCAATTGCAGAAACATTCCCACCAGCTAACTCTGATTTAGGCATTAAAACAAATCTAGGATGTACTTCAAAAGGAAAGCCACAATTCTTAACGAATCGTTGATAAAATAGTGCTTCTTTTTCCGAATCAAAAGTATATCCATCAATTAAAACTTTATTTCCACGTTTGTTTAGTGCTGTTGGTCCCTTCATTTTCCACCTCGCATCCAAGCCTGATTAGACTTTCTAGACTTATTTTTTTCTTTCTGCTTTGGTCTATCAATTACTTCTACAACATGTCCACCACAAGTTAGGGCAGCTGCTCTAGCCATTTCTATATCATCGTACTTTTTAGCATGTGTAATACTGGGCCGACCGTTTCCGTCAATATCCAGATAACACATTGCTTTTACTGCATAGCTCAAATAGAGTTCCTCCTCTTGTCCTTAGTTGTTTCAAAAGTAATTACTTCATTGCCTCCAGTATTGTTCAACATTCGAGAAAATACTCGCTCACCATATGCGCTCTTAAGTTGTTTTGATGAAAGGTTTGTTGTATATACCGTGGCTTTATTTACTCGAGCTTCTGCCAAACCAGTTAAAATACTGACGTTAAATTCAGTGGCTTTATTATTTTCTTCCATGCGACCAAGCTCGGCACCAAGGTCATCGATCACAACAAAATCTGATTTCTTAATCTCTGTCATCAACGTACCTTGAATTTCTTTTTTGGCGATTGGATCTCCAATAACAAATTTCAATTGTTCATAAAGTTCCTGATAACTAACAATCGAACAAGAAATCTGGTAATTGGAATCTGACATAATTTTATGAATCATCGCCATTGAAAGATGAGTTTTCCCAGCACCGGGCTTTCCTGTTAAAATCGCATGAAGTGTTGGTATTTTCTTCACGTTCTTTTCTTTGCGTTTTTTAACTTCTTCATCTAATTTCTTCTGTTTATTCCAATCAGAAATTACTCGACTGATCCAAGCTTTAGCCTGATAGTTGGCCTGTTTGACTTCATCGTCAGTAATTTTGTAATTACTGAAATCTTGAGACCAAATAGAATCATTTGCAATTATTGAGCTATTTTTCAATCGGTTAATCGCATCAGATTGTTTTGCGTCTTGTGCCATTTCTTCAATTCTTTTATTATTCCGATTGATCATTTCTTTATAGCCACATTCGGTGCATACTGGTGCACATCTTTCTGAACCATCAGGATTAGTATTTTTCCATTTCCGCATTGGTCCATTGCATTCCGGACACTTACCAACGATGACTAATACTTTTTCCATCAGCTGCTCAATTGCACTTCCCATATTTTCCATTACCAATCAAGCCCCGTTTCTGGAAGTTCATTATCTGGAACTGACCGTTTATTTTTAGGAGTTGACTTATTTTTCTCAAATTCATCGTCTAAAGCTTTGACGTCATCCATATTTTTGACACCCTTTAATTCCCATTTTTTTAAAATACCTTCTGTGTATTTAAAAGAGCGGGTGCCTTTGGAACGTTTCAGCGCCTCAAATACCAATTCTATTGAGAGATCTTCACACCAATATTGAATACTCTGGACATTAATAGAATTGAGACTACCGAATAATTTTTCATACAATCTAAAAATCTCTTTCATCTCTCCGGTTGTATCATGATGTATATTCTTTTCATTCTTATCATTCTTATCATTCTTATTATTGTTCGGTTGTCGTTCGGTTGTCGTTCGGTTGTCGTTCGATTGGCGTTCGGATAAAGATTTTGAATAACGCTCAAACCCTTGATATTCCTCATAATTCACTACTGTAAATAGTGTTCCGTATTCGGTAGTTTCAATTTCAATTCGATTTTCTTTGACTAATTGTTCTACCTTAGTTTTTATCGTTGATAATGAATACATTTTGAAGCCTCTTTTTTCTTGATATATCAAGTCTTTTTGTAAATTTCGAAACGACCTCAAAAATTGTCCTCTTTTTAAATGGATACCTGCAACGTTTGTTCCTTCGCTGGCGAAGACTGCGTTTCCGTAAATATAGAAGAATAATCGAAACTTAACGACATCGGACCATATTGGATTTTCAAAAATTTCTCTGCTTGTTTGGAAAGCTCCTTTCGCCATTCGCTCACCACCTAAGCTATATAAACAGGAACACCAACAAGTTGTTGTGTTTCTTCTTTAAATTGTTTTTCAATACTGTTTGAATCTGATAAATGTAACAACCAAATCTCCTGAAGACGAGTCGATTTATTAGCATTGATAAATTCTTTTGTTTGATTGAAATCAAAATGACTTTCTAATAAACGAGTCTTTCTTTTAACATCAAATCCATGTGTCATTTTCTCGTCAATGACATCTTTTGAGTAATTGGCTTCAATCATCATATGGGTGACATTAGGAAACTTGTATTTCACGTAATATGAGTCTGTGATAAAAACCAACCGATCACCTGAAACATTGTCAATTAAAAATCCACATGGCTCTTTTGCATCATGTTCAGTTTCAAATGGCGTAACGAACCATGAACCGACTTTTTTTGTTTCTTTATATTTCAGAAAACTAAACCGATAATAATCATTTGCCGTAATATGAAGTTTATTATCATCAGACATTGCTTTAAATGTTCCTTCAGTCGAATAAAACTCTATTGAAGTTGAATCAATTAGTTGTGGTACATATTTACAATGATCTCTGTGTTCATGACTAATGAGGCAACCAACAACTCTTGAAAAATCGAATCTCATTGCTTGCTGAACTTTTTTAAAAGAGACACCAGCTTCAATCAAGAGTTGAGAATTTCCATCGTCAATCAGATAGCAATTACCTGCACTTCCGGACCCAAAACTATTAATTTTAAGCATATGGATCAGCTTCTTCTGTATCGGCAGTTACTTCAGTTTCTTCAAAAGATGTATCTTGGATAACACTATCCTCGGTTACATTATCTGGACTGATAATTTCGCTCATTGGCTCCGGATCAAGAATTTCTTGATTGGCGTTTTCTTTAATTTCCTCAATCACCTCAGCTTCTTTTCTCGAATATTGACGTGCAGCAAAATCATCTTCAACTGATTCAACAATTGATTGGACATAAGCATTTGAAAAATCTTTGGGGATTTTTTTAACAATGCGGTTTCGCATCTTTCGAATAATCATCGCTTCTCGGCTTTGTGGTTCTTTCCAAGCTGGACTGATATTTCCTAAGTTTTGCATTTCTTCGTTATTCAGAATTTCATCAAGGGAATGGGTATCCGCAAACTCTTTGATCTTTGCTTTTTTTTCAACTTTTTTGTTATCCCACATCAAGTTGTTATACATATGAGCTAATAAATTGTATTTCACATCTTCTCGTTCACTTATGAAATACTCGACTTGACCATCGTTATACTCAATTGGATAAACAACTCGAATGACCTCGCCCTCACCTTTTGGAGACCATGTAGGCGGAGTAACCTCTAAACCTGCATAACCAGGGTAGGTAAAATCATCATTCTTTCGGACTTCCCAATGACGATGTACCGTTTTTACGTTTCGACCAAACCGAGAAAGAATTGCATCATTTCCATCTCCTTCAATCCCCATCTCAATAACTTGAATTTTATTTCCGTCTTTATTCTTTTGATTTCGTTTAATAAAATAAACTTCTCTAGGAGTAGCGGCAGCATTTAATTGTAGTGCTGCAACATTCATTAAGGTTTGAGTGATATTACTTTGGTCGATATCACCAATCCCCAGAGCTTCTTTAACCAACATTTCATTTATAGATGAAATAGCATTAATCACAACTGTCCGTTGATACTCAGTCATATGAATACCATTACCTCTCAATTGCGTTTCAATTTGCGGCATATATGTGTCATTAATTTTTGCTAGTTGCGACTTATATATTTGTGGTGTATTTTGATTTGTCATTATTTTGTTTCCTTTCTTTTGCTATAATTAATTTGAGGTGATTTCAAAATGAGTAAACCCATTGATAATACAATTGTTGAACATGTTTCAAGAATTCTTGCTGAAGAATTGACTGGTTCAAAAATAGATACTATGTTTGAACTATTGAACCTTTCAAACTTTGACCGGTTAGAGCGAGACCATACAACAACAAAATGGCGAAGAATCAACGAATCTGTTCTAGATAAGTGTAAAAGAACGAACAGTGCTACCCCTTTCTTTTCTGTCATACAGTACGTACTAAATCCTCCCTTATACATGGATAGACCTGATGAGTGGAAGAAGATTCTACGTGATATCAATAGTCAGTTAATGTTCTACGGATTTGAAGTCAACGACTCTGGAAAGGTCATTGTGATTAAAGTTGTTGAAACGTTCAATGATGCTCAAAAGCGGCTTCAATCGTTTAACGAAAGATTGTCCAAGTATGATATTCACCCAGAAGTTTTAAAATATTGTCAAAGCGAACTCTTTTCAAATAATTATTTCCATGCCATTCTTGAAGCCAGTAAAGGACTGCTTCAACGCCTTCGAGAATTATCTGGACTAGAACTCGATGGAACGACTTTAGTTAACGAAGTGTTCATCTTGAGAAATCCTGCTATAATCATTGGCAACAGTAAGAATGAAACTATGTCAGAGAAAAGTGAATTTAATGGCCTCAAGAGTCTAATTAATACAATTGTCTATTTATATAGAAATCCTAAAGCCCATGAACCAAAACTTTATAATCCATCCTCAGAAAATGATGCCGTCACTGCCTTTACGTTGATGTCAATGGCCCATTCTATTTTGGATGACTGTGTTCGAGTCAGATTGGTTTAATTCAGCTAATTTCGTAATTGTGGCTGTCGCCATTGCCAAATTAATAACTCTAGTAGTAATTCTTGAATGACGCTCTTCTTGCAACAAAGATAATTCTTTTGCTAGTTGTTCATTCAATTGAGCTGCGTTGTAAAGTAGATCCCTTTTGATAAAGCTTGCTGGATCTACTTTTTCAAATTGAAATTCTGAACTATTTTCCATTATCTATTCGTCCCCCATACTAATTTGTATTCACTGAATCCTTGAACAATATATACGGGACGTTTTGCTTGCTTACTTTCAATCATGTAACTTAAACCTAGTTCATGCATCTTCATCTCAACTTCATCATGAATATTTTCTAAGGAGTCAAAAGTTCCTATCAATATTTTTTCTCCACAATCTTTTACATAAGCGATAACTTGCATGTCTTCTATACCTCAACTTTCAATTTTTCGTCTTCTGTTACTTGTAACTCAATCATTTGTCCTGCAATTGGTTGTAATGTATTCACAGACTCTGCATTGTCAACAAACACTGGCATTGTGATGCCAAGTCCTTTAGACAGTGTGCGTATAATATCCAAATCGCAATTAATTCGAGCACCATTATTCAATCCGCTACTATACTCAATTCCTTGATAAGTGGCTTCGCACATTTCTTTAATGCCCTCATTTTTCTGAACATCAAACAATTTCCATTTAACAATCGAGAAACGCTCATTAATAGATTCTTCAATCCGTTTT
This sequence comes from Enterococcus sp. AZ103, assembly GCF_051714685.1. Classification (NCBI taxonomy): domain Bacteria; kingdom Bacillati; phylum Bacillota; class Bacilli; order Lactobacillales; family Enterococcaceae; genus Enterococcus; species Enterococcus sp. AZ103. Next base: position 974,431 of record NZ_JBIOSI010000001.1, on the reverse strand, counting down.
ACCTTTCGTCTGGTGAATTCTTCAATTAACCACAATTGTTTTTCCACCACTTGGTTCTGATTTTTCAGTTCTTTATCCTGTTCCTTTAATTCCATCAAGCGGTCATCATAACTTTTCAATGTTTCAAACTTTTGTAATTCACGATTCAGACCTTCTATAATTTCTTTGTCTGATTGAATGTCAATTGCAATTTTTTCAGCTTCCGTGTTAGTATCCTTAGCAGCGGCACGTTCCATTTCTGTCTCGATTCGATTATTTCCGGCAAGGATATCTCGATAAATTTGAGTATCTTCGAAAGTCCCTTGTTTATTTTTTTGAAAAATCAAATCATTATTGATTTCATCCAGTCGGGAATCAGACGATTGCAGTTGATTTCTTTTTTCAGCTAACTCTTTTTGTAGAACTGCTAATTCAGTTTCAAGCTTATCGGCATCTTGCCTAGTTGCTTTCCCTACCTCAATATTTTTTTCTAGTCGATCTGCTTTATTCTTATTAAAATCAGATACCATCTTTTCAATCTCGTTTACCGGCAAGTCTTGCCCACAAGTCGGACATGTCTTTTGGTGCTCATCAAAATCTACGGCTTTAATTTTCTTGTACTTGGCTAGATGATTCTGTAAAAACTCTCGTTTTTCTTTCAAAGCTTCCTGCATCCGGTACTCTTTAGCTTCGAGTGCTGATACGTCAGTACGAAGGGAATTAACTAAACCATGTTGGTTGTTGAAGTCTTCTTGTAAGTCAGCTGTTGCTGCAAAAGAATTTGTTTGGAATTTCGTCTTTTCGTCAACCAGCTTTGCTCGCAAATCTACTTGCTTTTGTTTTAATTCATTCAGTTCATGGTTGACCGAGCCAGTTTTGGCATCTAATAACCAAGTTTCTTTCTCAGTGATTAGTGCTGTCATTTCTTCAATATCTTTTTGGACAACTTCCTTAGTTCTGTCTGCAAGATTTAAAATTGCTTTCATGTCGGTAACTTCTTGAATACGCGCTGGCATTCCGTCAATTGAAACTTTGATTTCAGATTTTTGACCTTTAAGAATTTTCTTCATTTCATCAATAGAATGATTTCCTAAAAAGGTATTTATTTCTGTTAATTCAGGATCTGATTCAATAATCTGTTCATCTGTCAAATCAGTCAGTCCAATTAAAATTTCACGTCGGTCTTTCCAATTTAATGACATAAAGAAAGAAGAATTTGACAACATTTGCAAGGGCTGCTCACCACCAAGAGATTCTAAATATTCTTTCCAATCTTTTTCCTTCGTAGGTACAGAATCTATAAAATACTTTGTACTATCACTACCACGCGTTTTTTCTAACTCACCTTTTTTTGTTGTCCACTTTTCTACTTGGACTCTTTTTAAAATGGTGATATTTCCATCAATCAAAAGCTCGGCCTCAACAGTAGGCTCTAATCCTAGAATTTCTTGATTTTGATTATCTAGTGTTTTAGGATTTAATTTCATTCCCAGTGAATCTTTTCCGAACAATAGCCATTGAAGACCATCGGCTAATGACGTCTTACCTAACCCATTGCGACCACTGACAACTGCAGAAGCGCCTAGTAAATTAAGCTCGAAACTATCAATGCCTTTGAAATTTTTATAGAGAATCTTATTGATTAAGATTTCAGTCATATGGTAAACTCTCCTTATCTAGCTTTATTTTTTATTGCCTTACTTCGTTGGCAGACGAGGTAGGCTCTTTTTTTTGTTGATATTCACTTAAAAAACAAACTGTCCGTGTTACGATTATTAAGCAGGATGTAGCTACAAAATGATCACGTCCGACATAAACTAGAAAAATTGAACTTGCTGCTATTAATATATTTGTTAGTAACTTGATCATATGTCCTCCTTAATAATCAACAAGAATCGGTCTAGTAAATACTTCTGCTGATTAGTGCATCTTTTGATAATTTTAAATTCGTTTCTTCTCACTTAATCCTTCCTCCTAACTCAAGTTCAAAAACTCTTAAGACTTCTAGTTCTTCCCTTATCTGTTCTTCCTGGTAGTCAGTTAATAACTTTGATTTCTTTAATGCTTCTCGATCAACTTGTAATTGTTGCCGTCGGCACTGGATTAGATATCTGACTTTAGAATTGAAATTATTTGATCTAAAGTTCATTGGATTCACCTACTTAACTTTTGTCGCATGGCTGATTTCTTATTTAATTGGTTGTTTACGATATTTTTATCTTAGTGTTTTCAAACGCTTTTCTTATATCAGACCTTTCAATACGAACAGTAGATTTATTGCCATCACCCCAAAGCATCGGAGTAGCACCATTTGCAATTAAAAAATTAAGTTTGTCTTCTCCAATACCAAGGACTTTTTTTATTTGAGATTTAGTTGGTGCCGGAGGTAAATCCATCAACTTATCCCATATGTCCAGCTGCATACACATTTTTTCGAAAACAACAGGAACAACCATATCTGCTATTTGATTTAAAATATCATCCGGTATATAAAATTCGTTAACAACTTTTGCCTGTTTCATATTGATTCTCCTTACTTAACTCCATAAGCTTGCTTTAATTTTGAAATAATTAAATTTGATTTTGGGTCAGTTCTTTTACCTGTTAAAGCCGAAAATACTTCTGACTTACTAACATTAATTAAGTCAGCCATAGTCTGATAAGACAGTTGGTTTGCTTCTTTAAACTCGATAATTCGCTCTCTCAAATCTGTTGTATCTGGCATTGTTTTCACTCCTTTCAAATATTGTGTAAGCAAATAAGTTAGCATTTATAAATGTTTATTGACGACTGTATACCAATATGCTACAATCTGGGCATAGCAAATAAACGCAACAAAGCCTATTTTTACGTTGGGGAACGGTGTTAGGTCTTTTTTAGTTGTCTTTATTTTGCTAACTAACTTGCTTACGAGATACAGTATATATGCCAATTATCCTCAAGTCAAGATATTTGTAGCATTTTGGTATACATATTTTTTCTTTCATAGCTGAAAGGCTGATTTAAATGGGTTTGTACGAAAAAATAAAAGAGCTTGCTGATGGGCAAAAAATTTCGATACGTCGTCTTGAAGAACTATTAGGTTATGGTAATGGAACAATCAGACGTTGGGAAAAACAGACTCCTGGTGTTGATAAAATTCAAAAAGTAGCTGATTATTTCGGAGTCTCCATTGACTATCTACTCGGTCGTACTGAGAAAAAGAAATACTACGAATTAACTGAAAAAGAAAAGAATGATATTGCTATTCAAGCTGAGAAATTAATAGAGGGAATTACTAATGGAGAAAACTTGAATTTCTATGGTGAACCTGCAACCAAAGACCAAAAAGATCGTTTGCTAATTGCTATTAGAACCGCTATGGAAATGAATAAAGAAGAAGCAAAGCAAAAATTTACTCGTAAGGATTACAGAGATTAGTCGGGGGGTTGTTTAGGATGTGTAACTATATAGATAATGAATTTAAAAAACTTGTTGCTAAATATCACCCCAATGACATCTATGACTTAATCAAAGATACACACTGCAAATTGTTATATGCTGATTTAGATGAGGAAACTGGAGGATGTACTCAGACAAATAATAGATGCCATACCATAATAGTCAATTATAATTGGCCGGTATGGTATCAACACTTTGTCATTCTTCATGAATTTAGCCATATAAAATTGCACAACGGTTCTAGTACACCTTTCTTCCGCTCTATTGGCTTAGATACGGTGGTTTCAAAGATGGAGTATGAAGCTAATTCTTTAGCTATGAAATTATTAATCTATATGCAAAATGAAGAAGAAATATTCGGACTTACAAAATTTCAATTATTAGATTATTTAGGATTACCACGAGAACTAAACATTTATTTATAAATATTTGTAGTAGCCATTAATAATTTTTTTTGCATTTATAAGAACGTGTGTTCGTTAAAGGAGGACAATTTTATGGCAATGATAAAACAATATCAGAAGAAAAATGGTGACAAGGCATGGTATTTCAAAACGTATCTGGGTATTAATCCAGCTACAGGAAAAAAACAATATACGACGAAAAGAGGTTTTAGAACACAGAAAGAAGCAAAAATTGCTTTAGCTAGACTTGAATTACAAGCTAAGGATAACAAGTATACACCGCAATCAAACGTGACATACGGAGAAGTTGCAGTTATGTGGTTGAAGAGGTATAAAAATACTGTTAAAGAAAGTTCCTACAATAGAGTTTACGCTATATTTCAAAGTAATATACTACCTTTATTTAAAGAAAAAAGAATTTCACAAATTACTATTCCTTACTGTCAGAACGCTGTGAATCAATGGTATAAAGAATATAAAAGCTATAAAGCAATAAGATCTTATGCATCAGACGTCTTTGAATATGCGAAAGATTTACGGTATATACATGATAATCCAATGACTCATGTTCCTGTTCCAAAAAAGAAAAAAGAAGTAACAGGAGAAAAGAAATTTTTTGAAAAAAATGAACTAGAAAGATTTCTCAAATGTTGCTCACAAGATAGCTATCCTTTAACCTATCCGATATTTAGACTTTTATCTTTTTCCGGTATGCGTAAGGGAGAACTTCTAGCCTTAACATGGAATGATATTGATTTTGAAAATAAAAATATCAAAATCACAAAAACAGTATCAAGAGATTACCAAGGTCGTCCGATAATTACTGATCCAAAAAATCATAGCTCTAATCGTCAAATTTCTTTAGATCAAGAAACTATCAACGTTCTAAAAAAATGGAGAAAAAATCAAAGAGAATATTTGCTTAGTTATGGCTTCAATTCGTTAAAACCTGATCAGTTAGTATTTTCTAGTAAATCAAATCTGATACTAGATCATGCAAGAATTAATCGTCTATTAAGAAGAATATGTAAAACTAACAATATTGAAGAAATAAAGGTTCATGGACTTAGACACACTCACTGTAGCCTCTTATTTGAAGCGGGTTTGTCTATTCAGGAAGTTCAATACAGGCTAGGTCACAGCAACCCAAGAACAACGCTCGGAATATATTCCCATGTAACAAAAAAACAAAAAGAAAATTCTGCTGATAAATTTGCTGAATATATTAACTTTTAAAAGTATGGTCAAAAGTATGGTCAAAATAAAAAAAGAAGCGCCAAACCCTTTTATATAAAAGGATTTAAGCGCATTATAACTATTTCGCGTAATCTGTTGCTCGGGTTTCTCGAATAACAGTTACTTTGATGTGTCCTGGATAATCCAACTCATCTTCAATCTTACGACGAATATCACGAACTAAACGAACGGCATCTAAGTCAGAGATTGCTTCTGGTTTAACCATTACTCGAACTTCGCGTCCAGCTTGAACGGCGAAGCTTGATTCGACCCCTTCAAAACCGTTGGAAATATTTTCCAAGTTTTCTAAGCGACGAATATAGTTTTCCAATGATTCGCTACGGGCACCCGGTCGCGCTGCTGAAACTGCATCGGCAGCTGCTACCAAAACAGAAATAACTGAAGTCGCTTCAGTATCTCCATGGTGAGAAGCAATAGCATTGATAACCGTTGAATTTTCTTTGTATTTCGCTGCTAACTCGGCCCCAATTTCAACGTGAGAGCCTTCAATCTCGTGATCCAACGCTTTCCCAATATCATGTAGCAAGCCGGCTCTTTGGGCTAATTGGACATTTTCGCCCAGTTCAGCTGCTAGAATACCGGTCAAGCGAGCAACTTCGACACTGTGATCTAAGACGTTTTGGCCGTAACTTGTTCTAAAGTGCAAACGACCTAAAATCTTAATTAAGTCAGGATGTAATGTATGGGCGCCAACTTCAAAGGCTGCCTGTTCACCATACTCACGAATCCGTTCATCCATTTCTTTTCGAGATTTTTCAACCATCTCTTCAATACGAGCCGGATGAATCCGACCATCTTGAATCAGTTTTTCCAACGTCATACGGGCAATTTCCCGACGAATTGGATCAAAGCCTGACAATACAACTGCTTCTGGTGTATCATCGATAATTAAATCAATCCCAGTTAATGTTTCAAGGGTACGAATATTTCGACCTTCACGACCGATAATCCGACCTTTCATTTCATCATTTGGTAAGTTAACTACTGAAACAGTTGTTTCTGAAACAGCATCAGCACCAGAACGTTGAATCGCCATCGCCAATAAGTTTTTCGCTTTACGATCCGCTTCTTCTTTGGCTCTTTGTTCTGATTCTTTCACCATAATGGTCAACTCTTGATTTAATTCTTCTTCCGTCGTCTGCATGATGATCTCTTTGGCTTCATCTTTAGTCAACGAAGCAACTTGTTCAAGTTTTACTTGTTGTTTCTCAATCAGTTGTTCTACTTCTTGTTCTCGCTCGTCAATTAATTGCTGTCTAGCACTAATTCTTGTCTCTTTGTCTTCCAGTGAGTGCTCACGCTTCTCTAGAGAGTCGTCTTTACGATCAATCGACTGTTCTCTTTGAAGCAAGCGATTTTCTTGTAGTTTTAATTCTTGTTTGCTTTCTTTCAACTCACTTTCAATTTGTGCGCGATACTGCTGGTTTTCTTCTTTGGCCTCTAACAAAGCTTCTTTTCTTAGTGTTTCTGCTTCTTTATTGGCTTGATTAATGATGCCTCTTGCTGAAGTATGAGCACCTTCAATCTCTTTATCATGGCGCGATTTTGCCACCATAAACCCTAAACCAAGACCGACAATTAAAAAGATGATAGCGAGGAGAATAGGAACTAACATGAAATCCACCTCCGTACTATCGTATTATAGTTATCTGTAGTTTTTCTTGATAAACGTCATTAAAATTATCAATATGCCTAACTTGCATACGTGCGAAATACGCACAAGTATATTTTACTTTTTGTCTGATAGTGTGTCAACTTAATTTGGCTTGTTAACAAGCCTTTACAGAGAAATGACTAAAAAACAAAAAAAGTTGCGGCCAAAATAAATTGATCGCAACTCTCTGCTTTTTATTCATCTTCTAAAGGTAGTTCTTCTTGACCAGCTACTTCAACTTCTTCGCCTTCACTACCCGGTTCGCCTATCCCAAAAGCTGCCCGAACTCTTTGAGAAACTTCCGCCATCATATCAGGATGTTCCCGCATATAATTCTTTGCGTTTTCTCGACCTTGACCGATACGTTCGTCTTTGTAGCCATACCAAGCACCGCTTTTATCTACGATATCTTTTTCGACAGCCATATCTAGTAATTCGCCTTCTTGTGAAATTCCTTGACCATACATCAAGTCTACTTCAGCAACTTTGAAAGGTGGTGCTACTTTATTTTTAACTACTTTAATTTTCGTCCGGTTACCAATAATATCCGTACCGCTCTTTAACTGTTCTGCTCGGCGTACCTCTAAACGAACAGTTGCGTAAAACTTCAAGGCACGTCCACCCGGTGTTGTTTCTGGATTCCCAAACATTACGCCAACTTTTTCCCGAATTTGGTTGATAAAGATTGCGATTGTTTTCGTTTTATTGATTGAACCTGATAATTTACGTAGCGCTTGCGACATCAAACGAGCCTGCAAACCAACGTGAGAAGCTCCCATTTCACCATCAATTTCTGCTCTAGGTACTAAAGCAGCCACCGAGTCAATAACGATAATATCAACTGCACCAGATGAAACTAACGCATCTGCAATTTCTAAACCTTGTTCACCAGTATCTGGTTGTGATAATAATAAATCATCAATTTTTACGCCTAATTTTTCAGCATATTGTGGATCTAAGGCATGTTCCGCATCAATAAATGCAGCGGTTCCGCCTTGTTTTTGGACTTCAGCAATCGCATGTAATGCGACTGTCGTCTTACCAGAACTTTCAGGTCCATAAACTTCTACAATCCGACCACGAGGATATCCGCCGACACCTAATGCGACATCCAACGCTAGTGAACCACTAGGAATAGTTGAGATTTGTGTATCAACCTTTTCCCCTAATTTCATAATGGAGCCTTTACCAAAATTCTTTTCTATTTTCTTTAAAGCATTGTCTAATGCTACTTTACGATCTTCAGCCAAGAAAAATCCTCCTTGATATTATAATTTCCGTCAGTCAACATGATTAGTTTAGCGGTTTAAAGTGAGAAATGCAAGCAAAAAGCGAACAAACATTCGTATTTAATTATTTATTTAAAATTGCGCGGCGCAACATGTCTAAACCTTTCATGACAGAACTTTGTCTAATGTAGGCGCGATCTCGACTAAAAGCTTTCTGTTCAATAACTGTTTCGCCATCTTTTTGTGCTACTGCAATAAAAACAGTTCCTTTAGGCTGACCTTCTAATGGATCTGGACCAGCTACGCCAGTAAAGGCTACTGCATAATCTGTATTTGCTAATTCTCGAGCTTTTTCAGCCATGACACCTGCAATTTCTTTACTAACTACTCCATATTCTTCAATTAACGTTGAATCGATTCCTAAGAAGTTTTCTTTGGTCTCATTGGAATAAGTCACAAATCCTCCCGGAAAGACTTCAGAAACCCCTGGAACGTCCGCTAGACGAGCTTGGAATGCTCCAGCCGTCAAACTTTCAGCGGCTGTGACACTTTTTTGATGTTCCTTTAATAAATTTACGACCGTTTCTTCTAAACTATTGTCGTCACCATACCCGTAGAAGTATTCTCCTTCAACTGCTAATATCTCAGCTTCCACCTGATCTAGCAAGGTTTTTGCAGAAGCATCATCTTCGGTTTTTGCAGTAATGCGCAAGGTCACTTCATTTGGTTTAGCATAAGGTGCAATCGTTGGATTGGTTTGATTTTCAATCATTTCTGCTAAATCTGTCACAATTTGTGACTCACCAATTCCATAAAAACGCAAAACGCGAGAAGTTAGTTTTTCATGAACACCAAATTTTTCTACCAATAATGGCGCCGCTTGTTCACTGAACATAGGTTTTAATTCACTTGGCGGTCCAGGTAAAATAATATAGTTATTTTTTTCTCCTAGATACAAACTACCAATTGCTAAACCGGTTCGATTTGGCAGAGGAATCCCGCCTTCAAGCGTTTCAATTTGTCGTATGTTATTCGGTGTCATCGGTCGATCACGACTACCAAAAAATTCATTCATATGGTCCAATGCAGCTTGATTTCGAACGAGCTGAATTCCTAAATGGTCAGCCAAAACATTTTTTGTCAAATCATCATCAGTTGGTCCTAAACCACCACATAAAACAATTAAATCACTTCTTGAATCCGCTAAAACCAATAACTCTTCTAAACGTTTTGGATTATCTCCCACAACAGTATGATAATAAACTTCAATTCCTAAATCAGCTAATCCTTCAGAAATAAAAGTCGCATTTGTATTAACAACCTGTCCTAACAAAAGTTCTGTTCCTACTGCAATAATCTCTGCTTTCATTCTCTTCACTTCTTTCTTAAAATACGCTATTTGAGTCTATCATACCAAAAAAAGTCTAAAAAACTTGTCATTTTCGTCTGAAATCAAAAAAACGCCAGCAAAAATTGCTGACGTAACTTTTTACATTGACCCCTTGAACAAATGCGCATTCTTTGCAAAATAATCATAGCCAGAATAAATCGTAAAGAACAGACATACATAAAGCATGATTTGATCCATTGGAATACCAATAAAATTAAAAGGTATGTTATTAAGATACAATAAAATAATTCCAACCATTTGTGTCACAGTTTTGATTTTTCCAGGCATTGCAGCAGCCATCACGCCACCGCCTTGTTCAACTATTAAAGTTCGCAAACCAGTGACTGCTAGCTCTCGGCAAACAATAATCGCAATGACCCATGCAGGTGCTTTTCCTTGGCTTACCAAAATAATAAAAGCAGTCATCACAAGCATTTTATCTGCCAACGGATCAGCAAATTTCCCAAAATTAGTAACTAAACCTCTGGCGCGGGCAATCTTTCCATCGAGATGGTCAGTATAACTAGCCACTGCAAAGATAATTGCGCCAATTAATTGTGTCACTGGGAGTTGGGCGTTGCCGGCAGTTAACGTTCCTAAATCAATAGGTGCTAAGACAACAATCATAAACAGTGGAATCATAAATATTCGGACCACTGTCAGCTTATTTGGTAAATTCACGGGTCAATCCCTCTTTCTTATTACGTATAGTTAATTGTTAAATCAATTGTTTTCGAACGTTCTGAATTGTTCGCTTGAAAATCTAGATCGGTATCGTTTGCTTGGATTGTTAAATAACTAGCAACTCCAACTGAAATACTGGCGGAAGTTGTGCCCTCTGGCAAATCAAACTCAGCCGATTGGCCTGCTTCGATTGTTTGTTGGAAACTCAAGCTGCCGTTGACTGACAGACCTACCCAAACACGATTTTGCGCATTAAATTTAATTTTTAAAGGCGCAGCTACTTGATCTAGTGTGACCGCGGCAGTACTGCTGGAATTGCTGGTTACATTTTGGCTCATTGTCGGTGCTTCAACCGATTCCGAGGTTGAAGCTTCAGTTGTTTCTTCCGTTGAGCTGCTGCTTTCGGTTTCTGACGTACTACTACTAGAATTACGCTCAACTTCTACTGAACTAGCATTTAAAATAGGCTGATCATTGTTGTCTAAATAACTAACATAGCCAACAATTACGACAATCGCAAGCGCTACTAAACCTAAAATAATCATCGGCATTGTCGCGATTAAACGACGCCGAACTTTCTTTTCTTTATATTTATTGGTTCGTTGACTTTCTATTTCTTCAACTTTTGGATAGGTTGGTAAAATCTGATCCTTTCCATCATACACAGCTAATATATATCGACCATCTAATTTCACTGCATCCGCATATTGTTTTAAAAATCTACGTACATAAAATTCGCTTGGTATTTGACCATAATCATTTTCTTCAATCGCTTGTAAATATCTTTTTTGAATCTTGGTGATTTGTTGTAATTCATCAAGACTTATATTCTCACTTAATCGGGCGTCCCGTAATGTTTCTCCTAAATTTTTTATAGCCACAGACTTCTACTCCTTATTCCATCCAACCACCGGCTATTGGCAAGATGATTCCGGTAATATAGCTAGCTTCTTTCATAAATAAATAACTGCAGGCATTGGCAATTTCCTTTGGTTCAGCTAATCGTCCCAAGGGAATTTCTTCTGTTAAAGTAGCTAATTCTTCCATTTGCCAATTCTGGTTCATCGCTGTTTTGACCGCTCCTGGCGCAACAACATTGACAGTAATACCTAAAGTTGCAACTTCTTTTGCATAAGCTTTAACAAAGCCTTCTTGTGCACCTTTCACAGCACTGTAAACAGTCTCCATACTGCTACCGCGATGTCCATATACTGAGCCGATAAAAATAACACGTCCTCTTTTACTGCGGGCGAGTTTTTCTTGTAAGGCCTGTAATATTAACAAAGGTGTTTTTACATGTATTTGCCATAAGTTATCGATCTGTTGTCCTTGCATTTCTGGCAATAATTGATAATAAGTAAAGCCTGCTGCAAAAACAATGCCATCAACTTGAAATAAATTTTTAAAAAAAGCGGCAAGATCATTCTCCGCTAGCATGTTTAAGGATACCACAAAAAAATCCTGCTGAGGATAACGTTCCTGTAAGTCTGAAGCAAAATTTATAACTTTTTCTGCTTGTTGATAATAATGCAAATATAATGACCAGCCGGCCGATGCCAATTCTTCACAAATTGACATCCCAATATCGCCGCTGGCCCCCATAATTAAAGCTGTTGTCATCTTAATCTTCCTTCAACATATAAAAACGACTGAAATTTTCCGCTTGAATAAATTGTTCCCCTGCTGCCAAAATATCAGTCAAAGTAATGTTTTGAATAATCTCTGGCATATCAAATAAAGTCCACTCGCCATATAAAGAAGTCGTAAATTGATTAGCTACATATTCTAATGAATTCAGTGACTGGAAATATTTTCCTAACATTTTTTTCTTCAACAATTCCAGATTCGCTTCATTAATTTCAGGGTCATTACGGTAACCGATCAGAATAGCTGTAATATGGTCGGCTAATTTTTCTGGTGTTTCGCTATCGCCGCCAAAGTCAGCGAAGTAGAACGTCCGGTCTAAAGAAAATTCATAACCAAAGCTATCATCTAACAAGCCTTCATTATATAAGCGCAAGAAGTTTTGTGATGTATTCCCCAGTAGTAATTGGAACAATAAATCAACAGATAATTTAAAGACCAATCGTTCGCGATCATCTTGTGGTAATTCTTTTACACCTTTAATACCTACTAAAGCTTTAGGAATAGCAATATTCATTTTTTCTTCCCGCAGTTTTTGAATATCTTGGCTATCTTCTGCAGGATAACGGCGTAAAATCTCAGTTGGTTCTGAAAATGTCTTACTGGCTTGATTGTCTCGAATAAAGTCCATCAATTCTTCTGGTTCTAAGTTTCCCACAACAAATAATGTCATATTGCTAGGATGGTAAAAGGTATTGTAGCAAGTGTATAAATCTTCTGCAGTGATTTCAGCAATTGAATCAATCGTTCCAGCAATATCGATATGTAGCGGATGTTTAGGATACATATTTTTTAAAATCCCGAAAAATTGTTGCCAATTCGCATCATCTTGATACATTTGAATTTCTTGGCCGATAATACCTTGTTCTTTTTTTACTGACTCTTCTGTAAAATAAGGGGTCTGCACAAAATCCAACAGTGTTTTCAAATTCAACTCCAACTGATCACTGGTGGAAAATAAATAACTGGTTCGGGTAAAACTAGTAAAAGCATTGGCAGAAGCGCCTTGTTCACCAAATTTTTGAAAAACATCACCATCTTCTTTTTCAAACATTTTATGCTCTAAAAAATGGGCAATTCCGTCTGGTACTTTCACAAATTCCGTTTTCCCCCGCGGAACGAACTCATTATCAATCGAACCATAATTGGTGCTAAATAAAGCATAGGTTTTATGATAATCAGCTTTTGGTAATAAATAGACTGTCAAACCGTTGGGCAAAATTTCTTTATATAAGGTTTCATTAATTGTTTGATATTCTTGTTTAATCATTTGTCTCCTCCTTCTAAAAAGAAGATTGCTTGTAAAGTAACTTTTTGAGCGACTTTTTCAACATCTTTTTTGGTCACGGCTGCTAAACGTGCTAGCCACTCATCATCTGTTAATTGACTTTTTGGTAACCATTGCGCCAAGTAATGAGTTTCAATTAAATTTTGCACATGGTCAAGTCCTAATAAATACTGATTTTTCAGCATTGCTTTGGTTTGTTGAAAAGCCAAGTAAGTAAAATCACCATGCTGTAGGGCTATCAACTGTTCAGAAATTAAACGTAAAACTTTTTCTCGATTGCTGCTTTCAATTCCTGTTTGGACTTGCATGTATCCTCTAAAGGTATCAAAAGAGCTAGAAGCATAATAAGCTAAACTTTCCTTTTCTCGGACATTCATAAATAATTTCGAATGAGGAAATCCACCAAATAAACCATTAAAGACAATCAACGCAAAACGATCAACATCTTCATAATAAGTATCTGTTGAATAAGCCAAATTTAGTTTCCCTTGTTGAACAGAATCTTGCATTTGACGTTCAGCAATCACATTGCTGATTGTTTGTGAATAGTAAATGTCTGGGCTGTTTACAGTTCGATCAGCAAAAGGTAATAATTGTAAAAGTTTGATTACTTCCTCTTCTTCAACGTCACCCACTACAAATAAATCCACTTGGTCTTCAGCAATCATTTGCTGATAGTATTCAGCAATTATTTCACTGGTTAATGGTTTTAAATCAGCTAAATTACCGAAGCTAGGTTTCTTTTGTGCTTCCTCTTTGAAATACGTTTCTTGTAAAGCCAAAGAAGCCAAGGTTTGCTTATCTTCAGTTAAACTTTCCAAATAACTCTGCATGTTTTCTTTTTCAATCGCAAAAGTTTGTGGATCAAAAGCGCCATCTTTAATATTTGGGAAGAATAAAATTTCCTTTAGAAAATCCACTATTTGCGGTAATAATTGATCATCATTTACGTATTTTCCATTTACCACCGAGATACCTACATTTAACCAATGTAAATTACCTTTGCGGCCAACATTTGAACCAAAACTAGCGCCATAAAGCTCCGCTAAGCGGGCACTTAATTGGGTTTGATCAGGATAGTTTAAGGAGTTGGTTTCTAATAAATTAGATAATAATGCGCGTTTCGTCACAGTTTCAGTATTCAAAGCTGTTGTAAAACGACCATAAATTTGGATTGTTTTATATTTTTTTGTTGGTAAAATATGTACTCTTACACCTTTTTTTAATTCCAGCATCATAACACTCCTTTTCTTTGTCTAACATTTCAAGTATAGCATAGAGAACTAGATTCAGTGATCTAGCACCTTCTCACAGTTCGCAAATTTCAAAAATTTCTAAGTTTTCGATATACTAAAAGATGTTGAAGGAGGATGAAAAATATGCTTAAAGAATTTCGTGACTTTTTAATGCGTGGGAATGTTTTAGACTTGGCTGTTGGGGTCGTTATTGGGAGTGCTTTTACCGCCATCGTAACCAATGTAGTCAATGGTGTGATTACACCATTAATTGGGTGGTTTGTCTCTCTAGTAACAAATGGCCAAAAATTAGATGATGCAACTTCTGTCCTAGATTGGACACCTGTCAAAGGAGTAACTTTTGCTTTTGGTGATTTAGCTAGCGCCATTATTACTTTTATCATTACTGGATTTGTTTTATTCTTAATCGTAAAATTTGCTAATAAAGCCAAAGATTTAAACAAAAAACAAACCGCCGAAGAAGCGGCTCCTGCTGCGCCTACTGCTGAAGACTATTTAGCAGAAATTCGCGACTTGTTAAAAGATAAAAATAAAAAAACTATGGAATAAAATTTCCATAGTTTTTTTATTTTTATATTGCTTCACTTAAAAATTCGATTTCCACGGTTTGTGTTAATACATCTGAGTAGCTGTATGAAACACGTTCAAAAGAATTTTCCTCTGGATCCAAATCAACTACAAACACAGATGGATAAGTCTCAGTTAAGATTCCCTTGCGTTGTGTTTGACGTTTTCTGCCTGTTTGCGCTACAAGCATAATTTGGCTACCGATCCGGTCTTCCAAATTTTTCTTAATCGTTGCTAAAGTTGTTGGCATTGTACAGTTCACCTCAGGCTATACTATAACACAAATTATACAAGTCAACAATAGTATCATAAGAGAAATTTCATTGCAAGAAATATTTATTAATAATTAAGCGTACAAATACTCATCATTTTAAAAGGTGATTTCTGTTTTAATTTTATTTTTTACTCGATTCAGCGCATTACTGACCTTTCTTTCTTCTTGATCAACCATCGAACTGATTTCATCTAGATTATAACCTTGAATATAGTAATGGAGTGTTTGACGTTCCAGATCAGACAGTTGAATTCTATTATGATCAAACTGATCACAGATGGACACTTGCTCTTCGATATACTCATTATAAAAAAGATAATCAGTAAATAATTCTAAGCCGCTATTTTCAATTGAAATTGACTGATGTAACGCTTTTCTTTTTTTAGCTTCTTGTTTCCTTAATAAAGAGCAAATATGATTTTCTAAAACTGTCTTATAATATAATCCAAAAGTCGTTCCTTGGTCTTCTTTATAAGTTTTAATTGCTTTTAATAAAGCTAACCGTCCTTCTTGTAGCCAATCGTCAGACTCAAAATCACGAATATAATAGCGTGTCCGCATTCGAAAAATAACCGGTGAATACTTATCAAATAATTCTTCAAAACAATCACTTTCCTTGATCGCGTCCTTCTCTGATTTCATCTGTTCTCCTCCTTTAACTAGAGGATACTAACTTTTTGAAATAAGAGGAGCGCTTTACACGAATTTGACTAATCTTGGCTCAATTCGTCCCTTTTTTTAGACAATTTTTGCAACTGCCTCTCATCCCACGGAGAATTTCGCCGATAATCTTGAAAAAAAACATCTGCAGTTTTTCCAGCAATTGCTTTTTCAGTTGTTTCAATCGCTTTATATAATTCTCGCGCCGATGTTCGCAAGGCTCCTTGAGAAAAAATAGTCCATTGTTCTGCCATATCACTAGTCGCTACCGTAACCTGCGTCAGACGCGTATTCAATTCTCCAGCGGTTCGTTCAATATAACTATCCGCCGTCTCATCTTCTTTAGTAAAAACTACTGTCAACTGGTATTTTGAAAAACTTTGGGTAATCCCAGGGACAAATTGGGCATCAAAAACAACTATAATTTCTAATCCTTCATATTTAGCATAATTAGATAACCGATTTAGCAAATCTTCCCGTGCCTCTTCTAGTCGATCTTGGTTTTTCAAGCTAACAAGCTCAGGCCAGGCACCAATCATATTATAGCCATCGACAATCAAAATTTGCTTTTTCATGTCAAATCACTTCTTTTCCGCAACACTTCATACATTAATAAGCTAGCCGCAACGCCGGCATTCAAGCTTTGTACATGTCCTTCCATTGGAATGGCTAACATTTCATCAACTTCTTTTTTCAAACCAGCACTCATTCCACGACCTTCATTGCCAATAATTAAAGCAATTGGACCATTGACTTGCCATTTCCGGTAATCAGTGCCTTCCATATCGGTACCAAAAATCCAAAAACCAGCATCTTTTAATTGCTGAACTGTCTGGGAAAGATTGGTCACTCTTGCAATTGGTACATATTCCACGGCACCAGTTGATGCTTTGGTAACCACCGGTGTGATCCCTACGGAACGATGTTTTGGAATAATCACACCACTGACATTACTAGCGTCAGCTGTTCGTAAAATCGATCCAAAATTATGAGGATCTTCCAAACTATCTAAAATTAAGAAGAACGGTTCAGATTCTTTAGGATTTTTTTCTAATAATTCATCCAAACTCAAATATTCATAAGGGGTAATTGCTAGAATAATTCCTTGATGAACTCCGCCGTCACTTAAAGTATCTAATTTTTGTTTAGGTACCCATTTTAAAGGCACCGCGTGTTCTTTCGCTAAGCTTTTTAATTGATCAATTTTGTCACTATGAGCATCTTCTTGAATAAATAATTTATTACCGCGACCTGCTTGCAAAGCCTCTACTGTAGCATGATGACCAAAAACAAAATTATCATCTGCTTCTTGTAAATGTTCTGATTCAGTTGTTTGAGCCGGTCTTTTTTTATTTTTTGGGAATTTTTCTTTGTAATTGCGCCGTTTATCTTTCATTGGTTTCACCTACTTTTTTGATGCACCAAGAAATCAATTCTTCCAAGCGCTCTTTTCTTTCCAACAGATGCAAATAGCCCATCAAGGCTTCAAAGCCAGTTGATCTGCGGTACGTCATAATATCAGTATTTTTTGCAGAAGTATAGCTTTTGGCATTACGCCCCCGCCGATAAATACCTGCTTCTTCTTCTGATAACATATTTTCTGCTTCCATTTGTTCAATTAAAAATGCTTGTGCTTTAGCGGAGACATAATGAGTCGCCATATGATGTAATTTATTCGGTCTCGTTTGGCCTTGCCGCACCAAATAATCACGAATATAGGTTTCGTAAATCGCATCTCCCACATAAGCTAAAGCCAAACCATTTAATTGTTTATAATCTGCCATTATTCCCGTCTCCATCTCGTGCCTTGTGGGGTATCTTCCAAGACAATTCCTTGTTCCTTCAACAAATCACGAATTTCATCACTACGAGCAAAATCCTTATCTTTGCGAGCTTGATTTCGTTCATTAATCAAATCATCAATTTCCTGATCCAATAAATTTTCCGCTGCAAAAATAATGCCAAATACTTCTAACATTGCTTTATATTCAGACAGAGCTACTTCTAAAACAGCTATCGAAACTTCAGTCTGTTCACTATAAGTATTCAACCACTTAACAAATTCATAAACGACAGTGATTCCGTTAGCAGCATTAAAATCATCGTCCATTTCTTGCATAAAGCGAGATTTCAATTCAGCGATTTCTGCAAATTTTACTGCATCATCGCTTAATTTTTCAACAGCTGAAGTGAAGCGAAACTCCGTATTCTCCAATGCTGTTTTTATTTTTTGCAGATTCACCTGGGCATCTTTCATTGTCCCTTCGCTGTAACGAATCGGTCGACGATACTGAGTTGTTGCCATAAAAAAGCGCAAAACTTGTGGATCAATTTCTTTAATAATGTCATGAACGGTCGTAAAGTTCCCTAAAGATTTACTCATTTTCACATCATCTTCACCGACTGTAACGTAACCATTATGCATCCAATAATTAGCAAATTTTTGGTCTGTTTTAGCTTCACTTTGGGCAATTTCATTTTCATGATGGGGAAATTCCAAATCTTGTCCACCACCATGAATATCAATCGTGTCACCTAGATGTTTAGTCGCCATCACAGAACATTCAATATGCCAACCCGGACGACCAGCACCCCAAGGAGATTCCCATGAAATTTCATCTGGTTTAGCACTTTTCCATAAAGCAAAATCTAATGGATCTTCTTTAATATTTTGTTCAGCACCAGTTCGTTGACTGGCACCAATTTCTAATTCATCAATACTTTGATCACTTAATTCACCATAATGAGTAAATTTGCGGGTTCGATAATAAACATCCCCATTCACCTCGTAGGCGTATTCTTTAGCAATCAATACTTCAATAAATGCAATAATGTCGGGAATATGATCCATCACGCGAGGATGTAAAGTCGCTTTTTTGACATTTAAAGCATTAGTATCTTCTTCAAAAGCAGCAATGAAACGATCCGCCACTTCTGGAGCTGAAATTTTTAATTCTTTTGCTGCTCGAATAATTTTATCGTCAACATCAGTAAAGTTTGAGACATAATTGACATCGAATCCGCGGTATTCAAAATACCTACGAATCGTATCAAAAGCAATCGTACTGCGGGCATTTCCAATATGAATATAGTTATAAACTGTTGGTCCGCAGACATACATATGGACTTCATTTTCTTTAATCGGAACAAAATTTTCTTTCTCCCGCGTTAAAGTATTGTAAATTTTAATCATGATGAACCTTCTTTCCATTTAATCGAACAATTTCAGCTGGTACGCCTACTACTGTTGCGTGAGCAGGAACATTGTGTAGCACGACTGAACCAGCACCGGTTTTTGCATATTCGCCAATTTCGATTGGTCCTAAAACTTGTGTATGGGCTGAAATGAATGCTCCTTTGCGAACAGTTGGGTGGCGTTTACCAGAATCTTTTCCGGTACCACCTAATGTCACACCATGAAACATTACCACATCTGTCTCAATTTCCGCTGTTTCACCAATCACTACAGCCGCTCCATGGTCAATAAAAACTCCAGGTGCTATTTTTGCACCCGGATGAATCTCAATATTGGTTAAAAAACGCCAAAATTGTGAATTTATCCGTGCCAACAAATGCCAGCGATGACGATATAGAAAATGCGATAGTCGATGGAAAAATAACGCGTGAAACCCTGGATAAGTCAAAATAACTTCAATGCTGGATTTTACGGCTGGATCATTTTTCTTTGCTACTTTTAAAGCTTGTTGCCACCAATTCATTCCCTTCAACTCCCTTTTTGATTCAACTCTTTTTTTTAATATGTAAAAAAAGCGCGTCCTTCGAGTATAACTCAAAAGACGCGCTTTGCGTGGTTCCACTTTTCTTTACAGATTCTTCTGCCTTCAAGCAAATAACGGCTGCGACCGTTTTTAGCTACTTATCGCTAAAACCACTCCAAGATGCATTTCGTCAAATATTATTTGGTTACTTTCAGCTACCGCAACCTCTCTGGAAAATAAAATTTGCTTACTTTTTCTTATCAACGTGTTTAAATGACTTGATTTAAATGTGCTAAAGCTTTTTCTTTACCTAATAATTCAACAGTTTCTGGTAGTTCTGGTCCGTGTGTTACGCCACTTACTGCTACCCGAATCGGCATCCATAAAGCTTTTCCTTTTACACCTGTCTCTTTTTGCACAGCTTTAATCGCTGCTAAAACACTAGCTGCGTCAACTGTATTTAATGCAGACAATTGTTCTTTAAAAGCGGCTAAGACCATTGGTACTGTTTCATCTGCCAACACAGCTTGTGCTGCTTCATCTAAAACTGGATGTTCTTCAAAGAAAAGATTGGATACTTCGACGATTTCGGCTGCATAACTCATTTGTGGTTGATATAATGCCACAACACGTTTCACCCAAGCTTTTTTGTCAGCATCTGGATTTTCTTCTACTTTACCGGCTTTGATTAAAAATGGCAATGCCAAATCTGTCAAATCATCTAAATCCATAGCTTTAATATAACTGTTGTTGACCCATTCTAGCTTTTTAGCATCAAATGAAGCTGGTGATTTACTCAAACGAGCAGTGTCAAAAATCTTGATTAATTCTTCTTTCGAAAAGATTTCATCTTCGCCGACTGGTGACCAACCTAACAACGCAATAAAATTAAACATCGCATCTGGCAAATAACCTAAATCACGGTATTGTTCGATAAATTGTAAAATACTTTCATCACGTTTACTTAATTTTTTACCTGTTTCAGTGTTGATAATTAAAGTCATGTGACCAAATTGTGGTCGTTTCCATTCAAAAGCATCATAAATCATTAATTGTTTTGGCGTGTTGGCAATATGATCATCGCCACGTAAAACATGAGTGATTTTCATCATGTGGTCATCTACTGCTACTGCAAAATTATAAGTTGGCATGCCATCCCGTTTTTGAATGACAAAATCGCCACCAACATTATCTGATTCAAAATTAATTTCACCTTTCACAATATCGTTAAAAGTATACGTTTCATTGCGAGGTACACGGAAACGAATGACTGGTTTCAAACCAGCGGCTTCTTTTTCTGCTTGTTCTGCTGGCGTTAAATGCGCGCATTTCCCAGAGTAGTGAGGCATTTCGCCGCGTGCACGTTGCGCTTCACGTTCTTCTTCTAATTCTTCTGGCGTACAATAACATTTGTAAGCAAGATTAGATAATAATAATTGATCGATTAGTGGTTGGTAAATGTCACTACGTTCAGATTGGCGGTAAGGACCGTATTCTCCTGGTTTTTCTGGACTTTCATCCCAGTCAATACCTAGCCATGCTAAGTTTTCTAATTGAGATTTTTCACCATCTTCGATATTTCGTTTTTGGTCTGTATCTTCAATCCGAATAATAAATTCACCATCGTTATGGCGAGCAAATAAATAATTAAACAAAGCTGTTCTAGCGTTTCCAATGTGTAAGTGTCCTGTTGGACTTGGTGCGTAGCGTACACGAATTTTTGACATGTCTTTTCCTCTTTCCCAGGTAACAAAGATTTTTTGCCTTATTCCCAAATTTTACAATCAAAGTCCAATTTAGTAAAGGACAGTAGGTCTATTTTCCTTGAAACTCAATTTTTTTCTCAGGACTATCATCTTTAATGTTGCGACTCGAATGAGCAGGTTTTGCAAAAATCATTCGACCAGCTGCTGTTTGCAACGCACTGGTGACCACAACTTCAATATGTTCGTTCATATAGTGTTGGCCATCTTCCACGACTACCATCGTACCATCATCAAGATAAGCAACACCTTGTTGACGTTCTGTTCCAGCTTTTACCACCAATACATTCATCGTTTCTCCAGGAATGACCACTGGTTTAACAGCATTCGCTAAGGCATTAATATTTAGAACAGCCACATTTTGAAATTCTGATACTTTATTTAAATTGTAATCGTTAGTAACGATGACCCCATCTAACAATTTAGCCAATTTAATTAATTTACTATCAACTTCACTAATGTCTTCAAAGTCACCATCGTACATCTCCACTTGAATATCTTCTTCTTTTTGCAAAGCATTTAAAATATCCAAGCCACGACGACCTCTGACACGTTTCAAACTATCACCAGAATCGGCGATATATTGTAACTCATATAACACGAAATTAGGAATCATCAAGACACCTTCTAAAAATCCTGTTCGTGCAATATCATAAATCCGTCCGTCGATAATCACGCTAGTATCCAAGATTTTATATTTACGGAAATTGTCTCCCGCTTTTCGCTCTAAAACCTTGTTTTCATTGCTCTCTTCAGTCTTTTTCTTAGTAGAGAAAATTTTTCGCCACTCATCAATTCGAGTCGTTCCCACACGAAAACCAAAGTAACCTAATAAAATCATCAACAATACTGGTAACGCACTATTGACAAAAGGAATCGGTAATCGATTTAATGGTGTTGCTACAATCAAACCTAGTGTCAAACCTAGAATGGTCCCAATTGCACCAAATAGTAAATAAGTCAGACTAAATTCGTTTAACCGTTTTTCGATGGTTTTTAATCCAGTTGAGATAGGATCAGCAATGACTAAAGATAATAAGAAGAAAATAATTGCACCGATTAAGCCATTGGTGAAGGTATTATTCAACCACATGTTGCCACCTTGTCTTAGGGCCATCCACGCTAGTGGTAAAAAGGAAATGCCTAAGCTCATTCCCACTAACGTAATAATGACCACTAAAATTCTTTTTTGCATGTGTTTCTCGCCTCCTTTTATTTAAATACTTTTTTCAATGTTTCAGCTAATGTTGTAACTGCCACTAATTCAATACCTTTTGGCGGCGTCCAATCACCTAGATTATTCTTAGGTAGATAAATCTTTTTAAAACCTAATTTTGCCGCCTCTTTTACCCGTGATTCAACACTAGAAACGCGTCGTACTTCACCAGTTAGACCAATTTCACCGATAAAACATTCATTGGATGCGGTGCCTTTTTCTTCATAGCTTGAAGCAATTGCAACTGCTAAAGCCAAATCAATCGCTGGTTCATTTAATTTTACGCCACCTGCTGCTTTTAAAAAGGCATCTTGGTTTTGCAATAATAATCCTGCTCTTTTTTCCAGAACTGCCATAATTAATGAAACGCGATTAAAATCCAACCCTGTAGTGGTCCGTTTAGCATTACCAAAAACAGTCGGTGATACTAAAGCTTGAATCTCAACCAAAATTGGTCGGCTGCCTTCTAAAGCTACGACAATTGCTGAACCAGTCGCACCAGCCAAGCGTTCTTCTAAAAATACTTGTGAAGGATTAGCAACTTCTACCAGTCCCCGTTCTCGCATTTCAAAAATGCCAATTTCATTAGTAGAACCAAAACGGTTTTTAACTGCCCGCAAAATTCGGAAGCTGTGGTGTTTTTCGCCTTCAAAATAAAGCACTGTATCCACCATATGCTCCAACATGCGCGGTCCAGCAATATTTCCTTCTTTAGTTACATGCCCCACAATAAAAATCGCAATTCCATTGGTTTTTGCAATCTTCATTAATTCGGCAGTGGTTTCTCGGACTTGGCTGACTGAACCAGCAACACTAGTAATATCTGGTTGCGTCATGGTTTGAATCGAATCGATAATCACATAATCTGGTTTAAGTTGTTCAATCGCATGAGTAATTTCTGCCATATCTGTTTCTGCATATAAATAAAAATCAGTATCGCTAGAACCCAATCGTTCTGCCCGCAATTTTATTTGTTGGGCACTTTCTTCGCCGGAAACATACAATACTTTCCCGCCAGTCGCAGCTAATTGATGAGACACCTGTAAAAGTAATGTTGATTTCCCAATCCCGGGATCTCCACCAATTAAAACCAATGATCCTGGAACAACACCGCCTCCTAAAACCCGATTTAATTCAGCTAATTCTGTTTGAATTCTGGTTTCTTTTGTGAAGACAACATCTTTTAATTTTGTAGGCTGCGCTTTTTCACCGGTTAAACTTACGCGATTACGCCGATCTTCCGTGTCTTGTTGAATTTCTTCAACTAGAGTATTCCATTTGCCACACTGTGGGCATCGTCCTAAATATTTAGGTGAAACGTAACCACAGTTTTGACAAACAAATTGAACTTTTGCTTTTTTTGCCATTGAATCACCTACTCTTTACCAGATGAACCAAAACCGCCGGTGCGTTTTTCATTTGCCACATCGTTATCGGCTTTTAAGAATGGTAAGAAAATGCCTTGCCCAATCCGTTCACCTTTTTTTATTTTGACATCAGTTAATCCAAAATTAGAAAATTGGAACATAATATGTCCTTCATTGTCTGGATTATTATAATAGTCACTATCGATCACACCGACACCATTGCTTAACACTAAAAAGCGTTTTAATGGATTACTGGAGCGATTAGCTAATTGTAAATACTCATCTTCGCCCATGTAAGACTTGATTCCAGTTGCTACTAATACAGGTTTTACTAACTTTTCATCGACCGTTTTATTACTAACAAAATGATGAATTAATTGTTTCCAAACTGCTGGAATAACAATATCTTCGGCGGCTTCAAAATCATAACCAGCGGCATTTTCAGTTGCTCGCTGCGGTAATTGAATATTTTGATCCTTGAAAGCTGAAACTACTTCAAAGCCTCTTTTTCTCATCTAAACGCTCCCTCTAAACATCAATGTTTTATATTATCATTTCTTGCTGTTTTCACTTCAATCGTTTTTTGATTACCTGAGCAAACACAATAAAATAATGTATCCTAACTCCTTGTGAAAGCTATTGCTATTTTAACATAACCATTGATTAATTTAGTCAGGTTAACTAAAAATTGCTGGATATTTAAGTATTCTACTAATTTTCTTGCGGTTTTCCATCAAAGCTTGGTAATCGGTTAATGTAAAGCTCAATTCTTTTAGCATAACTAGGATTGTCTTGGAAATTTTTTATTTGTTCTTTTAACAATGTAATATTATCAGTAATAATCCCATCAGCACCCATAAACATCATACGATCCATACTGTCACTGTCATTTACTGTCCAAGCATAAACTTGCTTATTTGCGCTAGTGGCTTGCTCAATGAATTCACTGGTTAAAGTAGTTTCTTCCATCGTATAGGCGTTGGCTACTGTCTGAGGAAAAGTTAGATTGAACGGCAAAATATAGCTGACAAATAATTTTGGTGCTTTTTCTTTTAAGCCGCTGACAACTTGGTAATCTAGTGATTGAATTTGATGTTGATTGGTTAAAATATTTTGTTGATACTTCTGAATAAATCGCTCCAACATATCCTTTGAATCATGAGAGGTTGTTTTGATTTCAATTAATAATTTTTGCTTGTGCTGATTCGCATAAGCTAGATAGTCATCAAAACTGGCAATTTTGGCACTATAGCCATTTTCATGAGCGGTTAATTCAGTCAATTCTGCTAATGTTAATTGATAAGGTGCTTTATTTACACCTGTTAATTTTTTTAAATTCTCATCGTGCATCACGACAAATTGATGGTCCTTTGTTTCATGAATATCCATTTCTATATAATCTGGCTTGATTTTCATGGTTTTTGTCATAGCAGGAATGGTATTTTGCACACCATTTTGATTGTCCACACCACGATGGGAAATAACTAAAGGTTCTAATGGATAAAGACCGGCCAAATACAATCCATTAGCAATCAAAGCAGAGCCACCAAAAATTAGAATAACTGCACCGGCTATTAAACGCGTCCACAAAACCCATTTTATTTTCAATGCGTTTTCTTCATTAATTACCAATGGATAAAATTTTTGCACTAGTAAACTAAAATATAAGACACTTGTCCAACCAATCATAAATTGACTAAACATCTGGACGCCAGTTAAATTTAACATGGCAAAGATTAGCGGTAGCTTTCCTGGTAGTTGATCAAATAAAACTTGCAACAAATAGCTTACTTCAAAGCCTATTCCTGAAATAAGCGACAATACGAATGAAAGAAAGAAAATTTGAAGAACGTAGCGCCAAAAATGTTTCGCCGTTAACTGCCAGCTTTCTCTAACCGCCGCCCACGCTCGATATTGTTTAAAAATCATCAAGGGTAAAACAAACAACAGTCGGATCCCTATATAATATACGATTCCAGATAACAACAGTAATAGTAGCGACACAGCCCAATTATTCGCTAGATAGTCTAAAATAAAAACCGGTATTGTCACTTTGCTCAATAAAGGGGTTCTGAAAACAGCATTTGCGAAAGGCAAAATCAAAATAAAATAAAAAATGAAGAAGAAAAATGTTCCCGGGCGTAAATACCGCATTTGCAAGATAGCTGTTTTAAAATTCCGCCAAAACGATTCTTGGCTATTCGTTTGTAATACCCGAATCCCCAGCAGTTGAAAAGTAAATTGCCAGAAAATTAAAGCAAAAATAAGGAGCATCAATAATAACAAAGCCGCCAAAACGGCAGGATGTTTGGTAAGAATATTTAAAATATTGGTGTTTGAAACATAAGGGATATTTCCTAGTTTTAAAATTTCCGCTGTCAAAAATTGAAACACTGGAATCGCTATATAGGTCAATGCCAAATTTGTTCCAATAATCAATAATGTATAACTACCCCAACGACGTAAAAATTCTTTTGAATACGTGAAAAAAAATCGAATTGCTGGCATTATTTTCAGTCCTTTGATTGTTGATAATTAGGATCATACTCATCAGTCTCAATGTAGATATAAGCCTTTTTATCTGACAGATTTTGACGGATATCCGCTTCAATATTATTGACAACATCATAACTGATTTCTTCAAAATCATCAGCTATATCAATTTTTGCAGCAATCATAATTTCCGTCGGTGCTAAATGGACTGTTTTGATGTCGATTAAACGTTTAACTTCTGGCCGTTGAAAAGCGGTTTTTATCTTGGTTAAGTCTTGACTCGAGACACTCTCGCCAATCATCAAACTGTAAAATTCGCGCGCTAGAAAAATAGAAGCAAACATTAGCATTAAACCAATCAACAACCCACTTAATGCATCAAAAATTGGATTTTCTGTTACCATTGTTAAAATCGTTCCAACAATCGCTAAAATCAATCCTAAAACAGCACAAAAATCTTCTGTAAAAATAATCAAAATTTCACTATAGCGACTTTCTTTTAAAAATTTAAATAAAGGTAATTTTTCACGATTCAACTCACCGATTTCTTTGAAAGCTACTCGCAAAGAACTCCCTTCCACCAATATACCAAAGACTAAAATGACTAAAACGATCACCGGGTTTTCAACTGCATGATTGGGGTGAATTAGCTTTTGAAAAGCTTCCATTACGCCCAATGCACCACCACCAAAAAACAGCATCGTGGCGACGATTGTACTGAAAAAATATTTCGCCCGACCTTCGCCGAATTGATGCAAATCACTTTGACCTCGACCGGCCCTTTGGTTGCCAAATAATAACAAAATTTGATTACTACAATCCACTACACTGTGGATACTTTCATTCATCATAGCGGCGCTCCCACTAAGTAAAAATCCAATAAATTTGCTGATCGCTACTAAAATATTGGCTCCTAGTGCGGCAAATACCGCTGTTGACCCTGATTTTTTGATTTCCATTACCTAGCCTACTTTCTATTAAAAGGCATCGATTAAACGAGCAAATTGTTGATTGAGTTCGTCTATTTCTGATGTCGCTAAATTCCCCGTTAGTTTTTTGTCTAGCTTAGCAAAAATTGCTTGAATCAACAAAACCTTTTGATTACCGGAGGTGCTTAAAGAAAGTTTTTTTTGGCGAGCATTATCGGTGGACTGCTTACGTTCAACTAAATTCTTATTTTCTAATACTTTCAATAAATTCGTGACTGTTGCTTTTTGTTTTCCTAAATAATCGGCTAAATCAGTTTGAATTACATTGGGATAAACCGCTAAAAAATCTAGGGTTCGAGCTTGCAACATATTTAACCCTATTTTTTTTAACTCTTTATGAACAAATCTTTGCTGTAAACTTTCCAAATGATGAACTTTCTCTGCTAATGAATCAAGATTTTTCTCCACGCTAATCACCTCCAATTAAACTTAACGAAAAACAGTTTTATTTACAACTATTTAATTGACAAACAAATCTTATCAGCGTAAACTCATCGCAGATTAAGTTGTAAATACAACTATGGAGGGGAATTACATGTCGCTCAATCAAACAGAACAACAGCAGACAATTGATGATTTAAAAAGAAATTTTACTTTATCTGGATTAACCCTAGAACAAGTCGCTAATGATTTAATGACCACACCAGCGCGAATCGAAAATATTTTAAATCTTAAAATAGAATCAATCGAAGAGCCTTGGATTTTACGAAATTATTTGACTGAAAAGCTAGCAGAAATAGGAAAAAAAGCTGAATTTACAGTATTAGTCGGAGATTACCATCGTTTATGGTTTTTAAATAGTCAAAAAATCGATCATAGACTCATTGGCTAAAACATGTGAATTATTTTCATTTTATTATTTACATCTCATTTTTCTTACTGTATACTCATCTTTAACAAAAGTTGGAGGGATTTTTCATGACATTACAAAAACACTCACAACTGAATAACCAATATTACTATAGCTATTTTAGGTAAGTTTGCAACCAGACATTGTGGATGCAGACGATATGTATCTATGATGGCTGTAGCGTTTCGGCGTGGCCACGTAGGATTTTTTCTAAGTGGCTAGGCAAAATAAATTTGTCTTTGTATTTTCGTCATCCACTTAGAAATAGGTGGATGACTTTTTTTATACGAAGGGGAAGATATTTATGAAAAAAATGTTGTTATGTAGTTTAAGCGTACTAGGTTTACTGACTTTGGCGGCTTGTGGAAATAGTAGTGCCGACAGTCAAAAGGATGATGTCAAAGAAATCGGCGTTTTACAATTAGTGGAACACGATTCTTTGGATCAATCTTACGAAGGTTTTGTCGATGGTTTAGCAGAAGAAGGCTTTGTCGATGGCGAAAATATTAAAATCAATTATCAAAATGCCCAAAACAATCAAGACAATCTGCGTTCCATGACTGAAAATCTAATCAAAGAAGATCCAGATTTGTTATTAGGAATTACAACAGCAGCAGCTCAAAGTTTGGCAACTATGACTAGCGATATTCCGATTGTAGTAACTTCTGTGACCGATTTGAAAACAGCAAAATTAGTTGATAATTATAAAAAACCAGGGGGAAATGTTACTGGAACCAGTAATCTATCTCCTGTGAAAAAACAGATTGAGTTACTTTTATCAATTGTACCGGATGCTAAAAAAATTGGTATGATCTACAATTCCGGCGAAATTAATTCTCAAGTTCAGATTGATATTGCTAAAGAAGTATTAGATGAGAAGGGTGTCGATTACGAAATAAAAACCGTCACCAGCACCAACGATGTGCAACAGGTCGCTGAAAAAGTCGCTGCTTCTTGTGATGGCATCTACGTTCCAACAGACAATACAATGGCAAGTGCAGCGACAATTACCGGTGATGTTGTTAAGGAAGCAAAAGTGCCACTTGTTTACGGTGCAGTAAGTGAAACCAAATTAGGCGGTTTAGCTAGTTACGGCGTCAACTACCATGATCTGGGAGTCCAAACTGGAAAAATGGCAGCCAAAATTTTAAATGGCGAAGCTGAACCAGCTGATATTCCAGTCGAACATGCTAAAAATCTAGAATTTTATGTGAATCCAGAAATGGCAGAGGCTTTGGGCATTGATCCAAATAGCATAAAAAAACCAGAATAAATTTATCTTTCGAATAAAAATAATTTTTTTTCAAGCAATATTCTTAACTTTTTCATCTTTTGCGATTATTATATGAGTATACCAACAAACAACCCTATTACTTTTTCATTTTTAACTCCTTGCCCACTGGTTCCCCGACCAGTGGGCATCCTTTTTGTCCATAAAAAAGAACGAGCAAAAAGCTCGTTCAAAATTTTAGGGCATATCATTACCAGCTGCGTAATAAATGTCATACCATTCTTGTTTTGTTAGAACTACATTTCCTCCAGCGGCTGAGTCAGCAATTCTTTCAGGATTCATCGTTCCTAAAATAACTTGCATATTGGCTGGATGTCTTAAAATCCAAGCAGTTGCAATGGCATTTTTGCCTACCCCATATTTTTCAGCTAGATCAGCTAACAATTGATTTAATTCAGGGAATTTTTCATTGTTAATAAAAGTGCCGTCAAAGAAACCGTATTGGAATGGTGACCAAGCTTGAATTGTTACCCCTTTACGGCGAGAAAATTCCAGCAACCCACCATCATGATTAATTGAGCGGGCGTCTGTCATGTTGGTATGCATACCGAAATCAACCATGCCTGTGTGCATAATACTAAATTGTAATTGGTTAATTAATAATGGTTGTTTCAAACCGCTTTGCAACAATTTAAATTGCTCAGGGTTAAAATTAGAAACACCAAAGTGACGAACTTTTCCACTTGCTTGTAATAGATCAAAAGCCTCAGCGATTTCATCAACTTCCATCAAAGGATCTGGGCGATGCAATAAGTAAGCATCTAAGTAATCAACATCCATTCGTTTTAAAATTCCATCCACCGATGACAATAGATGTTCTTTAGAAAAATCATAGCGTCCACCATATAAACTATCTTGTTCTTTGCTTGGAATAATACCGCCCTTAGATTGCAGCCACAAATCTTCTCGCTTCACACCAGAATCTTTTAACGCTTGACCGAAAACTATCTCTGCTTGACCATCTGAATACATGTCTGCAGAATCAATATAATTAATCCCATTTTCAAAAGCAGTTGCTACAGCTGTCGCCGCCTCTTTTGCAGAAACTTTACTCATCCGCATGATGCCTAAAATGACGCTAGAAGCTTCCCAATTCGTGCTGCCGATTTTAATTTGTTTCATGTTATTCTCCTTTTCCTTACTTACTATGACTCTTGTTCATTGTAGAGAGTCCTTAATTTTCTGTCAATTTATTTTCAGCGAATCCTCTTAACCTAATCCAGTCAAACACTTTATTTAAGTCTATCGGTAATGGTGGTTCTCTTTTCACTAAATAAAAATGGCGAATGTATTTTTCAGACAAGCTTTCATAATTCAGATCAGCTGCAGCTCGCTTAGAGATCAACGAACAACCAAAGCCTTTTTTCAGTAAAGATACGATAACCTCATTGCTTTCGATAACTATTTGTTCCTGTTGGATATCATTTTCTGCTAAAAAACGGTGTGTGTAATAGGCCACCCCTGAAGTTTTTTCTCGTACTAACCAAGGACCCTTCTCTAGATCCCCAGCCACAACTAATTGATCTTCAATTAAAGGAAAGCGCAACAGATTTTTTGCTGACAAAGGTTTTTCGATGAAGCCAAAATCAATTTCATGATGCTCCAAGGCTTGAATAACTTCCAATGAGTTCATCATCTTAATAGTAAAGCTTATTTTAGGAAACAATTTTTTTAATTGCATCAATAAATCAGGCAACAGATAGACGGCAAAGGTATGCGAAGCGCCGATAATTGCTCGCAGCTGATGGTTTTCTTGTTGCTTTAAGGTTTCCGTCAAAATCTCCCAATCTTCTAACAACATCAACCCTTTTTCATATAGAAGCTCTGCTTGTGGCGTAGTCAAAACTTCTTTGCGACCATTTCTGATAAATAGCGTAACGCCTAACTCATTTTCCAATTGCTTAATTTGAGCTGAGACGGTTGGTTGGGCAACAAATAAAAGTTCTGCTGCCTTGGAGAAATTTTTGGTTTCGTATACAACTTTGAATGTTTCTAGATATTTAAACATGTGAACCCTTCCATCAAATATTTTAATTAAAGCTATTATATCAATTAATAATAATAATGGTAGTTATCCTTTATAATATGGAAAGAAAGAGGGGACATTATGAAAAAGATTTTACCAGGATTGAGTTTATCGATTGGGGTAGCAATCATTGCTAAGCTATTAGCGATTTTCTTTCCAAGCTTAGGCGGAGCAACAATAGCGATATTTTTAGGTATTTTTTTAGGAAATACTTTTTTTAAACAAGACACTTTGGCCATGGGAACAAAATTTGCCGAAAGTCGTCTACTAGAATATTCTGTTGTTCTATTAGGTTTTACTGTAACTTTTCAAACCATTAGCCATTTAGGTGTTAACGGTTTGCTTTATATTATTTGCATGATGGCTACTGTAATTATTGCGGCAATTTTTCTAGGAAAAAAATTAGGTTTTTCTGATAAGATGGCCATGATGATGGCGGGCGGAAATGCCGTCTGTGGATCTTCCGCGATTGGTGCGATTGCGCCAAGTATCGGAGCCGATGATGAAGAAAAAGGCCAAGTGATTACTTTAGTGAATTTATTAGGAACTGTCATGATGCTGGCGTTGCCTTTATTAGCCGTCACCCTATTAGGAAAGAATTTATTAACCAGTAGTGCTTTATTAGGTGGTACGTTACAATCAGTCGGACAAGTAGTAGCAGGTGCTAGCCTAATCAATCAAGAAGTTGTTAGTTATGCCATGCTGTTTAAAATTACTCGCATTTTATTTTTAGTCGTGGTAGTTTTTATCTTCCAACAAAGAACCAAGAAACTTTCACCAACAACACTACAGACGACTAAAAAATTTCCGGTGCCTTGGTATGTGTTAGCTTTTTTAGGAGTTTGTATCCTGAATAGCTTTTTTAATCTACCAACACTTTTTTCTGATGGTGCACATTTCATCAGTACTTGGTTTGAAACAACTGCTTTAGCTGCCATCGGTTTACGGCTCGATTTTCGCAAGTTTATTAAAGAAGGACCGCGCTTTTTAATCTACGGCTTATCCGTCGGAATTGTTCAAACTATAGCGGCTCTTGCCTTCATTTATTTATTAAAAATATAGCTCTCTCATGAAATTCAAAATGACCACGAAAAATTATTTTTTCGTGGTCATTCTTTTATTTCAAGAAAAGTTGATTGGCTTTATGTCCCGTCGCCACTTCTTGTAAATGATTTTTTAGTGATGCGATGGCTGTGGGATCTACATAACGAGCTTTTTCTGGGCAGATATGAATACAACGCATACATAAAATACATTTTTCAAAAATAGTTTCTCGCGGATTTTCATAAGGAATCGCACAAGTCGGACATTTTTCAGCACATAATTTACAATCGGTGCAGGCATCACTGGTCAACGGACGATAGTCGGCTGTTTGATAAGAACGATAAGGTTTGTTTCCAAGAGCAGATATTTCACTCGGTTGGGCTTGGATTTTGATCTGGATTTTTTTGGCAAAATCATTCAACTCAGCTATATCAGCTTCGTTGGGTCGTCCTGTTCCAAACTCACCGACAATTGAATGTTCCGTCACACTGGCAACAGCAGCATTTACTACAAACCCTTTTGGCGATAAGAAATCTTGTAATTCTAAAAATAAATCGTCAAAGGCTCGATTGCCATACGTAGCAATTAAAATAGCAGGTGTTTCCTTTCCACGGATTTCTGTCAAATGTGCCAAGGCTAGTGCCGGTACCCGACCGCCAAATGCCGGAACCGCGAAGTAGCACACATCTTCCTGATTAAAAGTATGAGCATATTCAAAATTTTGTTTCGTTAGATCAATTCTTTTCACTGGCTCTTTCCAAACTTTGGCTAAGAGCTTTCCGACCCTTTTACTAGAACCTGTAGGACTAAAATGTAATAAAAAAATCCCCATGATAGCGCCTCCTTTATTATAAAGTAAGTGTACCACGGGAATTTAAGAATTTTATTTTATTTTTAAAAAAAGGATGCCCGCTAGTCGGGGAACTAGCGGGCTAGGAGTTAAAAATGAAAAAGTGTTAGGGTTGTTTGTTGGTATACATAGATAATACCGACAAATTATGAATCAATTGTGAAGAAATTCTAGCAAAAATTTTCTTTTTTACTTAACAAAACTCAAAGTTTATTTTTTCCCCACCAACTACCAAAGCCGGTTAACAACAACCAACTACCCAATAGAATCACTACGGCACTAAGCGCGCCATTTGTCGTAACCGCATCTGAAGCGATTCTTAACGGCATACTAAATTGCGAAAGAAAAGGAATATAGGAACTAATCGCAGTAATTTGATTTCCCGCATCAACTTCGCCTAAAATACGATTTACTGCAAAAGCCGCAATAATTAAAATTACTACCGTTTGTCCGCTAGGTTGTTCATTTATTTTTTTACCAATCAAACCATTTAATGACGCGAGAGTAATAAATAGTAAAAAGCCTAACAACATCAATAGGATCAGCGCTAGAAAATCACCATCAAGAATAATTTTAACTGGTTCATAATAAACAAAATAGCTTAATAATTCTGATTCCTTAAACAGTTGATAAAAGCCAATACCCACGCCACTCCAAACAATGAATTGGGTCAAACCTACTAATGCAATTCCCATTAACTTACTTAGATAACTACGATGATCTTTTTGGCTAAACTCTCCGGTAGTTATTGGGATAAATAGAATTAAAAAGATGAATAACGTCAAAGTAGTAAAAGAATAAACCAAATACTTAAAGCCTGCTGAGCCTGAACGAATCACTTCCATGCGACGCCCTTGAAAACCGACTCGATGAAATGAAAATCGGGCAGGAACAATAATTTGATCTACCAAACTACCATCTAAATCAATCGCTTCAGCCCGCAAATTTCTCTGCAGCTCACTAGCAATACTCGAAACCTCATCCTCCACATTAATTCCTACTGGAATTTTGCTGTACAGCTTGGCCCGCACAACACTGGTGCTAGAAGTATTTAAAACAATATACGCGTCGATTTTATTATTCATTAAACGTTTTTTGGCTTGTTTTTTAGTGGTAATTTTTTCGAAATGAAATTCTTCTTGAGGGATTTCTTTTAATTGTTTAAAGGTAGCAGGTAGATTGCTGACAACACCAATCGTTTCAATATCATAATTGTCTTCATAAATTTTTTCTGCCGCGAAAAAAATAGCTACTAATAAAAAAGGTAGTAACAACAATAAAATAAAACTACCGCTTTTAATATTTTTCAAATAGGTCTGTTTGACACCCTTCATTTTTCGAATCAGTCCCTTCTCATACATTCTAGAAGGTTTTCTGATGATAGTCCAAAAAAAAGACACCTCCGTGTTAGAAAGTGCCGAAAAATTAATCTAGTGTTACATCTACTGAACGATTTTTTTCTGAGATTTTTTGAAATGTTGCTAAAGCTTTTCTTGAAATAGGACCCACTATTAATAGTTGTAAAGGTAAAGCCATCACGATGTTGGTTAAAATTGCCCGACCATACATAGCTAAAAATTGACTACTAAATCCTTGTTCATAAATCACACCGTAAAATGACATACATAAAACCATCCCCGTCACCATACAACCGGAAATTGCTAAAATTTTATACAACATTTTTTCTTGGTTGATTGGTAATTTAAAAGCAACCGATTTTGCCACTTTTCCGACGATAAATACATCTAAAATAAATGCAACAACAAATCCGGGAATCAAGCCAGTCAATAATGCCATTATTGAAAAAGCACCATGTACAATTAAATTATAAGTACTCATTCCTAAGACCATCATGAAACACATCATCGTTGTAAAAAGCAATCCTTCTGTTTTTGTTTTGGGCATTACATCCACTCCTTTTTTGTTTGACTGAATTATATTTTCTGAAAAGTTACGAAATATTTTTCAGCACATTGATTAAGGTAGCACAGAAAAAAATTCTTCGTAAGCATTTTTTTCGATTTTAGTAAAATAATTTTTCAGACTAAAGAATCTTCTGTTTTTTAGTTTTCAATCTTCCACAAATTAAAGGCCACTATTGCTTGTTTTTTATCCATGTAATTAAATAAATAAATAAAAAAACATTTTTTGTCAAAAATCAAATGATTACTCTGGAACAAAAAATAAATATTTTTCCGTATATATAATAGGAAGTAATCAAAAATCAATCAGAAATTTTTGTATATATAAATAATTGATAGTATTTTTAAGTCTTATTATTACCGTTTTCAGCCGTAATTGTCGTATGCTTCATTTACAGGCAGGGCCCGCCGAATGATGCGAAAAACATCAGAATCAGAAAAAGAATTGAATAAGCATCTCAAAAAAATTAGGTATTTACTATCTAAAATAAAAAAGGAGAGATTACGATGGGTCTTATATGGTCATTAATCGTTGGTGGTGTGATTGGCGCTATTGCAGGTGCAATCACTAAGAAAGGTTCTTCAATGGGAATCATTGCAAATATAATTGCTGGTTTAGTTGGTTCAGCTCTTGGACAAGCTATTTTAGGAAGTTGGGGACCATCACTTGCCGGCATGGCAATTGTTCCTTCAATCATTGGTGCAATTATCCTAGTTGCAGTGGTTTCATTCTTCCTAGGTAAAAGATAAAAGGAAGGAATGAATTAGATGCGAAAACTAACGAAAATAATCGGAATTCTAGCGCTAATTTTACTTTTCTTCCCACTTTTTTTTAATATAATTGAAAACCAAAATGTTGCTCCGGTAAAATTAAACTTTTTACCGATGAAAGAATATCCCTTAATTGGTGAATATATCCCAGAATTTTTATTTTGGGTTAGTCTTGGCTTCATGATTCTTTTATTGATAGGTCTTTTAGTTATTATCTTCTTCCCCAATGCGAGTAAAGAGCTACACTTTGAAAAAAGTGATGGTGCTTTAATCGTACAAGCTAAAGCCCTGGAGAATTTTGTATTGACCACCGTTCAACAAGAACCTTATATATCTGAACCAAATGTAAAGGTAAAGATTAAAAAGAAGAAAATTAAAATTAAAGTACAGGGTAAAATGCGCAATATGTTTCATGCCACTACTAAACAGGAACAGTTGGCAGCCGAAATCAAAGATAAAATTACTACTTTAATTGGTCCAAATGAGAAGGTTTTTACTGAGGTCACTTTTAAGAACTTCAAGACAAATAAAACGCAAACTCAAGAGCAACCTCGAGTGATATAAGGAGGAGCTTATGGAAAATTTTTTAAAGCGCTATAAGTATCCACTGATTTTTGGCGGGATTGGCTTAATTTTAGCGATTCTATTCATTACAGTTGGATTTTTAAAAACAATTTTACTGGTCATCTTTACCTTAATAGGAAGTTATCTTGGCTATTATTTACAGTCAATTGGTTTTTTTGATCAGTTTAAAAGATATTAAAATAGGAGGACGAGAACTATGGATACGAAAGAAATGAACAAACCAGTAACACCGGCAACACCAGATATGTCAGAAAAGAATCATAATATCAAAGGTGACCTAACTTTTGACGACAAAGTGATTCAAAAGATTGTTGGGATTGCTTTAGAAAAAATTGATGGTTTATTAACTGTTGATGGCGGATTTTTCTCTAACTTAGCTGAAAAATTAGTCAATACTGATAACGTAACTTCTGGAATTGATGTAGAAGTTGGAAAAAAACAAGTAGCTGTTGACTTAGATATTGTGGCTGAATACGGTAAAGATATTACTGATATCTATGAACAAATCAAAAAAGTTATTTCTGAAGAAATGAACAAAATGACTAGTCTTGATGTGATTGAAGTCAATGTAAATGTGGTTGACGTAAAAACACGTGAACAATATGAAGAAGATTCAGTCACAGTCCAAGATCGTGTTGGTGACGCTGCTGAATCAACTGGTGAATTTGCTTCTCGTCAAACAGATAAAGCAAAATCAGCAATGAATCGTACTGGTAACAAAGCAAAAAATTCTATTAATGAAGCAAAAGAACCTCGCGTTCAATAACAAAAACAGGCAATGGTCAGCTGACCATTGCCCTTTTTTTATTCTGGTGTCACATTTTGAATCGTTAAATCCTCCACTGTTGCGGTAGTTTGTCCTTTAATTACATTGGCTTTAAAGCTTACTGTATCGCCAACTTCTAAAAAGATCGAGTATAAATTATTACTGGTATTCATAATAAAGATTGTTTCGTCATTTTCTAATAGGAAAGAAACAGTCGTAGTCGTACCATTCGTATTGAGATTCACTCTGCGAACTACACCAGAAAATTCGGTTAAATCACTAGCTGCAACATTGTTATTACTGGAATCAGTTGTCGCTAGCTGTGTTCGATAAGCGTCCAATGTTCCTTGGGCTGTATCACCATCTACTAAAATATCACTATCAATCGCACTGAGATAAACATATTTTTTGAAGATCCCATTGGAATCTAGTAAAGAAATCACCCAAGTTGGCGTTCCCGAAACATTATATAAAATCGGCATACGAGCCTTCCATTTTTTCTCTGGATAAATCTTCGAAGCGACACTAATCGCCCCATCACTATCCATCATTCCTTTTTTATCACGATAATATTGTAAAACACCGGTCCGAGCATTAATCAAACTATAACCTAACGCCGAATCTTGAGAAGAATCTGGGCTAGTGAAATCAGTGAAATACAACAAATTATCTTTTTTATCTAACAAAGGCGTCACCGCACCATTGGAATAAATACCATTATCAGTTGGTTCTTTGACATTTTTCTGGCCAAAGAAAGAATTCCACCAGCCATCGCCATATTTTCCATAAAATTGATTCATTTCTTGAGCAACTTTACTAGTTAATGGCGCATCCACGAATTTTGGCACATCTTTTAAATCATAGACTTTCACATCACCAGTAACGGCATTTAATAAAGCAACTTTGTAACGATTAAAATAAGTAATTCCGCTAATCCCGTATTCTTTCGTCAAAGTTTGCACATAATAAGGTGTGCCATCATTAGCGATTTCTAAGTTCACCGCACCCACATTGGCATATTGTGTCGCCTCAGAGTATATCTTTCGACCAGCATCATAATTTAAATAAGCCGTTGGAATATATTTCATTTTACTTTTAACAAATTTCGGTTGGGCATTAATATCGGTTGCTGAGATAATCAAATACCCGGGTGATTCTCGGAATTTAAACCACTTTGTTAATCCTTTAAATTCTAATGAGGCAACATAAACATAATCTCCATCAACGTTTTGCGCGGTAATTGTCCCTAGATCATAGACATTGCTATTAGGCACAACACTCATCATTTTACGCATTTTATTGCGTGCACTGGCTGTTGAGATAGCAATTGGCGTTTCTTCAGTCGAACGAAGCTCTTCAGTTTTGCTAACTTTTTTTACTTGGATGGTATCGTAAACATTATTAATACTAGTGATTCGTAAAACAGCACTGGCTGCCGCAAATAATATACCGATGACTAAAATAAGTACCGGAATTTTGGCAGGAAAGCCAAAGCCTTTAAATTGAAAATTTCTAACTCCTTTACCACTGATTGGTCCAGCTATTTTTTCTATCGGTGAAGAAAAAAATAGCACCAAACTAATTAAAAAAACGACCGTCAAATTACTAGAAATAATTGAGCTTAAATTTTGCGGAGG
Source organism: Enterococcus sp. AZ103 (assembly GCF_051714685.1). Classification (NCBI taxonomy): domain Bacteria; kingdom Bacillati; phylum Bacillota; class Bacilli; order Lactobacillales; family Enterococcaceae; genus Enterococcus; species Enterococcus sp. AZ103. The sequence continues at coordinate 935,415 of NZ_JBIOSI010000001.1, read as the reverse complement.
CGTCATCCAATAGACAAAAATGAAGGAACATATAAAGAAGAAAAGATAAATGATCATTCCTTTTTTTACGCCTTGCCCTTTCCGCCGCACAATATCATAAATAATTGGTAATAAACCTAAGGCTGTAAAGATAAATGTAATCCCTAACAAATTTAAAAACATGACACTTCCCCTTTTTTTGATGTAATAGCTTATTATAGCAAGAATTCAATTGTAAATAATAGGTATTCCGACTGATTTACACAAAAAAACTGCAATAGAAATTTCTTTCTATCACAGTTATTTTGATTAGCGCATAGTTACAAATTCTTCACTGCCAGTTGGATGGATTGCCACTGTATTATCAAAGTCAGCTTTGGTTGCGCCCATTTTAATTGCTACTGCAAACCCTTGTAGCATTTCATCAACACCGACACCAATAGCATGTAAACCAATAATTTTTTCGTTCTCACCTTGACAAACTAATTTCATTTCACATTTTTGACGGTATTCCCCTAAAGCAAAATACATCGGAGTAAAACGGGAACGATACACTTTAATTTTACCTTCGCCATATTTTTCAATTGCTTCGGCTTCTGATAAACCAACTGTTGCCATTGTTGGGTGAGTAAACACCACGGTTGGAATATTTTCATAGTCTAAATGAGCTTCCGTTTGACCATTGAATAGTCGTTCAGAAAGCTGGCGTCCCGCCTTGATTGCCACAGGAGTTAAGCCAAATTTTCCGATAACATCTCCCACAGCATATACGTCGTCAGCGGTTGTATTTTGGTATTTATCAACTTTGACAAAACCTTTATCATCTAATTCCACTTGGGTATTTTCCAATCCGATTTTTTCAGTATTGGCTTTACGTCCACCAGCAAAGAAAACTTTTTCTGCCGTTAAAGTTTGGCCATTTTCAAAATAAACAGTGAAGGCCTCACCATTTTTCTCAATTTTTTCTACAACGCAATTAGGATGGATGCCCATGTGATTATCTTGATAGATTTCTAGCAAGTTTTCCGCTAACATTTTATCAAAAGTTCTTAATGGCAATTCATGACGAAAAGCCCAGTCAACTTTTGTTCCCAAGCCTTGCATCACTCCACTTAATTCTGCAGCAATATAACCAGCACCTAACATGATTGCTGATTTTGGCTGGGTTTTTAAAGCGAAGAAATCGTCAGAATCTAGAGCATATTCTCCACCAGGAACCTTCATTGGTCCCGCATAACCACCAGTTGCAATCAATATATTGGGTGCGGTGTAAGTTTCTCCGTTCACTTCAATCACATGATCTGATTGGAAAGTAGCATAACCAGAAATTCGTTCTACTTTATTGTGATCCAATCCTCGATTGTAAGCGCCGTGCAAGAAATCAATATATTTTTCCCGCGCTTCTACTAAAGCGGTAAAATCAAATTGGTTAATCGTTACATCAAAACCGTAGCCGGAAACATCCCGTTGCAGCATTTCCATCATGGTACTGGCTTGCCACATAACTTTTTTTGGTACACAGCCTACATTGACACAGGTACCACCGATTTTATTTCCTTCTATTAATAGAACTTTTGCCCCATGTTCACCCGCGCGATTGGCTGAAGCAATGCCGCCACTGCCACCGCCAACAACGATATAATCATATTCTTGCATTTATTCTCCTCCTCATTCAAAGCTTCACCCTCATCATAACAAAAGCCGAGACAAATTGTCTCGACTTAAGATTATTTCGTCACTTCAGGCTTTTTACGGCGAATCATATCTCCTGGTTTTACTACTTGAGCAACCGGCATCGTCACAATCATCATTGGATTTGGTGCGCGATCAATTGATTCACCGTCTTCATTTTTCATTTCCATTACATTTTGGTGGAAATGTTCGAAATTAGGACCATAAAATTCAATTTCATCTCCCACAGAAAAATGATTTCTTTGGCGGATGGTGGCAATCCCACTAGATTCATCATAACTCAAGACTTCACCGATAAATTGATAGACTGGGATTTTTCGTCTTGGGCCAAATAATTGTTCATTTTCCGTAGGTGTATGGTAATAAAAACCAGTAGAAAGTTCTCGTTGTGCCACTTTCCAAAGTTCATCCACCCATTCTTGTTTTAGTACATAATTTTCAGGGTCAGCCATGTAGCTATCGATTGCTGTTTTATATACATTTGCCACAGTCGATACATAATGAATAGATTTCATCCGACCTTCAATTTTTAAACTATCTACACCATTTTGAACTAAATCAGGAATATGTTCAATCATCGACATATCCACCGCACTCATAGAAAATTCTTCTGTCACTTCTCCATTTTCAGTTAATGAACGGTGTTCTTTCGCAAAGGGCATATCGAATAATTCATACTTCCAACGGCAAGACTGCGAGCAACCGCCACGATTGGCATCGCGCATCGACATGTGGTTAGACAAAGTACAACGACCGGAATAAGAAATACACATAGCACCATGAATAAATGCTTCAATTTGAATAGACGTATTTTTACGAATTTCCGCCAACTCTTCCATCGAGACTTCTCGAGCTAACACGACCCGCTCCAAGCCTTCTTCACGCCAAAATTCTAACGTTTCATAATTTGTTGCCGAAGCTTGTGTTGATAAATGAATCGGTAAGCCGGGTGCTTCTGTCGCACAAATTTCAATTAAGGCTGGATCAGAAACAATCACCGCTGAAATACCGATATCTCGTAACGTACGGAAAAAATCGCCGGCGCCTTTTTCATTGCCTTCATGAGTAACCATATTCGCTGCTACATAAACTTTTGCCTTGTGCTCATTGGCAAAAGCTACGCCTTCTGCCATTTCCTCAAATGAAAAGTTTCCGGCCCGTGAACGCAAACCGTAGGCGTCGCCACCGATATAAACAGCATCCGCACCATAATGAATCGCTGTTTTCAATTTTTCTAAAGTCCCAGCTGGTGCTAACACCTCAGGACGTTTTAAAGCTGTTTTTTGCATAATGTTCTCCTTATTTAATGCTGGCTGGATCAAAATAGTAAAACCCTGTATCTAATTCGCGATTTTCAGGATGAAGTTGTTGTAATTGTTCAGCTAATTTTTGAATATCTGCTGTTTGCCAATTATCTTCTTCTAACATTTTTTTTGCTGTTACAAAAAGCTTGGCGATTTCCACAAAATTTTCCCCGGGAGTGAAGATACCATCCAGCTTCCAGGTAGTAAATCCCGCCGCAACTAATTCCTGCAACTGCGGTAACAAATCGATATCATTATTGGCAAAAATATGAGTGCCATGTTGATCTTCATAGATTGAATAATGGGTTTCATCTTTACGTGGTTCGGAAATAAACAAGCCTCGCTCTTTATCTTTTTTACTATCTTGTTTTGTATAATTAAAATAATTTTCAACTAATGGCCGTTTGGACTGATGGATACAAGTAGCACCATAAACCAAAACTTCCACTGGTACTTCTACTTCGGTGTTCAATAGTTTCATCTCATCAAAAGGAACTTCTCGGGCTAATACTGCGCCACTAGCGCCTTTTTTATGCCAAAAATTTATTTGACGTGCATTAGTGACTAAAGTTTGAGCATCATATATAAAATCTAAACCATAGTTTCCTTTGCGTAATAAATGAATCACACCTGTATCGCCTACCACAATCCGATCTGGTTTGACCTGACTAAGAAAAGCTAAATATTCTGGTACTTCTTTCATCTTCTCTGGATGCATAATACCATTTAAAGCGATATTTATTTTTTTTCCTTGTTGATGAGCCGCTTCGATTAATTCCTGCTGTTCAGCTCGAGAAAAGGAATAGGGCAAACGTAAACCAAAGTTTTCTTCCCCAATATACAAAGTATCGACGTCAGCAGCTAACAAATCATAGGCCTGTGCCATTGATTCTGCTGTCGCAATAATTTCAATCATTTTGTTTCCTCCAAGATAGTTATTAAACTACCATTTATTTTGACGTTTTTATACTATCACAGGTTATTCTAATTATCTATTTGAATTTACTCTAAATTACTTTAAATAATCGAAATTTATGGTAAATATTTACATAAAAAAACGACCAGAATTTGTTATCATCTGGACGTAATCTTATTATTCAAATACCTTTTTAGCAACTGCAATAGCATTTAAAACTTTTGGAAAACCGACATATGGTAAACATTGGATAAAGGTCTCAATAATTTCAGCTTGCGATAAACCCACATTTAAAGCACCTTGAATATGAATTTTTAATTGCGGTGCAGTATCTCCTTGAGTTAATAAAGTTGTGATGGTAATCATTTCTCGCTGTTTTAAGTCTAAAATTTTGCGATTTTCCATTTCATCGAATACCAGTAAAGTGTATTCATCTAAAACTGGTGCAATTTCTTTCAGACTTTCCGATACAGCACGACTAGCTTCTTGACCAATAACTTGTTTTCTTATTTCTAATCCTCGTTGATAATTATTCATATGACATCCTCCTCTTTGATACAATGAGCATAAACTATCAAGCTTACTTGATAGCAAGAAAAAATTTATGAGGACAGCAATGACTAAAAATTATAAAATTTCCGAAGTAGCCCGACTGACAAATTTATCAATACCCACTTTACGATATTATGAAGAATTAGGCTTACTTCAGCCTAAACGATCAGAAAATAATTATCGCCTATTTACAAAAAAAGATTTGGACTGGATTGAATTTATCCAAAAAGCCAAAAACACTGGGATGCAATTATCAAAAATTATTGAGTATTCTAAGCTACGAGAACAAGGAATCACCACGATCAATCAACGCATTGCCATTTTGGAAGAACAAGAACAATTATTGGAATTCGAAAAAAGAAAGCTCCAAGATCATATTGATTTCTTACAAGCTAAAAAGGCCCATTACCATTTAATCAAGGAGCAAAATCTATAAGAACCTATTTGAAGACAAAAGGATGCCCGCCAGTCGGGGAACTAGCGGGCTAGGAGTTAAAAATGAAAAAAAGTGTTAGGGTTGTTTGTTGGTATGAATATATAATACCGAGAGAATTTGAAGAACCTTTGAAGAATTTATGGGAAATTCAAAAACATTTGATGCTATTTTTTTGAAAGAGATCCTTGCCACAAATTCATACCACCGGTTACATTTACCACTTGATATCCTTTGGCCTGCAAAATTTTTGCAGCTTTTTTGCTACGAACGCCACCTTGACAAACGACATAAGTTGGTTGATCTTTAGCCCCTTGATAGTTTTCGATATCTGCCAAAGGATAATTAATCGCATTGGGAATATGTCCAGAAGCATATTCGTTTGTATCCCGTACATCTAAAACTGTTAATTTATTTTTTTTCAGCTGTCTTTCTAAGTCAGCAGGTAATATCGTATCCATTTTTTCAAAAAATCCAAACATAGCGCCATCTCCAATTTAAATTTATTCAATCTATTTGTACCATCTCTTTTAGATTAAAGCAAAAAAATATGCCTGTCGGTGGGGTCCGACAGGCAAGGAGTTAAAAATGAAAAAGTGTTAGGGTTGTTTGTTGGTATATGCATACTATAAACAATATTTATGAACTTTTTGTGAACGAATGGTATTGAAATAATAAAGATTTACTTATTTTGGTTTTTCTCGACTGTCACGACTCGTTTCAATTGGATATTTCTGTGCATTTTTGACCAGTTTCTCAGCAATAATCTGGTCAATATCGAAATTTAAATTATCAGCTAACATATAAGCATAAATCAAAACATCTGCCAGTTCTTCTTTTAGTCGCTCTGGCTTTTCTTTGGCTTCTTCTGACGTCTTCCACTGAAATAGTTCCAACAATTCACTGGCTTCTAGCGTCAAAGATAAAGCCAAGTCTTTTTCATTATGAAATTGCCGCCAATTTCTTTCATCTCGAAATTGATTAATTTTCTCCATACTATTCATGCTCATCCTCCAAATCACTTACAGAAAAATCCGCAAAGATTTCGCCGTCATAATAACGTAGCATCTCTTCCAACGACAAAGCAGGTTTTTCTTCGTCAACTGCTTGTTGTTGCGCCAAGATTTCTTTGCGATAAACCTGGTATTGCTCTGCCAATTTAGCGTACATCGCTTTTTTCGAAATCGCTTCAGCTGTAATAAACGACAATTCTTTAATTAATCCACGATATACCGGTAAATTATTTTCTAATTCCACAGGTAATTCTACCACTGTTAATCCAACCTCTTTAAAATATTCTTCGTACATCGACTCACCTCGTTTTAACTTTAGCTTGTGCTGTAATATTTTTCAAGTGATTAAAAAAAACGTATAATTCAATTGAAGACAGATTTTAGGAGGAAAATAAATGAAAATTGGTTTTATTGGTGCCGGTAATATGGCACGGGCGATTATAGAAGGGATTATCAGTCAAAAATTTGTTTCTGCAGAAGATGTCTATTTATACAACATCCATTTTGAAAAAGCCCAAAATTTAGCAGATCAATTAGGTATCCATGCCGTTGAAGAGGTCAATCAATTGGTTGAAGCAGTTGACACCGTTGTATTGGCAGTTAAGCCCCCAATTATTGAAAGTGTGGTAAATGAAATTCGAACAACCATTTTAGCGAAAAATTCACTGATAGTTTCTATCGCAGCTGGAAAAGATTTGGCGACTCTTTATGATTATTTGGAAACCGAGCAAGCCGTCAGTATTATTCGCGTAATGCCAAATATGAATTCCATGGTAGGTCAAGGTGCAACTGCAGTTTGCGGTAATCAATTTACCTCTAAAGAACAAGTTGCGGAAATAATCGCATTGTTTGCAGCGATTGGTAAAGCTTGGGAATTACCAGAAGAACAGTTTTCAACTTTTGCAGCAATTGCTGGAAGTTCACCCGCATTTACTTTCCTTTATATTGATTCCTTGGCTCGAGCAGGAGTAAAAAATGGCTTGCCAAAAGATTTAGCTACCGAAATGGCCACTCAGGCTGTGCTAGGAAGCGCAGAAACTTTAGCTGCATCATCCGAAAATGCTTGGGGCTTAATTGATCAAGTCAGCTCACCTGGTGGCACAACAGTGGCTGGAGTTGTCAGCTTGGAAGACAATCGTTTCTTAGCAACCGTAGTCAAGGCTGTTGATGACACAATTGCCCGTGAAAAAGAATTGTAATTTTTAGAGGACTGAAAAAGTCCTCTTTTTTGTTTCAAAAAAAGAGCCGCTCACAAGCGACTCTCCAATAAACTTATTTTGTCCATTCAGCAACTTTATCACTGTTGGCTTTAATCCAATCTTGTGCAGCTGCTTGCGGATCTTTACCATCACGAACGGCTAGCATCACGCTTTCCATGTCGTCAGTCGTCCAATCAAATTTATCTAAAATATCATAGACTTCTTTGTTATCCTCTTCTAAACCTTTACGAGTCATCGTATGGATGGACTCAACATCACCAAAGCTTCCTTCAGGATCTTCTAGATATTTCAAATCATATTCTTGGAACATCCAGTGAGGCGTCCAGCCCGTTACAATAATTTCTTGTTGATTATTGATTGCTTGAGCTAGCGCCGTTGTCATAGCACCTGATGAAGAACTTTCTAAACTCCAACTTGATAGGTTTGAATAATCACTCAAGGCTTTTTCAGTTGAGTTCATAATCCCGGCACCTGGTTCAATTCCGGTAATGGTTTGTCCAGCTTGATCAGTTAGATCACTAATCGAATTGACGTCCATATATTCTGGCACAACTAAGCCTGTTTTTGCCCCTTCTAAGTTAGGACCTAAATCAACTAAGTTTTCTTTGTATTTTTCATATTGCGACGCATGAGTCGTCGGTAGCCAAGCAGAAACTAATGCATCTGATTCTCCATTGGCAACAGATTCCCACATAACTGAATTATCTAACGGTGTCGCGTTAACGGTATATCCTTGATCTCTTAAGACTTGGGCAATCACATTGGTTGAAGCAACTTCAGAATCCCATTCTACATAAGCCAAGTTTACTGTTCCTTTTGAGGTGTTTTGAGCATTATTGTAAACCACACCACCAATTGAAGAAACAATTAATACAGCTGCCATTGCTAAAATCCCAGCTTTTTTCTTTTTAGACATTGGTTGCGCTGATTTTTCAGTTTTTGGTCGGTTTAAGTTTTGTGTGAAACGGTCAATAATAATCGCTAAAATAACCAATGCTAAACCATTAACAAAACCATTACCTACTTGTGAACGTTGTAAAGCTGACAAGACGCCGCGACCCAAACCAGGTGCACCGATCATTGAAGCTGTTACTACCATTGATAAAGCTAACATTGTTGTTTGGTTGATTCCGGCTAAAATAGTTCCTTTAGCTAATGGTAATTCTAATTTAAATAATTTTTGTTTAGCAGTACCACCAAATGAATCAGATGCTTCGACTAATTCAGTTGGAATTTGACGAATCCCTAAATTAGTAAAACGTACGGTCGGTGGTAAAGCGAAAATTACTGAGGCAAATACCCCTGGCACCATCCCAATTCCGAAGAAAGCAACGGCTGGAATCAAATAAACGAAACCAGGCATTGTTTGCATGAAATCTAGAATCGGCGTAATGATACTTTTTGCTCGATCACTTTTAGCCATCCAAATTCCTAATGGTACCCCGATAATAATTGAAATCACACTAGATAATACAACTAGCGTAATCGTACTCATCAAGTCCGGCCATAAGCCTTGATTATAAATAAAGAGTAAACCAATTAACGTAAAGAAAGTCAGACCCCATTTTTTATTTGAGATCATAAATGCGGCAATCGTCAAAATTACAATGAATAGTAAAGCAGGAATACCTGTTAATAAAGCAGTCATGCCATCCATGATAAATTGACCGATACTTTGTAAAACTGAGAATAAGCCAGAAAAAGTACTGGTTAACCAACTAGTAAAGTTTTCTACCCAATCAGCAACTGGCAAACTATTTGTTAAAAAATTATTCATTGATTGCCACCTCTTCTTCCTCGTGCTCACCAGCTAATGCTTCGATTACACTCCCGCGAATGACTACGCCAATTAATTTATCATCATCGTCAACTACCGCAAGTGGTGCCGGTGAGTCAAAAATCAGATTGAAAATATCTGTAACCAGCATATCTGGTTTAATTTTTCTAACATTTTTGTCTAGTACTTCTTTTAAAGTAAGACTGTTCTTACGAGCTTCCGAAGCAGCTTCTGCTGTCAAGCTACCTTTTAGTTTACGTTTACGGTCTACCGCCAGCAACATACTGACTTCTTCTTTCCGCATCCGATTTAAGGCAACATTTGGTCCATCGACTTCAATATTTGTTGTCAAAGCAGGTACCATAATGTTTTGTGCCGTTAAGACTTTCGAGCGATCCACATCTTCAACGAAATCACGAACATATTGATTAGCAGGGTTAGTCAAGAATTCTTCTCCCGTACCAATTTGCATAATCTGTCCATCCTTCATCAAAGCAATCCGATCACCTAAACGCAATGCTTCATTTAAATCATGGGTAATGAAAATAATTGTTTTTTGGACACTTGCTTGTAAATCCAATAACTCGTCTTGCATTTCTCGACGGATTAACGGATCCAACGCGGAAAAAGCTTCATCCATTAACAAAACTTCTGGATCATTTGCTAATGCTCGCGCTAAACCAACCCGCTGTTGCATCCCACCGGATAATTGATTTGGATATTGATCTTTAAATGAAAGCAGTCCAGAATTTTCTAAAGCTTTTTCTGCCTTTGCTTGTCGTTCTTCTTTTGACACACCGCGAACTTCTAAACCATATTCAGTATTTTCCAAAATAGTTCGATGTGGAAATAGACCAAAGTTCTGGAAAACCATGTTAATTTTGTGGCGACGAACTTCCCGCAGTTCATCTTTATTCATCTTAGCAATATCTTCGCCATCAATATAAATTTCACCTGAAGTTGGATCAATCAGACGGTTCAATAGACGAATCATGGTAGATTTCCCACTACCGGAAAGTCCCATCACAACGAAAATTTCTCCTTCGTTGACTTCAAAACTAGCGTCATAAACCCCAACCGTTGCGCCGGTTTTTTCTAATATTTCTGTTTTGCTTTTATTTTCTTTAATCATCGCTAAAGCTTGTTGCTGCTTTTTACCGAAGATTTTGGTTAAATGTTCAACCTTTACTTTACTCACTTGTAAGTTCCTCCTTGTTTTTTCTTCGTTTCAATTCCCTCGAAACGATAAAAAAGTGACCATATCATACTAACATCGTGTGTTCACTTTTGTCAAAAAGAAACTTTCAAAAATTTTCATGAATAATAAAAAGACCATGAAAATACTACCTCAATTTCATGGTCTTTTGTTTATTTATCAGGATAAAACAAATTTTGCATCCGTTGGAAACCTAATTCATTGCCGACAAAAAATAAAATATTTCCAACTTCTAATTTCGCATATGGTCCCGGAGATAGCACCAAATTGTCGCCTTTTTGCAATGCGACAATAGTGGCGCCCGTCTCGTGCCAAATATTTAATTGATTGATCGTTTGACCTAAAAGTTGCGCATTTTCAGTTAAAGTGAGCTCATAAGGAACAAAGGGGGCCGAATGGTGAACCCGTTTTGTTTTGGCAACCAACTGGTTCAATTTTTGACTAATATCGTCTAGTTCGTTTCGTTGACGTTGAATACTCGACACTATTTCATTTTTGATTTCTTGAATTGATTGGACGTCTTGGTACTGTTCATAATATGCTTGTGCTTTTTCCTTGGATAAGACATAAGCACCGCTGCCATGCCGAACTTCCATAATCCCTAAATCAACTAACACATTAATTGCTTTTCGAGCTGTTTCTGGTGAAACATTAAAGTTGCTAGCTAAAGTTGAACGAGCATGGATTTTTTCTCCTACTCGATAGCGACCTTCAGCGATACGTTCAGCAATTTCAACCGCTACTTGCTGATAACGCGGTAAGGAAACTGTTTTTTTATTGGATTCCATTTGCTACATTCCTTCAAGTTATTTTTTTTAGCATAGCACAAAATTTACTAAAAGGTGATGAAAAGATTTTTATTAAAATGAATTTGTTAGTGTTTTTTTTAAGAGAAATGTCTAAAAATTAGTCGGATAATGAACTTATTATTAGTTTTTTTCCACTACATTCGCTATGCTGAATCAGGAATTTTTGAAGGAGTGAGTATATGCACTATTTTGTAGGATTAATTGGTTTTATTATAGTTTTACTGGTTGCGTTTAGCATGAGTAGTCAACGTCAAAATATAGCTTTTAAACGTGTTATTTTTATGCTGGTTTTGCAGTTTATTTTGGGTTTTATATTATTGCGGACGTCTGTTGGTACAGTAATTGTTTCGGCCTTAGCAGCAGTATTTGATGCATTATTAAAATTTGCTGCCTCAGGTGTCGCTTTTGTTTTTAGTGGGATCGCTAATAAAGGCAGTGCACCATTTTTCTTAAATGTTTTAATGCCGATTGTTTTTATTTCTGCCATCATCGGTATCTTGCGCTACATCAAAATTTTACCATTATTTATGAAGGGCGTTGGACTAGCTTTAAGTAAAATAAACGGCTTAGGTAAATTAGAATCCTATAATGGCGTGGCTTCAGCCATTTTAGGACAGTCTGAGGTTTTTATTTCGATCAAAAAAGAGCTACCTCATTTGAGTGAACAACGAATTACTACTATGAGTATTTCGGCCATGTCGACAGTTTCAATGTCAATTGTAGGTTCTTACATGGCTTTAATACAGCCTCGTTATGTTATTACTGCATTAGTTTTAAATCTTTTTGGCGGTTATATTATTTCAGCAATCGTAAATCCTTATAAACTTTCGGAAACAGAAGATTTATTAGCGATTGAAGAAGATCAAAAACAAACCTTCTTCCAAATGCTGGGAGAATACATTTTGGATGGTTTTCACGTGGCTATTACTGTTGCCGCCATGCTGATTGGTTTTGTAGCTTTGATTGCGATGATTAATTTTATTTTTGCTAAAGTAACAGGCTTAAGTTTTCAAGAGATTTTAGGCTATATTTTTGCTCCATTGGCTTTTCTCAGTGGTATTTCGTGGAATGAAGCGGTGAGTGCTGGTAGCTTAATGGCGACTAAATTAGTCACAAACGAATTTGTTGCTATGACAGAATTAGCTAAAGGCAACTTTCATTTTTCTGGCCGTACAACGGCGATTGTTTCTGTCTTTTTAGTCTCATTCGCAAATTTTTCTTCAATTGGAATTATTTCTGGTGCCATGAAAGGTTTGAACGAGGAAAAAGGCAATTTAGTCGCCAAACACGGATTGAAAATTTTATTAAGTGCTACCTTGGTTAGTTTTTTAAGCGGCATTATTACTGGATTGATTTATTAAACCATTCTCCCATATCTGGGAGAATATCTCTTACATCTAAAAATCATAGTAAAATATCTTTATAACTGATGAAAAATCAGAAAATAAGGAGTACATGATGATTAAAAAAATAAAAATAACACCTGAACTTAGGCAATTTTTATTATCAAAGAAAATTTATTTTGCAGTCAATCGTCAGGATGGTTTAGCTGATAATTGTATTTTAACCATTGATGATTCAACTATTTTAGAAAACAATTGCTTATACACAGTATCGTCTTTTGATAAAACTTTGCCTACTATCGGTACACATAGTTATTCTGCTACTATGTTTCCAACACAGTCACAAATTGGACGTTATTGCTCTATCGCCTCAGATATTTCATTTATGTCAGCTCAACATCCATTAGATCGTTTTACCACCTCGTCTGTTATGATCTCTGGTACAAGTGTGTCAGACTCTTTCGGTTTTTCTGATGCCTGTCAAATCGGTGGATTCAAACAAGTCCCGTACGATCAGCAAATGAATGATGGAATTATTCTTGGAAACGATGTTTGGTTAGGACAAGAAGTTTTGTTCAAAAAAAATATAAAGGTTGGTGATGGTGCAGTTGTTGGTGCTCGTTCAATTGTCACTAAGGATGTACCACCTTACGCTATTGTTGCAGGTTCGCCGGCAAAAATTATTCGTTATCGGTATCCCTTTAAAATTATTGAACAATTATTAATCTTAAAGTGGTGGAATTATCCTGTTTGGAAATTTTCTAGCATTACAGCTGATGAACAGATTGAATCTTTTATTGATAAATTACAACATAAGATTATTACCGGAGAAATTAGTGAATATCATCCGGAAATAGTCACGGCAGAGGATATGTCAAACTATACAGATTAAAAAACGATGAACTGAGGAAGTAATCCAAAAGTTAGTTATGCCAACTTTTAGGAAGCCTTCCACAGTTCATCGCTTCGTTTTTATTTAATAAAGTTTTTCAAACGCTCTAGCATTGTTTCAGTTGTTAAACCAAATTCTTTTTGCAAGAATTCAGGTGTACCAACTTGTCCAAAACGATTATCAACCCCGATACGTTTAAGTGGGACTGCAATACCATTTTCAGCAATTACTTCTGCTACGGCACTACCTAAACCACCAATAATCGAATGATTTTCAATCGTAATCACGCCTTTTTTACCAATCAAACGTTCCAACAATAATTCTTCATCTAAAGGTTTGATTGTAAACATATCAATCACATCTACCATTACGCCTTTATCTGCTAATTGATCAGCAATCTCTAATGCTTCTGAAACTAATTGACCAGCTGCAACGATTAAATAATCTGAGCCTTCTCGTAAAAGATTTCCTTTCCCAATTTCAAAGGTTGAACCTGCTTGATAAACATTTTTAACACCTTTACGATTACCGCGAACATAATGGACGCCAGTCATTTTGCTAAATTCTTTAATAATCCAATCTAACTGAACTTCATCAGCTCCATCACAAATCACTACATCGGGAATCGAGCGAAGTAAGGCCATATCTTCCCAAGTTGTATGCGTACCGCCATTGTGTCCAGCTGCAAAGCCAGGATCTGAACCAAAAATATTAATCGTATTTTTAGAATAAGCACCTGATAGATAAATTTGATCTAACACACGTCTGGTAGCAAATGGACCAAAGGTATGAATGAATGGCGTAAAGCCTGCTAAGTTTAAACCGGCAGCCACACCAACCATATTGGCTTCAGCAATTCCCACATTAATAAAACGATTAGGATGCGTTTTTGCGATATCAGTCCACTTACTTGCGCCACCAAGATCAGCATCTAAAGCAATTACTTGATCATTTTCAGCCATAACGTCTTTTAGAGCATCTACAACGGTTGCGCGTAGTTCTTTACCTACTTTTTTATCATCAGTTAATGTAAACATCTAGCCACGCTCCTTTGTTCTTAATACTTCTAAAGCTTCGTCCGTTGCTTTTTGAATGTCAGCATTATCAAATTTGACTGAATGATTGGCTTCCATTTCTTCGAAGAATGGTACCCCTTGACCTTTAATTGAATCCAATACGATACAAACTGCTTGATCAGTCACTGTTTTACTAGCGTTGATTGCTTCGTCAATGGCCACTAAGTCATCACCTTTAACTTTTTGTGTCGCAAAACCAAAAGCTTGCATTTTTGCTTCAATATCAAATGGATTTAGGATATCTTGGGTTGTACCATCTAATTGTTTTTTGTTTTCATCGATGATAACGATGCAATTGTTTAATTTAAAATGGGCAATGTATTGGAATGCTTCCCAACATTGACCTTCATTTAATTCGCCATCTCCGACAATTAAATAAACATAATTATCTTTTTGCTGCATTTTTAAACCAGTCGCTAATCCAGCGGCCACCGAAGTTCCTTGACCTAATGAACCGGTTGTAGCATCTACGCCAGGTGTTTTTGTGCGGTCAGGGTGAGAAGGTAATTTTGTACCTCCTTCATTTAAAGTACCCAACCAACTCTTGTCAAAAAAACCAACTGCTGAAAGAGTACTATACAATGCTGGACCCGCATGTCCTTTTGATAAAACTAAACGATCTCGATCTTCCCATTGAGGATTTTTTGGATCAAATTTCATTTGTTTACCGTATAAAACTGCTAATAAATCAGCGATTGATAACGAGCCACCGATATGACCTGCGCCAACTTTACGAATCGCTTCAATACTGTTGATGCGAATTTCAGCGGCTAAGCGCTCTAATTTGCCAAGCATTTCTTTCTCCATGCTATGATTTCCCTCCATTATTTAGCTGCTGCTTTTGTGTCTTTGCCTTTGAAAGCAATAGTTAAGCCGATTAAAACAGCTAAAACTGCAATGATTCCAGCAATTGCTGCAATTTGTCCGCCAAAGTTAGCTAAGTTTCCTAAGAAAATTCCCGTTACACCATAATCTGTATCTGAGAAGGTTGAACCTTGGAAGCCAAGATCACCCATAACAGGCATTAATAAAATCGGCATAAAGCTGATGATAATTCCGTGGATAAATGAACCGGCTAATGCGCCACGCAAACCACCAGTTGCATTTCCATAAACACCGGCTGTCGCACCACAGAAGAAATGAGGGACAACTCCTGGAATAATTACAGTTGTTCCTGCGAAGACCATGATAACTAAACTGACAATCCCACCAACGAAACTAGTTAAGAACCCAATTAATACTGCATTTGGTGCATATGGGAAAACAATTGGGCAGTCTAAGGCTGGAATAGAATTTGGTACTAATTTTTCTGAAATCCCTTTGAAAGCTGGTACGATTTCTGCCAAGATTAAACGAACACCCGCTAAGATAACAAATACACCTGCTGCAAATGAACCTGCTTGTTGTAATGAATAAATGATGTAGTTAGTGCCATCACTTAAGTTAGTCGTTATATAATCATTTCCGGCAAATAATGCCACAATCACGTAAACAACCGCCATTGTGATCGTAATACTTACAGTTGAATCTCTTAAGAAAGATAACCCTTTAGGGAAATTAATATCCTCGGTTGATTTTTCTTTGTTACCGACATATTTACCGATTAAACCACTTAATGCATAACCAAAATTACCTGTATGACCTAACGCCACAGTATCATTTTTAGTAATTTGACGGGTAAACGGTTGAGCGATTGCTGGGAAAATGGTATTGGCTAAACCTAAAGCTAAACCACCAAATAAAACTAAAGGTACTGTTCCCATACCAGTTACGCTTAAAATTACCGCAATCATACAAGCCATATATAAAGTTGCGTGACCAGTTAAATAAATGTATTTGAAACGAGTGATGCGGGCGATTAAAATATTGAAAGCCATTCCTGCTAACATAATAAGTGCTGTATACGTTCCGAATTTAGTCAAAGCTAACGCTACGATGGCTTCATTATTTGGCACAACCCCCTGCATGTTAAAAGCAGCTTGGAACATTTCACCAAATGGTGCCAACGATCCCTCAACTACACCAGCGCCGGCAGTTACTACTAAGAAACCAACAAAAGTTTTAATCCCACCTTTAACGGTTGAAGCGATATCTTTCTTTTGCAGGACATTCCCTAAAATAGCAATCAGTGCTACCAACAAAGCTGGGGTACTGGCGATATCAATTAAAATATCTAAAAATCCATTCATCTTTTTTCCTCCTAAGTTTGGTTTTTTTCCTAAAAAAATAGACTTGGGACTTCTGCCGTCTCAAGCCTACTTAATTTTTAAAGCAAGCCTTTTTCTGTTACTACTTTTTGAACTTTTTCTTTTAATTCATCCATATCGATGATGCTGTCTAAAACAACAACTTCGCCTAAATGTTGCGCGCTGTCAGCTAAATCACTAGCAACAAAGAACACATCTGCCATATCTGGTGACGCACTACCCATGTCAAAGTGAGATACTTCCACACCATCAACACCTAAATCTTTTAATACTGAATTAATATTCATTTCTACCATAAAACTTGATCCTAATCCGGACCCACAAACTGCTGCAAATTTCATTATTCATTCTCTCCTTTTGCTAAAATAGTTAGTATTTCTTCTTTTGTTTCGGCATTTAATAAAGCTTCTAAGTTTTCTTTGTCTGACAATAGTTTGGTCAAACTCGATAGTGCCCGCAGATGAGCTTCGTTATCAACAGCAGCTAAACAAACGAACAATTGAATCGCATGTTTTTCATCATCGACAAGTAAAACAGGTTCTTTGACTTTCAATAAAGACATCCCGATTTCCTTCACGCCATCTTCAGGACGAGCATGGGGTAAAGCAATACCTTTACCAATGTGAATGAAAGGTCCATATTGCTTTACCTTATCAATCATTGCGGTAATATAGCTTTCCTCAATTTTTTCTTTCTCTAATAATGGTTCTGCCGTTAAGCGAATCGCTTCTTCCCATCCTAATGGCTGATCACTGATTTGAATCATGTCTTCGGTAATTAATTCTGTTAACATAGGGCGGCGGTCCTCCTTCTTCTCAATCATTCGATTCATCTTTTTATTTAAAACCTTGTATAATTTTTCTTTGGTTACTCCTTTTTTGATTTCAATATAAGGTAGTAACGCATCCACAATTTCTTTTGCACTAGGTAGTGAAAAACCAGGAATCAATAATTCTTGTTGCACCCGATTGATCAATTGATTTTTTTCCAGTTGCGACATTAAAGGTTTAACGACATAAACTTGTTTGTTGCTTTCAATATTTATCGTCGAAAAAATCACATCGTAACTTTCTTCTGAAATACTTTGCAGCTGATCGACTGAGTTGGATGCTTTAAAATGAATCGTTGGAAACATTTTATTTAATTCTGTCTGCAAAATTAATGAAGAACTGATGCCATTAGGACAAACAATCAAGCCACGAATTTCTTCTTGAACCGCTTCCTCTTTCTGTCGAGCTACTTCACCACCAAATAAAATCGAGAAAAAGCCAACCTCTTCTTCAGGTATTTCTCTTTCTGCTAATTTTTCTAGTGGTAGCAATGCTTCTTTAGTAAAACGATAGATTTCTGCATATTCCATTTGAATATTTTCAATTAAGACATTTGGTAAATAAAACCCATTTCTGATACGAAAATATGCTGGTACCAAGTGATAAAACAAATTCATCAACAATTCGCGAAAATTTGAAAAACCAATCGCTGATAAATTTTCCATCCGATGAATGATTTCAGCCGAGCAACTTAATAATTGATCCAGTTGAATGTCTTGAATTTCGCCCTGAGTGACAGTCATCAAAATAATGGTTAAATAATCAAGCTCGTTTAAATGGGCTTGGTCAAAAAAATTTTGATAAATTTGTTCACTGGCATGATACGCAGTCAGTGAGCGCACCAATTGCCGATCGGTTAAAGGTGCTAATTGTGAATCAGCCCTTCGTTTAGCAGAAAAAGCTAAAAATACAGCAACTTCATCAATCCGACTAGGTACGATTTCTAAACCAACTAGCTGACTTTTTTCTTGAATGGTATCGCGCCAAGCAGCATAAAGACTTAAATCTTGTTGATTCAGCCAATACAGCAGGCCAAATTTACCACTGCTACTTTGTAATAAAAAGGCAACACAGTTTTTGGCAAAACGACGAATTGCTTCTTCTTCACCAGAAGCCAGAAATCCTTCTTTACGAGAATAAGTCAATGCCAATTTTTCCTTTTCCAATAGATTACGCAATTTTTTTATATCAGCAATTGCTGTCCCTTTGGAAATCTCTAGAAAGTCTTGAAAGTGAAACAACGACAATTCTTCATACTGGGAATAACTCATTAAAAATATTAAAGAGCGCCGTTCTTCCTCGCTGTAAGCTTCCATTGGTTCTTGGCTTAATAAATTTGCCCATTGTCTTGGTGTGACAGCTGGTACGAAAAATTTATCTTCTACAGTTGACTCTTGTTTAATTGGTAACTTCTTCAATTGCTGCTGAACTTCTTTGGCAGACAGGCCTGTCTGAATTTGCGCTTCGTTCAATGTAACGTAACAATTGGCTTTTTGGGATAGGAGATAACTTAATTTGTAATGCATCTCCTCACCTCCTGACGTAAGTATAAAATGGAAACGGTTGAATTTCGATGATTGTTCAGTACAAATTGCTTTTCAAAAAAACAAAAGATTGTACCGAACATAAAAATATTTAATAAATAAGAAAAATTTTCACCATAAAAATGACTGATTTATTAAATTTAAAAGCTACATCAAATGTGATTTTAGCTTATTTTCACTAACTTAAAAAGACGTTTTTTTGCACAAAAAAAAACGGACTCGTCAAAAGTCCGTCATACAATGATTATAATTGTTCTTCTGTTGCAAAATCCGTTTCATAAGGTTGTCCAGTGTAAATAAACTTGTTGGAAACAGAAGCTTCCATGTCATTTGCCACCAACTCTTTTCTAAAAGGAAAAGTAATTGTTTTACCACTAATCGTTAAATCAGCTTCCAAAACATAAGTTAATTCATCTTTTTCAGCATTATCAATTGCATTTAACTGCTTCAAAACATCATCAATCACTGCTTGCTGATCGAAATTTAATTCTTTCACTGCTTTTTTGTAATCCTCAAAAAAAGCATCTTGTCCTTCAAAATAATTTAAAATCATGGTTTTTCCTCCTAAAATATTAATTAGTTCGCTAAATCTAGTTGTCCGTCTTTGGTTTGAAACACAGGCCAACTGCCGACTAATTCTAGGCGAATCGCTGGAAGTTCATTATCTTTTAAAAGTATCAGCAAATTTTTGACCAGAGCCGCCTGATAATCCAAGTGTTCATCGGGCATCAAAATTAAATCCTGATCTAATGCTTGTTGATAGACTGCATTTTCTTGTTGCCATTTTTTTAAAATTGTTTTGACAATTCGTTCCATTTTTCACGTTAGTTTGGCTTGATTGTTTAAATTATAAGCGACTTGTCCTTCATCAAAGGCAAATGTCAAATAAACTAACGGTACTGTTGAAACAGGTTTTTTAGGCGAAACATAGAAAAATTCAGCTTCTAATAAATTGAAAGATAGTGTCAGTTCCATAGATTCCCTCTTTTCTTATGGTCATTATAGCATCATCGAAGGAAAAACTGCTGAATTTTAAATCGTGACCGTCACCGCTGCTGCAGCCAAGATTAAAAGCAGCCCGATGATCGTTACTCGCATTTCTTTTTTGGTTTTCTTTTGACCTAAGAACCAAATACCAGTCAGTGTCGCTAAGACTACCGAAGTTTGTGACAAGATAAAGCCAGTCGCCAAACCATTCATATCTGGTTGAGCTGAAATAAGATACGTCAACGCTGCAAAAGCAAAGAAGAAGCCAGAGAAAATATGTTTATATGAAACACTTTCTTTAAAAGCTGATTCTTCTTTAAAGGATAAGAAAATCGCATAAACGACTGCCACAATCACCATACCAATCGCTTGTGGTAGAAAAGCATGCATCCCATCTAAGTTAGTTGCTTGAGGTGCTGCTGAGTAAGCCCAATAACCAATTTCACCAATTAATAAAATGATGACTGCTTTTTTTAATTTACCAGCATCTGCTGAAGTCCGATCTTCTGACCAAACAGTTAAATAAGCACCCACAATAATGACTACTAAAGCCAAACCACCAATGATTTTTGCCATCATTCCCGGCCAGTCACCTAAAGCAAAAACGCCCCATAAAGAAGCACCTAACAACTGGAATGCCGTTGTAATTGGCATCGCCCGTGATGAACCTATTAACCTAAATGATTGGAACGTAATAATTTGTGCTGTTGCCCAGCCGACACCAGATAAAATTGCAAAAAATAAATCTCGACCGCCTGGAAAAGCTAGCCCTTGTACTAAGGAAAAAACCATGGCAAAAATTAAAGTTCCCAGAGTTGAACCTAAAATTTGATTAACAGGACGCCCACCGATTTTTGAAGCAATCGTGGGATAAAGTCCCCAACCTAATAACGGACCTAAGCCAATTAATATTGCTAATGTGTTCATAAATATTTCCTCCTAAATTTAAAAGACGACGCCGCTTTCCAAAATAATATTGGCAAACGGACTCATTTCTCCAGTACGAATAAAGGCATGAACTTGATGTAAATTTCTCTTCATTTCACTATGAGGAATAAAACTGATTGGCATTTCAGGCAAGCGTTCTTTGATTTGGTTTAACACAGTTGGATTTTCCGTTTTAATTTCTTCAGCCAAATAAATTCGTTGAACTTCCAATTCCCCCAAGACATTATCTAGTACATCCATAAAACTTGGAATCCCATTGGTTACTGCTAAATCAATTTTTTCAGTGGTCATTGGGACCGGCATCCCAGCATCACCAATACTTAACGTATCGAAATGACCCATTTGACTAATTACTCGTGATATATCTGAATTAATTACTTTAGTTTTTTTCATTTTTCAATCTCCTATTTCTCAATTTCGTTTTGATATGGAATTGATGGCTGTGCACCAAAGCGTTGCACAGTAATCGCTGAAGCATGGTTTCCAAAGGTAATTGCTTCGACTAAATTACTAAAATCCTTTTTCAAAATACTGCTTAAAGCGCCAATAAAAGTATCACCAGCTGCGGTGGTGTCAACTGCTTTAACTTTCATTGCTGGCACAATCCCACTTTTCCCATCAAAGTGATAAAAAGCTCCCTTGCTGCCAACAGTAATAATCACTACAGCTATCCCTAAATCGTGTAATTGATTGGCTGCTTCAGTCATGCTAGCTTCATCGGTGATAGTGATACCCG
Source organism: Enterococcus sp. AZ103 (assembly GCF_051714685.1). Lineage (NCBI taxonomy): Bacteria > Bacillati > Bacillota > Bacilli > Lactobacillales > Enterococcaceae > Enterococcus > Enterococcus sp. AZ103. The sequence continues at coordinate 913,941 of NZ_JBIOSI010000001.1, read as the reverse complement.
TCAAAATTTCTGTTTCCGTTTCATTTGGCACAATCATATCAGTAACTTTTAATAATTTTTCCGGTACTTTTGCCAACGCTGGAGCTGGATTTAAAATTGTTTTCACGCCAGCTGCTTGCGCGATTTCAAAAGCTTGAATAGTGCTTTCTACAGCGCTTTCAAACTGGGCAATCACGAAATCACTTGCTTCAATCAGTTCTCTTTGGGCTAGAACATCTTCCGCCGTAAAGGCATCGTTGGCACCAGAATGAATAATAATATTATTTTCTCCCGTTTCATCAACAGTAATAAAAGCTTGACCCGTCACGTGATTTTCCAAAACTTGTACCCCAGTTAATTCAATTTCTTCTTCAGACAAAAGTTCCTTCATAACAGTACCGGCTGCATCGTTGCCAATTGCACCAATAAAATTAGTTTTCGCTCCTGCACGTTTAGCTGCGACAGCTTGATTAGCGCCTTTACCACCACCGGCTGTATATAATTCTTTGGTATGAATTGTTTCTCCTGGTTTTGGCATATGGTCCACTCGTAAATTCGTATCCAAATTAATACTTCCAACTACCGTAATCGTATTCATTTTGTAAAAACCACCTTTATTTAGTTTGAATTAAAACGTTTTATTAAAACGTTTTAATTCGTTGCCAAAAATATAACACACCTTGAAAACAATTTCAAGAGAACGATTTCAAGGGTGCTGTAGATTTTCTTATTTTTAATTGTACAGGTAACATTATTTCGTCCCAGGCTTTATCTGAATGAGCAATTCTTTCTAATAATAATTGAGCAGCTGTTTCGCCAATCTTCAAAACGGGCTGAGCCACAGTTGTTAATTCAGGCGTTACATACGCCGCCATATCAATATTGTCATAACCGACAATACTATAATCGTCAGGGATTTTTTTTCCGGCTTCCTTTAAGCCATAATATAAACCAAAAGCAATCTCATCATTAATCGCAAAAATACCGGTCACTTTGCTGGCTAAAACTTTTGATACAGCCGCTTGTCCGCCGATCTTTGATAAACTGGCATCAATCACTTCCAAATTGGTTCCATAAATGGAGCGAAAACCAGCTAACCTCGTTTGGATATTTTCTGTTGCTGTTTTAGGCAACACGACCGCTACTTGCTGATGCCCTAAGTCTTTTAAATGCTGGGCGGCGATTTTTCCGCCAGTAAAATCATCCGACAAGACCGCATCACTAAATCCTTCAGCTTTTTTTTGATCCAAAACAATAAAAGGTCGATTTTTTTGACGTAAATTTTGGTTAATCGCTTCATTTGAAATGGCTGAACTGGCAATAATAAAACCATCTACGCCACGACGACTTAATTCTTCTAAATAAGCACTTTCCCGCTGATCATCAGAATCGGCATTACATAGAATCGTTACAAAATTTTCTCGATATAATATTTTTTCAATACCTGAAAGTAAAGTGCCAAAAAAAGGATTAGTAATGTCTGGGACCAAAACACCAATGGTTTTACTCTTTTTTACAATCATCCGACGGGCAAAATAATCTGGTTCATAATTTAGTGCTTTTTTGGCAGCTATAACTTTTTCCACCGTCTTAGGACTAAATTTATCATCGTTGCCATTTAATATTTGGGAAACGGTCGCAATCGAAACGCCCGATTGTTTGGCTACGTCTTTAATAGTGATTTTTTTATTAGTCATGATTTCTCCTCGCTTAAAATACTCCTTATTTTCGCATGAATATTCTTGTCTGTAAACTTGTCAAAAGATGGTATTTCTTCTATACTGCTAGAAGCATAAAGGAGTATCGAATGAAAAAAAAGATAAAAATTATTTTAATTAGTTTAGTTGCATTGATTGTTGTCGTTTTAATTGGCGCCGGAAACTACTTTTACAATTACGCTGTCGTTCCTTCAGAAAAAGATTTTTTAAGCAGCGGTAGCACTGAAGTAAGCGACTCACAAAAATGGTTTGACAATAAAGAAAATCGAACCACCTGGCAATTAAAAGCCAGCGACGGTTTAAAACTTTCAGCAATTTACTTACCAGCTGAAAATGCTAAAAAAACAGCAATTATAGCCCATGGTTATATGGGAAATGCTGAAGACATGGCTGACTATGCCAAGATGTACCATGATTTAGGCTATAATGTTTTAACCCCAGATGCTCGCGGCCATGGTAAAAGCGCAGGCGATTATATTGGCTTCGGTTGGGACGAACGAAAAGATTACCAACAGTGGATTCAACAGGTTCTGAAAAAAAATGGCGCAGATCAAGAAATTGTTCTTCACGGCATCAGCATGGGTGCCGCGACTGTCATGATGACTAGTGGCGAAAAATTACCACAGCAAGTAAAAGCATTTGTTGAGGATTGTGGTTACACTTCTACTAATGCTGAATTGAGCTATCAATTGAAAGATATGTTTAATCTACCTGCATTTCCACTAATCCCTGTGACTAGTTTAGTAACTAAAGTCAGAGCAGGCTATTTTTTTGGTGAAGCTGATGCCCTTAAACAACTGGCTAAAAATGAACGCCCAATGTTGTTTATCCATGGTGATGCAGATAAATTTGTGCCCTTTTCCATGTTAGACCAAAATTACCAAGCAACTAAAGGTCCTAAAGAAAAATATGTAGTGAAAGGCGCTGCCCATGCACAAGCCTTTTCAAAAAAACCTGAAAAATATCAAGCAACAGTTGCAGAATTTTTAACCAAATATGTCAAATAAAAAAACATTGAAGCTAGCATTATATATTGCAGCTTCAATGTTTTTTGTTAATAGAATCAAATTTTATTCTTCGCTGCTGTCAGTTTTTTCTAGTAAAAATTCAGCTATTTCTGTTGTTACGGCAATCATATTGATTAATTGATGTTGAATCGCTACATAAAGCGCTGATTTTTTAGATTCTTCGTGACAAATTGCAGCGATTTTATCAATTTTTTTCAACTCTGTTAAATTTACGCCAATAACATTTTCATTGATCCGACTATCTACTTCCTCGCCATTACGATCAAAGAAACGAGAATTAATATCTCCCACTGTATGGACTGATTTTAAATCCGCCAAAGCAGCTGGATTTAAATAACCGATTTCCGTCATCGTATTTTTAGTTGAGAAAGGATCTGCAATCCCTACTAGCGCAAGATCTACCTTGCATCCTTCAGCCAAAACTTCTTTAATTAAAGAATTCTCGATTAAACTTGTTTTGACTTCATGATTATCAACTAAAGCCGGCGCATAAAGATACAGACTACGACCTCTAATTTTACGAGCCAAATCATAGGCCAGCTGATTTGAGTGAACATCAACATGATCAGGACCCATCCCACCAATTAATGGCACGATCATCGTTTCAGGACTATTTTCATAAGGGAATTCATCCACAAAACGCCGCAACATTTTCCCCCACGAAATACCGATTTTATTTGCTTGATCAATGTCTCGTTTAAAGGAGGAAATAGCCGTTTGCACCAAAATTTTCTCGACTTCATTTTCTCTGATATTGTTTGTGTCTAGCACGACTGCTCGTTTTAACCCGAATTTTTTTTCTAAGCTTAATTCCAGCTCTGCTGAGTAAGCACTTTCACTTTTTATGTAAATGTCAACAATTCCTTCTTTTTTTGCATCATTCAAATATTTTGAAACCAGCGACCGAGAAATCCCCATTTTCTTGGCAATATCCGACTGTTTCAAATCCTCTTTATGATACATTGTGGCAACTCTAACTAAATCCCGATTCATTTGTTCATTCATTTTTATTGACCCCCTTCCAAAACAGCAAAAGTGAGACAACGATTGCCTCACCTCACCATATTTTCTTTTATAAAAATTCGATTACTTCGCCAATTTCAACTGTTTCAGGATAACTACTTGGACTAATAATAATCGCACCTGGTAAAATTTCGCCAATCTCATCACGGAAATAAATCGAGATATGACCTAATTCTTCGAAGTTTGCATTAGCTTGAGAGCCAACTGCGGCAATTTTATATTCTTGACTACCAAATTTAATAAGGCCACCAACTTTCAAGGCATCCTCTGGTTTTTCTTCAAATTCATGAATGACACAAATATCTCTCAATTCAGCCGTTGCTTCTGGGCCAAATAAAATAATCAATTTTTCTTCGGCAAATGCTTCTACCATTGAACCAATTTCAGTTACTTTTGTTTTTACCATGAGAATCCCTCAATTTCTTTTAAATTTTTAATACATACCAAAACTGAAGACATAAGCAATCGCTACTGCAGCTACACCAGTCAATACTCGGCTATATAAAATTGCCGGCACACCGACTTGAACCGTCTCAGGTTTTGCTTCACCTAATGTTAACCCAACTGGAATAAAGTCACAACCTACATGAGCATTAATGGCAAATAATGCTGGCAATGCATACTGTACAGGAATTGATCCGTTTGCAATTTGTGTACCGATCAAAACACCGATAACCTGTGAAATAACCGCACCAGGTCCTAAGATTGGTGACAAGATTGGAATACTACAGATTAATGCTAAAGCCAACATTCCTGGTAGAGATCCCGCCAAAGGAGAAAGCACATTTGCAATCCAATCACCAATACCAGTGTAGTTGATAATCCCAATCATCATTGAGATAAACGCCATAAACGGAATAATATTTTTCAAAAGCATATCAACCGCATCACGACCTGATTGATAGAAGACACCCATCACGCCACCGATTCCGCGAGAAAAACGAACTAAAAAGCCATCTTTCTTCTCGTTATTAGCTTTGTGATCTGCCTTTGCTTTTGCATATTTCTCTTCAAATTTTTCTTCAATTTCTTCAGTTTCAGCCGCTGCATTAACTATCTCTTTTTCGGCTTGGGCAATTCCAGCACTTTGAACTTCTTCTACAGTAGCGCTATCTCTTAATTTTATATTATTTGGCTTCACACCAGAAACAAAAATATCTTCAGTAATATGCTTTGCCAAAGGGCCAGATGGTGAGGAAGGCAATACATCAACCGTTGGAATCCGTTTCATGGGATAAACTCCGATTCGGGCTGTACCACCACAATCAATGACAGCACACATCATTTCTTCTTCTGGTACTTGGTTTTTAAAACCATCCCAAGCTTCTGCCCCACTTAAATCTGCAATTGCTTGCGCGACTGGATGAATCCCGCCACCCGTTACAGAAACAACTTTATTTTTCTGATCAGTTGGTGTCAATTCCAATCCAACACCCCAACCATTACTTCCTGGTTCCACAAAAATTGTTTTAAACATGTCAAGATCCTCCTAGCTAGCCACACTCTTGGCTGAATTTTTTTTCGATTCACGAGAGATTAAAAACTTAGTGATTTGCTCAGTGACTACACCCCGCATAAATACGACGATGACACCGACAATAAAATATCGAACAGCCAAAGTCGATTGACTATAACCAGCTTGTGTTACCCCATTAGCAATACCTAAAAAGACAAATAATTCACCAGCATTTGCATAAGGAAATAATCCTGTTACCGGATGTAAAAAAGATACAACTGCGTCATAAAAAGCTGGTTTTTCTTCTTCTTTAACAAATTTCCCAAAAGTATAAGCCATTGGATTAGTCAGCATCAAGACTGACAAAATCGGCATCACTGAGTAACGTAACACCATGTATTTCGAACAAAATCGAATTGCTCGGTCGACTCTTTCTTCACCAATAAAGGCAATTACTGAATAAGTGAAAGTCAGTAGAACAATCAATAACGGAACAATCCCCGTCATAAAACTTGTAAACTGCTCCCCGCCAGCTTCAAATAATCCAATAAAATTTGTTCCGAACCATTCAATATACTTCATTATTTGTTCCTCCTAATTATTAGTAATCGCTTCCATTTTCCGTAGGTAGATGTTTCCCAATAAATTCTCTGTCTTAGATAGATGTTTCACTGTCTGTTGCTTTTCATAAAAATCTTTCAAATGCATATTTTGATAATTTTTCATTTCTCTAAAACCTGCAAAGATTGTCAACCCGCGGCAAATATAGCAGTGTTCAATTGTACCGGCTTCATTTATTACGATTGCCACAATTGTCTTTGACAGCCAACCCTTTGATACATCCGTCTGTAGTTCAAAACCTGTCTGTCCAGCATATTCTTTAGTAATTTTACTAATAAAACGATTATAATTGCGGACTTGAATAAAACTGGCAAGTGACTGTAGCACCATCAAAAGCAACACGACGACCATTAATAAATTCATGACATTCCTCTTTTCTTTTAAAAAATGAAACAGAAGCGATGATCACTTCTGCTTCACCAGAAATTCAACTTATTTTTATTCTGCAAAGGTTTGATCTTGCATTTTACGTAAACGATAAACAGTAGTTGATTCATCAATTTCAATATCATCATAAGTTAAGAACGTACCATCTTTAATATCACGTTTAGCTACAGAACTACCGCCAACTAAACCGATTGGCACATTTCCATTTTTCTTCATATCAGCATGTGTTTCTAGCACACCGCGGACACAATAACCACCGATACCATCGATTCTTTCACCAGCTTTGATATCTTTTTTCGCTACCGCTACTGTCTCAGAAATTGGTGCTCCCATTGGCACAATTGCATGATCGTTTTCTAAAACTGCTCGAGCAATCGTCAATGGTGTTTCTAAACTAGCTAAGTGGAACGGACGGTATAACAAGTGATGATCCCGTTCACCTTTTTTCATTAAGTAACTTAATTCGTGACGCACACCTTCGTTTTGACCCTTCACAATTACGAAGACACCTGGTGCTAAACCATCGACATATTCAACAACACCAAAGTTATCTAAAACTCCGCCATTTTCTTTTAAATCAAGTTTTTCTACTGTACCATCTAAATCAGCTGAAATTCCGTGCATTCCAACTTTATCTGGTACAAATCCAATCGCATTAGATAACAGATTCATTTCTGCCATAGTTTTTGTTCCATCTTGGAAAGCTGCCAACATATGACTAGACATCTTTTTAGCATCTGCTTCTGCTTGAGCTGAATCAGGATTTGCACTGACTTTTAACGCGTTATTTTTTCCTTTACCAGCAACTAAAACTTCCATACCCATTGTTTTAGCAAATTCAAATAATTGAGTTGTTACTGCCGGTTCGTCACCATCTGAACCAGTGTAAACTAAGCCAGCTGCATCATATAATTTTTTCATTAATGGGCCAATGGTAATATCAATTTCAACATTTAATAGTACAATATGTTTTTTCGCAATTAAAGTTTCAAAAGAAATTTGTGCGCCAACTTCTGGAACACCTGTTGCATCAACAATGATTTCAACTTTATCAGAGTGAATGACTTCTTTAAAATCTGTCGTAGTTAAAATATCAATTTTTTGAGCTGCACTCGCATTGTAAGCCTCAGCCGCACGTTTGGCGTTATCTAAATTAATATCACTGATTCCAGCAACAATCATTCCAGGAATTGTCGAAATTTGTGCAATCATTCCTGATCCCATTTGTCCTGCGCCGATTACACCTACTTTAATAGGATTGTTATTTTTTTCACGTTCAAGTAATTTGCCATAAAGTGTCATTATATTTCCCTCCAACTAATTTTGTCATATGTCAATATGTTTGTCATATGTGTTTTACATGGATTAGTATAACATCGTTAAAAATATTGTCAACGCTTTCTCTTAAATTTTTTTCACAAACTTTTTTTAGAAGCCATAAATTTTTGAAGAAAATCGATGGTAATAAGGGTTTCAATGGGTTTTAGTTTGTAAAAAATTATTATTTATATTGATGGATTTTTAAATGATTAATGAATATTTTAATGTTATTTCCTTAATTCAAACTAAAAAATCGTAAAAAAAGGAGTGGATTTCTCCACTCCTTAAAAGTCTAACTTTTAGATTCAGTATATTTCTGTACGTATTTTTTACCTTATATTTTCCAATAATTCAATTTGCTAAATCTTGTTTATTCTTAGAATCTCTATATGCATACAACAATTACATATATAGTTAGATTGATTTTATTGCCCGCCTTTGGGATATACAAAATTATTAATTTACACGCATAAAATTTTTATTATTAAAAATCCACATCTAAATTCAAAGAAATTATTTTTGTCTAATGAATACAAATTTTAGGCTCCAGTATAAAGTAAGTCCTTTAGTGTGAAATAAAGAGGCCAAAATTTTTGGCCCCTCTTCAATCTATATCCTACATCCATAGTTAGCTCATGAGTGAAATTAGCTCGATGAATCAAGTTATTAATAGTTAATACTCTCATTTTATTTCCCTTTTTAAAGTAAGTTATCTGAAATTAAAGAAGCCAGAACCTTCTTAAATTCAGTAGAATACCTTGTATCTTTAGTCATCATCATAAAAAATTTCTCTAATATGTTATGTCGATAAAATTATTTATAATCATATTACAGAGCCATTCCTTATCAGGTATCGGGATTGAACGCTTTTGTTATAGCTTCTTCTATGGAATATAATTATTGATTTTGTTCATCCTGATTTGTATCAATATCCATCTGCTCTTTGATGGCATTTTCGACACGTTGGCGTTCGCTTTCTTCTACAAGTTGATAAGAAATTCCTTCAATTCCAGTCTCACCATCACCTGTGAAATCGTAGCCTTTTAATTGATCGGTTTTGATATTTTTTAGTGCAGGCGTGTATTGTTTTAACATGGACATCATTTGGTCAAAAGATAGATCAGTTTCTCCATTTTCACCAATAACATCCAGAATTTCTTGATACTTTAGTAAGCTGTTAAAAGAAAGTAATTTGTCTGTTAATTGAATTAAAACTTCTCGTTGGCGACGTTGACGACCATAGTCCCCTTCTGGATCTTCATACCGCATACGTGCGTACTGCAAAGCTTCCCATCCGCCTAAATGTTGCTTACCTTTTGGATAATGGATACCTTCAGCATCAAAGGCAAAGGCATTATTCACGGTAACACCACCGACAGCATCGCCAAGGTCCTTCATGGCATCCATATCAACAGAAAAGTAATGGTTGATAGGAATGTGTAAAATATTCTCTACCGTTTTAATTTGCATATCAGCACCTCCGAAAACGTGGGCTGCATTGATTTTATTATATTCTCCATCAGTGCCTGCAATTTCTACATAATAATCTCGCGGAATACTAGTAATGGTTGTCTCTTTTAATTGATTGTTAACCGTGACCACCATTAAAGCATTGGAGCGATAATCAGTCTTCCGTTTTGAATCATTCGCAATTCCCATAATTAAGAAACTTACAGGTTCACCTTTAGCCAAATCTGGACTTTTAGTTGACGATTTTCGTGGTTTATACATTGTGTTCGCTGTTTTTTTTAAATTATGATACATGCTGACGCCGTAAGCTGATATAGAAAGAGTTCCTAAAAATAAAAGAGTCAAACTGAACACTAGGAGTAAACTTTTTCTTTTACGATGATGTCGTCTACTCCGTTGCGTGATGTCTTCTTCTGCGAAAGTTTGTAAATAACGTTGATTCACAACACTGAACGAAAAGTTTACCCAGCTATAGCTTAGAAGCATACCCGCAATTACGTCACTAGGATAGTGAACGCGGAGAAGGATTCTTCCTAAAACAATCAGAACAAGATAAGCAACTAAAAAAATTTTTATCCCTTTAGCTTTTTCAACTTTAAGATAAGTTAAAGTGATAAAAACCGTACAGACAAGGCACATCGCTAACAGAGAATGCCCACTAGGGAAACTCGCGGAACTTCGATCGACTAAAGCACCTAAATCTGGTCGAGTTCGACCAATAATATGTTTAAAGACGCTCCCTAAAAAGCCTACAATTAAAAGGTTACTAACGGCCCAAAAGGCAAGAACTTTTTCTTTTTTCTGAAAAAGATAAATCATAAGTAACAAGAAGAACAGGGACATTGGGCCAATCGTTGCTGTTTTCGCCATCAGATTGATAATCGTTAAAAGTGACGTATTTAATTGCCATTTGATGTGATAGATTGCCTCGTCTATTTGTTGAAACCAATTTGGACTGGCAGCCACTAATAGCGTGAGGCAAGTAAAACAAATGGTTGTTATGGTGTAACGTGGAATTTTTTTTTCTGATCTTTGCATGAGAATCCCTTTCTTTTTTCCTTGAAAGAGGAGACTAAGCCAGCATTGATCGTAAATAAGCAATTGCTACTTTCTAAAAAAGCAAACAGTACATCAATCGGTTCTCATCGTCTGAGCTTTAGCACTATCCAACGTAAAGATTTCTCTTAGCTATCTTTAGAAGAGCCTTAATTCGACAATTCCTGTTTTACACATTGGTGTCTTTCGACATTTCTGCGCAATAGCCTATATTTGGATAGGAGCCTCACCTAACAAGGTTATTTTATCTAACTGCCAAAAGTATAGAATTAAGGTTGTATTGCTTTCAATCATTTTGAGTAAGTTTATTTTTTTTTTAATTATTTCAATCGTATTATTGGAAAAGAATAATGAATATATTGAAAAAAAACAATTTTCCGTCCACCAAAAAAATATTTACAAATGGTTACTTACTTTGACGGGAATGCATTCACGTTCTTCAATATTCTGTAAAACAGTTCCGATTACTTAATTTTGCTAAGAATTTTACATCATCAATTGTTTGGTCACTTATATTCTGAATTGTCACTACTTTACTCTCATCTTTTAACAAGTTCATGGTTATTACCAGTTATATATCTAAAGTCTGTAGAATATTTTTTTGTTATTATTTGATCATTTATTTATGTTTTTATAATTTTTATTCCATATCCAGTTTTTTTAAAAAATAAAAATTTTATTGTAATAGCAATTAATAGAAAAGCATAACTTAATATAAAAATAAAAACCCTTTGCAACACTATTTGACGGAGAGCCGATTAAATAAAGAATTAATAAGAATTTATCAGCTTTTTTTTAAGATTTTTCCAATTCGTTGTATCGGCAAAAGAAATAAATTAATATGAACGCAATTAAATAAACTTGTTAGGTGAGGCTCCTATGTAAAAATAGGTTATTGCCCAGAAATATCGAAAGATACCAATGGGTCAAACAGGAATTGTCGAATTAAGGCTTTTTCAAATAACTAAGATATTTTTTCTTTACGTTGCATAGTGCTAAAACTCGAACGATGAGACAACCTTATAAAGGTCAAAATCTGTTCAAAAAAGGTTTTAGGCCTTTTTTATTTGGGTTACTTGTAGAATTGGTTATCAATTCCACCTAACTATCGTTTTAGGAGGAGAAATTGAATGATCAAGAATAGAAAAATTGACCTTGTTATTTTAGTTCCATATTTTATTTTATCTGTAATTGGGCTTTTAGAAATTTATAGTGCCAGTTCTTATAGACTGATGGTCACAGATGAATACTCGCTAAGCTTATTATATCGGCAATTTATATTTATTATAATAAGTTTGACAATAATAGGGGTAACCTTTTTTATAAAGCTTGAGTATTTGCTACACCCACTATTTATTAAGGGAGGTTTAATAGTTTCATTTCTCCTTTTAATTATGGTAAAAGTCGGTTTTTTTGCTGTAACTGTCAATGGCGCACAGAGATGGATTTCGATAGGGGGATTTCAGTTTCAACCATCTGAAATCATTGTTATATTTCTAATTTTATATTTAGCAAGTTATTTTAAAAATAAAAATATTACCAATGTAAAATTGACTAAACCATTTATTATTACAGGGTTAGCTACTGGCTTAGTATTATTGCAACCTAAAATTTCTGGAGCATTTATGATTATAGTGATAGTCGCAGTAATCATTTGGGCGGCAGCAATTCCTGTTGAAAAAGGAATAATAGGGATAGGCTTATTTTTAATGGGGATAATTTTAATAGCCACTATTGTATTAATTTTAGGCGAAAACAATTTGTTGCCAACATTTTTTTCTCATGCTTATAATCGCATTTCTATAGTTCACAATCCTTTCTTAGATGAGCATGGATACGGATATCAAATGGCTAATTCTTACTATGCTTTATATAATGGTGGTTTTTTAGGACTTGGCTTAGGCAATAGTCTTACTAAGCAGGGATATCTACCAGAAGCAGAGACAGATTTTATTTTTTCAATTATTAGTGAAGAATTGGGGTTGCTAGGCGCTATATTTGTCTTATTTTTAATTTTTGTAGTTTGCTTAAGGATTTTTCAGAAATCCATTCAATGCAAAGATCAGCAACTGAGCTTAGTACTTATTGGATTTGGGACGCTGATACTTATCCAATCTAGTATCAATGTCGCAAGCGTCTTAGGATTAATTCCTATGACAGGAGTACCATTACCCTTCGTAAGTTATGGAGGAACTAGTTATTTAATCCTATCTTTTGCCTTGGGTATTTGTTTAAATATTATATCTCGCAAAAATCTCTATCTTCTAAAATAATATAAACCATAATTATCACCCATAAGAGATCTCTAGAAATCTAGTCAGTAGTTTCAATTCTAAAAGCTTACTTTTTTGAATGTCTCCTATGGCAGTAATCTGAACAAAAAAGAGAAATTACTTATTATTTAATATACACCTATGAGTTACATTGTAGAGAATAGAATAAATCCGTATTGGCAATGCTTTATTTGGAATAAAAAGTGTTAATTTTGGGAATGGGAAGGGTAACCACTGTAATTAGAAAAAGTATACTAATGTTTGTTTTGAAAAAAATAGTTCTCGTTTCAAACGAGAACTAAAAGTAATAATAATCTATCATGTGATTGTATTTTTTAACTGTGGAAGATTAAAATATTACAGTTTGAATGGTTAAATACATGGGAGGCTGCCCAATCCATCAATAATTTTTTTAAAAAAATTCCCTGTTACTTTTAAAAAAACCGAAAAGAAAAATCCTTCTCGGTTGTTCATTTTGATCTACTTTTTAGATAGTAATCTTTTTTATAGAAGGACACATCGATGCTTGTTTATACACTAAAGATTACTTAGTATTATAACAAACCACTGTCTTCTAATAATTCTTCAATGAATGTACCTTTAATTTTTTTTAGTTCATGCTTTTCCACTAGACTTGTAAACCAAGGAACTTTTAGATCAATTAATTTCTTTTGATCATTTAAATAATAAGTAGCCTTCATCAATGTTCTAATATCATAGCAAGAAGCGAAAACTTCAGGAATACCTCGATCCACCTCTAATAAACCGTACACTGCTTCCATAGCTGTCCGAACTGAATATTCAGTAGTAAAAACAGTATCTCGTTTTGTTTCTGCAAAATTTCCGATAAAGGCTAAATTCTTAGATCCTTCAGGAATAACTAGTGGTCGGTCACCATTTGCACGCGGCATAAAATAAGAAGTAATATAAGGCATGTAGCAAGGCATCGTGTTGCATGAATGGATCGCTAAATCGTTGATCATTTCATTAGGAACTCCCATGTGATATAACCATTCAGCTGCAATCTCATTACCTGTGCATTCAGTGATTGTTTTTTTTGTATAGTTTCCATCAGTATCAGATATCAGTGCATAAAACCAGACGACTAGTTGATCTTTTGGTTGTTCTTTAAAATGTGGTTGACGATTTAACGTATAACTTAATTTCCAATTTGAATCTTCTACGTGAACAATTCCGCCAGTAACGACTTTTCCATTATAAGGATCTCGTTTGCTTATTTTTTCAATAAAAGGTGCAATTTTTTTATCCAATGTAGTAATGGTAGCTGAAACTACCCACGCAGCATCTGGAATATTTTCGCAGAATTTTTCTGGTCTACCAAAAGTTATGTCTTGCGCTGCTAGTTTTTTCCAAAGGTTCCAACTACCACCTAGCTTATGTGAAATAGGTGCAGGAGTATCATTATCGCCATATGTTGAACTTTCAGTAATAGAACCGTTAGTAATAAAAACTAAATCATTTTCAGTTAAATCGATTGTTTCAGGAAATCCATCTACTTTTAGTAGAATTTGTTGCGCCTGCTTTGTACCGCTTTTATCTGATTTAATTAAAATATTTTCCACTTGCGTATTATATTGGAAGTGAACACCAGCTTTTTTTAGAAAGCTTAACAGAGGTAATACTAATGATTCGTATTGGTTATATTTAGTAAATTTTAATGATGAAAAATCAGCTAAAGCGTCTATATGGTGGATAAACCGCATTAAATAACGGCGCATTTCCATTGCTGAATGCCAAGTTTCAAAGGCAAACATTGTGCACCAATAAGCCCAAAAATTTGAAGTAAGAAAATCATCAGAAAAGACCTCACTAATTTTTTTATTCTGTAGCTGACTTTCTTCCATTAAGCAAAGTGCAATTATTTCTTTTATGGCTTTTTCACTTAATAAAAATTGACCATCGGTAGCTACTTGTTCTCCCCGGTTATGAATCAAACGACAATGCGAAGAGTTGGGATCTTCTTTATTCAACCAATAAAATTCATCTAAAACAGAAGCATCTGCCTGTTCTAATGAAGGAATGGAACGGTAGAGATCCCAAAGACATTCGAAGTGACTTTCCATTTCTCGACCACCTCGTATAACGAAACCATTTTCTTGCTTGTAAATACCATCTAATGAGCCTCCGGCAAGACTCAATTCTTCGAAAATATGAATTCTATTTCCAGCCACACGACCATCACGAATCAAGAATGCTGCTGCTGCAAGTGAAGCCAGTCCAGAACCAACTAAGTAGGCAGATACCTTATCAGCTTTTTTAGGTTTTTTTGGACGTGCAAAAGCTTCATAGTTTCCATTTGAGTAATACATTTGTCATCATTCCTTTAAAAGAATTATTTTTTTAGACTTGGATACAAGAGTACTTTACATTTTTTTTCGATTTTTTTAAATAGACAAACATTGAGATTTGTCCAAAATATAAAGTACTTCTATATATTATTCTAGTAACTAAATCCAATTTTTTTGTGTCTAAAATTGGAATGTTTTTCGACGTATAGTTACTATTGAAAAAACAGTATCCACGAGAGATTAAGCTACTCGTGAATACTGCTATATTAATATTTTTGATTTTTCAACTAATTTGATTAAAAATTTAAAGGAATTCAAATTAAGCTAATATTTTAATTTGAACAATGAAATAGACTTTCTATTTGACTTAATTTTTGACGTAAACTAAAGGATATCTTTTGTAGAATACTGTATCTTTAAAATGATCAAATAATACATAGCAACTAGCAATAATATCAGTGCAGTGGCAATATGATTCCACGATTGCATAATCACCATACTATTATGAGTTGATACTGCTCTGCTGCTATATATAAAAAATTCTTTTACAGTCTTTTTGTCACTGGTCAAAATTACAGACGCTAATATCATTAAAATAAACTGATGTGATATACTACCAATATTTTGAATTGTATATTTTACCCATATTCTTTTATCCATAGGTAGAGACTCTGTTTCACTATACTGGATTGTCAACCAAGAATTTAAAATACTCTTAAATAAGCTAATTAAAAAAATTCCCAATGAAAAAAAGGGAGTTGCTAAAATAGTTACCAATCCCACTATCACACCTAACAATGAATAATTTTTCATATTTTTAAAGATGAATTTTTTTGTTGAAGTACTTAAAAACATGCCTAAAACATAAGGGAGATACACTTTAAAAGCTACTGCCTCTCTTCCATAATATCCACTAGCGTATAAGGAACAAAATAAAAATAAATAATTTCCCAATGATCCATTAATTATGGTTAAAAAAGATAAAGAACGCGGTAGTCTTTTTTCCTCGTGAGATTTAAAAATAAATAACCTTATAACACCTAAAATAATTAAAAAAATATATCCATAAATAAAATAATCAAATTCCTCTGAGTTTAGCATTAGTCTGCTAGATCGTAACAAAAATAATAGAAATAAGAAACTAAAAAATAAAACTAAATAGCTATATTTGGATTCTTCTAAATCGTGGGATGCTATTTTATATCCTGAATACTGATAAACCATATATAATGAGATGATATACAGTAAACCATAGAATGAGAAACACAAACTATAACGAAAGTTTATGGGTGAGAACATAGTAATGCCTAATATCGCAATCATAATCAGTGATATAATATTGCTACTTTTTTGTTTTTCATTCTGTTTTTTTAAATAAATATTTAAACTTGTATTTGAAGGTGGTAGCCACGCTCCACTTAGCCCTAAAAAAAATCCACCTAAAATGTACATGGGAAAATAAGTGCTACCCAATACACTAAAAATACATCCCAGTAGCCCGCTTATCAAAGAGATTTTCAAAAGGCTATAACTATTCAACGTAGTTTTTATTCCACGAATAAAAAAAATACCTGTCATCCTAAAAATATAAAAAAGAATGAAGGGAAGTATAGTACTCCAGTTAGATCCATTGCTTAACTGAATAAAAAGCATAAATGGAATAATGATTATGGTCGTACTAATAATAGACAGTGCACATTGTCCAATAAGATTCAAATTTCTTCTCATTTTTTCTCCTTTTTTGTAATATATGTTCTAATTTGATTTTTTAAATTTCAGAATATAAAATTGAAACTGATAATTTGACTATTTTTCCCAGGTGATATTGAACGGTTAGTTTCTAACTTATTACATTTATAATCACAGGCTGTGCTTTGAAACATAGCTAAAGTAACTAGTTATAAATTGCTATTGATAATTGGAATTAAATTCAATAGAAAAATAAAAAATCGAAGTAGAATGCTCTACTCCGAAAAAGATTTGAATTTTTATGATTACAATACATTTCCCGTAGTATCTTTAATTTTCTTTCCTATTTGTTTTACTTTTTCTCTACTATTTTTTACATCTTTAGCAATTTGGTTAAGAGAATTTAATTCACTATCAGATAAATCATCAACAATATTTAATAATTTTTCATTATTGTTAAATTTATCTCTGACAACTTTTTTTGTTTTGTAACGAGTTACTTCACTCTCAATTTTCCCTAATATTTTTTCAGAAAAATTAACTGTAGCATATGCCCCTGTTATTGCCAGTAAACCAATTCCTATACTAATTTTAGTTCGGTTTTTCATAAACATCCGTCCTTTTATAAAAAGCTATGATTAATGTATAAGTAAACATTTATAGCTCAATGTCACTTCAAATTTTCAAAAAAAGTATCGATTTTATTCATTTCATCTTCATCATATTTATCATATTTACCAGCATCATATAAAATATGTTTAATTTCATGAATTGCTTTCTTTTCTGCATACCATTTCTTAAATTCATGTTCCTTGCTAGTATCTTCATTAAGTGAATTAAGTTTATCCAACTCACTATCTAATTTAACTACTGTGTCAGTCACATTATTGGCTACATTTTCTTCTTTTTTTTCATAATCCGTCATAATAAACACCGCTTTCTTTATTTGTAGGTCTATAATACTCCGAAATAATTTTTACGTCTAATCATAATTGGATTTACTTAGTAACCATGCTAAATAAGTAATTTTTTAATTGAAAATAAAAAATCGGATATCCTTTGTTTCTCCCATTTTTTTGATTCTTAGGAAGTAGAGAAGAACAGTCAATAATAGATTTTCTTTACTAGTATTTTATTGTTAATCTAATTTCATCTTGATCCATTAATGCCAACATGTGTTCCTTAATCTGTTGCTTGCATATTGTCTCATCCAACATTTATGTCATAATCAGAAAGTATTTTCTGCTTTCTCACTTTGACAACTTCATCTTTTGTTTTACCATGTAAACCTTAATTTTTTTCCAAAGGTTTATTTTTTGAGATCCTACTACATATATTTCTGGTATATATTTTGTATCATAACCTAATGACAATAAAAACAGAAAATCACTACGTTTGAAATTAGCCCAATCATTTTTAATTGACGGAAGGGGATGACTTGAATCAAATAAAAGTTCAACTAGATTTTTATATTTTTTGTAATTCCTCTTTATTACTTGACCAATCGGGATTACTATTTGTAACAGTAAGTAATCTCATTTTCAGTAATTTATTCATAAATATCACCTAATAACTAGTAGCTTCTTTCTTTAATGGCATGAATTGTTTTTCTTGGCAAATTCAACTCTCTTACGTTAATGCCAATACAATGACTGAGTAAAGAAAAGCTTTGCTTATTCTATTCTTATATTTTTGTTAATTTTGATTTGTCTAAAGTATCTTCCGTAATCTCCAACATATTGCTGAAATTGTTCTACCAATCCTCCACCAGTTAATCTTTTTTCTCTTTACTATTTGTTAGAATTTCAACTTGCTTAGTAAGATAATCAATTTTTTCATGCAATTTTTCTATTTCAGAAGAATGTTTTTTGTGTATCTTATTTTTACTAAAATAATTTGTTATCGTCGAAGTAATCAAACTGATAAAACCTAATCCAAATAGCATAGTTATTGAAGCAGTTAGTTTGCCCCAGGCTGTTTTTGGAATAATATCTCCATAACCCAAAGTAGTTACTGTTTCAATACTCCACCAAATACTTTCTCCATAATTTTTATTTTCAAAAAAGCTAAAAAAACCACTACCGACAAATATAATACAAGCACTTGCATAAAGTCCGTATATAAAAACATTTTCATACAAAAAACTATTCTTTTTTTTCCCTAACTTAAGCATTAAATTAATGATTCTAAAAATTCTATTGGTGCTGAATAAGAGATTGCCAGTAAGTAAATTAAATGGGAGTATAGCAACTAAATCAAATATATTTTCTAAAAAAAACTCCTTTTTTTTCTCAGACATCAAGAATCTAGTAAGGTAGCTAATAATAAAATATAAAGTAATCACCATGTCTAAGAGATTGTATGGGAATAAACTTAAATCAATTACTCTGGCTAAATTTAATATAAAAAGCATTATCCAAAAAATAGTTAAAATAAAATCAAATAATGAATAAATAGAATGTTTTGATTTCATTGTCGCCTCCTCTAAATTTTTGTCAAAAAATTGTCCTTTAATAAGTATAAAAATTTTAACAAATCGACCACGGGTAGATTAAAAAGAAAATTTCCAGTTACTTTACTATTCTTATTCATGGTCCTGTTGATTTCTATTTTTTATTGTAGTCTTAGTTTAACTGGGAACAAAACAGAAAATTCTCACACAATCATGAATACAGGGAAATCACGATTTAACATTTGAACGACTCTGTCCAAAAGAATAGTTCAATATTTTTGGTTGACTCTTTATTGTAAGTTTCTTCCATAATAATGACACTCCTTTTTTTAAACGTTTCCAAAAAGTATAATGGGAACTGAGAAATAGTCAATAGGATTAATAAATCAGCTGATATATTAATCAATAATTTTGGCTGTAGTTAACACAACTTACTTGTGTAATGTTGGGGTATCTCTTTTTCAGAAGTTTTTCGGTTATATTTTGTTCTTTTAGTTTTTAAATTAATGTATTTTAAAATTTTGTAACACAATCGAATTACTTTAAGTTGTCATATACTAAATTTAAATAATAAATAATTCTGAAGTTATTATTTAAAAAATAAAAAATTCCTCAATCTATCGTAATTTATATAAATTAATAAATTAATGTTATTCATTAACAGATATGACTATCTTTTAAACTTCATTAAATGAAAGAATTTATAAGAAAATAAATAAATAATTTTCGTTATTTGTGTTATATTATGTTAATCATATGAAAGGAAGTGTGCTATGAAATACTTACATGTTCTTTTGATTTCTGTATTATTGTTTCCACAGTTTATCTTTTCAACTCCTGCTTTTGCAGAACAAAAGACACTGGATTCTGGGACAGTCGATAAAAATAAAGACTTTATAGACTTGCCTAATGATAATATTACCTTAAATATTGGGGATATTTTTTATCCAGAAAATTATGCTACTGCTTATCGTGATAATGAAGAAGTACCTTACGGTAATGACTTTACTGCTATCTACAATGATGTAGATACTTCTAAACCAGGACATTATAAAGTGATCTACCGTTTGCATTATCCTTCAGGTGCAGTTTTAGATAAAACTATGAATGTTATGGTGCAAAATAATGATCGTATAGACTTGCTTAATGACAGTATCACCTTAAATATTGGAGATATTTTTTATCCAGAAAATTATGCTACTGCTTATCGTGATAATGAAGAAGTACCTTACGGTAATGACTTTACTGCTATCTACAATGATGTAGATACTTCTAAACCAGGACATTATAAAGTGATCTACCGTTTGCATTATCCTTCAGGTGCAGTTTTAGATAAAACTATGAATGTTATGGTACAAAATAATGATGAAGGTACTAGGTTAATACCTGTATTAAGGTCATATAATACAAATGATGGAGATCATTTGTACACGTTAAGTCAAGAAGAATATAATTGGATTACTGAGTTGAAGTGGAATGCTGAAGGAACTGCATTTAAAAGTGTCCTTTCTGATTATGAAGGTGCTATTCCAGTATACCGCCTTTACAACTCTCATTCTGGAGAACATTTTTATACTGTAAGTGAAAGTGAATATAATAATGTAGCCTTAAAAGGTTGGACAAAAGAACAAGTTGGATTCTATATGGTTCCTAAAGAAAAAGGGAATACTGTCTATCGTGTTTTCAATCCAAATGCAACTGGTCCTGGATCTCACTTATTCACCGCTAGCAAAGAAGAATCAACTTGGCTAATTAACCAGGGATGGAAAGATGAAGGTATCGCATTCTACAGTGCTAAATAATTAACTAGAAAAAACACCACATAAAATTTTATGCGGTATTTTTTTCCTTCTGCTAGCTTTATTTAGTTCATTATTAGTGGTAGTTATCTTAGTCACTTTTAACAAAATCATTCCCTTTCAATGAACGTTACACAACATGGTGGTATAACGTTGGTCAAATGTAATTTAAACTAAAAAAAATTCAACAAATATTTTCCAAATAAAGTTTCTAACAAAAAAGAACTATCCATAATAAATGGATAGTTCTTTTATAGATTATTCCTCAATAGCTATCGATTCTCTTAATTTCACAATAGCATTATATAAATCCTTTTCCGCTTGATTTAAATCATCTACCGTTGAATTGGAACCATTCAATAGTGTTTTACTAGAATCTAAGGCAACTTTAAATTCTGCATAATCAGACGCTGCATAGTCTGATTCTTTTATATATTCGTCGCAATAAGCAACTCTTTTATCCAGGCGGGAATATGCTGATTCTGCATAAAATTGAACATCTTCATTAATCCAACCTGCAGCAACAAGTCCATCATGTTCAAATTTTTCAGTAGTAAACATATGTGATCCTGCAGCAAGAGCATTTTTATTATAACTACGATATACTGGAACATCGTCTCGTGTATCACTTAAAAATGATTTCCCCTCTTGTACCCATCCTTGTTTACTTAACCAATCATATTCAACTAAATTTTTTGTGTAGAAGTGATCACCTGCATTTGGATTATATAATCGATATACTTCGTCTCCTTTATCTGGGATTGCCCAAGCTGTACCTTCACCAGTCCACCCTTGAGATGATAACCAATTAGCTTCATCGTAACTAGCTGTGAAAAAATGCTCCCCCGAATTTGGATTATAAACTCTAAGTAGTAAATTTTCTAACCCTAATTCTTCTGCTTCTGCTGGTGAACTATAAATTATACCTAGTCCTAATCCTAATACCAGTCCTAATCCTAATACAAACTTTTTCATAAAACCCCTCCTTTGTAAGCGTTAATAATAATAATAACATACTTCATTTATTTGTACTTAAACAACATAATAAACACCCAAAATCAACACTTTTAAATGAAAAAAATTTCGAATTCAACTGGCACATCTATTTGTCTTGTCGTTGGTTTATCTGATTTAATTCCTTCTGAGTGTTCCTTCCAAAAAAATTAATAGACCAATTCTATAAGAACTATTAATTTCTTTGAGCTGCCACATTTACATGGATTCACTTAAAGGTTTGAGATATCCATGAAAAAAATAGCTAGTTATCGGACAATTATTTCATCATTTTATATATACATGATCATCTAATTGAATATCTGTATAAGTTATTTCTTTTAATGATGTATCCATTTTTTTTGAGGTAATAGCCAAACCTTCACCAGTTTGTATATAAACAGTTTGATTATTAACATCGTATCCTGACCAGTAACGCGTATAATCTGTCATTTGTTTATCTTCATGTGCGTGTTCTAATCCACGAGGGATTATTAGTGGTCTAAAAATCGAGTATAAAGTATTGATACCTTTGTCTGTATCGAAACTATCTATCATATTCTTGTAGTAGAAACTACGTATGAATCGTGACGGTGAAGTATAATCTCCAGGAATCCCTAGGAGACCATACCCTGTGCCATTTTCGATAGGTTTCAGTGCCAACTGATTATTGATCTTCTTTTCTGATACTCCGGTATTTTCTAAACCTATATAATTTCTAATATTAACAGTATGATAATCATATTCAGGACTATTTGTCATCACATCAATATAGTCATATAATTTAAAACCTCCAGATATTACTGGTTCCAAAACGATGCCATCGCCTGTTTTATCAATAAAAGCATAATGCAAAGGAAATTGTAAGTCATTTCCTTTATATACAAATGATTGCTCTGTCAACATAAATTCTGAGTATATATTCCGAATTTCTTGTACATTTTTAAAATTAGTTAGTATATATGTTACAAACTCCTCGCCAATTACGGGGATTTTCCCTAAAGATTCAATTTCAGAAGTTTTACTTCTAGTTGTTTCTACTAATACTTGGCAATCACCGGTTAACCCATACTCATTAATACCGTCATACATGATGGCAGTATCTTTGGTACATATACCTAATGTAGCATATTTACTTTTCCAAGGTTTTAGCTGACTCTCTACGGTAGTTCCACTCGGCATAGATACGATTTTTACATCAAGATCTATTCCTGGATCTTCTCCAAACATTGACATATTTAAATCCATTGTACGTCCAAAAAAAATATCATTATTTTTTGCGGTTAATTTAATATTTGTACACATTCTCAACAGCCTCTCTTTACTAAAGGATATTTTTAGTATAACACTGGTTAAATATTAAGTGGTTATAAAAAATTTATCTGAAATATTGTTTCAAAAGAAAAAGCAATAAAAATAATAAAAAAAAATGAAAGCGGCACCTGTGGGTATACCCATGGGCGGCACTTTATATTTTTTCAAGAACCCTATTTTACTGTCACTTTTAAAGTTATTTTACACTTATTTCAACCGCCAAATTACACAAAATATTTTTTAGTCATAATTTATCATCTCTTATAAATTCTATTATTGTCTAAAATCTAAAGACTATCCAAATATAATTAATCTAAAAACTAAAAAGAAAAAAAACTGCATCAACATAGTGCCAATTACTGGTTATAAATTTAATGATAAGTACTCTCTATATTTTACAAAGTACTTTTAGTAGACACGGTGTTTTTTATTTTGTACCCTTTGCAGTATAGACAGATGTAAAGATATTTTAAGAATCTGGAATGTATAATGAACAATTCTATTAAATTGCCCACTAAAAGGAGATACTAATATGAAGAATGAGAAGGATATTCGTTTTTATCGCACTAAAGATCGAATTATATGCGCTATGATTACATTGTTGAAAAGTAAATCTTTTGCTCAAATTACTGTTAAGGATATTTGCAAAGAAGCTGAAGTGAGTCGTAGTGGTTTTTATTTACACTATTTAGATAAATTCGATTTAGTAGAAAAGTATCAGTTAGAATTAATAGACCACACCAACGAACAGCTAAAAGTATTTTCAGAAGAAGGTCGGCCAAAAGCTGAACTGATGTTATACATGATGAACTTTCTTAAGGGAGACGGTTTACTGTTAGCCTTATTAATTTCTGATAACGGATCTCCTGACATACAGCGGCAAGTGAAGAACCTTTTTAAAGAAAATGCCATAAAAAATGTGTTACCTCACTTAAGTCTTCAGGTCAAAACTGAGTTAGAACGAAAATATTTTATCACTTTTTTGAGTAATGCTTTATTTGGCTTCTTACAAGAATGGGTAAATGATGGGCAGAAAGATTCTCCAGAGGAGCTCGTTTTAATTCTCAATAAATTTTTGAATTTTGATTTAGTCTAAATAACCGCATAGCGGTTATTTTTTTCATAGTAAGTAATCACTTTTTTTGATATGTCTATTATCCAATTTAGTTAGTTGAAATTCGATTTAATAAGTTTATACTTCAAGGAGCACAAGATAATAAACACTGTGTTCATTAAATTGGAGGGAAGCAAATGTCAAATGAAATTATTGCTGAAATGATGCATGCTCATAAAAGCTTTAACAAACATACCGTATTACAAGACGTCTCAATTGTGGTTGAAAGAGGAACAATTGTAGGGTTAATTGGTCCCAGTGGTGCAGGAAAAACCACGACAATTAAATGTATGATGGGTATGGAAAAATTGGATAAAGGATCGACAGAAATATTTAATACCACGATGCCTAATCGGAAAATTTTAGAAAAAATTGGATATATGGGGCAAAGTGATGCCCTTTATGAAAACTTAACTGCCAAAGAAAATCTTCAATTTTTTGGCAAACTTATGGGGTTGAAAAAAAGTAATCTCACTGTGGCTATCCAGGAAAATCTATCTTTAGTAAATCTTACTGACTCTGAAAATGTTTTAGTTCAAAATTTCTCTGGTGGTATGAAGCGAAGACTCTCCTTAGCAACAGCGTTACTTGCTCAACCAGAATTACTAGTTTTAGATGAACCCACAGTCGGTATTGATCCTAGCCTGAGAGTTGAAATCTGGAATCAGTTACGGAAAATTGCGAGTGAAGATAATTCAATCATTATTACAACTCACGTGATGGACGAAGCTGAAAAATGTGATTTAGTAGGACTTATTATTGACGGACAAGTATTTGCTATAGGGACACCTACAGAATTAAAGGCACAATTCAACGTAGATACAATTGAAGATGTCTTTTTAAAAGCAGAGGTGAAAGTAAAATGATTCGGTTTAAAGCGATTTTTTTAAGAGTATTAAAAGAAATGTTCAGAGATAAACGGACACTTGCTTTAATGTTTATCGCCCCTTTAGTCATTTTAACCTTGATGAATGTTTTATTTACCTCCAGTAGTGATGTTTCCGTTACAATTGGTGTTGATCAAAGCGTCCCTACAGTTATTACAGATAATTTAAAAAAAACTGACCATGTAAAAATAAAAAAATATAATACTGATACGAATATCTCTAAGAAAGCAACGGAGGATAACCTATCTGCTTTTATCAGTGTAAAAGATTCTACAATCAAAGTCTCTTATGAAAATAGTGACCCCAGTGAAACCACAGCAGTCAAAACTATTTTATCTAATGTCCTTACAAAGGATACCATCAAAGAAATGACCATCGAACTGCGACAAGCAGCTCTTGTTACAGGACAAATGTATTCTGTCACAAGTTATTCAGTTAATAACTCTTATATCTATGGAAATAGTAGTACTAGTTTCTTTGATAAAATATTCCCAATTTTAATGGGTTTCTTCGTTTTCTTTTTTGTATTCTTAATTTCAGGGATTGCTCTTTTAAAAGAACGAACTTCAGGTACATTAGAGCGAATTTTGGCAACGCCTGTCAGAAGAAGCGAAATTATTCTAGGATATTTAGCTGGATACGGAGTTTTTGCTATTTTACAAACTTTACTAATTGTCTCCTTCTCATTATATATCCTAAATATTCATGTCGCTGGAAACATTGGCTGGGTCTTTTTATCTAACATTCTAATTGCCTTTTCAGCATTAGTTTTAGGTATTTTTGTCTCTACATTTGCTAGCTCAGAATTTCAAATGATGCAATTTCTACCAATTGTAGTCATTCCACAAATCTTCTTCTCGGGCATTATTTCACTAGATTCAATGGCTAGTTGGGTAAAAGGATTGAGTTATATCTTCCCTCTAACCTATGAAGCAGACGCCTTATCTTCAGTTATGTTAAAGGGGCAAGGATGGAGCTATATTCGGTTTGATTTAAGTATTCTGTCTGTATTCATCATTGTTTTTACATTCGTAAATATTATAGGGATGAAAAGGTACCGAAAAGTTTAGTTTAATATTAAAACCGTAAACTGTTTTTTGTTAGATTCCTGTTTTGAGTTTGGCTTCAATTTATAGAGACTTACTTGGTATAACATTATGTAGTCTATTTTTTATGATGAATAAAAGTCTATTAACCCGCTAATAACAGCTCTTGTTTCTGATGAGGCAAGAGCTATTATTATGAAATTTATCACTTAAAATTTTAGTGAATTACCTTTTAAAGTGACGGAGATTTGAAAAATCCTTTCAAACTAGTCTTAAAAAAAATAAAGAAGCGTTACCTATGAGTATGCTGGAAATATTCAGTTAAATGATATACCTCTTTAGTATGAAATAAAAAAACTCTCGTTTAAAACGGGAGTAGTGAGTGATTGTCTATTTTTGATGAGGACGTTGTATCTATAGTTAATTGATCATCTAGTTATTAATTTGTTTTACTTAACAAAAAAGTATTATCCATAAATTTAAATTCACTTTTAAAGGCATTATTCCAATCCCTAAAAGTGCTATCTTTATTTATTTTTTTATTCGGTTCGCTTGAAATATTTATAGCTATCATAAATCCAGTACCGTCGGGAAAAATAAAGTATTTTTGTATGAAGTAATAAGCATATGTACTTGATCTCATACATTTACAAATATAGCCAGTTAGTACATCTTCAATTTGATTTTGAGGATATAATTTCATAAAATCTTTATTCGAGTGTTCATAAGAAACTACACCGTTTACCATATCCCCTGTTATATTTACATTTACAATATATGTCATATTTCTATTTTCATAGAACGTCAAGGTTGCTAAATCCACTAATGAGTCAGTATCAACTCCTGGTAGAACAGATTGTTCGTTATCTGTATATGTGGTATCCCAATCCCCATTAACTTTAACTTCATAACCACGGTTAAAAATCATTGTTTCATTTTGAAATGTTACACTTAGTGGAAGGTTATAATCAATAGGTCCATTCGGTCGAATATTATTATCTTTTAAAAGGAATATCTCTTTTGGAACTGTATAAGATTTAAAATCGCTTTCTATTGTACTTGAGGTACTCGCCTCTTTATTTTGCGTTGCCTCTTCTTTGCCAGTACTATTGAAAACCATTAAAAGTATCATATTCAAAAAGGCTAATACGCAGAATATAAGAACACACCGATACTTGTTTTTACTCTTGTTAAGTTTTTTTTTGATAAACATCTGATCATATTCAGCATGAAAATTCTTATTATTCACTATCAAATACCTCACTAGAAGTTACCTGTATCTTGCTCTTTTCAAATATAAAATCTTCACTTAAAAATTTATAGTCTTTAGGGAAAGCACTTGTAAATTCTTCAAAGTTACTTTTATTTGTTAACGTTTTTAGTGGTTCATTAACAGTAAAACCTTCTATCAAAATACCTGTTTTATCCGGAAATAAGAAGTAACGATAAATTGTAGAATCTTCTTTACTTTCAGAATAGAATATATATCCTGTTAAAACGTCATCTAAATTTTTCTGGGGATAAATATTGACAAATTTTTTGTTGAATAGATCAGAAAACCTAAATGAATGCAGTAAATTGCCCGAAAGAGAAATCGTGGCGTAGTCTGAAACGTAACGTCCTTCATAAAATGTTAAGTCAGCGATTGTTTTAGTGACAACATAATCCGGGTCATCATTATCCTCAGGCAATAAAGACAGAGCCTTTTTATTGGTAGAATTATCCCAATCTCCCATTATAGTTAGTTGGTAACCTCGATTAAAAATAAATGTATTATCCTTAATGGTTGCTGATAAAGACTTACTGTAATCTATTGTTCCTGTAGTTTTTATGCCCGCCTCCTCTAATGGATAAGTATATGTGTACTCGCTGTTAGTATCATCGTGACTTTCAACTATTTTTACAAATACCGACTCTACGAAAGTTAATATTAGTATTACTGACAAGATAATTTTGAACACACGATTTTGTTTTTTTGCTCTGTTATCTTGCATATCGAACAAATTATCATATTCTTTATGAAAATTTTTTTTACTCACTTTTTCTCACCAATTACTTTCTTAGATAATGCGATTTCTGTAGAATCTTCCTCTACTAAACGTTCATAATCATCGGTAATACTGGACGAAATAAAATTAATGGTCTGCAAAATATTATTCTTTGAGTCTTTTATCTCGGGTGTATTCAGGTTTGAGTCTTCAATATTCATTAATTTGGAACAAGCATGTTCCATACTAGGTAATTTTTTATAGATGAAATCCCCATACTTAGTTAGATCTTTAGGTTCATTCATTAACTCTTGAAAAATCTGTTTAGCTGACACTATCCCGGCTTCTTTTTTTTCTATTTTTTTTAAATGATTATTCATATTAGTTACTTGTTCAATATATATAATTTGTTTTTTTAATTCTTCCATAGTTTGTTGAAATAAACGAAGATCTTGATCTGACATTTGATGTTCAGTTTTAAATTTTTTTTGTCGGTCAATAAAAACTTTGTTTATACTATAATTGCTTAAAGTACGTACTACAATCCATATAAAAAAAACAATTCCTAAAACCAACATATTCAATATAATAACAACCGTTACCATTCAATCACATCCTAATAGACTTCTTGTTTAAATTATACCAAATTAAAATCTTTACCTTAATATTATTTAGAGTTATTCAATATTTTTTTAGCATCTGTTATTTAAGAAAAAAAGTTTGAGCCGGAATTAATAATAAAGATACATCTTTAAATTCTGATTATTTTTCAGAAAAAAATCTTTTACGTCATACGATTCACCGATTTCAATTTGCATCTATTCAACCTTCTACTAAATTTTTCCGTGTTATCGTGTTATATAGTAGAATAGCTTTTTTTATCATAAATAGTTTTCTATAAAAACTATTTATTTTTTAGAGCCTCTTCTCTTGCCTGCTTTTTAATCCTTTTTAGCGTAGACAATGAAATATTGGTTTTCTTCTCAACCTCTCTCATACTATTTGATTCCATTAACTCAAGTGCATGCTTGTATCGTTCTGTTATAACTCTTTTAGGGCGTCCTTCTTTGTAATATTTGTTGTTCGCATGTTGCCATTGTTTTCCTTCTTGGGTGCGTGTAACAATTAAGTCTCTTTCAAACTGTGCAAAGCTGCCAAACATATTCATCATCAATGTTTGCATGGAATCATTTTTATTGGGTTCAAATATCAATGAATTTTCTAAGAATATGACGGTGACACCAGATTGATTGAAAGAAGAAATTATTTCATTCAAATCAACAATACTTCTTGCAAGACGATCTATCTTAGTGACTAATACTTGGTCGCCATTTTTCACAACAGAAATTAACTCTTCTAGCTCTTTTCTCCCTTCCTTTTTCGTTCCAGTATATTTTTCACTGAAAATTTCAGTTGCTCCAGCTTTTTCTAGTTTTGCAATCTGTGTTTTATAGTCTTGGTTACTAGTACTTACTCTAGAATACCCATAAATCGATAAAATTCCCACTTTCTTTCTGAATATAAATTTTTGACACCGTTCAAAATCAAGTATATTAAGAAAAAATTAAAGGGTCAAAAACTTTTTAAGTTTCTGACCCTTCACTACATATTTTTATTAGTATAGCTTTTTTCACAGCAATAATTTGTTGATCTTGACAATAAGACTTACTTGCAAAATTTTCATTTCACAAAATATAGCTATTTACAATTCTTTAGAATTCAAGATTTATGGATTCAGTATCTGTTAGACTAATTGGCACTTACAAGAAAAGTCCTGGTAGCAAACGCATCCAGGGCTTTTAGTATTAATCGAGATCACATCACTTATAGAGGTTATTTAGGACTATAAAAAGCAATTTTTTCATCTTTCCAACCAAGTCCAACTAACCAAGCAGCTTCTTCTTTACTACTAGTAAAGAGGTGAGAGCCCGGACCCGTTGCATTTGGATTGAAGACTCGATAGACAGCTTCTCCTTTTTCTTTAGGAACCATATAGAATCCAATACCTTCTTTTGTCCATCCTTTAGAAGCAACATTGTTATATTCTTTTTCGCTTAAAGTGTAAAAATGTTCGCCACTATTTGAATTATATAAGCGATATATTGTAACAGCATCTTTATAGTCAGAAAGGACACTCTTAAAGGCAATACCTTCTGCAGACCATTTTAGCCCTGTAATCCAGTCATATTCCTTTTCACTAATAGTATATAAGTGATCACCGTCGTTTGGATTGTATGCTCTATAAATTGGGACTAATTGATTCTCCTTTTCTTCAATAATCAATTTAACAGTCTTTGTCTGTCCATCTGAGGCTGTAAGAATGATATCATATGAACCTGTTTTAGAAAAATCAATTGAAGAAAGATCCGCAGTAACATTAATAGCATTGCCGTCTTTATCAGTAGCTGAAGCCTTAAAATCAGATATAGTGGCATCTTTATCTCCAATAAACATTGTATAATTTTCTCCCGAAATAGACGATTTATCTTCTATAACTGTTATTTTTCGTGAAAAAGTAGTGTCGAATTCTTTTCCAGAAGTATCCTTATTAGTTGATTTATATTCAATCGTATATACTCCTGGATCAGGGCTTACTCCATCAATGGGATATCCGTTTAAATTTGTGATTGTCATGTTATCATTGTTATTTTTATATCCAACGTAAGAATTAACATCAGTCAATGGATTATAAGGATTATCTGTAGTATAGACGGTAGCATTATTTCCTCTAAAGTAAGGATAACTAGAGTCATTACTATTTGGATTAGTAAAAGCACCTTTAAAACTGGAATTCCAATTAACATTCGGGTATTGTAAGTTAAAAGTTCCATTTACTATAGTATTAATATCATCGACTGGCACAGCAACCATTAAACTTACAGTTCTCCATTGGTTAATTAAAAATGGAGCGCTATTTTGCATATATTGACTGAATTCAGCCGTTACATTTTTTTTATCATTACTAATTGATAAATTGACACCAGGTTCTTTCGTTATATCCTTAGAATCACCTTTATCGAATGAACTTAAATTTAAACGTAGGCTATTTTGGTCAACAGGTTTGTCAAAGGTAAAACTTATTTGTCCTTGACTCAATCCGATTGGATTACCTACTCCTAATTGAGCAGGTAAATACGCTCCAACAAAAGTTTGATAATATTTACCATTGACCTTATCGACAGATGGATTAAACCACTCTACACCATTGTTATAAGTTATGAAATTTGTTGGGTAACCATTCTCAACACCTATAGTTCCATCACTGTTTACATTGGTATTATTATATCCACCATTCATAAAACCTGCTAGACCACCCACAGGAGAATTTGGTACAGGCTTTATATATATTGTGGCTGGGGTGATAGGGACGTTAGCAACAATAGAGTTTTGCGAGTCGATTAAATTGGAGGTAACATCTGATGTAAAAATTGCGGGATCGGAAGAATTATTCAGACCATCCCAATTCCATCCTGGATTATTTATTGCGAAATAACTAAAAATATTATACTCACCAGGCAACAAGTCTTGATTAATAGTTAATTCATAGGAATTTCCGCTGCCTGACATAGAGAAATAGCCCTTCAGAGACTCACTAGATTGAATACCTCTAAACGATACAGGGGCTATACTGTCAGATGGAGAAGAAAAATTTATAGATACTTTAGTTCCTGCAGGAATCACTTCTCCAGAATTACTCGAATTAATCAATACTGTTTTGTAAGTTAACATGTTATTATTAGAATCATTAGGCCTAAAAGGACTATCCAAAGTACTGATATTTTCTGAAAACATATTAACAGATGTGTAATCTTTTATAGAATTTGATTCTGTTTCTTCCATAGGTTGAATAGATGAGTCGTCAGAACTTTCTAAATTTGTTGATACCCGATTCCTGGATGAAGATACTGTTTCAGTACTTGTTTGTTCATTGGGATTTGTTTCTAAGGCTGTTGCAGGAAGCGAACCAGCGATTCCTAAGAATGCTAATGTAGAAAATAAAAATATTTGTTTCTTCATTTTAAAATCTCCTTTTTTATATTCTTGACGAGTAATATAACTGTCAATATAAAATCTATCAAATACAAGTATGTCTACTATAAGTATCAATTTTTAACTATAGTGTTGTAGAATAAATCGTTAAAGTAATACCCTTTACCCCATAATGTTTGGATAGCAATTTCAATACCGTATTCGTTAGAAATCTTTTGATTAATTTTACCTATTCGTAATGAGAGTTGACTTAAAGCAGCATTTGTACATTTATGCCACAATACATTCGACAACTTTTTTTTACTAATAGGTCTACCGCTAGCTTTTAATAATACAGAAATAATTTGTTGATATTTGGGAGCCAATTGCTCTTGGAAATTTTTAAAAGGTAATATTAACTGCTTTTTTTGAATATTTATCTCTTTTTTTCTTTTGTCGAATAATTAAATATTGTTTCTCTAAGTTCTGAAAAAAATCCTTGAGTTGAAATACAAGCATCAAAGCCGCCATCACATAGAATTCCTTCTTCCTCAATAGTTAATACTTCATCTGTTTTTAATAAACAGATAGTTTCCCAACTAATAATGTACTCAAGAATTTCCAGAGCTTCCTTTTTTGAAGTTGTTTCACTAATAACAATCATTGGAAAATTACTGTTCCAATATGGAAATCTTCCACTCTGCAACAAATTTACATATAAATCACGAGTTATATATATATCATGATTCAATCAATTTAATTGCTCATGAAGAGTCATCTCATTTTCTATATTATTTGTTATAATAAGGACTCTCACCTTTGCACCCCCCTTTCCAATTTTTTTCATTCTTAAAAAAGATAATCAACATATTCGTTTATATTAATTTGTACTTGGTATAGTGAATACCAAGCACAAGACTATAAACCTTGATATCAATAGTTTTTGAATAAGCTCATTGACGACCATTGACGGCTATTACGGAATAACGAGGTACTTTTTATCTTGAAAGCTAGCGATAACATAAACGGAAAATGTCACAGTCTTAAAAGAGGAAGAATCTAAAAAAAAACAAAAAAAGCCCCCCTCAGTTTTCTCATTTCATTTTTTAAATGAATATTGAAGAAAAATGACGTTAGGCGATTTGTTCTTTTTTTAAGATTGCTTGTTGGCGACTTTTTAAATTTGCATCAGTATAGACATCCAGGGTCATTTGAGTAGATGCATGACCAAGAATTGCACTTACTGCTGTGATACTCGCATTAGCTTCAATACACCTCGTAGCAAAAGTATGACGCAATTGGTGAAAATGAATATTTTTCAAGTCACATTTCGTTAAAATTTGGTGGAAATAGTAAGTAATTTGCCTAGGCTCTTGAGGTAGTTCCCGAGAGGAACAAACGTAAGGTCCCATTGCTTTTCGTGCACCCTTTTTTAACCATTTGTAAAGATTTCGACCGATAGGAACAACCCGTATTGATTGTGCACTCTTTGCCGATGTAAATAATAAAGTTGTTTTCTGTTGTTCCTGTTGTAAAGGAACCCGTTGGTAAGATTGAGTAACACGAAGTGTTTTTGCCTTAAAATCGATATCTGACCACTTTAAAGCTGATATTTCTCCAATCCTTAACCCAGTATTTAGCGCTAAAATAATAGGTAATCCCTTAGACAGGGGTAGTTGCTTGGCAGCAATTTCAACCTTTTCTTCTTCCTCAGTAGACAGAGATCGAATCATCTTTTTTTGTTTTTTTGGTAAGTCTATATGATGACAAGGTTGTTGATTAATTTTTCCTTTTGTAAGAGCATCTTGTAAGCTCTTTTTAACAATTTGATAGATAACGTGAATGGTTGAAGCGCCAAGGTTTTGGTCACTTAAGGTATCAATAACTTGTTGAATACTCTCTTTTGTTAACTGATTTAAAGGAATATTCCCTATATGAAAGAAGACATAATGCTTTAACTTATAAAAATATGTGGCATAGGTACTTTCCTTTAGCGTCTTTCTTCGTTCTTTTAGCCACTGATATATCCATTCTTCATAGGATTGCGCACTTAACCCATTTTGTTGACAGACCTTTTGATAAGTCAATTTGTAATAATAAAGCTTCTCCTTTACTTCTTTATAGCTGCGTCCATAAATATAGCCATAATGGATTTTCCCATTTTCTTTGATCCCTTTTTTATATCGGCCTTCCCACCGTAAGTCTTTTCTTTTGTAGATATTTTCGCCTCGTTTAGGCATTAAAAACACTCCTTTTTTTTGACGGCTTAATTGACGGTTGTTAAAAATATTAAAAAAACAAAAAAAATCAAATTTATTTGTTAATTTTCAACTAACAATTATTTTTATTTGAAAAAAGATTGAAATTAATATGAATTTTGGTTAACATACCAATATAAGCTAGCGTTATATTTGCTTTTAAATAGTGTATATTGATTTATACTTGGTATTCACTATACCAAGTTAAAAAGCAGTGAAGAAAAATAAAAAACTTGTACAAATACCTTCTCCTGAAAAGAGTAGATATCTGTGCAAGTTTTTTTTCGCAGCTATGGTACCTATAAACAGGCTAACTAAATAACCATTGTGATAAATCAACTTCAAAAATACTTATAAAAATCAAACGTAAATCTTACACTATTTTAAATAACAATTAAAAATAATGTAAAATGACTCAAACTTAAGCACCAACATTACATAATGTGTTTGTGTAACGTTGGATAAATGCAAATTCAAGGAATAAAAGTTCCACTAATTTTTAGTTTTAGTGGAAAATGTTTCATATTTATTTTGCATTCTTTTACTACTTGTCCTATAAACAACATTTAAAATTGAAAGGGAAGACATTAAGATAATAACTACTATAAGATAAGGAATAAAATTCCTCTTGAAAAAAGAGTTCATTAAGTCATAAGTAAAGTAGATTGCATTGAAAAATCCTGCTAGCGAAACATAAAACCATGCAGTTGCTTTATCTAGGAATAGCCATACTTTCTTAGTATCTTCATCACTTAATTTCATCGCATTTAATAGCTGCTTTGATCTCTGTTTTTCTAAATGTATTTTTAAAGGTGGTAGTATCCAATAGATAGGGGACACTTTTTTTCTCTTAATTCTTCTGGTAGTTTTTTTCAAATGTTAAAAAATTTTCAGATAATTCCAATACAGCTTGATATAAGGGAAATGAAAATAAACTCCACATACCAAAAAAACCACATAAATCAATAAAAATTCGCATTGAATTACCTCCATTGTTGACATTTCTATTTAAAATACATCCATAATATACATAATAAAATTAAAAAAAATGCTATACAATAGTTTTCTCTTAAAAAATAAAAATTCTCACCCTTGGGCATACCTATAACGGACAGTTTCAATCATAATTAAAATGCACTCAAAAGTTACATTAAAAAAATTCGATATAAGCCCTTATAGCAATTTTACTGATTAAATAAAAAGCGTCACCTATGGGTACGCTCTAAATAGACAATAATAGGGTTTATGAAAGGATATAAAATTATGACAAAGGAAATTTTTTTTGCATTTGTACAATTTAGTAGTTGAAAAAATTGCAATATAATTTTAAAAGTGACAACAAAAATCACTGCAAACAT
The DNA here is from genome assembly GCF_051714685.1 of Enterococcus sp. AZ103. Taxonomy (NCBI): domain Bacteria; kingdom Bacillati; phylum Bacillota; class Bacilli; order Lactobacillales; family Enterococcaceae; genus Enterococcus; species Enterococcus sp. AZ103. The sequence continues at coordinate 878,434 of NZ_JBIOSI010000001.1, read as the reverse complement.
ACTAAAAAGTGTTACTTATGCGTCTATACATAAGTAACACTTTTATCACTAGTTAAAATTTAAATGTTGTCAAGATTTCCTTTTTTGTCTTTTGCAATAAGATAGTATACAGTTGACGCTATAGACCAACCCCATACAATGTGACCTAAAAACTCCGATAAATGTTCATCAAATGGTTGGTTCCATGGAGCGGGAATTGTTCCAAGTGCAGGCATTAGAATGATATGCCAGATAACCCACAGTGCTACCCCATATAACGTACCTTGCCAAAGTCCAATTTTTGACCAGTATTGTGAAATGAAAACAAACAATATAGAGAAGCCAATCGCAAATGAAAAATGAAGTATTAATGTGAACCAAAATACTTTTTGGTCTTCTGAATAATAGAAAAATGAGTGTACTATATCGGAAGGAATACCAATTTGTTCAGCCAAATGTTGTGGTGGATTTGTCATATTTCGTGCAATAGTTCTTGGAGGCAAAATATTCTCCCATCCAATTTTTACCATACCTGATATCATACCTGCAATAAATCCAAACCAAACGCTTTTAACAATGATTTCTTTAAGATCAGCTACTGGTTTCTGTAGTTTAATCATAATCAACCCCCTTTTGCTATTAGATTAACATCTTAGGCCTTTTAAAACCGTTTTGTCAATATTAGATTAGCAATTAAATTTTTTCAATGAATATTAACATAAGTACCATTTGGGATAAGATGTTACATGGTATCGTACTTAATTAATCAGGCTCATATAGCGTTCTTTAAATATGCTTCTAACTAAGAGGATCTATATAATATCCATTCAAAAGTTACATTAATTAGCGCTTCTAAAAATTTTGTAGATTAGGATTCTCTAAAAAACAAAAAATGTTACCTATGAGTATATCCTAATAAAATATTTGCTCAATCTAAAAATACAGCACATTACTGAAACAACAATTCCAGCAAATGAACTCAAATTTTCTCTACCCGCTTTGTAGAATTCAAAATCAACCATATACCTATAATGATTAAAAAAATAGACAACTTCTGGGGCGGTACTCCAGAGGTTGTCTCTTATCTGCCTAAATATGATTAAATCCACTCTTCCCCATATAAGTCCACCCAGTCTGCCGTAAATTCATCAACTGCCTGTTTTACACTAGCCAGCTTAAAGCTACTGACTAAAATTTCGGGAGCGAAAGTTACAGCATGAGCACCGTGGTCGATTGCTTCGGTAACCTGACTGACATTTTTTATACTGGAGGCCATAATTTTAGTTTTTAAGTGATTACTGTCAACATATTTTCTAGCGGAATGAATAATGTCAAAAGGGTTCACACCGATATTTTCAGAACGGTTCGAATAGACAGCAATATAATCCGCTTTTGATTCTAACGCTAAAAAAGCCTGCATTTTGGTGTAGACAGCAGTAGCCGTAATCCGACAATCCCGCTGTTGGCTTTTCAAATAATTGATAGCTACAAAACCTGCTTCAGTCGTAGGGATTTTGACATAAACAGTTGGATCAATTTCTTGCCAAATTGTATTGGCATCAGCAATCATTCCTTCACTGTTTTTTGCTGGTACTTGCATATGCAGGGTGCGTTCTGGACCAATCAATTCCAATGTTTTTTTCATATGGGTAAAAAAATTAATTTTTCCTTCTCGTTTGATGATGCTCGGTGTTGAGGTGATTCCTTGAATTGGGGCAACTTTCATATATTTTTCAATTAAACTAAGCTTGGTTGTATCCAACATAAATTCCATCTGATGTTCCTCCTTACTAACCACGGGATTTTCCACCAGCGATGTTCGTAATGATACCGCTGACGTAGCTAGCGTGATCTGATAAATAAAAACTTACCACTTCAGCTACTTCGGATAATTTCCCGGCTCGACCTAAAGGAATACTGGTAGCTTTTTGATAGTTTTGCCGCAACTTTTCAACTGTTGTTCCACGAACAAAGGCTAACGTCTCTTCATAAGCCGCTGACCGCAAAGCTGTCTCTTCCATGATTCCTGGTGCAACTGCTAAGACTCGGATATTATGTTTACCCAATTCTTTGCTCCAGGTCACTGTCATACTATTGATTGCACCTTTCGTACCAACATAAAAGCCTTGTCCGATAGAACCTTCATGAGCACTTTCGGTCGACATATTGATAATCACACCAAACTTATTTTTAATCATTTTACTGGCAACTGCCTGACTCATTAAAAAGACACTTTTTTGATTCACGTCAATGCTGCGATCAAACATCTCTTCTGTCAGTTGATGTTTGCCACTACCATCAGGATTGACTAGCATACCCGGTAAAGCAATCCCTGCATTATTCACTAGACCATCAATTCTGCGAAATTTATCAAATACCTGATTCACTTGTTGATCCACTTGTTTTTTATTTGAGACATCCGTTGGGTAAAAGAAATAATTCTCATCTTGAATAGCTGAATTTTCTTTCAAGTCAAAATTTATGACAATCGCTTCATTTACTAGTAAGTTTTCAACAATGCTTTGCCCGATGCCAGAAGAACCGCCAGTTACAATAATTACGCGACCATTTAAAGCCAACCAACTCATACAGTCTCCTCCTTAAAAAAGAGCAGAAATATCTGCTCTTAAAATTCACCTGGATTAGATTCAATCATTACTTTAATTTCATTTCCTGCCATGACTTTATCAAAAGCTTCACGCCAGTCTGCTAAGACATATTTTTTTGTAATCATTTGATCGATCGCAATAGCGCCTTTAGCCAATAAATGTAGCGCAATCGGCCAATCAAAAGGATTTTGTGAGCGGCTACCGATGTACTCGATTTCTCGTTGAATAATTGATTCAGTATCCAATTCAATTTTTTTTGTCGCAAACAAACCTACTTGAATCAATTGTCCTTTTTTTCTAATTAGAGGCAAAGCCTGATTTACAGCGACTGCTGCACCTGATGCATCATACACTTTGTCTACACCGTAACCATCAGTATGCTTCATCACCACTTCTGCTAGATCTTCTTTCATCGTATCGACAATCACATCTGCTCCTAATTCTTTAGCTAATTCCAAACGATGAGCATCTTGAGTAATGCCAGTCATAATAACAAAAGAACCAATTTCTTTCGCAATTTGCAATAGATACAAACCAATTGGACCAGGGCCAATAATGATAATTTTATCTTGCAATTTCAACTGACTTTCCTGATACATCGCATGGATACAGCAGGCCAATGGTTCTGTCATCGCTGCTCCTTGATAACTTAAATGATCCGGTAATACATGAATACTTTCTTCTCTTGCCAAGACATAGTTTGCCATACTGCCATTTTGTTGGGTACCTAATCCTTTACGATAAGGGCAAAGATTATATTGCTTTTGCTGGCAATACTCACATTCACCGCAAACATAAAATGTCGTTTCACTAGTAACTCGATCGCCAATTTTAATTTCCTTCACAGCTTCACCGATAGCGACAACTTCACCAGAAAATTCATGTCCCAAAACAACAGGAGTTGTTGGATTTTTGTATTCACCTTTAAAAGTATGGATGTCTGAACCACAAATGCCAGTATAGGCAACTTTGATTAATACTTTGTCGCCAGTTGCTTCAGGAATCGGCAGCTCGATTAGACTCATTTGATCATAACCAGGTGCTTGCTTTGACACACCTTGCATTGTTTTTGTCATTGTAAATCCTCTTTTCTTTCCGGAAAAATCATCACTTTGTTATACGATTCTTCCCGATTAACCGTTAAATCAAAGGCTTGTTGCACCTCATCTAAAGCAAAACGATGAGAAATTAGACTTTTCAAATCAATTTTTCCTTGTTCAATAAAGTCCACAGAATGAAACCATTCTGCTCCCGGAAACGGCACTGAATAAGAATTCCAAAAACCTTTGATAGTGTATTCTCGTCTAAAAATATTTTCAAAAGCTTCTCTTTGTAATAATACATCGCTATAAGCGATTCCTTGATAACCAATCAAACCACCTTTTTTTGTAATTAATAGGCATTGTTCTTCGGTAATCTTAGAACCGGCACATTCGATTGCAATGTCAACCCCGCTACCATTGGTAAATTCAAAAATTCTTTCTTGAAGAGATTCTTCTAAAGAATTTATCGTATCAGTTACCCCGTAATTTAAAGAGTTGCTTAATTTATAGGCATCAATATCAATGCCTATAATTTTCTTCACTCCGGCTAGACGCAACCATTGAACGGTCAAAATTCCAATCGTTCCTAAACCAAAAATGGCCACCACATCTCCTAATTTGGGATCCAATCCCATAACACCATGAGCAGCAACAGCCAAAGGTTCAATCATAGCGGCTTCTTCAAAAGTAATTTTGTCGCCAATATTGATAATATTCTCTTTGGGCACGGTTACATATTCTTCAAAAGCACCATAGCGGTGAGAGCCAATCATTGTGTAATTTTCACATAGTTGATATTTACCTGCACGACAATATTCACATTCATGACAAGGAATCAACGGTGCGACTGCTACCCGATCACCTAGCTTTACTTCTTTAACATTTTCTCCGATTGCTTCAATTACACCTGAGAATTCATGACCCATAACCATCGGCAACTCATATTTCCAACTGCTCTGCATTTTATGAATATCCGAGCCACAAATCCCCGCTGCTTTTACCTGAACCAATACTTCGTCCTTTGCCGGTTGCGGTTTTGTAATTTCATTTATTTCAAACTGATTCAAATCTGTTAATAAGGCCGCTTTCAAAATTTTTCCTCCTTTGATTTGAACATCATGAAGGAACTAGAATAATGTTCCTTCATTAATACTCAAAAATTAAAGAATACCGCTTACCAATTGTGAGAATTTCAAAATAATCCAGTTTAAGAAATTCCCACCCATATCTAAGGTAGAAACCATTGTTGCGCCTTCTGGGAATTCATAAACGCCACGCATCATTTCTGTATGAACCGGTGCGAAGTTGGTTGCCATCCAAAGAGCTAAGGCAATCACGATTGCACCAGTAATCACAGATTGAATAATATTTCCTTTACGATTGGCTACAATCAACGACACATAAAACGGAATAGTTGCTAAATCTCCAAATGGTAATACTCGATTACCAGGTAAAATAACTGCGATAAATAAAGTAATCGGTACTAACAATAGCCCAGTCGCTAAGTTGGCTGGATGACCCGTTGTTACAGCAGCGTCAAGACCTAAGTAAATTTCACGATCGCCATAGTGTTCTTGTAAGTAATCCCGCACAGATTCTGAAATCGGAATTAAACCTTCCATCAAAATTTTAACCATCCGAGGCATTAAGAACATTACCGCTCCCATATTGATACCCATAGTTAAAATACCGCCAATATCATAACCACCTAATGCAGCGATAACCGCCCCGATGATTATTCCCATCATCATTGGTTCACCAAAAATCCCAAAACGTTTTTGAATCGAATCTGGATCAGCATGTAATTTATTCAAACCAGGAATTTTACCAATTAACATCCCAATCGGAATCCCGATTAAACCAAAAGCAGCAGTTGAGCCTGTTGGTAAACTAACACCTTCTAAACCATAAAATTTCGCTACTAAAGGTGCGGTCTTATCCGCAATTAATAGACAAGCAACTTCATAAATAATCGCACATAAGATTGCGAATACCCAATTTCCGTTAGTTACAACATAACCAGTCGCTCCAGCTGCGATAAAATGCCAATAATTCCATAAATCGATATCTAAGGTTTTTGTCACTTTTAACAATAGTAAAACGACGTTCACTACTAAACAGATGGGAATCAATACAGCTGACACTGGTGATGCCCAAGAAGCAGAAGCTGCCGAGGGCCAACCGGTATCAATTACAGTTAAATGAAAACCAAATCTTTCTACCATTGCTTGGGCTGCTGGGCCTAAATTATCTGATAACACCCCAATAACCAAGTTAATCCCTACAAATCCAATCCCAATCGTTAATCCCGAACGTAACGCTTTGCCGAATGGTACTCTAAAAATGAGTGCAATAATTAAAATCATAATCGGCAACATGACTGTCGGTCCCAAATTCAGGATATACTGTACGACATCATTCACAGCTTTCATTTAAAAATCCTCCTTGTTTTATCTAAATTTTATTGTTGATATCAATTAATTCTCGCCAGCTACTTTGGCAGTCTCTAATATCTGTTGATCTAATTTATCTGCGCCAATACCAGTGATATAGCCTAACGCTGTGACTGCTGGAATATCATATTCTGTTGGTAAGATTGTTGTAGACACTAACATATCCGCACCAGCTTGCTTTGAGGTCGCTTCGGCAATTTTGATTTGTTGCACATCTGCATCAATATGATTGTCTTTCATTAAATCCTCAATTCTTTTCATAACTACTGTTGAAGTGGCGATTCCGGCACCACAAGCGACTAAAATTTTAATTTTTCTCATTATTTTTCCTCTTTTCTACAAACTATATTGTTTAACAATTTGAATTAATGATGGAACATCCTGACTATTGATTAGCTGGGTTAAAACAGTCTCGTTTTGTAATAAACCCATTAACGACTGCAACATTTCTAATTGCGCATGAGGCTGATTTAGACCTAAGACAAAAACTATCTCAGCGGCAACACTTTGGTTGGCATCATCCATTCGCATAAAGGAGACCGGTTTTTGGTTGGTGACAATCGCAATAAACTCCTGTTTGACACATTCAGGATCCGTATGAGGGATGGCGGCTCCTCTTTTTTCTAACTGGATACCTGTCGGAAAAGTTGTTTCTCGTTCATTAATCTTGTCGATAAAATTTGTTGTTACCCAATCTCTTTTGACTGCTTGTTGATATACCTCTTCAAACAACTCTCCATGAGAATCAAATGTTGCATTTACAAATACCAATGGTTCTTTGATGTAATCTAATAAACTATTTTTTTCACTCATGGCTTTCCCCCCAATATTCTTGATTAAATGCTAGTAATATCTTTCGAATGTCAGTAGAACTAGTAGCAGCTTCCAGATCTGCCAATTTTTCCGAACCAGTTAAACTCATCATTTCAAATATCAAATCGATATGTTCTTCTTTATCATTAGACGCCAGTAGAATGACTGTCTTAATCTTGATGCCATCTGCAGAAGTTACCCCTTTTTTGACTACCCCTAGGCTAAGCCCAACACCTTTGGCACCAGCTTCTGGAACAGTATGCGGCAAAGCAATCTTATTTCTCAAAACACTGTATGCTGGAATTAATGGCATTTCTTCTTTTAGTGCTTGTACATAATTAGCTGTAACGATATTTTTTTCTTCCAGCGGTTTGGCTAATTGATCTAGTAAGTCAGCCCAAGAAATCTCTTCATTAAAAATCTGAATCGTATCTTCTGACAATGCGTCAAACAAACGCAGCTTCTTCTTTTCCAATAATTTATTTTCTTTGGTTTTAAATAGACCTAATAAATCATCGTAAAGTTTGGCTTCATCTGATACATCAACATTTTTTTTGACAATCGCCATGATTTTTTCTGGTGTGATATGGTCTTGCTGAATAAGCGCTGTTGAACGAATCACCTTTTCTCGTAATTGCCTTTTTTCTTTTTCTGATAAGAAGCTTTTGACTACGAAAACTTTTCGATCGGTCTTTAACGGAACTGCCGAAAAAATCAAATCGGCTGGATAATCACTTTTATAGAAATCTTTTTCTGAAACTAATAAAGTGAAATCAAGCTCTGGAAATAGATTACTTAAAGTATTTTCCAGTAAAACAGCGATTGAAACACCATTTGGACAGACAATGATCGCTTTTTTACGATTTTCCGGATGAATAATTTCGGTACTTTCAACAATATGGCTACCAATAAACAAAGAAATTAAAAATAATTCAGCATCTGGTACTTTCTTCTCAAAAAAGGTTTCTAATGGACCACTGGCTTCTTTTACTAAATAAAATAAAGAGAAGAGACTGGCATCTTTATTTTCTTGAAAAAACTTAGACTGCAAATTCAAATGATATTTAATTCGGTAATAAGCCGGACGCATATGAATCAGCAAACGATCTAACAATTTAGATTTTTCCTCTAGAATGACACCAGCACTCTTTTCAAAATTCGAAATCACTGCCTCTAATGCTTCTTTCAATTTATTGATCTCTTTTGCCGATAAAATATCGCCTCGCGAAAGATTGGTAGTCAACAACAGCAATGTCATATACACTCGCTCATTTTCCGTCAAACCATCTACATCCCAAATCATCCGATCAGCTGCTAAATATTCTTTGGTATCGGCCAATTCGCGATAATTAATCTTGTAGTTGTAAGAAATCAGCTTGCCTTTTTGCGCTCTACGAATGAGCAGAATCATGAGCAACGGTAAAACTTTTAAGCGCTCACCAGTGAAACGCACATTTAATTCCTCTTCCACCAACTCCACCCGATTTTTAAAAATTTCAATTTGCTGCCTGTCTAGATTTGCAAATTGAACAATGAATTGGATGCCGTGATGCATGTCAGCTAAATTACTTAATAAGTCTGCCAACAGTTGTCGTTTATTCCATTCATCCCCTTTAACAAAATAGCCCTTTTGACGGGTATATTTTAATGTCAAATCATAATGCTGAAGCTGATTATCAACTGTTTTCAAATCTCTTAAGATGGTATTACGACTGACTTGCAAATCATCAATAAAATGATTTAAAGATAAATATTCCTCTTTACTTAACAACATCAACTGAATCAAATCAGCCCTTTCCTTAGTGGAAAAAACATAGTCATCTCGTTTAGTAGGCGTCTCAGTCTGTCCTCCTCTGAAAAAATTAAAGACCGCTGGCGCAATGATAAAATGACCATTTTTGGTTCGTTGAATACTTGGTAAATTTTCTGCTTGTAAAGAATCATTGATTTTTTGCAATGCATAATTTAACTGTCCACGAGTTAGCTGATATTTATTACATAATTCACGACTAGCAATTTGTGGATCAGTCATTAGTTCTACAAAAATTTGATTGGTTCTCTCAGTTAAATTCATTTTTTTCATTCCCTTTGACTCCTTTAGTTTAGTTGGAAATCGCTTTCAATTCTACTATCATTGTTCACAAATTATTCAATACATTTTCTGCAACATGAGACTCAATATGTAATTGAATCTAATCTATAATTTTATCACAGTAACAAAAAATAGCTGTTTTTAGGCATTTAAAAAACCTTAAGTCCAAAATTTTTGCACTTATTTTTGCAACATGGTGTTATCGAAAAAAATGGAAATATTTGATTTTTTCATTTTTCACAAATGAAAAGACAGATTGAATTTCTCCATCAATCTGTCACTTTTTCCGCTCAAAAAATAAACAACTATAAAAAAATTGATTAACCTTGTTTTGAAAGCGTTCTATGGAGCTTTTGCTTGATTTTGTAAAAATCTTTTTTGTAGAAAATACCTAAATTAGTTTACAAATTTTTCATTTCAGTATAATATGAGTGCGTACTTTTAAAAGTAAAAATTACTTAAAAGGAGTTTTCTATCATGACAGACTTTTCATCAAAAGAATATTTAAACAAAGTTGACGCGTATTGGCGTGCAGCTAACTACCTTTCTGTTGGACAATTATACTTAAAAGATAATCCCTTATTGGACCGCGATATTGAAGCAAGTGATGTAAAACATCATCCAATCGGCCATTGGGGCACAATTGCGGGACAAAACTTTGTCTATGCTCATTTAAACCGAGTAATTAATAAATACGGTTTAAATATGTTCTACATTTCTGGTCCTGGTCATGGCGGACAAGTTATGGTCTCAAATTCATATTTAGATGGCAGCTACTCAGAAATTTATCCAAATATCTCGGCGGACAAAGCAGGAATGAAAAACTTGTTCAAACAATTTTCATTCCCAGGCGGAATTGCTTCTCACGCAGCTCCAGAAACACCAGGTTCAATTCATGAAGGCGGCGAATTAGGTTATTCTTTATCTCATGCAACAGGTGCGATTTTAGATAATCCTGACGTGATCGCAGCCACTGTAATTGGTGATGGTGAATCTGAAACTGGTCCATTATCAGCAGGTTGGTTCTCAAATACATTTATCAATCCTGTAAATGATGGTGCAGTGCTACCAATTCTTTATTTAAACGGCGGAAAAATTTCTAACCCAACGATTCTTTCACGTAAATCTGATGAAGACTTGACTAAATACTTTGAAGGTATGGGCTGGAAACCTTATTTTGTAGAAGGTACTGATCCTGAAAAAGTTCATCCAATCATGGCAGAAACTCTTGATAAAGTAATTGAAGAAATTAAAGATATTCAAGCAAAAGCACGTGCAGGTAAAGCTGAAGATGCAGAAATGCCTCATTGGCCAGTGATTCTTTTCCGTACACCAAAAGGCTGGACTGGTCCAGAAGTTTGGGATAATGAAAAAATTGAAGGTACTTTCCGTGCCCACCAAGTGCCAATTCCAGTAGATGCAGATCATATGGAACACATCGACAAATTGGTTTCTTGGATGAAATCTTATCGTCCTGAAGAATTATTTACTGCTGATGGAAAACTAATTGATGAATTAAAAGAAATGGCACCAAAAGGCGATCGTCGGATGTCTACGAACCCAATTACCAATGGTGGGATTGATCCAAAACCTTTAAACATGCCAAACTGGAAACAATATGCGATTGACACTTCTAAACCAGGTGCTGTTGAAGCGCAAGATATGATTATCTTTGGCGAACAAGCCCGTGATTTAGTCAAGGAAAATCCAAATAATTTCCGTATTTTCGGTCCTGATGAAACCAAATCAAACCGTTTGAACAAAGTATTTGAAGCAACCAATCGTCAATGGTTAGAACCAAAACGTTCATATGATGAATGGCAAAATTCAGTGGGTCGCGTAATTGATGGCCAATTATCTGAACATCAAGCTGAAGGTTTCTTAGAAGGTTACGTTTTAACTGGTCGTCATGGTTTCTTCGCCAGCTATGAATCATTCTTGCGGGTAGTAGATTCAATGTTGACACAACATTTCAAATGGATGCGCAAAGCTAAAAATGAAGCATGGCGTAAAGATTATCCATCATTAAATATTATTTCAACATCTACCGTGTTCCAACAAGATCACAATGGTTATACTCACCAAGATCCAGGTATCTTAACTCACTTAGCTGAAAAGAAACCTGAATTCATTCGTGAATATTTACCAGCTGATGCAAATAGTTTGATGGCTGTCATGGACAAAGCATTGCAAGATGAAGAAGTGATTAACTTAATCGTTTCATCTAAACATCCTCGTCCTCAATTTTATTCTGCTGATGAAGCAGAAACTTTAGTAAACGAAGGATTAAAAGTGATCGATTGGGCAAGTACCGATAATGGTGAAGAACCAGATTTAGTTATTGCTGCTGCTGGTACTGAACCAAACTTGGAAGCCTTAGCTGCGGTCACTTTATTAAATAAAGCTTTTCCTGACATGAAGATTCGTTTCATCAATGTCGTAGATTTATTGAAATTGCGTCATCCAAATGTAGACCCTCGTGGCTTAACAGATGAGCAATTCGATGCTTTATTTACAACTGACAAACCTGTATTATTCGCATTCCACGGCTACGAAGGAATGATTCGTGACATCTTCTTTGACCGTCATAATCATAATGTTTTAATTCATGGCTACCGTGAAGAAGGCGACATTACTACACCGTTTGATATGCGTGTTTTCAGTGAACTTGATCGCTTCCACTTAGCTCAAGCTGCTGCAAATGCTGTTCTTGGCGATAAAGCAAGTGATTTCGATCAACAAATGACTGACAAATTAAACTTCCACCATGATTACATCCGTCAAAACGGAATGGATACACCAGAAGTTCTAGACTGGAAATGGGAAGATTTACAAAAATAAGCATATGAAAAGCGCCGCAGAAAAAAATCTGCGACGCTTTTTTTACTTACTTAATTCTTCAATTTTTTCGCGACTTAAAATCGCTAAATCATTAATCACCACATCTGCTGCACTTAAATCCTGCGTTGGGAAACTAGGATTAGCATAACCGATACAAAACATCTCAGCAGCTTTGACAGCTCGACTACCATTTAAAGTATCTTCTATCCCAACCGTTTCTTCTGGTGTCACACCTAAACGTTTCATTGCTTCTTGATAAACATCGGGTGCAGGTTTTGAGTGAGGTACTTCTTCGGTACTGACAACTTCTTGAAAAAGATCTGTTAACTGAAGCGCGGATAAACTACTTTTAATTTCATGGAGTGAAGAAGAAGAGGCAACTGCAAGTTTTAGCCCTGCTTGATGTAAGTTACGAACCAAATCTTGCGCACCAGGAATCGGTCGTACACCATCTTTTTCCGTAAATTCTGTTCGTAATTTATCCATTTCGGTAATATAAAAGTCGATCTCTTTTGGTAAATTGAACTCTTCTTTCATCTTTTGCCACATAAATGTCTTAGTGGTTCCCATAAACTGATAGTGATAGCTTTCAGTCACGGTTATTCCGGCATTTTTTAAAACCTGTGTCTTACTAGCAAAATAAATATATTCAGAATCAATCAAAACACCATCCATATCAAAGATTACAGTTGTTATCATTTATTTCCTCCTTCACCTTTATCTCACTTTACCATATAAATTACGCAATTAATTGTAAAAAAATTAAATTCATTAAAAATAAAATTGCATTTTTTTGAAATTATTTATCGCTTTACGCAATATATTTTGATAATATTGATTAAAAGGAGGGGATCGTTTTGAACACTATTTTATTTGATAAAAACACCCAAAAAAAAGTGGTTCTAGTAGGTTATTTAAGCACATTGCCGGAGGGCCAATATACGATTCATAAATTAAGCGCTGCCTTAAATTTTTCTTATGATGCAACTTTATTGTTAGTCAATGGGGTCCACCGCGATTTTAAAGAACTAGGATACGGTGCCTTCTTAAGCCCTCAAAACAAAATTCTTTGGGAACCTAAAAATTATAATCCCAACAATTATTTACAATTGTTGGTTCATCATTCGATGCCTTATCAATTTTTACTTTCGACTTTAATCGAACCAAAATTAACTACCGATCAGTTTTGTAAAAAACATCAGATTAGCCGTGCTACACTAGCTCGACGCTTAACTAAATTTGGTAGCTATGTGCGGAAATTTGGCGTTCGGATGAATCTTTCAAAAATGACTTTAATTGGTTCTGAAGTTCGTATCCGAATGCTGTATTTTTGTTTCTTATGGACTGGAAAATTTGGTCTTGATTTAATAACAACATATGAAAACCCAGAGAACGAAAAACTTTTCTTAGAAAAACTAAATAACGAGTGGTTAGACCACATTGTCTTCAAAGAAAAATGGATGGTACTGACGATTTCACGGATTCGTTATTTGCAAGGTCACTTGATTGAAGATGATTTGTTAGACGACCTAGTTTTCCCTGAAGCTTTATGGGAAATTCAAGATGTGGCAGAGGATTATATTGAAGATAAAAATACACTAGTAAGAGAAGTTCGTTTTGTCGGTTACATGTTACTTTATGTCCCTCATTTTGTAAATCATCCTGACAAACGCTTATCTGTCATTAGTTATTACTATCAAAAGCTGCAATTCAAAGGAGACCCTTTGGCGACAGCAACAGATTATTTATCTAAAGAAATTAACAATAAAATTCTGCGGCAACAATTATCCATCGAAGAAGAACAATTGATGCGAGCAAATATTTTTTCTGCTTTATTAAACTTATCTATTTTACATGGTACAACACCAATCTTTCATCAAATGAGCGCCCGAATGGATTATGAACATCCAGATTATCAATATATCAAAGAAATTATTTCGGATATTTTGCCTGCTATTGAAGAAAAGCCAGAATTGAAATGGCTAGTTGATTGTCATGATGACTTTGTTGATGATTTAGGTGAAATTGTTTATCTTTTCTTAATGGATGAAAAGGTGACTGAGAAATTAAAGGTTGCCTTGGTGCCATCGCCTAACTTTGTCATGGTTAATTATTTAATCATGTTTTTAAAACATTTAGATTTTGTCGAAATTTACTATCATCAACCAAACAACTTTATTGCTGACTGTTATTTAACAACTTTCTCGGATTTACTCGAGCCAGAAGAAAAACCTTATTTTATCGTACCAATCGAAGCAAGCAAGGAATACCAAAGTGAATTATTTGATAAATTATGGAAACTTTATCTGCAAAAAATTCATTACGAACGCCCAGCAGATGAAAATTTAATTGAAGAAATCGAAAAATAAGTCCTATTAAAAAGCGTTGAAAGAAAATCCCTGGATTTTCCTTCAACGCTTCTTTGGTGGACTTAAAATCAAACTTTTTTCCCAATACTTATTAATTTTTGTTCCAGTTTTTTTATTTTTCTTACAGAAACGAAGGCCTTCTCACCATTAGAAAATGTACAACTCCGATCAGTCTTATCCAGCAGAACAATGTTATTAATATTCACTAAATAGGACTTGTGAGTTCTGTATAAGTAGTCTGGATAAATATCTAGATTTTCGATCTTATCATAGAAATGAATCGTCCTGTTCTCCAAATGAAGCTTTAATCTATGCGAATTAGTAGAGGTTTCAATGAACATAACTTCTTTAATAGGAATAAATTGGATTTGATTGCCTATTTTTATTTTTAAAAATATTTCTTGAGTATTGTTTTCAGAAAAATATTGTTTATTTGTATGATTAAGGGCTTCAATTACTCTGTTTTTAAAATGTGCGACGTCATCTTTAAGAATATAATCGAGTGCCTCCGTTTTATAAATGAAGGTCAATGGCGCAAATTCTTCGTGAGTCGTCACAAAAATTATTTTTCCCAATCCGTCTAGCTTTCTAATCTCTGCAGCTAATTCGATGCCATTCATTGATGCTTGTAGATCTATATCAAAAAAATAAATACCATTTTTTATTTTGTTTTCTTCTACATAACGAATCACTTCATTTGGGTTGTCTGTAGAGAGTTGAACATGCATATTTAATTCTTCAATCATCACATAATTCTCAATGATTTTATTCAGCTCAGTTCGTTGTATTTGGTCATCTTCGCATATGATTATTGAAAGCATGTCAATCTCCATTTTCTAAGATAATTTTTTGTGAAAAAGTATTGTTAGCTATTTCAGTATCAATAAATATGTTCTCACTTGATTCTACTAGCATTTCCAAATTACTTAAACCTAAACCACGATTGGCACCCTTCGAAGAATAACCTTTCACTGAAAGAGCATGTAAAGGCAACAGATCCGCTCGTGTAGAATTTTTCAAAACAATCACAACATGATCTGCTTCATTCAAAAAAAGAACAATTAATTTTCCTTCTTTTAAATCCGCCAATTCCTCAATCGCATTGTCTAAAATAATGGCAAAGATACGAGTTAGCTTTAAAAAATCAAATTTCTGATTAATCGCAATTTCTTCAGGAATATCCAGAATAATCTCTATCCCTTTATTTTGAGCGAAACTTAATTTAGTAGTGAAAAGACTTCTTAGCTCTGGCGATTTTATTTGATTCAATTTATTTAGCTTTAGCAAATTACTTTGAAACATTGATCTGGTTGGTTGAATGACCTTGTCAAAATATTCGTGGGCACCCTCCATGTCATCATTGGTAAAAAAATATTCCAGTGAAGAAATGATATTTAAATAATCATGTCTAAAACTCCGCAGCTCATTATACTGTCTCTCAGTCTCTTCCTCATATTTTTTCATCAATATATATTCAGCCTCTTTACTCTTCATTTCATATTTTAAAGCGTTATTTTTATTTTCGAAATAGAGAATACTGAAGAGAAAAATAATTAGAAATAGATAAATAATAATAATAAAATATTTTAGAAAAAGATTCTCTACATAGTTAGCAACTAACCAATAGGTATCGTAAATAAAAATAAGTAATGTCAAAAAAATAGATACATAAGAAATAATTTTTTTCTTTTCTATATATGGATATATGATTTTTTTGAAACATCTTACTAATACTACAACAAGACCAAAAGTAGCCACTAAAATAACTGTCATCCAAAATAACTGTTTTGTTCCACTATTTGCTCTTATTAGCAATGACATAGGAATCCTTGTAACAACTGTAGTAATACTCTCAATCAGATAAGGAACGATTGAAAAAAGTAAAGAAGAACTGCTATATTTTTTTTCGGTGGAATACAAACTAAGTAGAAAGTAACAAACCAGTAAAAACAAAGAGTCTAGATTGGAAAATCCTCTTCCTAACAAAAGACTCAAAATTAAAACCAAAAAAAATATAACTTTAACTCGAGTTTGTTTTTTATAGATATCGTTTAAGAGAAAATAAGCAAATGAAAATACTATTAAATGTGAGATACTAATGTATTGAATAAATAAGCTTACCATTACTGACACCCCGTCTTCATTGAAGTAAACCTTTCTAAAGTATAATTGATTATTTTCAAAGTTACAATTACTCAAAGTTGTTTTAAGCCGAAAATAGAATAAATTCTGTCTAAAAATATATTTTTTTATACGTTCAGGTATACTAAATCAACGAACAAGTTGCATTTGATAAATTATTATGACCTTGTCATATACTAACATTAGAAAAAATCACTAATAGGAGGAATAAAATGAAAAAAAAGCTAAGTGTTCTATTATTATTGTTTTTTATCTCTTCATCTTTCTTTACTTCAGAGGTTTTTGCCAACGAAAATGTTACAGGAATTTCGAGTTCTTCTGTTAATGCAGAACCACGAGCTGCAACAATAAAATATTGGTTTAATGGTATACCACCCAAAAATTATAACGGAAGAATAAGAATTGATTATTATAAGTATGCTGGAGGCTATATAGGAGTATATTTCTAAGTCAAACAATCTCAATGTTCTTACTTTCAGAGAAATCAACATAAAAGCAGGAGAAGCCTATCACACTAGGCTCTCCTGCTTTTTTAAAACACTTTTCAACTGTTTAACTAACCTCTCACTTCCGCTAAAATCCCCATCATGTAGCGTAATAACAGCACCATTTAAAATAATTAATTTATCTAGAAAATCTTGTTCATTCGAATTTGAATTCTCCAAAACTGCTTGTACTTTATTGATTGCTGCTGGATATTTTTTACAGTACTCAATTTGAGCCTCTAGTTGTTTATAACTTGAAATTGTGTAAAATTAAATATTGTCATTAATCCAGCTAACATTAATCAATTCATCATATTTGTCTTTATTAGTACGCACAATAAAAATTATTAAAGATTGTTTCCTCGGTGTTAACGTTTGTCACTCCACATGCAAATAACCCGATTCCAAAAATTAATCCTAGTCCTGGTTTAATTTTTTTCACAATCATTCACCTCGTTTATTTTGTGCTTTAAAGACCTATATTTGAATCTAGTAACTTGTTTTATTTTAACTTTTTCATTATTACCCCATTGTTAAATCCCCATAATGCTTCATTCACCTGATTACATCTTTAATCCATAACCAGACTTATACCGATCAAATCTTGTTTCCATACCATTTTTAATGCGCTATTTTCAGTTCATAATTGTACTCCTGTTATTATGAGAGGTAGTGCTTTGATAATTGAATAAAGTTCCAATCAAACCGATTTATCTTTTTCTCATAGATCTCCTCCCACTATTTTTTTCAACTTTTCTACTTTATCTTATTATAATTTAGAGGAAGAATCGTTTTGAATTTATGTCCTAATCGTTCGAAATTATTACTTAAACGTACACTATAAAATATCAAACAAAGACGAGAAAAATTTTTTGTTATTAAAAATTCACCAAAAAAATAAGCTATTTGTCACTGGAATTTTCAGCAACTAAATAGCTTATTTCTTATTGCAAGTTACAATGTTTGTTCAACTTTTTTCTCAGGGATAAACCACAGTAATAACACAAATACATTCACAATCAAAACAGCAAGTGGTGTAATTAATGCTCCAGCAATCAAAGCCAGTACTGGTAATACAATTGACCATTTCAATTTAGGATAATGATTGAATAATTGACCAATTGGTGATTGTTTACCATTTACTCTCACTAAAGCTCTCACTAATAAGTAGTAAGCCACATCTGTCCCTAAAATAAGCATCCCGAATAATGCTTGTGGTGGCCAAGCTAGCGGATGTTCTCCTACCCAAGCAGTGGTGAATGGAAAAAGTGTCATCATCAAAATTAATAAGTTGTTAGCCCATAAAACGACACCATCGACTCTTTTGACTAGTTGGAATAAATGATGGTGATTGTTCCAGTAAATAGCTAAAAAGATAAAACTAATAAAATAGATTGCTAGCTTGTGACCGTCTTCTCCTAGGGCTGCCCAGCTAGCGTCTTTAGGTATCGGTAACTCCAACACTAGCAAGGTCATCACAATCGCAATTACTGCATCAGTAAAAGCTTCAATTCGTGATTTTGACATCGCTTGTCCCCTTCTTTCCATTAATAATCTCCATTATTTAAACAGTAATCTTTCTGATTGTCAATTATCCGTCTTAAGTTGGATTTCAAGTAACAATTGTTCTGCTAAACTATGGGTAAAGATGAAAGAGGGAAATAAATATGAAAAATAATAGTATCGTTGTCAGAATATTAATGGTCATTGGTTTCTTTGTTGTTGCAAGTATTGCTTTGAGACTTTTAGGTGTTGTTTTATCAGTTGGCTTTAGTTTGTTCTTCAAATTGGTTATTCCATTAGCCATTGCATATTTCTTGGTTAATTGGTTAACAAATAGACGCCGCAGTAACTACCGCTAAAAAAAAGTCAGTCGAAAATTTTTCGACTGGCTTTTATAATTTATCTAGATAAAGTGACTGTTGGCCCAATTGCTGGTAAATATCTACCAATTCATCGTAAGCCACGCTGCGATTTTTTATTCCATAAGGGTCATTGACGAACACCTCATTTGTCGCTGGATCGTAGCCGGTAAGTACAACTGAATGAACCAGTGGCGTCACACTGAGAAGTCCTTCGTCAGTCGGCCAATCTTCAAAATCTTCTTCGGTAGGCACTTGCAAATCAACGGTCGCCACAATCCAAACTGGCTTTCCGTTTTGAACCTGCCGTAAAAGCTCATCGAAAGAATATTTTCCATCTCCCGCAACTACTTGATAGCTGTCTGCAACATATCGTTTTGCTAGTTGTGCTATAGGTTCCACTGCTACGCCCATTGCCAACTCACCAGCTTCAATGTCTCCAACGAAACCTTCATGGGGATTACCATAATTATCCGATTCTGTTGTAAAAGGAACATACGTAAGTTCATCCGCCAATTGATTTTTATCCGTATCATAGCCATAAAACTTTAACAACATCGATAAAGCTGTAACTTCACAACCATTTTCTAAGGGATCATCTTCAAATTGATTTTCTAACGGCACATCTAATACAATTGATTTTTCGGAATCCAAAGAATTTTCAGTGGGCGTCGGTTGCTGTTTGACTTTTTCAGATGCCGTTGGCGCGGCTGTATCTTCAGCCAAAAAATAACCAATTATGCTAATTATAGACAAGCAAGTGATCATCACTAATACTATTTTTTTGGAAAATTTCATCGTTAAACCTCTATTTCCTATCAGTAATAGTATAGTAACATGTTGACTTCATTTATGTATTTAAATATTTGCTAAGCTGCTTCAAGATAGAGAGATTGACTGCCCATTGCTTCGTAAATTGTTGCAAAATCATCATAACTGACTACGCGATTTTTATAACCAAAAGGATCATTTAAATAAACCACTTCTGCTGATTCATCATAACCAGTAATCACCACCGAATGAATCAAAGGACTAACGGTAAAAGTTCCTTCATCTGTTTCCCAAGTTCGAAAATCGTCTGCTGTCGGTACAACCAAATCAGCGGTCACGATGGTCCAAACTGGATCCCCGCCTGCAACGACTGCCAAAATATCTATAACATCTGCTTCACTACTGCTGATTACTTGGTACTGACTCTCGTCAACAAATTCTTCCGCCAATTCAGCAATCGGTTCTACCGCTACACCCATTGCTTGCGTGCCTCCATAAATATTTCCAACAAATCCTTCATGAGGATTGCCATAATTTCCTGAAGCAGTAATCAATGGTTCATAAGTTAATTGATCTGCCAGTTGATTCTTATCCACTTGATAATCATAGGTATTCAGTAACATCGATAAAGCGGTCACTTCACAACCATTTCCTAACGCACTATCAGTAAACTGATTTTCTAGCGGTACATCAATCAAGATTGTTCCGTCACTATCGTCTAAATCCTCTATTCCTGAATAAGTTTCTACCTCGTCATCTGTCAGTGCGGTGACATTTTTTGCTGAAGCATTTGGATTTTCTGGACAAAGATATAAATAATAAACGATGGCTACTAACGTCAAGTTAATAAGCAAAAGTAGATTCTTCTTTCGTAATTTCATGCGTTCACTCCTCAATAACGTCATATTAAAGAAGAAAATTGAAGTTTTATTGAAAGGATAAAGACAAATTTACGGCTAAAATCTTCTTATTTAAAGAATAAACTTATATTATCGTAATAATTTCAGCCATTTTATTTGAGAAAAGGCTTACAATTTGCTACGGTATAAAAGTAAATACTATCAAGGAGGAATTTTATTATGAAAAACTATTTAGATTTAACTGGTCACGTGGCAGTCGTGACAGGAGCTTCATCTGGTTTAGGTCGTGAATATGCTAAAGCTTTAGCTGAAAATGGTGCCAAAGTTGCCATTATGGCTCGCCGTGTCGAACGTTTAGAAGAAGTAAAAAATGAAATTGAAGCCGCTGGCGGAGAATGTTTGCCAGTTCCAGTGGATGTATCTAACGAAGATGCTGTCGTATCAGCTGTTCAAAAAGTCGTAGATCACTTTGGCAAAATTGACATTTTAGTCAATAATGCTGGTGCAATTAAAGTAACACCATCGGTTGAATTAACATTAGCAGATTGGCAAAAAGTCGTAGATGTTAGTTTAACTGGTTATTTCCTGATGGCTCGAGAAGTCGGTAAACATATGATTGAAAACAATTACGGTCGCATTATTAATACAGCTTCTATGTTTGGATTAATTGCCGGATTCCACATGACGAACTTGGCCTACAATGCCACAAAAGGTGCCGTACCAAACTTTACCCGCAGCTTAGCACAAGAATGGGCAGAATATAATATTACTGTGAACGCCATCGCACCAGGAATGTTCCCAAGTGAAATGATGGTTATGGACGACTCAGTAGAACAATTATTAAAATTCCGCGCACCAGTCGGCCGTCCTGGTAAAATCGAAGAACTATTAGGTCAGCTATTATTGTTTGCTTCTGAAAATTCAGCTTATACAACTGGTCAAACCATTGCGATTGATGGTGGTTGGACAGCGGTGTAATGCTTATCTCCTAAAAATAAATGAAAGACTTTGTAGGAAAAAATTTCCTCAAAGTCTTTTTTTTGCTAAATAATACTACGTTTTTATTTTTAGATAAACGGGAATTAGGATTTTCTTTATAAGAATATAATCCATTAAAGAAATAAATATAGAATTATTTAATCTATGTCAGCAGAGTAAATGTAGCAAACTCTACAAAAACTAGAAATATTTTTTAAAGTTCTATAAACAATAGCTAGCATAACACTAACAATTCATTCTCCTAATACTTGATAATTATTTCATCAGTAGTAATGGATTTTCTGCGAAATATGGAATTAGCATCTATGTTTAAAAAAGCTAGACTGTTTGAACAAGAACGAATGACCCAGTTTTAACCAACTCACAGACCTCACCTCTTTTAAACAAAAAAGCTAGAAACCTCACACAACAAGGTTTCTAGCTATATTTATCATTTACCCCAACGCAACATCCAAAATCATCATAATAATAAATCCGGTCATCGCACCAAGCACGCCCGAATGATGTTTACTATCAGTAGTTGCTTGCGCCTCAGGAATTAATTCTTCTACTACTACATAAATCATCGCTCCAGCTGCAAAAGATAAAGCATAAGGTAATAATGGTTCCACTCGAGTAACTAATAATGCTCCGATTACTGCAGCAATTGGTTCTACCAAACCAGAAGCTTGTCCATATAAAAATGATTTCGTACGACTTAAACCTTCTTGTCGTAGAGGAATCGAAACAGCAGCACCTTCTGGGAAGTTTTGAATCCCGATTCCTAATGAAACTGAGATGGCCGCTAGTACTGCAGCGGCTGGATTAGCTGCTTCACTGGCTGCGCCAAAAGCAACGCCGACTGCTAAACCTTCTGGAATATTATGCAGAGTTATCGAAAAAACTAATAAAATTGTTCTTTTTAAATGACTAGGAATCCCTTCTTTTTCATGATTTGGTCCAAAATGCATGTGAGGAATTGTCTTATCAGCAATATATAAAAAGACCCCACCTAAACCAAAACCAATACTGACAACTAGCCAAGGAATCGATCCGTTTTCAGTTGCTGCTTCAATCGCCGGATCTAATAAAGACCAAAAACTAGCAGCAATCATTACACCTGAAGCAAAACCCAACATTAAATTTAGAACATTCCGATTAATATTTTTAAAGAAAAAAACCATCCCCGCACCTAATGCGGTCATTCCCCAAGTAAATAAAGTACCCACTAATGCTTGCTGCCAAGCAGCTAAGCTTAATAACCAAGTCGTCATTTTCTGCCCCTTCCAACTTTTACTATTTTATTATAATCATTCAATAAAAATAAAACGTTTACTATAATATGATTTTATCATAAGTTTAGGTGCACCTGCAAACTCTCTCAAGAGCTTTTCTTTGGTAGTGATTATAATTAAGAGTATAATAAAAATTATTAAAATACTTACAAAAAGAAAGTGAGTGACAATGATGGCTAAAATTAATGCTGGTGTCGCAATGGTAAAAGTTTTTGAATCTTGGGGAATTGATCATATTTATGGTATTCCTGGTGGTTCTTTCAACTCAACAATGGATGCCTTATATAAAGAAAGAGATTCAGTCAAATATGTTCAAGTGCGTCATGAAGAAGCTGGCGCAATTGCCGCAGCCGCTGATGCAAAATTAACTGGAAAAGTCGGTGCTGTTTTTGGTTCCGCTGGACCAGGTGCAACTCATTTGATCAACGGTTTATATGATGCACAAATGGATCATGTACCCGTGGTTGCTTTATTAGGTCAAGTTGCTTCAACTCAAATGAATTATAATTCTTTCCAAGAACTAAACGAAAATCCAATGTTTGCGGATGTTTCTGTTTATAATCGGACAGTGATGACACCAGAAAGCTTGCCTCACGTTGTCGATGAAGCCATTAAAGCAGCTTATCAAAATAATGGTGTTGCCGTTGTAATAATTCCAGTTGATTTTGGATTTGCTGAGATTGAAGATTTATCTATTTCGACTGCTGCCAATCATAAAACTGGTGTCTTACAACCAGAAGATACTGATTTAAAAGAAGCTTTACCATTAATTGAAGCCGCTCAAAAACCAGTTCTTTATGTTGGACAAGGCGTTCGTGGTGGATTCGATGCCGTTAAAGCATTTTCTGAACATTTTTCAATGCCAGTTGCCGCTGCTGTTTTAGCAAAAGGAATTATTCCTGATGCTTATGAAAACTTCTTAGGTTTTGCTGCTCGGGTAGCTACAAAACCAGCTAACGAAGCTTTAGCAGCTGCTGATTTGATTGTTTTTGTTGGTAGTGATTTTCCATTTGCTGCTTACTTCTTCAATCCTGCAGCGAAATTCGTACAAATCGATATTGATGCAACAAAATTTGGTCGCCGCCACAAAACAGATGTCTCTATTTTAGGTGATGGTGCCAATGCTTTAAGAAAATTAGTCGCGTTAGGAAAAGCACGGCCTGCTGACAAATGGTTAGCTGCTAACCAAGAAAATATTAAAAACTGGCATGCATGGCGTCATAGCTTTGATAATGATGCACAAACACCTTTACGCCCTGAACCAATCTTTAAAGAAATCAACCGTATTGCTGAAGATGATGCCATCTTTGTAACTGACGTAGGGAATGTAACAGTCAACAGCATTCGTCATTTAAATATGAACGGCAAACAAAAATTTACCACTTCTGGTTGGTTTGCTACGATGGGTTATGGCGTACCTGGCGGAATTGCTGCTCAATTATCTTATCCTGATCGCCAAATCTTTACCTTAGCTGGTGATGGTGGTTTTGCGATGCAAATGCAAGATATCATCACTCAAGTAAAATATAACTTACCGATTATCAATATCGTATTTTCTAACCAAGCCTTTGGTTTCATCGAAGCTGAACAAGAAGATACTGAACAACAAAAATTTGGTGTCTTTTTAGATGATGCTGATTTTGGTAAAGTTGGTGAAGCTTTAGGTGCTGATGGTTTTACAATTACTAGCTACGATCAATTAGAACCAGCTTTCACTGCTGCAAAAGCTAGCAAACGCCCTGTTGTGATTGATATTAAAATTGAAGATGCACGACCTTTACCAGTGGAAGAATTAATATTAGATCCTGAAAAATTCTCGGCTGAAGAAATTCAAGCTTTCAAAGAAAAATATCAAGTTCATGATATGCCAACTTTAAATGAATTATTGAAATAAACTAAAAATCGCCTCGCCCATTAATTTGGACGGGCGATTTTTTTAATTGTGTAAAGCAGCTTCTTTCGCCATCGCAAAACAACCGACAGTGGCTGCATTATCTTCCAATGCTGGAAATACAATGTATTGTTCTAAAGCTGGTACTTCCACATAGTCATTAACTAATTTTGTGAAGGCTTGACGGACATTTTTCATCATTTGTTGTTGTTTCATCACACCGCCGCCCAAAATAATTACTTCTGGACGTAATAGCAACGTCGTATTATAAACACATTGTGCCAAATAATAAGCTTCAATTTCCCAATAAGGATCATCAGCAGCTAAATCTTGACCTTTTTTCCCTAAACGTTTTTCAATGGCTGGGCCAGCTGCCATTCCTTCAAGACAATCTCCATGAAATGGACAAGCGCCAGCAAAATCATCTTCTGGATGGGGTTTGACTTGCATGTGGCCCATCTCAGGATGACTAAAGCCTTCAATCAAACGGCCCTCTTGAATTGCGCCGCCGCCAACCCCGGTCCCAATCGTATAATAAACGGCACTATTTAAGCCTTTACCGCTACCCGCCACGTATTCACCATAAACAGCTGCATTTACATCGGTTGTCCAAGTCATTGGAACCGAGAAATGTTTTTTTAGTTCGCCGATAAAATCATAATGTTGCCAAGGAAGTTTTGGCGTAGAAGTGATATATCCGTAAGTCTTTGAATCTTTGTGAATATCAATCGGACCGAATGAACCAACGCCGATAGCTGCTAAGTCTGTTTGATGTTGCTGAAAAAAAGCAATCACATTTGGCATTGTTTCTTCAGGTGTTTCAGTTGGAAAGCTAACCCGTTCAATGATTTTAAAATTTTCATCACCAATGGCGCAGACAAATTTTGTCCCACCAGCTTCGATACTGCCATAAAATTTTGTCATCTCTTCACCTCATAGAAATCATTTTATTTATGATATGGGAAAAAAAGCAGGCAGTCAACATAAGTTGTCAACTGCCTGTCTCAATTGTTTATTGTAAATCACTGCGCCATGGTTGTTGATTGGCTTCACGATATAGTTTTGCTTTACCAGTTGAGTTAAACAGTCCCATTTTTTGTGTGACTACTTCTTTGGCTGCATCAATACAATCTGGATAAATCGCATTCGGATCCCAAAGCTCTGTCGAAGCTAAGATTTCACGACATTTTTTGTAAAAAGCGTATTTGTAGTCGGAAGAGATATTAACTTTTTGAATACCAATTGCAACTGCTTTAGCAATTTCTTCATCTGGATTAGCAGACCCTCCGTGTAAAACTAATGGAATCGAAATTTTTTCTTTGATTTCTTCTAAAACATCCATTTTCAATTCTGGTTTTACATCTTTTGGATAGATTCCGTGAGCTGTACCGATTGCCACCGCTAAAGTGTCGATACCCGTTTCTTTTACAAAGATTTCAGCATCTTCTGGTTTAGTATAGACAACTTCACTCACGCCGCCTTCAACCGAAGTCCCGGTACTACCAATCGTACCTAATTCTCCTTCAACTGAAACATTTAACTTATGACAAACATCCACCACTTCTTTTGTCACAGCAATATTTTCTTCAAATGGTAATAGTGACCCATCAATCATGACTGAGCTAAAACCACAATGAATGGCCCGCATGATACTTGCTAAGCTATCGCCATGATCCATGTGCACTACGAAAGGTACGCTAGAATTTTTTACTCGTGTCATCACATATTGGAAAAAGTCATCTTTAGTAAAATCCAATTCAGTTGGGTGAACGGCAATAATCGCTGGTGAATCGTTTGCTTCTGCTGCTTCCACTACAGTTCGGAAGAAGTTGCTATCTGCCACATTGAAGGCTCCTACTGCAAAGTTGTTTTCTTGTGCGACGGTTAATAATTCTTTCATGTTTAATAACATATTTAATACGCTCCTATTTTGATTTATTTATTGACCCTGAAAGTCGAATATATTTTTTTACCATTTCTTTTCCGGCAGCCATACTTTGATGAACCAAGGCTGGGTAGTCTACTTTTTCCCCTTTAGCCAATTCTTCGGTTAAAAAGGCTGCTTGTGCTGCCATAAAATCTGAGCCGACATTGATTTTGTTAATCCCTAATTCAATAGATTTTTTGATATTTTCTTCACCAGCACCAGAACCACCATGTAACACGAGTGGTAAATTGGTTGCTGCTTTGATTTTTTCTACGATATCAAAACGAAATTCTGGCACGAAACCTTCTGGATAATCGCCGTGAGTAGAGCCATAAGATAAGGCGAGACAATCAACACCCGTTTCATTAATAAACTGGATGGCTTCATCTACATCAGTAAACATCTGATCGTTGGTCCAATTGTCACCAGCGACCGCTCCCATATTCCCAACTTCCGCTTCGACACTGGCATTATAAGTTTGAGCAAAGTCCACCATATTTTTAGTAATCCGAATATTTTCCGCTAAATCATACATGGAAGCATCCATCATTACACTGGAGAATCCTTCATGCAGACATTGCTTCACAAAAGCGACATCTTGTCCGTGGTCTAAATTAATCGCTACATCGACACTGGCTTTTTCTGCCATCCGTTTAATAGGCAAAGTTAAATATTCGTATCCTAGATGCATTTCCAGATGTTCTTGTAATAAATCAACGATAATCGGTGCCTGTAATTCTTCTGCTGCGTGAATCACGGCTTGAGCAGTTTCTAAATTGAAACAATTTATTGCCATGACTGCGTACTTTTCACGATTGGCTTTTTGCAACATTTCTCTCATTGAGACATACATGTTTTACTGTCCTCCTAAGAAAGAGTAATATCTGACAAGTCCATTTCTTCCTCTTCTTCTGCTTCGAACTGTTCTTCTTCGACCGGTTCTTTTTTCAGTACAAACAGGAGCACACCGGTAATTGCTGAACCAATTAATAATGCCAACATGAACAATAATGGATTAGTCATCGCTGGAACAATAAACAGTCCGCCTGAAGGAACAGGAGAACCAATGCCCCACATCATGCTTAATCCGCCACCTACAGCAGCACCGACAGTACAAGAGAAAATTACTCGTAATGGATCGACTGCGGCAATCGGAATAACGCCTTCTGTGATCATACAAATACCCATTGGAAAAGCGATTTTGATATTGTCTTCTTCGCCTTTAGAATATTTTTTCTTGCGGAATACTTTTGATAATACCCATGAAATTGTTACGCCAAACGGTGGGACCATTGATGCTAAAATTTTCACTGCTTCTGGTTCGAAAACACCTTCTAGTAATAAACCATCTGCAAATAATGAAGCGACTTTATTGACTGGTCCACCAAAGTCAAAGGCTGCCATGCCGCCTACAATAGCACCGAATAAGAAGCGGCCGCTACCTTGCAGACTATTTAAGAAATTGGTTAAGGCTACTGTCGCCCAGACAATCGGCACACCAATTACGAAATACATTAATAATCCCATAACTAAAGTTGATACTAATGGCACAATCATCATCGGCATTAAACCTTCTGCCCATTTTGGTACTTTCAAATTGTTGATGATGAATTTTACTAAGAAACCAACTAGATAACCACCTAGCATTCCACCTAAGAAACCTGCGCCGATACTGTTAGCAATCAAACCCATGAATAAACCTGGTCCAATCCCTGGTCGATCAGCAATTGAATAAGCAATCGCACCGGAAATAACTGGCGCCAATAATCCCATTCCTAGTACACCTAAAGAAACTAAGGCATCAGGAATTGAATAAGCTGCACTGTAATCTTCAATCACTGCCCCGCCAGTTAAATTTCCGATGGCG
Source organism: Enterococcus sp. AZ103 (assembly GCF_051714685.1). Lineage (NCBI taxonomy): Bacteria > Bacillati > Bacillota > Bacilli > Lactobacillales > Enterococcaceae > Enterococcus > Enterococcus sp. AZ103. The sequence goes on along the minus strand of NZ_JBIOSI010000001.1, from coordinate 850,157 downwards.
ATTAAAAGTCCGGCAGTAACAACGATTGGCAACATGTAGGAAATGGCTGTTAGGGCGTGCTTCTTCAACTCTAATTTTTTTAACATGTAACTTCCCCCTCATTATTTATGTGTTAACTAATTGTTCTACTTTTTTAATCAATCCTTGTGGTGCTTTAATCACTGTATTAGTGGGAACTTCTACCACTTTTTTTCCGTCAAAACGATTTTTTCCGCCAATTTTGATGTCAGCTGCGATAATGACTACATCTGCTTCTTTGATTTGCTCATTGGTCAATTCATTTTCAGTACCGATGGTTCCTTGTGTCTCGATGTGAATCTCATGCCCTAAAGCTTCACCTGCTTTAACTAATTTTTCCCGTGCAATATAGGTGTGGGCAATTCCTGATGTACATGCGGCAATTCCTACAATTTTCATAAACCTATTCCTCCTCTGCTGTTAATAGTTCAAAAATTTCATCACTCGATTGAGCATTTCTTAAATTGGTTAATAAATCTTCGTCAGCTAATAAAATCGCGACTTTTTGTAATAATTTAATATGAGTGGTGGTTTCATCTGTTTTTTTGACAGCAAACAGAATAACCACATTGACTGGTTCATCATCTAAGGATTCCCACTCGATGGGACTCTTAGTCGTTCCTACGGCGATGGTTGTGATTTTGACACCATCTGATTTTCCATGAGGAATCGCAATTCCATTACCTAAACCAGTGATGCCTTCTTTTTCCCTAGCTAAAACATCTTGGACAAAAGTTTCTTCATCTGATAAATAGCCTTGATCATGTAATCTTTTAGTTAATTCTCGAATGACTGCTTCTTTGTCAGTTCCTTCCAATCCAGTAATGATTAAATTCTTATTGACAACTTCTTTAATATCTAACGTATCCATTTATAACCCCTCCAATAATTTAGCGACATTTTCTTGGTCGCGCTGTGTAAACATGAAATTAACTAACAAACTTGGCACATTGCTTTTGTTATCCAAACTGACTGTCGTCAAAATAAAATCAAAGCTTTCTTTTCCCAGTTTTTCATAATTTTTCTTGTATTGATTTAATGACACTACATCGACAATATCTAAATCAGGAAAAGCTCTTTGGACCTTAATTTTTAATAATTCACTGGTACCAACGCCGCTACTGCACATGATTAAAACTCTCCGTTGGAATCTTTTCTTTTCTAAAATTTGGGCAAAATACAAAACCAAGAAACCGATTTCATCATCTGAGATATTTAAACTTTCAAATTCTGACGACAAATCATCCAAAGCTTTTTGCAAGGCCACATAGATTTCGCTATACTCTCGCCGAATATCTTGAATCAATTCATTTTTTACAATAATGCCGTTCTTACTGCGGTAAAGCATTAAGCGTAGATGTTCTAAAAAGCTGGCGTCATCAATAATTTCAATGAAGGAAAAATTCAATTCAGCTTTTAAATACTTGGCTAAGTGCAATGCCAGTATAGTCACTTCTTCCGATTCGTTCGTCATAGCTTGAGCGTTTTCGTTTGTGCTAACTCTTGAAGCCATAATATATTGAAATAAATAAAACACTTCGATCTCATCAATTTCAGCTACTAGATAGTCTTCAATTCGTTGAATGATTTTCTTGGCGATTTCAAATTTTTCTTGATTTTGTTGAATCAGGTTTTTTTCTTCCCCATCTAGTTCTGACAACTTACTGACTTCTGGATTGGCGACTTTACCTTTACGAAACCGTGACAACAAAATATAAATGTGAGAAAAAATATTGACATTATACGGATAAGGAATCGGGTTCCCCACCATTTTTTCAATGTATTCCAATAATGAAGTAATTAAATCCGCATCATAGGAGTTCATCGTCTCATCATTTACGACATAGGTTTCAGTTGTTAAAAAAGAACCCATTGAAATAAGTTTATAACTCAGATGACGAATTTCTTTTTCCGAACCAACTAACGAAACTAGATTGCGTTTTTTCTTTATTGCTAATTGATAAGGCTTAACTGTTTCCCGCATTTTTTCAATGTCTTTAATAATCAATTCATTTGAGACGAATTGTCCTTCATATAAAGTTTGAATATCCATGGGATGAGGCGATTTAAATAGCAACTCTAATAAGATCCGGTTACGACGCCCTTCAGCATTATCTTCTTGGGTATTTTCTTGTTCGTTGATTACTTTCAGATACCTTTTGTAATTTAACGACAACCCCTTACCTGTTTGTGTTTCAATCACTGGACCATTGCTACTTAGTTCATTGATTTTTTTTACTAGTCGATAGACAGTTTTAGTAGAAATTCTCAGATTGTCAGCAATTTCTTGCGCAGTTAAGATTTTTTTGGTTGAAAGAAAAATCTCGATCAAACTGCTCTCTTTTTTACTAAGCTGCATGTCAACCAACTCCTTAATTGAATTATAAGCTCAAATTTTAATCATAAATTTAAAAGACTGTCCTAATCTACGGACAAAAAAGATAACGCTTACAAAAAATATAACTTTTAAATTTTGAGCATATGACCTTTATGATAACAATTAATATTAGCAAAAAGTGCTGATTTTCAATATTTAAAAACAAACAAAAAAACAGCCGCTTATCATTTCAGATCAATGACTAAGCAGCTGACGGGTGATTTATCTTTAAATTTATTTAAATTTACATTTTTCTAATACCGGTTTGGCTGTCGCTTACTAATAATTCTGCTAACTCGCTACCAGTTTTTTTGCGGTTCATTAAAGCTTCCATTAACATCGGTAGATTCACGCCGGTAACTAAGTGTTGTCGTTCATCATCTACAACACACTGACTCACATAACGAAAGGGGGTGCCCCCAAAAATATCGACCAACCACAACAATTCATCATTACGCTCTAATGTTTCCTCGCCTAATTCGACAAAATGTTCTTTCATTCCAATCGTGCCAGGTGCCACAGAGATAGTGATGACATCCTCTTGGGTGCCAACGATCGATTCAGCTGTTTTTAATAATTCTTTGCCAAAATGATCATGGGTCGCCACAATTATACCAATCATTTTCCAACCTCCCTTACAGATAAGTCTAACTTATTTCTCAAGTAATCTCAAACATCCCTTGAAACTTCTTCATTTGGTAGCTATAATTCAAGGAGGCTTTACGCCAATACATAAAAAGCGAGGACAATCATTGATTACAGTAAGTGATGTCAGTTTACAATTTCCTGACCGTAAATTATTTGATGACGTAAATATTAAATTCACTCCCGGCAACTGCTACGGCCTAATCGGCGCAAATGGTGCAGGGAAGTCGACTTTTCTTAAAATTTTGTCTGGAGAAATCCAACCTTCCACTGGTAACGTAACCTTAGGACCTAACGAACGGATGGCTGTCTTAAAGCAAAATCATTTTGACTTTGAAGACTACACTGTTTTACAAACAGTAATTATGGGCCATGAACGTCTTTACCAAGTGATGCAAGAAAAAGATGCCATTTATATGAAAGAAAATTTTTCTGACGAAGATGGGATTAAAGCTGCTGAACTTGAAGGCGAATTTGCTGAATTAGATGGCTGGGAAGCAGAACCAGAAGCGGCTGTCTTATTACAAGGGCTAAACATTCCAGAAGGATTACACCAACAAAAAATGAGTGAACTAACCGCCGGACAAAAAATCAAAGTCTTGCTGGCACAATCATTATTTGGTAAGCCTGATGTACTATTACTAGATGAGCCTACCAATGGTTTAGATATCCAATCTATCAATTGGTTGGAAGAATTTCTAATCAACTTTGACAATACCGTGATTGTCGTATCCCATGACCGTCACTTCTTAAACAAAGTGTGTACCCACATGGCTGACTTAGACTTTGGTAAAATTAAACTATATGTTGGGAACTACGATTTCTGGTTAGAATCTAGTCAATTAGCCGCAAAATTACAATCACAACAAAATGCTAAAAAAGAAGAACAAGTCAAAGAATTACAAGACTTTATCGCACGTTTTAGTGCCAATGCTTCAAAATCTAAACAAGCAACATCTCGTAAAAAAATGTTGGAAAAAATCACGATTGACGATATTCAGCCATCTTCTCGTCGTTATCCATTTGTGGCATTCAAGCCTGAACGTGAAATCGGCAATGATTTATTACAAGTAGACGATGTTAGCGTAACAATTGATGGCAAAAAGATTTTAGACAATATTTCATTTACCTTGAATAAAGACGATAAAGTTGCCTTTGTAGCTGAAAACGACTTAGTCACAACTACTTTATTCAAAGTAATCATGGGTGATTTAACACCTGACCGCGGTACCGTTCGTTGGGGTGTCACTACCAGTCAAGCGTATTTACCAAAAGATCCAAGTAAGGAATTCGACACAAACTTAACTATCTTAGATTGGTTACGTCAATATGCTTCTAAAGAAGAAGACGACAATACTTTCTTACGAAGTTTCTTAGGTCGGATGCTCTTTTCAGGTGATGAAGTATTAAAACCGGTCAATGTCTTATCCGGTGGTGAAAAAGTTCGTTGTATGCTATCAAAATTAATGTTAGCAAAATCAAATGTCTTGGTTTTAGATGATCCAACCAATCACTTGGATTTAGAATCCATTTCAGCATTGAATGATGGCTTGATGGCTTACAAAGGCTCATTATTATTTGCCTCTCATGACCATCAGTTCATTCAAACAATTGCTAATCGGATTATTGCTATTTCTGACAGTGGATTAGTCGATCGCGCCGAAACCACTTATGACGAATTCTTAGAAAATCCTGATGTACAACAAAAAATGAAACATTTATTTACTGGAAACTAGAAAAAAGGAAGTCGCTTAAATCAAGCGACTTCCTTTTTAGATTAAATAAATTGAATGATTTGCATCAAGATTGGTACCACGACCACGAATAAAATGGTTGAGGTTGTCACTAAGTTCGTCGCATATTTTACATCACCATGAGCTTCATTCGCCAAAATAGGCAAGACTGCTAACATTGGTGTAGCTGATTGAACAATCAAGGTTTGACGTAATAATGGTGCTAAATCTGCGCCAAACAAATTACTACCTATAGTAATCAATAAAATGACCGCAGCTGGCGCAATCACAAAACGACCGATCAAAGCAACTACCGTATCACGATCAAACTTAATACTCTTCAAGCCAGCATCATATAAAACAATCCCGATATAAAGTAGTGATAATGGTGTCACGATGCCACCCACATAACTCAAGGTATTGTTAATAAAATCTGGCACTGGAATACTTAATAGTAAGAAAACTAGCGCAACAATAAAACCTAATAATGGTGGTGGCAATAATTTTTTCCAATTTAATTTGGCTTTTGGTCCACCTTTTACTTTTGTCGGATCATCATTGGAAATCAAGAAGACCCCAAATGCCCAAGTGGATACAGTATTGGTGACATAATAAACTAAGAAATAAGGTAAGGCTTTATCACCAAACAATGCCATATTTAACGGCAAACCAATAAAAATTGTATTGGCGTTAGCGATAGCATTCATAAATATACCACGACGTCCAGGGCGTATCTTTAACACTTTGACTAAGATGTAAGCAATGATATAGGAAATAATTACACCGCCGACAGGATAAATCAGACTACCTGATAGGGAAATTAAACTGTCTTTTGTCAAATTTTTTAAAACTGACACAAAAATTGATGCCGGCAAAGCTACTTTCGTAATTAATGACGAAATACTTTTACCAAAACTTTCATCAAACCAACCTTGACGCTTTAAGATATAACCTAAAGCAATCATTAATATAATACTAATAACACTTTCAATCGATTGAAAGAAAACCATGATTCACTCCTCCTAATATCCACTTCTCGATAAAAACCTTTCGCTTAATATGACGGTATCATTTTCAGCTTATTTTGGCTTTTTTGCTGTTTATATCCGTTTGTTAAGTGCACAGTTATTCTAGTCGTAATTTGTTAATATAGTCAAAACATAGAAGTATGATAAACTATTTTTATATGAGTAACGGAACATTTTAAGAGGAGCTTTTCTATGAATTTAAAAGATTTAGAATATTTTCAACGCCTTGTAAAAGAGCGTAATTATACAAAGGTCGCAGAAGCCTTTAAAGTAAGTCAACCCACTGTTACCTACGCCGTACAACGATTAGAAGAGATTTTTGGGACGAAATTAATTTACCGTGATCAAAGTCATAAGCAGCTGACCATTACACCTGCTGGTCAAATATTGTCACAACATATTAGCACAATCCTACATGAGCTTTATGTTGCCAGTACGGAAATTAATCGTTTAAAAGACGAGAAGATCGCCTTTGGTTTACCCCCTATTATTGGTAACTATTATTTTCCTAAATTATCAACGCAGCTTTTTGAACACGATTTAATGAATCAGATTAATTTAGTGGATGCTGGTTCAATTGACTTGGTTACCATGTTACAACGAGGAAAAATTGACTTAGCCTTATTGGGCTCAATCTCTCCTATTCGTGATCATCAGTTAAATAGCCATTTACTAATCAAAAAGAATTTTATGATTGTTGTTAGTCCACAACATCCACTGGCGCAACGAAAAAGTGTTGCTTTTGCTGAATTAAAAGCTGAAAACTTTGTCATCTTAAATGAACATTATGTCCATCCAGAAGCCTTTAAGATGATGGCTCAACAAGCCGGTTTCGAACCAACTATTATCTATCAAAATAACAATCTGAATATATTAAAAGGCATGATTCGTGAGCAAGTCGGGATCGGTTTTCTGACCGAAATCGCAGTCAACGAGGAAGACCATTTAGTTTGTCTGCCGATCGAAGACACACCGCAGCCGCATTTTTTGATTTCATTGGTTCAACGAGATACGGCTACCAGTTCAAGTATCAGACAAGAATTAATTGGATTGATTAACCAATTAGCGCTTTAAAAAAAGCATGTACCGGAAAAAAATTCACCGGTACATGCTTTTTAATTTTGCTTGGCTAAGCGCCAACGATAGACATGAGCCAACAGTAAAAAAATAAACGGAATACTACATGAGATCCAAAGCCACGGAGGAACATAACCAACAGGCGGTGCCATACCGCCGCCTGCTAAAGCCAGTAACGCTACCCCGCAAAGATTATACAAAACAGCAATCATTCTATTGATTTTCACCATCTTTTTCTACTCCCCTCTTTGCCGGAAGCCCATAACTTTTTCGAAAATTATCCGCACCCATTAAATAATCAAAAAAGCTAGGTTTTCCTTGACCAAGTAACACATCCACTTTTTTTCCATATAATTGACTTAAACGACTTAACTGATCTAGATCAGGATAGCTTTTATCTAATTCCCACTTGGAAATGGTCTGAGGGGTCACGTGTAATTTTTCAGCCACTTCTTTTTGGGTAAGCTGTTTTTGCTGACGATAATATTTTAGCTGTTCTCCAATTCGAATCATTGACGGCCACCTCTTTTATTTTATTATAGCAAGCTTGTTTATTCATTTACTATAAAATGTGGGTAACTATTTTGTTGACGGGCACTTTTCCAACTCAACGATGAGTTGAATCGTTGCTAAATCAAGAGTAAATGATCAGATGCGTCATAAAAGATTTACGGAATTTTTCTTACTTTCTTACCCGACTCAACAAATCAAAAAATCAGTTGCGTGTCATTGAATATGGTGATTTTTTTCTTTAGACAAAAAAACTGTAGACATCTTCCTTTTTTGAAGATGGTCTACAGTCTAGATTAGTTTAAGAATTTATCTTTGATTGATTCGTTCAGCCAATTCAATTAAAAAAGAATCATAGTCAACTTTAGAAAAATCAGATACATCGAATTCATACAAATCACCTAATTGAAAATGATTGTATCCTCTATTTTCGATGACTTGCTTAAACTCTTCTTCGGTAATTAAACTATCAGCTGTTGTCCGATTAATTAATTCATCGCCAAAATGATACTGGCTCATGATATGACTTAAATGACGATCATTTTCGACATCACGGACTTTACGTCTCTGCCATAAAATATCAAAGTCCGCAGTCAGACGAATCGTAATGATTTGATAGTCATGTTTTTCGGCTAAATGAGTTAGCCGATCGGCTTGTTTATAGCTGAAGGGATATTCTGATACAATGACCCGTTTTCCTGCTTCCATATATAAGTCTAATACACCATAATAAAATTTCCACACGCGTTTTTCTAATTGAGCTTTTTCAGCCAGATTATCAAACCCGACTGAATCAGCTAAAATTTCTTTACCTTCATCTGGCGTAATGACAAATGGATCAGGAATAACTTCTTTGATTCGATCGATTAAATAAGTCTTACCCGTTGCTGGGCTACCTGCGATTAAAATCAAATATTTTTTCATTAGATTGTTTGTTTGATGGGACTTTCTACATTCATAAATAAGCCAATTTTGTGTTTCACAATATTTTTCACGGCGATATTCGCAGGGATAACATTATGCCGTAGAGATTTATTGACTTCGGTTTCACCAAATGAATCTTTGGCTGTTTTTGTCCAATTTACTAATAACTCTGTACCGACGTTAAATTTACGGATACCGTTATTAATTAATTCTGGATAATCTTCTTCTTTTACACCGGTACCGCCATGAATAACCAATGGACAATCAACTACGGCATGAATTTCTTTCAGTAATGGAATATTGACTTCGGTTTTTGATTTAAATTGACCGTGATTGGTTCCAATCGCAATAGCCAACGCATCTACGTCAGTGGCTTTAACAAATTCTACCGCATCTTCAGGACGAGTATAAACTTTATCATCTTCAGCAACAGAAATACCTTCTTCGGTGCCACCAATTGTCCCTAACTCACCTTCGACTGACACACCACGGGGATGCGCATATTCCACTACTGCTTGGGTTTTAGCGATATTTTCTTTAAATGGTAAGTGAGAACCATCATACATGACACTTGAATAACCAGCATCAATTGCTGCCTTGATTTCATTAAAATCTCGGGCATGGTCTAAGTGTAAGACCACATCTACCATTTCATCCTCAGCAATTTCTTTAACGACTGCAACTAACACTTTGTAGCCAATGTATTTAGCTGTATCGATACTTGTTTGAATAATAATTGGTGCCCCCATTTCTTTTGCGGCACGAATCATTTCTGGCAACATTTCTAAATTATGAGTATTGAAAGCCCCAATGGTCATATTTAACGCTTCTGCTGTCTCAGTTACTTGTTTTAAATTCTTATACATATCATCATTACCTTCTTCTTTTTTATTTTCCGCCAACGGTTACTTTTTTAGCGATTTGGCGCATGTCATCCATTTTGTTCATATATTTTTCAATACCTTCGTCGTCACCATTTCTAGCAGCTTCTGCTCTTTTGGCATTGTATAAACTCATTAATTTCTTGTAGCCATCACCAATACTTAATTTCAAGTCCAAACTTTTTTCTAAAGCAAGGATGGCTTCGTCAACTTGACTTAATTTTTCATAAGCCAAACCTAATGATTCATAAAGTTTCGCTAATTCAGCATCTTGCAAAGGATCAGCGGCTTCAAGTTCTTTGACTTGAATCTTGATTCTTTCAATTTGATCTTTCAGCTGCTCCTGTTCTGTTTCAGAAAGTTGTGGTTCTTCTGGGACTAGTTTAGCAGGCTGTTTTTCTTTATTTTTTTTCAAAAAGCCAAACATCGAATCTCTCCTTTAATTAGAACATTTTTAGTAACGGGCTAAAGATCCAAGCATATAGTAATGCGGCTGCCACTGTATCAACATCGGTTGCGGTGGCATTAATGAAGCCCATGCTATTGAAAATTCCGACTAGTAATGCTGGCAGTAAGGTAATGAAGAACCCATGGGCAATCCCACCAATAATTGCGCCACGACGACCACCGATTTCATTCCCAAATATCCCAGCCGTACCGCCGGCAAAGAAGTTGGTTAACATACCAGGTAGAATCATCGCTAAGCCAAACATTGGTAAAACAAACATGGCAATCACGGTTCCGATCGTTGTCGTAATAAAGCCTAAAATAACTGAGTTCGGTGCGTATGGGAAAAAGACGGGACAATCTAATGCTGGAATCGCATTTGGCACTAATTTCATAGCAATTCCGCGGAAGGCTGGAACGATTTCACCTAACAATAAGCGGACACCAGCAAGTAATACATAGACACCCACAACAAATTGAATCGCTTGCAAGAATGCAAACATCAAATAATTTTGCGCGCCATGGTCACCAACACCAGGACCGGCAAAAGCTGCCGTAATAATATATAGTGGCACCATTACCACCATCACAGATAGATACGTATCTTGTAAAAATTCAAAAGAAGAAGGTAATTTTAAATCTTCAGCTGATTTTTTATTTTCACCTTTTTGACCAAAAATATAAGCGACACCGGCTTCAAACAAGTAACCAATCGTACAAAAATGACCTAAAGCAATATCGTTAGAACCAGTTACACGGCGAATAATTGGTTGGGCGATCGCTGGCATAGCAACTGCGAAAACGGCACCGATAAAACCACCGACTAAAATTAAGGCAATCCCTCGCAAACCTGCAAAGTATCCAAAAACAGTCGTCATGGTAGCCATCCATAAAATGGCTTGCCCGGTTAAGAAAATGTATTTCCACTTAGTGAAACGAGCAATTAAAATATTAAAAACAAAAATTGCTAAAAATGTTAAGGCGATATCGCGACCTAAACCTAGCTCGTTCATGGCTTGACCATTAATGGCTTCAATCGATGGGACAATCCCTTGCATCTTGAAACCTTCTTGGAAAATTTCACCAAAATAAGTTAAACTTCCGACAATAATACTAGAACCTGCACTTAAAACTTGAAAACCTAGCAACGTCTTCAATGTACCTGAAATAATTTGACCGACTGATTTCTTTTGTAACACCAGACCAAGCATGGCGATTAATGCAATCGTAATCGATGCCTGTGTCAAAATATTTTCAATAATAAAAGTTATAACGCCCATTATTACTCCCCCTCAATTTTGATTAGATAGCGCCTTTTGCTTCTAAAACTGGAATTAATTTTTCTTCAATCTCTGCTTTAGAAACAATATTTTTTAAGAAGACAACAGCTGTCTTGCTTTCATCAATTGAAAATTTTTCAAATTGTGATTGGAAATTAGTTGCTGTAATAATCACATCTGGTTGAACCGACGCTGCCGTTGAAATATCCACATGATCTAATTTTGCATTAACACCTCTTGCATTTAATACATCCTCAGCTGCCATTTGAGCCGCAAAACTACTTCCTAAACCTGCACCACATACGAATAAAATACTGACTTGTTTACCCATTTTTTTCTCTCCATTCTATTTTTTATTGAAATAATGTATCTTTAAAAGCATCAACTGAGTCCAATTGACACAAATAATCTAGTTTTTCTTCATCATTGATTAGAGCAATCAGATTTTTCATAATGTTTAAATGAGAGTATGAATCGATTGCTGCTAAACAAAAAATGATTTTTACTGGATCGTTGTCGGGATTGCCAAAAACAATCGGCTCTTTTAAAGTCGCGACACTCACCCCTAATTTATTTACGCCATCTTCTGGTCGCGCATGAGCCAGTGCCAGATGCTTTCCGATCACAATGTAAGGCCCATATTGTTTGACTGAATCAATCATGGCGGTCACATAATTTTCTTCAATCACCTTTTCTTTTAATAAAGGTTCTGACACTCGTTGAATAGCCATTTGCCAATCATCTACTTGTTGGTTTAATAAGATATGACTGTCCTTTAAGACATCCTCTAACATAGGCTGAATCTCCTTCTTGTTTATAGTTAAATTATTTTTATCAAATGTGTTTTCCAGCTGACTATAAATCTCACCTGTGATACTGCCACCACTGGCTTCAATAATATTTATCAGTGAATAAAACATCTCAGTTGCATCAGCCGTATTGTTTACCAAACGTCGTAAACTGGCATGTTGTTGTAAAAAATCAATTATTCGTTGTTTATCTTTTTCGCGGATAATAGGATTGACTTCTAACAATGGACGATTCTGATAATTAAGTGCCACGGATGAAAAAACTAAATCAACATCCAACTTATCAATTAATTCAGTCTCACGAGAACTCAATATTGCCAAAACCTCAATATTAAACAGCTCTTTAAGATTTTCAGCTAGTAATTTTCCCGTCGCTACGCCATGATTACAAACCACAACCGCTTTGTAGATATAATGCAAATCTTGATTGATTGCACTAACCGAAGTGGAAAAATGAATAGTTAGAAAAGCTACTTCATCATCACTAACCTTTTTTTCACCCCACCATTGATTTTTTTTCATGAAATTTTGAATGGCTTGATAAATTCCAAAATAATTTTTCTTGATATTCTCTTTTAAAGGATTCACAATTTGAATCTGACTTTTTACGCGATTGATTAATCCGGCAATATGTTTGTACAATCCTTCTTGCAAAACTTCTTCCTTGCGGGTAAAGGGAATTTTTGTTTCATTTTCCACGTATTCAATCAATTGAATCGATAGTAATTGTGCTTGCACCCATTCGATTGAATTATTCATGTCCCGAGAATTAAAGGTATTTAGCATAAAGACAATGTACTTAATCTCAATTTCGGGGGGGTTAATTTGAAAAGTCTCACAAACAGCGTTGACAAAATTTCTCATGTCGCCTGTCGGTACATCCGCTGTCTCCCAAGCAGTACTAGCAATTAAATCTTGGCGCATATAGCGACTTAACCAAACAGCCGTGAAAATAATTAGCTGATTGCGATAAATATCATCCTCCACAAAAGAGACGGTTTGTATGTAGAGATCATCTAGCTTTTTTAACAAATGATTGGAAATGTATTTATCTAATAGCAACCGATTAAGTGAGGCTTTTTTATCGATATTGGTTAAATTAAGCACTCCGACAGTTCGATTAATCACGTCATAAATCATGGTGCGAACCGAACGCTCGGCACCTCTTAAGACAATTCCTTGCTTAGGAACACTCATGACTTCGATTCCATATTCTTCCAGTTCACTTCGAACACGCCGCATATCTTCATCCAAAGTGCTTTTAGAAATCTGATATTCCTCTTCCTTTTGGTATAAAAAAGTATTTTTCTGACCTAAAGTGAAAGTTAAAATCAAATCAAAAATGCGATTTTCTCTTTCAAGATATTCATTTTCGCTGGCTTCTTTTAAATATATTCCTAGTTGATTTCGTTCTTCTTTAGACAATGAAAGTTGATAACCCTTTTGACGAATACTTTTGATTTCAGATATTTTTTTCTCTTTTAAAAATTGATTGATTTCTTTTAATTCATTCCGAATAGTTCTGATGCTTACCTTGAAATCTTTTTCCAAACTGGTTAATTCTAAAGGATAGTCTGAAGCAATAAATACTGACAAAATTGAAAGTGTTCTTTCTTTCATGGCGTCATCCCCTTGTCTGACCATATTATATAGCCGTTATATATTCCTTGATAAGTAGATATGTTTGCACTTTATTTTTGCAAAAATGTAAGCGCTACACTTAAAATGCGTCAATTAATAACATAAACATATATAGATTTTACTATTTATATCAACTTAAATACTTTTAAAAAAACGCTTAAAAAAATAGAAAAACCTATTTTATTGAAGCGTATGCTTTTATTAATCAATGTCATTTTTTTAGTTTGTTATTTTTTGACAAAAAAATAAGCAGCCATCGCTGGCTGCTTGATTCTTTTTTAAACTCTTTCGACGCCTCGTGTAAAGACGGCGATACATCCTAATCCAGTATGACTGGCAATTGTTGTCCCTAGTGGAAATATCTGAACTTCTTTCACCGAGATTTTTTCTTCGATCATTTCTTTCAAGGTTAAAGCATCTTCCATCGCATCACTATTCGTAATAAAAATAGATTGTTCAGTCGAATTTTCAGTTGTTGAAATAATTTTGTCAGCTAAAAATTGTAACGCTTTTTTTCTACCACGAATTTTTTCTAAAGTACGTAATTTTCCTTCAGTATCAACATCGATGATTGGTTTCACGTGTAACAATCCACCAATTGCAGCACTGGTTTTTGAAATTCTACCGCCTCTTTGCAAGTGATTTAAATCATCCACCGTTACCCAATGTTGATAACGCAATCGGTTTTCTTTTAGCCAACTTAACAAATCTGATAGAGTCATTCCTGCTTGTTTTTTTTGGGCAGCTTCATAAACCATTAAACCTTGTCCACCGCTAGCTGCTAAAGTATCAAATACATGAATTTCCGCCTCGGGGAAATCTTCTTTAACAATTTCCACAGCTTGCAGCGCACTCTGATAAGAGCCGCTCATTCCAGAAGTAAAACATAAATACAAAATTGGCATCTTCATTTCTGCATATTTCTTGAAAAATTCTACATAACGGCCAACGTTTACTTGTGAGGTTGTCGGCATTGCGCCGTTTCTGATTTCTTCGTAAAAATCCTGAATCTTAAATGTCTTACCTAGATCATCGGCAAATTCTTCACCATTTATGCTGACATACATTGAAATAAAATCAACGTGATGTTCATTCAATATCTCATAAGGAATATCACAACATGAATCAGTTAATAATTGATACATTTTTTCCCCTCCCACTTTTTAACTATCTCTATTTTACTCGATAATTAACAGGATTGGAAAATATTACGCAAAAAAACTTTATTTCATTTATTAAGTTCAATTATTTTAACTTTATTTTTAATTGATGGTAAATATTTTGCTAAAATATCTTGGGTATCTATTTTTAAATAATTTGTTGTTGTACCATCACTACAGCCATAAAAAATTTGGTGAGTCACTTCTTCATCTATAATAATTTGCACATTCTTAGCAGAGTCTAATAAGCCACTGAAAATTGTTGCGGCACCTATTTTAGTCCCCAATATTTCCTCCATCAAATCAATACTAGCAAACGACACCCGTGCCACACCCAAAGCCTGACTAAATTCTTTAGCTTTAAAGGGTTTTTCGCCAGTAGTCACTAATAAGTAAAATGACGTTTTCTGACGATTCGTTAAAAATAGTGTCTTCACCATCTCCATCGATAACTTTTGATTAATTACCTGACAATCTGACATCGTAATCGCTTCATCAGTTTCCACTCGTTCAAAAGGAATCGCTAATTTTTTTAAATTTTGATAAGTTTCTCTCTGTAGTTCTGTTAAAAATTTTTGTGGGGCTTCCTTTGTTATCTCACTTACATAAAACATTTCTTCACTCTTTTCTTGTTACTAAGATAAAAACACGTTAACATAATTATTAAGATTACAAAAACGAATTTTTAGCATCTTTAACATGACGATTTCAGATGAAAGTAGGAAATGATATGGATATGAACATTCAAAAGTATATTGCCTTTGTTAAAACCGTTCAATTAGGTAGTTTTACCAAGGCAGCCCAGTTACTTAACTATTCTCAATCGGGAATTAGTCGCATGATTCATGATTTGGAAAAAGATTGGGGCGTGACTTTGCTAGAGAGAAACCGTGCTGGTTTAAGACTGACTTCTGACGGATTAAAAATTTTTCCCTTAGCTGAAGAACTCAGTGAACAATATCAGCATCTGCAAAATCGCTTAGAAGAATTAACGGATCTGCAAACCGGCACGATTCGAATTGGCACCTTTTCTAGTGTGGCTACTCACTGGTTACCAGAATGGATCGCCGATTTTAATCAAAAATATCCTGCTATCGAATTTGAATTGTTGCTAGGTGATTATCAGGAGATTGAACAGTGGATTATTGAAGGACGTGTTGACTTTGGTTTCTTGCGTCTACCTACCTTACCGGCATTAACAAGTGTCGCTTTAAAAACTGAGACTTTTTTAGCTGTCTTACCCAAAGATCATCCTTTAACCTTAAAGAAAAGTATTAGTAAAAATGATTTAGTCAACTATCCCTTCATTTTGCAAGAACGAAAAGGCAATTCTGATATTATCGAACTTTTCCAACAAGAATATATTAACGCTAAAATCCAATATCGAACTTGGGATGACTATTCAATTTTAGCTATGGTGGAAAATAATCTAGGAATCAGTATTTTACCAGAATTAATCTTAAATAAATTGAATTATCAAGTCACTCTTCGACCACTAGACTTCTTTGCACAACGCCAAATTGGTTTAGTCTACAAAAATCAAGATGCGCTTTCTTTAGCCAGTAAAGTATTTATTGCCAACATCAAAAAAGAGTTGTCATAACGACAACTCTTTCATCATTCAAATTAAACTTGTGCCCAAACACTTTCTAAGATGTTGGTTTGTTTACGATCTGGTCCAACTGAGAAAGTTGAAATACGAACACCAACTAATTCTGAAACACGACGGACATAGTTACGGGCATTTTCTGGTAATTCTGCCAAAGTCCGGCATTCAGTAATATCTTCAGACCAGCCTGGTAATTTTTCATAAACTGGTTTGCAGCGATTTAATTCCTTCAAACTTGCTGGATAATGATAAATTAATTCACCATCTAATTCGTAAGCTGTACAAATCTTCACTGTATCCAATCCACTTAACACATCAATTGAGTTTAAAGATAGATTTGTGATCCCAGAAACACGTTTAGAATGACGCATTACAACTGAATCAAACCAGCCGACACGACGAGGACGACCAGTTGTTGTACCGTATTCTTTACCCACTTCGCGAATCGCATGACCGACTTCATCATGTAATTCAGTTGGAAACGGTCCGTCACCGACACGAGAAGTATAAGCTTTACATACACCTACGACTTTATTAATCTTCGCTGGTCCAACACCGCTACCGATAGTCACACCACCGGCAACTGGATTCGAAGAGGTAACAAATGGGTATGTTCCTTGGTCGATATCTAACATAACGCCTTGGGCACCTTCAAATAAAACTCGTTTACCTTCGTCTAACGCATCATTTAAAATAACTGACGTATCAGTCACATATTGTTTGATTTCTTGACCATATTGGTAATATTCTTCAAAAATATCTTCAAAATCCATTTCAGTATCATCAAACATTTTTACAAATTGACGGTTTTTATCTTCTAAGTTCATTTTCAAACGATCTTCAAAGATTTCTTTATCTAATAAATCGGCAACCCGAATTCCTACTCGAGCGGCTTTGTCCATATATGCAGGACCAATCCCTTTGATTGTTGTACCGATTTTGTTATCACCTTTTGCATCTTCTTGCAATTGATCTAATTTAATATGATAAGGCAAAATCACATGGGCCCGATCTGAAATTCTTAGATTATCTGTTGCAACGCCTTTTTCATGCAAATAAGCCAATTCTTCTACTAGAGATTTCGGATTGACCACCACACCGTTACCAATCACGCTGATTTTTTCAGGATAGAAAATCCCTGATGGAATTAAGTGCAATTTATAAGTGACGTTATCAAATTTAATGGTATGGCCGGCATTGTCTCCCCCTTGGTAGCGAGCAATCACTTCCGCATTTTCACTTAAAAAGTCCGTGATTTTTCCTTTACCTTCGTCGCCCCATTGAGTTCCTACAACTACTACAGATGACATCTGAACACCTCGTTTAAGATTTTTTTGGCTCCATCGACATTGTATCAATTATGGCAGGGGGATTCAATCAATATTCGAATATTTATACAAATAATTTTTGAAAACAAGGTAAAAACCGAACGTTTTTTTTATGATTCATAATTTTCACTATAATTTGCTGAAAGTGATTAAATAGTTATATTTTCATTCGCCAATCTTTGCTTCAAGAACGTTAAATTTTTGGCAAATGCTTGTTTCACAATTGGTTTATAAAATACTATTGGTAAGTGTAGTTTGTGATTTTCTAAGATAGTTAGTTTTTCCGTTACGTTTGTATTTTCTGCATTTTTTTCTAATTCAAAAGTCAAAATATAGCTTAAGATGTCACCGTAAATTTGGAAAATAATTTTCTGTGATTCCTTGCTGACAGTTACTGTTTCCGTTTGATTGATCGCCTGCTCCATACGGATAATTTGATAATTATCTTCGTTAATTTTGATGGCTTGAATTGAGGGATTCCATTCTGGTAAATTGGTCACATCCATTAGATAATCAGTGACCGCCATTACTTCTGCTTGAATAGTTATTTGATTGATAAATAGTGGTTTCATAAAAAAACCGCCTCCTTTGTTTTGATAAACATAGGATAGCGGATCAGCTAGTAATAAAAAAATAAGCATACTTATATTTCTTTAAATACAGCCTCTTTATACAATTCTGCGAAAATGTCACTGCGTTTCTTTGCTTCTGTCACTTGATTCAGCTGGATCGTTTCTTCTGCAATCAATGCCATTAAATAATATAAATTGGCAATCATAAAAGTAGAAGAATGATCAGTGATATATAAAATACCCTGATTAATTGTCGCAGCGGCTGCTAAGTATTCAGTCATCTCAAATTCTGCCAAAGCCTTTAAATAAAACAAGATATTTAGATTCTCTTCATAAGGGGTTTGGGTCAAATTTTTTATGCTGGCTGCTAAAAAATCATGACTTAGTTTTTTCTGCGTCTGTTTAGCATATACTACTCCCAAACTAACTTGAATCAAACGGGCTAAGGTAGTTGTTTCAGTAGAATTTTCCGCTAACGCCAATTTAAAAGCCTGTAAACATTCCGACAAATCAGCTGCTAAATGAAAATAACTACATGCCAAATAATAATAATAAGCGCTATATTCTTCAGCTGTTTCAATCGCTTCTAATACTTCGGAACTCAGTAAAAAATCCTGCAACTCTTGGTACTGGTGTTGATTGCATAGTTTTTCAGCTATTTCACTAAAATTTTTATTTTGACTAATCATAAAATGATCTTGTAAAACCAACAAATCCGCTTGAATACCTAATCGTTGGCATAGTTGAATCAGTAACTTGCTATTAGGTAAATATTGGCCGTTTTCTATCGCTGACAACATCGGTTGCGAGCATAAACCATTAGCCAAATTTTTCTGAGAGAGCTTTTGTTCTTTGCGGATTTGTTTGATTCTTGCTCCAAAGGTTTGTTTTTTATCCATCGCAAACTCCTTTTAAATAAAAAAGCCGACTTCAATTGAAATCGACTTAAAACTCTTGTCTTGGTGTTAAAGAAGAAAACTTATTGTATTCTTTGATAAAGAGTAATTCAACCGTTCCTCGGGCGCCACTTCGGTTTTTTTCGATAATGACTTCGATGACGTTACGATTAGCTGCTGAGTCTTCACTCTCTTCGCCTTCACGTTCATAATAATCTTCACGGTATAAGAAAGCCACGATATCTGCATCTTGCTCAATCGAACCAGATTCACGAATATCACTTAACACCGGACGTTTGTCTTGTCGTTGTTCCACACCACGAGAAAGCTGTGATAAAGCAATCACAGGTACTTTTAATTCTTTGGCAATTTTCTTTAGCTGACGAGAAATTTCAGAAACTTCTTGTTGGCGGTTTTCTCGACCAGTTCCTTCGATTAATTGTAAATAATCAATCAAAATCAGACCAAGATTACCTTTTTCTTTAGCTAATTTATGACACTTTGCGCGAATCTCAGAAATTTTAATCCCCGGTGTATCATCAATAAAGATATTAGCTCTCGATAAGCTTCCCATTGCTACAATCAAACTTTGCCATTCTTCTTCTGATAATTGACCGGTTCTTAAATGGCTGGCATCAATCGAACCTTCTGCACAAAGCATCCGATTCACTAAAGATTCCGCCCCCATTTCCAAACTGAAAATAGCAACTGATTGATCGGTTTTGGTTCCGACATTTTGGGCAATATTTAAAGCAAAAGCGGTTTTCCCAACAGCTGGACGAGCAGCTAAAATAATCAATTCTTCTGGTTGTAAACCAGCGGTCATTTTATCTAGTGCCACATAACCAGTCGGCAAACCAGTGATATCTTCATTATTGCGAGACAGTTGGTCGATATTTTCAATCGCACTAGTTAACACATCAGAAATCGCTAAAAAGCCACTTTTGTTACGGCGTTCCGAGACTTCCATGATGCTACGCTCTGCGGTATCTAAAATCGTTTGAACATCGTCACTTTGCTCAAAACCTTCTGTCACAATATTGGTCGCTGTTTGAATCAAGTTTCGCAACAGGGATTTTTCTTCGACAATTTTGGCATAATAAGCTACGTTGGCAGCAGTCGGCACATTAATCGCCAGTTCTGATAAATAACTGACACCGCCTGCATCTTCTAATAAATTATCTTGCTCCAGCAGTTCTTTCACTGTAATGACATCAATCGCTTCATTACGATCACTTAATGCAATCATCGTCTGAAAAATCACTTGATGACTCCGACGATAAAAATCAGCTGGTGTTATGTACTCCATCGCGGTAATTAGCGCATCAGCATCTAAAAAAATCGAACCCAAAGTCGCTTGTTCGGCTTCCACACTTTGCGGCGGGATGCGATCTTGTAGTAATTCACTCATTTTTTTAGCTCCTTTACATCCCCTAATTCTACAAAATATAGTTCATAAATACAATGGGAACAAAATAAGATATAAAGGAGCTTAATTTATTTTTGCCATTTCTTTTGAAAATAAGCAAAAATAAACGCTGAACCAACGACTACGCCGTAATACAAAACCGTAAAATAAAACGGTTCGCCACCAGCAAAATAAAAATAATATAAAACAATCGAAGCCATTGCAAAGAAACAAGACAGATACATCTGACGTAACGTTCGATCAAATAAAACCAAAGTATAGGCTGATAGAATAAATAAGATACAACATAAAATAAGTACTACTGAATCCATTTCTATTCCCTCCAAACTGCCAAAACTAAGTTAAAACATTTTTTAAACTACGCTGACTGGCAAATGCCGAAATTAAAATAATTAAAGCCATCAATATGAGAATCAATCCGGCAAAAGGAAGAATAGTTAACTGAGTAATTTGTTGGAACCAGCCACTTTGTAAAATACCACTAAATAGATTGGTCTTCTCAATTAATACGCCCCCAACGATAAACAAGGCCACCATTCCAAACATCACAATTCGACCATTTTCCGAACCAAAGCGAATAATCAACGGCATCGCTAATGCACCATAGAAACAACCGAATAAAGTAGCACCAAAAGCTAAATATAAAAGATTCGTTAGATTAAAAATGATTGAAGCTTCTAAAAAACTCAAAATAAACACCACAATAATGCTAATTACACTAGCAAAAACAGCCAAGGTAACCATAATCAATTGTTTCTCCCAGATATACGTACTCCGCTTGATTGGAAGTGTAAATAAATAATCATAGCCATTATTTTGTTGCTCATAAGCAATTAAAGTAGTTGCTAAGGACATAAAAAAGAAAACCATAAAGAAAAAGACAAAGATATTACTTCCACCGCCACTAATTACCCCATTTAAACCAGCAATCAAAATAAATCCAATTAACAACTTCCACTGACTAGCCAATATTAATAAATCTTTCACCCATAAGCCTTTCATATTTTCTCCCCCTCCATCATCAGTAATAAAATCTCATCGATTGTTGGTTTTTCCACGACCATTTGCGGAAAATTCTCCAAGAAATAATTTCGTTGACTGGTTAACACATCAAAACCATAGCCTTGTTGTTTTTGATATAACAATAATTCTGGTGCTAACTGAGGATACTCTTCCGTCGTAACTTTTAAAATACCATAACGATCCAACAAAATATCCGTCTCTTCATGTAATAAGACTTTTCTATTTTTCAAATAATAAATATCATCGCAAACTTGTTGTAGATCACTAGAGATATGAGAACTAATCAAAATCGCACTCTCAGGGTATTGGTCTAAATAATCCTGCAACAAGGCTAAAATCTCATTTCGCGCACTAACGTCCAACCCACTGGTAGGCTCATCTAAAATTAATAGCTGGGCGCCATGAGACAAAGCGCTAATCGTTTTTAATTTAGCCTTCATGCCACTAGAAAAATCTTTATATTTCTGTTTAAAAGGCAAACCAAAATTGTCACACAATTTTGTAAAATACGTTGCATCAAAAGTTGGATAGAAATTTTTCAAAATCATTCGGATATCTTTAACTGTGTATAGTTCATTGAAAAATGATTCTGCTAAAACGGTGCCGATATTCATGCTTGCAGATTCTTTTGTTTTTTCCTGTCCGTCAATCAAAATCTTACCGCTACTAATCTCAGTCAAACCTAAGATTGCTTTAAAAGCAGTAGTTTTTCCGGCACCATTTTCGCCTACAATTCCAGTAATCTGACCATTGGCTACTTCTAATGAGCAATTTAATTCAAATTGCGAATATTTCACTACAACATTTTCCATCTTTAACATAATTATCCCTCCAATATCAGCTGAATCATTTCAGTAATTTCTTGATTGGTAATTCCTGCCTGTTGCGCTTTTTTGATTATTATTTCTAGTTCTTCCTGTGTTTTAAAAAGCAGATCTTCTTTTTTCGTGTCCGCATTTACTGCTAAAACAAAACTACCTTTGCCATGAACCGTTTGGGTAAAACCTTCTTCTTCCAATAAATCATAGGCCTTTTTAACTGTTAAAGCGCTGATTTTTAAATCCTTTGCCAATTGTCGCACCGAAGGCAAGGCCATTCCTTCAGCTAATTGACCTGCTAAAATTTCCGCTTTAATCTTATTAGTAATTTGTTCATAAATTGGCACCATTGAATTATGTTGAATAATTATTTGCACAAATCTTAGCCTCCTTTTCATAAACAGTGCATAACAGTAGTTAACACTTTGCAAGATTTTTCAAAAAAAAAACAACCAACAAATTTGTTGGTTGTACATTTTTATATTTTTACCGCTTTGGTGGACGGCTTGAGAAGCTTGAAACCACACCGAAACGTTTTTTCAAGAAGAAGCGCAATCCTAATGATGCCGCTGCTAAAATAATTAAAGCAATTGGATTTAACATTGGATTTAAGCTTGTTGGTAAGTAAACTGTCGCGTTAAAAATGATATACCATAAGACAAATGCGACTACGATGATTAAAATCGATTTCCAAGTTTTCGGTTTCTTCGATTTATCAGCACCGGGTTCGTCATATTGATAGAAAAATAGATACATCATGTAGAAAATCACGCCACCTAAAGCAGCTGCTAAAATAATCGCCGTCAATCCATAAGTACTAACTGATTGTCCAGCTGGCATGAAGAAACTCATGATCCCAGATAAAGCCGCAAGTAATGCAAAGAACATCAAGAAATTATCTAACCACATCAAAAATGGTTGGGTAGATTTTGTCTTTACTACGGGTTTGTTCACAATTGCTTCCATTCGTTCCGTTACCGTACCGTAAAGCTGACGGGCAGTTACTCCACGTTTTTGTTCTTCCACTAAGGTTCTTAACATTTCGTTTAATTCCGTAGTGGTTTGTTCTTGAGAAAAGTTGGCCGCAGCCAGGGCTTTTTTTAAGTCAAAAATATATTGTTCATTTCTTTTAGTTAATTGGCTTTCTAGTTCGACATTTTCTTGAGTTAGTTGAGCCAATAATTCTTCTTCCATCCTTTTACCCCTTTTCCTTAGACATTGAAACGGAATAACATAACATCGCCATCTTGCACGACATAATCTTTTCCTTCTAATCTTACACGACCAGCTTCTTTAGCGGCATGCATACTGCCATAATGATTCAAATCTTCAAATGAAACAGTCTCTGCTCGAATGAAGCCTCGTTCAAAGTCTGTATGGATAATTCCAGCTGCTTGAGGTGCTTTGATTCCTTTTCTAAACGTCCAAGCTCGTACTTCTTGAACACCTGCAGTGAAGTAAGTTGCTAAACCTAATAAATCATAAGCTGAACGAATTAATTGATCCAAACCAGATTCTTCAATTCCCATAGCTTCTAAAAATTCTACCTTGTCTTCATCATCTAATTCAGCAATTTCTTCTTCTGCTTGTGCAGAAACAACGATCACTTCTGAATTTTCAGTCGTTGCAAAGTTACGAACTTCTTGGACATATTTATTATCATCTGGATCAGCGACTGTGTCTTCTGCCACATTTGCCACGTATAAAACTGGTTTTGCTGTTAATAAGAAAAAGCCTTTTAAGATCTTTTCTTCATCATCTGAAAATTCGATGGTACGAGCAGATTTGCCTGCTTCTAATACCGGAATTAATTTGTCTAAAACCGCTAATTCAGCAACAGCCGTTTTTTCTTTTGTTTTCGCAATTTTCGCCACTCGGGCATGACGTTTAGTCACTGATTCTAAATCAGCCAACACCAATTCCAAATTAATAACTTCAATGTCATCAATCGGATCAACGCGACCTTCGACATGGGTAATATTTTCATCGTCAAAACAACGGACCACATGACAAATCGCATCTACTTGGCGAATATGACTTAAAAATTGGTTCCCTAGTCCTTCACCTTTACTAGCACCTTTTACAATTCCAGCAATATCAGTAAATTCAAAAGTTGTGGGTACTGTTTTTTTCGGTTGAACCAGTTCTGTTAAACGATCCAAACGCCAGTCTGGAACTTCTACCATTCCCACATTCGGGTCAATCGTCGCAAATGGATAGTTGGCAGCTTCTGCTCCAGCTTTAGTAATTGCATTAAATAAAGTTGATTTACCTACATTTGGTAAACCTACGATTCCGGCTGTTAAGGCCATGATTTACTTCACTCTTTCTTCATTTCAAGGATAGCTTTGTTAAACAAAACTTCAAAATTCATCATTCTATTAAAACATAGGAATCAGCTATTTCGCTGAAATTACGCTTCTTTCTTCTCTAAAATCTTTTTCATTTTTTTCTCAAAGTCCCGCCGTGTCATCATTACGATATGACCACAGTTGGTACATTTGATTTTAATGTCGGCACCCATACGAATAATTTCCCAGCGATTCGCTTTACAAGCATGGGGCTTTTTCATTTCAACAATATCGCCTAAATCGTACATCTGTCTCCTCCATTATCTATTCTTCATCAAAATGAATGTTTAAAATATCTAAAATACGGGTTAAATCAGTTGGTGACAAGTACTCGATTTCGATTTTTCCTTTGCCATCATTTTCTACGATTTCAACACCGGTACCGAATTTATCCATCAAACGATCTTCGCTTTCTCTTAGATAATACGGTTTTTCTTTCGTTAAGCGCGGTGCTTTTTTCTTTTCTTTGGTTTTGCCTTCGTTATATTCGTTCACAATTTGTTCCAATTGACGAACGGTTAAGTTCTCTTTAACGGCACGATTGGCTAATTTTAAAATTTGATCTTTTTTCTTTAAACCTAATAAAGTTCTGGCTTGACCCATTGATAAACGTTCATCTTGGACCATTTCTTTGACTAATTTCGGTAAAGTCAACAAGCGCAAATAATTAGCAATGTAAGGACGACTTTTTCCTAAACGAGCGGCTACATCGGCTTGGGTTAATTTCAAGTTTTTCATTAGCATTTCGTAAGCTTCGGCTTCTTCCAACGGATTTAAATCTTCCCGCTGTAAATTTTCCAATACCGCAATTTGCATCATAGATTCTTCATCAAAGTCGCGAATAATTGCTGGAATAGTTTTCTTGCCCGCTAATTTAGAGGCGCGGAAACGCCGCTCACCCGCGATTAATTCATAGCCTTTAACTTGCGATTTTCGCACAATAATTGGTTGAAATACACCAGATTGTTCAATTGAATTGGCTAATTCTTGCAAACTGCCCTCATCAAAAGATTTTCGTGGTTGATAAGGGTTGGGACGGAGCTCACTTAAGGGAATTTCTTCTACTTGTTCGTTTTTCATATCAACTTCCTCAATACCTTGTAAATCTTGAAATATTGCGTCGATTCCTCGACCTAATCCTTTATTCTTGCTCACGGGCTAACACTTCCTTTGCTAGAGCTTCATACATTTCTGCACCTTTTGAACGGGGATCATAATCAATAATCGGCTGCCCATGACTAGGCGCCTCTGACAAACGGACATTCCGTGGAATAATCGTATCATAGACTTTTTCAGCAAAATAGCGGCGGACTTCTTCCACTACTTCCGCTCCTAAATTGGTTCGTGCATCATACATTGTCAATAGCACACCTTCAATCTCTAAATCAGGATTGAAATGCTTTTGAACCAAGCGAACAGTATTTAACAACTGACTCAATCCTTCCAAAGCATAATATTCACTTTGAACTGGAATCAAAATCGCATTACTGGCAGTAAAAGCATTAATCGTTAAATGACCTAATGATGGTGGACAATCAATTAAAATGTAATCATAATTATCTTGCACATCAGCCAACGCTGTTTTCAAGCGAGACTCGCGAGCCATCATGGAAGTCAATTCAATTTCAGCCCCTGCTAATTGCAATGTTGCCGGAACAATCGATAAATTTTCCCGAGCAGTTGGTAAAATTGTCTCTTCGATCGGAACTTCATTCACTAAGACATCATAAATATCTATTTTGACATCTGGTTTCCTAATACCTAAACCACTGGTTGCATTTCCTTGTGCATCGCTGTCGATAATCAAGACGCGTTTGCCCAGTGCCGATAAACAAGCACCTAAGTTAACGGTAGTGGTTGTTTTCCCTACGCCACCTTTTTGATTTGCAACAGATATAATCCGTGCCATTTGCTTTCCTCCTAATTCATTTTAAGGTAATAAATTTTTTTACAAAAATTTAGTCTGATTTTCATTACGGATACCATTCTTCTATAAAGTGCTTAAGAAGAACTGGCACCTATTTCATTTTAAGGTAATAAATTTTTTATTTTACTAATGGCTGCTTGTTGGGCAAACCTGGTTTTCGTGGATATTTTTTGGATGTTGTCTTTTTCTTTTGAATCGTGATGATATGACGTGTATCGCCATTTGGTAGTGAAACATCATCAGCTGAAATAAGTTTTCCGCCTAATAAAGCAATGGCTGGTTTGGCTTCTGCTAATTCTTCATCACTTTTTGCTGCTTTTAAAGCAAAAAAGTACCCATCTAATTTTACTAACGGTAAGCATAACTCAGTTAAAACATTTAATCGCGCCACTGCTCTAGCTGTCACATAGTCAAACTGCTGACGAAACTGCGGATTTTGACCAAATGTTTCTGCTCGATCATGGTATAAAGCGACTTTTTCCAACTTTAATTCTTCAACTAAAGTAGTTAAAAAAGTAATTCGTTTATTTAAAGAATCAACAATCGTAATGTTTAATTCTGGAAAAACAATTTTTAGTGGGAGGCTAGGAAAACCTGCACCAGATCCAACATCACATAAACTGCCTGTAGGTTCAAATTGCGCCGACAAGCTTAACGTAATTGAATCGAAAAAATGTTTTAAATAAACTTCTTTTTTATCAGTAATCGCCGTTAGATTCATCTTCTGATTCCACTCGACTAAAAGTTGATAATAACGCTCAAATTGGTCCAATTGTTGTTGATTTAAGACGATTTCTAACTTGGCCAATTCTCTCTGGAATTCTTCTGGTATCATACAAAACTCCTTCTAATTTGTGAAACAGAAAATGTTTCACAGACTATCTTCTACTTTAACGCAAAAAGCCTTTTCTTGCAATGCTTTCTACCCGTTTCACAAAAGTTTAGTAAAAGAATTCTTATGAAGAATAATTATCTAAAGTATGTAAATAAAACATTAGTCCTAATCGTTTATTTTGGTAAAATTAAAGAAAATAGAAAAAAGTGAGGAACTATCATGACAGAAAGATTATCTGGACACACTTTATTAATTAGTTTAATCGCTACACCGATTCGCCACAGTATGTCACCAACGATGCACAATGAAGCTTTTGCTAAATTAGGATTAGATTACGCTTATTTAGCTTTTGAAGTTGGCAATCAAGAATTAGCAGATGCCGTTCAGGGTATTCGTGCAATGGGAATTCGTGGTTCGAACGTATCAATGCCTAACAAACAAGAAATTATCCAATATTTGGATGAAATTTCACCAGAAGCTGAATTAATCGGTGCAGTAAATACTGTAACAAATCTTGAGGGCAAAGGTCATTTAGTTGGTTATAATACTGATGGTATCGGCGCAATGGAAGCTTTAAAAGATGAAGGTGTTGAAGTAAAAGACGCAGTTATTACATTGACTGGTGCTGGCGGCGCAGGTACAGCAGTTGCGGTACAAGCGGCTTTTGACGGAGCTAAAGAAATCCGAATTTTTAATATTGCCGATCAAGCCTTTGAAAACGCAAAATTAACAGCCAAAAAAATTACTGAAAAAACTAACGCGAAAGCAACTGTCACTGACTTAGCAGATCAAGCGGCTTTCAAACAATCAATCGCTGAAAGTTCTATCTACATTGATGCAACAGGCGCTGGTATGAAACCATTAGAAGATGTTTCATTAATCAATGATCCTGAAGTGATTCGTCCTGATTTAGTTATTTTTGATGTAGTATATGCGCCAAGAGAAACCAAATTATTGCGTTTTGCGAAAGAACACGGCGCTAAAAAAGCCATCAATGGTTTAGGGATGATGCTTTATCAAGGTGCAGCAGCCTTTAAACTGTTTACTGGTGAAGAAATGCCCGTAGCTTATATTAAAGATTTATTGTTTAGCGAAGAATAAAATTATTCATTCAATGATATAGAGCAAAATAGTGGTACATCTTTAGCCAGATGCGCCACTATTTTTTTCTGCTTTTCTTTAATTAAGAAAATTAACAAAATAAAAATTAAACCAATCAAAGAGTAAAAGCTATTCAAGATTTCGCCAGTTTATAATAGTTTAGTTATTTGAATGCTAGTATTGATGATTCTTCATTCGAAAAAATAATTAATGCACCTATCTCCATTTGACTTGAAACATAACACTTAAATCAGTAGTTTTTCATCATTAACCCTCATTTTCGTAGTACTTTTAACTTACCTTTATTTCTTAAACACATGAATAAAATAGTGAAAAACAACAATATGATGATAGCTAACAAAATATATTTCAAGTATTTTTTCTCTGGTTCGGGATCATTAATCGCTGCTTGATTTATTTTTTCTGCGTTATTTTTTGATACCTTAAAATCTTTGGTCCATCGCCAACTTTCTTTTTCCCATTTTTTATCTGTGGTTTTAGCCGTCAAATATAAGGTATATTCTCCAGCTACTAATTGTTGATTGGCTAAAAAAAATGGGATATTGAAATTAGAATTGGGGGCCATTGTACGATCAATTAATTGTGTGTTAAATAAAGTATCAGTTTTTCCTTTACGGGTAATCCTGCCTTCAAAATCCAATTCTGACACAATCGCCGCTTGATCAGCCTGGACTTGAGCATGAATCACCTTTCGATAATTATTTAAGGCTGGCGCCACTGTCAGTAGATTCAAATTGGGCGCTGCTATTTCTTGATTAACTGTCAGTTTGACGGCTAAAGCGTAAGCAAAACGATTATCCATTTGAGTGTTATTTTCTTTTTCTAGCTGATTCGTTGCTTGCTCTTCTTTTTCAAAATACCAAGAGCCTAAAATCACTCCATTTTGAGCAGTAGCAGGGATTTTTATTTTCATTGAGACTACTTTTTCTTCATTTCCCTTTAATATAACGAGCGGACCATCTTCAATTTCGGCAACCGAAGCAAATGGTAGCTTTAAACTTTTATCTTGTTTTTTTACACTTAAAGGAGCAGTATAACTAATCTCTCCGTGATTATTAGTAAAGGTCGTATATGGTTCACTTTTGATTATTGTTTCATTTTGTCTATAGTTTTTTAATTGGGTTTGAATAACAAATTCTTGTCCTGGATAAACAACTAAATCAAAAAAAGAGCTTTCTGAATTAGCTTCTTCAATTGGAGGTTTAATTTTTGAAATACTATAGCCTGCGCCTGTATCAGCTGCTTTTGTAAAATTTGGTGCTACTAGCGTTGATGTCCCTAATATTAAAGACAAAAATAATCTCAATAATTTCACTATTTATTTCCCCCTTCTTGGATTAACTACTGGCACCTGCTGTAAAGAGCCATCTGATGACAGATGTAAAACTACCTGTTTGAGCAGTATTTTCAGAAAAATCAACTTTTCCTTCACTTTGCTTGGCTTCCACCAACAAAGTAGGAAATTGAAAAAATAGAGAATAGCTATAGCTACAAAAAAATGCACACCCTTCAATTCAAAAAAACACTGCCTTGTTTTAAAATATTACTTAGAAAACCCTTTTTAAATAAGCTACGCAAGCTTTCTTTTTCTCCTGTTAAAACAAAAAATCCTTCCAAGGCTAGCCCTTGAAAGGATCATTATTAAAATAATTTTTAATTAGTTAAATCTATTCGCGCTTTTAAAATAAAGTCAACGCTTCGTACATTCCAGCTAAATCAACAATATTTCCATTGTCTAACAAATTAATATACGGATAAAAAGTTGCTTTAAATTGATTGGCTAGCTGACTTTTTTCAGTAGCATCTGTTGTTGCTTGTACAAGGCTTAAATATTTTTCAAAGTTTGTTTTTAAATATTCTGACACGATTGTTTGGGTTGCTTCTTTGAAAAAATTTTCTTCTTCATTTGGATAGTCCCGTAACAATGCATCGTAATCAAACTGATCGGCTTGAAGTGTTTGATACAACTCAAAAAATCGTTCTGGTTCAGTAGTTTGCTTTAAATCAGTTTGACTCATTTTAATCGACTGTTGTAATTTTTTAATTAATTCTAGTGCATCTTGTTGTTCTTGATTACTGATTTCATCGTAAGATTGTGACATTGAAAACACCCTCTATCTTGATTGATTCTACTCATGATACAACTAATTGACAAAATGAACCAATTTTTATTCTCCCATTAATAACAAATTACATTTACGGGTCCGTTCGCGATTTTGATCCCAATCGATAAAGTATAAATAACCGACGGAGCCAATTTGTGGCACCCCATCTTTAATAATAATTGTCTCACTTGCGCCAAATAAACTTCCTTTAATATGGGCATCGGCATTTAAAATTGTCACTGGATCAGCTTCATAGCTAGGATCTTCAGCAGCCAATTCTACTAAAAATTCCACATGTTTTGGTCCTGGATAAAGATAATCTGACTCCGTTAACTGGCGAGGAATGATTTTATCTAGGATGCGATTTTGATCAACATGTAAGAATTCATCCCCTTTCCAATCTACATCATGAACATATTCTTCAAAGACTACTGAACAAGTCGTATGAGGAGTCGTTATTGTACATAAACCATCTTTGATGCCAGCTTTTTCAATTACTTCTTTAATTTGATCTGTCATATTTAAATAAGTCACTTTTGCGGCAGCTGTTTCTAATAGTAATTGCTCGTGTTGGATTTTCATATGTCTAACCTCTTTCCTGATAAGCTTGATTTAGGGCAACAATCATCTCTTCTAACATTTGAATAGGCGAATCAGCATTGGTAATGCCACTAGTACACCCCGTGCCATCTGCGCCCAATTTCATAGTCCGATAAACATCTTCAGGTGTACTGATTCCAGCGGCTTGCATCACTAAAATGTTTTCATCCACTTCTTTAATTACTTGATTAGTAGCCGTAATATAACTTTCATCACTGGTTTGACCAGTCCCAATTAATTCAGTTGGTTCACATAAAATTGCTGTAGGTTTTAAATTTGCTATCGCGCGAGCCTCCGCCAAACTATCGGCACAGACAATTGTTTCAATCCCTAATTCTTGTGCTCTCTGCATACTTTTCGTTAATTCCGTCAAAGTCAATGGACGTTCGGCATGATTTAAAAAGACAGCTCTAGCACCGGCATAATAAACTGATTCTGGCAGTACATGACCAATTCCTCGTCCTGGCGTAATCCCATCAATATGTTGCGCCGTCACAATAATATTTTCTGTCTGATTAGCAACATTAGAAATATCAGCAAATGGAACAGTTACCATTACTGTTATCTCTGGATATTTAGCCGCCATCTCATCAGCTTTTTGCGCCAGTTTTAATAATTCTTCACCGTATAGATAAGATTTTGGATTAAACACGAAAAAAGGTTTTTTTATTTTAGTCATCAGTATTCTTCCTTTCTTAATTTATGCTCGCTGTTTCAAAAACTTGATAATATTTTCGCAAAACATCTGCCATTGCTTGATTGGCTAAATTTTTTATTTGAATATAATCTTGCGGATCTCCTGATTCAATCGTTTGATATGCCGCTTGTAGGAAATCGGTAAAAATATTGATTTTTGAAATGCCTCCAATGGCACATTTATTTAAATTATCTTCACCCGAAGAAGATCCACCATGTAATACTAATGGCACTTCCGTCATTTCTCTAATTTCTTTCAATCGTTGGAAATTCAATACTGGCGTACCTTTATAAGCACCGTGAGCGGTTCCAATTGAAATGGCCAAAGAATCAACTTGGGTTTCTTCAACAAAATGCACTACATCAGCTACTTCCGTATAAATAGAATCGGTCACTTCATGATTTTCATAATTTGTGCCTGCCCCGACATGTCCTAATTCAGCTTCTACTGTTACATTTCTGGGATGCGCGTAAGCTACGACTTTTTTTGTAATAGCGATATTATCAGCTAAACTTTCTTTGGAAGCGTCAATCATGACTGACGTAAAACCTAAATCAATCGCTTGTTTGATAAATTCAAAATCTTCACCATGATCTAAATGAAGGGCAACCGGTACGTTGGCTTTTTCTGCCAAATATTTTCCGATTAAAGCGGCTTCTTCTAATGAAATATATTCTTTATGGGCTTGAGCAAATGGTAAAATCAGCGGTTTATTTTGTTCTTGTGCTACTGCCACGAATGTCCTAGCAGAATCCAAATCAATAAAATTTGTTGCCGGAATCCCATAATTTCCTTTACGTGCCTGTTCAAACATTTCTTTTGTATTTACTAACATATTCTCCAGCTCCTTTTTAACATTTGTAAAATTGATTTACTTTTGATAAAATGATAACGTGGAAGAATTTAAAAGTCAATTGTTTTTTACAAAAATAAACATATTTCACAAATGTAAAAAGAAAGCAGGGATGTCATTGGCTGAACGAGATGAACTACTTTTAAAAATTGCTCTTTTATACTATGAAGAAGAAATCACCCAAAGTAAAATTGCCGAAATGTTAAATTTATCACGACCGACTGTTGCCAGTATGCTAAAAGAAGCTCGACAAAAAGGTATCGTAAAAATCATGATTCAACATGCCGAACATGATTTACTCCAAAAGCAAGCTAGTATTCGGAAAAAATATCATTTGCAAAATTTAGAAATCGCTACGTTAACAAATAGTAATCAAAAAG
The DNA here is from genome assembly GCF_051714685.1 of Enterococcus sp. AZ103. Classification (NCBI taxonomy): domain Bacteria; kingdom Bacillati; phylum Bacillota; class Bacilli; order Lactobacillales; family Enterococcaceae; genus Enterococcus; species Enterococcus sp. AZ103. Next base: position 817,082 of record NZ_JBIOSI010000001.1, on the reverse strand, counting down.
ATATTAAAGCCATTGCTGGAGAATTATGTACCAACTTAATTGAGCCTTTATTGCCAAAAATTAAAAATCTTGGTTTGGGCTGGGGAACGACTGTTTATCAGTATGTGTCACAAGCCAATTATCTGAATTTACCTGATATGAAAATCATCCCTTTAATAGGTGGTGTTGGTTTATCACATGTTAAATATCATTCTAATCACTTAGCTTTTATGTTATCTCAAAAATATCATTCTGAGGTTTCATATTTTTATGCACCAGCAATTGCGGAAAGCTTAGAAGTTAAAGAAACATTATTAAAAACTAATATGCTGAAAGAAATTTTAACAGCAGGTAAAAATGTCGATCTAGCTATTTTAGGGATTGGGAATCCAATTTTATCTTCTACCTATCATCAGTTAGGCTATATCGATCAAACTGATACCGAAATTCTTGCCAAAGAAAATGCCATTGGCGATATTGGTAGTACATTTTTTGATAAAAATGGAGCTCCAGTATTTACTGACTTATCTGAAAGAATGATTGGTCTTTCTTTAGAGGATATTCTAAAATTAAAAAGAGTTGTTATTATTGCTACTGGAGAAGAGAAAGCAGAGAGTATTGAAACACTCTTAAAAATGGGATTTGTGACTGATTTAATTATTGATGAAACGATTGCTGATTATTTAGACCAAACAAAAAATCCAACGGACTAACCGTTGGATTTTTTAGATGTTTCATGTGAAACGTTTTTTAAACTTCGACTTTTGCAATCCGACCATTTTCAACATATACCATTAAAATACTGATATCAGCTGGATTCACACCACTAATTCGGCTTGCTTGAGCAATCGTTTCTGGTTGGATTTTTTGTAATTTTTGTTTAGCTTCAGTTGCTAAACCATTAATTGCTTCATAGTCAATACGTTCAGGAATTCGTTTAGCTTCCATCCGTTTTAATTTTTCAACTTTTTCTTGCGCCTTTTTAATGTAGCCTTCATATTTGATTTGGATTTCAACCTGTTCGATTTCTTTGTTATTTAATGAATCATTAGCTTCAATAAATTGCATAATGTCAGCATAAGAAATTTCTGGTCGACGTAAGAAATCAGCTGCTAAAACACCATCTTTTAATGGCGCACTACCTTTTTCTGCCAAGAACGCTTGTACCTCTGCAGTTGGTTTGATTCTCGTTTTACTTAATCTAGCAATTTCAGCTTCAACATTGGCTTTTTTAATTAAGTAAGCTTGGTATTCTGCTTGATTAACTAAACCAATCTCATGACCAGCTTCGGTTAAACGTAAATCAGCATTGTCATGACGTAAAATCAAACGGTATTCTGCCCGAGAAGTCAATAAACGGTATGGTTCATTGGTTCCCTTAGTCACTAAATCATCGATCATTACACCAATATATCCATCACTACGTTTCATCGTAAACGGATCTTTTCCTTGTACTTTTAAAGCGGCATTGATGCCAGCAATCAACCCTTGTCCAGCCGCTTCTTCATAACCACTCGTCCCATTGGTTTGACCGGCAGTATAAAGATTTTCTACTACTTTAGTTTCTAATGTGGGACGTAGTTGATGAGGTGCTACCATATCATATTCGATTGCATAGCCTGTTCGCATCATTTCAGCATTCTCTAAACCTGCTACCGAATGTAACATTTCATTTTGAACATCTTCTGGTAAAGAAGTCGATAAACCTTGCACATAGACTTCTTCCGTATTTAAACCCTCAGGTTCTAAAAATAATTGGTGACGATCTTTATCGGCGAAGCGAACGATTTTATCTTCAATCGATGGACAATAACGAGCACCCACACCATCAACTATTCCAGTAAACATTGGTGCACGATGTAAGTTTTCTTGAATAATTTGATGACTCATCGGATTTGTGTAAGTTAACCAGCAAGGAACTTGTTCTTGATTATAAGCACTATCTGGTGTGCCAAAGCTAAAATGATTTGGTGCCAGATCTCCAGGTTGAATTTCTGTTTTTGAGTAATCTATCGTACCAGATTTCACCCGTGGTGGCGTACCTGTTTTAAAACGATGAATTTCAAAGCCTAATTCTTTTAAATGATCCGAAAGCTTAATTGATGGTTGAGAATTATTAGGACCAGAAGAATATTTCAAATCACCAATGATAATTTCACCCCGTAATGCCGTTCCTGCTGTAATAATCACAGCATTGGCACTATAAGATGCTCCAGTTGAAGTTACTACACCTTTAACAACATTATCTTCGACGATTAAACGATCAACAATTCCTTGTTTCAAAGTTAAATTGTCTTCTTTTTCAATCGTGTGTTTCATTTCATTGGCGTAAGCATATTTATCCGCTTGTGCTCTTAAAGCTCGCACAGCTGGACCTTTACCAGTATTTAACATCCGCATTTGGATATAGGTTTTATCAATATTTTTACCCATTTCGCCGCCTAGTGCGTCAATTTCTCTGACTACCACTCCTTTAGCTGGTCCACCGATAGATGGATTACAAGGCATAAAAGCCACCATATCTAAATTAATTGTCAGTAATAACGTTTTTGCGCCCATCCGTGCGGCTGCTAAAGCTGCTTCCGAACCAGCATGTCCAGCACCGACTACGATTACGTCATATTTGCCTGCTTGATATTCCATAGATTTCTCCTTTAATAAACTTATTTTCCTAAACAAAATTGGCTGAATAATTGTGTAATCAGCTCATCTTGGACACTATCACCGACAATTTCGCCTAAATAATCCCAGCAACGGGTCATATCTATTTGAACCAAATCAACTGGCATCCCCATGGCAATCCCATTTTGAACTTCTTTTAAGGACTGTTGAGCATTTTCAAGTAACGCTATATGACGAGTGTTAGAGACGTAAGTCGCATCTTTTTCACCTGTTTGGCCACCGAAAAATAATGTTGAAATAGCTTCTTCCAGTTTGTCCAAACCATCATTTTCTAAAACAGAAATCGCAAAAACTTGATCGGTTGGTAATAGATTTTCTAAGTTAATGGGATCCATTTGACTAGGCAAATCGGTTTTATTTAACAAAATAATTCGTTTTAAGCCTTTTGTTGCCATCAATAGCGCTTCATCTTCTTTGGTTAAAGCTTCACTTTGGTTTAAAACCAATAAAATCAAGTCTGCATCTTTCAACGCTTTACGACTACGTTCTACGCCAATTTTTTCCACCACGTCTTCAGTTTCACGAATGCCTGCAGTATCGATTAATTTTAATGGCACACCGCGTACGTTAACATATTCTTCAATCACGTCGCGGGTTGTTCCGGCAATCTCAGTAACGATGGCTTTTTCTTCATGGAGTAAATAATTTAACAAGCTAGATTTGCCGACATTTGGGCGACCGATAATAGCAGTGTTTAACCCTTCTCGCAAGATCTTTCCTTGTTTGGCATTTTGTAGTAACGCTTCAATTTGTTGTTCCACATATTGCGTTTTTTCCAATAATAATCGGGTTGTAACTTCTTCTACATCATCATATTCAGGATAGTCAATGTTTACTTCCACTTGTGCCAATGTTTCTAAAATTTCTTGGCGTAAAGTACGAATTAATTTTGATAAGTTACCATCAAGTTGATTAATTGCCACATTCATTGCTTTATCAGTCTTAGCACGGATTAAATCCATAACTGCTTCTGCTTGAGATAAATCCACTCGACCATTCAAAAAGGCTCGTTTGGTAAATTCTCCCGGCTCTGCTAAACGTGCACCCGAACGTAAAATCAACTGCAATAATTGATTCACTACCACAATTCCGCCATGACAATTAATTTCAACAATATCTTCACGGGTAAAAGTTTTTGGCGCTCGCATCACGCTAACCATGACTTCATCTACCACTTGTTTCGTTTGCGGATCAATCATATGACCATAATGAATCGTGTGACTTGCTACCTCTTGTAAATTTTTACTACCACTTTTATATAATTTACTGGCGATTTCTACCGCATCATCGCCGCTTAAACGGACAATACTGATGGCCCCTTCACCTGGCGGGGTCGAAATTGCTGCAATTGTATCGAATTCTAAAGTAATCTCTGCCATTGTCTTTCTCCTTTTATGTAGTTAACGGCACAAAAAAAGTGCCCACTCCACCCCTCAATTGAGCTGGATAGCACTTTGACTGCTACATATTAAATTCAGTTGCTAGGTTAGCATAATTTTTGTTACTTTTCAAGAATTGCCGCCAGTATTTTTATTTTGTTTAAGAAAGCTTTTGTTGTCGCTGATAAAAATTGCGGGCTTTTTCTAGATGTAAATCTAAAATAATTTGATAAAAATGAGTTTCCGAAGTTGGAATTTCTCTCATCATTAACATAAATTGTTCAATCTTCTTTTGATAATTAGGAAAATCGAAATAAAGATTGACTAAATTGGTGATGAATTTTAATTGTAAAAGCAAATATAAGTCATCACTCTCACGCAGCATTTTTTGATAATCCTGTAAGGTTTCTTTTGCAGAAGTTAAATCATTAAGAATAAGTAAACTTTGCAAACGATTAAAATACAAATCAGCACTTTCTTGATAATAGATTTTTCTATCCAATATTAGGTATTTGGCTAATTCTTGATTGATCCGGTGAAACATTTTTTTTGCATCTGTCTTATCTCCTTCAGTCAACGATAATAAGACTAATTTCGCTAGTTTGATCTCCTTTAAGGTCCACATTTTAGCATTTTCTAGTTCTGCTGTTATTTCTCTAAAAGGATCTCGCGAAAAACGATAAAAATTCGTATAAGTCAACAAAACCAGTAAATAAGCATGAATGGCATCGTAACGAATTTCTTTTTGGGGACTATCGCTATTTTCTAAATAAAATTGATAAAGAGCTTCAAACTGTCCTTTTTTATATAATTCATCCACTTTATTTGCTGTAGTTCCTTGCTGAAAGTTCTCAAATTCTTGGTATGAGATGTTCAAATTATTTAATAATCCAACAAATTTTGTGACAGTTACATCATGTTTGCCTGCTTCAAAATCACTATAAAAACTTTTTGAAACCACTCCTGAATAAACTTCTTTTTGTGTTAATCCTTTTTTCTTGCGTATCTCTTTAATTATAGACCCTTGCACACTTACAACCCCTCAAAATTCCGGTATACAGGAATTATAGCGAAATCTTAGTATCACCACCATGGTAATCTTGAAAAAACAACGAATTGGAGGAATTTATTATGTATTTAAAATTAATTGGTGCAGGATTTGGTTTGACTTTATTAATCAGTATTTTTACAGCATCAGGAGCCATTCTAGGATTAAATGAGTCAGGTTTAATTCTATGTCAAATAGGTGCTTTTCTAGTAGCTGCTATTATTTTGACATTGTTTATGAAGAAAAGAAAATTAACCAATTTTGGTTTTCAAAAAAGGAAGATTGCTGGAAAAAATTGGCTGTTCATGTTCATAATTATTTTGATTCAACCACTTGTTTTGGGTCTACAATCTAAACTATCTTTTTCGCTTTTAGTTCTCATGTTACTTCAAATGATTTTAGTTGGTTATGTGGAAGAAGTCTTATTTCGAGGTATTTTTTATTATTATTTACAAGCAAAAGGAACCATAATTTATCTTTTGTTTTCAAGTTTAGTTTTTGGTTTATTACACTTTGCAAGTAGTTTAAATCCTGATACTGCTCTGATTTTAGTTGTTTTACAGGTCATAAACGCATTGTTATTAGGGTTGGTTTTTGCAGTTCTTTACCTCAGTAGCAAAACAATTTATTTAAGTATAATATTCCACACTTTATTTAATTTATTGGCTGTCATCAGTAACCCCGGTTCAATTAAGCAGAATATACTAGCTGTTTCTTTATTAATCATCAGCTATATCATTTATCTATTAACCCAAAAAAATAAGCGTTTGAGCCCCCGTTAAGGACTCAAACGCTTTTTATTTTAGAAATATTTTTTGGCCGGTTCAACAACCAAATAACGATAAGGTTCATCGCCTTCTGAGTGGGTCTTGATGTAGTCATCTTGGCCCAGAACGGAATGAATCATTTTCCGTTCAAAAGCTGGCATTGGTTCTAGGAAAACTGGTCGACCAGTTTCTTTGACCTTTTCAGCAGTTCTTTTAGCTAAACGAGTCAAAACTTCTTGCCGTTTTTCACGATAGTTACCAACGTTTACTATCACTGACAATTTATTCTTAGCCGCTCGATGAATAAATACTTGCGCTAAATATTGCAAAGCATTTAAAATCTTGCCGTGTTTACCAATTAACATCCCTTGTTTATCTGTTTCCAGATCCATTACGATTAAACCGTTGTTTTCATGTTTTACTTTAACTAAAGCTGGAACGCCCATTTCACGAGTAATATTTGTTAAATATAGCGCCAATTCAGTTAATGCTTCATTATCTTCTAGTTCAGTTAACTCTGATGCGGTTGATTTTTGACTGGCAGCTTCAATCGCCACTGGAATTTCATCTTTAACGGCATTGTCAGCTTCAACAATTGTTTCCACGACTTCTTCTACCGCTTCTGCTACTTCTTCCGCTACCGTTGGTTCGATTGAGACTTGCGCATTTTTTCTACCAACACCTAGAAAACCTTTCTTTCCGACCGATAAAATTTCAATTACTGCATCAGCTTTAGACAATCCTAAAGACCGTAACCCATGCATAATTGCTTCATCAACAGTTGGTCCTTCATAGACAGGCATCAAGACCCCTCCTTATTTCTTTTTCTTCTTCTTAGGATTTTTGGCTTTTTCTAAAGCCCGTTCCTTGTCACGAATTCGCTTTGCTTCTGCTCTACGCTCTTGACGAATTTTAAATGGATTGTTAATCAACAATGTTTGTACCACTTGGAAAGCATTCGAAATTACCCAGTAAAGAGTTAGCCCGCTGGCTAAATTCAACGCCATCACAAAAATCATTACTGGCATCGCAAAGTTCATGATTTTCACCGAAGCATTGACTTCGATCTGACTCATACTTGATAAATACGTACTTAAAAATGTAAAAACTGCCGCTAAAACAGGCAAAATGTAAAATTGATCGTGTTCAGATAAATTCAACCATAGAAACTGTCCTTGGCTTAAAGCTGGTACTCTTAAAATGGCTTGATACAAGGCCATCATTACCGGCATTTGCACTAATAATGGTAAACAACCAATATAAGGATTAACATTATTTTCGGCATATAATTTTTTCTGTTCTGCTTGCATCTTTTGTTGTGTTGCTGTGTCGCGGGCAGAATACTTTTCTTGTAATGCTTTAATTTTTGGCTGAAGCTCTTGGGTCTTCCGCATACTTTTTGTTTGGAAGTGCATTAATGGTAATAAAATAATACGAATGATTATTGTAAATAGGATAATCCCTACCCCAACATTACCAAATGACAATCCTTTAATCGCTTCACCAAAATAATAAACGATGTAACGACTCCAGATACCAGTACTATTTTGATCGACTGTCCCAGTTCCACAGGCCGATAATAATAATACTAGCGCTAATAGACTCATCGCTAATACTATTTTCTTGTGTTTTTTCTTCACTAACTCTGTTTCCTTCCTATTTAATTATTTTCGCTAGTTTTAAGACGTGGATCAGATTCGAACGGATTTCCTCATGATGTAAATCTCTTGTGCTAGGTCGGGCAATAATAATAAAATCAACCGATGCAATCTCAGGCTTTAATTCTTGTAACACTGCCCGAATTTGTCGTTTGATCCGATTACGATTGACGGCATTACCAACTTTTTTGCCCACCGATAGACCCACACGAAAATGAGTTTGATCAGAATCTGCTAGACGATAAACGACAAATTTACGATTTGCACACGAGTCCCCTGTATCGAACACTCTTTGGAAATCCTTTTCTTTTTTGACACGATACGATTTTTTCATCTAGTTTCCTTCACTTCTCTTAAATCTAATACTTCCCAATAATACCATATTTCCATTTCAGGAATCAGCTTTTTTAATAGAAATCCTTGATCTTAAAAAAGCCAAAAAATACAAAAAAAAACCACTGATTCAGCAGTGGTTTAAGCAGAAAGTACTTTTCTTCCTTTGCGACGACGTGAAGCTAAGACCCGACGGCCATTTTTTGTGCTCATACGTTTGCGGAAACCGTGAACTTTCTGACGTTTACGTTTATTTGGTTGGTAAGTTCTTTTCATTAATTACACCTCCGTTGTTTCAGTACATAGACATACCATAGTAGTATAACGACTCTTATAGAGGTTTGTCAATCAAGAATTTCAGAAAAAATAATTGATTTATCCACATTTTCTGGGTATAAAAAAATTTTTTTTGTGGAAAAATCAGCGAGTATTTTTTTCTTTTTTAGCTTTTTCCGAAAAATTATCCTCAGGAAAAACATCTCTGAATAATCTATGCACAAGGTGGATAACTTTTGTGGATAACTTTTATTTGTGCTTTCTTTATAGGCTTTATAAAATATTATACGTTGTGAAAAAAATGTGTATATTCATTTTTTATCCACAATTATCCACAAAGAAAATCATTTTCTTTTTTTACAACTGTGAAAAACTTGACTGAAAGCTTATCCACTGTGTGTATAACTAAAAAATATTAGTGTTTCTTACTTTGTCTGTGGAAAACTTCTAAAAAAAATGATAAAGTAATTCTGTCTGAATTTTTTTATTAGGAGGCGACATCTTTGACCTCAGTACAAGATCTGTGGAAGGAATTAAAAGCTAGCTACAAAGAGGACTTGAATCCTGCTAGCTATGACGCATGGATAGAAACCGCAAATCCATTGTCTTTAGATAATCAACAATTAACGATTGAAGTAACTAGCGATCTTCATAAAACCTATTGGGAGAAAAATCTAGCAGCAAAAATCGTTGAAATCGGTTATAAGATAACCGGTGAAGAAATTATGCCTATTTTTGTTACACCAGATCAAGCACCACAGGTAAGTATTGCTAAAAAAGTAGAACCAGAAATACCGGCTGCCAAAAGTACTGTGAAAAAAAGCATGCTGAATCCTAAATACACATTTGATACGTTTGTTATCGGAAAAGGCAATCAAATGGCTCATGCTGCTGCCCTAGTTGTTGCTGAATCACCAGGATCTGTTTACAATCCGCTATTTTTCTATGGTGGTGTTGGTTTAGGAAAAACCCATTTGATGCACGCCATCGGTCATCAAATGCTTGAAATCAATCCAGAGGCAAAAGTTCGCTATGTCTCCAGTGAAACTTTTACCAATGATTTCATTAAATCTATTCAAAACAAAACATCTGAGGAATTTCGACAAGAGTATCGTAACGTTGATCTATTGTTAGTCGATGATATTCAATTTTTTGCTGATAAGGAAGGAACACAAGAAGAGTTTTTCCATACCTTTGAAAATCTTTATAATGATAGTAAACAAATTGTTTTAACGAGTGATCGTTTACCAAATGAAATTCCAAAGCTGCAAGATCGGTTAGTTTCCCGTTTTGCTTGGGGCTTATCAGTGGATATTACACCACCAGATTTAGAGACTCGAACAGCCATTTTACGGAAAAAGGCCCAAGCGGAGAATTTAGAAATTCCTGACGATACTTTAAGTTATATTGCCGGTCAAATTGATTCCAATATTCGTGAACTAGAAGGTGCTTTAGTTCGTGTTCAAGCTTTTTCAGCGATGAACAAGACTGAAATTACAACAAGTGTGGCGGCAGATGCTCTGAAAAGTTTAAAAGGAACTGGAAATACACAATTGTCCATTAGTAAAATCCAAGATGAAGTGGCAAAATATTACCACGTCCATGTCAAAGATTTAAAAGGGAAAAAACGTGTCAAAACTATCGTTGTGCCACGCCAAATTGCTATGTATCTATCGAGAGAAATGACGGACAGCTCGTTGCCAAAAATTGGTGCTGAATTTGGCGGAAAAGATCACACAACTGTGATTCACGCCCATGAGAAAATTGCTCAGTTAGTAAAAAAAGACAATCAATTCCAACAAGAAATTGCTGAACTGAAAAATCTACTCTTAAATTAGCTGTGAATAAGTGTGGAAAAATTAAATTTTTATGCACAGCTTTTCCACATGTTAAAAACCCTGTAGAATATAGCATTTTTTAAGTTTTCCACATGATACACAGGACCTACTACTATTACTATTAATTTTACTAATAAATAAATATATAAGGAGTCGCAACCAAATGAAATTTACAATCAATCGTTCTCGCTTCATTCAAGAGCTACAAACAGTCCAAAGAGCTATCTCTTCTAAAACAACCATTCCGATTTTAACTGGGGTAAAAATTGTTTTAACCAGTGAAAGTTTAAATCTGACTGGGAGTAATGCTGATATTTCAATCGAAACTTTTTTAGCTGTTGATGATGAGAAAGCTCAAATGATGGTTGAATCACCTGGAGAAATTGTTTTACAGGCTCGTTTTTTCAGTGAAATTATTCGTCGTTTACCAGAAGATACATTTACTTTAGAAGTTTTAGATAACTACCAAGTAGCAATTACTTCAGGTGCAGCTGAGTTTACCGTTAATGGTTTAGACGCCGATAATTATCCACACCTACCTGTTGTGGAAGAACAAAATCAATTAAAATTACCTGTCCACATGTTGACAAAGTTAATCAGCGAAACCGTTTTTGCTGTTTCTGCTCATGAAAGTCGACCAATTTTAACTGGGGTTCACTTTACTTTAGATAATGGTCAATTATTAGCGGTTGCTACTGACTCTCATCGCTTAAGTCAAAGAATCGTACCTATTGAAAATGCGACAGCTGATTTTAATATCGTGATTCCTGGTAAGGCATTAGTGGAGCTTTCTCGTTCACTACCTGATGAAGAAGCTGAAATCGAAGTTTCAATTATGGATAACCAAGTTTTATTTAAAACGCCAACTATGTATTTCTATTCTCGTTTGTTAGAAGGAAATTATCCTGATACCAATCGTTTAATTCCTAACAGTTTTAACACTGAAATTAATTTTTCTGGACCAGCTTTATTAGCAGCAATTGAACGGGCATCGCTACTTTCTCATGAAGGCCGCAATAATATTGTTCGTCTAGCCATCAATGCAGATTCAGTGGTTCTATTTGGGAACTCACCAGAAATCGGAAAAGTTGAGGAAGAATTGGTTTATGAAGAAGTCACTGGTGATCCATTAGAAATTTCATTTAATCCAGATTATATGAAAGCCGCTTTAAGAGCTTTTGGTGATATGAGTATTAAAATTCGTTTCATTTCGCCGATTCGTCCATTTACTTTAGAGCCAACTGAAGGAGAAGCGTCATTTATTCAATTAATTACTCCAGTTCGAACAAACTAAGCTAAGAAATAACTTAGTTAGAAACAAATGTTATTCATTTGTTCCACAAATTTCTTGAAAATATTCTAAAATAAGAAAAACGAGAGTAAAAGGTCTTAAATTTAATTTTAAGACCTTTTACTCTTTTCTAAGGAAAAAACCTTAAAACGATCAAAATTGCTTAAATCGAAAAATAAGCTAGCTAAATTTGTTTTATCCTTAGAAAAAGGGTATAATATAGAGGTGTTTCTGAAATGAAAATGAGGGATGAATGTGAAACAAAAAATTTTTCTAGAAACAGAGTACATGACACTTGGCCAGCTGTTAAAGGAGATTAATCTAATCTCTAGTGGTGGACAAGCGAAATGGTTTTTAGCAGAAGAAACAGTCTTTGTAGATGGTGAACCAGAAAATCGCCGCGGTCGAAAGCTCTACTCGGGAATGATGATTGAGATTCCTACAGTAGGTACTTTTTTTATGACCAGAGATAAAAAAGATGCAGCTGAATAAGCTAGAACTGACAAATTATCGAAATTACGCTTCGTTGAGTATGGAATTTCCTAACCGATTAAATATTTTCCTAGGTGAAAATGCCCAAGGAAAAACCAATTTATTGGAAAGTATCTATGTTTTGGCTTTAACACGAAGCCATCGTACCAATAGTGAGCAAGAATTGATTGGTTGGCAGGATGATTTTGCTAAAATTGTTGGCCGAATATCACGAGGAAGCTCAGAAGTTGAATTGGAGTTACAGCTAACAAAAAAAGGCCGTAAGTCAAAAGTTAATCATATCGAGCAAAAAAAACTCAGTAGTTATATCGGTCAGTTAAACGTGATTTTATTTGCGCCAGAAGACTTGTCTTTAGTCAAGGGTTCGCCGCAAGTCAGACGTCGTTTTATTGATATGGAATTAGGGCAAATCAATCCGATCTATTTGTATGATTTGGCGCAGTATCAACAAACTTTAAAACAGAGAAATCTATATTTAAAGCAATTGTCAGAAAAGAAAGCCAATGATGAGATTTATTTAGACGTTTTAAGTGAACAACTAGTCGATTTTGGCAGTAAAGTTTTGGCACAGCGTTTGAAATTCATTAAACAGTTGGAATACTGGTCAAATGAATTGCATCAAAAAATTACCAATAAAAAAGAACAGCTACGGCTGGCTTATCAAGCGAGCTTTCCGATTGACTCGGAAGATCCAACAATTATTGCGGAAGTTTTTTTAGCAGAGTTAAAGAAAAATCGCAGCCGTGAATTATTTAAAGGGAACACTTTTATTGGACCACATCGTGATGATTTGCATTTTTTTGTGAATGATTTAGATGTCCAAGTTTATGGTTCTCAAGGGCAACAACGAACGACCGCATTAAGCGTTAAGCTTGCAGAAATTGATCTAATGAAACAAGAAACGGGTGAATACCCTTTGTTATTACTTGATGATGTGATGAGTGAACTAGACGACAGCCGTCAAATTCACTTACTAGAGACGATTGAGAATAAAGTTCAGACGTTTTTAACAACGACAACTTTAAACCACGTTAAAGGCAAATTAACGGTTCATCCAGACATTTTTCAAGTATCTAATGGTCAGATTGAAAGGAAAGAGAATTAAATGGCAGAAGAAGAAAAAAGTTTACAAGAACGAGCGCTTGAATACGACGCCAGCCAGATTCAGGTTTTAGAAGGCTTAGAGGCCGTTCGTAAGCGTCCAGGTATGTATATTGGTTCTACTTCAACGGAAGGTTTACATCACCTTGTGTGGGAGATTGTCGACAATTCGATTGATGAAGCTTTAGCAGGTTTTGCCACACATATTCATGTGGTGATTGAAGCAGATAATAGTATCACTGTCAGTGATGATGGCCGAGGAATTCCGGTTGATATCCAAGCCAAAACTGGTCGACCAGCGGTTGAGACAGTTTACACTATTTTACATGCTGGCGGTAAATTCGGCGGTGGCGGATATAAAGTTTCTGGTGGTTTGCATGGTGTCGGAGCGTCAGTAGTTAATGCTTTATCTAGTAGCTTAGATGTCCGTGTTTTCAAAAACGGCAAAATTTATTTCCAAGAATATCGTCGTGGTGCAGTAGTTGACGATTTAAAAGTTATCGGTGAAACGGAAAAACATGGGACTCAAGTTCATTTTATTCCCGATACTGAAATTTTTACTGAAAGTATTGTTTTTAATTTTGATAAATTAGCAACACGGGTAAGAGAACTAGCCTTTTTAAATCGTGGTTTAAAAATTTCGATTGAAGATAAGCGTGAAGAAACACCTGTCTTGAAAGAATACCATTATGAAGGCGGAATTAAGAGCTATGTTGAGCACTTAAATGCTAGTAAATCAGTTATTTTCCCAGAACCAGTTTTTGTTGAAGGTGAACAGCAAGATATTATTGTAGAAGTAGCTATGCAATATACCGACGGTTTCCATACAAATATTTTAAGTTTTGCTAATAACATTCATACTTATGAAGGTGGGACTCATGAGTTTGGTTTCAAAACAGCCTTGACTCGGGTCATCAATGACTATGCCCGCAAACAAAAAATTATGAAAGACAATGATGAAAATCTTTCTGGTGAAGATGTTAGAGAAGGGTTAACTGCGGTTATTTCTATCAAGCATCCAGAACCACAATTTGAAGGACAAACCAAGACTAAATTAGGTAATTCTGAAGTTCGAACCGTAACCGATCGTTTGTTCTCGGAAAATTTCACGAAATTCTTGATGGAAAATCCTTCTATCGGTCGTCAAATCGTTGAAAAAGGTATGTTAGCGGCTAGAGCGCGTTTAGCCGCCAAAAGAGCCCGTGAAGTGACTCGCCGTAAAGGTGCCTTAGAAATTTCTAACTTACCTGGGAAACTGGCTGATTGTTCATCAAATGACCCAGAAAAATGTGAATTATTTATCGTCGAAGGAGATTCAGCCGGTGGATCAGCTAAACAAGGTCGTGACCGAGAATTCCAAGCTATTTTGCCAATTCGCGGAAAAATCCTAAATGTTGAAAAAGCCTCAATGGATAAAATTTTAGCCAACGAAGAGATTCGTTCTTTATTTACTGCAATGGGTACCGGTTTTGGTGCCGATTTTGATGTAGCTAAAGCTCGTTATCATAAATTAGTTATTATGACCGATGCCGATGTCGATGGTGCCCATATTCGGACCTTGTTATTAACGTTATTTTATCGTTACATGCGCCCAATTGTTGAAGCGGGTTATGTCTATATTGCACAACCACCTTTATACGGAATTAAACAAGGAAAAAATATTACGTATATTCAACCAAGCAAAAATGCTGAAACTGAATTACAAGAAAAAATCGATGCTCTACCAGCTTCACCAAAACCAAACGTCCAACGTTATAAAGGTTTGGGAGAAATGGATGATCATCAACTATGGGAAACTACGATGGATCCAGAAAATCGCTTGATGTTACGAGTGAGTGTAGAAGATGCGATTGAAGCCGATCAAGTTTTTGAAATGTTGATGGGCGATCGGGTAGAACCACGCCGGGCCTTTATTGAAGAAAATGCCCACTATGTGAAGAACTTAGATATTTAATGAGGAGGATCAATTTTGGAAGATAGAAGAGAGAATATTCAAGACGTCAATCTAACCAGTGAAATGCGAGAATCCTTCATTGATTATGCCATGAGTGTGATTGTTGCCCGTGCTTTACCAGATGTGCGGGATGGATTAAAACCAGTTCACCGTCGTATTTTATACGGTATGAATGAACTAGGAGTGACACCTGATAAGCCTCATAAAAAATCAGCTCGGATTGTCGGCGATGTAATGGGGAAATATCATCCCCATGGTGACTCAGCAATTTATGATTCAATGGTACGGATGGCGCAACCTTTTAGTTTCCGTAATATGTTGGTAGATGGCCATGGAAACTTCGGTTCAGTCGATGGTGATGGTGCAGCAGCGATGCGGTATACGGAAGCCCGTTTAAGTAAAATTGCGATGGAAATGCTACGAGACATCAATAAAGATACAGTTGATTTCCACGGTAACTACGACGATAGCGAACAAGAACCAGATGTTTTACCAGCTCGTTTTCCGAATCTTTTAGTCAATGGAGCAACTGGGATTGCCGTAGGGATGGCGACTAATATTCCACCCCACAATTTGCGAGAAGTCAGTCAAGCAGTGGGTTTATTGATGGAGAATCCGGATGCAACAACAGCTGAATTAATGGAATGCGTTCCTGGACCAGACTTTCCAACAGGTGGTTTGGTGATGGGAAAATCCGGTATTCGCCGGGCTTATGAGACAGGTCGCGGTTCGATTACAGTTCGAGCAAAAGTTGAAATTGTTGAACAAAAAAATGGTAAAGAAAGAATTTTAGTCACTGAATTACCATATATGGTCAATAAAGCGAAATTAATCGAACGAATTTCTGAATTGCATCGTGACAAACGGATTGAAGGAATTACTGATTTACGGGATGAATCTTCTCGTGAAGGTATGCGGATCGTGATAGATGTCCGCCGTGATATGAGTGCATCAGTTATTTTGAATAATTTGTATAAATTAACATCATTACAAACATCATTTAGCTTTAACATGTTGGCGATTGAAAATGGCGTACCAAAAATTTTAAACTTAAAACAAATTTTGGTGAACTATATTGAACATCAAAAAGTAGTTATTATTCGTCGGACTAATTTTGATAAACGCAAGGCTGAAGCAAGAGCACATATCTTAGAAGGATTAAGAATTGCGCTAGATCACATTGATGAAATTATTGCGATTATTCGTGGTTCTGAATCAGATGATGTAGCAAAAAGTACCTTAATAGAACGCTTCGAATTGTCTGATCGGCAAGCACAAGCAATCCTAGATATGCGTTTACGCCGTTTAACAGGCTTAGAACGTGAGAAAATAGAAAATGAATACCAAGAGCTGCTGAAAACAATCAGCGACTTAGAAGACATTTTAGCCCGTCCTGAGCGAGTGATTGAAATCATCAAAACTGAATTAGGTGAAGTTTCTCAAAAATATGGTGATGATCGCCGAACTGAGTTATTAGTCGGAGAAGTATTAAGTTTAGAAGATGAAGATTTAATTGAAGAAGAAGATGTCGTGATTACATTAACCAATAATGGTTATATTAAACGAGTAGCGTCAAGCGAGTTCAGAGCCCAACGTCGTGGCGGCCGAGGTGTTCAAGGAATGGGCATTCATGATGATGACTTTGTTAAAAATCTTGTCTCATGTTCAACTCATGATACGCTGTTATTCTTCACCAATACTGGTAGAGTCTACCGCGCCAAAGGGTACGAAATCCCTGAATACGGTCGAACTGCTAAAGGGATTCCAATCATTAATTTATTAGAAGTTAATTCTAATGAGACTATTCAAGCAGTTATTGCAGTTTCTGGACAATCGGATAAAGATCACTTCTTATTCTTTGTTACTAAGAAAGGGACAGTAAAACGGACAACGGTTAATGCTTTTTCTAACATTCGCAGTAATGGTTTAATTGCGATTGGCTTGAAAGAGGAAGACGAATTAGTTAATGTTTTACAAACCAATGGAGAAGAAACAATTATTTTAGGTACCCATGCTGGTTACTCAGTGACCTTTAAAGAAGTCAATGTTCGAGATATGGGCCGAACTGCTAGTGGTGTTCGTGGTGTTCGTCTAAGAGATGACGATTACGTAATCGGCGCGGCAGTCTTGAAAGAAGATCAAGAAGTTTTAGTCATTACTGAAAATGGATATGGTAAACGTACTAAAGCTTCTGAGTATCCAATCAAAGGTCGTGGTGGTAAAGGAATTAAAACGGCTAATATTACTGCTAAAAATGGACCATTAGCTGGCTTAACTAGTGTCAGTGGCGACGAAGATATTTTATTGATTACCAATAAAGGTGTAATCATCCGCTTTGATATAGCAGCTGTCTCTCAAACTGGGCGGGCAACTTTAGGTGTACGCTTAATGAAGATGGAAGACGATGCAAAAGTAGTCACCATGGCAATTGTGGAAAAAGAAGAATTGATTGAAGAAACCGATTCAACTGAAGTGATTGAAACAATTGAAGAAAATTCTGATTCACAAGAATAAAAAATAATTTTTACAGCTGGAGAATTAAATTTTTCCGGCTGTTTTTTGTACTTTTCAGACAAAACTTTTATTGTTAGCATGAGCTTATTTATGGTCTAAAATTAATTATAGTGTGGCAAATCCGCTGTAAATTAGCCATTGAGAAATAATTATTATCAAGAAAAAAGTGAGCAGAGAGATTTATTTAATACAAATGCTACAGAAGAATTTAAGGAGTATTTTACAGAAACAGAATGACAAAGACTAATGAAACGTTATATATTACTGGTTTTATTTTATATAATGGTTAATCAGATTGGTAAACGGCTGATTGCTTATTTTTAGAAATGTTTATTTTTACGTGATTAAATAAAAATAATTTGATTGTTTTTCGTATCTTATTTATGAAACTTGATTTTTGCAAGAGCAAAGTGTATAATGAATGATTGTGAGTATCTATAATTTTAGATAACTCTCCTTACTCTTAAGAAAGCTTAAGGGTCCAAAGTCCATAGGGAGGTGAAAATCAATGAACACGAAGTATGAAATCACATACATCATTCGTCCAAACATTGATGAAGAAGCAAAAACTGCTTTAGTAGAACGTTTTGATACGATCTTAAAAGATAACGGTGCCGAAGTTATCGATTCTAAAGATTGGGAAAAACGCCGTTTAGCGTACGA
This sequence comes from Enterococcus sp. AZ103, assembly GCF_051714685.1. Classification (NCBI taxonomy): domain Bacteria; kingdom Bacillati; phylum Bacillota; class Bacilli; order Lactobacillales; family Enterococcaceae; genus Enterococcus; species Enterococcus sp. AZ103. The sequence continues at coordinate 799,107 of NZ_JBIOSI010000001.1, read as the reverse complement.
AATTAACGGCTTCAATGAAGGTATCTACCACATCATCAATGCAACTGCTCCAACTTCAGTTGATGCATTAAACGAATTTGATCGTCTTGCAAAAATCAATGACGACATTATCCGTCACATGATCGTTAAAATTGAAGAGTAATTGTTTCACGTGAAACAGTTAAAGAGAGAGGAGCTGGCTTTACTTGATTAATAATGTTGTTTTAGTAGGTCGTTTAACTAAGGATCCCGATTTGCGCTATACATCTAGTGGTCAAGCTGTAGCAACTTTTACCGTAGCGGTTAATCGTAATTTTACGAACCAAAGTGGTAATCGTGAAGCAGACTTTATCAATTGTGTAATTTGGCGTAAAGCAGCTGAAAATTTTGCGAACTTTGCTCGTAAAGGTTCACTTATTGGTGTGACTGGTCGAATTCAAACGAGAAATTATGAAAATCAACAAGGACAAAAAGTTTATGTAACCGAAGTGGTTGCAGACAATTTCCAAATGTTAGAACCGCGCGGAGCGAATGAGCAACGCCAACCAAATCCTAACAATAATATTGGTAATACTGCGAATGCTGGTGGCAATAATTTCAACAACAATTTTGATCAAGGACAAGCACCACAACAGTCAGCAAATAACAGCATGCCGAATTTCGATCGTGACAGTGATCCATTTAGTGGTTCCGCGATTGATATTTCAGATGATGATTTACCATTCTAACAATTGATAGGAGGGAAACAGGATGGCACAACAAAGAAGAGGTCGCAAACGTCGTAAAATAGACTATATTGCAGCGAACCATATTGAATATATTGATTATAAAGATACTGAATTATTAAAACGATTCATTTCAGAACGTGGTAAAATTTTACCTCGTCGTGTAACAGGCACAAGCGCTAAAAACCAACGTAAAATTACTATCGCAGTTAAACGCGCTCGTATTATGGGTCTTTTACCATTTGTTTCAGAAGAATAAATTAAAAATAATGAAGGTTAGCTGAAAAGCTAATCTTTTTTCTTATATCTTTTTCTTATTTATGATATAATTTATAAGAAATCAGAAAATAGAAAAGAGGAAAAATAATGAAATTTAGTGCTCGCAATCAAATTAAAGGTAAAATCACTAATATTAAAGAAGGTGCCGTAAATGGCATCGTAACAATCGAAATTGCAGATGGACAAGAGATTATTTCATCAATTACTATGGATTCAATTAAATCTTTAGGATTAGAAGTTGGAAAAGAAGCTTATGCAATTGTCAAAGCAACATCAGTAATGGTTGGCGTTGACGAATAATATGCAGACAGGAATCGATTGGCTCGTTGCTAATCGATTCTTTTTTTGAAAATAATTGTAAGTTTCACGTGAAACATAGAGTCTCGCCTCAAAGCATAGAATGTGGTAAAATAAGGCTTGTTAGGAGGTTTTATATGAGAAAAACTGCCAACTTAAACTGGCCTTTTTTAATCTTCTTAGTTCTATTGGTAATGCAATTTTTAGCAATTGCTTTTTTACCAATTAATCTTATTACCATAATAATTGTTGTTTTAATTGACATAATGCTATTAGGTTTTTTGTTTGTTGAGCGCAATAATGTCATGATTACTAATCAACAAAAAATTACTCAAGCGAGTCAAGTTGCTGAGGATGCTCTTACCTATGTTTCAAAAGAAATGCCTGTGGGGATTATTGTTTGGAATGAAAAACAAATGTTTACTTGGACCAATCCCTATATCACAGATAAGATTTCAGAATTAAATCAAGCTGATCAACAAGATATGGTCAATGAATTAATTCAGCGAAATGAAAAAGAGAAATATAATTACCGACTGGATGATACCATATTTCGTTTCAACTTAGATTTAGATAAGCGAATTGTTTACTTGATTGATATTACCAAAGAAGTTGATTTAGAAAAACAAGAGAAGAATTTGCAATCAGTTGTCGGTATATTATCTGTGGATAATTATGATGATGTGACAGATAAACGAGATGACAAAGAAATATCTTACGTCAACTCGTTCATCACAACTATTATTTCTGACTGGATGGATTCTTATCAAATTTATTACAAACGAATCAACGCTGAACGTTTTTTCTTTTTAGCACGTTACGAAGATTTAGAAAAAATGATTGAAGATAATTTTGATCTGTTAGAACATATTCGCATTTCGGCTGAAAAAGAAGATATGGTATTAACCGTTAGTATGGGTATTAGTTATGGTAAATCATCTTTAGAGGTCATTGGTGATACGGCACAAAATAATTTAGATATTGCTCTAGTGCGAGGCGGTGATCAGGTTGTTGTACAAGATACGAGCGATGGGTCTAGACCGATATTTTATGGTGGTAACTCTGCAAGTGCAACAAAAAGAACTAGAGTCAGATCACGGGCAATGTCGACGGCTTTAAAAAATGTGTTTAAACAAACTGGAAATGTTTTTGTGATGGGACATCGTTTTCCTGACATGGATGCGATTGGTTCGGCTTTTGGTGTTGCTTGCTTAGCACGTTTCCATGATAAGAAAGTCCAAGTTGTGATTAATGAAAAAGAAACAATTCCTGATGTGGAGCGTTGTCTGGCTGAAATTCACAAAAGTGGGGAATTAGAAGGCTTATTAATTTCTCCAGAAGCAGCAAAACGCCAACGTAAAACAGGAGATTTATTAGTTATGGTTGATTACCATAGGCCATCACTATCGATTTCTCAAGAATTATATGAACAGTTTGATAATATCGTGATTATTGATCATCATCGTCGCGGTGAAGAGTTTCCAGAGAACTCTTTGTTGACTTATATTGAGTCTTCAGCTTCCTCAGCATCAGAGTTGGTGACGGAATTAATTCAGTTTGAAAGTAATGATCATCAACGGATGTCTAAACTGGAAGCAACTTTATTATTAGCGGGTATTACGGTGGATACGAAGAATTTTGCTGTTCGAACGACATCAAGAACTTTTGATGTAGCAAGTTATTTGAAAACTTGTGGGGCAGATGCTTCTTTAGTACAATATTTATTAAGTACTGACATTCAATCGTATCTTGAAATTAGTAAGCTGATTGGTGAGAGTGAATATGTCAGCAAAGATATCGTCATCGCAACTGGAAGTGACACGAAACAATATGACAGTGTTACAGCTGCTAAGACGGCGGATACTTTAATGGCTATGGTGGACATCAATGCTGCTTTTGTGATCGTCAAACGTGAAGATGGCGTCACAGCTATTTCAGCTCGAAGTGCAGGCAATATCAATGTACAATTGGTGATGGAGGCATTAGGCGGAGGCGGTCATTTTACCAACGCAGCAGCTCAATTAGCTGATACCACCATTGAAGGCGCAAAAGAACAATTATTAGATGCGATTCACAAGCAATTGTCAGAAGGAGAGGAAGATTAGAATGAAAGTAATTTTTCTAGCAGATGTAAAAGGCAAAGGTAAAAAGGGCGAAGTTAAAGAAGTACCGACTGGCTACGCGCAAAATTACTTACTGAAAAATAATTTAGCTAAAGAAGCTAATAAAGGTGCAATTGCGGAATTAAGTGCTCAGAAGAAAGCACAAGATAAAAAAGATGCCGAGAACCTAGCAGCTGCTCAAAAGCAAGCTGACTTTTTAGCCCAAGAAGATACAGTTGTAGAATTAACGGCTAAAGCAGGGGAAGATGGCCGACTGTTCGGTTCGATTCCATCAAAACAAATTGCAGATGGCTTGAAAAAACAATATGATTTAAAATTGGACAAACGAAAAATTGAATTGGAAAATCCAATTCGTGCATTAGGCTATACGAATGTACCGGTAAAATTACACACTCAGGTGAGTAGTGTGATTAAAGTCCACGTCGTTCAAGAATAAAAAGAAAGACTTGAGATACCTATAATTTAGGTTTCTCAAGTCTTTTTTATTTGATTTCAGTGACTAATTTTGCAATTGCTTGTTGTTGATATTCAGCAGTTGCTTCTGCTTGAATTTGTTTTTGTTGATCAGCAGTTAAGCTAGGATTTGCCATCAAGGCGGTTTTTATCCTGTCTGTTACAAAAGCTTGTGCTTCTGTTTGCATGTTTGCTTGATTTTCTTCCACTTGTTTAGCTAGCTTTTTTGCTTGGGTAGTACTTAAAACGAGCCAGTTATCAGAAACATCAAATGTATTTATTTCTTTGATCTTTTCTTTATTTTTACTAGTTAAACCAAAGAGTGTTTTCATTGTATCATTTTGATAAACCCAACGTATTTTTTTCGTAACAATTTGATTGTTAGCAGCGTGTTCGTTCACTTTGTTGGTGACTTTATCCGTACCAGTTTGACTTAATTTTTTTTGTGATTCATTGGTTTTATACAAATAAATTTTTTCTGTACCATTACCTAAAGGCTGATATAAAAGCATGTTGACTGGTGAATTGGGACTACTAGATTTCAATGTTTTTGTGGTTGTCACAGTTTCTTTTTTCATACCGTAATGATATTGATCATTTGCGACAATTAAACCAAGACTTAAAATAAAAACTCCTGCAAAAATGACCGATAGAAATGTTTGCCAAGTTTTTTTAGCAAAAATATTAGTAAAGGCAAAGGCGACAACACTTAATACAGTAAGCAATAAAATCATTTTGCTACGCCTCCTTTAACAAGAACTTCTTTTTTCTTTAAGAAGAAGGTGATAGCAAAACCAACTAATCCAAATGCTACGGCTGTATAAAAGGCTGCATGATAACCAGACAAAGTAGCGTTAAGAGCTTGATGTTTGTATTGCAATGGTAAAGCTTTTAATAAACCATTAGAAGGTAAATTCCCTTTAGTAACATTTGTTAAAATACTAATTAAAATAGCTGTCCCGATGGAGCTGGCAATTTGGCGGAAAGTATTATTCACTGCTGTACCATGAGAAATTAAATTCATTGGCAGAGCATTCATCCCAGAAGTTGTGACGGGCATCATGACCATTGAAATCCCAAACATCCGGATGGCATATAAGATCACAATCATGGCAATTGGTGTTTCAGCTGTTAAAAAGGCAAAAGGTAAAGTTGCCGCCGTTAAAATAAACATGCCGCTAATGGCTAAGCGTTTGGCACCATATTTATCAAAAATAGCACCTGTAATTGGCATCATTGGCGCCATTACCAAAGCACCTGGTAATAACATTAAGCCAGAATGAAAGGCTGATTCACCGCGAATATTTTGAATATATAATGGAAGCACTAGCTCTGCTCCTACCATGGCCATATTAACTACTCCAGATAAGATAGCAGCGATTGTAAAGGTAGGGGATTTAAATACCCGTAGTTCTAAGAATGGGTGTTCAGAATGCAATTGACGCCATGCAAAAGCTATAATTACCACAACACCGACAAATAAAAAGCCTAATACTTTAGCACTGCCCCAACCATCATCTCCAACAGAAGAGAAGCCGTAAAGTAAGCTACCAAATCCAATCGTTGATAGTAAAGCAGATAAAACATCAATTGTAGGATGTGTTAATTGGATGACGCTCTTCATTAAGAAGAAAGCCAAGATTAAAACTAACACCACAATCGGAATAACCATTCCGAAAAGATCTCGCCATTGATAATTATCAATAATAAAACCAGATAAAGTTGGTCCCAAGGCAGGTGCAAGTCCGATAACGATCCCGCTCATTCCCATGGCGGAACCACGTTTTTCAGGTGGGAAAATCGACAACATAATGTTTTGTAATAAGGGCATTGAAATACCAACGCCAGCTGCTTGTACTAAACGTCCAGTTAACAAAATAGCAAAGCTAGGAGCGAAGAAACAAATGATTGTTCCTGCTAAAAAGATGCTCATGGCTCCTAAATAAAGTTTCTTTGATTCGAAACGATTAATTAAAAAAGCACTGATGGGGATCATAATCCCATTGACTAGTAAGAAACCAGTCGTCAACCATTGGACACTTGAGGCTGAAATGTTAAAAGCCTTCATTAAAGTTGGGAAGGCTGTTGTTAGTAAAGTTTGATTCAAAACCGTACAAAATGTTCCAATTAATAAGACCATTACTAATAAGGAACGATTGTAAGGTTTTCCATAAATATCGACCGTTTGAGATTTACTCACGATCTTCACATCCTCTCTTGTGAAAATTTTCTGAAATATTAATATCCGTTTGTTAATTTACTGCTACTTGTGATTTTTGTCAACTTACTTGACACGCTTGTTAGAGAAAGTATAATTTATAAATGAAATGAGGTGCACTGAATGAAAAAATCGACGGTCAGACAATTATTGGAAAGCGATGATTTAGTAGTCGGTATCAGTGAATTAAGTAAAATGACAGAAGTCTCTCCTCGCCAATTGCGTTATTGGGAGGAAAAAGGTTATATCGAATCGATAGATACAGAAAATAAAGGCAATCGTCGTTATCGTTTGCCGGTTGTGGTAAAAGTTGAAATGATTAAAAGTTATTTAGATGAAGGTTTTACTTTGACTACTGCAGTTGAAAAAGCTCAAGAGCAGCAACGGGATATTCATCAGGCGAAAATTTTATTTCATTTAATTTATCGCGGCATCAACACTTTTAATGATCGCTATACAACTGTTCATTTGGCTGGTTTTGAAGGAGAAGAAGAGCTTTTATTGATTCGTGATCAGTTAACAGAAAAAGTATATTTTGAAGTTTTGTCGAAAAATTATTCGCTCTCTAGTGAAGATTTAAGCAATTTCATGAAAAATAATGAAGGTTAGATGAGGAATTTACTGGAACTTATTGACTAGTTTCTTTTCATCTGTTACTTTGATTGATAAAAATAAAATCAATCAAGGAGTGGTAACGAACAATGTCTAATTGGGAAACGAAATTTGCAAAAAAAGGATTAACCTTTGATGATGTGCTATTGATTCCAGCGGAAAGTCATGTATTGCCAAATGAAGTAGACATGAGTGTCAAATTAGCAAAGAACTTGCAATTAAATATACCGTTAATGAGTGCTAGTATGGATACTGTAACGGATAGTAAAATGGCAATTGCCATGGCGCGCCAAGGTGGTTTAGGCGTGATTCATAAAAACATGAGCATTGCAGACCAAGCAGACGAAGTTCGTAAAGTAAAACGTTCAGAGAGCGGCGTAATTATCGATCCGTTCTTCTTAACACCAGAACATAAAGTACAAGACGCTGAAAACTTAATGAGTCGTTATCGTATCAGCGGTGTGCCAATTGTTGAAACAATGGAAAATCGCAAATTAGTTGGAATCATTACCAATCGTGACATGCGTTTTGTGACAGATTACAATCAACAAATCTTCCAAGTAATGACTAAAGACAATCTAGTGACGGCACCGGTTGGGACGAAACTAGAAGATGCTGAAGTCTTATTACAACAACATAAAATTGAAAAATTACCGATTGCTGATGAAGATGGTCGTTTGAGTGGTTTAATTACAATTAAAGATATTGAAAAAGTAATTGAATTTCCTAATGCTGCCAAAGATGAACATGGTCGCTTGTTAGTAGCAGCTGCTGTTGGTGTGACGAGTGATACTTTTGAACGCTCTGAAGCATTGATTAAAGCAGGTGTTGATGCAATTGTCATCGATACTGCCCACGGTCATAGTGCTGGTGTTATTCGCAAGATTTCTGAAATCCGCAAAACTTTCCCAGAAGCGACTTTGATTGCTGGAAATATTGCGACAGCTGAAGGTGCAAAAGCTTTGTATGATGCTGGTGTAGATGTGGTAAAAGTTGGTATCGGTCCTGGTTCAATTTGTACAACTCGAGTAGTTGCGGGTGTTGGGGTTCCTCAATTAACGGCTATTTACGATGCCGCTTCAGTGGCGCGTCAATATGGTAAAGCAATTATTGCCGATGGCGGTATCAAATATTCTGGTGATATTGTTAAAGCTCTAGCAGCTGGCGGACATGCCGTCATGCTAGGTTCAATGTTAGCCGGAACGGATGAATCACCGGGTGAATTTGAAATTTATCAAGGCCGTCGCTTTAAAACATATCGTGGCATGGGTTCATTAGGTGCGATGGAAAAAGGCTCAAGTGATCGTTATTTCCAAAGTGGTGTAAATGAAGCTAATAAATTGGTTCCTGAAGGAATAGAGGGTCGTGTAGCATACAAAGGTGAAGTTTCAGACATTATTTTCCAAATGACTGGCGGATTAAAAGCTGGTATGGGTTATGTTGGAGCGGCGAATTTGAAAGATTTACGAGACAATGCCCAATTTGTTCAAATGAGTGGCAATGGCTTACGGGAATCACATCCTCACGATGTTCAAATCACAAAAGAAGCACCAAACTATTCAGTAGAACAATGATATTTTTAGAGTTAAGCTTGTGCTTAGCTCTTTTTTTATTGGAATTTTACGAAAAGGTGTATAATGGCGAAAATGTCAGGAGTGATTATCATGAAAGAAATAGTCTCTAACCAAGATACCGTTCGTTCAGGTTTTTTAGACCCTAAAGCACCACCAGCAGTTGAAATTGATTCTGGTGAAACGGTTAGTTACGTTAACACATGGACCCATTGGGGTAATGAAGCAACTTACGGGTTGGATTTTGCCTCAAGAGAACCGTTACGTCATAAATATCCTAAAGGCCCTTATTCAATGAATGGCCCAGTAGTAGTGAAAGAAGTACAGCCAGGCGATATTTTAGAAATAAATTTGACTAAATTACGACCAATTAGTTGGGGGTGGAACTCATTTCCTTTAGGTGTCGGTGCTTTACCTGAAGATTTTAAAGAACCTTATTTGCATTATTTTAAGTTCAATGAAGCCCGGACGCATACTCATTTTGTTAAAGGGGTGAGTTTTGATTTACGACCTTTTTTAGGAGTGATTGGCGTAGAGCCAGCAGGTGAAGAGGAAACCAGTGCGATTTTAGCAGGAAATTACGGAGGAAATTTAGTGTTGCCGCAATTTGTTGTGGGAGCAACACTTTTCTTGCCGGTTTTTAAACCAGGTGGACGTTTGTGGATTGGAAATATCAATGCCCGAGAAGGCGAGGGTGTGGTGGATCAAACTGGAATTGAAACAGCGGCAGAACGCTTAGATCTGAAGGTAACAATTCGTAAAGGTAGCATCAAAGTACCAGTCGTTGAAACTGAAGATGCTTGGTATACTTTTGGTTTTTCTGATGAAAGTTTAGATGATGCTTTAGTTAATGGTTTAAGAAATGTAATTGATTGGCTGTCGATTACCACTGATTTAGATGAATCAGAAGTTTATTCTTTAGCTTCAATGGTGATGGATTTCAGAGTGACACAATATGCGAACCAAATTCAGACAGCTTATGCCACTAAACCGCCAAAAGAAATTCATGTTAAAATTCCAAAAAATGTTTTCGACCAAAAATTAACTCAACAAATCAACCAATCCTTGCGAGGTGAAAAAAATGAATAATCAAGATTACATGGAAATCCATCAATTAATTACTTTGGCTGATCAATATGCCAATCAGCGAAAAGTTAAAGAATATCTTGCTTTGTTTACAGAAGATGGTGAAATTACCGGAGTTTTAGGTAGTACTACAGGTCAAGAACAATTGGCTAATTTTATTGCTCGCACTTGGGAAAAAGAGTCCGATGATCTTCACCTTACGAACTCAATCATGATTACACAGCTAACAGATCAGACCGCGGAAGCGACTTCGATTTTGTTAATTGTCGAAAAAGAAAACAAAACGATTGCTGACGTTAGCCAAATTAACCATCGTTTAGTAAAAATTGATGGTAGTTGGAAATTTACTCAACGCAAGATTGGCTAATTTTCGCCATATTTTTATGATTTATTCCTGTTTTTTTCTGAATAGTTTGCTAAAATAAGCGACAGACGAAAAAATGATAACAATAAGGTGTCGATTAAGTGAAGAGTAAAAAAATAATGAAGTGGCTTACCACCAGTGCAGTGATTATTACCAGCATCTTTTGGTATTTTATTCAACTGCAGCCAGATAGCAGTCAAGCCAGTGATACAAAAACACTCAAAGTTACCGTAAATGATACAAGCGACTATAAAAAAAAAACACCAACAACCGAGGAAAAACAGTTTTATCAAACAATGCAAACTACGCTAGAAAATCAAGCTCAGCAAATCGATGGTGAAATTGCCGTTACATATTTGGATTTGGCAACTGGTCAAGAAACTTCTATTAATGGTGAACAAACTTTTGTAGCTGCCAGCACAACAAAAGTTCCATTAGTAATGCTGATAAGCGATCAAATAGCTGCTGGAAATCTATCTTGGGAGCAGGAAATTCCCTATCAAGAGGCTTTCTTTGAATCAGGTACAGGTACGATTCAAAATGATATTCAGCCTGATTATACAGTCGAGGAATTAACTGAACTTGTAATTACAGTATCTGATAATATTGCCAAAAATATGCTCTATGATTTAGTTGGCGGTTATGAGACAGGCGTAAAAGATTGGTATGTTACTTATTTAAAGCGTCTAAGCAATGGCGAAAATACAATCAGTTCTGCTAATATGGCGAAGCTTCTAGCGATTTTAAATGCGCATGCAGCTGATAATCAAGGTTATCAAAATTTGATTAAGGACATGCAACAAACTATTTTCAATGAACGTTTGGCAACTGAGAATACTGTCAATCAAGTAGCCCATAAAATCGGGACCAACGATACGTATGTTCATGATGTAGGCATTTTTTATGGTGAACATCCTTATATATTAACGGTGTACACTAATCAAGTAACAGATGCTGAGATGGTGATATCAACGATTTCCGATGCAGTTTGGCAAACCCAAATGAATTATCCTAAACAAAAAAATTGATTGAATCAAGTATCGATTCAATCAATCTTTTTCCTGTTATTAAGCTTCTTTGGTAATTACGCGCACATTACCCATGTAAGGAACCAATGCTTCTGGAACAGTCACAGAACCATCCGCATTTTGGTAATTTTCTAAAATGGCAGTAACTGTCCGACCAACAGCTAAACCAGAACCGTTTAGAGTGTGGGCATATTGGACTTTACCATCTGCATCGCGGTAACGAATCATTGCGCGACGGGCTTGGAAATCTTCACAGTTAGAGCAAGAGCTGATTTCGCGATAAGTATTTTGAGCAGGTACCCAAACTTCTAAGTCATAAGTTTTCGCTGCACTGAAGCCCATATCACCAGTTGATAAAGTAATTACGCGGTATGGTAATTCTAGTTTTTGTAAGATGTCTTCAGCATTTTCGACCATTTTTTCCAATTCATCATAAGAAGTATCTTTGTCGGCAAATTTTACCATTTCAACTTTGTGGAATTGGTGCAATCGAATCAATCCCCGAGTATCGCGACCAGCACTACCAGCTTCAGAACGGAAAGAAGGAGACATTGCCGTAAAGTAAATCGGTAAGTCACGGCCTTCTAAAATTTCGTTAGCATAATAATTAGTTAATGGTACTTCAGCAGTTGGAATCAAAGTCAAATCGCGGTCTTCTACTTGGAAAACATCTTCTTTAAATTTAGGAAATTGACCCGTCCCAAACATTGCTTGGCTGTTTACCAAATAAGGCGTAATCATTTCAGTATAACCGTGTTCATAAATATGTTGATCCAACATAAAGTTATAAACAGCGCGTTCTAAGCGAGCGCCTAAACCTTTGTAATAAACAAAACGGCTACCAGCAACTTTTGCTCCCCGTTCGAAATCTAAAATGTCTAAAGCTTCCGCTACTTCGTAATGAGGTTTTGGTTCAAATTCAAAAGTCGTTTGCTTACCCCAACGACGATTTTCTACATTGGCATCTTCATCTTCACCAATCGGCACATCAGCATGAGGCAAGTTAGGTAAAGTAGTCGCAATTTCAGTTAATTGCGCATCGATAGCAGCTACTTCTTCGTCAAAATCTTTAATCTTCACACCAACTTCTTGCATTTCAGCAATTTTGTCATCGGCATTTTGTTTTTCACGTTTTAAGTTGGCAATTTCATTGGAAACGTCATTACGATATTTTTTAAGCTCTTCGGTTTTGACTAAAAGCTCGCGGCGTTTTTCATCTAGATCAATAAATCTAGTTAAAACGTCAGCTTCTACACCTCGAGTCGCTAATTTTTCTTTGACCTCTTCTACATTGTTGCGAATCATTTTTACGTCTAACATTTTCCTTTTCCTCCTTTAAAATAAAAAAACACCGTCTCATCCCTATTGTCTAGGGACGAAACGATGTTGAATTTCGCGGTACCACCTTAGTTCAGCTGTACTCAGCTGCTCCTCGTAGCAGATATCGGTTGCTGGCCGGCTTCTCTTTCAAAAAGCACAGAATAATGAAACTGGATTTCCTAACCTTTAACTGTTGATTTTCACCCACCATCAACTCTCTAAAAAGAAAAGGGAAGTACTTGGTTTCCTGCTTGTTATGAATTGACTACAGTATAAGCAATCAAAAATTTATTGTCAACGCTTTTCTAAATTTTTTACATTACTGACTAAAGGCAAGTGAATAATAAACGAAGTCCAATTCTCATCCGACTGAGCAAAAATATAACCACCATGAAGATTCACAATATTTTGAGCAATCGCTAAGCCTAAACCAGTTCCGCTAATTTCTTGCGAGCGAGAAGTATCCGCCCGATAAAAACGGTCAAAGAGCTGATCTAACGATTCACGCGGTATTGGTATACCGTTATTTTTAACTGTGATAACAGCTTCTGTATTTTCTCTCTCAATCGAAATAATAATTTGATCAGCTCCGCCACCGTATTTCAAAGCATTAGAAATGAGGTTATTAAAAACCCGCACTAATTTTTCTGTGTCCCCATCCATAAAGAGTTTTTTCTCTGTAGTTTTCACTTGAATCGTGACGTTTTTTTTGGTAGCTTCTAGTTCAAATTCAGTAGCTAGTTGCTCTAATAACTGCACCATGTCAAAGGAAATAAAATTCACAGGGACGCTTGGTTGACGGACTTTCGTATATTCAAATAAATCTTCTACTAAAGATTTCATCTGTTTAGCTTTGGAATAAGCAATGCCAGTATACTTACGTAATTCCTCTTCGCTTTGATATTGACCATCTTCAATTAAACCTAAATAGCCGATAATTGAAGTCAATGGAGTACGGATATCGTGACTGACGTTTGTTATTAATTCATCCTTAGAAGTTTCAATTGCCCGCTCATCTTCAATTGCAGCAACAGTACTATCAACTAGACCATTGATACTTGAAACTACTTTACTCAAATCCCCCCGCAATTCGAAAGGAATCCGGTAATTATAATTGCCATTAGCAATAAAATGTAATTCATTGATGATGTGACGCAGCTGCATTTGACGATAACGACGAATCAAACGCCAAAAGACGACTAAAGCATCCACTACTAAGAAAAAAGGAATAATAAAATAGCGGCCGCTTAAAAAAATATCGCTGTTGTAGTTGTTAGCAAAAATATTTCTAGAACGGTAGACTGCATCTTGTAAATCTGGCGAATTATTTAATAATTGAGAAATCAGTACCATTAATGCGACATTTAATAGAAGTAAAATAATTACCGTCACGATCCCTTCAGCAATTAATTCACTGATTTCCTTTGAAGTTAAAGTGATTCGCCGTTTTTTTTCTACTCTATTTGGCATCAATCTTGTATCCTACACCCCAAACTGTTTGAATGACTTTTTCACCGTCGGTTGCGTCTTCAATTTTATCCCGCAAGTGACTTACGTGAACCATAACAGTTTTTGCTGAAACGATACTTTCTTGTTTCCACACTCGTTCAAATATTTCATCGGCTGAGAAAACCCGATTTGGATGACTAGCTAATAAATACAAAATTCCAAACTCTAAAGCTGTTAGCTGGATTTCTTTGCCATCCATTGTTTTAACTTCATGGGAATCTTTGTTAATAATCAATGATTGGATTTCTAAAATATCCGGTTGTTCTTCGGCAACTGCCATTTTTGTTCGGCGTAACAAAGATTTTACCCGTGCCATTACTTCTAAAGGATTAAATGGTTTTGTTACATAATCATCTGCACCAGCAACCAAACCTTTAATTTTATCCATGTCGGTTGTTTTGGCAGTCAACATGATAATTGGGATTTGCGATTCTTTCCGCAATTCTTTGACAACTTGCATTCCATCCATCACTGGCATCATGATGTCCAAAATTAAAAGATCAATATCCGTAGTTGTCCGTAATTTACTTAATGCTTCCTTGCCATCATAAGCTTTCACAACTTCGTAACCTTCATTGTGTAAATAGATACTCAATAGTTCAACAATTTCTTTATCATCGTCTGCAACTAAAATTCTCATCTGTCTAATTCCTCCTATATAAGGGTATGATTCCATTTTACCAAAGAATCTTAAGGAAGTGAAAAAACATCACTATAGGTTAAGGAAAAATCAATAATAGAAATAGCGAAAGATATAATTTAGGGAACGCTGATTTCCATCAATTAAAGCAAAAAAAACGAACGAAAAAACACTGATTTATATTTATACATCGGGTTTAAAAAAAGTGAATAAAAATATTTTTTTTTCGTTGACCAACGCCTTGAAAACTGTTATATTATTTTATGTTCTCGTTGAGGACATGCCAATCAGAGCCATTAAATAGAAAATCTTCAAATTATTTTTTTGAAAATTAATTCAAAAAAGTTGTTGACTTTCACTTGGTAAGATGATAAGATATAAAAGTTGCTGATGCAACAGAAATAGACCTTTGAAAACTGAACGAATAAGACGAACCAAATGTGTAGGGCGTTCCTATTTATAGGAACAAACAATACAAAGCAAGCAATATGCTAGCAACAAGTCAATTAATACAATTGAGCTAACAGTCGCAAGACTGTGCAAACTTTTTAATGAGAGTTTGATCCTGGCTCAGGACGAACGCTGGCGGCGTGCCTAATACATGCAAGTCGAACGCTTTTTCTTTCACCGGAGCTTGCTCCACCGAAAGAAAAGGAGTGGCGAACGGGTGAGTAACACGTGGGTAACCTACCCTCCAGCGGGGGATAACACTTGGAAACAGGTGCTAATACCGCATAACAGAGAAAACCGCCTGGTTTTCTTTTGAAAGGCGCAATTGCGTCACTGGAGGATGGACCCGCGGTGCATTAGCTAGTTGGTGAGGTAACGGCTCACCAAGGCAACGATGCATAGCCGACCTGAGAGGGTGATCGGCCACATTGGGACTGAGACACGGCCCAAACTCCTACGGGAGGCAGCAGTAGGGAATCTTCGGCAATGGACGAAAGTCTGACCGAGCAACGCCGCGTGAGTGAAGAAGGTTTTCGGATCGTAAAACTCTGTTGTCAGAGAAGAATAAGGATAAGAGTGGAAAGTTTATCCCTTGACGGTATCTGACCAGAAAGCCACGGCTAACTACGTGCCAGCAGCCGCGGTAATACGTAGGTGGCAAGCGTTGTCCGGATTTATTGGGCGTAAAGCGAGCGCAGGCGGTCTCTTAAGTCTGATGTGAAAGCCCCCGGCTCAACCGGGGAGGGTCATTGGAAACTGGGAGACTTGAGTGCAGAAGAGGAGAGTGGAATTCCATGTGTAGCGGTGAAATGCGTAGATATATGGAGGAACACCAGTGGCGAAGGCGGCTCTCTGGTCTGTAACTGACGCTGAGGCTCGAAAGCGTGGGGAGCAAACAGGATTAGATACCCTGGTAGTCCACGCCGTAAACGATGAGTGCTAAGTGTTGGAGGGTTTCCGCCCTTCAGTGCTGCAGCTAACGCATTAAGCACTCCGCCTGGGGAGTACGACCGCAAGGTTGAAACTCAAAGGAATTGACGGGGGCCCGCACAAGCGGTGGAGCATGTGGTTTAATTCGAAGCAACGCGAAGAACCTTACCAGGTCTTGACATCCTTTGACCACTCTAGAGATAGAGCTTCCCCTTCGGGGGCAAAGTGACAGGTGGTGCATGGTTGTCGTCAGCTCGTGTCGTGAGATGTTGGGTTAAGTCCCGCAACGAGCGCAACCCTTATTGTTAGTTGCCATCATTTAGTTGGGCACTCTAGCGAGACTGCCGGTGACAAACCGGAGGAAGGTGGGGATGACGTCAAATCATCATGCCCCTTATGACCTGGGCTACACACGTGCTACAATGGGAAGTACAACGAGTCGCGAAGTCGCAAGGCTAAGCTAATCTCTTAAAGCTTCTCTCAGTTCGGATTGTAGGCTGCAACTCGCCTACATGAAGCCGGAATCGCTAGTAATCGCGGATCAGCACGCCGCGGTGAATACGTTCCCGGGCCTTGTACACACCGCCCGTCACACCACGAGAGTTTGTAACACCCGAAGTCGGTGAGGTAACCTTTATGGAGCCAGCCGCCTAAGGTGGGATAGATGATTGGGGTGAAGTCGTAACAAGGTAGCCGTATCGGAAGGTGCGGCTGGATCACCTCCTTTCTAAGGAAAATTACGGAGACTACACAAGTTTATCTTTATTCGTTCAGTTTTGAGAGGTCTACTCTCAAATCGTTCATTGAAAACTGGATACAAAAAACAAACCAAAAATTTTTAAAACAAACCGAGAACACCGCGTTGAATGAGTTTTTTAATAGTTCAATTGCTTATTTTTTATTTATTGGAACTCTATCGCTAGAGGGAAGATAAAGACCCAACCGCAAGGTTGATAAGGTTAAGTGAATAAGGGCGCACGGTGGATGCCTTGGCACTAGGAGCCGATGAAGGACGGGACTAACACCGATATGCTTCGGGGAGCTGTAAGTAAGCTTTGATCCGGAGATTTCCGAATGGGGAAACCCAGCATCTTTAACAGGATGTTACTGTTCAGTGAATACATAGCTGAATGGAGGTAGACGCAGAGAACTGAAACATCTAAGTACCTGCAGGAAGAGAAAGAAAAATCGATTCCCTGAGTAGCGGCGAGCGAAACGGGAAAAGCCCAAACCAAGAGGCTTGCCTCTTGGGGTTGTAGGACTCCGATATGGTAGTTGATTGAAATAATCGAAGGACCTGGAAAGGTCTGCGAGACAGGGTAAAAGCCCCGTAGATGAAATTTGAATCACACCTAGGAGGATCCTGAGTACGGCGGAACACGAGGAATTCCGTCGGAATCCGGGAGGACCATCTCCCAAGGCTAAATACTCCCTAGTGACCGATAGTGAACCAGTACCGTGAGGGAAAGGTGAAAAGCACCCCGGAAGGGGAGTGAAATAGATCCTGAAACCGTGTGCCTACAACAAGTCAAAGCCCGTTAATGGGTGATGGCGTGCCTTTTGTAGAATGAACCGGCGAGTTACGATCCCATGCGAGGTTAAGTCGAAGAGACGGAGCCGTAGCGAAAGCGAGTCTGAATAGGGCGAATGAGTATGTGGTCGTAGACCCGAAACCATGTGATCTACCCATGTCCAGGTTGAAGGTGCGGTAAAACGCACTGGAGGACCGAACCCACGTACGTTGAAAAGTGCGGGGATGAGGTGTGGGTAGCGGAGAAATTCCAAACGAACTTGGAGATAGCTGGTTCTCTCCGAAATAGCTTTAGGGCTAGCCTCAGAGTAAGAATGATGGAGGTAGAGCACTGTTTGGACTAGGGGCCCATCTCGGGTTACCGAATTCAGATAAACTCCGAATGCCATACATTTATCTCTGGGAGTCAGACTGTGAGTGATAAGATCCATAGTCGAAAGGGAAACAGCCCAGACCACCAGCTAAGGTCCCAAAATATATGTTAAGTGGAAAAGGATGTGGGGTTGCACAGACAACTAGGATGTTGGCTTAGAAGCAGCCACCATTTAAAGAGTGCGTAATAGCTCACTAGTCGAGTGACCCTGCGCCGAAAATGTACCGGGGCTAAACATATTACCGAAGCTGTGGATTACACCTTAGGGTGTAATGGTAGGAGAGCGTTCTAAGGGCGTTGAAGGTAGACCGTGAGGACTGCTGGAGCGCTTAGAAGTGAGAATGCCGGTATGAGTAGCGAAAGACAGGTGAGAATCCTGTCCACCGTATGACTAAGGTTTCCTGGGGAAGGCTCGTCCGCCCAGGGTTAGTCGGGACCTAAGCCGAGGCCGAAAGGCGTAGGCGATGGATAACAGGTTGATATTCCTGTACTCGTTGTTTTTGTTTGAGCAATGGAGGGACGCAGTAGGCTAAGAAATCAGACGATTGGAAATGTCTGTCTAAGCAATGAGTCTTAAGATGAGTCAAATGCTTATCTTTCTAAGGACAAGTTGTGATGGGGAGGGAAATACAAGTACCGAAGTTTCTGATGTCACACTGCCAAGAAAAGCTTCTAGTGAGAAAACAATGACCCGTACCGTAAACCGACACAGGTAGTCGAGGAGAGTATCCTAAGGTGAGCGAGCGAACTCTCGTTAAGGAACTCGGCAAAATGACCCCGTAACTTCGGGAGAAGGGGTGCTGATCTAACGATCAGCCGCAGTGAATAGGCCCAAGCGACTGTTTATCAAAAACACAGGTCTCTGCAAAATCGAAAGATGAAGTATAGGGGCTGACGCCTGCCCGGTGCTGGAAGGTTAAGAGGAGTGCTTAGCGTAAGCGAAGGTACGAATTGAAGCCCCAGTAAACGGCGGCCGTAACTATAACGGTCCTAAGGTAGCGAAATTCCTTGTCGGGTAAGTTCCGACCCGCACGAAAGGCGTAACGATTTGGGCACTGTCTCAACGAGAGACTCGGTGAAATTTTAGTACCTGTGAAGATGCAGGTTACCCGCGACAGGACGGAAAGACCCCATGGAGCTTTACTGCAGTTTGATATTGAGTGTCTGTACCACATGTACAGGATAGGTAGGAGCCGTAGAAGTCGGGACGCTAGTTTCGACGGAGGCAATGGTGGGATACTACCCTTGTGTTATGGCCACTCTAACCCGCATCACTAATCGTGATGGGAGACAGTGTCAGATGGGCAGTTTGACTGGGGCGGTCGCCTCCTAAAGAGTAACGGAGGCGCCCAAAGGTTCCCTCAGAATGGTTGGAAATCATTCGCAGAGTGTAAAGGCACAAGGGAGCTTGACTGCGAGACCTACAAGTCGAGCAGGGACGAAAGTCGGGCTTAGTGATCCGGTGGTTCCGCATGGAAGGGCCATCGCTCAACGGATAAAAGCTACCCTGGGGATAACAGGCTTATCTCCCCCAAGAGTCCACATCGACGGGGAGGTTTGGCACCTCGATGTCGGCTCGTCGCATCCTGGGGCTGTAGTCGGTCCCAAGGGTTGGGCTGTTCGCCCATTAAAGCGGCACGCGAGCTGGGTTCAGAACGTCGTGAGACAGTTCGGTCCCTATCCGTCGCGGGCGTTGGAAATTTGAGAGGATCTGTCCTTAGTACGAGAGGACCGGGATGGACTTACCGCTGGTGTACCAGTTGTCTTGCCAAAGGCATCGCTGGGTAGCTATGTAGGGAAGGGATAAACGCTGAAAGCATCTAAGTGTGAAGCCCACCTCAAGATGAGATTTCCCATTTCTTAAAGAAAGTAAGATCCCTGAGAGAAGATCAGGTAGATAGGTCAGAAGTGGAAGTGCAGTGATGTACGGAGCGGACTGATACTAATCGATCGAGGACTTAACCAAAACAAAATGGACTTGGTAGTTTTAAAGTAAGGAATGTTTTTTGATCCAGTTTTGAGTGAGCGAAGTTTACTCAATTAAATAGTGTGGTGGCGATAGCAAGAAGGATACACCTGTTCCCATGTCGAACACAGAAGTTAAGCTTTTTAGCGCCGATCGTAGTGAGGGGTTGCCCCTTGTGAGAGTAGGACGTCGCCACGCGAATTTTTTGATTTATGGAGGTTTAGCTCAGCTGGGAGAGCATCTGCCTTACAAGCAGAGGGTCAGCGGTTCGAACCCGTTAACCTCCATATGAGCCGTTAGCTCAGTTGGTAGAGCATCTGACTTTTAATCAGAGGGTCACAGGTTCGAGCCCTGTACGGCTCATAAAGATATGCGGGTGTGGCGGAATTGGCAGACGCACTAGATTTAGGATCTAGCGCCTTCGGGCGTGGGGGTTCAAGTCCCTTCACCCGCATTAAATAAAACGCCGGCTTAGCTCAGTTGGTAGAGCATCTGATTTGTAATCAGAGGGTCGAGGGTTCAAGTCCTTTAGCCGGCACTTTTTTAAGAAAAGCAACGAAAGTTTGCGGAAATAGCTCAGTGGTAGAGCACCACCTTGCCAAGGTGGGGGTCGCGGGTTCGAACCCCGTTTTCCGCTTTCTCTGAAAAGACCAGGGACATGCCGGGGTGGCGGAACTGGCAGACGCACAGGACTTAAAATCCTGCGGTGAGTGATCACCGTACCGGTTCGATTCCGGTCCTCGGCATTAGTACGAATAATGATGCGCCCATAGCTCAACTGGATAGAGTGTTTGACTACGGATCAAAAGGTTAGGGGTTCGACTCCTCTTGGGCGCGTAGTCTTTTTTTATTTTTACGGGAAGTAGCTCAGCTTGGTAGAGCACTTGGTTTGGGACCAAGGGGTCGCAGGTTCGAATCCTGTCTTCCCGATTCTTAGAAGGTGAAAACCTTCTATTTTTTTTACTCATTTTTAAACAGATAAGCTATTACTCTTTCTTTCACATGCTAAATTCGTTATAATTAAGGTCAGAAATAGTCAACAGAAATAGATAATGGGAGAGGATAATAGTGAGTCGAAATACCTCAGATTCAATCGAAGCATATTTGAAGGGTATCTTAGAAGACCATGAAATAATTGAAATCAGGCGAGCGGAAATGGCTCAATTGTTTAATTGCGTACCTTCCCAAATTAATTACGTGATCAATACTCGTTTTACCTTTCAAAGAGGATATATTGTTGAAAGTAAGCGGGGTGGCGGTGGTTATATTCGGATTAGCAAAGTGCAGATTTCCGATCAACACTATTTCTTAGAACAGTTAATGAATTCTTTTGGAACGGAAATTTCGGAAGCAAATGCTTTTGGAATTATTCAAAAATTATTTGAAGAGAAAATTGTGACGGAAAATGAAGGAAATTTAATGCTGAGTGCATTGTCGAAAAACACATTGGGAATTAGTCAAATTGAAAATAGATTACGGGCACGTGTATTACATGGATTTTTAGAACGTTTGAGTTATGAAAAAAAGGAGTGAAATAGATGGATCAATTATATACTGAAAGAGCGAAAGCAGTCTTGACGATTGCCCAACAAGAAGCGAAGTATTTTAAACATCGTTCAGTTGGTTCAGAGCATTTATTATTGGCTTTAGTTATTGAACAACAGGGAATTGCCGGAAAAACCTTGCGTCAAATGAATTCTACAGAAGCAGATATTCGTGAAGAAATTGAAAATATGACTGGTTATGGTTCAGTGACCAATTATGCAGAAGGTAGTTATTTACCTTATTCACCGCGAGCAAAACAAATTTTGATTTTTGCTGATGATGAAGCCAAACGTTTCAATGCTAAATTGGTTGGAACTGAACATATTTTATTGGGCTTACTGCGGGATGATGAGATTTTGGCTTCTCATATTTTAGTCAATCTTGGATTAAGCTTACCTAAGATGCGTCAATTGCTATTACGTAAAATGGGCGTCAACGAATCGATGACTGGTAGCAATGGTCAAAACAATCGTAGAAAACCGGCGAAACAAGCGACAACCAATTCACAAGGGACGCCAACGCTTGATAGTTTGGCCCGTGATATGACCAAACTAGCTCGGGAAAAACGTTTAGATCCAGTGGTAGGTCGCGATAGTGAAGTTCGTCGTGTTGTTCAAATTTTAAGTCGCCGAACTAAAAATAATCCAGTTTTAGTGGGTGAACCCGGTGTTGGTAAGACAGCCATTGTAGAAGGCTTAGCTCAACGAATAATTACGGATGATGTGCCAGAAGACATGCGTGGAAAACGTCTAATGATGTTAGATATGGGCGCATTAGTAGCGGGTACAAAGTATCGTGGTGAATTTGAGGATCGTTTGAAAAAAGTGATTGATGAAATCTATAACGATGGCCAAATTATTTTATTTATTGATGAACTGCATACTTTAATTGGTGCCGGTGGTGCAGAAGGTGCGATCGATGCTTCAAATATTTTGAAACCAGCTTTGGCTCGTGGTGAATTGCAAACAATTGGTGCCACGACTTTAGATGAGTATCAAAAATATATTGAAAAAGATTCTGCATTGGAACGTCGTTTTGCCCGGGTACAGGTGGAAGAACCAACTCCTGAAGAAGCAGAAGAAATCTTAAAAGGCTTACGCCCACGTTATGAAGAACATCATGGGATTAAGATTACTGACGAAGCATTACATGCGGCGGTATCTTTATCAGTTCGTTATATTAATTCTCGTCAACTACCAGATAAAGCCATTGACTTAATGGATGAAAGTGGTGCGAAAGTCCGCTTAGATACGACAGATGAAGAATCTGAATTGGTAGAATTGAAACAAGAATTAGAAAACTTATCAGCAGAAAAAGAAAAAGCGATTCAAAACCAAGACTTTGAATCAGCTGCTCGTCTACGTTTGAAAGAAAAGCAAATGGCACAGGCTGTTGAAGCAGAAGCTTTAAAAGAAGCCAAACAAGAAAAAGGCTATGCGAATGAAGTAACAGAAGAAGATGTCGCTGCAGTGGTTTCTCAGTGGACCGGTGTGCCATTGCAACAATTAGAGAAAAAAGAAAGTCAACGGTTATTGGATTTAGAAAATGTATTGCATAAACGTGTGGTAGGACAAGAAGATGCCGTTAAAGCTATTTCGCGGGCAATTCGTCGGGCTCGGAGTGGTCTGAAAGATCCAAACCGACCAATTGGCTCATTTATGTTCTTAGGTCCAACTGGTGTGGGTAAAACAGAATTGGCGAAAGCATTAGCAGAAGCGATGTTTGGTTCTGAAGAATCATTGATTCGAGTAGATATGTCTGAATATATGGAAAAATTCAGTACGAGTCGGTTGATTGGTTCACCGCCAGGATATGTTGGTTATGACGAAGGTGGTCAGCTAACTGAAAAAATCCGTCAAAAACCTTATGCTGTCATTTTGCTAGATGAAGTTGAAAAAGCCCATCCAGATGTTTTCAATATCTTATTACAAGTTTTAGATGATGGCTACTTAACCGATGCAAAGGGTCGGCGAGTAGACTTTAGAAATACAATTTTAATTATGACATCAAATATCGGCGCCAGAGAAGTCCGCGAAGAAAAGAGTGTCGGCTTTGGAGCTAAAGATATTATGCAAGATCATGTCAGCATGGAAAAACGTATTTTTGAAGAATTGAAACGGACTTATCGTCCAGAATTCTTAAACCGAATTGATGAAACACTAGTATTCCAATCCCTTAATCAAGATCAAATTCATGAAATCGTGAAAATCATGAGCCAGTCAATTGTTGAGCGGATGACCGAGCACGAAATCAAAGTTAAAATTACACCGGCAGCAATCGATGTGATTGGAAAAGTTGGTTTTGATCCGGAATATGGCGCAAGACCAATTCGTCGGGCACTACAAAAAGAAGTCGAAGACCGTCTGGCTGAAGCTTTATTGTCGGGCTTAATTCAATTAGGTGATTCAGTGACTATTGGTGCCAGCAAAGGAAAGATTACTTTGACGGTAAAAAATGCTACTGAAGAAAAAGTTCCAGCTAAAGTATAATGACGAGAACGAGACTGTCAGAAGACAGTCTTGTTTTTTTTAATTTTTTCTCAAATCTATCATTTTATTGTTCAAAAAATGCTAACTTCGGTACAATAAGGCGGAGGAGTTGAGTAAATGAAACGTGCAATTTATCCAGGGATTATTGTGTTGGTAGCAATTTTATTTATTATGCCGCATTTTATTAGTCAAAATATGGTATTAGGGGCGGACGCGCTTTTTCATTACAATCGTTTTTATGAGACTGCGATGCAGATAAAGCATCATAATTTTTCGCCGTTTATTTCATTATATGGTTTTCAGCAGTCTGCTCGAGTGGTTAATGCGGTTTATGGACCAATATTTGCTTATTTTCAAGGATTATTAGTTTTAGCGGCAGGGACTTGGTTTCGCTATCAAATCCTGTCGAATTTTATTTTATATTTAGTTTCAGGTTTCTCTATGTATGGCTTATTACGTTATGGAAAAGTTAAACGACCTTTGGCGACATTGACAGCAATTATTTTTATGACTACTTATACGGTTTTATATTGGACGATTAATCAAGGCTTTACTAGTTGGGGAACTAGCTTGATGCCTTTATGTTTGTTGCCGATTGTCGATATGAGTATGCGCCATCGTTTTCCAGTAGTAAAAGTAGCTTTGAGCGTAGCTGTATTGACCCAGATTCATATGTTGTCGGCTATTATGTTAGGTTGGATTTATATACCTTTTTTCATTAGCTATTTAATAAAGTCAGATATTAAAAAAACACTATGGCAACTTGTAAAAGCAATCGGGCTGTATGTATTATTAACAGTCAATGTCTGGGCTAGTCTATTAATGATGAATTTAGGTAATCATTTGCAGTTTCCGTTTGTTAATTATCATATGAGTGACAAGGCAATTAATTTAAAAGGAAGTTATTGGTTGGATTATCCGCAAATACTAGTACCTTTAGTAATTGTGATGCTACTGATCTTTATTGTGACCCATAAAAAAATTCAAGGCTTTACCAAACAGTTGCTAGGCACGAGCTTGTTCTTTTTATTGTTGTCGACTAGTTTGATTCCGTGGACTTTTTTAGTCCAGCATCATGTACCTTTTGTGTCTTTGATTCAATTTCCGTTCCGTTTCTTTGAGCCTTTTACGATGTTGTTCTTATTTTTTGCAGCTAGTATGTTGGAGCAATTGATGTTCAAACGCTGGTGGCATGGAGTGATGGCAGTCATTTGTTTGCTGAGTGTCCTCGGATCGATTTCAACAATTAATTTGCGCTTGGCTCGATGGGATAATATTTCTTTAAATAAACCTCATACTTATCGGATGAAAAACGTTGAGGAAACCAAAAAGGATTTTTACAGTAAAGATTTACAGCTGGCTTTAGAAGATATGCAAAAATCTAGTCCAGACTATTTGCCAACCTATGACAGCGATCAGAAAAATAGTTACCAATTATATGGAGAACAAATAATTTTAAACGATAAGAATTTTGAAAAAACCGCTAAAAATGGTGAATTGACGGTCACTTGGGAGAGTAAAACAGCTGGCATGGCTCGTTTGCCGGTAATTGTCTATCGCCGCACGCAATTAAGTCAAAACGGCCAACCATTAAAATATACGGATTTATCAGAAATTGGTAGTCCGACAGTAACTGAAAAGGTTGGAAAAAATCAATTGACAGTGAAATATTTGGTACCGTGGTATATTTATTTGAGTTTTGCGGTGAGTGTGGTGAGTTGGTTCGGTTGTTTGATCTTTAGTTTGCGAGAAGTTCGTCGCTTCCAAAAATTTAGAAAATAAAAAGCAAATCCAACGAGGATTTGCTTTTTTTATTGGATGCTGCTTAAACTAATTTCTCCAGAAGACAAGGTCATTTGTTCACCATCGACATCCACCACTAGTTCGCCGGTATTAGTAATGGCAATAGCTGTGCCGTAATGAGTTTCTTTTTGACGAATGAAGCTGACTTTTTTTCCTAAGACAAAAGATTTTTTACGATAAGTTTCTAAGTATTCATCGGGGTCGGCCGCTAATAGTTTGAAGAAACGTTGCCAAATTTCAATGATTAATTGATTGCGGGTAATTGTTGGCTGGCCATCAGGAAAAATTGAGCTCGCTTTGTCTTGAAGTTCTGTTGGAAAACTATTTTGGGGAATCGAAAAATTAATGCCCATGCCGATAATGATGTATTTGAGTGAATTTGTCTCCACATCAGTCATCGCTTCAGATAAGATACCGACGATTTTTCTACCGTTTAGATAAATATCGTTGACCCATTTGATTTGGCTGTCTTGTTGCGTTAATGCATCGATGGCTTCAGCAACTGCAGCTGCCATTAGCACTGTATATTGTGGTAACTCAGCTAATCGTTCTTTTGGTTCTAATAACATGCTCATATAGATACCAGCTTTTTCTTTTGCGAAAAAGGGACGATTGAAGCGTCCACGAGGTGCTTCTTGCATGTCTGCTATGACAAGTAAAGGAGTCGGCGTGCCTTCTAAGACAGAGAGCTGAGCGTCTTTCATAGTAGAAGTAGAAGTCGCCAATACTTTTACAGCCACTCGGTTGTCTAAGCCTTGCTGGATTTCTTTTTGCTCTAAAATATCAGAAGGCTGATAGCGATAGCCATTAGCAGTATGTTGGATTAGATAGCCTTTTTTTTCCAGTTCTTTGATTGCTTTCCAGATGGCTGTACGGGAAACACCAATTTCTTTGGCTAATGTTTCGCCAGATAAGACATGATCAGCGGTCTTTAAGCGTTGTAATACGATTTCTTTGGTTGACACAGGCTCGTCTCCTTTTTTATTAGGAACTGTTTTATTCCTAGTCTATTTTTCTCAGTGTATCAAAAAAAGGACGAGAAGAAAAATCTTCTCGTCCTAAAGAAGGATGAACCAGTTCTAGGCTAATAATAAAGCGTCGTCTTTTAATTCCACACCGGAATTTTTTTGGAAAAGCGTCATTAATTTTGGCACCGTCAAATCTTGTTTTTCTTCCTGTTTTAAATCTAAGGCAATTTGCCCTTGATGTAGCATAATCAGACGATTGCCATAACGAATCGCATCTTCCATATTGTGAGTCACCATGAAAGCTGTCAAATGGTGCTCGGTGATTAATTTTTGCGTTAATTCCATTACCGTAATGGAAGTCTTTGGATCTAATGCAGCGGTATGCTCATCTAGTAAAATTAAATCTGGTCGTTGTAAGGTAGCCATTAATAATGTGATGGCTTGGCGTTGACCACCTGATAATAAGCCGATTTCAGCATCTAAGCGATTTTCTAAATTCAAGTTTAAAGTCGCTAACTGTTCTTTGAAGAAGTTGCGGTTTTTACTTTTTACGCCACGGCTGAATCCTCGTTTGTGACCACGTTTCATAGCTAAAGCAAGATTTTCCTCAACTGTTAAACGGACAGCTGTACCCATTTTAGGATCTTGGAAAACCCGGCTAATATATTTTGAGCGTTTAGTGACTGATTGTTTGGTAATCTCAGTATCATTTAGGAATAGTTGACCATCTTCCACAGGCAAAGTTCCTGCCACGCTATTTAATAAAGTCGATTTACCAGCACCATTTCCACCGATAATTGTAACGAAATCACCAGGTGCGAGAGCTAAGTCAATGCCGCGCAATACATGGTTCTCGTTGACAGTACCTTTTTCAAAAGTTTGATGTAAGTTACTAATTTTTAAGACTGGCTGCATTACTTTTCTCTCCTTTTTTGTTTTCTCGTTTCGAGCTTTTTCCGATGTTTAAGTTTAATTTTTCTCGAATTTGCGGTAATGATAGACAAATGACTAAGACTATGGCAGACGCTAATTTAGAATCTGACGGTTCGACATTCATTTCGAAAACCAAAGCTAAAATGAAACGGTATAAAATAGCACCGACTACGATAGTTCCTAAACGAATCGCAATTGGTTTATTACGTAATAATACTTCAGCGATGATGATTGAAGCCAAGCCGATAACGATGGTTCCAACACCAGAGTTTAAATCAGCAAAGCCATTGTTTTGGGCTAATAAAGCACCAGATAAAGCAATACAACCATTTGAAATCATGTAACCTAATAATTTCATGTTTTCAATCTTGATACCATTAGCTTCACTCATATCAGGATTGTCGCCAGTCGCACGAACTGCTAAACCAATCTCTGTCCGGAAGAATAAAATCAATAAGATGATAGCAATTAATGCAATCAGCAAACCAATTAAAATGACTGAGTTGTTACGGGAAAGCCCTAAAGTTTGAACCCCGCTAAACAAAGTATCTTCTCCTAATAAAGCAATGTTTGGTGCCCCCATCACACGAGATGTGATTGAGTATAAACCGGTCATGGTGATGATCCCTGCCAATAAAGGAGGTATTTTAAATTTTGTGTTTAAAATACCGGTTACTAAGCCAGCAGCCATCCCGCCGACAAATGCCAATAAAGTAGCAGCAACTGGATTTAGACCATTAACGATTCCGACTGCTGCAATCCCCCCGCCTAATGGGAAACTACCTTCAGCTGTTAAATCGGCAATGTCTAAAATTCTAAAAGTAAACCAGACCCCAATCGCCAACAGCGACCATAATAATCCTTGCGATGTGGCTGATAATAATAATCCTAAAATATTACTCATGATTCATCCTTCTTTCTGGTTCTTCTTTTTAAGGTTCTTTGATTGTTTCAGGGTCGATGCCTAATGCTTCGGCCATATCTTTATTCACGACTAATTCTAAATTATCTGATTCTTCAACAGGCATATCAGCAGGTGTTGCATCGCCATCTAAGATTTTAGCAGCCATCTTACCAGTTTGTTCACCTAATGATTCATAGTTAATGCCGACTGTTGCTAAACCACCAGTATCGATTTGTTCAGTAGAACCAGCAACTAGCGGAATTTTATGTTCTTTTACGACTTCGCCGATGACTGAGGCAGCAGAGGCAAAGGTATTATCAGTTGGAACGTAAATGCCATCAGTTGATGTTGCTAATGATTCTGTTACTTGCTGGACATCATTAGTGGTGTTGGCTGTTTTGACTTCGACCTTAACGCCAGCTTTTTTTAACGCTTCTTCAGCTAAATCTGCTTGGATTTTTGAATTGGCTTCACCTGCGTTATACATAATGCCAATGGTTTCAGCGTCAGGTACGATTGAAAGTAGTAAAGCAATTTGTTTGTCGATAGGCACCATGTCAGTTGTTCCAGTGATATTGCCGCCAGGTTTCTTGTCGCTTTTAACTAATTTTGCTTCTTTTAAATCGGTGACTGCTGTTACGGTAATTGGAATTTCGGTTGTCGCAGTTGCTAAACTTTGTGCTGCTGGTGTAGCAATCGCCAAAAGTAAGTCTGGATCTTCTTTGACTAATTTTTCGCTCATACTTTTTAGATTGTCTTGGTTGTTTTGGGCATTTTGATAATCAATTTCCAAGTTTTCGCCTTCGGTATAACCACCAGCCTCAAGCCCTTTTTTGAATCCTTCATAAGCATTGTCTAATGAAGCATGTTCAACTAATTGTAAAACACCGACCCGTTTTGTTTCGCTGTCTCCGTCCGTATTGTTTGAACCACATGCTCCTAATACCAATAAACTAATTAATCCCATGCCTGCTAATATTTTTTTCATAATTATTCTCTCCTTTTTTAAATAAAAATCACCCACCTAGAAAGACTAAGTGGGTGATGAATCTACCAAGAGTTTATAATTCCCCTTAGCCACTTAGTACGTCTACGTGGCTGGGTATTGCAAAAAGCTCTAGCCATCATAGATAAACACAAACCTTGACTGTTTGCATCCATCTTGATGAATACAAACACTATCTAAAATAGCTAAAGTAATAGCGGTTATTCAGTTGTGAATGGCACTTATTTAATTGCTGATTCATAAAAAATAACCTCCAACTGTTTGATGTATATGAGTATACGATAAGAAATATTAGAAGTCAATAATAAAATATCAAAATTCTGACAATTTAGTTTACGATGAACCATCTTATATAGTAAGAAAAAATTAAAAAATTATTTTTCAAGCAAATTATTACCGTATCTGTTGGAATCTGATTATAGTGTAGAAAAAGGGGGAGAATAATATGGCAGAAGAAAAAGCAATATTTGCCGGTGGCTGTTTCTGGTGTATGGTAAAACCATTTGATAGTCAATCTGGTATTAAGAAAGTTGTCTCAGGGTACACCGGTGGACATACTGTAAACCCGACTTATCAAGAAGTTTCCAGTGGTCTAACTGGTCATACGGAAGCAGTTGAGATTACTTATGATCCCGATGTGATTGGTTATGATCAATTAGTCGAAACCTATTGGCAACAAACCGACCCAACGGATGCCTTTGGTCAATTTGCTGACCGAGGAGATTCTTATCGTCCAGTTATCTTTTATCAAAATGAAGACCAACGAGAAATCGCCGAAGCTTCAAAAGAAAAACTGCAAAATAGTGGGCGTTTTAAAGAGCCGATCGTTACTAAAATTGAACCTGCTCAAACCTTCTATCCAGCAGAAGACTATCATCAAGATTATTACCGTACCAACTCAGCCCACTATAATGCCTATTCTGAAGGATCTGGCCGTGCCGGCTTTATTCGTCAAAACTGGAAAAAATAGCGTCTGACAAAAATAAATAATAATCCAATAAATAAAAAAGGCAGAAAAGGTAACACTTTCTGTCTTTTTTTATGATAGACAGCATAAATAATTCCAGTCAAAGAAGCAATAAAAAGTAAGAGCAATAATTCAAAGCCACTTAAAAATAAGCTCCAAAATCCTACCACCCACAAATCCCCTAACCCGATACTTTTTGGCAAGACAATTTGTAAAAAGAGAAAACAAACTACAATGACCAATGGATGGGCCCAGTAAATTTGAATATTTAAAGGAATAGCAGCTAATAAAATAACCCCGCTAGTCAAAATAAACCAGCGCATTTCCACAATCAAATAACGATAATCAATGACTGCTAAAACGAGTACAGATAGAATAAAAAATAAATACCAGCAATTTTCAAACGTATACTCTGTTAGAAAAAACCAACAAGCCCCGCCACAAAAAAGTTCGAACAAGAAGGTTTCCAAAGGAATTTTACTGCCACAATGACGACAGCGGAATTTTTGACGTAAAATTGAGACAATCGGAATCATTTCGAGTGGTTTCAAAGGAGTCTGACAGTCAAAACAATAAGAAGCAGGGCGAGCAACGGAAATTTTTTGTGGTAACCGTTGACTAACTAAACATAGAAAAGACCCAATGATTGTCCCAAAAATAAAACGCAGCATGACGATTTGCCCCCTTTAGATAAAGGTACGCGAAATACTGAGATTACTGAAAATTTACTTTTGTTTTTCGGCGGTTATTTTTAGCATGGTCTGCTTTTATCATATGGCATAGCGCATCAATCGTTTTAATTTCACCATGACTTCGATAAAGAAAATTCCGCAATTCCTTAAGATCTTCATCAATATATGCATCATCTAAAAATTCTTTGACAAATTTTGTGCGTTTATTTTTTCTAGTGGTGGTGATATAGTCAGCTTCTTCTTTCATTGAAAAGAAGACCGATTTGAGTTTTGCTTCAATTTGGCAAGCCAATTCAATCGATATCTGTGGTGCTTGCTGATCAAGCTGACCCATCCATTCTTGCAAGACAATGCCGCCTAGCTTAAATTCTGTTGGATGAATGATTCGATATAAAAACCATTTATTTTCAACATTACAAAGATAATCTACTTTTATCGGTAAATTAAAGTCAAATGCTTCCACGGCCTGATTATATTCAGAGATATTTTTAGTTAAAATTTCTAAATAAATTTTTGGAATTGCTTGCTGATGATTTTGTGTGACATAGACTTCACGTGGTTTAACAAAATATTGTATTTTATAAATGAATTCTTGTTTGTGTAATAAGCGAGAAAGATCATAAATACTTTTTACTCGGATGGCTTGATTAAGAATATCCGTTTGCAGATGAATTTCGATCGTAGTGATACCTATGCGATCTAGATGATTTTGTGTTTTAGTGATTTTTTTTGACCAGTTGTCCATAGTTCGTCTCAGTCCCTTCTCAAAAAATATACGCAAAAAAATCCCAACGGTAAAAAACCGCTGGGAAATAAAATTATAATTCTTTTTTTGCTAAGTCAATTTGAGCTTTGACCTGATCAAAACCTGTTCCGCCAAAAGAATGACGACGGATGACCGCTGTTTTAGACGCTAAAGTATCATAAATATCAACTTCGATTAACGGCGTAATCGCTTGGTATTCTTCCAACGGCACATCTTGTAGATAAATGCCTTTTTGCGTGCAATCTAAGACTAATTTGCCGACAATTTCATGGGCTTGACGGAATGGAATCCCACGAGTAGCTAAATAATCAGCTAATTCAGTCGCATTTGAGAAATCTTTTTCTGTTGATTCGGCCATGTGAATAGTATTGACAGACATAGTTGCAATCATTCCAGTCATGATTTCTAAACTGGTTGCCACAGTATGGACGGTATCAAACATGCCTTCTTTATCTTCTTGCAAATCTTTGTTATAAGCTAGCGGCAAACCTTTCATGACAGTCAATAAACCAATCAAATCACCAAAGACCCGGCCGCTTTTTCCTCGAATTAATTCAGCCATATCAGGATTTTTTTTCTGAGGCATAATCGAGCTTCCAGTAGAAAAAGTATCGGTTAATTCTACAAATTTAAACTCATTACTACACCATAAAATGATTTCCTCACAAAACCGCGAAAGATGCATCATTAAAATCGAGCTGTTACTTAAAAATTCCAAGATAAAATCTCGGTCGCTTACACCATCTAAACTATTGTTATATGGTGCCGCGAAACCCAATTCCTCTGTTGTCATAAAGCGATCAATCGGAAAAGTTGTTCCGGCTAAAGCTGCTGAACCTAAAGGAGACAGATCAATTCGCTTCAAGCTTTCTTCTAGACGAGCTTGGTCGCGACTAAGCATTCCGTAATAAGCCATCAAATGATGACCAAAAGAAATCGGCTGGGCATGTTGCAGGTGGGTATAACCAGGCATGATGGTTTCCACATGTTCCTCGGCTTTTTCCACTAAAACTCTTCGGAAATCAGTCATTTTTTCGATGATGTCTTGTACGTGTTCCTTCAAATATAAATGCATATCAGTTGCTACTTGGTCATTACGTGAACGGGCAGTATGAAGTTTCCCCGCGACAAGGCCAATTTCGTCAGTTAACATTTTTTCTAAGTTTAAATGAATGTCTTCGTTTTCGATGGTAAAAGTGACTTCGTTATTCGCTACTTTTTCAGCTAAGATATTTAACCCTTTGGTAATTTCAGATGCTTCTTCAGTGGTAATGATACCAGTTGCGCCTAGCATTTTTACGTGGGCTAGACTGCCGATAATATCTTGTTTGGCTAATTTTTGATCAAAAGGAATCGATGCGCCAAATGCATCAATCCAAGCTTCGTTTTTGCCGTCGAAACGACCGCCCCAAAGTTTTGCCATAATTCACCTCGTCATTTTTTTAGCAAAAAAGACCGTCTCAGCGGCCTTTTTCTTGATTTTATCATAAATTCTCTTCATTTTTTAGGGAGGAGGCATCATAAAGATACCTCAGGATGAAAAAAACATTGCTGGTTTCCTTATTTCCTTACAGGGAAAAGAAACTCGCCTAGAGCAATGGCGATGTGTACCGGATAGCATTATTTACCGGCAAGTAAAAGCTACCTCACATCAAGTACACCCGCATTTTTCAAATTTTAAACAGTTGGTTGTTTGCTTTCAGCTTGCACTTCAGCATTCACTTTTGTTGGCAGACCCCATAATTTAATGAAACCAATCGCTGCTTCTTGATCGAATGTGTCAGCAGAAGTATAAGTTGCCAAGTTTTCATTGTATAAGCTGTTTGGAGATTTCCGTCCTTCAACAATCACGTTGCCTTTAAACAATTTCACTCTCAAAGTACCATTTACAACTTCTTGTGATTTTTTCAAGAAAGCAATCAATGAATCCATAATCGGGTTGAACCACAAACCATCATAAATCATTTGTGATAATTGTTGCTCAATCACTGGTTTGAAGTGAGCCATTTCCCGTACAAAAGTTAAATCTTCTAATTCTTTATGAGCTTTCAATAAAACTTCCGCTCCAGGACATTCGTAAACTTCCCGTGACTTGATGCCGACTAAGCGGTTTTCGATATGATCAATCCGACCAATGCCATGTTTACCAGCTTTTGCATTTAATTCCATGATTAAATCAGACAACAACATTTTTTGACCATTTAATTCAGTTGGCACACCTTTTTCAAAAGTAATTTCTACCATAGAAGGAACATCTGGAGTGTCTTCTAATTCAGCAGTGATATCATAAGCACCTTTTGGCGGTGTTGCCCAAGGATCTTCTAGCACACCACATTCACAAGCCCGACCCCATAAGTTTTGGTCAATTGAGTAAGGATTATCTAAGTCAGCTGGAATTGGCACACCTTTTTCAGCAGCATAATTGATTTCTTCTTCCCGAGACCATTTCCATTCCCGAACAGGCGCAATAATTTTTAAATTAGGATCTAATGCTTGGATTGATACTTCAAACCGCACTTGGTCATTTCCTTTACCAGTACAACCGTGAGCAATTGTTGTTGCACCAGTCTCATGAGCTAATTCAACTAATTTTTTAGAAATTAGCGGCCGTGATAAAGCAGAAACCAATGGGTAAGAGTTCTCGTAGTAAGTATTACCTTGTAATGCAATCAAAACAAAATCTTGTGAGAATTCTTCTCTAGCGTCAATCGCATAAGAGGCAGTCGCGCCAACTTGTAAAGCCTTTTGTTTAATAAATTCGGTATCCCGACCTTCACCGATGTCTAGGCAGCAAGCCACCACATCATAACCTTCGTCGACTAACCATTTAATTGATACGGAGGTGTCTAATCCACCTGAGTAAGCTAAAATTACTTTTTCTTTCATCCTGCATTTCTCCCTTGTTAATAAATTTCATGCAATTTTCATCTTTGCGATGTAGTCATATTAGCACCATAAAATACAAAACGCAAGCACTTTTTAAATATTTATGCAAAAAAGTTTTGTTTTTATGTTTGTTTATTCATTTTTGTTGAACAAGAAATTTTTTATACAATAGAAGAGATGGGAAATGAATGAGAATATTTATTTTTATTTAGCTGAGAAAAAGATTGACATGGCGCACTTTCGCAAGTATTATGGTAAATGGTATTGTTTGCCCCATGAGAGCCCCGGAAACTCAAGTGTTTGTCAAACATTCGAAACTGAAATTGGAGGAAGAAATCGTGCGTACAACATATATGGCTAAGCCAGGCGAAGTAGAACGTAAATGGTACGTAGTAGACGCAACAGATGTTCCTATGGGACGTCTATCAACAGTAGTTGCATCAATGCTACGTGGAAAAAATAAACCAACATTCACACCACACATTGACACAGGTGACTTTGTAATTGTCATCAATGCAGACAAAGTAAAATTAACAGGTAATAAAGCAAATGATAAAGTTTATTACCGTCACTCAATGTATCCAGGCGGATTAAAATCTGTTACAGCTGGAGAATTGCGTGCTAAAAATTCTCGTCGTTTGATCGAAACTTCTGTAAAAGGCATGTTACCTAAAAACACTTTAGGCCGTGCTCAAGGCATGAAGCTTCATGTATACGGTGGCGCAGAACACCCACATGCAGCGCAACAACCAGAAGTATTAGACATTACAAACTTAATTTAAGGAGGGAATTTCATTGGCACAAGTACAATATAGCGGCACAGGCCGTCGTAAAAATGCAGTTGCTCGCGTACGTTTAGTACCAGGAACTGGCAAAATTACTGTAAACAAAAAAGACGTTGAAGAATACATCCCACATGCTGACCTACGTTTAGTAATCAACCAACCATTCGGCATTACTGAAACAACTGGTTCATACGATGTTTTCGTAAACGTAAACGGTGGAGGCTACGGAGGCCAAGCCGGAGCAATCCGTCATGGTATCTCTCGTGCTTTATTAGAAGTAGATCCTGATTTCCGTACACCTTTAAAACGCGCTGGATTACTTACACGTGATTCACGTATGGTTGAACGTAAAAAACCAGGTCTTAAGAAAGCTCGTAAAGCTTCACAGTTCTCAAAACGTTAATCAAAATATTGTTATATCAACGATTCAACCAACTTTTTGGTGTCGTTTGGTGTTAATTGTTATGATAATTCGTTTAATAGATTTAAAGCATCGGCATCTTGCTGGTGCTTTTTTTCTGGCATTAATTCAAGATAATAATTTTGAGTAGTTAAAATTGAGTTATGACCAAGTCTTCTAGAGATATAATCAATACTGATATCTTTTGAAAACAGAAAAGATGCATGTGTATCTCTTAGACCATGAAAAGTAGTTTTTGTAATCTCTAATTGTTTTAGTAATTTTTGAAGTTGTTGAGATTGTCTGAAACTATTCCAGTCAAAGATATACTCTGGTTTACTTTCAGCTAATGTGATAAGAGCGTTATAAACGTCTTTATTAATAGAAATATCACGTTTTGAATGCTTTGTTTTCAATTGAGTATCATTATTAGTGGGACTGATAGAACGTCTAATGTAGATACCAGAATCAAATATGTCTTCTTTTCGTATGCCTAATAATTCACCTCTGCGTGCCCCGGTCTCTAAAGCTAACAACACAAGGACATTGAATTCATCTTCTTGATGATTAATACAGTATTGCCTTAATTTTTTAAACTCAGTGATAGAAAGTGCAATATTCTTTTTGGCTTGTTCTTGTCCTTTTGATTTCAGAAGTGACCCGAAGTCATTTGTAATTAAACCTCTCGCATAAGCATATTTAAGTGAACCTCTGATTTTGAGTACCAGTTCTCTAGTTGTTTTCTTGGAATGTGTTTCAGCGTAGTAATCTAATTTTTTTTGCATGACAATATCATCAAGGTGTTTTAGCTTAATACCTTCAAATAGTGTATCAATAACCGTGATAGTTCGCATGTAATTGATGAATGTAGCTTCACGAACATCATTCTTCTTAACTGTATTTATCCATGTACGATAAAATTCAGTGAATAGGGTAGAACGTTCTGCAATATTTTTTCCTCGTCCTTTTTCTAATTCCATTTCTAGAGTCCATAATTCGGCATCTTTCTTATTCTTAAAGGTTTTTGTTTCTCGCTTGTATTCTCCCTTCTTATAAAGTGAAACTGTTGCTCGATATGAATTATTTCTTTTAGTAATTGTTGCCATTTTATCAGCTCTCTTTCTTATAGAAAAATTGATAAAATAGACTAGTCAATAATAGGATATATGAATCGTCATATTTTATCAATAATAGGATTATTTTACACAGTGATTATCTATGAATTTAAGTAGTTCTGATTTTGTAAATCGTTCCTGCCTACCAACCATAAAGCATTTAAAATCAGGGTGACAGCGGATGTATTTATCGAACGATTTTGGGTCAACTCCGAGAAATTCAGAGGCTTGCTGTCTGTTTAATAAGATAGGTTCTTTATTCATCTGTCTTTTCCTCCTGTTGTTTGTATGGCTTTTTTCCCTTACTGTAACGACGTGAGTCTAAATATTTAGCAAAAAAATAGGTTCGTTCAACAATGAGACCAAGAAGAAGATAATTATGTTCACGAGCGTAACGTACAAGATCTTCAAATTCCATGAAGTTATTTTCTTCGATAATATCGATAACGTCATTCATAAAATTATCGGTATTCTGTTCCAATAGAAATTTATCTAGTTCAAACCCAGCACCACTTTCAATGTTTTCGACATCATAAGGTGTTTTAGAAGGATTCTCTGCATGTGTGAAATAATCAAACATCCCTTTAGGTGACATGACAACTTCTACATGAGCGGGACCATTTAATTTGTCACTTACCATTTCAGACACTTGTGTGTAGCTTTTTAAGGAATCAAAGTAAAATGCACCATGTTTGTGAGATTTTTTAAGCTCACCTGTATCTGAGTAAATATCTTTGTCGTGCCAAGGACTAAGTACAAAAGGTACATGCAATCCATTAAGAATCTCCAAATAGTTATCAGGAGCACTTTCTTTATATATCAGGAATGCCCATTTATTTGAGCGTCGTTCTTTAGTCATGTTATTGTCCTCTTTCTGTTAAATTTATGCCTCTATATAATTAGGAGAAAGTTGGATAGATATTCGGAATATCTAATAAAATTTGATTATTGATTATTGGAGGAATGGGGGTCGTAGTATCCCCATTCCTTCTATAGGAATTAAAATGTTAATAAAAGGCGCCTGTGGCTTTCACTTCGTGAGCCACGGCGCCAACTTTTTTATCTTTTTTTACCTTCGAACCAAAGAGCATTTTTTACTCTAGTGGGTGCAGAGAAATAATAATTAGGATTTCGATTTGCAATCTCTTCTTTTATTTGTGATTCCATTTCCTTTAGTAACTTTTGTGCCTGTTGATTATTTGGAGCTTTAATAAATATAATTACACTGTCTTGGCGAATATCCACAACACATTTATTAACAGCGCGATTGAAAGTACGATTAATAGGATTATATGTGGAGATAGTTTGAGTTTCGATAGTAAATACTCTTTCGGTTCTTTCAGTTTGAGTTAAGAAGCGACGGAATAGTATAGTACTATAGACTGATTTGAAGTAATAAATAATTTTATCAGATTTAAATCTATGAATTAATTCAATTGTTGTAATTAAAATCACAACACAAGTTTCTAAAAGAGCAATACTTACTAAAAATCGACTAATTTGTTTTATAATATTCAAAACTTGTTGAATAAATACTATATCATTTTTGGCAAGAGAACTAATAATAAACTTAGCTGAAACTCCTAAGAATAGAGCAAGTGATGCAGTAATAAATAAGAAAATAGTTAAATTTAAACTTCGCATAAAATAAGACTTTTTCATTATAAAATACCTCGCTTCGTGTAATAGGTTGGGCATAATAAAGGTAATACTTGGTAGGGATGCTCGTTATCAATAATTTGAATTAGCCCGGTTCCTTTACCAATGGGTATCACAATACCTTCTGGATCTAAGTCGGGGAAAAGGAACTGTGTTGTTTTTTTATTGATGTTTCCGATTTGTATAAGTACATTTGCCTGTTCACGTACAGAGATTGGAACCGAAGTATGGTCAAAGCGTTGACTTACTAACAAAAGATGAACTTTGGTTGCACGACCTAATAAAGAAATTTGAGACAACAAAGAAAAAAATGAATCTTTGATGGTCTTGTTAACTCCTTCAGATAATGCCAGGACTTCGTCAATCACCACAGTTAAATGAGTGAATTCATGGTCAGGATTCTCATACAGAATTTCTTGACGCTTTTGAATGATATTCAAGCAGTTACTCAAATTTTCATTGATCTCTGATACAAAATCTGATTTTGAACGATTCTGTTGTGGACGGATTACTGGAACACTATGGTTTCGTGCCCAGCGACTAGGAGTATCGAATTTAGGATCTACAAGAATAAGATCAGAAAATTTTTGTAATATGCTTAAAAAATAAGTTAAAGCATATGACTTCCCAGAACCAGAGTTTCCTGCAATCAACATCGATGTAATTTTATCATAGGAAACTGAATAATTTTTCATGATTGGAATATTTGTATCCTTTATGGAAGAAGCGAAATGGTCCAAATCTGGTATAACTAGTCGTTCTGAGATACCCTTTTTCCAAGGGAAGAATAGCCCACGTTGTATGTGAATATCGTTTGTTTTTCTAGGAACAAAATAAGCTGAATTCTGTTTTAGTAAAGTAAAGCGAGGGTATAGAGATGCATTTGCAATCAAAAATATTTTTTGATACAAATCGTCATCGATAATGTATCCTGCCGGCAAGCGGGGAAGAAAGAGAAACCCTTCTTCCATCACTTGACAGTCAAAACTATTAGTATAACTAGTTTCACCTTGCATTAATGTTCCTAATGCCATATTTAAGCTTTGTAACAGATATTGTTCAAGTTCCTTTTTAGTCATTATTTTACCTCCGTAAAGCCTGTTGCTCGGAAGTAGACATTATAATTGACTTCAACGGCTTCTAAATTATTGAATTGTAGTAGTGATAAATAGTCAGGAAGCTTGATTTCTTCTGTGAACTTCACAACAAAAGGTGGGAGACCTTCTTGAGTAAACCAAGCTTTATAGCCAGTGATTTCTTTCGTAGGTTTACCATCTTCAAATCGAAATTGCTTTTCTAATTCAGTGCTCAGTGAACGAATGGGTTGTTTATTGTTGATATATTCACTTGCTACTTGGGATGAGTAGCCACCTTTTTTGTATCGTGTTTTCATAATATTTACCTCTTTATAAGATTATTAACTCACTTTATTTGAGCTTATTGTTACAGTAGAATTACCTCCTCACTATTTAAGGAGAAAAAATGCTGAGGATTCGGAATCCTCAGCATTAAGTATTTTATTATTCTTCTAAAAGAATGTTCTTCATTTTTTGTAATGTTGATTCAAGTCGTTTCTTCACTGTCTTATCGCTAATACCCAATTCTTTCGCAAGATTAGAATACGATTTATTAAACACATGATAACCTAGAATGATTTGTCGCTCTTGTTCTGACAACTTTGAAAGAGCTTCTTCTAGTTGTTGATTGTTTTCCTGGACAATTAAATGCTCCAATGGGTTGGGGTTAGTATCAGCAATATTATCACCGTATTCCTTCGAACTGCCATTGTAAGAAATATAATTATTCATACTGACTGTTTTATACTGACGATCTTTCCGTAGAGAATTTTCTAACGGTTGATCAAGTAATCGAGATACTTCTTCCCAGTTATTGTTACGACTTGCTTCTTGAATCTTTTGATTTCTATTTTTATCTACTTTTGACATGATTATGTCCTTTCCGCCTTAGCGGACAGAAAGAAACATACACGAGCTAGTAATTGAACCTTTGGTGAAAAAAGCACACCAAATAAACGGATAAACAATATTTAGCAAAGACAAGACTGTTGTTGTCTAGTCATCATATTTGTTTCAATCCGTCCGTTTAGTGCGCACTATAA
The DNA here is from genome assembly GCF_051714685.1 of Enterococcus sp. AZ103. Classification (NCBI taxonomy): domain Bacteria; kingdom Bacillati; phylum Bacillota; class Bacilli; order Lactobacillales; family Enterococcaceae; genus Enterococcus; species Enterococcus sp. AZ103. The sequence goes on along the minus strand of NZ_JBIOSI010000001.1, from coordinate 758,616 downwards.
GGACTTTAATAATTTGTGTACAAGAGGTTATCTTGTATACTTATATTATTAAATTATTAGTCTACATGTGTATTATGGTCTTCATAAGAAAAATGAAATTGAATAGGAGCAGAAGTGATGAACAAAAAAGAGATAGAAGAGTTTGTTAAAGCCAATAAGTGGTTTACATACGAACAAGCCGAAAATGAATTAAGAAAACATTGGAATTCTGACTATGATAAAGATGGTGATTATTTAAAGATAAAAAGAAGACAAATTCAAAAAATCTTACGCTCAGATATTATAGGGACATATTTAGAAATGGATAAAAGAGAAGTTGGGATTACTGAAGAGGAAATATTTATGAAGAAATTATACGGGTGGACTGCGGAAGAAACCTTTTATTTAGAGTATTATGATTCAGAAAGAGACGATATTATTGAGGAAGAGTACACAGAGAAGCTTCATGTTTTTCCAAAATATGATAGGTTGTTTCCTAATAATGAAAGTAGTATGATTCTTTCTACGTGGGATGAACGGTTAGGGGAAGATGAATATACTGCAATGAAAGTTTTTATGAGAGAAGTATATGAGAAAGTATCTCAATTAGATACTAGGGGAAATACTGCATATATTATGAATGAATCGTATTTATTTGCATTGAAGCATGAATTAGAGAGAAGAGAGTATCCTACTAAAATAGTGTATTTAAAACCTCACTCACCCAAAGAAATAACTAAAAATTTATCGAATACTAAATATGATTATGATATTTTACAAAATTCAGATATTCTTTTGAAGGACTTCAATGAAAAAATAGAAAATTTAGTAATTACACATAATAGAGCTAAAGATGTTGAAATAGAGCGATATTTTAATATTGATAACTTTTTTATTAAATGGCAAAATACTTATCCAGAAGCAATAGATCAAATTATTAGTAGTTTAAAGGAAAAGGAATTATTTGAAAAATTCTTCAAGATAAAATCCGAGTTAAGTAATTCCTTTATTTTTGATTTGAATATTAAGAAAGAAAAAGAAAAGCTGAGTGATAAATATAAAGATTTTATGTTTACAGAAGATAAAATAAAAAGTATTTCATCTTCAATTTATTCATATGAGAAGTATCAGTTAGAAAAACTTGAAATAGAAATCTCAAAAGATAATAGTATCATTTCAGAAGCAGCACAGTTTAGATATATATTTGGAATTACACTTAGAGAGCAAGTAGAAAAGTTACATTATGATAATGAATTATTATTAAGCTCATTAGACAACATAGGAATTAGATAAAAATTATACTGGATATATAGGTTAGATTGCTTTCATCTAAATTATTATTCAGAAAAATTTGAACAGCTTAAGAAGGTAATATTCTAAAACAAACTATATTAGTCGTTTCAGATGTTATAATAAGTACATGTGGTTTAAAAAGTAAATCTTACAGGTGGTGGTTAGATGGAAGATATTGAATGGTTAGTAAAGATGCTTGAACAAAAAATAGAAGAAAAGAATTTAGATTATAATCAATTCATGGTTTTGTTATGGAATAATACCGAGATTAAACATCTTTTTGAAGAAATAGATTCTTCTATACTTAATATCAATGTAATCATATCAGAGCAATTATTAGATATACCTTCTAAATTACAAGCTATAAAAACACAGCAAATTATCACTGAAGTTATTAGAAATAATCCTCAAAAGGTTATTATTATTGATAATTTTGAGATATTATTTAGTCCAATATTAAAAGTTAAACCAATAGAATTATTTAGAGAACTGAGTCGTTATAAAACAATTATTGTTATTTGGCGTTACTCTTATGAAAACAATAGATTAATTTATGCTGTTCCAGAACATGCTGAATATCAGGAAACACAGATAAATAAAAATGAAATGATTATCAATTAGGAGAATGAAGAATGAAATATAGAGATTTAGTTAATTTTGAACCAATAGATTCAGTCATCCAACTAACAGATGCAAACAATAAAGATAGAGCTCTTCACTTATTAGATACCTTTGTTATATCCGACAGAATGGCTGATACAATTAATAATACTATTATTAATCAGTTGCAATTTTCCAAACCCGCAGATAATAAAGGATTGATGATTGTAGGTAATTACGGAAGTGGTAAATCTCATTTAATGAGTGTTATCTCTACAATTGCTGAGTATAGTGATTCAAGTCAGCACCTTCAAAATGAAGCCGTTGCTGAAAAAGCACAGGAGATTGAAGGAAAATTTAAAGTTATTCGATTTGAAATCGGAAGTACAGAAATGTCATTACGAGAAATAATAACACAACAATTGGAACTCGGATTATTGGAGTTAGGAATTACTTTCGAATTTCCTAATGCAGATCAAATTGTTAGTAATAAAAATTCTTTACTAGAGATGATGTCACTTTTTAATGAAAAATATCCTGACAAAGGTTTATTACTAGTAGTTGATGAGTTACTAGATTATTTAAGAGGAAGAAAAGAGCAAGAGTTAACTTTAGATTTAGGATTTTTACGAGAAGTTGGTGAAATTGCACACAATACAAGATTTCGATTTATTGCGGGTATTCAAGAAATGCTTTTTGATAATCCAAGATTTAGTTTTGTAGCGGATTCTTTGAGACGTGTAAAAGAGCGCTTTGAACAAGTAAGAATTGTGAAAGAAGATATTTCATATGTCATATCTGAAAGACTTTTAAAGAAAGATGAGAAGCAAAAAGCTCTTGTTAGGGAGCATCTAACTAGTTTCACTAAATTATACAGTAGACTAGCTGAAGATATGGATAAGTTTGTGGATCTTTATCCGATTCATCCAAGTTACTTAACTGCTTTTGAGAAAGTTCACAATATTGAAAAACGAGTAGCATTAAAAACCATTACTATGGAAATTCAGAAAATAATTGATCACGATGTACCTGTAGATAGCACAGGAGTAATCGCATACGATAATTATTGGTCTTTTATTGAAGAAGATCCATCTAACAAAACTATCCCATCTGTTCGGGAAGTTTTAGAAAAAACAGCTATTTTAAAAGATAAAGTCAATTCATCATTTCCTAGTGATCGTAAAGGGCAGATGTATAAAGATGTTTCACTTCAAGTTATTAATGGGTTGGCGTTGAATAGACTAACAATGGATGATATATATAGTCCTGTGGGATTAACAGCATCAACTTTGAAAGATGATCTATTTCTTGTAATTCCAGGACAATTAGATTTTTTATTGGAAGATGATGATCCATCAGCATTTTTAGAAACAAGTGTGTCTGTTGCAATAAAAATGATCATGGAAACTGTAAGCTATCAGTATATTTCAGTAAATCAAGAGAATGGACAATATTATCTTGATTTAAAGAAAGATATTGATATAGAAAGTTTAATTAGTGAACGAACAGAAATCATAGAAAACGCTACTTTAGATAGTTACTATTATAAAATTTTACAAAATGCTGTTGCATTGGATGATAACACTTACGTTTCAGGCTATCGTATTTGGCAACATGAGTTACCTTGGGAACAAAGAAGGGTAATGAGAAGAGGCTATCTTTTCTTTGGGTCACCTAACGAAAGATCTACAGCTCAACCAGAACGTGATTTTTATGTCTATATGTTGAGACCGTTTGAAAAAGTTCAATATAAAGATGAATTGAAATCAGATGAGGTATTTTTTGAACTTAGTTTAGAAGATAAAAATTTTAAAATGAATTTATTGAATTATGCTGCGGCTAACGAGTTATATAATGAAACCACTTCAGCTCAAAAAAGATTATATAAAGACAAAATAGATAGTTATTTTAAAAAACTAAATAAATGGTTAACAGAACACTTTGTGGATGCATTTAAAATAACTTATAAAGGAAAAACAGGATACTTAAATGATTTTGGAATGTTCTTACCTCAAGAAGATAACGTAAAGTCTTTAGTCAATTTTTCTGCACAGGAATTTCTTGCAGAACATTTTTCTGAGAAATATCCAGAATACCCAAGTTTTAGAAATTATAGACCAGGATTTATTTCTAGTAATAATATTAAAGTTGTTGCTTCTGACGCATTACAAAGAATAAATGGTAGAAACAGTACTCAAGGTGAGTCAGTTTTAGAAGGCTTAGTTCTTCTAAGTAATCAAAAGACAATTACTAGTGAATCTGTTACAAATTCAGCTTATGCACGTTGGATAATTGAAACATTAGAAATAAAAGGAAATGGTAAAGTATTAAACAATGATGAACTGTTTAATATTAATGCTGTTCGTGGCGTTGAGGATCGTCGACTATCAAAATCCTTTGATCTGGAACCTGAATTAGTTGTCGTTTTACTAGGTGCGTTGTTAAGTACAGGGAAAATTGAAGTCAATATTGATGGAACAACATATACAGCAATGAATTTTTCAGAATTTGCAGTATTATCTATGGAGAAGTTAACTAAATTCTCATATATTAAAAAGCCATCAGGACTACCTTTAATAGAAATCAATGAAATTTTAAATTTATTTGGTGAATCAGCTCCAAATAATAATGAAGAAGTATTAGAAGGATCAATCCGCCGAATGAATTCTAAGTTGAATATTTTTATTGAAGAAGTACTAAAAGTTAAACGTGACCTATCAATAGGATATCTTGTTGGTAATTTAGATGTTTTAGATAACAATACGAGAAGCGAATATGCAGATCAATTAGAGTCGTTTAAATTATTTTGTGAACAACTACTACGCTATAATAGTATTCCTAAAATGAAAAATTTAAATGTATCTATTTCTGAAATAGAAAAGCAAAAACAAAATAAAGAACTTGTTGAATCATTAAATATTTTGAAAAAAAATGTAGATGAAGTAAGTCAGTTAGTAAATTATCTTGATCAAGCAAAATATAGTTATGGACAAAATTCAGATTGGTCTAAAACTATTGATGATACTGTATCTAAATTACGTTCAAATATTTCTGATGGACAATCATATATGTCTAATCTTTCTGAATTACGTCAATTAAAGGAAGAGTATATTACGCAATACTATACAATTCATGAACAATCAAGACTAACAGCGACTGAAGATAATAAAAAACAAGAAATATTACGATCCCCACAGTTAAATATGCTTCGACGCCTACAATCAAGCATATCTTTACTACCAGGAGAGCAGTTAAATATTTGGCAAGAAAATCTGGAAAAAACAAAAACGTGTTATCAATTAAAGAAAACGGATTTAGAAATGAGTCCGACTTGCCCACATTGTAATTTTTTATTAAGTGTAGATAGACGTGATTCAAGAGATATCATTGAGAATGCAATGGATGAGTTAACTGATATTTATGACAACTGGCTAAATATTTTAGTAGACAATTTAAAACAGGATTCTATCCAAGAAGGATTATCACTTTTAACCAATGATGAGCAAAAATCCGTTGAATTGTTAATATCTAACAAAGAACTACCATTACCATTAGATCAGAAATTTATAGATATGATAAAGAACCTTTTTGATGGATTTGAAAAAGTAGAACTATCTAAAGAAGATATTATAAAAATGCTTGGAAACGGTAGTCCTATGAGTATTAATGAACTGGAAGGTAGAATTCGTGAATTAATAGAGACAGCTATTGATGGCAAAGATAAAGATAAAGTGAGAATAATGTATAAAGGATGATGATTTTATGGATCAAGGTTCATTATTTGAAGAAGAGAACAGACCTGTTGAATGTTTAGGAATGACATTTAAGAATGAGGATGAGAGAAGAGAGTATTTTAGGAATGAGTTGCGTAAAAAATTACCTGACTTAAAAGATATTGAAGGATTTCCTATTGGTGAGGATGAAGATATTATTGAGTTATCTGATCCACCGTATTATACAGCGTGCCCAAATCCGTGGATGAATGAGTATGTGTACATTCATAGAATGAAAAATAAATCTGGTGTGGTAAATGAACCATTATCTGTTGATATAACTGAAGGTAAAAATGATGCTATATATAATGCTCACAGTTATCATACGAAGGTTCCTTATAAAGCTATTATGAGATACTTATTACATTATACAAAGCCTGGTGATATAGTACTAGATGGTTTTTGTGGAAGCGGAATGACAGGTGTAGCATCTGAAATGTGTCAAGATGAAGAATTAGTTATGGAACTTTTAACTGAAAAATATAGTGTTGATAAGGTTGGAAAAAGGAATGCAGTAAATATCGATTTATCTCCGGCAGCAACTTTCATAGCTTATAATTACAATAAGAAAAAAACAGAAGCGGGTGACGCAGAAGTAGCTAAATTAATTTCTAAATTAAGAGGAGAATTTAACTGGTGTTTTTCAACACAGTCTAGTTACCAAGAAAAACCAAGTAATTTTAATAGTTTAGAAAATTTCTATAATTCTAATAAGCAAGAGTTTGGCGAAGTAAACTATATTGTGTGGAGTGAACAGTACATATGTTCAACATGTAGTAATCTTTTTTCGTTTTGGGAAGGCGCGGTTTCAGAAGATGAAACCATTGTTTCAAAAATGTTAACTTGTCCGGATTGTAATTCAAAACATGAGAAGAAAAACTTAACTTTGAAAAAAAAGAAGGTATTTGATAACTTGATAGGAAAGATCGTTAATATACCTGATATAATTCCTGTGAAGATTAATTATACTGTAAATAAAAAAAGATTTAATAAAAAACCCGATTGGTATGATAAAGAAGTAATAGAGTATTTTGAAACGTTTAGCGAAAATAAAACAGTACCTTTAAAAAAATTTGATGAGAGGTTAGGAAATGAAATAAAGCGACCTATAAAGATTGGATATGAATATGTTCATCAAATTTATACGAATAGAATTTTAAGTATATTAGATTCTTACATTACACAATCTAATAATAGTGATGCACAATTTTTATTGGGAAGTACACTGCCGAAACTAACCAAAATGAATCGATTTATGCCTCAACATGGGAGTAGAGCATTGGTTGGTCCTATGGCAAATGCCATGTACTTTCCCCCTCTATCTGTAGAAAATAATGTATTATCACAACTTGAATTTCAGCTTAAAAAAATTAATAAAGCCTGGACATCCTATGAGGGAACAATAATATCCACACAGAGTTCAACAAGTATTAATTTACCTGATAATAGTGTTGATTATATATTTATTGATCCACCGTTTGGAGCTAATATTATGTATTCAGAATTAAATTTTATCAGGGAAGCCTGGTTATCTGTATTTACAAATAACAAAAAAGAAGCAGTTGAGAATAATGCAATAGGAAAAGATATTTTAGAGTATGTGAGTTTGATGGGAGATTCGTTTAAAGAATTTTATCGTTTATTAAAACCGCAAAAATGGATAACTGTTGAATTTTCAAATACTTCTGCCAAAATATGGAATGCTTTACAATATGTGATACAGTCATCAGGTTTTATCATTGCAAGTGTAGATGCTCTTGATAAAAAAAGGGGAGGATTTCATTCTATGATTACAACCACAGCTGTAAAACAAGACTTGGTAATATCTGCATATAAGCCTGATGATTCAGCGGAGAACTTGATTAGAGCTGGAGAAGAGGCGTCATTATGGAGTTTTATAAGTCAACATTTAGAAAAACTTACTGTTTTTAATGGAACCAAGGGGAATGTTGTATTGAATGTTGAAAGAACTCCTCGAATAATTTTCGACCGAATGGTTGCATATTATATACAAAAAGGGATTCAAATACCTATTTCGTCAGTTGAATTTCAAGAAAAAATCACTCAGAAATATGTTGTTAGAGATGGAATGGTCTTTTTAGAGTCACAAGTAGCTGAATACGATAAAAAAAGAATATTAGCGAAAGAATTTTCGCAACAGTCATTATTCGTCTCAGATGAAAGTAGTGCAATCGAATGGTTACGTCAACAGTTAATGAAGAAACCACAAAGTAGACAGGATATTCATCCTCAATTTATGAAAGAAATTCAATATATTGCAAAACATGAGGAGCTACCTGAACTAGATAAACTTTTGACAGAAAATTTCTTGTTGTATGATAGTGAAGATGTTGTGCCAGATCAAATTGCTGCCTATTTAAGAAAAAATTATCATGATATGCGTGGTTTAGAAAATCAAGACGATAAGCTAAAGAGTAAGGCTAAAAATAGATGGTATGTTCCTGATCCAAATAAACAAGCCGATTTAGAAAAATTAAGAGAAAAGAGCTTGTTAAGAGAATTTAATCATTACGTAGAAGAAGTTAGTGGGAGTAAGAAAAAATTAAAACTTTTCCGTTCTGAAGCTATTCGAGTAGGTTTTAAAAAGGCTTGGAGCGAAAAAGATTATCAAAAAATTGTAGATGTAGCAGAATATTTACCAGAAAAAATTATTCAAGAAGATGATAAATTATTAATGTTCTTCACTCATGCATTAATGAGATTAGATATTTAGGAGGTTATATGATGGATTGGGAAGATAAGATAAGAAACATGTTTCCTAGAATAGGAGAAATATATCTCGTGAAAGATATCGATAAAATCTTGGATGATTCGAGTGTAATAGACATGTTTAGTCGGAACAATATTGACTATATCGATTTTCTTGATCCAATTATTTTTCGATATGCCTATGAAACTAAATATAAGTATGAAAGAACTAATACATTGATTATTCGAACTGATAATTATTCTGAAATATCTTACGATGTTTACTATAAATCTTTTCAGGTACAAATTAATTTAAAAGATGTAATAACGTTTTTGGATTACTCAGCAATTAAAGAGTGTAAAATCGGGATATCTGAATTAGTGGATATTGACTCATTTCAAAATAAAACGTTAAATTATGAGGAAACTAAGAGATTGTTATCTAAAGAACAATCACGTGAGGACAGTGAAGAATATGTTTTACCTGTAGCTAATGATATTACAACTTTTGGGTTAGTAGCTATGATTATTGGCCAATGGAGAAGTGGAGATAATACTTTAAATGACAAACAAATTTCAAGTATTAATGATGTTAATTCAAAATTTCAGAATTGGTTAATTCAAAATTTTGATCAAACAGTTTCCTTACCATCGTATCCTAAACCAAAAATGGTTCATCAAATTCCTGATTTTATGAATCATAGTGACTATAATCAGAAAAAGGCATTAATTGTAATGGATGGAATGAGTTTTACTCAGTGGAATATAATAAACGCCTATCTTATAAATAATCAATTTAAAACAGAAGTATCTCCAACTTTAGCATGGATTCCTTCGATAACTTCAGTATCAAGACAATCTATTTTTTCTGGAAAACCACCGTTGAATTTTAGCGATACTATTAATACAACAAATTATGAAGAAAAACAATGGAAGGATTTCTGGATAGATAAAGGGTTTGACAAGTCTGATATTTTTTATCAAAGGGCTCTAGGAAGTGATAATTATTTGGAAATGGATTTACAACATATACTAAGAAATAAAAAAATTGTTGGTTGTGTGATAGATAGTATAGACAGATTTATGCATGCTGCTCAACAAGGTTTATGGTCAGTTCATTCTGAATTAAATTATTGGTTGAATAAAGACTTCTTAGTATCATTTTTAAAAGATTTGATTGAGAATGATTTTGAAGTATATATAACTTCAGATCATGGAAATATCGAATCCCAAGGTGTTGGAAGGATTAACCAAGGTATCTTAGCAAATTCAAAAGGAGAAAGAGTCAGAGTATATGATGATAAAAGTATACGAAATAGAACTAGAGAAGATTATTTTGGAGTAAGTGAGAATTGGGATAGCCAGTTTTTACCGCAGAATTATTATCCTTTAATTGCGAAAGAAAATTATGCATTTATCACTAAAAATGATAAAATTGTCGGGCACGGTGGGACAAGTATTGAAGAAGTATATGTACCATTTGTTAAAGTAACAAGATAAGGAATGAATAGAATGAGGAAAACAGTCGGTTTATTTCGCCCATTGAGATTTGATCATTTAGATTTAACAGCTAAGCTTTTAGTTAAGTATTCGATACCTGATACATTTGAAATATTAGATGATGTTTTAGCCAAAGAGTTTAAAGGTAAGGAAGGTCGCCGAAAGATAATAAATAATTTAACTAGAGTATGGTCAGGTGGTAAAAAAGAACCATCTACTTTTCAAAAAGAAGTATTAGCCAAATATAATGTATCAGATAAAAATAATAAGATTATCTATCAATATTTGATGACTTCTTTAGCATTTCCATTCTTTAGTGAAACGACCATCTTTGTTGGGAAGTACTTAAAAATGTCTGATACTTTTAAATCTAGCATAATTTTATCTGAAATGAGAAATTCATATGGAAGTGCAGAGTCAGTTTATAAGGGAGTCAATGCTGTTTTAAATGGTTTGAAGAGTTGGGAGATATTATCAGAAGGAAGTAGTAAGAATCATTATGTTTTTAAGGAGAACTTATTAGAGATTAGTAATGAGTTTCAACTAAATCTCTTGGTACTTGTAGTTATACAAAATTACGTTGGTGATACATTAACTATTGAACAAATTAACAATCATGCATCTATGTTTCCTTTTAGATATTTAATCCGAAAAGAAGATATAATATCTTCTCAATTTGAAATTATTGAAGATAGACTTGATACTTATATTTCGATATTATCATAAGAGTAATATTTTAAAGAATGACTAGTCTATTTTATGGTGTTACTTGGTGTTAACTTTATCCAAACCAATGGATTTTTATCATCGAGTAAGTATTTTTATGTTTAGTAATTATTGATATAAAAGGATTAATAGGTATTGAGTATTCTTCGTTTCCAATCATAGAATTCTCAAAACGTTAATATATTTTATATATCGACAATTTCAGGCGTTTCGCAATTCATTTTGCGAAGCGTCTTTTTTTACTTAAATTAATTTTGATTATTCTTGCATGTAAATAATATATATATATTGACTGAGATAAATTTACGAAATATATATATGAAGAAATTGATTATTATTGATATATGATAATAAAGATGTATAATAAGTTGTATTGTGAAATAACTTACAAATAAGAAAAGGAGAGTTTGTATGAAGAATTTAGAAAATAAGATTGCAGTTATTACAGGAGGGGCATCGGGAATAGGTTATGGAAGTGCACGAATGATGGCTGAAGATGGCGCAACAGTGATTCTTTTAGACATTAATGAGAACGTTTTCTCCAGTGCTGAAAAAATCATGAAGGATGGATACAAAGCTGAAGGTATGATTGTTGATGTTAGAAATAAGAGTAACGTTGAGGAGACTATCGAAAGAATAATTAAGAAATATAAGAAAATAGATATATTGCACAATAATGCCGGAGTAAACAAAAGAGCCAAGTTTGAAGATCAAACAGAAGATGTTACAGATTTTATATTCGGTGTGAATATCTATGGTGTTTGGAACATGACACAAGTCGTTTATAAATATATGAAAGAACAAAAATATGGACGTATTATAAATACTTCATCAGTAACAGGTCCAATCGTTTGCGATGAAGGAATGTGTGCGTATTCTCTAACAAAATCAGGAATTTTAGGTTTTACAAGAGCGTTAGCTGTGGAAGCTGCTAAATATCAAATAACTGTTAATGCAATCATGCCTGGATACGTAAGAACACCAATGGCTGAAAGATCTGCAAAGATTAGTAGACCAGATGATCCAGAAAGTGCTTTGAAAGATATGGCTGAACCAGTGCCATTAAAGAGACTTGCGACGATTGATGACATCGGGAATCTAGCAGCATTTCTTGCATCAGATAAATCATCATATATAACAGGAGAGGGTATTGTAATTGATGGTGGTAGTACTATACCTGAAACTTTTGGCATTTTAAATGCAGGATCATAATTAATCTACAATTTAAATTTTAAGAGTTAGAAGGTGGAAATTATAAAAAAACCGTTTGGATTCTATGTATGTTCTTTGGGTTTCTCTTTTGAAAGAATATCATTTTATACAGTTAAATATATGTTAGCGATATGGATTGCTGTAAAAGTCAGTGCTGGAGGGTTAGGATTGACTACGGCAGAAGGCGCTGCTGTTTCCGGCGCTTTCGTAGCGATGACTTATATAACTCCGATGCTAGGTGGTTGGTTAGCCGATTATTGGATAAGCCCTCGATTGTGTGTAGCTATAGGAATGATTTTAATGGGTGTCGGATATTTATTTACATGGCAAGCTAACTCTTTGTCGATGGTTTGGTTAATGATTGCGTTTGTTTCTGTAGGCACAGGACTATTTAAAGGAAATTTATCTGGAGTTAATGCTTTATTATTTAATGATGAAAAAGAGCTGAACGAAGCTTTTTCAATTCAATATTCATTTGTAAACATAGGTATGTTTATTGGAACAACATTTTTAGTATTATTAATTCCAGTAATCGGATATAATCTAGTATTTTTAGTCTGTGCCATCATTCTTTTTATTGATGCGCTATGGTTTATTTTAAATATGAAATCATTAGGTGATGCAGGTAAATACCCATTTAAAATAGATCAAAGAAAATATGATTCTGCAGGAAAAAATAATAATGATCAAGCCTCTTTGTCTTCTGGGGATAAGAAAAGAATATTAGCAATTGTTTTAGTGACATTACTATCGATCGTTTTTTGGGCGGTATGGTATATGGCTTTTATGCCTGTATATTATTATTTTGGTTATGGAGATGGGCCAGGATTTCTGGAGCGAGCAAATTGGATTATTTTTGGTTTCCAAGTTCCAACATCTTACGTTGACTCCATAAATGCATTAGGATGTATAATCATGGGTCCCATAATAGGACGTTTTTGGACTAGGATGGCAAATCGTCCAAAAGGTGATATAAGTATGTTCAAAAAAACTGCATTAGGTTTAATTTTTGCAGGCTTAATTTACGTAGTCATGGTTGTAGCCGATTTAATTGGAAATGGGAATGCTTCTTTTGGTTGGTTTGTGATAATTGGATTGTTATTCTCAATCAGTGAAATGGTTTTTTCTCCTTTAGGGAACGCCTTTATAACTAAATTAGCCCCAGCAAAACTGATGGGATTTTTATTAGGTTTTTGGCCAGTAGCAGTTTTCTTCTCTACGATGATATATCCTAAAATATATTCATTAATAGAGACGAATAATCCAATTTTATTCCAAAGAAACTACGGAATAGTAGGAGCTGTAGTGATTTTATTTGGAATTATTTTATGGTTTGGCAGTAAAAAACTAGATAGATTAGAATCTGGCGACTAGGAATTAGGAAGGGTTTAGATTGCATTTTACGAAACTGCTGATCGATCAAAAATTAAACAGTTTTTATATGATCACTGTATTATGAGTATCAACTACTGACACTTAGCTTATAAGCTAGGTGTTTTTTGATTTATTGATGTAGTAAAATAGTATTAATCGAAGAACCTATTTTGATTGGAAGAAAACACCTACATAAACGTAATTAATTTGAATTCAGTATTCTCATACTTAAATGAAATTGGATTTATTGATATCGAAGATGAGGAAGGCGAGCTTTTTGAAATTGGTCTGTTGCTATTCGAGATTTGGGAAGAGCTATTTGATGAATATGATGCTAAAAATATTCCAGAAATAAGCAACTGGTTCAAAGCACAAATGAAAAATTCTGAGAGACACTGTTTTAAATCAAATGTTGAAGAAATTGTTCAATGCTATTTTTAAACTAATTGGAAAATTTTTTTCAAGATGATCGTTATTATTGAATGACTAGTAAAGGAGATCACCTAATGAACTCAAAAAAACCAAACGATGCTTTAATAAAAAGGAATGTATCTCCTTTCCTCCCATCCGAAATAATCCAACCTCTTCCACCCGAACTCACCACCCGTTTCGCTCTCTACCCAGAAAACGCCCGTCGTCCCGTCAACAAGACATTATTTAAAAATGATTATTTTCAACTGACTTGTAATGTGGGGGAAAACAGTTTGGCTATTTCTTCAAGAGGGGATTTGGTGTATTCGGCGATTCCTTATGATACAGCGAGAAATTATATTCAGCGGGGAGCGATTCAGTATTTGCTTCATCCGGAGGAAGTGCGGAAATATGTTGTGTCTCACAAGGCGAACTTGGAGAAATATTTATCGTTGAGTATTTTTCAAGTGACGGGAAAAAGAGTCGATGCTGATTCGTCTGAAGTGATTGAGGCGTATCAGGCTATTTTGGATAATCCTTTGTTGGAGATTCAGATTTTGGGGCGTTTGTTGCAGCATGATGAGACGGGACCGTTGTCGGCGAACTTGGCGGGGAAATTTTTATTTAGTGAGAATGTGAAGACGGGGATTGCTGGTTATTTGGCGGAGTATTTGAATTTTGTGGTTCAGCTGACTCAGTCATTGCCATTGATGACCGATGGGAAAAGTGTCCAGTTATTGGCTACTGAAGCGCAAAGTGAAGCGAAACAGCAGCAGTTATTGGCTTTTGATTCTGATATTTCTTCTGCTTTGGCTTTATTGCCGCAGGAATTACAACATTCAATTGTTGGTGAAAATCAAGTACCAAAGGTTAACATCAAACCATTGTTACGCTCAGAATATGGTGCTGAACTAGCTAAAGTGCGGGAAAACTATATTGCTCATAGTGTTCATCCAGATGAATTAACGACTCATTTTGAAAATGTTCATGAGACTGAAAATGCCAATTTGATAAATGTTGTTTCTGATGTTCACGCAACAGATGGCAAATTGCCTTTTAGTAATCAGCATTTTAATATTTTAGTTGGTGATAATTCTGATTCACAAGTAACGGATAAAGAGATCCGCGGGATTTATTTGATTGGTCATCATGATATTGTCGATGTTTTGAATGAAGATCCGACGGCTGAAAAGTGGCAGCCATTTAAAAATTATGCATGGTTCAAACAGCTTTTAATTGATCCTGATGAAGCGTGGTATTTATTGCCGACGGGAGATCATGCATTTTATCAAGTAGTAAAAGCTGAGCTTGAAAATAGATTTCCGCAAATGACGGTGTTACATAATAGCAGTGTGATTCATGAGGGGACGTGCTATATTGGTTTAACGATTCCAGTTTCGTTGGTTGATCGCAAGAAGGAGCAGCAGAAGTTTATTCTGGAAACATTGCAGCAATTACTGGCAGAGGATCATCAAATTCTAACGGTGATTGTTTCTCATGCGCCGTTGTTTAATGAGTTAAGTATGCTTTCAGCTACTAGTGAGGCTTACAATCAAGATTATGCTTGTTCAGATCCGGCGATTGAACAATTATTTGCTGATTATCGGATTATCGGTGCAATTCATGGACATCATCATATTCCTGCTTCTTCTGGGCGTTATAAAATTGTCAAATTTGCTGACAAGGATTTATTTGTAGTGTGTTCAATTTATTCGAAGATGAATACTGGCTTTGAGTTGAAAAATCTATTGGCTTCAAAATTATTTAAATAAAAAATACAATCAAAAATTCTATGCCATAAAAAAAAGTGATAAAGTGCCTAACCACAATCTTTCGGTTTGTGATTAGGTATTTTTTCTTTTTTTAAAAAGTTCTTTTAGAGCAGTAAAACAAACAATATTGATGAAAACTGCTATAATTTTAATCAAATGATAAATTTTTAAGGAGTTCGAAAAAATGAAAAAAATAATCGTGGTTGGTGCAGGAGTAGCGGGGCTTAGTGCAGCGGTTCGTTTGCAAAAATTAGGCTATCAAGTGGAATTGTTTGAAAAAGATAGTCAACCTGGCGGAAAAATGAATCAAATTAAAAAAGATGGTTTTACTTTTGACGTAGGTCCGACGATTGTTATGATGCCGGACATTTATCAAGAGGTCTTTACTTTTGCTGGCGTTAATCCAGATGATTATATTCCGATGGAAAAAGTGGAGCCGATGTTGAAACTGTATTTTTCCCAAGAAGAACCGTTGACTTTATCCAATGATTTGGTGGAATTGACGAAGACGTTAGAAAGCATTTCAGAAGAAGATGCACAAGGTTATTTTGCCTTTTTAGCAGATATATATAAACGTTATATTATTGCCAAAGATACTTTTATTAATAAATCGTTTCGTAGTGTTTGGGATTTTTATAATCCAAAATCTTTATGGTCGGGTTTGAAATTACGGACTTTTAACGATGCATATAGTTCAATTTCTAAGTTTGTAAAAGATGAACGGCTGCGAAAGTCATTGGCTTTTCAAACGTTATATATTGGCGTTTCGCCGTATCAAGGTCCGTCACTTTATACCATTATTCCCATGATTGAATTATTTTATGGCGTTTATTTTATTAAAGGTGGCATGTTCACTTTAGCGACCTCATTGGCAAAATTATTGACGGAATTAGGCGGCACGATTCATTACAATACACCGATAGAAGAAATTGTAATCGAAGATAAAAAAACGACTGGGGTAAAAGTAAATGGTGAAAAAATTTCAGCGGATGCGGTAGTTTGTGGAGCTGATTTTCCTTATGCGATGGAGAAATTGATTCCTGACGAGAAAAAACGCGGTAAATATACTGATAAAAAAATTCAGCAAATGGAATATTCTTGTTCTTGTTTCTTGCTGTATTTAGGTTTGGATAAAGAATATGCCGGTAAAAATCTCCATAGTATTTATTTTGCTGATGACTTTAAACAAAATGTTGATGATTTATTTGAGCTAGGTCATTTACCAGAAGACCCTTCATTTTATTTATACCGACCTTCTAAAATGGATAAGAGTTTAGCACCAGAAAATCAAGAGGGTTTGTATGTCTTGGTTCCGGTACCAGAATTGTCGAAATATGATGATTGGTCAGATGAAGCCGTAGCAAAATATCGTGACAAAGTTATTGCGAAAATCAAAACTAAAACCGATTTTACTGATATTGATCAACATATTATTTCAGAATCGTATTACACGCCTGATGATTTTAAGGAAAATTTCAATGCGTATAATGGCGCCACTTTTGGCTTGAAACCAACTTTGAAGCAAAGTAATTATTATCGTCCCCATAATAAATTTGCCTACGCGGAAAACTTATATTTCTGTGGTAGTAGTACCCATCCTGGTGCTGGCGTGCCGATTGTGATGCAAAGTGCCAAATTAGCAGTAGAGGAGTTGTTAAAGGATGAAGAATAATTCAACCAATTTTAGCGCCCACAAACAAGATTTTTCCTATTGCGAGACAGTTATCAAAAAACATTCGAAAACTTTTTACACGGCTTTTTCCCAATTACCTAAAGAAAAAGCCCAAAGTGTTTATGCGGTTTATGCATTCTGTCGACGGGCCGATGATTTGATTGATTTGGCGCAAGATGAAGCCCAATTGCAAGTATTAGCTGATCAATTAGTTGATTTTGAAAATGGGATAGTAGCTGATGATCCCATTTGGCGGGCTTTAGCGGTTGTTTTTGCGACTTTTCCGATGGATATTCAACCCTTTTATGACATGATTGCTGGTCAAAGAAGAGACATTGATTTTAAGCAACCGAAAGATTTAGCTGAGCTAACAGAATATTGTTATTATGTTGCTGGTAGCGTAGGTTTGATGCTGTTGCCAATTCTTTCTAGTCATGCAGCTGAGATTCAAGAACCAGCGAAAAAATTAGGTGAAGCTATGCAGATTACCAATATTTTACGAGACATTGGTGAGGATTATCAGATGGGCCGAATTTATTTACCGCAAGATCAGTTAGCGGCTTTTGGCGTAACGGAAAAGATGTTTAACAATAGCAAACCAACGCAAGCTTTAGTAACTGTCTGGGAAGAATTGGCTAATTATGCCGAAACTCTATATGATGATTCTTTAGTGATGATGCCGTTAATCGATGCTGATTGTCGACCAGCTTTATTGGCCGCAGCAATGATTTATCGCGAACAATTGTCAGTGATTCGCGAAAAAGATTATGCCATGTTAAAGCAACGACAAGCTGTTAGCAAAATTCGAAAATTACAGTTGCTAGGTGAAGTCAAAGAGACTTTGCAGCAAATGGATCAAGTGATTTAAGTCAAAACCTTCTCAAGAGCGAGAAGGTTTTTATTTTTTTGTAAAGGGACTATCTACTGGAATAAAAATCCGATAAAATAAGCGGATAATTAATGATACGAGGAAAAAAATGAAAATATTATTATGTGAAGATCAAGATCAGATGCGTCAGCTCATTAGTCGTATTTTACTACATCAAGGTTATCAAGTGGTGGAAGCACGGGATGGTGAAGAGGCATTGGATTATTTTTATCAAACAAAATTTGATTTGGTCATCATGGATTGGATGATGCCAAAAATCAGCGGTTTAACGGCAGCAAAACAGATGAAACAAGAAACAACCATCAAAATTCTGATGCTGACGGCTAAAAATTTACCCAATGATGAAGTTGAAGCCCTAGTATCGGGTGTAGACGACTATTTAGCCAAACCTTTTCATGCAGAAGTTTTATTAGCGCGGGTTGCAAAATTACTAGGTATTTTAGGTCAAACTCCTAACCAGAAATTGGTTGTGGTTCCTGATAAGCAGCAAGTTTTATTTAAAGATCAAGAAATAAAGTTGAGTAAAAAAGAATATGAATTGCTTTACTATTTTTATCAAAATCAAGCGCTAGTCTTATCACGAGAACAAATTTTATTAGCGGTCTGGGGCATGGATAATGAAAATGACGTAAGAACGGTTGATAGTTTTGTGCGGATTTTGCGGGACAAGTTCGGTAAAGAACTGATTCAAACAGTTTACGGCAGGGGGTATCGTTTTGAAATTCCCGAAAAATAGTTTGACGGTGGCATTGATGAAGCGCATTTTAGTAGTCTTTGTTTTGATGTTGGCAGTTTTTGGTTTGTTCTATCGCTATCTTTTCCCTACTTATTATTATTGGAAGATGGAACAGCCAGTAAAAACAGCCGAAGAAATGATTCAAAATAATCAAGAGGCTCAGCTGGATTCCGCCGTCGTAATTGTCAAAATACCGAAATATCAATCTTTTTCAGAGACCGATTTGAATGATGCGATCAGCTTTAAATTACAGCGACAAGGTATTTCTTTAAATAAATTTTGGGTGGATCAAGCTTCTTTAGCGCAGTTGACCCAACAAGAAGCGGTGCAACGATTGTATAATCAGAGTCGCCAAGGAACCGATTTTTATACTCGTTATTTCCACAAAGGGCAAACCTTGTATTTGGTGGGGACGAGTATTCCTAATTTCCGTCAGGCATTGAGTATTATGTTACCGTTGGTTTTATTGGCTGTCGTATTGTTTTTATTGATTTTAAGTGGTTTATTGTACTTGATTGTCCGCAAACAAATCATTCAACCGGTTAATCGGTTGGTTCAGCGGACGAGTCAAATCTCGCAACTAGATTTTGCGGAAACCCCAGTGGAAGAAACCAATGAGTTAAAATTGTTAAGTCAGTCAATTAATCAAATGAATCAATCACTGCAACAACATGAAACCAGCCTACTAAAACGCAATCAGCAATTAAAAAATTTTGCCGGTAATTTAGCTCATGAAATTAAAACTCCCATGTCGGTAATGCAGCTACTGGTGGATAGTGAAAAAATGGGTATCACTAGTCCAACTTTTTTAGCTGATTTAGATCAGCAGATTCACCAAATGAATCAACTGGTTGGCCAAATACTTAACTTTAGTCAACAGGAGAAAGAAGCCTTAACGATGACTGAAGTAGCGATTCAGCCAGTAATCCTGCAAGAAATCCAACAAGCCCAGAAAATTGATCCGAAATTTCAATTTACGGTAAAGATTGCAGATTGTCAGTTAACAACGAATCTAGAATTGTTGCGAATTATTTTATTGAATTTGATTACGAATGGTATGAAATATAGTTTAGATAAAAGATTGGAAATTAGTGGCAAAGAAAAAAACGGGGCTTACTATGTAACCTTCAAGAATAATGCCAATAATCTTGAAGCTGAGCTGTTGGCGCATTTAGCAGATCCTTTTGTGGTAGGAGAAACTTCTCGTAATCAGCATCTAGCTGGAACAGGTTTAGGTTTGTCGATTGTCCAAGAAGCTTTGGTCGCTTTAGGTGGACAGTTGGAATTAAGGCAAGCAGACAATCAATTTATTGCAGTAATAAAACTACCTTTGAAGTAATGTTTTTGACATTGCTTCTTTTTTTGCACAAGTTTTGCACATTTCTTCTTTATTCTTTTTAAAGAGGAGATGACAACATGACCAACAAACAAAAAAGACAATTAATTATTAAAATACTAGCGATCGCTTTAACTGTGACTATCGGATTATCAATTGTGATCCTTTATCAAAAATTAGCTGAAAACATTGGGACGATCGTGCCAGTCGGGAGAAATAAATGAAGACAAGAAAAATAATCAAAAAAATCCTACTGTTACTTTTTTTAATCGTCGTATTCATTCCGATTTACGCTTTTAAAATTGAACCTCGGTTATCAGTGGTTCATCATATTCCTTTGTCTTACGGGGAAGCGAAGACTGAATTAAAAGTTCTGCAGTTATCAGATATTCAAGTTTCAGAAAGTTATCAAGCCAATCGTTTAACCAAAATTGTCGATAAAGTAAATCAAAAAAAGCCAGATATCATTGTTTTTACCGGTGATTTATTTGATAATTACAGTCAATATGCCAATGAAACAGAAATTATTCAACAGCTGAAAAATATGCAAGCAACAATTGGTAAGTATGCTGTCTGGGGCAATCATGATTATGGTGGGGGTGCCGCCAATATTTATCGCTATGTGATGAATAGTGCCGATTTTACTGTCTTGCAAAATGATGGCGAAACGATTGATGTAAATGGGAAGCAAGTTTTTATTGGCGGATTGGATGATTCGTTGTTAGGAAATCCATCAGTCGATGCTACATTAAGTTATCGTTCACAAGTCGATTATTCGATTTTACTGACTCACGAACCAGACGTGGCGGATGATTTTATTGGAACGGATACCCAGTTAGTTTTGGCTGGACACAGTCATGGTGGACAAGTTTGGTTACCTTTTTATCAAGTTACCAATGTGTTAGCCAAAAAGTATACTCGTGGTTTGTATACTTTAGCTGACGGCACCAAACTGTATGTTAACACTGGAATTGGTACGACCTCAGTGCACGCTCGTTTTGTTGTGATACCAGAAATTTCGGTGTTTGAGATTACTTTTTAGAGAGAGCATTTTTTTAAAATGTTTTCTCTGAATTTGACATTTGGCCAGAACTGCTGTTATGATTTAGTCATCAAAAAAATTTGGAGGTGGTAAAATCATGAGTAGTGACTCCCCCGACGGTGAGCAGAAAATCTTAGTAGCTTTAACTTATTTTTTACGTGAATAGACAGGCTTTGGCGCGTTAATCGGCACTTTTATTAAGTGTGGTTTAAGGGGCTTATTTTGTTTGTTTGAATTTAAAAAATAGGATGGAGAGACACATGAATAAAAAAGATTTTCAATTAAATGTAGAAGAAACTTTAGAAAAATATCAGATTAATGAGTTAACAGAAGGTTTGTCAGAACAACAAGTCAAAGAACAATTGGCCAAATATGGTCCCAACAAAATTGAAAGTAAAAAAACACCAAAATGGCGTTTGTTTTTACGACAGTTTAACAATATGATTATTTGTATTTTGATGATTTCAGCGTTGTTAACGTTAATCATGGGGCACCGTTCTGATGCGATGATTATTGCTATTGTAGTCATCGTCAATGCTTTGATTGGTTATTTCCAAGAAGCCAACGCCTCTGACGCATTAGAACGAATTAAGGAAATGATGTCAGCAGAGGCAACGGTTTATCGTGAAGGCATTCGAACCGATGTGCCAGCAGAAGACATTGTTGTAGGCGATGTAGTCTTCTTAGAAGCTGGGGACAATGTGCCGGCAGATTTGAGAATTGTTGAGGCTGATAATCTACGCATTCAAGAATCAGCGTTGACAGGTGAACCCGATTCCGTTGAAAAAGAAATCGAAGCGTTGGAAAATAGTGAAACTCCCTTAGCTGAGCAAAATAATTTAGCGTTTGCTTCGACTTCAGTCACTTCTGGTAGTGGTGAGGGTGTTGTAGTTGCTGTCGGCGCTCAAACGGAGATCGGGAAAATTTCCACTGAAGTCAATAATGCTGATGATCGTAAAACGCCATTGATGCAAGAAATTGATGGCTTAGGAAAAGGGATTACCTATGTGATTATGGGTGTCGCGATTGTTTTGTTTATTGTGAGTTTGTTTTTGAAAACTTATTCCCTTTCCGTTTTATCGTTAGCGGTAGTGACAATGATTGTTGGTTCAATTCCAGAAGGATTACCAGCAACAACCTCAGTGGTTTTAGCAATGGGTGTTAGTGACATGGCAAAAAATAAACACACAATTGTTAAAACTTTACCGGCAGTTGAAACGTTAGGTTCAGTTGACGTAGTAGCTACTGATAAGACTGGTACGCTGACAAAAAATGAAATGACTGTTAAAGATATTATTTTCCGCGATTGTCATTATCAAGTATCTGGTGATGGTTATCAGCCAACCGGTGAAATTTTGCAAGAAGGTCAAAAAGCGACAATCAGCCAACAACTAACACTTTTTCTTGAGGCTGGTTATGAAGCCAATGACACTGTTTTGGTAGAAGAAGACGGACGCTGGCAAATCAATGGTGAACCAACTGATGGCTCATTTTTAACTTTATACTATAAAGCATTAGGCTGTGACGCACCTGAATATCAAGAGATTGACATGCTGCCATTTGATTCCGATTATCGTTACATGGCAAAATTAGTCGAAAATCCTGCAGGTGAAAAAATCTTATTTATCAAAGGCTCGCCAGATAAATTATTTGTGATGGCGGAAGAATCAGAAAGTGATTTTGATAAAAATTATTGGCAAAAACATGTCACTGATTTATCGGCAGAAGGCAAACGGGTGGTGGCGGTTGGGTACCAAAAAATGCCAGCCAGTGTGACGGAAGTTACCCATGAATTATTAGAAGCAGGGATTTGTCTAATCGGTGTCGCCGGAATTATCGATCCGCCACGAGAAGAAGTTATTCCAGCTTTGAAAGAAATGAACGATGCTGGTGTTGCAGTCAAAATGATTACCGGTGACCATCCTTTAACTGCTAAGGCAATCGGTGAAAAATTAGGATTGGCGCCTAAAATTAAAGTCATTACTGGCGGCGAATTAGATGAATTAACCGGTGAAGATTTTAAACAAGCGGTTTTAAATAATCAAGTTTTTGCCCGCACCACGCCAAAAAATAAAATGGATATCGTTGAAGCCCTCCAAGATAGCGGCAAGGTAACTGCCATGACTGGTGACGGAGTCAACGATGCACCAGCTTTAAAACGGGCGGACATCGGTGTAGCAATGGGGATGAAAGGGACTGACGTAGCCAAAGATTCCGCCGATATGATTTTGACTGATGATAATTTTGGGACAATGTCGGTGGCGATTCGTGAAGGGCGACGGATTTATGACAATATTAAGAAAAGTATTTTGTTTTTATTGCCTACTTCCTTTGCAGAAGGGTTGATTATTGCTTTTACAATTTTGATGCAAAAAGAGATGCCTTTACAACCCACTCAATTATTATGGATTAACATGGTATCGGCAATCACCATTCAGTTTGCCTTTATTTTCGAACCGGCAGAAGCTGGCTTAATGAAACGTAAACCACGAAAAACCGGTAGTAGTTTGTTGAATCGTCATGATATTTGGCAGATGGCTTATGTCTCAGTGATTATGGCTTTAATCAGTATAGTCGCTCATGATTGGCTATTGGATCAAGGAGTCAGTCAAGTTGTGGCTAGTACGATGATGGTAAATATTGTTGTCTTGAGTAAAATTTTCTATCTATTTAATATTCGTACCAGTCAACCAGTGATATCGAAGTCCTTTTTTAGTAATCCGAAAGCATTTTTGATTATTGGGATTATGCTGATCTTGCAGCTGTTGTTAACCTACGTACCATTTATGCAGCAGGCTTTCCATACAGCAAGTATGTCATGGACTGCTTGGGGGATTGCGATTGCTTCTGGTGTGATTATTTTAGTCATCACTGAAATTGATAAAATGATTCGTTTAAAAAGAAAATAATAGATAGGGCTATCCGAATTTTTGGATAGTCTTTTTTGCGAACAAAAATGTAAGACGGTTGTTAGCTGTCTCGATGGTCGTAAAAAAGAATTTCCTTTAAGATAGAAAAAAAGATAAAAGGGGATTTATATGAAGACAAAAGTAAATGGGTTTCAAATTAAAGTCATCGGTGTTATTACGATGGTCTTCGATCATTTGGGACAGTTTTTCTCATTTTTAGGCATTCCATTGTGGTTTCATTGGATTGGTCGAATCGCAGCACCGCTTTTCTTATTTGAAAGCTCAGAAGGATTTATCCATACTAGTAATCGAAAAAAATATATGTTTCGTTTGTTAATCGGCTTCTGGATTATGAGTGTTGGTGATTGGATTTTAAATACATATTTTGCAATAGGTAATGCGATTGTGATTAATAATATTTTTGGCACCTTGTTAGTCGGTACAATTTATATGCAAAGTATTGAATTTTTGAAATCAGGTGTTAAAAATAAATCCAATAAAGATATTTTAAGTGGTATTGGTTTATTTTTATTACCAATTTTAACTAGTGTGTTTCCTTTTTTAGGCATTTTTACTGGTGGAGATTCAACAATAGTTAACTGGATTGTGATACTCTCGGGCTTCTTTTTACCAAGTTTATTGTTAGCTGAAGGCGGTATTTTATTTGTTTTATTAGCAGTATTGTTTTATTTATTCCACGGTAAGAAAATCTGGCAGGTCTTGAGTTTAGTCATGATTGCGGCGATTTCATATTTTGCTGGCGGGGGCAATCCTTTTACGGATAATTATCAATGGATGATGCTACTTTCTGCTATCCCGATTATTTTATATGACGGAACAAAAGGGAAGAGTATGCGGAATTTCTTTTACATTTTCTATCCTGCCCACATTTTCATTTTTGCTTTGATCAGTTACTTTATTCAAAGATAAAAAACAGCTTGAGGTGTTGTCCTCAAGCTGTTTTTGCTTACCAAATATCTTTGGCAATTTCTTGTAATAGTTGAATTTTGGCCCATTGTTCTTCATTTGTTAAATGGTTGCCTTCTTCAGTCGAAGCAAAGCCGCATTGGGGGCTGATACTTAAATTTTCCAATGGAATAAATTCAGTTGCTTCATTAATTCGGGCTTCAATCGCTTGTCGGTCTTCTAGTTCAGGGAATTTTGAAGTCACCAAGCCTAAAACAACTTTACTATTTGGTGAGTGCCAGTGGCGTAAAGGTGAAAAATCACCAGAACGATCGCTGTCATATTCTAAAAAGAAACCATCATAATTTGTAGCAAATAAAGCTTCAGCAATTGGTTCGTAACCACCAGAAAACAGCCAAGAGGAAGCGTGATTGCCGCGACAAATATGAGTGGTGATTGTTAAATCTTCTGGTTTATTCGTCAATGCTTGATTAATAATATCGCGACAAATATCAGCAATTTCATCGGGATTGATGCCTTTTTTCGTTAACTCATTCCGCTTATTAGCATCAGCTAAAAAGGCCCAGTTAGTATCATCAAATTGTAAGTAACGACAACCTAAAGCATAAAAAGCTTGGATAGCTGATTGGTAAGTCGTGGCTAAATCAGTGTAAAAATCGGTTAAATTCGGATAGATTTCATGAATTTTACCGGAACCATCATTGGCTAATAATTCTTGGCGTAAAATCATTGTCGGACTAGGGATGGTCGCTTTTGCCAAATGTTCACCATCTGTTTCTACCGCATTTTTTAAGAAAACAAAATCTGCTAAAAAAGGATGTTCTTGATTAAAGGAAATCGGTCCAGTGACCCGAATATTGTAAGAAGGGGCTGCTTTACCTTTAAAAGTTTGATTGTAGCCAGCTTCTGGCACGTAACCAGTCACACCATTTAAATTTTCTAGAAAATCAATGTGCCAAAAACCACGACGAAATTCACCATCAGTAATCCCTTTTATGCCAGCGGCTTTTTGTTGCGCGACTAATTCTAAAATGGCAGCATCTTCAATTTCTCGTAGTCCTTCTTGTGATAAGGTGCCAGCTTTTACTTGTCGACGGGCCGCGTGAATTGCTTGGGGACGTAAAAAACTACCTACATGGTCAACGGTGAATGGAATAGTTTGTTTTGTCATATAAATTCCTCTTTTCTGTTTTTAAAATAAAAAAAGTCCTCTTACTATTTCTAGTAAAAGGACGAAAATATCGTGTTACCACCTTTGTTCGGGAAAAATCCCCTCTGCCTGATCAATCAATCAGCGGTCTGTTAGCGCAGACCAGACGTTTTTGACTACTTATCGCCAAAAAAACTTCAGAGGCCATTTTCAATCTTCTTTTTGCTGACTCTTTGCACCAACCAGAGCTTCTCTTAAGCAAGGCAAAAATTTACTTTCCTCGTCATCAGTTATAAATTTTAATGTTTTTATTATTCTACTCTTAAATAAAAAATTGTCAATTCCGATTTTTCGTCGAATAAACTTTCTATTTTTTACCTATTTTATTCATCACTTCGTCACATTTTCCGACTATTATAAATGCATACCAACAAACAACCCTATATTTTTTCATTTTTAACTCCTAGCCCGCCAGTTCCCCGACTGGCGGGCATCCTTTTGTCTTAATTGACTTGCTTACCTTTTCTTAAACAATCATTCATATAATCCCCTATCTTTGATTAAAAATTATTCTTGAAGTTCGTGTTTAATAGAATACAACAAAGAAAGGTGATGTATATGACATATAAATATAAAGTAGCTGTGATTCAGCAAACCAATTTACCCTTGACGATCCAATTTATTAGTGAAGATTTTTCACCAGCCTTAAATCAAAAATTAGATCAAGCAGTTCTGGCGATGCAAGATTTCTTAAATCAAGAGACTAGAGAGCTACCACTATTTAATATTTCTAGTCACCGTCAAGGTAGTCAATCGAGTGTCGGTGTGACAAAAAATTCACCCCTAGAAGAAGCTTTTAATCATTATCTGCACCCATTCGTTGAAAGAGGTGAAATTATATCGGCGGCAGTCAATGGCGGCGGTACACCACAAAATAGTGGACAACAAATTTTCAGCTGGCATATGGAAGTGGTTCCGCAACAAGCAGGAACTTATCTTTATAAATAAACCCCAAGATTTCCTAGTTTTATTCATAAGATATTCACAATTTGTGATTAATATATAAGCATACCAACAAACAAACCCTAACACTTTTTTTCATTTTTAACTCCTAGCCCACCAGTTCCCCGACTGGTGGGCATCCTTTTTTTATTCGTGTAATTCCAGCGGTAAGCCATCAGGATCAAAAAAGAAAGTCATTTTCTCTCCAGTAAAATCATCCACTCTCAAAGGCTCACAACGAACATCTTTTTCCTCTAAATATGCAACGGCAGCTTCGATATTTTCAGTTTTAAAGGCCAAATGTCGTAAACCATTAGCTTCAGGAAAACTAGGACGTTTTGGCGGATTTTCGACTACAAATATTTCTAATTCTGCATCGTTGTCTAGTTGATAATCCAATTTGTAGTCGTTGCGCTCTTTCCGATAATGCTCTCTAATCAGTGGCAACGATAATATTTCACCGTAAAATTGTTTGGTTTTTTTGTAATCAGAAGCAATAATTGCCACATGGTGAATTGTCGTAAAATTTTTCATGAAATTCCTCTTTTCTAAATGAAATAAAATGACGCAAACGATTAAAATCGTCTACGTCTAGTGTACCGCTATTTAGCCTTCAATCAAATCTCCGGCGTGTGGACCAGCATCTAACAAATAGATTTTGGTAATGTCGACAACAATCGCTGCTTTAGGTTCAGGTAAATGCCCTGAATCAGCTGCGAATTTTTTCGCGGATGCAAAAATTTCATCATCTGTGTGAATTTCTACCGGACCTTCAAAACGGAAGCCTTTAAATTTAGGATGATCAACTGTCGCAACAACTACTCGCGGATTGACTTGAACATTTTGCCAAGCTTGTTTGCCAGTGTGTTCGTTATAAATCAAATGATGGTCATCTAAAACACGTAAGGTACCTTTAGGACCAATTTGAGGATAACCTGTTGCATCAGTTGTTGCAATAAAACTTAATTGTGCGCCAATCATATCTTTCATTTCTTGTGTAAGTGTAGCCATAAATATCGTCTCCTTTATGATGACTGTATACTAGCACTTTCATGAAATTTTTGGAAAAAATGCGGCTCGAAAATAGTTATTTTTTTTGACGCTGAAATTCTCGCCAAACAGCAACAAAAACTAACAATAATAAGACTAATAAAAAGGCTAATGCCAATTGAGAACCTAAAATAGTTCCACTGATTAAATCAGCTTGATGATTTTGGACAAAATTGATAATGGTAGCCACAATTGCTGTCGCTACAGCACCAGCAAATTGTTGTAAAGTATTAAAAATTGTATTGCCATCGCCAAAATCAGCATCATCAATTTGACTCATGCCGCTGGTCATTAAATTACTGTAAGCAAAACCTATACCGATCATATAAAATACATGTCCTGCAACTAATCCTAACAAAATCGGTGCCCGTAAAATAATTGTTAATCCCGTCCAGCCAATAGCAGCCAGCGCCAAACCAATTAAGATTGGTTTTTTTGGACCAAACTGATCGAGCATCCGTCCCGAGATGGGTGCTAATAAAGCCCCAACGGTTGCTCCAGGAAACATCACTAAACCAGCCACAAAAGCATCTTTACCTAAAACGATTTGAACAAAGTTTGGTAAAACAAAAGAAACACCTAATAGTAAAAACTGACAAACTAAAAAGGCTAATAAAAAGGTCCGAAAAGCTGAATTTTTTAAAATTTTCAAACTAACTAAAGGTTCTTTTGTGTGAGTTGCTTGGCGATAAAAGATTACTAAGCCTAAGATACCGACAGCTAAAGGAATAATGCTCAACCAGCTACCAATTTGATTTAAGAAAATTAAGCTTCCGCTAAACAATAAAGCCAAACCTAACAAGCTAACTAAATCCAATTTTCCACTTTTTTCAATTGGTAAATCAGGAATGGCAATTAAGCCTAAAACTAAAGAAAGTAACAGCACCGGCACTAGGAAAATAAAAATATAATGCCAAGATAACGCCGAAGTTAAAATACCACCATAGGTTGGGCCAATCGCTGGGGCGATCGAGGTTGTTAGTGTCCCTAAACCCATCATGGTTCCGCGCATTTTTAGCGGAGAGTATTTCAAAATAATATGAAACATTAACGGCAAAGCAATTCCCGTACTAATTCCTTGTAAAATCCGTCCCAACAATAAAATTGGAAAATTAAAGGCCAAGAAATCGGTCACGATACCTAAAATAAAAATCACATTAGCGATAAAAAATAAGCGACGTAAGGTCATGTTTTTCAATAAAAAATTCGCCAACGGCACCATAATGGCAATCACCAATAAATAAATAGTGGTTACCCATTGCACCGTCCCAGTAGAAATGCCAAATTGTTTAATCAATGTGGGGAAAGTAACATTCATAGCAGTTTCAATCAAAACCCCGGCAAAAGACATTATTCCGGTTGCCAAAACCGCCATCGTTAAATGGATTTTTTTCTCTTTCATTCAATCACCTCAAAATTTCATAAAAAAAGAGAGTCGGCTTCTAAATTAATAGAAACCGCCTCTCTCTCGACACAACTTATCGCTGTGTTATCTGTACGATTTATTCACTATTTAAAGTAAAACAATTTACTAAAAGAGTCAAGACCCAAATCAGTTTTTGATTTGTTTACCCAGAGTATCAATTTTGCGGCGAATAATCTGTTCCATTTGACGCATATCCCGACTAGCCTGATGAATCGTACTTGTAGGTCGATTGACCTTTTGATAAAGCATTTGTGGTAGAAAACTAAAGGTAGCTTGGGGCGCTTTAGCAATATATTCAGCAGTAAACCATAGATCTTCTGCCAAAGCTATTTTTTCATCAAAAAGAATTTTCTCATCTAATAAAACAGCATGACGAAATAATTTATTCCAAATATAACCACCAATTGGACTGTCAAAAGAGTTCACCGCAGTGAAGATTTCTTTTCGACTAAGTAACTGGACCTTTTCTGATGAAGCAGCATTACGATAGCCCCATTGATAACCCACCGTAGCCAAGGCAATCTCATCATTCATCTGTTCAGTTAAAGCTTCAATAAACTGAGGTGCCAATAAATCGTCGCCATCAACAAAGCTGATAAACGTACCCTTTGCTTTTTTAATACCAAAATTGCGAGCACTAGAAACACCACGATGATGATCCAAACGAAAAATCTTTACGCGATCATCTTGAGCAGCCAAATTTTCCATGACTGAAAAACTATTATCTTTTGAATGATCATCGATCAATAAAATTTCGATATTCGAATAAGTTTGCGACAGAATAGTTGCAACGCTCTTCGCTAAATACGCGTCAATATTGTAAACCGGAACAATCACACTGACTAGTTGATTCATTTCTTCACCTTCTCTAGTAAAGAAAATAATGTGTGTAAATAAAAAAGTCCAGTCATATGTTCTAATAAGAAAATATGACTAGATTAAATTTTTATTTTTGTAGGTATTTATAAAGCGTTGTTTCAATGGGCTGATGAAATTTCAAATCTAGTTCGACAACATTTTGTTCTTTCCCTTCTTGGAGTGGTTTCTTAAGTTGTTGAATGGAATCAAGGACTGGTGATACTTTACCTAAATAGTAAAATTCAGTACCTTCATCATCAGATTTTTTTGCAAAAACAAAAAAATCCCAATCAATTGGATTACTCAA
This sequence comes from Enterococcus sp. AZ103, assembly GCF_051714685.1. Lineage (NCBI taxonomy): Bacteria > Bacillati > Bacillota > Bacilli > Lactobacillales > Enterococcaceae > Enterococcus > Enterococcus sp. AZ103. Next base: position 727,963 of record NZ_JBIOSI010000001.1, on the reverse strand, counting down.
AATTTTAACTTCTGGGGAATTTAAAGTTCTTGGAGATTTTGTAAACCACCGCATTGTTTGTTCGTCAATAAGTTCGTCTTCATAGGCCATTAAGGCCCCTTTAAAAGAAGCCCCTTTATCTAGAGTAACAAAAATTACGAACTTATTATTTTTATACGTATAACCACCAATATTTTGATCAACCATTTGTGTAGACCAGTTTAATAATCTTAAAACGTCTCTACGACGATATTTTAGATAAGGTGTTAATAATTGTGATTGATTAAAAGATTTAGACTTTTTTAATGCGGTATTTAGTGTATCAATGAGTAATTCTTGAAAATATTTATTGTGTAGCTCTTCTAGAAAATCAGTTGTGAGCCAAACGTTTTCTTGATCAAAAGAGATAAATGTAGCTTGTTCATAATTTTTTTTAAAAGTTCCTGTATAAAAGTTTAAGGATAAAGTATCCAACGTTGATAATACAAGATCTTCTGAAGATACTAAATTTTCACTAGAAAACAATTGTGAAACTTGTTTTAAAGTCATTCTTTTTTTTACTAATAATCTTTTTAATAATAAACTATCATGTGGCCGCTTCCCTGGTAATAATTCGCTTGTCAAGAAATTTAGGTAAAGAACTGCTCGATCTGATAAAACTTCTTTTTGCTCCTTTAGTTTAACTAAAAAATTATAATAAGATTTGTACTTAGCGGCAATAACATAAGGGTCAATACTTTCTAAATCTAAAAAGTCTATTAGCATTGGCGTTCTATTCAAGCGATATTTAGCACTCTGAAAAATTTCTTTCAGCTCTTTCATTGAATCCAGAGCAGCTTGATTGATTGACTTGTATATCCGTTCTTTAGCAATTTCTTCAAAATTTATTGAAGAGATTCCAGTAATAAAATTTGTGTCGAAAGTATCTTTTCGTAATGAATCTTTATTTCTAGAAAGATCACCGGACAAAGCCATTGGAATCATATAGTTATTTTTATAGTTTCCGATAAAATCAATGATTGTTACAAATTCTTTCGAAGAATCTTTTCGTAATCCGCGACCAAGTTGTTGGATAAAAATAATATTTGATTTTGTATTCCGCAGCATTATCACTTGATTTATCTTTGGAATATCAATTCCTTCGTTAAAAATATCAACAGTAAAAATATAATGAATTAAACCTGCTTCTAATTTTTCTATTTCTATTTCTCTTTCTAAAATAGAGTTGTCACCGATAAGATAGCTACTCTTAATCCCGGCTTGATTAAATTGATTACAAAGGTTTATTGCTTCTTCCTTTCGACTGCAAAAGATTAATCCCTTTGGGTCATTATGGGAACAGCCGTAGTAATTAATTTTCTCAATTAAAAAGTCTACACGCTCTGATGTAGTTAACAAATTTAGATCGGAGGTTTCTGAAATAATTTCATTATCTTTTTCGTAATCGGTTACCCCAAAATAATGGAAAGGACATAAAAAATCTTCTTCTAAAGCTTCTTGCAAACGAATTTCATAGGCGATGTTATAGTCAAATAACTCAAAAATATTAAAATTATCTGTTCGCTCAGGCGTAGCTGTCATACCTAAAAGAAAATCAGGATCAAAATAATTTAAAGTCGATAAATACGTTTTTGCACCAGCTTTATGAACTTCGTCAATTAAAATATAATCGAAAAATTTTTTATTAAAGAGTTCTTGATACTTAGGTTTTGAGATAGTTTGGATAGTCGCAAAGAGATATTTTGCATCCAATTCTTTTGTATTACCAGACAAAACACCGTAGTCGGATGAATCTCCACCAATGATTTTTTCAAAAGATTCTTTTGCTTTATTTAAAATTTGTTCGCGGTGAACAATGAATAACATTTTTTTAGGTTGAAATTGTAAAACGTCAAAAGCTGCTAAGTATGTTTTTCCAGTACCTGTTGCAGAAATAATCAAAGCTTTTTCAGCGCCAGATTTTCTTAGATTTTTTAAATTAGTCAATGCTGTTTTTTGCATTTGATTAGGAACAATGTAATCATTAGAATTTAGAGTCTGATCCTGAGTAGTGGAGAAATCGGATGAGTAATTTACTGGTTTATAAATTACTCTGTACTGTTTTATCCAATCAGAAGTTAACAGTACGGCAGTAGCCCAGTCTTCTTTTAATTGATTGGTAACTTGATGGATAATATCACCATTCTCATAAGAAGTTAGACGAATATTCCATTCATAATTTTGTTTCAAAGCATTCATTGTTAGGTTTGAGCTACCGATAATGAAAGTACGATAATCTGCTTGATCAAATAAGTAACCTTTAGCATGAAATCCCACTTTTTTTGATATTCGAACTTCTAAATTAGGAATATTTAGTAAGGATTCGAAAACGTCAGGGTGATTAAAAAGCAGATAGGTAGAAGTCAAAATTTTTCCAGTAATACCACGTCTGTTTAAATCAGAAAGATGAGATTTCAATCCATTTATGCCTGCTTGTGTAATAAAAGCAATTGAAAAGAAAAAATTAGTACATGTGTCGATTTCATTTTGTATAGTATTCAAGACATAATTATTTTTAGCGGGTTGATTAATAATCAGTTGAGGGTCATATTTTGAACTCTCTATTTCTTTATTAATAAACCCTTTTTTTAAAGATTGTTCTAAAACATCCATTTGGTAATCTCCTTAAGTATTATCTTTTATGAGTTTGCTTACAGTTGGTATATCAGCAGGGGCCCATTCCAATTGGGTCAGCTGCTTCACAGATAACCATCTAATTTCAATATGTTCTGTTAATTTTGGTTCCCCAGTAGTTAAGTGACAAATAAAAGTTGTTAAATGAATGATACCAAAATCGTATTCATGTCTTGTCGAAACAAATTTTTCTGGATCAACAGATACCGAGATTTGTAGTTCTTCATTTAGTTCTCTTTTCAAAGCTGCTATTGGAGATTCATCTAATTCTATTTTACCACCTGGAAATTCCCAGAAATTAGCTAAGGATTTTCCAGGTCCACGTTTTGCACAAAGAATCTTATTATCTTTAAAAATAATTGCACCTACAACATTAATCGTTTTTTTCATAATTACACCCTCTTTTAAAATAATTTACTTTTCATTATAGAAGATCTAAAAAAAAACACCAATCTATAATAATAGACAAAAGTCAGTCAAGGGCCTTCATCAGCCCTTGACTTTTTTGTTCGTATGCTGTATCATTCGAAGTTGCAAAAACTATTTGAAATGATTAAGGCAGGAGCGAAATATTGTCCGTTCCGGCTCTATAGGGAAAACAAAAGTAGAAGCTTCAACCGAAGAACGTTCTATTTTTGGTTTTTTTTTCGCCTAAAAGCCGCAAAAAATGTCTGTTGTTACATAATTTTAATTTTTGTAATTAAAATGTAACTTAATTTTCGAGCTAGTTTTCAGACTTTTTAAGAGGGGTGAAGAACTTGGCTGGACACGTAGTAAAATACGGGAAACACCGAGAACGCAGAAGCTTCGCACGAATCAGTGAAGTGTTGGAATTACCAAATTTGATTGAAATCCAATCAGATTCATACCAATGGTTCCTAGATGAGGGTTTGCGAGAAATGTTTGAAGACATCTTGCCAATTGATGACTTTAACGGAAACTTGTCACTTGAATTTGTAGATTATGATTTGAAAGAGCCTAAATATACTGTTGCAGAAGCACGTCAACATGACGCAAACTATTCAGCACCATTACATGTTGTTTTACGATTAATCAATCGTGAAACTGGAGAAATCAAATCCCAAGAAGTATTCTTTGGTGATTTCCCATTAATGACTGAACAAGGCACATTTATTATTAACGGAGCAGAACGGGTAATCGTATCACAATTAGTTCGTTCACCAGGTGTTTATTTCCATGGAAAAGTGGATAAAAATGGTAAAGAAGGTTTTGGTTCAACTGTCATTCCTAACCGTGGTGCATGGTTGGAAATGGAAACTGATGCAAAAGATATTTCTTATGTAAGAATTGACCGTACGCGTAAAATTCCATTAACAACTTTGGTTCGTGCTTTAGGTTTTGGTTCTGATGATACAATCATGGAAATCTTCGGCGAAAGCGAATCATTACACAATACGATTGAAAAAGATTTACACAAAAACCCTAGTGATTCAAGAACTGAAGAAGGTTTGAAAGATGTATACGAACGTTTACGTCCAGGTGAACCTAAAACAGCTGATAGCTCAAGAAGCTTGTTAACAGCCCGTTTCTTCGATCCAAAGCGTTACGACTTAGCGAATGTTGGTCGTTACAAAGTAAATAAAAAATTAGATTTAAAAACACGTTTATTAAACTTAACTTTAGCGGAAACTTTAGTAGATGCTGAAACAGGTGAAGTAATCGTTGCAAAAGATACTGTTTTAACCCACCAAGTGATGGATGAATTAGGACCACATTTGGAAAATGGTTTAAATAAAGTAACTTATTTCCCATCAGATGATGCTGTTGTAACTGACGACATGGTGGTTCAACCAATTAAAGTTTATTCTCCAAAAGATCCTGAAAGAGTCATTACAGTTATCGGAAATGGCTATCCTGATTCTTCTGTTCGGACAGTACGTCCAGCGGATATTATCGCTTCAATGAGTTATTTCTTAAACTTAATGGAAGGTATCGGCAATGTGGATGATATCGACCATTTAGGTAACCGTCGTATTCGTTCGGTTGGGGAATTATTACAAAACCAATTTCGGATTGGTTTGGCGCGGATGGAACGTGTAGTACGTGAAAGAATGTCAATTCAAGATACTGAAACTTTGACACCGCAACAATTAATTAATATTCGCCCAGTTGTCGCAAGTATCAAAGAATTCTTTGGTTCTTCTCAGTTGTCACAGTTCATGGATCAAACGAACCCATTAGGTGAATTGACGCATAAACGTCGTCTATCAGCCTTAGGGCCTGGTGGTTTGACTCGGGACCGTGCGGGTTATGAAGTACGAGATGTTCACTATTCCCACTATGGCCGGATGTGTCCAATTGAAACACCCGAAGGTCCAAACATTGGGTTGATCAACTCACTAGCTTCATACGCTAAAGTAAATAAATTTGGTTTTATTGAAACACCATATCGTCGCGTAGATCGTTCAACTGGTCGCGTAACCGATAAAATTGATTATTTAACTGCTGACATTGAAGATCACTACGTAGTGGCTCAAGCAAACAGTAAATTAAATGATGATGGTACTTTTGTGGATGATATCGTAATGGCCCGTGCCACTTCAGAAAACTTAGAAGTAACCGTAGATAAGATCGATTACATGGATGTGTCACCAAAACAAGTAGTTGCGGTAGCGACAGCGTGTATTCCTTTCTTAGAAAACGATGACTCAAACCGTGCCTTAATGGGTGCCAACATGCAGCGGCAAGCTGTGCCATTGATTAACCCTCGTTCTCCTTGGGTTGGGACTGGTATGGAATATAAAGCAGCTCATGACTCAGGCGCTGCTTTAATTTGTAAACACGATGGTGTCGTTGAATTCGTTGATGCGAGTGAAGTTCGTGTGCGTCGCGCAAACGATGCATTAGATAAATATGACATTACTAAATTCCGTCGTTCAAACTCAGGCACTAACTATAACCAACGTGCTTTAGTTGGCCTTGGTGAAGAAGTTGAAGCTGGTGATATCTTAGCTGATGGCCCTTCAATGGAAAATGGCGAATTGGCTTTAGGTCAAAACGTTGTCGTAGCCTTCATGACTTGGGAAGGTTACAACTATGAAGATGCGATTATTATGAGCCGTCGTTTAGTAAAAGATGATGTTTATACTTCTGTCCATATTGAAGAATATGAATCAGAAGCCAGAGATACAAAATTAGGACCTGAAGAAATCACTCGCGAAATCCCGAACGTTGGGGAAGACGCATTGAAAAACTTAGACGAAATGGGTGTTATTCGCATTGGTGCTGAAGTTTATGATGGTGATTTATTAGTTGGTAAAGTGACGCCTAAAGGGGTTACGGAATTATCTGCTGAAGAACGTCTATTGCATGCAATCTTCGGTGAAAAAGCCCGTGAAGTTCGTGATACTTCATTACGTGTGCCTCATGGCGGCGGCGGGATCGTTCACGATGTGAAAATCTTTACTCGTGAAGCTGGCGATGAATTATCTCCAGGTGTAAATATGTTAGTTCGGGTTTATATCGTACAAAAACGTAAAATCCATGAAGGTGACAAGATGGCCGGACGTCATGGTAACAAAGGGGTCGTTTCTCGGATTATGCCGGAAGAAGACATGCCTTACCTACCAGATGGTACACCAGTCGATGTCATGTTAAATCCATTAGGGGTTCCTTCTCGGATGAATATCGGACAAGTATTAGAATTGCATTTAGGAATGGCTGCTCGTTCATTAGGTATCCACGTTGCGACACCAGTATTTGATGGCGCGCAGGATAAAGATGTTTGGGAAACGGTTCGTGAAGCAAGTCTAGCTGGCGATGCCAAGACTGTTTTATATGATGGTCGGACTGGTGAAGCCTTTGATAATCGGATTTCTGTCGGTGTTATGTACATGATTAAATTGGCCCATATGGTTGATGATAAATTGCATGCTCGTTCAATTGGACCTTACTCACTTGTTACCCAACAACCATTGGGTGGTAAAGCACAGTTTGGTGGACAACGTTTTGGTGAAATGGAAGTATGGGCTCTAGAAGCTTACGGTGCTGCTTATACATTACAAGAAATCTTGACTTACAAATCAGATGATGTAGTTGGTCGGGTGAAAACATACGAAGCCATCGTCAAAGGTGAACCAATTCCAAAACCAGGTGTACCTGAATCTTTCCGCGTATTAGTGAAAGAGTTACAAGCCCTTGGTTTAGATATGCAAGTTTTAGATATCGAAGACAAAGAAATCGAACTTCGTGACATGGATGATGATGACGATGATTTAATCACTGTCGATGCTTTGACTAAATTTGCTGAGCAACAACAAACAGCAAAAGATTTAGAACAACAAGCAAAAGCACAGGTGGCTGAAGAAAAATCTGACTTAGTCCAAGAAATCGAAACTGCAGAAGACTTATAAAATAGCCGGTCAGTCGGTTTCCTTGCGAAGCCGACTGCCACTTAACCGTTAGAACTAAACCAAAAGATTTAGTCCTGCCTTAAAATGAAATGGAGGGAAACCCTTTTGATCGATGTAAATAAATTCGAGAGTATGCAAATAGGTTTGGCTTCTCCTGAAAAAATCAGAAGCTGGTCATATGGTGAGGTTAAAAAACCTGAAACCATTAACTATCGTACTTTAAAACCTGAACGTGAAGGTTTATTCGATGAAAGAATTTTTGGGCCAACCAAAGACTGGGAATGCGCCTGTGGTAAATATAAGAGAATTCGTTATAAAGGTATTGTTTGTGATCGTTGTGGTGTAGAAGTTACACGCTCAAAAGTTCGTCGTGAACGGATGGGTCATATCGAACTAGCTGCACCTGTAACACACATTTGGTACTTTAAAGGAATTCCTTCAAGAATGGGTCTTATTTTAGATATGAGTCCTCGTGCTTTAGAAGAAATTATCTATTTTGCCTCATATGTGGTTATTGATGCTGGTAATACTAGTTTAGAAAAGAAACAATTACTAACTGAACGCGAATACCGCGAAAAACGTGACCAATACGGTCAAGAATTCCACGCAGCAATGGGTGCAGAAGCAATCAAACAATTGTTAGATCAAGTTGATCTAGAAGGCGAATCTGCTGAATTAAAAGAAGAGCTTAAAACAGCTCAAGGACAAAAACGGACTCGAGCAATTCGTCGTCTAGATGTTTTAGAAGCTTTCCGTTCTTCTGGTAATCGTCCAAGCTGGATGGTTATGGATGTTATCCCTGTTATCCCGCCAGATTTACGTCCAATGGTGCAATTAGAAGGTGGTCGTTTTGCGACTTCTGACTTAAATGATTTGTATCGTCGAGTAATTAACCGGAATAACCGTTTGAAACGTCTATTAGATTTAAATGCACCCAATATCATTGTTCAAAATGAAAAACGGATGCTACAAGAAGCCGTTGATGCTTTAATCGATAACGGTCGTCGTGGTCGTCCAGTTACTGGTCCAGGTAACCGCCCATTGAAATCTCTTTCTCATATGTTGAAAGGGAAACAAGGTCGTTTCCGTCAGAACTTACTGGGTAAACGGGTTGACTACTCAGCACGTTCAGTAATCGTTGTAGGACCAACTTTACAAATGTACCAATGTGGTTTACCAAAAGAAATGGCAATCGAATTGTTCAAGCCTTTCGTGATGAAAGAATTAGTACAACGAGAAATTGCTTCAAATATCAAAAATGCAAAACGTAAAATCGAACGTCAAGAAGATGTCGTTTGGGATGTATTAGAAGAAGTTATTCAAGAACATCCAGTGTTACTTAACCGGGCACCTACGCTACACAGACTAGGTATCCAAGCATTCGAACCAATCTTGGTTGAAGGTCGCGCCATTCGCTTGCACCCATTAGTGTGTGAAGCCTACAATGCCGATTTCGATGGAGACCAAATGGCGGTGCATTTACCTTTAGGTGAAGAAGCTCAAGCCGAAGCTCGGATGTTAATGCTAGCTGCTACCCACATTCTGAATCCAAAAGATGGTAAACCAGTCGTTACACCATCTCAAGATATGGTATTAGGGAACTACTACCTAACAATGGAAGAAGAAGGCCGCGAAGGCGAAGGCATGATCTTCCGCGACATGAATGAAGCTGTTTTAGCATGGCGCAATGGTTATGTCCATTTACACTCACGTGTAGCTGTTGATCCAAATACTTTAGGGGACAAACCATTTACAGAATGGCAAAAAGAACGGTTATTAATTACAACCGTTGGTAAAATTATCTTCAATGATATTATGCCACAAGAATTCCCTTATTTAAATGAACCAACTGATGCAAACTTAACGCAAGCAACACCAGATAAATATTTTGTTGAACGTGGTAGTGATATTCCAGCAGCAATTGCTGAACAAGAGGTCATCTTACCATTCAAGAAGAAAAATCTGGGTAATATCATTGCTGAAGTCTTCAAACGTTTCAAAGTAACAGACACTTCAATGATGCTTGACCGCATGAAAGATTTAGGATACAAACATTCAACAATGGCTGGGATGACCGTAGGGATTGCTGATATTTCTGCCTTGGCTGAAAAACATCAAATCATTGATGATGCTCACGGACAAGTGGGTACTATCACGAAACAATTCCGTCGTGGTTTGATTACTGATGATGAACGTTATGAACGTGTAATTGGCGTTTGGAATGCTGCAAAAGATGAAATCCAACAAAAACTGATGGAATCATTAGATGCGAAAAACCCAATCTTCATGATGTCAGATTCTGGAGCCCGTGGTAACATCTCCAACTTTACTCAGCTTGCTGGGATGCGTGGATTGATGGCCGCTCCGAATGGACAAATCATGGAATTACCAATCATCTCAAACTTCCGAGAAGGACTTTCAGTCTTGGAAATGTTTATCTCTACTCACGGGGCGCGTAAAGGGATGACCGATACTGCCTTGAAGACTGCCGATTCAGGTTACTTAACACGTCGTTTAGTTGACGTTGCCCAAGATGTAATCGTACGAGAAGAAGATTGTGGTACTGACCGTGGTCTAGAAATCTCTACAATTCGTGAAGGTAACGAAATTATCGAAGCGTTAGAAGAACGTTTAGTGGGTCGTTATACTCAAAAAACTGTTCGTCATCCAGAAACTGGCGAAGTATTGCTAGGCGCAGATGCTTTGATTAGCGAAGCAGATGCTAAGCTTGTGCTTGATGCTGGTGTTGAAACTGTGACGATTCGTTCAGTCTTTACATGTAATACGAAACACGGTGTATGTAAACATTGTTACGGTCGTAACTTGGCAACTGGTGATGATGTTGAAGTTGGTGAAGCAGTTGGTACAATCGCTGCCCAATCAATCGGTGAACCAGGTACTCAGTTAACCATGCGTACTTTCCATACCGGCGGGGTTGCCGGAGACGACATCACTCAAGGTCTTCCTCGGGTTCAAGAAATTTTTGAAGCGCGTAATCCAAAAGGTCTTGCTGTGATTACTGAAGTTACTGGTGTAGTAACTGAAATCGTTGAAGAAGCCTCAACCCGGACAAAAGAAGTTACTGTCAAAGGTGAAACTGATACTCGGACTTACACAGTTCCATATACTGCTCGTATGAAAGTGGCAGAAGGCGACATGATCCATCGTGGCGCTCGCCTAACTGAAGGTTCAATTGATCCTAAACACTTATTACAAGTGCGGGATGTGATTTCAGTTGAGACTTACTTGCTACGTGAAGTACAACGTGTATACCGGATGCAAGGGGTAGAAATCGGCGACAAACATATCGAAGTAATGGTTCGTCAAATGTTACGTAAAGTCCGGATCATGGATCCAGGTGATACTGACATCTTACCAGGTACTTTACTAGATATTGCTGATTTCAAAGATCAAAACTACAAAACCATTATTACTGGTGGCGTACCAGCAACAAGTCGTCCAGTCTTATTAGGTATTACTAAAGCGTCATTAGAAACAAACAGCTTCTTGTCAGCTGCTTCATTCCAAGAAACAACTCGGGTATTAACCGATGCTGCAATTCGCGGTAAGAAAGACCCATTACTTGGATTGAAAGAAAATGTTATCATCGGTAAGATTATTCCTGCCGGTACTGGTATGGCAACATACCGTAACATGGAGCCAAAAGAAGTCGTTGTTGCTAGCGAAAATGTCTATTCAATTTCTGACATTGAAGCACAAATGGCTGCTGAAGATGCTTTAAACAATCTATAAAAAATTAACTCTTCTGAATGAAAATTCAGAAGAGTTTTTTTGTGTTATGATTTTCTTAACAGGAGGTAAAGCAAATGAAAAAAAGTACGTACATTTGGCTGATTGTCGGACTTTTTGTCTTAGGTGCAATTTTGCTACGAATAGGGATTGGAAAAATATCTTGGGTCGTACAAATCTTTTATTGGTTTATACTTATTTTTACAACACGTGCTTATAATAAAAAACAAAATCAAGACTTGGATGAGATGTGGACATTGGCTGATCGATTGGGAAAAACATCAGAGGATTTAAAAAACTATTCCGATTTAGGGTTGTTTGATCTAGAAGCTACTAGGAGAAATTCACATGGTGAACGAAGCTTTTATCCGAGTCGGCGATCGATTCGAAAGATTGTGGATAACTTGAAAAAGGAAGCTGAATAATTCCTCAACTTCCTTTTTCCACAGTGGATAACTATTTGAATTGATGATAAAGAATTTGGATGTCTGAATAAGTGCCGTCTTTCAATAAAAATCCGGCGGGAATCGTACCAATCAACTTAAAATCATTTTTGGTGTAAGTTTTTAAGGCGGCTTGATTGGAAACTACAACAGCATTAAATTGGATACCGGCAAAGCCTAATTCACGAGCTTCTTTTAAGGAGTATTTGACTAAAGGATCAGCTAATTTTTGTCCTCGAAACTCTGGTACTATACAATAACTGGCATTAGCAATATGGCTACACCGCCCGATATTATTGGGATGCAGGATATAATAGCCAGCTAATTTGTCATCAATAAATAGACAAGTGGTGGCGGTTTGTTCCAGCAAAAATTCGTGGAAATCTATTTCATAATAGAGCTCTTCACCAGGAAAAGCATCTCCTGCTAACAGTACTTCATTCCAAATATCGGTCATTTGGCTTAGATTTTTTGGGTCATAAGGTTTGAATATTAATTCCGTCATTTTTAAAATCCTCCTAAACGAATAACTGCAAGTGAAACAACACCGACGATCACAATCACCAGTAGATTTTTAGAAATTACGGCGCCAATTAAGGTGGGGAGAGAGGCTAATAAGTTTTCCACATTGACTGTGGGTAAGTGGCCTAAGTTTTGAACAAATAGACTGCTAAACCACAAAGACGACATAATGACAATCGGCACAAAACTAAGGTATTCGGCAACGCCTTTAGACAAAGTAAACTTCTTTAACAAAATAAAAGGTAATACCCGTGAAAGCCAAGTGACAATGCCACAGCTGAAAATAGTGAGTAGAGTAAAGCTAAAAGTAGGCACGTTTAATCACCACCCCAAATCCGCAACCAATTAAGGTCACTACTAAGATCAATAAGCTACTAGGAATAAAAATAAAGCCAATATAGGTTAAAAATAAAGTAAAGGCAATTACAATTAGCTGTAATTTACGATTCAATGAGCGATCGGCAATGACTTGCATGTACAATAAGCCAATAAACATCCCCACAATCGCAAAATCCAATCCCAAAGCTTCTGGATTACCAACAAAATTTCCCATAATGGCACCAACAAAACTCCAAAAACACCAAGTTAAAAATGAAATGACATTAGCTGTATTTAACCACTGAAAACTCAAAGTATGATTGGTGAAATTTAATTTATTCATCCCTAGTGCAAAACTCTCATCAGTTAAAAAAGTTCCTAATAAAATGTTTTTCCACAGGCTGTCATTTTTAAAATATGGAGCGACAGTTACGCTAATTAAGATCATTCGAGAACTAATTAACAGTGTGGATAATACAATCGATAGCAATGGACTATGACTAATGAACATACTAACCACAACAAATTGAGCAGTCCCTGAATAAATAAACATCGACATCAATAAGACGATTAGCGGACTGAGTCCAGCTGCTTTACCAACAATCCCAAAAGCAAGAGCAATCCCGATGTATCCAAAAACCGTAGGCATCGTCTCTTTAACACCAGTTCTTATATCTAAACTTGCATCCATCATTTCTCCCCCTCAAAAAATGAGCTATTGAATAGCATTTTATCAGAAAAATGTGGAAATGAATATCAAAAAATGAATAAAAAATTAAATAATTCTGTGTTATTTGTCATTTAGAATGAAAAAAAAGACTTGCAGCGAATGCAAGCTCAATTTTATGTTAATTTTTTTGTTTTTGCCAGATCGTCTGGTAAGCATCGAATAGGACAATTGTTTCTTCCATCAAGTTATTTAAACGACGATGAACCTCAGAATTGATGATGGTTCCATTAGCAAAATCTTGTTGTTCAATAAATAAATAATTTGGTAATGTATTAGCCTTCATATAGTGTAAAATCGGTTTTAATTGATTTTCAGCCATTAAAAAATGTTTTGGTGAGCCGGCACTGATAATTAGACTAACAATTTTATGAAAGAAAGCTTGTTGTGGTAATAAGTCGAAAACATTCTTCAAAGTACCAGGAATTGAAGCTTGAAATGTTGGTGTAGCAATTACGATAATATCTGCATCCATTAAATTTTTTGTTAAAATCCCCGTATTTGCAGGATAGTCAACATAATTACGACCATCGGCAAAGAGAATCGTCATTTCTTTTAAATCCAGCAAAGTAATTTCAGCAGCGGGAGCGTGTTTGAGTAAATATTTTTTAGCATCTTCTAAGGCTAACCGGCTTTTACTACCGGTAATTGAGGCGGATAGTAGTGTTATTTTCATTATTTTTCCTAACTTTCTTTTGAGTAACTGACAATCAGTATAACATTTCTCATTTTATTACTAAGAGATTTTGCTTATTATCTTTTGAAACCGTTATTTTTTACGATTGTTTAAGAAACTGAAGTACGTTATAATTTATTTGTTCATAAAAATGCAAATAAGAGCGCTTACGTGCATTTTTGCTAAATTTAAAGGAGGAAAAAATTTGAAGAAATTAAGTGTGTTAGTTACCGTATTATTTAGTTTGTTTGCTTTATCAGCTTGTGGCGCTAGTGATGATTCTAGTGGTACAGATACAACCGGCTCATCAACTGCCAAAAGTGAAAAACAATTTGAAGGTCAAACGCTAAATGTTGTAACAACTTCTGATGCTTACAAAGAATTGTTTGATAAGTTTTCAGACGAAACTGGAGCCAAAGTAGAATTTTTATCGATGTCTAGTGGCGAAGTGTTATCACGAATACAAGCGGATCAAAGTAGTGAACCAATGGCTGATTTGTGGTTTGGAGGCGGTTTAGATGCTTTCATGCAAGCGAAGACAGATGGTTTGTTGGAACAATATCAATCGGATGCTGTTGAATCAATCGATGAAAAATACCGTGATCCAGAAGATTATTGGTTGTCTAAAGGCTTAACTGTGGGTGGATTATTGATCAATAATGATGTGTTGGAAGAAAAAGACTTAGCGGCACCAGAAACTTGGGCAGATTTAGCCGATGAAAAATATAAAGATGAAATCATTATGAGTGATCCAGCTGTTTCAGGAACAATGTATGCGATTGTTAAAGGTATCTTAGATAAAGATGGTAATGATGCTGGCTGGCAATATTGGGAAAGTGTCAATGAAAATATTCCTTATTATGGTCAGCGGGGTAAAGATCCACAAGAAAAAGTTACTGCTGGTGAATTTGGGATTGGTTTAATTCCAGTTGATAAATCTGCCTTTGATGCGGCAGAAGAAAATGATCTTTCAGTAGTTTATCCATCAGATGGTATTCCTTGGGTCCCAGAAGGTGTAGCAGTCTTCAAAGATGCCCCTGGAAAAGACATGGCTGAAGCCTTTATTGATTTCATGTTGCAACCAGAAAATATGAAAGAATTGGCTGAACTAGATGGTAAAGATACCGACCAAATTATTATGCCAGGGGTTGATGGCTATGATTTAGGATTGGAATCTAAGGATTTAATCGATGAAGATTTGACTACTTTTGGTTCTGATCGAGAAGCTATCTTAAACCAATGGGCTGAAATGGCTGCAAATAAATAATTAAAAATAGTCTGTGGCATGATTGAATGATGTCACAGACTATTTACATACTATACTAGGAGGGATGCCAGATGAAGTTGAATAAAATGATTAACCGCATCAGTGAAGAGATCATTTATCTATTGATTGTCGCGGGTGTCCTTTTATTTATTTTATATCCTTACATAAAAATTTTTGCTGAAGCTTTTACGAGTGGCTCTTTTGGAATTACTGAATATTTAAGCGAAAATATGATGTTGTTAAAAAACTCTTTGTTTGTGGCAACTTTAACGACAGTAGCGTCATTATTTTTTGTGCTAAGCTTGACGATTTGCTTTTTATTTCTGAGTGAGAAAATGCAAAAGATTTTTCGCATCGGTTTGTTGGCAACGATGGTTTCCCCGCCTTTTGTGACTTCTTTGGCTTATATTACTTTATTTGGCCGACGGGGATTTATTACCCATGACTTGCTGCAATTAAGCTATAATCCTTACGGTCCTCAAGGGATTATTATGATGCAGACAATTAGTTTTGCTTCATTGAATGCCTTAGTTTTGATTGGGATGTTAAAAAATATCGATACTTCGATGATTAAAAGTGTCCGTTCGTTAGGAGCAAAATCAGATGCAGTGGTGAAGGATATGATTATTCCTTTGTTGCGACCGGGAATTATTGTAGTGGCACTAATTAGTTTTATTCGCAGTTTGGCGGATTTTCAGACACCGACAATTATCGGTGGCGGTTTTCGAGTGTTGGCAAGTGAAGGATATTTTGCCGTCATTAGCCAAGGAGATATTCATAAAGCGGCGCTGATTAACTTAACATTGTGTCTGCCAGCATTAATTGTCTTTTTTATTTATAATCATTTTGAAAAGAATGTGGCAAGTCAAAGCCATGGTCAAGAACAAGGCAGTTTGGCTTTGCCGCGCAAAGGGTTGTTTTTTTATGGTAGTAGTTTGGTTTCAGGTGTATTTTATTTATTGCTCATTTTGCAGTATGTAACGATTGTGGTGAATGCCGTAACGGTAAAACGAATGGGAAACTTTTATTGGTCTTTACAGCCGATTTTAGATACACGCGTCTATATTAGTGACACAATTATTCGGACGATTGTGTATTCCCTGTTGGCGGGTTTTATTGGCAGTCTACTGAGTTTTTTGATTATTTATTATAGTCAGGTCCGCCATAGTAAACTGATGAAAGGGATCGAAATGATCGGGACCTTGCCTTATTTATTGCCGGGTACTTTTTTTGGATTAGGTTATCTTTATGCTTTTTCCGGAGAACCTTTTTCATGGACGGGTTCCAGTATGATTGTCATTATTAATGTGATTTTTAAACAATTGGCTTTTGCTACAAAAGCTGCTAGCGCTAGTGTTAGCCAAGTTGATCCGACTTATTATAAAACAGTTCATGATTTAGGCGGACATACGTTAAATGAATGGAAAGATGTCTTTTTTCCAATGACTAAACAAGGGTTTGCCTTGACCTTTATCAATGGATTTATTGCCACTATGACAACGATCGGGTCGATTATTTTCTTGATTCGACCGGGACAAAAAGTGTTAACTTTGGTGATGTTTGATGTGGTGCAAAGAGGACTTTATGGTGTGGCATCAGTGATTGCATGCCTGATTATCATTATTTGTTTAGTGGTAGCAGGTTTGATAGCTCTTATTTTTAATTTAAATGGAAGGAGGAAACGGCATGTTTCTTTCCGTACAACAGCTAAATAAATCTTATGGTGATACTAAGATTCTAAAAGATATATCTTTTACCTTGCCACAAGGGGAGATGCTGGTAGTGTTAGGTCCCAGTGGTTGTGGGAAAAGTACTTTACTTAGTTGTTTAAATGGCTTTGAAAAAGTAAATAGTGGGAAGATTTTATTAGCGGAAGAAGATATTACTGAAGTTTCACCAGAAGAGCGGGACATTACAACGGTTTTTCAGTCTTATAGTCTGTTTCCTCATCTAAATGTACTTGAAAATTTAATGTATGGACTAAAATTCAAAAAAATAAAAAAAGGAGAGGCTCGAAAAAAAGCTGAAGAAATGTTGGCATTGCTACGCTTAAGTGATTATGCTGAAAGTAAAATTCAAGATTTAAGTGGTGGACAGCAACAACGGGTAGCGTTGGGTCGTAGCTTAATTGTTGAACCAAAACTATTATTACTAGATGAACCTCTATCTAATTTGGATGAAAAATTACGGATATCTTTACGGGCAGAGATTCGTCGATTACAAAAGGAATTGGGCATGACAATGGTGTTTGTCACTCATGATCAACAAGAAGCTTTTGCTATTGCTGATCAAATATTATTGATGAATCAAGGAGAAATTCAACAAATTGCGGCGGGAGAAGAATTATATAATCATCCACAAAATCCCTTTGCCCTGACCTTTATTGGAGAAAATAACTTATTGAGTCAGCAGCAATATGTGCGCCCTGAACAGATCCAATTAGTAGCTGACAAAGAAGGTGAAGGAGAAATTATTCAGCAGCGTTTTCAAGGAGCAACCATTGATTACGAGGTCCTGGTTCAAGGAAATAAATTAATAGTCACTACTTTAAATAATGGCAGCTATTTTTCTATCGGACAAAGAGTGTGTGTGAATTATCAAAGTCAAAAAATAGCAACAGACAGGAGTAAATAAATGAAAATATTACATGTACAAGCACAATTGCCGGCTAAAACTGGGAGCGGTGTTTACTTTTCCAATTTAATTAAAGGGTTAAAAAAATATGATCAAGCTTGTGTATATGGCACTTTTGGTGATTTTAGCTATGATTTAATTCCACAAGAGAAACAATATACAGTCAAATTCCCTAATCAAGATCTGGCTTTTTCATTACCTGGAATGAGCGATATCATGCCGTATGAAAGTACGATTTATGGAGAGATGACAGAAGAGATGATTGCTGCTTGGCAAAAGTCTTTTCGAAAAATTGTCAAACAAGCTGTTGCTGAATTTCAACCTGATGTGATTTTTTGTCATCATTTATGGTTTTTAACATCGTTGGCACGAGCAGAATTTCCTGAATTACCAATTTTTGCTTTTTGTCATGGAACCGACATTCGCCAAGCGCGCCAACATCCCCATTTGTTAGAAAGGTACGTCACTAATTTAGATCAATTGGACCGTGTCTTTGCACTGAGTCATCTGCAAATTCAAGATATTCAAACGGTTTATCAGATACCAAAAGAAAAAATTACCGTACTAGGTGGCGGATTTGATCCAGAAATTTTCTATCCAGTAGAAAAGACACATAAAGAAACCATTGATTTAATATATGCTGGTAAAATTTCCGCAGCAAAAGGCACCTTTGCTTTGGCACAAGCCTTTGAAAAAATCAGTCAACAGCATTCCGAAGTTCATTTGCATTTAATTGGTCATGCGGCTGAAGATGCGCAGGAGCATTTAGCACCTTATATCGGAAATCCACAGTTGCATTTATATAATGTCGCCAACCAAAAGTTATTGGCTGACGAATTTCGTAAAGGCGATATTTTTGTCTTACCTTCTTTTTTTGAAGGTTTGGGCTTAGTAGCGATTGAAGCACTGGCTTGCGACTTGCGGGTAGTTGTGACAGAGATTCCGGCTTTGCAGGAACAATTAGGTAAAACAGTGAATGATAGCGGGATTATTAGTTATGTACCGTTACCTCGGATGCACAATCAGGATGAACCAGTAGCTGAAGATTTACCGCAATTTTATCAAGCCTTAGGTGCAGCCTTGGAGCAGCAAATCTTAGCGGTTAAAGAAAACAAAAAAATCCCGACTGAAATAGCAACGGAAATCTTAAAAAGCAGTTGGCCGCAACTAATCAGTAAGGTGGAAGAGTATTTACTTTTCTAAAACAGAGCCGACAATTTTAAAGCCTAACTTTAAATAATAAGGATCGGCATCACTAGTCACATACAAAGATTCTTCTGGAAATTCTTGCTGGAAATGTTCGATTAATTGTTGACCGTAGCTATTACCGCGATAAGCTGGATCAACTAACAAATCTAAAATATATAAACCAAATCCATCATCATTACGTCCACGAATATAGCCGTAAATTTTTTGTTGATCTGTTAAGACAAAAGATATTGACCGGTCTAAAGCGTGGGCGTATTTTTGTTGGTTTTCTGGCGTATTGTAGGTCCATTCCGGTCCTTCACGGGTCATTAAAGCAAAAAGCTCGTCTAAATCATTGGTTTGATATTTTCTGATAATCATCATATCACCTCATAAATTTTTTGAAATGTTCTTTTAATAGCTGGCTATTTTCTTTGGAGGAACGGCCATTGATGGCGTAAGCACCTGTTTTATTAGTATAAGAAAAATTCCCACTGGTTTTTGTAGGTGCTTTGTATTGATTCTTTTTTAAAATTTTTCTGCGAAATTGCGGATCACTCTTGCCAAATTTTACGTCTAATCTAGTATGAGTCCTATCGTTTTTATTAGCATAATTGAAACTAGCTCCGTTGACTACACCATTTAAATTATCGAGATCTAAAATATTTTGAAATTTTCCAGCACGGTTGATAATAAATTCACTATGAAAAGCGATTAACAACTTAAAATTCCCTCCATCATACCCGCTAGGATAGGCTCCTAAACCGGCGTGAGCCTTTTTTTGATGCAAACGATCAGAGTCTGAAAGTGAGAAGTTTCGATTTCTTAAAAAATAGGCCAACTTGGTTTGATCACTAAAACCAAATTTTTGTCGGCGAATAAATTCAGTTTGTTGTAATGAAATGAGATAGCGTAATTGATGGATTTGTTTTCCTAACGAATCAGTCAATGTCAGAGGTGCAGGAAATGCAATCTGGACTTCCGATGCTAAACTATGCCAAAAAGGATTATCTGGTGCCAATTCAGAACTAAAATGACTTAGTAAATGCTGAATGACCGAAGATTCCTGCGTTAACTCTGGGGGAAAGTCTAAGCATTTTAGTAAGACCGTTAGTTTGTTTCGAGCATTTTTCGTTTGCTGTTGCGTATTCCAGGCATTCCACATGGATAAAAAAGTTTCTGAACCAACTAACAAACTGGGATTTTCTTGGTTTGTTGTCAGATAAGCGGCTTGGCTAATAGCTGGCCATCCTAATTGTTTTAAACAAGGCAGAACACCGAGAGTCAAAAAATAATCTTCTGCGTGGAGCAAATAATTTTTAAGTGCAGGGATGTTTTCGTTAACTAAATTATTCAAGGCTGCTATTTCAGGCTGTAAAGAGAATATAGGTACCAATTTTTCTTGTTTTAAGACAGGTTTTTTTTGCTGTAGCCAAATTTTTGCTTGGATCTGCTGCTGAATTATTTTTTGCGCTTCTAATAGAAAGGATCGGTTTTTAGCAGGGTAATGTTTCAAGAAAAATGGTAATACGGCAATTTTTTCTTCCAAATCAAGTGTGTATGACATAACAATCACCTCATCAATTATTTTAACATCTCTATGAAGGTTTTTAGTAATAATTGAATAGAATCATTTTTACAAAAAAATTTACTTTTTTTGATAAATAGCTCCTAAAAGTTGATTTTATCCTTATTAAATAAGGATTATTTCTCGATAGAAATCATTTTTTTCAATCATATAAAAAAATGAAAGTAAACAATTTTTGTAAAGTTTTCGTAACGAGACTAGGGTGAGGCATATGAGCTAGTTAAATGTGAAAAGTTCATTGAAATGAAAGGAGAGGTTGAAATGGAAAATCAAAATAGTGTTATTCCGATAGTCACTGCAGCTGATGAAAATTATGCGCCATACCTTAGTGTCATGCTTACTTCAGTTGTTGAAAATAATCCAGAAAACCGTCCGCTTTGTTTTTATGTTATCGACGATGGACTTTCTAAAACAAGTAAGCGTCATTTTGAAACGGTGATTAGCCGTAAGACAAACCACGCAACCATTCAATTTTTAACGATTGATCGAAATATTTATCAAGACTTTTTAGTTAGTGATCACATTACAACAACAGCATATTTACGCATTTCGTTACCGAAACTTTTAGCCGGAGGACCATACGATAAAATTTTATATTTAGATGCAGATGTATTATGTTTGGCAGATGTCGCTGAATTATATGATCAGCCCTTAAATGGTAATATCGTCGGTGCAGTAATTGATGTAGGTGAAGTAAACGGTTTAAAACGTTTAATCGGCGATGTCGATGGGTACTATTTTAATTCGGGTGTTTTATTGATTGATGTTATCCAATGGAATGCTCAGGCGATTACCGAAAAGACCATTGATTTTTTAACAATTTTTAATGATCGGATTGTCTATCATGATCAAGATGCACTGAATGCTGTTTTACACGGCAAATGGCAACCGCTCCATCCTAGATGGAATGCCCAAACAGCTTTAATTTTTAACAAATTTCCTGCCCCTGATAGCCATTATCAAACTTGGTATCAAGAATGTCACCTGCAGCCGGCCATTGTTCACTTTACTGGACACGATAAGCCATGGAATACCCTGGTTGGTCATCCATACACGCAACAATATTTAACCCAGTTGGCTGACAACCGGATGAAGAAAGTAGGAAAGGTAAATGGATAAGCATGAGCGAGTTATTGTAGCTAGTACTAATTCAGATTTTGCCCCTCACTTAGCGGCATTATTTGTTTCAATTTTAGACCAAGTTCAGTCATCGAAGGATTTTTTTCATTTTTACGTGATTGATGATGAACTTGATTTTAACAATCGTCAGTTGCTACGACTATCTGTAAAAAATTATTGCAACCATGCAACTGTGGATTTCATGAAAATTGATCCTAAGTTTTTCGAAAACGTAGTTGTGAGTGAGCGAATACCGAAAACAGCCTATTACCGGATTGCTATTCCCGAATTATTTCGTGGGACGGGCATCGACCGTATCCTATATCTAGATTGTGACATGATCGTTTTAGATGATATTACGAAATTATGGCAGCTAAAACTAGATGATACGATTTTAGCGGCAGTAGAAGATGCTGGATTTCATAATCGTTTGGCAAAAATGCAAATTCCAACTTTATCAGATCGTTATTTTAATTCTGGCTTTATGTTTATTAATATCAAACAATGGTTGAAAAACGAGGTGACTAGTAAAGTTTTGAATTTTATTAGTGAAAACCCTGAAAAATTACGGTTCCACGATCAAGATGCTTTAAATGCTATCTTACATGATCAATGGTTAATCTTACATCCTAGATGGAACGCCCAAGGTTATATTATGAATCAAGACGTGGTCCATCCGTTGGCGCAAGGTGAGCGGGAATATGAAGAAACAAGAAAGCATCCATCCATCATTCATTATTCTGGACATGTAAAACCATGGGACCAAGATTTCGATTGCTTTACGCAAAAATACTATAAAAAATACGCTGAAGAAACAGCTTTTCAATATTTAGAAAACCAAAGGAGTTTACCAAATGACTGAACCAAATTTAATTGATCCAAGAAAACGATATTATACTGATA
This sequence comes from Enterococcus sp. AZ103, assembly GCF_051714685.1. Lineage (NCBI taxonomy): Bacteria > Bacillati > Bacillota > Bacilli > Lactobacillales > Enterococcaceae > Enterococcus > Enterococcus sp. AZ103. Next base: position 705,803 of record NZ_JBIOSI010000001.1, on the reverse strand, counting down.
AATTTACCAATCAAGAACAAGATACCCCCGCTTTAGGTGAAAAGATGCAACCAAAACCAGATTGTGGTGAAGAAAGCTATCAAGGCAATCATGAATTAGAAAATCGACGGGTATCAATTACTGGTGGAGATTCTGGTATCGGCAGGGCAGCAGCAATTGCTTTTTGCAAGAGAAGGTGCCGATATTGCTTTACAATTTTTACCAGGTGAAGAAAAAGATGCTGCAGAAGTAGCACAATATGTTGAAGCTGCCGGTCGTAAAATAGTTTTATTACCTGCAGACTTAAGAAATGAGCAAGCGCCAGAAGAAATCGTCAGTCAAGCTGTTAATGAGCTAGGCGGACTAGATACTTTAGTCCTAAACGCTGGACAACAAATTTCTCGGATGGAAATAAAAGACCTACCAATGCAACAGGTCAAAGATACTTATCAAGTTAATATTATTGCGATGTTTGCGATTGTTAAAGCGGTGGAAGCCTATATTCCAGCGGGTGGTGCAATTGTGACAACGACTTCTGTTCAAGCTTTTAATCCTAGTGAAAACCTATTGGATTATGCTTCAACTAAAGGTGCGATTGCTAATTTTACGGTTGGTTTAGCCAAACAATTGGCACCTAAAGGAATTCGCGTGAATGGCGTTGCTCCCGGTCCAATTTGGACACCATTACAATTAGATCAAGGACAACCAGCAGGCGCCTTGCCTGAGTTCGGTCAATCTAGTTTATTAGAACGCGCAGGACAACCAGTTGAGCTGGCTCCCGTATATGTGTTTTTAGCTTCCAATAAAGCCAGCTATGTCACCGCTCAGATTTACGGTGTAACTGGTGGCGAGGCGATTAATTTATAGTAAAAAAGAAGCTGTCTCATCTATTTTTCAGATGGACAGCCTTTTTTTATTTTAAAGCAGTTTTAATTAACTTTGCTTCTTTGACAGGGTCTTCTGCATTTAAGATGCCACTGCCGACAATGACGATGTCTGGTTTTAAAGCAACATATTCAGCAATGGTTTGACTATTAATTCCACCAGCGACAGCAATTTTTGTATGTTTAGTATATTTTTTCATTTCGATTAAATCTTCTAATGGTGTTCGACCAGCGTGTTGTTGATCTGCACCGGTGTGAACGGCAATGATATCGACGCCGATTTTTTCTAATGTTGGAATTCGTTTGGCAAAACCAGTGACGCAAATCATATCTACCATGACTTTCCGCTTTTGTTTCTTAGCTTGATCCACACAACCCTGGATAGTTAAATCATCAGTGATGCCTAGCACAGTGACATATTCAGCCCCGGCATCATAAGCGAGTTCGGCTTCATAGGCGCCGGCATCCATAATTTTTGCATCACATAAAACTTCTAGTTGAGGAAATTTTTGTTTGATTTGACGAACGGCTTCACGACCTGCATCAATTAAGAAGGGCGTACCTACCTCAACAATATCAATATACGGGGCTAACGATTCTAGTTGTTCCAAGGCTTCGTTTAGGTTCAATTCATCAATCGCAAGTTGTAATTTCATTTTTTTCTCCTATTCTAAATTGGCATGATTGGCAAAAGCTTTTGAAGTGTCGACCTGCTGCTCGCTAGCAAGTTCAACAATGAGGGCATCTCCTAAAAGCAAAACGGCTTCTTCAAACATACTGCCACCAGGTAAAATACCCATTTTGTTTTCTGCCGAAGATGGTAATTTATCAGTATATGCTGGAATTTTTACTAATATATCAGCTGTTTCCCCCAAACTAGATTCAGGGAAAATCGAGAAGACAGCAACCTGCCCTTGATATTCTTTGGCTTTTTGTGCTGTCTGTAAAATAGATTTGGTTTCGCCGGAAGCACTTGCTGCGATTAATAAATCTCCTGCTAAAAAGGCGGGTGTAGTAACTTCGCCAACAATATAAACTTGAAATCCGATATGCATTAAACGCATAGCAAAGGCTTGTAACATCAAGCGAGAACGACCTGCTCCAGTTAAAAAGATACGCTTACTGTGGCGAATGGCTTGCACTAGTTTAGTAACTTCAGTTTTATCAACCTTACTTAAAGTTTCGCTTAATTCTTTGGCTGCTTGTACAGCTATTTGAAAGCTTTCCATTTTTTATTCCCTCGTTTCCGCTAAATTTTTATAACTAGCAATAAACATATCTAATGAACCAGTAAATTTTAACTGTGAAATACCATCTGGAATTAAGACTGTTTCACCTTTTATCACTGGTGTATTGTTAATTGTTCCCTCACCGTCAACAACAGTAATAAAAGCAAAACGAGCTAGATCATAAAAACCAAAATCTTTTACTTTTACACGACTTAAACCATATAAACCAGGTTCATCCCAATAATCAGTCACTTCACAATTAGATTTTAAATAAGGTTCATACCAAACAAAACCTTTTGATGTATCAGGAACTAAGACATTGTCTACAACTTTATCGATGTGTAATTCACGATGTTCTTTTGTATTAGGATCAATCCGATCATAATCAAATAAACGATAAGTTAAATCAGCATTGCGGGAAATATTGTAAGTTAGTACATCTCGACCAATAGCGTGTAATGTCCCAGCTGGAATATCAATAAAATAATCTTTTTTAGCTGGAAGATATTTTAATAATTTTCCCCAATCATGAGCATCTGCTAAAGTTTTAAATTCTTCTCTAGTGTGAGCGTGGTGACCAAATTCTATTTTTCCATCTTCTGGTGTATCTAAAATGACCCAAGCTTCTGGTTTGCCACGAGAATGATCATGAACCAATGCGTAAGCATCATCAGGATGCAGCTGGACAGATAAGTCAGCCAGTGGATCCAATAAATTCACGCGAATCGGCAATTGTTCAGTATCGCATTTGAACCAATCTGGATAATCTCGATAAAGCTCTGACAAAGTGAGATCTGTTCCTTCAACTTTGCAATCGGCCTCACCAGGAAGAGCCACCACATTATAAACTTCACCAATAGGATATAAATCCGTTTGATAATTGAAGTTTTTTAAGATGCGATCGCCACCCCAAATTCTTGGTTCGAGGAATGGTGAGATTTTATAAATTTGTTTTTCCAATTAAAACCAACTCCTTAAGTTTGTTTTCTGTGATTAAACAAATTATAAACGCTGATAAGAAAAAACTCAAGCAAAAATTTGGTTTTATCGATAAATACCAATTTATAAGTTGGATATGCTATAATAAACAAAATGATTTCAAGGAGAAAACAAATGAAGTTAACCAGTGAAGAGCGTAAAAATAAAATTTTACATGAAGTAATTACCAAAGGAGAAATTAGTATCAATCAGCTAGCAGATGAATTGGGGGTAACGACGGAGACCATTCGTAAAGATGTTAGTTTTTTAGATGAAAAAAATTTAATTGAGAAGAAGCACGGTTTAGTAACAAAGGCCAATACTTTTTTTGAAAATGAATTTTCTGTTAAAGAAAATACCCAACTACCAGAAAAAATTAAAGTCGCAGAAATGGCTTTAAATTTTATTCCAGAGAATGCGGCAATATTACTAGATACCAGCACCACTGTGTTACAGCTGGCTAAATTATTAGTGATGCGAGATGATTTGACAATCGTTACTAACTCACTTCAAATCAGTCAAGTACTAGCTAATTCTGACAATCAAATTTTACTAACAGGCGGATTGTATCGAAAGAAAAGCAATTCGTATGTAGGAGATTGGGCAATTCAAGCTATTAAAGAAATGAATTTAGATGTTGCTTTTCTTGGCTGTGATGGATTCTCAGCGACAGGTCCAACCATTCGTTCTTATCAAGAATTGGAAATCAAAAAAATAATGGTGGAGCAAAGCAAAAAAAATATCGTTTTAGCAGATTCAGCAAAACTAGAGAATACTGGATTATATTCTTATGTCGATTATCAGAATTTAGATGTTGTCATTGTGGAAAGAAACTTGACTGAAGTAGAAAGACAGGCATTTCCTGAGGAATTATTTTTTTATACGAATTGAGATAAAAATAGATCAGCTGGAATAATCAAGTGTTGTTGATTGTTCCAGCTGATCTTAATCATTATTTAGTTAGTAAAAAGTTGGAAAAATAAAATAACAACGGCTGGTATAAATGAAAATGCTGCATTGTAAATAAAATGCGCCATCAAACTAAACCAAATATTTTTCTTCCAATAGTAGAAAAGGGCAAACAAGAACCCGCCAGCCATTAAAGGTAAAGTATAAATAAGCTGACCTTGAAAGTTGTTAAAGTGCGCTAGTCCAAATAAAATGGAAGACACAAACAGCATGAGAATCGTCATAGTTTTTGAAGTTGTCCATTTGAAAAACAAGATGTGGCGAAAGACCAATTCTTCAGTAAAAGGTGCCATCATAGGGATTAATGCACCAATCAAAGTCGGCAAAATAGTCATGGTGAGTAAGTTGCCATGGATACTTGCTGGCTGCACTAGTCCTCGACCGACTTGCTGAATCACACCAAAAATAACTGCAAACAAGACACTCAACATAAAATTCCTGAATAGTTTTTCTTTGTATTGCTGCCAGCTGTTTTTCAAAAACGTCCGATTCAATAAAATCGCGGCTAAAAAGCCTAAAAAGAATATACCAAAAACTAAAAGTGGACCAGCTACTGGTAGTTTGATCAAGTCGGTTAAACTAAGTAACCAGCCAATTAATAACTCTAGTGGAATAATTAGTAGTGTCGCTAATTCTCTTTTTGATAAGGGCCTGTTCATCTGAAAGTCTCCTAGTTTTTCCTTCATTTTAACACTATCAGCTGATTATATTAAAAAATCTGATTGGTAGTTTTAACTGCCTTTTGATAAAATTTAAAGGAAATAATAAGCGAAGGAGGGATAACGTTGTTTAGAATTGGTGAGTTCTCCAAATTAACGCACGTATCGATTCGAATGTTACGTTACTATGATGAGGTTGGATTATTAAAACCTGCCGCAATTGATTCAATAAATAACTATCGCTTATATGCTACTGAGCAAATTCCTATGCTGAATCAAATTATATTTTTGCGGGATTTAGGGTTTAATGTAAAAGAAATTAGTACAGCCGTAAAAAAATGGCAGCCGGAAAATATTGCTAAACTTCTCGATCAAAAACAACTAATGCTTGAAAAACAACTATCACTAGAGCAAAAACGACTAACTAAACTAGCCATCGCCAAACAAGACTTAGTGAAAGAAAAAATCGAGCTTCATTCCAATATTACAATTAGATCTGTTCCTAGCTATCAAGTCTTGTCTTTAAGGAAAATAGTCAAAGATTATTTTCAGGAAGGGTTACTCTGGAAAGAATTGGGTATGTTTATCGAAGAACAAAAAATTTCATTGTCTAGCGGTGAGGAATCGTTAACGATTTATCATGACCCGGAATATAAAAATCAAGATGTTGATATGGAAATTTGTCTCGTTACTGATCAACTAATCGCATGCCCCTCACCGTTTAGTTGTCACCAAATAAAAGCAGTCCCTTTAATGGCTTCCTCAATGGTGTATGGTTCTTTCGAAAAAATAAATGATCTTTATTTGGCTTTTGCCGGTTGGCTGACGGAGCATCAACAATATCAAATGGGAAATCATAGCCGTCAAATCGTTCATCGCGGTCCTTGGAATGAAGAAAACCCCGACAATTATTTAATTGAAATTCAAATACCGATTCAAGAAAAATCCAGCAATTAAAATTGTTGGATTTATTATTGACCCTCACATGGTGTCAGACCCTAAACTGAAATTAATAAGAAGGGGGAATTTGAATGAAGAATTTTTCAGTAAAATCAATTGGTCAGGTGGTTAACGATCAAGAAGAGATAGCCATTCAATTGTCGGCAGAATATGTAGCAGGATTAAGTGGATTAAACGGCTTTAGTCATTTGGTGGTACTTTGGTGGCCCAATCAGATGGACTCTGACGAGGCGCGTAGCATGTTAGAAGTTCCTAAACCATATAAGAATGCACCAGATACGATGGGGATTTTTGCTACACGTTCACCAGTTCGTCCGAATCCGATTGCGATGACGGTTGTCGATATTTTATCTATCGATGAAACAACTGGACGGATTATCGTGCCCTATATTGATGCGTTTGATGGTACGCCAGTTTTTAGATTTAAAGCCTTATACGCCAAGTGCCGATAAAGTGGAGCAGCCTGGTGTCCCAGAATGGAGTGCTCACTGGCCAGAAAATTATGAAAGCTCAGGCGATTTTGATTGGGAAAATGAATTCATGTTTTAGCCAAAAAACTGCTGACTCGTTTAAAATAGCGAGTCAGCAGTTTTTTTTGGAAGGTTGCATAAAAAATTAGCGATAAGAATTGCCTAATTTGTACCCTTTACCCCAAGAAGTAGTGATTTGATATTCAAAAAATCCAGCTTCAACCAATTTTTTATTTACGTTTTTAATGATTCCTGATAACCGACTTTCCTTAGATTTTGTTAACTCACCACCCCAAATACTTTGAGCAAGTTCTTCCCGAGTCACGTATTCATCTTTTGATTGCCATAAAATATTGAAGACCGTTCGCTCTTGCGAAGACAAACTCGTATAAGTAAATTCTAGAAATTTATTTGGGTCATCATCTTGTAATGTTGCTGACGATTCTTGTTGAAAAGAACCCATTATTAAATTGTTTTTTTCTTTTAAAAATAATAAATCACGAATCGTTTCAAATGAGGTATCCTTAGAAATAAAGCCAAAAATACCAATGTGTTTCCACAACTGTTGCTCTTCGTCGTTCAGGGTTTGACTTGTCTTTCTAAAAACTAGTGCATCCTTAAATATTTCTTTCTGCTCCGATAGAATACTACGGACCTCTTCATTTGAGACTGTTTCGCTAAAAATAATCGCATCAAAGTAATCAAAAATACTTTTGACTGGCCAACTTTCTTCTAGACTTTTTAACAATTGGTTACTACTAAAAACTTCATGGCCCATGAAATTAAGCTGCTGGGAGAAAGATTGTTCAAACGACACGCTTTTTGTAAGTAATAAAATATTCATAAAAAATTTCCTTTCGTAAGTACAATCAACCATAATAGTCGAGTTTTGTAACTTTATTATTAGATTATACTGTATTTTAGCATTTATTATAAATGATTAGTATTGATTTTTGGTTTCAATAACCATCGTTATTGGTTATTGGGATTCAAAATAAACATTTTTTTATTAGAATGAGATTTTTTTGGGGCTTCTATATGCTATATGGAAAGAATAAAATTGGCAAACCATATCAGTGAATAATACCGGAGTATAAGAATTAATTAATATTTCTCTAATGGATAACGTAAAAATATTTTACCATCAATGCTAAATGACGTGATTGAACGTTTATCAATCTTTGTTCATATATTTTTATATTTAATTAATTAATATTTTTATTACATGATGTATTTTTTCGTCTAATTATTATGTTGCAGGAAGATAGGAATGAAATAGTAGAAGAGAAAATGATTAAAACAATAAAATTAAAGGACAAAAAAACACTTCAACAAAGAGCGTTGAAGTGTTTTTTAGAATTCTAATGAATACAAAGGTTGTTAAAGCGTTTATTATTCTGCGATACCGTAGAAACCAACAGCTTCATCAGCCCAGCCTTCACGGACAAGACCATTCTTTTCAGATTCAGATTTTGTATAATGGTGAGAACCTGGTCCGGTAGCATTTGGATTGAATACACGGTAGATAGAGTATTTAGCATCTTTTTCTGTACTAGAGTAGAAGCCGATTCCTTCATCGTTCCAACCTGCAGCAACAACTCCTGCAAATTCAGTAGCGTCTTTCGTATAGAAATGTTCGCCAGAGTTAGGGTTGTAAGCACGGTAAACTGTATCACCTTGAGAAGGAGATACCCAAGCAATGCCTTCATCGTTCCATCCAGCAGCGATTACGCCATCAAACTCGCCTTTATCTATGGTGTATAAATGTTCACCAGAGTTAGGGTTGTAAGCACGGTATAATGGTACTTTAGTAATTTTAGTACCAGGCATTGTTGCTGTAGCAGCATCGCTGATGTTACCAGCTTTATCTGTTGCTTTTACTGTTAATACACTACCTGCATCAACTTTTAAGTCTTTGAATGAAACGCGACCAGTTGTTTTACCGTCAACAGTTCCAGGAACAGCGCTTGAAGTTGCAACAGTTTTATTATCTTTATCAGTAACTGTAACGATTGAACCAGATTCAGCAGTTACGTCAAATGAATAGCCAGCTTTTTCAGTACCAGTAACAGTGCCAACGATTGGTGCATTTGGAGCAACAATATCAGCGAAAGTAATTGGCACAGTGTTATTGCCTTGTTTTTCAAAGATATCAAATGAAATAATTTCTGGTTCGTCAACAGCACCAGTGAAATCAACAGTTAAACCATTAGGAGCGTTTGTTTTAAACCAATTTTCATCAGTATTCATTGCAACTGGGAAAGTTACGCTTGATGATTTCAAGACTGCTGCATCACCAATCAATTTAACGAAATCAGCAACTGCGTTAGCACCAGTAGGTAATAAACCTAACACACCATTTGCAAGTTTCTTAATTGGTTCAAAGATAGTGTTAATAATAATTGTCATAATTGGGAAACTAGGATTGTTCACTTGGAATGCATTAATTGCATTTTGTAATGCAGTAACAAGATCATTGATTTTGTTTGCAATAAAGCGAACTGTTGCATCATCAAATTGTGCAGATAATACTCTGCCATCTTGAGAAACACCAATAGCTGATGATGTTGCAGCAACATCAAGGTTACGTAATTGACCAATTGCGTCCATTGCATTGTAAACTTCTTCAGCATTTACACTCCAACCAAGAATACTTTGATCGTCAATTAATTGCATAAGGGCTCTTAATTTTTCATCAGTTGTATTCAAGAATTGGTCGATTAACGGGATATTTTCAGACAAATCCAGCCCCATTTGTACTGTAACTCCTGCATCACCTGTTGCACTTACTAAACCTGCTAATTGAGAAGGAACTTGAATTTTTGCTGTTTTGTTCCCTTTCAAAATTAATTGGAACTCTGCTAATGATGAGTTTTGCACTGTGAAGTTACCAGTGTGTGAACCAAAACTAGCAATGGTTGGGAAATCAGTTGAGAAATCTGTTTTCTCGTTAATGTTCCCATTAATTACTGCTGCCTCTGCCATAATTGTATGGGTACTCAAGACAGGCACGGCAGTAGCAACGCCGAAAGTTAAACTGGCAACCGCCACTACACCTAACTTAAACGCCTTTTTTTCTTTGATATTCATTCTATACCTCCGTAATCTTTAATGTGCAAGCTGCTATTCGTTAACTTAGTTTAAGCAAAATACAGCCAATAAGATAACTCAATATAACCTTTAAAGATATATTAAATTAATCTTTGCAAATATATGTTAACATTAAGGAGTTTTTTTGTCTATATTTTTTATGAAAAAAGAAAAAAAACTAGAAATGTATGAATTATGAATATATTAAACAGTGTAAAAAAATAATTTTTAGTAGATAACTATACGAATTTGAAAGAATAGAGTTATAAAAATTATAAATACATAATTTGTGATATTAATATGTAAAGAGAACTGTCTGGAGGGTTTATTGAGAAACCATAATTATTCACTAAATTAAAGAGGAATAAATTATTATTAATGCTTCTTTATCAAATCGAAATTATCTTATCTTGAAAAAATATCAAAAAAAGGAAACTAACTAATATATTTTTTTCGATAATATTTATTGAAATTTGTTAATAAATATGATTAATATATATTATGATAATACATTTATAAAATAGGAGAGAAAATGATGGCTAATATTTTGATTTTAAGTAAAAATTTTGAGACTGAGAGACCGATGGAGCAAGCATTACAATTGTTGGGGCATGAGGTTTTTTGTTCTGTTTCATTAACATTGAACAATTATGAAAAGTTTCTAGAACAATCAGGTAGTGATTTTTTAAAATATTTTCCAATAGTTATTTTTAGTGAAACTTTATCAGATGATGAAGTGGCTTATGCGATTCAAAAAACAGCTTTCCAACGTAAGTATTTTATGCGTAAATCCGACCAAATGATTAAGCAACAAATTCATGGTAGAGAAATTTTAAATATTCAAACTAACTTTACATTGGAAGGACTCCGACTATTGTTAGAAGAAGTTGTTAAATCAAAAGAAATGAGTAGTGAAGTGAGCACTGATATTATTTCCGACTTGAATTTAAGCAAAACGGAAAGAAAAACACTAGACTATTTAATCGAAAATGAAGGAGTAGTAGTAGAAAGAAAATTACTATGTACAATCTTGTGGAATGAAGTCAGTGCTTCTCGTTTGTCCGAATTATCAAATATTACAACTCGAATTAAATATAAATTAAAAAATAAGTTTGGTGAGAATATACACTTGCAAACTGTATGGGGAAAAGGTTATTTATGGAAGAATTCTGATGATTAATTATGTTATTTATATAAAATGACGAAGAAAAAAAGCAACTAGTATCGAAAAGGTACTAATTGCTTTTTTTAATTAGACAGCACTACCGGCGTAGAAGCCTGCACGAATCGCATCACCGATTTTTCCGATTTTTTGACTGTCACCAACCACGCGAGTTTTCGTGTGGTATTTTTCTTTGATACCATTAACGGTATTTAACAAAGGTCTCATCCCGAAAGCATTTAAGACGGTGTCGGCATAAATTTTTTCAGTTGAGCCATCTGCTTTTTCAACAATGACACCATCTTCTTCAATTGATTGAACGACAGTTTTTGTTAGCATGGTAACATTGTTAGCATTTAAAGCGTTCAGCAATGAAATGCGGTTGATAAACATCGCATCTTGAGCGACTTCATCTTTCATTTCGATGATGGTAACATTTTTACCCATTTCATTTGCCATTTCCAATGCGCCGTCACAACCAGTTGAACCACCACCACAAACGATAATATTATCACCTTTGATTAATGATTCGTCACGATGAGCCGCAACCATAGTTTCAACGATGGGTAAATCAATTCCAGGAATGTTTGGCACGATTGGTTCGGCACCACAACCAACAAAAATTTGATCGCATTCAGCTAAAATAGCATCGTCTGATGAAACAAAAGTATTTAATTGCACATCGACGCCTAATTTAGTTAATTGTGTTTCATACCAATCACTTAATAATTGGATATTATTTTTAAATTTCGCAGTAGCAACATCCCGCATAATACCCCCAAGGCGATGACTTGCTTCATATAAAGTCACTTTATGACCACGAGTGGCAGCCACACGAGCTGCTTCCATACCAGAAGCCCCGCCACCGATAACCACGATATTTTTGACTTCATTGGCTTGTTCTAGTTTGAAACGTCTTTCTTCCATCGCTTGAATATTCACAGAACAACTTAATTTCGTATGGTTGTTCCAAATTCTTCCGATGCAATTTTCGTTACAACGAATACACGGTCGAACATCTTCTCTATGTCCAGCTAATAATTTATTAGGTAAATCTGGATCAGCAATCAAGCCACGACCAATCATAGCAAAATCAATATTTCCTGATTCAATGATTTCAACTGCTGATTCAGGATTATGAGTACCGGCATTTAATAGTGGAACATTAACGGCTTGGCGTGCTGCTTCGTTAACATAAGACATACAAGATTCCCCTAGATAAGATGGTGGGAAAATATAATCTAGTGTTTCATAGCAACCAGCATCAATATCAAACGCATCAACGCCTTCTTCTTCTAAAAGTTGAATCAATGGAATTGAATCTTCCAACGTCCGGCCACCTTCAAAACGATGGTCTAGTGAAATACGGAATAAAATCGGTAGTTGATTACCCACAGCTTTGCGAATCGCTTGCACAATTTCTCTTGGGAAACGGGCAAAGTTTTCTGGTGAACCACCATATTCATCCGTTCGTTTGTTCCAAACAGGTGACATGAATTGATCAACTAAATAACCAGCATGGGCATGAATTTCAATCGCATCAAAACCAGCATCTTTTGCTAAACCAGCCGCAAAAGTAAAACCGTCCATCACATCTTGAATATCCTGTTTTGTCATCGCGCGACAAGGAACATTCGGGTCAAAAGCAGAGGGAATTGCTGAAGCGGACATTGGCGGGCGACCTAAAGTATCAGGAAAGGCATTCCGTCCAGTTCCACAAGTAATTTGACAGACCACTTTGGTTCCATAGCGATGAACTGAATCAACTAAAGATGTTAAAGCCGGTAACACGCTAAAAGAATCCAGCGTTCCTTCCATTGAACCTTGGGCAATTTCTTCATTCAAAGGCTGGCAACCTAAAATAATCATGCCGGCGCCACCTTTTGCTCTTTCTACAAAGTAATCAATTTCTTGTTCATCTTTTCGTCCGTTAATAAATGCGGAGTTGGTTCCCATCGGTGACATGACAATGCGATTTTTAACTTCCATATTTCCAATTTTAAATGGGGTAAATAATGCATCATAGTTCATTTTTTTCATCCTTTCAAACTAATTTTCAGCAAATGGTGTTGCATAGTAACGGTAAACATCATATTGAATCACAATCGGGTCATTCGTGAAATCTACCCGACCGATGCCAAAACAAGCATAATGATTACACCAATCATAGCGTTCATCATCAGTATCTAAAACCGGCATCGGTTGTGTGCCCATCACAGCAGGGAATTTTCCGTTAGCATAATCTGCCGCTGCTTCTTCTGACCCTAAATCAATCCGTCCTTTGTAAAACATGTTTTGGCACCATCACCTGTTTCAATCATGGTGCGACAGTCTACATCAACAATGCCATTGGGATAAACGGTTGACCAATCTGCACCGACTGGTAAAATTTTCCCTTGGATTTTCGGTCCCCAAACTTTTCCACCAGCGATTGTTCCAGTGACACGAGTACCGCCTGTTGGCAATTTTTGGATAAACATGTCTGCATTTACATCAATTGAGTAAGTGAATAAATGCTCAATCTTAAATTTTTTTAATTCAAAGTTTTCCATAAGTGTCGACTCCTTTTATTTAATCATTGTGAAAATGATAACATGCAGACGGACTAAAACCATCGGCAAAATAAATGATTTTTCCGGTACTTTATCGTCAAAAATGCCAATAGATGATAAAATTAATTAAATAAAATTTCAGGAGAGAGCAAGATGGCGCGATACAGTGAAAAAAGTTTAACGCAGTATACCAATCAAATGATTGAAAATATTGCCAAAGGTTCGACAATTGAAGAATTGATTGATTATACGTATCAAACTTTTCGCCTGCCGTTGATTGTTGCAGATCCAGGCTATCGTTGGATTACTTCGGCAGGAGACCAAAAAGTCACAGATCCTTTTTGGCAACAAATTATTGAGCATGGAGAACCTACCGACCACACTATTATGGCTTATTATATTGAAGATGGTTTGATGCAAGCGATTACTGGTTCGCGACAGGCAATAAATATTAATTGGGGTGTTTGTAAAGACTATCCGCAAACTAGCGGACCAATTTATATTGATGACAACTTAGAAGGTTTTGTTAGTGTGTTGTTTATGGAAGAAAAATTGCTAAGATTTTCTTTGCGATTGAATGATTTATTGTGTCGGTTTTGTACGATTTTGATGCGTTCTAAAAACTTTCGTCTAAAACATGCTATCAATCCTGTGAAAGAATTATTGGCGCAAAAATTTTTTGATACAGCCAATTATCCGCAAATTAACAAACTAACAGAATATGTCGATACGTTACGCTTAACACCGCAATATTGTATTGTAGTTTTAGCAGAAAAAAATCAGGAAGAACAGATTCTGTCTCATATTAAAAGCAGGATTGTCAAAGACGGTAGCAATGTTTTATTTTTAGTGAAAAAACATCGTTTATATATACTTTTTCACCATTTGCAACTAGTAGAATTTGAAGAAAATTTATTGAGCATTGTCCACCAGTACAATCTTTATTGCGGGGCCAGTGATGTTTTCACAGGTTTGAATCAACGGAGAAAATATATTCAACAAGCAGAATTGGCTTTTGAGACAGCAGCAATTTTAAACAGGAATCGAGAATGTACTTATTTTTCAAAATCATTGCCAGAAATTTTATTGTTACAGCCTTTGGAGAAATATTCTTGGGAAAGTATCGTTCCCACTTCGTTAAGGAAGCTTTTTTCTTATGATCATGCCCATGAAACAGAATTAGTTAAAACACTAGAAATTTATTTATACCAGCGAAATGATATTAATCAAACTGCTAAAGAGCTACATATTCATCGTAATACATTAATTTATCGTTTAAATAAAATTCGTGACATTACTGATTTGGAAATTGACGAGCCGGAAGTGGCCTGGATTTTGCAATTGGTGCTGAAAGTGCGAGGAATGATGGGAATCAGAGAGAAACATTTATTTGAAGGCAAATAAAGAGCAGGTTGTTGGGCTGGGCATTGATTGGCGCCTATGTGGCGGAAGTAACCGATTTTTGTTTAGCAGCAAAATTACTAAGTCTTGATTTAATCGACCCTAGCCCATTGATTGAAATAAAATTTTTACAAAAAGATATTCAAGCGGCATTTGAATACGCTTCGAGAGAAGGTATGTATCGCGTATCGTTGTTGATGGATTAAAATCGATTTTATAACGGACAAAAAAGACGATGTTGGTCGTCTTTTTTGTTTGTTCATTTAAATCTTGATTTAGAAGTTTACTCGTCAAAAATGAAATGATGATTGTGATCGTCTCTAGCACAAATAAATTTTTCAGCGATAGTAGTAGTTTCTTCAAATTTTTTTACATCAATAATTAATGCATCTAAACCATAGTCTGCTTTAAAAGAGTTGATTTTTCGAAAAAAATACTGTTAGATGCTGTTGATAGATAAAAGCTTCCGATAACTTCAGTAGTGTATTTTCGAAATGATTCACTCGTTAGAGTTTAGAAGCTTGAATAGCTTCAACTTTTCTAAGTAGCATGATTCTAATTGCTAAATTGGCGTTTGATTGTGAACAATTGCCCACCTGAATACTTGGCTATATCTTTTATTGTCATATTTTTTCTTTCATAGACTGCAAACTTCTTCATTTATTTAAATCCTTTTTTGATAATTTCGCCAAGATTTATATTCAGTGATATCTAAAAAATCAGTTTGTTCTAAATTTTGACAAACGAAGCCTAATTTTTCATTGCCATTTTCTAAAACCACTTTACCGATTCCTAATGGATAAGCGATTGTTTCGATAAAACTACTTAGTGAATCTTGTGGCAAGCGCCAAATTTCTACAGTGATTTTCTCGCCGATACCTTGACTTTTCACTAAAGCGGGTTTACAAGGAACCGTGTCTAACTGAAAAAGTCGATAGTTTTCAGTCGTCGTTGTTTCATAAGCAAATTCACCACCTCGTATCCGCAAATCTTTTTCTAAAGGGAAACCGCGCATATGCAAACCACAGACAACCAGTTCAATATATTTTGACGCATTTTCGATTTGGGCTGCATATTTTTTTAGAGGTTCTTCATTTTCCGGTGTCGCAAAAAAAGTAATGCCAAACGGTAGCTGTCCTTCCGTGGGCATTGGCAAAGCAACCGCACTTAAATCCAATAAATTACAGTGGTTGGTGTAGAGTCCCATCAAACTATTGGTGGTGATAGGATCTTTAATGACTTCATCGATGTGCCAGGTTCCAGTGGAGGTAGGTAACAACCAAAAGCTATCTTTTAACTTTTTTTTGACTTGCTTAGCAATTTTCTGATTAAAGTGTAGCCCTTCAAATAAATCATTACTGCTATACTCAGATTCTTCTGCGATCCGTAAAATTTCAGCTAGCGGTTTGACGATAGCTTGGGGATTTTTTGAAGCAAATTCACCAATTGCAACGGTTCGTTCTGTGACAAAAGGGCCTTCATACAAAGATTTGGCAACTTTTTGAATTTCTGCCATAGGAAAAATTTCAGTGTTCTCTTGCTTTTTGAAAAAAGTAACCGTCTTATGCCAAGCTTGCTCGTATGTTTTGGCAAAGGGACCGAAAAATTCTAGCTTATCAGGAATTAAAATCTTTTTCGGTTTTGTTAGCGTCGGAATTTTTTTCTGTTGATTAATCTGGCGATCAACTAGATTAATATCAGCCATGTTATTAGCAAAAACCGACACGCAGTCAATTGATTCGCAGGCAGGAACTACACCTTCCGTACTATAATGTCCAACGCCAGCTTTGTAGCCGACGATATTATTTAAGGCAGCCGGGACGCGACCCGATCCAGCTGTATCAGTCCCTAAAGAAAAACAAACTTGACCCAACGCAACACTGACTGCTGAACCAGAACTGGAACCACCACTGATTAATTCTGGGTTCAAAGAATTTTTGGTGGCCCCATGAGGTGAGCGGGTGCCGACTAATCCGGTGGCAAATTGGTCGAGATTGGTTTTGCCGATGGGAATCGCACCGGCTTCAATTAATTGCGCTACCACCGTCGCTGATTTTTCGGGAATATAAGAAAATTCGGGACAAGCTGCTGTGGTAGGAATATTTTTTAGATCGATATTATCTTTGATGGCAAAAGGAATTCCCCACAATGGTTTTTCTATCAGTGAAAATTGTTTAAGTTTTTCTACGTAGTCCATAATTTCTTTTTTGCTTAACAAATGAATCCAGATATTATAATCTCTGTAGGTTTCGGCCTTTAACAAAATCTGATCGACAATCTCTTCGACGCTGAATAAATTAGTCTGATAGCCTCTATGCAGCTGCTGAATTGTTAATTTTTTCATGCTATACCCCCTCGATAAATGCCAATGATGTTCCTGACTGTAAAATATCTCCTTGCTTGATTAAAATTTCGGAAATTTTCCCATCACAAGGTGCTGCATATGCGACTTCTGTTTTCATACTTTCAGTAATAACGATTGGTTCGCCACTTTTTACGTAGTCACCTTTATCCACCAAAATTTTCCAGACACTGCCGGGAATTGATGATTTTAAGACTTGATTGTTTTCTGGGATTGCTAATTCTAGCTGGTTGGTTTCTTCGTGTTGTTCCGGTACAAATTCCAACAAGCTTTTTTCTCGCCAATCTTCTCGTTCTGCTTCAAAAGCGGTTTGTTGTCGCTGTTTGACGGTTTGTATTTCTTCGGCATGTTGATCTAATTGCGCCAAATAATCCTTGATGGAAAATTCTGTTTCTTCGATTTCGATTTGGTAGTTGCCGTTAATAAAGTCTTTACGATACTGCAACAATTCTTCTGGTGAGACTAAGAAAAATTGCAATTGATCGAAATAATCTAACAACCACGGTTTTTCTTTACTGAAATAATCCGTCTCTTTTTGTAAATTCCACATTTGAATCGTGCGACCAAATAATTGATAACCGCCGGGACCTTCCATACCGTAAACACATAGATAAGCGCCGCCGATTCCCACCGCATTTTCAGGTGTCCAAGTACGGGCCGGATTATATTTAGTGGTCACTAGACGATGAATCGGATTTAATGGCACAGCAACCGGAGCACCTAAGTAGACATCCCCTAGACCTAACACCATATATTTCGCTGATAAAATTGTATCTTGGACTGACATTTTATTTTTTAAACCGTTGATGCGGCGAATAAATTCGATATTATCCGGACACCACGGCGCATCTGCGCGGACATTTCCTTGGTAACGTTCCATCGCTTTGACTGCTTGAGGATCATTCCACGACAGCGGTAATTTAACAACTCGTGACGGAAAGACCGCATTTTCTAAATCAGGCAATTGTTGATCTAAGGCAATAATTTTTTCCATCACGGTAGCTAGATTAATTTTTTTGACATCGACGTGAACTTGCAGACTGCGAATTCCCGGCGTCAAATTAATCAATGGCAGGTTGATCTTTTTCAATTCACGATATAACGCGTGAATCCGCACCCGCAAAATAAAATCCAGTTCCATCTCGCCGTATTCCAATAATAAATATTGATCCCCCGATAGACGAATCGTCATTTCGATGCCGGCTAGATTTTTTTTCTGATAGAAAATCGGATATTCTGGTTTATGGATTAGTTCTGCAGTTTGATTTGGTTTTTGATTGCGGTATAACTTAGCGACACTGGCCGCCGTCAAAGGTTCAGCTAATAATTTTTCTTGTTGGGCATTTAACACGGTGGCAGTTGCTAAATCAACTAGATCAAATTGAACCGTGTCGCCAGGTTTTAATTGCCCAATTTTCCATAAATCACTAGTGATTGTGGTGGCTGGACAAACAAAACCGCCGAGGCTGGGTCCATCCGGTCCTAAAATAATCGGCATATCTCCAGTTAAATCAATCGTGCCAATCGCATAAGCATTGTCGTGAATATTTGATGGATGCAGACCTGCTTCGCCGCCATCTGTCCGACTCCATTTTGGCGTCGGTCCAACTAAACGGACACCGGTTCGCGAACTGTTGAAATGAACTTCCCATTTTGTTTCGCAAAAACTTTTTAGAAAATCTGCCGCTAAAAATTCCGTAGAAGAATGCGGTCCAGGTGTTACATACAAGCGCCAATTATTTTGTTGTGGCAAATTGAATGCTAAAGCTGGACTAGCAATTGATTCTTGAGTTGGCGGTAAAATATTTAAAATATCCCCCGTTTGTAAAGCACGTCCATTCTTGCCGCCAAAATTCCCTAAAGTAAAACAAGAGGCACTTCCTAAAACTTTGGCTGCTTCAAAACCATTTTTAATCGCAAAATAACTCCGCATGCCAAACTGCGCTTCACCAAAACTCAAAACTTGTCCGGCTTGAACCGAAATTTTTTGATACATCGGAATTTTTTTACCATCTAAAGTTGGTTGAAAATCAGCGCCGGTTAAAGTAAATTCAGTTGCGCCGCGGAATAACCAACGACCACCAGATAAAGTGAGTTCAATCACTGGAACCGTTTCGTCATTGCCTAAAATTTTATTGGCCAGTCGGCTGGAAAGTGCATCCATCGCACCTGACGGCGGCACCCCAACACCCCAGTAACCAATTCGCCCAGGATAATCTTGCAAAGTACTGCTTAATCCTGGTTCCAAAACTTCTAGTGCTGGCACTTCGAGACTTAATTTTTCTAAAGTCTTAGTGGTTGTCCGACCGGTTTTAATTATTTTTTCTTGTAAAACAGCTTGTAAGAAATTCAGATTTGTTTCTAAGCCATAAATTTTAGTTTCTGCTAAACTAGTTTGTAATTTTTTTAGTGCCAACTCACGATTCTCAGCCTTCACAATAATTTTGGCTAACATCGGATCATAAAAAGGACTAATCGTACTGTGGTCTTGAATGAAAGTTTCGATCCGCGCTTCCGGACTCCAAATGACTTCATCAATCTCTCCCATGCTAGGACGAAAATCATGATAAAAATCTTCTGCATAGACCCGTGCTTCAAAACTTGAACCCTTAGGACTTAAAGTTATTTGATCCAACTCAGCAAAACCATCGGCGGCTTCTTTCACCATCCACTCCACTAAGTCGATACCAAAAACTTCTTCAGTGATGCCGTGTTCCACTTGTAGACGCGTGTTCACTTCTAAAAAATAGAAGTTTTCAGTGGCGGTATCATACAAAAATTCCACCGTTCCAACACTACGATATTGAACAGAATCCGCTAATTTTTTTGCTGCTTGGTGTAGATTTTTCCGGACAGTTTCTGAAATACCAAAAGCCGGACATTCTTCAATGACTTTTTGATTCCGGCGTTGCAGCGAACAATCGCGTTCCCCAACTGTCACCAATTCACCGAAACGATTCCCAAAAATTTGAACTTCAATGTGGCGCGCATTCTCAATATATTTTTCAAGAAAGACACCGCCGTTACCAAAATTGGCTTGGGCTTGATTCACCACCGCATCGTAAGAATCTAACAGTTCAGCTTGATCGCGACAAATTTTCATCCCGATACCACCACCGCCTGCGGTACTTTTTAACATCAAAGGAAAACCAATTTGCTGGGCCTTTTTTTCGACGGTATTTTTATCGGTTAATAAATCAGTTCCTTCAATCATGGGAACATCTGCGGCTTTGGCATAATCACGGGCCAAATGTTTCATCCCAAATTCGCGGATATGTTGACTCTCTGGACCAATGAAGACAATATTATTGGCAGCGCATTGCTCCACAAAATCAACATTCTCACTTAAAAAACCATAGCCAGGAATAATCGCTTCCGCCTGACTTTTTTTGGCGATTTTTAATAATTGTTTGATATCTAAATAGGTTTCGCTAACCGTTTGCCCTTTCAACAAATAACTTTCATCAGCTAACTCCACGTGTAAACTTTTTTCATCGGCGGGGGCGTAGACGGCTACGGCTGTAACCCCCATTTTTTTTAATGTGCGGATAATTCGAACGGCAATCGTACCGCGGTTGGCAATCAAAACTTTTTTAAACATCGCTATCACCCTTTGATTTGTTTTTCAACTAAATTATTTTCAAATGCCCGTGTGTTTTCCCCACACTTAGTCACCACTGGATCAATTAAATCAGCTGGCTCCCCTTGATAAATCTCTAATAAAACTTCACCGGCTGGATATTCTTCGGTTAAATTTAACGGATGCGGCGTATTAGACAACAATAATAAAACATCCGCGTCAGCTCGCAAGATCACTTCTTTGTCTAAAGTATTTTGACTTTGATAAGTTAAATTCCCGGCATCATCCGCCACTACTTTAGAAAATAAATTCACCACTGAAGAAAGATCCCGTCTTTGTAATCCCCGACGGAAAAGTTCAATCGAAAAATTATCATAGCTGTTTCGCAGCCGTTGATTGCGATCCGTCTGATAGCTGGAAGGTCCATATTGTTTTTGAATACTGCGGTTTAAGGTGTGTCCACAAACCGTGTCATGCCAGCCAAAAGTATCTTTTATTAAACTCAACAACATCTTGCCATTGTCACTCATTAATAAATCGTTTGTACTTAAGAAAAAAGTATGTTGGGCTTTTAATGAATCTGGCATATTATATTTTTCTTCGAGATGCTGGGCTTGATACGCTCCCATAACAACATTACAAGTACTGTCTTTGGCAATCAGGCGAATGAATTTCCCTGCGCCGATATATTCTGACCATTTTTCTCCTGGTAATAATTCTTTGCGATACAATAATTGATTGCTCATTTATTTCCCTCCCAAATCAAAACTTCAATCGGTGTCGGATTATAATCGTTACACGGATTGTTTAACTGTGGACAATTACTGATTAAAACAATCACATCTTCCAAAGCTTCTAATTCGACATAAAAACCTGGACCTGACACGCCATCTTTAAAATCCAAATCACCATCTGGTGCCACTGGAACATTCATAAAGAAATTAATATTTGGCGCTAAATCATGTTTACTGAATGGATATGAGCTGACAAAGCGACTCATCTCCAACATAAAAGTATCGCGACAAGCGTGCATATAAACTTTTTCCCGTTGGTAACGAACTGTATTACTTTGACAAGAACAAGCGCCGCCAATCGTATCGTGTTGCCCACAAGTATCGGCGGTGATTTTTAACATTTCCCGTCCTGATTCACTCATTAAAATACTATCGGTGGTTAAATAAAGATTGGCTTGTTGCTGAATCGTCATACTAGCGCTGTAGTGATCAGCCGGATCATCGGTTAAAAAAAACAACGTATCGGCGGCTTGATTTCCCGCTTGATCAACGATTCGAATCGTGTCACCTTTTTTTATTTCCTGCATGAAGCCGTCACCAGCTAAAATTTCTTTTTTATAGTCGCAATTTTCTGATAATTTCTCACTTAACGTTGCTACAAAAGTCATAAGATTTGTCTCCTTCGTTTTAAGGATTGGATTTAAACTTGGCGCCGTCAATCAAACGACGGTTAGCCATGAATAATTTGATCGATTTCTTTTTTAACTGTGATAAATTCAGGGGCTTCTTTTAATTGTAGATTCCGCTGATAAGGTAAATAAACGGGAATTGTTTTTTTGATTTCACCTGGACCAGCACTCATCACCACTACTCGTTGACCTAAGAAAGCAGCTTCTTCAATATCATGGGTAATAAACAAAATCGTCGGCCGTTCAACTTCCCAGATTTCCCGCATCAACAACTGCATATTATTTTTGGTTTCAGGGTCCAACGCACCAAAAGGTTCATCCATCAATAAAATTTCTGGGCTATTGGCTAACGAGCGAGCAATCGCTACCCGTTGTTTCATTCCACCAGATAATTCTTTCGGCAAACTTTTTCGAAATTTTTCTAAACCGATGACTTGAATGTAACGATCGACAATTTCTTTGATTTCTTTTTTAGGTTTTTTACTAAGTTTCAACCCAAAGGCGATATTCTCTTCAACGGTTAGCCACGGAAAAAGTGAATAACCTTGAAAAACCATGCCGCGATCAGCACCTGGCCCCACCAATGATTGGTCGTTTAACACAATACTGCCGGAACTAATTTCTTCCAAGCCGCCTAACATCCGCAACAAAGTTGATTTGCCACAGCCGGAAGGACCGACTACACATAAAAACTCATTGTCTAAAATTTCTAAATCAATATCTTGTAAAGCCACCACTTGTTTCTTTTTGGCGCGATAAATTTTATTGACGCCTTCAAAAGAAATTTTGCTATTGGCCATCTTTGCTTCTAAACCAAATTCACCTGTGATTGCTGCCATGATTGTCCTCCTATTCTTCTACCCAACGGAATAGCACTTTATTTAATAAACCAAAGAGCCGATCCGTGATTAAACCTAAGACGCCAATCACTAAAATTCCCATGAAAATCGACGGTGTATCTAGAAAGCGTTGGGCTTTTAAAATGTTGTAGCCTAAACCTGAACTAGCTGCGACTAATTCCGCCACCACTAGATACGTCCAAGCCCAACCCATAATCATCCGCAAACTTTCCATTAACTTCGGTAACATCGCTGGCACGATGACTTTAAAAATCACGGTGCTAGATTTTGCCCCTAAAGTATAGGCTGCATTGATTAGATTTGACGGGACACTTTTGACATTATCAGCTACCATTGGAATCAATTGAAATAAAATCCCTAATAAAATCACGGCAACTTTTGCATTTTCACCGATTCCCACCCAAACCATAATCAAAGGAACAAAGGCGGGGACCGGTAAATATCTAAAAAATTCTGTTAAAGGTAAAACGAAGGCTTCCACTTTAGCAAAGGAGCCGACTAAAATTCCAATCGGCACCCCAATCACAATCGCTAATAAAAATCCTTGAATAATCCGCGAAAAACTAATCCACGTATCTGTCGCCAAACTACCATCTTGCAAACTAGTAATAAATACTTCTACTACCGCTGCAGGGGTTGGCAAAAATATCTGGCTGACTAAACCGCTAGTACTTAAAACTTGCCACAAAGCCAAGACCACGATAAAAGATGCGGCGGCTAATAAAGAATATTTTTGTTTTGAAATAGTTGTTCTTAATTTTATTTTTGTGCCAGTTCTGGCGGTTACTTTTATTTCCATAAGTTTCTCCTCACTATTCAGCTTGAGTATCTGGTACTGCTAAATCAGGATTTTCTTCGTAAAGAGCATCAATATAAGTTGAATCAAAAATACTAGTAGGATCACTTAATTCCTTTGAAACCATCTCTTGTTCTAATAAAAATTCAGCGGTCTTTTCAGCTGTGTAAGGCAAGTAAGTATAATCTTCTGCTTCATCATGGAAAGCTGAGTTGTTATCAGCTACTGAAAATAATCTAGCGCCAGCCATCGCCGCTGCCATTTCATCTGTACTGATGTCAGCCTGTTCTGCCATAAACCCTAATGCTTCATCAGGATTTTCAACATAATCTGCCATGCCATCAAAATAAGCATCGACAACTTTTTGAACATCATCAGAACGATTTTCCAACATATCGCCACTCATCATCAAAGTATCAGGAATTAATCCAGGTGTTTCAGAAGAATCAAATAATAAATTAGTGTCACCTTCAGATGCGGCATAACTTAATGAAGGTTCCCATAAACTTGCTGCTTCAACTTGTCCGGCAATTACCGCAGGGCCAGCAGTTTCTACCGTCATATTAGTTAAATTAATATCATTTTCATCCATGCCAACTGTTTCCAAAGCACTTAATAAGAAGAAATGTTCAATCGTACCAACTTCAGTCGCAACCGTTTGACCGCGTAAATCTTTTAACGATTCATATTTTGACTGAGCGACGATGCCATCAGCACCGGCCGAATTATCATTGACTAAAACAACTTTAAAATCGACATCGTTTAACGCTGGCGAGATCGTATCACTCAAAGCGGCACAGACACCGTCGATATTGCCACTGTTAAACGCCTGTAACGAATCACTGTAAGTATTAAACCAAACCAATTCGACATCGACACCATTTTTTTCAAATTGATTAAAACCTTCCACTGCATACCATGTGTACCAACCTGGAAAAGCACTGACACCAATTTGAATCGTATCGTCTGAACCTGAACTAGAAGAATCACTGCTACCTTCTGTATTATTGCTACAACCGGCTAAAAAACCTGCTAAACCAATTATCGTTAACCAACTCATTATTTTTTTCATAGACTCACTCCTCATTTTTTATGCTAACGCTTCGATGCCAGTTTCGTTTGTGCGAATACGAATCGCTTCTTCTAAAGGTGTTACAAAGATTTTCCCGTCACCTTTGTTACCTTTTTGATTCACTTTTAAAATCGTCGCAATTAAACGTTCCACATGTTTTTCTTCTACATAAAGTTCAATCATCCGTTTACTAACGAAAGGATAATCCACGATTTTTTTACTGTTGACGCTTTGATTAACTGCATAATTTTGCTGTTCCTTACCACGACCTAAGACCCGATGACTATTTAAAGCGAAAAAATTTTCAGCAATTAAAGCAGCTTTCGTAGCATAATATTGATTATCTCGAATAATAACTGTGACTAACTTCATTGAATTCCTCCTTAGTTTCCTTTATAAAAAACTTTCGTTATAAAATTTCTACGCCGCTACTAACGGTGATCGCTTTTTCCACCGGTACAACAAAAATTTTGCCATCTCCGAAAGAACCATCTGTACCTGAACGACAAACTTTTTGAATGACATCAATCACTGTTTTTTCATCCGTGTCTTCCACCACAATCACAATAGTTTCTTTGGGAATTTCATCATAGTAGACATCTCCCAGTTTTAAGCCCCGTTGTTTCCCTCGACCTAAAACGCTAAAACGGGTGGCTGAAACAAAACCCGCCTCCGCTAATTGATTTAAAACCTCATCTGCTTTTTCTGGACGTACAATCGCACGAATCATTTTCATATAATTTCTCATCCTTTCTGTTTAAAAAAAAGACTGATAGACCTCTCGCACTCAGAGGCCTACCAGTGCTAAGCAAATTCCATGTAAAACACTTACCCCGGCAGGTAACTGTTTCTGGATATTTTTTTCTATCATATAAATTTTCAAGCAAGTTTTCAATAGTTCATGTGATATTTTGTTACATGAACAAAAAGTTTTTCTAAAAAAAGAACATTTTATGTTACTTTTTATTACGTGGGATAAGTAGAAGATACTTTTTTTATTTTTTTTCTTTTAAAAAAAGGTCGTTTCACCAAAACAGGGGTCCACTTTGATTTAGATGTGTTGGATCCAGCAATTTTTAAATCATTGTATTTTACTGAGCCGGGTGTTAGTGAATTTCCTTCTGAGTCAGGAAAAATGAGTTTAAAAGAAGTTGGCGAGACGATGGCAGCCATCCAACAAGAAAGCGAGATTGTCGGGTTAACTATTGCAGAATATTTGCCATGGGATGCGGAGAACTTAAAAAAACTTTTACAAAGTTTTGACATTTTTTCGTAAATAATTATAAATAAGTCGCAACTATCTATAAATGTTAGTCGCGGCTTTTTTGCTCATGTATTATAATAAAATAGAAGACTATTGATTGGAGAAAGCGAATGAAAGAACGGGACAGTTATTTTGATAATGCAAAGTTTATGTTAATGGTACTAGTTGTCTTTGGGCATTTGATTCAACCGTTTATTGGAGACGACGGATTTGTTCACGACATGTACTATACAATGTTTACTTTTCATATGCCGGCTTTTATTTTGATCTCTGGTTTCTTTTCGAAAAATTATCGCCGCCCAGGTTATTTATGGAAAAGCTTTAAAACTTTTATTGTCACTTATTTGGTTTTTCAAATAATTTACTCGTTATATTACTGGCTCTTTGGCAATGCCGGTTCCTTTAATGTTAATTTCACCGTTCCTCACTGGTCATTGTGGTTTTTAGTCTCGATGTTCTTTTGGAATGCTTTATTATTTTTATTTGGTCGTTTAAAACCGCCGATTGGACTTAGTTTGAGCTTTTTAATCGCATTGATTGCTGGTTACTTGCCATTTATTAACCGCGAGTTAACTATGCAGCGGACATTGGTATTTTTTCCTTTCTTTTTATTAGGCTATTATCTTTCACCAAAAGCCTTTAAGAAGGTACAAAATAACTCAGCCAGGATAAAAGCTGCGATTGGGCTTGTCTTCGTTTTTTGCTTTATTTATGTTAATGAAAGTATCAATAAATATTGGCTCTTCGGTTCAAAACCTTATGAAGATTTTCTTTCTTTTCCAGAGTTAGGCGCGCTTGTTCGCGGAATAGTTTTACTGCTGGGAGTGATTGGCATTTTTAGTTTTCTAAGTTTTGTTCCAACGAAAAAAACATTTTTCACAGATTTAGGACGTCATACCTTTAATGTTTATTTATTACATGGTTTTATCGTTAGAATTTTTCGTTCTTTTGATTTTGGAGGGCTGCAAATTAATTTTATTGGCTTGTTGTTTATTTTAATTTTTAGTTTTGGCATTACCTTGTTGCTGGGAAGTCAGCCAGTTGCTGAAGGAATGGATTATATTCGTCAAGTGCCGCGAAATGTTTATCAGAGATATCAAAGGGGAAGAGGGAATTAAATGGAGTTGACAGCATTAAATAATATTGGGAAAGAAATGTCTCGTAAGTTGCAACATATCGGTGTTCAAACAGCCGAAGATCTACAACAGATGGGTAGTAAAGAAGCCTTTGTCCGACTGAAGATGGCCTTTCCAGAAGTTTGTTTAGTTCATTTATATACTTTGCAAGGTGTGATTGACGGGACCGACTACAATCAATTGTCAGAAGAGCTGAAAGCGGAATTGAAAGGTTTTAGTGATGGCTTGAAATAAATTTAACAATGCTAGCCAATCTATCAAGAGTGGAGCAATCCACTCTTTTTTTGTTATCAATTTTTCTTAAATTGGTTTGAGAGGTGTTCAGTAAGGTTCAATAATAATGTTGCATCATTCTGTCATATCCGATTTTAAAAAGAAATGCTAGGATACAAATATAGAGAAAACGCTTACTCCGGGAGGCTAATCATGCATGGATTAACACAACGCCAAAGTAAGTTTTTAAACTTATTATTAAAAAATGAATCATTTGTACCAATTAAAGATTATGCGGCGATTCTTGGTATTTCCGAACGAACCGCCCATAAAGATTTAAAGCAACTAGAAATTTTTGTCCTTTCAAAAAAGGCAGTAATTGAAAAAGTTCCCCGTAAAGGAATTTTTTTGACTAATAAAGACTATTTGGAAGAGGCAGTCAGCAATCAATCGGAATATCAAATCAATGAGTGGAATCATTCACCTTTTGAACGACAAATATTGATTGCTAAAGATTTATTGATTCACAGCGAAACTTTGTCTTACCAATTACTTTCAGAAAAATTTTTAGTTAGCAAGACGTCAATTGCCAATGATTTTTTACAAATTGAGCGGATGATTAAGAGTTCAGATGTGACTTTAGTTTCTGATAATTTAGGAACAAGGATTGTCGGTAAAGAATCTAATATTCAAAAAGCGATTAAAAACTTTGCCTATTCAATTATTGAACAAGCGGATCAAGCCAATGATTTTAGGCTAAAATTTCCTGAATTATGTTATCAATTTTTAGCAAGGGAAATGGTCGAAAAAATCACATTTTTATTACAACACAACCAAAATTTTAACATTGAGAAATTATCGGATAACTATTTTCAATCCTTGATTCTATCGACAAGTATCTTATTGATTCGCATAAAAAATGGTTTCCATTTGGAAAAACAAGACTATTTTTTGTTTGAAGATGTTGAATCTCTGAAAACATATCTGCTCACTAAAGAGCTGGTGGATCAACTGCAAAGCGAAACCGATTTTAAGATGACTGAAAATGACTTTGACTATTTGAATAAACAATTAATTGCTCACGGCTTTGAACCGAAGTTAAAAGATTTTATTTTGAAGGAACAGTATGATGCCTTAGTTAAAAAAATTATTGCCGATATGAGCATTTCAGTAAAAATTGATTTAACGAACGATCAGCAGTTATACAGTAATTTAATGTACCATCTGATTTCAATGATTTATCGTTTGAAGATGAATATTCCAGTTAAAAATCCACTTTTAGCTGAAATAAAATCAGAATATTCGGTCCTTTATAGCACAACTTGGCTAATTTTAACCAAAGTCGAAACTGAATTAGCTATTCAAATCCCAGAAGATGAAATTGCTTTTATCATGATTCATTTTCAAGGAGCGATTGATCGAGCGTCAAAAAACAAAAAAATCTTGATTGTTTGCCCAACAGGTATTGGGACTTCAGAATTGATTGCTAATCGAATGAGAAGAATTCTTTTTCCGCAAGATATATTAGAAGTTGTTTCCTTAAGAACTTTTTATCAACGAGACTTATCAAATGTTGATTTAGTTATCTCACCAGTCAAAATTAATCAAAGTAGTGTGCCGGTTGTCTATGTTTCGGCTTTGATGAGTAAAGAAGATTTAAAGAAAGTTTCTTCTATGTATTTAGATTTGTTTTATGATCAAATCGAACCGCAACCTGTGAAAAAATTTGCCTCATTAGGAAAAATAATCGATGCTCGTCTCATTTATTTAAATAAAAACTTCTCTTCAAAGGAAGAATGCATTGCGCGCATATCACAGGATTTATTGAAATTTGATCTGGTGACAGCTGATTTTGAAAAATCAATTTGGGAAAGGGAAAAGTTAGGTGTGACTGATTTGCCTACGGGAGCCGCAATTCCCCATCCACCACCAGAAGTAGTAAAAGAAAGTCGACTAGTTGTGATGACCTTAGAAAAATCAATTCGTTGGCATACCCGAATGATTAATACCATCTTGATGATCTGTATTGCTGAGGAAGATTTGAAATCAGTCAAAAGTATGTTGTCAGAACTATACAGTATCGTCGAATCTAAAAAAACGATTGAGCTGCTTTTCTTTAATAAAAGTAAAAAAGCAGTATTTATTGAATTAGGAGGAAAAATTTTTGATTGATGAAAGTTTAGTCGTGCTGGATTCGCCATTAGACAATAAGGCATCCATTATCGAGTTCTTATCTGAAAAAGCCAAGCGCTTGAATTACTTAGAAAATAAGGATAATTACCTAGAAGCTGTAAATCATCGGGAAGCTGAATTTTCGACAGCAGTTGGCTTCGACGTCAGTATTCCCCATGGAAAATCAGTTGAAGTTCGGACTCCATTTGTTTGTTTTATGCGAACAAAGGACCAAATCCAGTGGGATGAAGATGGTAATTCGGTTCGCTTGGTTTTCTTACTAGGTGTTCCAGAAGAACAAAAAAGCAAATTACATTTAAAAATTTTGGCTGAAATTAGTCGAAGATTAATGGATGAACAATTTCGAGCAGAATTAATCAATGGAGACAAGCAATCTATTTTGGCATTACTAAATAATATAGAAAATAACATTATCAAATAGGAGGAAAATAAAATGAAAATTGTAGGCGTATCAGCATGTCCAACAGGAGTTGCCCACACATATATGGCACAAGAGGCTTTAGAAAAAGAAGGTAAAAAAAGAGGGTATGATATCAAAATCGAAACTCAAGGAAGTATTGGGATTGAAAATGAAGTGAGTGAAGAAGAAGTAGAAGAAGCAGATGTTATCATCTTGGCAGTTTCCGTGTTTATTGAAAATGAAGAACGTTTTGAAGACCGCTTAGTTTTAAATGCCGATGTCAATGAAGCCATTTCTCATCCAGAAAAAGTATTAGATGCAGCTGAAGCGTTAGTCAATAATCAAGCATAGACTGGAGTTAGGCAGATGAATATAAAACCAATATTAAAAGAAATTCAGAAATCATTTTTAAGTGGCGTGTCGTTTATGATGCCGGCTGTTGTAGCTGGTGGTATCATGCTGGCAATATCTTTAGCAACAGGAGAAAAAAGTGAGACTGGTGTTGTAGTAACTAGCGAATTGATGCAAAATATTAATATTCTTGGAAAAGCAGCTTTTGCTATGATGATTCCTATTTTAGGAGGATACATCGCTTATTCTATCGCTGGTAAACCTGGTCTGGCGCCAGGGATGATTTTAGGATTTCTAGCCAATAATCCAGTAATGATCAATGAAGTTGAAGTGAAATCTGGTTTCTTAGGAGCGATGCTTTTAGGTGTTGCAGCCGGTTATTTTGTTAAATGGATTAAGACATGGAAAGTCAGCAAAACTATTAAAACCATTTTACCAATTTTAATTATTCCTACAATCACCGTACTGGTTCTGGGTATGCTGTATATCTACGTAATTGCTAGTCCGTTAGCATTTTTAATGAACAGCTTAACAAATATTATGAGTAGTTTAAATGGTAGTAGTGCCATCTTATTAGCAGTTTTTATCGGATTGTTTGGAGAAGTAGATATGGGCGGTCCAATTACCAAATCAGTCTCGATGTTTACCCTAGCTTTAATGAATGAAGGCGTCTACGAACCAAATGGCATGTTTAGAATTGCTGTAGCTATTCCACCAATTGGCATTTTTCTAGCAACGTTATTCTTTAAAAAGAAATTTACTGAAGGCGATCGTGACGCTGCTGTGGCAGCGGGAATTATGGGTTGTATCGGAATAACTGAAGGAGCCATTCCCTTTGTAGTAAGTGATATCAAACGAATCTTACCTTCAACGATGATTGGAACAGCAGTGGGTTGTGTGATCGGTGCGATTGGTAATGTGAGATGTTTTGTTCCTCATGGTGGTTTTATTGTTTTACCAGTTGTTGAAAATAAAATCTGGTTTGTTGCAGCTATCGTAATTGGTTCATTAGTAACAGCTGGGATTTTAGGATTTTTGAAACCGAGTCTCGAAACCGAAACTAAAGAAGTCGTTAAAAAATCTATGAAGCTCACTGGAGAGAAAGTAAAATGACAGAAAATATCATAAATGTAATTGAAGAAAATAAAATTATAGCCATTTGCAGAGGAACTTACGGTGAAGAGTTGTTCCAACTTGTTTCAGCATTGGAAAAAGGAGGCGTAAAGCTAGTAGAAGTCACCTTTGATCAAGGAGATCCTGATTGTCTAAGTAAAACCAGCACAGCAATTGCTAAATTGTCTCAAAAATTTAATGATTCTATGGTGATTGGTGCAGGTACGGTGGTTACTTTAGAGCAAGTCGAAACAGCCTATCAAGCGGGAGCCAAATACATCATTTCTCCTAATACAAATCCAGCTATTATCAAAAGAACGAAAGAGTTAGGGATGGTTTCTATGCCAGGGGCAATGACGCCGACTGAAATCTTGGCTGCTCATGAAGCTGGCGCAGATTTTGTCAAAGTATTCCCTGTGGGGGCATTAGGTTTAGGTTATGTCAAAGACATTAGAGGGCCGATTAATCATGTTAAATTAATTGCTACAGCAGGAGTTACACCGGATAATTTGAAGGACTATTTAGCAGCTGGCTTTTCTGGCTCTGGAATCAGTGGCTACTTAACAAACAAGAAATTTATCCAATCTAAACAATTCGATGTTTTAACGGAACATGCCAAAGAATTGATGCAAATTGTCGAAAAATTTAAAGCTGAAAATAAATAAGAAAAGACAAACAAGTAGCTTGTTTTTGCTGCTTGTTTGTCTTTTTATATTGTAAATTAAATGATGCAAGAGTTATTTATAAATGATTAATTCATGCAAAGCTCTCGTGGCCCCGATATACATAAAAGCAGGTTGTTGCTGCTTATCAGAAACAAGTAAAATCACCGAATCAAATTCTAAACCTTTAGCAAATTGTAGCGAAGTTATGGCGATTGGTTGTGTAACGGCGGTAGATTCAGCAGAAATTGTCTGAACTTTGTAATCGGCTAAAACAGATTGTAAATGCTCTATGTCGGCTGTACTCTGGCAAATGATTCCGCAAGTTTGTAGCTTACCTTTAAGAAATCTATTTATTTGGGATTTTATTTGCTGGTTGAAAGAATCGGTTCTGTTTTCAATGATTACTGATTCTCCGTGCCGTTGAATAGCTTCCAAAGTATCTTCTGGAACGAATTGTTGCGCAAATTGGATAATTTCAAAAGAAGAACGATAGCTTTTCTTCAAGAAAAAAGTTTTTGGCTTAGTTAATAATTCGGACAAATCAGTTAAAAAACCAGCATCTTTTGGAATAAGAATCTGATAAATATCGCCGCAATAGATTTTTTTGGCAGAAAAAAGCTTTTGCAGAACTGTAAATTGTAAAAGGGTATAGTCTTGCATCTCATCAACGACTAAATATTTTACCGAGGTATCGACGGTTAAGCCTTCAAAAAAATCTTTGATGTAGAGAATTGGATATAAATCACTAGCATTTAATTGTTCCGCAGTTTTTTGAGTGAATTTCAAATAGGTGGCTACTTCATTTTGATAAGCTAAACGTTTTGTTAAGCTTTTTTCCAGATTGGTTTGTAGCTTTTTTTGACCTTGTGTAAAGGAACGACTTATTTTTGAAATTAGTGACATTAAAGGTAGGGATTCAGCAAAAAGAGTCTCTAGTTCTTCGGCTGAAATAGCGTTAGTTCCAACTTTTAAATCTGTCTGCCAAAGTTTGGCTTTTTCGGCATTTAAAAAAGCAGTTAAATCTTTTTCAAAGTCAGTCGATTGTTTGTAATAATATGCTTGTGAAAAAGCTGAATCAGGTTCCGCTAGAACAGTTGCCAATTCTTGCTGATAACTTAGTTGGACTGGTAATTGTAGGATATTTTGCGCCAATTCTTCAAAAGTTAATTGCCGCAAATCATTTTCTCCAAGTTCAGGTAAGACATTAGCGATATAGTTAGAAAAAACTTTATTTGGAGATAAAATCAGGATATTTTCAGCTTGTAAGGTTTCTCGCTCTTGGTAGAGTAAATAAGCCAAGCGATGCAGAGCAATCGAAGTTTTTCCTGAGCCAGCCACACCTTGCATGATAATATCGACATCTTTTGGTTGACGAATAATAGTATTTTGTTCTTTTTGAATCGTTTGAATGATATTTTTCATTTGCTGACTACTGGTTTTGCTTAATGTTTCAGTCAAAAACACATCACTAATTCCTTCTGCAACATTAAATAGATTCACTAACTCACCAGACTGAATATCAAATTGTATTTTTTTTAAATTTTCACCGCTAAAATAATGCTTCCCAACTTGATAACCGCTTTTGCCCAAACCAAAGTCATAATACAAAGTTGCAATAGGCGCCCGCCAATCATAAACATATTGATTTCCCAGTTCATCGGATAAACCATAACGACCAATATAAAAATCCTCAGGGACTGGATCATCGTCAAATTGAAAAACCACTTTAGCAAAGTAGGGACTATTTTCTTGGTAAGTTAATTTGCCGATTTGTTGGCTTTCTAAAATATTACGCGAATCAATGAATTTTAGGTTTTGATGATGATTATAAACCTCATATTTATCCAGTTCGTGGCTGTAATCAACCGTGTATTTTTTTACCGCCCGATATTCTTGTTCACTTTGATCTAAAGACAATTCTAGCTGCATTATTTTCTCTTGCACCGTTTGAATTACTTTATTTAAATATTTTTTCTCAGTTAATAAAGTCATACGCATCCCTCCTTTTTCATGCTATCATGACAAGAGAACTCTGGTGGTTTAGTGGAGGGTTAATTGATTTGAAAAAATATTCAACAAGTGAAGTCGCAAGAGCAGTCAAACTTCATCCTAATACAATACGGAAATATGAAGAGTGGCAATTGATTCCAGCACCGTTGCGACAAAAAAATGGTTATCGGATTTATACGGAGTATCACATTCAACTTATTCAAATTGCGCGAATTGGTTTTTCAGTAGAAATTATTCACGGCAATTTGCGAAAGAAAATTACCGAAGTGATTCACAGCTTGGCTAGCTATGATTTTCAGCAAGCTAGAAAATTATTGACAGAATATTTTCAGCTCATTGAAACAGAGCAATCTAAAGCAGAAGAAGCCATTCGACTCACCTCAGTTGATTTGCAAAAATTGAAAAATAATAAAAAGCAAACCTTTACGCGTAAACAAGCGGCCGATTATTTAGACATTACTATTGATACACTGAGAAATTGGGAATTGAATGGTTTAATCACTGTGCCCCGTCAGAAAAATCATTATCGTAGTTACGATGAACAAACCATCGCGTTGCTGAAAATCATCCGAACACTACGTAACGCAAATTACTCTTTAAGTGCCATTCTACGATTTATGCAAGCGTTAGAGCAGAAACACATGTTAACCCAACAAGAAATTCAACTGACTTTAAATCGGTTAAGTGATAACGACTATATCCATTCAGTTTGTGATACGCTATTAATTTCATTGGAAAATGCGGAAAACAATGCTATTTTGATAGAAGAGAAGATGAGAGCGCTGGAAAATATCGCTTGTCATCCATAACAGAATTATTTGATTTGACTATAAAGTCTGTAGAATAGATAACTTTTCAAAATTTGATGTATTTTACAAAGTTAAGTAGAACAACTGAACAAAGTAATTTTTAGGAGATTATTATGGCTAAAATAGAAGATGTAGCAAAGAAAACGGGGTATTCCATTACAACAATCTCTCGGGCGATTAATGGACATCCTTATGTTTCTGACAAAACCAAAGAAAAAATTTTTACTGCTATGCGGGAATTGAATTATTATCCGAATAATATTGCTCAACAACTGAGAGGCCAAGGAACAAAAATGATTGGTGTGGTTATTTCTTTTATCACAAACCCGTTTTTTGCCTACTTAGTTGATGCGATTGAACGCTATTTATCTGATGAAGGATACCAAGTCGTGATTCTCCAAACCTTGGAAAATTCAAAAAAAGAATTAAAATATATAGAAATGTTACAAAAGAAACAACTTGATGGCTTAATTATGGCTAACTTGGAGAATGATAAGCCAGAAGTAGTGGAATTAATAAAAAATGGCAAGATTGTTTTATGTAATCGCTATTTGGGAGATGAAGATCTGCCAATTATTCAAATTAATGAGCAACAAGCAGCCTATGAAGGAACTAAATATTTGATTGATACTGGCTACAAAAAACTTGCTTTTTGTAGTGGAGGAGTAAAAAATCAGCACGACCATCGTTTCATTGGTTTTATGCAAGCAGTAGAAGAGGCAGGACTGACTTTTGACGAAAACTTATTTTTCCCTAAAATGTTAAATATTGAAGACGGAGAAAACTGGCTGAAGCAAAGATTGAATCAAAAAAAATCCTTACCAGATGCGGTTTTTACTAACGGAGATGAGGTAGCAGCGGGAATACTAAGCGAAGCACTAAAAAATGACTTGAACATACCAGCCGATTTAGCCTTAATTGGTTTTGATGATCAGCCGATTGCTGCTGTGTTAAATCCTGCTTTAACAACTATTCACCAACCAATTAAAGAAATCGGTGAACATGCAGCAAAAGTTTTGCTAGCCCATTTACACAATCAAGAATTACCTGAAATACCAAATTTTTCAACAAAATTGATGATTCGTGGAACAACTTAAACAGGAATCATCTTTTTTTCTTTTTTATGAAAACGGTTGACATATAGAAAAATTGCTGTTATTCTCCAAATATGAAAACGGTTGTCAATTTGTTTTGCTTTGATATGAAAACGGTTGTCAATTCATAAAGATCAGCTGACTGAAAGGAAGGAAATCATGAAAAAGTGGGTCGCAATGATTGGATTTTTTGGATTATTAATTGGTTTAAGTAGCTGCGGACAACGAAATCAAACGTATGAACCAGAAATTAAAACTGATGCTAAAGAAGTAAAGTTAAAAGTTTGGGTAGATTTGAATCAAGGTGATTATTATCGTAGTGTGGTGGATGATTTTAAAAAAGCACATCCCGAAAAAAAATACGATATTACTGTCATTGAGTCTGAATCAGGTAGAGCGCAGGAATATTTACAAAAAGATCCTGAATCAGCAGCCGATATTTTTGTGACACCTCATGATCGATTGGGACAAATGGTTGAATCTGGTGCAGTCTATCAATTAACGAAGTATACCGATGAAATTAAACAAGAAAATACGCCAACATCAGTGCAAGCAGCAACTTATCAGGACAAAATTTATGGCTTCCCGACAACTTCTGAATCAATGTTTATGTATTATGACAAACGAGTTTTCTCAGAAGAAGAGGTTCAAAATTTTAATGATATTACGACTAAAGGAAAAATTGGGATTAACTTAGAGGAAGCCGGTGCAGATTTTCGTGAGACACCTTGGTTTATGTCCAACGGTTCTAGCTTATATGGTGAAAATGGCGAAGATCCTTATGGTACGACTTTTAATTCTCCTGAAGGCGTAGAAACCCTGACATGGATTGCTAACTTACAAAAAAATAAAAATGTTGTCCCTGTTAACGCTGATGAAATCAATGCACTACGATCTGGAAAAATTAATGCTGTCCTCAGTGGTGTTTGGAATACTGAAGCAATTGAAGAAGTTTTAGGAAAAAATATGGGCGTCGCTGCGTATCCAAGTGCTGACTTAGGAAACGGTGAAGTTCCTTTGTATGCTTTTCAACAATGTAATATTTTTTGTATTAACGCATTCACCCAATATCCGTTAGATGCGATGGCATTAACTAATTACTTAACGAGTGAAAAAGTACAAGTAAAAGCTTTTGAAGAACTAGGAAAAGTTCCAAGCAATCAAATGGCACGAAAAAATGAAGCTGTCGCAAATGATCCCGTAGCTGAGGCGGTGATTGAAATGACAACAGAAGAACATTCAGTCTTAATGCCGAAAATCCCTGAAATGAATGTCTTTTGGCAACATATGAATTCATTATTGGTGGACGCTTATAAAGGTAAAATTCCGCAGACGGATTTTCCTAAATCATTAGATAAATTAGTTGATGAAATCACACCAGAAAAGGAATAGTGGAGGTTATGGGATGCAAAAAAGTATGAAATTAAAAAATATCTTTTCTCAAGGAGATCGCGGAACCAGACTTTCTTTTATCTTGATGGGTTTTGGCAACTTTGAAAAAGGACAACGCATTAAAGGGTTGTTGTATTTATTAGGAGAAATTAGTTTTATAGCTTTTATGCTGACGCAAGGTCGTTGGTTTTTACAAGGAATGCTAACTTTAGGGACGCAAAAGCAAGCATGGAATTTCAATCGAAATTTAGGAATATTTGTTAGAACGCCTGGAGATAATTCCATGATTATGTTGATTTACAGCATTATGACTTGTATGGTAGTGGTTTTATTTTTCTTCTTTTACCGCTCAAATATTCAAAGTGCTTTCCAGGCACAGCAATTAAAAGAAAAAAAGTTGGCGATACCTTCTTTTATTCAAGACGTAAAAAATTTATTGGATGGGAAATTCCATTTAACATTATTATCGATTCCGGTTATTAGTGCGATTGTGTTCACGGTTATGCCGATTATTTATATGATTCTCTTAGCATTTACAAATTATGATCACAATCACTTACCGCCACGAAATTTGTTTGGTTGGGTAGGGTTAGTCAATTTTAAAAATGTCTTAAATGGAGATATTTCTGGAACTTTCTTTCCATTGCTAGGTTGGACATTAATTTGGGCCTTCTTTGCAACAATTACTTGTTTCTTCTTTGGCGTCATGTTGGCATTATTAATTAATCAAAAAGGTGTCAAATTTAAAAAGTTTTGGCGGACCATTTTTGTTATTACTATGGCAGTACCACCTTTTGTTTCTTTGTTAGTGATGCAAAATTTATTGCACGCGGCCGGACCAATCAATACTTTGTTGGAAAATTGGGGTTGGATCACCGAGCCGATACCGTTTTTAACCGATTCATTATTAGCAAAAGTCTCAATTATTGTCGTTAACATGTGGATTGGGATTCCCGTAACAATGTTGATTTCTACTGGGATCTTAATTAATTTACCAGAAGATCAACTAGAAGCTGCT
Organism: Enterococcus sp. AZ103; assembly: GCF_051714685.1. Lineage (NCBI taxonomy): Bacteria > Bacillati > Bacillota > Bacilli > Lactobacillales > Enterococcaceae > Enterococcus > Enterococcus sp. AZ103. The sequence goes on along the minus strand of NZ_JBIOSI010000001.1, from coordinate 667,719 downwards.
AGGATTGATGGAGCTAATAGCTTTCATATTTTCCGCTTTATTACTTTTCCGCAAATTTTAGCTGTGATGCTACCAAGTTTGATTCAGCAATTTATCGGTAACATCAATAATTTCAATGTAATTTACCTATTAACCGGTGGCGGTCCGTCAAATAGTAATTATTATGGCGCTGGCGACACCGATCTGTTAGTGACCTGGTTATACAAGTTAACTGTGGAATCAGCAGATTACAATTTGGCGTCGGTTATTGGGATTATTACATTTGTGTTAAGTGCTGTATTTTCGTTGTTTGCCTATACCAGAACCAATGCTTATAAGGAAGGAAGTAATTAAATGAAAAAACATAGATTATGGCCCAATTTATTGTTGGTTCTGCTGGCAGTAGTTTGGATGTTTCCAATTTTCTGGTTGATTTTAACCGCCTTCCGTAGCGAGAGTGGGCAGTTTGTTTCATATATTTTCCCCAAAGAATACACCTTGGAAAATTTCAAATATCTTTTTAGCAACAATGCCAATTTTCCTTTCATGCTGTGGTTGAAGAATACTTTAATCGTATCGATTTGTTCTTGTTTATTAAGTACCTTTATTACTGTTTCGATGGCTTATGTATTATCGCGTTTACGTTTTCGTTTAAAAAAGACCATTCTAAAGACAGCTCTGGTCTTGAATATGTTTCCAGCTTTTATGAGCATGATTGCCGTTTATTATATTTTGAAAGCTTTTGATCTGACACAAACTTTACTAGCACTAGTGCTAATTTATTCATCAACAGCGGCGTTAACCTTCTATATTGCAAAAGGTTTTTTCGATACGATTCCAAAATCTTTGGATGAATCGGCGATGATTGATGGCGCAACAAAATTTCAAATTTTCACTAAAATTACTTTACCTATGTCAAAACCAATCATTGTATATACTGCATTGATGGCCTTCATGCAACCGTGGATGGATTTCATTTTCGCGAAAGTAATTATGGGAGACAATGTACCAAAATATACCGTATCCATTGGATTGTATTCCATGATTAATCAAACGACGGTTAATACGATGTATACCACATTTGCTGCCGGTTGTTTATTAATTGCTGTACCGATTACGTTACTATTTATCTACTTACAAAAATATTATGTCGAAGGTATTACCAATGGCGCCGTAAAAGGCTAAAAGGAGAAATTTATGACTGAAATGCAAACTTTCAAACAAGCAAATTTCACTCGAATTGATATGAATGAAAAAGAATGGTGGAAAAAATCGATTGTCTATCAAATCTATCCCCGTAGCTTTATGGATCAAAATGGTGATGGTGTAGGTGATCTTCAAGGAATTATTAGCAATCTAGATTATTTTCAAGAATTAGGCGTGAATGTTATCTGGCTTTGTCCGGTTTACCAGTCACCGATGGATGATGGCGGCTATGATATTGCCGATTATTATCAAATTGATCCAATGTTTGGTACCAATCAAGACATGGATCAATTGATCGAACAAGCTGATGCAAGAGGAATTAAAATTTTAATGGATTTAGTGGTTAATCATACTTCGGATGAACATGCGTGGTTCCAAGAAGCTCTAACTGATCCAAACAGTAAATATCGGGATTATTATATTTTCCGAAAAGGGATTGATGGACAAGCCCCTAATAATTGGCGATCTTATTTTGGTGGTTCTGCTTGGGAAAAAGTTCCAAATGAAGAAAATATGTTTTACTTACATGCTTTTTCAAAAAAACAACCAGATTTAAATTGGGAAAATCCCGAAGTACGAGAAGAATGTATCAATATGATTAACTGGTGGTTAGAAAAAGGTTTAGGTGGCTTTCGAATCGATGCTATTTTAAATCTGAAAAAAAGAATTGAGTATGGACAATTACCGGTTGACGGTGAAGATGGGTTAGCCTTTATCGGTCATTGGATTTTGAACCAACCAGGGATTGAAGAATGGTTAGCGGAAATTGACCAACGAACTTTCAGAAAATATAATGCGCTGACAGTTGCTGAAGCTGATGTACCAGAAGATCAATTGAGTCGTTATATTGGTGAAGATGGTTATTTTCGAATGATTTTTGATTTTAGCTATACCGATATCGATGTTCCTGAAACAGGAGAATGGTTTTTACAAAGTAATTGGACTGTTAAAGAATTAAAAGAAAATATTTTACAAAATGAATTAACGACTCAAAAATTTGGTTGGGGGGCAAAATATTTAGAAAATCATGACCAGCCACGTTCAATCAATAAATATTTACCTAATGAATATCAAAATGATCACAGTAAAAAAATGCTGGCTACATTATTCATGATGCTGCAAGGCACACCCTTTATTTATCAAGGACAAGAAATCGGTATGACCAATATTCGGATGGACGAGATGAGTGATTATGATGATATTGCCACCCACGACCAATATCGTCGAGCAATGCTTTCTGGTATGAGTCCTGAAGAAGCTTTTGAAGGCATGTATCTACGGAGTCGTGATAATAACCGCACACCGATGCAATGGTCCGATCAAAAAAATGCTGGATTTTCTGAGGCCGAGCAAACATGGATAAAAGTCAATTCAAATTACCAAACGATTAATGTAGAGGCAGAATTAAACGATGACCAGTCAGTTTTAGCCTTTTATCAAAAATTAATCGCACTGCGCCGTCAAGCAGGACCGTACCAAGAGGCAATTATTTTTGGTGAAGTTGTTCCTTACGAAGTTCCGCAAGAAGAAATTATTGCCTATAAACGTAGTACAGCTGAGGAAGAAGTATTAGTTATTGTTAACTTTTCAGCGAATCATCAAACCGTCAAATTAGATGGAAGCTATGAATTATTAATTGGAAATCAAGCTTATCAAACTAATCTAGAACAAATAAAGCTGGTGCCTTACGGGAGTCTAGTGTTAGGTAAAAAGTCAGAGGAGTCAAAATAATGGCGATTGAAAATAAAGCAATATTGATTACCTATGCAGATAGCCTGGGAAAAAATTTAAGTGAACTTGAGCAAGTAATGGACAAGTATTTAGCTGAAGCGATTGGCGGAATTCATTTATTGCCATTTTTCCCTTCAACTGGTGATCGTGGTTTTGCACCTAGAGATTATACCGTGGTAGATGAAAGTTTTGGAACTTGGGAAGAAATTGAAGCACTAGGGGAAAAGTATTACTTGATGTTTGATTTTATGATCAACCATATTTCTCGAGAATCAATTTTTTTCCAAGACTTTAAAAATAAGCATGAAGATTCTAAATATAAAGAGATGTTTATTCGAATCAATCAATTCTTTCCTGAAAATCGACCGACAGAAGCTGACATTGATTTGATTTACAAACGTAAAGATAAAGCACCTTTTCAGGCGGTTCATTTTGCAGATGGTAGCGTGGAAGAGGTTTGGAATACTTTTGGTGAAGAACAAATTGATTTAGATGTAACCAGAGAAGTGACGAAACAATTTATTCGTCAAACGATTCAAGACATGGCCAGTCATGGCTGTTCGATCATTCGCTTGGACGCATTTGCATATGCTATAAAAAAATTGGATACCAATGATTTCTTTGTAGAACCAGATATTTGGGAATTATTAGCAGAAGTGCGGCAAGAAGCACACAAATACCAGATTGAGTTGTTGCCAGAAATTCATGAACATTATTCGATTCAGTTTAAAATTGCCCAACACGATTATTTCATTTATGATTTTGCGTTGCCAATGTTAGTGTTACATGGGATCTATAGTGGTAAATCAGAAAGATTAGCGGCTTGGTTGAGACAAAGTCCAATGAAACAATTTACAACGCTCGATACTCATGATGGAATTGGCGTAGTAGATGCCAAAGATTTATTGACGGATCAGGAATTAAATTATACTTCTGAGAAGCTTTACGAGGTCGGCGCCAACGTTAAAAAAATCTATTCTTCGGCCAGTTACAATAATTTAGATATTTATCAAATCAATAGTACTTATTACAGTGCATTAGGCGAACAAGATGACAGTTATTTATTAGCACGAGCATTACAGATTTTTGCCCCAGGAATTCCACAAATTTATTATGTCGGTTTGTTGGCAGGTAAAAATGATATCGCCTTGTTAGAAGCAACCAAAGAAGGTCGAAATATTAATCGTCATTATTATGATTTAAATGAAATTTCTACTGAAGTACAGCGACCAGTTGTGCAAAAATTATTGAAATTATTGGCATTTCGCAATACTGATGACGCCTTTGATTTGAATGGAACCATTACCGTCGAAACTCCAACAGATCAAAAAATTGAAATTATTCGTCAAAATAGAACACAAACGCAGCAAGTTAAATTAATAGCTGATTTGTCGACAAGAGAGTTTATGATTTATCAAAATGGACAGACACTTTCAATTTAGCGCTAGAAAACGACTGGTTAAGAAAGGAAATAGACAATGACACAGTTAACTTTGGAACATATTTATAAAAAATATGATGGGGCAACCGAGTCCACCGTAAAAGATTTTAATTTGCAAATCAATGATCAGGAATTTATTGTTTTTGTCGGACCATCAGGTTGTGGTAAGTCGACCACCTTACGAATGATAGCTGGTTTAGAAGATATTACCGAAGGAAAATTAATGATTGGTGATTTAGTGGTGAATGATGCTGCACCCAAAGACCGTGATATTGCCATGGTTTTTCAAAACTATGCTCTGTATCCTCATATGACTGTTTTTGATAACATGGCTTTTGGTTTGAAATTGCGAAAATATAATAAAGAAGAAATTAAAAAACGTGTGGAAAATGCCGCTGAAATTCTGGGATTGACTGAATATTTAGCGAAAAAACCAGCTGCCATGTCTGGTGGGCAACGTCAGCGGGTCGCTTTAGGTCGTGCTATTGTCCGAGATGCGAAAGTTTTCTTAATGGACGAACCTTTATCAAATTTAGATGCTAAATTGCGTGTGTCAATGCGTGCTGAAATTGCCAAACTTCATCAACGTTTGGGAACGACCACTATCTATGTCACCCATGATCAAACTGAAGCGATGACAATGGCTGATCGAATTGTGATTATGCGAGATGGTATTATTCAACAAGTTGGCACACCACAAGAAGTTTACAATACACCTAAAAATGTTTTTGTAGCTGGTTTCATTGGCTCACCGGCAATGAATTTCTTTTCGGTTAATTTAAAAGCGGGATTCATTAATGACGAACAGGGTTTGCATTTGCGTATCCCAGAAGGAAAAAATAAAATTTTAAAAGAAAAAGGTTATGAAGGTAAATCCTTAATTTTTGGTATTCGACCAGAAGCTATTCAAAGTGAACAAGTCGTGATTGATGCTTCGCCAGAATCAGTGGTAAAAACAGAAGTCGTGGTTTCTGAGTTACTTGGAGCCGAATCAATGTTGTATACCAAAACAGGTGCGACAGAATTTGTGTCTAAAGTAGACGCTCGTGATTTCCATAAACCAGGTGAGATGATTGAGTTGGCTTTTAATATGAATAAAGCACACTTTTTCGATGCTGAAACAGAAGAGGTCATTACTTTGCCATAAAGTCGAAATTATTTTGATAAATACCAACTAAAAAGAGGCATCTTATTCTATCTCTGAATAAGATGCCTCTTAATTTTTTTTAGAAGTAGATAAATTCTAAACCAATGGCGGTGTGCCTTCAGCATTTCCAACAATTGCATCCATCTGAATCAAAGCACCTTTTGGTAATTCACTAACACCGACTACTCGGCGAGCAGGTGTGCCTTCTGGGAAGAAGTTTTGATACACTTCATTAACAGCATCCATATCTGCAAGATTTTTTACGAAAATATTGATTTTCACAGTATCAGCCATCACGTGGTCGACGCTTTCGATGACAGCTTTAATATTTTTCAGACACTGTTCAGTTTGTGCTTTGATACCGCCAGAGACAACATCGTCTGTATTTGGTGCAATTGGCAATTGAGCAGCAATATTATTGTAATGAGAAAAAGCAACTGATTGCGTAGCCAATGGACATTTCCAAGCGTCATTTGTATTGTTGGCTTCTAAAATTAAACCATGGCGATCTTCAATTGCTTGTGGCGGTGTGCCATCACCGTAAGAAACCACCGCTTCAATTTGAACATCTGCACCCATCGGTAGATCACTGACTACAGCAACTGTCCGTGCTGGTACATAAGCAACCGTTCTAGCAATAGCTGAATCTGGGAAGAAAGTTTTATACACTTCATCAACTGCTGGCATTTGGCTTAAGTCTTTTACGAAAATAGTAATTTTAACAATATCGTCTACCGGAACATCTACGCTAGTTAAAATTGATTTAATATTTTTCAAACTTTGAGCTGTCTGAACTTTGATGTCACCAGCTACTATCCGACCTGTTTCTGGATCAATTGGTAATTGTGCAGAGAGATTTGTGTAATGAGAAAAAGCAACAATTTGACTAGACAATACATCAGCTGGGGCATTTTCAGTGTGATTCGTTAATTTAATTAAATCACCTGCTTGTGGTGCGTTTGGAATAGTGCCTTCGCCATTTGAAAGTAGCGCCTCTACTTGAACTAAGGCATCTAACGGTAATGCGTCAACTGCTACAACAGTTCGAGTAGGTAGGTAATTAGCGAAATATTTTTTATAGACTGCATCAACTGCATCTAAATCTCTTAAATCTTTAACAAAAATAGTTAAACGAACGACGTCGCTCATCACATGATCGATACTTTGAACAATGGCAGCAACATTTTTAAATGCTTGTTCAGCTTGTTTCGTGATACCACCAGCTACTAATTTGCCAGATTGAGGATCAATCGGTAATTGAGCGGAAAGATTGTTGTAATGAGAAAAAGCTACTGACTGTGAAGCAAATTTGTCGATTGGTGCCTCTTGAGTGTTTCTTGCTAATACTACGTTGTCTTTGGTCATAAATAATTCCTTTCTCTTGCTAAAATATTTTTTGGTATTTAAAAAAAGTTTAAGGTATATAACTACCAATGTCAACGCTTTCGTAAAATTATTTTTATTTAGGCTAAAAAAAATTGTAAAAATAAAAATCTCACCCAAGATTGAGTGAGATTTATCATTGTTTAACGCCAACCTAAATCAGGTGCGATGTCTTTTACAATAGTATTTAGTAAATGAAGATTATATTCGACTCCCAAAGTATTAGGAATGGTTACTAATACAGTATCAGCTTCTTTAATTGCTTCATCTTCAGCCAGATCTTTTACAATTTTTTCCGGCTCACCAGAAAAGGTGCGTCCGAAAATGGATGGATTTTGATGATAAGCTAAGAAGCCAACTTGATCTTCTTGTTCACTGTCACGGCCAAATAATTTGAGATCTAAATCAGTCGTAATCGGTTGGATTGAACGAGTCACCAGAGTACGTGGTTCAAAATCATGTCCCGCTTTTTTCCAGGCCTCTTTATAAGCCCGTAATTGTTTGGCTTGTTGAATGTGGAAAGGTTCATTAGATTCATGATTGACTAGAGTAGAAGATTGCAAATTCATTCCATGTTGCGCTGCCCAAATGGCAGTTTCTTGTGAACCAGCTCCCCACCAAATGCGTTTGTCTAATCCTTCTGAATAAGGTTCAATTCGTAATTTTCCCGGGTCTTGGGGAAACATCGGCATTGGATTTGGTTCGGCAAAAGGTTTGCCTTCGATAATTTTCAAAAAGTCTAAAGTACGTTGACGAGCAATGTCTTTAATTTCCTCTTCACTGTAGTCGTAACCAAAATAATTCCAGCCATCTAAAACTTGCTCAGGTGACCCACGCCCTACACCTAATTGCACTCTACCTTCAGTAATAACATCTGTCAAACCAGCATTTTCTGCCATGTAATAAGGATTTTCATAACGCATATCAATCAAGCCAGTACCAATTTCAATTGTACTGGTTTTAGCGCCAATTGCAGAAAGTAATGGAAAAGGTGACCCAATTTGCGGTGCAAAATGATGCACCCGGAACCAAGCACCATCCACACCAATTTTTTCAGCTTCAACAGCTAAATCAATCGATTGTAGATAAGCTTCACTAGCCGTTTTAACCAATGAACCACGATCCATCCAATGACCAAAACTCAAAAATCCAATTTTTTTCATATGTATTTCCTCCTTTTTATTCGAAATTTTTATTATGTATAACAATTGTTATCTTACTATGGATTGAAATTATTGGCGAATGATTGTTCTCGCAGATAATATAAACTAAAAAAACCTGCCAATTTAGACAGGTTTAACTAGTCACAAATTAAGCGAACAGCTTTACCTTGATTTTGTAAAGTATTGATGTGCATTTCTCCCCAATTACACAAATTGTCTAATACGGTGCCCAAAGTTTCGCCGTATTCACTTAATGAATATTCTACTTTTGGAGGCACTTGGTTATAGACTTTACGGTTTATGATCTCAACTTCTTCTAATTCTCTTAATTGTTGGGTCAGCATTTTTTGGCTAATGCCGGGAATTTTCTTTTTTAATTCACTCGTTCGCAAAGCACCGTGGCGCAAGTTACACAAAATAATAGGTTTCCATTTTCCACCAATGGCTTCCATAGTGGCTTCTACACCTATATTGTAAATTTTTTCGCTGGTCATCATCTATTTAAATCCTTTCATTTCACAATAGGAACTTTTTAGTGCGTATATCACTTTAAAGTGCGTACTATACAAAAATATACTCTCATTATATATTAATTCCTGTATTCAGCAAGGAGGAAATGACATGATTCAAAAATTATCAGATACAGTTGAATTAAATAATGGTATTAAAATTCCAGGATTGGGTTTAGGTGTTTTTCAAATTTTTGATCAAGAAACGGCGGAAGTAGTAAAAAACGGAATAGTAAATGGCTATCGTCTGATTGATACCGCACAAATTTATGGCAATGAAAAAGGCACAGGAGCAGGAATTAAAGCTGGACTAGCGGCCACTGGTTTAAAACGCGAAGACTTATTTGTAACTTCGAAAGTCTGGAATGCGCGTTTAACTTATGAAGAAACGAAGCAATCTTTTGTAGAGTCTTTGGAAAAATTACAGTTAGATTATTTAGATTTATTTCTGATACATTGGCCAGGAAAGGATGCATATAAAGAATCTTGGTTAGCATTGGAAGATTTATATGCTGAAGGGAAAATTAAGGCCATTGGTGTGAGTAACTTTGAAATTTCCCATTTAAAGAATTTGTTATCTTTCGCAAAAGTTGTGCCGGTGATTAATCAAATTGAATTGCATCCTAAATTGGCACAGACAGAACTGCGTGATTTTGCTGCAGAAAACAAGATTAAAATTCAAGCGTGGTCACCCTTGATGCAAGGTCAGTTACTTGATCATCCGCTAATCGTTGAATTGGCTCAAAAATATGGTCAATCACCAGCACAGATTATCTTGCGTTGGGATGTACAACAGGAAATTTTACTTGTAGTGAAATCAATTCATCAAGAGCGTATGAAAAATAATGCAGCAATCTTTGATTTTAATATAGAACTTGAAGATATCGAAAAGCTAAATCAGTTAGATGAAGGATTACGTAGTGGTCCTGATCCAATGACATTTGATTTTTAATAAAAAAGGAGAGGATAAAATGATGAATCAAGGTTTTTCACTGGTGAATCACATCGGGATCACCGTCAGTAATTTAGAAAAATCAATTATATTTTATGAAGCTTTAACGGGGAAAAAAATTGCCAATCAAGATCAAATTGGCGGCGAGCGGATGGCTCAGTCACAAGGACTAAAAGATACGTTAATTAAGTATGCGAATTTGCAATTAGGAAATGTGAACATCGATCTTTTAGAATATGTCACACCTCAATCTAGTCGCGCCAACTATTCAAATGATCAAATTAGCGCTATGCATATGTGTTTTGAAGTAGAGGATTTACTAGCTGCAATGGCTCGCTTAAAAGAAATTGATATTGAGCCAGAAGGTGAGCCGATTTATTTTGAAGCACAGGATGGGTTGAAAGCTGGTTTTGGAACAGGAGTTGCTTATTTTACTGACCCAGATGGTACAAATTTGGAATTAATTGCACCAAAAGGGCCCTTTACAAGAGCAAAATAAAAGATAAAAACCGGACTTCTATTCAAGAAACAATTTTTTTATGGTTGTATGTTTGTAACTATCAGTAAAATGAGGTTTTGGAAGTGAGTAAAAAAGTATAACAAGAGGGAACTGAAACTCTTTTAAAAAAGTTTCCGATCCCTCTTAATGATGTTTTTATCTTTGTAAAGCTTAGAAATTACTCACGCTCAAAAACAATGTCTCCACCAATAATAGTCATTCTTGGTTGAATATCTTTTATTTTTTCCAGCGGAATATTGAATATATCTTCATCTAAAACCGTAAAATCTGCTAAATAGTTCTCTGCAATTCGTCCTTTTTCATCCTCTTTAAATTCCAGATAGCTGGAGCCAATAGTATATGCATCAATGGCAGTATAAAGATCAACACATTCTTTTGGATAGAATCCGTCAACGGGTTCATTATTTTTATTTTTGCGGGCGACTGCGGCATAAATATTAGGAAAAGGATTTAAATCTTCAACAGGAGCATCTGTACCATAACCAATATGCACACCAAGATTTTCCAAGGTTTTAAAAGCATAGGAAGTACTAGCTAGTTCTTGCCCAACACGATCTTCAAGAATTTGCATGTCATAATCCAAAAATATGGGTTGGAAAAAGACAGCAATATCTTGCTGGGCGATTTCATTTAGCAATGCTTGATCAGTAATTTGACAATGAATCAAAGCATGACGCAATTTATTTTTTCCATCGATAAATCCGGTTTGATAAGCTGAGATAGTTTCAGCAATGGCTCCATTACCAATAACATGTGTAACCACCTGCAATCCGTGTTGACTAGCTGCCTTAACCAAATCAACTTGTAAATCATATTCTAAAGCACAAACGCCATGATTATCCGGTTCGTCAATGTAACCGTCACGCATCATAGCGGTTTTAGCTCCAAGACTACCATCCTTAAACATTTTAATTGGACCTAATGCTAAAAATCCTCCCTGATAAATTGGCTCTAATGCTTCTTTATTTAGGATGAAATCCATTTCTTCTGGAGAATAGGCACAAATTTGATGACGATAACGTACTTTAGTTAATTGTTGTTCATAAATAGCACGGATTGATTGAAAGTCTCCGTAAGTGTTTGGAGCAGCGACATCGTTTGATTGGACGCTAGTGAGACCAACACTGGCAGCATAATTTAATGCTTGAGCCATGAAGCTCACTTTTTCTTCAGGGGTATAATTTGGAATGACTTCTTCAATCCACTGAACAGCATTTTCAGTTAAAATACCATTTGGTTGGCCATTCTCATCTAATTCGATCGTTCCACCACGAGGTGCCGGTGTATCTTTTGTAATGTTTTTCAGAGCTAATGCTTTAGAATTAACAGCACAAATATGACCACAAACACGCTCTAGAATAACAGGGATTTCAGTTGAGATTTGATTAACGTCCTGAAGATTTAGTAATCTTTTCTCGCCTGAAGTGAATAAATCTTGATTCCAACCCATAGTTCTTACACCGTGCTTAGTGAGCTCAGGATTATCAGCGATAAAAGATTTAGTCAAGGCTATGATTTCATCAATTGAATGACAATCAGATAAGTCAACTTGTAAGTAAGCTGCACCGACGCTGGAAATGTGACAATGTGAATCATTCAAACCAGGTAAAATTGTCTTTCCAGTTAAATCAATTATTTCATCATAAGGCAATGTTTTTAAATAATTGGTGGTGCCCACAGCCATAATTTTATCATTTTCAATGTATACTGCTTCAGCAAATTTATCTCTATTAATATAAAATTTGCCGCCGACTAGTAATTTACGCATAGCTTAAGCCTTCTTTCTTTTAAGTTGTCGATCGAAATACCAATAAACTAAAATCCCAATCACTTGAACAATCATGCCTAAAAGAGCATTTTGGATATCTTCTGTAAAAGTGTTGATTAGTAATCCAATAAATAAAATAGCTGTGATCAAGACGGTCCATGGATAACCAGCCACTCGATAAGGTCTTTGTAACTCTGGGAATCTTTTTCTCATTACCCATACAGCAATAATTGTTAATAAGTTATATAGCATTGCTGTAAATACAACCAAAGAGGTTAATTGATCTAAATTACGTGAAAAAACTAGTACTATCGATAGGACCATTTGTGCCAACATAGCAGCAGTAGGTACTTTATATTTTGGATGTAACTTCGCAAAGGACTTGAAAAAATGTCCTTCAACAGCCATTGCATAATACATTCGAGGTTGGGCAATTGTTAAGCCATTCAAGCCACCAAACATAGCTAAAACCATCCCTAAAGATACAATAATACCGCCCCAGTTTCCTAAAACACTAATGGCAGCTTCTGTGCCTAAATATAGGTTTCCATCAGCAATATTATTGACAATCACATCGTAAGGTAACACTTTATAAATAGCAAAATTAAATAAGGTATACAAAACAGTTATGCCACCAATGCCGATAATTAATGATTTTGGCAAATTTTTCTTAGGATTTTTCATTTCTTCAGTCATGGAATTCAGATTGGTCCAACCTTCGTATGCCCATAGACTGGCAACTGTTGCAAAAGCAATCATGCCGATAATGCTAGAAAAAGAAGCATCAGGATTTGTGACAGGAGTTAGTGATAAATCTGGACTTTCTCTACCTAAGAATAAGGCAGCAAACAAAATAACCAAAATTGGAATTAATTTAGCGACCATTGAAATATTTTGTAAGAAAGCGCCTTGTTTAATTCCAAATAAATTATAAACAGTCAGTATAATGATTAGAGCGGTTGCAATCAGTTTAATTTGCATATCAGAGATAGTCCAAAAACTTCTCATGGCTGTCGGTAATGCAATTGCCATCGCCGCAATAGAACCTGGACCACCAATCAACCAATCAGTAAAACCTCTCAAAAATCCAACAGCTGGATGAAAAGCTTCTGTTAAGTAAACGGTTGAACCTCCCGCACGAGGCATACTTACGCCTAATTCTGCATAACACAAACCAGCCAATAAAGTGACTAACCCACCGACAATCCAAGCAAGCAAAGCTAGACCTAAACTCATACCTGTCCGTTGTAAAACATACGAACCCAAATAAAAAATACCGGAACCAATCATGATTCCTCCGATGATACTAACACCACCAAAAATGCCTAATTCCCGATTGAACTTAGTCTCTGTTGTAGCGAGACTTTCTAAATGTTTTTCCTTCTCCAATAAAACTTCCCCCTTTTTTAATGTCAAATAATTCTGACAAATGTATATAAATTTAAAGTAGGTCATAAAATGGCCTACTTCTTAATTTTGTAACTATTTTATTTTGTATTTTTATTTATACAATAGGAATTATATCAGATTTGTTGATCAATTCAATAAGATGTTTTGAGATTATTTTACGGAGTTTAGTCAATTCAAAAAGGCTAATTCAAGAGTGGTAATTTTGTGAAAAAAATTACTAAATGAATCGTTTGGTATTGGCTATGTGAGAGTCATTTTTTTGAAGGGAATTTAATAAACCTTAGCTAATGTTTTAATCATTTTTTGCAGCACTGTAAAAATATTCTCGAATTTTTTGATAGTCAGCCACATATGCGGTATTTCCTTCGCGATGGATTAACTCAAAATTAAGTCCCAAAGTTTGTAAGAATTGCTGATTGCTGGTAAAGCCATTTTTAAGATAGAACTTTTTTCTTCTAATTCGCTGTTCATTGTTTTCAGCCTTCGAATTAATTTTTTCAACAAGTAAGATAATTTTGTGCTGCTGAAAGGTTTCAAACATATAATCTAGCATGATTTTTCCATATCCGTGAGACTGGAGCTGTTGATCAATTGCAAAATAGAAAATATAAATGGTTCCTTGATACTCAGAATAATAAATCATGCCCACTAAGTTTTGCCGCTCAAACAGTCCTAAAAATTTCCCTCTACCTTCATTTTACTTTAGTTTACGACTCTGAAAAATCTTTTATTTCAATGGTGGCTGTTGATTTATCAGACTATCTTGGTAGTAATGATTCTATAAAAAAAACTTTAACTATTCCACGATGGGCGGATAAATTAGGCTCAGATTTGCACTTGAACTTTTCTAAAACTTTAACTGAAGCAATTTTGCAAAAAAAAATCAAAGTATAAGGATTTGACAGCAGGATCAACAAGGTAGTTTTGGTGGGTCGTTTAACCAAAGACCCTGATTTAAGATATACCAATACTGGACTTGCCGTAGCGACTTTTACCTTGGCTGTGAATCACAATTTTACGAACCAAAGTGGGAATCGTGAAGTTGATTTTATTAATTGCGTCATTTGGCGTAAACAGGCAGAGAATATAGCTAACTTTGCCAAAAAAGGCTCACTCATGGGTATTACTGGTCGCATTCAAACTCGTAATTATGACAATCAACAAGGACAAAAGGTTTTCGTAACTGAAGTGTTAGTAGAGAATTTTCAAATGTTAGAGCCTCGAAACTCAACAGGGCAACGTTCTCAAAATCCAAATAATTTTAAAAATTCTAATCAAGCGCCAGCTGCAAGCAATTCTGATCCATTTAGTGGGTCACAAATTGATATTTCGGATGATGATTTACCATTTTAAATAGTCGAGAACGGAGAGTAAATTAATGAAAGAAAATAAGGTAATTAGCAAGCAAGTTATAGACGAAATTCATAAAGAAAAATTTCGTAGTTTATTAGATGATATTAATTATATTAATACTGTAGATGATCCTTCTAAACAAGAAGATATGTTCATATTAATTAGAAATACTTTTTCAATGCCTTTTGATAAAGTAGTTTATGATACAAATTTAAATGTACTGTCTGATGTTTTAGCTAAAGATATATCAAAATTGAATGAGGAATACAAAAGAGTAAATAACTTAAAAACCGTTTATTCTAATGAAAACATTTTAGTGGGTTTTAGAGTTTTTTGGTATGATGAAGTAAATAGCTATTTTTATGAATCTGTCATTATTCGAGCTAATCGATATTTAGAAGCAATTGCCTAAAATAAAAATAATTAATGAAACAAGAGTGTTACTTTTGGGTATACTCATAAGTTACACTTTTTGTTTTATCGACAAACTTATTCTAGAGCCATTTTGAAAATTTTTTCACTGTAACTCATGAGTGAATATTAATTACTATTTTTAATTTTTAGTATAGTGATTTTTTTGATAAAATCATATATTATGTTAAAAATATGTTCCAATATTTATGAGTGTTTGAAAATTTTAAGAGGTGATAAGATGAAAAAACTAACGAATTTATTTGATATAGTACAAAAAAACTTTCAGCCTAAACAAATGTTTGATACCAATGAATTTTCAGCTATATTAATGGTTTCTAGAAGTATGTCATCGAATTATTTAAATCAATTAGTCAATGAGGGATACCTAAAAAAAAGCAACTCGAGGCCCGTGGTGTTTTGGTATGATGAAGAAGAGGATGCATTTAGTCAATTAGTTGGTAACGATGGTAGTCTGGCACATATTTTAAAACAATGTAAAGCCTCTGCTAATTATCCACCCAATGGTATTCCAATCATACTAAAGGGAAATAGTGGTGTGGGGAAAAGTATGATTGCCAAGTTGATATATAAATATGCTAAGAATAGTAAAATATTAGAAAAAAATGCTCCTTTTGTTACTCTCAACTGTGCTGATTATGCTAATAATCCAGAGCTATTATCCTCTATGTTATTTGGACATGTTAAAGGAGCATATACTGGAGCTGATGAGAATAAACTGGGATTACTCAAACTTGCTGATAAAGGATATCTTTTCTTAGATGAAGTACATAACCTATCACAAGAAAACCAAGAAAAATTATTTTTATTAATTGACCAGAAAAGATACAGACAATTAGGTGATGATGAACATTGGCATTCGGTTGATATTCGTCTAATACTAGCTACTACGGAAGATATTGATCAGAAATTATTAAAAACCTTTAGAAGACGTATTCCATTAGAAATTACTATACCAGATTTCACAGAAAGAACTAGGAAAGAGAGAATAGAGCTAGTCTTTCAATTTTTCAAATCTGAGTCAGAAAGAATAGCAAAAGATATTTATATTGAACCGGAGTTGTTTCAAAAACTAATTGATCTAAATTTAGATGGAAATGTAGGGGCCATACAAAATAAAGTGAAAGTGTATTGTGCAACATCATATAACGAAAATAAAGATTTGGAATTTATAAAAGTCCCTTTTGATAGTAAAACGATACTGACTGATATGTTACATATATCATTTACATCTGGTTATAAAAATATACCTCTTTTAAATTCATATGATAAAGATTTTAGTAATTTTGATTTAAAAATATTGAAGTACTCTTCAAACATAAAAAATGACTTCAGTCTTTTATTTAGTGATTACTATGCAAATGTATCTTCTTTGAAAAATAGCTTATTGAATAGAAATAAATTTGGTATTCTTTTTTCAATAGATCATATTGAAGATATTGCATATATTATAACTGTTTTTAGTGGGATAGAAGATGAAAAATTAAAAGGATTGTCCCAAACATATGAAAAGTATAATCAAATAATAGAATATGTATTAAATTGTTTACATTTGAAAGAAAAAAACTATGAAATGAAACGAATGATGTTAGAGTATTTAAAATATGCTAAGCCAATAAAAAGTAAAAAAAATGCATTAATTGTCATGCATGGAAATAGTATTGCATCGAATATGGCTTTAGAATTAAATAACTTAATAGGAGATTATGTTTTTGACGCCATTGATATGCCCATGCAAGTTGATACTCAAGAGATAGTTAAATTAGTAAATGATTATGTTACGGATAGAGATACACGAGATGGATTGCTATTATTAGTTGATATGGGGTCATTGGAGAAGATGTACGAGGAAATCAAGGATAATGTTTCAGGTGATTTATTAATTTTAAATAACATTTCTACTTCAGTAGCGTTACACTTAGGATTTTCTTTATTACAGAATAAGCCAATGGACTATTACACTTCCATAGACTACAGTGAATTTAATATTCGTCCACAATATTTTGAAGGGTTATCTCAACTAAACAATATTGTTATTTCGTGTATGTCTGGAGAAGGAATATCTAGAAAAGTGAAAGATATTTTTGTGTCGCAAAAAACAGAGAATCCATTGGAAATAATCACTCTGGATTTTGACAGGATTTTAGACCTAGAAAAGAAATCCAATATTAATTCCTTTAAAAATACGAGTGCAATTGTCTGTACTACTAGTATTAATATTCCCGGTATCCAATGCTTTAATTTGGAGCATATAGTGAATGGTTCAGATTCATTGAATAAACTCAATGAAATATATACAATTGATCAGCTAGATAATATCACTAAAGATATAATAAAATTATTTTCCATTGAGGGCGCAAGTGAAAGACTGAGATTTTTAAATCCTGATATGGTTATAAATGAGATTGAGATAGTTATCTCAAGTTTAGAACAATCATTTGATATAAAATTAGAAAATTTTATACGTATTAATTTATTTTTACATCTCTCATCAATGATTGAGCGTATACTAATTGGAGACTCTTCAAAAGAAATCAAGAACAATTATTATTCTGAAGATACTATCAACTTTTTGAAAAAAGCTGATAGTATCTTCCAACCAATAAAAGAAAAGTATAATATAGTAATTCCAGATAAAGAATATGAATATATACAGACTATTTTGAGCTTAAACTAATAGTGTTTATAGAAAAAAGCTAGTGTTGACGGGAAAAAAACACTAGCTTTTTTACGTGTAAAGCCCTAAATTTAAGCAATTTAGTAAGAAATAAAAGTTGGCATCTAATTTGCTTAATATAATGTATAAAGCAAACAAGGAGGAAAAGATTATGGATGTACAGTTTTGGCAAATAGCACTAATCGTAATATATGGATTTTTTATTAACTATGATAAGAATGGAACAATGATAGGGACATCTCAACCCGTTACGGCTGGTTTGATAGTTGGTGCCATATTAGGTGACATTACAACAGGATTATATATTGGTGGAACATTACAACTCATGACACTGGGTATTTCGAGTTTTGGTGGAGCTTCTGTTCCTGATTATCAAACAGCATCACTTGTGGGAACGTATATTGCCATAACGACAGGTCAAAATGCCTCAATAGGTATAACTTTAGCGATCCCAGTTGCTATGTTGATGGTTCAACTAGATGTACTTAAATGGACTACTAATATTTATTTCCAAAATAAAGCAGAATCGTACGCAGATCAGCGAAACTATAAAAAAGTTGAATTGATGCATCTTTGTGGTGTATTCAATACAATGTTAACGTCAGGAATCCCAGTTTTATTAACAGTAATTGTTGGACCCACAGTAGTTGGTAAAATAATTGAATACATTCCAGATTGGTTAACAGGAGGATTAACTGTAGCAGGTGGATTATTGCCAGCTCTAGGGATTGGCCTATTATTAAGATATTTACCAGTCAAGGCATATTTTGGTTATCTTATTATAGGATTTGTAGGTGCAGTATATTTAAATATGCCTATTTTAGGAGTTGCTTTAGCAGGTGCAGCAATAGCATTAATTCTATTTAAGAAGAATAGTTCAGAAATTTCTATGACACAAACAGCAGGAGGAATGGATGAAGATGAGTGAACAAGTAAGTAAAAAAACTAAAAATAGAGTATTGTTTAGATGGATGTTAAACGGTGGTGCGTCATTAAACTATGAAAAAATGATGGGAATGTCTTATTGTTACTCCTTAATGCCTTTCCTGAAGGAGAATTATAAAGACGATCCAGATGGACTACAAAAGGCTGTCAAAACACACTTGCAATTTTTTAATACTAACCCATATGTTGCGCCTTATGTTATGGGTGTCAATATTGGGATAGAGGAAGTTGAGAAGGCTAGTTCAATTGATACTATTGCTGCTTTAAAAACAGGGCTAATGGGACCACTGGCTGGGCTAGGGGACAGTGTATTTGTTGTTATTCCATGGACTATATTTGGTGCTATTGCGGCAAATATGGCATTAGATGGTAGCATGGTAGGGATTGCAATCTGGCTTATAGTAACTTGGATATTAAAAGTACTAGGTATTCCATTATTCAAAGGTGGCCTTAAGTCAGGAACTAGCCTACTTAGTTCAATTGAGACTAAATTAAAAGCAATTACTGAAAGCATCTCTGTTTTAGGATTAATGGTCGTTGGGGCATTAATTCCAACAGCAATCAAATCGAATATAGGATTTACGTTCAAGCAAGGTTCATTAAAAATGACTGGCAATGAAATATTAGACCAAATTATGCCAGGACTAATTCCAGCAGTTCTTGTTTTTGCAGTTTATTATTTGTTAGGAAAGAAAGTAAAGCCGATTTATATTATTTTATTAATTATGGCTATATCAGTTATTTTATATGTTTTAGGTATTTTAAAATAAGTTTAGGAGATGGTAATAATGGAAGGAATAATTCATGTACGAATAGATGACCGGTTAATTCATGGCCAAGTAGCAACACAATGGACTAATGAGCTTGGAGCGACAAGAATTATGGTCATTAACGATGAAGTGGCGAATAATGATGTACAAAAGACAGTATTACGAATGGCAGCCCCTCCAAATGTTTCCACTTCTATAATCACAAAACAAAAAGCTGTTGATAATATAAACAGTGGTAAATATAAAGGGCAAAAAGTATTGATTGTAATGAAGAGCCCTGTGGATGCGCTAAACTTAATTAATATGGGATTAGACATTACTAATATTAATGTAGGGAACATGTCTGTTAGAGAGGGTACCCGGCATATTAGACCCACTGTGAGTATAAACGAGTCTGAAGAATCAGCTTTTAAAGAATTATTAAACAAAGGTGTTGAAATTACAACGATTATGGTACCAGGAGACAGTAAGGTATTTTTAAAGGATGTTATTTAGGTGGGATATAAATGTATAAAATAGTAATTGCCAGTCATGGTGAATTTGGTAATGGAATAAAAAATTCTTTAAGTTATTTTTATAATGATTTATCAAATGTCATTGTGGTAACATTAGATAAAAATGGTTTAATCCCTTTTCAAAAAAAGCTTGATGAATTATTTCAAAAATTAGGACAACAAGATGTGTTATTCTTTTCTGATCTTTTGTATGGAACACCCTTTAATGAATTATCAAAAAGAGCAATATTACTATCAAGTAATTTTGACATAATTACTGGTGTAAATATGCCAATAATGATTGAAGCAGTAAATTATCAGGAGCAAGGAGCTAGTTTGACTGATGTATTGCCCAAATTAGTTACGCTTGGTAAGGTTGACTTGTTTTCACAAAAGATAAAGGAATCAAATATTAATGATGATGATGAATAAAAAAGTTGCCAGTAATAGATCTTTAAAAATTTATTACTGGCTGTATTAAATTCACATAAGGAGAATATAAATGGATAATAATATAATTAATTATAGATATGCCTATCACTTATCTCCCCAAAATGGATGGATGAATGATCCTAACGGACTAATTTTTTATAAAAATCATTATCATGTGTTTTATCAGATTAACCCACATGACAATCGACCTGGTGATATTTATTGGGGTCACTTTATATCAAAAGATTTAATCAAATGGAAGGCCCTTCCTTATGCTTTATCACCAGATAAGGACTATGATCAGAATGGCTGTTACTCTGGGGGAGCATACGTCCAAGGAGAACAGTTATACCTAGCTTATACTGGTCATAAAAATATGGGAACTACATATGAAGAAAAACAGTGCGTGGCTATTTCAAATGACGGTATCCAGTTTAAAAAGTTAAAATCTAATCCAATTATTTCTAATAGACCTCAAAATAATACGCAACGGTTCAGAGATCCCAGAATCTATAAAGTTGAAAATTCTCTATTCATGATTGTAGGAGGTGAATCTTCAAAGGAAGGTTTTGGACAAGTTCAATTATATGAATCTAATGGAGAAATGGATCAATGGACTTATAAAGGTATCTTGATTAAAGCAAGAGATGGCGATGGTACTATGTGGGAATGCCCAGATTATTTTGAGTTGTCAAATGAAAAATTTTTATTGGTGTCCCCAAAAGGATTGAAGAACACTGGGACTAATGAGTTTTGTAGCATGTGGATAAAAAATAATTTTTTATTTAAATCTGAAGTAACGGACTATCATATGGAAAAAATAGATCAAGGTCAAGACTTCTATGCTGCTCAGACGTTTTATGATCCAATAAAAAAACGTCAATTAATGATTGCGTGGTTTGGTATGCCTGGTCTGCAAGAAAAAGAGAACAACCCCCAAGTAGGGGCCTTAACTCTACCACGAGAAATAAAATATATAAATAAAAAATTGCATTTTTTCCCTATAGAAGAGATGAAAAAATTGCGCTTAAACCAATATGATTTACATGACCACGTTAAATTACCTGACACGATTGAATTAGATGCAACGAATCACCAGGATAGTTTTGAGATAAATGTGAGCTCAAAAAAAAATAATGTTTTGTTTTCCATCATTTTCAAAGAAAATGAACTAATTATAATGTTTAAAGATAGTATCAGACATGGAATACAAAAAGTAAAAGATATAAAAGTTCAATCATTAAGACTGTTTTTAGATAAGGGGTTAACAGAATTATTTATTAATAATGGAGAATATTCTTTTACTAATAAGTGTGATTTACTTGGAGCTATTAATATACAGATAAGGGGTAGCTTAGATGGCAATATATATAGTTTAATTAATCAATAATATAGTCATGGACGTATCAATAAATTCTTGTAATTGCGCCATAAAAACCAAGAGCTTCTTCATAGCGTTACCATCAACATTTGTTCTACTCGTTCTGCGTCATTTTAATTGATTATTAAATTCTTTCATCAGATTGAGTAAATAATAGTCTTCTTAACTGAGGTTATCAAAATAAAAAAGATTTTTATATCAAGGGTTGCGAGTAGTTTAGGCGCTTTTAAGTACTCGATTACTCATTATAAAAACTATTTGAATAAATCATTTTGCGTGTATATACATTAAATTCGAGTCTGTCCATTATAAGTATGGGGGGAGTAACCACAGTAATTAGAAAAAAGTCTACAAAATTAGATTAAAAAAAATAGTTCTCGTTTCAAACGAGAACTACAAGTTATGATTTTATCTTAAGGATCCCGAGATAGCCTTCATTAATGTTGGATGGTTAAATTTTTTTTGGTTTACAGTTCGTGTGTCTTAAATGTTTATCCGAATTAGTTATTTTATACAATACGTAACTATTTTACCACCAAAACATTACAGTTTGAATGATTAAGGACATAAGAGGTTACTGAACCTAACAATAATTTTTCAAAAGAATGTTTTCCTGTTGCTCCCATGATGATAAGGTCACTATTTATTTCTTTTGCATATTTAATTATAGCTGGTTTAGTATAACCTACCAAAATTTTTGAAGAAGTATTATCATGATTTTTAATCAATTCATTTGAAGTATTCATAATTATTTTTTCTTCTTCGCCAAGGTCTTCATAAGCTAATTCCGCTTCATATGGATTTTCAGAAGTGCTTGTTTTATCTCGCACGAATAAAACCGTTAAATTAGCAGAGTTCATCTCTGCAATCTTAATTCCTTCTTCTAAAGCATCTTGGGAGTTTTTTGATCCATCGACTGGAACCAATATTTCTTTATAATTTGTAGGCATATATCACGATCCTCCTTTATTTTTATTGTTTATTAGTAAAAAATAGATTTAATACCTTAATTTATGATTAATAAGTCACTCTGTGAATTTTTAATTATGTGCTTTATTAAAGAACCTAAAGCTAAATGCCCATAAATTTCTTCGTCTTGTCCTAAAATAATTAAATCAATTGCTTTTTCTTGTGCATAGTTGACAATTGTTTTCTTTAAACCATTGAATACATATGAAATTATCAAATCATCTTGTTCATCTAATTTTATTTGTGATAGGAATTCTTTTGTTTCTTCATTATTTTCATTTGCAATTTCTTCGATTAGTTTTCCATTTTGAGCTACGAAAGCCCCTGAGTAGTAAGAATCTTCTTCAGTTTCTTCTAATGCCATAGTTTCTTTTAAAGTTGTGTTATATATTAAGACATGCAATTCACTTTTGTCTTTATTAGCTAATTTAATTGCTTTTTTTAAAGCACCTTTGGGATTGCCTGAACTTTCAACTAAAACTAAAATCTTGTCTTTCATGATAGACCTCATTTCTAAATCAAAATTTTTAAAATTACTAGTTTATATAGGTTAGTTTATTTTAAAACTAGACAATTGTAAATTATTATCCACCATCATTGTAATTTATCGGATTCGAACCTATTAATGAACAAATGGCTCAGGTTTTAGTACATGAACTTTAATGATAAAAACTTGAGGTAATTTAAAAATGCTCCTTGTTTTAGTGTTTGTCTTTTTAACAAGAAAATTTTCTGTACCGGAACTGACAACAAAGGTCTTCTCTAAAATTTTGATGAGGGTTACAGAAACTCAAACATTGTGAGAATCCTTTCCTTCATAATGTTCACCGACTTCTAAGTCTATATATTTTACCTCTAAATAAGTTTTTTCGAATTATATAGTGAAATATATATTTTTACAATAAATTCTTTTTAAGAGATTCAGTTTACGTCTGTTTTTTAATCCTTTTTAGCTTAGACAATGAAATATTTGTTTTCTTCTCAACTTGTCTTTTATATCAATGAATTTTCTAAAAATATGACGGTGACAATAGATTGATTGAAAGAAGAAATAATCTAATTCAAAGCAACAATATTTCTTGTAAGAAAATCTATATTAGTGACTAATAACTGGGTACCACTCTGCACAACAGAAATTATCTCTTTAACTGTTTTTCTATCTTCTTTTTTCGTTCCAGTATATTTTTCGATAAAGATTTTTATCGTCCAAGCTTTTTCTAGTTTTGCAATCTGTTTTTATAATCTTGGTCACTAGTACTTACTATAGAATACCCATGAACCGACAAAATTTTTACTTTCTTTCTGAACACAAGTTTTTGACGCCGTTCGAATATATCAATTTAAAAAAACAAGGGTCAGAAACTCTCAGTTTTCTGCCCCTTATTACATATTTTGTTATTATCTATATTTGCAAAAAACACTAGAAATTTTTGTTACAATATTGCTTTGTTGAATTTCAAAATTCTTCATTATTGTACAAAGATATAAAAGGTTAAAACTATTTAGAAATCAAGATTTATGGATTTTGTATATGACAAGAAAATCCCTGTCAGTGATTGTTACTAGGGCTACTTGTAGTACTTAAAATCATATTGTCAAAAAAATAAATTTCTTTATAATCTATTAAAAGAATTAATAAAAACTATTCCATTTTCCCTACTACTTTGACACGTAAGCGTGTTGCGTTTTCCGGATGGTAGGCTAAGGGTGTCTCTTCTACTTCAACCAGCTCAATTGTATTTTCTATTGCTCCGGCTAATTTTGCTTGATAAGTCGCTTTTTCTTTTGCATCACTCATACTATCTTGACGTGGAAGCTTTGAGTAAATATATATTTGCTCGTATTGTCCGCTTATTTGAGCGATGGAAGCACCAATTGCATTTGCTACTCCACCATGTGGGTTATGATAAACGTTCGCGACCCCGTTTAATTCTTGAGGAATAATAATTGATCCTCCACCAACTAGAATCACATCAACATCTCCAGAGGTTGTTTTCATTTTATCAATAGCTTCTTCTACCATTGTTCTAATCTCTTCATATGCTTTTTCCGCAAATTCCTTGGGAATATTCGCGACAAGAGACGCGTCCCCAATATCAGAAATACCTAATCTTACAGCAATATCCGTCGCCGTTAATTGATTTCCTCCAAACACAAGGGCTTCCTCGGTTATTCGATATCCTACACTATCTGGTCCGATAGTAACTTGATCTCCAACTTGTCTCACGATACTTCCTCCACCAAGCCCGATAGACGCAATATCCGGCATCCGAAAATTTGTTCTAATTCCACCAACATCAACTGCTAAAGAAGATTCTCTAGGAAATCCTGCAGCTAGTACTCCAAAATCAGAGGTTGTCCCACCAACGTCTAAAACAATGGCATTATTGATTTTAGCTAAGTAAGAAGCCCCTCGAATGCTATTAGTCGGTCCACATGCAATCGTTAGAATTGGAAAACGGTTTGCATATTCAAGCGACATAAGCGTCCCGTCATTCTGACAAAGAAATACCTTTGCATTTCGAATGCCTTCCTTTTCCAAAGCTTTTTTAAACCCTTGGCTCGTTAATTTCATGACTTTATCTAAAGCGGCGTTCAAAATAGTTGCATTCTCTCTTTCTAAAAAACCCACAGATCCAATTTGTGATGAACAAGAAACTGGTATTTCATCACCTAAAATTTCCTTGGCCCATTTCTCTACTAATAATTCTTGATCATCCTTTAAGGAAGAGAAGACACCCACAATAGCTAAGGATTCAATTTTACCTTTCCAACTATCCAAAACTTTTTTAACTTCGTTCTCATCTATCTCTGAAAGAATCTGTCCATCATATTCGTATCCACCATGCAACAATTCATATTTTCCACCTAGAGTATCTACCATATCTTCAGGCCAGGCTGTGTACGGTTTTACTGATGCGGTAGCTGGATATCCTAAACGAATGACACCTACTTTGGATAGCTTTTTTCGTTCTACAATTGCATTTGTACATTGAGTTGTTCCAAGCATTGCATGACTTATTTTTCTTGGCGTAATTTCGGATTCACTCATTACTTTTTGCAAAGCATTTTCAATCCCTGATTGAATGTCACTACTAGTAGGAACTTTCACTCCATGTACGAGTTCCAATTTTTCATTAATTATTACTGCGTCAGTATTCGTTCCTCCAACATCAATTCCAATTTTATACATACTGACTCCCTCCTCTTGTAACTAATTCTTTTAATGGTATGTAGTCTAAATCATACCCAAAGTAACGTGGACCAACAAGTTCAATTCCTTTTGCACTTTGCCACTTTTCATGACACGGTAAAGCTATTACTCGAATCCTTTTTCCATATTTCAGTGTTTCAGTTGTTACAGGCATCAGAGTCTCCAAATCAACCATGCAAATCAAATCTGGCGTCATAGCTACTACTTCACCATTTTTTTCAGCAATTAAATTTTCATTTTGGAAACTAATTTTCATTGATGAACCGGTATTTTCATGTAGCCCCTCTAACATTGCTTCGCCAAGGTTAAACCCGTTCTTAACATTTCGAATGACATCCATTATTTTCCCTTGAAACAGTTCAACTCCATTAATTAAATCTAATAAATTTTTAAGTTTAATCGTCTCTTCTGATTCATTGCTACAAATCACTTCACCAATTTTTTCCGACAAAGTTACAATCCCGTGAATGCCATGGTCTTTTAGTTGACGTCCATTTGACGGATAGATACTAATTAATGAACTAGCACCCATTTCAACTGTCTGAACCCTTGCAAGTCTTTCGGTCCACTTATTATTTATCGTTTCTGAGATACCGATATTTCCTTTCTCATCAGTAATGGCCATCGGTGTCGATGATACACCTCCCAAATTGAAGGTCGTCATTTGTAATTCGGGAAATGCCCGACCCATTCCATCACAGTCTACAATTGGAATACCTAGTGACGCTGCCACGACGATAGGTATCATAGAGTTAACACCTCCCGCTTCCATTGGGAATGTTCCAGAAATTTTTTCAATGTTTAAATAGCTGCTTAACTTTTGAAATACCCGGAGAAATTCATCTCCTTTAGGAAATTTTTCAATTAGTACTGATGGTGCCCCCATCATTGCTGAAGGGATAAAAAAATCATCATCAGTAACTTCCTCTGAAGAAATTAATTGGACGGAACCATGTTGCTTGATTGCAGATAAAGCCATCATTTTACCAATGTAAGGGTCGCCACCCCCACCTGTCCCTAAAAAAGCTGCTCCTACAGCAATATTCTCAACTGCTTTTTCATTTAAATAACGCATATTTACTCCTCCATTTCTCTTGTATTCACATGATGATTATTTGATTTTTTTGCAAAAAATTTATATCCTGCTAAGTAGCAGATGAAAGATAATACAATTCCTATCAGCGGCTGATTAGGAAATTGCGGCAAAGAAGGGAAAAAACCTAATAACACAGGGATAACTGCGATTATTGCTCCAATTAACCATGAATTTATTCCTAACCAGTTGATTCCTGAAACTGGTGCCCATTTTTCTGGATTCCCTTTTTGAATAACCCAATAAGAAGCAATCATTACTCCTGCAACAGCAGGAATCATGGCTGAAAGAATAGACATAATCGGAACGAAATAATTCAAAATCCCTACAACTGCTAGCAATGTTCCAATACCTCCAGCAACTGCAACCGCAATTTTTTCTTTCTCCTTTGATATGCCAAAAACATTTATAATTGCTAAACCACCCGAAAAAGCATTAATCACATTTGTTTTCCAAGTAGCTAAAATTAAAGCGATTCCACCTATCAGAGGAGAACCAATATTCATAAAAACACTGCTAATATCAGATGTTCTATTGACAATCGCTAAAATGGCTCCTACTGCAATCATCAGAACACCGGCTGGAATAATTCCTACACCAGCAGCTTTAACAACATCAGATCGCTTTTCTGAGTATTGTGAATAATCTCCAGCAATCACAGCGCCTAAAGCAAAAGATCCGATAGTAATTGCTAATCCCTCAAAAAAAGAAAGGTTTGTACTGGGCTGATATGTTTGTAAAAGTTGTGTCCCTTGTCCTGAAGACAGGGCTTCAAACAAGCCATATAAACAAACTAATACCAAGTAAGGAACCGCAATGTAATTAATTAAACGAATCAGTTGAATACCGTAAATTGCAGTAACCAGCATGATAACTCCCCAAATAATTGAAGAAACTGGGATAGAAATATGAATTCCATAGAGAGCCAAGAGATTAGCAAAAGCAGATCCTGCAACATTAGTTTGAATTCCGAACCATCCTAAACAAGCAATGGCTAGTACAATTGATATGATTCGTTGAGAACCTACCTCACCAAAAACTTGTTTTGCAATTTGAACAGTTGGTTTATGCAAATCCACACTTTGGGAACCTTGAAGAACCATAATAATCACCGTAATTGCATAACCGACTAATCCAACTAATAAAGCTTTCCCCAAACTCATACCTGAAACTAATGTACTGCCGATTAGTAAACTTGGGACACATACCATAGAACCACCCCAAATAAATGCTAGACTATACCATGGCTGTGCTTTATTTTTATTTTCCATATTTAATTCCTCCCTCTATGAATTTTGATTATACGTGAGATTTCTTCATTTGTCTTTTTAAAAATGAAAAATAAATGAGAATTTCACTTGTTTTCTAACAAAAAAACTTCCTCTCAGAAATCATTGTTACGTCACATTCAAAAAGGGCTCATTTTATAGATTATATCGCCTGTCTTGCTCGTATTTTTATTATAGGAACCAAAATAGCCTATATTATTTCACTGTATTGTGGAAAAAGATAGAACAGTAAGGGTCTATTAGGTGTATTGATCCCATTAGCTGTAGGATTGTTTGCATGGAGGGAAGTAATTACTTAGATACTGAAGAGACACTTAAAGACCAGACCAATACAACTATAAACGCTGAGATCAGCAATTCAGCGATGAATCAAAATGGTACTTCTACACTTACTATCCCTTATTTGCCAGATGATACGGAAGTTACATACGTTGAAGATAGTAACATTGCAATAATTAACCGAATTTCAATCAGGAAGATTTGTCCCTGGCTAACGGATCATGGCAGACTTTTTCAAACTTCGACAATTTGAATCGTGTTGGTGTTGCAAATGCCTTGTTAGGATTTAATGCCTACAGAAAAAAGAGGAGATATTTCGTCAGTTTATCCTACTGGGTGGAAACAAAGAAAATTATCGATCGATAAATATTTGTATAATCGATCACATTTAGTTGGCTATCAGCTGGCTGGAGAAAATGACAACTGGAAGAACCTTTTTACAGGGACAGAACAAATGAACCAAGAAACCATGGTACAATATGAGAATCAAGTAGCAGACTATATGAGACAGACGAAAAATCATGTACGGTACCGTGTGACGCCTTATTTCAAAGACAATGAGTTACTTTGTCGTGGGGTGCATATGGAAGCGCAAAGCGTGGAAGACAGCACGATCAGTTACAATGTGTTTATCTTTAATGTGGAAGATGGTTATACGTTGGACTATGCTACTGGTAATATTTTCAATTAGAGGAGAGAAAATGAAGAAGATAGTTTTGGGAAGTTTGGTAACAATATTTTCACTTGCTTGTTTCGGCTCACAAGTGTTCGCAGCAGATGAAGGTATTCAAAAAATGTTTAGAGTGTATAATCCTAACTCAGGAGAACATTTTTATACGGCAAATAACAATGAAAAAATAGGTTTAATCTCGGCTGGCTGGAAAGATGAAGGTGTCGGTTGGAATGCGCCTAAAAAAAGCAAAAATGCAGTTTTTAGAGTATATAATCCTAACTCAGGTGACCATCATTATACAACATCCCGTGATGAATCAAATAATTTAGTGAAAAATGGCTGGAAAGACGAAGGTGTTGGTTGGTATTCTTCTGAAATTAGAACCTATCCAATTTATCGTTCGTACAATTCTAACGCCAAAGCTGGTTCACACCACTATTCAGCTTATCAAAATGAAATACAGTCTTTAGTAAGTAAAGGTTGGAAAAATGAAGGTGTCGGTTGGTACTCTTTAAAACAAGGAGATTGGGAATACGGAACAAAAGAGATTTGGGTTCCTAATATTGTAACCGTTATTGACCAACCAGAGTACACAACAAATGATTGGGCTTATACTTTATACACATTCCCAGATGGAAAACAATTCAAGTCGTATCATCAAATTGGGACTACTGAAGGTGATGCAGAACAGCAAGCTATTACTGACTACGCAGATAAACTTGATTCAGAAGGAAAACTAAACAACGTTGCAACTCGTGATGTTTATAAAAATGTGACACACCCTGCTATTACACATACAGAAGACCGTGGTAGTTATCAGATTGTCATTGATGAAAGCAATATAATTTGGAAATAAAATAATAGTATCTAGTATTTTCTGAGTATTACTTTTGGGATACGTGCAGGTAAGACTTAATGAAATTATTATTCTGTAGGTTTACGTCATTTTAATTGAAATTTGGGGAGGTATTTGTATGATAAAGATTAAAAAAATTACTTTAATTTCTATGTTGATATTATTTCTGAGTTTATTTGTCAACATCGAGAAGACATATGCTGCAAATGTTACTAAGCAAGTAGATATAGGAGTTACAACAATTGATTTAAAGGACTCTACAGGATATAAATATCCTGCGGGTACAGCTGTCTCAAGGAATGGTGGGAGTGACTTCTCTGTTTATCTATCTCTATCACCATATATGAATTTTGGATATGGTAATGTTCCAAATGAATATGTCCGTATAAATGAGACTCAAAAATTTACTTTAACTAATAGTAATAATGTAGTTGTAACTTCTTCATATTTAACGGATGTAGGTAAATATGAAACGCTTGTTCCTTATAACTCAAGTGAAAATTCTAAAGTAAAAAGTATGTATCGCTTGTATAACCCTAATTCTGGAGAACATTTCTATACGAATTCAGTCATAGAAAGAAACAATTTAGAAAATAGTGGATGGTCTTATGAAGGTATCGGCTGGCAAGCGCCTACCTCGGGCATTAATGTGTATAGAGTTTACAACTTAAACTCTGGAGATCACCATTATACAACTTCAACTTCTGAAAGAGAGTCTCTTATCAAAGCGGGTTGGAAGGACGAAGGGACAGGTTGGTATTCTGATATCAATAGATCCGTACCACTTTATAGGTCCTATAATCCAAATGCTAGGACAGGAACACACAACTACACCTCTAGCTTATCAGAACAAAACAGTTTGATTAAAATTGGATGGCGAGATGAAGGTATTGGTTGGTATGGTATCCAGTAGTTCTTTAATGGAATATAGAATAAAGCGTTACCTATGGGTATACCCATAGGTAACGCTTTTTATTGTGACGTGATGCTTTATATATTCCCTTTAATTGAATTTTTAATCTGTAGCCTTTAAGTGCTACATTAATTAACTGAGTCATTTTGAAGCAGCATCTTGTAAATGATTCAAATTTAGATAGATTGAAATAAATTTTTCTGATAATATTATATCTTTGAAAGGAGATTATTATGAAAAGAATATCAGAACAAGGAAAAGTATCATTTTCTCAAGCTTTCAGTGATTTTTTTAAAGGATATGCTGACTTTAGAGGACGGTCTACACGTAGAGGTTATTGGTTTGCAATGTTGGGGGTTTTAGTTGTTTATCTTATTTTAACGATTATTACCGTTGTTTCTTCTAGTAATAGAGAATATTATGAATCACCTATCAATGGTTTTATGCTATTTATAATATTAGTATTTTCATTAGCAATTATCATTCCTTCTATCGCGTTGTCAGTAAGAAGACTAAGAGATACTGGCTTGAAAAGTAAAGCAATTTTAGTCTTATACATTGTATACTATGCACTTAGTTATACTTGGGGTATGAATTTATATTCATCTGTATTAAACTCAGTATCTAGTATGGCTTCTGTGTATGGCGGTTATTCGGATGTAACCCCATCTTTAGCTAGTCTAAACTTTTCTGGATCACCAATAATTACATTTCTCACTATGCTATTATCTATATTTATAACTATCAGTGCTTTTTTACCTACAGATATATTTACTACAAGCAGTAAAAATTCTATATTGACTGCAATCTTTACAGAAAAATAATTATAAAGCCAAGGCAGGTTCCTCTATGGGTTCCTGTTTTTTTCTTTCATTTTAAGGAGAACTTCTATAATTATTAGAAAAATGTAGATACACGATATTTTTATAAAAATAATTTTTGCACTTTTTATTGTAATGAAATTCCAGATAATCTAAAATATTCATAGGTAAATGACCACAAAAATATTGGGAGTTTGTGATTATTTACTAATTTGTAAAAAAATAGAGAAAACAGGAGAATAAAATTGAAAAAAATAGGCGTAATATTTTTAGGGATTGTGACATTATTAAGTTTAACAGCGTGCTCTAATAAGGAAACAAGTCCGTCAAGTTCTAGTACTTCAACAATCATTTCGGAAAAAAATAGTAAAAGTAGTGACGTTACTACGAGTTCTACTACTGCCTCTACAGAAAGTAGTTCGTCAGACTACCTTAGTTTGATGATTGAAGCAGCACAATCACAGTTACCAAGTTTGAAGGCACAAGCTGGTGATTCCGTTGCAGATATCACAATAGAAGAAGGTCCTGATAGTACTGTAATATATAACTACACTTTTGCTCAAGCACCTGGAGTGGCTATTGATGCTGAAGCAATGAAACCTACTTTAGTTAAGGCGATGAAGCCTACCTTAGACAGTTTAAAAGGATTTGTGCCTGATGCTAAAATAGAAGTTAATTATTTAAATCCTGATGGATCACAAGTTGCCTCTTTTACCATTACACAAGAAGATACTGCACAGGTATCTGAATAAAAAATAAAATTTATTCCTTAAGAGGAAAGAAACTTATAGGTTTCTTTCCTCTTTATCTATAGTCTATGTCCATTATAGGTATACTTATAACGGATTTTTTGTTGTTAATATAGTAATAATCTCAATTGCCTATTTTACTTTTCTATTAAATATAAAGCTTAAAATTTGTTTTTCGTGTAGAATAACAATAAAAACACTTTTATCTAAAAAATTTGTAAACGATAGGATTGAATGTGTATTATGATTCCTTTAACCAATCAACAAAAACAAGCATTTGAATTAATGATCCGTTTATTAAAAAATTCAGGAGTAGTTCCTATACAAGCTTTGTATAAACATAGATATATCAATGTTATGAGTAAATCTGAATTTGAAACAGTGACTAAAAAATTTGTTAAATTCTATTTAAACTCTGATTAGTCGGAATTATAGATATGTGGTAAAAAATGGACTGAAACTTAAGAGTTTTGCCCTTTTTATTTTACTCTAAATGTATTAGTCTACTCTAGTGTCCAAAATTTATGTTCATTAAATCAAGACAGCTTCGTGTATTTTAAATGTAGATTTTCAAATAAACAAATTTTAATATGCGTATATTAAAAACGGATAGAACAAACCCTAACCGAGAAATTTCTGAAAAAAAGGGCATAACCAAAGTTATACAAGCCAGGCGTGTAATGTTGGTATTCAAATTTGAGGCATCTTTTTTTGATATAAATGGATTTTATTACTCCTTTAGGCACCTTATACTATTTTTAATTGTTATTTAAAATAGTGTAAGATTTACGTTTGATTTTTATAAGTATTTTTGAAGTTGATTTATCACAATGGTTATTTAGTTAGTCTGTTTATAGGTGTCATAGATATGAAAAAGCTTGCACAGAAATCTGCTCTTTCTAAGAGTAGATTTTTGTGCAAGTTTTTTATTTTTTTTCACTATTTTTATACTTGGTATAGAGAATACCAAGTATAAATCAATATATGCGATTAAAATGCGATTAAAATGCAGGACTATAATTGTATAGTAACCAAAATTCATATTTATTTCAATCTTTTTTCAAATAAAAATAATTGTTAGTTGAAAATTAACAAATAAATTCGATTTTTTTTGTTTTTTTAATATTTTTAACAACCGTCAATTAAGCCGTCAAAAAAAGGAGTGTTTTTTAATGCCTAAACGAGGCGAAAATATCTACAAAAGAAAAGACTTACGGTGGGAAGGCCGATATAAAAAAGGAATCAAAGAAAATGGGAAAATCCATTATGGCTATATTTATGGACGCAGCTATAAAGAAGTAAAGGAGAAGCTTTATTATTACAAATTGACTTATCAAAAGGTCTGTCAACAAAATGGGATAAGTGCGCAATCCTATGAAGAATGGGTCTATCAGTGGCTAAAAGAACGAAGAAAGACGCTAAAGGAAAGTACCTATGCCACATATTTTTATAAGTTAAAGCGTTATGTCTTCTCTCATATAGGGAATATGCCTTTAAATCAGTTAACAAAAGAGAGTATTCAACAAGTTATTGATACCTTAAGTGACCAAAATCTTGGCGCTTCAACCATTCACGTTATCTATCAAATTGTTAAAAAGAGCTTACAAGATGCTCTTACAAAAGGAAAAATTAATCAACAACCTTGTCACCATATAGACTTACCAAAAAAACAAAAAAAGATGATTCGATCTCTGTCTACTGAGGAAGAAGAAAAGGTTGAAATTGCTGCAAAGCAACTACCCTTGTCTAAGGGATTACCTATTATTTTAGCGCTACATACTGGGTTAAGGATTGGAGAAATATCAGCTTTAAAGTGGTCAGATATCGATTTTAAGGCAAAAACACTTCGTGTTACTCAATCTTACCAACGGGTTCCTTTACAACAGGAACAACAGAAAACAACTTTATTATTTACATCGGCAAAGAGTGCACAATCAATACGGGTTGTTCCTATCGGTCGAAATCTTTACAAATGGTTAAAAAAGGGTGCACGAAAAGCAATGGGACCTTACGTTTGTTCCTCTCGGGAACTACCTCAAGAGCCTAGGCAAATTACTTACTATTTCCACCAAATTTTAACGAAATGTGACTTGAAAAATATTCATTTTCACCAATTGCGTCATACTTTTGCTACGAGGTGTATTGAAGCTAATGCGAGTATCACAGCAGTAAGTGCAATTCTTGGTCATGCATCTACTCAAATGACCCTGGATGTCTATACTGATGCAAATTTAAAAAGTCGCCAACAAGCAATCTTAAAAAAAGAACAAATCGCCTAACGTCATTTTTCTTCAATATTCATTTAAAAAATGAAATGAGAAAACTGAGGGGGGCTTTTTTTGTTTTTTTTTAGATTCTTCCTCTTTTAAGACTGTGACATTTTCCGTTTATGTTATCGCTAGCTTTCAAGATAAAAAGTACCTCGTTATTCCGTAATAGCCGTCAATGGTCGTCAATGAGCTTATTCAAAAACTATTGATATCAAGGTTTATAGTCTTGTACTTAGAATTCTCTATACCAAGTATGAAAAATTGTTAAGTAATTCATTATACGCTTTTAAATGAAAAAAAAGTAGAGGGGGGAGTGAGATGGTTAGAACGCTTGTTTTAACAGAAAATGTAGAAAATGAAATGATTCTTTATGAACAATTACGTCGCTTAAGTCACGAAGCTTTCTTAACCAACGACTTATTTATTTATTGGCAAAAAAATAGATCTTTACCTGTTTGGATAGACATATTTCCAGTGATTATTATTAGCGAAACAATTCCTCAAGCAGAAGCTAAAGAAATGAGTGTTCAATTAAGTAGGGATAAACACGTTGTTTTATTAAAAATAGATGGCTTTTTATCTGTAGAAGAGGAAGAGGAGTGGCTCAATAAAGGAATTATCCACTGCTTTTCAGCGAGAGCTTCGCTTTCTGAAATGAGAGAAATGATGTTTAAATACAGTGCCAACGTGACTGCTTTAGGAAATCAGAATAGTTATGTAACGACCTTTGATGTTTTTTATAAACAGTTATCTCCTAAAGATCAGTTAATCATTGGTACATTGATAGATTCGCAAAATAAGCCTGTTACGAGACAAGCACTGTCTGATGTTGTTTGGCATAAAAGCAATAATTCTACTTTGAGTCAACTTTCTTTACGAATAAAAAAATTAAATCGCAAAATACAGGAAGTGTTTGACTTCGCAGATGCCATTATGACGAATTGGGGAAAAGGTTATTGCTTAAATGAAGAGTTTTATAAAGTACATTACAAAGAATTAAATACTGATTTAAAAGTCATTTAAAGGTTTTAGAAAGATCGATATTTATAAACAACATACACGAAGGAATAACAGTAGGTTGTCTTATTAATATAAATAATAAAAGGAGTGGGAAAATGAATAAAAAAATTCGTTTCACAAAAAAATTAGTAGTGACCACAGCTGCATTGGTGATGTTAGGTGGTGGCTTACCTATAGGATTAGGTGCAAGCGCTTATGCAGAACAAACAATTAGCAGTAATGCCAGCTCAGATACAACAACAGATCGGACAATTACAGTATGGAAATATGAAATTAAAAGTAATTCTGATTTAGGCGGTCGAGGAGATGGAGAGACTTTGGATCCTAGTTCAGCACCTGATTTAGATGGAAAAAAAGTGATGAAGGATGTCAATTTTGAATTGGTCCGTGTGATACCGAAAGATGGCGTGTCGTTAACAGACCCATTAAAACAAAAAGAGGGAACCGATTATACAGTAGACTCAAGCTTTACGAAAATGACTGGCAAGACGGCTGCCGACGGTAGCTTAACATTTAATGTAAGTAAAGATTTAACCAATAAAAAAGAAGCAGATGGCATCTATTTGGTTCGAGAAGTGAAAGATTCTAGTGGTAAATATAGTTATACAGATACAGAAGGTAAAACTGGTGAAGTGGCGAAGCCAATGGATCCATTCTTCGTGTGGTTACCACAAACAAAAAGAGATGATACAAGCAAACTTATTTACGACGTGAATGTCTATCCCAAAAATATTGTGACAGATGCTGAATTAGATAAGACGATCGAAGAAGGGCAAGGATATTCGATTAAAGCGGGTAATAATTTCCAATGGGAAGCAACAACTAAGCTACCTGATGGTTTGTATTATAAAGCAGATAAGGAAATGATTATTACTGATGTATACGATCCAACATCAGGAACAACTTCAGATAAGCCAGTGGCAATAGGAGACGAAGTTTATGCCAACTATGTAACTGTAACCGATGATTTAAATACGGCCTTATTACTAGACGATATTGAAGTACAATCTTCTACTGATGGCTCTTCATGGACTACTTTAACAAATGACAACCAGTATACAGTTACTTTAAATGGTACAAAGGTGGCAGCTGGAGACCCTGTGACTAACACAACTGCAGGAGATGCTAAAAAGGTAGTTGTAGACTTAACACAAGCAGGGATGAAAGAATTAACTGAGAAGAAGATGCCTTATCTACGAGTGGTTTATAAAACCCACGTGAATAAAGATTTTAACGGAACAATTTCAAATAAATACCAATTGAATTATTTAATACCTGGACAAAAACCAGTGGATAAAGAAAGTAATGAACCAGAATCTTATAATGGTGGATTTAAGATTAATAAAACAGCAGAATCTAAGGATACTAAATTAGAAGGTGCTGAATTTTATATCGCAGATAGTGAAGCGAATGCCAATGCTAAAAAATATCTGGCTTCAGATGGTAAATCTTACACATTAAAAGATGATGGATCATCAGATCCTGTTTTACCGAGTGGTGTTACGTACCTTATTTCAACTTCTAATGCCAGCGGAGTAGCACAATTTGATGGACTAGCTCTTAATTGGTTTACAGATTCTAATGGCGATGGCAAACAAGATCCAAATATCGATAGTGAAGCGACATGGGCAAAAGACAAAATTCAAAAAGATTATTGGATTGTGGAAACAAAAGCACCGTCAGGATATGAATTATTGAAAAAACCAGTACAAGTGACAGTCAAATTAGATACAGATACAAATCTTGTAGTAGATGTAGAGAATAAAAAGAAAAGTGATTTACCATTTACTGGTGGCGCTGGTATGACTTTATTGATTGTGATTGCTTTAGGGGCGATTACTGTAGGTACTGCAGCAGTAGTAATTGAAAAGAAACGTCGCGCTGTATAATTTAAGAGTTGAAAGGAAAAGTAAAAAGAATATTTTTCAGAAATATTTTTCTTATTCCTAAATAATACCTTTTAGGGATAGTGAGTATATTCACTATCCTTAATTATTTTTTGTCAAAAAAAAACGATTAAAGATGCTATACAAAGATACACATTCTTATAAACAGTACAATCGACTATCTTATTCTTCGTAAAAAATAGTTCATGCGTAACATTTTCAACAGCATGTAATGGAAAGAATACTGTGTATTGATTCAGCTATGATATCTATTCAGTTATTCAGTCAACAGTCTTAAATAATTAATGAAAATATACGTCTTTTATTTTTGAGTGATCTAGCCATAGAAAACTAATGAATCATAAGACGTCACAATAAAAAAAGTATGTCATTAATAGTTTATCTATTGAAATCTCTTAGCCCCTATAGAAAGAATTATTGCTATAGCGAGGAAGGAAATAATGTTATCTAAAGTTTCTCTTTAGGAAGAAAGGAAGAAAGGTAAGAAAATGATGCGGAAGAAATTAAATCTTAAAAGAGTAGGAGTAATCGTCTTACCCCTCCTAGTGATTATAGGTATATTGGTAGTAATGATTCCTCGTGGCGATCGACTAAAAGCCTCTAATGAAAATCCTTTTGTATCTATTACTGTAGGAGAAGAAGCCGCTCCTGCGACAGGCTATGAAACACAAGAAGAGTCAACCGATTTGACTTTACAATCGACTACAACCACGATAGTTAAGATTCCAATAAATGAACAATTCGAAGTTCTTCCTATTGGTGAGTCAGGAAACGAAGTTTCTCTTCCTGAGATGAGCCAAGAAGAATTTGCGCAAACAGAAACCCTCAAGAGTTGGCAGTCTCAATTAACTGAAATAGCCGAAGAAACAGAACAAACGGGGGAAACAACAACTTCTTCTGAGATCCCTAAAGTGGAATTAGTTCCTTACTTGCAAGTGGACAATGGGAACGGAAACAAAGATTTATATTTGAAATTAGAAGCCAATCAAGGACAAAAAATTCGGGTGACGAAACACAATGAAGAAGGAATGGAACTATTTATTCAAGAAGCATTTGCGCCTGAGAATCAACAAACCTTAATGAAATTTGTAAAAAAAGAATCGATAGAAGCCAATCCTGTGACTCCTGAAGTGCCCCCGGAAAATCCTTCAGAAGAAACTGAAGATGAGATTACAGAAGAAGGTACTCCTGAAGAAGCAGGTGAAGAATTATCAAACGATGCCCTATTAGAATCACGGGCAGTTAGTAACGATACCCCTTTTAAAGTGACTGTAGATGTAGGAAAAGAAACAGGTGTTGCCCCCTTTGATACAAAAAGTGGGGATGGATATGACAGTGGGAAAGACAATGATTTAGTTCGTACCTTCGATGCCGTCCAATATACGATTAATTATGGTATTCCAGTTAGTTCAGATTACGAATCTTTAGAGGTTCGTTTAGATACGGTCTTACCGAATGCGTGGAGAAAAGATTCTTCTGGTAAGTTAAGACAAACTGCAGAAATTACTAATGGGACAGTCACGACAGAAGCAAATGGTTCAAAAACTTCTAAACATAGTGTAACGACAACTTTAGCAGGGACAGGACAAGGATGGTTTACAGAGAATGTCGACACCTATGGAGGCGTTAATGGAGACTTAATACAACCACAGTTTTCTATAACTATTGTAAGTGCGAAGAAAACTGATGGGACAACGGTAGCTGTTAATCAAGTAGTGGATAGTAGTGTGATTCCAGAGATGGCTACAGGAGCAGAAGCAAAGATCACAGCGAAGCCTTATGTGGATATAAAGTTGGCTTCAACTCCTTCAATGGCTTCTTTCGAAGGAGCCACTGGGAGCAAAGATAAACCCGATACAATGATAAGAAATGTGGCAGCTTATGCGCAGTTAAAGCCTTTACCGGGAAGGACTGGTTCAACAACTTACAGCATAAAAGGAAGCACTTACCCAGTAGGTGGAATAGAGTATTCACTTAGCCAAAAGATGGTATACAAAGGAAATGGAACAAGTAAAAATTTGTCTATTGGAACGGATACGGATCCCATGGAAGTAATCATGTATGATGGCTTAAACAATTGGCTATCTAATAATCCCAAATATACTTCTGAATATAGTTCTTATGCCTCTGTTTATAAACCAATGTCTCGTCAGGGTGTAAAAGCTCCAGTAGGTTATACTCGAAAAACGTATCCTCCCACTCAACAATCTAGTACTTTAATAGGTATTTATGACACTGGTCTTCCAAAAGCAGAAAATATAGCTTCAAGTAATACCATGAAAATTACAAATACTGATTATACACCAGCTAGTGTAGGGAAAAACAAGTGGTTTTTAGATGGAAATCAAATGTCTTCTAATGCGGAACCTTTTTCGGTCATAGCTATGCAGGTACTATTTCCTTATGAATATTTAGAGAAACAAACAGGGACTGGTGCTACCTCAGTCAGTATGGACTATACCTTAAGTGTCTCAAAAGTAAAATACGAAGGAGTTGAACAAGATGTTGATGCTAGCCTTTTAGTATCGTGGAACAAAGAATGGCCTGGATCCATGAAGAATTATAGTGACTTCTTAAATGGATACAAAACAGGTTTAAGCACTGCTCCGTCAAATACTGTGAATTATGCCTCTAATGGTGACGGATCGATTACTCAAGGAAGTAATATTTGGGGAAGCATCTATACAAGTTCAACAGATTATCGTTCAAAGAAAATGATTCAATATGGTAGGTGGAATAGTAACAGTTTTCAATATGATTCAAGTAGATTAGTTACTTTCGATGATGGCACTACAGGAAGCAAAATCTCAGAACAATATTATGGAGTAGGAAGCAATTCTCCTGATATTATGTATCGTACACAGAACCAAATTGACAAAGAATATACATGGTATCCAGATGTGGCTACCGCACAAGCTAATGGTGAAATTTCTGCAATAAAGACAGTTTATACGATTGACTCACCTAATGGAGCGGTTTTGCCAAGACGACTAGTTCCATTAATTGCTAATGGAAAAGTAGGTATTCAAGATGCTTCTGGTAATCCCAATGGGTTATTCACCAATGCGTTTGTCTATGATTCAGATGGAAAACAAGTTCAGTATTATCCATCTACCTCCAGTGATTTAAACTATCAAGCACCTACTTATACAGATGATGGGGTCATAAAGACAGGAATGACACCTAAACAAGGATGGACAGACTCCTTATACATTCGATCCATGACTATTCGTCCAACTATTAGTGCCAATAAAACCGCTTATATTCCATCAGAGCCGATTCGATGGACGGTTGATGGGAATGTAAATAGTGGCGCAGACTCAAATCATAAGGTTCAATTTAAAGTGACGATTCCAAAAGAAGTCCAATATACCAATGGCACGGCGATAGACTATCAAGGAAACCCCTTACCAGACCCCAGTGGGATGGAAAAAAATTCCGACGGTAGTTGGATACTGACTTGGGAATTAGATTATGCAGCAGGGAGTACCTATAATCCTAAGATAACCTTTGATACATCAATCATCCCTTCTCAGTTGAATTTCGTCTTAAATTCTGCCACGTTAAAAGCTTCTGTGGTCAGTGATATTTGGCTAGAAAAGGATGATACCATTCGAGATTCTTCTACAGAAAGTCAACGAACGGCAGGAACGAGTGTGATTGTCACCAACTCAGGGACCATCACCGTCGATAAAGTGGTAGATAAACCATATATTGAAGCAGGAAATCAAGTGGACCCTGCCAATAGTAGTGATACCCACCCAACAGACTTTACGTATACGGTCTCCTTTAAAAACCACTCAACCGTGGCCATGAGTGATATACGGGTATTGGATGTTTTACCTTTTATAGGGGACGACCGTGGGACGAATTATAATGGTAGCTATTCTGTAGTGAATGTTGATCAAGTATCCGGCAGTACGACAGGAACAAAACGATACACCAATAACGCCGTAGCTGTCGATAGAGATCCCAATAGCATTGCTTTGAATTCCGGTTGGTATACCATTGGCAGTGATTTATCTGTCGTAAAAAATGCGAAAGCGATTATGTTTACCTATGACAAACTGGAGCCTGGAGAGACACTATCCTTCAAAATTACCTTACGACCAGATAAACAACAGGCGGGAGATATTTATGTGAACTCTCCATCATTAAACTCTAGTTTGAATCAATTTGTTCAGGGGGTAAACCGAGGGGTTCGCGTGATCGGTCGAGATATCTCTGGCGTCGCTTGGTATGACGATAGTTTAGATGGATTAATTGGGAATCAAACTTCTAGTACCATACCAGAAGATTATGCTAAAGATATTCCTGTCAAACTTTATCGCACCAGCAAAGATAATACTAGTTATAAAGATGAGTTAGTTAAGGAAAGCCTCACAGGTGAGAAGTTTGTGGATGCCTCCGGCAATTCCTTAATCAAAACAGATATTAATGGGAAATATATCTTTAAAAACTTACCGGAAGGGGACTATGTCGCAGAATTTATGGTGGATGGCATGGTGACTAGAAAAGAAGTAAAAGTCACCAAACAATTAGTAGGAAGTGATCCCAAGTTAAATTCAAAAGCTAGTCCAACAAATTATAAAACACCCGATTATCTATTACCTATAATCAATGATTTAGCTGCG
The DNA here is from genome assembly GCF_051714685.1 of Enterococcus sp. AZ103. Taxonomy (NCBI): domain Bacteria; kingdom Bacillati; phylum Bacillota; class Bacilli; order Lactobacillales; family Enterococcaceae; genus Enterococcus; species Enterococcus sp. AZ103. The sequence goes on along the minus strand of NZ_JBIOSI010000001.1, from coordinate 625,339 downwards.
GTCTATGGGGTAGATGATTCTGTTTACCATGTGACAGATGTAAATATTGGCTTGATTCGTCCAGGAAATGTTCGATTATTCAAATATATTGAAGGAACAGCAGTTGATGCCAATAAAGATGGTAAGTTAAGTGATACGGAAAAGGATAGTGGTACACCATTATCAGGTGCTGTGTTTGATATCTATACAGGAGATCAAGAAGAAAAAATTGATACTGCTACGACGAATGCAGACGGAATGATTATTTTCGATAAACTTTTTCCAGGAGATTATACCTTAGTAGAGACAAAAGCACCTAGTGGATATGAAAAATTAAAAGACCCAATTAAAATAACCGTTAGTCAAGGAGATCAAACGATTCCCCTGTACGTGGCTAATAATGAAAAAACAGGCTTACCATTTACTGGAGGAAATAGTGTATTCATGCTTCTTCTGATTGTCGCTACAAGTGTTACTTTGGTAGGATTTCTAGTGGTAATGTTCTACTATCGTCCCAGAAAAATGAAAGGAAGAAAATAAGATGAGAAAAAAAATGATTTTAGGGTTACTGACACTCTTTCTTCTTCCAATCAGTTGTCTGACATTCGCTTCAGAAAAGGTTCAAGCTGAAGAAACGGACTTATCTATTACGATTGTCAAATATAAAATTACTGACAGTAAACAGACAGAGGCCTTTCCTATAGATGGGACAAAAGCAGAAGTTGGCTCAGATAGTCTAGCACCTTTAGCCGGTATTAGTTATGTTATTACGCGTGTTTCTCCTGTACAGGAAACGACAGATTTTCAACCAGTAGAAGGAACAGATGCTTTTTCAACGACTATTACGACAGATGGTAATGGATTAGCTAAAGTTAGCCACTTGGCGCAAGGAACATACAGGGTAGAAGAGCAAAGCAATAGCTTATTAGCTAAAGTGATGGATCCAGTTATTTTGGAACTTCCGTTACCACAACGTTCAGGTCCGGCATTAAATGATGTTTATCTTTATCCAAAATCCAGTGTTATTGATACTAAGGTTCCTTCTACAGGAACAAAAACTGGAGGAGGGAATACAGCTTCTGGTCGACTACCTCAAACAAGTGGCAATATAGGCACATATTTATCATTAATTATGATTTTAGGATTTCTTATAATCATGGGAATGTTAGGGTTGTGGACTATCAGAAAAAAAAATCATTACAAATAGTAACAATAGGAGTAACCGAAAGGTTACTCCTAATTTTCTAAAAAGTTAGGAGACCATCTGTGGCTAAACAAGAAGGAACAAAACCTAAAAAGAAAATATCTGGATTAATGGTATTTGCCATCATTATGATTGTCTCTGGTGTTCTCGTTTTATTATATCCGATTGTAGGGAACCTGTTGGCAAACCGTGAACGCAGTTCTGCATCAAGTTCATATAATGAGGAATTAAAACATTTAACAAAAGAAGAAAGAGCACAACAATATCAATTGGCACAACAATATAATCATTACATATTTCAAAAGCAACAAGGAAATGAAGTGCCGAAAATTGATTATCAACAGGTCATTAAACAATCCTCTAAAGTGATGGGAACCATAGATATTCCAGCGATATCTATTAAACAAATGCCTTTTTATCACGGCACGTCATATAAAACCTTAGATAAAGGCTTGGGTCACTATGAAGATAGTTCAATTCCGATTGGTGGAAAAAATACGCGATCGGTGATTACTGGTCATAGTGGCGTTAAAAATCAGGTGCTTTTTAGTGATATTAAAAGCTTAGAAAAAGGTGATATTTTCTACATTAATATTTTAGGGAAAAAATTAGCTTATAAAATCGACTCATTTGAAGAAATATTGCCAAATGAAGTTGAGAAGGTTCATATTAATCCAGGCAAGGATCAGGTTACTTTATTGACGTGTACGCCGCCTGGAATAAACACTTATCGTTTATTAGTAACCGGCCACCGTATTCCTTATCAAAAAGCGTTAAAACAACAGGTGAAAAAAAGAAATTTATGGAGCTATCAAAACATTGTTTTATTTGCTCTCCTATTTAATTTCTTCCTATTTTTACTTTTATTGATTCTTTATCGCCATTACTTAAAACAATTTCGTTCATTGAACCCGGAGAAAGTGAATAAAGGCCGAAAACGGTTGAAACGTTTGTTCTTAATAACAAAGTCATACTTTATTCTCATCTTTTTATTTATGTTAACGATTTTAGGAATTGCGACTTATGGTTATCTCACCATGCAAGAAGATACAGCCGTTGCACCTATAGAGATTGGTGAAACGGAGAGTCTAAGTAATTATAATCTGGATAAAATTCAGCGGGCAAACTATGAAGAGCGGCAAATTGCCAGTGTCAATGTATCAGATTATGCAAAAGCAAAAAGTATGTTAATGGAATCTACAAATAATTGGGGGGTAGGTAAGCTAGCGATACCTAAGGTATCTATTGATTTGCCTATTCTGGCGGGTTTGACTAATGAGAATCTTTTGACAGGAGCAGCTACTTATCGTTCTGATCAACAGTTAGGTAAGGATAATTATGTTTTACTTGCCCATAATATTTATGATCAGGATGTTTTGCTTCATCGTATTAAGCAATTAAATGAGGGTGATTTGATTTATGCTACCGATTTTCAAAATGTTTATACGTATAAAGTAGTACGTAATGAAGTAATTAAGGATACAGAAGTAGGTGTAGTGGAAAAAAACGTCAATGGCGCACCACTAATTACGTTACTTCGCTGTGAAGGAAACATAGGGACTACTTATCGAGAAGTTGTCCAAGGAGAATTAGTCACTCAAGAATCTGTGAATGACGTCTCTAAAGAAAGATTGAAGGAATTAGGACTTAGGAAAGAAAAAGGAGCCAGTTCCCAAGAGTTAGTAAAGAAACAACCAGTATCTCCTTTTAATCAATTTGCCATGATGATTGCTGGGAAATTTGTATCAGAACCTCTTCAAACTATGGTACCAATGTTTATTTTCCTAGTTTTACCCATACTATTTTTTGCACTAATAAGATAGGAGATAGAAATGAAAAAAATAATTTTAGGAAGTAGTCTATTGTTAGTCGCTTTAGGAGGGGTTATTTATATGGCCCAGGGAGAAAGTCTTAAAGCAAGTGATGAGATAGAAATAAGCGAAAGTAGCCAAATAAGTGTAGAGACAACTGAAGCCACCATTTTGGAAGAAACTGTAGAGTCAACGACACCTTCAGGGGAGGAAAGTTCTATCTCCTTTTCTGAAGCGGTGAAAGAAGTTACACCCGAACAATCAGTGCCACAATCTAGTGTTGAAAGCACCGTAAATTCAGATAATAGTTTTAGCGCTATGGAGAATACAACGGAATCAAGTAGCATTTCCAGTACTACAGAAAGTACAACAAAGCCGAGTAGTAGTTCCAGCACTACAGAAAGTACAACAAAGCCGAGTAGCAGTTCCAGCACTACAGAAAGTACAACAAAGCCGAGTAGTAGTTCCAGTACTACAGAAAGCACAACAAAACCTCATCAGGAAAGTGGAAAAGATGAAACAGCAGTAGTTCCCAGTGTAGAACAACCAAATATTGTTCCTTATCCGTATCAACCATCAGTATCAACAAACTATTCACCAGTACCTACTATTGGGAATACAAACCCATTAGGAGAACATGAGGTGACATTAAATGAAGATTTAAAAGTGAGTCAAGTGGCTGAATCTGATTTAAATGGTTATGAACTCCCACTACTTTCTTCTTTTAATAACGAGAATCAAGGACTTCTTGTGTATGAAGGATTGAGACAATTGGGAGAAAAGGAAGAAAATTATACAAATGAGCAGTTATTGTCTGAAATGTATGTTCAATTATTCAATCAAGAATTCACCGCTATAGAGAGCCAATTAATTGACCATTTAGAAGAGTTACAACCTGGAGATACTTTATTGGTAAAAAACAAACCGATAGGGATGTATTTAGGGGAAGACCACTATTTAACTGTTAAAACAGAAAATGCGAAAGAAGAAGATACAGAAGAAATAAAAAATAGTGTGGAGGTTGCTTTATTATCTGAAAGAAAATCTGAGGAAACTATTGTTGGTAAACGAATGACCAAGTTCAATCAAACAACTTATGGGAAAGAAATATTATCATCGTACCCATCAAATATTAAAATAGATATTTCAGAAAATACACAACAATTTATTGAGCAGATAGGAAATGATGCACAAAAATTAGGATTAAAATATGATGTCTTTGCCTCTGTCATGATTGCACAAGCGATTTTAGAGAGTGGCTCTGGATCAAGTGGCTTATCATCTGCACCTAACTACAATTTATTTGGTGTAAAAGGAAGTTATGAAGGTCAGACAGTTAACTTGGCAACACAAGAAGATAATGGAGCAGGTGAACTTTACACAATTTCTGCAGCATTTCGGAAATATCCTAGTTACTCAGAATCCCTTGGAGATTATGTGACGCTTATTAGAGAAGGTATCTCTGAGAATTCTAATTATTATCAAGAAGTTTGGCGATCAGAGTCTAAAAATTATTTAAGAGCTGCGCAATCCCTTACTGGGAAGTACGCAACAGATACTTTATATCACCATAAGATTAGCTCTATCATTTCAGCTTATCATTTAACAAAGTATGATGAAAAACTCCCAGAAGAAGGAGCAGCCACTGGCGTTGTCTTACAAAGTAAAGACAGTATTCCTGAAGCTTATCGAAAAAAAATGACTTTACCAGACTATGATGGAAAAAACTACAATCTTTCAGGTTCATATCCTGTGGGGCAATGTACATGGTACGCTTATAATCGTGCAACTCAGTTAGGCGGTCACGTAGATGACTATATGGGAAATGGAGGAGAATGGGGAACAAAAGGACGTTCGCTAGGCTATGAAGTTATTCAGACACCTAAAGTAGGTTATTTAATATCCTTTAGTCCTGGGACAGCTGGTTCAGATGCTAGATATGGACATGTTGCTTTTGTGGAAGCTGTAACGGATCAGGGTATTTTAATTTCTGAAGGTAATGTTATAGGAGGGACAGTCATATCCTACCGAGTTATCCCGAATAATTTAGCCAAATCTCAGCTAGTTTCCTATATAAAACCACAATGAAAAGAACAAGAAAGACAAAAAAGAAGTCTTTAAAAAAAACACTTTTAGTTATTTTTAGTTGTTGTATGGTTGCTATTATGGTGTTTTGGGTGCATACAAATTATTTAATTCATCCTGTGGCGGGAACCTCTATGGAAGGTTCCCTACAGGATGGAGATTATGTGTTAGTTAATAAAAAATCACCTATTAGTCGCTATTCAATTATTGGCTTTTCTATACCAAAGGAATCTGGAATGTTTGTTAAACGAATTATAGGACTACCTGGAGATGCCATACTCATCCAAGGAAATCGTTTAATCTTAAGTATAGGAGATAAAGAGTTTTCAACGACTTATATCTTTGAGATAGATCCTAGAGTAGCCTATCAACTTTCAGGAAAAACAACAATTCCTAAGGACTATTATTTTGTTTTAGGAGATCATACAGCTGTATCAAAAGATAGTCGCTCTTTCGGGCTCGTTCAGTTATCAGATATAGAAGGAAAAGTACAGTACAGCCTTTATCCATTTTACAAATTGCGACCAATTAACTAAGAAAGGAGAGTCAGTATGTTTCTATCGATTATTCTAAAAGTAGCTATTGTGTTTTTAGTTTTGATTATATTAATGTTGAACGGTTATCGGTTCTTTATTAATTTACGCATTCGAAAAGTGGAGCAACAGGGAGTTTTATCTAATCAAGCGAAGAAAAAGCTGCAATATATTAAGGAAAAAGAACAATCAAAACACATCCAAGTTTTTTTAGTCAACGGATTTCTTATTGGATTAGTCATCTTATGTGTATCTATGTACTCCTTTCAGACAGAGAGGAACGTGGAAGTACTACAGGCAGAGAGTAGACGATTAAATGACGAAACTTACGCATTGAAAAAGGAACAAAAGCAGCTTGTTACAAAAATACCAGTGGAAAACTATCCTAAAAAAGGCTTAAATTTAGTAGATTATTCTTGGGAGCAATTATTTCAAGACAAAAAAGAAAATCAATTACAGTCAAGTATTGAAAATGATTTGAGTGAAAAATTAGTTCCTTATTTTGGCTATTCTACATGTATATTATCTATAAATATCCCAACTAAAACGCTTAGTTTATCTCTGGTGGGTGATTTAAACCAATCATCTAGTAAAGAGATTATTGAGGAAAATATGAAGAAGTTTGTGGCAGAAGCAAAGGATGTTCCTAAACTGACACAGGTACATTTTCAGATTAATAATAGTTCAGAAAAAAATACGACCGTTTATAGCTGTACGTATGATCGTAAGGATGATAAACAATCGTTTAAATTAGTTGATGAAACAACTGATAAATAAAAGGAGTAATGATGTGGACATGACAAGAAAACAGAAAAAGGACGGTTGGTTCTTTAGTAAAAGTTTATTGCAAGAGATAAATGAATTATCTGAGGAAGTTGAAGAAGAACAAGAAGAGGAAAAAAATGAATCGCAGAAAGAAATGGCGGAAAAAGCTAGTTCTATCGCAGTTGTGAGCAAACCTATAGACGAAAAGAATCAGCAAGTAAACGCAACAGTTCCCAAAATATTACCTATGAAAAATAAAGAAGAAAAAGGCGATATTCAAAAATTAAAAGATGAGAATCGGCAATTACGAAAGCAACTAGAATTTTTAGAAAAGATACAACAAGACATGGTGAATAATCAGTCTGAAATTACCACCATTACAAAGAAATTAACGTTGCAAAAAGAGCAGTTAGAAACAGAAAATAAGAAACTGTTGAAACAAGTTTCAGAAGAACAACAAGATGATATAGCAAATCAGGAACTATTACATGAAAAGAAACAATTAAAAAGTGCAATCTTAATGTTATCAAATAAAATGGAAGAACTAAAAGAAAGGCAGCAGCAGCTATTAGGTGAAAAAGAAGGGCTCATTTCACAAAATAAAACATTAACAACAAAGATAGAAGAATTGATATCTTCTACAGAAAACACATCAAATGAAGAAGTTGAGAAAGAATTCAGTCAATTAAAAGAAGCCCTATATACTGCACACGGAAATATTATCCAGTTGCAGGAACAAGTCAAGAAGGAACATGAGCATTCTGACATTTTAAAAAGAGAGAATATCGAATTAACCAATACTGTAGAATCTTTACACAAAAAAAGTCTAGAAAAAGCGGCTATTGAACATGAACTAAATAAACAATTATCAGATCAAAATAATCATTTGATAGCTACTGGTGAACAATTGAATGAATTAAATAAAAAAATGGCAGAACTACAAAGCACTTATGAGGAGGAAAAACAAAAGACACAACAATTAGACAATAAGATAAAGCAACAAGAAAAAGATAAATTATTCCATCAAGAAGAGGTCAGCAAAATTTTACTTTCTGCCAGAAGGCAAGGAGACGGCATCATTCAAGATGCACAAAAACAGGCAGAGGAAATCATGTTGGCCGCAGAAAAAAAAGTACAAAAACAAAAAGATGAATCAAAAGAATTTTATCAAAGCTTAGTAGTCTCACAACAAGAGTGCCAAACAATCTATGAAAAAATGGAAAAACAGCTATTACACTTTGTTAGAGAAGATTAGAAAAAATAAGCATACAAAGTAAACTATGGGGCTGCTTGGTTTAGAATGAGTAGCCTACATAGTTTATTTCACATGCCAATTGGAATGGAGATTATAAATATGAAGGAAACAGAGTTTAATCAGATCTATAAACAAGTGTACAGATATGGGGTTCAATCCTTTTGGTACTTTCCTACCGTTTCATTTGTCTGTTTTCTTATGGGGTTGTTTGGATTATGTTATGTAATCACTAGTTTTTTATTTACTTCAATTAGATACTTGAATGGTCAACAATTACTTATTCTATATGAAGTGTCTATTCTTCTTTTAGCCCCTTTTTTATGTTATTTAGTCAGACGGTTTTTAATAAAAAGAAGAAGTAACCGCTATGAAAATCAACTAAGTCAGTTGCTTATAGATGAGCAGTTAGGGCATACAGAACTCAAAAAAATTATTGAGAAAGTAAGCGTTCAATTAAGTAAAGAAGAAGATCAAATAAAGATGTTTACTATATTAATTAATTTAGGATTTATATTTAGTATGGTTTGTTTATTCGGGTTATTCCCTTATATGATAAAATCTGTAGGTATTTCTGCTTTACTATTTATTTTTTTGGGTCTCATATTGAACTATTTTTTTGATGTTCAACTAATCAAGGTATTAAAAAACACCTCCACTAAAAAAATACATTTATTGTCATTTGTTCAATCAGAATTTTCTTATATGGACACTACTTTATTACCGCTGGGGGAACATAAAAAAATATCAATTGATTCCATAGGGGGCTCTTTAGAATTAACTAGTAGTACAGCTAAATCACCTCTTGAAAGAATCTGGGACTTTATAGGGAGCGAGCCGGTAACAGATTTAGAAGAGTCAAAGAACACAGATGGTTCAATGATTAGTGAAGGATACCTTGAGGGGGTCTCTCTTCCTGATGAGACGACAGCTATCTACGGTATCGATCCTTCAGAACAATTATTTGATCTCTTTGAAGAGACAGAAACCCAGGAAAAGAATGATCCATCTTTAGAGGTAGATACAGACGATTCAATAGCCGTTATTGATAATCAAATAAATGTTTTGGACGAGCTATTCGATATAGACGATTCCTTAATTAATGAAATGTATATGGAAGATCTTTCCCATCTAGATGAAACAACTACCTCTGATGAACCTATTTCTCCAGAACAATTATCCGAAATTCTTAAAAATGCAAAATTAGAAAAGTAATTAATTTTATAGCAGAGCAGTTTGCTTTCTAAATTTTAGTATGAATCCGAAGACTTTGTCTATAAGGAAATGGCGCCCTTTTGGATGTTGTGGAAGAGAAGAAATGAAGCAGGATTGCTTTTTAACGGAAAGGATAGGATATTAATACCGCATACGAAATTCTTTCAATTACAACAACTGCACTTAGAGATTACTTCTTTCTGCGCTTTTCTTTTTGCATTATTCAAAACTTCATGAACTGATTAAAAAGTAATGATACCTATCTGCTTTCCTTAATTAAATTTACAAAAGAAGCTAACCAAATCATTGATGGACTTGTTCCTTTGATTAATGCGATTTACGTAAATAAACAGAAAAGAGCAGACCCAGGTGGGTCTGCTTTTAATATTCAAAGTTATGTTAAGTATATCACTATTACTAAAATAAATATTCTTTATAGTCGACAGGCTATTTTAAACAAAATAAACTTGGATTAGTGGGCATTAGATTTTTTGAGTCATTTTTTACATATAAACACCTGTAATCTTGTCATTCGAACCGGCTAATTTTAATGGAGTACCTTCAAATATTAATGCACCACCTTTGGTACCGCCTTCGGGACCTAGCTCAATTATCCAATCTGCCTGCTTAATAACATCTAGATGATGCTCCAATAAAACGACAGTATTACCTTTTTCAACTAATCGATTGAATAATTCCATTAAGTATTCAATATCTTTTAAATGTAGTCCATCCGTAGGCTCATCTAGTAAATAAAAAGCCCCTTTTTTGTGTAACTGATTAGCTAGCTTTAATCGTTGTAGCTCACCTCCGGAAAGGGTAGTCAGAGATTGATGCAGTCTTAAGTACCCTAAGCCAACTTCAATAAGTGTTTGTAGATCTGATTCAAATGAAGCATCTTGAAAGAAAGTACAGCTTTCCATAACTGTCATATCTAAAATATCTACAATAGTTTTTTTTCGATAAGTGTAGTTCAATACCTCGGATTTGTATCGTGAACCTTTACAGACTTCACAAGTAGTGACAACATCATCCATAAAAGCCATATTTGATGTAACAACCCCTTTTCCTTTACAATGGGGACAGGCTCCTTGAGAATTATAACTGAACAAAGTTGAGCTAACATTGTTTGCATTCGCGAATAATTGACGAATTTTACCAAAAATATCCAGATAAGTTAATGGAGTCGATCGTAAGTTAATGCCTATACTCTTCTGTGATATAGCAACTACTTCTAATTGTTTATCAATCGCAGTTTTGCGTATTATTTCCCCCAATGATGATTTACCTGAACCAGCTACACCACATAAAACAGTCAAAGTTTGTAAAGGAATGCTTGTTGAAAATCCTCTTAAATTATGTTCCTTTGCACTGTTGACTACTAAATAATCTTTTGCTCTACGTGGTTTTGTTTTTAAAGCAACCTTGGTTCTTAGTGCCACACTTGTAGCTGTATCTTGTTTTACAAACTCAGTATAAGGTCCAGCAAACTGAATTTGCCCACCGAATTCTCCTGCCCCAGGCCCTACATCAATGATGTAATCAGCAATTTCAATTAATTGCGGATTATGTTCTACTAAAACAATCGTGTTTCCTTTATCTCTTAAAGTACCTAAGGCCAGCTTAATTCGATCAATATCTTTTGGATGTAAACCTGCACTTGGTTCATCTAAAACATATAACACATCATTCAATGCATTAGTAATATATTTTGCAATACGAATTCGTTGAGCCTCTCCTCCAGATAAACTCCCCGTTGAGCGATCCAGTGTTAAATAACTTAATCCCAGATTATTAAGCGATCTTAAACGGCTAATTATTTCTACTTTAATTTCTTTGGCTAATTCATCCTGAATCGAATTTAGGAAATCAATTAAAGTTTCTAAGGGAAAACTAACCGTATCAGCAATATTTTTACCGTTTATTTTACAGCTTCTAACTTTTTCATTAACCCGACTGCCATGACATGCAGGACAGAATTTAGTTGTAACAAAAGAATCAATCTTTTTTTTATGCCGTTTAGCATCATCTTTGTGCAAAATACTACGATTCATTCTAGGAATAATACCCTCGTATAAAGCTGTTTTTGGCCAGCGGCTAGGCGGACTTTTTAGTTTTTGCTGAGGTGCATATAATAATAGCTCCAGTTCTTCTGGTGTATAGTCCTTAATCTTTTTGTTTAAATCGAATAAACCACTGTATGCATACCGTTTCCAACGCCAAGCATCAAAGCCAAATGTTGGAAAATCAATTGGACTCTCGTTTAACGACTTATTGAAATCAATCAACTTGTGGATATCCATTTCTGTTACATAACCTAATCCATCACATTTAGGACATTTACCATCTGGATGATTAAATGAAAAGGAATCTGAATATCCAATAAATGGTTTTCCAACCCTAGAAAATAATAATCGCAAAAAAGTATAAATTTCTGTGTATGTTCCAACGGTGGAACGAGAATTCGCTGATAATTTTTTTTGCTCTATAGGAATTGCTACCGGCAAATTGTCAATTCTTTCAACAGTTGGCCGACCATATTTAGGCAACATGTGTTGAATATAACTAGAAAAAGTATCATTCAATTCTCTTCGCGATTCTGCAGCTAATGTATCAAAAACTAAAGAAGACTTTCCCGATCCAGATACACCGGTTACTACAGTCAGTTTATGTTTAGGGATCTTTACCGATATATTCTTTAAATTATTTTGTGTAGCGTTGACAATGTGAATAAAATTATTGTTCATTATTTTCCTCCAATATAAAGAAATTCATTCACTGAAATTTAATAAAATATTCTCATACTTTTATTAATCATGGAGTAAACTTCAATTGCTTTTTAATGCTCTATGCATATAATACACCGGATAGTTAAATTTTTACTTAGTATAATGTGATTTATATAATTTTAACAGGTCTTTTCTTCCAAGTTAAAAGCATTGACCATGCTTTTATTAGCATTTGATACAGGAACTATTTGTTGTAGCTCTCCTTGAACTATTACTCTGTTTACTCCGCTAACATTTCCACATGTAACTAAAGTAACGAGTGACTTATCGGGTACTTCATCTAGCCATTGAACTGCTGTCGGATCAACTTTTTCTTTTGAAGTGACTTTGTATTCATGAATATTTTCTAAGTCAGTCAAGTAGACAGTTACGCCCAAACTAACTTTTCCTAGAGATGAAAATAATAAGTCATCCTCATAAGCATGGTGACTTGCTAATCCATAGTTACCCACTCCCATTTGTTGATCTTCTTTGGTCGTGCCTGCACCCCACAGCAATGCTTCGTTGGATAATCCCTTAAATATGGGTAAATTGATAGCTACGCTAGGTATCGCTACTCCACCAATAACTGGTAAACGTTTGTTAGATAATTTAGCTCTTAATACAGCTTCACTAATAATAGGTTGCACTCCATCAAAATCAAATGTTTCTTTCTTATTTTGATTCTCATGTATTTCTTTTTTTGTTACATTGGAAACTTGATAATTTTCACTTGTTTGACTAATGATAAGATTTTTTATCTGGTTATTAAAAATTAAAGCTAATCCAATTCTTAAATGGTTTTCTAATTTTGACTCAGTATTTAATAAATAGATCAGTGCATGTCTTGCTTCTGAAGTACCTTCTCTACCTAGTAAAATATCCACAAGTCCGTGAAGATATTCGATATTGAAGTAGTCTATAGTTTGACCTAATCTAGGAAGAAACAACTGATGGATTAGTTGGATACAGTAATTTAATTCGGTCGAGTAATCTGAACGCCCCAGTAACTGATTTGACAGGGTACTTAAAACAGCTTGATAGGAATTTTGACTCTTGTTTAAATTTTTATTATATTGACTATAAATTATTTTGCTCAGTTCCATTGGAATAAGTGTATTGGTTTTTAAATAAGTTACTTCTGTATCTAATATACTATTAATTTTGCCGAATTGTTTATTTTCAAGTAAGCTAACTATGTCACTGCCAATAGAGTTAATTAAATCATAAGTGATATCCTTTTTTGCGTAGGAGATGGCAGATACTGACACGTTGAGAAAGTCTGCTAGTTCTTTGTTGCTAAATTTAAACCAATGATCTAAAATTATACTTTTATTACGCCGTTCAGTATATTCACCATTTTGTATAAAATGAATTAATTTGTTGAAAACTATTAATTCAGGCATTGCTACCTCTTCAAATTCGATGGTTTGAACATATACAAGGTAAATATTATAAATTTTATCAATCATATAGTATTCACATCCTTTGAAAAAAAGTGACTATTAATTTTCACGTATTTTGAAAAAAATGATATTTATTTGTCATTAGGCTACTATTTTTTTAAAAAGAGAGCTTTAATTTAAATCCTCAACAAATCTATTTTTAAAATAATCTGTAGTATGAATTTAATTTATTATATAAATTCACTGTTTCTAATTTTTCGTTATTTAATTTTTTTCAACAACTTGTTTTCTTCATCTAATTTCATTAATTGATATTCTAAATCTTTATTTTTGGTCTTCAACTCTCTACATTCAAGAATTTTCTCAATAGCATATTTTGAACGTTTTGTTATTGTCTCTAAATGTTTAATCTCCCTTTCTAAAAAAAGTTTTATAAGGTAATCCGCCCCTTTTTTAGCAATTTCTTCTTTGATTGAGTTCATAATGGTCCCTCCTAAATTTATTTTTTGAAAAAGAAGTTTATATCACAAACGATATGTTGCTTTGTTAATTCTGCTTCAGAAGTATCCATAGACTTTGAAGATAGTCTTTTTTGTAATACAAACGTAAGGAATGGTCTCATGACCATTCCTTACGTTTGTTAAATTTAATTCAATTATTCTGTAACTTCGGGTGTTTCAGAAACATAGTCTTTGTTATACCCAGTAATTAGTACAACATAAGTATTCCAATAATTAGTACCGTCCTTTAATACTTTTACACCAATTGTACCGTCATTAGCATTACCGTTAATCATGTTTTTGTTATGACCATCGCTTGACTTCCAACCTTCAAATACTTTTGTTGCGTATTCATCAGGAGTAGCTGTACGAACTTCATAAGGAAAAGTAAAGATATTCTCACCTGTAAATGCACCTGATGATTTATAATCCATACTTTCATTTACAAAAGTATTAACACGCATTCCATCAGGTCTAACATGGTCATATCGTTCAGTTAAATCATTTGCACGAATATTTCCACAACCTTGTAGTAATGAAGAGGTTTGTAATTGTTGCTTACCTAATTCAGCACGATAAGCATTGATTTTTTGAAATACTAATTTAGAAATTTCAGTTTGTAAACCAATATCAGAAATTCCTGAACCTTCATTGTCATCAATACTTGTATCATCCTTAGGTACACCGTACCAACCTACACCTTCACCACGCCAACCAACACGTTCTAGGTTTTGCTTTTCAGCTAAGCTAGTTGTGTAATTGTGAGTTCCTGACCAAGCGTTTGGATTGTATGAACGGTAAACTTGAACTGATTTGTTAAAGTCTGAATACCATCCGATACCTTCATCACGCCAACCTTTAGATACTAAATAGTTTTTCTCATTTGCATCTAAAGTGTAATGGTGGTCACCGGCGTTTGGATTATAAACTCGGTATACGACATCACCTCTGTCTGGTGCGTACCAACCAACGCCTTCGCTTTTCCAACCTTCTTTTACAAGCATGTTTCGCTCGCTCAAGTTATCAGTATAGAAATGTTCTCCTGAATTTGGATTGTATACACGAAACATAGTTTGTGCGGCATCTGACTCGGTAGAATGTAAAGTCATGCCAAGTGCGATAGCACCTAACAGAAAAGCTGATTGACCTATTAATTTTTTGTTTTTTAACATAGTTGTTACCCCCCATAGAACTAAGAAATGAGATATCTATTTACTTTTATCTAATGCATATATTTTAGCATCTAATTATCTACAAGTGAATATATATAAATAAATAAATACAATTGTCTATATAAAGGAGGATGGGTTTGCAATTAAAATGAAGACGTGGGTTTGGAGGTGAGGTTGTGAGTGATATAGCTGATGACTTTGGTAATAGAATTCGTGAGCTACGGTTAAGAAAGAATTTAACTCAGCAAGAATTAGCTGAAAAAAGTGAGCTTAGTCTACCTTTTATTAACTTAATAGAAAATAATAAGCGTAAAGTATCTTTGGATACATTAATTAAGTTGCTAGAAACTTTAGAAATTTCTTTAAGCGACTTTTTTCTACCTTATTCGCAGGGAAATGATGAAAAACTTTCCTTATTCTTGGAACTATTACAAAAGTCTGAAGATAGGGTACAATTGTTAGAAGTATTTACACAACTGCTCGTAATTTCAAAAAAATAAAAAGAGTTTGTCAAGTTGTCACTGACAAACTCTTTTTATTTTGGAGACATTTTTGGAGACAGTTCAAGTTGTTTAAGACAATATGAACTATCTCTAAAAAATTGAAAATAGCATTATATCACAGTTTTTTTGTTCATCCCATCTAGTTCTTCTATTCCCACTCCACAGTTGCTGGTGGCTTACTCGTAATATCGTACACAATCCGGTTCACGTGATCGACTTCATTAACGATTCGTACGGAAATTTTTTGTAAGACGTCCCAAGGGATTCTTGCAAAGTCAGCTGTCATCCCATCGATTGAAGTGACCGCACGGATACCGATGGTGTAATCATACGTACGGCCGTCTCCCATAACACCTACAGAACGAATGCCTGGTAAGACAGTAAAGTATTGCCAAATGTCACGGTCAAGTCCAGCTTTAGCAATTTCTTCTCGTAAAATCCAATCTGATTCACGAACGATTTCTAGTTTTTCTTCAGTTAAATCACCGATTACTCGAATACCTAAGCCTGGACCAGGGAAAGGTTGGCGCCAAACGATTTCGTCAGGCATGCCAAGTTGTGTTCCTAGCTCGCGGACTTCATCTTTGAACAAAGTATTTAAAGGCTCGATTAATTCAAATTGCATATCTTCTGGTAATCCACCAACGTTATGATGAGATTTAATGGTTTGGGCAGTTTCAGTCCCAGATTCAATGACATCGGTATAAAGAGTTCCTTGTGCTAAGAAGCCAACGCCATCTTTAGCTAATTTTGTTGCTTCATCATCAAACACATAAACAAATTCGTTACCGATAATTTTACGCTTAGTTTCTGGATCAGAAACACCTGCAAGTTTGTCCATAAAGCGTTTTTTCGCGTCGACTTTAATGATGTTTAAGCCGAATTTTCCGCCTAGACTTTCCATTACTTGGTCGCCTTCATTTTTACGTAATAAACCATGGTCAACGAAAATAGAAGTTAATTGATCACCGATGGCTTTTTGTAAAAGAACACCGACAACACTTGAATCAACGCCGCCAGATAAGCCTAATAAGACTTTTTTATCGCCGACTTGTTCACGGATTTTTGCGATTTGCATGTCGATAAAGTTATCCATACTCCAGTCGCCTTTACAGTGACAAACGTCAAAAGCAAAATGGCGTAATAATTCATTTCCATATTCTGAATGACGAACTTCAGCGTGGTATTGGATACCATAAAAGTTGCGTTTAGTATCTTGAATTGAAGCGATTGGGCAATCAATAGAAGTTGCGACTGTCTCAAATCCAGTTGGGACTTCTGTGACTAAATCACCGTGGCTCATCCAAACAGTTTGTTCTTTTGGTGTGCCGGCAAACAAAATAGCTTCTTGGTCTAATACTTCTAAAGTTGCTTTTCCGTATTCACGGTTTTTAGCGGGTTCAACTTTTCCACCTAATTGATAAGTAATCAGTTGCATGCCGTAACAAATACCTAAAACAGGAATGCCTAGTTCAAAGATTTCTGGATCAATTGAAAAAGCTCCTTCGTCATAAACACTATTAGGACCACCAGATAAGATGATACCTTTAGGATTCATAGCTTTGACTTCAGCTGCAGTAATCCGATGGCTTAGTAGTTCAGAAAAAACGCCAAATTCACGGATGCGGCGCGTAATCAATTGGTTATATTGGCTACCGTAATCTAGTACAATAATTTTTTCAACGTCTGTCATTTCTGCGGAAACGTTCGTCACAGTTATTACCTCTATTCTTTCATTATTTTATCTAAAAAAGCAGATGCTCTTTTGCAAAGTTTAGTACTTCCGAATAAAAATCTCATCAATATTATGATGAATCGTCTTATGGAGAATCACGTCTGCTCGACCACGTGTCGGTAGGATGTATTCCATCAGATTTTTCAAATTGACATTTTGCCAAACACCTTCAGCCATAGCTAAGGCTTCTTTGCGGTCACCAATCGCATATTCATAATAGTAATTGGTAGGGTCTTGAAAAGCTGTATCCAACAAGGATTCAAAGCGTTCCAAATACCATTTTTCAATTAATGAAGGTTTTGCATCTACAAAAATTGAAAAATCAAAAAAGTCACTAACATAGATCTGTTGGTTAGCTGGCAATTGTAAAGTATTGATCCCTTCAACAATTAAAATGTCCGGTTGGTCGATGATTTCCACTTCGTCTTCAATAATGTCATAGACGTTATGGGAATATTTCGGAATTTCGATATTCTTTTCGCCAGATTTGACTGCATTCAAGAAATCAATTAGTTTTTCCATATCATAGCTTTCAGGAAATCCTTTACGATCCATGATGCCTTTTTTCTCCAGCTCTGCATTAGGATACAAGAAGCCATCAGTTGTAATCAACTGAACAGAACTGTGGGGAAATAGTCGGTCTAACAAAGTTTGCAGCAAGCGTGCTGTTGTACTTTTTCCGACGGCTACACTACCGGCAATCCCAATAATAAATGGTGGAACTTTTACGTAACGATGTAAAAATAAACCTTTACTTAAAGTCAACGACTCGAAATCTTTCATGTATAGATGAATCAGATGACATAAAGGAATGTACACATCCGCTACATCTTGCATAGAAATCCGGTCATTTAAACTTTTAATACTATCTAGTTCTTCTTGTGTTAAGGGCGTGTCGCCAGAATAAAAATCTTGCCATTTTTCACGGGGAATTTGATAGTAATTACCTTTTCCATTCATTTGCTTCTCCTAACTTCGAATACTGGGCTTATTTTATCATAAAACGCCGAACTTTGCCGACTGATTCAGAAAAAATACTGAGAGAGTCGACGCTTTGATTTTTTTCATTTCATGGTATCATTAAAGTAAATTTCTAGGAGGCGTAACGATGAAAAAGATTGTGTTATTCGGTGACAGTTTGGCAGCAGGCTATTATGAAGGTGCCAGTACCAATATGCTAGACGAAATTACTATTAAAGAATTAACTGGCATGGGCTTTCCTGGCTATCAAATCGTTAATTTAAGTGTTCCAGGAGAAACTTCAGCAGAAGGTTTGAATCGAGTAGATCAAGCAGTGGCAGAAAACCCAGATTTTGTTGCTATCATGTTGGGTTCAAATGATTCATTAAATCAAAGTGCCACGCCTGAAGAATATGCTAAGACGATGAAACAAATTATTGGAAAATTTCCAGCAGAAAAAGTTATTGTACTTTCACCAAGTTATGTCGATGAGCAAGTTTGTGCCGATGGCAATAATCAACGACAACAAGAATATGTTGCTGCGCTTAAAGAGGCTGCTGGAGAAATGGGTGTGAATATGATTGATTTATATCATCATATGACTGTTTATCCGGTGCCAACTGAATTTTTAGGTAGTGATGGCTTGCATCCATCAGAAGAAGGCTATGATTTTATCGGTGCCTTAATTGCCCGTGATATAAAAAATAAATTATTAGGATAAAAATTTTATGACAAATCATTATTATTCAGAAAATCCCGAAACAGAGCATCAATTAAAGTATTGGTCATTTCCATTATTAGGAAAAGAATTTCAATTTGTAACGGATAGTGGTGTTTTTTCCCGCGAAACTGTCGATTTTGGTTCACGTTTATTGATTGAATCTTTTGATGCTAACGAGTTACCAGCAGGTACTATTTTAGATGTTGGTTGCGGTTATGGTCCAATCGGTTTAGCTTTGGTCTATGATACAAAACTTCCAGTAGAAATGATTGATGTAAATAATCGAGCAGTCGAACTAGCAAAACAAAATGCTGAAAAAAATCAACTGACTGCAGATATTCATCAATCCAATATCTATGCCGATTTACACCAAAAAGAATATGCTGCAATTATTAGCAATCCACCAATTCGTGCCGGAAAAAAAGTAGTCCACGAAATTTTAAGCGGGGCCTTTGATTTATTAAAACCGCAAGGCAGCTTGACTATTGTGATTCAAAAAAAACAAGGGGCGCCTAGCGCCAAAAATAAAATGGCTGAAGTATTTGGAAATGTCGAAACAATTGCTAAAGATAAGGGTTATTTTATTTTAAAAAGTATCAAGGAATGAGGGTAGCTTAGCTGCCCTTATTTTTGTGTAAAAAAAGGCTTTCAAATCGTAGATAGCTTTGCTAAACTGATGACGAAAAGCAAAGGAGGTCCTCTATGAAAATCACAATTAAAAAAATTGCTGAATTGGCAGGCGTCTCTGTCACCACTGTTTCGCAAATTTTAAATAATAAAGGTAATCGCTTTAGCGAGAAGACACGCCGGAAAGTTTTGGATATCGTTGAAGAATATGATTACAAACCCGATTTTTTTGCGGCTAATTTAATTAACCGTCATTCTAAGACAATTGGCATGATTGTTCCAGATGTGACTGACTTTTTTTTCTCGAAAGTGATTGAAGGGGTGGAAAGTTATTTAAATCCTTTAGGATACATGATCATTTTGTGCAATTCCCGTCATGATCGTGAACAAGAAAGATTGTTATTGAACGAATTATCTCATCGTTCGGTGGACGGTATTTTAATTGCAACGCCGCATAAATTGTCACCGGAGCAAGCTTTAGATAGTGAATTTTATCGTAATCATCCAGTGGTTTTAATTGACCGTGGTTTTAATGACCGTGATTGGGGACAACTGTTGGTGGAAGAATATGCCGGAGCACAAGAAGTGGTTCGTATGTTAGTTAAACAAGGACATCGCCATATCGGTATGCTAAAAGAAAATGAAGGCTATTACCAGCTTTCTGAACGGGAAAATGCATATAAGCAAGTTATTTTTGAAAATCAATTACCCTTCAAGAAAAGTTATGTTGCGACAGGTAATTTAACTATTGAAGGTGGTTATCACGCTGCCAGAGAAGTTTTAAAAAATAAAGAAATTACTGCTATTTTTTGCGGCAATGATGAAATGGCGATTGGTGCTTATCAAGCAATTTATGAAGCTGGTTTGAAAATTCCTGAAGATATTTCAGTGGTTGGTTTCGATGGATTAGAAATTAGTGAATATATGGTTCCACCTTTGACAACGGTTTTTCAACCAAGTTTCGAAATTGGTTTTTCAGCTGCAAAGTTTTTAGTAGATGCGATTAATTTCCCTTCACAGCGAATTCCGAATAAAATCTTTCGAACTAAATTAATTATTCGTGAGAGTGTAAAAAAATTAGATGAGGCTTGACAAATCACCTAGCCCTCTATACAATAACGTTGTTAGCGTTTTCCGAAAGCGCTTTGTTCTTTAGTAAACTGTTTTACTAAAGTGGTTTACCTTTTGCGTTTTTGTTGTATAATGTCACTAAGTTTGGAGGATTTATAAAATGAGAATGGTTGACTTGATCGAAAAAAAACGTGACGGACAGACCTTAACCAAAGAAGAAATTGATTTTATTATTTCGGGTTATACCGAGGAATCAATTCCTGATTATCAAATGAGCGCCTTGTTGATGGCAATATTTTATCAAGATATGACTGATGAAGAGATTACTTCATTAACAATGGCAATGGCAAATTCTGGAGAAATTATTGACTTGTCCTCAATTGAAGGAATCAAAGTAGATAAACATTCAACAGGTGGTGTAGGTGACACGACGACTTTAGTTTTAGCGCCACTCGTTGCTAGTGTCGGTGTCCCAGTTGCGAAGATGTCAGGTCGTGGGTTAGGTTTTACCGGAGGAACTTTAGATAAGTTTGAATCGATTCCAGGATTCAAGATTGAATTATCTGAACAAGAATTTATTGATATTGTAAATAAAAGTAAAGTAGCAGTCATTGGTCAGTCTGGGAATCTCGCACCGGCAGATAAAAAACTATATGCTTTAAGAGATGTAACTGCGACTGTGGATTCAATTCCACTTATTGCCAGCTCAATCATGAGTAAAAAAATTGCGGCTGGTGCGGATGCAATTGTCTTAGATGTGACTACTGGTGAAGGTGCCTTTATGAAAAACATTGATGATGCCAAACGCTTAGCCAAAACCATGGTAAGAATTGGCCATCTAGCTGGCCGTCAGACAATGGCGGTAATTTCTGATATGTCAGAGCCTTTGGGTGAAGCGATTGGAAATAGTCTTGAGATTGTTGAAGCAATCGATACTTTGAAAGGTCAAGGTCCAGAAGACTTAACTGAGATGTGCTACGTCTTAGGTAGTCAGATGGTCGTACTCGCCAAGCAAGCAGACAGCCTAGAAGATGCTAGAAAAATGTTGGAAGAAGCTTTAGCATCAGGTAAGGCTTTAGAAAAATTCCGTGAAATGGTGATTGATCAAGGTGGAGACGTAACTGTAATCGATCAACCAGAAAAACTATTAACAGCAAAATATGAAATTGCCTTGCCAGCAAAAATGTCTGGCTATGTAGAAGAGTTAGTCGCAAATGAAATTGGGATCGCAGCTATGTTACTGGGTGCTGGACGTAAAACCAAAGAAGATGCGATTGATCATGCTGTGGGTATTAAGCTTCACAAAAAAATTGGTGACAAAGTTGCAGCAGGAGAAAGCTTGCTGACAATTTATGCAAATGAAGAAAATGTCGAGAACGTGAAAGAATTGCTATATGACAACATTAAAATTAGCGACCAGTTCACTGAGCCAACATTGATTCATGCAATTATTACAGAATAGGGGATCGTTTTTATGGAATTAAATCGCATGATTGACCACACGTTGTTAAAGGCAGATGCAACCAAAGCTGAAGTGTTAAAAATTATCGAAGAAGCAAAGAAATACCGTTTTTATTCTGTTTGTTTAAATCCAACATGGGTTGAACTAGCAGCCAAAGAATTAAAAGGTGAACCAGTGGCTGTATGTACAGTAATCGGCTTTCCTTTAGGTGCCAACACAACTGCAACAAAAGCGTTTGAAGCCAACGATGCCATTGAAAATGGTGCAGATGAAGTTGACATGGTAATCAATATCGGTGCTTTAAAAGATCAAGATTATGATAAAGTTCAAAAAGATATTGAAGCTGTGGTGGCGGTAGCTAAAGATAAAGCTTTAGTAAAAGTTATTATTGAAACTAGTTTGTTAAACCATGAAGAAAAAATCAAAGCAAGTCAATTAGCTAAAGTAGCTGGTGCTGACTTTGTTAAGACTTCAACAGGCTTCTCAACTGGTGGTGCAACAATTGATGATGTAAAATTAATGAGAGCGACTGTTGGCCCTGAAATGGGTGTGAAAGCTTCTGGTGGTATCCATAATGCAGAAGAAGCTTTGGCAATGATCGAAGCTGGTGCAACACGCTTAGGTGCTAGCTCAGGAGTTGCGATCATGAACGGATTATCTGGTTCAGGTTATTAGGAGATAAAAGATGACAGCGAAACAAGAATGGATTGACGTAGCCGTTGAAGCACTGGATAAAGCTTATGTACCTTATTCGCATTTTCCAGTAGGCGCATGTTTAGTAACAAAAGATGGAAAAATATACCAAGGGCTAAACATTGAAAATGCTTCATATGGATTGAGTAATTGTGCTGAAAGAACCGCCTTTTTCAAAGCTGTTTCTGAAGGCGAAAGAGAGTTTTCACATTTAGTAGTAGCAGGACATACACCAGAAGCGATTTCTCCTTGTGGTGCTTGTCGACAAGTGATGGCAGAATTTTGTGCACCAGAGATGCCCGTAACTTTAATCGGTGATCATGGGGTAAAAAAAGAAATGACCGTAGAACAACTTTTACCATACATGTTTACTGAAAAGGATTTATAAACCATGTTCATTCAGTCTTTTGACTGTTGAAAAAAACCATAATTTATTTAGGAGGCTTTACAGGAATGAAAAAAGCAAAATTATTTGGTCTAGGCGCTGTGGCTCTAGCATCTTTATTGGTACTAGGAGCTTGTGGCGGAGGTAACGACAGTGGAACTGATTCATCAGGTGGCGGTTCAGGCAGTGCAGATGCAGAACACAGTGTGGCAATTGTAACTGATATCGGTGGTGTAGATGACAAATCATTTAACCAAAGCGCGTGGGAAGGTCTGCAAGCTTGGGGTAAAGAACATGACATTAGTCGCGGTACTGGCGGATATGACTATATCCAATCAAATGATGCTTCTCAATATACAACAAATATTGATTCAGCTGTTTCAAACGGCTTCCATACAATCTTTGGTGTAGGTTATCTATTAGCAGATCCAATCACTCAAGCAGCTGATGCTAATCCAAACACAAACTTTGCGATTATCGATTCAGTTATCGAAGACAAAGACAACGTTGTTTCTGTAACATTTAAAGACAACGAAGCAGCTTACTTAGCGGGTGTTGCAGCAGCATATACAACTAAAACTGATAAACTAGGTTTTGTCGGTGGTGAAGAAGGTCAAGTAATCGACCGTTTCCAAGCTGGTTTTGAAAAAGGTGTTGCTGATGCAGCTAAAGAATTAGGTAAAGATATTTCTGTTGATGTACAGTACGCAGCATCATTTGGAGATCCTTCAAAAGGTAAAGCTCTAGCTGCTAACATGTACGACAATGGCGCTGACATTATTTATCATGCTTCAGGTGGTACTGGTGCGGGTGTCTTCTCAGAAGCAAAAGCACGTAACGAAAAAGTGCCAGAAGCTGAAAAAGTTTGGGTTATCGGTGTTGATAGCGACCAACAAGATGATGGTAAATACACAGATTCAGAAGGTACAGAAAGCAACTTCACTTTAACTTCAACACTTAAAGGTGTAGGTACTTCAGTACAAGATATTTCTACTCGCGCATTAAACGATAAATTCCCTGGCGGCGAACACTTAAACTATGGTCTAAAAGACGGTGGGGTATCACTTACTGATGGTTTCTTAACTGACGATGTTAAAACTGCAGTTGACGCAGCTGAAAAACGAGTTGCTGATGGTGAAGTAAAAGTACCAGAAACACCAGGAAAATAATTTATGTACTTTTGGAAAAAGAGACAAAAGCTTTACCAGTTTTTGTCTCCTTTCCTTATTCTTTATTTAGTCAAGCAGTAAAGTAATTACTGTTTGACTAAGGGAAGAATCCCTTTAGGTAAATCTGTTTGCTCAGGTCTAAAAAGTGATAGGATGTGAAAAATAGTGACAGAAGAACAGTATGTCATTGAAATGCGCAATATCACCAAGCAATTTGGCACGTTTAAAGCCAATGACAATATCAATCTAAAAGTTCGCAAAGGCGAAATTCATGCACTGTTAGGAGAAAATGGTGCCGGGAAATCAACCTTAATGAACGTATTGTCAGGCTTATTGCAACCAACTTCAGGTGAGATTTTGATGGATGGACAAAAAGTAGATATCTCTAGTCCAACCAAGGCGAACCAGTTAGGAATCGGGATGGTTCACCAACATTTCATGTTAGTAGAAGCTTTTACAGTAACAGAAAATATTATTTTAGGTAGTGAACTGACGCATTTGGGCATTTTAGACAAGAAAAAAGCCCGTCAGGAAATTTTACGTTTATCTGAAGAGTATGGTTTACAAGTAGACCCTGATGCTTATATTCGTGATATTTCAGTTGGGATGCAACAACGGGTTGAGATTTTGAAAACTTTATACCGGGGAGCCAATGTCTTGATTTTTGATGAACCGACAGCTGTATTAACACCGCAAGAAATTGATGAATTAATCGAAATTATGGGTAGCCTAGTAAAAGAAGGCAAATCGATTATCTTGATTACCCATAAGTTGGATGAAATCAAAAAAGTGGCAGATCGCTGTTCTGTTATCCGTCGTGGACAATCAATCGGGACGGTAGATGTGAAAGATGTTTCTTCACAACAATTGGCTGATATGATGGTTGGTCGTTCAGTTTCCTTTAAAACAGATAAAATACCTGCAACACCAGGTGAAGTTATTCTTTCGATTAAGAATTTATCAGTGAAAGAAAGTCGTGGTTTAGAAGCGGTAAAAAACCTAAGCTTAGATGTTCGTCGTGGTGAAGTGGTCGGAATCGCTGGTATCGATGGAAATGGTCAAAGCGAACTGATTCAAGCAATCACCGGATTGAGAAAAGTAGAAAGCGGCACAGTTACTTTAGGTAGCGAAGACATTACTAATAAACGTCCTCGTAAAATCACCGAAACAGGTGTAGGACACGTGCCAGAAGATCGACACAAATACGGATTAATTTTACCATTGCCATTATCTGAAAATCTTACATTGCAATCATATTATCATGCACCATTTAGTAAAATGGGTGTTTTAAATCACGGTGAAATTGACAAATACGCCAAACGTTTAATCGAAGAATACGACGTCCGTACAACAAGTGAAAAAGCGCCTGCCGGTTCATTATCAGGTGGGAATCAGCAAAAAGCGATTATCGCTCGAGAAGTTGATCGTGACCCAGATTTATTAATTGTGGCACAGCCAACTCGTGGATTAGATGTCGGAGCGATTGAATATATTCATAATCGATTAGTCGAACAACGGGATAAAAATAAAGGTGTGCTGTTAGTCAGTTTTGAACTAGATGAAATTTTAAACGTATCTGACCGTATCGCTGTAATTCATGCCGGTGAAATTGTCGGGATTGTTGATCCGAAAGAGACTTCTGAAAACGAACTTGGTTTATTAATGGCTGGTTATAGTTTAGAAGAAGCACGGAAAGAATTAAAGGCGGGTGAGTCAAATGAATGATCGCCAAGAGCGAATTAGAAATATTTTAGTACCAGTTATTTCAGTTATTTTAGGTTTTGCCTTAGGTGCAGTATTGATGTTAATCTTTGGCTTTAATCCGGTAACGGGTTATCAGGCAATGTTTAACTCTGCTTTCCAGAGCAAGATGTCCATTGGGGAAATTCTTGTTGGCGCAGGCCCCTTGATTTTTACAGCGTTAGGCTTCTCAGTAGCGAATTCAGCGGGATTTTTTAACGTCGGGCTATCAGGTCAAGCATTGTGTGGCTGGGTTGCTAGTATCTGGGTCGCTTTAAGCATGCCAGATACCTCAAAAGCTATTGTATTACCATTAGCAATTATTGCTGGTGCTTTAGCGGGTGCGCTAGCTGCAGCAATTCCTGGTGTTTTACGTGCTTTCTTTGGCACAAGTGAAGTTATCGTTACTATCATGATGAACTATGTGATTTTATATGTAGCCAATCACATTGTTAATAACGTCATGAATCCTGATATTATTTCTAATAAAGGGGTAACCAAAATTATCGGTGCCAACGGCTCGCTTCGAGCACAGTGGTTAACAAATATTTTTGGTGGTTCACGGGTAAATACAGGTTTCATTTTAGCTTTAGTATTCTTAGTATTGGTTTGGTTCTTGATGAAACGAACAACTTTAGGTTTTGAAATTCGTTCCGTTGGTTTGAACCCATTTGCTTCTGAATATGCTGGTATGAGTAGCAAACGTACAATCGTTATTTCGATGGTTATCTCTGGTACTTTAGCTGGTTTAGGTGGCGTGGTTCAAGGGTTAGGAACCTTCATGAATTACTTTGTCCAAGGTTCTTCGATTAGTATTGGTTTTGACGGGATGGCCGTATCGCTATTGGGTAATGGTAGCTCAATCGGAATCTTGTTATCGGCTTTACTATTCAGTGTTTTAAAACTGGGTGGTCAAGGAATGCAGTTCGCTGGTGTACCAAGTGAATTAGCAAATAGTGTTATTCCAATTATTATCTTCTTCGTTGCAATTAAATATATCGTTCAAGTAGGTTTAGCTAGAGTTTCTGGCGGTAAAAAGGAAGAAGCCGTTGTTAAGGAAATTCTAAATGAGGACGAGACCGCGAAAGAACATGAGAATAAAGAAAGGGGCGAATTATAATGAATTTACAAATGCTTAGTTCATTAATTACGCAAACATTGGTTTATTCTGCACCGTTAATTTTAACAGCCCTCGGTGGTGTTTTCTCTGAGCGGAGCGGGATCGTTAACGTTGGTCTAGAGGGAATTATGGTTTTTGGTGCCTTTAGTTCGATTGTCTTTAACTTAAGTTTTGCTGGTCAGTTTGGAGCCTGGACCCCTTGGCTAGGAGTATTAGTCGGCGGTTTGGCAGGGATGTTATTCTCGCTACTACATGCAGTAGCAACCGTCTCATTCCGAGCAGATCACATCATTAGTGGGACTGTAATGAATCTATTGGCGCCACCTTTAACAATATTCTTTATTAAAGTACTTTATAATAAAGGACAAACTGATACAATTTCACATCAATTTGGATATACAAATATTCCTGTGTTAAGTAAGATTCCAGTAATCGGAGATTTATTCTTTGCTTCAACTAGTTTACCGGCTTACTTTGCAATTGCTATTTCTGTTTTAGCTTGGTTTGTCATCTTCAAGACACGTTTTGGTTTACGCTTACGTTCAGTTGGTGAAAATCCACAAGCAGCAGATACTTTAGGGATGAATGTTTACGCCTTACGTTATTCAGGTGTGTTAATTTCTGGTTTCTTAGGTGGTATGGGTGGTGCTGTTTTCGCTCAATCAATCGCTGGACGTTTTGCCGCAACAACGATTGCCGGCCAAGGATTTATCTCACTAGCTGCGATGATCTTTGGTAAATGGAATCCGTTAGGTGCGATGGGAGCGGCTGTTTTCTTCGGCTTTGCCCAAAACTTGAGTATTGCTGGATCAAATTTACCAGTGATTTCACAAATTCCAGATGTGTATTTACAATCAGCCCCTTATGTTTTGACGATTATCGTTTTAGTATTATTCTTAGGTAAAGCCGCTGCACCAAAAGCAGACGGTGTGAACTATATTAAATCAAAATAAGTTTTGTTTTTAAGGGTGGGACTAAGGGACAGCGTTGCTTAGTGTCGCCCTTTTTGTAAATAAAAATGAGAAAGAAGGAAGAATATGTTTAAGCGTATGCACTTAGTAGTTATGGATTCTGTTGGAATTGGTGAAGCACCAGATGCTGATAAATTTAATGATGTTGGTAGCGATACTTTAGGTCATATTGCCAAAGAAGCGGGGCTAAACATTCCTCATTTAGAACAACTTGGATTAGGTTCAATTCGACCATTAGATGGCGTAAAAAATATTACTGATCACGACGGTTATGCGACTAAATTAGAAGAAGTTTCGGTTGGTAAAGACACGATGACTGGTCATTGGGAAATTGCTGGATTAAATATTCAAACACCATTTCGTGTATTTCCTGAAGGTTTTCCGCAAGAATTATTAGACAAAATTTCTGAGTTTTCTGGACGAGGAATTATTATGGGCGCTAACAAGCCTTATAGTGGAACAGAAGTAATTGCTGACTATGGTGAAGAACAAATGAAAACTGGGGATTTAATTATTTATACTTCTGCTGACCCAGTGTTGCAAATAGCTGCTCATGAAGAAATTATTCCGTTAGAAGAACTGTATCGGATTTGCCAATATACTAGAGATATCACAAAGGATGATCCTTATATGATTGGTCGGATTATTGCCCGTCCTTACTTAGGTGAACCTGGTAATTTTACTCGGACAAGTAATCGTCATGATTATGCTTTAGATCCATTTGGTAAAACTGTTTTAGATTCATTGAAAGACAATGGTAAAGATGTAATTGCTGTAGGGAAAATTAATGATATCTTCAATGGTCAAGGAATCACGGATTCTGTCCGTACGAAAAGTAACATGGACGGAGTAGATCAATTATTGAAGGTCATGAAGGAAGATTTTACAGGCTTAAGTTTTACCAACTTAGTAGATTTTGATGCTTTATATGGTCATCGTCGGGATGTTGTCGGCTATGCACATGCGATTGAAGATTTTGATTTAAGAATTCCAGAAATTTTGGATGCACTAGAAGAGGATGATTTATTATTAATTACAGCTGACCATGGGAATGATCCAACTTTCCCTGGAACAGATCATACTCGTGAATATGTACCATTGTTAGTTTACAGCAAAAAAATGCAAGAAAAGGGCCAATTACCACAAGGTTATTATTCTGATATTGCAGCAACAATTGCTGAAAACTTTGATGTACCGGCAACTGAAAATGGCGAAAGCTTCTTAAAACTATTAAAATAAAAAAGGAGACTGACTTATATGACAAGTTTACAAGAAAAACTGCAGCAAACAGCCAGTTATATCCAAGAAAAAGGCGTTAATGAAATTGAATTTGGTTTAATTTTAGGTTCTGGCTTAGGGGAATTAGCTGATGAAATTGAAGATGCGGTGAAGATTGCCTATAGCGATATTCCGTATTTCCCAATTTCAACGGTTGAAGGACATGCAGGGCAGTTGGTTTATGGAACCTTAGCAGGCAGAAAAGTTTTAGCGATGCAAGGACGTTTCCATTTTTATGAAGGTTATCCAATGGAAAGTGTGACTTATCCTGTGCGAGTGATGGCAGCGTTAGGAATTCACTCATTAATCGTAACCAATGCAGCTGGCGGGGTAAATAAAAACTTTGAGCCAGGGAATTTAATGTTGATTAATGATCATATTAATTTCACCGGAACCAATCCTTTAATTGGTCCCAACGATAATGAAATGGGTCCTCGTTTCCCTGATATGAGCCATGCTTACACAGTAGAATACCAAGACGTAGCTAGAGCAGCTGCCAAAAAAGTGGGCTTAAATTTACGTGAAGGGGTTTATATGGGTTTTAGTGGGCCAACTTATGAAACACCAGCTGAAATTCATATGGCTCGCACGATGGGTGCTGATGCTGTGGGTATGTCTACCGTGGCTGAAGTGATTGTTGCAGTTCACAGTGGTTTGAAAGTTTTGGGGATTTCTTGTATTACGAACTTGGCTGCAGGAATGCAAGCTAATTTAAATCATGCAGAAGTTGTCGAAACAACTGAAAGAGTAAAAGAAGATTTCAAATTCTTAGTGAAAGAAACATTGCAGGAACTTTAAAAAATCATGTAGCTAAATCATGATTAAAAATAGTTTTAGGAGGAATACGATGAGCGTTCATATTGAGGCGAAAGCTGGAGAAGTAGCAGATAAAATTTTATTGCCGGGAGATCCATTACGAGCAAAATTTATTGCAGAGAACTTTTTAGAAGATGCAAAAATTTATAATAATGTGCGAGGGATGTTAGGTTATACTGGTACCTATAAAGGCGAACGAGTTTCTGTTCAAGGAACAGGTATGGGGATGCCTTCTGCAGGAATTTATGCACAGGAACTAATTGAATCTTATGGCGTGAAAAAATTAATTCGCGTAGGTACTTGTGGTGCTTTATCAAAAGATGTTCATGTGCGAGACTTGATTATTGCTGAAGGCGCGGTAACGAGTTCATCAATGGTAGCTAAGCATTTTCCAGGCTTCCATTTTACCCCGATTGCTGATTTTGATTTGATGGTAAGAGCTTATAATATTGCTAAAGAGCAAGGTTTTACAACTCATGTGGGAAATGTTTTATCAGAAGATACTTTCTACAAAGATGATTTGAAACCAACTTTTGATTTAGCGAATTACGGTATCAAAGGTGTGGAAATGGAAGCAGCAATTTTATATTACTTAGCTGCTAAGTTTGATGTACAAGCCTTAGCCATCATGACGGTTAGTGATCATATGCTGACTGGTGAGGAAACTACTTCAGAAGAACGCCAAAATACCTTTAAAGATATGATGCATGTTGGTTTAGAAACATTGATTGGTGAATAAAAAAAACTATACTAAGAGTAGTAGGGGACAAACCTATTACTCTTAGTATTTTTTTGTCCGCTAAAAAAATGTCCAGTGCATTGGACATTTATAAGTGAAACGCTTTCTTGAAAGTGCTTTATTATAAAGATATCGAAGGAGTAATAGTTATGAGTAAAAAAGGAAATCGCGAAAAGCAGCTATTATTGTATCTTTCTAACAAGTCAGATTTTGTGACGGGGGAAGAGATTGCCAAACATTTTAATATTTCACCTAAAACGGTCTATCGCTTAGTCAAAAAAATTAATGATGAAGTCACTGATGATATCATGATTTTTTCTGAGAAAGGTCGCGGATTTAAACTAAACTATGAAAAATATTTAGGCAATCCAGTGGTAAAAAGTGAAAAGCAAATAGACTTCACGCCGAAACAACGGAGAGAACGCGTGCTAGAAGCTTTGTTATTAGCGGCACCGCATCCGAAAAAAATTTATGAGTTATTCGATGAGTATTATGTCGGTGATTCAGTGGTGGCCAGTGATGAACAGATTTTGACGAATGAGTTGGCGCAGTATGATTTAGTTTTGGAGCGAAAAAATCGGCAGTTGGCGATCGTCGGAGAAGAGAAAAATATCCGCAAAGCGATTGGCGATGTGATTCAAAACATGAACATTGTTGATATTGAAGAATTGCGCAACAATCAAAGTTTAAACTTCAATAGTTATGATGTTTTGTATATCTTGGATCAACTGCGCAAGATGAAATTGCAAATTCCTTATCCTTATAACGTGAATATTTTTTCTCACTTGTATATTTTAGTCAGTCGTTCTCGTAAATCTTCGCAAATTGTTAAACGAGAAGTGACGACTGAAGAAGAACAAGAGATGGCAAAAGATCCTGAGTTAAAGAAAATTGCTGAAACGGTGATTGATAACATTAGCAAATATATCAATGAGCCGTTACCGGAAAATGAAATTTATCATCTCTATCAATACTTGGTTTCTTCGAGAATTGAAGGGAATAATAAGAAAAACAATCATTTTTCTGACAAAGTGAACGACGTGACTTATTTCTATTTGGAAGAGATGACCAAACGTTTAGGAATTGCGATGGTGAATGAAACATTTTTCAATGATTTTGCTAATCACATAAAACCGATGTTGAATCGTTTAGAAAATCAAATCCGTGTGAAAAATGGCTTATTAGACCAAATTAAAAGTGTCTACGACAATATTTTTCAGCAAGTCACAGAAGTCTCAGTGTTAGCGAGTCAAAAATTTCAACTGGCAACCATCAATGATGATGAAAATGGTTTTATCACGTTGTACTTTGCTCGAGTGTTAGAAACTGATCGGCGACCGATTCCAACTTTGATTATGTGTACTACTGGGATTGGAACTTCGGAATTATTACGAGTCAAAATTGCTAAGAAGTTTCCTGAGTTGGAAATTGTCGATGTTTTGGCCACGAGAGATTACGATCAAACTTCGCAAAATTATGCCGGCGTGGAATTGATTTTATCCACGATTGATTTGAATCAGCAAGTGCCCATCAATAATTTATTAGTTAGTGCGATGTTTTCAAAGGAAGATGAAGAACGGCTGAAAAATAAAATTGAGGAGATTTATCATGAGCGAAAATAAATTATATCAAGTAGCAATGATTGATACGTTTAGCAATGTTCAAGAAATCTATCAGTTTTTAAGTCAGAAAGCTGCGACTACTGCGCCTGAAAAAGTCAGTCAACAGTTAAAAGAGCGGGTGGATTTAGGCAGTATTATGGTGGCGGAAAAAGTTGCTTTGCCCCATATTGAAAGTCCTGATATTTTAACGAGCCAAGTTTTATTAGTGAAGTTGCAGCAAACTTTTGACTGGGAGAAACAAGGAGACGTAGCATTTGTGATTGCCATCTTGCTAAAAGAAAATGAAGCGGTGGAAATCAAAAAAAGAATTGCTTTATTTATTCGAAAATTAGCTGATGATGAATTTGTCGAAAATTTGTTGGCAGCCAATCATATCAAACAAATAACTGAAATAGTTGGAGAAATTTAGGAGGAATCATTTATGAAAATCGTCGGAGTAGCAGCATGTACCGTGGGAATTGCCCATACATATATCGCACAAGAAAAATTAGAAAACGCTGGTAAAAAAGCCGGCTATGATATTCAAGTAGAAACACAAGGAACCATCGGTGTGGAAAACGAATTGTCAGATGAACAAATTAAAGAAGCAGACGTCGTGATTTTAGCAGTGGATGTAAAAATTTCTGGTCGCGAACGTTTTGAAGGCAAACGCATCATCCAAGTACCAACTGAAGTAGCAGTAAAATCACCAAATAAATTAATTGAGAAAGCCGCTGAAGTTGTTGCGGGATAATTATTAGGAGGAGAACAAAATGGAAATGACCGAAATTTTAAACAAAAATTTGATGAAAACTAATATGAATGCAAAATCTAAAGATGAAGTTTTACATGAATTAGCAGAATTATTGTTGGCCAATGGCAACATTACCGACATCGAAGGTTTTATCAAAGATATTTACGCGCGAGAAGCAGAAGGCCAAACAGGAATCGGAAATTATGTCGCAATTCCTCATGGAAAAAGTGCTTTTGTAAAAGACGTTGGTGTTGCAATCGGTATTAACAACGAAGAAATTCCATGGGAAACTTTAGATGGCAAAGGCGTTAAAGGAATTATTTTATTTGCTGTTGGAGATGACGTTGAAGCCGCTAAAGATCACTTAAAATTATTAGCAATGTTTGCCCGCAAATTAGGTAATGATGAAGTCGTAGCAAACTTATTACAAGCCAAAGATCAAGACGCAATCGTTACGGCCTTTGTCTAAAAATTGGAGGAATCATTGATGAAAATTGTCGGAGTAGCAGCATGTACCGTGGGAATTGCCCATACTTATATTGCGCAAGAAAAATTAGAAAATGCCGGAAAAAAAGCCGGTTATGAGATTCAAGTGGAAACGCAAGGAACAATTGGTGTGGAAAATGAATTATCACCAGAACAAATCAATGAAGCAGACGTGGTTATTTTAGCGGTAGATGTAAAAATTTCTGGTCGGGAACGTTTCGAGGGCAAACGCATTATCCAAGTTCCAACAGAAATTGCCGTGAAATCACCTAACAAACTTATTGAAAAGGCGGCCGAAGTGGTGGCACAAGCATAATATACTCTAGGGGGAAACAAAAATGGAACTTATCAAACGGTTAAATTTAAAAGGACACTTGCTGACGGCGATCTCTTATTTAATCCCGATTGTCTGTGGCGCAGGTTTTCTAATTGCCATTGGGATGGCTTTTGGCGGAAGTAACCAATCAGCTTTAGTACAAGGAGAATTTTCAATCTGGGATGCTTTAGCAACGATGGGAGCAGCTGGTTTAGGATTATTACCAGTCGTGATTGCTACCGGAATTTCTTATTCGATTGCAGCGAAACCAGGGATTGCACCAGGTTTTATCATCGGTTTGACAGCAAACGCAATCAGCGCTGGATTTATCGGCGGTATCATTGGTGGTTACATGGCGGGTTGGTTAGTATTGGCCGTCTTAAAATATGTAAAATTACCAAACTGGGCAAAAGGTTTGATGCCAACTTTAGTAGTACCATTTTTAACATCAATTGTCGGCGGATTAATCATGGTATACATTATCGGGATTCCAATTGCCGCATTTACTAATTTATTAACGGACTTATTAAATGGTTTAGGTTCTTCGTCATTATTAATTTTTGGTGCAGTTGTCGGGATTTTAAGTGGTGTCGATTACGGTGGACCAATCAACAAAACAGTTTTCGCTTTTGTATTAACGATGCAAGCAGAAGGGTTGAATGGACCAATTACTGCATTACAACTAGTCAATACTGCCACACCAATCGGTTTCGGTTTAGCTTATTTTATTGCGAAATTATTTAGAAAAAATATTTATTCTTCAGTGGAAGTTGAAACTTTAAAATCTGCCGTACCGATGGGTGTAATCAATATTGTCGAAGGTGTTATTCCTTTAGTAATGAATGATATTGTTCGTAGTGTTGTCGCAACTGCAATCGGTGGTGCAGCAGGTGGTGCCGTATCAATGGTCTTAGGTGCCGATGCAACAGTTCCATTTGGTGGTGTCTTGATGATTCCAACCATGTCGCGTCCAATGGCTGGCGTGATGGCGCTCTTAGTAAATATTGTAGTGACCGCTGTAGCATTAGCGGTGATTAAGAAAAATGTACCGTTAGAAGAATTAGATACAGCGGTAGAAGTGGAAGAAGATGAAATTAGTTTAGACGATATTCAAATTTTCTAAAAAAATGAAGCGAGGTTAAGTATGAACAAAGTAGAATTTTCACCATCATTAATGACGATGGACTTAGATAAATTTAAAGAACAAATTACTTTTCTAAATGATAAGGTAGATTCTTATCACATTGATATTATGGACGGTCATTATGTGCCAAATATTACTTTATCACCGTGGTTTATTGATGAAGTACGCAAAATCAGTAGTTTACCAATGTCAGCACACTTGATGGTGACAAATCCAAGTTTTTGGGTAGATCAATTAGTTGCTCAAAAATGTGAATGGATTTGTATGCATGCTGAAGTTTTAGATGGCATGGCATTTCGTTTAATCGATCAAATTCATGATGCAGGTTTAAAAGCAGGAATTGTTTTAAATCCAGAAACACCGATTGAAACAATTTTTCCATATATCGAATTGTTGGATAAAATTACCATTATGACAATTGATCCAGGTTTTGCTGGACAACGCTTTATCGAAAGTACCTTAGATAAAATTGTTGCTTTACGGGAATTACGAGAAGAAAAAGGTTACAAATATGTTATCGAAATGGACGGTTCATCAAATCGGAAATCATTCAAACGAATTGATGCAGCCGGACCAGACATCTATATTGTTGGTCGCAGCGGTTTATTTGGACTAGATGATAAGATTGAAAAATCTTGGGAAATCATGAAAAAAGATTACGAAGATATGACTGGGAAAGCACTAATATAACCTTTAGATTGGATTGAAAGTTAAATAACTTTTGATCCAGTCTTTTTTTACTTTTAGGGGATAAAAAAGTTTATAATGAAAGCAGGAGAGTGATAGTTGTGCGTTTAGGGGAGTTGTTACAAATATATCGGACAAAAGCTGGCTTGACCCAAGTTGAATTGGCGCAGCAGCTTTTTGTGACGCCACAAGCTATTTCGAAATGGGAAAAAAATTTAGCTGTGCCTTCGATTGATAATTTAATCGCGTTAAGTGAAGTGTTTAACCTTTCGATTGATGAGCTTTTACGGGGGAGTCCCTTTTTTAAAAAGCCTTATGTCGTGGGGAAAAAATTTACTATGAAACGATTGCGAAATTTTTTGCTTTTAGATGTATTAGTCACGGGTTTTTTGATTGGTTTCCGAATCGATTTATGGTTAGCGGGTGTGATCTACTTTATCATAATTTCTGGTATGATTCTTCCGTTTTTGATTCGAGATTATTGGGTGATTGATCAAAAGGAAATTTATCAAGTAGGTTATTCAAGCGTTCCTTTTTGGGGAATGTTTCAATTAATAATGCGTAAAGCTAAAGTAACAAGAATCATCTATACTGAGATGGCCGAAGCTAAGATACGTTATACTAAAAAAGCTCGTTTTTCCGTTGTAGATGTGAGTGCGGATCCGATGTATTTAGACGTTACAAAAAAAGATGGCAAGTTTGTTTCGTTTGATTTGTTGAATCAGCCTCGAGATTATCTACCTCAATTTGTGATGTTTTTAGAGCATCGAGGCGTGAAGGTCAAGGACGATGACGAGATTGTTGAGTTATTGTTAAAAGATGTTTCTCTCTATGAAGAATTCCATAAAGCTGATTAAATCGCCAATCAACTGTCAGTTGATTGGTTTTTTTATCTTATAGGCTTATTATTTAATTGAATAAAGGAGGGGGAAAAGATGTTAGGAGATTTGATTTTAAAAAGACAAGCAGTTTTACATCTCTCAACTGAGGAATTGGCGAGTGATTTACATGTGGAAGTAGCATTTGTTGAAAAATGGATAAAAAATCAAGCTATTCCAACCAAGGTTGAACTGGAAAAATTATGCACTACACTAGATGTATCTTATGATGAACTAATTGACCAATTAAAACTACCTTATACAGTGGGTCATTTTTTTAGCGGGGTTTCTTTGTTATTTTTTCTTTTAATTGCTGGATTTATTACAGCTAGTTTTATGCAATTTGATTTTACGCATTTGTGGTTTATCTGGTTAGTATTGATGTTGTTGCTTTCTATTTTTGGCTTGGCGGCCTTGATTCGAAACTATTGGGTGATAGAAGCAAAACAAATAGTGGTTCACGAATTTTCTTACACGCCTTTAGTTGTTCAATATCAAAGATTGACTAATACAGAGAAGAAAATAATTATTCCTTATGAAGAAATTGATACTGCCTGTTTGTCTTACACCAAAAGACCCCGTTTTTCAGCATTTGATATTTGGTTTTCCGACCCGATTGATTTAGTTATTACGACAAAAAATAATCAAACCTATAGTTTAAGTATCTTAAGTAAACCACGGGACTTTTTACCACAGTTGTTAGTTTTACTAAGCTCTTATGGTGTGAAAATAGAAGACCCACAAAATCTTCTATATTTAATGTTTAGTGGTGCTTCACTCTACGAAGAAATTCACAAAGAAAAATAGCAGATCTGGTTTATTTTAAGATCTGCCGCAAAATAAAGGAAAAACCAAACCAGCCAACAACACTAATGATAATAATGAACCACCAACCGGACAAATCATGCTCAAAGGGCAAGGGTACATTCATGCCAAAAAAACCAGTAACGATGGTGGGAATGGTCAATAATAAAGACAAGACAGTTAAGATTTTCATAGTGTCATTTAAATTATTATTCAAAATATTGTTATAGGTTCCAGAGATACCGTGTAAAATTTCTGAGGCCAATTCAGTCATTTCAACTAGTTGTTTAGCTTCGATTAAAGTGTCTTCTAGTTGTTCTCTTTCGATGGCATTAATCGAATGGTAAATAGGATTGGTTTTGATTTGTTCTAGCAGAACCGTATTCTGTTTAGCAGCTGAAATTAAATAAACAATCCCGGTTTCTAAATCGGATAAAGCTAGCAAATTATTTTTGCTAGTTTTTTCTTTTAAGCGATTGCTAATCAATTGGCGATCAGCATTCATTTCTTCTACCATTGGAAAATACAAATCAGAAATAATAAATAAAATCGTAAAAAGAAATTTATACAAAGACAAATCTGGATGTTTCATCAATAAATTTTTGATAGTTTCGACCAAATAACCATTTTCTTGGTTGGAAATAGTGATTAGATTTTGTCCTCGAACTAAAAAAGTTAGCGGAACCGTCTCATAGTGATTATAAATTTTTTTCAATTTCGGTACATTGTAGATCAAGATAAACATTTGTAGCTGATCGTCATATTCTACCCGTGCACGTTCATTTTTATCGAGGGCATAATTTAAGACCTCTTCGTCAATGCCGTATTCTTGATAAACTTTTGAATCCTCACCAAATGTATCAGAATCTAAATTAATCCAGTTAAAATTTTGTGCTTTTGCGGTTGTCATTTTTTTTGTCATTTTCTCACCTCATCAAATCCTGTCCCAGTATAGCAGGAGTTTGTAATCTGCGCTAAGATTTGTCCTAATCGATATTCTTAGTTACAATTTAAAAGAAGACGAAGAGGTGAAATATAATATGAAAATTGCTGTACGCAGACGAATGGTGGGAAATATTCCTTTACTAGAAGTAGTACCAGAAGAGTATGTTCACACACCGCTGCCATTAGTGATTTATTATCATGGCTGGCAAACGGCAAAAGAATTGGTTCTGACTCAAGGACGAAAACTTGCTAAACAAAAAATGCGAGTGCTTTTACCTGATGCTCCTAATCATGGTGAACGCAGACAAGCAGTTTCTAAGATTCCATCGCTGACCTTTTTTGATAGTATTCAAGGTAATTTGTTTGAGTTTGGTTACATAGTGGATTATTTTAAAAAATTAGATTTAGTTACAGCACAGATTGGCGTTGGTGGTGTTTCGATGGGTGGGATGACTACTTGCATGTTATTAACTCAACATCCGGAGATAAATGTCGCAGCTTGCGTAATGGGCTCGCCAGCACCTTTGACATATCGTGCACGGATTGAAGAACATGCCAGTCAATTGGGTTTTTATTTACCAAAGGATTATCGAAAATTATTGGCTTGGATTGAAGAGTATGATTTGTCACAACAACCAGAAAGCTTAGCTGGTCGTCCGTTACTATTTTGGCATGGTCGAGAAGATGAAAAAATTCCTTATGAGGATGTAGCAACATTTGTATCGGGAAATCCACAAGAAAATGTGATTTTTGAAAGTGCCGATGAGCGGCATATGGTTAAAGGACAAACGATGGACCAAATTACAGATTTTTTCCACGAAAATCTATTTGGTTAATTTGTTGAAAATTTTGGATGTATGATACAATTTTAAAGAAATCAATGAATCCAGTTTTTCAATTTGAAGAGGAGGCAACAACCATGGAAAATTTTAATTTTCATGTAACAACTGATATCCGTTTTGGAAAAGATCGCTTAGACGAACTGCCAACAGTATTAAACGAATTTGGGAAAAGAGTTCTGATTGTTTATGGCGGCGGTAGTATTAAGAAAAATGGTTTGTACGATAAAGTGGCTAACGAACTAAAAGAAAACGGCAATACAGTGTTTGAATTAGCGGGTGTTGAACCTAACCCACGGGTGACAACGGTTGAAAAAGGAGCAGAAATTTGTCGTCAAGAAAAGGTTGATGTGATTTTAGCGATTGGCGGCGGTTCTGTTATTGATGCTGCTAAAGTAATTGCGGCAGCAGCTTTCTATCAAGGCAGTGCTTGGGATTTAGTGTTGGAAAGAAAAGGTTTTGCAGGTCCAGCACTTCCTTTAGTGACGATTTTGACTTTGGCGGCGACAGGTTCGGAAATGAATACTAATGCTGTAATTACTAACTGGAAAACCAAGGAAAAGTTAGGAACAGCCGGTCCATCGATGTTGCCG
Organism: Enterococcus sp. AZ103; assembly: GCF_051714685.1. Lineage (NCBI taxonomy): Bacteria > Bacillati > Bacillota > Bacilli > Lactobacillales > Enterococcaceae > Enterococcus > Enterococcus sp. AZ103. Next base: position 585,612 of record NZ_JBIOSI010000001.1, on the reverse strand, counting down.
AAAGCTTCTTTCTTAGATCCACAAAATACCTTTACCGTAAATCAATATCAAACCGCAGCAGGTTCGGCTGATATTATGAGTCATTTAATTGAAAATTATTTTAATAAAACTGAGGGAACCGATGTGCAAGATTTTGTAGCTGAAGGAATTATGCGTGCAGTGATAAAAAATTGTCCAATCGCTTTGAAATATCCAGATGATTATGATGCGCGAGCAAATCTTATGTGGGCAAGTTCGTTAGCATTAAACGGCCTGACTGGTAATGGAAAACAAGGGTCTTGGTCGTGTCATGCAATTGAACATGAATTAAGTGCCTTTTATGATATTACGCATGGGATCGGCTTAGCAATTATTACCCCTCGTTGGATGGAATATGTCTTAAATGAGCAAACAGCTGGCAAATTGGCTCAGTTTGCCCGTAATGTTTTCGGTGTTGAAGAAAGCGTTGATCGGATGGCTGCAAGAATGGGTATTCAAAAGTTATATGATTATTTTAAGGCATGTAAAATTCCGATGACATTACCAGAAGTTGGTATTGATGATGAGAAATTTAGTTTGATGGCCAAACAAGCTGTAGCTCATAGTAGCATTGATAAAAATGGTTATGTACCATTAGATGAAGCTGCTGTGGAAGAAATTTTACGCCAATCTTTAGTAGAAAGAAACTTCGAATAAGCAAATAAATTTTAACAGATCTCAAATTGGGGTCTGTTTTTTTGTTATCTTTATTTTATTGTCTGAATATTGATTATTTTTAACGAGAATGTTGTGGTAAAATAGGAAAATATTAAATATTTTTAAGGGGAGTTTATAAATGGAAGAGTTGCAAAAACATTTAAAAAAGGTAAAAACTTGGAATATGGTTTTATTGGTAATCGAATTAATTGTAACAATTATTAGTTTGATAGGTTTACCAACAGTAATAAATCCTAATCGTGATATGTATTACAGTTTAGGTAGTGCTGGAGAAATATTGTATAAATACCTCCAAAGTCCCATGACAAAAGTGATTACGATTGTTAGTGTAATAATATCAATTGTGATTGTCATTTTATTTGTGAGAGCAAACAAAACATTGAAAGAAGGCAATGCACCAGCTAAATGGCCATATTATTTAAAGATCGGCTGGAGCATAATCAATACTGTAATCACTTATTTAACACAACCAAATGTGAATATTACTGGCGCTCAGACTTCAATTGCTTCAGTGCTTCCTAGTCTTATTTTTCAAATTATTTTATTAGTCCCAGCAGTCATTGTAATCATCCAATTGTTTAAAATTGAACCAGAGGAGTAAAACATGAAAAAAATTAAACGACCATCATTAAAAAAACCATTAACGAAAAAACAAAAAATTCGTTACAGTATCATCGGGGGAGTGGTTTTATTAGTCTTGTTGATTGGGGCTGTAATCTTCTCTCAGACCCGCAGTCAAACCACAGAAGACACTTATGATACTGTGGAGCTGAAAAAAGCAGATGATCTGACCTTTAAAGGTGTGGTGGAAGCAACCACTACTCAAGATTATTATATGGACCAAAGTTTAGGAAAAATTACTACGATTAATGTAACTGATGGACAAGAAATTGCAGAAAATACGGTTTTATTAACTTATGAAAATCAAGAATATCAAAACCAAGCAGAACAACAAAGCGAAACGATTGCTAAGTTGACCCAAGCAGTTACAAGTGCCCAAGAAAGTTTAGCTGCAGCTCAAACGCGACAAGCCCGTGCACAACAACAAGTAAACGAAGCTACTAATAATTATAATGTGACGAGTGACCCTACTCAAAAAGAAATGTACAAGCAAGAAAGAGACCAATATCAAGCATCATTGGAAACAGCACAAGATGGTGTTTTACAAGCTCGTCAAGCATTGGATCTAGCTAATGTTGATCTTAATTCTGCTAACCAAAGTGTCGCTCAAGCACAACAAAAAGTGACACAAACGGTGACTAGTAATTCAGCTGGTAAGGTCTACGTCAATGAAAAAGGAAAAAATGATGCTACGACACCAGTTGTTCAAGTGATCAGCGATGAAGTTTCAATCGAAGGAACGGCAACAGAATATGATTATTCACGTTTGCAACAAGATCAGAGTGTGATCATTCGTCCGAATGTAACCGATCAAGAAATTGCCGGGACAATCACTCGAGTTGGGCAGTTACCTGAACAGGCACCAGCTACTACAACACAAGCAAGTTCTGGTAGTAGTGTTTCAAATTATAGCTTTACCGTAAAACCAGCTGAAAATCTTCAGTATGGCTACAATGTACAAATTTCTTTACCAGTCGATGAGATTCGTCTGCCGAGAAAAGCTGTAGTAAATGCTGACGACGAACAATACGTTTATTTAGTTAAAGATGGCAAAGCGAAACGAACAAAAGTCGAAACAGAAGATAGAGACGGCTATTTAATCGTAGTCAGCGGTTTGAAAGAAAATGACCGTATTGTGTCAAATCCCGATAGTGAGATTTCTGATGGTCAAACATTGGCGGTGAACTAAAATGATTGAATTAAAACACGTTAACAAGTATTACCGCAATGATGAAGAGGAACTACATGTTTTAAAAGATATTAATATGTCGGTTGAAGCTGGTGAAATGATTGCTGTCATGGGCCCATCTGGTTCGGGTAAATCGACTTTGATTAACACATTGGGCTTTATTGATACAAAATTTGACGGCGAATACTTGTTTGAAGGAGAAAACTTAGTAACTTCTTCTGATGATCGGCTATCAAAAGTTCGGAATCAAATCGTCGGTTTTGTCTTTCAGAATTTTAGTTTAATTGAAAATAATACCGTTTATGAGAATGTTGAATTGCCACTTTTGTATAATGGCTACGGGTTTCATGAGACTAAAGAAAGAGTTATGGATGCTTTAGCTAAAGTTGGGATTGCTGATAAAGCTGATAAACATCCCAAACAACTTTCTGGGGGGCAACAACAGCGGGTTGCAATTGCGCGGGCTTTGATAAATCAGCCTAGTTTTATTATTGCTGATGAGCCAACCGGTGCATTAGATACGCATACCTCAACTGAGATTATGGAACTTTTCCGTGAGTTGAATCGCAAAGAAAGTGCGACAATTTTTCTAGTGACCCACGATCCGGAGGTTGTTCCTTACTGTGACCGTCTGATTAGTATTCGTGACGGGGCAATTATTGAAGATCGGGCGGTGATTCATGAGTGAAACTTTATGTAAACTGGCGGTCATCTCTAGGATCGATCTTTAAAAATAAAAAAAGAAGTGCTTTAACAATGTTCGGGATTGTGATTGGGATTGCGGCGGTAATAGCAATTTTGTCAATCGGTCGTGGTTTTGAAAAAGATACCATTGAAAGTTTGACACCTAACGAGTCTGAAGAAATTGAAATTAATTTACAATTTGCACCTGATGATCCAGCGTTATATTACTCCAATATGGATTTGATTCAAAGTTCAGATTTTTCTTTGTTGGAGACAATTGATGGTGTGGAAAAAGTTAGCTATCCTAAAACAGATTTGGAATATATCTATCAAGATATTAATGTTCGTGGGAAAACTCGTAATAAACGAATCGGTGCCATTACCAGTAATGGGAAAAGTGTCCAAAGTGGTCGTAAATTAACTAGTTATGATAATCAAGTGGGCAACAAAGTAATTACAATTGATGCCGATACGGCCAAGGATTTATTTAGCCATGCAAATTCTGCCGTTGGTCGTGGACTGGAAATTAACGGGGAGGTTTATACGATTGTTGGTGTGTATCCGACAGGTGCGGGGATGACGATGTTTTCGGCAGAGGAAGCCAGCATTGAGATGCCTAAAAAAACCTACGAAAAATTCTTCCAAAACGTTCAAGAAACTAGCGCGGTTGTTTTAACTTTGGATTCAGCAGCCAAACCTTCTCAAGTAACTGATAAAGCCGTAAAACTTTTAGAAAAAAATGGTGCCCTGCGAGATCAAGGAACCTACAGTGTTTCTGATATGGCGATGATGACGGATGGCATCAGTAGTGTTTTAAATACGATTACTTTATTCATTAGTGCCGTAGCAGGTATTTCATTATTTATTGCTGGTGTCGGTGTTATGAACATGATGTACATTTCAGTTTCTGAACGAACCAAGGAAATCGGAATTCGCCGTGCTTTAGGCGCTACACGAGGTGCGATTCGCACGCAATTCTTACTAGAAGGAGTGACCTTAACTTTAGTAGGTGGTTTTATTGGCTATCTATTAGGTATGATTGTCGCTTATGCAATTGGTAGTGCAATGGATATTTCTGTTTCAGTAGACTTCTTTACAGTTGCGTTAGCAGTTGGTGTCTCTGGTGGAATTGGGTTAATCTTCTCAGTTATGCCAGCATCAGAAGCAGCTAAGAAAGATTTAATTGATATTTTAAGATAAAAAGTAGTAGCTGATGAAAAATTCATCAGCTACTCTTTTTTTTCGGGCATAATAAAATGTAAAATACGAGCAATCGTTTTGTTTAAGGTAACGGTTACTTTTGGTCGCGATAAAATGTATAAAATACCGGCAGAACCAGCTACGATCAAACCGAGATGGATCCAAGGATTACGGACACTCTGAGTAAATTGGACTAAGGGTGCGACGAGATAAATATGCAACAGATAAATTGCCAAGGTTTTTTGCCCCCAAGAAGAAAAAAAGTGGGGTTTGTTATTAGCCAAGCTTAAAAAGGCAAAGATAAAGGCAAAACCAACAATATACAATAAAATATCGGCAATTAAATTTTGATACAGCGGTAAGGTAAAAAGATTATAAGCGCGATCGCCCCATAAAATTTCTGGTGGTAGATGACTTTGCACCCAGAAATAAGCAATTACAATACCAGCGATAATCACGCCGACACTGATGGGCTTATTCCATTTAATATTGCGAATACGGGCGATTTTTTCTGAAGTAGTATAATAACCGGCTAAAAAGTAAGGCAGAAAGCTTAATGTTCTTGCCATGGCCATATACGTTCCAAATTCGGTGAGGAACCCAGAAAAAATACCAACGATAAAGCTTAACAATAAAATGCGCCGCACCTTCACTAAATCTGGCAATAATAATCGCCAGATGAACATGCAATACAAATACCAGAGGGTCCATCCAGGGCTTAGTATCATGATGGCTTGAATTTTACCCATCAGTAATAAAATAATGCTTAAAACTAAATTCAATAATAAATAAGGGATTAAAAAAGCTTCAACCGCAGTTTTTCGCCCCTTAGCTAAATTTTTTGAAAAGTAGCCAGAAATAAAAATGAAAGCTGGCATGTGAAATAGGTAAATAAAGACGTAAAAAAATTCACCAATCGGGCTATCTAAGCGAAAATATTCTAACGCGTGTCCTAAAACAACCAACGAAATTAAGACACCACGAATATTATCAAACGACAAATCCCGTCCATTTTTTTCGATAGCAGATTCTCCTTTCCCCTTTAATAGTATGGTAAAATGAAGAAACATTTTTCTTTTACTATTTTAGCACGAGCGGCTAAAAAATACTCTAGTTGATTGTCAGGAGGTATGCAATGCGTTATTCCGCTAAATTTGTTAAAGGCTTATTTAAAGTCTTAAATATGAAAAAAATTGTAGGAATCTCTATGATTGATCCACCTAAGCGCCGCAATATTATCGCCAAACAATTAAAGCGGATCGATATTCCGCAAAAGGTTCAAAGTCTTGATGGTCATCAGTTGATTACGTTATTACCGGCCCATCCGACGAAGCGCCACGTCTTTTATTTGCATGGTGGCGGTTATGCTTTAGAAGCTTCACCTTTTCATAAAAATTTACAAGAACGTTTTGTAAAAAGATATAATTTAAAGGTCAGCTATTTTGACTATCCTTTAGCACCAGAAAATACTGCTGAAAAAACTTTACCGTTGACAGAAAAAGCTTTTCGTCATTTAAATTTTCTCTATCCAGATGACAAGTTCTATTTGTTTGGTGATTCGGCTGGTGGCGGTTTAGCAATGAGTCTGGCACAATTATTACGGGACATCGATTTGGAACAGCGTCCGGAAAAAATTGCTTTGGTTTCTCCGTGGTTAGATGCAACAGTTAGTGATCCGCGATCTAATGAATTGCAAGAAAAAGATGTTTTGTTAGAAAAAGACTTGTTAACTGAAGCTGGGGAAAACTATGCTGGAACTTGGGCAGTGACTGATCCGCGGGTTTCACCAATTTATGGCAATTTTGACGATTTGGGTCGGTTGTTTGTAATTGCTGGAACGGATGAAATTTTATATCCTGATGTTTTACGTTTGCAAGAGCGAATTAAACGGAGTGAAAATACAGAGATGACATTGACGGTGGTTCCCGATATGATGCATGATTTTGTGGTTTATCCCCTAAAAGAATCATTGACTTACATCGATCAAATCGGTGAATTTTTTAGTGAGAAACAGGAGAAATAATGGATGGATTCAAGGAGTACGAAATGGTCTCAGAAGCTGATTCAAATATTGCCAGTGATTGGCTTGATCGCTTTCGTGGTAATTTTGTTATATGTTCGTAACAGCGGTATTACTACTGCGAAAGATTTACAAAATTTTATTAAACAGTTTGGCAATTTTGCGGTAGTAGTCTTTATTATTATCCAAGTGATTCAGCCGATTGTTCCATTTTTACCTGGGGGGATTGCGACCGTCGTAGGGATGTGGATGTTTGGCAATCTACCGGGAATTATTTATAGCTACATTGGACTAGTGGTGGGTGAGGTGCTGTTATTCTTACTTATCCGTCGATTTGGGCGAAGATTTGCTCGCTTTGTTTTATCGCCAAAAAATTATCAAACTTTTGAAACGGGACTTTTAAAACACGAAAAAAAAATTAAACGAACACTGATTGTTTGTTTTATTTTTCCGTTTTTACCAGATGATATTATGTGTCTGGTTGCCGGGATGACAGATTTACCACTGAAAAATTATTTGCAGATTGTTTTGACCTTTAAAATTTGGTCGGTAGCTAGTTATGGCTATTTAGTTGTTTATATCATACATAAAGCTTTTTAAAGCTTGCAATTGTTGGGCAATCTGTTAATATTAGCTTCATGCGATGAGCCGAATGAATCATTTTTGATTCGTTTACCCAGAGGCACACGAAATTTATTTCACCTGCCGGATTTGCAGGGTGTCGGAAAAAGTTTTTGTGGAGAAATCTTTTTCTATCTTTTTAGATACTGGTTTAGCCCCAACATTTAGGTGTTGGGGCTTTTTTATTTTTCTCCTGTGTGAATCATAGCAGCACCTAAAGCTAGACTTTGATGCTGTACTTTTTGATAGCCTTGTTGCAGGAATAATTTATCTAAGGCAACGGGAGTCAAAAACTTTTGTGTACTGCTTTGTAAATAATCATAAGCCGACATTTGATGAATCAAGCTGCCCATTAAAGGAATGATTTTTTCCAAATATAATTTCCACCCGAAACGAATGACAATTTTTTGCGGTTGCGAGGTTTCTAAGACAATGACTTTTCCGCCTGGTTTGACGACTCTTCGCATTTCTGCCAAAGTCAATCCAGCATCAGGAACATTTCGTAATCCAAAGCCAATCACACAAGCATCAAAGCTATCATCAGGAAAAGGCAGTTGTTGGGCATCGCCTTTTATTAATGTGACATTTTTGCATTGTTTGACTTTTATTTTTTGCTGTGCAATTTTTAACATTTCACGACTGAAATCTAAACCAGTCACTTTACCAGTAGCTCCTACCATTTCGGCTAAAGACAAGCTCCAATCACCGGTCCCGCAACATACATCTAAAACTTGTGCCCCTTCAACTAAATCAAGTTTACTATTGGCTTTTTTTCGCCAACGGTCGTGCATGCCAAGACTTATCAGGTTATTCATTTTATCGTAATTGTTAGCGATCCCATCAAAAATTTGATTGACTTCTTTTTTTGAAGTTTGATTGGTTAAAGCCATCTGCGTCACTCCTTTTTCTTTATTAAAATTATCATAATGACAGCAAATAAAAAAGCCTTAGGAAAATCCTAAGACTACATGAATAAACTTTTATAAATGAAAATACCTAAAATAGATGCAGCAATTGGTGCAACGACTGGTACCCAAGCGTAGTCCCAATTCGAGCTACCTTTGTGCTTCAATGGTAAGATAGCATGTAAAACCCGTGGTGCAAAATCGCGGGCAGGATTTAGACCTGGTCCAGTTGGTCCGCCAAAAGAGGCAACTAAAGTCCAAACTAAGAAACCTAAAGCCAAATGAGCTGTTCCCAGATTGTCTTGGAAGAAAGGAGCTTTTGTTATTCCTAACGCGCCCAAAAATAATATAAATGAACCGACAAATTCATTGATGAAGCCAAATAATTTTGAGTCGGTATTGTCAATTGTTGAAAATGTTCCTAAAATATGACGAGGATTCGTCGTTTGATCAAAATAAGGTTTGTAAGTAATAACCACAATTAATTGTCCGATGAAAGCTCCTAAAAGTTGCGCACCAATATAAGGTAAAACTTCTGCCCAAGGGAACAATCCATTCATTGCTAAACCTAAAGTAAACGCAGGGTTAATATGATTGCCGCTAATCGCACCAAACATCATTGCTGGTAACATTACCCCGACACCATAACCGACAGCAATCAGCATCCAATCACTACCGTGTCCTTTAGTTCCTTTTAAGTCAACATTTGCTACTGCGCCATTACCTAACATTACTAAAAGCGCTGTTCCGATAAATTCGGCTGCTAAGCGCGTTGTCAGTGAATAATCCATTTTTTCCTCCTAAAATAAATCATGAAAATATTATGAAAATTCCATTTTATACTATAAGCTTTATTGACGCCAATGGCAAATAAAAATATATAAAAAAACAATTAAAAAATGATAGGTGAAGAGTAAAACAAAGAGTTAATCGGATAAAAAAACGTTTTCGTAAAAGAATAAATAATTTTGTGAAAAAATGTTCATAAATAAAACAATGAAAACTTTTGCCGATAAAAAAACTCTAGCCTATAATGGAAGAAAAAGGAGACATTCATGTATTTCAATTCACTTAAAAAAGCAGCCGTCCTTTTGTTGATTATTTTATTATTGGTCATAGGTCGCAGATTGCTGTTTCAACCTAACTTTTCTGCCAGTTTAATTGGTAATAAGGGCTTATTTTTAGTCAGTTTGTTAGGTATTTGGTTAGCATTGAGTTTTTTGTTTGGGAGTTTATACTATTTGTATCGTCGAAATCAGAAATAAGTTGGAGGAGTCTATAAATGTTTAATCAAGAAAGTTTTAAAGTTTTCGAAGTGGACGGATTAGATGAACGAATGACCGTTATTCGCAGTCAAATCCAGCCAGTTTTTCAAACACTAAATGAATATTTTAAAGTTAATTTGGAACCTGTAATTAACGAGGAGCTGTATATTCATATCGCTCAGCACCGTCGTCGTAGTGTTTATCCTCCAGAAAATACATGGTCAGCCATTAGTCGAAAAAAACGCGGTTATAAAATGGAGCCTCATTTTCAATTAGGTATTTGGCCGGAGTATGTATTTATGTGGTTATCTTTGATTGATCAGCCAAAAAACGAAAAAGTAATCGCCCAAAAAATGCTGGATCATTTAGAGTTGTTTACGAAATTACCAGCTGATTTTGTCGTTTCAAAAGACCATACTCAGCCAGAAGTATTACCGGCAACAATTGAAAATATCGAAAAGACATTGATTCGTTTTCGTGATGTTAAAAAAGGTGAGTTTCAAATTGGACGAATAATTCCGAAAGAAAGCGAGTTATGGCAGCAACCGGAGGAAGCACAAAAATATATGCTAGAAACTTATCAAGCATTATTGCCTATTTATCAATTAGTCAGCACTGAAAGTGAGTAGAAAAGCATGAAAGATCAAGTGATGGCATTATTGGCCTTTTTAGGAGATTGGTTGTTGTTCATTTTCCCGATGTACCAAGGCGTTTTAGAAATTACGGAACAAAAAAAAGCCCTCAGGCGTTTCATGAAAAAAGGGAAGAAGTACCCAGATATTTCTCTTTGGTATTGGTTGCTGCCACCATATAAAATTTTTTTGGAACGGCAACGAATAAAGCGGATATTGAGAGATAGTATTGATAGTGAAAAAAACTTTTTTGTGATGCAGCCATTTATGAACAAGGCAACTGCTTGGTTTTTTGTAGCGATAGCGGGACTATTGAATGGTATTGCCGCTACCAATGATTTGTTGGAACAGTTCAAAGTTGAGTTACCTTGGCAGCTGTTTATCTTACTTATTTTAGTATTGATTGTTTCTGGTATTTTACAAGTAATCTATCGATCTAGTAAAAGACGTCAATCGCAACAATTACAGAAATATCAAAAAGGAGCGAAATAAATTCGCTCCTTTTAACTTAGCCAAAAACGGATCAAGACTAATAGTAATAGGTGGGCTGGATAAAAAAGATAAAACCCCCATTTTACCCAAGCTGGCGAGTATCCTCGCTTACCATTATAAGAAAGTAGCAACGGAATAACTAATAAAATACCTAATCCCGAGAGGACAATATACAACGGTACTGTTGCCGGCTCAACTAAATAGGCACTGAAGTATAGAAAAACTAAACCAGCAGTCGTATAAAGGACAGGGATAATGATTTTCTTTTTAGGATCCTTGATCCGATAGAAACCGTAAATCATCAGAACGCCAATAATTGACCAATCAGATACCATTGTCGCAAAAGCAAAAAGGAAAACTAACAAACCGCGAATAGCAGAGCTCTCGATTTTTTCTGTGACCATCATCAGCAACAAGCCCATCAACAAACTAAAGAAGATATTATTCACTAAGCTGGTAACTAAAAAAGGCTGAGTTGGATGAAAAAGCAGCTGGAAAGGAACAATCGAAATTAGCCAAAAAGCCGCTAGCCGTAAAGCATATTTTTTTCGATTACGGGTATAGTGGAATCCTTCCACCAGTAGATACGCCATGATGGGAAAAGTCAGCTTACCAATTGTTTCAGTGAAAAAGTAGCCGGCTTGAGAATACTGACCCAAATGAAAACCAGTCCCGATATGGTTTAAGGTCATGGCGATGATTGCAATAATTTTTAAGTGAAACCCATTAATTTTTTTAGACATGACAACCTCCTGTAGAGTATTTTACAGGAAAAAAGCTCCCGCTACAAAAGCAGGAGCAAAATTTTATTGATAAAGCATCCGAGTGTAACTTAGTCTACGTCCAATTATTACAGCCAAATAACCAGCCGCAAAAGCTTTAATGATACTAGGGAGAATAAAAGGAATTAAGCCAGCGGCGAAAGCTCCGGTCCAAGTCATACTGCCGCTAACTTTTAACCAGGCAGCGCCAAATAGTAGCGTTATAAAAGTACCCACCAAGTTTGCCAAAATAGCGTTGAAAAAATTTAAATGCGTTTTTTCAAGAATCCAGCCAGTAGCAAAGGCACTAAAAATAAAACCAATTAAAAAGCCACCAGTCGGTCCAAATAAGACTGCAAATCCAGCATTACCTCCAGCAAATACAGGTAAGCCAATCAATCCTAGTAATAAATAAATAAGTACAGCAATGGTACCAGTTTTTTTCCCTAACAAAGTTACGGCAAAACCGACTGCAAAAGTTTGTAAAGTTAAGGGAATGGTGCCTAAAGGAATGGTAAATTGTGACAAAATACTAATTATTGCAGCAAATAATCCTGCTAATACAAGTTCCCGAGTGGATAATTTCAAATGATAACCTTCTTTCTGAAAAACGTTAACCAAATTATAAAATAAGGTTAACGATATGTAAAGAAAATTTTTTTTAATTTTTCATAACCAAAAAAAGCTCTCGCTAAAAAAATAGCGAGAGAGGATCAATTATTTTATTGCCAATAGCCTTCATGGACAGCCGCAGCTTCTCTCTCGATTTCGGGAAAGGGTCCAATGACGGTAATTTCTTTTTGTCCTTTTGCAAAAACATCGCGACAAGGCAAATCAAAGGTAGGATTTTGTTCATTACTGCCAGTTAATTCCAGTAACTTTCTTTCAGTCATCCCAAAAACAACTGTACCTACGTTAGTCCAATAAGTGGCACCAGCACACATTGCACAAGGCTCGGCAGTCGTATACATTGTACAATTCCATAAAAAATCTTTGTCATATTGTTGGGAAGCGCGTTGCATTAAACTCGTTTCCGCATGTCCAGTACAAATATGTTCCGTAATTTCAATATTTTCTTGTTCTAATAGAATATTTCCTTGGTCGTCCACCAACAGTGCACCAAAAGGCGTATTTCCATGTGCTCGTGCTTTTTTTGACAATTCAATTGCTCTTTTTAAAAACTGAAGATGTTTCACTCGTTCTTCCAAGATAAGCCTCCGTTCTAGTATAGATATTTGGAACTATAAACTTTCTCCGTTTGAATTCTTTTATTATAATATCCGATATAATAAACAGCAATATTTCAGATATTTTTAAAACAAAAAAACATCCCAAATCCTCGAGAGGATTTGGGATGTTTTGCATGAAATCTTAAAGTAATTTGTTGTAGTATTCTACGACTAGGGCTTCGTCGATTTCTGGGTTTAGTTCTTCACGTTCTGGTAAACGAGATAATGAACCTTCTAATTTTTCATCGTCAAAGCTTACGAAAGCTGGACGACCTAAAGCTGATTCAACTGCTTCTTTAATAGAAGAATTGTTTTTAGATTTTTCGCGGATACCAATAACTTGGCCAACTTCCACTTCGTATGAAGGGATATCTACGCGTTTGCCATCAACAGTCACGTGACCGTGGTTTACTAATTGACGAGCTTGACGACGAGTAGTTGCTAAACCTAGACGGTAAACAACATTATCTAAACGACGTTCTAGTAAGATCATGAAGTTAACACCGTGTTTACCTTCTTTGATTTTGCTAGCGCGCATAAACATGTTACGGAATTGACGTTCATTTAAACCGTAAGTGAAACGTAATTTTTGTTTTTCAGCCATTTGCAAGCCGTATTCTGATTTTTTACCACGGCTGTTTGGTCCATGTTGACCTGGTGCATATGGGCGACGTGATAATTCTTTACCTGTGCCAGATAATGAAATACCTAGGCGACGAGATTGTTTCCAAGATGGTCCTGTATAACGAGACATTGAAAAATTCCTCCAATAAGTTTATTTGGAGTAAAATAATCCGTTGAAAAATTCATATCCGTGCAGTTCCTTCTTCAATCTTCACCTTTGCAGCCGCGGTTACGCAATTGAACCGAGTACGGCAAGAAACTGGGGACGGGCTATTACTTTTCTGCTGCATTATTTTACACAAGTTCCAGTATAAGCGATTTTCTAGTGGAGAGTCAAGGATATTCTTTAAAAGAAACAGATTTATCGGGGTATAATAAAGATTATTGTACAATATATTTTGCAATCTGCTTTAAAATTTCATACAATGGAAATTGCCTATCTAGGTAAATACATATAATGGGGAATAATGATGGAACGAAAATTAATCGCATTGGATATTGATGGTACGTTGTTAAATAGTCAAAAGGAACCGTTGAATAGTACATTAAAAGGAATTCGTGAATTAAGAAAAGCTGGACATTTAGTAACAATCGCAACAGGACGTTCTCGTTTATTAGCTAACGAAGTGATTCATCAACTAGCTTGTGGTAATTATGTTGTTTGTAATGGTTCAGCGGCCTTCTTAGAGCATGAACAAGTCTATCAACATCTATTAGATCGTGAGGCTTTGACACGTTTGATTGATTACGCTAGTTCAAAACAAATTGATACGGTTTTATTTGGTTTAGATTCAGTGGGACGTGTGACAGATTACAACTTCCCTTTACTATCAGATGCGATGAAATCTTTTGGTGGACCGCTACCACCATTAGATCCAGATTTTTTAACTGAACATAATGTTTATCAAGGTTGTTTATACTTTGATGAATCAAGCGATGCCGAGTTTAAAGAAGCATTTCCAGAATTTAGATTCGTTCGTTGGCATAAAAATAGTGTGGATATTGTTCCTCGCGGAGGTTCTAAAGCAGAAACCATTTTAGCTTTAGCAAAAAAAGTTGGCATTGAACAAAAAAATGTGATTGCCTTTGGTGATGGTAACAATGACATTGAAATGCTACGGACAGCTGGTTTCGGTGTGGCGATGGGTAACGCTAGTGCAAACGTACAAGCGGCCGCGGATATTGTGACCGACACAAATGACCATGATGGTATTTGGAACGCATTAGTAGAGTTAGAATTAGTTTAAGTAAAGTAAGAGCAGCCGTTTGTTAATCACTCGGTTGCTTTTTTTGGTTGCCTTTTATTTAAAAAGAAAAACCTTTATAATGGGGCAAGAAGTTAACTAGAGAAGAGGAAAAGATGTGCGTTTATTATTTATTGGCGATGTTGTAGGCTCTTTAGGTCGTAACACCATAACAGAATATTTACCACGGTTAAAAAAGAAATACCATCCGCAATTAACAATTGTCAATGGCGAAAATGCAGCTAGCGGTCGGGGGATTACTGAAAAAATTTATAAAAAGTTTTTACAAGATGGTGTCGACGTGGTGACTTTAGGCAATCATACTTGGGATAATCGCGATATTTTTGAATTTATTGGTGATGCAAAAAAAATGATTCGACCAGCAAACTTTCCAGCAGGAACGCCAGGTCAAGGAATTGTGTTTATTAAAATAAATGAATTAGAACTAGCGGTAATTAATTTGCAAGGTCGGGTATTCATGAACGATTTGGATGATCCTTTTAGAAAAGCCGATGAATTGGTGGCTGAAGCTCGCAAGCGGACAGAATACATTTTTATTGATTTTCATGGAGAAACGACTAGTGAGAAACAAGCGATGGGTTGGTATTTAGATGGGCAAGTTTCTGCCGTTGTTGGTACCCATACTCATGTCCAAACCAATGATGCCAGAATTTTACCAAAAGGAACGGCTTATTTAACGGATGTGGGTATGACTGGACCCTATGATGGTATTTTAGGAATGAAGCGTGGGCCGGTGATTGAGAAATTTATGACAGCTTTGCCAAAACGTTTTGAAGTAGTAGAAGAAGGCCGATTTGTTTTGTCCGGCTGTGTAATTGATTTAGATAAAGATGGTCGTGCTAAAAAAATTGAAAATATTTTAATTAATGAAGACCATCCGTTTAGGGAGTAAGCGATGAGTTTAGCAGATGAGCAAGCAGTAAATGAAGTTTTAGAACAGTTGACCAACCTTTTACAAGAAAATGAAATCATTCAAAACTACCAGCAAATAAAACAGCGAGTCGATCAAAATAAAAATTTACGAGCACTAGAAGACGCGATGGAAGCAGCTCAAAAAGAAGCGGTTCAGTTTGCTCATTATGGCAAACCAGAAGCCGAACAAGCAGCAATTAGAAGAGCAGATGATTTGAAAAAACAGATTGATACGCATCCACAAGTAGTTGCTTATCGGGATGCTTTATATGAAGCCAATGATTTATTACAACATTTAACCACAATGATTCAAAAAGAAGTCAATGACGCAATGGAGGAGGAGTATTAATGCCTCAAAAAACAAAAAATACACCGATGATGGAGCAATATCTAGCCATCAAAGCCCAATATCCTGATGCCTTTTTATTTTATCGACTGGGTGATTTTTACGAGCTTTTTTATCAAGATGCGATAGATGTGTCACAATTATTGGAATTAACTTTAACTAGTCGTAATCGTAACGCTGATGATCCAATTCCAATGTGCGGTGTTCCCCATCATTCAGCGGCAGGATACATAGATACTCTAGTCGAACAAGGATATAAAGTCGCTATTTGCGAACAAATGGAAGATCCCAAAGAAGCCAAGGGCATGGTGAAACGGGAAGTTGTCCAATTAATAACTCCTGGAACCTTAATGGAAGGTAAAGGAATTGAAGCAAAGACCAATAATTTTCTAACGGCTTTAATTCAGAAAAAAGATAGATTTGGTTTTGCTTATGTAGACTTATCGACAGGTGAATTAAAAACTGCCCTACTAGCCGATAACGAGGCAGTCATGAATGAAGCCACAGCTCTACAAACAAAAGAAATTGTCTTAGGCACTGAAATTGATGAAACCTTGAAGAAAAATTTGGCAGAACGATTGGGACTAGTTTTTTCTATTCAGGAAACGGTCGAAGATAATGCCGAGTTTAATTTTCTAACTGCAGATATTCAAGATGAATGGGAAAAAGAAGCTACGGGTATCTTGCTGACTTATTTAGCCGTGACGCAAAAACGTAGCCTAGGTCACTTGCAAAAAGCTGAGGAATATCAGCCAGAACATTTCTTGAAATTGGATTATTTCTCTAAAACCAATTTGGAGTTAACACGTTCAATTCGAACTGGAAAAAAACAAGGCACTCTTTTATGGTTATTGGATGAAACCAAAACGGCTATGGGAGGACGATTATTAAAACAATGGATTGACCGTCCTTTGATTCAAAAACGTCAGATTGATGCTCGCCAAAAAATGGTGGCTTCTTTATTGAATGCATATTTTGAACGGATGGATTTATTAGAAGCCTTGACTAAAGTTTATGATTTAGAACGACTTGCAGGTCGAGTTGCTTTTGGCAGTGTTAATGGCCGCGATTTATTACAGCTAAAAACTTCTTTAGCCCAAGTTCCGCAAATTCGTGGATTATTAACAGGGATTAACCAAGGAGAATGGAATGACTTATTGGTTGATATGAATCCGATGGAAGAACTGGTGGATTTAATCAATCATGCCATTAACGAAGATGCACCACTGCAAATCACAGAAGGAAATGTGATTAAAGATGGTTTTAATCAGCAGCTAGATGAATATCGTGAAGCGATGAAAAATGGCAAAACTTGGCTGGCAGAATTAGAAGCCAAAGAGCGGGCAGAAACGGGCATTAAGAATCTAAAAGTTGGTTATAATCGTATTTTTGGTTACTATATTGAGATTACAAAATCTAATCTTGCTAATTTAGCAGAAGGTCGCTATGAGCGTAAACAAACCCTGGCCAATGCAGAACGGTTTATCACACCAGAACTAAAACGTCTGGAAACTTTGATTTTAGAAGCCGAAGAAAAATCGGTGACTTTAGAATACAATCTATTTTTAGGTGTCCGAGAAGAAGTAAAAAAAGAAATTACCCAATTACAAAAATTAGCAAAAAGTATCAGTGCCACCGATGTATTACAAAGCTTTGCGACTGTCAGTGAACGTTATCAATATGTTCAACCAGAAATGAAAGCTGCCAGTCACGAGTTGCAAATTATTGAAGGTCGTCATCCCGTCGTTGAGAAAGTCTTAGGACATCAAGAGTATATTCCTAACAGCGTTAAAATGAATAAAGACGAAATGATTTTATTAATCACTGGTCCAAATATGTCTGGGAAAAGTACGTATATGCGACAATTGGCGTTGACGGTTATTATGGCCCAAATGGGTTGTTTTGTTCCAGCGGAAAAAGCTGAACTGCCGATTTTTGATCAAATATTTACTCGGATCGGTGCCAGTGATGATTTAATTGCCGGTCAATCAACCTTTATGGTGGAAATGATGGAAGCCAATCAAGCATTACGCCATGCGACACCCAACAGCTTGATTTTATTTGATGAATTAGGTCGTGGAACAGCTACTTATGATGGGATGGCATTGGCGCAAGCAATCATCGAGTACATCCATAAAAATGTACAGGCAAAAACTTTATTTTCAACCCATTATCATGAATTAACTGTTTTAGAAGAAGCCTTGCCTCATTTAAAAAATATTCATGTAGGTGCAGTAGAACAAAATGGCGAGGTGGTCTTCCTGCATAAAATGATGGATGGTCCCGCTGATAAGAGTTATGGGATTCACGTAGCAAAAATTGCTGGAATGCCAACAGAACTATTGTCACGGGCAACCACTATTTTAACTATGCTAGAAGCTGATAGTCCGGTAGAAAAAATTGAAGAAACACCCGAAAATGAGCAATTATCTTTATTTAGCGAAGTTTCGACGGCTGAACTTAGTGTAGTGGATGCATTGAAAAAAGCAGATCTATTAAATATGACCCCTATCGATGCCTTTACTTTATTAATTGAGTTGCAAAAACGGATTTAAAAAATAGGAGGGTTTTCATGGCAAAAATTCAAGAACTCTCAGAACAACTAGCCAATCAAATCGCCGCCGGGGAAGTGGTGGAACGCCCAGCCTCAGTAGTAAAAGAATTAATTGAAAATGCGATTGATGCTGGAGCTACACAAATTGATTTGTTGTTGGAAGAAGCCGGATTGAAAAAAATTCAAATTACCGATAATGGTGAAGGTATTCCGCAAGAGGATGTAAAAAATGCCTTTAAACGTCATGCCACCAGTAAAATTCATAGTCGTGATGATTTGTTTCGAATTCGATCATTAGGTTTTCGCGGAGAAGCCTTACCTTCGATTGCTTCTGTTTCTGAATTAACCTTAGAAACAGCAACGGCAGATGAAACAGTGGGCTCGTATATCTTTTTACGAGGCGGTAAAATTGAAGAAGAACGTCCAACTGCTACGCGAACGGGTACCAAAATTACTGTGGAAAATTTGTTTTACAATACACCAGCCCGTTTGAAATACGTCAAAAGCTTACAAACAGAATTATCAAATATTGGTGATATTGTGAACCGGATGGCACTGAGTCATCCGCAAATTGCCTTTCGTTTAGTTCATGATGGTCATAAAATGTTGACGACAAGTGGTCAAGGAGATTTGAAACAGACAATTGCCGGTATTTATGGAGTAGCAACTGCAAAAAAAATGATCCCGATTAAAGCTGAAGATTTGGATTTTAAACTGAATGGTTATATTTCTTTACCAGAAGTCACGCGAGCAAGCCGCAATTATTTGTCGGTCATGATTAATGGTCGCTACATTAAAAATTTCCTATTAAATAAAGCGATTGTCAGTGGTTATCAATCTAAATTAATGGTGGGCCGTTTTCCGATTGCCGTGATTGAAATTGAGATGGATCCGCTGTTAGTGGATGTCAATGTGCACCCAACAAAACAAGAAGTTCGTTTGTCAAAAGAAACAGAACTAACAGCACTGATCATTCAAAGCATCGCGGAAGCTTTACGAGAGATTAATTTAATCCCTGATGTGGCAGAAAATGCGACCTTTAAACGAAAAGTCGAACAAATTCAAACGGAACAAATAAACTTGCCGCTGGAAAAACCGAGTGAAAAAAAGAAAAGCGATCTTAGTTTTGATCCGACTACCGGCATTTTTTATGTGGAGCAGGAACAACCGAAAGTCACTGTTGAAGAAACAACGACAATTGCACCAGAAAAAACGCCAGTCTTTGAAACAACAGATGAACCGGTACCAGTAAATGAGTCAACTGATTTTTCTGAAGCTGAGATTGAAGTGGAAGAAAATTTTGAGCATCCTGAATTTGATTTAAATACAGCGGCTGGTGAAAAATTAGTCGAACAAGCAATGACAAAATTAGATAAAGAAGTACCAACTGAACGTTTTCCGATGTTAGAGTATTTTGGTCAGATGCATGGTACCTATTTATTTGCACAAAGTCGGGATGGGTTATACATTGTCGATCAGCATGCAGCACAAGAACGAATCAAGTATGAATACTTCCGTGAAAAAATAGGTGATGTCAGCAATGATTTACAAGAATTATTGGTTCCGTTTGTTTTAGATTATCCTAACAGTGATGCAATTAAATTAAAGGAACAGTTGGAATTATTACAAGATGTTGGAATTTATTTGGAAGAATTTGGCGCTAATAGTTTTATTGTGCGAGCACATCCCACTTGGTATCCTGCCGGACAAGAAGAAAGTATTATTCGTGAGATGATCGATATGTTGCTGATTACTGGTAGTGTCAGTGTAAAAAAATTCCGTGAAGCAACAGCGATTATGATGAGCTGTAAACGTTCAATTAAAGCCAATCACCATCTAAATCCAGAACAAGCGCGAGTTCTATTAAGAGATTTAGCAGAATGTGAAAATCCTTTTAATTGTCCCCACGGTCGTCCAGTGTTGATTCATTTTAGTAATACAGATATGGAGCATATGTTTAAACGAATTCAAGATCCCCATTAAAAAGGATGGAAAACTTATGATTATTTTAGCTTCACAGTCTCCACGTCGCCAAGAATTATTACGTTGGCTAGTTTCGGATTTTTCAGTTCAACCAGCGGATATCGATGAAGACGTTAAAGATTTATACGGACCAAAAGAATATGTCATGAAGATGGCGCAAGAAAAAGCAGCCGCAATTGCTGCTGAGCATCCCGAAGATTTAGTAATTGCTTGTGATACAGTTGTGGTGGCGGACGACATTATTTTGGGTAAGCCGAAAGATCGAATTGATGCTTATAAAATGTTGAAAATGTTAAGTAATCGCAGTCATTTAGTTTATACTTCAGTAATTTTACGTCAAGGTGAACAAATGGCTGAAAAATTAACGCAAGCCGAGGTGAAGTTTTTCCCTTTAACGGATGGAGAAATATATCGTTATTTAGACACGGATGACTATATTGATAAAGCTGGGGGCTATGGCATTCAACATGAAGCTGGCGTGTTCGTTGAAAAAATTACTGGCGATTATTATGCGATTGTCGGTTTTCCGGTCGGTGAAGTAAATCAAATGTTAAAAAATTTTGAGGTCTAAGCAAATAACTCGATTTTTTTTAAAAAAGGATTATGATTGGTGTCACTAAGGAGGGATTGCAATGAATAAAGATGAATTAAAGAAAAATTTGTCAGATATCGAATACGCAGTGACTCAAGAAAGTGCGACTGAACAACCATTTACTGGTAAATACGATGATTTTTATCAAAAAGGCATTTACGTAGATGTCGTTAGTGGTGAGGCCTTGTTTTCTTCCAGTGATAAATATGATGCTGGTTGTGGCTGGCCAGCCTTTTCAAAACCAATTGAAAAACGCGGTGTCAAAGAAAAAGCTGATTTCTCTCATGGTATGCACCGAGTAGAAGTCCGCAGTAAAGATGCTGATTCGCATTTAGGGCATGTCTTCAATGATGGTCCCCAAGATCAAGGCGGATTACGTTACTGCATTAATTCCGCAGCCTTACGTTTCATTCCATTGGAGGAAATGGAAAAAGCCGGTTACGGAGAATATAAAGATATCGTCAAATAATGAAAGCTGTGGCTGCGGTCACAGCTTTTTTCTTTTCATGATTTTTTGTGCTAGAATAATGAGAACATATGTGCAGAAAGGAATAGTCATGTACGAATATATTACGGGAAAATTAACGGCAATTACACCAAGCTATGTTGTAATAGAGGTCAATGGTTTAGGCTATCTCATTTATTTAGCCAATCCTTATCGCTATACCGGTAAGCTAGAACAAGTGGTGACGATTTATTTACAACAAATTGTGCGGGAAGATGCGCAATTATTATATGGATTTGAAGATTTAGCAGAAAAACAATTATTTTTACGGTTAGTTTCCGTTTCTGGCATTGGACCGAAAAGTGCGCTAGCTATTTTAGCAAATGATGATCAGCAAGGATTAATTGGCGCTGTCGAAGCAGGGGATATTACTTATTTAACTAAATTCCCCGGCGTCGGTAAAAAAACTGCCAATCAAATTGTGTTAGATTTAAAAGGCAAATTAGCTGAATTATTAAATGATAGCCAACTGTTTATGAAAATGACTGGCAATGATTTGGAAGAAGCGATGGAAGCTCTGGCCGCTTTAGGTTATTCTGCCAAAGAAATCGGCAAAGTCCAAAAAGTCTTAGAGAAAGAAGAACTTTCTGGCACAGACGAGTACTTGCGACAAGCATTGAAATTAATGATGAAAAAATAATTGTCAGGAGGATCAGTAGTGGAAGAAGAACGGATCGTTTCCCCAGAGCTAGAAACTGGTGATAAAAGTCTGGAAAAATCTTTGCGTCCGCAGTATTTGGCGCAATATATCGGCCAAGATAAAGTCAAACAAGAATTAAGTATTTATATTGAAGCAGCTAAAAATCGTGAAGAAGCATTAGATCATGTTTTATTATATGGACCTCCTGGTTTAGGTAAAACGACTATGGCGATGGTGATTGCCAATGAGATGGGCGTACAAATCCGTTCAACTAGTGGACCTGCGATTGAGCGTCCAGGGGATTTAGTAGCGGTTTTAAATGAATTGGAACCTGGAGATGTTTTATTTATTGATGAAATTCATCGGCTACCTCGCATTGCAGAAGAAACATTATATTCAGCTATGGAAGATTATTATGTAGACATCATGGTAGGGCAAGGTCCGACGGCACATCCAGTGCATTTTCCTTTACCGCCATTCACATTAGTAGGGGCAACGACGCGAGCAGGTATGTTATCTGCACCCTTACGAGATCGTTTTGGGATTATCAGTCACATGGAATATTATCAGGAAAGTGATTTGCGGGAAATCGTTTTACGTTCAGCTGATATTTTTCAAACGGAAATTGTTGATACCGGTGCGGTGGAAATTGCCCGTCGCTCACGGGGAACTCCCCGAATTGCCAATCGTTTGTTGAAAAGAATTCGGGATTACGCAGAGGTTCAGTCAGATAGTGTTATTGATCAAGAAATTGCTGATCAGGCGTTGCAATTACTACAAGTGGATAAAGCTGGTTTAAATTTAGTTGATCAAAAATTATTGAAAACGATGATTGAACTTTATCATGGTGGTCCAGTGGGATTAAGTACGATTGCTGTAAATATTGGTGAAGAACGAGAAACGGTAGAAGATATGTACGAGCCTTTCTTAATTCAAAAGGGTTTTATCAAACGGACTCCTCGTGGTCGAGTAGCGACTGAACTTGCCTATCAGCATTTTAACTATCCTTATCCCAACTAAGCAGGTGAATGGATGATTGAAGGAAAAAAGACCAAAGATAAATTAGCACAAGCATTACTTACACTGATCGAAAAAAAAGATTTTGCAAAAATTTCGATTTCAGATATTACACAAGCGACGGGATTAAATCGACAAACCTTTTATTATCATTTCAAAGATAAAGAGGATTTATTGCATTATAGCTATTTTGTGACAGGGTTAAATTATTTACAAGCGGATGATTTATCTTTAGACAACTGGGAAGAGGCCGTTTTAAAGATGTTGCGAACAATGGAAAAGTATCAAACTTTTTATTTTAAAACTGTTACTAGTGATTCTGAGGTATTGGTTCGAGAATTTACCGCTTTGACTCAAGGATTATTTGTCCGTTTGTTTGAAGACGTCGATCATGAAGCCCAATTGAGTGCAGCTGATAAAGATTTTTATTCGCGTTTTCTAGCATACGGTTGTGGGGGCATCTTAGTTGATTGGTTATTGAAAAAGGTTCAGGCGACACCGATGGAAATTGCCGCCCAGCTTTTTCGTTTCGCCAAAGATATTGAATTTTTTGCTTATCGATTGTATCAATCAGAGACAGAAAAAAGTGATTAAGATAGTCCTAATCACTTTTTTGGCAATTATTTTACGTCATTGACGACATATTTAATGGGTTGATTATTTAAAGCACCTAGGGCATTTTGAACCACAATTTCTGCCATGGCATCACGGGCTTCAAAGCTGGCATTGCCGATGTGAGGAGTCAAAATGACATTTTTAAAATCCTTTAAAGCTTCGGTAACTTTTGGTTCAAATTCAAAAACGTCTAAGGCAGCACCGGCGATTTCATTTTGTTTAAGTGCCTCCACTAAGGCTACTTCATCAACGATGGGCCCGCGGGCTGCGTTAATCAAAAAGGCAGAATTTTTCATTTTCGCAAAAGTAGCTTGGTTGAATAAATGTTGTGTTTGATCAGTCAACGGTGCGTGGATTGAAATAATATCTGCTTGTTCAATCACTTCAGATTGACTGACGTAACGGGCGTGTAATTTTTGTTCAAGCGCATCAGTTAATGGATGGCGTTGGGTATAAATAATGTTCATGCCAAAAGCCAGCATTTTTTCAGCTAAAGCTTGTCCAATTTGTCCCATACCAATGATGCCTAAAGTTTTCCCAGCTAATTCATGACCGCGGAAAAATAAAGGTGCCCAACCAGAAAAACCTTCGTGCCGCATCAAGTCATCACCTTCGACAATTCTACGGGATAAAGCGATAATTAAACCAGCAGCTAACTCAGAAGTGGCGTTAGTAGAAACTAGCGGTGTATTGGTGACGTAAATATTTTTTGTGGCAGAATAAGCACTGTCAATATTATTAAATCCAGCCCCGTAGTTAGCAATTAGTTTTAGATGGGGTGCCGCGTCAATCACTTCTTGATCAACAGTAGTTGAAAGTGGCGTAATCAAAACTTGAATATCAGCTACATTTTCTAGTAATTCTTTTTTTGAAATTAAACCGTCACCTTGAAAAACTCGATAGTCAACTTTGGCTTGATCGAGGACTTGATAGCCGGCGACTGGGATTTCTGCAGAAATAAAAATTTGACTCATGAAAAGGACCTCGCTTTGATTGAATTGCTTTCATGATAGCACGAAATAAAAAAATGGAGGAAAGATATGCAAGAGATATTATTTGTTTGTATGGGAAATATTTGTCGTTCACCAATGGCCGAAGCGATTTTTCGTGATGCTTTTGTGAAAGAAAGACAGCAAGCTGATTTTTTAGTTGATTCTGCTGCCACCAGTTCTTGGGAAGTAGGAAATCCCCCGCATCGTGGGACACAAAAAATATTAAAACAACACAATATTTCAACTAAAGGGATTGTGGCTCGTCAGATAAAACTAACTGATTTTGATCGCTTTGATTATATTATTGCAATGGATAACGAAAATTTATCTGATTTAAAGGAAATGGCGCCAGCTGATAGTAAAGCTGAAATTTTATTATATTTAGATATTTTGCCAGAAAAACAAGGCCAAAGCATTCCAGACCCATGGTACACTGGTGATTTTGAGGAGACATACGGATTGATTACGGCAGGTTTAAAGCCTTGGTTAAGTTTTTTTAATCAGGCTTAGAAATCTTGAAAAAAAATAAGTATCCATGTTAAAATAATCGTAACTTTTTAGAGGAGGTTAACTAGATGAAAAAATCCGAAAAAGAAAATTTTTTCAAAAAACTTTCTGCCACTCCGTTGCGTTTTATTTCAGATTTTGTCAATGACACTGCGGAAAAGAAGCAGGCAGCTGAAGCAACTTCGACGATTTTTCGTCAGTTACAGTTAGCGTCTCTGCAGAAAAGCTATGTGATTTTACAAATTGAAGCACCTAAAAAGAATAAAAAATTTAGAACTGTTTCTGGCTGGCTGCCAAGCCATGTTAGAGGAGAAACTTTTATGTTAAAAACTACTGATCAGCAATTATTAATGTTGAATTTAGCAGATGTAAAAAAAGTGACAACTCGTTTAGACAGTGATGATCAAAAAACTTTTTCCCGTTAATTGTAAAAATATTGGTGAAATTTTCAACTTATGTTACAATGAATTTGTCAAAATAGAATAATACTTTCGCAAAGGGGAGCCTTCGGGCTGAGATTGAGTCTACTCTAAACCCTAGAACCTGTTTCGGTAATTCGAACGTAGGAATTGTGAAGAAGTAATAGCTGTTGCTTCTCCTTTGTGAGCTGTATGTTCAAAAAAGGAGGAGTTTTTTTATGCATGAAAGAACTAGAATTATGATGGAAGCTACAATTTTTGCCGCATTATCACTATTATTGTCGATGGTACCAACCAACATTGGTAGTAGCTTAACGGTTTCGTTAGGAATGATTCCATTAACTATTTTCGCTTTACGAAGAGGCTTGAAGGCTGGCTTAATCGCAGCATTCATTTGGGGGATTTTACATTTTCCAATGGGGAATGTTTTTTTCTTAAGCGTACCGCAAGTCTTGATTGAATATCCGATTGCCTTTACTTTTGCAGGCTTTGCGGGACTTTTTTCAGACTCTTTAAAACAGTCTTTAATTGCTGAAGATAGTCGTGGCGTAACAAGAAGTGTCATTTTAGGAAGTTTTGCTGGAAGTTTTGCCCGTTTCTTTTGGCATTTTATTGCCGGTGTTGTCTTTTGGGGCAGCTATGCTGTTTGGGGTATGGGACCAGTACTATTTTCTTTCGTCACTAACGGGATCAATTTTATTGCCACAGGAACGGTTACTAGCATCGTCATTGTCATCATTGCCAAAAAAACACCACAATTATTTTTACCAAAGTCTGCAGCTAAATTAGAAAAAACTACTAATTAATTGGAAAAACGCCATCAGATGGCGTTTTTTTGCTGCAAAAAAACAATCCAGAAATATTTTTCCAGATTGTTTTTAGTGGAATGAAAAGGCTAAATCATCATCTTCAACCTCTAAATGCCAGATTTTTTTATTTAAATCATAAGTTAATTCAGCTACTTTTTGTTCTTTCCGTAAGTTGATTTGACTACGGCGCCAGCCTTTTTCATCTGATAAGTAAATCGGAATGTGGAATTGTTGGTTTTCAACTGGCTCTTGCGGAATATTAAAAATTGCTCCTTCTTGAAAGAAAGGATAAAGTTGTTTTAAAATTTCGCCATCCAATTTTGCAACTTGTGGACCACGAGCAAAAAGTGTTCTACGAAAATTGTTTTTTTCTAAAACGATCTTACTAAGCTTGTTGGCCAAAATCCGATAGAACTCATCTAAATAGCGATAATAAACCCGCATTGTATCGTTACCAAAATTAAAATAGACAAAGTTATTTTGAAGTTTGTAAAAAAAAGGTGAATGTAAGTGGGTCTTCATATGACCAAAATACAACAACTCAGAAATCTCTAAAGGAGATAATTCTTTTAGCAGTGCTGGATCAGTGAAATCAATCCATTTTGCTGCACTGGGACTATTCAATTGACGGATACTAAAAAAATTGCTGACAGCATTAGTACCATTAATAATTTTTAACCCGGTGTGAGAATCAAATTCGCCGGCGCTTGCTGCAGGATTTAACAGTAATAGATGTTCCGGCTGGTGGACGATCCCTTCAACAAAATCTTGTGGTGAGAGCCCTTTAGAAAAAACAGCATTACTGGTTGTATCAATATATACAAATAACATTTCAGCCACACTCTTCACGCTTCCTTTTTCTTTCGTTAATTTTATTTTACCTCATGCATCAAAAAAAAGCTTGTAACTTTTATTTTAAAATTACATTACAAATATATTTAAATTAGAGAAAAAAGAGCTGAATCCGTGTGAATTAATTAGTGAAATTCTTACTTGTTTTGAAAAGATAACGATGATATTTTCATAAAACATCGCTTTCATTTTAAGTCGTAGACTATAGGACAACTTGAAAAAATATGTTATGATTAAATCGAAATGAGGTGGGAAAATGACGAAAACTAAGAAGAAAAAGCGAAATTGGCTATTAAATAGCTTTTTAGTTTTATTATTTATTGTTGGATTGGCTTTGATTTTTAATAATCAAATCAAAGATTTTTTAATTCAATTAAACGGGGATCGTTATGGTATTTCCAACCTCGATGAAGACCAACTAAGAAAAAATGAAAATGCTAATGCGTCTTTTGACTTTGATGCGGTTGAACCTGCTAGTACAGAAGCTGTTTTGCGGGCGCAGCTAAGTAATAAACGTTTGCCGGTAATTGGTGGTATCGCCGTACCCAACGTTGGAATAAGTTTGCCAATCTTCAAAGGTTTATCTAATGAAGCGCTGCTTTATGGCGCGGGAACGCTGGCCGAAGATCAAAAAATGGGAAAAGGCAATTATGTGTTAGCCAGTCACCGGGCTTCGCGGAAGGATTTATTGTTTACTCCGTTGGAAAATGTTGAAGCCGGAAATATCGTTTATATTACTGATTTAAAAAAGATTTATACATATAAGGTGAGTCTGAAAGTACGAGTTCAGCCAACTCAAGTAGAGTACATCGAGACAACACCTGGCAAGAAACAAATTACTTTGATTACTTGTGGTGAGATGAATGGTGTCACTCGAATTATTGTTCAAGGGGATTTAAAGAAAACCACTCCAATAAAAAAAGCTACCAAAAAAATGAAGCGAGCATTTGAAATGGAACAAAAAACTTTCTAAAAAAATTGGAAATTTAGCCCAACTAAATTTCTGATTTTTTTTGCTATAATTAACTAAAAAAGGAGGAGAAAAATGAAGCAGGTATTTGGTTCGCAATTAATAATGACTGGCTTTTCTGAAGCAAAACTACTTTTACCTTTTTTTTCTTCTCATCAAAAAGGCCGGGAAGCTTTTTCAGTCGCAGTGAAACAAGAGAAGGCCTTTGCTATTAATAAAGATCTTTGGCTAGTGGTAAAACAAACTGCTCAAAGCTGGAAAATTGAAAATATTTTAATTTTAGCCAATCTCAATCTTAGTGAGGGGTTGCAACAGATTGAACAAGCTGCTCGCAGACAGTTTATTTCAAAAATTTCATTGGAACTAGCAGAAGAGATCGTTGTGACAGATTTACTGCAAAACTATAATTATACTTTTGTTAATGGGAGCTATCAAAAAGAACTGTTTGATAAAACGGCTTTAGTTTTGGGGGGCGGTGGTGCCCGAGGAGCCTATCAAATAGGTGTTTGGCAAGCGTTGTTGGAAAAAAGAATCAAGTTTGATTTTATTGTGGGAACGTCAGTTGGTGCCTTGAACGGCGCGTTGATTGCGCAAGGGGATTTTTCAGCAGCACAAAAATTATGGCAACAAATTTCTACTCAGCAAGTCCTAGAGTTAGCCTTTGAAAAAGCGGAAGAGATTGATTATGCGACTCAAAGAAAACAAATTCAGCAATTGGTGAGTGCGTCATTGGAACAACGAGGGATCTCAACAGCACCTTTAAAAGAACTGTTGGAAAAATTCTTAGCCAAGGGACCATTGAAATGTCCTGTTTATGTTGTGACAACCAAACTTCCGCAGTTTAAAGAAACAATCGTCAATTTGTTAGATAAACCACAGCAAGAAATTCAGTGGATGCTGGCTTCCTCTAGTTTTTTTCCAGTCATGGCTATAACGGAAATTGACGGCAATAAATATATTGATGGTGGCTATCGTAATAATCTACCGCAGGATGTGGCAGTTTCTTTAGGTGCTACAAGGCTTATTAGTATCGATGTAAAAGGCCCAGGATTTAACAAACGTCCGGTTTTTTCAAAAGAGATTGTCGATGTCAGTTTGAAAAGTCATTGGAATTTAGGTGATTTTTTAATCTTCCAAAAAAATACGGCACAAAAGAATTTGCAACTAGGCTATTTAGAAGCAAAACGAAGCTTAGGTGATTTTAAAGGCCGACGTTATTGTTTTACTTTAGAAACAGACTTTGTAAAAGCTAGTCGCGACTTTTTGAAAAAAGCCAACCAGCAATTGCCAATTGTTTCTCTGAATGAACTGCAAAAAAAAGTCAGTGATTTTTTTGGTGAGGCAACCGAGATTGAAGAAATCAGTCTGGTTATTTTAGAATATTTAGCCGCCAGATTACAAGTTGATCCAGTTAAAGTGTATGATATAGATACCTTTAAAAAAGCGATTAAAAATCAACTGGAAGTTGGCGCAAAATTAAATGATCGGGTGCGCTGGCATTTTGGCAGAGCCCAAAGAACCAATTATTTTGATTGCTATCAATTGATCGCGTTGATGATTGAAGAATTATAGAATTTTATTTGAGGAGGAATGCTCATGGCAGATTTTAGCTATGAAATTGTAGAAGAAATTGTGGTTTTATCAGAAAATCCCAAAGGCTGGCGTAAAGAGCTAAATTTAATTAGCTGGAATGGGCGACCACCGAAGTTTGATTTAAGAGATTGGGCACCAAATCATGAAAAAATGGGTAAGGGAGTTACTTTATCCAATGAAGAATTCGAAGCACTAAAAGAGCAGTTAACTAAAATGTAAGGAGCTATCTTGATGAAAAGTATGACTGGCTACGGCCAAGCAGTTGTTAGCAATGATTTTTACGAATTATCTTTAGAAATAAAAAGTGTTAACAATCGATTTTTAGATTTACAAATTCGGCTACCTAAAGAATTAAATCCTCACGAAGCGGCTTTGCGGCAAATTGCCAAAGAAAAAGTGCAGCGAGGACGAGTGGAACTATATTTAAATTTAACACCAATCAATAGCGGTACCAAACAAGTTGCGATTGATTGGTCACTGATTACAGAATTGATTGAAAAAATGCAAACAGGTGCGAAACATATAGGGGCGATTAATTTATCGACAGAAGATATTTTAATCAAGCTGGTGGGTCAACCAGATTATATCAAGCTGGAGGAACAAAAAACGGACTCAGATTCGTTAGCAGATTTAGTGATTGAAGCTGCAGAGCAAGCTTTTGATCAACTGATTGCCAGCCGCAGCCAAGAAGGTACTGGTATTTTGGCAGTCTTAGTAGATTATCAGCAAAAGGTTTTTGAGTTAGTAGAAGAATTAAAATCTTTTGTCACCCTTTACGAAGCAGATTATCAAAAGCGTTACGAAGCCAAATTGCAGGAATATCTTGGAAATACAGTCGATCAAGATCGTTTGTTGACTGAATTGGCTATCTTATTGGAACGAGGAGATATTCACGAAGAATTGGATCGTCTAACTATTCATTTGACTAAATTAGCGGAACTTTTACAAAAAGACATCCCTGTTGGGCGTGAGTTAGACTTTTTATTACAAGAAATTAATCGTGAAGTGAATACCATCGGTTCTAAGTCGAGTCCCATTCAAATCAAAGATATTGTGGTACAATTAAAGACGATTCTAGAAAAAATACGTGAACAAATTCAAAATGTCGAGTAAGTTTTCCGAAAGGACGCTCTTTACAGCAAAATGCCACTTGAAATCTTTGAAAAAAAAGTGCACAATACAACTTAGCTAAAAAAGACTATGAAAGGGCGTTTTTATGTCTGAAAGAGGACTTTTAATTGTTTTGTCTGGACCTTCTGGTGTCGGAAAAGGCACTGTCAGAAAAGCAATTTTTGAACGAGACGACAATGATTTTCAATATTCTGTCTCCATGACGACGCGCCAAATGCGGCCGGGAGAAGTAGACGGAGTTGATTACCATTTTCGTACGAAAGAAGAATTTGAGGCACTTATTGAAGCTGGCGAAATGCTGGAATATGCAGAGTATGTCGGCAATTACTACGGTACGCCACTAAATTATGTCAATCAAACTTTAGACGAAGGCAAAGATGTTTTTTTGGAAATTGAAGTCCAAGGAGCCGGACAAGTCAAAGAAAAAGTTCCTGACGGCGTATTTATTTTTTTAACACCGCCTGATTTAGTAGAATTAAAAGCCCGTATTGTTGGACGCGGGACGGACAGCCCAGAAGTAATTGATCAACGAATGGCAGCTGCTCGTGAAGAGATTGAGATGATGTCTCTGTATGATTATGCTGTGGTCAATGATCAAGTACCCTTAGCAGTTGACCGAATCAAAGATATTATTGTCGCAGAACATTACCGAGTTGATCGGGTAATCGGAAAATATATTAAAATGTTAAAGGAGATTTAAAGCTTATGATGTTAAAACCTTCCATCGATACTTTATTAGATAAAGTAAATTCAAAGTATTCATTAGTGATTCTTGCTAGTAAAAGAGCTCATGAAATAGATTCCGGAGCACAGCCAACGGTTGAATCATTCGAATCTGTTAAAAGTGTCGGCCAGGCATTAGAAGAAATTGATGCTGGCACAGTAATCAATGATCCGCATCCAGAAATTAAACGTGAACGAATGAAATTAGAAGCAGAAGAACGCCGCTTACAAAGTGAACGGGAACAACGTGAAGTTGAAAACCGTGTAAACAACGAAAAATAATCAAAGAATGAGCTGGGATGTTGTTAAAATATTCCAGCTCCCTTTTTTATGAAAAAAAGTTTTTCACAACTTTACGAAAAATTTGTAATTATTTAGTACACTACATAAGAATGGAGGCGGAAAAATGAATTTAGCAGATGTGATAGTCGATGTCCCAGCAATGCAGACGGATCAACCTTTCAGTTACTTGATTCCGCCTCAAATGAAAGTAATACCAGGTATGCGGGTAGAAGTTGGTTTTGGTTCTAGACAACTCCAAGGATTTGTTATTGGGATTCAACCAGCCCCACAACCGTTACCAGATAACATAAAAGAAATTACCCGAGTGTTAGATTTAGCGCCAGTCTTAACTGAAGAATTATTACAATTAGCTGACTATATGAAAGAAACAACTTTCGCTTTTAAAATTACTTGTCTACAAACCATGTTGCCAAGTGTTATGAAAGCCAATTACCAAAAACGCTTATACTTATTGAATGATGCTGCTGAATTAAAGGCAAAATATTTCAATAACGGCGATTTTATTGATTTTGATGAAGCACAAAATAATGGTTGGTTAAAAGAAATGGCTCAATTACGAGAGGATGGCTTGGTTGAACTGCGGTATGAAGTTCATACCAAAAATAAAGTAAAAACTACACGTTATCTCAAACGGACTTTTGATTTATCAGCAAAAGACGAATTGGTTGCAACGATCCGCAAAGGTGCAAAAAAACAACTGGCATTGTTAGATTATTTAGCTAATTTGTCAGAAGCAGAGAAAATTGCTGTCAAAGAGGTTAAAGAAAATTTTAGTTTGAGTATTTTAAATCAAGCTGAAGAAAAAGGCTGGTTGGCTTTTGAAGAAATCGAAACCTATCGTGATCCTTTTGCTGAAAGAGATTTTCAAAAAACCACGGCGATTAAATTAAATGATGAACAGCAAACTGCTTATCAAGCGATAACTGAGAAGGTTCAAACAGAGGAACACCGGACATTTTTACTAGAAGGAGTCACCGGTAGTGGTAAAACAGAAGTTTATTTACAAGTAATTGCTGATGTTTTGAAAAAGCAACAAACAGCCATGATGTTAGTACCGGAAATTTCTTTGACACCTCAGATGGTGACCCGCTTTAAATCGCGTTTTGGCTCAGCTGTTGCAGTTTTACATAGTGGTTTATCACAAGGTGAAAAGTATGATGAATGGCGTAAACTAGAACGGGGCGAAGCTCAAGTTGTTGTGGGCGCTCGTTCAGCAGTTTTTGCTCCGCTAACCAATCTGGGTGTAATTATTATTGATGAAGAACATGAAACAAGTTATAAACAAGATGAAACACCTCGCTATCATGCCAGAGATTTAGCTATTTGGCGAGGAAAATTTCATCATTGTCCTGTCATTTTAGGTTCAGCAACACCCTCACTAGAATCGCGGGCCCGGAGCCAAAAAGGTGTTTATCAATTATTAACGTTAACCAAAAGAGCCAATCCGCAAGCTACCTTACCGCAAACAGAAATTATTGATATGCGGGAAGAAATGAAAAATCGCTTGAATTCGGCGTTTTCAGCCAGTTTAGAAATGAAAATTCGAGATCGCTTAACTAAGGGTGAACAAAGTGTTTTACTATTAAACCGCCGTGGCTATTCTTCCTTTGTGATGTGTCGGGATTGTGGCTATGTTTTACCTTGCCCCAATTGTGATATTTCGTTAACTTTACATATGGATACGAAAACGATGCGTTGTCATTATTGTGGACATGAAGAAGGAATTCCTCATCGCTGTCCCAATTGTGGCAAAGATAAAATTCGTTATTTTGGTACAGGTACCGAAAAAGTCCAAGAAGAGTTAGAACAGCTCATTCCAGAGGCACGAATTTTACGAATGGACGTCGATACGACACGCCGTAAAGGAGCTCACGAAAAAATCTTAACTGCTTTTGAAAATAAAGAGGCTGATATTTTACTAGGGACGCAAATGATTGCGAAAGGACTGGATTATCCTAATGTAACGTTAGTAGGTGTTTTGAATGCCGATACGGCTTTAAATTTACCTGACTTTCGAGCTAGCGAGCGGACTTTCCAATTACTTACCCAAGTTAGCGGTCGTGCAGGCCGGGGTGCAAAAGCCGGTGAAGTAGTCATTCAAACCTTTAATCCGGAGCATTATACAATTCAGTTGGCAAAAGAACATGACTATGAAAAGTTCTATCAAATGGAAATGCGGATGCGCCATCAGACAGCTTATCCGCCCTATTATTTCACTGTCAAAGTAACCGTTTCTCACCAAGAAGAAATCAAAGCAGCCCAAAAGGCTTTCCAATTGGCGGAACAACTAAAAAGTTCGCTTAGTCCTCAAAGTATTGTGCTAGGACCTTCTCCGGCGGCTATTATGCGGATTAAAAATCGTTACTATTACCAAATGATTATTAAATATAAACACGAACCTAATTTACATGCGGTGCTGGAAGACATTTTACAGACGAGTCAAAAGGATCAACGACAAGGACTGTTAATTGCCTTAGACAATGAACCGATGTATTTTATTTAAAGGAGAAAATATGCGTTTACCAATTTTACTGCATCCGGATGATAAATTAAGAAAAGTTGCGGAAGAAGTCCCTTATATGACGGACGAATTGATTGATTTATTAGATAATATGTATGAAACAATGCTGGCTCATGATGGGATTGGCATCGCGGCACCACAAGTTGGACGTAACTTACGGATTGCGGTAGTTGAAATCGAAGAGGGCGACCGCTTTGATCTGATTAATCCTGAAATTATCGAAAAAAAAGGGGAAACAATTGATGTAGAAGGCTGTCTATCGATTCCAGAAACTTTTGGAACGGTCAAGCGAGCAGATGAAATTACGATCCGTTATTACGATCGTGAGGGTGATCAAATGGAAGTGACTGCTTATGGATATCTAGCTCGTTGTTTCCAACATGAGATTGATCACTTAGATGGTAAATTGTTTATCGACCAAATGATTGAAAAAATTGCGCCAGCCGATTTAGAAAAATATATGGAGGAACACGAAGATGACTAAAATAGTATTTATGGGTACACCAGCTTTTTCTGTGCCTATTTTAGAAGGTTTGTTGACTGAAGGCTATGAGGTTTTAGCCGTCGTCACGCAACCAGATCGACCAGTGGGACGTAAAAAAATAATTACTGCGACGCCTGTTAAAGAGGCTGCGTTGAAACACGATTTATTGGTTTTACAGCCAGAAAAAATTAGTGGTTCAGAAGAATTAGATCAGATTGAACAATTGCAGCCGGATGTAATCGTGACAGCTGCTTTTGGTCAATTCTTACCAGAACGACTATTGAAAGTCCCAAAAATTGGTGCAATCAACGTGCATGCTTCTTTATTACCAAAATATCGCGGTGGTGCGCCAGTTCATTACGCCATCATTAATGGCGAAAAAGAAACCGGTGTAACCATCATGGAAATGATCAAAAAAATGGATGCTGGCGGTGTTTACAGTCAAAAAAGTATTCCGATTACTGATCAAGATGATGTTGGTACGATGTTTGACAAATTAAGTAGTGTCGGAAAAGAGTTATTATTAGCTACTTTACCAAAGATTGTGGCTGGTTCTTTGCAACCTACTCCGCAAGATGAAAGCCAAGTGACTTTCTCACCAAATATTACGCGGGAAGAAGAAGTGATTGATTGGCAAAAAACAGCAACTGAAATTAATAATCAAATTCGCGGCATGCATCCTTGGCCAGTTGCTTATACGTCTTACCAAGGTACCCACTGGAAAATTTTTAAAGCCACAATCACAGCTGAAAAAACCGATCAAGCTCCTGGTACAATTATCGAACGGAGTAAAAAAGCTTTGAAAATAGCTAGTGGTGAAGGGACCGTTTTACAAATCGATGAATTACAACCAGCAGGCAAGGCGCAACAAACAATTCAAGCGTTTTTAAATGGTAGTGGACAAAAAGTTCAAGAAGGACAAAAGGTAGAATAATGGCAAAAGTTCCTAAAAAATTATTGCACTCCGTTAGATTTACCGCTTTGGAAGCTCTAGAGCGAATCAACCATGGCGGTGCCTACTCTAATTTATTATTAAATGAATTAATTAAAAAAAATCAAGTTGATAAAAGAGATGCAGCTTTGTTAACAGAGATTGTTTACGGCACTTTAAGCCGTCAAATTTCGTTGGCTTATTTTGTGGCCCCTTTCATCAAACGAGCAAAAAAAGTTGAACCTTGGGTCAATCAATTATTACAATTATCTGCTTATCAAATGATTTATTTGGATCGGGTACCAGACCATGCCATTTTAAATGAGGCCGTCGAAATTGCCAAAGCCAAGGGAAATGCTGGAATTGGTAAATTCGTTAACGGTGTATTACGTAGCATGCAGCGACGTGGCTTTCCAGAGATTGAAGCGATCAAAGATCCAATCGAGCGTTTGGCGACTGAAATCAGTATGCCTCGCTTTTTAGTCGAAAAATTCATTAAAGAAATCGGCAAAGAAGAGACTAGAGAGTTAGGTTTGTCATTATTAGAACCTAGTCATGTTAGTGCTCGAGTAGACTTAAGGGAAATTAGTCGGGAAGCGGCTTTGAATAAATTAGCGGAAGAAGGCATTGATGCTTGGGAAAGCTTGGTTTCACCTTACGGAATCGTTGCTGAAAAAGGCTTTTTGGCAGGTAGTGAATTATACCAAGCAGGCCTGATAACGGTTCAAGATGAAAGCTCAATGCTGGTTGCACCAGTAATGGAATTGGAAAAAGAGCAAAAAGTTCTAGATGCTTGTTCTGCACCTGGAGGAAAAACCACCCATATTGCAGCACTGTTAGATGGCACTGGAGAAATTACCGCTTTAGATATTCATGCCCATAAGTTAAAATTAGTAAGAGAAAATGCCGAACGTCTACACGTCTCAGAGCAAATTAAAACAATCGAGATGGATGCAAGAGAGGTGGAAAATCGGTTTCA
The DNA here is from genome assembly GCF_051714685.1 of Enterococcus sp. AZ103. Classification (NCBI taxonomy): domain Bacteria; kingdom Bacillati; phylum Bacillota; class Bacilli; order Lactobacillales; family Enterococcaceae; genus Enterococcus; species Enterococcus sp. AZ103. The sequence continues at coordinate 549,030 of NZ_JBIOSI010000001.1, read as the reverse complement.
GCGAGAATCTTTTGATCGTATTTTAATTGATGCGCCTTGTTCAGGTTTAGGCTTAATGCGTCGTAAACCCGATTTGAAATATCAAAAAAAATCGGCCGACTTTGTCCAATTACCAAAAATTCAACGGGCTATTTTAGACAGCTGTGCGCCAACTTTAAAAGTTGATGGTATTTTAGTTTATAGTACGTGTACAATTGCACCTGAAGAAAATCAACAAGTGGTTGCTGGCTTTTTGCAAGATCATCCAGAATTCGAGAAGATTGATTTAGCTGTGAATGAGACACTTGCTGAGCAAATCAAAGATCAAATGTTAACCTTGTACCCACAAGATTTTATGACTGACGGCTTTTTTATTTGCGGAATGAAAAAAAAGAGTAGAGGTGAAGTACCTGTTATGGAAATTCAATTTCAATCAGATATTGGCAAAAGACGCCACACTAATCAAGATTACGCGAATGTTTTTACTAATCAGGCAGATCTGAAATTAGCAATTTTAGCTGATGGTATGGGCGGGCATCAAGCTGGCGATGTTGCCAGTAAGATGATTGTTGATGGTTTAGGAGAAGCATGGAGCCAATCAAATATCTCTGATGATCAGACAATCAATGAATGGTTTGTAACCGAAATTCAAAAAGAGAATGAAACAATTTATCATGAAGGAAACACTAATGAAAGTCTCAAGGGAATGGGAACAACAATTGTTTCAGCTGCTTTATTTGAAGATGGCTTTACCTTGGCTCATGTGGGAGATAGTCGCGCTTATCAAATTAGCGAAGACACAATCGTTCAACTAACGGATGACCATTCCCTAGTCAATGAGTTAGTGAAGTCAGGAGAAATTACTGAAGAGATGGCGGCGGTCCATCCACAAAAGAATATTCTGACTCGTTCCATCGGTGTTTTCGGAAGTGTGGAAGTGGATGTTTCTGAGTTTACTTATCAGACAGGCGATTACTTGTTATTATGTTCAGATGGTTTGACTAATATGGTCAGTGAAGAAGACATTTTAGTGACGATTACGAGTGATTTGACAATCGAAGAAAAAACCAAGAGTCTCATTTCAGCGGCTAATGAAGCGGGCGGTTCTGATAATATTACTGTTTTGCTGATTCACTTTGAGAAGGAGGATCAGTCATGATAAACATCGGCTCGCTAGTCAATGGACGCTACAAAATTTTGGCTAGTATTGGTAGTGGAGGCATGGCGAATGTATTTTTAGCGCATGATTTAATATTAGATCGTGACGTTGCAATCAAAGTACTAAGATTTGATTTTCAAAATGACCAGACAGCTATCAGACGTTTTCAGCGGGAAGCTTTAGCTGCAACCGAATTAGTTCATCCGAATATTGTCAGTGTTTATGACGTTGATGAAGAGGGTGGCATGCAATATTTAGTTATGGAATTTGTGCAAGGAATGGATTTGAAGCGATATATTCAAACCCACAGCCCAATTCCTTATGCAAAAATTGTGGATATCATGGAGCAGATTTTATCAGCAGTTAGTTTGGCTCATGAACACGGCATTATTCATCGGGATTTAAAACCACAAAATGTGTTAATTGATGAAGAAGGCGTCGCGAAAATTGCTGATTTTGGAATCGCCATTGCATTGTCAGAGACTTCATTAACTCAGACCAATTCTTTACTGGGTTCAGTGCATTATCTATCACCAGAACAAGCCCGTGGAAGTATGGCTACCAAACAATCAGATATTTACGCATTAGGGATTATTTTATACGAATTAATTACTGGTAATGTACCTTTTGATGGGGAATCAGCGGTAACAATTGCTTTAAAACATTTTCAAGAACCGATTCCTTCAGTAAAACAATTGGACCCTAAAATTCCTCAATCTCTTGAAAATATTGTTTTACAAGCAACTGCTAAAGATCCAGCAGATCGTTATAAAACGGTGGATGAGATGGCAGCTGATTTGTCAGTAGCATTAACTAGTGCGGGGCTCAACCAAATGCCTTGGACACCGATGGCAATGATGGGGGAAACGAAAGCAATTACCCCAATTGAAGCCGAAGCTGAAGTAATGCCAGAACCTAAAGTTGAACTGGAAAAATCGACAAAACCAAAAAAGAACAATAAGCCTAAAAAGAAAAATAAACGGAAAAAAAGATTGATTATTGGTGGGATTATCGCTTTAATAGCCCTGCTAGGGATTGGTTATTTTGCTTTTGGCCGAGGAGATATTTCGGTACCGCAAGTACAGAATATGACGGTCGAGCAAGCAACCTCAACCCTAGAAAATGCTCATCTTACGGTCGACAGTGAAGTTATAGAAATCGCTGATGATACTGTCGACGAAGGCAATGTAGTTCGCACTAGTCCCGAAGCTGGAACAAGTGTCAATCGTAATTCTGAAGTTCAATTATTTGTTAGTACAGGCTCGAAAAAAATTACTTTGAAAGATTATAAGGGAGAATCTTTAACCTCTGCTCAAAGTGACTTGCAAAAACGTGGTTTTGTTTTAAGAAATATCAAAGTTAGACGTAGCGCTAGTGATACAGTTGCTGAAGGGGATATTATTAGTCAATCACCAAAAGCGGGAGAAAAGCTAGATCCTAAGGAAGATACAATAACTTTCAGAGTTTCTAGTGGACCTAAAACATATAAACTAGGCAATTATCAAGGGATGACCTACGATGAAGCTTATGCAGCATTAATCGAATTAGGTTTGAGTGATAGTCAGATTAATCGAACGGATGAAGGTAGTGAAACGGTGCCTGTTGGACAAGTAATTAGTCAATCGCCAGTAAACGGTAGTAAAGTTTCAGCTGAAGATACAGTGACTTTAAAAGTGAGCTCTGGTTCAAACTACATCACGATTAATGAACTAACTGGTTCTAGTCAGTCGGCTGCTGAAAGTTATTTACAAGGTTTGGGTCTGAACGCCTCAATCAGTGAAGAAGCTTCTGATTCTGTTGCGGCTGGTATAGTCATTCGGACGAGCCCTGGCGGTGGTGGAACTGTTCAAAAGGGCGGCACAGTAAATGTTGTCGTTTCAAGCGGTTCAGGCGAACTTACCTTAAAAGATTTGGTCGGTTCTAGTCGCGCAGCCGCTGAAAGTTATTTACAAGGTTTAGGCTTAACTGCTTCAATTAGTGAAGAAGCCTCGGACTCAGTTCCAGTAGGCAATGTTATTCGAACGAGCCCAGGTGGTGGTGCCACAATTAAATCAGGAGAAACAATTAATGTCGTTGTCTCCAGTGGAAGTAGTTCTTCAAGCAGTAGTTAATTTCTTTTAAAATACCTTTCGCCTTGATTTGGCGGAAGGTATTTTTTACTTAAATGATTAAATTCAAATAATAAATCAACAAACTATGATACAATACGAAGTGAAAAGAACGGAGGCGATATCATCGAAGGACAGATTCGCAAAGCGCTAAGTGGTTTTTATTATGTATACAGTAATGGTCAAACTTATCAAACGCGAGGTCGAGGAAATTTCCGAAAAAGAAAGCTGACACCGCTGGTTGGTGATGAAGTTGTTTTTAGTAGTGAAAAAAACAGTGAGGGATATTTGCTGGAACTTTTACCGCGAAAAAATGAATTAGTCAGACCACCAGTGGCAAATGTTGATTTGGGTGTCGTAGTTATTAGTTTAGTTGAACCGAATTTTTCTTATAATTTACTGGATCGTTTTTTAGTCACCTTAGAGGAAAAAAATATCGAACCAGTTATATATTTATCAAAAGTTGATTTGGCTAAAGATCAGCCATTAGTTAATCAAATTAAGCAACTCTATCAAGGCATTGGTTACTCTGTAATCGCGGGGCTAGATGAAAAAGATAAATTAATATCGTTATTTAAAAATAAACTGACAGTTTTTATGGGTCAATCAGGTGCTGGAAAATCAACTCTTTTAAATGAATTGGTGCCCGAGTTAGATTTGGCTACTGGAGAAATTTCGGAAGCGCTGGGACGGGGTAAACACACTACTCGACATGTTGAGTTACTAGCTATATTTAGTGGCTTAGTAGCTGACACACCGGGATTTAGCTCGATTGAGTTTTTGGATTTAACCTCTGAAACTTTACCTAAAGAATTTCCTGAATTTGTGCGAGCCTCTGTCAATTGCCGGTTTAGAGAATGTCGTCATGTGAAAGAGCCAGGTTGTGCGGTCAAAGCCGAAGTAGAGCAGGGGGAAATTGCCCAATCTCGTTATGATAATTATTTACAATTTTTACAGGACATCGAAAAACGACGTCCAGTATATAAAAAGAAAAAGGAGTAGGTATTATGAAAATTGCACCATCGATTTTAAGCGCGGATTTTGCCAAATTGGGAGAAGATGTAAAACTTGTGGAAGGTTATGGTGTGGATTATATTCATGTCGACGTAATGGACGGTCATTTTGTACCGAATATTACTTTTGGTCCTAGCGTGGTTGCAGCGTTACGCCCAATTACCAAATTACCATTGGATGTCCACCTAATGATCAGCGATCCAGAAAAATATATTGAGGATTTCGCTAAAGCAGGATCAGATATTATCATGGTGCATGCAGAAGCAACACCTCATTTACACCGCGCTGTTCAAATGATTAAACAAGCTGGTGTTAAATCAGGAGTAGTGCTGAATCCAGGTACACCAGTGGAAGATGTAAAATACGTTTTGGCTGACTGTGATCAAGTTTTAGTTATGACTGTTAACCCAGGGTTTGGTGGTCAAGGCTTTATTGAAAATCAATTAGATAAAATTGCCGAATTAGCGGCGTTGCGAAAAGAACAAGGTTATCATTATGAAATCGAAGTCGATGGTGGCATCAAAGTAGAAGAAGCAAAACTTTGTCGCCAAGCGGGCGCCGATGTTTTTGTAGCAGGTTCTTACATCTACGGCGCTAAAGATATTAAAAAAGCGATTGATGATTTAAGAGAAGTGATTCAGTAATGAATGTGTTATTAGTAGCTGGCGGAAGTCCGGAAGACTGGCCAGCTTTTTCCGTTGATGGGTTTGATTATGTTGTAGGAATTGACCGCGGAAATTTATTTTTACTAGAGCGAAATATCATTCCTGATCTAACAATTGGTGATTTCGACTCACTGACCGAAGAAGAGCAGGGGTTTGTATTTGCGCAAGCCAAAGAGATTCTTACTTCGCCGGCAGAAAAAGATGAAACGGATACGCAATTAGCTGTGAGCAAGGTTTTTGAAAAATTTCCAAACGCTAAAATTAAATTAATCGGCGCAACGGGTGGCCGCTTAGATCATCTGTTGTCGAATTTGTGGTTAGGATTGGAACCACGCTTTTTTCCGTTTCTACAACAATTAGTCATTCAAGATAAACAAAATCATTTTTCTTATTTACCGCCAGGCGAACATTTGATTCAGCAATTACCTGAAACCAAATATCTAGGTATTATTTGTTTGACTGCTGTTGATAATTTAATAATCAATGAGGCCAAATATACTTTGACTCAAACTAATTTTGCCATTCCGATCAGTTTAGGAAGCAACGAATTTATTGGAAAACCCGCAACGGTTTCATTTACTAGTGGAATTGTGGCGATCACCCAAAATAAAGACGCGTAAGATTGAGAATTTTTGCTCAATCTTTTTTTATTTTTTGAGATAATAAAATTCTTTAAAGGCGACTGTCAATCCTTTAGTTAAGCCTAATTTAGTGGTAAAATTTAATCTATATTTATAATATCTTGAGGTGCCTACGTGAAAAAGTTCAATCCAAATAAAAATATCATCATCATCTTGATCATTATCATCGTGGTGATTGCAACAGTAAGCTTGACGGCGTATTCGCGCTCGAAAAGTTCTAAAACAAATGTGCTCCAATCTGGTGTCAATGACATCGTCGGTGCGGTCGATAAAGTTATCTCTGCGCCTGGTCGTTGGATTGTTGAGGGAATCGACACAGTCTCAAACTTGACTGAAACATATACTGAAAATCAACGTTTAAAAGAAAAAATTGATGAATACGAAGAATTAGAACAGCGTAATAAGAACCAAGAAAAAGAAATTAGTCAATTACAAGATGAATTAGAATTAAACGAAACTTTGAGCGATTACGATAAAGTAACTGCCAATGTCATTACCCGCTCACCAAATTCGTGGCAAGATAATTTGGTGGTGGATAAAGGAACCACCGATGGTATTGAAAAAGATATGGCGGTAATGTCTCAAGCGGGACTAGTAGGAAGAGTAGTAGAAGCTAGTGCAAATTCTTCTAAAGTGGAGTTGTTAACGACTGACAGCAATGACGTCAATCGTTTCCCAGTTAAAATTTCAACGGATGATGGTGATAGTTATGGAGTTTTGTCTGGCTATCGTAAGAAAAAACAAGAGTTGATCGCTGATGACTTAACAGAAACTTCTGATATTAAAAAAGGGGATATCGTGCAAACGTCAGGTTTGGGAGGTAACTCGCCAGCGAACTTGCCAATTGGTGAAGTAACCGAAGTCAAAACGACTGGTTATGGTTTGGCAAAAGAAATTTATATCAAACCTTATGCCGATATGTTTGATTTTTCAGTAGTGACAATTATTCAACGATCGGTGGATGCTAGCGAATGATTCGACAAGACAAAGTAAAAATTTTAGCTCCATTCATTTTATTTCTCTCACTACTGCTAGATGCCCATATCTCATCAGTAATAGCTAGTTTTTTTGATAACCGCTATTTAGTAAGTGTTCATCTTACCTTGGTTTTTTTATTAGTTATTTCTAAATTAGTCAACGAACAATTTTTAATCATTACTATGATTGTTATCGGAATGATTATCGATATTTATTACACAGGTATGATTGGTATTTATGCGGCTGTGATGCCACTTATTGTTTGGTTAATGTATAAATTTGGCAAGATAATTCATCAAAATATTTTTACCATGTTTTTTGGTATGATTATTTTTGTGACAATTTGGAATGTGGCGTTGTTATTGCTGCAGCTAGTTTTTAGGTTGGTCTCAGTGAATCTGTTGTACTTTATTACTCAAAATTTGTGGCCAAGTTTGATTGCCAACATTGTGGTTTTTATTATTGTAATTATTCCAATCGAAGCGATTTTAAATAACCCAGACGAGGATGCCAATTTCTGATTTAGCAGTCATTGATCAAATCGTATGAAGAGAAAAAAACAAAGGGCAATCCTTTGTTTTTTTTATTGTGACAAACCCTCAACAATTTATATTTGAAATGAAACACTTTTGTAACAAAGCTATTATCTCTATGACACAAAGCTGTGGTATCCTTTGCATTGTGTTAGAAAAAAAGTCTAATAAAATTCAAAAATAAAAAACTTAAACAGTAGTCGGAGGATTTATAAAGTGAAAAAAAGTTTGTTATCAGCATTAATGCTAACTACAGTAACATTAAGTGCCCTAGCAGCTCCATATGCAGCTTCAGCCGATGAATTTGATAGTAAAATAGCCGATCAAGATTCAAAAATCTCTAGTTTACAAAACCAACAGACTGACGCTCAGTCTCAAATCAGTTCATTAGAATCAGACGTTGCAGACATTAATACAAAGGCACAAGATTTATTAGCCCAACAATCAGAATTGCAAGCAAATTCTCAAGACTTGCAAGACCAAATTACTACTTTACAAGAGCGCATTGACAAACGTTCTGCAATGATCCAAAAACAAGCACGTCAAGTCCAAGTAAGACAAAATTCTACAAATGTAGTTGACGTGGTATTAAATGCAGAATCATTCTCAGATGCTGTTGGTCGCATTCAAGCGATGACAACAATTGTTAAAGCGAACAATGATTTAGTTGAACAACAAAAAGCGGATAAAGAAGCAGTTCAACAAAAGCAAGCTGAAAACGAACAACAATTACAACAAATTCAAGCTAACCAAGCTGAATTAGAACAACAAAAAGGTAACTTAATCTCAGCGCAAGCTGATTTGAAAGTACAACAAACAACTTATGCTGCTGATCAAGCAACAGCAGAAGATGAAAAAGCAAGCCTACAAACAGAACAACAAGCAGCAGTTGCTGAGCAACAACAAGTTGCAGCAGAACAACAAGCGGCAGCAAATGCGCAAGCAGCAGCTGAAGCAGCACAACAACAAGCATCAAGTGAAAGCTCTACTTCTGTTACAACTGAAGCACCAGCAACTGAAGTAACAACACCAAGTGTAACTGAACCAACTACACCGAGTGTGACTGAACCTTCAACACCAGAAGTAAGCAATGACAATACAAATACTACAGAAACGCCTGTAGTTGAAACACCAGCAGTAGAAACACCTGTAGTTGAAACGCCAGCACCAACAACTCCTACACCAGCACCAAGTACTGGAGCAAGTGCATCACGCGCATCAATTACTTCAATTGCACAACAATATATCGGTGTTCCTTATGTATGGGGCGGAAAAACTCCTTCAGGATTTGACTGCTCAGGTTTCACTTCTTACGTATTTGCACAAGTTGGCATGAGTATCGGTGGCTGGACAGTTCCTCAAGAATCAGCTGGAACAGTTATCTCAGTAGGTGCTGCTCAACCGGGAGATTTATATTTCTGGGGTAGCCAAGGTGGTTCTTACCACGTAGCAATCGCATTAGGTGGAGGACAATATATCCATGCACCTCAACCAGGCGAAAGCGTAACAATCGGAAGCACTGCTTATTATGCACCAAGCTTTGCTGTGAATGTTTTAGGTTAATTCAAAACTATACAAACTGGGCCAAGTCTTCTTGGCTCAGTTTTTTTGTATCTTAGAAGGAGTATCAAGTGAAGGAATTATTTATAAAAAACCATCGTAATGGGCGACTTTATTTTGTTGTTGCTTTAGCAGTAATGATAATTTTATTTTATAGTTCATCGATGACTTATCAAGAACAAAGTCAAGTATCGACGATTCAGCAATTTTTAACTACGCAACCTTTTAAAACTCAACTGAGCCAAATTGCATTTCAGTACGGAGATAGCGAAGTAAGTATTCAGGCACAAGGTTATAGTAAATTTATCGAATTTTTCATTCGAAAAGGCGCGCATTTTTTCACTTATTTTGTATTAGGTGGTAGCTTATATTTAGGATTATATCCAAATTTGAAAAATTCCGCTAAGGGCTTAAGTCTGATTTTTGCTACATTGGCAGCTACTGGATATGCAGCAACAGATGAATTTCACCAAATGCTAACTGGTGGACGAACACCATTATTTCAAGATGTTATGCTGGATGCGGTGGGTGCATTAACAGCAACGGTCATTCTTACGATAATATTATCTTTCAAACAACGAAGAAAATGATTTATTCTTGACGGAAATGCTGGTTCGCGAGACAATTATTAAGATGAATAATTTAGGAGGAATGAAGTATGTCAGGACATAGCAAATGGCACAATATTCAAGGGCGAAAAAATGCACAAGATGCCAAAAGAGGGAAGATTTTCCAAAAAATATCGCGAGAAATTTATATGGCTGCCAAAGCTGGTGGTCCTGATCCGTCCGATAATCCCTCATTAAGATTGGTAATGGATAAAGCTAAAGCGGCGAATATGCCAAACGATAATGTTAATCGTGCAATAAAAAAAGCTTCTTCTGCTGGCGATAATGAAAATTATGACGAAATTACTTATGAAGGTTATGGACCTGGAGGTGTAGCCGTCTTAGTTCACACTTTGACAGATAATCGTAATCGGACCGGAACCAATGTACGAGTAGCTTTCACCAGAAATGGTGGCAATTTAGGTGAAACGGGTTCGGTTAGTTATATGTTTGATCGAAAAGGATATATTGTGATTGAGCGTGAGGGACTAGCTATTGATGAAGATCAAATGTTTGAAGATGTGTTAGAAGCTGGTGGGGAAGATTTGGAAGTATCGCCAGAGGTTTTTGAAATTTATACAACACCTGAAGACTTTACGACTGTGCGCGATCAGTTGGAAGCTGACGGTTTAACTTTGGCACAAGCAGAATTAACAATGGTGCCGCAAACGACAGTTGCTTTAGAAACTGCGCAAAAAGAAAAACTCGAACAATTAATTGATAAACTGGAAGATGACGATGATGTGTCAGAGGTCTTTACTTCAGCAGAATAAATAAGGCAAAAGGGATTGGTCGTTGATCAGTCCTTTTATTGTGTTTTGCAGCAATAAAAAACGCCTAGTCACAATGGACTAAGCGTTTATTTTTAAAAGACTAAGACTGGTACACCGACAGAAACCATCCCGAATAATTGGCTCATTACACCTGGTGGGGTATTAATACAACCGTGAGATCCGTAAGTTAACCAACGGCTACCACCGTAAGCACTTTGCCAGTCTGAATCGTGAATACCAACACCGGTCCAATCAATTGGCATCCAATAACTTACTGGGCTGGCATATTTACTGCCATCATCATTTGTGCCTCGTAGAGTTGTATTGGTTTCCATGCTCCAAATATAATTTACACCTGCAGGAGTTGGTGTGGTTGGTTTTCCGCTGACAATATCAGTTTCAAGTTTTAATTCACCATTTTGATAGAACCACATGTGCTGATTTTCTAAATCGACTTCAACATAAGTGTTGTCAATTAATTTATGATCAGCGGTTGTCGAACCATTTGTTTTTGGTGAACGAGTGAAGCTTTCGCCTGCTAAAATTTGATCAGTTAAAGCAGTTACTTCTGCTTCTGTATCAATCGTCCAACCGTAAGTTCCAGCCGGGACTTCTACTTCGCCACGTCTAGTGCTAGTAAATTTAGTTGGGTTCGTACTAGTGTTATATTTGTTGCCTAATTCTGTGACATAGTTTGTGACTTGTTCTTGATCCAATGTTGCGTTACCAGCTTCATCAGTAGTTAACCAACTTTTAATTGATTCTGACGGTATCTGAATCGATTCTCCATTGATGCTGTAAGTTGCTTTGACATTAGCAATTTTATCAATGCTAGATAAAGTATTCTTTAACTTAGTTGAATTGCTAGTAACAGCTGGCTTGGTATAGTAATTTGAAAAATCAATAGTTGATTTTCCAGATTCAACGGCACTTTCGAAAGCTTTGGCAGCCTTATCTACATCGATCTGGGTTCCTTGTTTTTCGGCAACAATTTCAAAGTCACCACTATCGTTTTGATTGATGGTTGCATCAGTCGAGGGTGTGCGGCTTTCATTCGTTGCTTGTATATCATTTCTAACTACTGCAGCAACGGCATTTAATTGATCAGAATCTACTGTTGTATTTTCTAGATCAGTGGTACTAGCCGCTGAAACCAATTGAGTGCCCCATGAAAATGGATTTTGTTCTGATTTAATATTTTGCAAATCAGAAGTATAATCAGATTTCCAACCAACATCGTCACGGTTAATTTCTTTCCAATTTTTACCATCAATTTTGATCATGAAAGCTGTATCAGAAAGTTCTTTTTCTAATTTTTGATTGGCTTCGTCAACAGTTAAATTGCTGATATCAACGCCACTAGCTTCAGTATTAGGTAAAAATCTTTGACTATAATGGACGCTGCGAATGGAGTAACCACCAACAATCACAACGGCTACTAAACCTAATCCAATGATTAGTCCTTTTTTGCCTCTTGAATTTTTTCTTTTTTCTGCTCGGCTCATTAGAAATAACTCCTTATTCTAAAAAGATATGTACGCAATTTACTATAACATATTGATATGAAAAAGCGAGCCATCTGTCTGAATTAAATGTAAAATTTAAAAAAACTGTTGAGAATTTTCTCAACAGTTTCTAATAGCTTCATTTATTTACTTTCATTTTCTAAATCAGCGAAAGCTTTATCCATGATTTCTTTTAATTGTTTTGCCGAAGCATCCATTTTTTCTTGTTCAGAATCAGTTAATGGTACATCAATGATATTTTGGATTCCTTTGGCGTTAACAACAGCGGGAGCTCCGATAAAGATATCATTTTGTCCATATTGCCCTTCTAAATAAACAGACAATGGGAAAACTGCATTTTCATCATTTAAGATAGCGCGAGTAATTCTTGCCAAAGCTACGGCGATTCCATAAAAAGTTGCGCCTTTTTTCTCGATAATTTCGTAAGCTGCATCTCGAACACCAAAGAATAGGTTGACTAATTCTTCTTCATTAACTTCTGGATTGTCTTTAATCCATTCGTAAATTTGCAAGCCGGCAACATTTGCGTGTGACCAAACTGGGAATTCTGAATCACCATGTTCACCTAAAATGTAAGCATGGACGTTACGTGCATCCACGTCGACTAATTCAGCAATGGCTTGACGGAAACGAGCAGTATCTAATGAAGTACCAGAACCGATTACGCGTTCTTTAGGAAAACCTGAGAATTTCCAAGTGGCATAAGTTAAAATGTCGACTGGATTTGCGGCAACTAAGAAGATACCGTCAAAACCTGAAGCAACAATTTGTTCTACAATACCTTTGTTGATCCGTAAATTTTTGTTTACTAAATCCAAACGAGTTTCACCTGGTTTTTGTGGCGCGCCAGCTGTGATGACAACTAAATCGGCATCATGGGCATCAGCATAACTTGCTGAATATATTTTTTTAGGAGAAGTAAAAGCTAATGCATGTGATAAATCAATAGCATCTCCTTCTGTGCGGTTTTTATCAATATCAATAATGCCAATTTCTTGTGCGATGTTTTGGTTGACTAAAGCAAACGCATAACTTGACCCGACAGCGCCATCCCCTACTAAGATCACTTTTTGATGTGCTTTTTTAACTGTGTTGGCAGTCATTTAGACCAATCCCTTCAAATAAACTTTTCACTGGTGTGATAATAACACTAGTTTATGAAATTTGTCACGTAATAACACATCAATTAGTACAGTTTTTTTTGCTGTTTCATAAGAAACCGTTTTAGTATCGATTAAAAGGGATAGAAGAATTATAAAGTTTTTGGAAAATCTAGTAAAAAAAACCTATTTTAGCAGGAGCGTTTACCGTCAAAAAGTGGCAGTTTGTGCTATAATGAACCAGTAGACTGGATAATCATTTTGATTATCCAGCCTTTTGTCATGTTTAAGATAGTGAGGAAAAATAAATGAAAATGATTGTTGGATTAGGAAATCCTGGTAGGAAATATGAAAATACCAAACACAATGTGGGTTTTATGGTGGTAGATGAATTAGCTAAATCTCATGGTGCAACTTTTAAAAAGAATACTTTTAAAGCAGAAGTAGCTGACTTTTTTATTAATGGTGAAAAGATTTTATTGGTGAAGCCGCAAACCTTTATGAATGAATCTGGTCGTGCGGTGGGACCGTTGATGACGTACTTTGGTGTTTATCCAGAAGAGTTGGTGGTTGTATCAGATGACTTGGATTTGGCTTTAGGAAAATTACGCTTGCGTCAAAAAGGTAGTGCCGGTGGACATAATGGTTTAAAAAGTATAATTTCTCATTTAGGGACATCTGTTTTTGATCGAGTGAAAATTGGAATTGGACGGTCGAATAATAAGACAGTTGTCAATCATGTATTAAGCTCTTTTAATAATGAAGAAACAGCTATTATCACTGATACAGTTATGCGGGCTAAAGAAGCAATTGAAGATTACATAGAGACTGACGACTTCGTCCAAACGATGAATCGTTTTAACTAGGAGAGTCCTTTTATGAATATAGTAGAATTTATTAATCAAAGTTCTTTGGTTAAAGAGTGGCAACAACAATTAGCCGCAAAAGCCAAACGTCAATTAGTCACTGGATTGTCTGGTTCAGCTAAAGCTTTAGTAATGGCAGGAAGTTTTCAAACTTTCCAAAATCAAATAATAATTGTTGTGCCTAACTTGTATTACAGCGGTCAATTGGCGGAAGAATTACGCCAATTGACTGAGGATGTTCATGTTTTCCCAGTGGATGAAGTGTTGTCAGCTGAGATGGCTTTTGCTTCACCAGAAGCTCGAAGTGAAAGGGTGGCAACCCTAACGGCATTAAGTCAGCAAGAAAAGGGTATTTATATTGTGCCAGCTGCTGCCTTGCGGAAATATTTACCCACCCCAGAAACTTGGCAAGCTAGCCAGCTTAAATGGGAAATTGGTAGTGAAATTGACTTAGAAAATTTACCGCAAAAATTGGTTTTAATGGGTTACGAACGTCAAAGTATGGTTGGAAAACCCGGTGAATTCAGTATGCGGGGAAGTATTATTGATATTTACCCGTTAACTACCGAATACCCTGTTCGTGTTGAGTTATTTGATGTGGAAATAGATTCCTTGAGATATTTTGAAGCTGATACACAACGTTCAGTGGAGAATTTACAAGAAGTCTTGATTGCACCGACAACGGAATTGGTTTTTTCAGATGAAGATTTGAAGCAAGGCGCTGAAAAAGTTAATCAGTTGTTATCGAACCGCTTAGTAGTTACGAAAGATCAAAATGATAAGGATTTTTTAAGTGATTATTATGGTCAACTGATCGCTAGCTGGCAAGACGGGATTCCAACAGAAAATGCACGTTTCTATACTGACCTATTATATAGTAAGAAAAATTCATTATTGGACTATTTTAATTCAGAAAGTTTCCTTTATGTGGATGATTATACCCGCTTATTGGAAACCAATCGTGAAATCGAACGAGAAGAAGCTGAATGGCAAACCCAAAAAATTGCTGAATTGCGTGTGTTTTCAGAACAAGTTTTTGGTGAGAATTTACTTGATTTATTAAAGCAAACAAACTTGACGACCACTTTCTTCTCACTCTTTCAAAAAGGAATGGGCAATCTGCGTTTTGAAGGATTGCATCATTTTCAATATCGTTCGATGCAACAGTTTTTTGGACAAATGCACTTACTAAAAACTGAGGTAGACCGTTGGCAAAAACAAGGCCAAACGGTAATTTTCTATGTTTCCGATGATGAACGTAAAGAAAAATTAACCCAAGAATTTCATGATGTTGAAATCAAAGCCCTTCAAACGACACCAGATGATTTGTTAGTTGAACAGACTCAAATCATGCAAGGAACTGTTTTAAGTGGTTTTGAATTACCTCAAGAAAAACTGGTGGTCGTAACAGAAAGAGAAATTTTCCAAAAGGTAACAAAAAAACGGGCACGCCGTCAGACGATTTCTAATGCAGAGCGTTTGAAAAGTTATAATGAGTTAAAAGCCGGAGATTTTGTTGTTCATGCTAATCATGGGATTGGTAAGTATATCGGTATGGAGACAATTGAAATCGATGGCGTTCACCAAGATTACATGACGATTCTTTACCAAAAAGATGATAAATTGTTTATTCCAGTTACTCAGTTAAACTTGATCCAAAAATATGTTTCTTCTGAAGCAAAACCGCCAAAAGTTAATAAACTTGGTGGCAGTGAATGGGGCAAAACCAAAAGTAAGGTTTCTGCTCGAATTGAAGATATTGCCGATGATTTAATCGAATTGTATGCCAAACGTGAGGCTGAAGTTGGCTATGCTTTTGGTCCAGATGATGAATATCAAAAGGAATTCGAAGATGCTTTTCCTTATACCGAAACCGATGACCAATTACGCTCTAGTGCCGAAATTAAGCACGACATGGAGAAGAAACGACCAATGGATCGCTTGTTAGTAGGAGATGTCGGCTTTGGTAAAACTGAGGTGGCCTTGCGGGGAGCATTTAAAGCCATCAAAGAAAATAAACAGGTAGCCTTTTTAGTGCCCACAACGATTTTGGCGCAGCAACATTATGAAACCATGCTGGAACGTTTTGAGAATTTCCCAGTGAATGTTGCTGTATTAAGTCGGTTCCGCACAAAAAAACAACAAAATGAAACGATTGAAAAACTACGCACAGGTCAAATTGATATTGTGGTTGGTACCCATCGTTTGTTGTCACAAGATATCCAGTTTGCCGATTTAGGCTTACTAATCGTCGATGAGGAGCAACGTTTTGGTGTAAAACATAAAGAACGTTTAAAACAATTACGCTCTCAAGTCGATGTTTTAACTTTAACAGCTACGCCAATTCCCCGAACTTTGCATATGTCTATGCTAGGTGTGAGAGATTTATCTGTCATTGAAACGCCACCAGAAAATCGTTATCCGATCCAAACATATGTAATGGAATTTAACCCGGGGGCGATTCGAGAAGCGATTGAACGGGAGTTGGCACGTGGTGGTCAAGTATTCTATCTATATAATCGGGTGGAAACAATTGAACGAAAAGTCGAAGAGCTGCAAATGTTGGTTCCTGATGCCAGAATTAGTTTTGCCCATGGACAGATGACGGAAGTTCAGTTAGAAAATACCTTGCTTGATTTTATCGATGGCCAATATGATATTTTGGTGACGACGACGATTATTGAAACGGGTGTGGATATCCCTAATGTGAATACCTTGTTTGTTGAAAACGCCGACTATATGGGCTTATCTACTTTGTATCAATTACGTGGTCGTGTAGGACGGAGTAATCGAGTAGCTTATGCTTACTTCATGTATGAACAGCAAAAAGTCTTAAATGAAGTCAGTGAAAAACGACTACAAGCGATTAAAGACTTTACTGAGTTGGGCTCTGGTTTTAAAATCGCCATGCGGGATTTATCGATTCGTGGCGCTGGGAATTTATTAGGCGCACAACAGCATGGATTTATTGATGCCGTTGGTTTTGATATGTATTCACAAATGCTCAGTGAAGCAGTCAGTCGTAAACAAGGAAAAAATGTTCAAATTGAAAAGACTTCAGTTGAAATTAATTTGGGCATTGATGCGTATATTCCTGGTGACTATATTGAAGACGAACGACAAAAAATTGAAATCTACAAACGGATTCGTGAATTGGAAAGTAGCGATATGCTAAATGAAGTAGAAGAAGATATGATTGATCGTTTTGGAGATTATCCTGATGAGGTCGCCCACTTATTGACAATTGGTCAAATTAAGATGGACGGCGACCGGGCACTGGTGGAAAGTATCGTGAAAAATGACAATCAGATTCGGATTGCTTTGAGTAAAGCAGGTACCAAAGCTTATCAAGTTGAACAAATTTTTGAGGCTCTCTCGGCGACAAAATTAAAAGCGACTCTGGGCGTTGAAAAAGAGCAGATGGTCATTAAATTAAGTATTGATAAAAATATGGATCAAGCTGTCTGGTTACGGGAAATTGGCTTGTTTATCGCAGCTTTACGAGAACAAAAGTACAAAGAGTAGGTGGTGGTCGCCTTGGTGAATAAAGACATGAAAAATATGATGCAAGGCGCCTTTATTTTGACGTTAGCATCTTTTGTCGCCAAGATTTTAAGTGCAATTTATCGCGTACCGTACCAAAACTTAGCAGGGGATGTAGGCTTTTATGTGTATCAACAAGTCTATCCAATTTATGGTTTGGCGATGACACTAGCCTTATCTGGTTTGCCTCAATTTATTTCGAAATATGTCGCCGAAAGAAACAGCATAAAGGATGAAGCAACTGCTTTAAAAGAATTATTTCCGATTATAAGTAGTCTAGGGATTTTTTTATGGACGATGGTCTTTTTTACGAGTCCCATGTTGGCAAGCCTAATGGGTGATCAACAATTAACGCCTTTGATTCAAGTGGTTTCATTTACTTTTCTATTAATGCCTTATTTGTCCATTACTCGTGGCGGTTTTCAAGGACGTTTGCAGATGGTACCAACAGCCATTTCTCAAGTGGTGGAACAAATCGTTCGGGTCAGTATTATTTTAGCTGCTGCTTGGTGTTTTCAAAAATATGCTTGGGATGTTTATCAGACCGGTGTTTTTGCAATGTCGGGAGCAGTTTTTGGCGGTATTTGTGGTTGTTTGATTTTAGCTTATTATCAAAGAAAATTAAATAGTCATGCGATTGGCTTTAAAAAAGCTGCGGCACCTTGGCAGTTAATAAAACGAATGACGATTGAAGGGGGATTAATGACTGTTTACAGTGGATTTTTAATCTTGTTTCAATTGATTGATTCTTTCACTGTTAAAAAAGCTTTGGTTGATCACGGTTTAACCGACTATGCTGCACAAGTTGCTAAAGGAATTTATGATCGCGGTCAGCCCTTGGTTCAATTAGGTTTAGTAGTCGCTTTAGCCTTAAGTGCTAGTTTTTTACCCTTATTAACAAAGTACTTATCTGGTGAGGAAAAAAATAAATTTAAACAAACCAGTGGTACTTTTCTACGGTTGACTTGTGGGATTGCAGCAGCAGCCTCGCTAGGCTTAGCGTTACTTTTGCCTTATGTGAATTACACATTGTTTAAAGATTATCGTGGCAATTTAACTTTAGTGATATTTGTCTTTGCCATTTTTTTTATGGCGATGATTCAAGCTTATCAAAGTATTGCCCAAGCCCAAAATTCTTATAGCAGCTCCTTTCAAGCGGCAGGAATTGGCTTAGTGATTAAATTATTAACGACTATTTGGCTGACTAAACTTTGGGGAAATGCAGGTGCTAGTTTGGCTACCTTATTAGGTTTATTGGCAGCACTGCTATTTTTGCAGAAAAAATCAGCTTTAGGTAATTTGAAGTACTTAAATCAGCAAGGCTTTTTGCGGCATCTGATTTATTGCTTATTACTAATGGCAGCTAGCCTATTTGGCTATTATGGTGTTTTACAAATATTATTTGGGCAAGTTGAATCACGGCTAGCCACCTTAATTATTTGCTTAATTGGTGTGATGCTCGGTGGAGGGACTTTTGTTTTTGCAGCGATTCGGTTACACTTGTTGAGTATTCGTGAATGGTTAATGTTGCCATTTGGTAAAAAAATATTGCGATTACGTTTAAGAAAGTAGGAAATTACATGCGTTTAGATAAATTTTTAAAAATTTCGAGAATTATTAAAAGGCGTTCTGTTGCAAAGGAAGTAGCAGACAAAGGTCGAATCTATGTAAATGGAAAACTAGCTAAGTCTTCTAGTGATGTTAAAGTTGATGATACGATTAAAATTCAATTTGGAAATAAAGTGTTAGAGGTAGCTGTGGAAGCGTTACACGAATCAACTAAAAAAGAAGATGCCGCGAAAATGTATCGCATTATTAGCGAAACACGTAGAGAAGATAACGAGAATTAGTCAACGAATGACATAGACAATGAACTTTAATGTTGTTATAATAGTTGAGAAAATTAATCGAAAGGGAGTCGTTATATGGCAGAAGAAAAGAAAAAACTTGCCACGATTAGTAATCCCTACGCAAAAAAACAATTTCAAAAGTTTCAAAAAGAACACCGTCAATTAATTTTTAAACGGCGACGTTTAGCTGTTTTCTTTGCGGTTGCTGCGGTTATTTTTATTGTGATGGGTGTTCAGATTTTTAGTGAGCGCCAAAAATTGAGTGAATTACAAGATATCAAAGTAACTACCCAGGCAGAGTCAGTTAAATTAGATGATAAAGTTGAAACATTACAACAAGAAGTCGCTTTATTAAAAAATGACGATTATGTTGCGAAATTGGCCCGTAGTCGTTACTACTACTCAAAAGATGGTGAATTGATTTTTGTTTTACCAGAAGAATCGACTGATAGTTCAAGTAACAGCTCAGCAAAATAAAACAAAAGTCTGAAACTGCAATGTTGCAGTGAATAATAAATTGGGAAATAAAGTAGGAGGAACAATCTTTTTATGTCAATCGAAGTAGGAGCAAAACTACAAGGGAAAGTATCTGGCATCACTAATTTTGGTGCATTTATTGATTTAGGTGAAGGGAAAACTGGGTTAGTCCATATTAGCGAAATCTCAAATGGTTTTGTTAAAGATATTCACGATGTATTAACTGTTGGTGATGAAGTGACGGTCAAAGTGACCTCAGTTGGTGATGACGGAAAAGTCGGTTTATCAATTCGCAAAGCGGAAGATCAACCAGAAAGACCGCAACCTGAGAAAAAAACTTTCAACCGAGAACGTCGCGATACACGACCTAGCAAACCACAAAATAAAGGTAACTTTTCAAAAGGCAATAACAAAGATTTTGGCAACAAAAAAGAAGACTTCGATACATTAATGAGTTCCTTTTTGAAAGACAGCGATGATCGCTTATTATCATTGCGCCGTAATACAGAAGGAAAACGCGGTGGCCGTGGCGGTCGTCGTAGCTAGTGAATCAATCAAGTCGGGACAAATTTGTCTCGGCTTTTTTTGTAATTGAGGGATATGATGGAAAGAAATTTAAAAAAATTAAACCCAGAATTATTTACAGCTCAAAAAATTTTAGTAGCTGTTTCAACTGGTGTGGATTCGATGGTTTTACTTGATCTATTGGAGAAACTTGCATTGCCAATAGGAGTTGCTCATGTGAATCATCAGTTGCGAGCAGAATCCGAAATAGAAGCAGTATTTTTGGCAAATTATTGTCGCGAAAAAAAACTACCTTTCTATCAAACACTGTGGCAACAACCAGTTGAAAAAGGCATGGAAGCTGGCGCCCGCAAATTTCGCTATCAGTTTTTCGCAGATGTGATGGAAAAAGAGAACTATGATCTTTTAGTGACGGCTCACCATAGTGATGACCAAGCTGAAACCATGTTGATGCGCTTAGTTCGTGGTGGTAGCTTACAAGCTCACGCGGGTATTCAGAGAATTCAACCTTTTACCAAAGGGAGATTATTACGACCTTTACTAAATGAACCTAAAGAATCGTTAATTTCCTATGCGAAAGAAAATCAACTGGTTTATTTTGAAGATGCTAGTAATCAAAGTGAACAATATTTTCGCAATCGGATTCGACAAAAGGTAGTTCCGCTTTTGAAAGCCGAAAACCCACAATTTTTACGCCACATTCAACAGTTCCAGCAACAGTTAAATGATGCTGAAACGGCTCTGAAATGGGGACTAAAAGAAAATTTAAACAACGTTAAAAAAACTGATCAAGGTTGGAATTTTAAGTTATCAGATTTGCCTGAAATAAGTGCTTCACGTTATTATTTTTTGCAATTTTTCTTTCAAATGATTGCCGAAGATACAAATTTACTTATTTCTCAACAACAGTTACAACAAATGCTGGCCTTAATTAACGATGGACCGAGTCAATGGTCGCAAGATTTAGGCGATGATTGGCAGTTTCGTAGAAGTTATCAGCAATTTTCATTGACGCCTAAACAAATGGTTGTGACAGAAAGTTTTCAAATCGGCCTCCACCAAGAAAAAAAGTTGTCAGATGGTACATGTTTTAATTTACGGAAAAAGACGCAAATAAGTGCTGAAAAGGCTAACTTTCAAGTTTTTTTACCAGCAACTACGGCTTTTCCACTAACGATTCGCAAGCGTCAAACCGGCGATCGTATTCAACTAACTAAAGATTTACGAAAAAAGGTTTCACGTTATTTTATTGATCAAAAAATTTCTGTGGATTTACGGGAGAAAGCCTGGTTGGTGGAAGATGCCAATGGAGAAATATTAGCAATTTTACCTTTTGTTAATTCTTGTTTGAGTAATAGTTTGGAAACTGATAAAATACTCTACATACTTGATTATTTTGATTAAGTTTGAGAATGAAAGGAGAACACGCATGCTAGCAAACGATATCGAAAAAGTCTTAGTTTCTAGAGATGATATTTTAAAGCGTTGTGTCGAATTAGGAAAAGAATTAACCACTGAATATGCGGATAAAAACCCTCTGGTAGTTGGCATTTTAAAAGGTGCTGTACCATTTATGGCAGATATCTGCCGGGAGATGGACATTCATATGGAAATGGATTTCATGGATGTTTCAAGTTACGGCAATCAAACGGTTTCTTCTGGCGAGGTGAAAATCGTCAAAGATTTAGATACAAATGTTGAAGGTCGCGACCTTTTAATTGTAGAAGATATTATCGATAGCGGTCGGACTTTAGGTTATTTAGTAGACTTATTTAAATATCGTAAAGCCAAATCGGTAAAAATTGTGACTTTGTTAGATAAACCAGAAGGCCGTGTAGTAGATATTACTGCCGATTTTGTTGGTTTTGATGTACCAAATGAATTCGTTGTCGGCTATGGTTTAGATTACGCTGAGGATTATCGTAATTTACCATATGTTGGAGTTTTAAAACCAGAAGTTTATCAATCAAATTAGTGACAGCTAAGAAAGACTATATGATATACTGTATTGGTCAGGATTGATAAAACAAATTTGAATCAGAACTTCGAGGAGGAACCCTATGAACAAAAATAATAAGGGGGTCAAAAACGCCCTCTATTACATCCTCGTAATCTTGGCAATGGTGATGGTTGTCTATTTCTTATTTGGAGACAATCGCTCATCTTCGTCAGATATCGAGTATTCTACCTTCACAGAACAATTAGAAGATGGAAAAGTAAAAAACTTTACGATCCAACCAGCTGGCGGTGTGTACCGGATTACTGGGGAGTATAAAGAAAGCCAAAAAGTTGAAAACAGCGGCGGTTTAAGTATTATCGGATCAACTGATTCTAATACTACTCGCTTTACAACAATTGCTTTACCAAATGACTCCACTTTAGACCAAATTACTAGTTCAGCCAGTGACCAAAATGTCAAAGCCGATGTAGCTGAAGAATCATCTAGCGGCATGTGGGTGACATTATTAGTCAGCTTCCTACCAATCTTAATCATGATTTTCTTCTTCTACATGATTATGGGTCAACAAGGTGGCGGCGGTGGCGGCAATGGCCGAGTGATGAACTTCGGTAAATCGAAAGCCAAAGAAGCCGATAAAAAAGCCAATCGCGTCCGTTTCTCTGACGTAGCCGGCGCAGAAGAAGAAAAACAAGAACTTGTAGAAGTCGTGGAATTCTTAAAAGATCCCCGTCGTTTCGTTGAATTAGGTGCCCGCATTCCTGCCGGGGTCTTACTAGAAGGACCTCCCGGAACTGGTAAAACTTTATTAGCTAAAGCAGTTGCTGGTGAAGCAGGCGTACCATTTTATTCAATCTCTGGTTCTGACTTTGTGGAAATGTTCGTTGGGGTCGGTGCCAGTCGAGTACGTGACTTATTTGAAACTGCGAAGAAAAATGCACCAGCGATTATCTTTATCGATGAAATCGATGCAGTTGGTCGTCAACGAGGCGCTGGTATGGGTGGCGGACACGATGAACGTGAACAAACCTTGAACCAATTGCTAGTTGAAATGGATGGTTTTGGTGGCAACGAAGGTGTCATCGTTATTGCTGCAACGAACCGTTCAGACGTATTGGATCCAGCCTTACTTCGTCCAGGACGTTTTGACCGTCAAATCTTAGTTGGTCGTCCAGATGTTAAAGGTCGGGAAGCCATTTTACGTGTCCATTCTCGTAACAAACCTTTAGCAGACGATGTTGATTTGAAAGTCGTTGCCCAACAAACACCAGGTTTTGCCGGTGCGGATTTGGAAAATGTCTTAAATGAAGCGGCTTTAGTAGCTGCACGTCGTAACAAGAAAAAAATTGATGCTTCTGATGTAGATGAAGCGGAAGATCGCGTAATCGCTGGACCAGCGAAGAAAGATCGTGTGATTAGTGAACGTGAACGCAAAATGGTGGCTTACCATGAAGCCGGTCATACCATCATTGGGATGGTGTTAAACCGTGCCCGTGTCGTTCATAAAGTAACAATTATTCCACGTGGTCGCGCTGGTGGTTACATGATTGCTTTACCAAAAGAAGATCAAATGTTAATGACTAAAGATGACATGTTTGAACAAATCGTTGGTTTACTTGGTGGTCGGACAGCTGAAGAAATCATCTTCAACGTACAATCAACAGGTGCTTCTAATGACTTTGAACAAGCAACTGGTTTAGCCCGCAGCATGGTGACTGAATACGGAATGAGTGATAAACTTGGTCCAGTTCAATACGAAGGCAATCATCAAGTCTTTGTTGGCCGTGATTATGGACAAACTAAAGCTTATTCAGAACAAGTTGCTTTTGAAATTGATGAAGAAGTTCGTAAGATCTTGATGGATGCTCATGATAAAGCACATGAAATCATCGAATCTCATCGCGAACAACATGCTTTAATTGCAGAAATGCTATTGAAGTACGAAACATTAGATGCCAAAGCAATCAAATCATTGTTTGAAGATGGCAAGATGCCTGAAAACGACAGCTTATATCCAAGTGAGAAAGCTGACGCAACAACTTTTGAAGAAGCTAAACGCGCCTTGGAACAAAAGGATGCTGAAAAACAAGCTTCTGATGAAAAACCAGCAGGCCCAATTGAACCAGATGATACTAGTGATGATCAACAATAATTAAAATGAGGCGGAGGAAATTTTCCTTCGTCTTTTTTTGTACTTCTATTAAGAAAGAAGTTCGTCAGTTGAAAAAAATGGCGACACCTAGTAAGATGAATGGCGAATCTTGTTTACATACAAAGGAGAATATAATGACAGATTATTTAGTAAAAGCTTTAGCATATAATGGCTATGTGAGAGCTTATGCAGTGGATGCAACTTCGACTGTAGCAGAAGCTCAACGCCGTCACGATACTTGGAATACCTCTTCAGCCGCACTGGGACGAACGATGGTAGGTGCGTTAATGTTAGGTGCAACGTTAAAAGGAGACGATAAATTAACCGTTAAAGTGCAAGGTGATGGTCCAGCGGGTCAGATTGTGGTGGATAGTAACGGCCAAGGTGATGTAAAAGGTTATATCGATAACCCCCATATTAGTTTGCCATTGAATGAAGCTGGTAAGATTGATGTTCGTGGGGCAGTAGGAACGCAAGGATTCTTCACTGTCATTAAAGATTTGGGCTTAAAAGATCCTTTTTCTGGTCAAGTACCGATTGTCTCTGGTGAAATTGGCGAAGACTTTACTTATTATTTAGCCGTCTCTGAACAAACGCCATCTGCTGTCGGTGTTTCTGTATTAGTTGATACCGATGACACGATTAAAACTGCTGGCGGTTTTATGATTCAAATGATGCCGGGAGTGACAGATGAAGTCATCGACACAATTGAAGCCCGTTTAAATGAAACAGCGCGGATTTCTAATTTGCTGGATGAAGGTCAAACACCCGAAGAAATTTTACAAAATTTATTAGCAACCGATGACATTAATTTCTTGGAAAAAATGCCTGTTCAATTCAAATGTGATTCTTCCAAAGAAAAATTTGCGAAGGCGATCATTACTTTAGGAGCCGATGAAATTCAAGCGATGATTGATGAAGATCATGGTGCGGAAGCCGTTTGCCGTTTTTGTGGCGACAAATATGAATATAGCGAAGCTGATCTAGAAGTCTTGAAACAAGCAGCACTGGGGGAAGCGTAGTGAAACCGTTGAGTGGTACATGGAAAATCGGTAACGTAGAGATTCCTAATCGGGTCGTAGTGGCACCGATGGCTGGAATTACTAATGCAGCGTTTCGAGTGACTGTCAAAGAATTTGGTGCTGGTCTAGTGGTGATGGAGATGATTAGTGACCAAGGAATTCACTTTAGAAATAAAAAAACGTTAGAGATGTTACACATTGATGAACGAGAACATCCTTTAAGTGTTCAAATTTTTGGCGGTAGTAAGGATTCTTTGGTAGAGGCAGCGGAATTTGTTCAAGCCAATACGAAAGCTGACATGATCGATATTAATATGGGCTGTCCCGTCAATAAAGTAATTAAAGCTGAAGCTGGTGCTAAATGGTTATTAGATTCCGATAAAGTCTATGAAATGGTAGAAGCTGTCTCTCAGGCAGTGGATATTCCAGTGACGGTCAAGATGCGGATTGGTTGGGATGATCAACACGTTTTTGCAGTTGAGAATGCCTTGGCAGCAGAAAAAGCCGGTGCTTCCGCTATTGCAATGCATGGCCGTACCCGTGTACAAATGTATGAAGGGAAAGCCAATTGGGAAATTTTAAAAGAAGTTGCCAACGAGATTTCCATTCCATTCATGGGAAATGGCGATATAAAAACTCCCGAAGATGCCAAACGAATGATTGAAGAAGTTGGTGTTGATGCTGTAATGATTGGGCGAGCAGCACT
The DNA here is from genome assembly GCF_051714685.1 of Enterococcus sp. AZ103. Lineage (NCBI taxonomy): Bacteria > Bacillati > Bacillota > Bacilli > Lactobacillales > Enterococcaceae > Enterococcus > Enterococcus sp. AZ103. The sequence goes on along the minus strand of NZ_JBIOSI010000001.1, from coordinate 523,288 downwards.
AGGCAATCCTTGGATGATTCATCGCACCCAACATTATCTGGAAACAGGTGAATTAATCGCTGAACCAACACCAAGAGAAAAAATCGAAACAGCAAAACTACATTTAGAACGGTTAATCAATTTAAAAGGTGAAAAAATCGCTTGTCGTGAGTTTCGTCAGCATGCTAGCTATTATTTAAAAGGCATTTCTCGAGCTGCTAAAGTCAAAGCGGAAATTAATAAAACGGAAGACCGCCAAGTGATGCTGGATTTACTAGATAATTTTGCTGATGTTAGTGAAGCACGATTAAAAATTGGCTAAATCACCAATCAAGGGTAAGAGAATCTCTCTTACGCCTTGATTTTTTTTAAATTGATTGGCATTATAGGAAAGAACAACTATTTTTAAGGAGGAATATCCGTGGCTGAGGAACATACAACTGAAATGAACGACCAAATGTTAGTGCGCCGTGAAAAAATGGAAAACTTGCAAGCAGAAGGCATCGATCCATTTGGTAAACGTTTTGAACGCACAGCAAACTCAAAAGAATTACACGAAAAATATGATAAAGATACCAAAGAAGAATTAAAAGAAATGCAATTAACAGCAACTGTTGCTGGACGCATGATGACCAAACGGGGTAAAGGGAAAGTGGGCTTTGCTCATTTACAAGACCGTGAAGGCCAAATTCAAATTTATGTCCGTAAAGATGAAGTTGGCGAAGAACCCTATGCTATTTTTAAAAAAGGCGATCTAGGTGATTTCTTCGGTGTGACTGGTGAAATTATGAAAACTGATACCGGTGAAGTTTCTATTAAAGCCCAAGAAATCACACTATTAACAAAGGCTTTACGTCCATTACCAGAAAAATATCATGGTCTAACCAATGTCGAACAACGCTATCGCCAACGCTATTTAGACTTGATTTCAAACCGTGAAAGCTTTGACCGCTTTACAAAACGCAGTCAAATAATTAGTCAAATCCGCCGTTATTTGGATGGTTTAGGTTATATTGAAGTCGAAACACCTGTATTACACAATGAAGCTGGTGGTGCGACTGCTCGTCCATTTATTACTCATCACAATGCTTTGGATATTGATTTATATCTGCGTATTGCTTTGGAACTACATTTGAAACGGTTAATCGTTGGTGGTATGGAAAAAGTTTATGAAATTGGTCGGGTCTTCCGAAATGAAGGTTTAGATACAACACACAATCCTGAATTTACTATGATGGAAGTTTATACTGCTTATTTCGATTATTTAGATGTTATGAATTTAACAGAAGGCATCATTCGTGATGTCGCAGTAAATGTCTTGGGAGAAACTACGATCAGTTATGATGGTGCTTCTATTGATTTGGGTTCAGAATTTAAACGAATCCATATGGTAGATGCAATAAAAGAACAAACTGGTGTTGATTTTTGGCCAGAAATGTCGATTGAAGAAGCTCGTGAACTAGCTAAAGCCCACGATGTAGAAATCAATAATAACATGGCAGTCGGCCACATTATCAATGAATTCTTTGAAACTTTTGTTGAAGAAACTTTGGAACAACCGACCTTTATTTTTGGGCATCCAGTAGAAGTGTCGCCGCTTGCAAAGAAAAATGCGGAAGATGGGCGTTTTACTGATCGATTTGAATTATTTATTGTTGGTCGCGAATTCGCCAATGCCTTTACTGAATTAAATGATCCAATTGACCAAAGACAACGTTTTGAAGAACAAGAAAAAGAAAAAGAACAGGGAAATGATGAAGCCCATGGTGTGGATGAAGATTTCTTAGAAGCTTTAGAATATGGTATGCCGCCAACCGGTGGATTAGGAATTGGGATTGATCGTTTAGTAATGTTGTTAACTGATGTCCAATCAATCCGTGATGTATTACTTTTCCCAACCATGCGCTAGAAAAAAACACGTTCGAATTTTCTCTAAAAAAGAAAATTCGGGCTTTTTTTTATGTTTTTCCGAACGATTTATCGAACTTTTTTATTAGTAATCGCATCTAAAAAAATATCAAAAAAAGTATAGATTTTGATTGACCCTAAGGCATTATGTTGGTATATTATCTTATGTCTTAAAAAGAGCGCGAGTCGCTCAAAAAAAGTTTAAAAAACTTGTTGACAGACGGCTGTAAATCAGCTATTCTAACAAAGTCGCATTGAAGCAATTCAAAAAAATCTTAAAAAATATTTCAAAAAAGTGTTTGACTTTAATTTTGAAATCTGATAAGATATAAAAGTTGCTGATGCAACAGAAATAGACCTTTGAAAACTGAACGAATAAGACGAACCAAATGTGTAGGGCGTTCCTATTTATAGGAACAAACAATACAAAGCAAGCAATATGCTAGCAACAAGTCAATTAATACAATTGAGCTAACAGTCGCAAGACTGTGCAAACTTTTTAATGAGAGTTTGATCCTGGCTCAGGACGAACGCTGGCGGCGTGCCTAATACATGCAAGTCGAACGCTTTTTCTTTCACCGGAGCTTGCTCCACCGAAAGAAAAGGAGTGGCGAACGGGTGAGTAACACGTGGGTAACCTACCCTCCAGCGGGGGATAACACTTGGAAACAGGTGCTAATACCGCATAACAGAGAAAACCGCCTGGTTTTCTTTTGAAAGGCGCAATTGCGTCACTGGAGGATGGACCCGCGGTGCATTAGCTAGTTGGTGAGGTAACGGCTCACCAAGGCAACGATGCATAGCCGACCTGAGAGGGTGATCGGCCACATTGGGACTGAGACACGGCCCAAACTCCTACGGGAGGCAGCAGTAGGGAATCTTCGGCAATGGACGAAAGTCTGACCGAGCAACGCCGCGTGAGTGAAGAAGGTTTTCGGATCGTAAAACTCTGTTGTCAGAGAAGAATAAGGATAAGAGTGGAAAGTTTATCCCTTGACGGTATCTGACCAGAAAGCCACGGCTAACTACGTGCCAGCAGCCGCGGTAATACGTAGGTGGCAAGCGTTGTCCGGATTTATTGGGCGTAAAGCGAGCGCAGGCGGTCTCTTAAGTCTGATGTGAAAGCCCCCGGCTCAACCGGGGAGGGTCATTGGAAACTGGGAGACTTGAGTGCAGAAGAGGAGAGTGGAATTCCATGTGTAGCGGTGAAATGCGTAGATATATGGAGGAACACCAGTGGCGAAGGCGGCTCTCTGGTCTGTAACTGACGCTGAGGCTCGAAAGCGTGGGGAGCAAACAGGATTAGATACCCTGGTAGTCCACGCCGTAAACGATGAGTGCTAAGTGTTGGAGGGTTTCCGCCCTTCAGTGCTGCAGCTAACGCATTAAGCACTCCGCCTGGGGAGTACGACCGCAAGGTTGAAACTCAAAGGAATTGACGGGGGCCCGCACAAGCGGTGGAGCATGTGGTTTAATTCGAAGCAACGCGAAGAACCTTACCAGGTCTTGACATCCTTTGACCACTCTAGAGATAGAGCTTCCCCTTCGGGGGCAAAGTGACAGGTGGTGCATGGTTGTCGTCAGCTCGTGTCGTGAGATGTTGGGTTAAGTCCCGCAACGAGCGCAACCCTTATTGTTAGTTGCCATCATTTAGTTGGGCACTCTAGCGAGACTGCCGGTGACAAACCGGAGGAAGGTGGGGATGACGTCAAATCATCATGCCCCTTATGACCTGGGCTACACACGTGCTACAATGGGAAGTACAACGAGTCGCGAAGTCGCAAGGCTAAGCTAATCTCTTAAAGCTTCTCTCAGTTCGGATTGTAGGCTGCAACTCGCCTACATGAAGCCGGAATCGCTAGTAATCGCGGATCAGCACGCCGCGGTGAATACGTTCCCGGGCCTTGTACACACCGCCCGTCACACCACGAGAGTTTGTAACACCCGAAGTCGGTGAGGTAACCTTTATGGAGCCAGCCGCCTAAGGTGGGATAGATGATTGGGGTGAAGTCGTAACAAGGTAGCCGTATCGGAAGGTGCGGCTGGATCACCTCCTTTCTAAGGAAAATTACGGAGACTACACAAGTTTATCTTTATTCGTTCAGTTTTGAGAGGTCTACTCTCAAATCGTTCATTGAAAACTGGATACAAAAAACAAACCAAAAATTTTTAAAACAAACCGAGAACACCGCGTTGAATGAGTTTTTTAATAGTTCAATTGCTTATTTTTTATTTATTGGAACTCTATCGCTAGAGGGAAGATAAAGACCCAACCGCAAGGTTGATAAGGTTAAGTGAATAAGGGCGCACGGTGGATGCCTTGGCACTAGGAGCCGATGAAGGACGGGACTAACACCGATATGCTTCGGGGAGCTGTAAGTAAGCTTTGATCCGGAGATTTCCGAATGGGGAAACCCAGCATCTTTAACAGGATGTTACTGTTCAGTGAATACATAGCTGAATGGAGGTAGACGCAGAGAACTGAAACATCTAAGTACCTGCAGGAAGAGAAAGAAAAATCGATTCCCTGAGTAGCGGCGAGCGAAACGGGAAAAGCCCAAACCAAGAGGCTTGCCTCTTGGGGTTGTAGGACTCCGATATGGTAGTTGATTGAAATAATCGAAGGACCTGGAAAGGTCTGCGAGACAGGGTAAAAGCCCCGTAGATGAAATTTGAATCACACCTAGGAGGATCCTGAGTACGGCGGAACACGAGGAATTCCGTCGGAATCCGGGAGGACCATCTCCCAAGGCTAAATACTCCCTAGTGACCGATAGTGAACCAGTACCGTGAGGGAAAGGTGAAAAGCACCCCGGAAGGGGAGTGAAATAGATCCTGAAACCGTGTGCCTACAACAAGTCAAAGCCCGTTAATGGGTGATGGCGTGCCTTTTGTAGAATGAACCGGCGAGTTACGATCCCATGCGAGGTTAAGTCGAAGAGACGGAGCCGTAGCGAAAGCGAGTCTGAATAGGGCGAATGAGTATGTGGTCGTAGACCCGAAACCATGTGATCTACCCATGTCCAGGTTGAAGGTGCGGTAAAACGCACTGGAGGACCGAACCCACGTACGTTGAAAAGTGCGGGGATGAGGTGTGGGTAGCGGAGAAATTCCAAACGAACTTGGAGATAGCTGGTTCTCTCCGAAATAGCTTTAGGGCTAGCCTCAGAGTAAGAATGATGGAGGTAGAGCACTGTTTGGACTAGGGGCCCATCTCGGGTTACCGAATTCAGATAAACTCCGAATGCCATACATTTATCTCTGGGAGTCAGACTGTGAGTGATAAGATCCATAGTCGAAAGGGAAACAGCCCAGACCACCAGCTAAGGTCCCAAAATATATGTTAAGTGGAAAAGGATGTGGGGTTGCACAGACAACTAGGATGTTGGCTTAGAAGCAGCCACCATTTAAAGAGTGCGTAATAGCTCACTAGTCGAGTGACCCTGCGCCGAAAATGTACCGGGGCTAAACATATTACCGAAGCTGTGGATTACACCTTAGGGTGTAATGGTAGGAGAGCGTTCTAAGGGCGTTGAAGGTAGACCGTGAGGACTGCTGGAGCGCTTAGAAGTGAGAATGCCGGTATGAGTAGCGAAAGACAGGTGAGAATCCTGTCCACCGTATGACTAAGGTTTCCTGGGGAAGGCTCGTCCGCCCAGGGTTAGTCGGGACCTAAGCCGAGGCCGAAAGGCGTAGGCGATGGATAACAGGTTGATATTCCTGTACTCGTTGTTTTTGTTTGAGCAATGGAGGGACGCAGTAGGCTAAGAAATCAGACGATTGGAAATGTCTGTCTAAGCAATGAGTCTTAAGATGAGTCAAATGCTTATCTTTCTAAGGACAAGTTGTGATGGGGAGGGAAATACAAGTACCGAAGTTTCTGATGTCACACTGCCAAGAAAAGCTTCTAGTGAGAAAACAATGACCCGTACCGTAAACCGACACAGGTAGTCGAGGAGAGTATCCTAAGGTGAGCGAGCGAACTCTCGTTAAGGAACTCGGCAAAATGACCCCGTAACTTCGGGAGAAGGGGTGCTGATCTAACGATCAGCCGCAGTGAATAGGCCCAAGCGACTGTTTATCAAAAACACAGGTCTCTGCAAAATCGAAAGATGAAGTATAGGGGCTGACGCCTGCCCGGTGCTGGAAGGTTAAGAGGAGTGCTTAGCGTAAGCGAAGGTACGAATTGAAGCCCCAGTAAACGGCGGCCGTAACTATAACGGTCCTAAGGTAGCGAAATTCCTTGTCGGGTAAGTTCCGACCCGCACGAAAGGCGTAACGATTTGGGCACTGTCTCAACGAGAGACTCGGTGAAATTTTAGTACCTGTGAAGATGCAGGTTACCCGCGACAGGACGGAAAGACCCCATGGAGCTTTACTGCAGTTTGATATTGAGTGTCTGTACCACATGTACAGGATAGGTAGGAGCCGTAGAAGTCGGGACGCTAGTTTCGACGGAGGCAATGGTGGGATACTACCCTTGTGTTATGGCCACTCTAACCCGCATCACTAATCGTGATGGGAGACAGTGTCAGATGGGCAGTTTGACTGGGGCGGTCGCCTCCTAAAGAGTAACGGAGGCGCCCAAAGGTTCCCTCAGAATGGTTGGAAATCATTCGCAGAGTGTAAAGGCACAAGGGAGCTTGACTGCGAGACCTACAAGTCGAGCAGGGACGAAAGTCGGGCTTAGTGATCCGGTGGTTCCGCATGGAAGGGCCATCGCTCAACGGATAAAAGCTACCCTGGGGATAACAGGCTTATCTCCCCCAAGAGTCCACATCGACGGGGAGGTTTGGCACCTCGATGTCGGCTCGTCGCATCCTGGGGCTGTAGTCGGTCCCAAGGGTTGGGCTGTTCGCCCATTAAAGCGGCACGCGAGCTGGGTTCAGAACGTCGTGAGACAGTTCGGTCCCTATCCGTCGCGGGCGTTGGAAATTTGAGAGGATCTGTCCTTAGTACGAGAGGACCGGGATGGACTTACCGCTGGTGTACCAGTTGTCTTGCCAAAGGCATCGCTGGGTAGCTATGTAGGGAAGGGATAAACGCTGAAAGCATCTAAGTGTGAAGCCCACCTCAAGATGAGATTTCCCATTTCTTAAAGAAAGTAAGATCCCTGAGAGAAGATCAGGTAGATAGGTCAGAAGTGGAAGTGCAGTGATGTACGGAGCGGACTGATACTAATCGATCGAGGACTTAACCAAAACAAAATGGACTTGGTAGTTTTAAAGTAAGGAATGTTTTTTGATCCAGTTTTGAGTGAGCGAAGTTTACTCAATTAAATAGTGTGGTGGCGATAGCAAGAAGGATACACCTGTTCCCATGTCGAACACAGAAGTTAAGCTTTTTAGCGCCGATCGTAGTGAGGGGTTGCCCCTTGTGAGAGTAGGACGTCGCCACGCGAATTTTTTGATTTATGGAGGTTTAGCTCAGCTGGGAGAGCATCTGCCTTACAAGCAGAGGGTCAGCGGTTCGAACCCGTTAACCTCCATATGAGCCGTTAGCTCAGTTGGTAGAGCATCTGACTTTTAATCAGAGGGTCACAGGTTCGAGCCCTGTACGGCTCATAAAGATATGCGGGTGTGGCGGAATTGGCAGACGCACTAGATTTAGGATCTAGCGCCTTCGGGCGTGGGGGTTCAAGTCCCTTCACCCGCATTAAATAAAACGCCGGCTTAGCTCAGTTGGTAGAGCATCTGATTTGTAATCAGAGGGTCGAGGGTTCAAGTCCTTTAGCCGGCACTTTTTTAAGAAAAGCAACGAAAGTTTGCGGAAATAGCTCAGTGGTAGAGCACCACCTTGCCAAGGTGGGGGTCGCGGGTTCGAACCCCGTTTTCCGCTTTCTCTGAAAAGACCAGGGACATGCCGGGGTGGCGGAACTGGCAGACGCACAGGACTTAAAATCCTGCGGTGAGTGATCACCGTACCGGTTCGATTCCGGTCCTCGGCATTAGTACGAATAATGATGCGCCCATAGCTCAACTGGATAGAGTGTTTGACTACGGATCAAAAGGTTAGGGGTTCGACTCCTCTTGGGCGCGTATTTCGGGAAGTAGCTCAGCTTGGTAGAGCACTTGGTTTGGGACCAAGGGGTCGCAGGTTCGAATCCTGTCTTCCCGATTAATAGAAATACCATTGTCATGGGGCCTTAGCTCAGCTGGGAGAGCGCCTGCTTTGCACGCAGGAGGTCAGCGGTTCGATCCCGCTAGGCTCCATTTTCATTTTATTTTCGCGGTGTAGCTCAGCTGGCTAGAGCGTCCGGTTCATACCCGGGAGGTCGGGGGTTCGATCCCCTCCGCCGCGATTGTTTTTCGAGCTTGGACCTTTAGCTCAGTTGGTTAGAGCAGACGGCTCATAACCGTCCGGTCGTAGGTTCGAGTCCTACAAGGTCCATCGTGACTTTCTTATGGAGGATTACCCAAGTCCGGCTGAAGGGAACGGTCTTGAAAACCGTCAGGCGGGTAAAACCGTGCAAGGGTTCGAATCCCTTATCCTCCTTTTTTAATATTATCGCGGGATGGAGCAGTCTGGTAGCTCGTCGGGCTCATAACCCGAAGGTCGTAGGTTCAAATCCTGCTCCCGCAATTAAACTAAATTATACGGTTCCGTGGTGTAGGGGTTAACATGCCTGCCTGTCACGCAGGAGATCGCGGGTTCAAATCCCGTCGGGACCGCTTTTTACGGCTCGGTAGCTCAGTTGGTAGAGCAATGGATTGAAGCTCCATGTGTCGGCAGTTCGATTCTGTCCCGCGCCATAATAGCTTTGCGGGTGTAGTTTAGTGGTAAAACCACAGCCTTCCAAGCTGTTGTCGCGAGTTCGATTCTCGTCACCCGCTTTTTTAGTTTTTTGATTGGGGCCTATAGCTCAGCTGGTTAGAGCGCACGCCTGATAAGCGTGAGGTCGATGGTTCGAGTCCATTTAGGCCCATCGATATTTTTATGGCCCGTTGGTCAAGCGGTTAAGACACCGCCCTTTCACGGCGGTAACACGGGTTCGAGTCCCGTACGGGTCATTTGTTTCATAGTTATACTTGGAGGATTACCCAAGTCCGGCTGAAGGGAACGGTCTTGAAAACCGTCAGGCGGGTAAAACCGTGCAAGGGTTCGAATCCCTTATCCTCCTTTTTTAATATTATCGCGGGATGGAGCAGTCTGGTAGCTCGTCGGGCTCATAACCCGAAGGTCGTAGGTTCAAATCCTGCTCCCGCAATTTAATAAAACTAGCCTTTTGGTTCCGTGGTGTAGGGGTTAACATGCCTGCCTGTCACGCAGGAGATCGCGGGTTCAAATCCCGTCGGGACCGCCATGCGGGTGTAGTTTAGTGGTAAAACCACAGCCTTCCAAGCTGTTGTCGCGAGTTCGATTCTCGTCACCCGCTTTGCTAGTTTTATTATATGGGCCTATAGCTCAGCTGGTTAGAGCGCACGCCTGATAAGCGTGAGGTCGATGGTTCGAGTCCATTTAGGCCCATTAAAAAATCATTTCTAATGATTTTTGGGGAAGTACTCAAGTGGCTGAAGAGGCGCCCCTGCTAAGGGTGTAGGTCGGGAAACTGGCGCGAGGGTTCAAATCCCTCCTTCTCCGTTTTAAAATTTAGGCCCGTTGGTCAAGCGGTTAAGACACCGCCCTTTCACGGCGGTAACACGGGTTCGAGTCCCGTACGGGTCATTTGTTCGAAAGACGTTTAAGCGTCTTTTTTTTGTGTAATCAAAAAAGCTTTGACTTGTTAGTGCTTTCTGTTACAATAGGTTCGTTGCAAGTTCCCGATAGGCTCTGAAAAAGTTTCAGAGGTGCCTTGTAACCGAAAAAAATTAGGGGGAATGATTATTATGAAAGAACGTCGTTTATTTACTTCTGAATCTGTTTCAGAAGGACATCCAGATAAGGTTGCTGATCAAATCAGTGATGCAATTTTGGATGCTATTTTAGCAAAAGATCCGGAAGCCAGAGTTGCCTGCGAGACATCAGTGACAACTGGGCTTGTTTTAGTTTTTGGAGAAATTTCTACAACAGCTTATGTAGATATCCAAAAAGTTGTCAGAGAAACGATCAAACGAATTGGTTATACTGGTTCGAAATTTGGTTTTGATGGCGACAATGTTGCAGTCTTAGTTGCAATCGATGAACAGTCACCGGATATTGCTCAAGGGGTTGATGATGCCCTAGAGACTCGGGATAAAGATGAAGATTTAGATGACATCGGTGCTGGAGACCAAGGTTTAATGTTTGGTTTTGCAGTGGATGAAACACCTGAATTAATGCCTTTACCTATTTCATTAAGTCATCATTTAGTGAAACGATTGGCAGATTTGAGAAAATCGGGTGAGGTTTCTTATTATGGACCGGATGCGAAATCTCAAGTAACTGTTGAATACGATGAAAATGGAAAACCTAGTCGTGTCGATGCAATTGTTATTAGCACACAGCATAATGATGCGGTTGATAATGAAACAATTCGGCGTGATGTGATTGAAAAAGTGATTAATTATGTAATTCCAGCTGAATTGTTAGATGAAAAAACCAAATACTTTATTAATCCAACTGGCCGTTTTGTGATTGGTGGTCCTCAAGGGGATGCTGGCCTGACTGGACGTAAGATTATCGTTGATACTTATGGCGGTTATTCTCGTCATGGCGGTGGTGCTTTTTCTGGAAAAGATGCTACGAAAGTAGACCGCTCAGCTTCATATGCAGCTCGTTATATTGCAAAAAATATTGTTGCTGCTGGTCTAGCTGATAAGGTTGAAGTACAATTGGCCTATGCGATTGGTGTGGCACAGCCTGTTTCTATTGCAGTGAATACTTTTGAAACGGGTAAAGTTTCTGAAGAAAAACTGACGGAAGCGATTCGGGAGAATTTTGATTTGCGTCCGGCGGGCATCATTGAAATGCTTGATCTGCAACGTCCTATTTATAGTCAAACAGCGGCTTATGGACATTTTGGTCGGACAGATATCGATTTGCCATGGGAAAAATTGGATAAAGTCGACGGATTGAAAAAAAGTTTAAATTTATAAGATTATCTAAGGGGAGTTTTCTGTTAAGATATTAACGGAGACTCTCTTTTTTTGTGGGATTTTTAGGAGGATAAAATGAAACGAGAAACAAATGTAAAAATGGTGACGATTGGGATTTTTATTGTAACTTTTTTATCGGCCATTGAAGGGACAATTGTTACGACAGCAATGCCAACGATTGTGGGAAGTTTGCACGGAATTGAAATTATGAATTGGGTGTTTACTATTTATTTGTTGACCAGTGCGACTGTTACGCCGATTTATGGGAAATTGGCAGATAAGATTGGACGTAAGTCAATTATGATTTTTGGAATTAGTTTATTTGTATTGGGCTCTGCTTTGTCGGGACTGTCTAATACGATGGAAACCTTGATTTTAGCACGTGGATTACAGGGATTTGGTGCTGGAGCGATTATGCCGGTTTCTTTGACTATGATTGCTGATATGTATGATTTTAAACAGCGGACTAAGGTTTTAGGCTTAAATAGTGCAGCTTGGGGTATTTCTAGTGTTGTGGGACCTTTGGCTGGCGGCTTGATTGTTGATACAATCGGTTGGCATTGGATTTTCTTTATCAATGTACCGATTGGAATTGTTGTGATTTTTATGATGCAGTATTATTTTGTGGAAAAACCGCGTCAGCAAACTAAGCAAAAAATGGATGTCTTAGGTAGTCTTTTTTTAATGTTGACTTTAGTGAGTTTATTGTTGGGTTTTCAATTTTTAGGTGACGATGGATTGTCTTTAAGAGTCGGTTTATTATTTATTTTGACACTGACTTTTGGTTTGATTTTTCGTAAGGTAGAAAAAACTGCCGACGATCCGGTGATTAATTTAGTTTTATTTAAAAATCGAAATTTTCTAGTGGTTAATGCAGTAGCAGCTTTAATGAGTGGTTTTATTATGAGTTTGGATGTCTATATTCCTATGTGGATGCAAGGAGTTGCTGGTAGAAGTGCGGCGATTGGCGGTTTGGTATTGGCACCTTTATCCTTAGTTTGGATGATTGGTTCTTTTCTATCAGGACGATTGTTAGCAAAATACTCGCCCCGCAAAGTTTTAACGATTGGTTTGACGATTATCTTGGCTGGTGCAATCATGATGGTAATGTTTCCGCAAAATACACCTTTCTTTTTATTTTTTGTAGTTTCATCAATCTTTGGCTTAGGCTTTGGTTTGTCCATGACAACAACAACGGTGGAAGCGCAAAGTAGTGTGCCAGCAAAGGATGTTGGGGTGGCTACATCTTTTAATACTTTATCACGGACGATTGGACAGACAGTTATGATTTCAATCTTCGGTATTTTAATGAATTGGGATATTGCTCGACGATTGCCTCAAATTGGGGAACAATTGGATCCAGACATTATGAACAAATTAATCAATCCTCATACAGCGATGCAAATTGCCACTGATTTACGGGAAATTTTAAGGGGAATATTATTTGAAAGTTTACATTTTATTTATATTGGCGGGTTTGTCTTGATTATTATGGCTTTAGCTTTGACTTTATTGATGGGCAAATCACTGAAAAGTGATAAACTATAATAAATTGGAGGTTGTTAGATGGCTTTATTAGAAATTGGTGCCTATTCAAATGTTTTAGAAATGGAAGTCTCTTTTAATGTGTTGTTACCACAAGCCACTAAAAAAACGGCTGGTACAGCAACCCGCGGTGTGACAGAGGATATTCCAGTGCTTTATTTATTACACGGGATGGGTCAAAATCACAGTATTTGGCTAAGAAAAAGTTCGATTGAGCGTTATGCTAGTCATCATGAAATTGCTGTGGTGATGCCCTCAACGGATTTAGGTTTTTACACGGATACCACTTACGATATGAAATATTGGCAGTATATCTCAGAGGAATTACCGAAAATCGTTCATGAATTTTTTCCACAGATTACCTATAAACGAGAAAAGACTTTTGCAGCTGGACTTTCAATGGGTGGTTATGGCGCAGTTAAATTAGGTCTATTGAAACCAGATAATTTTGCTGCTGTGGCTTCTTTATCAGGAGCAGTCTATTTTAATGATATCGAGAACTTTTTAGCAGTTCGAGATGCTGCTTATTGGGAAGGTGTTTTAGGGCCATTTGATCAGTTTATGACTTCGAAAAATAATCCTAGTCAAATGTTGAAGGATTTTATTGCCAGTGGGAAAATGAGTCCACGCTTTTTCTTAGCTTGTGGTACCGAAGATGGTTTGCATCCAGCTAGTCAATATATGGCTCATAAAATGAGGCAGGCGGAGATGCCAGTGACTTTTGAAGATGGTCCTGGTCAACATGATTGGGTCTTTTGGGATCAATGGATTCAGCGAGTATTGGTTTGGATGCTAGAAGAAAAGCCTGGAGAAAATTAATTCTCGAGGCTTATTTTTTTTCCACACAAACTAAAATCGGTGGATTGTTTTTTTGGTTGATGAATTGATAAGTCAAGACACTGAAATCTTCTTGTGGCAGTTGGCTACAAAAATTTAGTACAGCATTTTTTTCTTGTTCTCCACCGGGGTGGCCGTAATAAATCACTAGAATCATTCGACCTGTGGGTAAAAGGCGATTTAAAACGACTTTCATCGCAGGAATAGTTGTGTCTTCTTGAGTAATAATGGATTTATCACTTTTTGGTAGATAGCCTAAATTGAAAATCGCTGCTTTGATTTTTTCCACAGGGGATAACTTTTGATTGATTTCTTCGTGTCCGGCTAAAAATAAGCTGGCTTGGGGATAAGCTGTGCCTAACCTGTCGGCAGTATTTTCGACAGCTTGTTTTTGTACATCGAAAGCATAAACTTTGCCAGTTTTATCCACAAGTTTGGCGAGAAAAAGAGTATCATTGCCATTACCCATAGTAGCATCAATCACCGTATCACCTTTTTCCACAATGTCGGTTAATAACTGGTGGCTGAAATGCAAAGCTGTTTTTAACATGAGAAAGCACCTCGAACGGCAAATTTTCCTTGAAAAGAATCGCGACGTGTCATTTCATCATCAATCGCATTAAGAACTTCCCATTTTTTCAGACTCCACATGGGACCGACTAATGCATCCCAAGGGGCATCTCCAGTCAAACGATGAATAATAATTTCTGGCGGAATCATTTCTAATTGGTCACAGATGACCGAAACGTAATCTCTTTTACTCATCAGTTGGAGACGACCTTCTGAATAATCTCGCAACATCCGCGTTTTTTTCATTAAATGCAATAAATGCAATTTGATGCCTTGAATGTCTGAGTCTAAAATTGTCCGGCGGACATTTTCCCGCATCATTTCTAAATTTTCGCCTGGCAATCCGTTAATTAAGTGGGTACAGACATTAATATTATGCTTACGTAGACGTTCGACAGCATCAATGTACGTGGGATAATCATGGGCACGATTGATTAAGTTGCTAGATTCCTCATAAGTTGTTTGTAATCCTAATTCCACCCATAGATAAAGTCTTTGATTTAATTCAGCTAAATATTCAACGACTTCAGGCGGCAAACAATCGGGACGAGTACCGACAGATAAACCAACAACACCCGGCAGATTCACTACCTGTTCAAAGCGTTCACGGATAACTTCTACTGGTGCATGAGTATTGGTGAAATTTTGGAAATAAACAATATATTGATCGACTTTAGGCCATTTTAAATGCATCATGTCGATTTCTTTACTAAATTGTGCTGGTAGCGGATCAGTCGGGGCGACCATCATGTCACCAGAACCAGAAACGCTACAAAATGTACAACCGCCATGGGCAACAGTGCCATCTCGATTTGGGCAATCAAAGCCTCCGTCAATCGGCACTTTAAAAATCTTTCCACCGAATTCTTGCCGTAACGCATAATTCCAAGAATGGTATCGTTTATTTGGATCATCACTATATTCAAACATTTTATTTTCTTCCAATCTGTTTCATATCATAAATCAGTTTTTTTTCACGATAATAAGGAAAGCTAAATAATAGCCAGCTAATCCCTAGTAAAAAGCCGCCAAGCACATCGCTAGGATAATGCACGCCAACGTAAATTCGACTGACACCAATTCCCAAAATTAACAGTCCTAAAACAATTTGCGCTACTAATCGTAAAGAAGTATTTTTGAAAAATAGTGGCATGACAAAAATCAAGGTGCCAAATAAAATCATACTGGTTACCGCATGTCCGCTGGGGAAACTATAGCTGTGTTCTTCAACCAGATGGGGTAAAATAGTTGGACGTGGACGTTTGAAAAATTGTTTGATAACAGGATTTAAGATGCCGCAGATTCCAACAATATTTATTCCAAACCATAAGGCTGTTAACTTTTGTCGATTGAACCAAAATAGTCCAAGAAAGACTATAGTTAAAATCACTACTGATACTGGATTGCCAAATTTAGTTAGCCAGATAAAAAAGCTGTCGGCACCTGGGGATAAACTGTGGACAACTGAAATAATGCCACGATCAAAACCTGTCAAGGTATCTGGATAAAAACGTAGGATATAACACAAAGCCACAAAAAACAGTAAAGTAAAACTGCCGGCTAATTGATAGTACATTTTATTTTTCATAGGAACTCCTTAAAATACATCGTTTCATGATGTTTTCTTACTAAACGAGACTATTATAGCAGAAAAATGGATTTTTCTTAGGTTTTATCGATGGAATTAAATTGAATTTACTATTTGAATCTGCTAAGATTAAATTAATTTCATATAAGTGTTGACAAGGAGTAGTAGAAGGCCAACTTTTCAGAGAGTGTACGGGGCTGTGAGTGCACAGGTTTGAAATTCGAACTTACCTTAGAGCTGATTTTTCCGGGGAGACCCGTTATCGTCATTTAAGGTCTGCATTGGCAGATAAAAATAGGTGGTACCACGTTAATAACGTCCTATAGAAGTTGCTTCTATGGGGCTTTTTTTATTATAAGGAGGAACATGATGAGTTACAATCACAAAACTATTGAACGCAAGTGGCAAAAGTATTGGGCTAAACATAATACTTTTAACACAAAAGATGAAGTTGGCAGTCCAAAATTTTATGCCTTAGATATGTTTCCCTATCCATCAGGACAAGGTTTACACGTCGGACATCCAGAAGGATATACGGCAACGGATGTTGTTTCTCGCTTAAAAAGAGCACAAGGCTTTAATGTTTTACATCCGATGGGCTGGGATGCTTTTGGTTTACCGGCAGAACAATATGCCTTAGATACTGGCAATGATCCCGCAGAATTTACTAAGAAAAATATTGAAACGTTTAAACGCCAAATTAATTCACTAGGTTTTAGTTATGACTGGAATCGTGAAATTAACACGACTGATCCTGATTATTACAAATGGACCCAATGGATTTTTGAAAAAATGTATGAACATGACTTGGCTTATGAAGCAGAAGTCGCAGTTAACTGGGTACCAGAATTAGGAACAGTTATTTCAAATGAAGAAGTCATTGATGGTAAGAGTGAACGAGGGAACTATGATGTTGTCCGTAAACCAATGCGTCAATGGATGTTAAAAATTACAGCTTATGCTGACCGTTTATTAGATGATTTAGATTTGGTAGATTGGCCAGAAAGCATTAAAGAAATGCAACGGAACTGGATTGGCCGTTCTGTAGGAGCCAATGTAGCTTTTAATATTAAAGACACGAAAGAAGAATTTACCGTATTTACGACTCGTCCAGATACTTTATTTGGGGCAACTTATGCTGTTCTAGCACCTGAATTAGATTTGGTACAACGTATTACTAGTCCTGGCCAAAAAGCAGCTGTAGATGCTTATATTGCCGAAGCAGCTAAAAAATCTGATTTGAACCGGACGGATTTAGCTAAAGAAAAAACTGGTGTCTTCACTGGTGCGTACGCAATCAATCCTGTTAATGGAAAAGAAATGCCAATTTGGATTGGGGATTATGTTTTAGCTTCTTATGGAACTGGTGCGATTATGGCGGTACCAGCCCATGATGAACGAGATTATGAATTTGCTAAAACCTTTGATTTGCCAATCGTTCCCGTTTTAGCTGGCGGCGATGTTGAAAAAGAAGCTTATACTGGTGACGGTGAGCATATTAATTCTGACTTTTTAGATGGTTTAAACAAGCAAGATGCGATTGATAAAATTGTTCCTTGGCTAGAAGAAAAAGGTGTCGGTAAAAAAGAAATTAGCTATCGCTTAAGAGATTGGCTATTTTCTCGTCAACGTTATTGGGGTGAGCCAATTCCAATTATTCATTGGGAAGATGGCACGACTACAGTAGTTCCGGAAGAAGAATTGCCATTGGAATTACCTATTGCTGAAAATATCCAACCAAGTGGCACTGGTGAATCACCTTTGGCCAACATTTCTGACTGGGTGAATGTGGTTGATCCTGAAACTGGAAAAAAAGGTCGTCGTGAAACCAATACGATGCCACAATGGGCCGGTAGTTCTTGGTACTACCTAAGATTTATTGATCCTCATAATAAAGAAATGATCGCTGATCCAGAAAAACTAAAACGCTGGATGCCAGTTGATTTGTACATTGGTGGAGCGGAGCATGCAGTCTTACATTTATTGTATGCGCGATTCTGGCATAAATTCTTATATGATATCGGTGTGGTTCAAACAAAAGAACCATTTGAAAAATTATACAACCAAGGAATGATCCTTGGAGAAAATAATGAAAAAATGTCTAAATCTCGGGGTAACGTAGTCAATCCTGATGATGTGGTCGACAAATATGGTGCCGATACTTTAAGAATGTATGAAATGTTTATGGGACCTTTGGATGCTTCGATCGCTTGGAGTGAAAATGGTTTAGAAGGCAGTCGTAAATTCTTAGACCGTGTATGGCGTTTATTAGTCGATGAAGAAGGCAAAATGCGGGATCATATTACGAACTTTAATGATGGTAGCTTAACCAAAGTCTATAATCAAACAGTTAAAAAAGTCACAGAAGATTATGAGCAATTGCATTTTAATACAGCAATCTCACAATTGATGGTCTTTGTAAATGATGCTTATAAAGCGGAAGCATTGACTTATGAATATGTGGAAGGCTTTGTACAATTAT
This sequence comes from Enterococcus sp. AZ103, assembly GCF_051714685.1. NCBI lineage: Bacteria > Bacillati > Bacillota > Bacilli > Lactobacillales > Enterococcaceae > Enterococcus > Enterococcus sp. AZ103. The sequence goes on along the minus strand of NZ_JBIOSI010000001.1, from coordinate 505,365 downwards.
TAGCACCGATTGCACCACATATCGCAGAAGAATTATGGGAAATATTAGGTCATGAAGGTGGCATTTCTTATGTGCCATTCCCTACTTATGATGAAAGTGCGCTAGTCGAAGATGAAGTGGAAGTCATTTTACAAGTTAATGGCAAACTACGCAGTAAAATCCAAGTAGCTTTAGATACCAACAAAGAAGAATTGGAAAAAATTGCGATGGCCGATGAAGCAATTCAACGTAATATTTATGGTAAAACGATCCGCAAAGTGATTGTAGTACCGAATAAATTAGTAAATATTGTCGCAAATTAATCAAAAAACCGTTCAAAAGTAGCTTAAGGGCTTACCTTTGAACGGTTTTTTTAAAAGTCAAAACGAGGTTTTTTTTGATCGACAAAACCAAATTGTGCTTCACAATCAAAGTATTGTTGCAGATAAGTGACTAAATCATTCGCAGATGCCAGTGCTTTTTCATCATTGATTCCTGCAAAAGCATCAATCGGGTACAAAATATCGGTTGTTTGTTCCGTAATTTTTCCTACTTCACTTTGCCGCCAAGTCCATCGACGGGTTCTGATCTGATGATCTGCGACATATAATAATTCCTCTTCATCAGGCACTTCAAATTCAGTTCCGCCAAAAGGAATAAAAGTATCTTCTGGCTGAGAAAAACGCACTTCTAAGCCTTCATTGATAGTCGCTAAATCATGGGCACCAATAGGTAAAAAATGTTTGATAGAAACGGCATTACCTAAATCAACGGCAGGGTTGATAACAGGTAGTCCTTTTTGTTTGGCGATTCGCGTTAACAAGGCTTCGATTGAGCATTTGAATTTATTAGGATTGATGCCTAATGTTCGGAAAGCCTCACGATAAGGAACAATCTCAGGTGATTCTTTTAGATTTTTATCAGCAAAATACGCTTCGCCAAGCTGAATATTTTTTGCGAGTAGCTGTTGAATATCTGCTTGCGGCTTTGCATTGTCTATGCCCCGAGCAATGACCACAGCGAAAACAGCGTTGGGTAATTGTTGAAAAACTTTTGGATCAACGGAAAAATACATAATGTGTCCTCCTCCTTGATATAAAAGCAACAGTTAAAAAAATCACGATGTTTTTATTGTTCTCTTAGAATTCTTTCAACGATCTGGTAGTCGCCTTCATAAGGCTGCTTGTTACCAGCAATAGTCAAAAAGATTTCAGTTCCTTTACCAGCAATAATGACGGCATCGTCAACTTCAGCAGCTTTAACTGCTTGAACAATTGCTTGACTACGATCAAATTCATAATTAATAGTTAAATCACGGCGATATAACGTTTGATTAATCCCTCGAAGAATCTGATTAGCAATCGCCTTAGGATCTTCATGATCGGGGTCGTCAGTCGTTAAATAAACCACATCGGCTAGTTCACCGATGGCTTTTCCGATATCTTCCCGGCGAGATTCGGCTTTCCCACCAGCAGAACCGGTAACCACAATTACTTTACCGCCATGGTCTTTTTTAGCAAAAGCTAAGATTGCTTGCATGCTTAAATAATTATGAGCATAATCAATATAAATATGGGCGCCATTTGGTTTAAGTAGTAAATTCATTCGCCCAGGAACCAATGCTTTTTTCAAACCAGATTGAATTGCTGTTTGGTTGGCACCGACTAAGCTTGCTGTAATGGCAGCCGCAGCACCGTTGTTTTTATTGAAATCACCAGCATGTTTGATTTCATAAGTACCATCAAGTTTTAATTGATCAGCAGAACTAGTTAATTTAAAATGTAAAGAATCTGTCGGTGTTACTTGATAGTCGGCATCTTGACCACCATAGGTAATCAAAGGAATATTATTTTGTTTCGCCATTTCAGCAATCAAATTAAAATGATCCATCTCACGATAAACAATGACTTGTTTTGAATGATTTACCAATTGTCGTTTACAATAGAAGTAATCTTCAAAAGTAGGATGCTCAATCGGACCAATATGATCAGGTGAAATATTTAAAAAGACGCCCAAATCAAAGGTTAATCCATAAACTCGATCGACTTTGTAGGCTTGAGAAGAGACTTCCATAATCAGATGGGTCATGCCATTTTTTACGGCTTCATCCATCATCCGATATAAATCAAGTGATTCTGGTGTGGTTAAAGCTGATTTGAAATACGTTTCACCATCTAAAGTAGTATTCATCGTAGAAAGTAAAGCAGTCTTCTGCCCGGTACTTTCAGCTAAGATTTCTTTCGTAAAATAAGCGACGGTGGTCTTTCCTTTTGTACCAGTAATGCCAATCAAAGTTAATTTTTCTTGGGGATAGTCATAAAATGCCATGCTTAAAACAGCCAAAGCTTTACGAATATCTGTTACGATAATAGCTAAAGGGGCAGCGACTTCGTAATCTTTTTCTGCAATATAAATTTGCAAACCATGGGTTAAAGCATCTTCTAGATAGCTTTTTTTAAAATGATTGCCTTTGCAAAAAAATAAAGTTTCCACATCGACATCTTTAGAATTGTAAGAAAGATGGCGGAAAATATGTTGCATCGGCGCTTCAAGTGTCCAAGTATCAGGGGTAATAAATTCACGTAATAAATTTTCTTTTGCCAATAGGTTTTGGACTTCTGTTAAAGTTAGTCCCATTTTGAAACCTCCATCATTTTTATTCTCAGACATTATAGCATATCCCAAAAAGACCCGTGTAAAATTGACCAGCTTAAGCTAAAATAAAAACAATGAAAAGAAAGAAGGGGAAAGATGTTAAACAATGATTCATCAAAAATCAAGATTATTCAAAATTTCACCTTAACAAGTACCCAAACTGTCTTTTCCAATTTATTTTACTTAATCGGGTTGTTTTTTTGGTATTACTGGCTAGGTGAGCGAAACCAAGTTAGTTTCAGTTTGTGGCAAGTGGTTTTAAACTGGGGACTGTTTTTCATGTTTTTAGCAAGTATTCCGGTAATTGGAATGGTTTATCGTAATTTATCTCGTTATGCTTATTTGAATCGACGTAAAATTCTATATTGGTATTTACAAATTGCTATTTTATCGGGTGTCCTATTAGCAGCTGCTTTATGGTTATTGGCGCCCGTCTTGGTTCATATTTCTGGCGGGTTAGCAAATACGATTTCCGTCTTAAGAGTGATGGCTTTTAGTGTCTTGATTTATCCTAGCTTACAAGTTTTACGCAGCTATTTTCAAACGAAGGAACCAGCTTTTTATTTTTCCTTTACGACACAAGCAGTGATTACCACGATCTATTTATTAATTAGCGGCTTTACCATTAAGTTGATTTGGCAAGAAAATAATCACGCTGCTTTAGTCCAAGCGGCTTTTGCACAATTTGCTGGCTTATTAGCCGCCTGCTTTATTTTTATTTTTCTACTATTAAGAGAACGTCATCAGGTGGAAATATTGGAACCTAAAGTACATCTGGAAAAAAAGGAAGTTTTATCCTTTGATTTTAAAAAAGTCATTCCTTATGCCGTGACACTGGTAGCACTATTAAGTTATCGGTTAGTTGATCAAGTGACTTTTATGAATCAAATGAGAAGCTTTACTAATTATAGTCAAGAACAACTACTACATTTGCAAGGTTTGTTTACTAGTCAGCCACTGCATTTGCTCAATTTCTTACCCGCATTGGCACAATTAATAGTGGTGGCTAATTTATCCCTTTTAACCAATTGGCGACCTCGTGGTGAAGCAATTAGCGTGAATTTTCAGCTGGGATTTTATTTTTTATTGCTGCCTAGTTTGCTCGCACTGCTATTAGGTGGGCCATTGTACCAATTGTTTTATCAAAAAGAGACTTTAGCCAGTCAAGTATTTATTTTAGCTGTGATTGTTCAGTTAGTATTTAGCTTTTTTGTATTAGTTAGTGGTGCTCTACAGGCAACCGGTGGCGAAGTACAAGTGATTGTTTTTTGGCTAATTGGTTTAATTGTAAAATTAATTCTTCAATTACCAGCCATTAATTTACTAGAAGTTTTCGGACCATTGTCTGCTTCATTAGTAGGTTGTTTAGTTAGTGTACTTTTAATGAGCGCTTATTTAATTCAATCAAATCCGGCTAATTACAAGATGCTAGGGCGACGAATCCTATTGATTCTTGTTTTGACGTTGTTTAGTTTTGGTTTGGCGACAGGCTGTGCTCATTTTTTGTTGAAACGCTTAAACTTTAATGAACCCTGGCAAGCAGTAATAAATATTGTTGTAGTTATTGCGGTGGCCGCCTTCAGTTATTTTTTTATATCTTTGAAAATTCGCTTGCTGGATCAACTGTTTGGACCAGAAGTACGACAGTGGCGTAAAAAATTCCATATTAAGTAAGTAGCGGCGAATATTACAGCCGCTTTTTTTTGGGTGCAAATAAGTAAATTTGATTAATTTGTAATATTTAAACAGTGGGTATTAGCCTAAATTTAGTTTTCTTTAGGTAAAGTAAAGGTTATAAGTAGGTCTTTTTTTATAAATATCATCAAAAAGCTAAAATTCTTCAATAATTATTTTCAGTATGAAAAAAACTATAAGTCGCGTTTTATAAATTTTTCTCTCGTTTTTTTACAGAAATATTGCACCGATACATTCTCGTAATCTAAGCAGAAAATGAAAATCCTGAAAAATCCGCTTTCTCCTTTATTTTACAAGCATTTTAGGAAAAATCCGCAAAAATCAATTGTGACAGAAAGAAGATTGAAATAGTTTTTTGTTACATTGTTACATCAGACTGTAACCAAATGTCATTGTATTTTTACCCACGAAATACAAAAAGCTGTTAAAGTTACTAACGTAGTCGATAAGACAGAATTTACTCAAACAACGGAGGATATATATTCATGAATTTAGGAAAAACACTTTTATTTGGTTCAGTATTGGCAGCAGGTGCTGGTTTAGCAGTTTCAACAGAAGCACAAGCCGCTGAAAACTATACAGTACAATCAGGCGATACATTATCAAAAATTTCTCAAAAAATTGCTGGTGATAACAGCTTAGTTAACACTATTGCAGAAGCAAACAGCATTACTGATGTAAACATGATTTATGCTGGTCAAACTTTAACTATTAACTCAGGCAATACTGAAGCAACACCAGCAACTGATACTGCAGCAGCGACTGAAGCAACTCCAGCGCCAGTAGTAGAAGAAGCAACTCCAGAAGCAACACCAGCTCCAGCAGTAGAAGAAGCAGCTCCAGCAGTTGCTGAAACAGCAGCACCAGCTGCCACTGTATCTGGTTCGGATGCAGCAGCAAAAGAATGGATTGCACAAAAAGAATCAGGCGGTTCATATACTGCAACTAACGGTCAATACATTGGACGTTACCAATTAACTAACTCATACTTAAATGGTGACTATTCTGCAGCAAACCAAGAAGCAGTAGCTGACCAATATGTAACTTCTCGTTACGGTTCATGGACAGGCGCACAAGCTTTCTGGCAAGCAAACGGCTGGTATTAAGATAAAGATAATAAATATAGCTCTCGACAAAAATGTCGAGAGCTTTTTTTTATTATATAAAACCAGAGGCTATTGTCAGTCCATGTTAAATATCAAATTAGTAACAGTTAACCAATTAGCAAATTGATTTCTTTGCGGTACTCATTCGCAAGATTGTTCTCGAGTTGATCATCGGTGACTAAATAATCAACTTCAGCCAGCGTGCAAAAGGTTGAGGTTGAGTCTTTATCAAATTTTGTACTATCTACTAATGCAATTGAAATGCGAGACTTATCAACATTTGCTTTCTTATTTTTAACCTCCATAATATTAAATTCAGAAAAACCACTTTTGATAGAAAGACCTGATGCAGAAAAAAAATACTTATCAATATTAAACATGGTATAAATGGGGCTATTGAATTCATCATAAATAGTATTCGAGCTAGGGTGCAGCAAACCACCAATGACTAAGACAGTTAATTTGGGATTTTGTTTTAAAACTGTGCCGGTAGACAAGCCATTTGTTATGATAGTAACTTTTTTATTTGATTCAGCCAACAGTGAGGCCAATTCAAAACATGTGGAACTAGAATCCATTAATAAGGTGTCTCCGTTCTCGATCAATAGTAAAGCCCGTTTTGCGATGGTTTTTTTTAGTGAAATGTTTTCAAAAGATCGTTCACTATAACCTGTAATAACTTCTGATAAAGAATTTTCTTCTTTCGATTTGTAAATGACTCCCCCATGAATACGATCTAAGTCATCATATTTTTTTACTAACTTGTCTAAATCATTTCTAATTGTTGGACTAGTTACGTTCATTTCCTTTACTAAGTCCGACACATAAACTATTCCATTCGTTATGATTTTTTCTCTGATTAGCGATTCACGTTCGGTAGCTAACATGAGTTATCAACTCCTTCATCGTTATTATAAATCATTTCAAAAGAAAACAAAAGAAAAACAAAAGAAAAAAATAGAAATTAATCATTGACATTTTTTGTGTTCAGTTGTATATTATGGGTGTAAAAAGAAATAAAAAGAAAATTAAAGAATGAAAAAACAAAAAAAAGAAAGAGGTACTGTCATGTTAATTACGGGAAAACAAATGTTAGATGTTGCAAAAGAAAATCATTTTGCAGTTCCAGCTTTTAATGCAGGAAGTGGTCAATTGCTAACGGCGGTGATGGAAGCTTGTGAAGAAGCAAAATCTCCTTTTATGATGGCAATTCATCCGTTAGAATTAGAGTTTCTCAGAGACAGCTTTGTTAGTCAGGTAATCTACGAAGCAAATCACAGTAAAGTACCAGTAGCAATTCATTTAGATCATGGTGCATCTTTTGAACAAGTCATTCATGCTATTCAATTAGGTTTTACCTCCGTTATGATTGATGGTTCTCATTTACCTTTTGAAGAAAATATTGCAATGACTCAAAAAGTCGTTGAAGCTGCTCATGCAGTTGGGGTTTCAGTAGAGGCAGAATTAGGAACAATCGGTGATACGGGAAACACGGTTGAGGGTGGCGTAAGTGAAATTATTTACACCGATCCGACAAAAGCCAAAGAATTTGTTGAACGGACTGAGATTGATTCTTTAGCAATTGCGATTGGTACTGCTCACGGAATCTACCCAAAAAATGTAGAACCTAAGTTACGCTTAGATATTTTGGCAGAAATTGCTAAAATTGTTGATATTCCGTTGGTTCTTCATGGAGGATCAAGCAATCCAGATAAAGAAATAAGCCAAGCTGTTGATTTAGGTATCGCTAAAATTAACATTTCTTCTGATATTAAAATTTCTTTTGCCGATAAATTAAGAGAAGTTTTGGATAGTGGAAATGCAGAAATTCGTGAACCTAATGTGGTGTTCCCCGACTGTAATTTAGCTGCTAAAGAAACTGCTTTACACAAGATTAATTTATTCAAGTCAGACAATAAGTTAGATTTATATTACTAATTAAGCTTGTTCTTTCTACGTCAAGCGCTGTTTACCACTTGACGTAGAAGAATCTTAAAAAAGGAGGGTTCAAACGTGCAACAAGTAGATTTAAACAATATTTTAGATGAGAAAATTATAGCTGTGAATCTTACTGGTAGTACAAAAGCAGAGGCGATAACACAGATGGCACAGTTATTGTCAGATCAAAATTATATTTCGAGTATTCCCTCATTTGAGAAAGATATTTATTACAGAGAATCACTTGGTAAAACAGGTATAGGAAATGGAATAGCTATTCCTCATGGACAAAGTGAAAGCGTTATCAAAAATGGTATAGCCATTGGAATGTTCAAAAATGAAATTCCTTGGGAAAGTTTAGATGATAAACCTGTAAGAATTGTTTGTTTGTTCTGTGTAAAGGCTGGAGATGGTGGTGAAAGTGAACATCTAAGAATGTTAGCAGCATTGGCAGGAAAGTTAGGTAATGATAACGTAGTTGAACAATTGATGAGTACGACGACGGTTGAAGAAGTAAAACAAGCATTTTTATAAGATATAGGAGGAATATATTGTGAAAATAGTAGGTATAGCAGCGTGTACTGCGGGAATTGCCCATACTTATATTGCTAGAGAAAAGTTAGTAAACGCAGCTGAAAAGGCGGGACATGAAATTCATATTGAAACACAAGGGACTATTGGGACAGAAGATGCTATTCCAGAAGCAGTACTAAAAGAAGCGGATGTTGCGGTCATTGCTGCTGATGTAAAGGTGAGTGGAAAGGATCGTTTTGAAGGGATGAAAATAATTGAAGTACCAACTGAATTAGTGATTAAATCTCCTAACAAATTTATTCAAAAAGTCGAAGAAGTGGTTAAAGGAGGAGTTTAAAAAATGGCAGAAGTCAAGCAGAGTGGGAAACTCTTTACAAACGTTAAGCAACATGCACTAACGGCAATCTCATATCTGATTCCAGTAGTTGTTAGTGCAGGTTTCATGCTAGCAATTGGTAGTCTTTTGGGAGGCGTAACAATTGAAAGTATTGATAACCCTTACAATTTTTTTGACGTAATGTACACAATGGGTGGATTAGTTTTAGGCATGTTACCAGTCGTAATTGCAACTGGAATTTCATTTTCGATTGCAGACAAACCCGGAATTGCACCAGGGTTTTTAGTGGGTATGATATCAATTAATATGAATGCAGGTTTTATTGGTGGTTTTATCGGTGGTTATATTGCGGGTTATTTTACTAAATTTTTAAAAGATCGATTGAAAGTTCCTATGTGGGCAGACGGATTAAAACCGATGTTGATTATTCCTTTTATTTCCTCAATTGTGATTGGTTTTGTGATGTATTATATTCTAGGTTTTCCAATTGCTGCATTGACTGAAGCGTTAAATAATTTTTTACTGGGATTAGACACTAATCAAAAATTAATGTTTGGTTTAATCGTGGGCGTATTGTCAGCTGTGGATTATGGTGGACCAATTAATAAAGTCGTATTTGCCTTCTTATTGTCTTTACAATCCAATGGTATCAATGAACCAATGGCGGTTTTAATGTTAGCTTCGATGGTCACACCATTTGGCATGACCATGGCTTACTTCTTTCAAAAAATCGTGGGTAAAAATATCTATACAAAAACAGAGGTTGAAACACTGAAGACAGCTTTCCCAATGGGGGTCTGCATGATTACTGAAGGGTGTTACCCGATTATTTTCAATGATTTATGGCGTTGTATTGTTTCAACAGGAATTGGTGCAGGAGTGGGTGGTGCGTTGAGCATGATCTGGAATGCAGGTTCTCCCGTTCCTCATGGTGGTTTATTTGCGATGGTAACAATGACACATCCCCTTTCGTGGTTAGCAGCATTGCTAATTGGTTCTTTAGTTGATGCAATTATTCTATTTGTTCTTAAAAGACCAGTTGCTTATGAAGATGTCAAAGAGCTGACTGAAGAAGATGAAAAAGATATTGATTTTAGTGAATTAAAAATTAGCTAATATAATTGGAGGAATAGTTAATGAGTGAAGTAACTGAAGATTATAAAAAAAGAGTAAAAGATCTTTATCAAAAGTCTCAAATTGTTTTAACTGACGAGGAATTAGCATCAATTGACTATGCTGATTTTGGTTTAAATAATATCGAAAAAGAAGCCTTAAATCTGATTCTTTATGTTAATAATAAACGTTATTGTGCAAAAGAAATGGTCCTCTTACCTAATCAAACTTGCCCAGAACATTTGCATCCTAACTTAGAAAATGGACTAGAAGGAAAGCAAGAAACTTTTCGTTGTCGTTGGGGAGAAGTTTACTTATATGTTGAAGCGGAAGAAACCATAGATACTAGTAAAATTAGCGTAACTATCCCTGAATCAAGTAAAGAATATTATACAGCTAGAAAAGAAATTCGTTTATTACCTGGGGAACAATATACGATTGATCCTAAAATTAAGCATTGGTTTCAGGCTGGAAATGAGGGAGCTGTAATTAGTGAGTTTTCATCGCCTAGTTACGATGAATATGATCTTTTTACGAATCCTTCTGTTAAACGTAATGTCAGAGATCGATAAATAAACTTAGAGCGCTTTTAAAATGGACAGATAGGACATTTTATAAGGCGCTTTAATTGAATTCAGTGAGTAAAGGAGTTTGCTTTGTGAAAAAAATTATAAATACAACGGAAACATTGATTGAAGATATGTTGGCTGGTTTTTTAGCCGCTGAAAAAGGCCAAATCATCCAATCAGATGATAACCCAAGAGTACTTTATAAAAAAAATAAAACACCAGGTAAAGTAGGTGTGGTTGTGGGTGGCGGTAGTGGCCATGAACCACTTTTTTTTGGATTGATTGGTGAAAATTTTGCTGATTCTGTAGCTGTTGGAAATATTTTCACAGCTCCCACTCCTGATACAGTTCTTGAGGCAATTAAAGAGGCTGATCAAGGAGCTGGAGTTATTTGTTTGTTTGGTAATTATGCAGGGGATGTCTTAAATTTCGAAGTAGCAGCAGAACTTGCTGAACTTGAAGAAATAGAAGTATGTAATTTACCTATTATTGATGATGTGGCTTCAGCTACTTATGAGAAACGAACAGAACGTCGAGGAATCGCTGGAGACTTATTTGTTATTAAAGAAGTTGCCGCCGCTGCTAGCCAAGGTTTTTCATTAGAACGCTGCCATCAGCTTGGTCAGTTAGCAAATAAACGAACTTTTTCAATTGGTGTAGGGATTGCTCCAGGAACAAATCCAATGAATGGAAAAGCAAATTTTGAATTAGCTGAAGATGAAATCGAATTTGGTTTAGGAATACATGGGGAACCGGGACTGGAACGAATGAAACTATTACCAGCACGAGAATTAGTAGAAAAAATGTTTGTAGCTTTAGAAGGAGAACTCGCAACTTATCCAGAAAAAGAAGTTATTGTCTGTGTCAACGGCCTGGGATCTACGACGATGATGGAGTTATATATTATCAATAATGAAATTCAACAACTGTTAAGCCAAAAGGGCTTGAAAACAGTGGATACAGTAATTGGAAATATTTGTACTACACAAGAAATGGCTGGTTTTTCTATTACAATTCAAAGTTTAAATCAGGAATTGGCTGAGTTATACCAAGTGGCAGCCGATAGTCCTTGTTTCTTTAAAAGAGAGGTAAAACAATGAAGCAGTTAAACATACAACAAGTTTATGAAATGCTTTCACAAATTGCTAGTGCTTTGATTCAAAATGAAGAACAGCTAGGTGAAATTGATCAAAAGATTGGCGATGGTGATCATGGGATTGGAATGAGGAACGGTGCACAGGCCATTTTAGTAACTTTACATGAAGAACAGCAAGCAACTGTTGGTGACATATTTAAAAAAGCTGGTATGGCAATGATGGGATCGATGGGAGGTGCTTCTGGAGTAATTTTTGGCTCTTTATTTCTTGGACTGGCTAAAACGACAAAAGATAAAAAAACAATTTCAGTAGAAGATTTACATGACGGTATGGCGCAAGCAATTAAGGACATTCAAAAAAGAGGGAAAGCTGAGCTTGGAGATAAAACCATGTTAGATGCACTAATCCCTGCAACAGAAACGCTAAATAATTACAAAACAGCTGATTTCATGATTGCTTTGGAAAAAGCCAGTGAAAGTGCAACTGTCGGTGTCGAAAAAACAAAAAAATATCCTGCGAAATTTGGTCGATCAAAATTTTTAGGTGATCGAACGGTTGGTTATCAAGATGCTGGCGCTACTTCAGTTAATATTATTTTTACAGCTATGTATGATTATTTAAAAAGTGTTGAAAATACTGATATAGAAAAAAATATGGAGGGAAGACAAATGAAAATTGGTTTTGGCGCAGATAATAACGCCGTTGAATTTAAAGATGATTTAAAAAAATATGCTGAGGAATTAGGCTATGAAGTAGTTGATTTCGGTGTACCGGTAGATAGTTCAGTGGATTATCCAGCTGTAGCTTTTGATGTTTCTCATGCGATTAAAAATAAAGAAATTGACCGTGGTGTACTATGCTGTGGAACAGGTATTGGTATGGCGATTGCTGCTAATAAAGTCGCAGGTATTCGTGCTGCTCAAATTACTGATATATATTCAGCTGAACGGGCACAATTAAGTAATAATGCGCAAATAGCAACTTTTGGAGCATTTGTTCAAGGAATTGACTCAGCTAAATTATTGTTAGCAGAGTACCTATCTCACACCTTTGAACCAGGAACACGATCAGAACCAAAGATTAATCAAATCAGTCAATATGAAGCAAAAAAATAAATGTGAGGTAAATTTATGCGGAAACCTGCGATTGGCATTAGTTTTAAAATATACAAAAATAAAAAAACGGACATGGAGACATATCTGGGCGAGTTAAAAAAATCGTGTGTTGGAACTATTGAGGCAGATTTATTTGTTTTTCCAAGCATGGGAACATTAGCTGTAGCTAGTAATTATCTAGTTAATACAGAAATCCATTTTGGTGCACAAAATATTGCACCGATTGCTAATGGTGCATTGACAGGAGAATTATCAATCGAGTCTTTAATTGATTGGCAAGCCGATTTTGTTGAAGTCGGTCATGCTGAAAGACGCCAAGAGCTAGGCGAAACAGATAAGTGTATTGCTAAAAAAATTAAATTGGCTTTAGCTAATCAAGTTACACCAGTAGTATGTATTGGTGAAGACGAAACACAAAAAAAACGATTACGAGAACAACTAAATAGACAATTAAGGGCCGATTTGTCAGACATTCCTGAGGAACAGTTAAAAAAAGTTATTCTAGCTTATGAGCCAATTTGGGCGATTGGTCAAAAAGAGGCTGCTTCAGCAGATTATGTGCACCAAGCCCATCGAATTATTCGTGAAGAAATGATTGATTTGTTCAGTGATGAAGTTGCTCAAGCAGTTAGAATTATTTATGGTGGCTCGGTAAGTAAAGAGAATACTGAAGCGATCGTAAAAGATGAAAATGTTGATGGTGTTTTTGTTGGGCGTTTTGGTCATGATCCACAAAATTTTAAAGAAATTGTTGACTTAGTTTTGAAAATTAAAAATGAAGTGAAGGAATAAGCTAATTTCCAGAAACGGAGAATAAAAATGACGATTTTTCAAAAACAAATAAATGACGATTTAGTGGAATACATCTTAGACAACGGCTGGATGAGTATCTCTGTTTTAAACTATGGTGCAGTCATTACACGTATTAAGGTTCCTGATAAAAATGGCGACAAGTTTAATTGTGTACTCAATTATGCTGACTATTCAAATTATTACGAAAATCCTTTATTTCTTGGTGCGGTCATAGGCCCTGTAGCTGGCAGAATTGCAGCTGGCACTTTCGAATTAGATGGTACTAGCTATCAACTAGAAAAAAACGAAGGTGATAATCATTTGCATGGTGGCTTTAGTGGTTACCATAAACAATTTTATCAAGTAGAAACAGCAACAAATGAACAGGGGGATCAGTTGATTCTTTACTTAACTAACCATCAAACAAAAGGCTATCCTGGGAAAATTGATTTTTCAGTGACTTATTCACTAGATTGTAACAATTCTTTTAAAATTTTATATCAAGCAAAAGCCGATGCAAAAACAATTTTTAATCCGACAAATCATACCTATTTTAATCTTAATCCGAGAACCGAATCTGTCAAAAATCACAGCTTAAAAATAAATGCAGAGAAAGTTCAGGAAATTAAACAAGGAACATTACCGACAGGTCATTTATTAAATCTCACGGTTGAAGGGAATCAAAGGTTACAGTTGCAAGGTGGAAGACTTGAAGAGACATTTAATGATGAGCATGAACAATTGACACTTGGTTCTCAAGGAATTGATTTAGCCTACCTGATAAATACTGATTCTCCTGAAGGGGCAATCTTAGAAAATGAAGAAACGGGAATAATGATTAAATTAACAACTTCAGAAGAAAGTATTGTAGTCTATACGGGAAATAAGCTACCGAATCAGATATTTTTAGCAGAGAATGGTTGGCTGTCTAAACACAGCGGTGTGACCCTAGAAACACAAAACCTGCCAGATGCTATTCATCAAGCTGATCCAAAAATAATTTTAGAACCAAATAAAACATATTCTAGCAAAACTGTGTTTGAATTTTTAAATACAAATAAATAATAGGGGAGAGCACATTGACATATGTATTAGGTTTAGATCTTGGAACAAGTAGCTTGAAAGGATTATTAGTGAATCAACAGGGAGAAATGATTGTTTCAGCTAGTGCAGATTATCCTTTGAGTAATCCTCATGCTGGATATAGCGAACAAAATCCTTTAGGATGGGTTGCTGCAGCTAAAACAGTGATTCAAAAACTTATTTCTGAAAAACCGCAAGCCATGGATAAAATTAGTGCAATTAGTTTTTCAGGACAAATGCATAGCTTAGTTTTATTAGACAAAAAACAAAATATTCTAAGACCTGCTATTTTATGGAATGATGTTCGCACAACAAAGGAATGTCAATACATTATGGAGCATGCGGGGGAACTTGTTTTAGAACAAACTAAGAATCGCCCATTAGAAGGATTTACCTTACCTAAAATGTTATGGGTTAAAGAGCACGAGCCAGATATTTGGGAACAAGTAGCAACCTTTTTACTACCAAAAGATTATCTAGGTTATTGGATGACTGGCAATATTCAAACCGATTTTTCTGATGCTGCAGGTACATTGCTACTGGACGTGATTCATCAGACATGGGACTGGAAAATTGCAGATATTTTTGAGTTACCTAAAAATATTTTTCCTAAACTTGTAGATGCTACAGAAATTATTGGTACAATTCGTCAAGATTTAGCTAAAGAATTAGGATTGTCTCCTAAGATTAAAATAGTTGCAGGAGGAGCAGATAACGCTTGTGCAGCTCTTGGTGCAGGGATAGATTCTGAAGATAAAGGTCTAGTGAGTGTCGGCACATCGGGTGTATTCCTTACATTTGAAGGCGAGAATATTCGCGACTATCAAGGGAAATTACATTTTTTTAATCATGTTATACCAAACGCTTACTATTCAATGGGTGTTACTTTAGCAGCTGGTCAAAGTTTAAATTGGTTTAAACAAAACTTTGCAAAAAAAGAAATCTTCACTGATTTTTTAGCTGAAATTGAAAATGTTCCAGCAGGATCTGAGGGGTTATTGTTTGCTCCCTACATCATGGGAGAGAGAACACCTTATGTGGATAGTCAAATTCGTGGAAGTTTTATTGGATTAGATAATCGGCATCATCAGGAGCACTTTGTTCGTGCCGTTATTGAAGGGATAACATTTTCTTTGAAAGATAGTCAAATGATTATGGAAAGCATCCAACAAAAACGTTTAAAAAAAATCGTTTCAATTGGTGGTGGTGCTAAAAATAAAGTATGGCTACAAATCCAAGCGGATATTTTTGAAACAGAAATTATCACCCTGCAAACGGAACAAGGACCAGGTCTAGGTGCAGCAATGCTAGCAGCTTTGGGATGCGGCTGGTTTAATTCAGTTAATGAAATGATTCAAACTTTTGTTCAATATGGTCCAAGTTATTTTCCAACTGAAACAGTCAATGTTTATAAAAAGTATTATGTACTTTATAAAAAAATTTATCATGCCACAAAAGAATTGAGCCATGAGCTTCAAAATCTTAATACCTAAAAGAATCAAATAACTATTTGTTGAATGCATAAAATAAATTACTTGAAAGAATCTCTAAATCATGAGAAATTATAAATTAAAGATTGATGAGGAGGTATCGGCAAATGGCAGAAGTTGAAAGTTTTGGTTTGGATCATACAAAAGTTAAAGCACCTTATGTTCGTCTGATTACGGTGTCGCAAGGAAAAGAAGGAGATAAAATTTCTAATTTTGACCTACGATTGACGCAACCGAATGAAACAGCATTACCAACAGCGGCGATTCATACGATTGAACATTTATTGGCAGATTTATTACGGGAAAGATTATCAGGTGTGATCGATTGTTCACCGTTTGGCTGTCGGACAGGCTTTCATCTAATTACTTGGGGAGAACCGACTGCGCAAGAAGTGGCGCTGGCATTTAAAGCAGCTTTGATTGAAATTGCCGACAAAGTGACTTGGGATGACGTGCAAGGCGTCGATATCAGAAGTTGTGGCAATTATCGCGATCATTCGCTCTTTTCGGCGAAAGAATGGTCTAAAAAAGTTTTAGCAGAAGGTATTTCTGAGGATGCTTTTGAACGAAAAGTCATTTAAAAACAGCTGTAACGGGGACAGAAAAATCTGTTTCGTTACAGCTGTTTTATTTTAGTGGGTTAAGTAAGCATAAAATACATCAATGATGGCAATCGAACCAGTGCTAAGTAAGAGCCATTTGCGTTCTTGCCATTTTTCTAGTAGTCGTTGTTTCATGTAAAACCATTCCCTTATTACTTTATTAATTTGTCATACAGAATAAAAATAATAATAGGAAGTGCCAGTTCTGTCAACCAATTAAACTGCTTTTTTCTTGTTGCCAAAGTTGATAGATAATCTGAAAAATTAAAAATAAACTAAAGGCGGTTAAACTGTCAGCAACGATAGAAAGTTCACCAAGTTGGAAATCATTTATTGGTGTATCCCAAACAAAGTGTAGCAATACGGCTGCGATTACCCAGAAAAAGCCCCATTTTTTACTAAACAGACGATTTTTACTATAGATAGTGAATACACCTAAAGAGACGAGTCCGGTATAAATCCAGTGAGAAGCTAAGGCACCAGAAAGGCGTGAAAAGGCAACGGCAAAAATTTGCGAAAAATCCTGACTAGCTTGATTAACTAAATAAGAGACATCTTCTGAAAACTGAAAGCCTAATCCGACCGCCATACCTAAAATAAAGACAGCTGCCGAACGTCTAACTTTTAACAATTTCAATAAAAGAAAGACCACTAAAAATTTAACACTTTCTTCTACTATCGGTGCAGTTAATGCATCTTGCCAAGCTTTAATAAACTTTCCATTACCAAAAACCAGATGCAAAATTTCGACACCAGCTTGATTGCCGTAAGCTGCCAACCAACCAGGCATGAAATAGCCACAAACAAGAGCTAGTGGAAAAAAATAATAAGGTAATTTAAATTTCTTTTCTAACCGGTAAAATAAATAAGTCGCTGGAATTAAAAAAAGTGCCACTAATAAAAAGGAGATGAGCAAAATCAAATATTGTTGATTCTTAATTGGTAAGGCAGCTAACCCTAATAATTCATAATCAAAACCGACGGCGAATAGGAACAGTGCGATAACTAAAATTAGCTTATTTTTCATATGCTTTCCTCCGCGAAAATTCCTGGTCTCGCCGTAACAGAAATTTTTTCTTGGGTAAAAGGGTGAGTCAAATGAAGTTGCCAGGCGTGTAACATTAAACGACCAGTGGCGTCTTTACTGTATAGCGGATCCCCAACTAAAGGATGCCCGATACTAGCCAAATGCACGCGAATTTGATGAGTGCGACCAGTTTCTAACTGGCAATAAATTGCAGTTTGTTTTTTTAAATGTTGGGCGACTGTGACGTGGGTAATGGCTGGTTGTCCATTTTTTTGATCAATTCGGCGTTTCCGACGGTCGTGACGATCACGCCCAATTTTTTGGTTGATTGTTAAATCATTGGTGATGTTTCCCCAAACAAGCGCTTGGTAGCGACGATAAATTTGTTTGCTTTCTAATAATCGCCCCAAAATTGGTAGTACGAATTGATTTTTTGCAAATAAGATAGCGCCACTAGTTTCTTTATCTAAGCGATGGACCACATGGGGCTGGAAATCTGGCGCTAAATAAGCAGCTAAATGATTCAATAAAGTATCTTGTTCTGCTGGCTGATTAGGATGAGTTTTCATACCAGCAGGTTTATTTACAATGATGAAATGTTGATTTTCATATAAAGGCTGCACTAGTTTGGCATCGCCTAATAAAATGTTACGGACAGGATAATCGCTGTCAGCAATTTCTAAATCAATTTGGTCGTGGGCTTTTACTTGGTCTTGGAAATGCACTGGTTGTCCATTGACTAAAATACTTTTTCGAATTCGGATAAAATGACGGACTTTTCTAGGAACCAGCCATTCTTCTTCCAATAATTCTTTGACCGTCATAGCTTTAAAATCTGCTGCTAATGTCATGGTAAATTCCATTTTATTTCACCTCATATCTTGGATATTGTATCATTTAACGATTATTTAAGGAAAATATTAATTTTTTCTACTTTTCTCGTGGTAAAATCGTGTCATTATGACTCTCGGTCTTAAGACTCAGGTCAAACAAAACATAAATATGCTACACTTTTGAATAGAACTTATAGAAATGGAGATCGATTGATGGATTTTCAAACGATTTTAGACAAACTAAAAGCTTTTTTTAGCGCTATCGGACGTGGTATAGGGATTTTTTGGCGCTGGTTGAAACCACATTTAATTACTTTTCACCATTGGCGCAAACGAATTTGGAAAAAGTTTTATATCAATAAAATCTTGCTGCTTTTAGCATTGGTAGGGATATTAGTTACCAGTATTTACCTTTTTGTTTTAGCTAAGTCAGTTGATGTAGAAACTTTGGAGTCTAGCTTAAAACAATCCACGGTGATTTATGATCAGGATAGTCAAAAGGCGGGGACTTTATACGGTCAAAAAGGAACCTATGTTGAAGCAGATCAAATATCTGACTCAGTAAAAAATGCGGTGGTTTCGACTGAAGACCGAAGATTTTACGAGCATCATGGATTTGATATTAAAGGGATCGCCCGAGCGGCTTTAGGAATTGTGACTAGTGGTCGGATTACTGGCGGTGGTTCCACTATTACGCAGCAGTTGGCTAAGAATGCCTATCTCAGTCAAGATCAAACTTTTCAGCGAAAAGCCAAAGAATTATTCATGGCACTGGAAATCGAAAAAAAATACAGCAAAGATGAAATTCTGACGATGTATTTAAATAATTCTTATTTTGGTAACGGAGTCTGGGGTGTCCAAGATGCAGCCCACAAATATTTTGGTGTAGATGCTAGTCAATTAACTGTGGGAGAATCCGCGACAATTGCCGGGATGTTGAAGGGACCAAGTATTTACAATCCGATCGATAATTTAGAAAATGCCACCAATCGCCGCAATACGGTCTTAAGTTTAATGGCAGAAAACGGCAAAATTAGTGCCGAAGAACAAACTCAGCAAGCTAGTGTTGATTTAGGTAGTTTGTTAAATGATACTTATTCATCTGAAGAGGCCGGATATACTTACCCATCTTATTTTGATGCGGTTATTAATGAAGCCGTTGATCGATATGGCATTAGCGAAAAAGCATTATTAAACAACGGTTATCAAGTTTATACTGCGTTGGATCAAGATTATCAAAAACAAATGGAAAGTACTTATGATAATGATTATAACTTTCCTGCCGCTGCTGCTGATGGTGTTGCACCACAATCCGCTTCAGTTGCCTTAAATCCGCAAAACGGAGGCGTTCAAGCATTAGTTGGTCGTCGTGGCGAGCACGTCTTTAGAGAATTTAACTTTGCTACTCAAATGCGCCGTTCACCAGGTTCAACTTTGAAACCACTGAGTGTTTATGCGCCAGCTTTAGAATCTGGTTATACTCCTAGCAGTACTTTACAAGACTCACCATTAGATTATTATGATGTGAAAAATTATGATGGCACCTATTCTGGGGAAGCCGCTATGTATCAAGCGGTAGCTCAAAGTTTGAATATTCCAGCCGTTTGGTTGCTGCATGAAATGGGGATTGAGAAGGGCTTTAATAAAGTTGAAGAATTTGGGATTGATTTAGATGATTCCGATAAATATTATGGCTTGGCTTTAGGTGGATTAAAAACTGGTGCTTCGCCCCTTGAAATGGCTCGAGCTTATGGTGCTTTTGCGAATGAAGGAAAAATGTATGATCCTTATTTAATTACTAAAATTATTGATTCGACCGGCGCAGTGATTGTTGATAATACGAAACCGAAATACGAACAAGTGGTGTCGAAAAAAGTAGCTAATGAAATGACCAGTATGTTGTTGGGTGTCTTTAGTAACGGAACCGGCGTAGAGGCTGCACCGTATGGTTATACTGTGGCAGGAAAAACGGGTACGACAGAAACAAACTTTGATGCCACTAAAGTTAACGACCAATGGATTGTCGGTTATACACCGAATGTGGTGATTTCGACTTGGTTAGGCTATGAAAATGTTAGTGAATCCCATTACTTAACCGGTACAAGTGGACAACAAGTCGGTCAAATTTTCAAATCAGAAGCAGAAGGCATCTTACCTCATGTCGAGACAGCCAATTTTGAAGTAGCAGATGCATACGTGACTGGCGGTGAAGTAATGACACCTGATGAAGTCAATGAACAAGCCGTTGATCCAAATACTACTGATGGTGGAACGACTGATTGGGAAAACAAAATAAAAGAATTCGGCGATAAAGCTAGTGAAGGGATTGATTCGGCTGTCGACAAGGCTCGTCAAGGAATCAATAATTTTTGGCAAAGGATACAAGGAAATTAGCCGATAAAGCAGTTTCATGTTACAATCAAGTGTAAATTTCTTTAAGAAAAGGTGGATATAAGCATGGCAAACATTTATGATTCAGCAAATGGATTAGAACAAGAATTACGAGAATTAGACGAATTTAAAGCATTAGAAGCAGCTTTTGCAACATTACAAGCAGACGAAGCAGCTTTCGCTTTATTCAAAGAATTCCAAGAAATGCAACAAATTTTACAAGAAAAACAAATGAATGGTGAAGCTTTCACTGATGAAGATGCAGACAAAGCGCAAGAAATCGCAATGAAAGTCCAACAAGAAGCATTAATCAACAGCTTGATGGAAAAAGAACAAGCATTCAGCGTAATTATCAACGACTTAAATCGCATCATTATGACACCGATTCGTGATCTTTACCAAGGCTAAGCAAAACTTTTGTAAGACTAGGACATTTTTGTTCTAGTCTTTTTTTGTTGCAACAAAGGAAGCATCTTTTGCAACAAACTAAAAAACAGAAGCTTCTGGTTTAGTTTAATGCTAAATTATCAATACAGAGGGGGAGCAAGATGAAAATTAATTGGTTGTGGGATAAAAACTATCCAAAAGAAGAACTGGGAGTAACACTACATCCAGTCAATGAAAAGTTGACCAACAAACTTCAGTCATTGTTTACAAAAACGGTTGAATTAGAAGTCATTCAACCAGTAAATGAACGACGCTTTAAAATAGATTCTCAAACGATCTTTATGATTGAAGCGATGGACCAGTTATCAAAAGTTTATACAAATGATGATCAAGTGTTTTATTTGAAAGGTCGTTTGAAAGATTTTACTGATTTACAAGCAGTTCAACTTTTTCGGATTAATAACTCAGTCATTTTAAATTTGGCGCAAGTGACTAGTTTCAAAAATGGTCAGTATGCCAGGCTAGAAGTATTTACTAAAAATGGACAAACTTTTTCAGTCAGTCGTCATTACGCAAAACAAATCAAGGAGGCATTACAATGAAAAATTTAAAAAATCAGTTTATGCAAGCAGCGTTTTTAACTACGGTATGGTTATTAATCATCATCAATCTCGGCTTTGGCAATCCACGAGTACAATTTTCTTATTTTTGGCATATTATTGTTATCGCAATAATTATCGGTGGTGTTTTTGGCGTAATTTATCCTTATCTTTGGAATTTTGGGACATGGTCGGCACCGGTGAATATTGTGATTACAACTTTGATAAATTTTGCTGCTGGTTATTTAGCAGTTTATCTATTCTCAGTGGAAATGTTTCAAATTATCTTGCCATTTTGGGGATTATTTTTATTGATTAGTCTAGTTTTACACGTAATTGGTTTTTATTTTTACCGTAAATTTCAAAATAAAAAGATAGTGGAAGAATTGAATCAGTTAACTAAATGATAAAAAAAGGCTTGGCAGTTCGAACAACTTCACAATTGTGCAATAAAAAGGTATAATCACATTAGTTACAATTATGCACAAACGTGAAAAGGTGGGATGTCGTTTTGAGTACGGAAGAAGATAAATTATTGGTTAGAATTGCCGAAATGTATTACCAAGAAGATAAAAATCAAAATCAAATTTCTAAAGAACTAAATATTCACCGTAGTACCATTAGCCGTTTATTAAAACGATCGAGAAATGAAGGAATCGTGAATATCTCCATCAACTATGATAAGGCTGGTTCCTATCACATTGAAAAAGAGTTACAAGAGAAATTTGGATTAAGAAAAGCGATCATTGTACCAGCGGCGAACGACTTAAGCCGCGGACAAAAAGATCTTTTATTGGCTGACGGTTTGGATTCCTATTTGAAGGAAATTATTGCTGATGATATGATTATCGGGTTTTCGTGGGGCGAGACCATGTCTGCCATTCCTTCGGGGTTGACGGATCATCATGCTTCAAATATTTTATGTGTACCTATGATTGGTGGGCCCTCTGGCAGATTAAGTAGTGATTTTCACGTTAACACTATCACTTATGAAGCCTCAAAAAAATTAAATGGACGCGCATTACTAATTGATTCGCCAGCTTTTCCTGAGACGGTCTCACTAAAAAAAGCGTTGATGGAAAATGAGTTTAATCAAGAGTTAATTACCTATTGGCGCAGAATTGATATTGCTATTTTAGGAATTGGCTCACCTAGTTTAAAAGCTAGCGAAAGTTGGAAACAATTTTATGGCGAAGATGTGCTAGCTTATTTGGAAGGAAAAAAAGTTATTGGTGATGTAGTATCTCGGTTTTATAATATTACTGGTGAACATATTGAAAATGAATTGGATGAGCGTCTGATTGGCATTGATGGCACAGATTTAAAACGTGCTGCCTATCGGATTGGTGTTGCTGAATCAGTGGAAAAAGCCGATTCTATCGCTGCAGCTTTAAAGGGTGGCTACATTAATGTATTAGTGACTACCGAAGAAACAGCCAAAGAAGTTTTAAAGAGATGAGTGGTTTAAAAACCGCTTATTTTTTTTGCTTAAATCTGCACATTTGTGATTTAAGAATAAAAAAAGTGAAAATAGTTATTGACAACGATTACATAAGGGATTAAACTAACTTATAACAAATGTTAAAACGAAATCACAAATGTTAAAAAGGTGGGCGAAAAAATGGATTGGTTAGAAATTAGTGGAAAAACAGCGATTGTGACAGGTGGTTCTTCAGGAATTGGTGCATCGATTGTCGAAGAATTATGCGAGTTAGGGGTTAACGTGGTAAATGCCGATATTCAAGCAGGCAAGTTTAGCCATGAAAATTTATTATTTAGCCAAACGGATGTGACTCTAGCTGATTCAGTCAATCAAACAGTTGATCTAGCCGTGGAAAAATTTGGAAGAATTGATGCCTTAGTTAACAATGCAGGCGTAAATATTCCAGCACTTTTGGTAGATGAAAAATTAACAGACGATGGTAAGTTTCAAGTGAATGAACGTATTTTTAGCAAGATGGTTGATATTAATTTAAAGGGTGTTTATTTAATGGCACAAGCGGTCGGTAAGGTTTTAGTGAAACAAGGTGATGGCGTGATTATCAATATGTCTTCTGAATCTGGTCTGGAGGGTTCTGAAGGTCAAAGTGTGTATGCTTCAACCAAAGCGGCAGTAAATAGTTTGACACGGTCATGGGCGAAAGAATTAGGAAAAAAAGGTGTACGAGTAGTCGGAATTGCTCCTGGCATTATGGAAGAAACAGGTTTAAGAACCATTGATTATGAGACGGCCTTAGCCTACACCAGAAGTATTACAGTAGAAGAATTACGAGCAGGCTATACCAATACCAAAACAATTCCTTTAGGACGAGATGGAAAATTATCTGAAGTTGCTGATTTAGTTGCTTACTTTATGTCCAATCGTTCAAGTTACATCGCTGGAGTGACCGTCAATGTAGCTGGAGGAAAAACCAGAGGATAAGGAGTTTAATTATGAATAAAGTCATTTTAGTTGCCCACGGAAAATTGGCACATGAAATGAAAAATTCAGCCGAAATGATTTTTGGTGAATTAAAAGATTTTCAGACAGTCGAGTTTCTAAATGGCGATGGTTTACAGACCTTACAGGAAAAAATTAAAGAATCAATGACGGACGCAGCCAATTATTTAATTCTATGTGATTTATTTTGTGGGACACCGTATAACGCCAGTTGTGGATTAGTGTTAGAACAGCCCGATCAAAAAATTGAAATTGTATCTGGAATGTCATTACCTTTAGTTTTAGAAGCAGCTAGTATGCTGGAAAATAGTCAGTTATCAGAAATTGTTACTCACCTGACGACTATTCCTAGTCAAACAGTTCAAGCTTTTAGTCAACAAGTAATCGAAGATGAGGAGGATTTTTAAAAATGAAAATTAAACTATCAAGAATTGATGATCGCCTGATCCACGGGCAAGTTGCCACTGTTTGGGCAAAAGAAGCGGGAGCTGGTCGCATTATTGTAGTCAGCCAGGAGGTTAGTGAAGATGATATTCGTAAAACCTTAGTGAAACAAGCAGCACCACCGGGAATTAAGGTGAACATTGTCGATCCGGAAAAAGCGGTAAAAGTATACAACAATGCTAAATATGCTGACGAGACGGTTTTCTATTTATTTACCAATCCAATGGAAGTGGTAACTATGATTGAAGCGGGAATTCCAATTCAATCAATTAATATCGGCGGAATGCAATTTAAAACAGGTAGAACACAAGTTACAAAAGCTGTTTCAGTGGATGAAACAGAAGTGGCAGCCTTTAGAAAATTAGCAGAGATGGGTGTTGAACTAGATTTACGAGTGGTGGCAACTGATCCAAAAGGAGATTTTGAAGGGAAATTAAAAGAAGCGGGGCTTTAATCAGAGGAGGAAGTGTAAATGGAAATATCAACTCTACAAATTGTACTTATTTTTATTTTTTCATGTATCTGCGGAATGGGCAGTGTGCTAGATGAATTTCAGACACATCGCCCACTGATTGCTTGTACGATAGTTGGTTTAATTTTAGGGGATGTTCAAACAGGTATTATTTTAGGCGGTACGCTGGAATTAATTGCGCTAGGTTGGATGAATATCGGAGCAGCTCAATCACCCGATTCTGCGCTGGCTAGTGTCATTTCAACGATTTTAGTAGTAGTAGGGCAGCAAGATATTCAATCCGGCATTGCGATTGCTTTACCGGTCGCAGCAGCTGGTCAAGTCTTGACGGTAATTGCCCGCACTATCACAGTTGCATTCCAACACGCAGCAGACAAAGAAGCTGAAAAAGCCAATTTTAATAAAATTATTTTCATACACTTTAGCGCCTTATTTGTACAAGCGTTACGGGTTGCAATTCCAGCTACTATCGTGGCGACCTTCGTTAATGCGCAGATGGTGACTAAAATGTTAGATATGATTCCAGATGTTATTACTGGTGGTTTGGCCGTTGCCGGTGGCTTTATCGTAGTGGTAGGTTACGCGATGGTCTTAAATATGATGAGCGTTGCTTATTTGATGCCATTCTTCTATCTAGGTTTCGTTTTAGCTGGTTATCTTGATTTTAGTTTGTTGGCATTTGGGGTTGTCGGATTAATTACAGCTTTGATTTACATTCAATTAAATCCTAACTTCAAGAAAAATGAAGTACAAGGAAATTACGTAGCAGCCGTTGTCGCAGGCGAATTAGCTGACGATGAGTTAGAAGACTAGGAGGAAGATCAAATGGAGATAACCGAAACAGTAAAAACTAAAAAAAATATTTATTCGCAATCACAATTAACTAAAAAAGATTTAATGACAACTTTTGTTTTTTCAAACTTCCAACAAGCTTCTTTTAACTACGAACGAATTCATGCATTAGCTTTTTGTGTTGATATGATTCCGACAATCAAACGAGTTTATCACACGAAAGAAGAGCAGGCTGAAGCTTTGCAGCGACACATGACCTTCTTTAATACGACACCAGCTGTCTGTGGACCAGTAATTGGTGTGACGATGGCGATGGAAGAAGCCAAAGCAACTGGGGCAGATATTGATGCGGGTACCATTAATAGTTTGAAAGTTGGTTTGATGGGGCCTTTAGCAGGGGTAGGCGATCCACTTGTGTGGGGAACTTTACGGCCGATTACAGCAGCATTGGGTGCTTCGTTAGCCTTAAGCGGAAATATTATGGGACCAATTTTATTCTTCGTGGCCTTTAACGCTGTTCGATTATCGATGAAATGGTTTGGTTTAACTTATGGTTTCAGCAAAGGAATGGACATTGTTAAAGATTTATCGGGAAATTTATTACAAAAATTAACCGAGGGTGCAACTATTTTAGGACTATTTATTATGGGTGTCTTGGTAACTAAATGGACAACAATTAATATTCCATTGGTGGTTTCTCGAACACCAGGTACCGATGGCAATACGGTAATCACAACTGTTCAAAATGTTTTAGATGATTTGGTGCCAGGTTTGCCGGCATTAGGTTTAACTTTGTTAATGATGTATTTATTAAAGAAAAAAGTCAGTCCGATTGTTTTGATTTTTACATTATTTGCTGTCGGGATTATTGGTTACTGGTTAGGTATTTTAGCATAAAAAAATGGGGGATTTAGTCATGAAAACAAAAGCAGTTCGCTTATATGGAAAAAAGGACTTGCGTTTAGAAGAATTTGAATTACCTGAAATTAAAGAAAATGAGATTTTAGCTTCAGTTGTGACAGACAGTATTTGTATGTCCACTTGGAAACTGGCCAATCAAGGAGCAGATCATAAAAAATCACCGAACGATTTGGCTGAAAACCCCATTATTATTGGACATGAATTTTGTGGGGAAATTCTAGAAGTTGGGGGTAAATGGTCTCACAAATATAAAAAAGGTGAACGTTACGTTGTTCAGGCAAATTTACAACTGCCAGATCGACCAGATTGTCCTGGTTATTCTTATCCTTATACGGGTGGTGATGCGACGTATATTGTTATTTCAGAAGATGTGATGAATCAGGATTGTTTAATTCCATATAATGGAGAAACTTATTTTGAAGGGTCATTAATCGAACCGTTGTCTTGCGTAATCGGTGCTTTTGAAGCAAATTATCATACTAAAAATAGTAGCTATGAACACCACATGGGAATCAAACCCGATGGAAATTTGTTAATTATGGGTGGAACCGGTCCAATGGGATTATTGGCGATTGATTATGCACTAAATGGACCAGTCAAACCTAAAAAAATTGTAGTGACTGATCAACATGACGATAAATTAAATCGTGCAGCTAAATTGTATCCTAGTCAAAATGGTATTGAAGTTAGTTATGTAAATGTAAAAGATTTACCTAATCAAGCAGAAAAATTATCAGAAATTGTTGGCGGCGGCTTTGATGATATTTTTGTGATGATACCTATCGGAGAAGTGTTGACGGAAGCGACTAAAGCATTGAATCCTGACGGCTGTTTAAACTTTTTTGCCGGACCACAGGATAAAGAATTTACTGCAACGGTGAACTTTTATGATGTTCATTATTCAGCAACGCATTTTGTCGGTACATCTGGTGGAAATACAGAAGACATGCGAAAAGCGGTGGCTTTGATTGAAAATAAACAAGTAAAAGTTGCCAATGTAGTGACTCATATCTTAGGTTTAAATGCAGTGGCAGAAACTACATTAGATCAACCAGCTATCGGTGGTGGAAAAAAATTAGTTTATACCCACAAAAAAGCTGATTTAACTAATCTGGCAGAATTACCAGAAAATAGTCCATTGGCAGAAATCTTAAGTCAAACCGATGGTATCTGGAGTAAAGCGGCAGAAGAATATGTACTAGCAAATTATCCAGAAATTTAAAGTGAACGCTCTTACTACGGTAAGGGCGTTTTTTAACGAACATTTTCGTCACTTCGATGGTTTTTGGGCTGTTAAAAATTTTTCTTGTGATAGGATAAGGAAAATAGTATAAAGAGGCTAGATTATGCGTGGGATAAAAATTTTTTTGACGACATTGACTTTGTTAGGGATGATTCTTTTAGCGGGGATGTTTTTTGCATATCATCCCAAAAAGGAAGTCACCTTAGCGAAAACTGAGCAGACGGAAGAGAAGAAGAGTGTACCTAAGTCTGAAGTGGTTGAAAAAAAAGAAAAAGACAATACGATTGCAGCAGTAGATAAAGCACCAGAATTAAGTGATTATTTGACGCAACAACATTTTTCTGGCACCGTTTTGGTTGTGAAAAATAATCAAGTCTTGTTGAGTAAAAGTTTTGATTTAGCCAATCGTGAAACAAGAGAAGAAAATACAGTGGCAGACGGTTATTATATTGGTTCTGCGCAAAAGGCTATTGTGGCTACGGCCTTATTACAGTTAGAAGAAGCAGGCAAATTAAAAATTACTGATCCGATTGGAAAATATATTCCTGATTTTCCGAATGGAGACAAAATTACCTTAAAAAATTTGTTGAATCACACTAGTGGTATTAATGGTCGTTCTGAAGGCAGTCTAGCAGTTACTCCACAACAAGTTGTGTCAGAAATTGCAGCCAAAGGAATTAAAGAAGAACCAGGAAATTGGTCGTATACAGATAGTAATTATGCTTTGGTAGGCTATATTGTACAAGTTGTTAGTCAGATGGATTTAAAAACATATATTCAAGAACATATTTTTGACAAAGCCAAGATGCAACATGCTGGTTTTGGTGAAGCACCAAGAGATTTACCGGCACCTGTAACTTCCTATCGGGTAAAAGATGGTCAGTATGATCAACAAGTTATGCCAGATATGAGTCAATTATTTGGTGCAGGGGATATGTTTATGACGGCGACAGATTTATATTTATTCGATCAAGCTTTGATGAAGGGAACTTTAATCGATGAAAAAGAACGTACGGAGATGTTAACTTCTGGCAGCAGCTCCACTTACGGAGCAGGATTTTATGCTGAACCGACAAAATATACATCTCATGGGGTTATCGGTGGATTCAATACGATGAATAGTATCAGTCGAGATGGGAAAATTTATGTTGTGCTGTTGGGAAATACTAACCAAACGGATCTAGGTGCTGTAAACAATCATTTATTCGAATTATTGTCAGAAAACCGCTAAATTTAGCGGTTTTTTTCTCAATAAAAATACGAACAAGTTTTCGTTTTTTGTGGTAAAATAAATCAGATTGGGGAGGATAGGATGAAATTTTTACACGGGGCAGATTTGCATTTAGACCGTTCATTTGAAGGGTTAACCAATGTAAAAAATGCCTTTCAACCTTATTTAATGGAAGCAAATCAAAAAATGTTGGAAAATATCGTCGACTTGGCGATTGCTGAGGACGTGGATTTTGTTTTATTGGCGGGGGATACTTTTCATCAACACCGTCCTACTCTGAAAACACAACAACATTTTTTTGCTCAAATGAATTGTTTAGCGGAAAAAAATATTCCAGTGGTGATGAACTTTGGTAATCACGATTATTATCAAAGTCAACGGTATTGGTTTGATTTCCCTGAAAATATGCAGCTGTTTACTGATGAAACAGTAGCCACTAAAAAACTACAATTAAAAAACGGACAAGAAATTGCAATTAGCAGTTTTAGTTTTGAAGGTCCCATCATTGAAGCTGAAAAAATTGATCAGTTTCCTAGAAAAACAAGTAACTTTCATATCGGTATGTATCATGGAGGTCAATTTCCTTATGCGCCTTTTACTACCTCAAAGCTAGCGGAAAAAGGTTATGATTATTGGGCACTGGGCCATATTCATGTACCACAAATGGTTTCTGAAATGCCTCCAGCTTATTATTCGGGAACACCATTAGGTCATACTAAAAAAGAGAAAAATCTAGCAGGTGTATTGTTAGTTGAGGAGCTGGCAGGAAAAATCAAGTTACAAAAAGTACCAGTCGCACCTGTTGTGTGGCAGGAACTGACTATTTCCTTAAAAGAAATTCGTCGTAGTAATCAATTATTACCTTATTTAGTGAGTCAAATAGCGATGACGCAACCGACCCTAATTCAACTTAAATTAACCGATAATCCGACACTGGCAGAAGAAATTCAATATCAATTAGCCTCTGGCGAATTATTGGAAACCTTAAACACTTCTTTACCGGCAGAAATTTTTGTGACTGAGGTTGCATTCACCTCCACGACAAATGAGCGACATTATTTGGCAGTCGATGAGTGCTTAGTGGATCAATTGTTAACAACTTATCAGTCGGAGGCAGTTTTTACAGAACAGTTAGCGGAAGTTAATCCTAAATTACAGGGACTTTTGACAGCTGATTTCCAAACAGAAGTGTTACAAAATGTTCAAGAAAAAATCAAGCAGGCCTATCGCTTCAGGAGGGAAAAAGATGTGGATTAAAAAAGCGGAAATTACTAGTTTTGGTAAATTAAAACAGCAGAAATTTCTCTTTGAAGCGAATAATCAGCTGGTTTTTGGTTTAAATGAAGCAGGAAAATCCACATTATATCAATTTATTCAAGCAATGCTTTTTGGTTTTCCAACAAAGAAGAAAAAAGGTGCTGATTATTCACCTACTGACGGAAGTGGTTTTGGTGGTAAGCTGACGATTGTCCATAGCACTTTAGGAGAAATCCAAATTGAACGTTTTAAAAATAAAAATAAAGGCAAAGCACAATTACGTTTTGCTGATGGAACAGTCGGAGATGAGGGGCGTTTAGTGCAACTGTTGTATCCTTTAAACATCAACTTATTTCAAGATGTATTTACTTTTCAACAGGAACAGTTGCAACAATTAGAGCAGCTGCAAGAAAATAAATTGCATGATGCGCTGATTTCTCTAGGATTATCAGGTAGCAATCAATTGTTCACTCAAAAAAATCAGTTACAGCAACAAGCCGAAACCCTTTATCGACCAAGAGGACGCAAATTACCATTAAATCTTGCCTTGGAAAAACTGGAACAACTAACAGAAAAGATCCAACAAAAAGAGCAACAGGAAAAAAATTTCCAAGAGTTGGTAGTCGCGGCTGATGAAGCTAAAAAACAAGTAACGCATTTATCAACCACTGACCAGGAGTTGCGAAAAAAACAAGTAACACTTGAGCAACAAAGACTGAACTTTGATAATTATCAAGAATTACGTCAATTGCAACAAACAGATCTTTCTTTGACTAGCACTCCAGCTGAACAGACGGCTTTGCAGGAGTATTATCAAACCTACCAGCAATTAATGAAAGAGCAAGAACAACTCCATCAAGCTTTGCAAAAATTCAGTGGTAATCAAGCGTCAGCTCGCTATTATTTTTATTTAGAAAATGAGACAAAAATCAAAGAATTATTGGCGCAACAACTGCCAGTTAATCGTCTGATGGATGAACAAAGTCATAATCAGCAACAGCTGCGAGAAACAACCGATCCTTTCTGGCAGACAAATCTGCCAGAACCTTTTGAAAATGACACAGCCGTATTAAACTTCTTAAAACCAGTAAAAGCGGTGAATCAAGAATTACAAGAATATCAAATTCGGCTAAATTTACTGACAGAACAGCAACAAACAGCGGAAGAGCAGCTAAATGCTTACGAGAAAAAACATCCTGAAGTCTTTAAACCTAAGAAAAAACAACCATGGGGATTTTTGTTAGCTGGTGTGAGTGTGCTAGCCGCGGTATTTTTACCGTCTCCTGTTCGCTTTGTGTTTATTGCAATGGCACTAGTTGCCATTATTTTTGCAATTAAGCCGAAAGTCGCTAGTGGGAATAAAGAAACTTGGCAAGATCGCTTAAATCAATTGGATTTAATCAATGAACAGCTAATGACTGTGAAAAAGCAAGTCGCTATTTTAGCTGAACAACAGAGTAATTTAGCAGCAAATGCTCAGCAGGAATTAAAGCGGCGAAATCTTTCAACAGAATTGGAAGAAGTTCGTTTATTAGCCAGTAATCAAAAAGCGCTGCAATTTTTAAGTCAACGACAAAAGCAAACCAACTTAAAAAAACGCAATCAAGAAATTAATCAGCAGCTGGTACAGCTAACTGCACAATTTCAATTTCTGACAGAGTGGTTACCGCTGCAAGATAAACCAATAGTGGCCCAATTTCAACAATTGAATGATTTTGCGCAAGAAATGGAACAAATTCGCTTTGCGGAAACGTATCAAGAAAATGCAGTCTTACAGCAACGGATTCATCAAAATCAAAAAGAGCAACAATTGTTGTTAAATCAGCACCAGCAATTGTTAAAGAGTAGCGGGTTAAGCTATCCAGCTGAGATTAATGATTATTTGGCGCAGCAACAAAAAATTATGCAGCAGCAACAACGTTTACAAGATTTAAGTCAGACAGTAGCGCCATTGTTTCCAGAAACAGTGGAGTTGACACAAATAAATCAACAAATGATAGCTGTACAACGACAGTTAGAGGAAACTCAGTTGAAGTTGCAACAAGCCCAAGAAAAAGAACAACGCTTGAGAATTGAAATTCAACAGATGCAAAAGGATGGTACGCTGGATCAGTTGTACCAGCAACAAAGTCAGCAACAAGCAGTTATCAGCGACTTGTTAAAAGAATATGCGATAGCAAAAATTGAAGGACAGTTGCTGCAAGATATCGCGACAGAGTTATCTCAACAGCAGTTACCGGAGTTAGTTACTAAAGCAGCGGAATACTTCCAAATTTTAACTGGTAAAAAAGCCTGTTTAGATTTTTATGAGGGAACATTGACAGTCAATCAACGTTCAGTTTATCAATTGTCGACAGGTACTAAAGATCAGCTTATTATGGCTTTTCGTTTTGCTTATTTGGCAGTCGAATCAGCAGATCCAGTGGGGCCAATTATAATTGATGACGGCTGGTTACATTATGATCACCAAAGAAAACGACAATTAGCCGAACTTTTAGCAAAATTTAGTCAAAAATATCAAGTGATCTGTTTGTCATCTGATCAAGAAATGGTAAGCTATTATCAAGAACTCCATCAGACAGTTTGGGAATTGAAGGGAGCATGACATGAAAAAAATTAAAGAGTTGACGGTAGATGAAACTTTTGAGATGTATGTCTTAATTAAAAATGCCGATGTTCGATTAGCAAAAAATGGGAAAAAATTCATCGCCTTTACTTTCCAAGATACTTCTGGCAGCATTGATGGTAAATTTTGGGATGCGTCAGAAGATGAAATTACCCGCTTTAAAGCTGGTTTAGTAGTGGCTTTGAATGGTAAACGAGAAGTCTACCAAGGCAATCCTCAAGTCAAAATTTTACATTTACGGCTGACGCGTCCAGATGAACCGAGTGATCCAGGCTTATATATGGAAAAGGCACCTGTCAAACGAGAAGAAATGGAAGAAGAATTCAATCAAACCTTGTTTGAAATCACGAATGCTCATTGGAACCGAATTGTCCGCTTTTTGTTGAACAAATATCAAAAAGAATTTTTCGACTTTCCAGCGGCAAAGCGTAACCACCATGCTTTTTCTGGTGGATTGGCTTTTCACACCTTGACTATGTTGCGCTTGGGTAAATCTATTACCAAAGAATACCCACAAATTAACGCATCATTGTTATATGCGGGCATTATTTTACATGACTTAGGAAAAGTGTTGGAATTAACCGGTGCAGCAGCTACTGAATATACGGTGGCAGGAAATTTAATCGGTCATTTAGTATTGGTGGACGAAGAAATTACGAAGGCCTGTCTAGAATTAAAGATTAGCGAATTTGATGAAGATGTCGTAGTTTTACGGCATATGGTTTTAGCTCATCATGGCTTATTGGAATATGGTTCTCCGGTACGACCAAGAATTATGGAAGCAGAAATCTTACATCAAATTGATAATATTGATGCTTCAATGCAGATGATGACTAGCGCGGTCAAAAATGCGGAGCCGGGAACATATACGGAAAGAATTTTTGGTATGGATAATCGTAGTTTTTATGTTCCTAAAGATGTTTAAGAAAATGGAGACATGAAGATGGATAGTGAAAATGTAGAGAAAAAAACAGAAACAGAAGAACGTGTAAAAATCGATATTGCTTCACTGTCAGCTGATGAGGTGAAGGAAAAGACGGCTGCCGGTCAGACTAACCAAGTCAAAGAAGATCTCTTGAAATCTGACCGCCAAATCATTCAAGAAAATACGATTAACGTATTTAACCTATTGAACTTAGTCTTAGCAGCATTGGTTATTTTTGTTGGTTCTCCTAAAAATGCGCTGTTCTTTGGTGTAGTAATTATCAATACGTGTATTGGTGTCTTCCAAGAATTAAAAGCCAAACACACCATTGATAAGTTGTCAGTCTTAGCCAAAGCTCAAGCTACCGTTATTCGAGATGGCTATGAAACCTTGGTGGATCAAAATGAAATTGTTTTAGGCGATACGCTACTCCTACGAAATGGCGATCAAATTCCAGTTGATGGCAAAATTATTCAGACAGAAGGTTTAGAGGTCGATGAATCTTTACTAACTGGTGAAAGTGATCGGGTCTCAAAAAATATAGAAGACAAAGTTTTTAGTGGTAGCTTTGTGACAGCGGGAACAGCTTTTTATGAAGCGACAGCTGTCGGAAAAGATAATTTTGCCCAAAAATTAACCCAAGCAGCCAAAAGTAAAAAAAATACTTCTTCGGATTTAGTTAAAATTTTAGGACGAATGATTGCAGTATTAACGGTTTTAATCGTACCTGTCGGTTTAGGGATGATGTATTCTCAATATTTAAGTACAGATTCTTTCAAGCAAGCGGTCTTAGGTACAGTGGCTTCATTAGTTTCCATGATTCCAGAAGGATTGATGTTGTTAACGAGTGTTGCCTTTGCCGTCGGAGCAGCCAATCTAGCGCGACGAAAAGTCTTGGTGCAATCAATGTCTTCAATTGAAACCTTGGCGCGAGTAGATACGATTTGTCTCGATAAAACTGGGACGATTACAGATGGTACCTTGAAATTTGAAAAAGCCATTTTAGAAAAAGTTAGTGGGCAACGTTTTGAACAAATTATGAATGCCTTAATGACCCAATTACCAGATACGAATGCGACAGCCAATGCTTTACGAGAACGCTTCAAGCAAAAAAGTAATTGGTACAAGAAAAAAATTATCCCCTTTTCTTCTGCTCGTAAATGGAGCGGCGTTAGTTTCGAAGATGATGGCAGTTATGTGATTGGTGCACCAGAATTTGTTTTTACTCGGGTACCGGCGATTGTCTATGAACATGCCCAGTCTTTTATGGAAGAAGGCTATCGGATTCTAGTTTTAGCGAGTTATCCGAAAACTTTAACAACTGAATTAACTGAACCAGTCGAATTATTAGCAATTTTAATTATTTCAGATAATTTACGAGAAAATGCAGCAGAAACTTTCGGCTATTTTGAACAACAAGATGTGACTTTAAAAGTTATTTCGGGAGATCATCCATTAACCGTTTCTAAAATTGCACAAAAAGCTGGCATTAAAGATGCTGATAGTTATGTTGATATGTCGAGTTTATTAGGTAGTGAAAGCTATCAAACCTTGGCACGAGAAAATACTGTCTTTGGCCGAGTATCACCAGAACAAAAACAGCGTTTGGTGGAAGCTTTACAAAAACAAAAACATACGGTTTGTATGACTGGGGATGGGGTCAATGATGTCTTGGCACTTCGCCAAGCAGATATTGGTGTGGCGATGGCGAATGGCAGTAGTGCTGCCCGAGCCGCATCAGATGTCATTTTACTAGATTCTGATTTTAAAAAGATGCAGGATGTTTTAAAAGAAGGCCGGCGCGTGATTAACAATATCGAGCGTGTAGCTTCGATGTATCTAGTCAAAACAATTTATTCCGTCATTTTGGCAGTGATTTTCATGCTAGTGACGTGGCCGTATCCATTTGAACCGATTCAATTAACGCCAATAAACGCGTTAACAGTAGGTATTCCGTCCTTCTTCTTAGCTTTGAAACCTAGCTACGAACGAATCAAAGGCGATTTCTTAAATAATATTTTGCGTGTCTCGGTTCCTGGAGCGGTTACGGTGGTCGTAGGAATTATGCTGGCACAATTGGCTGGCTGGTCGTTTAATTTAACGACGTTGTCTACTTCAACGATTTCCGTTTTCTTTACTGGGTGCGTAGGATTATTTGTACTTTACACCGTTTCAAAACCATTTGATCAAAATAAAGTCTTGTTAATTGTAGTCATGTCAGGACTATACTTGGCTTGCTTCTTAGTATTTAGAGATTTCTTTAATTTTGACCAGTTATTGGACCGTGATTTATTCTTTGTCATTCCATTGGCATTTGGCGGATTCTGGTTCTTTAATTTCTTAACTAGCATGATGCATCACGTGGTGAATTGGCGAGGACGCTGGCAACGAAGAAAATTCCGGCCTTTTACTTAAAACAAATCAAGTCAGGAGAACAGAAAATGTTTTCCTGGCTTTTTTGGTATGATATACTTAAAAGAAAAAATGCCTAGGAGGCACGCAGATGACTTTAGCAGATTTACAAAATGGTTCAGATATTCGTGGAATTGCAATCACAACAGAGGATTTGGAAAAAAATCTGGGAGAAAATGAAGCCGCTTTAGTTGCAAACGGAATTGTTCATTGGCTAGAAAATAAAGGGGTTAAAAAACCTTTTAGAATTGGGATCGGTCATGATAGTCGTTTAACTGGACCCAGCTTAAAACAAGCAATGATAGATGTTTTTGTAGCCGCTGGTGTAGAAGTATTGGATTTTGGTTTGGCTACCACACCTGCATTATTTATGGCGACTCAGTTTGATGAATTTGCTGTAGATGCTGGTATTATGCTAACAGCCAGTCATTTACCTTATTATTTCAATGGGATCAAAATATTTAGTCAAACGGGTGGTGCTGAAAAAGAAGATATCGCTTATATTTTAGCTCACACGGAAAGTTTACCAAGCGGCGATGGAAAAGTGAGCCAAGCTGATTTGCTGTCTCGCTATGCCCAAGATTTAGTGGAAAAAATCAAAGCTGGAATTGATTCTGAGACCGATCAACCACTAAAAGATTTTAAAATTATTGTGGATGCTGGTAATGGCGCTGGAGGCTATTTTGCAGAGAAAGTCTTAGCTGTTTTAGGCGCCGACACAACGGGTTCACAATTTTTAGAACCAGATGGCAATTTCCCTAACCATATCCCAAATCCTGATAACAAAGAAGCGATGGCTAGTATCAAAGCTGCTGTTTTAGAAAATGAAGCTGATTTAGGGGTCATTTTTGATACTGATGTGGATCGTTCTGCCATCGTTTCAAAAGATGGTCAAATGATTAATCGCAATAATTTGATTGCCGTTTTAGCAGCGATTGTTTTACAAGCAGAACCGGGTGCAACAATTGTGACCAATTCTCCAACGACAGATCATTTGAAAGATTTCATTGAGGCAAAAGGCGGCAAACAATACCGCTATATTTCAGGGTACCGCAATGTAATTAATAAAGGAATGGATTTAAATGCATCTGGTATCAATACACCATTGTCGATTGAGACAAGTGGACATGCGGCTTTTAAAGAAAATTATTTCTTAGATGATGGTGCCTATGTTATTGCCAAAATTTTGATGTTGTTACCTCAGTTACAAAAAGATGGTCAAACGTTAACGGATTTAATGGCTGAATTGGTCCAACCAGAAGAAACATTGGAAGTTCGTTTCAAGATTGCTGGAGAAGATTATAAAAATACCGGCGTAGCAATGATTGAAACCTTCAAAAATGAGTTGGCAAAAGTTGAGGGTTTTACCGTGAATCCAGAAAATGAAGAAGGGGTACGATTTAGTGTCAGCGCACCTTTTGGTCAAGGTTGGTTATTGTTGCGGATGAGTCTCCATGAGCCGTTATTGGTTTTACAAGTTGAAAATGATCAAGCTGGACAAATTGAAAAAATCTTACCAATCTTACGAGATATTTTAGCATCAGACAAACAGATTGATTTAACTAAATTAGACGCAATCATCAAAGGCTAAAAAGCAATTTTCTTGCATTTTTTTGTTAGGCGATTCATCATAAGATTTGAAAAGAGGGATTTTATGAAAATTACGCTAGATGAAGGTGCAAAAGCTAAAATTACCGCTCATTTGTCACCAGATAAATTGGTTTTATTAACCTTTGAAGATGGTGTGGGGGCTTATTCGCAACATGCGATGATTCATATGCAAACACAGTTTAGTATCAATATTATTTCTAAAGATATGGATAAAGCCGGATACGATGAAACAATTCCTACAAATATCGGTGATTTTTGGATTAAAGGTTATTCAAAGGAAGATTTGCAAGAGCTAATGACGATCAAATTAAATGAACGTTTAGACAATCTCATTTTAAGTGGAGAAGTTGGCGTAATTGATGATAATCTAGGTTTTATTGATTTTACTGAAAAATAAGGTAAGGGAGTGTTAGGCACTCCTTTTCTTTTTTGGCTTTTTTTTGATACTATGAATATGAAATAGGAGGAAAGAAAATGGCGAAAATTATGATTGTGGAAGATGAAGCCGTCATCGCTGGCTTGATTCGCGATGAATTAATAAAGTGGCGCTATGATGTTTTTCAAGTCACGCAATTCAATGATGTTTTTGCAGATTTTGAAATTGAAGAACCTCAGTTGGTTTTATTAGATATTAACTTACCGGTTTATGATGGTTATTATTGGTGTCAAAAAATTCGTGAAGTCTCAAAAGTACCGATTATTTTTATTTCTTCGCGAAATACCAATATGGATCAAATTATGGCGATGAATATGGGGGCCGATGATTATATTACGAAACCTTTTCAAGTGGATATTTTAATGGCTAAAATCAATGCTTTATTGCGTCGTTCATACAATTATGCCGAGAGCGGAGAAATCATGAGCCACAATGATATCACCTTGAATTTAGACAATAGCAGTATGGAAATTAATGGTGAAATGATTGATCTGTCAAAAAATGAATACCGGTTATTGTATATTTTAATGAAGCAACATGGAAAAATCTTGAGCCGGGATAAATTATTGCGGGCATTATGGGACGACGAGCGATTTGTAGATGATAATACGTTAACGGTAAATATCAATCGTCTCCGTCGAAAAATTGAAGATGCTGGAATCAAGGATTATATTGTGACGAAAGTAGGTCAAGGCTACATCGTGCCTTAGGAGAAAATCATGACTTTTTTGAAGTATTTGAAAGACCGCTATTTGATCTTTATTGGCTGGTTGGTGTTGAGTCTATTGTTAGTCCTAATGGTTTGGCTGACACCAGAGGTCAATAATTTTTGGGATAATCTGTTTTATTTATTTGTGTTGCAGTTCTTTTTTTTGATGGTTTTTTTAGCAATTGATTATTATCGTAAGAAGCCATGGTATGACCAATTTCAAGCAGAGGATAGTTTGCAGCACTTTGTTGAAAAGGCGCAAACCAATGAAGAAAGATGGCTGCAAAGTTATTTGAATCAGCAAGTCAGTGAGCATCATCAGACCTTAGAACAGGTTGTCGCTCGCCAAAGTGAACAAAAGGATTATATGGATTCTTGGATTCATGAAATTAAAGTTCCGCTGGCAGCTGTTGATCTATTGTTGCAGCGTATCGAGTTTGAGATTGAGGACCAACAATTTGTTACTTTGCAAAATGAAGTACAAAAAATTGATGAATATGTCGAGCAAGTGCTTTTTTATTCTCGTTCAGATGAGTTTATCAATGATTATTTGATTCAGGAATATAGTCTGAAGAAAATGATTCAGCCAATTATTTCTAGTCAAGCCAATTACTTTATTCAAAACAGTTTACAATTGGTGATGCCGGAAAATGATGCAAAAGTCTTAACAGACAGCAAATGGCTAGGTTTTATTTTTCGTCAATTGTTAAGTAACGCGATTAAATATACACCAGCTAATGGAAAGATCACTATCGAAATTGTCCCGCAAGAAAAAGGGGTCACACTCAAAATAAGTGATACTGGGATTGGTATTCCAAAAGAGGATTTAGGACGAATTTTTGATAAGGGTTTTACCGGCGAGAATGGGCGTAGAGCACAACAGCATTCAACCGGTATTGGTTTGTATTTGGCTAAAACATTAAGTCAAAAAATAGGCGTAGAGTTGTCAGCCACTTCTCAACAAAATGTCGGAACCACCATGACATTATTTTTTCCTCAGTTAAGTTATTTTCAAGAAGAACGTTAAGGAGTAGATGAATGGCAGTATTAATTGCATTAGTGCCCATGATTGCATGGGGAAGTATTGGCTTGGTAAGCGGAAAATTAGGTGGCGACGCCAACCAACAAACCTTAGGCATGACAATTGGTGCCTTTGTTTTTGCCATTGCAGTATTTTTCATTAGTGGCGTGACTGTGAGTCCATGGATATTTTTGGTCGGCTTTTTATCAGGTGCTTTTTGGAGTGCTGGGCAAAACGGTCAGTTTCATGCCATGAAATATATGGGGATTTCTGTCGGTTTGCCTGTATCGACTGGTTTTCAATTGATTTTAAATACGATTGCCGGTGCCGTTTTCTTTGGCGAGTGGCGGGGTAGCAGAGATTATATTTTAGGTCTTAGTGCCTTAGCATTATTAATTTTTGGCGCCTACTTAACTGCCCGTAAAGATGATGATTCAGGTGTGGCAACCAGTGACGGGATGTTAAATTTTGGTCGTGGCATTCGGGCCGTAATTTTTTCAACTATTGGTTTTGGTGCTTATACGATTGTGATTACTTGGGCCCACTTAGATCCTTTAGCAATTGTTTTACCTCAAAGTTGCGGCATGTTAATTGGTGCTAGCTTCTTTGCCTTTAAAAAAGTAAAAATCGATCGTTTTGTGGCCCGGAATATTTTAACCGGTCTTTTATGGGGTGTCGGAAATATTTGTATGTTACTGACCGTTCGTAGCATTGGTTTAGCAATTGGTTTTTCTTTGTCACAAATGGGGATTATCATCTCAACTTTGGGAGGTATCTTCTTATTGGGAGAACGAAAAACAAAAAAAGAAATGGTCTACGTCATTTGCGGTTGTCTCGCAATTATCCTCGGTGGGGTTTTATTAGGGGTTATGAAAGCTTAAAGAGAGTCAAAAGTTGAAAAACTTTTGACTCTCTTTTTTAACTAGATTTCTTTTGTTGCTGCTGAATGATTTCGTCTTGTAAATCACTAATTTGACTCTTAAGAAAATTGACTTGATGGAGACAACTGATTAGACCTAGTTTGGCGATTTTATCGGTTGCTGTTTGGAACAAATTTTCGGAAATCAAAGTGGTTAATACTTGAGAAAAATCATCATGAATAGCAAATAGTCGGTGATAGCTATGGGCTTCAATATTTTCAAACGGCAGACTTAGTTCGCGCATCACACCGATATTAGAAGTAATGTGAGTAGTCAAAAAGTTTAAGACTGCTTCGGTAACTTCTGCCAAAACGGCTAAATAAGGCAATGGCGTGTAATCCACGATTTGTTCAGCAGGAAATTTTAGCTTAATTTCTCTCACTTGATTTAATTTTTCTAAATAAATCGTTGACCAAATCGGATCTGCTTGTTTCAGGTGAATTATCGGAATAAAGGTTGTCTCGAAACGAGCATCCTGTAAGAAGTGCAAAGCTTTTTGCAATTCTGCTAAGGTCGTGGCATTCATTTCTGGTAATTTATTTACGTATATAAAAAACTGATGGAGTTTTTCAGCTAATTGCTGTTGATAAGCCCGACTAGCTAGAATTACACCTGTGGTATACAGCATTTGGCTGGCCTGATTGTGGTTAACCTGATCAAGGGGGAAGTCTTGATAGGCACCTTTATTTTTACCAGCCAGCTCCAAACTGCGATTGGCTAAAATTTCATTGATATTTTGATTTAATGCTTCAGCCGTGCCTTGCTTTGTTGCCGCCACAAGGACTTCTTGATTAAATTGTCCATGTTTCATTTCTTGGCTGCTTTGTTCTAATAAAAGATAGTCTGCTGCTGCTAATTTTCCTGTTTTAAAGTTAGCAAAAGCTGCGGCTTGTTTGATTGCACCATAAACTTGAATCAGTTTTTGATCAACTGCCAATTCTTTTTTTCTACGTTGTCGATAACTAGCAATACCATAATAAGCTTCTTGATAAATCGGCATTTTTCCAAATTGGTCCTCTTCCATTCGCATCATCGAATACCACTCCTTTACTATATGTGATAAAATATCACATAAGAGTTTGGCTGACTAGTCAAATTGAGCAATTGTTTGTTTAAATCGGGATTTTAAACAAACTGCTTTGTTAAACAAAGTAAAATAAAAAAGTGAAGGTGAAGTAAATGGATCAATTAGATCAGAGAATCATGAATCTTTTGCAAGTAGATGGCCGTCTATCGATTAAAAAAATGGCAGAAAAATTATTTATCAGTGGGCCAGCAGTTTCTCAACGACTACGCCAACTGGAAGAGGCAGGGCTTATTCAACAATATCAAGCGCAGTTGAATTATGCCGAAAATGGTTTGATGATCAAAGCCTATGTTCGTTTGAATCTGGATCCGCAAGACAAAACGGAATTTTATCCTTACATTGAAAAGATTCCTAATATTTTAGAATGTGATTGTGTGACGGGATCCTATTCGATTTTGATGAAGGTTATATTTTGTAACACGGAAGAGCTGGATCATTTTGTGAATCAAATGCAACATTTCGGACCAACCAATACCCAAATTGTTTTTTCCACACCGTTAGCCTCGCGGGGTTATCAATTTGAAATATAAAACACCTGTGATTTCAATTTTGAAGTCACAGGTGTTTTTGCTAGGCTGATTTTCTTTTTTCTTCCAGTTTTTCCAAGGCAGTATGGCTGGACTCCATCAAAATTGCTAAAGCCTCATTACAGTCTTCTACAGTGGCGATCAAAGGTGGCACTAAACGAACTGTATGTTCACCGATTGCGGTGACTAATAACCGGTGATCAAAGGCGTGATGTTTTACGTCATAAGCAATCGGATCTTTAAATTCAATCCCAATCATTAAGCCGCGCCCCCGCACTTCTTTTACGCCAGGTAAATCAGTTAATTTAGCCATAAAATCTTTGCCAACTAAATGTGCATTGATAGCAAGATTTCTCTCAATAATCTCGCTAACGGCTGCTAAACTAGCGGCGCAACATAGTGGACTACCGCCAAAAGTTGAACCATGAGCGCCATGAGAAAATGCTGTTGCCACTTTTTTTGTGGCGCAAATGGCTCCGATTGGCGTTCCACCACCCATAGCTTTGGCCATCGAAACAATGTCAGGCCGAATATCATAATGCATGTAAGCCATTAATTCCCCCGTTCGCCCCCAACCAGTTTGGACCTCGTCTAATAAAAGTAAAATATTTTTTTCGTCACAAAAATTACGAACACCTTGTAAATATTCCAATTCTGCTGGGTTAAC
The DNA here is from genome assembly GCF_051714685.1 of Enterococcus sp. AZ103. Taxonomy (NCBI): domain Bacteria; kingdom Bacillati; phylum Bacillota; class Bacilli; order Lactobacillales; family Enterococcaceae; genus Enterococcus; species Enterococcus sp. AZ103. The sequence continues at coordinate 462,282 of NZ_JBIOSI010000001.1, read as the reverse complement.
GCCGCCTTCTCCTTGAATAGGTTCTAACATAATACCGATGACATTTTCGTTATAGCTTTCTTTAATAGCTTTCAAATCGTTGAAAGGAACATAAGAAAATCCTGGCACACCAGGCAAATAACCTAATTGGTTGGCTGAATCTGGTTGACCGGTGGCAGATAATGAGCCGAATGTACGACCATGAAAGCTATTTGTGGCGGTAATGATTTGGAATTTATTTGGTCCAAAATGATCTGTACCGTATTTTCTAGCTAATTTAATCATGGCTTCATTGGCCTCAGTTCCTGAATTTTGAAAGAAAATCTTATCCATCTTGATGGCTTCGCAAATCGTTTTTGCCAATAAAGCCTGAGGAATCGTATAAGGATAGTTAAAAGTATGAGAAAGATCTTGGGCTTGATCGATAATCGCTGAAATGACACGTTGATTAGAATTACCGACACTGTTAACAGCGACGCCGCCATAAAAATCTAAAAATGCTCGTCCAGCATCATCGTAAAGATACATTTCACTGGCTGATTCAGCCACAAAATCAAACCGTTCATAAGTTTCCATCAAATATTTGTCTGTTAAAGCCATAATTTCTTCTGCGGTGTAAGAAGTATCCCTCAATTTCATATCATCATCCAACCTTTCATGAGAAAAATATTTTTTATGTTAAAAAAAGTAACATCTTTTAAAAAGACAGTCAAGGAATTATTTTTTATTCTATACATTCTATTTATGCTTATATACCGCTTAATGATGCTTATTTCAAAAAAATAAAAAAATGATATTAAGTAGAAGACTAAAAAAAATGGCAAAATGATGGAAAAATTACTAGAAAAACGAATATTTCGTGTTATAATATCTAACATAAATTTAAAAAATACTTTTAAAGAGGAAAAGGGGACCTTCGATGAAAAGAATTCAAAAGATGATGAGTGGTTTTATTATATTTAGCGCGGCATTATTTGTTACTGGTTGTAGTGCGGGAAATGCAGATAGTGAAAATAGCGGTGAAAAAATTACCAAAGAAAATGTTGAAGCATCGATGGAAGGAGAAAAGATTACGATTGGGACTTCAGGCGTCTTTGCACCTTTTTCTTATTATGAAGCAGATGGGACAACTTTGACTGGCTATGATATTGACTTGTTAAATGAACTGCAAACTTTACTAGGTTATGAAGTGAAGGGTGGAGAATATCAAGTCCAAGATTATGCACCTTTAGTTACTTCTTTGACCCAAGGGAAAATTGATGTAGCGGCAGCTGCCTTATGTGCGACTTCGGAACGACAAAAAGTGATGGATTTTACAGAACCTTATTTAAATTCTGGTCAAAAGGTCATGATAAATAATCAAGCTGATACAGGAATTACTGGGGTCGATGATTTGTCAGGAAAGACTGTGGCAGTTGAAAAAGGGACTGCTTCTCATACTTATGCACAAAAAAATCTATCTGATACTGAACTTTTAACTTATGACAAAATATCCGGAGCTTACGAAGCTTTAAATCAAAATAAAGTCGATGCGGTGATTCAAGATGCACCAAATGTAACTTATTACGTAAAAACCAATCCTGATACAACATTAGCTGGTGTGGGTGATGAATTTAATAAAGAAGAAGCGCCTTATGCCGTGGCATTAGCGCAAGATAGTCCTTACAAAGAAAATTTTGAAGTAGCATTAGAAGTATTAGCAGAAAATGGTACCTTAGCTAAACTGCAAGAAAAATGGTTAGAATAGAGGATGATTAGATGAATTTGACCTTAACAACTTTAGTACCCCTTTTATTGAATGGCTTACGTTTAACACTGTTAGTTGCAATTATTGGTATCGGAATTGGCTTTTTAATCGGTAGCCTTACCGGTATCGCATTAAATGCCAATAATAAGATACTACGCGGCATAGCGAGTGTCTATATCTGGATAATTCGTGGCACACCATTGATTGTGCAAGCTTTGTATGTTTATTTTGTTATTCCCAACTTATTGAATATCGATTTAAATAATACGTCTGCAGGAATTATTGTGATTGCTTTAAATTCTGGTGCTTTTATTTCGGAAATTGTCCGAGGATCATTGGCTGGTGTCGATCCGGGACAATGGGAGGCAGGACGTTCTCTTGGAATGACAGATGGTCAGATTTTGTTTCATTTTATTATTCCGCCGGCATTTCGCTCTGCTTTACCTGCACTAGGCAATCAATTTATTACTTCAGTCAAAGATACCTCGTTATTAACCGTGATAGCAGTGGGTGAAATGACTCAGCAAGCGATGAACTATGCATCTTTGAGTTTTGATTATGTGAATACTTATAGCGTGCTAGCAGTCTTTTATTTAGCCTTAATTAGTCTGTTGATTTTAGGGCAAAAGCAATTAGAAAAACGTCTAAACTTACCCGCTCGTAAGAAAAGTATCCGTTTGAAAAAAATTCAGTTACTGGCAAAGGAGGAAAAGCGTCATGTCAATTCTTGAAATTAAACATTTAAATAAAGATTTCGGACCAGATAAAGCTGTTCTAAAAGATATTTCTGTCGCGATTGAATCTCAGACAGTGACTTGCATTTTAGGGCCATCAGGGGCTGGGAAAAGTACATTTTTAAGATGTATCAATCAGTTAGAAGCTCCTAGCGAAGGCGAAATCTTTTATAATCGGGAAAATACTATCACTGCAGAATATGATGTCAGAAAGATGCGAGAAGAAATTGGGATGGTTTTTCAATCTTTTCATTTATTTCCTTTAAAAACTGTCCTAGAAAATGTGCTGATGCCACTGGAAATTGTTAAAAAAATGTACAAACCCCTCGCCAAAAAACAAGCTTTAGCCATGCTGGAAAAAGTCGGTTTAGCAGATAAGGCGGATGATTTTCCTGATGAATTGTCAGGTGGACAAAAGCAACGGGTAGCAATCGCCCGCAGTTTAGCTATGGATCCTAAAATTATGCTATTTGACGAACCAACCTCTGCCTTAGATCCTGAATTGGTCGGAGATGTCTTAGATGTGATGCAAGATTTGGCTGAAGAAGGCAAGACCATGATTATCGTTACCCATGAAATGGGTTTTGCTAGAGAAGTCGCCAATCGGATCTTATTTATGGTAGACGGTGAAATTGTGGAAGATAGTTCGCCAGAACGATTCTTTGATTGTCCCGCAACTGAACGAGGGCAAAGTTTTATAAAACGATCTTTAAAATAAACAGAAAATCTTATTGAGTAGAGAGATACTCAATAAGATTTTTTACATGGTTGAAGGATGGCGTCTGGCAAAATCAAAGAATCGGAATTTATCCACTTGATGGCGGCTTTCGGTATATTGAAAATGCTTGGCATCATTGGTGAAGACACGACTCTTTACCGAAACAATATTGATGTCATGCTGATTCAGATCCAATAGATTGCGGTCTTCGTCGGTTAACGCGTCGATGGTGATTTCTTTTTCAGCAAAAGCGATATTTAGGCCTAATTGATTTTCAAAAAAGCGATAAATTGAATCCTTAGCAATTTCAGTGTCTAATTCCGGTACGAGCGTAGTTAGCAATAAATCTTTATCGAGGATTACTTTTTTCTGGTCAATTGCCCGCGTCCGAATTAATTCCCAACAAACCGCACCTTCCTCAAAACCAGTTATGCGACTGTTTTTTTCATCGATCGTGATTTTTTTTAGACTGACGACTTCAGTGTTGCTATCGTAGCCGTAAGAGTTTTGCAATTCTTTGTAGCTCGTTAAACCAGATACTGGAAAACGTAATTGTTCCCTTTTTAAGACTAGAGACCCTTTACCTTGGATTTTTTGAATATAGCCATTAGCCATTAAAAGTGACAAGGCTTTACGAATCGTATCGCGGGAAACATGATAGGTTTCTCGCAATTTATTTTCACTAGGTAAAAATGTCCCTGCCTCATAATTTCCTTTTAAAATACCTCGTTCAATCGCCTGATAAATTACTTCATAACTTTTCATCCAATCCTCCTAACTTGTCCGTATATGTATGTTATTATACAAGTAAAATTTTTATATGGCAAAATAGAATTAAAAATATAAATGAGGAAATTTTTATTTTAGCCGAAACTTGTAGGGGATACTACCAACCTGTTGGTAAACTTAATACCGACAAATTGCGTAATGTTTAAAAAGATTTTCAATTAAATGAGAATTTACTAATAATTGAAAAGAAGTCGAAGCTGTAAGCGTTTTACAAATCAAGAGACAGCGTTTATATTTAATCCATAATAAAAACTTGTCCATACAAGTTAACTAAATTCGGAGGAAAAAAGATGGGGAAATATGAAAAGGATACAAAAGACTTGCTGGCAGCAATTGGTGGAAAAGAAAATGTTTCAGCAGTCACACATTGTGCTACTCGGATGCGGTTTGTTTTAAATGATCCTAAAAAAGCAAACGAAGAACAGATTGAAGAAATTCCTAGTGTGAAGGGAACTTTTACCAACGCTGGTCAATTTCAAGTCATTATCGGAAATGATGTTTCGGTTTTTTACAATGAATTTAAAGGTGTATCAGGAATCGAAGGCATCTCCAAAGAAGCTGCTAAATCTGCAGCTAAACAAAATCAAAATTTAGTTCAACGGGGAATTGCCGTATTAGCAGAAATTTTCACGCCATTATTACCTGCCATTGTTGTCGGTGGTTTGATTTTAGGTTTTCGTAATATTTTAGAAGCGGTACCGATGGGCTGGCTGAATGGTCAGACAATTGTTGAAGTTTCACAATTTTGGAGTGGTATTAATAGTTTCTTATGGTTGCCAGGAGAAGCGATTTTCCATTTCCTACCAGTGGGGATTACTTGGAGTATCGCCCGCAAAATGGGTGCTACCGAAATTCTTGGGATTGTCTTAGGGATTACGCTGGTTTCACCACAGTTATTAAATGCCTATGCGGTAAACGGTACGACTGCCGCAGAAATTGCCCGCGATTGGACTTGGAACTTTGGTTTCTTTACAGTTGATAAAATTGGGTATCAAGCGCAAGTCATTCCAGCAATGTTAGCTGGGTTCCTACTAGTTTATCTAGAGCGTTTCTTCAGAAAACATATTCCTGAAGCTGTATCAATGATTTTTGTTCCATTATTATCATTGATTCCTACTATCATGGCTGCTCATTTAGTTTTAGGACCAATTGGTTGGCAAATCGGAACTGCTATTTCAAATGTAGTGAATGCAGGGTTAACTTCTAACTTTAGTTGGTTGTTTGGTGGATTGTTCGGGGCGCTGTATTCACCGATGGTTATTACGGGATTGCATCATACGACGTTAGCGATTGATACGCAGCTAATTGCTGATTTTGGTTCAACGAATTTATGGCCGATGATTTGTTTATCAAATATTGCCCAAGGGGCCGCTGTTTTAGCTGTTGTATTTGAACACCGCGGCAACAAAAAAGAAGAACAAGTATCGATTCCTTCAGTCATTTCTGCTTGGCTAGGAGTCACTGAGCCGGCGATGTTTGGGATCAATTTAAAATATGCTTACCCATTTTTAGCTGCCATGATTGGTAGTGGGATTGCTGGTTTGTTTATTACTTTATTTAAAGTTCGGGCTTTGTCTATCGGTGTCGGCGGACTTCCTGGAATTCTAGCAATTCTACCGCAAAACTATTTAATTTTTGCAATAGGCATGGTGATTGCCATTGTCGTTCCATTTATTTTAACGATTGCTTTTCGTCGAATGGGTATCTTTAATAAAATTGACCGGATTGAAGCAGCTAATGTACCAACTTTAGATAATGAAGCACCTAAAAAAATGGGCGCTATCGTTGATTTATTTTCACCATTGGCTGGTAATTTAGCACCATTAAGTAGCGCCAAAGATCCCGTCTTCGCTGAAGGATTGATGGGACAAGGTGTGGTCATTGATCCAAGTGAAGGGAAATTATATGCGCCATTTGATGGCAACATTAGTTTATTGTTCCCGACTAAACATGCGATTGGTTTGATTAGCACAGAAGGCACTGAAGTATTGATTCACATCGGGATCGATACTGTTCAATTAGATGGAAAATATTTTACTAGTCATGTGAGTCAAGGAGACCCTGTTAAAAAAGGTCAGTTATTAATGGAGTTTGATGTTGCAGCTATCAAAGCCGCTGGTTATGAAATTCAAACACCAGTCATCGTTACTAACGGAACGGATTTCCAAGTGGATTCTTTGGTAGCAGATGGACCAGTTACAACTGATGAAAAAATCTTAACGGCAACTGCCTTATAAAAACTGGAGGAAAATATGAGTTTTAAAGACAAAGTCATTTATCAAATTTATCCCAAATCCTTTTTAGATACCAATCAAGATGGTGTCGGCGATTTGTTAGGGATTCAAAAAAAATTATCTTACTTAAAAAAATTAGGGGTGGATATGTTATGGTTGAGCCCAATCTATCCTAGCCCACAAAATGATAATGGCTATGATGTTGCAGATTATACGGCGATTAATCCGTTGTTTGGTACTATGGAAGATTTTGAAAACTTGATGGCAGCCGCAAAAGCCTTGAGTATTGAAATTATGCTGGACATGGTTTTCAATCATGTTTCGACAGATCATGAGTGGTTTCAAAAAGCCTTGGCGGGTGAAAAAAAATATCAGGATTACTTTATTTTAAGAGATCAGCCAACGGATTGGGTATCAAAATTTGGTGGCAATGCTTGGGCACCTTTTGGTGATACCGATCAATATTATTTACATCTATACGATGAAACGCAAGCTGATTTAGATTGGCATAATCCAGCAGTACGGGATGAACTATTCAACGTTTTACGTTTTTGGTTGGATAAAGGCGTCAAAGGATTCCGTTTTGATGTGATTAATGTGATTGGTAAAGATCAAGTCTTACAGGATTGTCCCGAAAATGATGGCAAGCCAGCCTATACCGATCGCCCGATTAATCACGAATTTATTCATATGATGAACCAAGCTACTTTTGGTCATGATCCTGAAGTGATCACTGTTGGAGAGATGAGTTCAACGACAATTGAAAATTGTATTTTGTACACAGAACCCCAACGGGAAGAATTAAATATGACCTTTAATTTCCATCACTTGAAAGTTGATTATCAAGACGGTAAGAAATGGACCCAGATGCCTTTTGACTTTGAAAAATTAAAGGAGCTATTCCATAGCTGGGGCACACAAATGAGTGTTGGAAACGGTTGGAATGCACTTTTCTGGAATAATCATGATCAACCACGAGCGTTGAATCGTTTTATCGAAGTGGCAGAATATCGGGTTGCAGGCGCCAAAATGTTAGCCAGTGCGATCCATTTAAATCGTGGTACGCCATATATTTATATGGGAGAAGAAATCGGCATGCTAGATCCTGATTTTGATTCTATGACAGAATATGTCGACGTAGAGAGCTTAAATGCTTATCAAGAATTAATCGCTGCTGGTAAAACGGAAAAAGCAGCGTTTGAAATCGTCAAAGCTAAATCCCGTGATAACTCTCGGACGCCAATGCAGTGGGATCAAACCACTTACAGCGGTTTTTCAGAGACAACACCGTGGCTATCGCTAGGAAAAACGGCAGACAGCATCAACGTAGAAAAAGAGCTGAAAGAAGGATCAATCTTTAGTTATTATCAGCAACTGATTCAATTGCGAAAAGAGTATCCAGTTATTTCGGAAGGAACCTATCAAGCCTTCTTAGCAGAGCATCCGGCGATTTATGGGTATCTTCGTAGCTATCAAGACCAAGAATTACTGGTGTTAAATAACTTTTTTGCTGAAGAAGTCGTGATTGAACTCCCAGAAAAATTTATGAAGGGTGAAGTCCTGATTAATAATTATCCAGCGACAGAACTGACAAAAGAATTAGTTTTAAAACCATATCAATCGTTGGCGATTTATCGTTAACAAAAAGCAGGAGAATCCGTTTTCTCCTGCTTTTTTTTGTTTTTCACAATTTATTACTAGCAATAATTAGAAATTTAGCGATAATATGAAAGGGAATGAATTTGAAAGGAAGTTTTTCATGGGCACTTATCAAGAAGATACCAAAGTCCAAAAAAATCGTTGGTGGATTTTGGTATCAGTTGCATTATTTACTTTTATGTCGACATTGGATGGCAGCATCGTAAACATTGCTTTACCTACCATGTCGAAAGATTTAAAGGTACCAATGAATCAAGCGGAATGGGTTGTCTCAATTTATTTGATGGTGGTCTGTTCTTGTCTATTATTATTTGGGAAAGTCGGCGATAGCTTCGGTAAAATTAAAGTCTATCGAGTAGGCACGATTATTTTTACGATTGGTTCATTATTATGTGGATTCAATCATTCGTTGGCCTTTTTATTGTTTGGACGGATTGTTCAAGCAGTCGGCGCTAGCATGACGATGGCGACCAATTCAGGTATTATTACTGAAATTTTTCCAATGAATGAGCGAGGTCGCGCACTAGGTTCCATCGGAGCATTTGTTTCGTTAGGTTCGATTGCCGGTCCGGGACTAGGTGGTTTGATTTTATCTCAGCTACCGTGGTCATACATTTTTTGGATCAATGTTCCAGTGGGTTTGATTACTATTTTAGTTGGTAACTATTTCTTACCAAAAGATTTAACGATGTCCCGCAAAAAAATCGATTGGCTGGGCTTTGTGACTTTTTCTGTAACCATCATGACCTTTTTTGGCGGAGTGTTTATCGGACAAGAAGTCGGTTATTTACACGCTTTACCAGTGAGTTTAGTGGTTGTTGCGGTGATTGCTTTTGTAGCATTCATCCAAATTGAAAAGAAAAAAGTCAATCCATTAATTGTTTTTAGTATTTTTAAAAATAAAATGTTCACTATTAGTTTGATTACAGCTGTCTTGATTTTTTCATCAAACTTCTTTATCAACGTCGTGTTGCCGTTTTATTTACAAGATGCCCGCGGTTTAAGTGCGAGCTTTGCTGGATTATTAATGATGGTCTTTCCTGGATTGATGATTATTGGTTCTCCTTTGAGTGGCTATTTGACTGATAAAATCGGTCCTAAAATGTTAATCCTAACGGGTTTGGTTTTACTATCGGCAGCGCAATTGATGTATAACTTTATGGATGTTAAAACGGCGTTGTGGTATTTCATCATTACCACTGCGTTGATGGGTCTAGGTAACTCATTATTCCAGTCACCTAATAATACAATGGTGATGAGTAGTGTCACCAAAGAAAATCTAGGCGTAGCTGGTAGTTTGAATTCTTTTGCTCGTAATTTGGGGATGGTGATCGGGGTTTCTTTATCTACCACGATTTTGTATAGCGGCATGAGCGCAGCTTATGGTCAAAAAGTAACGACTTATCTGACCAATCGTCCCGACATTTTTATTTTTGGGATGCGCGTCACTTTCACTGCTTCCTTTGTTTTGTGTTTTGTCGCATTGATTTTATCAATTTTCAGATTTAGAAAGGGTGGAAAAGATGGCCAATGAAGTTGAAACTTATTTAATTGAAAAAAAGATTCCTTTCACAGCAATCACACTACCAGTTGAAGATGAAGAATTAACTGAAGTGCCAAAGGATGCTGAAAAAATCTTTAAAACGTTAGTCTTGAAAGGGGATAAAACCGGTGTCGTGATCGCTTTAGTACCTTGGCAAGCCCGATTAGATTATAAGAAAGCAGCCAAAGCAACGGGAAATCGCAAAATTGGTTTTCCGCCAATGGATTTTGTCTTAGAGCATACCGGCTATGTTCACGGAGCCAACACACCGATTGGTATCCAAATGCACCATCCTGAATATACGTTGTTAATTGACCAAAGTATCAAGGATTATCCGTCAGTCATTATTTCCAGTGGTGAATTAGGTCACGCTGTTGAAATTGCTGTGACTGATTTATTAGAACTGTTACAATCGTCGGTGGTTGATTTATTAAAAGTCTAAAAAGAAGTTAATCGCTACCATATCGATGGCGATTAACTTCTTTTTTTGTATTACTTCTGTTATACTATATTCGCAAAGCTGTACTATTTTCATGAAATAGAAATCAGGGGTGGATTATGGCAACAAAGCACGATTTAATCTTAGAACACATAGAAAGCTTACCAGTCGGCGAAAGAATTTCAGTCCGTGGAATAGCAAAAAATTTACAAGTCAGTGAAGGAACAGCCTACCGTGCTATTAAAGATGCGGAAAATATCGGATTGGTTTCAACCATTCAACGGGTAGGAACGATTCGGATTGAGAGAAAACTTAAAAAGAATATTGAGCGTTTAACTTTTGGTGAAGTAGTCAGAATTATCGAAGGGGATGTTTTAGGCGGAGCCAGTGGTTTAGACAAAGACTTACATAAATTTGTGATTGGTGCCATGACAGAAGAAGCTATGGAACGCTACATTACGCCAGGCGCTTTACTGATTGTGGGGAACCGTCTAGGTGCGCAGCGTTTGGCTTTAAAAGATGGTGCCGCTGTTTTAATTACCGGTGGATTTGATACATCAGCAGAGATTGCTGCTTTAGCCGATGAATTAGAATTACCCGTATTACGGACTACTTACGATAGTTTTACGGTAGCGACAATGATTAACCGGGCTTTGAGTGACCAGTTAATCAAAAAAGATATCATGCAAGTCAGTGATATTTTTATGCCATTAGAAAAAACCTCTTATTTACAATTAGGCGATACGATTGCTGATTATAATCAAACATCTGATTTAGTGGGACATTCACGTTTTCCAGTAGTGAACCGAAACTTGCGAGTGATGGGTGTCGTTACCGCAAAAGACGTGATTGGAAAACCGGAAAATCAATTAATCGATCGAGTCATGACGAGAGACCCTTTGACCGTTAAAGGAAATACCAGTGTCGCTTCAGTCAGCCATCAAATGATTTGGGATGGCTTAGAAATGATGCCAGTAGTAAAAGATGATTTAACCATCATTGGGATGGTTTCTCGGCAAGATGTCATGAAGGCGATGCAGCTAGTCCAAAGACAGCCGCAAATGTCTAATACGATTTCCGATCAAATTATTGGGGATCTACAAACAATCGATACCGACCGCGAGGGCAATTCTTTAGAAACACCTTACTTCAAATTTGATGTGACACCTCAGATGGTTAATAGTGTCGGAACGATTTCGTTTGGCGTATTAAGTGAGTTAGTCGCCAATGTAGCCCAACGTTCGATTTTTATGGACCAACGCCGCAATACTATGATTGAACAGATTAATTTACATTATTTACGCTTGATTCAGTTGGAAAGTGAGATTGAAATCCATCAGAAAATTTTAGAATTAGGACGTCGTTCGGGGCGTTTAGATGTCGAAGTGTATATTGATAAAATGATTGTAGCTAAAGCCATTGTTGTGATGCAAGTAATGGAACGGAGTTAATATTTTTTGAGACAGAATGGAGAACGTATGGAAATTTTAGAAGAGATTTTTAGCAAGATAAAAGAATATCAACGGATTATTATTCACCGTCATCAACGGCCGGATCCAGATGCTTTAGGCTCACAAGTCGGATTGGCAGAAGCGATTCGTTTTACTTTTCCGAATAAAGAAGTCTATCAAGTCGGTGGACCAGTAGAAGGCTTAGAATTTTTAGCGGAAATGCAAGAAATTCCTGATGATTATTATCAAACTGCCCTAGTGATTGTGACTGATACAGCCAATACTCCGCGGGTTAGCGATCAACGTTATCATACTGGGGATTTTTTAATAAAAATTGACCATCATCCCAATGATGAACCTTATGGAGATATCCATTGGGTTAAGACGAGTGCCAGTAGTAGTAGTGAAATGATTGCAGATTTGATTAATCAAACAGATTTAAATATGTCGGAAAATGCCGCGCGATTACTTTATGCGGGAATTGTTGGTGATACCGGACGATTTTTATACCCAGCGACCACTAGTCATACTTTAAGAATAGCCGCGGAGCTTTTAGATTATGGGATTGATGCCGCAAAACTAAATCGTGAAATCGAGCAAATCTCCTTTAGTGTAGCGAGACTTTCAGGTTATCTGTATCAACATTTAACCGTTGATGAAAATGGGGCAGCTTATGTCTATTTAACCAAAGAAATCATGACGGAATATGGGATTACCGATGCCGATACTTCAGCGCTGGTACCATTACCAGGTGTGATTGATGAAGTCTTGGCTTGGGGTGTTTTTGTAGAACAGCCGGAAGGTTATTATCGTGTGCGATTGCGTTCTAAAGGACCAGTGATTAACCAATTAGCCAAAAAACATCACGGTGGTGGACATCCATTAGCCAGTGGTGCCAATGCCCATGATAAAAAAGAAGCCCAAGAAATTTATCAAGAAATTCAAGCCTTGTGTCGGGACTTTAAACAAAGCAATTCTTAGGAAACAGTTCACAATAAGTTCACTAAAAAATGATAAATTAGTCGTCAGAGTATTAGTGAAGAATAGGAGAGTGACAAGTTATGTACGGTGGTTATGGATTATTTAGTCTTTTTGATCCAACCTTTATTTTAGTGATTATTGGTTTAGTCATTACCGGTGCTGCTTCCGCTTATGTAAAATCAACATATGCAAAATACGATGAAGTTCGTAGTCGCAAAGGCGTGACTGGGACAGAAGCTGCTCGCTATATTTTACAAAACCAAGGAATCAATGATGTCGGTGTGACCCAAATTTCGGGAGATTTAACTGATAATTACAATAGTGGCAATAAAATGTTGAGTTTGTCGGAATCAACCGCACAATCAACATCAGTTGCAGCGATTGGTGTAGCCGCTCACGAGTGCGGTCATGCGGTTCAGGATGCTAAACATTATATACCGATGAAGATTCGTGGTGCGATCGTTCCTGTTGCAAACTTAGGATCGACCTTGGCCTTTCCTTTGATTTTAATCGGCGTGTTTATGAGCTGGAATCAAACCTTGATCAATATCGGGATTTTTGCTTTTTCATTGGCTTTATTATTTCAAATAATCACTTTGCCAGTGGAATTTGATGCTTCAAGAAGAGCCTTGAAAATTTTAGGTCAAGGGGATTTGTTAGATAGTGAAGAACTAGCAGCAGCCAAAAAAGTACTATTTGCGGCAGCTTTGACTTATGTCGCTGGTGCGATGGCGACTTTCTTGCAGTTATTGCGGCTAGTCATATTATTTGGCGGCAACAATCGCCGAAATTAACACTGAATTTTTTTACAAATTTCAAACCTGTGGTATGATGAAAAAGAGGGGCGAAAACTATGAAAAATTCAACAAAAATCAAAATTGGTGTCAGTGCTTTAGCTGTTGTCGGTGTCGCAAGTGTTGCAGTGGTTTCTGGGAAGGTCATTGAAAAAGCCCATCATCTGTCAAACCGTTGTAAAGTGAAACGGTTCGTCAATGATAAATTCGATGGTAGCGAAAGACTTCTAGGAATCGTGGATAAATTATCAGATGAAGATTTAGAAAATCTGATGAATATCCTAGCGAAGATAAAGGTCGGCAAAAAACGTGTATCTGTTTATGGTGAATCCATCAAAGACAGTACAGAAGATTTAAAAGATCGTTTGTTCCAATTTGTCGATAAAATGATGTAAAATTTTGAACCAGTGGATAATTTCCATTGGTTTTTTTGTTATAGTAAAAGAAAATGATTATTGGAGTTTTTATGGAAAGAATCAGTTCGTTTAATCAAGTAGAAAAAGAGTTTTTTATGATGGAAGCGATTAAGGAAGCAAAAAAAGCGGAAGCCATCGCCGAAGTTCCCATCGGAGCAATCGTCGTGTATCAAGGTGAGATTATCGGTCGCGGACATAATTTAAGAGAGCACAGTCAAGATGCCACCAGCCATGCTGAAATGTTTGCGATTCAAGAGGCTTGCCGAAAAATTGAAAGCTGGCGCCTAGAAGAGTGCCAACTTTTCGTGACACTAGAACCTTGTCCCATGTGTAGTGGCGCAATGATTTTGGCACGAGTGGAGGAAGTTTATTTTGGGGCAGCTGATCCGAAAGGTGGAACTGCCGGAACCTTGATGAACTTGTTGACAGATCAGCGGTTTAACCATCGAGCGTATGTAGAAGGCGATATTTTAGCTGAAGAATGTGGCACTTTATTGACCAATTTTTTTAGACAAATTAGAGCTAAGAAAAAAAAGACTGGTCAAAAAGAGTAGTTTTTGTTATACTAACTTTTGCCGAAAGGCTAGGGCAATGGCAGGCTTGTGAATTGTGTCAGATCCGGAAGGAAGCAGCACTAAGCAGGATCTGCTATGTGCCTGATTATATTGTTGACTCAGCATCTTCGTTGGAAGGTGCTTTTTTGTTGTACAAAAATTTGAAACCCACTTGAAAGAGGCGTAGAATTAAGGGCAACTTAAGAGGAGGGTTTTGAAAATGAAAGAGAAAAAAGCTTTTCATATGAATGGATATGTTGGTTTGTTAGGCTTGGTAATATTATTTGTTGCCGGGGGCTTATTGTTTTTACGGGGAACCTTGAGTGAAAGTAGCGGCTTGGTAGTTATCGGGATTGTTTTGTGGATTATTACAGTTCTATTTTTAAGTTCTTTAACGATTGTCGGACCGAATCAAGCCAAAGCAGTTTTATTTTTTGGAAAATATTTAGGCACGATTAAGGATAATGGCTTGTTTATCACAACTCCTTTGACCCAAAAAACCAATATTTCAATGAAGGTACGTAACTTTAATAGTTCATTGTTGAAGGTTAATGATTCTGATGGTAATCCAGTTGAGATTTCAGCAGTGGTTGTTTTTAAAGTAGTCGATACGGCGAAAGCTTTGTTTGATGTGGATTATTATTTGGATTTTGTTGAAATCCAAAGTGAAACGGCGATTCGTCATATTGCCACTCAATATCCTTACGACACCTTTGATGAAAATGATTTAACTTTGCGGGGAAATACTGAAGAAGTTTCTGAAAAATTGGCTTTTGAATTACAAGAACGTCTAGCAATTGCTGGTGTAGAAGTCGTGGAAACCCGCTTGAATCATTTGGCTTATGCTACTGAGATTGCCAACGCAATGCTTCAACGTCAGCAAGCCAAAGCAATCTTATCTGCACGACAAACAATCGTGGAAGGTGCAGTGACCATGACGCAAATGGCTTTAGAACAAATCGAAGCTGGTCAACAAATCGCTTTTAGCGACGATAAAAAAATTCAATTGATTAATAATTTACTGGTGTCTATTATTACCGATAAAGGAACTCAACCAGTGATTAATACTGGCGATGTGGACAATTAGCGAGGTGACCAATGAAAACTTTATACATTAAGCAAAAAGTCTTTAGTATTGGCGAAAAATTTACTGTCACTGATGAAAATCAGCAACCACGATTTTACGTGAATGGTAGCTTTATGAAGATTCCAAAAACTTTTGAAATTACCGATGAACAAGGCCGAGAAGTCAGTAAGATCACTAAGAAAACCATCAGCCTATTACCAAAATTCTTTGTTGAAATTGACGGTAAAGAAATGGTGGAGATTCAAAAGAAACTGACTTTTTTAAAAGCTAAGTATGAAATCAATGCTGACGGTGTCAGTGTTGATGGCAATTGGTGGGACATGGATTTTAGCGTTGAACGTAAAGGAAAAACCTTGGCAGAAATTCACAAAAAATGGGTTTCGTGGGGCGATACCTACGAAATTAAGATATTTGATGAAGACTATTTAATTATGATCTTGTCGATTGTGATTGCCATTGATCGGGTAAAAGCAGATGAATCGGCGAATAGCAGCTCAGGTTCTAGTAGTTAGAAAAAGCCGAGAAAGTGATTAGCTTTCTCGGCTTTTTTCGATCTTTAATAATTGGGCTTTGATGGCTAAACCTTTTTCACCAGAACCGGAATAGCCAGTCAATTGACCATTTTTTCCTAGGACGCGGTGACAAGGGACAATGATTGCCAGGGGATTGTTGCGATTGGCTTGACCGATCGCTCGGACAGCTTTTGGTCGGTCGATATTTGTCGCTTGTTCTTGATAGCTGCGGGTTTCTCCATAAGGAATGGCTTGTAATTCCCGCCAAGCAGCTTGTTGAAAAGGTGTGCCACTTAAAAATTTTATTGGTACGCTAAAGTCAATTCGTTCGCCAGCTAAGTAGGCGATGATTTCATCTTTGGCTTGCAATAGAATCGCTTGATTAGCCTCAGCAGTTTCAGGAATTTCACTGTAGGAAACCTGCGTCAAGCTAGTTTCATCAGCATCTAACCAAATCGGACCAAGAATAGAAGAAAATTTCATGGCAATGGCTCCTTTACTTCGGGATTTTTATAACTCTATGGTACTATAAAAACAGTTTAAACTAGTGAGAAAGAGGCTTGTTATGGAAAAAATTAACATTTTACATACGAATGATTTGCACTCCCATTTAGAAAATTGGCCTAAAATTCGCCGCTTTTTATTGAGTCGTAAACAAGCGGAAACTACCGATGGTCCAATTATTACCGTGGATTTAGGTGATTTTGTGGATCGCTGGCATCCTTTAACTGAAGCAACCAATGGTCAGGCGAATGTCCACCTAATGAATCAGATTCATTATGATGCTGCCACCATCGGTAATAATGAAGGGGTGGGCAATTCAAAAGCGGAATTAAACCATCTATATGATGAAGCAAATTTTGATGTTTTATTAGATAATTTATTTGATAAAAATACGTTACAACCGCCGGAGTGGGCGCAATCAAGTAAAATAATGACGACAGAAAAAGGGACCAAAATTGGCTTAATCGCTTTTACTGCGCCTTTTCCACTGACTTATAATCCCAATGGCTGGGATATTCGCCAAGAAACGGATATTTTACCCCGCTTGGTGGCAGATATGCGTCCGAAAGTGGATGTACTAATTTTGCTGAGCCATTTAGGGATTAGTGTCGATCGCCGCATTGCGGTAGAATTTCCTCAAATCGATGTGATTTTAGGTTCTCACACCCATCATTTATTTGAAAAAGGCGAAAAAATCGGCAATGTTCAGCTAGCGGCTGCTGGAAAATTCGGTCAGTATGTCGGTGAAGTCGATCTCTACTTAGATGATGATCATAAGATTGTTAAGACCAAAGCCGATACTTTTGCGACAGCTGATATGTTGGCATTACCAGAGGATGAAGAAGAAATTGCTGGCTATTTTGCAGAAGGGCATCAGTTATTAGCAGAAAAGACCGTCGCCAAGATTCCTTTTGAGATGACCCAAAAACCTTTTGGCGATCATCCCATGATTAAATATGCTTTGAAGGCAGTGGAAGAATCCGCAAATACAGAGGCGGCTATTTTGAACACCGGTTTATTTTTAGCAGATTTACCTAAAGGGGTCGTCAACCAAGATCAGCTTCACGAAGCTTTGCCTCATCCGATGCATTTAATCAAAGTAACTTTTAGCGGCAGTGATTTGATTCGTTTGATTTTTGAAATGGAAAAGAATCGTCATTTTCTAATTCAATTTCCTGTGATGGGCATGGGCTTTCGTGGAAAGGTTTTTGGTCATTTGGTTTATGACGGTATCGAATATGACGCCGTTAATCATCAAGTCCGTTATTTGGGTGAGCTGGTGGATCCAGCTGGTACGTATAGTATTGTTACGGTGGATCATTTTATGTTTGTCCCCTTTTTCCCAACGATTGAAATTGCTGGTGATTATCAATTTTTATTTCCGGCTTTTATTCGGACAGTTCTGGGAGACTATCTCCATCGTCACTACCCAATCCAATAAAAACAAGGTATAATAACTTTCAGGTGGTGAGAAGATGTCAGAAACAAAAGAAAAAAATGTCACAGATGAAATGACATCTGTACTTGAAGAAATCGTAGAAACCCCCGTTGAAGAAAAGAAAAAAGGCGAGTTGGTAACCATGGTAGACGACAAAAATCTACTGGTAGGCGAACGCCAATATCAACTAGTAAAAAATTATCGTGACGGCTTTGATGCCGACATGTTAGGTGAACGCTTCAGCGATGTCTTGAGTCGCTATGATTATGTCGTAGGTGACTGGGGCTATGAAAAATTACGTTTAAAAGGTTTCTTTAGAAGTGATGATCGTAAAAGCAATCCCGAACAACGGATTGATACGTTAGAAGACTATTTATATGAATATTGTAACTTTGGCTGTGCTTTTTTTGTGATTGAGCGGACTGGTGGTAAAAGAAGTAATGCCAATCGTAAGAAACGTAAACGACCAAAAAATAAAAAAGTGACTAACCAAGCCTACACAGAAGAAAAAAAGGTGGCCGTTAGTAATCAATCCAAGAAAAAACCAGTGATTAAAAATCGCAAACCGAAAAAAGAAACAACTAGTAAACCAAAAGAACAAGATAACCAAGGTCGTTTTGTGATTCGACAAAGAGAAGAGTGAGTATGTGAAATATCAAGGGTATTTAATTGATTTAGATGGAACCATCTATCGCGGAACAGAGCCGATTCCAGCGGGACGCCGCTTCGTAGAAAGCTTACAAAAACAAGAAATTCCGTTTTTATTTTTAACCAATAACACAACGAAAACTCCAGCGATGGTGGCTAGTCGTTTGAAAAATGAATTCGCGATTAATGTACCGGAAGAAACGGTGTATACCGCTACCTTGGCAACGATTGATTATATGAAGGATTTACATTTGGGCAACATGGTTTATATTATCGGTGAACCCGGTTTGGTTGAGCCGATTTTGGCGGCTGGTTTTGTTTGGGATGAAGAAACTCCAGACTACGTAGTGGTTGGCCTAGATACAGAATTAACGTATGAGAAATTTGTCAAAGCTACTTTAGCCATTCAAAAAGGCGGGAAATTTATCGGCACCAATCCAGATAAAAACATTCCGACAGAACGTGGACTTTTACCAGGTGCTGGTTCTGTGATTGCCATGGTGGAAGCTTCGACGCAACAAAAAGCGACTTACATCGGTAAGCCTGAAGCCATCATCATGGATAAAGCCATCGAAATTCTTAATTTAAAAAAATCAGAAGTCTTAATGGTAGGGGATAACTACACGACGGATATCCTAGCAGGAATCAATAATCAAGTTGATTCACTCCTTGTCCTATCAGGCTTCACTCAAAAAGCTGAAGTAGCCACTTTACCAGAAGCACCGACATATGTAGTGGATTCTTTAGACGAGTGGTCATTTGAATAGCTGGAAATGGCTGGAGCGATTAGGTTTAATTTGTTGGATTTTTACCTTGTTGACTTTAGCGATTACTTTAACGATTAATGCTCGTTGGTTATATAGCTTTTCGGTAGATCATTTAAATGTGTTGGACTATGTAACTTTTTCAAAAGATCAACTGATGAAAAACTTCGATCAGCTGATGCATTATTTGAATTTACCTTGGGTAGATCAATTAAAGATGTCTGATTTTCCAGTCTCTGAAAGTGGTGCCGTGCATTTTGTAGATGTGAAAAAGTTATTTCTACTGAATTATGGTGTGTTAATTGTGACCATCATTCCCAGTATTTTTTATTTGCGTCATTTAGTGAAGACGAAGCGTTTATGGACCATGCAGCGACCCTTTAAAATTGCTTTTGTCATTCCTTTGGTAATTGCAGCTGTTGGCGCGTTGAATTTTAATCAGTTCTTTGTCTTATTCCATGAAACATTTTTCAGTAATGATGACTGGATATTTAATCCGGTGACTGATCCGATTATCAATGTGCTACCAGAAGATTTCTTTATGTATTGTTTTATTTTATTTTTTGTATTACTAGAGGTATTTTTCTTGGTGCAGATTTTCATTGGCAAACGTTCTTTAAAAAGAGATGTCTTGTAAGCGACGAATTTTCGTTGCTTTTTTTTTTCAAAAATCGGTTGACCCTCCACTTAGGGGAGATTATATCCTAGTAAATGAAAGGGGCGGTCGATGATGACAATCTGTGTCGAAGCAAAAAATCTAACCAAAAAATATGGAGGGAAAACAGTTGTAAAGGGCTTAAGCTTTTCAGTCAAGGCGGGAGAAGTTTTTGGGTTGTTGGGACCTAATGGTGCTGGGAAATCTACTACAATTGAATGTCTCCTAGGGATTCGCAAACTGGATGCTGGAGAAGCTAAAATTTTCGGTAGCAATCCTAGAAAGAATCGTCAGACTGTTTTTCAAAAGGTCGGGGTTCAGCTACAATCATCCAGTTATCAGGATATGATTCGGGTGCAGGAATTGTGTGAAGAGATGGCTAGCTTGTACGAAGCGCCGAGAGACTATCGAGAATTGCTGACATTATTTGGTCTTGAACCATTCTTGAAACAAAAAGTAGCAGATTTATCATGTGGACAAAGACAAAAGCTTTCAATTATTTTAGCCCTCATTCCGCAACCGCAAGTGATTTTTCTAGATGAGCTAACGACTGGCTTAGATACTGAAGCGCGGCGAGAGGTTTGGCAAACGTTGCTAGATCTAAAGAAGCAAGGCTTGACGATTATTTTGACAACTCATTATATGGAAGAGGCTGAAATGTTGTGTGATCGGGTATTTTTAATAAAGGATGGGCAAAAAGTGATCACAGGTGAAGTGGAGGAAGTCATTCAACAAACAATGTATGACAATTTGGAAGAGGCGTATCTTTTTTATATGGGAGGGAACAAGCATGCATAGTTTATTAACCTTAACAAAAATTCAAGGGAAATTAGCGACGCGAACGCTGGATGGCATTATTTTTGGGATTGGTATGCCTGTTTGTGTATTACTTTTGATTGCGATGATTGCTGGTAATCATTCGGCAAACGGTGCGGATTATACTTTTTTAGACAGTAGTTTTGCTTCTTTGTTGGCTGTCGGTATTTGTGCAACAGCTTTTATGGGGATTCCGCTGACGATCTGTGATTATCGGGACAAAAAGATTTTGAAACACTTTTTTGTGACTCCGGTTTCTCCGCTGGTAGTTATATTGGCGCAATTTATCGTAGCAGCCTTGACCGCGATTGCTTCAGCGGTTATCGTGATATTTGTAGGGATTGTCTTCTTGAATTATCAAATGCAGGGCAGTTGGCTAAAATTAATTGGCGGCTACTTTTTAGTGATGTTCAGTATGTATGGTTTAGGTTTATTGATTGCTAGCTTGTGTAAAAATTTGAAGATTGCTAATGTTGTTTGTACCTTTGTTTATTTTCCAATGTTGTTTTTATCGGGAGCGGTGATTCCTTTTGAATTATTTCCTAAAGTGGTTCAACAGGTCGCTTCTGTTTTACCTTTAACCCAAGGTATCAAACTTTTAAAGAGTATCACTTTAGCGCAGCCGTTAGAAAATCAAGGGATGATCATTAGCTACCTAGTCCTTCTAGGTATTATTACCTTCGTTGTGGCAATCAAAATTTTTCGTTGGGAGTAGATGAGATGGAAGAAGAAAAATTATATCGGATCGGCATGTTTTCTAAAATGAATCAAGTGACGATTAAAACATTGCGCTATTATGATGATATTGGCTTGTTGAAGCCACGTTTTATTGATCCCGATAATGGTTATCGCTATTATAGTGCAGGTCAAGTAGGACAGTTGCATCAATTATTGGCACTAAAAAAGATTGGTTTTTCGATTGAAGAAATTCAAGCCAGCACCCAGGGGAAAGCAGAGAATAATCTGTTGCAGCACAAAAAGGTACAACTTTTACGTGAAATTGCCGAGAAGACTCAAATGTTATCGATGATTGAAAGCTATATGCAACAAGATTATTTGCAGACTTATCACATGGTGGTAAAGGCGCTGCCAGAAGTGATTATTGCTTCCGTTCGCAGAACAGTCAATACTTATCAGGAACTTTTAACCGTTGTGCCAGAAATGGGGCGCTTAATGGAACAAGCTGGCTGCGAATGTCGGATTCCTGAATATTGTTTCAACATTTACCACGATCAGGAATATCGTGAAAGTGAAATTGATTACGAAATTTGTGAAGCGGTCACCGAAATGAAGCCAGATTTTGGCGAGTTGAAATTTAAGATGATCAAAGAAGTTCCACGAGCCGTTTGTACGATGCATCGAGGCGCTTATGAAAATCTACCACAAGCCTACGCAGCGATATTGAATTATATTGAAGCCCATGGTTTCGAAATAGCTGATTTGCCACGAGAAAATTATATTGACGGTATCTGGAATAAAGAATCGACTGAAGAATGGCTGACGGAAATTCAAATACCAGTAAAATAAAAATGAGACAGCGCTAGAAAAAATCTAGTGCTGTCTCGTTTTATTTCATTGAGCCATCTAATTTTTGTGGTTCTTCATGGGCCAAACGACTGGCCGCCGCCGCCGCAATTGCGCCCACTAAGTCATCTAAAAAAGTATGAACATGAACACCATCATGGCTGTTTAATTTTTCTAAAATCCCTGGTTTGACTTTGTCGATATAGCCATAGTTAGTAAAACCAATAGAACCAAACACATTGACGATCGATAACGCCATGATTTCATCAATGCCATACAAGCCCTCATCTTCCTCGATGATTTCCTGCAAGGGTGAGTCTAGTTTTTTTTCTTCGGCTAATTTATCCAGTTGCACACCGGTAATAATCGCATTGTGGACTTCTCGCTTAGTCAACACTCGATCAACGCTGTAAGCACATTGTTCAAGGGTTAAATCCACCACATAATCTTTTTGTAAAAAGAAAACCAATTCGGCGATGTCGTTGATTGAAACACCTCGTTCTACCAATAAACCGCGAGCAAATTCTTCTAAATGATCTGTCTCAAAAACCATATTAATTCTCCTGTTCTTTTAGTTTTGGAAATAAGCTGGTACTGTGGACGGGTTGACGTCTTGTTTTAGGATCATTATAAAATAGCGCATTGTTAATGGCTGTCGGTGCTTCACCAAAACCAGTAGCAATTAGTTTTACCTTGCCATCATAGTCGACAATATCACCAGCAGCAAAGACGCCATTTAAGGAAGTCTCCATATTTGAAGCCACTTCAATCCCACGGCGAGAATTGTCAATTCCCCAAACTGTCAAATGATCCAATGAAGAAGTAAAACCATAATTGACCATCAAAGTATCGACGTCTAAAGTTTCAAACTCATCTGTTTTAGCTTTTTGCAAAGTAATTCCCGTTAAATTTTGTTCACCATGGAGTTCTTTAATTAAATACGAGGTATATAGCTTAACAGTTGAATTTTTTAATTTTGTCACACTGTGTTCATGCCCCCGAAATTCTGGGCGGCGATGAATTAAGGAGACTTCTGCAGCAATTGGTTCTAGCATTAAAGCCCAGTCAATCGCCGAGTCACCTCCACCAGCAATCGCAACTTTCTTGCCAGCATATTGCATCAAATCATTTATATAGTAAGCAATCCCATTATTCTCAAAGTAATCCGCTTTTTCCACTTGTAATTTTCGCGGTTGGAAAGAACCGTTTCCTAAGGCAAGGATGACCGATTTACTATAATGAACGTCTTTATTGGTGGTCAAGATAAAGTAATCTTCTTTTTTTTCTAAATGTAGGACTTCTTCAGCTAAACAATAAGTATGAGAAAAAGTTTGTAGCTGTTCTTCTAAATTATGAATCAGGTCACCGGCTTTAATTGCAGGAAATCCTGGGATATCATAAATATATTTTTCGGCATAGAGTGTGGTTAATTGTCCGCCAAGCTGTGGTAAAGAGTCGATGATTTTAGTTTTTGCTTGTCGAATTCCAGCGTAAAAAGCGGCATACATACCGACTGGTCCGGCTCCGATAATTGTTACATCATATATTTCCATAACAAACTTCCTTTCGAGCTCTTATTGTAACAAATCTTTTATGAGAAATGAATTAATGTGAAATCTGGCGAAAATCTGATAAAATATAATCAGTAAAATTAAAGGAGGAAATTAATTTGTTTCCACAATTAAACATTGATGCTCATTTTGGTCCAAAAGCAACAATCAAAACCAATATGGGAGATATTAAAGTCGCATTATTTATCGACGAAGCACCAAGAACGGTTCAAAACTTTATTGAATTAGCTAACAAAGGTTACTACGATAGCGTAATTTTCCACCGTGTTATTCCTGATTTCATGATTCAAGGTGGCGATCCAACCGGTACTGGTATGGGTGGTGAAAGTATCTATGGTGCAAAATTTGAAGATGAATTTTCACAAAAATTATTTAACGTTCGTGGTGCATTATCGATGGCAAATGCTGGCCCAAACACTAATGGTAGCCAATTTTTCATCGTAAACAACCAAAATGTACCAGATAATATGTTAGGTCAATTGGCTGATGCTGGTTTCCCAAATGAAATTGTCGAAACTTATAAAGATGGCGGAACACCTTGGTTAGATGGTCGCCATACTGTTTTCGGTCAAGTCATTGATGGAATGGACGTTGTCGACGCCATCGGTGCAGTGAAACGTGGACCACAAGATAAACCAGTCAACGATGTAATCATCGAATCAATCGAAGTAGAATAAAAAATAATGCCCCTCAAAAGTTGGTTTTTAAGTCAGCTTTTGAGGGGCATTTTATTTAGATGAATTAATTTTTACAAATATTTCTTGATGCGCTCTAAACCTGCTTGCAATGTTTTTAGCGGACAAGCAACATTCAAACGCATATGATGGGCGCCACCAGAACCATAGCTAATCCCCGGATTTAAAACGACTTTCCCTTCATGAACCAATTTATTTTCTAATACCTCATCAGTTAAACCATACTCAGAAAAATCTAACCACAAGAGATAGGTTCCTTCCGGCTGCATGATCTTGACTTTTGGAAGATTTTCAGCAAAGAATTCTAAAGTATAAGCAATGTTTTTCTTTAAATAAAGCAGCAATTCGGCTAGCCATTCTCCACCGGTTTCATAGGCGGCTTGCATGCCCACCATTCCAAAAGTATTGACCTCGTGTTGGAAGTTCATCTGTTGATATTGTTCCAAGCGTGTCTTCAAGGCAGGATTTTTAACGATGGCTACAGCACTTTTGATGCCAGCTAAATTAAATGTTTTAGTGACTGAAGTAAATTTAATCGCAAAGTCATCGAAGGAACCGGCTGTCAGAAATGAAGTCATTTCGGCTGGTTCAAATACTAGATCTTGATGAATCTCATCTGCCAACACGATAACATGATATTTTTTACATAGTTCGCCTAATTGTGTAAGTTCCGCTTTCGACCAGACACGTCCACCGGGATTATGGGGGTTACATAGAATAAAAGCTTTGATATTTTGCTTTTTGAATTTTTCTTCCATATCAGAAAAATCCATTTTAAATTGTCCCTTTTCTTCAATTAAACGACTACGGACCAATTTTCTTTTATTTCGTTTTACAATGTCAGCAAAGGGTGGATATACGGGATCGTGAATCAAAACAGCGTCATTTGCTTGTGTGAAGGTTTGAATCGCCGTTGTAATTCCTGCTAATACACTAGTGAAAAGTAAAATATTCTCAGTGGTTAATGATAAATTATATCTTTTCTTCTCCCAATTTATCAAAGCGGAAAACAAATCATCGCTGGCTGCCGTATAACCAAAAATTCCGTGATTCAATAATTTTTGATAGCTGTCAATCACCCCTTCAGGAGCTTTAAAATCCATATCGGCAATCCACAAAGGAAGTAAGCCACTTTCATTGTGCATCTTATTAATTTCGTCCCATTTAATACTTTGTGTTCCGGTCCGATTAATTTCTTGATCAAAATTTACCATAAAAAAAATCCTCCTATTCGTAACATGATCTCTCTCATTAACAGTATACGTTTTACAAGCAAGAAATAGTAATAAAAAATGCTTTCTTCTAAAAAACTATAATAAATTAAACTTTTCAAGTATAATGAAAAAGCGAAGAGAGGGAATCAAATGAGTTATAAAATAGGACAAGTTATCAAAGGAAAAATTACCGGTATTCAGCCATACGGTGCATTTGTATCATTAGATGATCAGACACAAGGACTAATTCATGTATCCGAAATCCAATCTGGCTACACTAAAAATATTCATCAATATTTAAATGTCGGTGAGACAGTCAAGGTTCAAATCATTGATATTGACGAGTATACTGAAAAAATCAGTTTGTCTTTACGAACTTTAATGATGCATCCAGCACCGCCATCTTTGCATCGAAAAAGATACTTTACCAACCGTAACAAGCATATCGGTTTTCGTTCATTAGCAGAAAACATGCCTATCTGGACAAAAGAAACCTATGAAGCATTACAAGAAAATGCTGCTGCGAAAATAAAAGATGGAAACCAATGATATTTTTCATTTGGAAATTCCATTTTTTCAGAAAAGATGTTACAATGTTTTAACCAGTAAAACTTAGAGGTGAATATTGTGACAAAACAAATATCTGGAACGATTATGTTACATCTGGAAGATGGTTCAAAACGTTTTTTAGTTCACGAAGATGGAAGTACGAAAGAATTCGCTCGCACGGATACCCAAACTGGAAACACTGTTTTAGCAAGCTTTTTGAACTTTTTGAAGGAAAAGTTGCTAATTGATGTCAACAATATTAATTTAATGGAGCTAACAAATACGCAAAGTAGAGGACAAAGCATGCCGCTTTATGTATTTGAAATGCAAGGTACAACCACCGCTTTACCCCAAGATTATTTTTGGGAAACACCAGATAGTTTGAGAGAAATTTTAAGCAGTGTACAAATTGAAGGCGTACCATTATTTAAATAAAATACTGTGAAATCTGGAAAGAAAAATTTCTTTTCAGATTTTTTTATTTTTTCAGAAAAAAACTATTGACGGACTGTAAATGAAATGATAATCTAACTAAGCTGTCAAATGACGAAGGCAAACAATTTGAAATGATTTAAAAAGTTTCGAAAAAAATATTTCAAAAAGTTGTTGACATTCATTTGGTCAGCTGTTATGATATAAAAGTTGCTGATGCAACAGAAATAGACCTTTGAAAACTGAACGAATAAGACGAACCAAATGTGTAGGGCGTTCCTATTTATAGGAACAAACAATACAAAGCAAGCAATATGCTAGCAACAAGTCAATTAATACAATTGAGCTAACAGTCGCAAGACTGTGCAAACTTTTTAATGAGAGTTTGATCCTGGCTCAGGACGAACGCTGGCGGCGTGCCTAATACATGCAAGTCGAACGCTTTTTCTTTCACCGGAGCTTGCTCCACCGAAAGAAAAGGAGTGGCGAACGGGTGAGTAACACGTGGGTAACCTACCCTCCAGCGGGGGATAACACTTGGAAACAGGTGCTAATACCGCATAACAGAGAAAACCGCCTGGTTTTCTTTT
The DNA here is from genome assembly GCF_051714685.1 of Enterococcus sp. AZ103. Taxonomy (NCBI): domain Bacteria; kingdom Bacillati; phylum Bacillota; class Bacilli; order Lactobacillales; family Enterococcaceae; genus Enterococcus; species Enterococcus sp. AZ103. The sequence continues at coordinate 435,245 of NZ_JBIOSI010000001.1, read as the reverse complement.
GAAAGGCGCAATTGCGTCACTGGAGGATGGACCCGCGGTGCATTAGCTAGTTGGTGAGGTAACGGCTCACCAAGGCAACGATGCATAGCCGACCTGAGAGGGTGATCGGCCACATTGGGACTGAGACACGGCCCAAACTCCTACGGGAGGCAGCAGTAGGGAATCTTCGGCAATGGACGAAAGTCTGACCGAGCAACGCCGCGTGAGTGAAGAAGGTTTTCGGATCGTAAAACTCTGTTGTCAGAGAAGAATAAGGATAAGAGTGGAAAGTTTATCCCTTGACGGTATCTGACCAGAAAGCCACGGCTAACTACGTGCCAGCAGCCGCGGTAATACGTAGGTGGCAAGCGTTGTCCGGATTTATTGGGCGTAAAGCGAGCGCAGGCGGTCTCTTAAGTCTGATGTGAAAGCCCCCGGCTCAACCGGGGAGGGTCATTGGAAACTGGGAGACTTGAGTGCAGAAGAGGAGAGTGGAATTCCATGTGTAGCGGTGAAATGCGTAGATATATGGAGGAACACCAGTGGCGAAGGCGGCTCTCTGGTCTGTAACTGACGCTGAGGCTCGAAAGCGTGGGGAGCAAACAGGATTAGATACCCTGGTAGTCCACGCCGTAAACGATGAGTGCTAAGTGTTGGAGGGTTTCCGCCCTTCAGTGCTGCAGCTAACGCATTAAGCACTCCGCCTGGGGAGTACGACCGCAAGGTTGAAACTCAAAGGAATTGACGGGGGCCCGCACAAGCGGTGGAGCATGTGGTTTAATTCGAAGCAACGCGAAGAACCTTACCAGGTCTTGACATCCTTTGACCACTCTAGAGATAGAGCTTCCCCTTCGGGGGCAAAGTGACAGGTGGTGCATGGTTGTCGTCAGCTCGTGTCGTGAGATGTTGGGTTAAGTCCCGCAACGAGCGCAACCCTTATTGTTAGTTGCCATCATTTAGTTGGGCACTCTAGCGAGACTGCCGGTGACAAACCGGAGGAAGGTGGGGATGACGTCAAATCATCATGCCCCTTATGACCTGGGCTACACACGTGCTACAATGGGAAGTACAACGAGTCGCGAAGTCGCAAGGCTAAGCTAATCTCTTAAAGCTTCTCTCAGTTCGGATTGTAGGCTGCAACTCGCCTACATGAAGCCGGAATCGCTAGTAATCGCGGATCAGCACGCCGCGGTGAATACGTTCCCGGGCCTTGTACACACCGCCCGTCACACCACGAGAGTTTGTAACACCCGAAGTCGGTGAGGTAACCTTTATGGAGCCAGCCGCCTAAGGTGGGATAGATGATTGGGGTGAAGTCGTAACAAGGTAGCCGTATCGGAAGGTGCGGCTGGATCACCTCCTTTCTAAGGAAAATTACGGAGACTACACAAGTTTATCTTTATTCGTTCAGTTTTGAGAGGTCTATTTAAAAATTAGATACTTTTGGGGCCTTAGCTCAGCTGGGAGAGCGCCTGCTTTGCACGCAGGAGGTCAGCGGTTCGATCCCGCTAGGCTCCATTGATGACATTGGTCATCATATTCGTTCATTGAAAACTGGATACAAAAAACAAACCAAAAATTTTTAAAACAAACCGAGAACACCGCGTTGAATGAGTTTTTTAATAGTTCAATTGCTTATTTTTTATTTATTGGAACTCTATCGCTAGAGGGAAGATAAAGACCCAACCGCAAGGTTGATAAGGTTAAGTGAATAAGGGCGCACGGTGGATGCCTTGGTACTAGGAGCCGATGAAGGACGGGACTAACACCGATATGCTTCGGGGAGCTGTAAGTAAGCTTTGATCCGGAGATTTCCGAATGGGGAAACCCAGCATCTTTAACAGGATGTTACTGTTCAGTGAATACATAGCTGAATGGAGGTAGACGCAGAGAACTGAAACATCTAAGTACCTGCAGGAAGAGAAAGAAAAATCGATTCCCTGAGTAGCGGCGAGCGAAACGGGAAAAGCCCAAACCAAGAGGCTTGCCTCTTGGGGTTGTAGGACTCCGATATGGTAGTTGATTGAAATAATCGAAGGACCTGGAAAGGTCTGCGAGACAGGGTAAAAGCCCCGTAGATGAAATTTGAATCACACCTAGGAGGATCCTGAGTACGGCGGAACACGAGGAATTCCGTCGGAATCCGGGAGGACCATCTCCCAAGGCTAAATACTCCCTAGTGACCGATAGTGAACCAGTACCGTGAGGGAAAGGTGAAAAGCACCCCGGAAGGGGAGTGAAATAGATCCTGAAACCGTGTGCCTACAACAAGTCAAAGCCCGTTAATGGGTGATGGCGTGCCTTTTGTAGAATGAACCGGCGAGTTACGATCCCATGCGAGGTTAAGTCGAAGAGACGGAGCCGTAGCGAAAGCGAGTCTGAATAGGGCGAATGAGTATGTGGTCGTAGACCCGAAACCATGTGATCTACCCATGTCCAGGTTGAAGGTGCGGTAAAACGCACTGGAGGACCGAACCCACGTACGTTGAAAAGTGCGGGGATGAGGTGTGGGTAGCGGAGAAATTCCAAACGAACTTGGAGATAGCTGGTTCTCTCCGAAATAGCTTTAGGGCTAGCCTCAGAGTAAGAATGATGGAGGTAGAGCACTGTTTGGACTAGGGGCCCATCTCGGGTTACCGAATTCAGATAAACTCCGAATGCCATACATTTATCTCTGGGAGTCAGACTGTGAGTGATAAGATCCATAGTCGAAAGGGAAACAGCCCAGACCACCAGCTAAGGTCCCAAAATATATGTTAAGTGGAAAAGGATGTGGGGTTGCACAGACAACTAGGATGTTGGCTTAGAAGCAGCCACCATTTAAAGAGTGCGTAATAGCTCACTAGTCGAGTGACCCTGCGCCGAAAATGTACCGGGGCTAAACATATTACCGAAGCTGTGGATTACACCTTAGGGTGTAATGGTAGGAGAGCGTTCTAAGGGCGTTGAAGGTAGACCGTGAGGACTGCTGGAGCGCTTAGAAGTGAGAATGCCGGTATGAGTAGCGAAAGACAGGTGAGAATCCTGTCCACCGTATGACTAAGGTTTCCTGGGGAAGGCTCGTCCGCCCAGGGTTAGTCGGGACCTAAGCCGAGGCCGAAAGGCGTAGGCGATGGATAACAGGTTGATATTCCTGTACTCGTTGTTTTTGTTTGAGCAATGGAGGGACGCAGTAGGCTAAGAAATCAGACGATTGGAAATGTCTGTCTAAGCAATGAGTCTTAAGATGAGTCAAATGCTTATCTTTCTAAGGACAAGTTGTGATGGGGAGGGAAATACAAGTACCGAAGTTTCTGATGTCACACTGCCAAGAAAAGCTTCTAGTGAGAAAACAATGACCCGTACCGTAAACCGACACAGGTAGTCGAGGAGAGTATCCTAAGGTGAGCGAGCGAACTCTCGTTAAGGAACTCGGCAAAATGACCCCGTAACTTCGGGAGAAGGGGTGCTGATCTAACGATCAGCCGCAGTGAATAGGCCCAAGCGACTGTTTATCAAAAACACAGGTCTCTGCAAAATCGAAAGATGAAGTATAGGGGCTGACGCCTGCCCGGTGCTGGAAGGTTAAGAGGAGTGCTTAGCGTAAGCGAAGGTACGAATTGAAGCCCCAGTAAACGGCGGCCGTAACTATAACGGTCCTAAGGTAGCGAAATTCCTTGTCGGGTAAGTTCCGACCCGCACGAAAGGCGTAACGATTTGGGCACTGTCTCAACGAGAGACTCGGTGAAATTTTAGTACCTGTGAAGATGCAGGTTACCCGCGACAGGACGGAAAGACCCCATGGAGCTTTACTGCAGTTTGATATTGAGTGTCTGTACCACATGTACAGGATAGGTAGGAGCCGTAGAAGTCGGGACGCTAGTTTCGACGGAGGCAATGGTGGGATACTACCCTTGTGTTATGGCCACTCTAACCCGCATCACTAATCGTGATGGGAGACAGTGTCAGATGGGCAGTTTGACTGGGGCGGTCGCCTCCTAAAGAGTAACGGAGGCGCCCAAAGGTTCCCTCAGAATGGTTGGAAATCATTCGCAGAGTGTAAAGGCACAAGGGAGCTTGACTGCGAGACCTACAAGTCGAGCAGGGACGAAAGTCGGGCTTAGTGATCCGGTGGTTCCGCATGGAAGGGCCATCGCTCAACGGATAAAAGCTACCCTGGGGATAACAGGCTTATCTCCCCCAAGAGTCCACATCGACGGGGAGGTTTGGCACCTCGATGTCGGCTCGTCGCATCCTGGGGCTGTAGTCGGTCCCAAGGGTTGGGCTGTTCGCCCATTAAAGCGGCACGCGAGCTGGGTTCAGAACGTCGTGAGACAGTTCGGTCCCTATCCGTCGCGGGCGTTGGAAATTTGAGAGGATCTGTCCTTAGTACGAGAGGACCGGGATGGACTTACCGCTGGTGTACCAGTTGTCTTGCCAAAGGCATCGCTGGGTAGCTATGTAGGGAAGGGATAAACGCTGAAAGCATCTAAGTGTGAAGCCCACCTCAAGATGAGATTTCCCATTTCTTAAAGAAAGTAAGATCCCTGAGAGAAGATCAGGTAGATAGGTCAGAAGTGGAAGTGCAGTGATGTACGGAGCGGACTGATACTAATCGATCGAGGACTTAACCAAAACAAAATGGACTTGGTAGTTTTAAAGTAAGGAATGTTTTTTGATCCAGTTTTGAGTGAGCGAAGTTTACTCAATTAAATAGTGTGGTGGCGATAGCAAGAAGGATACACCTGTTCCCATGTCGAACACAGAAGTTAAGCTTTTTAGCGCCGATCGTAGTGAGGGGTTGCCCCTTGTGAGAGTAGGACGTCGCCACGCGTAATTTATTCCGGCATAGCTCAGTTGGTAGTAGCGCATGACTGTTAATCATGATGTCGTAGGTTCGAGTCCTACTGCCGGAGTCATTAAAACAATTCATAAATTGAATTGTTTTTTTTGTGAGCAAATTTCTGTGGTTTAGATTGATTTGATGTTATTCTTCTTACATAAAGGGGATGAAATTATGTACATGAAAATTTCTGAATCATTAATAGACCAGTTGAAAGACTATCAAAAAAACGGGACGATTGTTCTCGATTTAGATGATGGTGTGGGCAAATACTCTAAGTTTGGAACTTGTGCTATAAATATAAGTTTCAGATTGTTGGTATTAGGAAAAGGTCAAGATCAATCCGATTATACTGAAGTAATTTCTAGTGATATTGGTGAAATGCCAATAAAAAAACATTCTGAAATGTATTTGGAAGACAATTTAATTTTGGATTATGACCCCAGAATGTCATTAATTAAGTTAAAAGGTCCAAGTGGTATGATTGATGGAAACGTACAGATTGTTGATTTGAGAGAAAAAATTAGCAACTAAATTAAATAACTATAGTAAACAACGCTTTGTCAATGCAAAGCGTTGTTTTTATATTTATTTAGGTCTTTTGATATCGATAAGATTTGAAATATGACTATATGTTTCTCCGGCTAATCGGGCAACTGGAGATAATTTTTCAGGTAAAATGTATTCTTTATCAGCATCGAAAACATCTTCTGAAAATGAATAGTGCAATACTTCTAAGATGAATAAGTCGCTGATAATTGTTTGATTATTAGTAATAGGAATGTATTGATGGACTTTTACTTCTAGACGAATTGGCGCTTCTTGGATGCCTGGAACGGCTATTTTTTTGCTGTCGATCATAGTGACGGGTAGGTTTGATAATTCACTTTCTGTTTCTGATAAGGTCGCAGCTGTTGCATTCATCAATTCTAGGACGTCATCGTTTACAATTTGAATAACTGCTTCATTTGTTTCAGATAAATTTTTGGCAGTATCTTTCATTTGTTGATTGGGTTGTCGATTAATTGACAGGCTGACCAAGGGTAGATCTTTGGCGATGACACTGAAGTAACTAAAAGGGGCAGCATTTATTACCTCTTTTGCTTTATTAAATGTTGTGACCCAAGCAATTGGGCGTGGGATAATACTACCAGTTAAAAATTTATAATGCTGTTTTGTAGTTAAGTTATTTGCTTCATATTCAATCATCTTTTTCCTCCTAAAAAAGGCTGGGCCAGTATAAATGGTCCAGCCTTTTTTTTATTGACGTTTTGTATTGGCGTCGGATGTATCAAACGGTCGTACATATGCTTCGATTTCTTCCCGTTCACTTTGTAAGTGTGGTGGTAATGATAAGATTTCACCTGCGTGTTCGTAAGTTTCATCTTGTAAGAAGCCAGGACCATCTGTTGCTAATTCAAATAAAACTCCAGGTGCTGCTTGGAAATATTCAGATTGGAAATAGAAGCGGTCAACAAAACCTGAATTTGGGAATTCTAATTCATTAATTTTTTTAATCCAAAAACGTAAAGCTTCATCGTCGGCAACTCGTAAAGCTAGGTGATGAACGTTACCAAAGCCTTGCATTGCTGGTGGCAAATCTTCACGATGATCTACGATGATAGTAGCCCCGTTACCGCCTTCGCCAACTTCAAATAAATGCATCGTGCCGTCTGAAGCTGTTTCTTCAAAGCCTAAAACATTTTTCAAGACAAGTTTCATATGATCAAAGTTTGAAACAACTACAATGGTTGGGCCTAAGCCGATAATTGAGTGTTCAGCGGGAACATTTGAATTTTTCCAAGGAATACCTGCTGCAACCCCTTTGTTATGTTCATCGGAAACCAATTGCATTAATTGATCATCAAAATCACTGAATTCCAAATACTTTTTACCAAAACGTTCTTTGATTTCACCATGCTCAACATTTAAACGATCAAAACGTTCTACCCAATAAGCTAAACTAGCATCAGTTGCTACACGGAAGCCAGTTCGAGCAATCGTATTCGTTCCTTTTTGGCCTTTTGGTAGTCCTTGGAAGTCAAAGAAAGTCATGTCTGTGCCGGCACCACCGATATCATCAGTAAAATATAAATGATAAGCGCTGATGTCATCTTGATTGACTGTTTTTTTAATCATGCGCAAACCTAGTACATCAGTGAAAAAACGATAATTTTTTTCGGCGCTGGAAGTCATTGCAGTAACGTGGTGTAATCCTCTAATTTGTGTATCCATTGAAAAATCCTCCTTGATTGTCTGATTAACTCTTACTAAAAGTAAGTATACAGGATTAATTTTTTAAAGCAAGAATTTCAACTCCGCTTGATAATTCAAGTAAAAATCGCTAGGATGAAAACAAGGAGGCGCTCTTATGAAAAATACAATATTATTTGATCTGGATGGCACCTTGGTAGACTCCAGTGAAGGAATCATTAATAGTTTAAACTATATGATTGATCGGTTAGGCTTAAAAAAATTAGATCAAGCAACTTTACGTTTGTTTATCGGACCACCTTTGAAAGATTCTTTATCAACATATTTAGAAGTGACTGATCCGCTGGAAATCGACCAAGCGATTGCCACTTATCGTGAGCATTTTGCGGTTGCTGGTTTGAAGGAATTAACGATGTACCCCAATATTGCTGAGACATTGACTAGTTTGGCAAAAGAAAATAGATTGGCTGTAGCCACTTCAAAACCTGAAAAATATGCGAAACAAATTATTAAAAACCTAGGATTAAATCAATTTGAAGGTGTTTTTGGTGCCGATATGGACGGGAAATTATCAAGTAAAACAGCAGTCATCGAGTATGCGTTGGATCAGCTGGACACGACAGAGGGAATAATGGTGGGTGATCGTGAATTTGATATCCTTGGTGGAAGGGAAAACCATTTAAAAACAATTGGTGTATTATATGGTTTTGGTGATCGTACAGAGCTAACGGCTGCCGGAGCTGATGAAATTATCGAGTCTGTCACTGAATTACCTTTTGCGATAAAAAAAATCAAATAAAAAACCAGTCATTTTTTGAAGGACTGGTTTAAGCCGAAAGATTATTTAACTAATGTGTAGTCATCAATCGTTTTACCGTTAACATCTTTTAAGATGAGCCAGCTGTTGGTACCGGCAAAATATAAGAAGTTTCCTATCTCATTGACGCTTTTGAAAATAATATCTTCGGTAGTAGTAAAATTTTTTATTTGTTTAGCATGCTCTGCTCGCAAGCTCTGAGTGAATTTGGCAGCAAAACCAAGAGAACCGTCTTTGTTTAAAGGGGGTTCTTTTTTTAATGTTGCGCCGGCTAAAAGTTTTAACTCTTTGCGCTTTTGCCAAATGGCAGTGCCTTTTGCTTCATTATAATCAATAAAAAATTCAACGGTACTGATTTCTTTACGCCAGCGATGTTGCGCCTTTGCGGGTGCTTTTTTGATTTTTTTCATAGGATAACCAAAAGCCGTTAAAATTGTTGCAACCGATTCGTAAAAGTCGTCTAATTGATTGATATAATTTTGTGGAATCTTTTTCGCTGGAAACTCGCGGGCAATCGTTAATTTTGCATCAGTTAACTGTTGATAGAAAAACTCACCATAGTCGGCTAATGGAAAATCAAAGTCACAGCTAATCGTAATCAGCGTATCAAAATCTACACTTGGCTGATGATTGTCGATACCAATTCCGTTTAATTGACGATTTTTAGTGTAAAGCAATAGATGGTTGAGAGGTATATTGCTAGGGTTTGAGCTGATGCTAATCATTATATTTTGATGAATAATGTTAATCTCGTTTTTTTCGATGGATACTTGTAAGTCCATAGGAATCTCCTGCTTTTTTTATTTCAGTATACGAGAAATGCCAGGTAGAAAAAAATAATTTGCTTGGATACAAAAAAAACAATCTGCAAAGGATTGGTTTTTGTAAAGCCACCTGACGGGCTTGAACCGTCGACCTCCACCTTACCATGGTGGCGCTCTACCAGCTGAGCTAAGGCGGCATTTGTTATCTTATTAAGCTGCACAAATAATTATATAAAAGCTTTTTTTAAAAGTCAATCAAATTTAAATTTAAAAAATTTGGTCCTAATTGGAAGTTTTCAAAGGCTTATAAATTAGTTATTTTTAGTTGACTTCAAATAGAAAGATTCATTGATAGCTGTTTTTTGTTTTGCTATACTTATAATAAGAAAAAAGCGCTTTATTTTAGATTGGGAGGGATTTTTATGAGAAAAAATTGAGTTACCATACACTTAGAGTTTCTAAGTTTTTCCACAAAAAATCCCTTTGCCAATTGTTGTAAGTATATTTGTAGTAATAGGTAGTCGATGGATGGTTTTTTTGTGGCGTTTGAAATACGTTTACAAAAGGAGAGCCTATGAAAAAGGAAACAAAAAAAAGTTTAGTTAGTAAATTGATTGTTGTTGGTGTTGTCGTTATTTTGGTACTGATCTATTTTCTTGTACCTAGTGTGAATCAAATAGTACGCCAAATTGTCGGTATGTTTGCCAGTGGAGATTTTACCGTGGTACGGCAATTTATAGCTTCATATGGTGGCTATGCCGTGCTGATTTCATTTTTCTTAATGATTTTTCAGTCAGTGGCAGCACCTTTACCGGCATTTTTGATCACCTTTGCCAATGCCAATCTTTTTGGTTGGTGGCAAGGTGCGATCCTTTCTTGGGTGTCCTCGATGGCCGGAGCTGCCTTGTGTTTTTGGATTGCCCGCATTTTAGGGCGGGATGTGGTTGAGAAATTAACCAGTAAGGGTGGCTTGCAACAAATTGATACTTTTTTTGAAAAATATGGTCGCTTGAGTATTTTAATTGCGCGACTGTTGCCTTTCATTTCTTTTGATATTGTTAGTTACGCGGCGGGTTTGACGGCGATGTCCTTTGGGAGTTTTTTAATTGCGACAGGACTAGGGCAGTTACCGGCGACGATTATTTATTCTTATGTGGGCGGCATGTTAACTGGCGGCGCTGGTATGTTGGTGAGTGCGTTAATGATTTTATTTGCTTTATCGGCATTAATCGTCTTATTTAGAAAAATTTACACTGACCGGCAGAAAAAGAAAGTGAAACAAGAAGAAAATTAATTGCTTTTTTTAAAGACAGTCCTTAATGGATTGTCTTTTTTTGCTTAAATGATGAAATCTTCATCTTGTTTATTAAAAAAAAGACGGATTATTTGTGATAATCTAGTATGCTATAAGTGAGAAGAACTAAGGAGGTTGGATCAGTATGAAAATTTTAATCGTGGAAGACGAAGAAAGTTTGGCAAATTTTATTGAAACAGAATTAAAATTTGAGGGTTATGAAACTGTTTGGGCTAGCGATGGGCAAGAGGCGCTAACGATCTTTTTTGAAAACCCTGAAGCGATCGATTTAATTTTATTAGATTGGATGCTACCAAAAACTGATGGAATTACCGTTGCCAGAAGAATCCGCAAACAATCAGAAGTGCCGATTATTATGATGACGGCAAGAGACCAAACCACAGATATTGTCCAAGGTTTAGACACAGGATTGGATGATTACTTAACCAAACCATTTGAAATAGAAGAATTATTTGCTCGGATTCGGGTAATTGAGCGACGATTAGAAAAACAAAAGCAAGTGGAGCAACATTTAATATATCATGGCATTACGATGGATGTGGCGAAACACCAAGTTTTATTGAATGAGCAAATAATTGATTTGACGCCCAAAGAATTTGGTATTTTATATGAATTAATGAAAGAACCCGAAGCCGTAAAAACCCGTGATGAATTATTAAATGAAGTTTGGGGCTATGATTATTTTGGTCAAACCAATGTCGTAGACGTTTATATTCGAACATTGCGAAATAAATTGAAAGCAGTCGACGACGAGAACTATTTACAGACGGTTCGTGGTGTTGGCTATGTTTTGAGGGCGGGAGAATGAAAAAGAAGAAAGAAATTACTGCTAAAAAACAATTAACCCGAAATTTAACAGGCGTGTTATTACTACTGCTAATTATTGGCAATTTATTTTTTGTCTTACTTTCATTTTTCTCGGCTTATGAATATTTAGAAGATCGTAGCGACAATATGATTGAAGCGATTCAAAAGGGCAGCCAAGATAATTTGCAGCAAATTTTAGATGCGACAGTTTCCAGTGACGATGAGGATGCGGTGCGGGTGATTTTAACTGATGGCACGACTTACTATTCTGACGATGCCGAAGAAATTTTTTCCGAATTGTCACGAGGCCGCTATCTGCCTTTCTTTAGTGATTTATTATCCAGCGAAGAAGGGATTTATCTTTATCAGAGTGAGAAATATAACGGTGGACAAATTGAGGTCGCTGTCAATAGTGAAACGATTTTAGATATTACCAGTAGCATGGTGATGCTAAATATTTTCCTTAATGTCGTGACGATCGTTGTTGGTGCAACCTTGATTTATTACGTAGTGGGCAAATGGAGCCAAAAATTAAGTCGTTTAGCAAATGAAATTCATTTAGTAGAAACCGAAGATTTACCCCAAGTGACCGAAATTAATGAGCCAGTGGAAATGCAGGCGGTGACCCAAAGTTTTAATCAGTTGTTAATCAAACAAAAAGCAGCTATGGAAAGAGAAAGTCAGTTTGTTACTGATGCTTCTCATGAATTGCGGACGCCGATTGCAGCAATTCGTGGGCATGTTAATCTAATTAAACGTCGTGGTCAAGAACATCCAGAAGTAGTGGAAAAATCATTGGCCTTTATTGACCAAGAATCAAAACGGATGGAAGTCATGAGTAATCAATTATTAACATTAGGTCGTAGCCAAAAAGACGAAGCCACCGAGACAGTTAATTTATCTCAGTTAGTTAAGGAATCAATCGAAAAAATCCAAACGATTAGTGATCACGTGATTAGTTACCAAATCGCACCGGATGTTACGGGTACCTTTGTCAAAAATGATTTAAATCAAATTTTGCAAAACTTATTGGAAAATGCTGTGAAATATTCGCCAGACAAACAACCTATCGAAGTAACTTTAAAAAATGTTGATGGGAAAATTAAATTAGCGGTGATTGATCAAGGAATTGGGATTTCAGATGATCAGAAGACTAAAATTTTTGAACGTTTTTATCGGGTAGATGATGCCCATTCTAGTGTGATTGAAGGTTCAGGAATTGGTTTATCGATTGTTTATGCCCTAGTTAAAAAGTATCAAGGAGAAATTATTGTGACAGATAATCAGCGACAGGGAACGATTTTTACGATTATTCTCTAAAATGAAGAATTCTTCATTTACCTTCACTTAAATCTTGGTTTTTATCTTTTCGGAACTTGATAAGATAAAGTCATCAAAGAGATGGAGGAATTTAAAATGATTAAACATACGAAAAAAATTATCGCAGGTGTTGCAGCAGTCGCAGTAGTAGGAATTGCAGGAGGTTTGGTTTACGCAAACAGTAATGCAAGTGAAACAAAACAAATGGCAACTGTAAATACGAGTCAAATTAAAGTAACTCAAGAAGAAGCAATTGAACAATTCAATCAACAATTTGAAGGCAAAGAATTAAATCAAGTGGAATTAGAAGTTTCTCGCGCAGGATATGTTTATACAGTGGAAGGTTTTGACGACACGACTGATTACACGTTGAAAATTGATGCACAAACAGGAAGTGTTGTAGGTCATGAAACCGATCCGAAAGATCAAGAAGATATGCTAGAAGCTGAATATACGTTGAATTTAGACGGCATTATCACCCGTGATGAAGCAAGTAAAATCGCCGAAGACCAAGCCAAGCGTGGTGAAGCAAAAGAATGGGCGCTAGATCAAACGTCTACTGACGGTACGACTTGGGAAGTCAAAGTTATTGATGGTACTTATGAAACAGAAGTAACAATTAATGCGTTGACTGGCGATGTGGTTGGTGTCGATGTTGATGATGAAGCTTATGATGATTAAAAAAGTTGTGATGTTTAAAAACATCACAGCTTTTTTTTTGCGTTATTAAAATAGAATAATGATAGCAATCGTAAAATATTTATATAATTTGCGTAGATAATTTGATAATTTTTAGACAAGATAATTATTGAAAACGTTCACGATATTTTTTGGGACTGATTTGATAGATTTTTTTAAAGCGACTGGCAAAATAACTGGGCGACGAAAAACCAACACTCATACTGATTTCCTGAATCGTTTGTTGGGTAAAACGCAATAACTCAGCAGCCTCTTTCAAACGGGCTTCTAAAATAAAATCAGTGATGGTGATGCCAGTATTTTGATGGAATTTTGTCGACAAATAATTTTTACTGACAGAAGCGTAATTAGCCAGCTCTTCAATCCGAATCGGATAATGCAAATGACCTAAAATATAATCAATCGTCATACGCGTCAGCTGGGTATATTCTGCCGGATAACGTAAGAGATTGATGCGAGAAGTGTAATCGTAAATCATACTATAGGTGATTTCAGCAATTTCTTGAGAAGTCGTCAGTAAATCCATTTTTTGAATGTATAAATCGCTCAAATTGTATGCGCTTTCGCTATCGATACCCCCTTCAATCGCCAACCGTGAAATTAATGTCACTAAAACGACAAAAGAATAGCGGGCTTGACGTAAAGGATCGGCAGACATTTTTCCTACTCGTAGTGAAGGATCTGGATTACTTAAAACTTCAGCAATTTTTTCCGTATCGCCGTTTTTGATTAATTTTAGTAAGAGATTGAAACTTTCTGAATAGTCGTGGGTGTTCAAATTTTCCCGCTGTTCAAAGAAAAACTGATCAGAAGGTTGCTTATCTAGTTTGATTGGTTGGAACTGAAAATTTTTAGCAACACGTTTTAAAGTGAGGGAAAAATCTTCCTCGTGATTGATATTTGCCATGAGTTTACCTCGATTATTTTTTAAAGGAGTTTTTATTTTGAAAAAAAAGATTAAAGATATTATCCCACAAATGAGTTTAAAAGAAAAAGCTGATTTTGTCTGTGGACAAGATTTTTGGCATACGAAAAGTTTACCAGCAGCGGAAGTCCCAGCGGTATTGTTGGCAGATGGACCAAATGGTTTGCGGATTCAAGAAGATGCGACGGATCATCTAGGTATTAATGATAGTAAAGCGGCGACTTGTTTTCCGACTGCAGCTAGTTATAGCTGTAGTTTTGATCCAGAATTAACTGCATTATTAGGCGACACGATTGCTAATGAAGCACTGGCAGAAAAGGTCGGTTTATTATTAGGTCCGGGAATAAATATTAAACGGAATCCATTAGGCGGACGAAATTTTGAATATTTGAGTGAAGATCCTTATTTAACGAGTCAACTGACGATTCCTTTAGTTAAAGCGTTGCAAGCAAAGGGTGTTGGCGCTTGTATCAAACATTTTGCTGCCAATAGTCAAGAAACGGCACGCTTGATTAATAATTCTGTGATTGATGAGCGGGCTTTGGCAGAAATTTATTTGCCACAATTTGAAGCGGTCATCAAAGAAAGTCAACCGTGGGGTGTGATGACTAGTTACAACCGATTGAACGGGATTTATACCAGCGAAAGCCAAGAATTATTGCAAGAAAAATTACGAAAAAATTGGAATTATCAAGGCATGGTCGTTTCAGATTGGGGAGGTACCAGTGATCGAGTAGCGACTTTGTTAGCTGGCATGGATTTAGAAATGCCTTACCAAGATGAAGCCAATGCTGAAAAAATAATCGCTGCAGTCGAATCTGGTGAACTACCTATCGAAAAATTAGATACAGCAGTAACCGCTATTTTAACTTTTGTCAAAAAAACGCAACAAAATATCCATCAATCAACTTTTACTGAGGGACAACAACATCAAATAGCTAGAAAAATTGCTGAAGAATCTGCGGTTTTGTTAAAAAATCAAGATGATCATTTACCACTAACTAATTTTAATCAAACAGCTGTCGTCGGTGCTTTAGCAAAAACACCACGTTTTCAAGGGTCTGGTTCAAGCAAAATTAACCCAACTCGTTTAGATTGTCCGATTGATTTTATTACTGGAAATGATGTGACTTATAGTCAAGGCTATCAACTAGATTCAGAGGAATTATTTGAAGAAGGATTATTAGCTGAAGCTTTAGAAAATGCTGTAAAAGCTGACAATATAGTAATTTTTGCCGGGTTACCAGATAGTTTTGAAGGGGAAGGTTATGACCGCCAACATTTAGATTTACCACAGAATCAGAATTATTTAATTGAAAAAATTGCGGAAGTAAATTCAAATATCACAGTAATTTTAATGGGTGGTGGACCAGTCATTTTACCGTGGGCTGAAAAAGTCAAAAGTATTTTATTAACTTACCTTGCCGGTCAAGCAGTCGGTTCAGCCGTTGCAAATTTATTGACAGGTAAAGCAAATCCGTCAGGGAAATTAGCGGAAACTTGGCCTAAAAAATATAGCGATACGCCTAGTGCACTGACCTTTGCCAAAGATGTTAAAAATAGTCAGTATCGGGAAAGCATTTATGTCGGTTATCGCTTTTATGACACGAATAAACGGGAAGTCGCTTATCCTTTTGGTTTTGGTCTTTCTTATAGTCAGTTTAAAGTTGCCACACCAGAAATAGAAAAAGTAAATAACAATATTCAAGTCACCGTAGAAATTGAAAACACAAGCTCGATTGCCGGTGCAGAGGTTCTACAGGTTTATGTAGGTGGCAGCAAAAAAATTCCAACAGCTGAAAAAACTTTAAAAGCATTCCAAAAAGTCCATTTAACCGCTGGCGAGAAAAAAAGTATTCATTTTGAATTGCAGCGAGACGATTTTGCTTATTTTGATGTTTCAGAAAAAAAATGGCAGGTAGTAGAAGATCAATATACGATTTATCTAGCGAATTCTAGTCGAAATATTTTAGCCGAAATGCAGTTAGCTCTTTCAGCCGTTACTGATGTAAAAATTCCCGGTGAAAAAATTCATCCTAGCAATCATTCAAATGAGCATCCTTTTGCGATTACGGAAAAAGATTTTGCGGAATTATTTCCAGCTGAAAAAATGCCAACCATGGCGGCTAGTCAAAAATTGACAGTGGATAGCACATTAGCTGATGTGAAAACAGTCGGCGGTGAAATGATTTACCAAAGTTTAATTAGTAATTTAGAACAAGCCATTGGAGGAGATCCAGCACTTTATCAGATGTTGATGGCCAGTATTGAAACCATGCCTTTACGCAGTTTTAAATTGGCAGGCGCAGTAAGTGAAGATGATCTGACGCAATTATTGAAGCAATTAAATCAGGAGGAGTGAAAAAAATGCAATTAAGTCAAAAACAAACAAAACAACCAGGGAAGATTAGTTTTCTCGAGAAACTTGCTTATGGTAGTGGGGATTTAGCCAGTAATTTGGTTTTAGTTTTAACTACTACGTATGCAACATTCTTTTATACCGATGCATTAGGTTTGAATCCCGGAATTATTGGCGGTATTTTATTAGCATCAAAACTTTTAGATGGTACCAGTGATATTTTGATGGGCTTTGTGATGGATCGCGTGCATTCCAAACACGGTAAGGCGCGCTCTTGGATTTTGTGGTTAGCGATTCCGATTGGGATTGCCACAGTTATGATGTTTGCCGTACCGAATTTGGGAACTATCGGCAAATATATCTATGTTGCGATTACTTATAACCTAGTGAGTACGTTCTTTTATACCATGATTAATGTGCCTTATGGAACGTTGAATTCATTAATGACTCGCGACCAAGACGAACGTATGGTGATTAATGTTTTTCGAATGTTTATGGCACAGATTGGTCAGTTGGTCATTTCTGGTGTTACTTTGCCATTGGTGAACTTTGTAGGTGGTTCTGGCTATCAAAAGAGCTGGATTATCGTTGGCGCTATTTATGGCGTGCTAGCAGCACTTATTTTCCTATTTTGTTACAGTAATACCAAAGAACGCGTGACCGTTTCTGAAGAACAAAAAACGAATTTATCGTTTATCGCTTCTTTCAAAATTATTATCAAAAATAACTATTGGTTATTGTTAGTCGTTGTTTGGGTGTTTTTATCTTTCTTTATTAATTTATCAATGTTGACGGCTTCATATTATGGCAAATGGATTTTAGGTGACGAAAACTTAGGTGGATTGTTACTATCTGCAACTTTATTACCAGCCATTTTAGCGATGGTCTTATTACCAATCTTTGTTCGTAAAATTGGTAAAAGAAATCTTTCATTAATCGGTGGCGTTGGTTTAGTTGTCGTACAAGTTTTAATGATTATCAATCCAACCAATATCACTTGGTTACTTGTTTGTTCAGTCGTTCGTGGTCTGGCATTATCCACTTTGATGGGAACTATTTTTGCCATGGTAGCCGATACGATTGAATACGGTGAGTGGAAAACCGGTACGCGAGTTGAAGGAATGTTGTATTCTACTACTACTTTTGGTGCAAAAGTGGGCGCGGGTTTGGCGCCAGCGGTTGCTTTAGGAATTTTAGGCGCAGCTGGCTACAATGGTGTAGCAGCTGAACAGGCAACAAAAGCAATCGACGCGATTAACTTTTTATATTTATATTTACCATTGCCAGTATTGATTGTTATTCCAATCATTTATCTATTCTACAAATTAGATAAAATTTATCCACAAGTTATGTCTGACTTAGAAAAACGCGAACAAGCTTAATGAGGTGAGTTTTTTGAAAAGAGAATATACAAATTTAAATTTAGCTACTTTAAAAAAAGAAACGGAAATAATCGTAGAAGACGGACTTGAAAAAACGATTAAGCCGATTCCCAATGTTTCAGCGAAAGGCGTTTTGGATCCTAAATACTACGCGGAAATTTTGCCTGGCTTTGAAAAGGACGGTGGCGCAGAAACTTTAGCATTTATGAGTCAATTAGGGCAACGCAGTGGTGAACCCGACGGTACTTTGACTCGCATGGTGAATAATGGGGTTAAGAGTCTGCCGATTACTGATGGCATTGAGACGATTCACTTAACCACCGATAATCAAATTCCCTTACGTTTGTATCGAAAAAATACGAAACCAAACGCACCGGTTTTATATTATATTCATGGTGGTAGTTTTTCTGCGGGGCAACCAGAAGTGGTGGAAGAATTGTGTAAATTGTTCGTTGAGAAGACTGGATTTTTAGCAGTGCAAATCGATTATCGTTTGGCGCCGGAAAATCCATTTCCGACGGGTTTACAAGATTGCTTTGAAGGCTTAACTTGGGTCTATCAAAATATTCAAACATATCAAGGCGATCCCCAAAAAATTACTATTGCTGGTGACTCAGCTGGCGGAAATTTGGCAGCGGTTTGTAGCATGATGGATCGCGACCAGCAAACAAAAATGGTCCATCAACAAGTTCTGTATTATCCTAGTGTTAATATGTCCACTAAAGAAGATGAAAATCTAAATTACCAAGCTTTTGATTTTAAACCAGCTACTGAACAAAAAGATTTGATTGAAGTATCTCTGGAAGCTTTGCGTTTAACGGCATCGGACAATTTAGGTTATATGTTAAAAGCAGAAAATTTGGAAGATCCTTATTTAAGTCCTTATTTAGGCGAGCTACAAGATTTGCCGGCGACTCTTTTGATAGTGGGAGAATTTGATTATTTACGTATTGAAGATGAAGCCTTTGCTAGAAAATTAAACAAAGCCAACGTACCAGTGAAAATCATCGAATATCGTGGCTTAGGTCATGGCTTTGCAGATAAAATTGGCGTTTGGGCACAAGCAGAAGACAGCGTAGATGAAATGATAGATTTTGTAGAAAATGGATTATAGAACAAATGAGACAGTTGGAAGAAACTTTTTCAACTGTTTTTTTGTGGGCATTAAAGCAAGAGTGTTAGGATTGTTTCACAAGCATTTTAGTCGTAGAATAAGAGCAAGGAGGTTTTTGACATGACAGAAATTAATCAAGAACTTACAAAAACATTTCGTGAAGAATTTTTAATGAATCGTAAACAAGTCGCGTTACAACGGGGTGTAGTTAAAAATGGGATTGTGGAGTCAGCTGAAAATGTCAGCGCTCACGTAAAAAATGCACCAGTCTTCTCCATTGATTTAACTACCGGAAAAGTATCTGACCAAAAACAATCAGGTCGTTGCTGGATGTTTGCCGCTTTGAATACTTTCCGCCACAAAATGATTACTAGTTATCAACTGAAGGATTTTGAATTGTCACAGAATTATACTTTCTTTTGGGACAAATATGAGAAGGCTAATTATTTCTATCAAAATATTTTAAATACTGCCAAAGAACCAACGGCAAGCAGAGAAGTTGCATTTTTGATGCAAACACCGCAACAAGATGGCGGGCAATGGGACATGATTGTTTCTATTTTCCAAAAATATGGTGTTGTACCAAAAGCTGTGATGCCAGAAAGTAAAAACAGTATCAATTCACGCAATTTAAATAATTACTTAAATAAATTATTGCGGAAACACGCGGTAATCTTACGTCAATTGGTGGCTGAAAATGCTTCTCCAGAACAAATTGAAGACAATCGCCAAGCGATGTTACAAGAAGTTTATAATTTCTTGGCCATTTCTCTAGGTACACCACCAGAGGAATTTGATTTTGAATATCGGGATGAAGAAAAAAATTACCATATTGATCAAGGCATGACGCCACAAAGTTTTTATAAGAAATATGTTGATGTGGATTTAGACGAATATGTCAGCATTATCCATGCACCAACTGACGATAAACCATTTAACCAATCTTACACTGTCGACATGCTAGGTAATGTAGTCGGTGGTAAACAAGTGAAGTATCTTAACTTGGAAATGCCTGAATTGAAAAAATTAGCCTTACAACAATTGGAACAAGGCGAAACAGTTTGGTTTGGTTGTGATGTGGGTCAGTCTTCTGTCAGCAAAGATGGTATCATGGCATTGGACATTTTTGACATGGATGATCTATTCGATACAGATTTTGCTATGACGAAAGCAGAACGCTTAGATTATGGTGAAAGTATGATGACTCATGCGATGGTTCTAACCGGTGTGGATGTAATTAACGGTGAATCAGCGAAATGGAAAGTAGAAAATAGCTGGGGCGAAAAAGTCGGTGAAAAAGGTTATTTTGTCATGAGTGATGACTGGATGAGCGAATACACCTATCAAATCGTTGTGAGAAAAGAATTCTTATCACCAGAACAACGGGCTGCTTTTGAAGCAGAGCCCAAAGTTTTAGCACCGTGGGATCCGATGGGTGCCTTAGCCTAAAAATACTAGATCGACTTCTCTAGAGGAGTCGGTCTTTTTGTTTTCACCAGCGAAAATAATTTTCTATGCTATACTTAAAGAAAATAAATTTGACCGAGGGGGAATAAAAATGGGAAAACCCTTAGCTGTAAAACATGCTGAAAATATGCGAGAACTGGGTGGCTATACCAATAAAGATGGAAAAAAAGTGGCTAGTCAAAAGTTGATTCGCTCAGCTGCGATTAATTTATTAGATGAAACTGACCAAAATTATTTAGAAAAATATGGTATTCGTAAGATTGTCGATTTTCGTTCAACGGATGAACGTTCTTCTCAACCAGACAAAGACGTTACTTTAGCGGAAAATATTTTTCTGCCAATTTTTCCAGAAAAACAAGAGAAGAAGGAAGAGTCAACCGCCTCTCCGCAAGCCTTATTGAAGCGCATGGAAAACGGTGAATCAGCCTTTGGACAAATGATGGATGCCTATGAAAGTTTTGTATTAGATGACTATGTTAGAAAACAATACCACAAATTTTTTGAGATTGTGTTAGCCAATGAAAATCCTAATGAAAGTGTCTTATTTCATTGTACTGCTGGAAAAGACCGGACTGGTTTTGGAGCATTATTGTTATTGAGTGGCTTAGGTGTAGACCGTGATACTGCCATGACCGATTATTTAGCTACCAATGAATTTTTAAAGGGCTTCACTGATAACATGTTGCAACATGCAAAAGAAAATGGTGTGCCTGACGCTTTATTAGCCAGCGTTAAAGATATGACAATGGCTCGCAAGGAATATTTAACAAAAAGCCTAAATTTGATTGATGAAAATTATGGTACAGTAGACAATTTCTTAATCGATGGTATTGGCTTACATGCAGCAGATCTGAAAGATTTACAGCGATTATATTTAGAATAAGAGGTGGCTTGAAATGGATCCGATTTTAAAGCAATTAGGGTTAAAAGAAAAATCGTTACCAATTGTTGGTGGCGATATTAATCAAGCCTATCGTGTTACCGATGGAAAGACCGATTATTTTTTAAAATATCATCCCCATGTTGATGCTGCCTTTTTTCAAGCGGAAGTTTTTGGTCTTGAACAGCTAGGACAAATCGTGCGGGTCCCAAAAGTTTTTCAAGTTGGCGATTTTGAAGGGAATGCCTTTCTTTTATTGGAATGGATTGAACCAGGAAATGGTGATCAAAGAGATTTGGCAAAAGATTTAATCAAAATTCACCAAGTCAAATCAGATTCGTTCGGTTTGTCAGAGGATAATTTTATTGGTTTATTACCACAAATCAATCATCCGGAAGCAAACTGGTGGGATTTTTATTTTAAAAATCGTTTAGAAGTCCAGATTGAAATTGCTAAAAACCGTAATCATTGGACACCGGAAAGAGCGGCAGATTATGCACATTTAAAGGCAGTTGCCTATAAAAATTGGGGCGATTTAACCTTCAAACCATCCTTGTTACATGGGGATTTTTGGAGTGGCAATACTTTCTTTGATCAAGCGGGACAACCTATTTTTGTTGACCCAGCAGTATATTTTGGACATCGAGAATTAGATATCGCCATGTCGCAACTATTTGGTGGTTTTCGCAATGAATTTTTGGAAACTTATCAAGCAGGATATTTGTTGACGACAGGTTTTGAAGAACGCTTGCCATTATATCAACTGTACTATTTATTGGCTCACTTAAATATGTTTGGCGAAAGCTATGGCGGAGCTGTAGATAAAATTTTAGGAGGAAATTTAGGTGGGTAAGAAACACGAAACCATGCATCAAGTCAGTTATTATGAATGTGATCTCAACGGAGAAATGACTTTTCCAATGATGATTAGTGTAGCGATAAAAGTATCATCAGAACAAAGTGATATTCTAGGAGTAGGCTCAGATTACATCAATACGCTAGGAATTACTTGGGTGATTACCCAGACTGAAGTGATCATTCAACAACTGCCGAAAGTCGATCAAACTATCAAGATTGTGACTGAACCGACGGCTTTTAATAAATTTTTCTGTTATCGTTCTTTTTGGATATACAATGAAGCCGGTGAAGAATTGGTGCAAATTAATATGGCTTTTGCCTTAATGGACGTGAAGGCACGGAAAATCACCAGTGTTTCCGCTGAATTAATGGCACCTTTCGAATCAGAACAAATTAAGAAAATTCACCGCTGGGAAAAGATTGAGCAGGTTGAATCAGAAGTCAGCCGTCCTTATCATGTTCGCTATTATGATTTGGATAGCAACCATCATGTGAATAATGCTATTTATTTTAATTGGTTAATTGATGTGTTAGGTAGAGAATTTATGGAAACATATCGTCCGACTTATGCTAATCTGAAGTTTGATAAAGAAGTTTTATACGGTGTAGATATCGATAGTTATTATGATTTAGTAGAAGAAGAGGCATTGCGAAGCCGTCATGCGATTCGTTTTGGCGATCAATTAGCTTGTGAAGCGAACTTTTTATGGAAAAAAAGATAAAACCTTCTGAATTTCAGAAGGCTTTTTTCTTATTCTTCTAAATAAGCTTTTAATTCTTCAAAGTTTAAGCCAGCATTCAAAGCAATTAATAATTTGATGCGGGCTTTTTGGCCATTGATTCCAGGACAGAATATTACACCTTTTTCGGCAAGTTCCACACCGCCGCCATGATAATCATAGACTGGCTCTGCAATGCCGTTGAAACAACGAGAAACTAAAACCACCGGTAGCTTTTTTTGAATCAAGGTATCCAGTGCGCCTAAAGTTTGTGGTGGTAGATTACCAGCACCTAAAGCTTCGATTACTAAGCCGTCCACCCAATCAGTTTGGGTTAATATTTCAAAAAATTTACCTTGCATCCCAGCATAAGCTTTGATAATTGGAATCATGCTGTCGACACTTTGAATATCATAGTGGGTGGTATCTGGTAATTCTTGTAAAAATAAAATGTGGGTCTTGGTGACTAAACCAATGGGCCCCAAAGTTGGTGTCCGAAATGTCGCCACATTCGTTGTGTGGGTCTTGGTTACGTGACGAGCAGAGTGAATTTCATCATTCATTACCACCATCACACCTTTGCCTTGTGCGTCGTCACTAGCAGCCACTCGAATAGCGCTAGCAAAATTATACAAACCATCTGAACCTAATTCATTAATTGAACGCATCGCACCAGTGATAATGACCGGCATTAATTTGCCGATCGTTTGGTCTAAAAAGTAGCCGGTTTCTTCTAATGTATCAGTGCCATGAGTAATGACTACACTGTCAAAACCATTTTTTTTAGCTTCTTTAATTTTTTCTTTTAGCTGCAACATAATTTCTAAAGTAATGTGGGGAGAGGGTAAGTTAGAGAACTCTTCCACCACAATCTCAATATTATTAGGAACATTCATCTCATGACCGGCAGCGACTAAAGGATTCTTTTCATCTGGACGAACGGTACCATGATCATCTTGGCTCATGGAGATTGTCCCGCCAGTATGTAAAATCAAAATCTTTTTCAATTGATCACCTTCTTATAAATTTTTCTATCTTCTAAAGATATTGTATACTAGTAAAAAAATAATTGGAGAGAGATATGATTAGAATTGGCTTAACTTCTTTTAGTGAACATGATACTTTAACTGGTAAAAAGAAAAGCAGCCTGTTTGAATACGCTGGTTTTTTACCTTTGGTGGAATTAGATACCAGTTTTTATGGGATTCCCGCAGCAAAAACCGTTGAAAATTGGCTGACGCAAGTACCTCAGACTTTTCGCTTTATTATAAAATTACCTAGTCCATTAACCAAACAAAAAGATTTGGCGCCAGAAGAAAGCCTGCAAGATATTTACCAGCAATTTTTAAAAGTGATGGCACCTATCATAAAAAATGGGCAACTTTATTGTTTTTTGGCACAATTTCCAGCGCAGTTTAAATTAACGAAAGAAAACGTGCGTTATTTGGAAGGGTTACGAGAAATGTTTCAGGAATTACCAATAGCAGTAGAATTAAGAGATGCTAGCTGGTATACAGAGGGCTTTCACGATAAAACTATGGCGCTCATGAAGAAATTAAAATATAGTTTAGTAATGGTGGATGAACCGAAATTATTAGATACAGTTCCGTTGGATCTGACGATTACCAATCCAGAATTCGTACTATTTCGTTTTCATGGCAGAAATCAAACTTTTTGGAAAGATAATAGTCCTGAATGGCGTAAAAAAAGAACTCTTTATCGCTATAATCAAACAGAATTAAATGACTTGGCAGAGAAAATTCAACAAGTTGCAGCCGAAGTGGATGAAGTGGCAATTATTTTTAATAATAATTCTGGTGGCGATGCGGCCGGAAATGCTTTAACATTAAAAGAGATACTAAATTTAGATTATCAAGCCTTAAATCCTAGTCAGTTAGGCTTATTTTAGAAAAAGGGATGAACATGATTAAAGCAATTTTTTTTGATATTGATGGGACATTAGTAACAACTGAATCAAAAGCTTTGGATAGTACTAGAAAAGCGATTGCCGCAGCTCAAGCAAAAGGTATTTTATGTGGGATTGCGACTGGACGTGGACCGGTAGATATTGAAGAACGCATTGATCACTTACCGATGGATATGTTTGTGACCTATAATGGACAAATTGTATTTACCAAAGAAAAAACTATTTTTGCCGAGCCTTTTTCCCAAGGGGTATTGGATGAAATCGTTGATTTTGCTGATCGTGAACGGCGACAGATTATTTTTGGCGGGCGCCATCATGTTGAAGGCAGTAGTATTATGAAATTCTCTCAGTCAGCTGCTGTGAAAAAAATTGCAGGTTTTATACCTTCTTGGTTTCCAGTAAGAATGACGAGGAAATTTATGCAAAAGTTCAGCTCGAATCGCAAAAGAGAGCGTTTTGCCAAACTAGGAATTTTAAAGGAACCGATTTATCAATGTGTCTTGTTCGCTGCCGAATCAGAAAATCAAAAATTGGCTGAATTATTGCCTAACTGTTCCTTTCAGCGTTCCAATCCTTATTCGATAGACATTATTCCTAAGAATGGCTCAAAATATCATGGGATTGAAAAATTTTTAACCGCTTTTGATATTCAACCGGAAGAAGTGATGGCTTTTGGCGATCATTTTAATGATATAGAAATGCTCACCCATGTTGGAATCGGTGTTGCCATGGGTAATGGTCAGGCAGAAACGAAAGCTAGTGCAGATTATGTAACGGACACCAATGAAGCAGATGGTATTGAAAAAGCATTAAAACATTTTGATATTATTTGATGAAGGAGAAATTATGAAAACACCTTATGAAATGGCCCAAGAATTTCATCAGCAATTTGAACCGCATCCACCTAACAAGCCGCAAGCTTATCAAAGTAGTGCTGCAAGTTTTCGGGCAGGTTTTAAAGTAGAAGAAATCGTTGAATATTTATATGGCGCGGCAGCTGGAGAGGAACAGCTTTTTTCAGCCTTAACCGAGGAGCTTCATCAAAGTATTGAGACAGCTAAAACTAAAATCTTAAACAAAGCTGAAGCCGTACCAGATCCGCTGGTTGCAGAAGTGGATGCCTTAACTGATTTGTTGTATTTTACTTATGGTTCTTTTGCTTTGATGGGCGTTGACCCACAACCAATTTTTGAAATTGTTCATCGAGCAAATATGGGTAAATTATTTCCAGATGGCAAAGCCCATTATCATCCAGTGACTCATAAAGTCATGAAACCTGAAAATTGGGCAGAAGATTTTGCGCCAGAACCACTTATTTCTAAAGAATTAAACAGACAAAAAGACTTGACTAGCTAATCAGCTGCCAAGTCTTTTTTTAATCAAAAAAAGTGTAATAAATGGATCGTACAGCTTGTCTTTCCTGATCTCCTCGGATAACAAAAATGATACTCCGCTCGTCAGCGCCCTGACTGATCATTCGCAAGCTAATATTTTTTCTAGCTAAAGCAGCTGCACTCTCTGCTGTAGTACCTGGACGATCTCGCATGCCTTCACCTACTAGCGCAAGCACGGACAAATCATGTTCTATTTCCATTAGGTCTGGCGAAATAGCATTTTCGATATTTTCTAATAATGCTTTTTCAATTTCAGGAGTCAATTGTTCTTCTCGTAAAACAATCGAAATATCATCGATTCCTGATGGCATATGTTCAAAGCTGATATCTAAATCTTCAAAAACCTGGAGGATTTTACGAACAATCCCAATTTCTCGGTTTAATAAATATTTAGCAATGGTAATACTACAAAAACCGCCATCACTAGCAACACCGACTACTTCATTATGGTGTTTCGCTTTGTTGTAAGATTCAGTAATAATTGTTCCAGTACAATTAGGATTATTGGTATTTTTAATCACAACCGGAATTTTTGCATGATAAGAAGGCATTAAGGCTTCATCGTGGAAAACTTTAAAGCCTGCATAACTTAATTCGCGCATTTCCCGGTAAGTTAAAACGTCGATTAATTCTGGGTCATGGATATACTTGGGATTGGCGGCAAATATCCCATCGACATCGGTAAAGTTTTCATAGCAATCCGCTTTTAAGCCTGCGGCAACAATCGAACCGGTAATGTCGGAACCACCTCGAGAAAAGGTACAGATCTGACCTTCTTCGGTAAAACCAAAAAATCCCGGAATGACTAAAATATCTTTACTGTCGCGCCATTGGTAGATTTTTTCATAGGATTTTTCTAATATTCTGGCATTATGAGGTTGTGCAGAAACTTGAATGCCTAATTCTTTAGGATTAATGTAGCGGGCATCTAGGCCACTATTTTTAAAAAAGTTAGCAATTAATTGCGCATTTAAGTTTTCACCAGTTGCTAAGAAAGCGTCTAGCGTATAAGGATTGTTTTCATCAAAATTATTTTTCAACTCAGCTAATTCAGCTTGAAATTGTTGGCATAATTCTTCTGATATTTCCAATTCTTCCGCCATCACACCGTAGCGACGTAAGATAGCTTGGGTGATTTCAGTTGTATCTGTTTTGACTTTTACAGCTTCATAATAGGCGATTAATAAATCGGTGACTTTCTGGTCTTCATTATTTCTTTTGCCTGGTGCTGAAACAACAACGAAACGTCGCGTGACATCATTCTTCACAATAGCTAAGACTTTTTTTAATTGTGTGGCTGAAGCGACCGAGCTCCCACCAAATTTGATTACTTTCACTTTAATCACCTCTTATTTTAATGTAAGCTTAATCATAGCCGAAAAGCCCGATGACTTCAAGGTTCTTTTTAAAGGAAAAATGAAAAAATATTTGTTTATTTAATCGAATAGACTAAAAAAATTTCAGAAAAGAATCGTTATCTCAAAAGATTTTACATAAAAAAATGAAGAATATTTGAAAAGTATTAGTGTAGGCTTGCAAAGTTTATGCTATAATCTAAGCTAGATGTTTTCGTCAAAAAAACATAGGAATCAATTATACTAAACAATAATCTTTTTATTATGAGTTGAAAGGAAAATCATTCATGGGAAGCAATTTGATTATTGGTATCATCATTGGTTTAGCTATCATAGCGGCCGCTTTATACTTGGTTGGGTATTTTATGCGCAAGAAAAACCAAGAACGACTGAAAAAGTTGGAGGAACGCAAAGAAGCTTGGTTTGATTTACCGATCGTGGAAGAAATTGATGAGGTCAGAAAGATGCATCTTGTAGGCCAAAGTCAAAATACCTTTCGCGAATGGAATCAAAAATGGAACGACGTTTACATCAATGATTTTGCTGAATTAGAAAGCCAAATCTTTGAAGTCGAAAGCCAAAATGAGACTTTCCGCTTATTCCAAAGTAAAGCAGCAATTGAAGCTGCTGAAAAAACAATGGATGAGATGGAAGCCAGTGCTGAAGAAGTGCAGCTGGGTTTGAAAGAACTCCGTGAAACTGAAGAGCGCAATTCATTAGCGGTCCAACAAGCCTTAGATATTTTTGAAGAATTGAAAAAAGAATTACAGGAAAACAATGATCAATTTGGTCCAGCTTTACCTGAGATTCAAAAACAAGTCAAAAATGTCGAACTTGAATTTACCCAATTTGTTACCTTAAATACATCAGGTGACCCAGTTGAAGCCCGTGAAGTACTAGACGATGCTGAGGCCAACACGTACAAAGTGCAAGCCACGATCCAAAAAATTCCTAGTATATTTGAAGAATTAAGTGCAACATTCCCAGGACAAATTGACGAACTCGAAGAAACCTATCAAACGATGATGGATGAAGATGTTGTTTTACCAGAAGAAGACTTTGAAGAACGACTTGAGCAGATTCGCAGAAGAGTCACTCATGCGTTGGAAGATTTAGAAAAAGTTGAACTGGAAACAGTGGAAACAGCCAACAAAGAAACTGCTGAAAAAATCGACGAGTTATATAGTATTCTTGAAAAAGAATTCAACGCTCGCCAATATGTGGAAAAAAACCGCAAATTAATTGCTGAATTTATCCAACATGCAGCAGCTAACAATCATCAATTGATGGTGGAACTGGATCACACTTCCCAAAGCTATACCTTAAACAACAATGAGTTAGGTCGGGCACGCGGTTTCCAAACAGAAATCGAAGAACTTGAACGTCGCAATCGTAACTTAGAACCAATGATTGATAAACATCAAATCGCTTTTTCTGAAGTGGAAGTTTTCTATCAAGATGCTTACAAAGTGTTGGAAGATATTGAAGCGAAGCAAGTTGAGATTGGTAATGACTTACAGGAGTTGCGTAAAGGGGAAAAAGTGGCACAAGACCGGATTGAGGAATATGAATTCCGTCTTCGAGGTTTTAAACGTTATGTTGAACACCAACGTTTGCCAGGGTTACCTTCAGATTATCTAGAATTTTTCTTCATTGCGACTGATCGGGTGGAAGAGTTAAGCCGTTCGCTTAACCAAATCCGTATCAACATGACAGACATCAACAAACTTGTTGCTCTGTGTGATGAAGATATGATTTCATTGGATGAAAAAACCAATGATTTGGTGGACGCAGCTGCGCTGACTGAACAAATGATGCAATATGCGAATCGTTACCGCCACACCCATGCGGATGTGAAAGAAGCGATCGAAATTAGCTACGATTTATTTAATAAGGAATTCCGCTATCAAGATGCTTTAGATGAAATTGGCACAGCTTTAGAAAGAGTTGAACCAGGCGCATTTAAACGAATTGAGGATTTCTACTTTAATAATCGTGATTTAGCTTAAAATTAGGGAGCTGGAATGATTTCATTCCAGCTTCTTTTTTTAACAATAAAAATAATGAGGAGAAATATTGATGAAAAGTTTTAAAATTGGCGATGGCGTTACACCAGTAACCGGACCAATGAAAAATGAGTATGGGACAATTGTCTATTTCTATCAAGAGAAAAATCAAATCCTGGTACGTTTTGGCTCAGATCAGCAATTCTATTTTTCACCGGAGGAATTAATCTATTGGCAGGAGAGGGATTAAACAGAATTTTTTATTTTATTCGGTTAAACTGCTTTTTTTGTCCTTAATTTATGAAGACATCTGCGCTTTACGTTGAGTGAATTACCCGTTATAATGAGAAAGAATTTTTGAAGGAAGGTAAATAAATGATTTATTTTGATAATAGTGCTACCACGCCGATTTATCCCCAAGCTTTAGATACATATGTAAAAACGAGTCAACGTATCATAGGAAATCCCTCAAGTTTACATGACTTGGGGAGTCAAGCGCATCGTTTACTGCAACAAGCTCGTAAACAAATTGCTGAATTAATTCAAGTCAAACCACAAGAAATTTTCTTTACTAGTGGTGGGACAGAAGGGGACAACTGGGTCCTTAAAGGTACTGCGTGGGCCAAAAAAGATTTTGGTAATCATTTGATTATCTCCAGTGTTGAACATTCGGCTGTTAGAAATACGGCGGAACAATTAGCAACGCAAGGATTTGATGTCAGTGTTGCACCAGTAGATTCATCTGGCCGAGTGGAGATTACTGAATTGAAAAAATTGATTCGTCCAGAAACTATTCTAGTATCAGTGATGGCCGTGAATAATGAAATGGGCGCGTTACAGCCGATTCAAGAAATTAGTGAGCTATTGGCAGATTTTCCAACCATTCACTTTCATGTTGATGCTGTGCAAGCTATTGGGAAAGTTGATCAAAGCTTGTGGCTAACACCACGGGTAGATTTTGCTACTTTTTCAGCCCATAAGTTTCATGGTCCTCGTGGTGTTGGTTTTAATTATTGGAAAACTGGCCGAAAATTAATGCCCTTAATTAATGGCGGCGGACAAGAAAATGGGCAACGTAGTGGTACCGAAAATACACCGGGAATTGTTGCCATGAGTAAAGCGCTACGGATTCATTTAGAAAAAGTGTATCCAGATCATTTGAATAGCTTGCGTCAAGCTTTGAAAGCTGCATTGAAGCGCTATGATAAAGTCACCGTTTTCTCGGGAGATGAACATGCCGCGCCCCATATCTTAACTTTTGGGATTAAAGATATTCGTGGGGAAGTATTGGTTCATGCTTTGGAGGAAAAACAAATTTTTGTTTCGACTATCAGTGCTTGTTCTAGCAAGAAAAAAGCTGATAGTTCAACCTTAGGCGCCATGAAGGTTCCACATGAATTGGCGACAACAGCAATTCGCGTCAGCTTAGATGAAAGTAATACGATGGCTGAAATAGAACAATTTATGGTGGTTTTCAATCATATCTACGAAAAATTCAACAAAATTAATTAGGGGGATTCTCTTGCAATATACAGAAATTATGGTTCGTTACGGTGAACTATCAACAAAAGGAAAAAATCGCCGGAGTTTTATTATGCAACTGGCACAAAATGTTCGCGGTGCGCTTATTGAGTTTCCTGCTTTAAAAATTCATGCCGACCGTGATCGGATGCATTTAATTTTAAATGGAGAAGATTCTAACTTGGTGATTCCAAAGCTACAAAAAGTTTTTGGAATTCAAAATTTTTCTCCTAGTATCCGGGTTGAAAAAACACCGGAAGCATTAAGAGCAGTAGCAGAAGATATTATGCGAGAAATTTATACTGGTGAAGAAACTTTTAAAATCACAGCTAAAAGAAGTGATCATGGTTTTGAAATGAATACCCATGATTTACAACAATTTTTAGGTCAAGCAGTCGTAGATGTTTTTCCAGACATCAAAGCTCAAATGAAACGACCAGATATTAATTTACGTGTGGAAATTCGTCGTGATGCAGCCTTTTTGTCCTTTGCAACAATTAAAGGTGCTGGCGGTTTACCAGTGGGAACAAGCGGTCGTGGAATGTTGATGTTGTCAGGTGGAATTGATTCGCCAGTGGCAGGATATTTAGCAATGAAACGTGGTGTCGAAATTGAAGCGGTCCATTTTGCATCGCCACCGTATACCAGCGAACAAGCTTTACAAAAGGCCAAAGATTTAACAGAAAAACTAACACCATATGTTGGTAGCATCCAATTTATTGAAGTTCCTTTTACAGAAATTCAAGAAGAAATTAAAAAACATACGCCTCAAGGTTATTGGATGACCATTACCCGTCGTATGATGTTGCGAATAACGGATGCCATTCGTGAAATGCGAAAAGGTTTAGTAATTATCAACGGTGAATCGCTAGGTCAAGTAGCTTCTCAGACATTACACAGCATGTTGGCAATTAATGAAGTGACGACGACACCGATTATTCGTCCAGTGGTAACAATGGATAAAACAGAAATTATCGAATTAGCCGAAAAAATCGATACTTTTGAGTTAGCAATCCAACCTTTTGAAGATTGCTGTACGATTTTTGCACCGCCACAACCAAAAACCCGACCAAAACTTGATAAAGTCCAAGCATTAGAGACCCGCTTAGATATTGAAGGAATGATAGCTCGTGCGTTAACTGGTTTAAAAATAGAAGCCATCACACCAGAGAAGAGTCAGCAAGAAATGGTTGACGCCTTTGCTGATTTATTATAAAAAGTTTTTGCCATCAAATTTTCGTAATTTGGTGGTTTTTTTATTTGAAATCTTATTTGTAACGATTCTTGATACATGTTATGATAATATGTGAAAACAATAACAAGGAGTGGATTGAAATGGAAAAAATGAAGGAAAAACCTGCAATTTCAAAAGCCACTACGAAAAGACTCTCTTTATATTTACGTTGCTTAAAGGAATTAAATGCAAAAAATATTACCCGAATAAAATCCTCTGAATTGGCAAATTTGACGCAAGTGGGCTCTGCAACAATTCGACGAGATTTTTCCCATTTTGGTGAGTTAGGTCGCAGTGGTTATGGTTATAATGTAAAAGATTTGATCACCGTTTTTAGTGGTATTTTAGATACGAAAGAAGAAAAAAAGATTGCATTGATTGGTGTGGGTAATCTTGGTCAAGCATTGCTAAAAAATAATTTCCGCAGAAATGATAATTTGAATATTGTTTGTGCATTTGATAACGACCCTAATAAAATCGGTCAAATTATTGATGGTTTTTTGGTCCATGATTTATCAGAGTTACCGGAAGTTTTTGTCAAAGAAAATATTCAAGTGGCAATTTCAACCGTGCCAAGTCGGTATGCGCAAGAAGCGATTGATATTGTTGTTAAAAACGGTGTAACAGCAATTTTAAATTTTGCTCCTGATCCTTTAAATGTGCCAGAAAATGTTAATATTCGCTATATTGATTTGACTTCGGAACTACAATCGTTAATTTATTTCGATGAAATGGTCAATCCCAGCTAGCTTGGTCTTTACAAGTTGTATACTTCATTGTAGAATTGGTCATACGATGATCAAGAGGAGTACGACTGTACGCTTTTCAGAGAGAAAATGCCTGGCTGAAACATTTTCAAAAACAGTTGGAAGGTAGCTTGTGAGTAAATTGGCTGAAATTAGTAGGCTGATTCGCGTCATGACCGTTAACTCATGTCAAAGAGGCAGCAAGTCTGCAAATTAGGTGGTACCGCGTAAATTACGTCCTAAAACATTTCGATGTTTTAGGGCTTTTTTGTTTGATCAGAAAAAAAGGAGCGATAAATATGACAGAAGAAAATAATTTAGCGACAAAGTTTGATCCACAAGCAGTGGAAGCGGGTCGTTATCAAAAATGGCTAGACCAAGATTTATTTAAACCATCAGAAAACCCCGATGCAAAACCTTATTCAATTGTGATTCCACCGCCAAACGTAACCGGGAAATTACATTTAGGACACGCTTGGGATACAACCTTACAAGATATGATTATTCGTCAAAAAAGAATGCAAGGCTTTGATACTTTATGGCTTCCTGGGATGGACCATGCCGGGATTGCAACCCAAGCCAAAGTAGAAGAAAAACTTAAAGAACAAGGTGTCTCTCGTTATGACTTAGGTCGGGAAAAATTTGTGGAACAAGTCTGGGATTGGAAAGAAGAATATGCCGGCCATATTCGGGAACAATGGGCCAAGCTTGGTTTATCATTGGATTATAAACGGGAACGTTTTACTCTTGATGATGGCTTATCTGACGCCGTTAAAAAAGTTTTCGTTTCACTGTACGAAAAAGATTTAATCTATCGCGGAGAATATATTATTAACTGGGACCCACAAGCGCGGACAGCTTTATCTGATATTGAAGTTATTCATAAAGATTTAGAAGGTGCGTTTTATCATGTATCGTATCCGTTAACTGACGGCAGCGGTGTATTAGAAATTGCGACAACTCGACCAGAAACAATGTTAGGGGATACTGCGATTGCAGTTCATCCTGACGATGATAGATACAAAGATTTAATTGGTAAAACAGCAATTCTACCGTTAGTAGATAAAGAAATTCCAATTATTGCCGATAGCTATGTGGATATGGATTTTGGTACTGGGGCAGTAAAAATCACTCCTGCTCATGATCCGAATGACTTTGAGATTGGTAACCGTCATGATTTACCACGAGTAAATGTAATGAATGACGATGGTAGTATGAATGATTTAGCTGGCAAATATGCTGGCATGGATCGTTTTGCTGCCCGAAAAATGATTGTTGCTGACTTGAAGGAAATGGGTCGACTAATCAAAGTTGAAAAAATGACTCATAGTGTTGGTCATTCTGAACGTAGTGGTGCGGTAGTTGAACCAAGATTATCGACACAATGGTTTGTAAAAATGGAGCCTTTAGCAAAGGAAGCCATCGACAATCAAAAAACAGAAGATGCAGTTAAATTTTTCCCTGAACGTTTCAATCAAACCTTCCTATCTTGGATGGACAATGTCCATGACTGGGTAATTTCTCGTCAGCTTTGGTGGGGACATCGGATTCCAGCTTGGTATCATAAAGAAACTGGTGAAATGTATGTTGGGATGGAAGCACCCAAAGATGCTGAAAACTGGGAACAGGATCCAGATGTATTAGATACTTGGTTTTCTTCGGCTTTATGGCCATTTTCAACAATGGGTTGGCCTGATACTGAAGCTGCTGATTTCAAACGCTATTTCCCAACCAATACATTGGTGACTGGTTACGATATTATTTTCTTCTGGGTAAGTCGCATGATTTTCCAAAGTTTGGCATTTACTGAAGAACGCCCCTTTGAAAATGTTTTGATCCATGGTTTGATTCGTGATGAACAAGGCCGCAAAATGAGTAAGTCACTAGGTAACGGAATTGATCCGATGGACGTGATTGAAAAATATGGTGCTGACGCTTTACGTTGGTTCTTATCTAATGGTTCAGCGCCTGGACAAGATGTGCGTTTTAGTTATGAAAAAATGGATGCGGCTTGGAATTTCATTAATAAAATTTGGAATGCTTCTCGTTTTGTCCTGATGAATGTAGAAGGCATGACTGTTGAAGAAATTGATTTAACTGGTGAAAAAACAGTAGCTGACCGTTGGATTTTAACTCGTTTGAACCAAACAGTTGAAAAAGTAACGAATTTGTTTGATCAATTTGAATTTGGTGAAGCAGGTCGTCAATTGTACAATTTTGTGTGGGACGATTTTTGTGACTGGTACATTGAAATGAGTAAAGAAGTTTTATATGGTGAAGATGATGCTTCTAAGAAAACCAACAAGAGCATTTTAGTTTATGTCTTAGATCAAACATTACGTCTTTTACACCCAATTATGCCATTTGTGACAGAAGAAATTTGGGGCAAGATTCCGCATTCAGGTGAATCATTAGTAGTCGCTGAATATCCTGTGGTTCATCCAGAATACGATGATGCCGATGCGGCCAAAGGAATGGAAGTCTTAAAAGAAGTGATTCGTTCAGTACGGAATATTCGAGCTGAAGTAAATACACCTTTATCAAAACCAATTACTTTGTTAATCAAAACTAATGACCCAGCAATTGATACATTCTTAGTGGAAAATACTAATTACATCGAACGCTTCTGTAATCCAGAAGAATTGACGATTTCGGCAGATATTATTGCGCCAGATTTGGCGATGTCTGCGGTGTTAACCGGTGCGGAAATCTATCTACCTTTAGCTGGTTTGATTAATATTGATGAAGAAATCAAACGTTTAGAAAAAGAATTGGCAAAATGGACCAGTGAAGTGAAACGGGTGCAAGGTAAACTAGCCAATGAACGCTTTGTTGCTAATGCGCCAGAAAAAGTTGTGGCTGAAGAAAAAGCCAAAGAAAAAGATTATTTAGAAAAACAAGCAGCTGTAAGTGAACGAATCGAAAGTTTACGAACAATTGGATAAATAAGCGAAGGATTTGCGTAAAGCAAATCCTTTTTCTATTGAACATTTCTGCTATACTGAAGATGAGGTGAGTCAGATTGACAATAGAAGAAGCGATTGCTTGGATTCATAATCGGGTAAAATTTGGACAACGACCTGGGTTAGAAAGAGTGCAAGCTTTATTAGATAAGGTAGGAAATCCTGAAAAAAAAGTTCCCGTGATTCATATCGCCGGTACAAATGGCAAAGGTTCTACTGTTACTTATTTACGGAATATGTTAGGGGCAACAGGGGTTACCGTGGGGAGTTTTACATCTCCTTATATTACTAGTTTCAACGAACGGATTGCGATTGATAATCAGCCGATTGCCGATGAGGATTTGATTGCTTTAGTCGAAAAATATCAACCACTAGTCGCTGAATTGGATGCGCAGCCAGAGATCCAAGGAATCACCGAGTTTGAAGTAATTACCGCAATGATGTTGGATTATTTTTTGGAAAAACAAGTCGATGTGGCGATTGTAGAAGTCGGTTTAGGTGGTTTGTTAGATTCTACTAATGTGGTGTCTCCGATTTTAACCGCAATTACAACGATTGGTTATGACCATATGGATGTTCTAGGAAATACCTTGGAAAAGATTGCTGCCCAAAAAGCTGGAATCATTAAAGCACAGGTACCAGTCGTGACTGGAAATATTCCAACCGAAGCGTTAACTGTGATTGAAGAGTTTGCTAAAAAGAATCAAGCCCCCCTTTATCAGTATCAAAAAGAATATCAAGTGGAATATTTACGACCAGATAACCAATGGGGTGAACAATTTAATTATCTTGATGGTGCAGGAAAAATAAACCGTTTGAAGGTTCCCTTGTTAGGTCGGCACCAAGTGGAAAATGCTGGTTTAGCGATTCAGCTTTATCATTTATATTGCCAGCTAAAGAATCTCCCTTTTATAGAAAAAAATATCCAAACTGGTTTAGCACAAACTAGCTGGCCTGGTCGGATGGAAAAAATCAGCGATGAACCACTAGTCATTTTGGACGGTGCCCATAATAGTCACGCGATTGAACGATTAGTGGAAAATATTCAAACTGAATTTCGAGGCTTTAATATAAAAATTTTATTTTCAGCTTTAGAAACCAAAGATGTTGATGAAATGTTAAATCTACTAGCGAAAATTCCTCGTTCCAGAGTGTATCTAACTACTTTTGAATATCCAAAAGCCTTAGATTTGAGTCGTTATGCCAAATTTAACAACAAGAATTTCTCAGTCGTTTCATTGTGGCAATTTGGTTTAGCTGAATTGTTGGAGGATATGGAAGAAGGCGACTTATTGCTAGTCACTGGATCATTGTATTTTATCTCGCAAGTGCGGGAATTATTAATAAATTTAGGAGGCGCAGATGAAGAAATTTAACGGAGTAATATTTGATATGGACGGTTTATTGTTTGATACGGAGACGATTTATTATGAGACGCAACAAGTTGCTGCTGATCAATTTGGTTTGCCTTTTGATAAGAATATCTATAATCGTTATATCGGTATTAGCGATGAAGAAGTCTGGGAAGATTTGCATAAAGTTTATGCCCAACATGGCAAAGAAGTGGTCAATGCTTTCATCGAAAAAAGCTGGGGCGATGCCAAAGAACTTTTCTTTGCTGGAAAAGTTGAATTAAAGCCAGGTGTAATTGAATTGTTGGATTATTTAACAGAACAAGAAATTCCTAAGATTGTGGCTTCCAGCAATGTACGATCGGTGATTGAATCCTTGTTAGAGCATGCGCAGATTCGCGATTATTTTGTTGATATTGTGTCAGCAGATGATGTTAGTTATGCTAAACCAGATCCTGAAATTTTCTTGAATGCCTTGGGGAAATTAGGGACAGATGCAGCTAAGACCTTAGTTTTGGAAGATTCAAAAAATGGAATCTTAGCAGCCAATAGCGCCAATATTCCAGTAATTATGGTGCCAGATTTAATTCCACCAACGGAAGAATTAGCTGAAAAGACCTTAGAAGTCTTACCAAGTTTGCATGAAGTGATCACTTATTTGAAAAATTAAACAGTTCCTCTTCTGCGTACTTTATTAAAGACGTAGAGGAGGTTTTTTGATGGCAAAATTTTTACTGAAAGAACTACCAGAAAGCTCATGGCCGAGAGAACGTTTGATTGAAGTGGGTGAACGCTATTTAACGGATCAAGAATTATTAGCAATTATTTTGCGAAGTGGCTCAAGAGATCAAAACGTGATGGATTTGGCAGGCGAAATTTTACGAGAAATCCCAGATTTATATCAGCTGAAACAAGCAAGTATTACGGAATTAATGAAATTTAAAGGGGTCGGAAAGGCTAAAGCGGTGGAATTAAAGGCTGTTATGGAATTTGGTTTTCGGATCAATCGCTCCTTACAGCCTAAACTAGGTAAAGCCCAATCGAGTTTTGCAATGGGTCAGCTTTTTATTAATGAGTTAAAAGATTTCCAGCAAGAACACTTAATGGCGTTGTATCTCAATACTAAAAATGAAATCATTTGTCAAAAAACTATTTTTATTGGTTCGTTGAATCAATCGATTGCCCATCCAAGAGAAATATTTCGTGAAGCAGTCAAAATAAGTGCAGCAAAAATTTGTTTGGCTCACAATCATCCCTCAGGAAATCCTACACCATCTCAGAATGATTTGGCATTTACTAAACGGGTTCGGCAATGTGGAGAACTGATTGGGATTGAGATTTTGGATCATATTATTGTAGGAGACTTAAAATATTTTAGTTTACGTGAAGAAAATTATTGGGAATGATTGATGACAGCCCTTGCAATGTCACAATAGAAAATGTTAAACTATAAATGTAATTTTTTGTTTGGTTTGGATGAGAGTTGGTATACAGGTATTACCTCTATCGTACACGGGCAAACTTTACAATCATTAGTGCTTTAGCACGAGGAGGATATTATTCATGGAACAAGGTACAGTAAAATGGTTTAACGCAGAAAAAGGTTTTGGTTTTATCACTCGCGAAGACGGTAGCGATGTATTCGTACATTTCTCAGCTATCCAAGGCGACGGTTTCAAAACTTTAGAAGAAGGTCAAGCAGTAACATTCGACGTTGAAGATAGCGATCGCGGACCTCAAGCAACTAACGTTAACAAAGCATAATCTAATGCAATCAAAAAACCTTAGGAATTTTCCTAAGGTTTTTTTAATTGCTCAATAAAAGTTTGATCAATTCTTGGCTACGTTCGTCGCAGTTGGCATAATATCTGTCTTGGCCAGCTAAAGCAGCTTTACCAATGATATATTGCCAATATAAATCAAATGCTTGCGTGTTATCATAAGAATGCTTTAAATCTAGCTGATCAAAGTATTTTTTAGTGGCCTCTTTGATTTGAATCATTGTTTCATTATCTTGTAAAAAGAAACGTTGAAATTCCTCAGGATAATCAAGGCTGTAATCAACAATTACATTCGTTAGTTGATCTAAAGAATTTGGTAGGTGATCATCTAAAAAATCAGTGTATTTAGCTAAAACACGACTGGTTAGCACTGTTTTTAATTCGGATAAATTTTCAAACTCGCGATAAATTGGTTGTGTGGAGCAAGGAATCTGCTGAGCAATATTACGAGCATGAAACTTTTTGAAACCATCTTTGATAATTAATTTGTATGCGCCATCAATAATATGATTTCGTTGCACACGTTTGGTCCTTACCATGAACAATCATCTCCTAAACTTTTCTAGAATAATTCAAAAAAATAACAAGATTATGAAATCTATCTCATTCTTATTTTTTATTCTCTAATTTTTTTTGCAATTTGTCAATAAAGTTTTCAATGAATTAAAGATAAAAATTGCGTAGTGTAGTTAATTTACCGATTAATCAGCAGATATCCTACAATAAAATAAAGGATCGCGTAGTAGATTAGAGTTTTTTAAAAATATCAAAAAACAAATAAAAAACACTAGTGCTTGATAGCAATTAGTGTTTTTTAGAATTATTATTAATCTGGAGTCATAATCATTGGTAAAATCATCGGATGACGCTCAGTTTGTTCAAATAAGAATGGTTGAATGGCACCTACCATCGCCTCTTTTAATTTTGCTTCCGTACAATTTGGATCATTTAAAGCATCTACTAATGCGCGGAATAAAATTCTTTGACCTTCATTGATCATATCACCTGATTCACGCATATAAACAAATCCGCGAGACAAAATATCCGGTCCTGCTAAAATTTCACGTTTTTCTAAATCGATAGTCGCCACAGTTAAAACTAATCCTTCTTCAGATAAGATTCGGCGGTCACGTAAAACGACATTACCGATATCGCCAATTCCGCTACCATCAACATAAATATCACTAGCATTAAAATGACCAGCTTTTCTAGCGGAATCAGCTGTTAATGCCAACATATCGCCGTTTTCCATCATGAAACAATTTTCTTCTGGAACACCAGTATCTTGGGCTAAGCCAGTATGAATTTTTAACATCCGGAATTCACCGTGAATTGGCATGAAGTATTTTGGTTTCATTAAACGTAACATTAATTTTTGCTCTTGCTGACTCCCATGACCAGAGGTATGAATATTGTTGACTTTTCCGTGAATCACTTCAGCGCCAGCCTCTGATAGTAAATTGATCAGATGATTGACACTTGTCGTATTTCCTGGAATCGGTGAGCTAGAAAAAATTACTGTATCATCAGGTTGAATATGAATTTGTCGGTGGGTACCGTTAGCGATTCGTGACAAAGCAGCCATCGGTTCTCCTTGTGAGCCAGTACATAAAATTAATAATTCATTGGCTGGCATCCGATTAATCTCGGAAGCATCAACGAAAGTATTTTCTGGCACTGTAATATAGCCTAAGTTTCGACCATTAACAATCGCATTTTCCATACTCCGTCCAAAGACGGCAATTTTTCTACCTGTCGCAACAGCAGCTTCAGCGGCTTGTTGCAAACGATTGATATTTGAAGCAAAAGTGGCAAATATGATTCTGCCAGGAACTTTTTCAACGATTCGCAAAATTGAATGACCAATGGTTTGTTCTGATTTTGTAAAGGTTGGCACTTCCGCGTTGGTACTATCAGACATTAAACATAAGACGCCTTCTTCACCTAAACGAGCCATTTTGTGTAAGTTGGCAGGTTGTCCAACCGGCGTGAAATCAAATTTGAAGTCACCGGTTTCGACGATGTTTCCTGAAGGTGTTTTAACAACTACGCCTAATGGATCTGGAATACTATGAGTGGTTCTAAAGAAGCTGACTGAAGTTTTACGGAAACGAATCACCGTATCTTCATCAATTTCATGTAATTCAGCATCCCGTAATAGACCATGTTCATCTAATTTATTTTTGATTAATGCTAATGCCAAAGCACCTGCGTAAATTGGAATATTTACTTGTTTTAATAAGTAAGGTACACCACCGATATGATCTTCATGTCCGTGAGTAATGACTAAAGCTTTAACTTTGTTAATATTTTGTACGACATAGCTGTAATCGGGAATGACATAATCAATTCCTAAAAGATCATCTTCCGGAAATTTTATTCCAGCATCAATGATGATAATTTCATCTTGAAATTGAACCCCATACATATTTTTCCCAATCTCGCCAAGTCCACCTAGGGCAAAAACCCCAGTTTCATTATTTTTAAGCGAGAGTTTCATTATTAAAACTCCGTTAGCTTAAAGTCGGCATTTTCTTGCTCGTAAGTTAAATGATTGCCTTCTAAAAGTTGGATGTATTCCACGTTAAATGGGGTATTTTCGCGCATTAAATCGTGCACGCGTTCTTCGTTATCAGCTTCAATATAAAGTGATAAAGTTTGTTCTCTTTTTGGATTACGATCCTTGGTTTTTTGGTAATAAACTTTGTAAATCATTTGAAAATCTCCTTTTAAATAAATTTATCCACGACAAAATGAGGGGCGTCGGCCACCTAATTTTTTATACTCAGACTTTTAGTAGACTAAAGAGTTGAGAAGAAGCCTCGTCTTTGCTTCTTATTTGTAAAAATATTTTCACCGTTGTGTTGTCTGTTTGATACAACAAGTAAGTGTATTTTAGCATAGAAGTTGTTAGATGTATAGAAACAAGGCGGGTCAAATGGAATTTAAGAAAATTTTCAGAAATAATTTCATTTGGGAAAATTGTGAGCATTCCGATATTTTTTGTGATATATTGGAAATATTGCGGTAGAAAAGATTTTTTGGCTTCAATTTTTGATTTT
The DNA here is from genome assembly GCF_051714685.1 of Enterococcus sp. AZ103. NCBI lineage: Bacteria > Bacillati > Bacillota > Bacilli > Lactobacillales > Enterococcaceae > Enterococcus > Enterococcus sp. AZ103. The sequence continues at coordinate 393,463 of NZ_JBIOSI010000001.1, read as the reverse complement.
TCATCTCAAATAATTGGGGTATTCCCGCCTTAAAAAAGAGAATAAATCAATGGAAAAGATTTATTTGATCGAAAAAGGAGGAATTTGATGAAATTAATGTGGCGCTATACTTGGCGTTATAAGAAGTTGCTGTTGTTTGATTTTATTTGTGTGTTTGGTTTCATTTTAATTGAATTAGGTTTGCCAACAATTTTGGCGATGATGATTGATAAAGGGATCAATCAAAATGATTTTAACTATGTTCAAAAAATGGGCCTTTGGATGATCGCCATTACTATTCTTGGCGTATTAATGAATATTGGATTACGCTATTTTAGTTCTCGAATCACTTCTAATATAGTAGCGGATATTCGAGATGACCTATTTGAAAAAATTCAAACTTTTTCTCATAGTGAATTTGAAAAATTAGGTGTTTCTTCATTAATTACAAGAACGACAAATGATGCGTATCAAATTATGTTGTTTATGCAAAATATTCTAAATACAGGATTCATGACGCCGATGATGTTTGGTGCCAGCTTGTATTTAATTGTTCGAACTAGTCCGAGTCTAGGGATTTTCGTTTTAGGAGCTCTGCCAATTTTACTTTTAGCTGTAGTGCTAATTGCGAAATACTCTGAACCTTTATCAACCAAGCAACAAAAAAACCTAGATAACATTAACGGTATTTTACGGGAGAACTTGTCAGGCTTACGAGTAATTCGTGCATTTGTAAACGAAAAATTCGAAGAAAAACGTTTCAGAAAAGTAAATGATGATTATGCTAATAGCTCAAAAAGTCTCTTCCATTTAATGGCTGTGGCACAACCGGGATTTTACTTCCTATTTAATATCGTGATGGTCTTGATTATTTGGAATGGATCAATTCAAATCAATGTCGGTTCACTAGAAGTCGGAACCTTGATCGCTTTTATTGAATATATCTTCCACGCACTGTTTTCATTTATGTTGTTTGCCTCAGTATTCATGATGTACCCTCGTGCAAATGTTTCTGCCGGACGGATTCAAGAAGCTTTTGATATGATTCCAGATGTGCAAGACAATCCTGAAGGAATTACTCAGTCAACTGAAAAAGGATATTTAGAGTTTAAAAATGTTACCTTTGCTTATCCTGGACATGCAGAAAGTCCGATGATTAGAAATGTCAGCTTTACAGCCAAACCAGGGGAAACAGTAGCATTTATTGGGAGTACAGGCTCTGGGAAATCTACATTAATCCAATTGATTCCACGTTTTTATGATGTTACAGATGGTCAAGTTTTAGTAGATGGCATCGATGTGCGAGATTATAAATTAAAAGATTTACGGCAAAAAATTGGTTATATTCCACAGAAGGCCCAGTTATTTACTGGAACCATTGCAGATAATTTACGCTTTGGGAAAGACGATGCTACTAAAGCAGAGATGCAAAGAGCAGCCGATATTGCCCAAGCAACAGACTTCATCAGTAAAAAACCAAAAGGCTTTGATGAAAAATTATCTGAAGGCGGTAGCAATTTCTCTGGTGGTCAAAAGCAACGGCTAGCGATTGCCCGAGCAGTGATTCGCCAACCAGAAATTTATATCTTTGATGATAGTTTTTCTGCTTTAGATTATCAAACTGATGCGAATTTAAGAGCCCGCTTGAAAAAAGAAACCACTGAATCAACTGTTCTGATTGTGGCGCAAAGGGTCGGAACAATTATGCATTCAGATAAAATTATTGTGTTAAACGAAGGTGTTGTAGTGGGGGAAGGGACCCATCAAGAATTATTGAAATCTTGTGAAATTTATTATGACATTGCTTCTTCACAATTATCAGAGGAGGAATTGGCATGAGAAAATCAATTCATTCACTAAAACGACTCTTCAGCTATTTGAATCCTTACAAATTTACGTTTATTATCGTTTTAATTTTAACCGTGATAGCTTTAGTTTTAGGAACATTAAGTCCTTATTTATCTGGCTTGCCAACAACTGAAATTGCTAAAAATATTAGTGAAGGTGAAAGTGTTAACTTCGATTATATTTTTAGAATTATCGTTTGGATCATCGTTGTCGGTCTCATTTACAGTGGCACTCAGTTGGGTTCTAACTGGCTGATGGCAAATATTGTCCAAAGTGCGATGCGAGATTTACGGGAAGAAATTGAAGAAAAAATCAATCGCTTGCCAGTTTCTTATTTTGATCGCAATCAACAAGGAAATATTTTGTCACGGGTAACTAATGACGTAGATGCAGTAAGTAACGCGATGCAACAAGCAACTATCCGAAGTATCAATGCTGTTCTAGGAATCATTTTTGGGCTGGCGATGATGTTTTACATCAATCCGACGATGGCTCTAATCTCAATGATTATGATTCCAGCATCATTAGTAATTTCAACCTTTATTGTGAAAATTTCTCAAAAAGATTTCCAAGAAATGCAAAACTCACTTGGGGATATGAATGGCTATGTTCAAGAAAATATGACTGGATTTAATGTATTGAAGGTTTATGGTCGTGAAAAAGAAGCCTTGCAAGGTTTTAATACAGTCAATCACCGTCTGCGTAAATATGGATTCAGAGCAAACTTTGTCTCTTCTATTATGCAGCCGCTAGTTCAATTAACAGCTTACGGCACTTATATTGCCATGGCTGTCTTAGGTAGCTGGAATGTTATTAGTGGTGTGATCTTAGTAGGTCAGTTACAAGCTTTTATCCAATATATTTGGCAAGTCAGCCAACCAATGGGTGAAATTACGCAATTGTCATCAATGATCCAAGGTGCTTCCGCTTCTGCCAAACGGGTCTTTGACATTTTGGATGAACCAGAAGAAATTGAAAATGCCCATGATTTGCCGCTACCAGAAAAAATTTCTGGGAATGTTGTTTTTGATCACGTGCAATTTTGTTATGATCCGAAAAAACCATTGATTGAGGACTTGAGTTTTGAAGTAAAAGCCGGTGAAACGGTCGCGATTGTTGGTCCGACTGGTGCTGGTAAAACAACCTTAATTAATTTATTAATGCGTTTTTACGATATCGACAGTGGTCAAATATTAATTGATGGCGTGAATTCTCAAGAAATGAATCGTTCTGATGTTCGATCTATCTTTGGTATGGTGTTGCAAGATGCTTGGCTGTATGAAGGAACGATTGCTGATAATATTCGTTTTGGTCGTTTAGACGCAACTGATTATGAAGTTGTTGATGCAGCAAAAACGGCTAACGTTGACCATTTTATTCGTACAATGCCAGGTGGCTATGAAATGGAAATCAATTCTGAAGGTGACAATGTTTCCTTGGGGCAAAAGCAACTATTAACGATTGCACGAGCGATTATTTCTGATCCGAAAATTTTGATTTTAGATGAGGCTACTAGTTCAGTTGATACACGACTAGAAGGTCTGATTCAAAGAGCGATGGAAAAAGTGATGCAGGGGCGGACAAGCTTCGTGATTGCCCACCGTTTATCAACGATTCGTGATGCAGACTTAATTTTAGTGATGCAAGAGGGCTCTATCATAGAACATGGGACACATGAAAGTTTATTAGCAAAGGGTGGCTTCTATGAAAAACTTTATAACAGCCAGTTTGCGGAAGATTAAAAAAATAAGCGATTCTAACCAGGAGTTTTAAAAAATAAAAATATTTTAATTATTTTTAGAGTTAATCATAAGAAAATATGGTTAACTCTTTTTTTTATGAGTATTTCGTGATAAGGTTTCATTTTTTTGTAAGTTTTCCGTTCTCTATTTCCAAAATTTTCTAAATATTTTTCAGTATTCTGAAAAGCTCATCAATTCGGGATTTTTGAAAGATTTAAAAATAACTTAAGATAGAAAAAGCGAATGATAACAAGTTCAATTTAAAGAAAACTATAATCGCTTTATTTACTTCGATTATGCTTTGCTAAAAAGTCAGCGGATAACCTTGAAAGCCCTTACAATTAAAGGGTAAAATTTATTTAGTATTAAATCAGCAATAAAATGAGTCAAATTTTTTAAAAAGGAGGATTTTATTTAAAAAGACTCATGCAATAATTATGATAATTTGGAGGGTTAATTATGTCGAATGGAACGAAAAAGAAACTGACTCTGATTTCTCTAATCTTAATGATTTTTACTTCAGTATTTGGTTTCACTAATATTACACGGGCCTTTTATTTAATGGGCTACGCATCAATTCTTTGGTACATTTTAGCGGCCATCACTTTCTTCTTGCCATTTGCTTTTATGTTGTCTGAGTATGGTGCTGCTTTTAAAGACAGTAAAGGTGGTATTTATGTTTGGATGGCAGAATCTTTTAATCCAAAATTCGCTTTCGTTGGAACATTCATGTGGTATGCATCTTATATCGTTTGGATGGTAAACGTTGGTACAGGGATTTGGATTCCATTATCTAATGCTATTTTCGGAACTGACCAAACCCAAACTTGGTCACCACTGGGTCTATCTGGGGTGCAAACATTAGGTGTTTTAGGTATTTTATGGATTATTTTAATTACAGTTGTATCCTCAAAAGGTTTGGATAGTATCAAAAAGGTAACCTCAATCGGCGGAACTGCCGTAGCATTGATTAACGTTGTATTATTTGTTGGTGGATTGGTTATCTTAGTTTTAAATGGTCAAATGGCTGAGCCTGTTTCAGCGCAAGCTTTCGTGACTTCACCAAATGCCAACTACACTAGTATGATTTCTGTCTTTAGTTTCTTGGTATTTGCTATCTTCGCCTATGGGGGACTAGAAGTTGTTGGTGGTTTAGTTGATGAAACTGAAAATGCAGAAAAGACTTTCCCTAAAGGGGTAACTATTTCGGCAATCGTTATTGCGGTAGGTTACGCAGTCGGTATTTTCATGGTTGGTACATTTACTAACTGGCAATTTACTTTTACCCAATTTCCTGGTGATACAGAAGTAACGTTAGGAAACGTAGCGTATATCATGATGAACAATATGGGTTACCAATTAGGTCACGCATTAGGCGTATCTGAAGCTGCGGCTGTACAAATTGGTCTCTGGGTATCTCGTTACATGGGTCTTTCAATGTTCCTATCTCTAACTGGTGCCTTCTTCACATTGATCTTCTCTCCATTAAAACAGTTGATCGAAGGAACACCAAAAGAAGTTTGGCCTAAATTCTTAACCAAATCTAAAAATGATATGCCAATTAACGCTATGCGAGTACAAGCAGGTATTGTAATCGCAATGATCGCATTAGTATCATTTGGGGGACGTGGCGCGCAAGCCTTCTTCCAAGTATTGGTTTCGATGACTAACGTGTCGATGACAATTCCTTATATGTTCTTATCAATTGCTTTCTTAGGATTTAAGAAGAAAACAGAAATTCATAAGCCATTTGAAATTTATAAAACGAAGAGTATGACGACGCTGGCTGTAGTAGTGGTTACTTTCGTGGTAGGTTTTGCCAATGTATTTACAATCATTCAACCAGCTACTCAAGGAATGATTTCAGATACAATCTGGTCAATTGCCGGCCCGGTAATCTTTGGTGTGATTGCCTTAGTCATGTTTAGTCGCTATGAAAAAAAACAAGCTAGCCAAAACTAGAGGTGTAAAGAATGGAAAATTTTCAAAAGAATTTAGAAAAATATGCGAATCTAATTGTTAAAACAGGGGTCAACATTCAAAAAGGTGATTTGATTCAACTGGATATTTCTGTAAATCAAGCACCACTGGCACGTTTAATTGTCAAAAAAGCTTATGAATTAGGTGCCAAAGAAGTGATTATTCGTTGGAATGATGATGTGATCTTGAAAGCCCAAGTAGAAAGTATGGACATTGAAGATTTACGAGCAGTTCCCCAATATAAGATGGATGAAATGGATCAATTAGTTGACCAAAGAATGACGCGTATCAGTGTAGTCTCACAAGACCCGGGTGTTTTTGCCGGAGTTGATACTGACAAAATTACGGCTTATCAAGATTATGATCGTAAATTATTGTTTGGTTTGCGCCAAGTTGCAGCTGCTAATAAAATTTCTTGGACAGTCGTAGCAGCTTCTGAAGCTGGCTGGGCAAAAAAAGTTTTTCCAGATTTACCAGAAGATCAACAAGTAGATGCCTTATGGGACGCAATTTTTAAAGCGACAAAAGTTTATGAAGACGATCCAATCGCAGCTTGGGTTGCCCATGAAAAATTATTGCGGGAAAAAGCTGATATGATGAACAAAGAACAATTCAAAGCGTTACATTATACAGCACCTGGGACGGATATGACGGTTGGCTTACCAGAAGGCCATCTTTGGGATAGCGCCCGTAGTATTAATGAAAAAGGTTTTGAATTTATGGCAAATATGCCAACAGAAGAAATATTCACTGCTCCTGATGCGCGTGTGGCTGATGGTGTCGTTTCTTCAACAAAACCGTTAGCTTACGCAGGGCAAGTCATTACCGGTATTAAATTAACCTTTAAAGATGGTGAAATTGTCGATGTAAAAGCTGATCAAGGGGAAGAAGTTCTGAAAAACTTAGTGAAAATGGATGAAGGCTCAAAACATTTAGGTGAAGTAGCCTTAGTACCAGATCCGTCCCCAATTTCGCAATCAGGTATTACATTCTTTAGTACCTTATTTGATGAAAATGCTTCGAATCACTTAGCGATTGGAAATGCTTATGCCTTTAACTTACAAGGCGGCGTTGACATGACTGAAGAAGAATTAGATGCCAAAGGTTTGAATCGTTCGAAAAACCACGTAGACTTTATGATTGGTTCAGATAAGATGGATGTTGACGGTATTCGTCACGATGGAACAAAAGTACCGATTTTCCGTAACGGAAACTGGGCTTAAAGTTAATTGATAAACCACTGGCAAAATTGTAAAAGATTTTGTCGGTGGCTTTTTTGGTTAGATTGAGGAGGGGAATTTAATTTCTCCTAAAGTTTTTGGGATTAAGCTAACCGTTTTGTTTATCACTAGAAAGCTGTATGATAAGAATGAGGTGAAGACATGAAAAATTATATTTCTGAGAATGCGAGTATCTATGGTGACGTAACTATTGGCCGGGGAAGCACAGTGTGGTTTCAAAGTGTGATACGCGGTGACAGTAATAAAGTTGAAATTGGTGAAATGACAAATGTCCAAGATGGGACAGTTATTCATGTCGATCATCATGCACCGGTTAAAATTGATGATTACGTAACAATTGGCCATGGTTGCATTATTCATGGTTGTGAAATTCAATCAGGTGCGCTAATCGGCATGGGGTCGACCATTTTAAATGAGGCGGTAATTGGTGAGAATAGTTTGATTGGTGCAGGCTCTTTAGTAACGGAAGGCAAAGTGATTCCACCAAACGTCTTGGCTTTTGGTCGGCCAGCTAAAGTCATTCGTCCACTCACGCCAGAAGAAATAACCAAAAATCGAGAAAATGCCCAACATTATTATGAGGCTGGTGAAGCTTATAAAAATGGAAATTATCCAAAATATCAGAATCAATGAGTGAAATATCCTTATTTTTCTTCAGATTTTCTGAAAAAAGATTCCTAAAATTGATTCAGATTATGAGGACGTTTGTTATTCATTTTTTTTTGGGTCTGCTATAATGAAAAAAAAGGAGTGAGCCTGAATGGATGCAAGTAAATTTGATCAAGAACCAGTTACAGAAGAAAGTTTGCTAGAAAATGGCTACCGTAAATATGTTGGTAAAGATGTCGACATTTATTACAATAAAGATATCTGTGCCCACATTGGTAATTGTGTACGGGGAAATCCCGAAATTTTTGAAGTAGGCCGCCGTCCTTGGATTATTGCCGACAATGGTCCAGCAGAAAATGCGGTTCAAGTAGTAAATACTTGTCCCAGTGGTGCGCTAAAATATATTAGAAAGTAGGAAACAAGATGGAAATCAAAGAAGAAAAAAATCGTTTTGCCTTAATTAATGATGATGGTATTGAAGCGGGTGAAATGACTTGGTCTGATGCAGGCCCAGAAATTATGATTATTGACCATACTTTCGTAGATCCAACTTACCGTGGTCAAAAATTAGCAGAAAAACTTGTTGCTGCTGGTGTAGAAAAAGCTCGTCGTGACAACAAAAAAATTATTCCATTATGCCCATTTGCAAAAAAAGAATTTGCTGAAAAACCTGAATACGACGACGTCTTAAGAAAATAATCAAAAAGAGTCCTCTAGCCAAACTTATTGATTTATGCTAAAGTATCATTGAGAAAGTTTGAAAAAAGGAGGTCTCTTTTTTTGTATAATATTATTTTAGGAACTATTTTGGTTTTGTCAGTTATCATTGTGATTACGATTATGATGCAACCAAGTAAACAGAATAGTGCAGCTAGTGCATTTACTGGCGGTGCGGATCAACTTTTCGGCGGCAAACAAAAAGCCCGCGGATTTGAAGCAGTCATGCAGCGATCAACAGCTATTTTAGGTGCTGTCTGGATGATTTTACTTTTTGCCCTAATGTATATTTCAAGTAACTAAGCTTCTCATGATGAGAGGCTTTTTTTTATTTTGTTTTCTAGCAAAAATCAAGTATGATTATCAATAGTATAAAGGTAAAGACGCAGAAAGGAATTGTTTTATGGCGCAAACAAGACAAGCGCTTTATTTTCCCCATGGAAATAAAGCCGTTTTATTATTACATGCTTATTCAGGCAGTCCTAATGACGTAAGAATGCTGGCACGAGCTTTAGAAAAATATGATTACACTGTTTATGCACCGCTTTTTCAAGGGCATGGAACAGCAGACCCTTTAGATATTTTGAAAAAAGATCCTGAGCAGTGGTGGCAAGAAACTCGCTTAGCGATCAGTTTTTTACAAGAAAAAGGTCACCAAGTGGCGGTCTTTGGCTTGTCGATGGGTGGCGTGTTTGCTACACGAGCTTTGACAGAATATGGTAATGATCTGGTAGGTGGCGGTTTTTTCTGTTCACCAATTACGCCGGTAAAAAATACTGTTGTCGAAAACTTCCTATTATATACCCAGAAAGTTTTGGAAAAAAATCAACAACCAACGGAACAACTATTAATCGATTATCGGCCTTTAGTTGAGAAACAATTAAGTCTGATTGAAAAGCAGGCAGAAATAACCCATGAACAATTAGAGCAAGTAAGCCAACCTTTCTTTTTAGCACAAGCAGGAAAAGATGAGATGATTGATCCTAAAGGCGCTTTAAAGACAGCTGAAAAATTAACCAATACTAAATTCACATTGAAATGGTACCCGAAAAGCGGGCATGTGATTACTGTCGGCGTAGATCGCCATCAGTTAGAAAGAGATGTTGCTGATTTTTTAGCAACACTTGAATGGAGAGAATAATGGAAAGAAAAACAATGAAACAAGAAATTTTAACTTTTTTGCAAACGGCCAATAAGAAAAGTTTTTCGATGGAAGAACTTGCGGAAGCCTTAAAGATGCAAAAAAGTGCGGACTATAAATTATTGGTCCAAACAATTGCTGCGATGGAAAGAGAAAAATCAGTCGCATTGAATCAAAAAGGGAAAATTAAATTGCCGCTGCAAGCAGTCACGATAGAGGGGATTTTCCGCAGTAACGAACGAGGCTTTGGCTTTGTTACGATTGACCCAGAAGAGCCGGATGTCTATATCGCTAAAGAAGAAACACATTACGCCATGAACGGTGATACTGTTGAAATCGAGATTATCAAGACAGCCGATCCTTTTTCAGAGCGTGGTGCTGAAGGCCGAGTCCTAAAGATTAAACAACGAGCAATCACTCAAATCGTCGGAGAGTTTGTCGCTTTTGATGTAGATGAAATGAAAGAGTCCGATCTTTATGGTTTCGTCATCCCTAAAGATAAAAAAAGCAGTCAATTTAAAGTCTATATTCCTGCTGAAGGAATTCAACCGGTGGATGGCAGTATTGTGATTGTGGAAGTTACTCATTTTCCCGAAGAAGGTTACGCAACTAGCTTAGAAGGATTAGTCACAAAAGTGATTGGTCATAAAAATGATCCCGGCATGGATATTTTATCAGTTGTTATTGCATTGGGGATTCCCACTAGCTTTCCTGACGAAGTAATGGCAGCAGCTGATGAAGTCCCAGATGAAATTAGTGAAGCTGATTTAGTTGGTCGCAGAGATTTGCGGGATCAGCAAATTGTGACGATAGATGGTGCTGATGCAAAAGATTTAGATGATGCTGTGACGGTTAGAAAATTAGACAATGGTAATTATTTTCTAGGTGTCCATATCGCTGACGTTTCTTATTATGTTGAAAAAGACAGTTTATTAGATCAAGAAGCTTTTGAACGAGGCACTAGCGTTTATTTGACGGACCGTGTAATTCCGATGATTCCGCAACGCTTATCAAACGGGATCTGCTCGTTAAATCCTAAAGTACCTCGTTTGGCAATGAGTTGTGAGATGGAGATTACACCTAACGGTCAAGTCGTAGCACATGAGATTTTCCCAAGTGTGATTCAAACGACAGAGCGGATGACTTACAGTGCTGTTAATGGCATTTTAGAGGAGCAAGATTCTGAGTTGATGACACAATATCAAGAATTGGTGCCGATGTTTGAATTAATGAAGGAATTACACCAAATTTTAGAAGCGATGCGCACCAAGCGTGGCGCCATTAATTTTGATGATCAAGAGGCGCGAATCTTAGTTGATCCTGAAGGGACACCGTTAGAAATTCAATTAAGAGAACGTGGTGTGGGTGAACGCTTAATTGAATCTTTCATGTTAGCAGCCAACGAAACGATTGCCGAACATTTTAATCGCTTGAAAGTTCCATTTATCTATCGAATCCACGAACAACCAAAAGAAGAAAAAATGCAGCGCTTTTTTGATTTTGCCTCTGCACTGGGTATTTTAGTCAAAGGAACAAAAGAAAACATTACGCCAAAAGATTTACAAAAAGTGATTGATCAAGTAGCAGATAAACCTGAGGCACCAGTGATTAACACGATGTTGTTACGTAGTATGCAACAAGCGCGCTATTCTGAAGATAATTATGGACATTATGGCTTAGCAGCAGAATACTATACTCATTTCACGTCGCCGATTCGACGTTATCCAGATTTGATTGTTCATCGTTTGATTCGGACGTATAGTCAAGATCAAAGTGAAACAACCAAAGCTGTTTGGGCTGAGGCTTTGCCAGAAATTGCCGATCATAGCTCGCAAATGGAGCGCCGAGCAGTAGAAGCTGAACGGGATGTAGATAGCCTGAAAAAAGCCGAATACATGGCAGATAAAATCGGTGAAGAATATGACGGTATTGTTAGCTCAGTGACCAAATTTGGTTTGTTCATTGAATTACCTAACACTGTTGAAGGGCTGATACACGTTAATGAGTTGAAACAAGACTATTTCCAATTTATCGAAAACCAACTGGCTTTAGTGGGGGAAAGAACCCGTCAAACCTTTAAAATTGGTCAAAAAGTTCGCATTAAAGTAACTAAAGCTGATCCTGAAACCAGAGAAATTGATTTTGAGTTGTTATCGGCAGAAGAAGTGGCAGAGGTGGAACTAAGTCACCAACCACAAAACCGCCGTCGTCGCCGTGATAAACCAACTAACAAAAAGCAATCTAATTCAAAGAAACCCAACCGAGAATCTGGTTCAGGTAAAAAGAAAAAACCGAAAAATAAAAAAGCCTTTTATCAAAGCGTAGCTAAAAAACCAAAGAAAAAAGGTCGAAAGAAGGGATAGTATGCCAAAAGGCGAAGGGAAATTAATTGCCCAAAATAAAAAAGCCCGCCATGATTACACCATCACTGACACCGTTGAAGCAGGGATGGTGTTACAAGGAACAGAAATAAAGTCGATTCGCAATAGCCGAATTAATTTAAAAGATGGCTTTGCCCGTATTAGAAATGGTGAGGCCTTCTTATACAATGTTCACATCAGCCCGTATGAGCAAGGCAATATTTTTAATCACGATCCGTTAAGAACTAGGAAACTACTGCTACACAAAAAGCAAATTGCTCGTTTAACTGGTGAAGTGAAAAGTCCTGGTGTCACATTAGTACCCCTGAAAGTTTACATGAAAAATGGCTTTGCCAAAGTACTTATCGGGGTTGCTAAGGGGAAACATCAATATGATAAGCGGGAAGCTTTAAAACGTAAAGACGTTGATCGACAAATCAGCCGAACATTAAAAAACTACAGTCGTTAACAGAATATTCTTTTTCGCATATTTGATGAAAATTTCTTTACTTCACTTTGAATTTTGATAGGATTGTTTAGAATTTAGGATGGCTGTTTTAAGTAAAATTGTAAGAAAACGCTATAAAAAAAAGATTAAATATTTCTTAGAATAATACTTTAAGATTATTTAACTATTTTCACGAAAATTCTTTGAAATTTTCCTTTTGTGGTGGTAACATAGCGTAGTATTTTGACTGATAGCCAAATGCCACATTAACTTAGACGCACGTCAATGGGAAAAGAGGTGAAATGGATTGGATGAAAAGTCTTGGGTTTTCCATATCGGTCCGGTATGGTTTGATGGTACAGTAACGACAATGTTAGCGTTGACGGTGTTAATTGTCTTTCTGATTGTTTTTATTTTTACCAGAAATTTAAAAATGAAACCCACTGGGAAACAAAACGCAATAGAATGGGTGGTTGATTTCACGGCGAACATTGTCGGAGATAACATGCCTAAAAAAGAGGTTCGCAATTTTAGCTTTTTTTCATTCACTTTATTTTTATTTATTTTTGTCTCAAATCAAATTGGTTTGGTAACAAAAATCGTTTCGCCTAGTGAGATCTCGTATTGGAAGAGTCCAACAGCTGATCCGCTAGTGACGATGGGCTTAGCTTTACTTGTCTTGGTCTTAGCCAACTTCTTAGGAGCAGATCGTTTTGGTTTTAAAGGATATGTGAAAAATTCATTTTTTGCACCGATGCCAGCACTGTTTCCAATTAAGATTTTGGAAGAATTTACCAATGTTATTACATTAGGTCTACGGCTATACGGTAATATTTATGCTGGTGAAGTTTTGCTGACAGTAATTGCCAGCATGGTAACCAGTGCAGGTTGGATTGCCTTACCATTGGCGATTCCGCTTGAAATGATTTGGATTGCATTTTCATTATTTATCGGTAGTATCCAGGCGTTTGTCTTTACTACTTTGTCAATGGTTTATATTAGTCACAAAATTGAGTTAGAAGATTAACTATTATCCAATTAGGAGGAAATTTATTATGAACTTTATCGGTGCAGGGATTGCAATTTTAGGAGCAGCTATCGGTGCTGGTATTGGTAACGGACAAGTTATCAGTAAAACAATCGAATCTATGGCACGTCAACCAGAAATGGCTGGACAATTAAGAACAACAATGTTTATCGGGGTTGGTTTAATTGAAGCTGTGCCCATTCTAGGTGTCGTTTTAGGTCTATTGATGGTATTCCAATAAAATTCAAGCAACGGGAGGTCGTTGCTGTTTTTTATGTAGGAGAAACCAAAAGAAAGGAAGACCAGTATGCTGAATCATCTAGTAGTTGCCCAAGTCAATACGACCTTAGGGAATTTGATGGCTGTCACAATTGCCTTCATCATCCTACTAATACTATTGAAAAAATTTGCTTGGGACGCAGTCCAAAATATTCTGCAACAACGAGAAGATAAAATCGCCAATGATTTAGATTCTGCTGAACAATCACGGCTAAAAGCAACCCAGCTTGAAAAAGAACGAGAAGACCAGCTGGCAAATTCTCGCAGTGATGCAGCAGAAATTATCAAAAATGCCAAAGAAAATGGCGAATTGACCCGTCAAAGTATCTTAAATGATACTGACACTGAAGTAGCTGCTCGAAAAGCACGGGCAAAAGCGGAAATCAATGATGAACGCGAAAACGCGCTTACTTCAGTGAAAGATGATGTGGCTAGCCTTTCTTTAGAAATCGCAGAAAAAATCTTATCAAAAGAATTATCTGCTGATGCGCATGAAAACTTGATCAATCAATATCTTGATCAATTAGGAAAAACAAAACATGAAGCTTGATAAATATACAGTTGGTAAACGTTACGGCAAAGCCTTATTCGAATTGGCGGAAGAAGGCAGTGAAACCGATGCAGTCTACCAAAGCTTAATAATTCTTGATGGTGTCTTTGACGAGATTCCTGATTTAGGCAATATTTTAACTGATGTGCGCTTAACAGGAGACGAAAAAGAAGCCATTATGAATCGTTTATTGCAAAATTTTGATGGTCTAGTTAAAAACTTTTTAAAAGTTGTTTTTGACTATAATCGAATAGATGATGTGCCTTTTATGATTGAAGAATTCAATCGTCGTTACGATATCAAAAATAAAATTGCAGAAGGTACGATTACAACAGCTGTTGCAATTACACCAGAAAAAAAAGCAGAAATTGAAGCGAAAGTGGCGGAAGTTTTTGGCTATCAAAAAGCTTTGCTAAAACCGTTAATTGATGAAAGCATCTTAGGTGGTGTCGTGGTTGAAGCCAACCATCGCGTATTAGACGGTAGCTTAGCAAGTCAACTGGCAGGATTGCGGGCAGCATTAGGTAAATAAAGAAGAGGTGAAAGAAATGGCCATCAAAGCAGAAGAAATCAGTGCTTTAATCAAAGAACAGATTCAAAACTACGACAATAAACTTTCTGTTGAAGAAATCGGAACAGTCACTTATGTCGGTGATGGTATCGCCCGCGCTCACGGGTTAGAAAATGCCATGAGTGGCGAACTTTTGGAATTTACCAATGGTTCCTACGGTATGGCACAAAACTTGGAAAGCAATGATGTAGGGATTATTATCCTTGGAGAATTTGAAACCATTCGTGAAGGCGATAAAGTAAAACGAACTGGCCGGATTATGGAAGTGCCAGTCGGTGAAAAAATGATTGGTCGGGTTGTGAATCCTTTAGGACAACCAATTGATGGCTTAGGTCCAATCGAAACGACCAATACTCGTCCAGTTGAAGCAGTTGCTCCTGGCGTTATGCAAAGAAAATCAGTTTCTGAACCAATGCAAACTGGTTTAAAAGCGATTGACGCTTTGGTACCAATTGGTCGTGGCCAACGGGAATTAGTTATTGGTGACCGTAAAACTGGGAAAACATCAATTGCGATCGATACAATTATTAATCAGAAGGGCCAAGATTTAATTTGTATTTATGTGGCGATTGGTCAAAAAGAATCAACTGTCCGCTCACAAGTTGAAACTTTAAGAAGTTATGGCGCAATGGATTATACCATCGTGGTTAATGCCGGGGCGTCTCAACCAGCGCCGTTGTTATATATTGCACCTTATGCTGGTACAGCGATTGGTGAAGAATTTATGTATAACGGTAAACACGTGTTAGTTGTTTTCGATGATTTATCAAAACAAGCGGTTGCTTATCGTGAACTGTCTTTACTATTACGTCGGCCACCAGGTCGTGAAGCTTATCCAGGGGATGTTTTCTATTTGCATTCTCGTTTGTTAGAACGGGCAGCTAAACTTTCTGATGAGTTAGGTGGCGGTTCATTAACAGCTTTACCATTTGTTGAAACACAAGCTGGAGATATTTCAGCTTATATCCCAACGAACGTAATCTCTATCACTGATGGACAGATTTTCTTAGAAAGTGATTTGTTCTATGCAGGGAATCGTCCAGCCGTTGATGCCGGTTTATC
This sequence comes from Enterococcus sp. AZ103, assembly GCF_051714685.1. Classification (NCBI taxonomy): domain Bacteria; kingdom Bacillati; phylum Bacillota; class Bacilli; order Lactobacillales; family Enterococcaceae; genus Enterococcus; species Enterococcus sp. AZ103. Next base: position 377,909 of record NZ_JBIOSI010000001.1, on the reverse strand, counting down.
GGTTTCACGAGTAGGTGGCGATGCGCAAATTAAAGCCATGAAAAAAGTTGCTGGTACCTTGCGTTTAGATTTGGCAAGTTACCGTGAATTAGAAGCCTTTACTCAGTTTGGTTCAGATTTAGATGCTGCAACGCAAGCAAAATTAAATCGTGGACGTCGAACAGTTGAAGTGTTGAAACAAAAATTACATGCTCCTTTAGCTGTGGAAAAACAAGTAACAATTCTTTACGCGTTGACCCATGGATTTTTAGATAGTGTGCCAGTCAACAGTATTTTAGATTTTGAAAGTCAACTGTTTGATTACTTTGATACCAATCATGTTGATCTATTTAACATCATAAAAGAAACCAAAGACTTACCAGATACAGAAAAATTCGACGCGGCCATTCAAGAATTTAAAGATATTTTTGATACAGCCAGCCAAAATGTGCCAAAAGCATAAGTGAGGTGAAAGTAAATGGCATCCTTAAATGAAATAAAAACACGGATTGCATCGACTAAAAAAACTAGTCAAATCACCAGTGCTATGCAGATGGTTTCAGCTGCTAAACTAACTAAATCTGAAGGATATTCCGCGCGCTTTCAAATTTATGCATCAAAAGTTCGTGAAGTATTAACTCATTTGACCGCCAATGAATTGGCAGAATTAGCAAATTCTGATAGTCCCAACAGTGATATTAATTATCATAGTATGTTGCAAAGTCGACCAGTTAAAAAGACTGGCTATATCGTCATCACTTCTGATGGTGGTTTAGTCGGCGGTTATAATAGTTCGATCTTGAAACAAACAATGAGTATGTTGGAAAGCGATCATGATGCTTCCGATGAATATGTTTTATTAGCAATTGGTGGAACAGGTGCTGATTTCTTTAAGACTCGGGACATGAAAGTAGCTTATGAATTAAGAAATTTATCGGATAATCCGAGTTTTGATGAAGTTCGTAAGATTGTTTCTATGACGACTAGTATGTATGAAAATCAAGTATTTGATGAATTGTATGTTTGTTACAACCATCATGTAAATTCATTGTCTAGTCAATATCGCGTAGAAAAAATGCTGCCGATTTCTGATTTGGATCCAACCGAAGCCAAAGAATATCAAGAAGAATATATTTTTGAACCTTCCAAAGAAGCCATTTTGGATCAGTTATTACCACAGTATGCAGAAAGCTTGATTTATGGTGCTATTATTGACGCCAAAACAGCCGAACACGCTGCTGGAATGACTGCGATGAAGACAGCAACAGATAATGCCAAAAATATTATTGGTGATTTAACAATTTCTTATAACCGCGCACGACAAGCGGAGATCACTCAAGAAATTACCGAAATTGTCGGCGGAGCTTCCGCATTAGAATAATTTCGAGATTGGAGGAAAAAATATGAGTTCAGGCAAGATTGTTCAGGTTATTGGTCCCGTTGTCGATGTGGAATTTTCTTTAGATCAATCCTTACCAGATATTAACAATGCCTTAGTTGTTTATAAAAATGATAAAACAAAAGTTGTTTTAGAAGCAGCGTTAGAACTTGGAGACGGTGTGATTCGGACGATTTCGATGGAATCCACTGACGGTTTGCAACGTGGAATGGAAGTAATTGATACGGAAAAAGCCATTTCTGTTCCTGTGGGAGAAAAAACATTAGGACGTGTCTTTAATGTTTTAGGTGAAACAATTGATACGCTAGAACCTTTCCCAGAAGATACAGAACGTTCAAGTATCCATAAAAAAGCTCCTGCCTTCGAAGATTTAAGTACCAGTAATGAAATTTTAGAAACTGGGATTAAAGTTATTGATTTATTAGCTCCTTACTTACGTGGGGGGAAAGTTGGATTGTTCGGTGGTGCCGGTGTTGGTAAAACCGTTTTGATTCAAGAATTAATTCATAATATCGCTCAAGAACATGGTGGGATTTCGGTCTTTACTGGTGTTGGTGAACGGACTCGTGAAGGAAATGACCTTTATTTTGAAATGAAAGATTCTGGCGTTATTGAAAAAACTGCGATGGTCTTCGGTCAAATGAACGAGCCACCAGGTGCGCGGATGCGGGTTGCTTTAACTGGTTTAACTTTAGCGGAATACTTCCGTGATGAAGCTGGTCAAGACGTATTATTATTTATCGATAATATTTTCCGTTTTACTCAAGCTGGTTCAGAAGTTTCTGCCTTATTAGGTCGGATGCCTTCTGCCGTTGGGTACCAACCAACCTTAGCGACTGAAATGGGTCAATTACAAGAACGGATTACTTCAACCAAAAAAGGTTCTATTACATCAATCCAAGCGATTTATGTACCAGCCGATGACTATACCGATCCGGCACCAGCAACTGCTTTTGCCCATTTGGATGCAACGACTAACTTGGAACGTAAATTAACCGAACAAGGGATTTATCCTGCGGTAGATCCGTTAGCTTCTTCTTCTAGTGCTTTGGCACCAGAAATTGTTGGAGAAGAACATTACCAAGTAGCAACCGAAGTCCAAAGAATTTTACAACGTTACCGTGAATTACAAGATATTATCGCTATTTTAGGGATGGATGAATTATCTGACCGTGAAAAAGTGATTGTTTCGCGGGCACGTCGAATTCAATTCTTCTTATCACAAAACTTCCACGTTGCAGAACAATTTACCGGACAACCAGGTTCTTATGTTCCAGTTGAATCAACTGTCAAAGGTTTCAAAGAAATTCTTGAAGGTAAATACGATGATCTGCCAGAAGATGCTTTTAGAAGTGTCGGAACCATCGATGAAGTGATTGAAAAAGCAAAAACTTTAGGCAACTAGAAAGAGGTGCCCAATGGAAGAGAAAAAACAGGCTTTGACTGTTAACGTTGTGACGCCAGATGGTTTAATCTACGACCACAATGCACAAATCGTGGTTGCGCGAACTGTTAGTGGCGAGCTCGGAATTCTACTTAACCATGCACCGATTATTGTGCCTTTAGCCATCGATGAAGTACGAGTGCGTCGTGTAGACGATGAAACTCATGTCGATTGGATTGCTGTCAATGGTGGTATTTTAGAAGTGAGAAACAACGTAGTGACAATTATTGCCGATACAGCTGAACGGGAACGGGATATCGATGTTTCACGGGCTGAACGTGCAAAACAAAGAGCTGAAAGAACGATTGAAGAAGCCAAAGCAACGCAAGATGCCGATTCTTTACGAAGAGCGGAAGTTGCCTTGCACCGTGCGATGAATCGTTTGAAAGTATCAAAACATAATTAATATTAACAGTCAGGTTGACATTTATTGTAAACCTGACTTTTTTTGTAATTTTTTCTCAAAAGATTTTTAAAAAACTTTAAACAACCTTAATAGTCTGCAAAACATACTCACCTAAAACATTTTATGCTATAATCCATTATGTTGATTTTCACGAAAGGAAGACAACAGATGCAGGTTTTTGGGATAGATGCAATGATTCGGATTGTGTCACATTTTGCTTTTATTTATTTGGCATTTTGGGCATTAAAATCATTGCGAGTTGAAAACTTATTTAAGGCTTATCACGTGCAGCAAGTACGGATGGGCATCATGATGATTGCGATTGCTTTAGGCTTTACTTGTAGTAATTTCTTTTTAGAAATTATCGCACTGTGTCGCAACATTTTTTTAACTTATCGTTAAGTACATAAAAAGGACTCGTTAGCGAGATTTTTTGGAGGGACCACAATGGAAGAGATTATTGTTCGTGGCGGCAGACAACTAAAAGGAACAGTCAAAATTGAAGGCGCGAAAAATGCAGTATTACCAATTTTAGCAGCAAGCTTATTAGCCGAAGAAGGCATAACTACTTTAAATAATGTACCAATTTTATCAGATGTATTTACAATGAACCAAGTGATTCGTCACTTAAACACTGAAGTTGCTTTTGATCAAGCTAATCGCTCAGTAACAATTGATGCGACAAAGGATTTAGCTGTTGAAGCACCTTATGAATATGTTAGTCAAATGCGGGCTTCAATCGTTGTGATGGGCCCATTATTAGCACGTAATGGTCATGCTAAAGTTGCTATGCCAGGCGGCTGTGCCATTGGTGAACGCCCGGTGGATCTTCACTTGAAAGGTTTTCAAGCTCTAGGCGCGAAAATTGTTCAAAAGAACGGCTATATTGAGGCTGTTGCAGATCAATTAATCGGCGCAAGAATTTATTTGGATTTTCCAAGTGTGGGTGCCACACAAAACATTATGATGGCAGCTGTTAAAGCCAAAGGAACAACTTACATTGAAAACGTGGCAAGAGAACCAGAAATCGTTGACTTAGCCAACTTTTTAAATAAAATGGGTGCCCACATTTATGGTGCGGGTACTGAAACTATGCGGATTGAAGGAGTGGAACAGTTACATGCTGTGACGCACTCAATCGTGCAAGACCGGATTGAAGCTGGTACCTTTATGGTTGCCGCTGCTATGACTCAAGGAAATGTCTTGATTGAAGACGCAATTTCTGAGCATAATCGTCCTTTGATTTCTAAATTATCTGAAATGGGCGTTGATATCATTGATGAAAATGACGGGGTTCGGATTATTGGACCAAAACATTTGAAAGCAACAGATATTAAAACAATGCCACATCCTGGTTTCCCAACAGACATGCAAGCGCAAATGACTGCGATTCAATTAGTAGCTGAAGGAAACAGCCGAACAGTTGAAACGGTATTTGAAAATCGTTTCCAACATTTGGAAGAAATGCGTCGGATGAACGCACAAGTCAAGATTGACAATAATATTGCGATTATTTCTGGCAATACAAACTTACAAGGTGCGCAAGTTTACGCAACTGATTTAAGAGCTGCTGCCGCTTTAGTTTTGGCTGGATTACGGGCAGATGGTGTAACACAAGTCCGCAACTTAAAATATTTAGACCGTGGTTACTATCAATTCCATCTTAAATTGGCTGCATTAGGTGCTGATATTGAACGAGTAGATGCTGAAGGAAACGTCGTTAAAGAAGTTTCTAAAGTAATGGCGTAAGGAGTTAGAAAATGAGTGCAAGTGAACATATCTTACGAAATTTAATCAAAATTGTCGCCATTTTATTAGCGGGTGTCTTGCTATTTATTATTGGTAGTATGATTGGTTTTGGTGTTGTAGGCGATGGCAATCCATTTAGTGTCCTATTACCCGGGGTATGGCGTCACATTTTAGAATTCATGCAATAAATTTTAGCTGAGACGCAATTGTCTCGGCTTTTTTGTTAGAAAGGGAAAGGCAATGAATATACTATCAAAAGCAATGGTTGGTTTGGTTAGAGGCTATCAGAAATTTATTTCACCGTTATTTGCCCCTAGCTGCCGTTATTATCCTTCCTGCTCAAGCTATATGATTAAGGCCATTCAAGTACATGGAGCCTTCAAAGGATTATTAATGGGTATTTCGCGTATCTTAAGATGTCAGCCCTTTGCAAAAGGTGGAATCGATTATGTTCCTGTGAAATTTTCTCTTCACAAAAATAAAATTGATGAAGAGGAGCCTGATTATGGAAAAAAATAAAATTCAACTACTAGATCCGAAAGAACCTGTGCCGTGGGATTTATTATTGTTAGCAGATCCTAGTAAAGAAATGATCCAAAACTATTTATCAGAGAGCCAGCTACTAGTTTATCGTTTAGAAGAAATCGTTGGGGTCTTAGTTTATCAAGGGATTAGTGAAAATGAAGTAGAGATAAAAAATTTGGCAGTCGCACCAGCCTATCAAAATAAAAAAATTGCTAGTCAACTTTTGACTGCATTTTTTAAAGAAGTGCGAGGAAACTATCAAAGTGCCATAGTAAAAACTGGTGATTATCCGCCGATACCATTGGCACTGTATCAAAAATTTGGTTTTGAAATTGTCGAAGTTCAAAAAGATTATTTTGTGCTTCATTACGAAGAACCAATTATTGAAGACGGAAAACAATTAAGAGATCAAATTATTTTACGAAAAGAGCTATAACTCAAAAAATAATGAGTTATAGCTTTTTTTGTGCAAAAATCTGCTTTTTATTCAATTTGATTGAATAATCGGAAAATTTCCGACAAATTGTAAAAAAATTCAGAAAATTCAATTGACATTACTTCTGATTTCTTATATATTTTTAATTATCTTATCCAATTATCATAATTCAATTAGGGGGAAAAAAGATGAAAAAAAGTACATTGGTAGCGGCCCTAGCAGCCGGCTTATTCTTATTCGGTGCTTGTGGCTCACCTTCAGCGACAAATGACAATTCAGGAGGCGGCAACAAGTCAGACGGCGACACAATCAAGATCGGTGGTAACTTTGAATTATCAGGTGCAGTAGCAGCCTATGGTGAAGCTGAAAATGAAGGAGTCAAGTTAGCGATTGAAGAAATTAATGACGCTGGCGGAATTGACGGTAAAAAAATCGAGTATGTTTCAAAAGATAACAAATCTGATAACAATGAAGCAGCATCAGTAGCAGCTAATTTAACTACTAATGATGGTGTGGTTGCTATCGTCGGACCAGCAACATCAGGAGCGACTAAAGCTACTTTACCTAATATTACAAAAGCACAAGTACCAGCAGTAACACCTTCTGGTACAGATGATTCAATCACAGTACAAAAGGATAAAGTACAAGACTATATCTTCCGGGCTTGTTTCCAAGATAGTTTCCAAGGGGTTGTATTAGCGAAATACGCTGAAGAAAACTTAAGTGCGACTAAAGCAGTCATCTTGGGTGATAACTCTAGTGACTATGCAATTGGTTTAACCAAAGCCTTCAAAGATACTTATAAAGGTGAAATTGTTGCTGAAGAAAACTTTACTGCTGGAGACAAAGATTTCCAAGCGATGTTAACAAAAGTAAAAGATTTAGACTACGATGTACTTTATATCCCAGCTTATTATACTGAAGCTGGCTTAATCATCAAACAAGCGCGTGAGATGGGTATCGACAAACCAATCATCGGTGCAGATGGTTTCGGTGATGAAAAATTAGTTGAAACAGCTGGTGCAGCAAATGTAAACAATGTTTATTACACTGGTCATTTCTCAGTGAATGCTCCTTCAAATGATAAAGTTCAACCATTTATTGATGCTTTCAAAGCGAAGTACAGCAAAGAACCATCTGCCTTCAATGCTTTAGCTTACGATTCAGTTTACATGATTAAACAAGCTATCGAAGATCAAGGTGAAGCAAGCTCAACAGCGATTCAAGAAGGCTTGGCTAACTTGAAAGATTTCGTTGGTGTAACAGGTACTATGACTATGGATAAAGATCATAACCCTGAAAAACAAGCAGTAGTGTTAGGCTTAACAGATGGAAAAGAAAGTTCAGCAGAAACTGTGAACCCTTAGAAGAATCCTGTACGGCAAGGCAAGTTTGCTTGTCTTGCCGTTTTTTAGACAAAAATTTGGAGGAAGACAATGGAAGTTATCATACAACAACTAGTTAACGGCTTATTCCTAGGTAGTGTTTATGCTTTGATGGCATTAGGCTACACGATGGTTTACGGCATTATTAAGCTGATTAACTTTGCCCATGGGGAAATATATATGATCGGTGCCTTCATCGGTTACTTTTTAATTAATCAATTTAATATGGGCTTTTTCCCAGCGATGATTTTATCGATGATTGGTAGTGCGGCCTTAGGTGTCGTGATCGAATTTTTAGCTTATCGACCATTACGAAATTCTACGCGGATTGCCGCTTTAATTACTGCAATTGGGGTTTCATATTTGCTACAAAATACTATGATTTATTTTTTCAGCTCAAATACGCGGCCTTTCCCGCAAGTGATTGAAATGCATACCTATCGTTTAGGCTTTTTACAAGTCTCAAATATTCAATTAATGATTTTATTTGTTTCTTTATTCTTAATGATCTTATTAAATTTAATTGTTCAACGGACCAAAATGGGGAAAGCCATGCGGGCAGTTAGTGTGGATGCTTCAGCGGCTCAATTAATGGGGATTGATGTGAATCGGACGATTTCATTTACTTTTGCTTTAGGTTCAGCTTTAGCAGCTGCCGGCGGGATGATGATTGGTTTGTACTATAACTCAATCGAACCAATGATGGGTTATATTCCTGGCTTGAAATCATTTATCGCAGCCGTTTTAGGTGGTATTGGGATTATTCCAGGGGCAGCAATCGGTGGTTTCGCGATTGGCTTGATTGAAACAATTACGACTGCATTAGGTTTTTCAGATTTCAAAGATGCAGCGGTCTATGCTGTCTTGATTATTATTCTATTGATTCGTCCAGCTGGTATCTTAGGCAAAAATATTAAAGAGAAAGTGTAGGTGGCTTCTATGAAAAAGAATTTAACTTATAATATTATCTGGTTAGCCATCATTGTTCTTGGATATTTTGCTTTGTATGCAGCTTATTCAGCGGGGATGGTCAATCTATTTTTAGACAATGTCTTGGTTCAAATTGGCATTAACGTTATTTTAGCGGTGGGTTTAAACTTAATTATCGGTTTTTCTGGTCAGTTCTCACTAGGTCACGCTGGTTTTATGGCGATTGGTGCATACGCAGCAGCCTTAATTTCAATGCAACTGCCAACTTATGGTGGCTTCTTCTTAGGGATGGCAGCTGGTGTTGTGATTGCTGGTATCGTGGCTGTAGCCGTAGGAATACCAACTTTACGTTTGAGTGGAGATTATTTAGCAATTGCTACACTAGGGGTAGCCGAAATTATCCGAATTTTATTAATTAATTTTGATGAAATCACTAACGGACCTTCTGGTATCTTTGGAATCTTACCTTTTGTTAATTGGCAGATGGTCTACGGCTTTATGGCGATTACTACGTTAATCTTAGTGAACTATATTCGTTCAGGTGCTGGTCGTGCGACGATGGCTATTCGTGAAGATGAAATTGCTGCCGAGTCGATGGGGGTTAACACGACGAAATTTAAAGTGGTTGCTTTTGCTTTAGGAGCTATGACCGCAGCGATTGCTGGTTCGTTATATGCCGGCTATCTTCAATCAATTGCACCAAAAGATTTTGCCTTCACTAAATCAGTGGATGTCTTAATCATGGTAGTATTAGGTGGGATCGGTAGTGTGACTGGTAGTTTTGTTGCAGCAATTGTTTTAGGAATTATCAATATGTATTTACAAGATTTTGGTGCATTACGGATGATCATTTATGCCTTGGCCTTAATCTTATTAATGATTTTCCGTCCAGGTGGGATTCTAGGTACGAGAGAATTCTCTGTGAAGAAAATTGTCAATAAATTTAAAAAAGGAGATGACCAAAATGCCTCTGTTGGAAATTAAAGAGTTAACTAAAAATTTCGGGGGACTTGCGGCAGTCTCTAATGTCAACATGGAATTAGGCGAAAATCAATTAGTTGGTTTAATCGGACCCAATGGTGCCGGTAAAACGACATTGTTTAACTTAATCACTGGCGTATACGAACCTAGTGAAGGGGATGTATTACTAAACAATCAACGTTTAAATGGCAAGAAGCCTTATACGATTGCTGATTTAGGATTGAGCCGAACCTTTCAAAATATTCGTCTATTTAAAGATTTAACAGTGATGGAAAATGTTCTAATTGCTATGAATAGTAAAAATAAAGAAAGTTTTCTTTCAAGTGTCTTAAGATTACCAAGCTTTTATAAAAAAGAAGCGTTACTAGAAGAAGAAGCATTTCGATTATTAGCGATTTTTGGTTTAGAGAAAAAAGCTCAAAATTTGGCAAAGAACCTTCCTTATGGTGAACAACGTAGACTGGAAATCGTCCGGGCGTTAGCAACGAATCCTAAAATTTTATTTTTAGATGAGCCAGCTGCTGGGATGAATCCGCAAGAAACGGCTGATTTGACAGAATTAATTCGTAAAATCCAGGCTGAATTTAAGATTACGATTCTCTTAATCGAACACGATATGAGTTTAGTCATGGATGTCTGTGAAAGAATCTATGTACTGGAATATGGTCGTGTATTAGCGGAAGGAACACCTGAAGAAATCAAAGGTAATCCGGCAGTAATCAAAGCGTATCTAGGAGGTGACCTGTAAGATGTTAAAGGTTGAAAATTTAGCCGTCCATTATGGTGTCATCCAAGCTGTTCGCGATGTAAATTTTGAAGTCAATCAAGGGGAAATTGTTTCTTTGATCGGTGCAAATGGTGCTGGAAAAACGACGATTCTTCATACAATCTCAGGACTAATTCAGCCTTCTGCAGGTAAAATTACCTTTGAAGGTGAAGAAATCCAAAAAAGAGCTCCACGAAAAATTGTTGCCAAAGGGATTTCGCAAGTACCAGAAGGTCGTCATGTTTTTTCTGGTCTAACTGTTCAGGAAAATTTAGAGATGGGTGCCTATTTACGGAAAGAAAAAAATCTAAGTGAAGAGTACGAAACGATTTATCAGCGTTTCCCGATTTTAAAGGAACGTTTAAGTCAAGATGCTTCAACACTATCTGGTGGGGAACAACAAATGCTAGCAATGGGTCGGGCATTAATGTCTAAACCTCGTTTACTATTATTAGATGAGCCATCAATGGGTCTAGCGCCAATTTTTATCAAAGAGATTTTCAATATTATTCAAGCCATTCAAGCACAAGGAACGACGGTTTTATTGATTGAACAAAATGCCAAAATGGCTTTATCAATTGCTGATCGCGGCTACGTCTTAGAAACTGGTGAAGTTGTTTTAAGCGGAACTGGTGAAGAGTTACTGGCGAGTGATGAAGTGCGCAAAGCATATTTAGGAGGATAAAAAATGAGTGTAAAAGATTTTATGGCAGCTGAGCTAGTAACAGTTGATCCCCAAACGAAAATTTTTGATGCGGTAGATTTAATGAAAAAACACGATATTCATCGTTTACCAGTCGTTAAGGCGGATAAATTGGTTGGTTTAATTACAGAAGGAACGATTCAAGAAGCATTACCTTCAACGACAACTAGTTTAAGTGTTTATGAAACCAATTATTTATTAAATAAAACTGTGGTGGCAGATGTGATGATCGAAAAAGTAGCAACGATTGATCCAGATGCCCAATTAGAAGACGCGATTTATAAGATGCGCCAAAAAAATGTTAATGTTTTACCGGTATTAAAAGACGATCAAGTGGTGGGAATTATTACCAACAACGATATTTTTGATGCCTTCTTAAAAATAACTGGTTATCACGAAGGTGGCAGTCGGATTCAGATTGCTGTAAAGGAAGACCGTAAAGGCTTATTAGCTGAAGTAGCAAAAGTTTTAGCCGACCATGACTACGATATTTTAACGGTCATTATCGATCATGCAAAAACTGGGACTGTGATGGAATTTCAAATATCTTCTAAAGATGCTGAAGCTATTTCTCAAGTCTTAACAGACGCCGGCTTCAATGTTCAACGAGCAGTTGTGACCAATCCATAATATTTGATCCGAGGCGATCTTTTGTCTCGGATTTTTTTCTTTTTGCCTACAGCTATGGTAAAATGTTTTCTGCGGAGGGATAACATGTCGAAAAAAAATAAAGATATTGAAATTAAAGGAAATGAAAAAGAAGTTATGCTAGATGGACAAAAAGTCAGTGTCACTGAGCTTTTTGCAGGCAAGAAACAAATTGGCGAAATTAGAGAAATAAAGGGATTTCAAGCCTATGCTGAAGGAACTTTATTAGGAAATTTCAAAAAAATTGATGATGCTTTTGAAGCAGTCATTGCCAACTATAATTTGCATCAATAAATTGAAAGAAAAGTCTTGCATTTTATTTTAAAGTTGGGTATTATAACTGAGTCGGGTTTTTCAGAAAACTTGATTTTTGGAGGAGTAGCGAAGTGGCTAAACGCGACGGACTGTAAATCCGTTCCTTAGGGTTCAGTGGTTCGAATCCACTCTCCTCCACCATTGGGGTATAGCCAAGCGGTAAGGCAAGGGACTTTGACTCCCTCATGCGTTGGTTCGAATCCAGCTACCCCAGTCATTTTAAGAGATGCAGGTCTTCGGATCGGCATCTCTTTTTCTTTTTGCTTGATGCCAAACCAGATTTGCGCTAAATTTAAAGGAACAAGATGGTTAAATAGGAGGGAAACAAATGAAAAAGAAAATGACTGAAATCATTAGCGATGCAGCAGAACGTGTATATGACATTGTCAAAGATGATAAATATGACGTAATGGTAGAGCTGACTAATAAGAACAAAGGCGTAAAACTAAACAAAAAGCGCCCTACTCGCCATACAATCAAATGGAAAGCTAAAAATCATTAAAGCAAAAGCCTACTGAATTTCTTCAGCAGGCTTTTTTTAATGATCAATCTCAATGCCTAAAATCGTCAAATGACCATTTCCCACCAACTTGATAACTAACTTCGCCAAGCTGTTGGCATCCATCGTTGTCTCGCTAGTAATCCACCAATGAAGTGTCCCAACGAAGATTGAGGTCATGTATTCAATAATAAAATCCATCGGAACCTCAATATCATTTTCGGTAATTTTTAGCCGTTGAAAGACATGGGCGTATTTTTCATCTAAAATGTCCGCAATTTCTTTGCGCATCATTTCATTTCCGGAAGAATCCATGACCGTTAAAAAGAATTGTTTATTGTTATGGATTTGCTTGTAGATGTTTGTTAATACCACCTCGACTTGTTTCACTTTTAGTCGATTGCCTTGGACAATCTGATCAGGATCTAAAACCGAGACGAAAGCATCGATAGCGTTATGAAAAATGAAGTCATATAAATCTTGCTTGTCTTTAAAATGAGCATAGAAAGTTGCACGATTAATCATCGCTTCGTCAGCAATCTCTTGGACGGTTAAATTATCGTAGCCTTTTTCTTCGACTAAACGAATAAATGCTTCAATTATCATTTTATGGGTACGTTTTACACGTAAATCAGTTTTTTTTGTCATTTTTTTCCCTTCTTTTGACAACATTATTAAGATAGCTGTTGTTTATCTCACACTTTTCTCACTTTTGGTTGTTGCATATTATTTAAAATCTTTCTAAAATATACGTGAGTAGTATAACAAACACACTGTCAGATAATCAACACATGTTGTAAAAAAGAAAAGGTGGGTATCAAGTATGACATTAAAAGCAGGGATCGATGTCGGCTCTACCACTGTGAAATTAGTGATTCTAAATGAGAATAACGAGAGTTTATTTTCGAAATACGAACGTCATTTTTCAGATGTGAAAGCCGCCACAAAAAGAATATTAGCAGAAGCGCAAGAAATTATTAGAGATCAAGTGATTACGATTAATATTACAGGCTCAGGAGGAATGGGCCTAGCAGACGTGTTGGAGATTCCATTTGTTCAGGAAGTGATTGCTTGTACCAAAACAGTTGAAGAAATTATTCCCGAAACCGATGTCGTGATTGAACTAGGCGGAGAAGATGCGAAAATTACTTTCTTTGAAGGTGCCTTAGAGCAACGGATGAATGGTAGTTGCGCAGGCGGAACCGGCGCCTTTATTGATCAAATGGCAGCTTTGTTGAAAACTGACGCCAATGGTGTAAACGAACTGGCGAAAGGTTATCAAACAATTTATCCTATCGCTTCTCGTTGTGGTGTGTTTGCTAAAACAGATGTGCAACCGTTAATTAATGAAGGAGCGGCCAAAGAAGATATTGCAGCCAGTGTCTTTCAGGCAGTTGTCAATCAAACGATTGCCGGTTTAGCAGCTGGTCGAAAAATTGTCGGTAAAATTGCCTTTTTAGGTGGACCATTATTTTTCATGTCAGAATTGCGGAAAAGATTTATTGAAACTCTAGATATCGCACCAGAGGATGTCGTTTTTCCAGAAAACCCGCAATTATTTGTCGCGATGGGTGCCGCTTTCTATTCAGAAAAGACTGGTGAGCATACCTTAGCAGAACTATTAAATAAATTAAATACAGCCAATAAAAATAGCTTGTCGCCTTCTGATACATTGGCGCCTTTATTTAAAGACGATCAAGAACTAGCGGATTTTCGTGACCGTCATAAACAAGCAACTGTTGAAACCAAAGATTTGGCAGATCATTCAGGACCAGCTTTTCTGGGAATCGATGCCGGCTCTACTACAACAAAAGTTGCTTTAATCGATGAAACTGGTCGTTTGATGTTTTCTTTTTACGGCAATAATCAAGGACAGCCGCTAGAAACAACCATGTCTGTATTGCGAGATTTATACGAAAAATTACCGGATGATGTCTATATCGGTAAAGCAGCAGTGACTGGTTACGGCGAACAATTAATAAAAAATGCCTTGAAAGTGGATATCGGTCAAGTAGAAACGATGGCCCATTACAAAGCTTCCAATCATTTCCTACCAGGTGTCGATTTTATCTTAGATATTGGTGGGCAAGATATGAAGGCCATGACTATAAAAGATGGCGCCCTATCTTCGATTCAGCTAAATGAAGCTTGCTCCTCTGGTTGTGGCTCATTTATTGAAACTTTTGCTAAATCATTGAAATATTCTGTGCAAGATTTTGCAGAAGCGGCAGTTCATTCTCGTCAGCCAGTTGATTTAGGTTCTCGTTGTACCGTCTTTATGAATTCGAAAGTCAAACAAGTCCAAAAAGAAGGGGCTTCAGTTGGTGATATTTCCGCTGGTTTGTCTTATTCAGTGATTAAAAATGCGATTTATAAAGTGATTAAGATTCGTCGTCCAGAAGAACTTGGCGAAAAAATTGTCTGCCAAGGGGGAACTTTCTATAATGAAGCAGTTTTACGGGCCTTTGAATTGGTTTCAGGTCGTGAAGTAGTCAGACCTTCGATTGCTGGCTTGATGGGTGCTTTTGGAGCAGCATTGATTGCCTCAGAAAACTATCAAATCGGTGAACTGACAGAGACTTTAAGTCTAGACGAATTAAACAATTTTTCTGCTGACAAAGAGTTTACCCACTGTGGCTTATGCGAAAATAATTGTATGATGACGGTGACGGTTTTCTCTGATGGACGTAAATTTGTGACCGGTAACCGCTGTGAACGAGGCGCACAAATTAAAGTCAAAAAAGAAGACCGCAAAGTCAATATGGTGGATTATAAATATCGTCGTTTATTCCATTACCGACCATTACGGAAAAAAGAAGTGGTCCATGGTGAGATTGGGATTCCACGAGTTTTAAATATGTATGAAAATTATCCTTTGTGGCATACATTGTTCACTGATTTAGGCTTTAGAGTCAAACTCTCTCCTCGGTCGAATAAAGATTTGTATGAACAAGGTATGGAAACTATTCCTAGCGATACGGCTTGTTATCCAGCAAAAATTGCTCATGGACATATTCAAGCCTTAATCGATCAAGGTGTACCGATGATTTTTTATCCTGGTGTGGTTTTTGAACGACAAGAATCAGCAGAGGCCGACAATCATTTTAATTGCCCGATTGTGCAAAGTTATCCCGATGTGATTCGTAATAATGTGGATGATATTCGTGAAGGGAAAGTCGATTATCGCAATCCTTACTTAAATCTTGCCAATGAAGCATCGGTGGCAGAAGTGTTGTACCGAACTTTTAAAGATTTAGGTATTACTAAAGAAGAAATTACTAAAGCTTTACATCATGGTTACGAAGAGTTAGAAGCCTTTAAAGAAGATATTCGACAAAAAGGCGAAGAAACCCTAATGATGTTAAATATGAAAGGTCAACGGGGCGTCGTTCTTTCTGGTCGTCCTTATCATGTTGACCCAGAAATTAATCACGGGATTGCTGACGTTATCACGCAAGAAGGCTTCCATGTATTAACAGAAGACTCGATTTCTCATCTAGGAGATGTAGGTAATTTACGAGTAGTCAATCAATGGGTTTATCATTCTCGATTATATGCAGCTGCACGAGTGGTTGCTAAATCAAAAAATCTTGAATTGGTGCAATTAAATTCCTTTGGCTGTGGTTTAGATGCGGTAACCACTGACCAAGTGGAAGAAATCATGGATCAATATGGAAAAATTTATACCGTTTTGAAAATTGATGAAGGATCAAACTTAGGAGCAGTTCGGATTCGTTTACGTTCCTTAAAAGCAGCTGTTCAAGAGCGACAAAAAGTTAATTATGTACCAACCCAAAAATTTGAAGAACCAGAAAAAATTGTTTTCACTAAAGAAATGAAAAAGACCCACACTTTATTGTTACCAATGTTGAGTCCAATTCACCAATCGGGTTTGTTCGATTTAGCTTTAGAAGCTTCTGGCTACAATGTTGTCTGCTTACCAGCGATGGATAAAGAAGCCACTAATGTTGGTTTGAAATATGTGAATAACGACTCTTGTTATCCAGCGATTATTTCAATTGGACAGCTTGTGGAAGCTTTACAAAGTGGCAAATATGATTTAAACAATGTCAGTGTTATGATGAGTCAAACTGGTGGTGGCTGTCGGGCAACCAACTATATTCCACTGTTGCGCAAAGCCTTAAATGATGCTGGCTTCCCGCAAGTTCCAGTCGTTTCAGTGTCACTGGGAAATAAAGGGGTCGAAAGTAATCCTGGGTTTAAATTTACTTTGCCAATGGTGAAACGGATTGTTGTAGCAGTTCTGTATGGTGATTTATTTGAACGTTTAGTCTATCGGACGCGACCTTATGAATTAGAAAAAGGTCAGATTGATCAAATGCACCAAGATTGGTTGGCAAAAGTTGCTAATAATGTGCGTAATGGTTCATTGACGCAATTTAATCGCAACATGAAAAAAATCGTTAAAGATTTCGATACGGTGCCATTATCTGATGAAGTCAAACCCAAAGTTGGGGTAGTAGGCGAGATTTTGGTGAAATATTCACCAACTGCCAACAATGACATCGTTCGTTTATTAGAAGAAGAAGGTGCAGAAGCTGTTGTGCCAGATTTAATCGGTTTTATGAATTATTCCTTGTATAACCAAATTTGGAAATATGATAATTTGGGGATGCCGAAGAAAAATAAAACCATGGCAGAATTTGTGATTAAACTAAT
Source organism: Enterococcus sp. AZ103 (assembly GCF_051714685.1). Classification (NCBI taxonomy): domain Bacteria; kingdom Bacillati; phylum Bacillota; class Bacilli; order Lactobacillales; family Enterococcaceae; genus Enterococcus; species Enterococcus sp. AZ103. The sequence continues at coordinate 361,064 of NZ_JBIOSI010000001.1, read as the reverse complement.
CGAAATGGTTGAAAAACCGATGGATAAAGCACTACGGGCTTCTGATCGGTTTGACGGCATTCATTCAATTTATCAATTGGCTGAGGATGCCAGCAAAGTTCTTTCTATCGGTAATCATACAGGTGAAGGCTGGTTCTTAACTGGTGAAATGATTGATTTATTGAAGAGTGACGTAAATAATATTGTCTGCATGCAACCGTTTGGCTGTCTGCCAAATCATGTGGTGGGTAAAGGTGTGATCAAAGAATTACGCCATCAATATCCGAAAGCCAATATTGCAGCGATTGATTATGATCCAGGTGTTTCCATTGTCAATCAATTAAACCGAATCCGACTAATGATGGCAACAGCCAATAAAATGTTGGACGAAGAGGTAAGAACAAATTAAACAAGTAATCACAAGTAAGTAGACCATTTTTTCCGAAATGGTCTACTTTTTGATTGTCGCGGAGGTATATACCAGTTATAATGGAAAGAAAACAAGAGCTTTTTTTAGATTATAAGAAAGTAGGCATTCAAGATGGCAAATCAAGTGCCCGTGTATATTCAGATTCATGACCAAATAAAAAATCAAATCGAAACAGGCGTCTGGAAAGTGGGCGACCGCTTGCCTTCTGAAAGAGAATTAGCGGTGACCTTTGGCGTGAGTCGAATGACTTTACGACAAGCCATCCAAACTTTAGCAGATGAAGGGATTTTAGAAAGAAAAATCGGCTCAGGAACCTATGTCGCCAACGAAAAAGTCCAAGAAAAAATGACTGGAACCACCAGTTTCACTGATATTATGGAATCTTTAAACAAAGTCCCTTCCAGCAAAACTATTTCTTATTTTAATTCCCCCGCCAGCTCAAGTGAGATTGAAAATTTAAACTTGACTAAAGGAGAACGAGTCTTAAGAATGGAACGGATTCGTTATGCTGACAATGTACCTATTTGCTTTGAAGTCGCTAGTATTCCGGCAAAATTGGTAGAAGGCTTCAGTAAAGAAGAGATTACCGAATCTTTTTATCATTCTCTACAAGAACGAGGTATGGAGATCGGTCATGCCAATCAAACGGTTTCTGCAGTGTTGGCTTCTGAACAAATTGCTGATTATTTAGAAATCAAACGTGGCGAAGCAATCTTGCGGCTACGTCAACTTTCTTATTTGGTTGACGAGCGTCCTTTTGAATATGTCCGGACTCAATACGTCGGCAGTCGTTTCGAGTTTTATTTAGAGAAATAATCATTCTTCGATTAATTGTTCGGAATAACTGGTTTCTCCAGCAACAAAAGTCGCTTGACCGCTTAATAAATCGGTGACTTGGGCTTCGAAATTGGCGACTTGATCTTCATCAACAAAGCATATCGCAGTGACCTCATGGGTAAACAAGGTATCTTTTACTACAATTTTTTGGGTCTCCAGAAATTTTTCTAGTTTCCCCCAATGATTGTAAGGAATCGTCACTGAAATTTCTTGTTGTAGACGGCCTTCAACGATACCAGTCTCGGCGATGCCATTAGCGACAGCTCCAGAATAAGCGCGAATTAAACCGCCGGCACCTAGTTTTGTGCCACCAAAATAGCGAGTAACAACAGCGCAAACATTAATTAAATTATTTTTTTTCAAGACTTCCAACATTGGAACACCAGCGGTTCCGCTAGGTTCACCATCATCAGAGCTGCGTTGAATCTCGTTTTGTTCGCCTAAAACGAAGGCACTGCAATTGTGATTGGCTTTCCAATGTTCCTTTTTAATTTGATTGATAAATTCTTTGGCTTCTGCTTCAGAAGTGATCCGTTTTAAATGGCAAATAAAGCGAGATTTTTTGATCTCCGTTTCATGAATACTGTCTGATTGAATCGTTCGATAAGTAGCTAACATCGTTTCACCTCATTGTTAGGATAGGAGTAGATGGCACATGGCACAAACTAAAAAATATGATGTAATCACCCATTATTTAAAAACCAACGGTGGCTCACAAGTGACCTTGACTTTTACTCAGATTGACGAGCTATTGTTTCCCAGCTCTGGCTTACCTAAGACGGCACGAACAGAAAAAGATTGGTGGGCCAATGATTATCGTCATCCCGAAAAAGGCGCCTACGGTTGGCTGAATGCCAGTTATGAAGTCGTTTCTATAAACTTAGCAAAAGAATTCATTGTTTTCAATAAATTAGTCAAATCCAGTTGGTTGATATAAACATGCATGAAAAAATATTTCGTTGATTTTAGTGACTGCGTCAAAATGACGTGGTCTTTTTTTACGTATTTATTTAATGAGGTGAACAAAATGTGGGGTCAGTATTTAGCATTGGAAGAATGGCAAACTTTTTATCCGAAAGTCTCACTGGAACAGGCGCATCAACTGCCAGCGATGAATCAGATTTCAGTTGATTCTTATCGATGTAACCGTTGCGGCTCCATTTGTCAGGAGCAAGTACCAGCGGGCTTTTTTTATTGTTATCAGTGCATAACTTTAGGGCGAATGACCAGCCAAAAAGATCTTTATTTTTTTCCTGTTCCTGAAAAAAAGTCACGAGAAATTTTTTTAAACTGGGATAAAACTCTGTCGATAAGTCAACAAGAAATAGCGGAACAATTACAAGCAGACCAAAAAAAAGGCGCATCCTTTTTACTGTGGGCAGTAACAGGAGCAGGCAAAACCGAAATGTTGTTTCAACTGATTCAAAGAAATCTAGCCGTCGGCAACCGAGTTTGTTTAACAAGTCCGCGTGTGGATGTCTGTAATGAGCTCCATCTACGAATGCTTCAGGCTTTTCCTAAAGAAGAAATTAATTTATATCATGGGCAAAAAAGAATCGAAGGCGCGGGTCAATTCGTTATTTGTACCGTCCATCAATTGTTACGTTACCGAGATTATTTTGATTTGATGATAGTCGATGAAGTAGATGCTTTTCCCTATGCGAATAATCCTTTATTGCAAGCAACGGTCGAAAAAGCACAAGTTAGATCTGGCAAGCGGGTCTATTTAAGTGCCACACCGAATGCTGAATTGAAGAAAGCCGTAGATTTTTGCTATCGTTTGCCTGCACGATTTCATCGCCGTCCTTTACCAGTCCCGGAAATTTTACTTGCTGTTACTTTAGCAAAAAAAATGTACCGTGGGCGGTTGCCACAAAAAGTTTTAAGCCGATTATTGGCGCGGTTGGGGAAAAATGATGTCTTGCTGTTTTGTCCTAGTGTCGGCAGCCTATTAGCCGTTGCACAATTCTTACAAAAGGCATTTCCAGATTGTCAAATGACCACCGTTCATGCACAAGACCAAGAGCGGGCAATGAAAGTAGACGGGATGCGCCAAGGAAAATATCAACTGCTGATAACGACTACTATTTTAGAACGGGGAGTCACCTTTGAAAAAGTCTCCGTCGTTGTCTTAGAAGCCAGCCATCGGGTATTTAATCAAGCTGCTTTGGTGCAAATTGCTGGACGGGCAGATCGTAAAGGGGATTTTCATGAGGCAGAGGTTGTGTTTGTTACTAGCGAAATGACTCTGACGATAAAAAAAGCATTGGCAGAAATTAAAGAAAATAATCAATTGGCTTTTACACGAGGACTGTTAAATGAAATGTAGCTGCTGCCATGAGGAATATTGTGAGACTTTGACCTTAATAGATTTTTTTAGTTCATTTAGGGGACGCTGTTTTCGTTGTCAGCAATTGTTTCGACCAATTAAAAATCGTCAATGCTGCCTTGGTTGTGGTCGAGAAACTTCCGAAAAAATTTGTAAAGACTGTCAACAATGGCAAGCACAATTAGGCTTTTTAATTGGAAATCGAGCATTGTTTCATTATGATGACGGTTTTGCCCAGTGGATTGAAGATTATAAATATAAAGGTGATTATCGTTTGAAAAGTGCCTTTGCTAGAGAAATTCATTATCAGTTGAAACAGGTCAAGCAGACCATCATCTGTCCTTTGCCAATCAGTCCCGAACGTTTTGAGTCCCGAGGGTTTAATCAAGTGAGTGGCTGTCTCGCAGCAGCAAAAATAGACTATCAAGAATTGTTACTGCGGCCAACCAATGATTTGCCGCAAGCCAATAAAAAACGATTAGCTCGGTTAAAATTACCACAACCCTTTGTTATGAGAGTTTCCTCAGAAAAAATAAAAAACAAAAAAATTATTCTCATCGATGATGTCTATACTACCGGCAGAACCCTGTATCATGGGGCGGAATTATTACTGAAAAACGGTGCAAAAAGCGTGACAAGTTTCACTTTCGCTCGCTAGGAAAAGGGTTACATTTATTGAATTTTGTTAGCGATTCACTTTCCAAAGAGATTAGAATTAGGTATAATGAAATTAAGAAGAGATGGAAAGAGTGGTCCTTTCCGAAATCTTCAGTTGGTTAGATGAAAGGGGCAATTTGTATGTTTAGATATAACGTTCGAGGAGAAAACATCGAAGTTACTGAAGCAATCCGTGACTATGTAGAAAAAAAAGTAGGTAAATTAGAACGCTACTTTACTGATGTGCCGGATGCAACAGCGCATGTAAACTTGAAGGTTTACACTGAAAAAACTGCAAAAGTAGAAGTGACAATCCCACTTCCATACTTAGTGCTTCGTGCCGAAGAAACTTCACCAGATTTATATGCAAGTATTGATTTGGTTGTGGATAAATTAGAACGTCAAATCCGCAAGTTCAAAACAAAAATTAACCGCAAAGCACGAGAAACATCATTACCAGATCGCGAAGTTGCTGTTTTGATGGAAGAAGAAACTGACGATGCTGAATTAGAAATCGTTCGTACAAAACGACTTTCTTTAAAACCAATGGGTAGCGAAGAAGCCGTATTACAAATGAATATGTTAGGTCATAACTTCTTTATCTTTGAAGATGCTGAAACAAATGGCACTAGCATCGTATACCGTCGTAAAGATGGCAAATACGGATTAATTGAAACAGATGTAGACTAAAAAATTGGGCCTGTTAGAAAATCTTTTGATTTTTTGACAGGTCTTTTTTTATTTTCAAGAAAAAATCCTTAGTATTTCTAAAAGATAGCTGATTTTATGAATCAAAAGTTTCTTTTCAAGGGAACTAATGATAGAATATACTAGCGAGTTTATACGTATAAACGAATGAGGCTAAAGGAGTACTGTAAAAAATGGCGAACGTGCTTAAAAGATTAATCGAAAATGATAAAAAAGAATTAAAACGTTTAGATGGCATTGCAAACAAGATTGAAGAATTTTCCGAAGACATGGCAAAATTATCAGATGAACAACTGCGAGGAAAAACTGACGAATTCAAACAACGCTATCAAGCGGGAGAAACTTTAGATGAGTTATTACCCGAAGCTTTTGCGACAGTTCGTGAAGCAGCAAAACGCGTTTTAGGCTTATACCCTTACCACGTCCAATTAATGGGTGGGATCGTATTGCATGATGGCAATATCCCTGAAATGAAAACAGGTGAAGGTAAGACTTTAACAGCGACTATGCCAGTTTATTTAAATGCGATCACTGGTCAAGGGGTTCACGTAGTTACCGTGAATGAATATTTAGCAACCCGTGACTCAACTGAGATGGGTGAACTGTATAATTTCTTAGGTTTAACAGTTGGTTTAAATATTAACTCTAAGAGCAGTGATGAAAAGCGTGAAGCTTACAACTGTGATATTACTTATAGTACCAATAATGAATTAGGCTTTGACTACTTGCGGGACAACATGGTAGTTTACCGTAACCAAATGGTACAACGACCATTAAATTATGCCATCGTCGATGAAACCGACTCAATCTTAATCGATGAAGCTCGGACACCATTGATTATTTCTGGTGCAGCTGAAAAATCAACAGCGCTATACAATCGGACAGATAACTTTGTCAAACGATTGGTAGAAGAAGATGATTATAAGATCGATGTCCAATCAAAAACAATTGGCTTAACGGAACAAGGAATTGCCAAAGCTGAAAAGAATTTTAACTTAGAAAACTTATATGATATCGAAAATACTGCCTTGACTCACCATATGGATCAGGCTTTACGAGCAAACTACATTATGTTGCGAGACATTGATTATGTGGTTCAAGAAGGCAAAGTTTTAATCGTTGACCAATTTACTGGTCGGATCATGGATGGTCGTCGTTATTCTGACGGTTTACACCAAGCGATTGAAGCCAAAGAAGGCGTGGAAATTGAAGATGAAACCAAAACAATGGCAACCATCACTTTCCAGAACTACTTCCGGATGTACAAGAAATTATCTGGGATGACCGGTACGGCGAAAACCGAAGAAGAAGAATTCCGTGAAATTTATAATATCGAAGTTATTCAAATCCCAACCAACAAACCAGTTATACGGGAAGACCATCCAGATTTACTTTACCCAACTTTGGAAAGTAAATTTCATGCTGTGGTACAAGATATCAAAGAACGCCATCGCAAAGGTCAACCATTACTAGTCGGTACTGTTGCCGTTGAAACTTCTGAATTACTTTCTAACATGTTAAATGAAGATGGCATTCCTCATGAAGTGTTAAATGCGAAGAATCACTTTAAAGAAGCTGAAATTATTATGAATGCTGGTCAAAAAGGCGCGGTAACCATCGCTACCAATATGGCCGGTCGGGGAACCGATATTAAATTAGGCTTAGGTGTTATCGAAGTTGGCGGTTTAGCCGTTATTGGTACTGAACGTCACGAATCACGCCGGATTGATAATCAGCTACGGGGACGTTCTGGTCGTCAAGGTGACCCAGGGGTTTCACAATTTTATCTATCATTGGAAGATGACTTGATGAAACGTTTTGGTTCAGAACGAATCAAAGCTTTCTTAGATCGCTTAAATGTTGAAGATGAAGATGCAGTTATTCAAAGTAAAATGTTAACTCGTCAAGTTGAATCAGCACAAAAACGGGTAGAAGGTAATAACTACGATACACGTAAAAATGTCTTGCAATACGATGATGTAATGCGGGAACAACGGGAAGTTATTTACAAACAAAGACAAGATGTCATTATGGCGGAACAAGATTTATCGCCACAATTATTAAATATGGTTCGCCGCTCAATCTCGCGGGTAGTTGATGGACATACCCAAGGGGAACAAAAGGATTGGAATCTTGAAGGAATTAAAGATTTTGCTGGTAATGCGTTAGTCCATGAAGACAAGATTGCCGTTAGTGACTTAGAAGGTAAGAAACCTCAAGAAATCAAAGATTACTTGTTTGAACGAGCAAAAGAAATTTTTGATATGAAAGTCGAACAGCTACAAAGCCCAGAACAATTATTGGAATTTGAAAAAGTAGTTATTCTACGAGTAGTAGATACTAAATGGACCGATCACATCGATGCGATGGATCAATTACGTCAATCAGTTGGCTTGCGGGCATATGGTCAAAATAATCCATTGGTTGAATATCAAACAGAAGGCTACAAAATGTTTGAAGACATGGTCGGCGCGATTGAATATGAAGTAACTCGTCTATTCATGAAAGCTGAAATCCGCCAAAATGTTCAACGGGAACAAGTCGGTGAAACCCAAGAAACGCATCCAGTTGAAGCAGACGGTGATCAAGTACCACCTGCAAACAGCCAAACGCGTGGCGTGCCACCAACAAATCTAACACCAGAAATGATTGAACAATTCAAACATGCTGGCAGAAATGATCCATGTCCTTGCGGCAGCGGTAAAAAATTCAAAAATTGCCACGGCAAAGAAGTATAAGCTAAAGAAGCTCTAGAACCCGGCGCACTGTGAATAACGGTGTTCCGGTTCTTTTTTAAAGAAAGAAGGAAACCTTTTGGAAAATGCAGAAATTCGTAACATGCTTGACCAACTGCAGGAACAAGTAGTCAGCTTTAGGGGGTCCCTTTGACCTCGATCAGCTAGAAGAAGCGATTGCTGAAGCAGAACAAAAGATGTCAGAACCAGATTTTTGGGATGATCAAGAATCAGCCCAAACCTTAATCAATCAAAATAATTCCGATAAAGCTACCTACGACCAATTCACCCATTTGAGTGAGGAAGTAGAAGAATTAAATCTAATGATGGACATGCAGCAGGAAGAATTTGATCCTTTGATGCAGACTGAATTAGAAGAACGGCTAAAAGAAATCAACAGCCAAGTGGCAAGTTTTGAATTGGCGCTCTTGTTGGATGGTCCCTATGACAAAAACAATGCCATTATCGAAATTCATCCTGGCGCTGGTGGTACCGAGTCGCAAGATTGGGGTTCGATGCTACTAAGAATGTATACTCGCTGGGCAGAGCAACATCAATTTTCTGTTGAAACGATTGATTATCAAGCGGGTGATGAAGCTGGAATTAAAAGCGTGACTTTAATGATTAAAGGTCTTAATGCATACGGCTACTTGCGATCTGAAAAAGGCGTTCACCGCTTGGTACGAATTTCTCCCTTTGATTCGGCTAACCGTCGCCATACTTCTTTTTGTTCTTTAGATGTCATGCCAGAGCTGGATGATAATATTGATATTGAAATTAACCCAGATGATTTAAAGGTGGATGTATATCGGGCAAGTGGTGCTGGTGGTCAGCATATTAATAAGACTTCTTCGGCAGTACGGATTACTCATTTACCCACTGGAACAGTCGTGGCTAGCCAAGCCCAACGTTCCCAATTTCATAACCGTGAAACAGCTATGAATATGTTAAAGGCAAAACTGTATCAGTTAGAATTAGAGAAAAAAGAACAAGAAGCGGCGGCTTTACGTGGCGATCAAATGGACATCGGTTGGGGTTCACAAATTCGTTCTTATGTCTTCCATCCTTATTCAATGGTGAAAGATCACCGAACCAATTATGAAACCGGAAATGTTCAAGCAGTGATGGACGGAGACCTAGATCCATTCATTGATGCCTACTTAAAATGGCACTTAGCTCAAGGCAACAATTAAAAATGAAATGAAAATGTAACCTTATGAAAGCCACTTGCAATGTTAGCGTGTTATAATAGCAAAGAATTTTATAGAGAATTTGGAGAGATAACCATGATTGAAATGCAGGATGTAGTAAAGAAATATCCTAATAAAACAACCGCTGTTCGTGGTATTTCAGTAAACATCGACCGCGGTGAATTTGTTTATGTTGTCGGTCCTTCTGGTAGTGGGAAATCAACTTTTATCAAATTAATGTATCGTGAAGAAAAAGCTACTTCTGGTAATAAATTAGAAGTTGCTGGTCATAATTTATTGAAAATCAAAAACAAAGAAGTCCCTTATTTGCGCCGCGATGTCGGTGTCGTTTTCCAAGATTTTAAATTGTTGCCTCGTAAGACAGTTTACGAAAATGTCGCTTATGCCATGCAAGTTATTGGACGTAAACCGCGAGATATCAAAAAACGAGTGATGGAAGTGCTAGACTTAGTTGGCTTAAAACACAAAGTCCGAGTTTTTCCTAATCAACTATCTGGTGGGGAACAACAACGGGTGTCGATTGCCCGAGCAATTGTGAACACGCCTAAAGTTTTAATCGCTGATGAACCAACTGGTAACTTAGATCCTGATACTTCTTGGGAAATTATGAAATTGTTAGATCGTATTAATCAACAAGGCACGACAATCGTTATGGCAACCCATAATAAAACCATCGTAGATACGATGCGTCATCGGGTTATTGGTATTGAAAATGGCTTGATTGTACGTGACGAAGCGGAAGGAGAATACGAGTTTGATGATTAGAAATTTTTTCCGGCATTGGTGGGAAAGTATTAAGAATATTAAACGCAATGGTTGGATGACGATTGCTTCTGTTTCAGCAGTTACCATTACTTTAACCTTAGCAGGTGTCTTTTTAGCAGTTATCTTAAATGCAGCCAAACTGGCACAAGATGCAGAAGGCGATGTTGATGTAACAGTATTTGTTGACGTTGAAACCAGTAAGGATGACCGTGATGAGCTAGCCAGCCAATTACGTGATTTAAATCATGTAGACAAAGTAACCTTCTCTAGTAAAGAAGATCAGCTAGAAAATATCAAGAAACAATATGGTGATGCTTGGAGCCTATTCAGTGGCGATGACAACCCATTGTTTGATGTATATGTGGTACAAACGACCGACGCCGAATATGTGCGCTCAGTTGCCAATGATGCAGGTGATTTAGCCAATGTCTATCGAGCCGATTATGGCGGTGCCTCGGCAGATCAATTAATTCGTATCGCAAGAGTCGTGCGAACGTGGGGCTTAGGAGCAGCATTATTGCTGGTCTTTGTAGCAGTCTTCCTGATTTCCAACACGATTCGAATTACGATTTTATCCCGTAAACAAGAAATTCAAATTATGCGTTTAGTAGGTGCTAAAAATGGTTACATCCGTTGGCCATTCTTCTTAGAAGGTGGTTGGATTGGCTTAATCGGTGCCATTATCCCAGTTCTGATTGTCACTTATGGTTACGAACAAGTCTATCAATTAGCTGCTCAATACTTGGTGCAATCTGGTTTAGATTTATTGCGACCAAGTCAGATTGTCTGGCAGTTAGATGTCGCGATGGTAGCAACAGGCTATTTGATTGGTTCATTAGGCTCAGTGATGTCAATGCGCCGTTTCTTAAAAATATAAAAGTTTTAGACTGGAATCTTTTGTTCCAGTCTTTTTTTGTAAGAAATGCTGGTGTAAATTGTAAGAATTTTTTTACAGAGCTTGCCTTTAAAAAAATCTAGGACTAAAATAGCTAAGTAAATAAAAAACTGCTACCGAGTAGTTAAGAGAGTGCCAATTTCGTTAGGTCGATGAAGAAATTGGTGGCTCTCTTTTTGTATTTTTTTAGGAGGGATTTTTGATGGCGTGGATTGAATTAATTATTGCAGGTGTGTTTGAAGTTTTTTGGGCGACGACGATGAAGTTGAGTCATGGTTTTAGTAAGTTAAGCTTTTCGGTCTTAACAATTGTCGGAATGATCGCCAGTTTTTATTTTTTGGCGAAAGCTATTAAGGTTATGCCCATGAGCTTGGCTTACCCTATTTGGACAGGGATAGGAGCCGTGGGTTCGATTTTGATTGGGATCTTTTTTTTCAAGGATCATTTATCTTTGTGGACAGAATTTTTTGTGGCTTTATTGATTATAGGCATCATCGGAATTAAGGTGACTAGCGGGCATTAATTGTTTTTTATATTTACCCAGTGGCGGCTTTTTGCTATGCTTAACTCTAAGGGGTGAGGCGTGTGGGGTTTGTGTGGAACAATATTGGGACAATTTTTTTAGTGATTAATACAATCTTATCGTTGATTATTGTGTTTCGTGAACGTAAAGATACGGTCCACACGTGGGCTTGGTTATTAATTTTGACCTTTATTCCTGTTTTGGGATTTGTTTTATATATATTTATTGGTAAGGGGATTTCCAAAGAAAAGATTTTTGATTTGCGGATGCAAAATAAATTAGGGTTAAATATTGAGATTGCTGATCAGCAACGTGCGCTAGAGCGGGGACTTTTTCCGAAGCCGAATACGAATTTGGTAGATTCTCAGCAATTGATTTATATGTTAACGATGTTTGAAAGCTCTCTTTATACGATGAATAATGATATCAAGCTGTATACGGATGGACGTGAAAAGTTTGACGCTCTGATCGCTGATATCCATCAAGCAAAATCTCATATTCATATGGAATATTATATATATCGGAGTGATGCACTGGGGATTGAAGTGCGGGATGCCTTGACTGAAGCTGCTAAACGTGGTGTGAAAGTCTTATTACTCTTAGATGCATGGGGATCCACTCAAGTAAATAATAAGTTTTTTGCGCCGCTGATTGAAGCTGGTGGTTTGGTGGAGTTTTTCTTCCCATTATTTGTCCCTTACTTAAATCCGCGGATGAATTATCGCAATCACCGCAAGATTGTTGTGATTGATGGAACGATAGGCTACACTGGCGGTTTTAACGTAGGAAATGAATATTTAGGTTTGGTTTCGACTTTTGGCTATTGGCGGGACAATCATTTGCGGATAGTCGGTGATGCGGTTTACACTTTGCAAAATCGTTTTATGATGGATTGGAACTCTCAGCATAAGCATGAAGTAGCTTATGATGTAAAATATTTCCCGGAAAACTATTCGATTGGTCATTATGCTAGTCAAGTCGTCTCTAGTGGTCCTGATAGTGAACATGAACAGATTAAGATGACTTATTTAAAAATGATTAATTTGGCAAAAAAAGAAATTTTGATTCAGACGCCGTATTATATTCCAGATGCTTCGATTCATGAGGCGCTTAAGTTGGCATTATTGTCAGGTGTAAAAGTTCGTTTGCAGATTCCTAATAAGCCAGATCATATTTTGGTCTATTGGGCGACCTATTCTTTTGCGGCAGAATTATTGGATTATGGGGCAATTATTGAGACTTATGAAGCAGGATTTATTCATGCTAAAACAATGATTATTGATGAAGGGATCGCCTCTGTTGGCTCAGCCAATATCGATGTTCGTTCTTTTAGATTGGACTTTGAAGTTAATACGATTATTTACGATAGTGGTTTTGCTAAGCAAGTTCGAGATGCATTTTTTGAGGATTCAGAGAAATCTCACTTGCTGACAAAAAAGATTTATCAAGAGCGAGGACTGTTGATAAAATTCAAAGAAGGAATCGCTCGTCTGATTTCACCATTGTTATAAAACTTTTAATTTTCAGTTTGGCTGGTTCATGTTAAAATGAACTAGCTTATTTTTTTGTCAAAGGAGAATATTATGAAAAAATGGTTACTGCCTATTTTATTAGGTACAGTCCTTATATTATCTGGTTGTGCAAAATGGATTGACCGCGGAGAATCGATTACAGCGGTGGGATCTTCGGCGTTACAACCGCTTGTAGAAACAGTTGCTGATGAATATCAAAACGATCATCCCGGCGAATTTATCAATGTTCAAGGGGGAGGAAGTGGGACTGGTCTGAGCCAAGTCCAATCTGGTGCGGTCGATATTGGGAATTCAGATTTGTTTGCTGAAGAAAAAGATGGCATCGATGCCTCTAAATTAGTTGATCATCGGGTAGCGGTAGTAGGTATCACACCCATTGTAAATAAAAAAGTTGGCGTAAAAAATATCAGTCTAAATAATTTACGTAAAATCTTTTTAGGTGAAATCACGAACTGGAAGGATGTTGGCGGCAAGGATCAAGAGATTGTCATTTTAAACCGTGCATCTGGAAGTGGAACCCGTTCGACTTTTGAAAAATGGGTATTGGATGGACAAACTGCGATTCAAGCACAAGAACAAGATTCCAGCGGCATGGTGCGACAAATTGTTACAGATACACCAGGCGCAATCAGCTATACTGCTTTTTCTTATGTGACAGATGATGTGCAAACATTAAGTATTGATAATGTTGAACCAACGGATGAAAATGTGGCGAATAATGCTTGGAAAATCTGGGCGTATGAACATATGTATACTAAAGGTGAACCAACAAAATTAACCAAAGAATTTCTTGATTATATGGTTTCTGAGCATGTTCAAGAAACGATTGTTTCAAAATTAGGTTATATTTCGATTTCTCAAATGAAAGTCGAACGCAATGCCGCCGGCGATACAACTGAATTATAAAAATGATTTCCAGTGAATGAAATTTCACTGGATTTTTTATTTATTTACATATTTACACAAAATTTACAATTGTTACAAAAACAACATAGAAGGTTAAAGAGAAATTGATTTTCGCCTTGTAAAATAGCGGTGTTAGATTATTTTTTTTGAGGGAGTAAAGAAATGAATAATGAAGATGTGAAAAAAGCACTCACAACAAAATCTAAACGTGCAAGAATTGAACAACGGGGGCGCCTGATTAGTTTTGCTTGTATTGCACTAATTGTTTTTGTGGTAGCAGCGATTTTTTATTTTGTTGCCAGCAAAGGTTTAGCAACATTTTTTGTAGATAAAATAAACGTAATGGATTTCTTATTTGGAACTGATTGGAATCCAAGTGCCACTGGTCCTGATGGCAAACCAATGGTAGGGGCTTTACCCATGATTGTCGGCTCTTTTGTCGTTACTTTCATGTCGGCGATTGTGGCAACACCATTTGCGATTGGTGCGGCTGTATTTATGACTGAGATTTCACCTAATAAAGGTCAACGCTTTTTACAACCAGTCATTGAACTATTAGTAGGAATTCCTTCAGTAGTATACGGTTTTATTGGTTTATCAGTAATTGTTCCAATGATTCGTTCAGTATTTGGTGGGACTGGTTTTGGGATTTTATCTGGAACCTTCGTCTTGTTTGTAATGATTTTACCAACAGTTACCACAATGACCGTCGATACGTTAAAATCAGTGCCACGATATTATCGTGAAGCTTCTCTAGCTTTAGGAGCGACACGTTGGCAAACCATTTATAAAGTGGTGTTGCGGGCAGCGATTCCTGGGATTTTAACAGCTGTTGTTTTCGGTATGGCGCGAGCTTTCGGTGAAGCTTTGGCTATTCAAATGGTCATCGGGAATGCCGCATTGATGCCAACAAGTTTAATTACCCCAGCTTCAACTTTAACTTCAATCTTAACTATGGGTATCGGAAATACTATTATGGGTACTGTTGAAAATAATGTCTTATGGTCATTGGCATTGATTCTATTATTCATGTCATTAGTCTTTAATATTTTGATTCGCTACATTGGAAAAAAGGGGGAAATAACAAATGGATAAAGCAAAACGCGCAGACAAAATTGCGACGGGAGTCCTTTATTTTATTTCTGGCCTAATCGTTTGTATTTTGGCTTTCCTACTATTATATATCTTAGTTCGAGGCTTACCGAATATCTCACTAAGCTTCTTGACTTCACCGTCAAAAGCTTATGAAGCCGGTGGCGGGATTGGGATTCAATTATTTAACTCAATCTATTTATTATTGGTTACCATGGTGATTAGTTTTCCAATTTCTTTAGGTGCTGGGATTTATTTATCTGAGTACGCCAAGAAAAACTGGATCACGAATGTCATTCGGACATCAATTGAAATTTTAAGTTCGTTACCTTCAGTAGTAGTTGGTTTGTTCGGTTTCTTGATTTTTGTTATTCAATTTGGCTATGGCTTCTCGATTTTATCAGGGGCTTTAGCGTTAACGCTGTTCAACCTACCGTTATTAACTAGAAATATCGAAGAATCTTTGCGGGCGATTCACTATACTCAACGAGAAGCAGGTTTGGCTTTAGGTTTGTCACGTTGGGAAACCGTAACAAAGATTGTTGTACCTGATGCTTCACCGGGGATTCTAACTGGGATTATTTTAAGTTCTGGTCGGATATTTGGGGAAGCGGCGGCTTTGATTTATACTGCTGGACAAAGTGCACCAGCTTTAGACTTTTCAAACTGGAACCCATTAAGTGTTTCAAGTCCGATTAGTATTTTCCGTCAAGCGGAAACATTGGCGGTACACATTTGGAAAATTAATACAGAAGGTACAATGCCAGATGGATCAGCTGTTTCAGCCGGAGCTTCTGCCGTATTGATTATCGCTGTTTTATTATTCAACTTTGGTGCCCGCGCAATCGGCAAACGACTTCACAAAAAGATGACTTCAGCATAAGGAGCAACATAATGAAAGATTATAATTGGGATGAACGCAATATTATCAGCATGCCTGGTGAAATTGCTTTGCATACAGAAGATTTACATGTGTTTTACGGTAACAACGAAGCGATTAAAGGAATTGATCTGGAATTTGAAAAAAATAAGATTACCGCGCTAATCGGTCCTTCCGGTTGTGGTAAATCAACTTATTTACGCTCTTTAAATCGGATGAATGATGGCATTGCCGCAGCTCATGTAACTGGAAAAATTATGTACAAAGATGTCAATATCAATGCCGATAACATTGATGTTTACGAAATGCGCAAAAGAATCGGCATGGTATTTCAACGACCAAATCCATTTAGTAAATCGATCCGTGACAACATTACTTTTGCCTTGAAACAACACGGTGAAAAAGATAAGCATAAATTAGAAGAAATGGTCGAAACCAGCTTAAAACAAGCAGCATTGTGGGACCAAGTCAAAGATAACTTGGATAAAAGTGCCTTAGCCTTATCTGGTGGACAACAGCAAAGATTATGTATCGCCAGAGCAATTGCTATGAAACCTGACATCTTATTACTAGATGAACCGGCTTCGGCCTTAGACCCGATCTCGACCGGGACAGTGGAAGAAACTTTGGTACAATTAAAAGAAGACTACACCATCATTATCGTGACCCACAATATGCAACAAGCCGCACGGATCAGTGACTACACTTCTTTCTTTTACTTGGGACATGCCATCGAGTATGACAAGACGACTAAAATCTTTACCCGACCAAAAATTCAAGCCACCGAAGATTATGTATCTGGCCATTTTGGTTAGAAGAGTGTGCTGAGAAATTTAATACCTTGAAATGGAGTTGCCAGTTCTACTTGGCGAATTTAGCCTTAGTAGAATGGTAGTCGTACGGAAAATAAAACTAAATTTCTGGCAAGAAATTTAATACCTTGAAATGGAGTAGACGACAAAATATGGCTGACAAAATTATTACTTCAAAAGATTTGCATCTTTATTATGGTGAAAAAGAAGCCTTGAAAGGCATTGATTTATCCTTTAATAAAAATGAAATTACTGCTATGATTGGTCCATCAGGTTGTGGTAAATCAACTTATCTACGTTGTTTAAATCGGATGAATGATTTAATTCCGGGTGTGACAATCACAGGAAGCGTTGATTATAAAAACCGCGATATTTACAGTCCGAAGACAGATACTGTCGAGTTACGAAAAGAAATCGGAATGGTTTTCCAACAGCCTAATCCATTTCCTTTCTCAATTTATGAAAATGTTATTTACGGATTGAAATTAAAAGGGGAAAAGGATAAACAAGTCTTAGACCAAAAAGTTGAAGAAAGTTTGCGAGCAGCATCGGTTTGGGAAGATGTGAAAGACAAACTTCATGAGAGTGCTTTGTCTTTATCTGGTGGGCAGCAACAACGGGTATGTATCGCCCGTGTTTTGGCAGTAAATCCTGAAATCATTTTATTAGATGAACCTACTAGTGCGCTAGATCCAGTTTCGACTGGGAAAATCGAAAATATGCTGTTAGAATTAAAAGAAAACTATACAATTATTATTGTGACCCACAATATGAGTCAGGCTTCACGTATTTCTGACAAGACTGCCTTTTTCTTGCAAGGTGAGTTAATTGAATTTGATAAAACGAAAAAAATCTTTTTAGATCCAGCAAAACAAGAAACAGAGGATTATATTTCTGGTAAATTTGGCTAAAGACGAGACAGAGAGCACCTTAGTGGAGGGAAAAAAATGTTACGAACACAATTTGAAGAAGATTTATTAAACTTGCATAACCAATTTTACGAGATGGGGATGATGGTTTCTAGTGCCGTCCATAAATCGGTGCGATCTTATATTGATCATAACAAAGCATTGGCCCAAGAAGTCATTGATCATGATATTGAAATCAATGAGATGGAAGTCAAATTAGAAAAGAAAAGCTTCGAAATGATTGCCTTACAACAACCGGTTACCACGGATTTGAGAACGATTATTACGATTATGAAAGCGAGTTCTGACTTAGAAAGAATGGCTGATCACGCGGTGTCAATCGCCAAATCAACGATCCGACTAAAAGGCTTGCCACGAATTTTAGAAGTCGAAAAAGAAATCAACGAAATGTCTGATTACGTGAAAAAAATGGTAGACAACGTGCTAGTTGCTTACGTAAAAACTGACGAAAAAGATGCTCGTATGATTGCGAAGATGGACGAAACTATCAATGATTACTTCCAAAAAATCTATGACATGACCACCAATACAATGGAAAAAGATTCAGAAACGATTATTAGTGGAACCGATTATTTACACGTGGCTGGTTACTTGGAACGGGTTGGCGACTATGTGACCAATATCTGTGAGTGGATTGTTTACTTAGCAACCGGTAAAATTACTGAATTAAATTCGAATCGAAATGAAAATTTTTAATAATCTAGGATTCTTAGCTAAAATATAGCTAAGGATCTTTTTTGATAACATGATAAAGCGACCCTCAAAAGTTAGCATTTTGGTCTAACTTTTGAGGGTCGCTATATGTTTACTGAAAAAATAATAGTTATAGTTTTTTTACTGTAATCATTTTGATGAACTTTTTAACATCATTAACATCGATTACGCCAACTTCGCCATGTTGTGCATTAGACATGCCACAAGCCATCGAATATTTTAAAGCATCCTCCAATTTAAAATTTTGCTCGATTGCGTGAGCAAAACCACCAACTGAAGCATCTCCTGATCCGGTTGTATTGGTAATATCGATTTTAGGAATTTCAATATCATAAAAATCGTTATTCACTTTACAAAGGGCACCCTCACTGCCACAAGAAATCATAATGTATTGAATACCAGCAAAATAAGGGTGGTTTAATTCACCTCGTGCCTGTTCTTTTGTTTCGATTTTTTTATCTAAAATTTCACTTAATTCATGAACATTGGGTTTGATAAAATTTGGCTTATAGTTTTCACTTTTCAATAAAGACGTTAGCTGAACTCCTGAAACATCCATAAAAACTGGGATATCAGCATCAATATTTTCTCGGATATAGTTTAGCATTTGTAAGTAAAGTTGTGGATTGTCTGAATTGACCGACCCAGAAATACAAACTAGATTGATTTTTTTTTGTTTATTTTTTTGCATAATTTTTTCCATTAAGATCGAAGTTTCATCATCAGAAATTTTTGGTCCACTTTCGACAATTTCTGTGTGGGTATGGTTATCATGCATGATTGTTATGGCGTTGCGTGTTTCTCCTTTAGCTTGCAGCATATCCAATTCAAACAGATTTTCTTGAAGTAAATATTTGTTCACTAAGGAGCCAAAATCGCCACCTAAAAAACCAGTTAATAAAACTTTTGACCCTGAAATTGCTGCTGTTCGCCCTGCATTAACACCTTTTCCGCCAACTGATTTTGTAGGGGATTCAAAACGATTCATTTTACCCACATTAAAGTGGTCAATAAAATAAGCAAAATCCATTGAAGGATTCATGGTAATAGTTAAAATCATTGAATTTCCTCCTTCAAAACTTTCGTGTAATCACTATAATGCGCTACTAATTCATCGGAAATACCATCATCCGTAATTAAGTAGTCGTGATCACTTAAACGTGTGAAGGTATAAATATCTGACACACCTAGCTTTGAACTGTCAGCAACAATACAGGTTGTTTTTGCTTTTTTAAACGCAGCATTTTGGACATTTCCTTCATCAAATTGAGCGGTTGTGACATTGTTGTCAAAGATACCATTAGTAGCAGCAAAAGCTAAGTCAATATTTAAATTATCAAAGGAACGGACAGCTACTTCACCTATGAATTCCTCAGTTGTATGGGAAAATTCTCCTCCAGTTAACAAAATTCGATAATTTGTATTTTCTTTCAAATAAGTAAAGGCGATTAGGCTATTTGTAATAACGAATAAATCTTTTCGCTGAATTTCTGGTAAGGCATAGTAAATGGTTGTACCAGCACCAACAAATATAATCGAATGATCTGGGATTAAACTATTAATGATTTTTCCAATGTATTTTTTTTGCGCTACATTGGTTTGGATTTTTTCATCAGTAGACAATTCTTTATCAAGAATATCTAGCTTTTGAGCACCTCCATATAATTTAGTCAGTTTTTTCTGTTTTGCCAATTCAGTGATATCACGACGAATCGTCATTTCGGAAACATCTAAACGTGAAGCGATTTCAACTATTGAAAGATAAGTGTGTTTTTGAATTAGATCTAAGAGTTTTTCTTGTCGTTCTTGTTTTAGCATAGAACAAGTACCTCCTTTATTTGTTTTATGTTGTTCATGTTTGTTCAACATTAATGTTCAAGTTCATTATAGTCGCTATTATTATTATTTTCAAGCGTTAACACTTGTAAATTTGTTAAACTTTGTTTTAAGAAAGCGTTGACAGGAAGATTTTTTTGTAATATGATTGTTTTGCAAACAAAGTTAAACATTATGTCACAAAAGATTAACAATGTTTTTCAAATTATTTCAAAATGGAGGTATTGTAATGGACTATAAAGAAATGTTTGATCCGGCTCTCATTGATTTGGAGATTTCTGCAGCATCTGAAGAAGAAGCTTTTAGTCAAGTAGCAGATCTGCTTAAAGAAAACGGAATGGTTAATGATGATTACTTAACAGGCATTACCAAACGTGAACAAAAATTTCCAACAGGTTTAATTACACAGCATTTAAATATTGGTTTACCACATGCTGATCCTGAGTATGTAAAAAAGCCTTTTGTATTTATTTGTCGATTAAATGAAGATGTTCAATGTCGTCAAATGGGAGACAGCCAAGAAATGAAGGTCAAAAATTTATTTTTCTTAGGTATCAAAGATGGTAAAAATCAAGTTGGCTTGCTTCAAGCCTTTATGAATTTATTTATGGATGAGACTTTTGTTGAAGCTTACCAAAATGCAAATTGTCCAGAATCGGTTTATCAATTATTTGTAGAAAATATTTAATAATATATAGGAGGAAGAAACAATGAAGAGAAAATTAATCGTAGCATGTGGTAGTGGAGTAGCAACAAGTCAAACAATTGCTAGTAAAATTGCTAGCAAATTTGAGGATGATGGTATTGATTTCCCAGTGGAAGCAGTGGATTACAAATCGATTCAAAATGAACTACCTTCTGCCGGGATTTATGTGTATGTTGCCCAACCAGATGAAGATGTATTGACAAAAGCAGAGGAATTAGGCGTAAAAGTTTTCCCTGGTATTCCTTTCTTAACAGGTATGGGTGATGCGGATGTCTACAATGAAATACTAGCTCTAATTAAATAAAAAAATAAGGGGGTAACGAATGTGCAGATATTTCAAGATATTATTAATTACATTTTAGGATTAGGTTCGGCAATTTTTGTCCCACTGATTATTTTAGTATTAGGTTTACTGGCTGGAATGAAAATCAAAAAAGCCTTTATGTCAGCTATTACATTGGGTATCGCTTTTACTGGGATGTCGATGGTAATTGCTTTTATGTCAAATGCGGTAAGTCCTGCATCAGAAGCACTAGCTACAAATACTGGTATTAGCCTACCGGCACTTGACTTAGGTTGGACGGGAGCTGCAAGTATTACTTGGTCTTGGACTTATGCTTTTGTCTTTTTTGCAGTGACGATTGGTGTAAATTTTTTACTATTGGTGTTAAATCTTACAAAAACTTTGAACGTAGATATGTGGAACGTTTGGGGTAAAGCCTTAACTGCTTATTTAGTTTATTATGTGTCAGGAAACTTAGTAGCTGGATTTATTACAGCGATTGTTCAAGTTGTTTTAGAGTTGAAGTTAGGAGATATGTTCCAACGTCATATTCAAGATTTAACTGGTATTCCTTTAGTAACAGTGACACATTTTATGACTTCTTCAGCAGTCTTATTGTTGCCTTTTAATATGTTGATGGATAAGATTCCTTTCTTTAATAAACGTTCAGATACCAATGCTTTAAAATCTAAGTTGGGTATTTTTTCTGAGAACTCTGTTATGGGATTCATCATTGGTTTAGGTCTTGGTTTAGCGGCTGCTTACGGTGTATCTGGTTCATTAAATTTGGCGATTCAAGTCGCTACAGCAATGGCGCTATTTCCAATGATTTCAAAAATGTTTATGCAATCTTTGTCTCCTTTAGCAGATGCAATGTCGGAATTTATGAAACGTAAATTTAAAGATAGAGAGGTGTATATCGGATTGGATTGGCCAATTTTGGCAGGTCGTTCTGAAATTTGGGTAACAGCAATCTTGTTAGTTCCTGTATTTATCGGTTACGCCATCATTCTTCCTGGAAATGAAGTATTGCCATTGGCAGGTATTATTAACTATGCAATTGCTGTCGGTGGTCTTTTACTAACTGGTGGTAATCTTTTACGGATGTTGGTTTTAGGCGTTATTTCATTACCGATCTATTTATATGCAGCGACTTATCTTGCACCAATTCTTACTGGTTTGGCTGAATCAACTGGAGCGGTAGAAGGATTCCGTGAAGGACAATCGATTACTTGGTCATCAATAGAAGGTCCAGAGTTTAGAATCTTTTTTGCCGAAGCATTTAATTTAAATCCAATTGCCATAGCGGGTGTAATCATCTTCCTAGGATTGTTTGTACTGCTTTATAAATATATGAATAAAGTTGCCATCCCAAGTAAACGCTACGAAGAAAGTGGAAAAGATACCAAATTAAATGTCAGTACCACAACAGAATAATCAGGATTGAAGTAAGGAGAGAGAATTGTGAAGCAAATTGAAAGAGAAAAAATGAAGTGGTATGGATTGCTTTTTTTAGCAGTTGTTCTTTTCCTTACTGCAATGGCTACTAAACAAGTGCTATTAAATCTTATTGTGATTGGACTAGCAGTGTATATCTATAAATATGGGAGTCCGATTTTATTTAAAGAATACGATGAAAAACGTAAGAAAAAATTGGAAGAATCTGAAGCTGTGCGAGAAGCTGCAAAAACAGCACTTCAATCAGGTAATCTACTTAGAAAAAAATAATGGAGGAATTATAAATGTCAGATGGACGTATGTTGTTTGAAAGAGAAAGAGAAGATTTGGCAAAAATCGTTAAATTAATTTTTACTAGAAAAAATACAAATGTGGCTGGTGGAAATTTCTCTTTTTTAGCTACAGATGATAATGGAAAAGATTTTATTATTATGACACCAACAATGATGTCAGAAGCTTACTTAGGAGAATTATCAGCGGCTCAAATCTTAGTTGTGGATCCTGATACAAGAGAAGTAGTCAATGGTGTTGGTAGCTTGACGAGAGAAATCAATATGCATCAGGCAGTTTACGATTCTAATCCAAAGATTAAAGCTGTTTTACATTCTCATGCACCAAATGCAATGTTTTGGGCGACAAGTGGCTTACCTATGCCTAATCTGACTGAAGCTACTCAAAAGGTGGGACCAGTTCCTGTAATGAAGTTTGCGCCCAACTGTTCGGAAGAACTAGCTGAAATTACTAGCTCTTATATCAAGGAAAATGATTTACCAGTTCCACATATGTTGTTGTTGGACAGCCATGGTGTATTAATTAATGCGACTGGTGATACTGGAATGATGGCAATTCATAAAGCTTTATCAATATTAGACACTGTCGAGTGGAATGCGGAAATTGCTTATAAACAAGCAGTATTTCAAGCATTGGGAATTACTGATAAATTCCATTCTAAAGGCGAAGATATCGCAGATTTAGCCGACTTAAAGGAAAAAGATGCGATTTATAACCGTGCAAAAATTGCTGCCGGAGGAGACTAATTTTTTAAGTATATAATAGAAGAAACTTGAGATAATTATCTTGAGTTTCTTTTTTTGTTTAATTTATCAAAGTCTTAGTCAAAGTTCGGCCTTAAGTCCTATGACAAAATTTGCGAAGCGTTGCATAATAAGGATGTAAACAAAATGACTTTAACATTGCTGAAGGAGGCAATTTTTATGAATGAAAGACAACGTATTTTAGACTTAGTTAAAAAAGGGATCATTACAACTGAAGAAGGTTTAGTATTATTAGAAAATATTGCAAAAGACAAAGATGAAGCACAAGTTCAAAAAGAAGCCGATCAAGTAGATTCTTATCATAAAGATCAAGTCGATGATTTGATGGATGAATTTGAAGAGGAAACTCAAGCAGACTTAGAAGCATACTACGATGAGTTAGCGACTGAAGCCAACCAAATTTCTGCCAAAATTGATGAAATCAATCAAGAAAAAGGCGAAGTGAAATCATTATTAGCTGACAAACAGGAAGCTTTATCAGAACTTCACACAAAACAGGACTTCGAAATTTTAATCGAAGGTGATGAAGGTTTGATGGCTGAATTGGAAGCTGAAATTAAAGAGTTGGAAGAACAATTAATTCTCTTGGACAATCAAGAACTGGCCCAAAAAGAAATGCTTAACAGCATTCACGAAGACCAACAAGAAAATCGTCGTTCTCGTCGTAGTCATTTTGATATTCCAGAAGACTTAAAAGAACAAGCGACTGAAACCTTTACTCAAGTCGGTGAAAAACTGGGAGATGCTGGTTTACAACTAGGTCGTTTAATGAAGAAAACCTTCAAAACGATTTCTGACACAGTAGAAGATAATGTTGACTGGAAAGATTTCAATGTCAAAGTTCCAGGTGTCGCTTCAACAAAATTTGAACATCAATTTTTATATACTGAGGTTGAACCAACCTTGATTGACGTGAAGTTAGCTAACGGTAAAGTGATCTTTAAATCATGGGACGATAATGACATCAAAATTGATGCCAAAATTAAACTATATGGTAAGATGAATGAAGCATCACCAATTCAATCATTCATGGAACGTAGTCAGATTGAAGTGGATAATGATCACATTTCATTCCAAGTACCAAACAAACGGGTCCATGCTGAATTAACTTTCTATTTACCAAATCGGACTTACGATCATGTGGCAGTCAAACTATTAAACGGGAACTTCACAGTAGAGGAATTAAATGCAAAAGATGTTTACGCAAAATCAACCAACGGGAACATCACCTTCAAACAAATCAATGCAACGATGTTGGAAATTGAAGGAGTTAACGGCAACATTGAAATTCAAAATGGTGAAATTTTAGACTCGATTATTGAAACAGTAAATGGTACGATTGTTGGGAAAGCAGATGTACAAAATTACGGCATCTCATTAATCAACGGCGATATTAAATTAACCGCTAAAAATGATTCATTGCGCAAAGTTAAAGCTAGTGCGGTGAACGGAACCATCAAAGTTTCTTTACCAACAAACATCGGTTTAGAAGGAATCGCTAAAACAAGTTTTGGAAATATCAATCAACGCTTAAGTGAAGTTGAAGTTGTGCGGGAGAAAAAAGACAAAACCAACCGCCTATTCCAATTCCGTCGCTTAGATGATGCGATGACTCAAATTGATTTAACAACGACAACTGGGAGCATTTTCTTAAAAGATTATGACGCTTAGTTTACTGATAGAAGGAGAAGATTTTTATGGATAAGAAATTACGCAAATCTCGTAATAATGTAGTTTTAACCGGGACTTTAGCTGGGATTGCTGAATTTTTCGGGATTGATCCTACGATTGTGCGTGTCATTTATGTATTTTTAAGTTTAGTATTAATTGGTTCACCAATTTTATTATATATTTTATTGGCGATCATTATCCCAGCAGCACCACGCGGTGGGCAATCTTATGGTCACCAAAACCAATATTATGGTGCAAACCAAAAGAAACAACCAAAACAACCTAAACAAGCAGAAAAAATTGATGATGATGACTGGAGCGACTTTTAATGACCTACTTGCAGCGCTTAATCGTAAACACGTTAATCTTTATTTCGCTGACGGTGTTATTTCCTAGCCACGTTTTTGTGGCTAGTTTAACCACCGCACTTATAGCGAGTTTCGTGCTATCCTTGTTAAATGCCTTAGTTAAGCCGGTGTTAGTTTTATTATCACTGCCACTAAATATTTTAACTCTTGGATTATTTAGTTTTGTGATTAGCGCTGGAATGTTACAACTGACTTCTAGTATTTTAGGAGCAGCTCGCTTCGGTTTCTCAAGTTTCTGGGCCTCGATTTTAGTCGCAGTCGTGATGGCGATTGTCAATGCGATTGTCTCAGAACGAAATATCGATAAATATACGGATGGCTAGTAATAGCTATCCGTTTTTTTAGCTAGAAATAAAAACTGACGGATATAATGATCATTAACTTTACGTTATTGATCATTATGTTATCCATCAGTTTTTTCTTTTAATAGCGATATTTTGCTAAGATTTTTTCTAAAGCTGGAAGATTCTCCATAGTTGGAACTGTTTTGTTGGCTTCGGCGGTAGTGACGATTCGAATGATTTCATCATTAAAAGGGGTTGCTATTTTTTCTTTTTTACCAAAGAATGTCACAATGCCATTGATTGCATGAATTTCAGTTGGACGGCCTTTTTCTAAGTCCTGCAACATGCTAGCTTTTAATAGCTGTGCTGGTCTGAAACCAGTCTCATAAGTATTGGCTTTTAATAACCTTTCCTGATTATCTTTAAAGCCTAAAGTGTCACGCATGTTTTCACCTTGAGCAGTTGAATATTTAGTAACTCCCCAGGCATCTCCCACACGAATACATTCATTACAAACGTACATAGCATAAACACTGGCAATCGGATCATCTAGTACATCACCAAAAGTACAACCTAAAGCAGCGGATAAGCCGCTATAAGTAGCATTAACTAACAATTTTGCCCAACGCATGCCTGCAAAGTTATCCTCCAAATGGACTTCGCACATATTTTCTAAAATTGTTTTACAGTCTAAGACTTTCTGATCAACTTCGCCATTTAAACGACCCATCGAAAAGCTTAAAGCTGATTCTGGTGTAGTTAATTCGGAAACACCTGGTTCAATCCAAGTCGCGCCCCAGCCAACTGTACACCCAATAACTCTATTTTCACCAAATACTTCAATTAACGCAGGCTCTGGAAAACCATTTTGTAAAGTTAAAATAATCGTATTTTCATTGATATGATTTTTAATAGAAGCAATTGCTGAATCATTGTATACTTGTTTCACTAAAAATATAATCAAGTCATATTCACCGGTGAGCTCTTCTGGTAAGAAAGCTTTGACAGGAACAGTAAATTCCATCGTTCCAGTGATTTTTGCACCATGCTCATTTAAAGCTTTAACATGAGCTTCGTTTACATCAATTAAGTCAACTTGTCTATGCAAAGAGATAAAGGCGCCTAAAATTGTACCTAATGACCCAGTACCCATTACTGCAATTCGTTTCACATTATTCACCTCATCTTCTTTAAATCATTTCGAAAATACCTGCAGCGCCCATGCCTCCACCGATGCACATAGAAACCAGTCCATATTTTCCATCAGTGTCTTCTAAATAACTTAATGCTTTACAGGTCAGGATTGCGCCGGTTGCTCCTAGCGGGTGACCTAAAGCAATTGCACCACCGCGAGGATTCACTTTATTTACATCTAATTCTAATTCACGAATACAGGCTAAAGATTGTGAACCAAAGGCTTCGTTTAATTCAATAATATCCATATCATCTAGAGATAAGCCAGTCCGTTCCATTACTTTAGGAATGGCATAGATTGGTCCTTCACCCATCAGTAGTGCATCTAATCCTGCAACTTGAAAACCAATGAACTTAGCAATTGGTTTAATTCCTTTTTCTTCTGCTACCGAACGTTCCATTAAGATGACAAATGCAGCACCGTCATTTAACGGCGATGAAGTACCTGCAGTCACTGTACCACCATCTTCTTGGAATGCAGGGCCCAAACCAGCTAAGTCATCCAAGGTTAAATTATACCGAATCGACTCATCATCAGAGAAAATATGTGGATTTCCTTCGATATCACCATAAGTAACAGGAATAATTTCCTTTTTGAATAGACCAGCTTCCTGTGCTTTTTGTGCTTTATGATGACTTTCTAAAGCAAACTGATCCATATCTTCGCGATTAACATCATCTTTCACGGCAACATTTTCAGCGGTTAAGCCCATAGAAGCGTACACACCAGGTTTGTTATCCATTACCCAGGGATCAATACCCGCAAATTCAAAGCCCATCGGTACTAAAGACATAGACTCTACACCACCAGCCACGATGATATCTGACTGATTGGCAATGATAGCATTGGCTCCCGTAGCAATTGTTTGTAGACCTGAAGAACAGAAACGATTGACTGTTTGAGCGGAAACGCTATCAGGAATACCAGCTCTTTGTGAAATTACTCGGGCCATATTCATTCCTTGAGATTCTTGTGGCATTGCACAGCCAACAATAATATCATCAATTTCACTAGGATCTAAATTTTCAACTTTTTTTAGTACACCATTTAAAACTTCTGCTGCATATTCAACTGGATGCTCATCAGCGAGTGTTCCTCTTACTGCTTTACCCACAGGTGAACGTCCATATCCAACGATTACTGCTTCTCTTGTCATTATTATACCCTCCTAATTAATTTGATTAATCTTCAAATCTTCAGCGACCTGATAATTTGCTTTAGTTTTTTCTTTAATTTCATCCAAGGTGGTAGTACTGGACATCTCTGTCAAAACAAGACCGGTTGGTGTGACTTCAAAAACACCTAATTCTGTAATAATTTCGCTGACACAGCCAACACCAGTTAGAGGAAATTCACATTCTTCTAAAATTTTTGGTGTCCCTTTCGCTGTATGTTCCATAGCAATGATTACTTTTTTTGCACACGTAACTAGATCCATTGCTCCACCATAGCCAACCACCATTTTTCCGGGAATCTGCCAATTGGCTAAGTTTCCTTTTGAGTCTACTTGCAAAGCACCTAAAACGGTCACATCAACTTTTCCTGAGCGTATTAATCCGAAAGATTCTGCTGAATTAATCAGTTGTCCTCCAGGAGCTACCGAAGCACTGGAACCGCCAGCATCGAAGACATTGGGTGTTGGTGGATTTGTGGCAGCAGCAATGCCGATAATGCCATTTTCAGCTTGGAAAACGACTTTTTTATCTTGACTGATAAACTTTGGTACTAAGGTTGGAATCCCGATGCCTAAGTTCACAATGTCTCCATCTTTAAGACCTTGAGCAACACGATATGCAATAAACGTTCTACTATTCATTTCTAGCACCTACCTTTACGATTGCATCAATATGAATACCTGAAATAGTAACTAATTCAGGATCAATTTCACCAACTTCAACAATACTTTCAGCTTCAACAATCGTATATTTAGCCGCAGGTGGTATCAACTGGGTGAAATTTTTAGTGGAGCCTTCTAAAAAGCAGTTACCGTCTCGGTCGACTTTAGTGGCTCGAACAAAACCAACATCAACCGGTAGCGAATACTCCATTAAATATTCTTTTCCATCAAATATTTTTGTTTCTTTTCCTTCTGCAACGATTGTTCCTACGCCAACTGGAGTATAAAAAGCTGGAATTCCAGCACCAGCACTACGGAGTCTTTCGGCAAAAGTTCCTTGGGGGACCAAGTCTAATTGCTGATGATCAAAAAATATTTCCGCAGATTGGCTGCCTCTCATAAAGGTAGTAGTCAGTTTTTTGCTTCTTTCTTTGATTAGACGCTCCAAATGACGTAAAACCATTCCATTAGGGGCATTTAAAGCGATGTGTAAATCTTTAGCATCACTTCTAGCAAAGAGAAATTTAATCAGTTGAACGGGACAACCTAAGGGACCAAATCCTCCAATGGCAACAGTGTCGCCATCTTTAACAACTTGAACAGCATCTATTGCGCGCATAATCTTACTCAATTCGTTCGACTCCTTTCATTTTGTTGTGTCATTGTTTTGCCAATTAAGGTGATAATTGTCATACCAGCCATCAAAAATAATACGATATACCATGCAGAACTATAGCTACCAGTCATGTCATAAAATGAAGAACCTAGGATAGGGCCCAGAGCAGCACCAAATGAGCTAGCAACATTTAACTTGCTGACAATTTGACCGTAATCGAGATTACCAAACATTTCAGCCGTTAATAAAGGGATGGTAACAGTTGGCAATGCATTTCCTAAGCCAAACACAATTGCTGACGGAATACCCATTGATGGAATATTGGAGGTTACCAAAATTAAGACAACCCCGAAAAACATGACCATTGAAGCAATGGCTGCACCCGTAAAAGCATTTGTTCGGTCGCAAATTTCGCCTAAGATAAGTTTTCCGACTAATAATGCAGCTGAAGAAAAAGAAATTAGCGAAGCTGCAAAAATTGGCGTGAAACCAATGTCTGTATAATAAGCCGCACCATTTGCATTAAAGATAGTAGAAACAGCGCTATAAAGAATAAATGCAAAGGCCATAATCCAAAATATTGAGGTATGTCTAGCTTGTTTGAAACTTAAACCATTTACAGCTGAGGTGCCTGTATTTTCAACTTGTCCAATTTGTTCAAGATTTTTTTCAGCTGGGCTGTTAGCGATGGTAAATAATATTAACGGTAGCGTAACGATTAAGTTTAAAACAGCAATTAATGCATAACCCCAACGCCAAGAAAATTCTTGAATGATGAAACCCATGACTGGATTTAAAATCATTGATCCCAAACCACTACCTAACATAGCAATTCCCATTGCACGACCTCGTAACTTTGGCCCAAACCAACTATTGATTAAAATTGAGATAGGGATACTAGTTAAACAGACACCATTAAAACCACCAATTACAGCAAAGAAATAAATTACATAAATATTTGGTGCTAAGGCGTATCCGATAAAAGCGATAATTTCTAAGACGATAGCGACAGTCATGACTTTTTTAATTTTTACTTTTTGAAATAGTTTTCCTGCGACAAATAACGCGCCTAGCATAGTGACGATTGTTCCAATTGTCATCATTAAAGTTACAGCGGTTCGACTGACACCAAAACTCTCTGAAAGTGGTTGTACAAAAACGCCGACTAAATTAATTCTTGGAGCAAAAACAAAAGCCATGATAACCATACAAGTTAAAACGATGAACCATCCATGATAAATGCTTTTTTTCATTATTTTTCCTTCCTTTCCAAAATGTCAAAAATCTCCTTTCTTTTTTTAAAAATTAAAAAAAATGGACAAAATGTGCTATGATTACTGTAGGGTCTTTTCTTTTTCTTTATTCAATAGTAACGTAAGCGCTTCCAATTGCTTGGAACACTTTTCGTGCAAGTGTCCAGAAGTACACAATTTTTGTCGTTTTGTCCAGAGTGAGAAAATTTTGGGGGATCAAAAAATGAATAAAACCAAAAAGAAGATTCAAGACGCTTTTATTAGTTTGTTGTATCAAAAAAATTTTTATGAGATTCGAGTGCCACAAATTATTGATATTGCTGAAATCAGTCGGTCAACATTTTATAATCATTTTGAGGATAAATTTGATGTGCTGGAGACAATCTCGAATGAATTGATTGCGGGCTTTATTGATATCATGTTGCGACTACGAAAACGTGGAGAAAGAGTTTTTTTTGAAGAAATAACTAATCACTATTGTGAGCCATATATTGATTACTTTATTTACTTGAATAAACATAAGTTTTATTTTACTGCTTTACTGCCGGGAACCTCAGCAACTAATTTTCAAGAACTTTTAGCAAATAAAATTAATGAAACTCGCCAAGGAACTATCAGTGCTTGGGGAGTAGAGACAAATTATGATGATTTGGAAGTCTACCGTAGAAAAATTTTGGCTAACGCTTACGTAACCATTTTTGAAGAGTGGCTTAAAAGAGGCTGTCGAGAATCGCCAGAAGTGATGGGCATAATGTTGACGGATTTTTGGAGTTCGCCATTAATGGTCCCACATTTTATGGTGACTAAATAATTTAATTTTAACTAGGGCTTTTTAAGTGTTTAACAATATAAAAATTAAAAACAGAATATCCGAATTATTTATGGTCGAAGTGCTTAAATTTACAAGTATCACTTCTTTCTAGATAATTCGGATGTTTTGTTGTTTTAAAATAAAAATTGTCCAAAAGAAAAATATAGTAGTATAACTTCAATGGAAAATATTAAAAAATAGTAGTAAAGAGTATTTACTTAGAGATTTTCACTAGAAACAGTCAAAATCTAGTAAGGAGTAAGATAAAATGATAAAATATAGCAGTAAGTCGTAGAAAAGAGGTAAACAATGTCTGAAACTGTAAAAGTAAAAGAATTAGTAGACAATTTGTCATTAGAAGTGGTCACCGGTAATGCTGCTAGTTTGGAACGAATCGTAACCAATAGTGATATTTCGCGACCCGGTCTGGAGTTGACAGGGTACTTTAGTTATTATTCTCATGATCGTCTGCAATTATTTGGAAATAAAGAAATTACTTTCGCTGAGCGAATGATTCCTGAAGAACGCTTGATGGTGATGCGTCGTCTGTGTACAGATGATACACCGGCATTTATTATTTCTCGGGATTTAACAGCATCAAAAGAAATGATTCAAGCAGCCGATGAACATAATATTCCCGTTTTAAAATCAAAAATAGGCACTTCTCGGCTTCTTGGAGAAATCGCTAGTTTTTTAAGTGGCCGCTTGGCTGCTAGAACCAGTGTTCACGGCGTATTAGTCGATGTTTATGGTCTAGGTGTATTAATTCAAGGGGATAGCGGTATCGGAAAAAGTGAAACTGCCTTAGAATTAGTCAAACGTGGTCACCGTCTAATTGCTGATGATCGAGTGGATGTTTATCAACAAGATGAATTAAACTTAATCGGTGAACCACCAGGAATTTTGCAGCATTTAATCGAAATTCGTGGCATCGGCATTATTGATGTGATGGATTTGTTTGGTGCAAGTGCCGTTCGTGGTGAAATGCCGGTTCAATTAGTGGTTTATTTAGAAAATTGGTCAAAAGACAAAACTTATGATCGCTTAGGCTCAGATAATACCGAAGTTGAGATTGCTGATGTTAAAGTACCACGGATTAAAATTCCGGTAAAAACTGGACGAAATGTGGCGATTATTATTGAAGTAGCTGCGATGAATTTCCGGGCGAAAAATATGGGCTATGATGCAACTAAAACCTTTGAAGATCGTTTATCAAGATTAATTGATGAAAATTCGGGTGAGAAATAATGGACGGCTATTTAAATCGGACAGCGTTTACTATATTTGGTTTACCTATTTATTGGTATGCAATCTTAATCGTTTCGGGAATTGCGATTGCTTTATGGTTATCTACTAGAGAAGCACCGCGGGTCGGTTTGAAATCAGATGATTTTTCAAACTTTTTATTGTTTGCGTTACCGATTGCGATTATTGGTGCCCGTCTTTATTATGTGTTGTTTGATTTACCGATGTATTTGGCAGACCCGATTCAGATTTTTAATACCCGTGGCGGTGGACTAGCGGTTTATGGTGGTTTGCTGGCTGCTGGGATATTTTTAATCTTTTATACGCGCCATCATTTTATTAACTCTTGGCTCTTTTTAGATGTGGTGGCACCTGGTGTGATTTTGGCACAGGGGATTGGCCGCTGGGGAAACTTTTTAAACCATGAAGCTTATGGTGGAGAGACCACCCGCAGTTTCTTAGAAGGTCTCCATCTGCCAGAATTTATCATTAATAATATGTACATTGATGGTGCATATCGTCAACCAACTTTTCTTTATGAATCACTGTGGTGTTTCTTAGGGTTTATTTTAATCATTATTATCCGAAAGAAAACCAACATTTTTAAGGTTGGGGAAATCTTTTTGAGTTATGTTATCTGGTATAGTTTTGAACGTTTCTTTGTAGAAGGTTTACGCACAGATAGTCTGTATTTCTTTGATACACAACTACGAGTATCGCAAATTTTATCATTAGTTTTATTTGTTGGTGGCATTGCTTTAGTCATTTATCGTAGGAAAAAAATGCAGCCTAAAACCTATCTCAGAAACTTAGGGACTAATCAATCTTTCATATAAAAATAGTTGATTATGTTAAAATAAGGGTAGAAAAATTATGAATGGAGGAAACTTGTGTGAAACAAAAAGTTGCCGTTTTAGGCCCTGGTTCATGGGGGACTGCCTTGGCGCAAGTATTAGCTGAGAATGGTCATGATGTGCATATTTGGGGTGACAACCAAGCACAAATGGATGAGATTAACACGTATCACACGAACCGTCATTATTTACCAGATCTAAAAATTCCTGACAGCATTGTCGCTGAGAAGAGTTTAGCTGATGCCGTCAAAGATGTGGATGCAGTTTTATTTGTAGTACCAACTAAAGCCATTCGTGTTGTTGCTCGTGAATTTAATCAAGTGGTGAAAAATCAACCAGTGATTATCCATGCCAGTAAAGGCTTGGAACAAGGCAGTCATAAACGAATTTCAGAGGTTTTAGCAGAAGAAATCGCTCCAGAAAATCGTCAAGGAATAGTTGTTTTATCTGGACCAAGTCACGCTGAAGAAGTAGCGGTTCATGATATTACGACAATTACAGCTGCGAGTGACGAAGAAAACTTAGCGAAATACGTCCAAAAATTATTTATGAATGATTATTTCCGAATTTATACTAATACAGATGTGGTTGGCGTTGAAACTGGCGCGGCATTAAAAAATATTATTGCCATCGGTGCTGGTGCTTTAGCTGGTTTAAATTATGGCGACAATGCCAAAGCCGCAATTATGACTCGTGGCTTAGCAGAAATCAGTCGTTTAGGCGTGGCAATGGGTGCCAATCCATTAACTTTTATCGGTTTAAGCGGTGTTGGTGATTTGATTGTGACTGGAACATCGGTTCACTCGAGAAACTGGCGAGCTGGTAATCTATTAGGTAAAGGCCATAAATTGGATGAAGTATTAGAAAATATGGGTATGGTGGTTGAAGGTGTTTCGACAACGAAAGCTGCCAAGGAATTATCAGAAAGCTTAGGCGTTGATATGCCTATCACTGAAACAATTTATGATGTTTTATACAATGGAAAAGAAGTGCGCCAAGCTTGTAACGATTTAATGACACGGGAGGGCACTTTCGAAAATGAATTTACACTATAATTTATCAGGAGGCCCCATTATGCAAGTAAAAAAAGCAGTTATCCCTGCTGCGGGTTTAGGAACAAGATTCTTACCAGCAACTAAAGCAATGGCTAAAGAAATGTTGCCGATTGTTGATAAACCAACGATTCAATTTATCGTAGAAGAAGCTTTAAGCTCTGGAATTGAAGACATTTTAATCGTTACAGGAAAAGCCAAACGTCCGATTGAGGATCATTTTGATGCCAACATCGAATTGGAAACCAATCTAAAATCAAAAGGCAAAACAGATCTTTTAAAATTGGTGGAAGAAACTACCGATGTGAATCTACATTTTATTCGTCAATCTCATCCTAAAGGTTTAGGTCATGCAGTCTTGCAAGCCAAAGCTTTTGTCGGCAATGAACCATTTGTTGTGATGTTAGGTGATGACTTGATGGAAAGTGAGGTTCCTTTAACCAAACAGTTGATGAATGATTATGAAACAACTCATGCTTCAACAATTGCAGTGATGCAGGTTCCTCAAGAAGAGACTTCAAAATATGGAATCATTAATCCTGAAGGACAAGTGGAAAAAGGCTTGTACAATGTTAAGAATTTTGTAGAAAAACCAAAAGCTGATGAAGCACCAAGTAACTTAGCGATAATCGGACGTTATCTGTTAACACCAGAAATCTTTGAAGTTTTAGAAAATCAAGCACCTGGTGCTGGTGATGAAATTCAATTAACTGATGCCATTGATAATTTGAATAAAACACAACGGGTTTTTGCTAGAGAATTTACCGGCAAGCGTTTTGATGTGGGTGATAAATTTGGTTTCATGACTACTAGTATCGAATATGGTTTGAAACATCCAGAAATCAAAGACAAGTTGAGAGAATACATTATTGAACTTGGTCAAGAATTAGCGCCTAACGAAAATAAAAAATCAGAGTAAAACAATTGAAGTCTCCTTTTCTAAATAATGAAAGGGGGATTTTTTTGTTTATATCTTAAAGTAAATGGTATAATAATGGATAATAAGTAAGGGGTGATGTCATGAGTCTAGGAGGAATTGCAGCAATCATCGCAGCTTTGGCGTTTGTCGTATTGGTGATTTATTTAGTGAAGGTTTTAAATCAAGTAGCCGGTACCGTGTCTAAAGTTGACGACACCGTCAAGGAAGCCAATAATACGATCGACGTATTAACAAAAGATGTTGATTTGCTGATGGTTCAAGTTGAAGGGCTTTTGGTGAAAAGTAATACGTTGTTAAACGATATCAACGGTAAGGTTGAAACAATTGATCCATTATTTACCGCAGTCGCAGATTTAAGTGAGACCGTTTCTGATTTGAATTTATCTAGTCGTCATTTAGTAGATAAATTTGCAGATGTAGGAAAAACGACTGCTAAGGCAACTGTTGCTGGAAAAGTGGGTAGTGCGACTTTAAAATTTTTCAAAAAACGTAATCAAACAGTTAAATAAAAATTGGAGGGATTTACTATGGCAAAAAAAGGACATTTTTGGGCAGGTGCGATTCTTGGTGGTGCAGCCGCTGCAGCCGTTGCTCTTTTATTAGCACCAAAATCAGGGCGTGAATTAAGAGATGATTTAGCGAAAAAAGCTGATGATTTTATGGACTTAGCGAGTGATTATACAGATGATTTTGTTTTGAAAACAAATGAATTTGGTGAAGTCGTAAAAGAACAAGCCAGCAATTTAAAAGATAAAGTAAGCGATACTGCTGATGACATGCAAGATGCAGCTGATGACTTATCTGACAGCTTGAAACAACAAAGTGAAGACTTGTCAGATCGTTTTCGCAAAGCGGCTAGTGAAGCAGCAGATACCGCCGATATTGTGATTAATGCAGATGAAATGGAACGAGAAGTTGCTGAAGAAGACGAAGTATTAAGTGATGAAGATCCAGCACCATTAGAAGATTTAAAAGAATTAAAAGAAGATTTGGAAGAAAACAATCCAGAATAATTTTTCTAAAGAAAAAGAGGTCGAGAAAAAATTTCTCAACCTCTTTTTTAGTGCTTGGATTGGTAAACAAACTAGGTCTACCAATTTTTTTAAAGAATGATTAATTCTTTAGAAGTTTGGGTAAATGGAATACAACCATCTTTAGTAACATAAACGCAGTCTTCAATCCGCACGCCGACATCATCAGGTAAATAAATGCCTGGTTCTAGAGAGAAGCACATGCCTTCTTTGATTTCCATATCATTGCCGCCAACAATTGATGGGAATTCATGAATCGTTGTACCAATACCATGACCTAAACGGTGATTAAAGTATTCGCCATAACCAGCGTCTTCAATCACATCGCGGGCAATTTTATCTAATTGTGCGGCAGTAATCCCTGGTTTTACAGCAGCTTGCGCTTTTAATTGTGCTTCTAAAACAAGGTCATAAATTTTCTTAATATGATCGGTTGGTTCGCCACAAGCAACTGTTCTAGTGGCATCGCTACAATAACCGTTAACGATAGTTCCAAGATCAAATAAAACTAATTCATTTTGTTTCACTGTATTTTTACCTGGTGAACCATGAGGATTTGCAGCATTTGCTCCCGCTAAAACTTCAGTTGGGAAGGACATTTGCTTGATCCCTTGTTTTTTCAACTCGTATTCGATTTCGGCTACGATTGATTCTTCCGTTGCACCAGCCTTGACCATCTTAAAACCAATTTCAAAAGCCAAATCAGCACTACGACCAGCTTCGACTAATTTGTCGCATTCTTCTTTAGTTTTATAAAGTTGTAATTGTTGAATCATCGGCGTTAAATCAGCTGAAAAATCAGCATTGCCAAAAGCTTCAACTAAAATTAAATACCGATCTAAAACTAGTTGGCCTTTTTCCAAAGCCACTTTTTTTACATCGCCATAGCGTTTTTTGATCTCTGCGATAATAATCTTCCAAGGGTCTTCACTGTCTAAATATCCTACTACATCAAAGGGCCAGCTACTTGCCTTAGCACTTTCGACTTCTAATCCCGGAGCAAATAAGAAAGGATCTTTTTCCAGCGGAATGAAAAGAGCAAGCACCCGTTCCATCGGATTGCTTTCAAATCCTGAGAAATAGCCAATATGGGCTGGATCTGAAATATAGGCTAAATCAACTTGATTGGCGGCCATCCATTTGCGTAATTCTGAAACTTTTTCTTGATTCATTACATATCCTTCTTTCTGTTAAGCTTAAGGCTATTGTATCACTTGTTCATTTTATTGAAAAACAAAAATGATAAAACGCTTACATTTTTAAAAAGATTCTAGTGTAAAACGGTTGCAATAATCATGACAGCGTGCTATTATCTTTTAGAAATGTAAATGATATTTTCAGAAAACACGAAACAGAACAGGAGAAATATAAATGGAAAAACAAACAATTACAATTTACGACGTTGCTCGTGAAGCCAATGTCTCAATGGCGACCGTCTCTCGGGTCGTAAATGGCAACCCAAATGTAAAACCAACCACTAGAAAAAAAGTTTTAGAGGTGATTGATCGTTTAGATTATCGACCAAATGCCGTTGCGCGTGGTTTAGCAAGTAAAAAAACAACTACAGTCGGCGTCATTATTCCTGATGTGAGCAACATGTTCTTTGCTTCATTAGCACGCGGAATCGATGATATTGCGACCATGTACAAATACAATATTATTTTAGCTAATTCAGATGGCGAAACCCAAAAAGAAGTCAATGTATTAAACAATTTATTAGCAAAACAAGTAGATGGTGTGATTTTCATGGGACACCGTATCACTGATGAAATCAGAGCTGAATTTTCTCGCTCAAAAACACCGATTGTTTTAGCTGGTTCGATTGATCCAGATGTACAAGTAGGTAGTGTTAATATTGATTATCGTCGAGCGACAAAAGAAGCCGTTGATCTTTTAGCAAGTCATGGCAATGAAAAAATCGCTTTTGTCAGTGGCGCTTTAATTGATCCAATTAACGGACAAGACCGGATGAGTGGCTATAAAGAAGCTTTAGAAAACCACAAATTAAAATACAGCGAAGGTTTAATTTTTGAAGCGCCATACAGCTTTAAAGAAGGTTTAGCTTTAACAGACCGTATTTTAAACAGTGGTGCAACAGCGGCATATTTAACCGATGATGAATTAGCGATTGGCTTATTAGATGGTTTAATCGACAAAGGTATTAAAGTCCCAGAAGAATTTGAAATTGTGACTTCGAACGATTCATTATTAACTGACGTGGCTCGCCCTCGTTTAACTAGTGTGACTCAACCACTTTATGATATCGGTGCGGTTGCTATGCGTTTATTAACTAAAATGATGAATAAAGAAGATTTAGAAGAAAAAACAATTATCTTACCTCACAGTATTTATGAAAAAGGTTCAACAAAATAAAAATTTTAGACCGGTTCTTTTTGAATCGGTCTTTTTTTAGATAAGGAGAATAAAGATGGACAACATATCTATTCAAAAAAGAATTGATCATTTTCAAGCTTACGGCAATCAGCTAAAAGGAGCGAAGGTTTATTTTCGAGAAGATTGGGGTACCATTTATTTTGATTTATTAGGAAAACAGTTTGGTATGATGAGTCCTGAAGCAAGTCCTGAAGCATTGATTACCTTAAAAAACTTACCTGAAAAAAATGAAGAATTGCGGGAACTTTATCCTGGAATGATTATTCCTGGCTATTACGCTAATAAAAAACATTGGAATTCAATCAAGTTAGCTGTGGAAGAGATAAGCGATTCTGAAATCGAAGCAATGATCGCCCGTTCTTATGATTTGGTGTTAAAGAAATTAACAAAGAAACAACAAGCAGAGATTTTGGAATAAATAATTAATCTTTTTAAAACAAATATTGTATAATTATAATGGTAGCGCTTAATCAGCTACGGCTTATCTAAAATTTATAAAGGAGATGAGAGAATGAACAAGGGTTTTAAGAAGTTATTATGGTTGGTTTTACCGGTTTTTTTAGGAATATTTGCGATTAGTTTAACGAATCAAGCAGATGCTGCCAGTAGTGGACAACAAAATATTTATCGTTTGTACAATCCTAACAGTGGCGAACATTTCTATACTTCAAACACGAGTGAAAGATGGGGATTAGTTCGAGCGGGCTGGCATAATGAAGGAATCGGCTGGGTAGCACCAGAAAAAAGTGATTCCCCGGTTTACCGTTTGTATAATCAGAATGCAGGGGATCATCATTATACGTTGAGCGCCAGTGAACGAGATGGTTTAGTTAACGCAGGCTGGAAAGCTGAAGGAGTCAATTGGTATTCTGATGATGCGAAAACAGCCCCCGTTTATCGGGCTTATAATCCTAATGCAGTAGCAGGATCTCATAACTATACAACTAGCAGCAGTGAACAAAATCATATTGTCTCGGTTGGTTGGAAAGATGAAGGTCATGGTTGGTATGCAATCAGTGCCACAGGAAGTGAACCTTCTGTACCAATCACACAAGATGATGGATATGTTTCCATTGAAGCGGTTATGAATTTGTCTGGTACCGGCGGTTATCATTCTAAAGTGATGATTAATTCAAAAGGTGGCGGGACAGTAGCTTCATTTGGGATTCAAGTTGATCCAGATAATGCTCGTTTTCCCAATCAGCCAGCCTATTTGTTGGAAAATATAAAAAGTAATGCAGCTGAAGCCGGTCCTGTAGGAAAAGAATATTTATTTATTCAACAAGCAGCTTTAAATCAAGATATTAAAGTTCGTTTGTCATGGTATCCAGATCAAACTTTGAAAGGCTATGTCAATGATGTTCAAATAGTTGAAACTAAAGCCAATTTAACTGGACCATTTACCTTTGGTGCAGAAGCTAGTGTTAGAAAACGTGATGAAAGTGTTGACGCCTATTTGAAAGATGTCACAGTCAAGGCAGGTAATCCGAATGACGTTAATCATTTAGGTATTATCAAAGCAGCTAAAGACGGCTGGAACAATGATGATTTTAATTTCTTTGGTTTACGAGCTGATTTGATTAAAGAAGGGACAGTTCATAATAGTAATGACGCCTTTACGACAAATGACGCAAAATTATACAAACCAAGTTTCAGAATTCATGGAACTGCCAATATCGCACCAGGCTATGATTGGGATACTTCTTTCCAATTGCCAGGTGGACATCCATTATCAGGTTTAGCAATGGTTGCGCAGAAACAATAAAAAAAGCTGGGGAGTAAGGTTTGAAATGACCTTACTTCCCAGTTTTTTTGCTTATTTTTATTCATCATCATCTTCATCGTCAGAGGAATTGTTACCTTTATTGTCCCAATAATTTTTATAATTGGCATTGGTGCCGCCAATCCCAAATTTATAAGTATTGTCTGCGGGACCACCAGTTGCCCAAAGGGAGGTAGTGTCACCGCCGGGAACAGAAATATTTTTCCCTTCAAAGGCAACTTTACCTTCTTTCAAACCAGTAAATTCACTGACTTTCTCTTTTTTAACACTGTCATCTAATTCAAATTTTTCCTTCGGATCAAATAATGACGGCGCGACAGAGTAAATCTGGTTAGCCAGATAAGCCATATAAGTGGCTGTTCTATTTCCAGTACCATCAGCCATCGCTGAGTTATCATCTTTTCCTGTCCAGCTACCTAAAGTTAATGAAGGAGATGAAACAATTAGCCAATTATCCGCAGAATCATCTGCTGTACCGGTTTTACCCACCCAATCGACGGAAGCCAAAGTATTATTTGTACTATATAAAATAGATTTAAATGGTGTTGTTTCTTGTTCATCAATAACGGAACGCATCATGTCATTCATAATTGAAGCCGTTGCTTTTGAAAATACTTCGGTTCCTTTTGATTCATGTTCATATAAAGTTTTACCATTTGCATTGGTAATCGAATCAATCAGGTAACCTTCTTGATAAACCCCTTCATTGGCTAAGGTTTGGAAGCCGTTGACCTCGGTTAAAGTAGAAACACCGGTCGTTCCTAGGGCCGCAGATTCTAAGCCCCAGCTGCTAGCTTCTGGGAAGTTCATTTTAGATAAATACGTATCGTAGACGTAGCTAGTTGAACCTTTTTGCGTCAATATATCTTGATATAAATGATAGGCTGAAATATTTGAAGATTGTACAATAGCGTCTCGGGCTGTTAAGAAAGTTCTTGTCCCGTTGTTAGTCGCATTTTTTAATCGCTTGCCATTGTTTTTGCCTTCTTGATAAGTCGTTGGATAATCAGAAATACGACTTTCTGAACCAATTAAGCCTTGATCAATTGCTGGTCCGTAAACTAATAAAGGTTTGATGGAAGAAGCAGCTTGACGAGAAGTATCGAAAGCATGATTTAGTTGATTAGTGCTATAATCCCGACTGCCAATAAAGCCATAGATTTTTCCGGTTTTATTATCCATCAAAACTGAGCCAGTCTCGACAGTGACTCCTGAGCCATCATCTAAATAAGAACCGTAAGAAGTAACACTTTGTTGCATCGCATCATAAATATTTCGGTTAATCGTGGAATTAATGGTTAAACCTTGATTTTGAATACTTAAAGTTGCTTGTTCAACATAGCGATTGCTGACAGATTCATTTTCAAAATCAGCATCACTGACGCCATCTTTTTTAGCTGCTTCTTTTGCCAATAAGTTAATTGCTTCATTATAGACGGTGTAATATAAGAAGCCATGTTCATCAACAGTTAATTCTCCTTGTGGCAAGAAATCATTGGAGATGTCATAATTCACAGCTTTTTCATAGCGGTCTTTACTAATCGCACCTTCGCGATACATATTGAATAAGACATTTCTTTGTCGCTCGATACCCAATGAATAGTCATCTTTTAGTTCACCGGTATTGGTGTAGGGACTGTATACGATTGGACTTTGAGGCAGGCCAGCAATAAAAGCAGATTGGGCTAACGATAAATCTTTGGCATCGACACCAAAAATTCCTTGGGCAGCCTCTTCTACGCCAGCAATATTTTGTCCTTTATTATTACGACCAAATGGAGAAATGTTTAGGTAAGCCGTTAAGATTTCATCTTTGCTTAAATATTTTTCAACATCCATGGCTAATAAAATTTCATTGGCTTTTCGTTTAAAAGATGTTTCGCTGGTTAACACTTGCTGTTTTACTAACTGTTGTGTCAAAGTTGAGCCACCAGACCCTGAGCCTAGACCAGTAACTTCACCTAATAGTGCACGAATAACTGCTTTTGGAACGACTCCTTTATGCTTGTAAAAGTATTCATCTTCAGTCGCTACAATGGCTTTCTTGACCCATGGAGAAATTTCGTCTCCGTCGACTTTTTGCCGGATAGGATCAGTATTTATGGTAGCAATGTTTTGACCGTCATCATATTTTAAAAGAGAGCCTTCATTTACATTCGAGATGTCTTGTCGGACATCGGTCTTGGTTAATGAGGAGGTGCCTTCGACTAAATTAGCGAAATAACCGACGCCAATTCCCAAAGCCAGCATGCCAGCTAAGAAAAGGACGGTAGTAAAACCTAGCAGCAAAGATTTCACAACGCTTATCGATACGTTAAGAAAAAAACTGCCACCTAATCTTTGCGGATTTTTCTTTTTTATCTTTTTTGGATTTTTCTTTGAAACCAAAGATTTCACCTCGTTAAATTCATTTCAATCACCAGTGAATTATAGCAAAGTCTTTACATGTTTCACAAGCGCTTGACAGTTTTGTAACACAAACTTCAAATAAATCCAGTCAAAATGAAATTTTAAGCTTTTATTTGCGTTTTTTTTCAGTTAAGATGGGTGATATACCATATTTTAGGAGGAAAATGAGATGCATTCGGACTTTTTTCAAGAATTAAAAAACCGCGGATTAGTCTACCAAGTAACAGACGAAGAAGCTTTAGAAAAACAATTAAATGAAGAGTCTGTCAAATTATATATCGGATTTGACCCAACGGCTGACAGTTTACATATTGGACATTTGTTACCAATTCTAACGTTGCGTCGTTTCCAACAAAATGGTCATGTGCCAATTGCCTTAGTTGGTGGCGGGACAGGCATGATTGGTGATCCATCATTTAAAGATGCGGAACGTCAATTGAACACATTAGACACAGTTAAAAATTGGTCAGAAAGTATTAAAAACCAGCTTTCTGGCATTATTGATTTTGAAAATAAAGAAAACCCCGCGATTGTGGCGAACAACTATACTTGGTTGAGCGAACTTTCAATGATTGACTTTTTACGGGATATTGGTAAAAACTTTACGATTAATTACATGATGAGTAAAGAAAGTGTGAAGCGCCGGATTGAAACGGGGATTTCTTATACTGAATTTGCTTACCAATTGTTACAAGCTTATGATTTCCAACAATTATATGAACGTTACGGTTGTCTATTACAACTAGGTGGTAGCGATCAGTGGGGCAATATTACTTCAGGAATAGAATTAATCCGCCGTGAAAAAGGTGTTCAAGCTTTTGGTATTACGATGCCGTTAATTACTAAAGCAGACGGCACGAAATTTGGTAAAACAGAAGGAAACGCAGTCTGGTTGGATCCAGAAAAAACTTCTCCATATGAATTTTACCAATTTTGGATTAATACTGATGACCGTGATGCTGTGAAATTCTTAAAATATTTCACATTCTTAAGCTTAGCAGAAATTTCTGAGATTGAAGCTGAATTTGCTAAAGCACCAGAACAACGTTTGGCACAGAAACGTTTAGCTGAGGAAGTAGTTACGATCGTTCACGGAAAAGAAGCTTACCAACAAGCGGTTCGTATTTCAGAGGCATTGTTTTCTGGCGATGTGAAAAATCTAGCCGCTGAAGAAATCCAACAAGCCTTTAAAGACGTGCCAAGTTATCAAGTTAAGGGCGAAGATGATTT
Organism: Enterococcus sp. AZ103; assembly: GCF_051714685.1. Taxonomy (NCBI): domain Bacteria; kingdom Bacillati; phylum Bacillota; class Bacilli; order Lactobacillales; family Enterococcaceae; genus Enterococcus; species Enterococcus sp. AZ103. The sequence goes on along the minus strand of NZ_JBIOSI010000001.1, from coordinate 316,819 downwards.
GAATCTAGTAGAAATCTTAATTACAGCTGGCATTGAAAACTCAAAACGTCAAGCCCGTGAAGATATTACTAATGGTGCCATCTATCTGAATGGGGAACGGATACAAGATACGGCTTACACATTATCTGATGCTGATAAATTAGCTGGTGGCTATACAGTCGTTCGTCGTGGTAAGAAAAAGTATTTTGTTTTAGAATTTTAAAAATGGGGCGAGGCAACAGTCTCGCCTTTTTTGTGTGATTTAGCGAGGAGAAGAAAATGGGTACAATTTTAATTAATTCTTTTGGATTATTTGTAATTATCTTTTTTGGTTTTTTAGTTAAAAGAGTCGGTCTGCTATCAAAAGTAGACGGAGATACTTTATCCAGAATCATCATCAATGTTACCTTACCCGCAGCTGTGCTGGTAAACTTACAAAAATTAACCGTCCATGTCAATTTATTGTTTTTGATATTGGCAGGTTTTTTACTAAATCTATTGATGGTGGTAGTTGGCAATTTATTATCGAAAAAACAAACCACTACTGAACGGGAATTTATCATGTATTGCGGCTCAGGTTACAATATTGGTAATTTTGCTTTGCCTTTTCTGCAAAGTTTTTTGCCACAAGCGATTCCGTTTCTTTCTTTTTTTGATATTGGTAATTCCATTATGCTAGCCGGAGGTACGAATGTTGCTGTTGATAATTTAGTTGGCGATGAAAGAGAAAAACCTAATTTATTTTCGATTGTTAAGCGATTAGGGACGTCGGTTCCTTTTATGTGTTACTTGGTGATGTTCATTCTGCGGAGTTTTTCCATTGATTTACCGGCGAGCTTTTTTCAAATTATGCAACCAATTGCTAACGCCAATGCCTTTTTATCGATGTTTGTGATTGGCTTGTATCTAGAATTACGTCTGCCAAAAAAAGATTTTTCGGTCGTTGTTCGTTTATTAAGTATCAAATATTTTTTCGGAATTATTATTGCGGTGATTTTTTTCTTATTACCTTTGCCTAATTTAGTAAAAGTTGTGTTGTGTCTAGTTTCTGTTGGCCCCATTCCCATGTTTGGTGTTGTGAATAGTGCGAAAGCCGGCATGCCACAAGAAGTAATTGGTTTTAGTTCTAGCTTAAGTTTTTTAATTAGTTTGCCCCTCATGACAGCTATGTTACTATTTATGTTATAAAAGAAATTGGAGGAAATTATGTTAATAGGATCTCATGTTGGAATGAAAGGCAAAGAAATGTTGTTGGGCTCTGCTAAAGAAGCGGCTAGTTATGGTGCCACAACATTTATGATTTATAGTGGCGCGCCGCAAAATACCAAAAGAAAACCAGTTGAAGAGATGAATATTCCTGCTGGTGAAGCTTATATGAAGGAACACGGTCTTAGTAATATTGTGATGCACGCTCCCTACATTATTAATTTAGGGAATACGACCAAACCAGAAATGTTTCCTTTTGCCGTACAATTTTTAAGAGAAGAAATTATGCGTGCAGAAGCCTTAGGTGCGACTCAAATAACTTTACATCCTGGTGCTCACGTAGGTGCAGGTGAAAAAGCTGCGATGGATCAAATTATAAAAGGGTTAAATGAAGTCCTAACCAAAGATCAAAAGGCTCAAATCGCTTTAGAAACAATGGCTGGTAAAGGAACCGAAGTTGGTAAAACTTTTGAAGAATTGGCTTATATGATTGATGGCGTGACATTAAATGAAAAATTGTCAGTCACTTTCGACACTTGTCATACCAATGATGCCGGCTACAATGTCAAGGAAGACTTTGATGGTGTGATGGCGGATTTTGATCGAATTATCGGTTTAGATCGTTTAAAAGTCTTACACATTAATGATTCAAAAAATCCGATTGGTGCTCACAAAGATCGTCATGCCAATATTGGTCACGGCACAATCGGTTTTGAAGCACTTAATAAAATTGTCCATGATGAACGTTTTAGCCATGTCTCAAAAATTTTGGAAACACCTTATGTTGGTCCAGATAAAAAGACTGCTTATGCACCATATGGCAAAGAGATTGCGATGTTCAGAGCAGGTACTTTTGATCCAACTGCTTTTCCTGAATTAGAAGCATAGAAGTTTTAAAAAATAAACTTTTCTTTTACAGAGAAGTCTAGTAAAATATGATGGGAATGTTACCAGAAAGGAGCGGTGAACATGAGTGTCGGGATGATCGTATTATTTATTGTGATCGGAATTGCCATTGGGGCAGTCGGCGGGTTCTTCTTAGCTCGTAAATATATGATGGATTATTTCAAAAAAAATCCACCAATTAACGAAGATATGCTACGTCAAATGATGATGTCTATGGGCCAAAAACCATCTGAGAAAAAGATTCGTCAAATGATGCAACAAATGAAAAATCAACAATAAGGATTCATGAGAGCAATCTTAAGAGGTTGCTCTTTTTTATCGTTAACTTACTAATCTTTAGTAAGCAAATTAATCGACAGAAAATGATTATGGATGTATTGTAAGAACAAACGGAGGGAAAACAAATGTATGATGTAATCGTAATCGGTGCCGGTCCTGCAGGGATGACCGCTGCCTTATATGCTTCCCGTTCTAATTTGAAAGTATTATTGTTGGAACGTGGTGCCCCTGGCGGACAAATGAATAATACAGCTGAAGTGGAAAATTATCCTGGTTTCGAATCAATCATGGGACCAGAATTATCACAAAAAATGTTTGACAGCGTCGAAAAATTTGGGACAGAAAATGCTTATGGCATTGTGCAAGATATTAAAGATTTAGGCACACATAAAGAAGTCATTACTGAAGACCAAACCTTCGAAGCGAAAACAGTTGTCATTGCAACTGGATGTAACCATCGTAAACTAGGTGTGCCAGGTGAAGAAGAATATGCTGGTCGCGGTGTCTCTTATTGTGCCGTGTGTGACGGTGCCTTTTTCCGTAACAAACGATTAATCGTTGTTGGTGGTGGTGATTCTGCAGTTGAAGAAGCGATTTATTTAACTAATTTTGCTGCTGAAGTAGTTGTTGTTCATCGTCGTGACCAATTACGGGCGCAAAAAATTATTCAAGACCGCGCTTTTGCCAATGAAAAAATGTCTTTCATTTGGGATAGTGTTGTTGAAGAAATTCATGGTAATGATATGGCTGTTACAGGAGTCCAAATTAAAAATCTAAAAACTGGCGAAGTGACTGAAGAAGCAGCTGGTGGAATCTTTATTTATGTTGGTTTAGAACCATTAACTGAACCATTTATCAATAGTGGTATTACCAATCCAGCAGGCTGGGTAGAAACCGATACTGAAATGAAAACAAGTATTCCTGGTGTCTTTGCTATTGGTGATGTGCGTAACAAAGATTTGCGTCAAATTACAACTGCTGTTGGTGAAGGCGGTATTGCTGGTCAACAAGTCTATAAATATATTGAAGAAAATGCCTAATAATCTAAAGCAAGATGAACTTTTTTGAGTTTTTCTTGCTTTTTTTTGCTGGACTTTGGCTTTGCGTAGAATAACGACAATGGTATACTTATTAAGAATAAAAATTAAAAAGAGGTGCAAGATATGTCTTGGGAAAAAGTTTACGAACAATGGGCCGATTCTGATAAATTAGATGATACCTTAAAAAAACAATTGGCAGATTTAGCGAACGATCAGGCAATGAAAAAAGACGCTTTTTATAAACCTTTAGAATTTGGAACTGCCGGAATGCGGGGAATTATTGGACCTGGTATTAATCGGATGAATATTTTTACGGTACGACAAGCAACAGAAGGCTTAGCACGTTTCATGGATACACAAGATTTGGCAACTAAAAAACGCGGGGTAGCAATCGCCTACGATTCTCGTCACATGTCACCAGAATTTGCAATGGAGGCAGCAAAAACATTAGCTAAACATGATATTCCATCTTTTGTTTTTGAAAGCTTACGGCCAACACCAGAATTGTCATACGCGGTTCGTTCTGAAGAAGCTTTTGCGGGGATTATGATTACTGCATCCCACAACCCTGCCGCTTATAACGGCTACAAAATCTACGGCGAAGATGGTGGTCAAATGCCACCTGAGCACGCGGATGCTTTAACAGCTTTTGTGCGCCAAGTAGAAAATCCTTTGGAAGTTGAAATTCTATCTGAAGAAGCAGCGAAACAGGCTGATTTAATCCATATCATCGGTGAAGAAATCGACACCGCTTATTTAAAAGAAATGAAAACTGTCACGATCAATCAAGAGCTAATCAATGAAATGGGCGAAGAACTAAAATTAGTTTATACGCCATTACACGGTACTGGTGGCATGTTAGGTGAAAAAGCGTTACAACAAGCTGGCTTTAAATCTTATATGCTAGTGCCAGAACAAGCGATTGCTGATCCAGATTTCTCGACTGTGAAGTCACCAAATCCAGAAGAGCCAGGCGCTTTTGAATACGCTATGAAGTTGGGCGAAAAAGAAGATGCTGATTTATTGATTGCCACCGATCCAGATGCCGATCGATTAGGTGCGGCAGTTCGTTTACCAGATGGCAGTTATCAAGTGTTAACTGGAAATCAAATTGGCGCATTATTGATTCGCTATATATTACAAGCTCATCAAGATGCAGGAACCTTACCTAAAAATGCCGCTGTTTTAAAATCAATTGTTTCTAGTGAACTACCGACTACAATCGCTAAAAGCTACGGCGCAGAAATGATTAGTGTCTTAACTGGTTTCAAATTTATCGCTGAAAAAATTCAACAATATGAAGATGATGGTTCTCATACCTTTATGTTTGGCTTTGAAGAAAGCTATGGCTATTTGATCAAACCATTCGTACGGGATAAAGATGCGATTCAAGCATTGATTTTATTAGCAGAAGTAGCAGCTTATTATAAAAAAGCTGGTAAGACTTTATATGATGGTTTACAAGATATCTTAGCTGAATATGGTTATTTTGCTGAAAAAACAATTTCTATTACTTTGGATGGGGAAGCTGGAGCTGCAAAAATCGAAGAAATTTTAGGTGATTTACGCCAAGAAGCGCCTAAAGATTTTGCTGGTATAAATGTTGTCTTAACCGAAGATTTCTTAAAAAGAGAAACAACAGACGAAAGTGGTAAAATAAGTCCGATCGAAATGCCACCATCAAATGTTTTGAAATATGTTTTAGCAGATGAAACTTGGATCGCCATCCGTCCTTCAGGGACAGAACCAAAAATTAAGTTTTATATCGGCGTGAAAGGTGAAAGCCAAGCTGATGCAGTCAATAAGCTTGAAACTTTTGAAACAGCTATTAAACAATTGACTGAATAAAGGAGCTACAAGATGAAGGAACATGAAGAAATTTTAACCGTCAGCCGCTTTTATAAAGTACTAAGTGATCCCACTCGTCTAAAAATATTGATGTTTTTGAAAGATGGCGAACGCAATGTTTCTTCTATTTCAGAAAAATTAGCCATGGAACAAAGTGCAGTCTCTCATCAACTAAAATTATTACGGGATAACCGACTAGTTAAAGCGCGCCGCGATGGTAAAGCCATGCTGTATAGTCTAGATGATCATCATGTCCTAGATATTTTAGATCAAACTTTCCAACATATTTTACATCAATAATTCAACTAGTGATTTCCGATTTTATTTGGAAAATCACTAGTTTTTTTTGTTGGATTTCGCTATACTGAAAGTTAAACATTAGAAAACGATGAAATAAAATTAACATTTTAATGATGGAGGGACATTATGGCAGAACCAATCAAGATTGGCTTACTAGGTATGGGGGTTGTCGGCACAGGCGTCTTAGAGAATTTGGCTGAAAACCAAGAGAAATTAACCAACCAAATCGGGCGCTCCTTAACGGTGACGAAAGCTTTCGTCCGCCCTTCCAAAGAAAAAGAGAAGTTAGCTGAAAAATTTGATTTAACTTTGGTTTATGAGGTTGAAGAAATTTTACAAGACAAGGAAATAGCTATTGTCATTGAGACGATGGGAACCATTGAGCCTGCGAAAGCTTACATTTCGGCTAGTTTAAAAGCTGGCAAGCATGTTGTAACTGCTAATAAAGATCTATTGGCGACACATGGCACCGAATTAATTGAATTAGCAGCAGAAAATCAAGTCAATCTTTATTATGAAGCTAGTGTTGCTGGTGGGATTCCAATTTTACGTACTTTAGCCACTAGTTTTGCTGGAGACAATATTTCAAAAGTTTTAGGAATCGTCAATGGCACCACTAATTTTATGCTGACGAAAATGGTTCAAGAACAACGAACCTATCAAGATACATTGGATGAAGCAACTGCTTTAGGTTTTGCTGAAAGTGATCCTACTAATGATGTTGATGGAATAGATGCGGCTTACAAGATGGTCATTTTAAGTAAATTTGCTTTTGGCATGACGATTACGATGGATCAGATGACGATTCGTGGCATTCGTGGATTATCGGCTGAAGATGTTGCAGTTGCTGGAAAACTAGGCTATGCAGTAAAACTAATCGGTTCAGCAATTAAAATTAACGACAGCATCCATACTGAAGTCGGACCGGTTTTAGTACCGAAAAATCATCCACTGGCAGCTGTTCAAAACGAGTATAATGCTGTTTTTGTAGAAAGTTCCGGTATCGGTGAGTCAATGTATTATGGTCCCGGAGCTGGTGGACGGCCGACTGGCACAAGTATCGTAGCGGACCTTGCAGCAATTGCTCAAGAAATAGAAAACGGTACTACAGGAAGACCATTTAGTCCGTATCAGCAAGAATTAAAATTGACTCCGAAAGATCAAATCATTAATTCTTATTTCTTCTCTTTAGAAATGCCGGATCATTCAGGTCAATTTTTAAAGTTGGCTGAAATTTTTACTAAACTAGATGCTGGATTCGAACAAGTCTCTCAAGCTAAAGGTGATGGTGAAAAAGCTAGAGTAGTGATTATTACTCATCCTATATCAGAAACAACGTATGCCGAAATTCAAAATCAAATCCAATTAAAAACCAAATTCAAATTTATCTCGTCAATGAAAGTTATGGAGGAAAAATAAATGTATCAAGGCCTATTAGAACAATATAAAGCGTATCTACCAATCACTGAAAACACACCAATGATTTCTCTAGCAGAAGGAAATACACCACTGATTCCTTTACCAAATTTATCCAAAGAATTAGGCATTACCTTATATGGAAAGTATGAAGGATTAAATCCAACTGGCTCATTTAAAGATCGTGGGATGGTGATGGCAGTGGCAAAAGCGGTAGAAGATGGCGCCAAAGCAATTATTTGTGCCTCTACTGGAAATACTTCGGCAGCAGCTGCGGCTTATGCGACTAGAGCGGGAATTAAAGCCTATGTGGTGATTCCAGATGGAAAAATTGCCATGGGAAAATTAGCCCAAGCAATTATGTATGGCGCTGACATTATTTCGATTCCAGGTAATTTTGATGAGGCTTTAAAAGCTGTACGTGACATCGCCAAAACTGAAGCAGTGGCACTAGTAAACTCAGTCAATCCTTATCGTTTAGAGGGACAAAAAACTGCTGCCTTTGAAATATGTGAACAATTAGAAAAAGCACCAGATGTTTTAGCGATTCCGGTGGGAAATGCTGGAAATATTTCAGCTTACTGGAAAGGCTTTAAGGAATGGCATGAAGTTAAAGGAACAGCTCTACCAAGAATGCATGGATTTGAAGCAGAAGGTGCAGCTGCGATTGTGCGCAATGAAGTAATTGAACAACCAGAAACAGTCGCGACAGCTATCCGTATCGGAAATCCTGCCAGCTGGAAATTAGCAGAAGCAGCCCGCGACGAATCAAATGGTTTTATCGATGCGGTAACTGATGAAGAAATTTTAAATGCTTATCGAAAAATTGCTGCCCAAGATGGTGTCTTTGTAGAACCAGGTTCAGCAGCTTCTTTAGCTGGTGTCATTCAACATGTTAAAAATGGACGTATTAAACCAGGCGAAACAGTTGTATCGATCTTCACTGGTAATGGCTTAAAAGATCCAGATACTGCAATTAATGAATCAAATGTGAATATTTCAAAAATGAGTGATCTAGAAGATATGCGTAATCATTTACGGGAAGGCGTGGCAAAGCTATGAGAATTCGTGTGCCTGCAACTAGTGCTAATTTAGGACCAGGCTTCGATTCTTGTGGCTTGGCAGTCTCGCTTTATTTAGAGATTGAAGTCGGTGCAGAAAGTTTGGACTGGGAGATTGAACATAATCTTACAGCTGAAATTCCCACTAATAAAAAAAATTTATTGATTCAAACAGCATTAAGATTGGCACCAAATTTAACGCCTCATAAGATAAAAATGATTTCTAATATTCCAGTTGCTAGAGGATTAGGTTCCAGTTCTTCGGTGATTGTTGCAGGAATTGAGTTGGCGAATCGATTGGGTAATTTAGGTTTAACACAAGAAAGAAAAATAGAGATAGCAACAAAAATCGAAGGCCATCCTGACAATGTTGCGCCAGCAATTTGCGGAGGATTTGTGGTTGCTAGCTATATTGATGAAAAAGTCAGCTATGTGAAGCATCATTTTCCTGACTGTGATATAATCGCGGTGATTCCTGAAACGCAATTGCTGACTAGCAGCAGCCGCGGCGTTCTACCTGAAGAAATGCTTTATGGTGAAGCAGTAAAAGCCAGCGCTATCAGTAATGTCATGATTGCTGCAATTTTGAATGGCAATTTATCATTAGCGGGAAAAATGATGGAAAAAGATCTATTTCATGAAATTCATCGTAAAGATTTAATTCCAAATTTTGCTGAAGTTCGCAAAACTGCCAAAATAAATGGTGGCTATGGTAGTTTTTTAAGTGGTGCCGGTCCAACTGTATTAATTTTAAGTCCCTATGATAAAACCAAACAAATTGTAAAACAATTAATGAAAATAAAATCAACTAGTAAAATAGAAGTTTTGGCGATTGAACAAGAAGGCGTACAAGTTTTTTAAATAAGATGTATTTCAGCTCTAATAATTAGTAGGGAGACTACTAATTATTAGAGCTTTTTTTGATAAAAATATTTATTATTCGTTTTTTAGATATAAAATAAAATTAAATAATTATAAAATAAAAAAGCTGGTATAAATATCACTTGAATAAATAAAAAATATCCATTTTTAAAAATAAAAAAGCAAATATAATTATAAAATAAGTTATTTTTGGAAAAAAATTGACTTTTTATTGTTAATTAAATAGAATGATTGTAAGGATATTATAATTATTTTTGAATAAACATTTAATATAACGCGTTTTTTATATACATATTTTTAAATATTTATTTATATAAAGTTATTTTTAACACTTGATTTTAGTTAGTAACAAGTGAAAAAGAAAAAGGGGGTGTGTAATCTTTGAAGGGGCATTTTGGGAAAAGGAAAGTAAAACACACAAAAAAATTGAAACTATTGGTAACGATTTGTTTGATATCTAGTACACTCGCACCAATTTTTCCTGGACTTACTTTTATTGAGGCAAAAGCAGCTGTCGGAGAATCTTTACTGCAAACAATCAGAAGTAACATTGTAGAAAATGAATTACCAAGCATTACAAAATCAAATGAAACAGTCAAAGAAAAAGAACCAGCAAGGGGAGTCACTTCTTTAGTACCAGAAAATGTGGAACCTGAAAAAAAAGTTGATAGTTCCGCTGATCTGACTCAGGCGGCGGAGAGTAAAATCACGATTGTTGATACAGGGATAATTTTAAAAAATGATGGGACATATATTCTAACAGATTCGCCAGAAATGTATTATGAAGATCCATCGCAATTTCCTATATCCGGAGAAATCAAAGGAGAGGGAGAATATGATGAAAACACAATTATCGAATTTACGAATAGCAACTCATACTTAGAAAATAGGATTTATTCTGAGCCACGAACAGGTGATGGAAATAATAAAGTGCAACAAATTATCAGAACTGAAGGAACACAAAGTAATTTAACTATTTGTCGAAACTCAACACTAGATGTAACGACAACTTTAGATTATGGCATTTATGTGGACCACTTAAATATTGGTGAACCAACGGAACTTGTTAGATTGCCTGTAACTTTAAACGTTAATGCTAATCAGATTGGTATATATACACCTGCAGGAATTACGAATTATACAGGGAGTGCTACAGCAAGGGCTACTAAAGCAGGAATTAGTGTTGTGGATGAACTGGCGCCTGATCGGGAAGAATATGTAGAAGTTAACACATTTGTAGAAAATATGGATTTGGGTGCATTTGGCGAGGCGCAGCCATCTTATGAGGGTCGTTTTGATACAAGTATGACTGCCACAGCAACTGATCCTGATAGTACAGGTGCATTATTAAAATTTGTGAATTTAAAAGGTGCTACTTTAAATGCCACTGGAGAAAAATACGGTCTTTTTGATGGTGGTATAACAGTTTTAGATACAGCAAATGACGAGTACGCATCACCATCTCCTACTTACATTTCCAATATTTCAGGAACAAGTACTGATGGGATTGGCTTTTTTTCGTTTATGGATTTTCGGAATGATGCGGGAATAGTTACTGGAAAAACAACTAACGGAATAGGAATTGAGGCATATAATATTACTATGACGGATCAAAATGAGACAGGGAATGCTCCTGAAGTCAACGGCATGACGGGGACTGGTTTTGGTATCTTGACACGAACTTATGATTCTTATAGTGATAGTCTATCTATCGGAAGCATTAATGTGACAAGTGGAAAAATTAACGGTCATACACAGGATGGTACAGGGATTATGTCTAGTATTAGCGGACAGTTATTTAATCTTGCTGATATTGAAGTTTCTGGAACGGCCACAATAGGGCAAGGAATCATTGGTAGTCAACTCACTTTATCTAATCAAGTACAATCAGGTGCACCGAAACTTGATTTTACTGCTACTTCAAATGGTAGTTCTACAGCGACAATGTCAATGGTAAAAAAAATTTTAGCAACTCAAAGTCAAGAGTCTGGCATAAGTCTTGATAAATTTCCAAGTTCAGTAGGAGTAGTTGCTCTTCAAGGATTGGAGGTCGATTCTCAAGGGGGAATGGGCTTTGATACTAATTTTACTGCAACTGCGCCAATTAATGAAGATAATTCTTATGGTGTGTACAGTCCAGAAGGATCTGAATCGGGAGTAAACATCCAAGGAATAAAATATACCAATATTGTAATTGCTGGTGATATCGGTATGCAGACCGGAGCTTTATCTATGGGACGCTCCGATGAAACAAGTGATGCAAGTCCAGTTTTCTCGGTTGATGTAGATGGTCGTACGGCGGGTATCAATGCTCCCCGATTTATAATTTCTTTTAATGGATATAATAGCACTAGCGAAGACATGCAGATAAATATCGAAGCATCTGAAGGAAACGGCATTAACGTACCATATGGATTACAGTGGGATATAATGACATACGATCAAAAATGGCGTTTACCTGTTAATATCACAGCAACTGATACGGGGATTTCTGCACCAGATCCTGCTGCTTCTGGAAGTGCCTCCTATTATCAGTCAGGGATTAATATTATAAATGTTGGTTTAGTGATTGACAATGCTCGTTTGGGTTTTTCTGCGATCAAACAGGAAAATTATAGTTTGCGTGATTCTACAATTAAGATTAATAGTTCTGAGGATGGGCTAGTATTTGATGAAGAAGGCGGAAGTGGTTATGGATATGGATCTATAGACAATACAACCGTGGACATTGATAGTGGTACTTATGGGTGGAAATTAAATCAACTGCCTAATATTAGTTTTTCTAGTTATGTAGAAGGAGGCGCGACAGCAACGGATAGTCAAATTAAAGTTACTGCAGACCAATATCCAATTTGGATTAGTACTAGTGAGGTGGTAAATATCAGTAACGACCCAGGTTACCATGAAGAAACAGGAAATTCTCTAGGAAATACATTTTCTTTTATTGCGACCTCGCGTAACTTAGTACCAGATAAAGCTGATTATCCAGCGCTTTATGTTGAAAACTATAATGTTGATATGGGCGGTAGTGAAGGGGTTCAATTTATTGAAAACTACCAAACAGCCGTCTCACAACCTTTTAACACTACTCCGAGTTCTCCATATAAAACAGTAAGTCCTTTCAATGTTGAAAAATATGGAAACTATCAATGGTCTGCAACGAGAACTGATACAGGTGGAGATGTAGTAATTGATGAAAGTCAGATTGCAAATAATAAACTTTCAACTAACGATACTTCATATACGGAAGCTAAATTAACTGCAAGTCGTGAAAAATATCTTACTGACGAAAGAATCTTTAATGCGGATGTTTCTGGAGATGATAAAAAAATCCTCCATCAAATCAACATGATTGTTCGCCGTGAAGAACAATATAAAGTAACTTATGACGGTAACGGTGCAGATGGTGGAGATGTTCCAACTGATAGTAATCTTTATTCTGAAAATGATTCAGTAAATGTCGCATCACAAGGGAACTTAACGCTAACGGATCACACCTTTGTTGGCTGGTTGAATAGTGCCGATGGTCAGGTTTATCAAAATCCGCAAATTGCTAGCTCACCGACGACTTATAAAATGGGAAAATCAGATGTGACGTTCACTGCACAGTGGCGTTCGAATAGTGTTGTCGAAGAGTTATCTTTAATCGATGGAAAGATACCGAGTCATTTAAACTTTGGCACTCATGAGATTCAATACGACACGGATAAAACTTTTTATGCGACAGATGATGGAACAAATACTGAAAATGGTTCAGCCAACAATTTGACAACCGGTGAAATAGGTATGCTAGATACTCGATTGGGAACGGAAGGCTGGAGTTTAACAGTTAAGCAATTGGCTCAGTTTAAGACAAGTACTAATCAAGAATTATCTTCAGCTGAATTAGGTTTTAAAGTAGGACCATTAGATACAAGTCAAAGTACAGGAGGTATTCCGAGCGGTGTCGATGATGAAGAGATCACTCTAATTCCCGGCAATGCAACAGAATTATTGCGAGCTTCCAATGGACAGGGAAAAGGAACAGTGACACTGCCAATCGAACGCTTCACGTTAAAAATTCCGAAGACGAGTGCAAAACATGTAGGACAAAGCACCACAGAAGTAGAGTGGTTATTGTCAAATGTGCCATAGACAGAGGAGAGGGGAAAAACAATGAAAAAGTGTTTAATTAAATTTTTTTCCAGTCTGTTCTTAAGTATCTTGATACTTTTGAGCATGGCCTCTGCTGGGTATGGGGCACAAACGATAGATAATGAGGGAAATGGTTCAAATGCACAAGTTGGTTTTTATGAAAAATCTGATCCCCCACCTACTGAAAGCTCCACGTCCGAACAAAACAGATCAACTGTACCATCAACCGGTGGGACTAAACCTAATGGTCGTCTACCTCAAACCGGTATGTTGATTAAATGGTCATTGGTGGGTTTGGGAATTGGTGTAGTGATATTTTGTATGATGATTTACCTAACAAAGCTAGTAAAACATTTAATGTTTTATTATAAAAAAAATTAAGGAGAGAAGATTATGAAGAAAAAAGCATTAGGATACGTATTGAGTATTATTGGTTTATCAGCAGTATGTGTTACAGCGGGGTTACAGAGTGTAGAAGCGGTTCAAACAAAAACTACTAAAGGAGAAGTTACTTACACTGACGGGACCTTAGATTTGGATGATAGTGATGCTGCTTTGCCAGATAATTTATTGTTTGGTTCTCATGAAATTCAATATGATGCAGACAAAGTTTACTATGCCACTGATGATGGCACAGATAATGAGAATGGTTCAGCTTCTAATATCACGACAGGTAAAGTTATTGTAACGGATAATCGTAGTAGTGCAACAAATGGTTGGGTTGTAAAAGTTCAACAAGCTGAACAATTTAAATTAGGAACAGATGAGCTAAATGGTGCAGTATTATCAACTTACGGTAATCCTGGAGCATTAACTAATATCACTGGTTCCAATGATTTTGATCCAATTGAAAATAAACTAGAATTAGTACCAGGATCAGATAGAACAGTTTTAAATGCAGTGACTTCTGATAGTGCAAAAGGAACAACTGAACTAGATCTAACTCAGTTTACTTTGGAAGTTCCTAAAGAAGCATCTAAAGCTGTCGGAAAGTATGAATCTACTATCAATTGGACAGTTACAGCAGCTCCAGCTCCATAAGATTATTTAAAAGAATAGCTCAAACATTTTCTTAAAGTTAATGTTTGAGCTTTTTTATAGCAAAGTTAAATGAGAAGTGAGGGAAGAAGATGAAATTCAAAAAGTTAGTTACTGTACTATGTAGTCTTTTTTTTATAACTAGTGCCTTTTTTTCGTGGAGCAAGTGGAAGCAGCAGGTGGACTACGATTTAGTGTGAAACCTAATATTCCAGATAATCAACATAATAAAGAGGTTACTTATTATGATTTAATGATGTCGCCAGGTCAATCACAGGAAATCACCGTTACTTTAAGAAATACTTCAGACAGTGATGTTACAGTAGTTCCTAAAATTAATTCTGCAATGACCAATTCTGGTGGGGTAGTTGAATACTCTAATTTTGAAAATAAAGAACGAATTTACGACGATAGCTTGAAATATAATATAGAAGACATAGTGAAAATAAATGAAGAGACTGTCACTTTAGCGCCAGAAGAAGAGCGAGAATTAGCGATGACGATTACGATGCCTGCGGAAGAATATGATGGTGTAATCGCCGGTGGTATTTATTTAAGTCAACAAGATGATTCTACTAATGAAGAAGAAGCTTCCGGAACAAATATTAAAAATTTATTTGGCTATGAAATTGCCATCTTATTACGAAATAATGAAACAACAGTTACGCCAGAAGTTGTTTTTGACGGCGCTGTAGCCAACCAACAAAATGTAAGAAATGCGATTTCTTTAAAAGTTCGGAATACTTCAGCTACATACATTAATAAGGCTCATTACAAAGCTGAACTTAAGCGAGAAGGATCGGATGAAGTGATCGTTGAAACGGATCAGGAAAATATGCAGTTTGCGCCAAATACTATTTTTGATTTGTTCTTGCCGATGGATGGCCGACGTTTTGAAGCAGGAGATTATGTTTTAACTGGTTCGATTACATCAGGAGAGAATGAATGGCCCATCGAAGAAAGCTTTACTATTACTCGCGAGGAAGCGGATAAGTTTAATGAGGCCGATCCAGATGTGGAACCAGAAGATTACACGATGGTGATTATTTTAGGGGTCTTAGTAGCAATTTTTGCTTTAGCAGCAATTTTCTTAATCCGTAAGAATAAACAACAAAAAGCCAAATTAAAAGCTTTAGAAGAAAGTCAGAATACTCCTGATAGTCTGAAACAAATCACAGAAGAACAATCAGTAGCTAGTAAATCAACTAGCGAAACAAGTAATGAAAACAATGAAGTAGAAAATAAAGTAGCTGATACCTCGTCAGGTGAAAAGTCCGAAGAAACTAAAGCTGATGATGAGCAAAAAGAGTAAACAAAAAAAGCCAGTGAATCGAGAAAAATATCTCAGATTCACTGGCATTATTTTTATCAGGCTTTTTCTTCTTCGGTAAAGAAATAACTGTGATCCTCTAAATCTAGGGCACTCATGATCATTGCTGCGGTTTCTTCGATTGAAAGAGTCGCGACATTGATGATGACACAACCTAGCTTTTGATATAGGTCATTAGCGAAGTCTAGTTCGGCTTGGATCTTAGAAGCGTCTGAGTAGGCTGTCTCGGGGTTTAAACCGTAGGCCCGCATCCGTTCTTTGCGGATACCGATTAAAACTTCTGGATCATTTGTTAAACCGACAATTTTTTTCGGATCAATTTCCCAAAGTTGTTTAGGTATATGAGCTTGTGGAATCAGCGGCAAATTTGCGACTTTTAAGTTTTTATTTGCTAAATACAAACTTAAAGGCGTCTTTGATGTACGAGAAACACCAAGTAAAACGACATCGGCCTCTAAAAAGCCTTTAGGATCTTTTCCATCGTCATATTTTACAGCAAATTCCATTGCCTTGATCCGTTTGAAATAATTTTCATTCAAATGATGTAAGGCACCACGTTCACCAGTGGGATCAACATGTGCTCGGCGAGAAATCTCATCTACCGCAGGATGAAGGACATCTAGCTGGAAAATACCTTCACGTTCACAAAAATCACGGGCAAGCTGTGAAAGATGTGGGTCAATAATGGTATGAAAAACCATACCATCTTCGCTTTTTGCATCATTTAAAGCTTTATTTAACATTTCTTCGGTATTAATAAAAGTACGGCGGAATAAACAAAATTCAGTCGTTGGAAATTGCGCCATAGACGCTTGTGCCAATTTTGAAGCAGTTTCGCCGGCTGAATCTGACAGAATAAAAATTGAAACTAAATCGGGGTTTTGATTCTCCATGTTTGATAACTCCTTGCATTGATAGTAATTTTATTATACCATATTTTTAATCAGAATGATTACACTTTGATGGAGGGATACCTGTGGCAACACTTTTAGAAAAAGCATTGGTGACAGTAAAAGATAATGGCTTTAAATATACAAAAAAAAGAGAGACTTTAATTGATTTTTTAATTAAAAATAATCGTTATGTGGCGGCTAAAGAACTTTATGATTATATGAATGATTTATTTCCAGGTTTAAGTTATGATACAGTCTATCGTAATTTAAGGGAGTTTTGTGAGATCGGAATTATTGAAGATACCGAACTTCATGGAGAAATGAAATTCCGTTTTAGCTGTAATGAAGATTTTGGCCATCATCATCATTTTATTTGTACCGTTTGTGGGAAAACAGAAGAAATTCATATGTGTCCGATGGATTTCTTTAAAGAACAATTAAATGGCTGTGAGATTGAAGGGCACCGTTTTGAATTATATGGACGCTGTCCAGATTGTCAACGAAAATAAAAAAACGCAAGACAACTTGACTGTTATTTGACCTTTAGCTATAATATCAGATGGACAGTCTAGTTTTTGGAATTTTAATTTCAAATACAAAAACGGTTACTTTTAAAGCTCGGAGGGAGGGAATTAAATATGTCAAAAACAGTGGTTCGTAAAAATGAATCCCTTGACGATGCTCTTCGTCGCTTCAAACGTTCCGTATCAAAAGCTGGGACTTTGCAGGAATCTCGTAAACGTGAGTTTTATGAAAAACCAAGCGTGAAACGTAAGAAAAAATCAGAAGCAGCTAGAAAACGTAAAAAATTCTAGTTAGCAAATGGAGTGATTCAGATGTCACTACTTACGACTTTGAACGATGACATGAAAACAGCGATGCGAGCAAAAGATAAAGAGTCTTTGCAAGTGATTCGAATGTTGAAAGCGTCAGTTCAAAATGAGCAAATCAAACTAGGTCGTGATTTAAATGAAGACGAAGAATTAACGGTTTTATCTCGTGAGATGAAACAACGTCGTGATTCTTTAGCTGAATTTGAAAAAGCTGACCGTCAAGATTTAGTTGACAAGGTAAAAAAAGAAATGGTGATTGTCGAAAAGTATTCACCAGCACAACTTTCTAACGAAGAAATTACAGAAATTGTGAAGGCGGCAATTGCAAAAACAGGCGCAACATCAGCTAGAGAATTTGGTAAGGTGATGGGTGTGGTGATGCCGCAAGTCAAAGGCAAAGCTGATGGTAATGCAGTGAACGCCATCGTCAAAGAACTGTTACAATAAGATTAGTAAGCCATCGTTTAGTCGGTGGCTTTTTTGTTACTTTACATAGCAGCGCAAGATAAGAAATTAGCCCTGAAAATTTTGCTTTTAAGGGTGATGTGGTATGATAAGATGAACAAAAAAACGAGGAGATGAAGGATTTTTGGTAAACAACGATTTTGAGTCGTTAGAGATAAAATTAGATGCTAAAGACGATGTGAGTATGCTGTTAGGCGCTCACGATAAACATATTAAATTTTTAGAAGAAAATACTGGAACGACGATTAACACTCGCGGAGAAACGATCCAGGTCATCGGAGAGTCAGAAGAAGCCAAGTTAGTTGTGGAAATTATTCGGGCGTTGCAAGTCTTGATTGATCGTGGCATTAAGATTACGACACCTGATATTATGTCCGCCTTACGATTGGCAAGAGAACAACATCTGGATGAATTTATTCAAATGTATGAACAAGAAATTTTAAAGGATCGCAATGGTCAACCAATCCGACCAAAAAATATTGGTCAGAGTCGTTACATTGCAGCCGTCAACAAGTCTGATGTTGTTTTTGGCGTCGGACCAGCCGGAACAGGAAAAACT
Organism: Enterococcus sp. AZ103; assembly: GCF_051714685.1. NCBI lineage: Bacteria > Bacillati > Bacillota > Bacilli > Lactobacillales > Enterococcaceae > Enterococcus > Enterococcus sp. AZ103. The sequence continues at coordinate 298,650 of NZ_JBIOSI010000001.1, read as the reverse complement.
TATTTAGCGATCGTTATGGCGATTGCGGCTTTGAAAAAAGGTGAAGTCCAGAGAATTATTTTAACTCGTCCAGCGGTGGAAGCCGGGGAAAGCTTGGGATTTTTACCAGGTGATTTAAAGGAAAAAGTCGATCCATATTTACGACCAATGTACGATGCGTTACACCAAATTTTTGGTTTAGAACATACCAATCGTTTGATGGAACGCGGTGTGATTGAAATAGCACCGTTAGCTTACATGCGGGGGCGAACTTTAGATGATGCCTTTGTAATTTTAGACGAAGCACAAAATACAACGATTGCGCAAATGAAAATGTTTTTAACTAGACTAGGTTTTAATTCTAAAATGATTGTCAATGGTGATACTAGCCAAGTCGATCTACCTAAAGGTCAATTGAGTGGATTAATTCATGCAGAAAGAACATTAAAAGGCATAAAAAAAATTCGCTTTGTTAATTTTGAGTCTAGCGACGTTGTTCGGCACCCTGTAGTTGCTGAAATTATTGAAGCTTACGAAAAAGAAAGCTTGAAACGTACCAACGAATAGATTGGAGGAAATCTATGTTTAACCAGCCAATCAATCAATTACGCAAAAAGCTAGGAAAATACTTCATTCCATTGATTTTATTCGTCTTTGGTTTGATTTTATTTTTGACGCTCTTTAGTAGTGTGAAGCAAAAGGGCGTAAACTACCAAGAGGGTCAAGTAGCGACTGAAAGTGTTCGAGCAAATAAAACGATTGAGAACACGACTGAGACAAAACAGCGTAGAAAATTAGCGGCTGAGGCAGTTACGCCTGAATATACCTACCAAGCAGATACAGCGGATACTCAGCACGATAGAATCAGTCAGCTGATCGATTTGATTGTTAAAACAAATAATGAAATTGATAAAAGCTATCAAGATAAGGTTGCTGATGCAGATAGCGGTGAAGTCATTTCTCAGCCCACTGTGGATGAACGTGTTGCCGCCGTTAAAAAAAGCTTCGAAACTCTAGATCAAGATACTGTAAATTTTTATCAACAGCTGCCTAATGATTTTTATAGTGATGCGGTGCAATTGTCATCAAGTCAATTAGAAGCAGTGAAAACGGAGAGTTTGGCTTTAATCGATGAACAAATGGAAAAAAGGATTCGTGAAACGGATTTAAGTGATGATAAACAATTGGCGTTGGATAAGATTGATATGACCAACCACACAGAAGTCCAAGTCCAAGTCATTCGTTATTTGATTGAAGATGGCATCGTCATCAATGATGTATTAAATGAAACAAGAACAGCAGAATTAAAAAGACAGGCGCGACAATCAGTTCAACCGGTCATGATTTATCAAGGGGAAGTAGTTGTCCGCGAGGGCAGTCAGATTGATGCAACTGCTTTAAATAAATTGGATTTACTAGGAATGACCAATTCAACTGGTTCAATCTTTCCGTTAGTAGCGATGATTTGTGCTGTATTATTACAATTATTGTTGTTGTATTTTTATTCTCATCAAATCGAAGGGAATTTTCAACGAGTTCGCTTTATCTTGTTTTATGCAGCTAGTTTGAGTGTCGGTATTTTGCTGATGAAATTCCTACAGATTTTCCAAAGTAGTAATACCAGTACGCTGTCTTTATTTTTCCCAGCAGCGTTTGTGCCATTGATTCTTACAGTCTTTGTAAATCGACGAGCAGGAGCCTTGGCAGCAGTCTTTCAAACTATCTTTGCCTTGTTTGTTTTTTACAGCGCGATTGGAACCAATAATTTAACGATTATATTAATGAGTTATCTATTTGCTGGAACATTGGCGATTATGGTGAAACAAAAACGCATTGCCGATCAAGCAAAACAAGCATTGCTTTGGGTTGTGCTATTTCCGGTTTTATGGACAATTGTGTTGAATATTTATCAAGGCTTGTCGGCTTTTGACAGTCGAACATGGACCACATTAATTAGTTCATTTGCCGGCTCAATGTTTTCGATTCTTTTGGGCATGGGATTACAGCCGTATATTGAATTATTAGTGACAGATAGCAGTGTCATTACCTTGAATGAGTTAAGTAATCCGAACAATCCTTTATTAAAAAGATTGTTAGAAGAGGCACCGGGAACTTATCATCATTCAATGATGGTCGCGAATCTAAGTGCCAACGCCGTTGCTGAAATTGGCGGCCGCAGTTTGTTAACACGAGTGGCTTGTTATTACCATGATATTGGTAAGATACGTCATGCTAATTTCTTCGTGGAAAATCTGCCGCCAGGTGCAGAAAATCCCCATAATTTCTTATTACCAGAAGACAGTAAGCAAATTATATTTGGTCATGTAACTGAAGGTGCAGAAATTTTAGAAGAATATAAGATGCCACAAATGGTGATTGATATTTGCTGGCAACATCATGGTACAACGTTAATGAAATACTTTTATGTGAAAGCTAAAGAACGTAACCCAGAAATAACAGAAGCTGATTTTCGTTATCCGGGACCAAAACCGCAAACTCGCGAAGCTGGTGTCGTTAATATTGCCGATAGCTGTGAGGCTGCCGTTCGAGCGATGGACCAGCCTAGCTTTGATAAAATTAAAATTTTTGTTCATGACTTAATTGAAGAAAGAATCTCAGATGGCCAATTAGATGAATCGGGACTAACACTACAAGAAATTCGGATTGTTGAAAAGTCGCTAGTGTCTAGTTTGAGCTCAACCTTCCATTCTCGGATTAAATATCCTAAGATGAAGTCTGAAGCAGAGAAAATGAAAGAAGAACAAGGAGCAGAATAATGGAGATTACTTTTATTGATGAAACAGGCGAAGTGACACCTGAAAAAATCAAAGAAATCGACGAATTGTTGCAATTTGCTGCTGATTTTTTGAAATTGCCTAAAGATACCGAAATGTCAGTAACTTTTATGGATAATGCGGCGATTCAAGTGATCAATCGTGACTACCGTGGAAAAGATGCGCCGACTGATGTCATAAGCTTTGCCTTGGAAGAAGAAGGCGAAGGGGAAATTGCCGTCATCATGAATGATGAAGAGTTGGCAGAGATGCCGCGAGAATTAGGCGATATCATGATTTCCACAGAAAGAGCCCGTGAGCAAGCGGAAGAATATGGTCATAGTTTTGATCGTGAAATTGGTTTTTTGGCGCTCCATGGCTTCCTACACATTAATGGATATGACCACATGACACCTGAAGACGAAAAAGAAATGTTTGGTTTACAGAAAGAGATTTTGGATGCCTATGGACTCAAAAGATAAGAACGTAAAAAAAAATAAACACTTCATTAATTCACTGGAGTTTGCGCTAGTCGGTATTCGAACTGTGTTTGAAGAAGAACGTAATATGCGTAAACATGTCCTATTTGGTGTTTTGGTTTTTATTGCCAGCTTCTTGTTTCGTTTATCCCATCAAGAATGGCTTTGGATTATATTAGCGGTTTTCATTGTTTGGATTGTAGAAATCATCAATACTATTTTTGAAAATGTCGTCGATATGGTGACTGACTTTCATTTTCATCCCATTGGAAAGAAAATTAAGGATATGGCGGCAGGCGCTGTGTTAGTTACATCATTATTTGCCGCATTGATTGGTGCGATGATCTTTATTCCCAAAATTTGGGCACTATTATTTAGTTAAGAAAGGAACAATTTATGACAGAACATAAATCAGGCTTTGTAGCGATTGTTGGTCGTCCTAATGTGGGTAAATCAACTTTACTTAATCGTTTAATTGGTCAAAAAATTGCGATTATGAGTGACAAAGCGCAAACAACTAGAAATAAAATTCAAGGGGTCTATACAACAGACGATGCCCAAATTATTTTTATCGATACACCGGGGATTCATAAACCTAAATCACGTTTAGGTGATTATATGGTGGAAGCTGCTTATAGTGCGTTACGGGAAGTGGATGCCATCATGTTTATGATTAGCGCTGATCAAAAAAGAGGTCGCGGAGATGATTTCATCTTAGAAAGATTGTCCCATCAAAACGTGCCGGTTTATTTGATCATTAATAAGATCGATAAGGTTCATCCAGACCAGTTGTTGCATATTATTGACGACTATCGAACTCAAATGGATTTTAAAGAAGTCATTCCTATTTCTGCGACAGAAGGAAACAATGTCGATCGGATGTTGTCGGTATTAGTGGACCAAATGCCAGAAGGTCCGCAATATTTCCCTGATGATCAAATCACTGATCATCCAGAATATTTTATTGTCTCTGAATTGGTTCGCGAAAAAGTCTTAAAATTAACACGGGATGAAGTGCCTCATTCAGTAGCGGTGGTTACCGATACGATGAAACGGGCTGATACTGGTAAAATTCATATTCAAGCGACTATTATTGTGGAACGAGATAGTCAAAAAGGTATTATTATCGGAAAAGGCGGTAAAATGCTGAAAAATATCGGTACGCAGGCCCGTAAAGATATTGAGAATCTTTTAGGCGATAGAGTCTTTTTAGAACTTTGGGTTAAGGTACAAAAAGACTGGCGTGATAAGAAAACTTATTTACAAGATTATGGTTATCGCAACGATGACTATTAAAAGACAGAGAATTTCTGTCTTTTTTTGATGGGGAGGTGAAAGGATGGCCAATCTAGCAGAAACAAAGGGAATGATTTTATTTACCCGCGATTATAAAGAAAAAGATCAGCTAGTGAAAATATTTACTGAATCGGCCGGTAAGGTGATGTTTTATGCAAAAGGATTACATCGACCCAATAATCCTTTGAGAAGTGCGACTCAGCCTTTTACGGAAGCTATTTATATTGGCAGCTTGAAACAAGAAGGCTTGTCTTTTTTAAACAGTGCGAAAGAGGTACACCCGTTTCGTCAGTTACAAGCAGATATTTTTCTAAATGCTTATGGCACTTATATCTTAGGTTTGGTGGATGCGGCAATCGACGACCATGTCTATGATCCAGCTTTGTATCATTTCACTCATTCGGCTTTGAAATTATTAGATGAGGGTTATGATGGTGAAACCATCCTTAATATTTTTGAGGTTCAAATGATGGCTCGCTTTGGTGTTGGCTTGAATTGGCGGGCATGTGGTGTTTGCGGTAAGACGACAGGGATTTTTGATTTTTCTTCAAAATATCATGGCATCTTATGTCAGCAGCATTTTGATCATGATCTTCATCGTTATCATGCGGATCCTCGGGGTATTTATTTTTTACGGATGTTTGCCAATTTATCTTATGACAAAATTGGTGAAATCAAACTAAAAGCAGAAACAAAAAAAGAAATTCGCAGGATACTGGATCAATTATATGATGAGTATGTGGGATTGCATTTAAAGAGTAAAAAATTTATCGACCAAATGACTGAATGGGAAGATGTTTTAAAACGACCAGAGAAACCTGAAAATTAGGTTTCTTTTTTTTGGAAAAAATGCTTATTTTACTGAAAAAGATTGACCTTTTCTGTATAAATGATTAATATAGTTTAAACAAAAACTAATTATATTCTAATTTAAGGGGCGAAATAAATGGATCAATTGTGGGATATTTTACTTCCAAAAGAAAAAATTGAATTACAGCTTAGAAAGTTATACCGAGAGCATGGGTTTCGTCCATATCACTTAAATAATTTTGAAGAATATCAACTATATCAACGGAATCTGAATTTCCTAAGAAATACTGGTGTAATTACCTTTACCGGAAATGATGGGCGTACAATGGCTTTAAAACCGGATGTCACTTTATCCATCGTTAAAAATTTACCCAATAATCAACCGCAGCGAGTGTATTATGTGGAAGATGTTTATCGTCATGACTCGCAAGCAGGTGAATATCAAAAAATCAATCAAATCGGGATCGAACTAATCGATAAAATCCAACCAAAAGACGAAGTAGAAGTTTTGAAATTGGCTTGGCAAAGTCTATCTTTGGTTGGCGAAGGGACATTAGATGTTTCTCACATCGGTATTTTAGCGGGCATTTGTCAGAAATTTCCTGAGTCTGAGCATGAAAAAGTAGTCGTTGCCATGCGAATGAAGAGCTCCCACGCCATGACAGAACTGGCTGAAAAGAATGGATTGACAAAAGAAGAAAGTGAAAATCTTGGGAAACTCGTGCGAGTAGCTGGTCATTTTGAAAAGAAAATTTGTCGAGCCGAAGAATTGTTGGCAAACTTTCCTGAAAGCTTAGCTAGTTTAAAAGAATTAAAAAATTTATTTGACACTTTAAGTCAGATGGATGACTTATCATCGAATATTCGGATGCGATTGGATTTTTCAGTTGTGAATGATGCGGATTATTATAGTGGTTTATTATTTCAAGGGTTCATTAAAGAAGCAAAAGAAACGATCCTTTACGGGGGTCGCTATGATCGCTTATTAGAAAAGGAACATAAGAATCAAGGCGCTGTTGGTTATGGCATGAATCTAAATCACGTGGGAAAAACAGCTCATGAGACCACCGAACAAACTGAGTTTTTAAATATTGCTTTGCCAAAAGGTCGAATGGGAGATGCTATTTATCAATTGCTGACCCAAGCAGGAATTGCAGCAGAGAATATTTTTGAGGACAATCGTAAATTGATATTTGAAGACCAGTTGAATCAGTTGCGCTTCTTTTTAGTGAAACCTAGTGATGTCGCGATCTATGTAGAGCATGGTGCTGCTGACATTGGTGTGGTAGGCAAAGATATCTTATTAGAATCAGAAGCCGATGTGATTGAATTTTTAGATTTAAAAATGGGTGTTTGTAAATTAGCGGTGGCAGCACATAAAGATTATCAAGAAGATTTTTCACGACCATTGAGAGTGTCCACAAAATATCCTAAGATTACCCGGAAATATTTTGAAAGCATCGGACGTTCAGTAGAACTGATTCAATTACATGGATCAATCGAGTTAGCGCCATTGCTAAACTTATCAGATGTGATTGTCGATATTGTAGAGACAGGAACGACTTTGAAGGAAAATGATTTAGAAGTGACCGCTGATATTGCCCAATCATCTGCCCGATTAATTATCAATCAAGCTGCTTGGCGTTTTAAACAGGAACGAATTCAAAAAGTAATTGAAAATGTGAGGAAACAGCTATGAGAAAATTTGATACAAAAAAAGATGAATACAGTCGAATTTTACAAAGACAAGCAAGCGAAACCGCCGATGTTTCCCAAGTTGTGACGGATATTTTGGCAGATGTTGAAAAAAACGGGGATCAAGCCTTATTTCAATTAACCAAGAAAATTGATGGAATTGAATTAACTGCCCTAAAAGTCAGTGAAGCTGAGATGGTAGAAGCGTTAGAAAAAGTACCGGAGAAATTGTTGACCGTTTTAAAATTGGCCAAAGAAAAAATTACCTCATTCCATCAAAAACAAGTTCGTCAAGGATTTGTTGCGACTGACGAGCCAGGTGTCGTGATGGGGCAAAGAATCTTACCCTTAGAAAAAGTTGGCGTCTATGTTCCTGGTGGGACAGCTAGCTATCCAAGTACTGTTTTGATGGATACTATTCCGGCAAAAATCGCTGGTGTAGCTAAAATTGTGATGGTGACACCACCAAATCAAGCAGGAAAAGTTGAACCGGCTATTTTAGCAGCGGCAAAAATTGCTGGTGTTGATGAAGTTTATAAAGTTGGTGGTGCACAAGCAGTCGCAGCTTTGGCTTATGGAACGGAAACGATTCCGCAAGTCGATAAAATAGTCGGACCGGGAAATATTTATGTTGCGACAGCTAAAAAAATGGTTTATGGCAAGGTCGATATTGATATGATCGCTGGACCAAGTGATGTCTTAATCGTAGCGGATGAAAGTGGCAAAGCTAATTGGTTAGCCGCAGATATGATTGCGCAAGCTGAACACGATACGTTGGCTCAAGCCATTTTAGTGACGACCGATGCTGATTTAGCGGAGGCTGTTGAAGCTGAGGTCAGTAAACAATTGGCTGCTTTACCCCGCCAAAAAATTGCTGAAGCTTCATTGAATCAAAACGGTAAAATTATTTTAGTTAAGGATTTAAAAGAAGCCGTGGAAATTGCTAATTTAGTTGCACCAGAGCATTTAGAATTAGCTGTTAAAGAACCTTTTGCATTATTAAGCCAAGTGAAAAATGCCGGGAGTGTCTTTTTAGGTCACCATACACCAGAAGTATTAGGAGATTATCTTGCAGGACCGAATCATACTTTACCGACAGAAGGTACTGCTCGCTTTTATTCGCCATTGTCTGTGGATGATTTTGTGAAGAAAAGTAGCTATTTGTATTATGATGAAGCTGCTTTGAAAGAAGTTGGCGCAGCGGTGGCGTATTTTGCTGAAACAGAAGATTTAGTGGGGCATGCTAGATCGATGCAGCTACGATTGGAGGCGGACTAGATGTCATTTTTAAATCGAAAATATGCCGATTTAGTGCCGTACACACCGGGAGAACAAGTCGATGATACTGAATTTATCAAATTAAACACCAACGAAAGTCCTTTTGAGCCAGCGCCAGCAGTTAAACAAGCAGCGGTAGCAGCAGCAGTAAATTTGAATCGTTACTGTGATACCAGTTGTCAATCAGTCATCAAACCATTGGCTAAACATTTTCAAGTAAAAGAAAATCAGATTTTTTTAGGTAATGGTTCTGATGAAGTTTTAGCTTATCTTTTTCAAGCCTTTACTGAAGATGGTGTAGCATTTCCAGATATTACTTACGGTTTTTATCAAATATATGCCAACTATTATCAAACGCCCGCAACGATCATACCTCTTAATGAGGATTTTTCGATTGATTTAACAGCCTATGATGATTTAACTGGTACAGTGATTATTACGAATCCCAATGCACCGACGGGTATTTTTTTAGCCACAGATGAATTAGTAGCTTTTGCACAGCGCAATCCAGAACGCTTATTGATTGTTGATGAAGCTTATGTTGATTTTGGGGCAGAATCAATGACTCAATTTGTCGATCAATTGCCGAATTTGTTGGTGATTGGTACGTTTTCTAAATCTCGTCAAATGGCTGGTGCAAGACTTGGTTATGCGGTGGGTAATTCGGAATTGATTGCAGATTTAAATAAATTAAAGTTTTCTACCAATCCCTATAATATCAATTCTATGACTCAAGCAGTGGCGGCGGCTGTCTTAAGTGAACCGGCTTATGTGGCAGAAAAAATTCAAACAATTATTGATAATCGTACAGAAACAAAAGCAGCTTTGGAAAAATTGGGCTTTGAAGTAACTGATAGCTATGGCAATTTCTTATTTGCTAAACATCCAAATATTTCGGGCGAAGTTTTATTAAACCAATTAAAAGCCCGCAAAATATTTGTCCGTTGGTTTAATCAGCCAAGAACCAAAGATTATTTGAGAATTTCGATTGGAACAACCGAACAAATGGCAGCGTTAATAACAGCTTGTAAAGACATTTTAAAGGAAGTGGCCTGATGAGAACAGCAACAGTCAAACGAGATACGACCGAAACAAAAATTCAATTAAGCTTAAATCTAGATGGCAGCGGAAAACAATCGATTGAGACTGGAGTCGGTTTTTTAAATCATATGTTGGAATTGTTTGTCCGCCATGGTCGCTTTGATTTGGAATTGATTTGTAATGGCGATACTGAAGTAGATGCGCATCACACGACTGAAGATGTGGGAATTGCGATTGCTCGGGCTTTTTCAGATGCTTTAGGCGAACGACGTGGGATTAAACGCTACGGCAGTATGTTACTACCGATGGATGAAGCTTTAGTAATGACGGCAATCGATATTAGTGGTCGTGGTATGGCGGTAGTCGAACTAGAAATTCCTAGTGAAAAAATTGGTTCTCAGTTTGATACCGAATTGGTGGAAGAATTCTTTATTGCTTTTGCTAGAGAATTAGGCGCGAGTGTGCATCTTCATCAAATTGCTGGAAAAAATAGCCATCATATTGTAGAGGCGTGTTTTAAAGGTTTTGGTCGCGCGTTAGGCGAAGCAGTCGCTATCAATCAGGCAGCACCAGATGAAATTCCTTCAACTAAAGGAACAATCGTATAAAGGAGGCACTAAATGTTAGCAATTGTTGATTATGGCGTAGGTAATTTATTTAGTTTGTCTCGTTCGTTAGAATTTTTAGGAATTGAAAATAAAATCACACGAGATGTGGCTGAGTTCGCAAAAGCAGACCGGATGATTTTGCCAGGCGTAGGTGCTTTTGGCGATGCAAAAAATAAATTGGATGAATTAAATTTAGTTCAACCGATCTTAGATTTTGCTGCCAGTGGCAAACCCTTATTAGGAATTTGTCTTGGCATGCAATTATTATTTGAAACCAGCGAAGAATTTGGTGAGCATCAAGGATTGGGGTTGATTCCCGGTAAAATTGTTTCTATGCGAGAAGCTTTTAACAAAGAGAAAATTGATTTGAAGGTGCCGCATATTGGTTGGAATCAACTAGATATTCAAAAAGAATCTGCATTGTTAAAAGACTTTCAACCAGGTCAACATGTCTATTATGTCCACAGCTTTCATGCAGCAGATTGCCAAGCTTCTTTAGTCGCTTCTAGCGAATATGGGATCGAGATTCCTGGAATGGTTCAAAAGGATAATGTTTACGGCACACAATTTCATCCTGAAAAAAGTGGTGATGTCGGTCTAAATATTTTAAAAGCTTTTGCGGAGGTGTCAGCATGAAAATTTTCCCAGCGATTGATTTATTAGATAAAAAAGTGGTCCGTTTATATCAAGGGGATTACCAGCAACAGGAAATTTTCGGCGATGATCCGGTAGCTTTTGCCAAAGGGTTTGAAGCAAAGGGCGCAGAGTATTTACATTTAGTGGATTTAGATGGTGCCAAGGCCGGAAATCTCCATTACTTTGACATTGCTCAACAAATTGCTGAACAAACCAATTTATTTGTTGAAGTTGGCGGCGGTATTCGGGATGAAGAAACCATTAAAAATTGTCTAGCAGCCGGCGTGGATCGCGTGATTTTAGGTACGATTGCTCAGAAACAACCTGATTTTGCCAAAGCAATGGTGGAAAAGTATCAAGAAAAAATTGCAATCGGTGTTGATGCCAAAGACGGCCAAGTTGCAGTCGAAGGTTGGCTGGAAAAAACGGATGCAGAAGCTTTTGCTTTTTGTGAAGAAGTCGTCAGTTGGGGAACGAAAACAATTATCTTTACGGAAATTTCCCGCGATGGTACCGGAGAAGGCTTGAACATTCCTTTATATCAAAAACTAAATCAATTAAATTGTGAAATTGTGGCATCTGGTGGTGTAGCAAGCTTAGCTGATATTACCGCGCTAAAAGAGATCGGTGTCAGCAGCTGTATCGTCGGTAAAGCATTATATAGTGGCACTTTGGATTTAGTCGATGTGTTAAACGCTGCAAAGGAGGACGTAAAATGATTGCTAAAAGAATTATTCCTTGCTTAGATGTGCGGGACGGTCGAGTAGTCAAAGGCGTCAATTTTGCTGGCTTAAAAGATGTGAATGATCCAGTTACTTTGGCAAAGTTTTACAATCAACAAGGCGCAGATGAGTTGGTTTTTTATGATATTACGGCGTCATTTGAAGAACGGGAATTATTTACCGATATTTTACAGGGCGTTGCCTCGGAAGTTTTTATTCCGTTGACTGTTGGCGGTGGGATTAATACGTTAGCTGATTTTGAACGGGTATTAAATTCCGGTGCAGATAAAGTTTCGGTTAATTCTGGCGCGATTAAACGACCGGAATTAATACAAGAAGGCGCTCAGCGTTATGGTAGCCAATGTGTCGTTTTGTCGATTGATATTAAGAGAGTTGGCGACAGCTGGCATGTCTTTGCAAAAGGTGGTCGTGAAGACACTGGAATGGATGCGTTGGAATGGATTAAAAAGGGAGAAGCTTTAGGCGCCGGTGAACTAGTAGTCAATAGTATTGACACTGATGGTGCGAAGAGTGGTTTTGATTTGCCATTACTAAAAGCGATTAGTGAAATTTCTAGTCTACCAATTGTAGCTTCTGGTGGTGCTGGCAATGCTGAAGATTTTGTGGAATTGTTTCAGTTAGACAAGATTGAAGCCGGCTTGGCAGCTTCGATTTTCCATTTTGGTGAAGTAAAGATTCCTGATTTGAAGGAACAATTAGCTGAAAAACAAATTCCCGTACGAATTATTTAAGGAGAGACAAATATGGCAGAGTTAAAATTTAATCACCACGGTTTGATTCCCGTGATTGTACAGGATTATTATACCCATGAAGTGTTGACTTTGGCTTATATGAATCAAAAAAGCTATCAGTTAACGCTAAAAGACAAGTTGATGACTTATTACTCTCGTTCCAGAAAAGAACTATGGCGTAAAGGAGAAACTAGCGGTAACTATCAACATTTGGTTTCTTTGACTTTAGACTGTGATCAAGATGCTTTAGTGGCACAGGTAAAAAAAGATGGTCCGGCTTGTCATACTGGTGCAGAAAGTTGCTTCAATGAAAGTTTATATGGAGAAAAATCCGGTGACCAATTAGCTGATTTATTTGCTTTATTAAAAGATCGCAAAGAAAATCCTAAAGAAGGTAGTTACACAACTTATTTATTTGATAAAGGAATTGAAAAAATTCTCAAAAAAATCGGTGAAGAGTCAACTGAAGTGGTGATTGGTGCCATGAAAGCTGATACTGAAGAAACTATTTATGAAAGTGCCGATTTAATTTATCATCTACTTGTTTTGTTGGCGGAAACTGGGATAGAATTAAACCAAGTCAAAGATGAACTGGCGAATCGTCATGTTGTTGACAAAAAAAACAAACAAGAAACCATGAAATAAAAAAAGGATGGTGCCGGATGTTTATTTCGAATGCCCATACTCACAGTACTTGGTGTGATGGAAAAAATACCCTCACTGAAATGACCCAAGCAGCGATTGACTTAGGTTTTACTGATTTAGGTTTTACTTCTCACTCGAATGCTCCCTTTGATCCAAGTTGTCTAGGAGTTGAAGATGAGTTCGGTTATCAAAAAGCCATCGCTGAAGTCCAGGATAAATTTGCGGGTCAGATTCGATTAAGCACAGGGATTGAACAAGATTATTATAGTCCAGCGATTTTGCAAAATTATGATTATACGATCGGTTCAGTTCATTATTTTCCACCGCAAGATGGTATTTTTCGTAGTGTTGATGAATCACCAGAAAGCTTGGCTGAAACTTTGCAAACTTTTTATCAGGGTGATGCTTACAAAATGATTCAAGATTTTTATAACAATGTAGTAAAACACATTAGCAAAAATCAAAATAAAATTGTGGGACATTTTGATTTAATCACTAAATTCAACGAAAAGAATCCATGGTTTGATGCAACTTCTGAGCAGTATCAAAAAATTGCCAGTACTGCTTTAAATCAAGTGATTGATGTGATTCAAACCTATGATGGCTTGGTAGAGATTAATACTGGTGCGATTTCTCGTAACTGGCGTAGTGGGCCTTATCCGCAAGATTTTCTAATGAAAATTTTGCTAGATCGCAAAGTGCCAATTATCATTACGAGTGATTCTCATGCGACTGATACGTTAACTTGTTTCTTTCCAGAAACAAAGCAGATTTTAGCTGATATCGGCTTTAAAGAAAGCTATCAATTAAAAGACGGTATTTTCCAACCGATTGCGTTTTAGCGATTGACAAAAAATAGCCAAACCGCTATGATAAATACAATTAAATCGTGCGTTGAGCAAAAAAAGAATAGAGTTTAATCTTTTAAGCGAGTCTGGAAAAGTGGAAGCCAGATAAGAAAACTTTTTGTCGCAGGCATTTGTGAGCACAACTTTAAAAGCTGCCAAGATTTTTCTTGGAAGTAGGGTGGAACCGCGTTGATACGTCCCTATGTCGTCGAGACATAGGGACTTTTTGTTGTTTTAGAAGGAGGAAAAACATGAGTAAATTAACAGTACAAGAAATGATTTTAACCTTGCAAAAATTTTGGTCAGACAATGGCTGTCTATTGATGCAAGCTTACGACACTGAAAAAGGTGCGGGAACCATGAGTCCCTATACTTTTTTACGAGCAATTGGACCAGAACCTTGGAATGCCGCCTACGTAGAACCATCTCGTCGTCCAGCAGATGGACGTTACGGTGAAAATCCCAATCGTTTATACCAACATCATCAATTTCAAGTGGTGATGAAGCCTTCACCAAAAAATATTCAAGAACTTTATTTGGATAGCCTGCGTTTACTTGGGATTGATCCTTTAGAGCATGATATTCGTTTTGTTGAAGACAACTGGGAAAATCCTTCAATGGGTTGTGCCGGTGTTGGTTGGGAAGTTTGGTTAGATGGTATGGAAATTACCCAATTTACTTATTTCCAACAAGTTGGTGGACTACCTTGTCATCCAGTAACTTCAGAAATTACTTACGGTATTGAACGCTTGGCTTCATATATCCAAGAAGTTGAAAGTGTTTATGATTTGATTTGGTCAAATGATGTGAAATACGGTGAAATCTTCAAACAACCTGAATATGAACATTCAAAATATTCTTTTGAAGAAAGCAATCAAGAAATGTTGTTGGAAAACTTTGATAAATTTGAAAAAGAAGCAAAACGTTGTATCGATGAAGATTTGGTTCATCCAGCTTATGATTATATTTTAAAATGTAGCCACACTTTTAACTTATTAGATGCACGTGGCGCTGTTTCTGTAACTGAACGAGCTGGTTACTTGGCGCGTATCAGAAATATGGCGAAGTCAGTCGCTAAAATCTTCGTTGCAGAACGAGAAAAACTAGGATTCCCATTATTAAATCATCAGGAGGTCAAATAAAATGGCGAAAAACTTACTATTAGAAATTGGATTAGAAGAAATGCCGGCCCACGTTGTTTGGCCTGCTATTAAGCAATTTCAAACCAAAGTGGCAAAATTTTTAGAAGAGCACAGTCTAACTTATGACACGATTGAAACTTTTTCGACACCTCGTCGTTTGGCTGTCAGAGTCACGAACATTCCTGACCGGCAAGAAGATGTACAAGAAGAAGTGAAAGGTCCCGCTAAAAAAATTGCACAAGATGCCGATGGTAATTGGAGTAAAGCAGCAGAAGGTTTTGTCCGCGGACAAGGTCTGACGACTGATGCGATTACTTTTAGAGAAATCAAAGGGGTAGAATATGTTTACGTGACCAAATATATTCACGGTAAAGAAAGTAAAGAAGTCTTGGCTGATTTGGTCGAAGTTATTAAAAGTTTGACTTTCCCAACGATGATGCATTGGGGAACTACTGAATTTGAATATATTCGTCCTATTCACTGGATTGTCGCTTTATTAAATGATGAAGTGATTGAGATGGAGTTACTTGATGTAACATCTGGACGCACCACTGAAGGCCATCGTTTCTTAGGTGACAGCGTGGAATTGGCTAATGCTAATGAATATGAAGAAAAATTAGCAGAACAATTTGTAATTGCTGACGGACAAAAACGCCAAGCAGTGATTGTGGCACAAATCGAAGAATTAGCTGCAGAAAATAAATGGACATTGGATTTAGATGCTGGTTTATTAGAAGAAGTCACCAATTTGGTGGAGTATCCAACGGCTTTTGTGGGAGATTTTGAAGAACGTTTCTTATCAATTCCCGAAGAAGTGCTGGTAACTTCTATGAAGGAACACCAACGCTATTTTGAAGTTCGTAATGAAGCCGGTCAACTATTACCACATTTTATTTCAGTTCGTAACGGTAACAATGTGAAATTAGACAATGTCATAAAAGGTAATCAAAAAGTCTTAACTGCTCGTTTAGAAGATGGTGAGTTTTTCTATCAAGAAGATAAGAAATTAACAATTGATCAATTGGTGGAAAAATTAAAAAATGTGACCTTCCACGAAAAAATCGGTAGTATTTATGAAAAAATGCAACGGGTGACTGTAATTGCACAAATTATTGGCAAACAAGTTGGCTTATCTGAAACAGAATTAACTGACTTAAAACGGGCATCTGGAATCTACAAATTTGATTTAGTGACGAATATGGTAGGTGAATTTCCCGAATTGCAAGGTATCATGGGAGAAAAATATGCTTTGTTACAAGGTGAAAATCCTGCTGTGGCACAAGCTATTCGAGAACATTATTTACCAATTTCTGCTGAGGGGGCTTTACCAGAATCAAATATTGGTGCAGTTTTAGCGATTGCTGATAAGTTAGATTCAGTTTTAAGCTTCTTTGCAGTAGGGATGATTCCAAGCGGTTCGAACGATCCTTACGCATTACGTCGTCAAACTTACGGAATTGTTCGTATCATTGAAGATAAAAGTTGGGCCTTTCCATTTGGTCGACTACAAGGCGCTGTGGTGGATGCGATTAATGCAGATGAAGGTTTATTCGGTATTCATTTTAACAAAGATCAAAAAGAATTGATCGACTTCTTTAAAGGTCGTTTACGTCAGCGTCTTCAATTGGAAAATATTCGTCATGATGTCATCGATGCCGTAGTAGACTCAAATCAAGATGATTTCACTCGAATTTTTGATATTGCCCAAATTTTTAGTCAACACACAAAAGATGAATTCTTTAAAGAAGCGATGGAAGCTTTGACCCGTGTCATTAATTTAACGAAGAAAACTAATCAGCCTTTAACAGGAAAAATTGATCCAAGTCTCTTTGAAAATGATAGTGAACGTGAGTTGTACGCAGCGATCAAAGAAGTGGAAGATGAATTTGGCAACCAAAATATGGCTGAGAATTATCAGACCTTGATTGGTTTACGACCAGTAATCGAACGTTATTTCAATGACACTATGGTAATGGTAGAAGATGAAAAAGTCCGCAATAATCGTTTGTTACAATTAAGCAAAATCGCTGATATGGCAAAAGCACTAGCTAGTATCGAAAAAATCATTACTAAATAAAATTGACTGTCAAACTGCTTTGACAATCCCTTGTTTAGTTGAAAAAGATTCTTATTAAGCTGTCAAAAAACTTTGACAAAGCTTGATGTACAAGACTTTTGGCTGAATAGTTTGAAAATCTTGATTAAAGTATATGTAAGGAGCAAGACATGGAACTTCATGAAAAACTAAAGCAGCATCGAAAAAATATTGGCTTGACCCAAGAAGCAATTGCTGAAAAATTAAAGGTTTCCCGTCAAACTATTTCTAACTGGGAAACCGGAAAGAGTCTGCCAGATATTTATAGCCTTGTTACTTTAAGCGAAGTTTATGACTTGTCCTTAGATGAATTAATCAAGGGGGACGTTCAAGTGATGAACAGTATTAAAACAGAAAAACGTAGCAATAAGGCGCAGATGAAATTTTTATTATTTGGTATTTTAGGGGTCATCTTAATTATTGGAAACTATTTAATCGGTAGTAATTACAATAGCCATTTAGCTGATTTTGTTAATGGCATGGGTTATGGTATGACTGCCGCTGCAATAGTTTCAATGGCGGTGATTCGCATCATTGCAAAAAAAGCCAAAAATAAATAAACGAAAGGTCCGGCAAATTAAGTTTTGCCGGACCTTTATCTTTTATAAAAGTAATTTCAATAATAGTGGAATATAAGCAAGATAAAGTAACACTGAATAACCCAGTGCCGAAGCAGCATATTCTTGATCGCCACCATAAGAACGAGTCAGGATCGGTACCGAATTTTGTACTGGCATCGCCGATTGTACGATAAAAACTTGTAGCATTAAAGTAGATACTTCAATAAACTGACCCAGTCCCCAAACAATCAAAGGAGAAAGAATAAAGCGACCGATCAAGACGCCGATAATATCTTTATTAATGGTTAAATTCTTAATACCAACATTATAAACGATGATGCCAATGATAAACATCGATAAAGGCGTAGTTAAATTCCCTAAATAAGTCAAGAAAATTTCAGCTGAAGCAGGTATTTGCCAGCTTAATAATACCCAAACCAAACCGATCCCAAAGCCTAATAGCGCAGGAGAAAAAATCTTTTTTAATACCGGCAGCAAATGAAAATTGACTTTAGCCTGCTGGATGTTGGGATTATCGCGGGCGATACAATAAATGCCAATCGTCCAAAAGATGGTTGTATTCACAATATAATAAATTAAAACATTCGGTACCGCTTTTTCTCCAAAGATCGCTAAGTTAATCGGCAAGCCAATAAAAATTGTGTTGGAACAAGTAAACATTGTAGCAAAAGATCCTTGTCGACTAGGAGTAATTTTAAAAAGCTTGATGTAAATCCAACTGATGAAAAAGGTGATCAGCATCGAGATCAAAGGAATAATTGCGCCATGGATCAAAGCTAAAAATTGATCGTGGGTAAAATTACGGGTAATCGTCAAAAACATATTGGTAGGCAACGCAATCGTTAAAACCAATTTTGAAAAAACATCACCAATTTGATTAGAGAACCATTGTTTGTAGGTTAAGAAATAACCTAAGAACATTAAAGCAAAAATCATTAAAATATTTATATATGCAGACAACATGTTATACACCTCAAAAATACTATACACAAAAAAACCTGCTTCATAAAGTCGAAGCAGGAATTTTTTTGCTTGTTTAGTTCATTTGATAATGTAAAAAGCCCTTTAAGGTTTCAATTTGCTCCTCAATACTTTCACCAATCGTGGTGTCACGGATCATGGTGCGGGAAATATCATGATCGATTACCCGTTTCAATGAAGTATCATCAGTTTGTGTTTCAATTAAGTCTTCAATTGAATAAAAAGGATCATGGGTCACAATTTGAAAACCATAAGAGTTATTTAATAAGGAATAGCCAGCAATCCCAGTTGTTTTTTGATAGGCTTTTGATAAACCGCCATCAATCACAAACAACATGCCTTCACCTTTAATGGGAGATTCGCCGCCTTTAACTTTAACTGGCGTATGCCCATTGATAATTCTTGAATGAGGTGAATACAAACCAAATTCCTGTAAAATCATTTCACAAGTTTTCTTTGTATCGCGGAATTTATAGTAGCTATTTTTAATTTCCACATGAGTCTTCTTGTCAGCAATAAAGTAGCGCTCAAAAGTCGTCATGGCACTCTTACCAAATTGCGGAGAAATATTTCCTGTCCAACAATACCAAGACCAATCAGCATGAGGATTATCTGATGTCTGCAAGTCACAGCCTTGCCGCAATTGATCTTCAAAAAAGCGTAGTAAATCTTTTCCCCGATAATTGATCCCATTGACTTTAAGTGGCAGGAAATCACCTTTATCAGTCAATGGTAAACACCCATGGAATAATAAATGTTGGTTATAAACTAAATACATCGAGCCCTTTTCCAATAAAAGATTCATGTGCTCTTGCATCTTAGTAGATTGCTGGAAAGAAGCCATTAACATATCCACCACATATTCTTCTTGCTCCGTAAGGGCGTACAAATCCTTTTGTAGCGTCTGAAAACAGCTACCTTGTAGCGGATAGGTTTTATTTTTCAAAGTAATTGTGTCTTGATCAAAATTAATTTGGTCAAATAATAAACGATCCGTCATATCAAATTCTGGATGACGTTTAATCAACTGACCTTCTAATTTAAATTGTAAGATAGCTAAAGCTTGGTGCACTTTTTCCAGTGTGTCCAGGCTTTCAATCGAATAATTTGCATTGCTACATTTTTCTTTCGGTGTAAAAACAGGATTTTTTTGATAATGTTCTTCAGCATACATAAATAATGGACGTAAATTCAGGGCATAAGCTTTTTCGATTTCATACAAATAATTATAACGAGCAGCAATCCGTAATAAAGTCATCAAACAAGCGCGAGAGCCAGCATAAGCCCCCATCCATAAAATATCATGGTTACCCCATTGCACATCAATCGAAGGATGCTGGCAAAGTTTGTCCATAATTTTATCAGCTTCCGGTCCACGATCATAAATATCGCCAACCACATGTAAATGATCCACCACTAAGCGTTGAATACTTTGACATAAAGCTGAAATAAAAGCGTCACCTTGTTCCAATTCTAAAAGATGTGACAGAATTTCGTCATAGTAAGCTGCTTTGTCAACATAGGCAGTATTTGTATACATTAACTCTTCAATAATATAAGCAAATTGTTTTGGTAAAGCTTTTCGCACCTTTGAACGGGTGTATTTAGTAGAAGAAAAAGTTAAAAGTTCTAGCAATTGGCGAATTTTCGTGCGATACCAAGAAATATCTTTATGGGAGAAAAGCGAGTCACTAGCTAAAGATTCAACAGGATAGGCAACTAAAATAGTCAATTGATCTTTTTCCCGTTCAGTTAAGCGATCTTGAAATAAATCACTGATCTTTTCTTTAATATTACCAGCACCAGTCCGTAAGATATGGTCAAAAGCGCCAAATTCTCCATGGATGTCACTAATATAAAGTTCCGTTCCTTTAGGTAAATTCATAATGGCTTCTAAATTAATTAATTCAGTCACAACATCTTCTTTTGAATGGAACTCTTTTTCTAACATCTGATAATACTTTTCACGAGTGGATAGCATTTCCTTCCTCCTAAATAAAGATTATTTCCGTCATATTCGTCAGTCTAGTCATCAAGTTCTTCTACTATATAGTAAATTATTCCATGTAATTATCCATGTGTTCATTAATTAAAGTCGCTGCTTCTTCGATTGATTTAGTGGTTACGTCCAATACATAAGCACCTAATTCGTCATAAATTGAAAATGCATAGTCAACTTCTTCTTTGATCCGGCCTAAATCTGCATAACGAGAATTTTCAGCCAATCCTAAAGAATGTAAACGACTCGTTCGTATTTTTTGTTGTACTTCAGGATCAATGATTAAGCCAATAATTTTTTCTTTCGGTACTTGGCGAATTTGTTCAGGAATTGGAACTTCCGGAATCAGTGGTAAGTTGGCTACTTTTAAGCGATGATTTGCCAAATACATACTTAGAGGTGTTTTAGAGGTACGGGAGATCCCTAATAAAACGATGTCAGCATCTAAGAATCCTTTGGCATCTTTTCCATCGTCATATTTCACAGCAAATTCAATCGCTGCTACGCGATCAAAGTATTCTTGATTTAATTTATGAACAACGCCAGCTTCTTGTAAAGGTGAGACGCCGGTTTTTTGATGAATAATTTCCATAAAAGGTGTCATGAAGTCAATATGTTGTAGGCCGGTTTTTTTAGCGAATGCAGTCACAATGTTGGTTAAATTATCGCTAACTAAAGTCGTCACGACGATAGCGCCATCTTTTAAGGCATCTCGTAAAATTCCCTGTAACTCTTCTTCGTCTTTTGTAAAAGGAAAACGATACGTCGTGTCAAAATCGACAGAAGGAAATTGGGCGATGACGGCATTTACTAGTTTTAAAGATGTTTCTCCTACTGAATCTGAAATCATATACAATGGTACGCTCTTTTTCATGGTTTACTCTCCTATCGGTTGGTTTCAGTTTGTCGTGCTTGTTGCATGATATAGTTAAAAATTCGTGATTTCGTAATTTTTCCGACAATTTGTTTCGAATCTGTTTCATCTACTACTGGTAAAGAATCGACTTGATAGTCTAATAAAACAGCACCAGCTTCCAAAATAGTGAAATCCTTGGTGCAAGTTCTGACGTGTGGCGCCCGAGTCATAACAACTGCCACGGGTGTGCTTTGTAAATTGCTATTTAATGCCGCCCGTAATAAATCCTTGCGGGAAAGTAAACCCACTAATTTTTTATTTTCGTCGGTCACATAAATTGAGCCGACATCATACATAAACATATTGGTGATGGCATCGTGAATCGAAGTATCTTGTGGTGTTAATAAAGGAGACAACATAATCTCACCAACTTTTACTGAAAAAATCTTATCAAATAAAAACTGTTCAATTCCGACTCCCGTATACGTGTAGCCAACTTTTGGGCTAGCTTCTAAAATTCCTGCCATAGTAAGAAAAGAAAGGTCTGTCCGTAGAGTTGCATGAGAAATACCTAAATGCTCAGCAATTTTCTCACCACTTAAAGGCTGTTCCTTTTTTACGATAGCAATAATTTTCTCTTGCCGTTCTGATAAATTCATAAAGGTCCTCCATTAAATCATTTTATACAATACATATTATACACTGGATACGCATATAAACAACATAAATAAAATATATAAACGCATAATAAGGAGAGAATCCAAAAAAACCTTTATTTGGGGGGAAATGAGATCTCAGAAAAAGTAAATATCGTAGGGAAATTTTTTCTGAAGATGTCATTTACTATCTGTATATTGGTGATTTTTAGCAAAAAAAATCTTTATTTCTTTTTTTATGACGAATAATTGCATCTGCAGAATACGTTTTATTTGTTATTTAATGTTGTTTTATAATTTTTTTCAGCTTACCGTTACTTTTCGAAAAATCCGACATTAAAGCTTATATGACAGTGTTTGCATAAATATATAATAAAAAAATAAAATCGAAAAAGAATGAAAATAGCATTGAAATAATTATTTTATATGTTATTCTATATTTTGTAAGGGATATTTTTTTCAAATTGGAAGGAGAATTTTATGAAAAAGACGATTTTATTAAGTTTGAGTGCAGTCATCGGACTTGGATTAGCTGTATACGGAGGTACTGATGCTTCAGCAGCATCAAATGAATTGTATCGTGTCTATAATCCAAATTCTGGTGAGCATTTTTATACTGAAAGTGCCAGCGAAAGAGATGGATTGATAAGCCAAGGTTGGACTGATGAAGGACTTGGTTGGAATACACCAACTTCTGGTGATACTGTTTACCGGATTTATAATTCTAATGCAGGTGATCACCACTATACTAAGAGTGTTGATGAGTATAACTGGTTAGCTAGTCAAGGTTGGACTAGAGAAGGAAGATCATTCTTCTCATCAACTAATGAAGAAGTAGCGATTCACCGTGCTTATAATCCAAATGCTGTTGTAGGATCTCATAACTTTACAAAATCTTCATCAGAACAAAATTGGTTAGTTAATGAACAAGGTTGGACTAATGAAGGTGTTGCATTTTATGGCGTGAATGCTGATACAGTAGAAGTGAACAAAGATGCTTTAAGAGCAGCAATTACTTCAGCGTTAGCGTTAAACGAAGCTGATTACACAGCAGAAAGCTACTCACAATTAGTAATTGTTCTAAATGAAGCACAAGCTGTTTTAGAAAATGCAGATGCAACTCAAGCAGAAGTAAATGCACAAGTATCTGCAGTACAAGTTGCGGTTTCAGCTTTAGAAGCAGTAGCTCCAGCAGAAACTGATAAAACAGCTTTAGAAGCTAAAATCACTGAAGCAAAAGCAATCGAAGGCACTGATTACACTGCCGAAAGCTATCAAGCATTACAAGATGCAATTACAGCAGCAGAAACTGTTTTCAATAATGCTAATGCGACTCAAGTACAAGTAGATGCACAAGTAGCAGCTTTAGACACAGCGATTGCTGGTTTAGAAGAAAATGGAAAAGTGGAATTAAATCGTTTAGTTAACTTAGTACAAGATTATACTGCCTATGATTTTGCTGACCAAGCTGCTTTCGATACTTTCTCATCAGCATTAACTCACGCTCAAAGTGTGTTAGCAGATGCAAATGCTGAACAAGGTACAATTGATGCTGCTTTAGCTTTATTATCTAATGCAGAATCAGTAAGTGTTAAAACTGAATTACGTAAAGCGTTACAAACAGCTGCAGAAAAAGGTTTTGTAGAAACTGATTTCCCAGCAAAAGCATGGGCTGATTATCAAAAATCAATTTCAGATGCTAAAACTTCCTTAACCAAACAAATGGAGGACACTGAAGTAACAGCTGAGGCAGGAAAAGTGAATACTGCTGTAGCTAACTTAGAAAGTGCTAAATTTGACAAAACAGCTTTACAAGCACTAGTTGCTCGTGTTAATGAAATTGATCCTCAAGAAGCTGATTTTGCTGCAAACTATGCTGATGGAACAAAAGACGCTTGGAAAACTTTCCAAACTGCATTAGCTACTGCTACAGAACGTGCAGATGTTAATAAAGTTGATCTTGAAAATGGACAAGGTGATGTAAGCTGGTCAGTAACTGATTTAACAAATGCATACAACAGTTTAGTTTATATTAAAGATTTAGATTCAGTTTTAAATCTTACTTCAGGAGTTTCAGCTTCATCATTTAAATCAGATGCAGATGCTAAAGAATTCAATGCTAAGTACACAGAGTATACTAATACTCTTGCAGCAGTGAAAGATGGTAGTGCATCAACTACTCAAGGTAATATTGATGGTGCTGTAAATTCTATTAAATCATTAATTACTGGCAAATTAAAAGATGGTGTTACTGAACCTGATTTCTCTTCTTTAACTGGTAAAACTCCATTAGTTGAAGCTTAATAATTATTAACTTAATTTTTAAAGTCAAACGATGAAAATCGTTTGACTTTTTTTGTGCGAAAAAATAGAACAATTGTTATTAATTATTTTTACTAAAAAAGTAAATTTTTTTGTTTGTGAAATTTTTTGGAAGAAAAACATTTGAACTATTTTTGGTGAAAAGGTTTTGAAAATATTTTCAAAAAATACCAATAGTTATTTTGATAAAGAGGGAATTTTAGAGTGATTTAATTCAATATTTGAGGTGAAGAATATACCTGCTATTAATACGGAATTACTGGATTTCAATTCTTATTTTAGAGATTGCGAAATAATTATTTTTACCGTTTTTTATTACAATAAAAGAAAAAATGAAAACTTTTTCAAAATAAAGTGTTAAATAGATAACTATTGTTTGTGATAAATGCGAAAAAAATATAGAAAAAATGAATAATTTACTTTGCTTTTTTTTTTAACTATGGTATCGTTGTTCTTGTAACGAAACAACTTTTTATTTTTTAGGAGGAGAAATTTTATGAAGAAGACTGTATTACTTAGTCTTGGAGCAGTAATTGGTTTAGGTTTAGCAGTATACGGAGGAACTGATGCATCAGCTGCATCTAACGAATTATACCGCGTGTATAACCCAAACTCAGGAGAACATTTTTATACTGAAAGTGCTAGCGAAAAAGACGGACTAGTTGCGGCTGGTTGGACAGACGAAGGAATTGGTTGGAATACACCAACTTCAGGTGATACTGTATACCGTGTTTATAACTCAAATGCAGGTGACCACCACTATACTAAGAGCGTTGACGAGTATAACTGGTTAGCAGCTCAAGGTTGGACAAAAGAAGGCACATCTTTCTACTCTTCAACTACTGAAGAAGTAGCTATCTACCGTGCTTACAATCCGAATGCTGTAGTAGGTTCTCATAACTTTACTAAGTCTTCAGATGAACAAAACTGGTTAGTACAAGACAACGGTTGGACAAACGAAGGAATCGCATTCTACGGTGTGAACCCTACTACTGATCCAGAAGATCCATCAACTGATGTTGATAAAACAGCATTACAAGAACGTTATGATTTAGTAAAAGATTATACTAATTTAGATTTCAGAGAACCATCAAAATGGACAGCATTCCAAACTGCATTAGCAAATGCTGCAGCAGTTTTAGCTGATACTAATTCTGATCAGGCAACGGTTGATGCTGCTTACTTATTATTAGCAAGCACAGATACAAGTATTAAAGCACCTTTACGTGAAGCTTTAGAAGCTGAAGCTGAAAAAGAATTAGTAAGCACTGACTACCCAGGTGAATTATGGACAGCATATCAAGATGCTTTAACAGCTGTTAAAAATGGTTTGAATGAAGTAATTGGTTCTGCTGAAATCACTGAATTAACAACTAATTTGAATGATGCATATACTGCTTTAGAAGGTAAAAAATTTGATAAAGCAGGCTTACAAGAATTAGTTGCTCGTATTGATGAAATTAATCCTCAAGCAGCTGATTTTGCAACTGATGAAGCTTGGGCTGATTTCGAAACAGCTTTAGCTACTGCTACAGAACGTGCTGATGTAAATAATGTTGAAATTACTCAAACAGATGTTAATTGGTCTGTAAATAATTTAACTGATATGTACAACGCTTTAGTTTATACTAAAGATGTAACAGCTCTTAAAGCTTATGTTGCAGGTTTAAGTACTGAAGCAACTGATGAAGTATTTGTTAATGCTAACGCATTAGCGTACTTTACGGCTTATGCAACAGATGTAGCTGATTACGATGTTACGTTGTCAAATGACAATAACGCAGCAACTATTGCAAATTGGGAACAAGTTTTTGCTGGAACATATGAAGCTCCTGCTGGTGGATCAATCACTGTGCCTGGTTCTCAAATTTTAAGAGATAACACAGATCGTGCAGCAGTAAAAGCATTATTTGATGGATTTGTTGGTAAAACTCCATTAAAAGTTGCTGAATAATAATCACTAACATGATTTTAAAGTCAAACGATGAAAATCGTTTGGCTTTTTTGTTGCTAAAAGCTCAAAATCCCCTAGAGTTTCCACTCATTATTAAGTAGTTAATTTGAATGATTTAGAATGAAATTTAGCTCAATCTTACTAGTGTTTCTAATGTTAGATACTTTATCTTTAGTTATTATGCATAAAAATAATTTATTTGTTATTTTTAAGTTGTGTAGCCTTTGTTTAATTTGTATTTCTAATAATTAATATTTTGACTAAAGTTTTAAGCAAGAGTATTCTGACATCACAAATGTTATCTAGCGTTTGAAATGATAGGAGTGAGTCAGATGAAAAGAACAATTTTGGTTAGTTTAGGCGTTTTATTTGGTCTAAGTATCGTCGCTTATGGCGGTCAACAAGTTTTAGCAGCTTCAAATGATAGCAATACTACGTTATATCGTGTTTATAATCCAAATAGTGGTGAACATTTTTATACAGAAAGTGCTAGTGAAAGAGACAATTTGGTAAAACAAGGCTGGACAAATGAAAATGACGCATGGCAAGTGCCTGTTAAAGGTGATGTAGTCTATCGCTTGTATAATTCAAATGCGGGTGATCACTTTTATACCAAAAGTGAAAGCGAGTATAACTGGTTAGGCAAACAAGGTTGGACACAAGAAGGACAAGCATTTTTGAGTGATACAGTTAAGAAGGTTCCTGTTTATCGTGATTACAATCCCAATGCTACAAGTGGCGCCCACTTTTATACCACTTCATTATCTGAACATAATGGTTTGGATAGATTAGGCTGGGTAAATGAAGAGGTGGCTTTTTATGCGGCATCCAATAGTTCATCAGAAACTGTGGTGAACAAGGATATATTAAATACTTTAATTAAAAAAGTTGAAAATACGGAATCATCAAATTATACTGCTGCTAGTTTTGCAGATTTTCAAACAGCTTTAGCGGCAGCAAAAAAAGTATCAGCTGAGGAGAAAGCAACACAAGTAGAAGTAGATGCAGCTACCACAAATTTACAAAATACTTTTAACAATTTGGAAAAAGTAGCTGTCGTTGATAAAGCTGAATTAGCGGCTAAAATTACCGCTGCGAAAGCAATTAAAGGTGATGACTATACAGAAGCAAGTTATGCTGCATTACAAGCTAAAATTGATGCTAGCGAAACTATTTTAAATAAAAGTGATGCGACTCAAGCAGAAGTGAATGAACAAGTCACTGCTTTACAAACAGCGATTGATCAATTGGCAGAAAAACCGTTGGATCCTGCTGTAGTACCTGTGAATACAACCATTTCTAAACTAACTGATTTGAGCAATCAACCAAATAGCAGTTTT
Source organism: Enterococcus sp. AZ103 (assembly GCF_051714685.1). NCBI lineage: Bacteria > Bacillati > Bacillota > Bacilli > Lactobacillales > Enterococcaceae > Enterococcus > Enterococcus sp. AZ103. Next base: position 271,161 of record NZ_JBIOSI010000001.1, on the reverse strand, counting down.
GTTGCTTCTAGTTATACCGTATCGTCATGGAATAAATATAGTGCAGCCTTAACAGCAGCTCAAAATTTAATTAACGCATCAAAAACTGGTGCCGTTACTAATGATTCTGCAGAAAAAGTTAATACTGATTTACAAACAGCATTTAATCAATTGCAATTCATTAAAAACCTCAATACCATGTTTGCTTATGGTAAATCGTTAACAATCAATAGCAGCGCGATTAGTGATGAAATGAAAAAAGAAGTCAATGACAATGGTAAGGAAACCACTGTATTGGCTTACGTTCAAAACTATGTACAATCAGCTTATAATGGATATTTCGTAACGAATGGTGATGGTGTTGATTTTGCAGCTTTTCTGTCTGATATTAGCCCAGCAGACATTGTTAAAGCAGAAGATTTTATAAAAAATAATTTCATTGAAAATGAAACTTATACTATTACAGATGGCAAAGGTGAATCAGTTACAGTATCTGCCCCATTATTAAAAGATGCTTCTGAGTTAGAAAGTAAATTAGTTACTGCTCCAACAATAGACTGGAATAAATAAAAATACGATTATAGAAGGAGACAGCCAGAAATGGTTGTCTTTTTTTAATAATTGCTGAAAATGAGTCTACATGTTATGAAAAATGTACCGGAAATCAAAAAGAATATGAAAAATACTCTTTGAAAGCTGGCTGAATTGCAAAAAAATCGAGAATAAAGTATCTAAAAACTATTCATTTTCAGAAAAAAACACCTTCCCATTTAAGGAAAGGTGCTAAATACAATAATTAAATTATCTTTTTTGTTGTTTTCCGGCGTTTCTACCTTGGCCAGATTTGTTATTTTTCTTGTTGGTTGGTACATTTTTTTGGGACTTAATTGGCTCAGCTTTTTTGATTGGTTTTTTAGAAATTACTTGTTTTGGTGGGTTTTTGCGTAATTCTTCTTGGATTTGCGCTTTGATTCTTGGGCGCATAATCACGTTAGTAATAAAGGTTTGAATACAACTAAAGATACCACCGACCACCCAGTATAAAGCCACACCAGCTGGAGACGTGAAGGACATCACCGTGATCATCAAAGGTGAGGCAATCATCATTGATTTCATGGTTTTTTTCTGTTCTTCTGGAATGCCAATTAATGAAATGAAACTTTGTAAGAAGTAAGCTCCTGCGACAATCGCAACTAATAAATAACTTCGTTGAGACAAGAATGGTGAACTTTGGATACCTTCAGAAAAGCGAGCTGTGAAATATAAAGCTGAGAAGATTGGCATTTGGACTAATAATGGTAGACAACCCATACCGCCCATCATACTCATATTATTTTCTTTGTAGACAGCTTGTAAATCTTGTTGTGCTTGCATTTGTTCTTCTTGTGTTGTTGCTTCTTTTAGTCTTGCTTGAGCGGCATCAAGCTGTGGCTTGATGGCTTGCATTTTTTCTGATTGGACCAGTGATTTTTTTGATTGGTAAACACCTAATGGCAAAATAATCAATCGAACAATAACAGTTAAAATGATAATGGCTAGTCCGTAACCCCAGCCAAAACTATTAACCATCCAATCTAAAAATGTTTCTAGCGGAACCACTAAAAAGCGATAGACAATTCCTGAAGTATCGGGTGAACCGTCACTTGTTGTGCGGACACAGCCGGATAAAAAGATAACGAGACCTAACATACCTGACCCTAATAGCCAGTTTTTTAATTTATTCATTTACTTCTTCCTTCACTAAATAATATCAGACAAAGATAACTATACTAAAGATTTTTGGCTATTTCAATTGTATCAGAAAATTTAGTTAAGGTTAGGAGATTCTTAATAAATCACATCAAAGGTTTTAAAATCAGGCAGTGTATCGTCGATTGTTTGTTGAATATGCTCTACATTGGAAAAGGGATTTTTGGGATTTTTCAGTTGATCAATAAAATTGGTTATTTGTGTCTGGCTACCGACAGCTTGGATGGAGACACTGCCATCTGCTTCGTTTTTAACGGTGCCAGTCAAACCGATTTCGTTGGCAATTTGATGCGTTGTATAACGAAAGCCAACTCCTTGGACGCGACCAGTGACATTCATGCGCATTTTCATATGAATTCCTCCTAATAAAATCTAGTTGTATCTATCATAACGAGTTTTTTTAGTGCTGACAAATCTCATGCTATAATGTCCAAGAGGTGATTTCGTGAAAGAAATAGGATCATTAAAAAATCCATTAATTAAAGAAATAAAAAAGTTACAGCAAAAAAAATATCGTGACAAAACCGAGAGCTATTTATTGGAAGGCTTTCACTTGGTGCAGGAAGCTCACAAGGCTGGAATTACTTTTTCAGCCGTCTTTGTCAGTCAACGGGGCTTGCAGGAATGGGACAAATGGTTTACTGCTGAATTGCCTGAGATGACGTTGATTTCTGATGACATCTTGAAAAGTTTGGCTAGTCAGCCAACGCCTCAAGGGATTATTGCGGTGGCAAAAACAACTGAAGAAACGACTATTGATTATCGTGGTGCCTGGCTGCTTTTAGATAATGTTCAAGATCCTGGAAATGTTGGGACCTTGATTCGAACAGCTGATGCGGCAGGTTTTTCAGGTGTGGTTTTAGGTGACGGCTCAGCAGACTTATATAATCCTAAAACTTTGCGGAGTACCCAAGGCAGTTTGTATCATTTGTCGGTAGTCAGCCAAAATTTAATGACCGTGATGGCTGATTTTAAAGAGACTGGTGTAATTATCGGGACGGCGTTAGACAAACAAGCCAAGGATTATCGCACAGTGACACCACCAGAAAACTTCGCATTGGTGCTAGGAAATGAAGGACAAGGTGTTTCAGAGGAAGTGTTGGCGCAAGTAGATGTAACAACTTACATTGAAATGAAAGGCCAAGCAGAGTCATTAAATGTAGCGATTGCTGGGGGTATATTAATGTTTCATTTAATAAACCAAGCTTAAAAAGTGTAAAGAAAGATTTAAAATTAAACAACTTTTTTTTGTCAGCGCCCTACTCTTACCAAAGCCGTGTTATACTTTTTTGTAGCAGCAGAAAAGGAGCTTTTAATCAATGATGGAAAATTGGCGTGAGGATGCAGAATATCTTTCTTACATAGAAGATTTATTAGCAACTGAAGAAGTACAAAAATTAGCAAACTATACGCAACATATGAATTCCACTCGTCTGGAACATTCAATTAGCGTTTCATACAATAGTTATAAATTAGCCAAACGTTTTAACGGAGATGCAAAAGCAACAGCTCGCGCTGGCTTATTACATGATTTATTTTATTATGATTGGCATACAACGAAATTTGACGAAGGTTCTCATGCGTACATGCATCCAAGAATCGCCGTGAAAAATGCCGAAAAAATTACTGAATTATCAACACTTGAACGTGACATTATTATTAAGCATATGTGGGGTGCAACGATCACACCACCTAAGTATAAAGAGAGCTACATCGTTACTTTGGTAGATAAATATTGTGCCATCAAAGAAGCGGCTGCACCATTAAGTGCGCGCTGGAATTCTTACAAAGAACGTCTAAAACGTATTTAAAAATAAAGCTTCGAAAAAATGACTGTCATTTTTTCGAAGCTTTTTTATTTGGCTAAACGTAGGGTTGTTTGTACAAAATCTAAATGATGAGCAATTTGTTGCAGTAACTCTAACAACATTTCATGCTCGTTGTCTTCATTTTCAAATTCAAAGAAACGATTGCTCTTTTTAAAATCATCCCAAAATTTGACTTCGGAAAAAATCATTTCAGCCTCTAGTGGATCCATCGTGTGTTTCATAATACCGTATAAATCACTGATAAATTCATTGATGACGCCTTCAAGGCCGTATTGTTTGGTGAATTCAGCCGTTTTGTGTTTTGGATCTTCTAGGTTGGTAAAAGTCCACCATTTGTCTGTGACCAGCTCAATTGTGTCTAACATAAAACTCACCCCTTTGCTTATTATTTTAGAGGAAATCCAAATCAAATGCGAGATTTATTTTAGGTTTATTTGATTCTAGTAAGTTTAGCTAGTCACTGCCTATGGGATTTGTTAAAATGAGGAGTCGACTAATCTTAAAGGAGAGAGATATATGATTTCAGCAAGTGATTTAAAAGCCGGTATGACTTTTGTCCAAGATGGCAAATTAATCCGTGTATTAGAAGCAAGCCACCACAAACCAGGTAAAGGAAATACTGTAATGCGGATGAAACTGAGAGATGTTCGCTCTGGTTCAACTTATGACACAACTTTCCGCCCTGAAGAAAAATTTGAACAAGCCATCATTGAAACAAAAAGTGTTCAATATTTATATAGCCAAGATGATGTGGCTGTCTTCATGGATTTAGAAACTTATGAACAATATGAATTACCATTAGATACGATCGAACAAGAAATGAAATATTTACTAGAAAATATGGAAGTAAAAATCCAATTCTTCGGCGACGAAGTTATCGGAGTTACATTACCAACAACAGTTGTTCTACGAGTGACTGAGACTCAACCTTCAATTAAAGGGGCAACAGTGACTGGTTCTGGTAAACCAGCAACAATGGAAACTGGTTTAGTAGTTAACGTACCAGACTTTGTAGAAGCAGAAGAATTATTAGAAATCAATACTCAAGAAGGCACTTATGTAAAGCGTGCTGGTAAATAAATTTTTAAAAGAGTTGGCAGAAGCTGACTCTTTTTTATTTGTTCTAGTATAATGGTGAAAGAAAAAATTTTTAGGGGAAATAAAATGACGTTCAAAAAAACCATCAGCTTACTAGGATTATTTCTAGTTATCAGCTTTATTTATACATTACCGATGTTAAGATTAACTTCGCCACATTTTCAATTGTTGCAAGGAGACGACCTCGCCTTTCATTTCATGCGTACATTTAGTATGACTGATCAATTAAAGGAAATGGGTTATCCGACTGGAGTAGGGAATTTTTCACCTTTTCAATATGCCTATGGGGTAAATTTATTTTATCCATATGAAACGACGGTATTGCCATTGGCGCTTTTAACCATGGCGGTGGGAAATATTTTTAAAGGCTATTATTTATATGTATTGCTCTTAACTTTTCTGACTTTACTCAGTGCTTATTATGGGATGCGCTATTTCTTAAAACTACAGCTTTTACCATTGTCAGATAAAGGGATGAAAATAGCGCCATTTATTTTTGCGGTTGTCTATAGTTTTTCTCAGTATCGCCTGGTGAATATTTTTATGCGGACGGCTCTTGGTGAAGGCACGGCTTTTGTCTTCTTACCATTAATTATGGCAGGATTTTTCAGTCTCTTTTTTGATCAAGGTAAGAAGAAAAGCTGGCTGATTTTTGGAATGGCAGGCTTAATTTATACTCACTTTGTTAGTTCATTGCTAGTAGTTTTATTTTTAGTGATTTGTTTATTATTACTCATGCCAAAATGGTCAGTGACTGTCTGGAAACAATTAATTTTCAGTGGCGCGATGGCGGCTTTACTCAGTGCTTTTTGTTTGGTTCCGATGCTTGAACAGATGCAGCATCTGGATATTACCGGTGCTTATCAAGCCAGTTTAGTTGAAGGCGCCCAGATGACTGGTTCCTTGGCGTATCTCTTTTCTTTCGTGTCACCGGAAAAATACAGTTATTATACAGTCGGTATTTTTATATTGATTCCTTACTTAGGTAGTTTGTTGCTTTTCTTTTTACCAGGTAAGAAAAATCTTTTCCGCAATAAGTTTGGTTTTTTGCTACTGATTATGACTGGCTTGTTGATTTTTATGACGACCAATGTATTTCCGTGGGATTACTTGGAAGATAGCTTCATTCAGATTATCCAGTTTCCATTTCGTTTAAATTTATTGGCGACTTTACTAGGAGCAGTCTGTGGCAGTCTCTTTTTTGCCGAAGTGTTGACGGCCTTTAGTAAACACAGTGGCTTGTTAATTACAGTTAGTTTGCTATTATATTTAGCTACGCCGCTGCTGGTTTCTCAATATTTAACCAGTCAAAAGATTATGGAAAAATACACGACAGCGACTGATTTGCAAAAAGATGGCTATTATAATGAAGTCAGTCTCAGTATGTTTGATTATTTGCCAAAAATTGCTGATCCATATGAATATTTGAATAAACAAGGGAAAATCAATCAAGAGAAAACGACCATCGACTACACCATGACAGGCAATCGGGCCAAAGTAAATACTGAAAAGATTGTCGCAAATAGCGCTGTAGAGCTGCCACTAGCTGGCTACAAAGGCGTGACGGTAAAAGATTCTGATGGAAAAGACTTGTCCTTTAAAGTAGCTAAAAATGGCAAAATAAGACTAACTAAGTTTCCTAAAGATAAGTTTGTCACAGTGATTTATCAAGCGACTTTACTATACAAAGTCTCATTCTTTGTCTCGGCAACAACTCTTATTTTATTACCAATCATATTAAAATTCAGAAACACTAGAGGATCAAAATAAATCCTCTAGTGCTTTTTTATTAGAATTTAAGACAACAAAATAGCTATCCCAATCAAATAACTCTAAAATTTAAGCGGATTATTATTTTTTAGCGAATTTTTTCACGAAAACACCTTTTTATCTTAGGGAAAATTGTGTAAAATAACTTGAAATGTGAAAAAATGATCATAGAGGATGTGGAAAAATGTATTCACCGCAAGAAACAGCGGACATTTGTGCGACTAAAGGTTTGGAAAAAACACAGAAAAATTTGCTTGCGAAAATGATTCTAGGCTTTATCGGTGGGGCAATGATTTCGTTGAGCTACGTGGCTTATATGAAAATTGTCGCTCAAACACCTGAAACACTGATCTTTCTAGGAAACTTATTAGGTGCGTCGGTTTTCCCTATTGGTTTAATCGTCATTTTATTAGCCGGTGGCGAATTAGTTACCGGGAACATGGTGGCTGTCTCAAGCGCATGGATCAATAAAAAAATCAAAGCAGTGGATGTTTTGAATAATTGGGCAATTATTACTTTTGCGAATTTTTTAGGGGCCATATTTGTAGCTTATTTCTTTGGACATATCGTAGGCTTAACGAGCAGTGGTGATTTTCTCCATGAATTAACTTCTGTCGCAGATGCAAAAGTTGCGGCGACGCCTTTACAAGCTTTTATATCAGGGATTGGCTGTAACTGGTTTGTCGGTCTAGGTGTTTGGCTGTCTTATGCTGGAAAAGATGGTACATCAAAAATATTGGGAATTTGGTTTCCGATCATGGTCTTTGTTTTATTAGGTTTTCAGCATAGTGTTGCGAATATGTTTGTCTTGTCGAATGCCATTATTGAAGGACATATCGGGATTGGTGCTTTCTTCTACAATATCATCCCGGTTTATTTAGGTAATGTGGTTGGTGGCGTTTGTTTTGTCTCACTAGCTTACTATTTATCTTATCAAAAAGGACATTAATAAAAAGCTCCTCCTCAATATCTGGGGAGGAGCTTTTTTTGACTAAATCATTTACTTATTTATAATAAGTAATAGGAGGTGTCCCGATGGATACACAAGAAAAATTTGAAATGATCTTAAGTAATTTAGCCAATACTTTTTTAACTAACGCTTTAGAAACACCCCAAAGAATTTTACCGGTTGCTGAAAAAATTGCGAAAGAAGCACAAGAAATCGTCTTGAATGATGTTGATAGTGAAGCCATCACTTTTATGGCCAAAAAATTATTACAAATGATGGACCGCTCTTTGTTTTTTGTGGACACCTTTGCTAAAGGTGTCGCAAAAAATGATTACACTGCTTTAAGCGAAGAAAATCTGATTGCGCAACTAGATCAAGTCATAGGACAATCAGAAAATGAAGACAGGTTAGTAGACTTGTTAACTGAATCGATTAGTAGCAACCATGCCAAAGGAATTAGCTTGGAAAAAATTTATTACGAAAACTATTTAGTAGAATATGTTGCCAGTCTGATGGAGATTTCTGCTATTCAACAGTTGGCAGAGAAAAAAGAATTATTAACAAAGCTAAAGCCAGTGATTGAAAATCCTGAAAACGAATCTCCTTATGATATTTTCCATCATATAACCGGTAATTTCAAAAAAGATTTTGCAAGCAAGTATTATCCTTATGAAACGGTTGTTCAAATTATGGAAACAGAATAAGTTGAGTCTTATCACTTTGCATTTTAATAAATTAGCTGTAAAGTGACAAAAAAAGTAAAGAAGATGATTTTATGTTAGATGTACGCGGTTCGTTAGAAAATTTAGCTTGGAATACAGAACATCACTTTTTGCATATTAAAGCAGGACATCCTTTTATTCGAATTTGGGCAGTTCAGTTTGAACTAGGTTATAGTGATTTTCGCACGATTCAAATGGCTCTACAATTAGCTGAAAAAATGGATTTATTGAAGCGTTTCGCAACAGCATATAATGAAGTTTACAATTACGAGTACGCCTTTGTTAAAGGTGACATCGAAGGCTTCAACGAAACTTATGGAGATAAAATTGATGATTATATGACGGCTCACAAAGAATTGTTAGCTATCATCGAAGAAATCAAAATCTTTCAACCAGCGATTGATCCAACAGAAAAAAATCTAATTTAGATCAAAAAAAACCTCTTAGGACGCTTTTTGTGTCCTAAGAGGTTTTTTGTTAATAGACAATTTCATCAGGTGAGGAATGTGCCAAGACAAACTCTTTAAAATTTATGACGGCAGGGGTTAAATAAGCTTCTTTGTTAGTCACTAAGTAAAAACTGCGAGAGCGGGTAATATTTTTTAAATGGATGGTCTTCAATGGTAAATGCTTCAGAATATACATATTTGGTACTACTGCAATGCCAAATCCTTGGCTGACTAAGCCGGCAATCACTTGATCAACAGTGACCTCATAGCCGATTTTGTAAGTGCTATTATTTTTTTGAAATAATTCATCAACAATATCCCGCAAACCGCTATTTTTACTAAAGACAATTTGTCCAAAAGGCTGCGTCTGCTCTAAATAAATCTCATCAAATTTAGCCAACGGATGATCTAGTGGGGCAATCACGACCAATTCTTGGCTAGCAACTGGTAGAAATTCAATCGATGGCTCATTTGGGATATACGAACAGATGCCGATATCATATTTCATATTACGGACGCCTTCCACGATCCGCTTAGAAACACCGTCTGATGTATGAAAATCAAATTGAATTTGCTGATTTTGATTGGCTGCTAAAAAAAGTCTGGTTAAATTAGGTACATAAGTTGTCCCCAATACTGGTAAAAAGGCAAAACTAATAAAGCCGCTACCACGACTGATTTTTTCCACTGTTTCAATCCCAGTATCTAAGGTCTGCAAAGTTTTTTTGACATAATCATGAAAAATCATGCCTGGTTTTGTTAAAACAACGTTGCGCCCTTTTTTTTCAAATAACGTAATACCTAACTCACTTTCTAGTGAAGAGATGGCATTACTCAAGCTGGGTTGGGTAACATTTAAGATTTTACTAGAGCGGGTATAATGTTGTTCGTTTGCTAAAACGTCAAAGTATTTTAAATGTTGTAAATTCATTATGAAGCTCCTAATAGTCATTTTTATCATTATAACAAAAATCTATATCTTTTACCTATAGATTTTTTGGGTAAAACCAATTAGAAATTTAAAACCTCAGCGGTTAAAATGAAACCAAGAAATGATTGTGAAAAAAGTTACAATTATTTAAAGCATGAGGGAAAAAATTTTTTTGAAAAATATTTCCACTCCCGCTGATTTTTTTACTTTCTTTTGTGAATCAAGTAACTTTATTAAAAATTGACAGATAGTCGTAAAATTTAGGAGGAAATCAACATGACAAAAGTACCATTAACTATCAGCTCTTACACATTAGGCGTGGATATCGATTTTGAAGAACGGGTAAAAACAGCTAAAGCAGCTGGTTTTGACGGTATTGGTTTACGTGCCGAAACTTATATGTTGGCAGTGAAACAAGGTTATTCTGATGATAGAATGTTAGAAATCTTAGCTGAAAACGATATGAAAGTAACAGAAGTAGAATATATTACTTTATGGTGCGACCCAAATAAAACAGTTGAAACACCAGAAACGTTGTTACAACAATTTAAAGAACAAACAGTTTATCATATGGCTCGTTTATTCGGAGTTGGTCATATCAACTGTGGTTTAATGGAACATCATCCTGAAGAAGTCCACGTGAAAGCATTCCAAGAATTATGTGAACGGGCAAAAGAATTAGTGATTGGTTTAGAATTCATGCCATATTCTGGTGTACCAGATTTGAAAAGTGCTTGGAACATTGTGAAAAAAGCTGATTGTGATAACGGAATGTTGATTTTAGATACTTGGCATTGGGCAAGAGCTGATACTATGAAAGAAGATTTGAAAGATGTACCAGCTGAAAAAGTTGTTTCTATTCAAATCTGTGACGTATTAGAACGTCGCTACCCAGATACAATCTTACGGGATGAAAGTATGCATGATCGTCTTTGCCCAGGTACTGGTTGGGGCGATACAGTTGGTTTCTTAAAAGCCATCAAGGAACACGGAATCAAACCTCGGGTTGTTGGTACTGAAGTAATTTCTGATCCAATCCTAGCTTTAGGTTATCAAAAATCTGCAAATATGAATTACGAAACAAGTATTGATGTGATTAAACAAGCTTGGCCTGAATTATTAGGCTAATTTGTAATCTGATAAACTCATGAAGGTGAGATTATAGTATAATAAGTCTCGCAGATAAAAATTCGTTGAAAAAGGAAGTAAATAAGATGCTAGAAAGTATTTCAGGAAAAACAAAAATGTATGGTTTAGTTGGCAGCCCAGTCGGTCATTCTGGCTCACCTGCAATGTACAATTATGCCTTTGAACAATTAAAAATCGATGCTGTCTACTTGGCCTATGATGTGGATGTAGAGCACGTACCAAACGCAATTGATGCTATTAAAACTTTTGACATGCCAGGCGGAAATGTGACTATGCCTTGTAAAGTTGAAATGTCTAAATACATGGATGAATTATCTCCAGCAGCACAAATGGTTGGTGCCATTAATACTTTCCAAAATAAAGATGGTAAATTAATCGGTCATATCACAGATGGTATGGGTTTTGTGAATAACTTAAAAAACAATGGCGTAGAAGTTGAAGGCAAACATCTTGTCATCATCGGTACTGGTGGCGCGGCTACAGCGATTCAAGTACAAGTAGCAATTGAAGGTGCCGCTTCAGTTTCAATCTTTAACATTAAAGATGATTTCTTTGCAAAAGGTGAAGAAACAGTTGAAAAAGTTAAAGCACAATATCCTGATTTAGATATCGCCATCTATGACTTATTAGATGCTGATTTGTTGAAATCAAAAATTGCCGCTGCTGACATTTTAGTCAATGGCACAACTGTTGGGATGGGTGAAGGCAACACGAAAACACCGATTGCTGACACAAGTGTCTTCCATGAAAACTTAACAGTGGCAGATGCCATCTACAATCCGCCAAAAACACAATTAATCCAAGATGCAGAAGCAGCTGGCTTAAAAACTGTGACTGGTGCGGGCATGTTACTAGAACAAGGAAAAGCTGCCTTTAAGATCTTTACTGGGGAAGAATTACCTGTACGACCAAAATAATCTGATTATTGCCGAGATGGCATGAAAGATGGCCATCTCTGCTACTTTTAAAAAGGAGTAACAACATGAAAGCGAAAAAATATATTGCCTCTTTAATCACAGTGTATTTGTGCTATTTTACACATGGGATGCAAGCATTAATTTTAAGTCAAAATATTCCCTACTTTTCTGAAAAATGGGGTTATGTAGATGCAACAGCCGGAGCTGCAGCAGTTTCATTAGCTATTACAGCAACTGGTTTTGGTAAATTCATCTCTGTTTGGATTGGTGGAGAAATTTCTGATAAAGTTGGTCGTAAAAAAATGGCGATCGGCGGCGCAATTTTATATGTACTATGCTTTAGTGGCTTGCTAATTACCAACAGCATGGTGATTGCCAGTATTTGTGCCTTTATCGCAGGGGTTGCTACATCAGGTTTCTGGGATGCATCATTATATCCAGCAGTTCAAGAAAGCGCACCGAAATATTCAGCTTCAGCACTTTTAGGAATTAAATTATTCGTATCTATTTCAGGTGTCGTTTATCCATTATTGGTAGTTAATTTTGCCGCTAGTGGTCAACCACAATTAAGCATTATCTTGCCGTTAGTAATGTCGGTGGTTTGTTTAATTATGGCGATCGTTTCACCATTCGTGTATGACGATCAGATGAAAGAAAGCAAAAAAGATAAAAATAGTAACGCTAGTAAAGACGTGATTAATAAAGAAATCGCCGAAGCAAAAGCAAAAATGTTAGTAAAACCGAACTTTTTAGTAAACTTCATTACTATGTTTTACGGTTTCGTTTGTATGTTCATCATGTATGGCGCACAACAATATACAAAAGCTTTCGGTTTAAACAATGCCGGCTTATCAGAAACACAAGCCGCTGGTTTAACTTCAATTTACACTTTAGGTTCAATTATTGCAGTAATCTTCTGGGCAGTAGTGATGGGTAAATTAAGATGGAATCCGTTGAAAGTATTATTAATCGATTCAATCTTCACAGCTGTTGCCTTGGCAATCGTATTGGTTTTCCGTTCACCAGCCATCGTTTATGTAAGTATTGCTTGCTTAGGATTCTTTGCTGCTGGTGGTGCCTTACAAGCTGGTTTGAGCTTACGTCAAATGTTTATTCCAGGTCCAAAAGGTCGAAATACTGGGATTTACTATACTTGGATGGGATTAGCTAGTACTTTCTTACCATTCATTGTTGCTTCAATGACTAGCTCAGTTGGTGAAACCCAAGCAGTCTACATTATGATGGCACTATTATTGGTATTTGCAATTCTAGCCATTTTGATGATGGGTTACTTAGTAGTGCAACACAAACGAATTTTTGGTTACAGTGCTTTTGATAAGATACATGATTAATTAAGAATCATGGAGGGAAAACGGTTTAATAATCGTTCCCTCCTTGTTTTTCTATGATTTAATAGTTATGATGAGAAAAGTTTGTTCATAACGAGGTAATTTAGAGGGGGTACCCATGGATATTATTATTGGGATCATTTTAATTCTTTCCTTTGTGGGAATGGTTATCTATTGTATAAAAGGCTACAACTTAATGGTTGGCTTCATTATTATGGCAACGATTTGGACAGTGCTGCCGATTATTGGTAATTTACTAAATCCAAATGCTGCTTTTGCCGGGATGAGTGTCAATGAAATGCTAATTTCTGTCTATCAAACCGGACCAGAACGCTACGGACCTAGTTTAATGAATATATTTCTAGGGGCTTTTTTTGGACGGATTTTATTAGAAACAGGTATTGCTGCAACGATTATTCGAAAAAGTGTCGAACTAGGTGGCGATAATTTAGCGATTATTTTGTTAGTGATTAATTTGATTACCGGATTGATCTTTACTTCGATGACCGGTGGTGGTTCAGTAATTGCCATCGCAATGATTATCTTACCAATCTTATTTTCAATTGGTGTGCCAAAAGTAATTGCCTTCTTCTCATTTTCAGGTTCAGTTGCGGCTGGGATATTTTTAAATCCAATTAATTTTGGTCAGTACCAAGCATTTTTTGGTAATGCAGTTGGCGGCCCTGAGTATACATATAATGATTATTTGCCTTTTGGTTTGCTGGCTTTTGTGATTATGTTAGCAATTGTGTCGATTGCTTCAATGATTTATTTAAAGATGGGGAACTTGACCTATTCTTGGGCAGCTACCAAAAGTGCTGAAGTCAAAGATGCACCAAGTATTTCTTTGATTACACCATTCATTCCGGTGGTTGGTGTGGTGGCTTTTCAACTACCAGTCATCTTGTGTTTTGTGCTAGCTAGTATTTATGGCTTAGCTATCTGTGGACGATTGAATAATGGCTTTAGAGAAGCTTGTCGGACGATATCCTATTTATTTACTGAAGGTGTGAAAGACATGTCTTCATTAGTAGCTTTTTGGATTACTTTAGCGATGTTTAATCAGTCGGCGGCTTTTGCAGCGCCATATTTCCAAACAATTATTGGCGGTATTATTCCAACATCTCCATTGATTTTATGTATTATCTTCGGGATTTTGGCACCATTAACCTGGTTTAAAGGACCGCTGTCGTTAATCGGTTCCGGTGCAGCTTTATTAGCGGTGGTAATCAATACCACTGGCTATCCGACCACATTTTTATATCCGTTGTTTGCTGCAGTCTTAATCGGGATGGCCCATTTTGATATTACGATTTCTTGGAATGCTTGGGGCTTAGGCTTTAATCGGATCAATACAGTTTCTTATATGAAAGTTGCACTGATTCCCGGAACAGTCATTGCCTTAATTTTAGAAATCTGTAACTTTCTGATGAATAATCCACTTTAAGTTGCTTGGAAAAATTAATACCTTAATATGAAAGAGAATGCCAGTTCAACTTAACCAAGTGTCAAACTAGTTGAATGGTATACGGTTTGAAAATAGAACTAATTTTTGGAAAAAATTATTACTTTAGTATGAAAGAGGAGAAGCTTTATGAGTCGGCGTGTACGAATTGGAATTGATGTGGGAGGCACCCATACAAAAGCCGTCGCAATTGATAATGATAGCCAAGAAATTATTGGGAAATCTTCAGTGAAAACCACTCATGATCATGAGCAAGGTGTGGCTGAAGGGGTCGTCAATTCTTTTTTAAAAGTTTTGGCTGAATACAAGATTGAGCCTGAAGAAGTAGTTTTTGTTGCCCACAGTACGACGCAAGCGACTAATGCTCTTTTAGAAGGTGATGTGGCAAAAATTGGGATTATTTCGACTGCGAAAAATGGGGTGGAAGGCTTATTAGCCAAATTCCAAACCAATTTAAAAGATATAGATTTAGGAACGGGAAGAAGTATTCATATCTTATCCCGTTATTTACCTGCGAAACAATTAACTGATGAAGCGATTGGCAAAATGATCGATGAATTGGTGGCAGAAGGCGTCGAAGTAATCGTTGCTAGTTCTGCTTTTGGGGTAGATGATTTAAGCTGTGAAGAGCATATTGCTAAGATTGCTAAAGAAAAGGGTGTTCAAGTTACGCTGGCATCTGAAATGACCAAGCTTTATGGCTTGTCACGCCGCACCCGGACAGCAACAATCAATGCGTCAATTTTGCCTAAAATGCTAGAGACTGCTAATTCTACTGAATCTAGTGTGCGTTCATCTGGCGTTGATGTGCCTTTGATGATTATGCGAGGCGATGGCGGTTTAATGGACGTGGTGGAAATGAAAAAACGCCCTGTTTTAACTATGTTATCAGGACCTGCTGCAAGCGTGATGGGTGCCTTGATGTATTTGCGTACCTCGAATGGGATTTACTTTGAAGTTGGTGGAACATCGACTAACTTGGGTGTCATCAAAAACGGTCGTCCAGTAATCGATTATTCAGAAATTTCTGGTCACAAAACCTATGTTAATTCTTTAGATGTCCGGGTATTAGGAGTCGCTGGCGGATCAATGATTCGGGTCAGTCATTCAGGTGTTAAAGACGTAGGACCTCGAAGTGCCCACATTGCAGGGTTAGAATACGCTGTTTACACTCCTGAGGAAGAAATTGTTGATCCTGAATTAGAATTGTTTGCACCAAAAGAAGGCGATCCTGCTGACTATGTAGCAATCAAATTAGCCTCAGGCAAACGAGTAACTATTACCAATTCCTGTGCCGCTAATGTTCTAGGCTATGTTACTGAAGAAGATTTCTCTTTTGGTTATCCAAACTCGGCTAGAAAAGCGATGTTGCCTTTAGCGGAATATTTAAACTTAACAGTTGAAGAAGTGGCGCAACAGATCTTAGGTAAAGCAGTAGAAAAGATTGTTCCTGAAATTGAAAACCTAGCAAAAAAATACCATCTTGAAAAAAATCAAATGACCCTAGTTGGAGTTGGCGGCGGTGTCGCATCATTAATCAAGTATGCAGCGCAAAAAATGGATCTAAGCTATAAAATTCCGGAAAATGCGGAAGTAATATCCTCGATTGGGGTGGCTTTGGCAGCGGTGCAAGATGTGGTGGAAAGAATTGTTCCTAGTCCAACTAAAGCAGATATCCAGTCGATTAAACAAGAAGTAACTAATAAAGCGATTGAAAGTGGCGCGACTGAAGCCAGTATCGAAGTCCATATCGAAATCGATCCGCAAACACAAAAAATTACCGCTCGGGCTAGTGGCGCGACTGCCGCTCAAGCAGCTGAGCTAGACGGCGCACCAAATGAAGAAGAAGCTTTTGATTTAGCAGTACAAGATTTCCGTTTGCCGAAGGAAGAAGTGAAATTAATCGATAAGACTGATTTCTTCACTATCTTTGGCGCTTCTAATAATAAAGGAAACGGCATTCGCGTAATCGATAAAAAAGGCTTTATCCGAGTACAAAGAGAACACGCCCAAGTGGTCCACACGACGATGTCTAGCTATTTAGAACAAGTCAGCAAATTATGGGACAGCATGGCCAACTATCAAAGTGATATTATTTTACGGCCGGATTATTACTTCTGTGTCGGTCCACGCTTATTAGACTTTTCCAATACCGATTTTCAACAATTAACGATGCTGATCGATATTGAAATGAGTGAAATCATGGGTGATGAAGAAGTCATTATCATCGCTGCCAACCGATTTATTTAGGAGCTATTATGGAAGTATTTGCATCAACTATCTTAACTTTAGCCAAAGAACCGCGAAATATTTTCGCAGCATATTTGTTGCAACAAGACCATTTGTACAACAAAATACCGCTGGCGCAACGCTCTGAGTTAATTTCTCAGGCAGAGGCTTGTGGTGAAGGAATTGCTGAAAAGTTACGAGGGAAAAAATTAGCTGAATGGTTGACGGACTATCAATTACAGCTGGAAACATTTGAAGATACGACTAAGGTTAGCTTCAATCATGTCTTAGCTGAGTTTCAGCAGCCGGATACCATCAGAGTCAATCAAACTTTAATTGATGTGGGAAATGAACTGCTTCAAGCAGAGACTAATTTGGCTTTCTTAACGGGAAAAGCCAGTTTGACTGAAATTTTACAAGCCCACGAACTTTTTCATTTTCTAGAGGAACAAGATCGGTTATTCACGAAAGAAAAGCATGTGACTTATAAAACCGGACCCTTCAAACGAAAAGCGCGGATACATGCTTTAAGTGAGATTGCTGCTAATCGATTTGCAGAAGTTTTTTTCCAGTTGCATTATCCGGTTTTACTATTAAATCCGGTGTTGTTATATCCAATCGATGAGGATTATAGCTGGCAATTTATCAGACAAATCCAGCAACTTTGAAACTATTGTCACAAGCTATCGATTAATTGAAAATACCAATTAGTATCATGGGAATAGATAAAGTATAGTGATAGTAATAACAAACTTAAAAGGAGCGTTTTTATTAATATGGAAAATTCATGGTTAGATTTAGCAGGCGACGTCGTTTTAATTACTGGTGCATTAGGTGGAATGGGTCGTAAAATTGCTAATGATTTCGCAGAACAAGGCGCAAATATGGCGTTAGTCGACTTAAATAAAGAAGCCACTGCAGCATATGCAAAAGAATTGGCAAATACTTACAATGTAAAAGCTGAAGGTTATGCATGTAACTCAACAGTTGAAGAACAAGTGGAAGCATTAATTAAAGATGTAAAAGCTGACTTTGGTCGGATTGATGTATTAGTGAATACAGCAGCCATCTTGAAATTTAGTCCATTAGAAGACCTACCATTTGATGAATGGAAACAAGTAATCGATGTCAACTTGAATGGTTACTTCTTAATCTCACAACGAGTGGGTCAAGTCATGATCGAACAACAAGGCGGAAGAATGGTTCATATCTCAACTATTGCCTCAATCTCACCAGAAACTTATTCAGGTGCTTATAGCCCATCTAAAGCTGGTGTAAACATGATGTCGAAACAAATCGCAGCTGAATGGGGACAATATGGTGTCCGCAGTAACTGTATTTTACCTTGTTTTGTTAAAACACCTCTTTCAACTAAATTCTATGAAGATGTTGAAGTTGAAGAAGGTCGTCGTCGGATGGTCGCTTCTCGTCGTATCGGTGATGTACAAGATATCGCAAACAGTGCTTTATTCTTAGCCAGCAAACGTTCTGACTATACAAATGGTCACGAATTACGCGTTGAAGGTGGCTTTGGCATTATGCTAGGTGATTTAGTACCAAAACCAGGCGGACGTCGTCAATACGCAATTGATTCTCGTAAACCAAAAGCATAAAAAATTCTTTAATATCATAAAATATGATTTGGTGAATTTTTATTTGAAGTCAGAAAGATAACAATTAAAATGAATCGCTAGATCAATAAGTGAGGAGGACGCGTAAAGTGTCCTTCTTTTTTTCTGCAAAAGAATTCTGCAAAAGAATTATCGACCAAATAAATTGATATGGAAAGTCCAATCAATATACTGAAATGAAATTTTTTCAGAAGAACCGTTAAATAATGAAAAAGATAAGATGAACATCAAAAGACTAAAAACTAGCAAAAATTACAGCGCAACTTGCTGGATTTTTTTATTTTGTAAAAAACCATCAAATTCAATGACACTGAACAGATTTTTAAATCTACGACATTTGTTTTTTAAGGCTTTAAATCAAGGTTTTTCAACTGAAAAATAAAATAGGATTTTTCTTATGTCGTGGATTTTTAAAACAGTTGAGTGTCGTCTGGGAGAGTGAAAAAAATATTTTTTAAAATTATTTGGACTTTTTCGCCAAAACTTTCGTTATTAGAAGTAAGAAGAAATGAGGAGAGTCTTTATGCAAAAACATCCCTTTACTTGCCGTCAACTATTAAACCGTGATTACCAGAAAATCCAACGGCAAGTGACGAAATACTATAAAAATACGACGAATCTAGTTCTTTGCCTGAAAATCATTCAAGCACTATTGATCCGTCGAAACCTTGCGGCAGAGAAATTAGAATTACCGCTAGTGGAAATCGTCCGAGAAATCTATCAAAAGAATCCGGCTACTTCAGATATGGCTATTGAGATTTATCAATTTGGCGAATACTTCACAAAAAGAGAGTGGCATTTGTTAATGGAGAAGTATAAACAACTGGTGCGTTTATTTGTGCTGGTGAGAATTCTTGGAGAGTGCTTGAAGCAAGCACGCAGGCGAAGACTATTTTTGAGTGGCTAATAATTAGTAAGCCAAAGAAAAACGGCAGTGAAATTGTTAATTTATACTAGCTAAAAGATTAATTTATTTTGATTTTAAATATTATTTGTTAATTATAATTATTTCTCATTATATATTATTTTTCAATTTTAAAATGACAAAAATGCCGCGATAAAGCGATTTCTCTGTTATAATTAGATGAATGTAATTTAAAACTAAGGGGAGCGAAAAAATGAAAGAAGGACAGAAATTTAAATTAATCAAATGGAACAAACAATTAATCTCAGTCGCTACAGGAATATTATTAGTCAGTCAATTAACAGTAGGACCAGTCCAAGTTTTAGCGGAGACGACAGATAGTGCATTACCAAGTAGTTCAAAAAATATTGATCCAGAAAATCAACTGGATGTTGGAATGTCTAGTGAGTTATTTACGGCGGAAAACCAGATTTCTAATGGGAATACTGGCGGAGAAAGTCAGGCATCGACGGATAGCGCAACAACTAGAAATAATTTAAGCCCACAGAATGATACCATCACAACACAGGGTGAATTGCAGAAAAAAATTGATGAAATTGATGGCTCTGGAACAATTATTCTATCTAATAATATTGATATTAGTGCCAAAACAATTGATATCAGCGGAAAAGATATCACTCTGATATCTACAGATGACGCCACATTAAAAAGAGTGACTAACTACTTCGGTAGCGTGTTCAATGTAACAAATTCAGGCAGTCTCACACTAAACGGTGTAAGTGTTGATGGAAATATAGATAATAAAGGAACTGCAGGGAGTTCATTAATTTCATTAAACATTGCTACCTTTACATTAGAATCAGGAACCATCAAGAATGGCAATTCTTCCAATGATGGTGGTGCAATAAGCACCCTTCGTAATGATAATAATAATACAATCAATATAAATGGCGGAACCATCAGCGATAATACAGCAACTCGTTCTGGAGGTGGTATCTTTATTGATAGAGGGGCAGTCACAGTAAGTGGTGGAACCATCAGTAACAATACAACAGCTGATGGTGGAGGTATTTGTGCTCTTTTTGAGACAACAGTCATAGTAAGTGGAAACGGAATTATCAGTGATAACACAGCAACTAGTAATGGAGGCGGCATCTATGGTGCAGAAGGAACAGTCACAGTAAGTGGAAACGGAACCATCAGCGGAAACAAATCTACTAATGGAGGTGGCATTTATTTTAGTGGTTCTAACACTAATCATAATGAGGTCATTATAGAAAGCGGAACTATCAGCAATAATACAGCAACTGCTAATGGAGGCGGCATTTATCTTAGTAGTTTTTCCAATACCAGTACGGTCAACATAGAAGGCGGAACCATCAGCAACAATACAGCAATTCGTGATGGAGGCGGCGTTTTCATTCGACAAGGAACAGTAACCATGACCGGCGGCTTAATCTACGGAGTAGCAGATGCAGCCATGGATTTGGTTTATTATTCCACAGGAGTCTGGTCTGGTCCCACTGATAGCGGTGCAGTTATCGCTAAATCTACATCGAACAGTTCACCCTATGAATGGGGATCAGATACAGACTTAAATGAAGAATTTGGACAAGGTATTCTGAGTGAAAAACCTTATTGGACGATCAAAGGTGATGCAGTTGGTATCGGTTCTTCAATAAGTAGTACGGTTGATAGCTTTATTCCAGTTAGTGATGCGCAGATTCAGTTTAAAAAAGAGATGCTTAATGAACTATCAAAGTCGCCTTTGACTTATACAGGGAAAGAGCAAAGTATTGGTTTTGAAGTGGCAGATACTTATAAGGATACTGACTTAGCAAGTGCAATCACTCGAGAGATAGTTCCAACTTATCAGCACCAAACAAATAATAATGAAATAAGTTTATTAAATGCAGGAACCTATAATGTTACCGCAGGTGTCACTACAGCAGAAGAACCAGCGACTAAGTTACTAAATGGTTCGGGAGTGGATATGGGAACCGTCACCATCAATCCAGCTAAGTGGACACAAGAACATTTTAATTATGCTAAGGAAACAAACCTAACCTATACAGGTACAGGATTAAAAGCGGTAATTACTGCAAAAAATCCTACCGTGATTACTGATTTTTCCGTCAGGTATATCAAAGATGACGACCCGTCCAATAAAGAATTAACTGAAATGACCGAAGCGGGCACTTATAGTATTCGAATTAAAATAAATACCGATACTAATTCTAACTATAATACGCCAGCCGCATTCACTCTTTCAGACGCCAAAGTAATCGTGAAGGAATCAGAGAAAAAGCAACCAGAAGCAACGATGTATGGCGCAACAATTCCGACATCATATGTTTACGATGGGAAAGCGCCAGAAATCGCAATCTCCAGTAAAGGTGAAGACCTAGGAACAATCTCTCCAATCTTCAAACAAAATGATGTGGAAGTAAAATCTTCAAATGTTGGAACTTATCAAGTCTATGCAAGAAATACTGGCTCAGATAAATACAATGCCGCAGATACTATGTTAGGTGAATTTACGATTACGGCAAAACCATTAACGATTTCTGTCGAAGATGTGGAAGTCCAAAAAAATGACTTATTACCAGAAATCATTATCAATTACACTGATTTCGCAGAAGGTGAAGACGAAAATACAATCTTTAGCGAACTTCCAACCGGAGAATATGTAGGAGATAGTTCAAAAGTCGGCAAATCTGCCATCAAAATAAATAAAGGAACAAAAAAAGCTGCGGCAGATAATTACGAACTTACTTACCAGTCAGGAACGTTAACAGTTTTAGAAAACCCAGAAGAAGACCGCGTACCGTTGTATCGTGTCTACAACAAAAACAACGGTGAACACTTATATACTAGTTCCCAATCAGAAGCACAGGGCTTGGTCAATAAAGGCTGGCAAGATGAGGGTATCGGCTGGTACGGAGCGAAAACTTCTAACAAACCTGTTTATCGCCTGTACAATAAAAATTCCGGCGAACATTTCTACACCTTAGACAAAGCTGAATACAATAGTGTCGCAAATGCTGGCTGGGAAAAAGAAGATATTAGCTTTTACGCGGCAGAAGATACTGAGATACCGATTTACCGAGTATTCAATCCGAATTCGAAAGATGCTGGCTCCCATCTCTATACTTTGAGTACCGATGAGAACACTTGGTTGATTCAAGAAGGTTGGAAATCTGAGGGAGTTGGGTTTTATGGGAAGTAAACAAAAAAATTCAGTTTTTGAGGTTGCTGAAAAAGTCTCGCTTTTTACCTAGCTAAAAAGCGAAATGGTATCTTAAATAAAAAAGGGTCGATTCTCATATTTTTTGTGAGAATCGACTCTTTTCGTTTATACGAAGGATTTCGTGTAAAACCAAGATCTCTTCCCACAGGTTTCAGTTTAATAACTGTTGAGACCTTTTCAGCAGCCTTGATACATAAGTTTTTCTTTTTTTATTGAAAATTAGTTGTTGACAAATCTTTGAAAACGGTTTAAGTTAATTGTGTTAATACGTGTTAATACAAGTTGAAAGGATGATGAATCTTGCAAGAGAATGTTTTGGAAAATGAGAAGGAGCCATTATATATACAATTGTCCAATATTATTCACAATAAAATTCTTTCTGGAGAATACAAATTTGGAGAGAAAATCCCATCAGAGCTGACTTTAGTCAATGATTATAGTTTAAGTAGAGTAACTGTAAGAAAAGCTATTCAAGACCTAACTGACAAAGAAATTGTTGAAAAAAAACAAGGAAAAGGCGTTTTTGTTAAATTTCCAGTATACAAGGAGACATTTAACGCTGGCGGAAGTTTTACTTCATCGGGAAAAGTGATGAATAATATACCTACTTCTGAAATCATCAGCCGACGGACAATTTCAACCAACGACGTTGAAGATTATGGTCTTAGTATTGCGTCATCGGAGGTTATTGAACTAGTTAGATTAAGACATATTGACAATCAACCTGTTATTTATGAAGTAGATATTTTTGATGCTTCATTAAAAGAGATAATTGATAGCCTTGGCGAGCAAGATTCATTGATAGATACTCTTAAAAACCACGACTTTAAAATTAATCACTTTGATAATTTGATCGATGTTGCTTTTTCAAATATTGATATTTCAAAAAAGTTGAAACTAGAGAACAGAACGCCAGTATTGCACATTCAACAGCAAGTTCTGGATTCAAATGATAAGCTTATTTACTTCAATGAACAGTTTATCAATTCTGAAATATATAAAGCGGCTATCAGATCATATTAATTTAATTTAAGGAGAAGAGTAATTGAAGAAAAAAGTTTATATAGCAACCCATGGAGAAATGGCTGAGGGAATTAAAAATTCTTTAGAATTAATTGCTGGAGATTCTGCAAAGGAGATCGAAGCATATTCCTTAATTCCAGGGAAAAATCCTCAAGATTTTATTAGACAGATTGAAGAAGATATTCAAGAAGATTCTGAGACACAATATATTATTTTAGGTGATTTATATGGCGCAAGTATTGTTAACTCAATGGTACAACTTGCTGGCTACGAAAATGTGGTGTTACTTTCTGGCGTGAATTTGAGCATGGCTTTACAGGTCTTATTATCTGTTTCAGAAAGTTTAACTGATTCAGAAGTTGAAATGATTATCGCTGAATCAAAAATGGGTATTCAACGGATCGTATTGCCCAAAGAAATCAATGAAAATAATGAGTTTTAGAGAGGATAACTAAACATGATACAGAAAGATTTTTTAGGACTTTTTAGCAAAAAGAAGCCAATTATTGCGATGATTCACTTAAAAGGTGAAAGTACAGAAGAAATTCAAACGCGAGCAAAAAAAGAGATCGGGATATATATTGATGAAGGTGTCGATTGTATCATGATGGAAAATTACTATGGAGATTATCGAGAATTAGAAAAAGCCATTCAATATATCGTATCACTAGATTTAGAAATCCCCATCGGTGTGAACTGTTTAAATGTGGATTCTATGGGATTTTACCTAGCAAATAAATATGATTTAGATATTATCCAAGTTGATTCAGTAGTGGGTCATGTAAAACCTAGAGATGAAGCGACATTACAAACCTTCTTTGAATTGGAAAGAGAAAATACTAAAGCGGCTTTAATTGGTGGGGTCAGATTTAAATACCAACCTGTTTTATCAGAAAAATCTCTAGAAGAAGATATTCATATTGCAAAAGGTCGTTGTGATGCTGTTGCTGTTACTGAAAATGCGACTGGACAAGAAACCTCGATTGAGAAAATTAAAGAGTTTAGAGATTATTTAGGTGATTTTCCACTAGTAGTTGCTGCCGGGATTACTACTGAAAATGTGCTAAAACAATTGGAATATTGTGATGCTGCTATTGTGGGAAGTAACTTTAAAGACACTAGAAAAGATACTGGTGATGTCAGTCGGGAAAATGTGAAAGAATTTATGAAGTTGATTAATGAATATCGGGAGGAGTTAGAAAAATGACTATTAAATTAGTAAGAGTAGACCACAGATTGATTCATGGACAAGTAGGATTCACTTGGACAAAATTTTTACAGGCGAATTGCATTCTAATTGCTAGTGATGAACTGGTGGAAGATTCATTAAAAATGACGGCTATGCGAATGGCTGCACCTAATGGCGTTAAACTTGTCATGAAAAATATCGAAGACTCTGCAACAGCTTTAAATTCAGGGGTAACGGATAAATACAACCTATTAATTTTATGTGAATCGGTAGATGATGTGTATGAATTGACACAGAAAGTTCCAACCTTAAAAAGTATTAACTTAGGTGGCATGAAAGATGGAGATGATCGTAAACAAATTTCTAAATCGGTTCATCTATCTGAAAATGACATCGCTTTAATTAAAAAAATGGAAGCAAATGATATTACTTTAACTGTTCAAATGGTTCCAGATGAGCAAGCAGTGGATATTAAAAAATTAATTTAAACTAGGAGAAAAAATATGGATATAACTATTGGAAAGATTGCCTTGATATTTTTAGTTGCTTTTTTTGCTTATATGCATAGCTTCGCTGGCTCTACAATGTGGAACAGACCGATTGTTGTCGGACCATTGGTGGGTCTCGTATTGGGAGATGTGGAATCAGGATTGAAACTTGGGGCGACACTAGAATTAGTATTTATGGGTGCTTTTCCTGTTGGTGCAAGTAATCCACCAGATTTTGTATCGGGGACGATTATAGCTACAGCATATGTCATTATGAGCGGTCAATCAATCGCTAGTGCAGTCTTGTTAGCTGTTCCAATCGCAACTTTGGTATTATTAATTGATAATTTACAGATGACGTTTTTACTAACTTACGCTAGTCATAAAGCGGATAAGTATGCACTTGAAGGTGACATTCGTGGAGTAGAACGCACGCAAGTAATTTTTGGTATATTAAATAAAATAATATTAGCAGTTATCGTGGCTGTTGGATTTGCTGTGGGTGTGCCAGCAATTGAAATGATTTTATCATATGTTCCTGAATTTGTTACTCATGGTTTAGATATCGCTGCCGGGATCATCCCAGCAATAGGTTTCGCAATGTTAGCTAAAATGATGTTGACTAAAAAAATGATTCCATTTTTATTGGTAGGATTCTTATTATCGGCCTACTTGGGCGTAACGGTAGTAGGTGTGGCTTTATTCGGAATTGTAGCAGTCATGTTGACGATCAGTTCAAGTGAAAATGTAAATACGAAGGAGGCTGCAATTGATGACAACGAATTCTAAAATAACTCGAAAAGATTTTTGGTCGGTTTTCTTTAGATCATTAACTTTGGATTCATCGTGGAACTATGAACGTATGCAAAATTTGGGATTTGCTTTTGCAATGGCTCCAATAATTAGAAGACTTTACACTGAAAAAGAAGAAAGGTCTCTTGCTTTACAACGTCATTTAGAGTTTATGTCTATTACACCTCATATTTCAACCTTACTTTTTGGTATTACAAGTGCCATGGAGGAAGAGAATGCGAAGAATAACGATTTCAATTCATCTTCAATCAGTGCTGTTAAATCAAGTTTAATGGGTCCTATTGCCGGTGTCGGAGATTCATTTTTCTGGGGAACATTGAAAGTAATTGCCACGGGGATTGCGATTTCATTATCTAGTGAAGGTAATATTTTTGGTCCAATTGCATTCTTATTGATCATTAATGTACCGCACTTTATCTTAAGATATATCTGCATGGATCAAGGTTTAAAATACGGTGCTAAGTTTTTTGGCGACTTGAGTAGTAGTGGGCTGGTCCAAAAAATTACTGAAGCGGCGTCCGTTTTAGGACTAATGGTTATTGGTGCTATGACAGCTTCAAATGTTAATTTTGAATTAACGATGAAAGTTGGAGGAGGCAAAATTGCAGAGTCTTTGCAAACTTATGTGGATCAAATTATGTTGGGCTTTTTCCCAGCTGCTTTTTTCTTAATTATCTATTGGTTATTAGGAAAGAAAATTAAAACAACAACATTGTTATTAGGCGTGATAGCTTTCTCAATCTTAGTTGCTTTAGTTGGATTAGCATAAGGAAAAATATTCTATAAGATTAGAATAACAGACTGTAGACAAAGTCCATTTTAAGGATGTATCTACAGTTTTTTTTTAAAATAGAATCATGAAACTACATTCGAGGATTGGCGATAACTAGGATGCTAGTTTTTGCTGTAATGAGTCTAAAACAATTAGAACATGGCTATGAAAAAAGTAGGGGACTTTTATTTTTTCGCTAATTTTGTTATAAAACAGAAAAGAAGGTACCAAATTCAAATTTCTCGAATTTTGGTACCTTTTTGTGTGAAATCGTCTACGAAAAAAATCATCAGCAATGATTGTGATTTACCAAATACTCACTCGTTTTTCTGGTGCTAAATACATATTGTCTGATTCTGTCACATGGAAAGTATCATAAAATTCAGGGAGATTTTTCACTTGGACGTTGGCTCTTAATTTATTTGGTGCATGAACATCGACAGCCAATAATAATTGACTATATTCTTCTCGAGCTTTCATCCGCCAAATGGTTGCCCAGTTGATAAAGAAGGCAGCTAAATCTACCTCAGCTTCTTTTTTAGTAGCTTCTAAGGCACAACTCAAACCGCCGGCATCGGCAATATTTTCTGAGACAGTTAATTTACCGTTGACTTTGCCACCAGCAATTTCTAAACCATCAAATTGGGCAATCATGTCATCTGCTAATTGTTGGAAATGGGTCGTATCGTCTTCAGTCCACCAGTTATTCATATTGCCGTATTCATCAAATAGTGCGCCATTGTTATCAAAGGCATGAGAAATTTCATGGGCAATTACGGCTCCGATACCACCAAAGTTTTGACTGGCAGATTGTTCTAGGCTGTAAAAAGGCGCCTGTAAGATCGCCGCTGGAAAAACAATGATATTTCTAAAAGGATGGTAATACGCATTCACTGTTGAAGCGCTCATTTCCCATTCGTCGCGATCGACTGGTTGATTCCATTTGCTGAAATTATCAAGCCGAACTAGTTTTGCAAAATGGAGGGCATTGGTTAATAAAGTACCGCCATCTTCTGCTGTTGTGACGCGAAATTGTTGATAAATTTCCGGAATACTATCAGGATAACCCACATGCACACCGAGGGTACTTAGTTTTAAGATGGCTTTTTCTTTAGTTGCTGGACTTAACCAAGCATTGTTGTTTAAACGGTCTTGATAGACACCAATCATGGTAGTCACCATTTTTTTGACATCTGCTTTGGCTGTGGCACCAAAATATTTTTCACCGTAATAATTACCAACGACTTGATCAAAACGACCGGAAGCTAAATAGTAAGCGGCTTTTTCTTGTGGGCGGGCTTCTTCAGCACCGGATAAAGCACGATTGTAGCTGCCACCGATTTGACGAAATTCTTCACTTAAATAGCCAGTTAAAGCATTTAAAGTCATGACTAGCATCCAGCTTTTTAATTTTTCAAAAGTTTCTTCGTTGACTATTTGATCTAGTGCCTCAAAATATTCTGGTTCAGTCACGATGATTTTTTCAGGTAGTTGACCGATCAGACCAGTTACTAATTTTTCTAAGTCAAAGTGATGAGAGTGTTTGACAAACTCAGTTCCTGTTTGCGGATTGTACATTTTACTATAGTCGGCATTTTCTTCCGAGCTTTTCAAATGAGGTGCCAACGCTTTATCAAAAGCAATGGCTTGATCAGTTATTTTCTCAGCTGTTTGTGAATCATAGCCGGCTAATGCAAATAACTGTAAAGTCATTTCTTTAAACATTTGCAACAGTTGTTCAGCTTGAGGATGATCTTTTTCGTAATACGTTTTATCTGGTAGAATGGTACCGGTAGTTGCTGCAAACAAAGCATTGATTTGCGTATTTTTCATATCGGCATCGATTTCTAAGCCAAAGGGTAAAGGCATCCCATCTAGTACCCAGGAATCAATCTGTTTATTTAAATCAGAGAAGTTGCGTAAGTCGGTTACTCTTTTTAGTAATGGCAAAAGAGGGGTTGCTCCGTCGGCATCTCTTTTTGCAAAGTCCTTAGTTAATTGGTAATAAGCCAGATATTCTTTTAGCAAGTCATCTTGAACTGATTCTGGCTTTTCAACCATTTCTTTCGTGTCATTGATTAATAAATCATCGATTTGATCGACTAAATCAATAAAGCCGCCAGTCGCTGGTTTGTCGGCAGGGATTTCAGCGGTTTCTAACCATTCACCATTTACTGCTTGATATAAATCATCTTTTAATAAATTTTTATCCATTTTATCTGCCCCTTTCTCCTATATTATGATATATATTATGTAAATACACCATACAAAAGACTTTATCCGTTTCAGTTAAGGAGGAATTTATTTGTATCCTAAAAATCAATGGATTGAGCTTAACGCTTTTTCTTTTTATAAAAACTGGCAGACACCTAGTGGCTTCTTATGCGGAACCTATGCCAGCAGTGTTTTATTGGCTTATTATCAGGATGTTTTGACAAAACCAACGATTCCAGTGACGACTCGTCAACCTTTTGAAAATCAGAAAAAATTGATTGATATCTTGCAACCAATTTTGCAGCCAATCGATCTGCCGACAGTACCGCTTCAAATTAGCTTTGGTTTAAATTGGTATTTTCATAAATATCAGCTACCTTTTCGAGCCCGATCCACAGGCATTGGTTCTTGGCAACGGGTAACAAAACGGATTTTGGCGGGGGAACCGGTGATGATCGGTTTAGCGAAATATTTCGGTTCAACCTATGGCAATCATTGGGTAGTGGTGCATGGTTTTTACGAAAGTAATGACGGTCAGCGCTATTACAAAATCCACGACAACTGGGGCGCGACTGAAAAAATTATTCCTGCCCGCTGGGGAAATGGGACAATTTCATTACAAGAAATAAAAACTAAATGAAAATCTTAAAATATATGATAAACTGGTGGTAACAAATTAATGGAGGGACAGCATGTCTAACGAATCTATTGAGAATAAGTTTAAAATTTTCAGTCTAAATGGCAATGTACCATTGGCTGAAAAGATTGCAGAAGTATGTGGCGTGAGTTTGGGGAAATCGACAGTTAAGCACTTCAGCGATGGTGAAATCGCGATCAACATTGAAGAAACTGTCCGTGGTTATGACGTTTACTTGGTTCAATCAACCAATGATCCAGTCAACGATAACTACATGGAACTATTAATTATGATTGATGCCATGAAACGAGCGAGTGCGAAAACGGTCAATGTAGTGTTACCTTATTATGGTTATGCAAGACAAGATCGTACGGCTAAGCCCCATGAACCAATCACGGCAAAATTAATTGCCAATTTATTAACGGATGCGGGTGCCAACCGGATACTAACGTTAGACTTACACACAGTGCAAGTACAAGGATTTTTTGATATTCCAGTGGATAATTTATTTACTATGCCGCTCTTTGCTCATTATTATCGTAAACGTGGCATGGTGGGAGAAGATTATGTGGTGGTTTCACCGAAAAATAGTGGTGTGACTCGTGCCCGATCATTGGCAGAATATTTGGATACCACGATTGCTATTGTTGATGAAGAAGAAGCCGACAATCCCGAAACAGGCTATGTGATTGGTGATGTTAAAGGAAAAACTTGTATCATGGTAGACGATATTTTAAATACCGGTATCGTTTTTGTAGAAGCTTCAAAAACATTAATGAAAGAAGGCGCTAAAGAAGTAGTCGCCTGCGCTTCTCATGGATTATTGTCAACACCTGCAAAAGAATTGTTAGATCAAACTGAAATCAAAGATATTTGTGTGACTGATTCAGTCTCAGTCCCAGAAGAGCGTCATCCTGATAAACTTTCTATCATCAGCTGTGGTGAATTGTTAGGTTTAGGGGTCAAACGTATTTATAATAATCAAAGTGTGAGTCCATTGTTCACGATGGAACCGAAGAATTACGAATAAGAATGTCAAAATGAGGTCTAATTGCAGACCTCATTTTTTATTAATTGATTGGCAGGTGTTTTATGGCAATTATTATTGAAGAAATGATTGAATTAAATGGGCAACCTCAGTTTGTTTCCATCAGAGGAAAACAGCCAGATTTACCACTATTACTCTATCTTCATGGTGGGCCTGGGGATGCGGCTTTTCCCTTGATGAGAAAGTATAATCAGCAATTAGAAAAGCATTTTATTGTGGTGAATTGGGAGCAAAGAGGGGCGGGTAAATCCTATTATCCTTTTGATGACCAGCTGCCTGATATGGCGACTTTTGAAGCCGATTTATTGGCTTTGATAAAAATTCTGCTAACCACATTTAAACGAGAAAAACTTTATTTAGCAGGACATTCATGGGGCAGTGTCTTAGGTCTGAGATTTATCCAGCAACATCCTGAATTAATTGAAAAATATTTTGGCATTGGTCAAGTAGTGAATATGCAGGAAAATTTTCAGCGGCAGTGTCAATTTGTTTTGACCGAAAGCCAAGCACGCCAAGATAAGAAAACAACTATCCAACTTCTGCAAGTCAATCAAGCGTTAAATGACGAAAATTGGTTGAAAGATTTATTATTTGTCACGAAAAAAGTTGTGAAGTATCGCCGGTCTCTGTATGGAAAATCCAATTACAATCAACTGGTGAAAGACTTTATTTTCTCTCGGGAATATTCTTTGAAGGATTTATTGAATCGGGAAAAAGGCTCTTTACAAGCGATTCAAACCTTATGGCCAGAATTGATGACGGTTGATTTTTCTGAAATCACGCACTTTGAAGTGCCAGTAGTATTTTTTATGGGACGCCACGATCAACATGTCTCGGCAGACTTATTGGCCTGCTATTACCAAAGAATTTCTTCGGCTAAAGACATTGAATGGCTTGAAGTTTCCAGCCATTTCCCACAATGGGAGGAAGCCGAGAAATTTAATCAGCTATTACCACGCTATATTTAAGGCTGTCATAATTTTTGGCAGTCTATTTTCTTGTGTGTTAGAATAAAACGACTTACATAGCAGAAAGGTTCGATTTTTTTGGAAAAGATTTATTTAGATCATGCAGCGACTAGCCCAATGAATCCACAAGTCATCGCAGAAATGACTGACGTAATGAGTAATATTTATGGTAATCCTTCTAGTATTCACGGAATTGGTCGTGAAGCTGCTGAGAAACTAATGGCTGCGCGAGATATTGTAGCTAAAAGTTTGGCGGTGAAACCTCATGAAATTATTTTTAATAGTGGTGGTACCGAAGGAGATAATACGGCAATTTTAGGTGTGGCTTTTTCTCGAGCTGAGTTAGGTAAACACATTATCACAACTGCGATTGAGCACCCAGCTGTCATGAATACTATGAAGTATTTAGAAGACAATGGTTTTGAAGTTACTTATTTAGGTGTGGATAAAAAAGGCCGCATCTCTTTGGATGAATTTCAAGCTGCGTTGCGAGAGGATACGATTTTAGTTTCTGTCATGTATGGCAATAATGAAATTGGTAATCTGATGCCAATAAAAGAAATTGGCGAAATATTAGCGGATCATCCAGCTTATTTCCACAGTGACGCAGTTCAAGCTTATGGGATCGAAAACATTCGTCCTCATGAATTAGGGATCGATTTATTAAATATTTCAGCCCATAAAATTAACGGACCAAAAGGCGTGGGCTTTTTATTTAAAAATGATGCCATCAAATTGCCAGCTTTACTACGAGGTGGTGAACAAGAAGAAAAACGCCGGGCTGGAACAGAAAATATCGCCGGCATTGCTGGTTTAGCCAAAGCAGTGGAAATTTTGACGCCAGAAGAACGCGAGAAACGGACAGAAATGTACCAAAGCTTTAGCCACATGATTTTATCTGCCTTAGATGCTGCTGAAATTCCTTACGCGATTAACGGCGATTTTGATCATAAATTACCACAAATCTTGAATCTGCGTTTTAAAGGCGTAGTTAATGATTTATTGTTGATGAAACTGGACTTAAAAGGAGTCGCTGTTTCCACTGGTTCTGCTTGTACAGCTGGAACCGTTGATCCTTCTCACGTATTAGAAGCAATCTATGGCAAAAATGCACCTGAAATCAAAGAATCGGTACGTTTTAGTTTTGGTCAAGGAAATACAGAAGCGCAAATGAGCGATTTTTCCAAAATTTTGGTGACTAGTTTGCAAGAGCTGGCAAAGTAGATTGAAATGCCAGATAAACATCTCTATAATAAGAATGAAAGAATATAAATGAGGTGAAATGATGGGATACAGTCAAATGGATACTGTTGAAGGCGCAAAATTTGAATATAAGTTGGCTCCTGAAGCCAAACGCTATACTTTGCGAGACAATGGATTTAAAGAAACCAAAGCTGGCAATTTTCAATTGGTTATGCCGCTGAATGCAACACCCCAAAGTAAAGAAGGATTCAAATTAAAAATCACAGTCGACAAAGAATTAAACGGCTTTAAAATGTCAGTGACGACTGCCAACGGTTTAAAAACTTTCAATATTTTTAAAGATGAAAAAAATCAATTGGTGCAAGAGAAATTTTATTTCTTAATGGATGGCATGATTGATCGGGGTTTATTTACTAAAAGCGAAAAATAAGAGAAATAAATTTTATTCTTACGGGGATAAAATTTATTTCTTTTTGTTTATCAGAAGGCAAGGCAAGATAAATATGGTACACTCTTAATAACAAAATCGTTTTCAAGTTGTTATTTAGATACGTACTTTTGTATCTTAGGAGAAGGTGAGAATTTGGTACATAAGATTAAGACAGTCCCCCATCATAAAATTATTTCTGAATATCGCCTGTTAACAGGCTTGAGTATTTCAATAGAAGATTGTGCCAGCTTAGCAAAACAACTGCAAAGCTATGGCGTGGATGATTATCGAGTTGGAAAATATCAAGGAAATAGTTATTTAACTCGTTACCTAGATTATTTCGTTGATTTTTTACCGATGTGGCAATATAAGAAGAAATATTTGATTCCTTTGTTATTTAGGTGTACAAAAGACACAGAGAAAATGTTTGATAACCCAAATCGTTGGCCAGCTTTTTTTGTTTTATTGGATTGGTATTTAACTTTTCATCCTCAAAAAGTATTAATTCACCATGGAACAAGCGATGAAAAGCAGCCGATTGTTGATACAGCATTTGTTATCTTTAGATTGTCTGAGATTTGGGATGGAATGGCTTTTCCGATTGGTAATTTAAACACATTAGCGGAATTTGAAGAATGGAATAAAAAAAGTCACGTGTTAGACACTGGTAGCGGCTTTCAACGAACTTCAGACTTTGATGAACATAATATCGAGGATTTATCGCAGGTAGCGGTCTTGATTGAAATTGTGAAGTTAAAATACCAAGATAAACTAAAAAAACAAGGGTATAACTTACCTAAGTCATAAAATGTAGGTGAGAGAGATGAAGTACTTTATTTCCGATACGCATTTTTTCCATGAAAATCTATTGGGGGACAATGATTTTGCTCCACGTATTTTTGATACCATGAAAGAAATGAATCAAGCATTGGTAGACGGCTGGAATCAAGTAGTCAAGGATAAAGACGTGGTTTATCATTTAGGCGACGTGGCGATGCATCCGTTGTATGAACGGGGAAATGATGAAATTTTAGCGGAAATATTAAAATTAAATGGTCGGATTATTTTTATTAAAGGCAATCACGATTCACGGGCTTTCTTTAATTTTTTGGCTGCCAATGATCCATTAATGCCAGATGGCTCCAATAAATTTGAATTCCATGATGTTGGTGCGATTGTAAAATTTAATCACCATCAATATTATTTGACCCATTATCCGATGCTTTTAGGTAAAACGGTAAATATCCGTAATTTGCATGGGCACATTCACCATTATAGTATGCCGATTGCTGAAGATATCAACGTTGGTGTCGATGCACCGGAGCGGGATTTATTACCTGAAAAATTACCTTTTGGGGCACCAATTTCCGAAAATCTCATCGATGTTATCGCTATTGAAAAAGAAGCAGAAATAAAAAAATTAAAATAAATTGAAGCATTGCAAGTTGGTTGCAGTGCTTTTTTTAAGGAGTGAAGTTGATGAATTACGGACCAGATCCTAAAGCAATTTATCCTAATGAAGCGATTAAAAGTGTTTGCTTTATTAAAAATGTGATTACTCGAAAAAATATCACTGTGGGTGACTATACTTATTACGATGATGCGAATGGATCAGAAAATTTTGAACAGCACGTGACTCATCACTATGAATTTTTAGGGGATCAATTAATTATCGGTAAATTTTGTGCAATCGCTAGTGGGATTGAATTTGTTATGAATGGCGCCAACCATCGGATGAATAGTATCACGACGTATCCTTTTAACATTATGGGACATGGTTGGGAAAAAGCTACGCCAGAACTGAGTGATTTACCTTTTAAAGGGGATACCATTGTCGGTAATGATGTCTGGATCGGACAAAACGTGACGGTGATGCCAGGTGTCAAAATCGGTAATGGCGCGATTGTTGCTGCTAATTCTGTCGTTACAAAGGATATACCGTCTTATCACATTGTAGGTGGCAATCCGGCTAAAATAATTAAATCGCGTTTTTCAGCAGAAAAAATTAGTCAACTAGAAGAACTAAAATGGTGGGATTGGTCGGCGGAGAAAATTTTTAACCAATTAACTGAATTAACCAAGATAATAAAGTAAGCGCCGCGGGATTTCCGCAGCGCTTTTTTTATTAGGGCAGATGAGCCAAAATAGCTTGATAGGCATCTCTGGTTTTTTTTGCTTGTTTATTGGTGTAATAATAGGTGCGTTGTTTGGTTTGAATTTCTAAAATCGGTTGATCATTATTAATGACAAACATGGAAATTTTTGTTTGTTTGTCTTGAAAATTGCCGATAGCATAGTGGTCAGTTGCCAAACCGTTTGTTTTTATAAAGTGGTCAGGTAATTGCTTCACTAGACGAACATTTTCAATATTATTGTAGGCAATTTCTTTTGAAGGATAAAAAGGCGCATCTAAAATGATTTCGTTGGTTTCAACTTGGTAAGTCATGGGATTAGGATGATAATCTAAGAAATACATCGGTCCAATGGTACCCACCATCGCCACTACCAAAATAATTCCTACGATAGCCATCGAGACTTTACCTCCCAAACGGCCAATGTTGACACCTATATTCATTCCAACTCGATCTGGAATCATTAAGCGATGATCGTTTGGATTATAGTAAAGTCCGAAGCGCCAATAATAATCATCGCCACGATAACGAAATGTCGGTGTTTGACTCAGTAATGCATCTTGTTTTTTTCGTAAACGTAATAACCAGTAGAGAGTAAAACCAATTAAAAGGAACATCAATATAAATTCCACAATCATAAAAATCATGAAGGTACTAGGTTTCATATAGATGCTAAACATAGGAATAAATATCATTAACGTAATGCCGATGCTCATACCGGCCATCATACTGGACCAGTAAAATTTGGTTAAGTCATTATATTGCTGATTAATTTTTTGATCATCAGTCAGCGCTCGTACTGGTAAACGTTTAATATAGTACCAGCCTACGATTAATAATAACCAAGTCACCAACATAGTGATTAACATAATGATACCTAAACCTTGGTTAAAGGAAAGCAAAACAACATTACCGGCAATAATTAGTATTAGAGCAGCAACAAACCACCAGATTGAAACTATTTTCCGATTTTTCTCGATAATCGTTTGGGTATTCATCTGCACGGGTGCCTCGGTTAATTCCCAATGATTTTGAACAATTAAATTGTGCATCTTCCGAATGTAGCGAATTTGCAAAAAGTAAAAATTAGCAATTAAAGCATAAAATACTAGAAAGAATAAGGTCATAAAGATAGAGTCTTTCATTGGTAGAAAAAAGATTAAGGAAATCAATGAGTAAATAGTAGCCACTTGAAATAATCTTTTCCGATATTTTTTTGCTAAGGTAGTGACTTGTGGATCATTTACATGTTCTGGTGAAAAGGTATTTTCAATCACCACATAATTGTGAGGTTTCGCTGCCAAACCGCCGGTAAAGGCCATGATAAAACTACAAAAAACAAATATGACAAAAATGATGGTTCCCATCATGATTGATCAGCTCCTTTTTTAAAGCTGGATAGAATAGTTGCAACTTTTTCCAGCAATTCTTTTTCTGTGATACCGGAAAGCGCCAATTCCGCTAAAATCAAAGTAAGGCTTTCGTCACGATTTTCTTTTGTAATCACTGGTAATGGTGCAACAACCGTTCCTTTGCGGCGGTCAGCAATTAGGTAACCCGCTTCTTTTAATTGCTGATAACCTTTAGAAACAGTCATGGTATTGACGCCCAGTTCATCAGCAATTTGTCTAACTGTCGGTAATTGTTCGCCAACACTTAATTCGCCTTTTGCAATGCCGATAATGATTTGGCGCTTCAGTTGTGAATAAATCGCTTCTTCTGATAATGGATCGATTTCTAAAATCATAATCATGCCTCCTTGTATTATTTATATTAATACAAATGATACAAAGTGTCAAAAAATTTTCCTCTCGAATTTATTTTTAAATTGTTGTATAATGCAGATTACTGAAAAGTTGCGACCTTCAAATCGATAATTTTTTCGGAATTTAAATGAAATGATGGTGATACTGTGTCTAACAGCAACACGCGCGTCGTCGTAGGAATGTCTGGCGGCGTAGATTCATCCGTGACAGCTTTGCTTTTAAAAGAACAAGGCTATGACGTGGTGGGAATTTTTATGAAGAATTGGGATGACACTGACGAAAATGGTGTCTGTACAGCAACGGAAGACTACAAAGATGTCGCTAAAGTGGCTGCCCAAATTGGTGTACCGTATTATTCGGTTAATTTTGAAAAGGAATATTGGGATCTGGTTTTTGAATATTTCTTAGCAGAATATCGCGCTGGGCGCACACCAAATCCAGATGTGATGTGTAACAAAGAAATTAAATTCAAAGCATTTTTAGATTATGCAATGGATTTAGGCGCTGATTATGTCGCTACTGGTCACTATGCCCAAGTAGAAACTGATGAAAATGGTGTCGTTCACATGCTTCGCGGGGTGGACAATAACAAAGACCAAACTTATTTCTTAAGTCAATTATCTCAAGCACAATTGGCTAAAACAATGTTTCCTTTAGGCGGAATGGAAAAATCAGAAGTTCGTGCAATCGCTGAACGCGCTGATTTAGCTACAGCTAAGAAGAAGGATTCTACCGGTGTTTGTTTTATTGGCGAAAAGAATTTCAAACAATTTTTAAGTCATTATTTGCCAGCTCAAAAAGGCAACATGGTTACTTTAGACGGAGAAGTCAAAGGACAACATGATGGCTTAATGTATTATACGATTGGTCAACGTCAAGGCTTAGGAATTGGCGGCGGTGGAAAAACGCAAGATCCATGGTTTGTAATCGGCAAAGATCTAACCACTAATACATTATATGTAGGGCAAGGCTTTCATAATGAAGCTTTGTATGCGACTAGCTTGGATGCTAGCGAAATTCACTTTACTACGGATGAAGAAAAACCAAAAGAATTCCGTTGTACAGCAAAATTCCGTTATCGCCAAGAAGATTTACCTGTGACGGTTCATTTATTGGAAGGTAATCGGGCAGAAGTTATTTTTGACGAACCTATTCGTGCCATTACACCTGGACAAGCAGTTGTTTTTTACGATGGAATGGAATGTTTAGGCGGCGGCTTAATTGACCACGCTTATAAAGAAAGTAAAGAATTACAATATATCTAAAAAAAGAGTTGAGAATTTTGTAGCGCCCCTGAAAGTTAGTTTTTTGGCTAACTGTCAGGGGCAGCTTCATTGCTCAACTCTTTTTATTATTGTTGATTTTTAGCCGCTTGATAATTTTTTTGCGGACGTTTATTCAAGAATACCTTGGTGATTTCCATTAAGAAAACAGCTAATAAAGCTAGACTTAGAGCAAGACCAATATTTCCAAGGGAGAAATCAGCTGGAATAGCGAAAATTTCTCGTACTCCTGGCAATAATGTCAAACCAAATAATAAGCCACTCACTAGTACGGCAATTAAAACAATTTTGTTTGAAAAGAAGCCAGCTTGAATGGCTGTCTCAGTATTCGAGCGTGCTGGAAAAGTTTGCAATGTACGACTAAAAATTAAAGTGGTAAAAGCCATTGCAACACCAATTTCTGGACTGGTCATGTTACCAAACCATTGTGAAAAGATGACGGCT
This sequence comes from Enterococcus sp. AZ103, assembly GCF_051714685.1. NCBI lineage: Bacteria > Bacillati > Bacillota > Bacilli > Lactobacillales > Enterococcaceae > Enterococcus > Enterococcus sp. AZ103. The sequence continues at coordinate 232,420 of NZ_JBIOSI010000001.1, read as the reverse complement.
GCAGCAATCAAAATCCCACGATAAGTCACTGAAATCAATGTTTTGCCAGTAAAAATTCCTTTATCAGGATCTCGTGGATTTCTTGCCATAATATCTGGTTCAGCTTTTTCAGTTCCCAAAGCAATAGCTGGTAAAGAGTCGTTGACTAGATTAATGAACAGCAATTGTAGTGCCGTAAAAGGATTGTCCCAACCGATAATTAAGGCAAAAACAATCGCGATAATCGCCCCTAAGTTTCCTGCGAATAAATAGGCTACTGCTTTTTTTATATTGTCAAAAACATTTCGACCAACAGCTACAGCGCTAATAATTGAAGCAAAGTTGTCATCGGTTAAAACCATCGCAGCGGCATCTTTTGCCACATCAGTTCCAGTTCCCATAGCAATCCCTATGTCGGCTTGTTTTAAAGCCGGTGCATCATTGACACCGTCACCAGTCATAGCAGAGATATGACCTTGGGCTTGCCAAGCGCGAATAATCCGAATTTTATTTTCTGGTGAAACCCGCGCATAAACAGTAATATCAGCCAGACGATCGGTAAGTTCAGCATCAGTTAATTGATCTAATTCTGAACCAGTTAGAGCTTGATTACCATTTGTAAAAATCCCGATTTCTTTGGCGATTGCTACGGCGGTGGTTTTGTGATCACCTGTAATCATGACTGTTTTGATACCGGCAGCTCGAGCTTCTTTGACAGCAGCAAAAACTTCTTTACGAGGGGGATCAATCATGGCTAGTAAACCAACTAAGATTAAATCATTTTCAGCTTCAAAGTTCAGCTCGTCTTGATTAATTTCTTTGTAGGCAAAAGCCAATACCCTTAAGGCCCGATTGGAAAAAGCTTCATTCTGCGCTTGCATTTTTTTCTGAGCAGCTTGATCAAATGGAACTACTTTACCATCTAGTAAAATTTTACTAGCTCTTTGAAAGACTATGTCAGGTCCACCTTTTGTCACCATGATTTTTTGCCCATCTATTTCATGAAGGGTAGACATTAGTTTACGATCAGAATCAAATGGTAACTCAGCTAAACGGGGATATTTTTTTTGAATTTCTCGATAAGCTTGATTATTTTTTTGACTGTAATCAATTAAAGCAATTTCGGTTGGATCACCTAGTTTGGTACCATCCTCAGCTATTGACGCATCATTGGCTAAGACACTGATGTCGATCAAGCGTTTTTCATCAAAAGACCAATTTTTTGGTTCGTTAGAAAATTCGCCTGATTGACCATTGGCTAGATAAAAATCAACCACAGTCATTTTATTTTGGGTTAAGGTACCAGTCTTATCAGTACAAATAATACTTGTGGATCCTAAAGTTTCAACGGCTGGCAGCTTACGAATAATCGCATGTTGTTTAGCCATTTTTTTCGTTCCTAATGATAAGACGATGGTAACAATTGACTGTAAAGCTTCAGGAATCGCCGCCACTGCGACCGCGACCGCAAACATAAAGGCGTTGATAACTTCTTCCGTTAAGTTAGTAGGCGCACCGCCAATAAATAAACGCGAAATTTGAACCACCAAAATTAAGATTGATAAGGCTAAAATTGCCAAACTTAATTTTTTACTGAAACGATCCAAGCCACGTTGCAACGGGGTTTTACTTTCGGTTGTAGATTCTAATAGATTGGCAACCTGTCCAATTTCAGTTTGGCTACCAGTTGCGCTAACAAAAAATTTGCCACGACCATAGGTAACAATTGTGCCACTAAAAACCATATTATCACGATCACCCACCGGTAAAGTGCCATTTAAAACGGCTAAGTCTTTTTCTGCTGGCGTCGATTCACCAGTTAGCATCCCTTCGTCTACTTTTAAAGAGCCGGCTTCAACCAATCGCCCATCAGCTGGCACATAGTCACCGGCTTCTAAAATAACTAAATCACCTACGACTAAATCTTTAGCTGGGATTTGAATTTCTTGTTGATCACGTATTACAGCGGCATCAGGAGCCGATAATTTTTTCAGTGCATCTAGCGAACCTTCTGCTTTTTTAGTTTGAATCACACTCACTACCGAGTTCAGTAATAATACTGCAAAAATTACTAAGGATTCAACGTGAGCGCCCATCACCATTTGAATAATCGCAACAATTAACAGTACTACTACCATGGCATCTTTAAAGGTGTCTAAAAATAGTCGCCAACTAGATTTTTTTGGTTGTTCTTTTAACTGATTGGGACCATTTTCTGCCAGTCTTTTAGTCGCTTCGGCAACCGACAAACCATTTTCTGATGTTTGCAGTGTCTGTTGTAAATCTTTGATATTTTTCTGATAAATTTCCATTATATTCCTCCAATTCAATAAAAAAAGAGACCTAAGACAAGTGATGTTTACTTGTCTTAGGTCTCACCATTTCATATGATACCAGAGAACGCGATGCGTTAACTTACTGTTGATATCATAACAACTACTCGAGTTGTCGATTACTCCCCTAAGGAATCTTCTTTTATTGTAAAGTGGATACTACAGGAATTTTTTTAAGAACGCAACGTTTTTGTTTCTTCTTAATTATTTTCCAGCGATGATGGTTTCGATGGTACTTTGATCTAAGCCTTTTAAAACTTGAATCAACATTTCTCTAGCTGCATCAAAATCCGCAATGCTAAACATCGTTTGGTGGGTATGGATATAGCGACCACAAACACCAATCACTGTGCTTGGAATTCCTTGATTTGATGTGTGGGCAGCGCCAGCATCAGTACCGCCTTTTGAAACAAAGTATTGATAAGGAATATGATGAGTTGCCGCAATATCTAATAAATATTCTTTTAAGCGAGGCAATAAGATCATTCCAGGATCTTGAATCCGTAAGAGTGTCCCTTCACCTAAGTGTCCGAAAGTTCCTTTGGTTGTGACAGTGTCATCGGCTGCTGAACAATCCACCGCAAAAAATAAATCTGGTTGAAATTTTGTGACTGCTGGTTTTGCTCCCCGCAAGCCAACTTCTTCTTGGACATTTGCGCCGGCGACTAAGGTATAATCTAGTTTTTCTTGGGCTAAAGCTTCTAGCGCTTCTAAGACGACTGTACAGCCATAACGATTGTCCCAAGCTTTACTGATGATATTTTTTCCATTGGCCGTTTTAATGGTTTCTACTAGAGGTACGATGGTGTCCCCAGGTCGCACGCCATAATTTTCAGCTTCTGCTTGAGATTCAAAGCCAGCATCAAATAGAATATCCTCTACTTTAATTTGTCCTTGACCGCTAGTTCCTCTTAATAAATGCGGCGGAACGGAAGAGGAGATACAAGGATAATTTCCATTAGCTGTTTTTAGCGTAAAGCGTTGAGCAGAAACAACATAAGGGTTCCAGCCACCTAATGGGGTAACTTTGAACAAACCTCTTGGTGTAATTTCTGTTAGCATAAAACCAACTTCATCCATGTGAGCAGCAACCATGACCCGTGGTTTTTCGGCAGCAGCATGTTTTAAGCCAAAAATACCTCCCAAGCCATCTTGTGCGACTTCATCAACTAAAGGTGTCAGCGCTTTTCTCATATAGCTACGAATGTCTTCTTCAAATCCACTGGTTCCCTGTAATTCAGTTAACTCTTTGATACGTTGAAATGCTTTTTCATCCATTTTTTATGACGCCCCTTTCAAAATTATTATAAACTTTTTTTTAAAGGTTGGATAGGACTTAGATAATCTTCCTTATTTTAAATATTTAGTTATAATAAGAAGGATAAAGAAAAAGAAAGAGGATTTGATGAGAGAAATAATAAAAAATACATTTCGTTTTTTTATACTAATTATTTGTGGTGTAGGATTGAGTTGGCAGCTGGGGATGTTAAGTGGGGATTTTGATAGTTTTCAGTTGATTTTTTATACGATTCAAAGTGATTTTTTAATTTTTTTAACGTATCTTTTTTTAGTTCTTACTAGTTTTTTTCAAAGCTTATATCAACGGAAATTTATTTCAAAAGACGTCTCTGCTAATCTATTAGGTAAGTTAACTTTGCTTGCTGTCCTTTCCTCGGTCGCTGATAATTTTTTTACCACACCTAGCACAGTGGATCCAAGAGTTATTTTTCTATTGCATCATTTTTTACCACTGCTAATGTTGCTGGATTGGTTTATCTTTGTACCAAGGGCGGATATTAAGCAGACGAAACCTTTAACTTGGATCGTTTTTCCGTTATTGTATTGGTTGTTCATAGTTGTTCGAGCAACATTTTACTTACCGTTAAGAAATAGTTTTTCGTGTTATCCATACAGTTATTTGGATGCAGATTTGCTCGGATGGCCGACGGTTTTTGTACATATGTTTGCTTTACTGCTTTTATTATTGATTATCGGTTATGCTTTAAAAAAAATCGGTAGTGGGTGCTATTTACAAGTTTTAAATTGTTGGTTAAAAAATAATAAAAAAATAGTATAATTTGACGGGTCGAAAATAATCGAAAAAAAACTTGATTGGTTCTATACTTTGGATTATCAAATATGGAAACAAAGATTGTGGGGATTCGATTATGGCCAGCAAAAGCAAATTACTATCAGACCCAATTATTGTTTTGGGTCTGTTTTCATTTCTTTCTTCTTTATCAGGAGAAAGTACCAATTTGGCCTTACCAAATATTAGTCAAGCGTTACAAATAACCAATAACCAAGCTACTTGGATTGTTCAAGTAGGCTTAATTACAACGACCATCTTGCTAGTTGCTTTTGGTCATTTAGGAGATATGATTTCAAAGGAATTTGTTTTCCTAATGGGTGGCATTTTTTTTACATTGGGATCATTAGTGAATGGATTGGCACCAGGATTAACGATTTTATTGTTGGGGAGGGTCGTGCAAGCGATTGGTTCGGCAATGATAATGGCAAACTCAATTGGCATTACGACAGAATTGTCCACACCTAAAAACCGTGGCGAACTATTAGCAATTACCTCGATGTTTATTTCAGTAGGAGCCATCTCTGGTCCGGCTATCGGTGGGTTGATTTTATCCTTTACTTCATGGCGCTTGATTTATTTGATCAATGTACCTTTGGGAATTTTATTTATTTTAATTGGTTTGAAGGTTTTTACCTTCCCTAAAATATCGGTAGCGACTGTAAAAAAATCTTTAGCTGGTGCCAATTGGTTCGGGCAAATCGTTTTTTCAGTGGGAATTATTGTTTTGTCTGTAAGTAGTTTATTTTTTCAAAACCCAAAGTTAAGCTATTTAATCGGTATAGCAGCTTTTATTCTAGGAGCCGTTTTAACAATTTATTCCTTTATGCAAGATGATCACAGTCAAACACCTTGGATTTCTCCAACCATTTTACGGAATAAACCTTTTGTTTTTTCAATGTTCGCTTTATTCTTGGCCATGTTGGTGAATGTTGCCTCGAATATTTTATTGCCGTTTTATTTACAAAGTTTCAATGGTATATCACCATTGATTGCTGGTTTAATTATGATTATGCAATCTAGTGTGATGTTATTTGTTTCACCAATCTCAGGACGTTTAGCTGATCGGATAGGATCAGGAAAATTAATTATTGCTGGTTTGTTAGTCTTAGCCGTCTCTCAAATAGGCTATACAATGTTTCCTCTTAAATTTAATTGGCCGCTAGTTTTATTACCAATTTTATTGAATGGTGTAGGTATGGGAATGTTTTTGGCGCCTAATAATTCTTTGGCCATTTCCTATGTAGATAAAAGTTTAACAGGTGTGGCAGGTTCTTTGACTTCTTTTTTTAGAACAATTGGAATGAGTTTGGGGATTACGATTGCTTCGACGGTTTTATTTGCTCAATTACCAGGTGTACGATATATCACGCCTCAATTAGGGACGACCTTTTTGACAGCTTTTCACCATGTCTTTTTATTAATGACTGGATTATCTTTGATTGCGGCTATTTTATCTTTATACTTATTGAAATGGGAAAAAGAAAGGGCACTTAAGAATTAACTCGTGCCCTTGACTTGATAATAGATGATTTCAAAAGTAATCTGGTGAATATTTTCTTTAGTTAATTGATCGCCAAATACGGTGTTTAGTCGTTTCGCCAAATCTTCTGAGGAAAGTTCGTCTTGATAATAATCATGGAAAAAAGATTTTTCGTATATTTCTTTATGTTGATAAGTAAATTGTTTGGTTTGATAGCTAATCTGTAATTGATCGAGCTTTTTTTTATAACTTTGGTTGATTGCTAAATCAGGATTCTTAGCTTCAAATGGGCTAAATAAGCTGTCAGAATCTTCAATGACCCGTAATAAACAACACCAATCTTTACTGAGACGATTAAAAGTAGGCAAGTCAGTAGCTTTTAAAGCCGGATTCATCGCTGAAAAAACGAGATCAAAATGTTGTGGCTGTTGAAAGAATTCCGTTTGTGCCATTTGCAGGAAGGCAACTTTTGAGTTGGCCTTCTTTTTTGCAAGCTCAATCATTTTTTTTGAGAAATCCACTAGTAGATATCTTTCTGTAAAAGATTGAAAAAATGCCATATATCTACCACTGCCACCAGCTAAATCAAGTATACTAGACTGAGGTAAAATTTTTGCTTGGAGCAAAAAATCAGTTAGATCTTTTTCAATTGTTGTAAAAGAAGCTGCTTGAATTTCGTCGTATTCTTCGGCGAAATCATCCCAAAAATTTTCGTTCATTTTTTATCCTTTCTTGGAGGTTCTAATGATTATAAACAATATTTCCCCACAAAAATTAACACCGATTTTGACCGATTTATTAGCGCTTGACCAGCAGAACAAAGCGGTCTCAGCTATGCCTATTCAGACCATCGCTTTTTCAGCAGAAATAGCCGATCAAATTGTCGGCGGTATTACTGCTAAAATTACCGGAGAAAGCCTACATATATCCTTGTTGGCGGTATCGCCGCAGCAACAAAATCAAGGGATTGGGGCTAAGCTGATTGAAAAAGTTGAAGCCTTTGCACTCACAGAAAAATTAACCACTATAACTTTAACAACTAAAAGCTATCAGGCGCTAGATTTTTATTTGAAACAAGGCTATCAATCTTTTGCAGAACTAATAGATGTGCCAGTTCGCGGTATCACCAAATATTATTTATTAAAACGTCTATCTTAAAAATAATAATATTGAACAGTTAAAATAGCGACTAAAACTAAAATAGCCGGTAAAAAATTTGAGACTCTGATTTTGGTTAATTTCATAACATTAAAGCCAATTGCCATAATCATCAGTCCGCCAATCGCACTGATTTCATCCATTAAGAGAGTCAGTAATTCAGGTGGTAGATATTTCACGATAATACTGGCAAAAATTGCGATTAATCCTTGATAAATAATTACCGGAAAAGCTGAGAATAATACGCCAATCCCTAGTGAAGCAGTCAACATAATCGACATAAAACCATCCATCACTGCTTTGGTAAATAGGGTAGTGTGGTCATTAGACACACCACTTTGAATCCCACCGATAATCCCCATAGAACCAATTAAATAAATCAAACTAGCCGTGACAAAACCTTCAGCAAAATTGCTATTTCCCCGAGCAAAACGCCGTTCTAAAAACAGACCCAATTTTGTCATGGCATCTTCAATTTTTAAACCTTCACCAATCATGCCACCAATGCAAATCGCAATAATAATTAGAATAAATGACTTGGCGGTAATCGCCATCTGGACAGCTAAAGCAATCACCCCTAAAGCAATTCCTTTTGTTACAGTATCTTTCGTCTGTTCAGAAATATTTCGTAAAACCACTCCTGACAAACTCCCGGCAATAATTGCTAAACCATTTACAACAGACCCCAAAAGAATCATCCCAACACCTTCATTTCTTTAAAATGAGAAAATAATTAAAATCAATACTAACATGAAGCTGTCGCTCATAGCAATAGCAAAAAAGCCCGAAAAATTTTCGGACTTCTCATTTAAATTTCACCTTTTTTTAGACGTTCACGTTTTGCTAAGATCGGCATTACAAAACCTAATCCAATTAAAACGACAATTCCGACAATATTAATAATTAATTCGTGCCAGAAAAGTGAAGAGCCATAAGGGGCATCTTGTGGCAAAATTCCAAAAATTGTTGCAACTGCAGTAATAATCAAACACCACATACCGACAAATACGGCGAAGCGATCATTTTTAATAAAGACATAATCGGAAGGAAATTTTTGCGTATCTTGTCGAATTTTGATAAAGGCGTAAAAAATCCAACAAGTGACACCGGGAGAAATAATTCCGTTTAAGTTCAACAGCCAGTTGAAAATATCATTCATCTCTGGCAGGAAAACCCCTAGTAATAAAATGAAGGCACTCAAGGCAGTCGTTAAAATATAGCCATTGATTGGTAAACCATCCTCATTTAACTTGGTTAAGGCTTGCGGCATATACTTTTTACCGGTATCAGAGATCAACATCCGAGTCATCGCATCCAATAAAACTGCCAATAAAGCACACATATAAATAATTTGGGTAATGGCAAAGATATACATTAAGGTATTTCCTAGATGATAAAATTCCCCCAAACGTTGAAAGGCATAGTAAGAACCGTTCATTTTCAAATTATTTGGCAAGTTATGGGCATTAAAGAAAACTCCTAATGAGAATGAACCAAAGACCGTTAAGAAAATCGTCATCACTGTTAACATAATCATTGCTTTAGGAAAATCTTTTTTTGGTTTTTTCATCCGAGTCACAAAAGGGGCGACCAATTCGGCACCGTTAATGGCATAAATCAATAATCCAATTGTTGTTAAATAATGTAAATTAAACTTTGGCAAAATGGTTTGAAAATTCATTGGTTGCGTTTCAATATGACCATTGGGCATAAATAGGGAAGTGAAGGTCATCACGACAAATAAAATAGCCATAATAAACATTGCCCCACCACCTAGTGTGCTTAACACTTCCAAAGACTTTTTGAAATGACGTTGTAAAAAAATAAATATTAAAAAAATGACAAAAGTTAACAACGCAAACATTGAGTTAGACAATTGCTCTTCTAACGAATCATTCCCATTAATGACCCAACCAAAACCAACCACTACCGCATTGGCGGTGTCTACTACGTAAGGAATTGAGGCCGCCCAATAAGTCCAAGCAGTAAAATAGCCTAACCGATCGCCGCTAGTTCCTCTGACCCATGAAGTTAAGCCGCCACCTTCATGATTAAAAACTGAGCCTAATTGTCCTACCATCAATGAATAAGGGATTACATAAAGTAACAGCAAAATCACCCAAGAAGTAATTACGCCCATTCCTTGATTGGCAAAATTATAAATAATATCATCAAATCCGATAACTGTAACAAAAGACATCATGGCTAAAACTGGCCATGAAATAAAACTTTTTTTCTCTTCCATGAAGCTGCTCCTTTAATTATTAATCTAGGTTTTCAGCAGCAAACAGGGGGGCTTATTTAGTGGTAACAAAGTCGAAACATCCTCTCATTCGAATCGCTTTATCTTCCCATGAAAACAATCGTAAGGTCAACTGTTAAATAAAAAAATTGAAGCAGACTAGGCTGCTCCAATTTATAAAAAACTCTTTACATAATCGCCAATAAGGCTTCAATATCTGCTCTTTTAGTTGCCCAGCTCGTAGCAAAACGAATTACTGTGTGACTATCGTCGAAGATTTCCCAGAAACCAAAAGCAACTTGTTCTTTTAATTTTTCCATTTTTTTGTTTTCCAAAATAATGAATTGTTGATTTGTTGGGGAATCTAGATAAAATTGATAACCTTTTTCTTTTAGGCCAGCTTTTAATAAATCGGCTAACTCAATTGCATTTTTACTGATTTCAAAATATAGATTATCGGTAAATAAAGTATCAAATTGAATCCCTAATACACGTCCTTTAGCTAATAAGGCGCCTTGCTGTTTCATATTTGGAACAAAATGAGCTGGGGTATTATTCTTAGTGAAGACGATGGCTTCTCCTAATAAGGCACCAACTTTTGTACCGCCAATGTAAAAAACATCTACTAAATCAGCTAATTCTGCTAAAGTTACATCATTTTCTGAACTTGCCAAGGCGTAACCTAAACGAGCCCCGTCAACAAACAAAGGAATTTTATATTCATCACAAACGGCGCTGATGTCCGTTAATTCTTTTTTAGAATAAATCGTCCCATATTCAGTTGGTTGAGAAATATAAACCATGCCAGGTTGCACCGCAAAATCACGGTTGCCATCATTCCAATAATTTTTCATATATTGCTTCACGTCAGTGGCTGAGATTTTGCCAACTTTTTGCGGTAAAGTCAATACTTTGTGACCGGTAAATTCAATCGCTCCAGTTTCGTGAGTAGTGATATGTCCGGTTTCAGCTGCTAGCACACCTTCTGTTTTATTTAGCATCGAAGCAATCACTAAAGCATTGGTTTGCGTACCACCAGAAATAAAATAAATATCAGCATCTGGTTTTTCACAAGCTGCTTGAATTTTTTGACGGGCATTTTGACAATAAATATCATTTCCATAACCAGTTAATTTTTCCTCGTTAGTTGCCACCAAGTTAGCCAAGATTTTTTCATGTGCCCCTTCTAAGTAATCGCTCTCAAAATTTAACATCTAATTCCTCCTAGTCTAATGAAGCATCTTTCTGATAAAATTATCCCATAAATAAATCTATTATCAAGGGGAGTTTTTTAGTTTGGAAACAAAACGATTAATATTTAGAGAGTGGCGTGACGGAGACCAAATCCTTTTGAATAAATTTTTACAGGATGCTGAAGTGATGTCCGCTTATGAACATGCTTTTTCTGATGAAGAAGTCACCAATTGGTTAGCTTGGAATGTAAAATCCTATGCTGAAAATGGTTTTGGCTTATGGGCATTGGAATTGAAAGAAACTGGTGAAATTATTGGCGAATGCGGTTTGATTTTACAAGAAATTGACGGAGAATTTTTCCCCGAAATTAGTTATCATTTGGCACAAGAATTTTGGCATCAAGGCTACGCTACAGAAGCCGCTCTAGCGGTTCGAGATTGGACGTGGCTAGAAACAAATTATACGGAATTAATTATTACTACCAGAGATACCAACATTGCCTCCATGAACGTCGCGATTCGCTGTGGTTTTATCATTAAAAAAAGAATGGTCAAACATTATCGTGGGATTGAAATGCCCCATTATTTGTTTGGATACAAAAAGACACCTCATAATAGAGATGCCTCAGCTTTATAGTTGGATTGATTCACCGACCGCCATTACTTGACCAATACCATCTGGTAATAGTTCTACAAATTTGTCGGGATCTTGTTTGATTAAAGGAAAAGTATTGTAATGAATCGGGACGACTTTTTTAGCTTTTAGTCGTTTGGCTGCACTAGCTGCTTCTTGTGGTCCCATCGTGAAATTATCACCGATTGGCAAGAAAGCTACATCGATTTCAAAGGCTTTACCAAATAATTCCATGTCACCAAAATTTGAAGTATCGCCAGCATGATAAATCGTTTTGCCATTACTTTGCAAAATAAAACCAGCTGGATCACCCATATAAAGCATTTTACCTTCAAATTCGTAGCCAGAACTATGTTGAGCGTGCATCATTTTCACCCGACCAAAAGGAAAATCGAACTTCCCACCAAGGTTCATAGGATGACCTTTTTCAGCACCTTGTGTCGCTGCAAAATGTAAAATTTCTGGTTGAGCAATAATTGTCGCATCATTATTTTTGGCAATTTCTACCATGTCACCAATATGATCGTTGTGCCCATGAGTAATCAAAATATAATCTGTCTCTACTTTACTGGCTTCCAAATCAGTGAGGGAATTACCGTTAATAAAAGGGTCAAATAATAGTTTTGTGCCGTCGTCAGTAACCACTGATAAAACCGAATGTCCGTGATAGGTAATTTTCAATAGAAAAACCTCCTTTTTTTTATTATACTTTTAGATAGGAAAATAAACTATTAAGATCCCTTTAAAAAGAAGAGGTGTTTTATGGAATTAATCGTCAGTCCAACATTAAAGGAATTAGGTGTCACTTTAAGTTATCACTTAGTTTCTTTTAAAAATCAAGATCACCAAGAAAAATTGTGGCAAGAACTATTAAATCCTCTGTTTCAACAATTAGAGACTGGGGGCGTTGGTCAGATTAAAGAGGATCCGCAAATCATCGCCACTAAAAAGGTTTATCGCGCATTAGGGAAAGATCCGGCACGTTTTCGACCGTCTTCAGATAGTTTGTGGCGTCGCGTAGCCCAGCAAAAGGGCTTGTATCAAATCAATGATTTAGTAGATTTAAATAATTTTTTTTCACTGAAATATAGAATCCCTTTTGGTTCTTACGATGTAACAAAAATCCAATCACCAATTACTTTAACGGTGGGTGAAGCTGGTGAAACTTATCCAGGAATCGGTAAAGCTTCAGTCAATATTGAAAATTTAATGGTATTAACCGACGAATCGGGACCGTTTGGCAGTCCAACAGCAGATTCAACGCGGGGAATGATTGGTGAAGATACATCGGAAGCGATCGTGATCGGTTATCATTTTTTAGCGGATGACTTCGCTACCATACAAAAAGAAATCAAAGAAGTTTTAGAAGCTTATTTAACTGAGGGTCATGTGATTGAACAAGGAATAGTTTAAAAAATACGAGCGGGAGAGTTTTTCTCCCAGCTCGCATTTTTTTACCAATTTTTACAAACATCAATCCAAGTTTGAAAATCGGTATATTCTTCTAACTCAGGAACTGTTAGCTTAATGGCGCTATTGCCACTACCACAAGCAGGATAAACATAATCAAAGCGTTTCAACGATTCATCTAAATAAATATCTACCTCTGGATTAACCGCAAAAGGACAGACACCACCGACCGGATGACCAACTCTTGTATCCACCTCGTCAGGCTTCAACATAAAAGCTTTCTCTTGAAAAATGCTTTTAAATTTTTGATTGTCGATCTTTGCATCACCAGCAGTGACCAATAAAATCACTCGGTCTTGATTCTTTCGCTTAAAAGATAAGGTCTTAGCAATTTGCTCCGGTTTGGTTCCTAATGCCTGTGCTGCTAAAGCGACGGTAGCTGAAGATTCATTTAAGACAATAATATCTTCTTCGCGACCAAATTCGGAAAAATATGATTGAACTTTTTCTAATGACATAAAATCCCTCCATTTTTTCTAGCAAGCATAGCATTAATTGACGAGAAATTTAAGTCTTTTTAATAAAAAAGAGACAAAATCGTAACGACTTTTTGCTAAAAATATTATAATACTTTTCTGGAGGGATGCCTGATGGAAACACGAGGAATCATAATTAATCAATATGGACATGCAGATCAACTGGTGGAAGGAAAAGTCCTTTTACCAGATTTAAAAGAACATCAAGTTTTAATTAAAACGAAAGCTACATCGATCAACCCCATCGATTGGAAATTACGTGAAGGATTTTTGGCTCAAATGTTTGAATGGGAATTTCCAATTATTTTAGGTTGGGACGTTGCTGGAATTATCGAAGCAGTTGGTAGTGAAGTAACCGATTGGAAAATTGGTGATGCCGTTTTTGCTAGACCAGAAACGACTCGCTTCGGCACTTACGCAGAAGATGTTATTGTTGACGATCATCTATTGGCTAAAAAACCTGAAAATGTTGGTTTTGATGAGGCGGCAGCTGTTCCTTTGGCAGGATTAACTGCTTATCAAGCATTATTTACTCATGGACATCTAAAAGCTGGTGAAACTGTTTTGATTCACGCCGGTGCTGGTGGTGTGGGTACTTATGCAATTCAATTAGCGAAAAATGCTGGCGCAAAAGTAATCACAACTGCTAGTGCCAGTAACATCAATTTATTAAAAGAATTAGGCGCCGATGAAGTAATTGATTATCGAACTACTGATTTTTCTGAAGAATTGCAGAATGTTGATTTGGTTTTCGATACAATGGGTGGCGAAATTCAAGAAAAAAGTTTTAAAGTTTTAAATCAAACAGGACGTCTGATTTCAATCGTCAGTCAACCGGATTTATCATTGGCGCAAGACATTTTATTGGCAAAAAGTATTTGGTTGAATCCCAATGGACAACAACTTCAAGAAATTGCTGATTTGATGACTGCCGGCAAAGTACGCAGTGTAATTGGTGCAAAATTTCCATTAACTGCGGCTGGGATACGAGAAGCCCATTTAATGAGTGAAAGCCATCATGCTAAAGGAAAAATTGTCATTGTGAAGTAGAAAAAAGGCAACCTCTCTCTTTTTTTGAGAGGTTGCTTTTTTTATTTTAAAAAATAAACGCTTGCTCAGCTTCATAATTTCTTCAAAAAATAGCCGTAGACAAAGCCAAAGTTTTTATACTATCTTAGAAAGGAATAAGAAAAAAGGAGATATTGTTATGCGAGTGTTAATAATTGAAGATAATCAAGAATTGTCAACTAGCATGAAAGCTGGATTGGAGCAGGAAAAAATCTCAGTCGATCTTGCATACACTGGAATAGCTGGGGAAGAAAAAGCTTTTGTTAATTCATATGATGCAATTTTATTAGATTTAAATTTGCCAGATAAGGATGGCTTGGAGATTTTGTCTTTTTTAAGACAATCAAAAGTTGAAACACCAATAATAATTATTACCGCACGAGATGAAATTCAAGAACGGGCGAAAGGTTTAGATTTTGGGGCAGATGATTATTTAGTAAAACCATTTGATTTGTTAGAATTGAATGCTAGATTAAGGGCAATTATTCGTCGGTTTTATGGTCGAACGACACCCCAAATTACGATTGGAAAATTAGTAGTGAATCCAGTCTGCCGCCAAGTCATATATGACCAAAAAGTCATCTCACTAAAACCAAAAGAATACGATATTTTATTGTGCATTGTTGAAAACTATCCAGCGATTGTCCCTATCGCAAAGATTGCTGAACATGTTTATGATGATGATTTCGACCCTTCTTCATCAGTTTTGCGTGTTCACATGGCTCGTTTGAAGAAAAAATTGGCAGATGCAGCTGACAGAGAATTATTAAAAAATATTCGATCAAAGGGGTATCAAATATGCGACTAAATTTCAAAATGACAGTTGTAATGGTGACTTTTTCGTTGTTAGTTACTGCTGTTTTAATTAGCAGTTTTTTTCTTGTACGAACCAATATTTTACAAATGAATGTCGCTGATTCTTTAGGGGACAATTTTTTTGTAGAAAATATCCAAGATGCCAAAATTGAAATTACTTCAGCTTCTGAAGGACAAAATATTTCTCAATTTGCAGTCAGCAGTGATCGATTAGATAGTATCTATATGAATGAGTATTTTAAATATTTACCATCGATTGCTTTAGTGGTTTGTAGCGTGATTTTACTCTTGACCTTTCTTTTGTGGGCGGTTTTGCGAAAAATCTATAATAAACAAATTTTAGCAATTACTCATGACATGAACTTCATTGAGGACTTATCAATCGAAACGATAAAAGATCAAGCCGTAGCTAATGCATTTGGAACAATAAAGCAAAAATTCGACGGTCATCTAAGTGATTATAAACGATTAAATAGCTATTTAACTCACGAACAGAAAAATGCAATCGCTGTTTTGAGGAATAACATCGAACTGGAAAGTGCAGGACAAACGAATCTGCAGGTTTTAGACCGCTTAACTGATAGTATCGATGATATTTTAACACTGTCAAATAATCAAGGAGACTTAACAGAGGAAAAAGTAGACGTGGCATTAATTTGTGCAGAAGTGTGTGATCTTTACCAAAAACATTACCCTCAATTATATTTTAGGTTTGATGAAGAAGCTGCAACGATGATTTATGGTAAGGACCGTTGGATTTATCGTGCTATTTCCAATTTAGTTGATAATGCGATTAAGTATGGTCAAGGTAAGCCAATCGAAGTTGTCGTTGAAAAGTTAAAAGAAAGTATCATCGTAAAAGTTAAGGACCAAGGTTGCGGTATTCCAGAGAGAAAACAATCCGAAATTTTTTCTCATAATTATCGGGTTCGGGGATTGAAACAAGACGGTTACGGCATTGGTTTATCTGTTGTTATGCATGTTTGTAATTTATGTCGTGGCTTCGTTTATCTAGAAAGTGAAGAAAATCAAGGGTCAGTTTTTTATTTAACATTCCCTAGTGAGAGTTAACATAGAATTAACATTTGATTTGCTACTATCCTATTGTAGGAGGAAAAATGATGATTATCATCAAACAGGCGTTATTGAATTTTAGGCGCAATAAATGGCATGATTCTATGATTGCTGCACTATTTTTTTGTTTAATTTTTTTGTTTTGTTTTTTATTGCAACTCTATAAAGTTGCTGATTATTCTTTATCCGAAATGCAAAAGCAAACGGCAACAGTTGTGACTGTAGAACCCAGTTTTAAAGAAGAGCAGGTAGAAAATTTGACGGCAGAAGATCTTCAAACAATCAAAGCACTTCCGTATGTGAAAGAAATCAATATGATTGGTTACACTTCTTTAGAAATTGATGGACTGCAGACTAGTGAAAAGATCACAAAAACAGAAGGAGCTATTGTATCTGATACTGATTTATTTGAAACTTCTGAATTTCCTACCATGGGAGTAACTATTTTATCTGATGAGGCACTAAAAAAATATTTTAGTCAGAACTGGTCAATCAAGGGTGGTCTACCTTCAGAGGTAAAAACGTGTTTAGTCACTAAACAGTTTGCCGAAGAAAATCAACTAAAATTATTTGATGAACTAAGTGTTGGAGAAACGAATCAAAGGCAAAAATTAAAAATTGTTGGAATTGCTAACCCGAAAAAAAACAGCGCAACACAGGCATTTTATAGCTCAATTTTTATTAACCCAATAACCAACCAGTCTTTAAATGTTCCTCAAGATAATAATTTTAGTACTATAAGCATCCAGCTAACGTCTAGTAAGAAACTAGGAGCTTTAAAAAAAGAGCTCCATAAAATTTCTTCGTTTAATCATTACCGGGTATATAAGGATCAGAGTTTTGTTCAAGTCTACGAGGTATTTCTGAATCAAAAAGAAATGTTGCTAAATGGTGTGATTGCCAGCGGTATTTTGAATTTATTTTTACTTAGTTTGTTTTATTATTACTTTTTTAAAAAGCGCCAATCCGATTTATTCAGTCTACATTTAATGGGGCTGCGTCAAAGCTATTTGATCCTTAGCAATATTTTGGAGATTGTTTTAATCGTGATTATTTGCTGGTTAAGTGCGTGTATATTAACCAATTTGTTAACGATTGAAGTGACAAAGGATTGGTTTAGTCGCTTACAACAAACTACCCGAGATTATCTGCCCTTGCTGTCATTAAAACAACCGATTTTTAATTCAGCTGTGGTTCAACAGCTTTTTGTGGGAAGCTTAATTATTCTAGTCCCTTATTTAATTGGTTTCATGGTAATTACTTCAGCTTTAACAGGACGCTTAAGTTATATATATAGCAGCTATTCTTATCAATCAAGGAGGCTGATGAAATCATGAAACAACTCGTATTAGAAAATGTAAGCTATTGTCCTAAAAATTCAACAGAAAAAATTTTAGATCAAATAAACGGTGAATTTTTGACAGGAAAAATCTATTTTATTTTGGGAAAGAAACAGACAGGTAAAACGACATTATTATCAATTCTAGCCGGACTAGTCCGTTGCACTGAAGGGAAAATTCTAGTCGATGGAGAAGATCTTAGTTTGACTAATCAGGATGATTTTCGAGCAGAAAAAATTTGTTGTCTTTTTCAAAACGGAAACTTAGTGAATGATAGTGCGTTAGCGAATTTAGAGCTTGAAATGCTCTTAAGCAAGCAACCAAATCGAACGGATGAATTAATCAATAGTTTACAAATTGCTGGATTAACAGATAAAAAAATAAAAACAAACATTAAAAAGCTAACAAAAAAAGAACGGCAGATGGTGTATTTAGCCAAAATTTTAGTCAGTCGAGCTAAATTGATTTTATTAGATGATCCTAGCCAATTATTTTCAGAGTTAGACGAGGAAATGATAGTGCGTAAAATAGCAGATTTCTGTCGAAGAAATGATAAATGTCTGGTGATAGTTAGTCAGTCAAATAATGCAATAAAATTTGCCGATGAATTGTGGGGCTTGAATGGGGGAAAACTATTATTTATTAAAGAGCAGCCAAGATAAATCGGGGAGATGAAAAATCGTTGTTCTTTGATTGAAAGGATCAAAAATGAACTATTTGAAACGAGCATGGTATAGTGTCAGTCGCAGAAAAGGAAAATCTTTCATTCTATTTACTGTTGTTTTTGTCTTAGGAAATGTCATTGCCGGTGCAATTGCAATTCAACAATCAACTGGAAATGTGGAAAAGAAAATGAAACAACAATTAGGAGCCACAGTGAGTGCAGAAATGGACATCGATAAATTAATGGAGGAAGGTGATGGTACCGCTTCGTTCACTGGTCCTGCTCCTTTGAAAGAAGAAACAATCAAACAAATTGGATCCTCTTCGTATGTGAAAGACTATGATTATAGTTATTCAGGTTATTTAACTGTTGATAAATTTAAAACATATCAAATGAAAAATGATAATGTCAGTGTAAATGGCGATATTGCTTCTTTAAACTTGAAAGGAAGTAATAGAAGTGAAGCTGCTGATTTCAAAAATAAAAAAATTAAGTTAGTTGAAGGTCGGTTAGTGTCTAAGGATGAAATCAAAAATGGTAAAGCAGTAGCGGTTATTTCAAAAAAAGTTGCTGATGAGAATGGTTTGGGTATCGGAGATCAAATGGTGATTGATACAAAAATGGTTTCTCAGAATGCTGACGGGACAAGTGAATCTCAAGAAGCGCTGAAACATTCGATAGAAATTGTAGGCTTGTTTGAACCAATCACTTTAGACAAAAAGAAAAGTGATGAAAAAAAAGGTGGTATCCAGCAACAGTTTTTAGAAATGGATCAGTTCAATACAATTTATATGTCTAATAAATTGGTACGTTCAATTAACCAACAAGAAATTGAAAAGGGAAAAGAACTTGATCCTGATGCTTATAAAGATGAGGAAGTCCAGCAACAGATCACACCAATCTATAATTTGAAATCGCCTGATGACGTTGAAGCTTTCAAAGAAGAAATGACGACTTTGTTACCAGAAGGCTATAAAGCAACTGCTTCAACTGATGAGTTTGATAAGGTTGGTGGCAGTGTTCAAAAACTTTCAACAATTTCTGGTTATGTAGTTATATTGTCGATTATTGCTTCTTTATTGATTATTTCTTTAGTCGTTGTACTTTTTATGAGAGATCGAAAACATGAATGGGGCATTTATTTATCCTTAGGGGAACGTAGAAAACACATCATGCAACAGGTTGTTTTAGAGCTTTTATTCATTAGTTTGGTAGCCATGTGTTTGTCTTTAATTACCGGAAATATGTTAGGTAAATTAATTTCTGAGTCATTAGTCGCCAGTGATGCATTAACGGAATTACAACAAGCTGCAGGAAATCAATTATTCATTTCTGGGAGTTCAAGTCTAGGTGCTAGTCTTAGCACAGAAGATGTAATTAATAACTACCAAGTCAAATTTTCGTTGTCTTACATCGTTACTTTTTTAATTTCAGGAATTTCAACGGTCTTATTATCAGCGATTTTGCCGTTGACTTATGTAATGCGCTTAAATCCTAAGAAAATTATGATGTAGGAGGAGAAATTTATGACAATCTTAAAAGCAAAAAATATTTATTATTTTTATCAAGATGGTGACCAAAAACGAATTATTTTAAATGATACTTCTGTTAGCTTTGAAAAAGGCCAGTTTTATACAATTTTAGGTGATTCTGGATCAGGTAAGACCACTTTTCTGTCATTGATAAGTGCCTTAGATGAACCAAAATCCGGTGAAATTCTATACCAAGGAACTGATATTCAAACAATTGGATACGGAAAATACCGACGAGATGATGTAAGCATAATTTTTCAAAATTACAATTTAGTTCCTTATTTAACAGCGCTGGAAAATGTGTTAGTAGCTATGACGATTACAGATAATTCCTTACCAAAAAATCATCAAGAAGTTGCTTACAATTTACTAGATTATATTGGTATCAATAAAAATAAAGCTGATCGCGTAGTGACACAACTTTCAGGGGGAGAGCAACAACGAGTGGCAATTGCTCGAGCCTTATCAACAAATGTTGACATTATTTTAGCTGACGAACCAACTGGAAATTTAGATCAAGAAATGGAACAAGAAATTGTCAATATTTTTAAAGATTTGGCCGTTACTCATAACAAATGCGTAATCGTAGTAACTCATTCGAAAGAAATCGCGCAGCAATCAGATAAAACTTTCTTTTTAAAACAAGGCGAGTTGGTTCATTATGAGTGATTTCCTTTCAAATTTTAATGGCCCTAATTATAAAAAAAGCGAAGAACAATCCAAGGAAATAGAAGAAAAAAAAGTGCCAGAAAAAAAAGATAATAAACGTTCAAAAAATGAAATAACTGAAATTGACGATACTTATCAAGATAAGCAAAAAAGAAAAAAACGCAGAATAATTGTTGCTGCCTTATTAGCTGTGATAGGTTGTTTTGTCATTTATTATCAGATGAGTCATGTGAAGATGCCTGATTTTACAGATAAATCTTTGTCAGACGCGCGCTTATGGGCAACAAAAAATAAATTGAAAGTTTCTACTAAACAAGAATTTTCATTAAAAAAAGAAGCGAACGTAGTTATGTCTCAGTCCAATCAAGCTGGTAGAAGGGTAAAGAAAGGCACAACTATTCGATTAAACATTAGTAAAGGCCCTAATCCAAACCAACAATTAGAATTACCAGATTTTTCCAAATTAAGTAAGCCGTTGGCAGAAAAATGGATTGAGGAAAACAAAGCAACGAACCTTTCGTTAATTGAAGAATATAGTGATACAGCTGAAAAAGGAAAATTTCTCAAATTTGAAATTGCAAACTCTGACGTTTCGGAAAAGAAATATCGGCGTAAGGATGCAGCAAAAGTGTTTTATTCTAAGGGGAAAGAAACTTATAAAAAAGATATCTCCGTACCGAATTTTGTCAGACAAACTAGAAATGAAGTAGAAACTTGGGCAAAAAATAATGAGATTAATATGACTTATGAAGAAACAACTTCCAATGATCTACCTGTAGATAGTGTTATTTCTCAAAGTTTGGCTAAAGATGAAAAAATTGCTAAAAAAGATGAAATGACAGTGGTAGTTTCTTTAGGTAAGGGCTATGTGATACCAAATTTTTCTGATTTTAGTATGGAAGATGCTGCAAATGCAATAGACGGAGTGCAAGTTCAGGCAAGAGGAATTTATACAGATAATTTACCTTATGGGCAGTTAGTTTCACAGAGTGTTCCAGCAGGTACAGTTTTAAATGCTAAAAATGATTTGAGGGTTGAAGCTGTGTACTCTCTTGGTCAACCCTATCTAAAAGATTTAAGAGGTTCTTATGTAGAAGGGGATTTGCAAAAGTATTTTTATGATGAGTTTAACTCTAAAGGTGTCAATATTAACTATACAATTCGACAAGTAGATTCTGATCAACCAAAAGGAACGGTTGTGGGGATGAGTGTTCATAATATTTTTCTACCCCTAAATTATACTGTCTCGATTGATATTAGCTTAGGTAACCTTGGGTCGGCTTCTACCAGTATTCCTAATAACCAGAAAGAACAACCTACCGAAGATTAAAATCAGCGTTTCCTGTTTGATAGGAAACGCTGATTTTTATAGTCGAAAACCTTGTTCTTTCAAAAACTCGCTTGTATCAGGACGTAAAATTTGATGAAAATGTTGCAAGATGGTGTCTGACCAATTGCCATTTTGCTGATTAGAACTGCGGTTGGCATAATAAGATGCCATGATTTCATCGTATTTTGTCAAAGTTTCTGGGGTCAATTTTTGATAGCTGTCGATATTAAGCGTTCCTGCTAAAGGAATTCTTGGCTTCACTTCATTTTTTTTCGCGGGATAACCGACGGTTAGACCAAAAATCGGGTACGTCAATTCGGGTAGGTTTAATAATTCTTTGACCCGAAATAAATCATTACGTAAGCCACCGATGTAACAAATACCTAAATCAATTGATTCCGCATAGGTTGCCATGGTTTGGGCGGAGATGGTGGCATCAACAATTGCTACTACGAGGGATTCAACGGTTCTTAAAGGTGTTAAATCTTGCTTGGCTTGATTTAAAACTTGGGCATGTTTATTTAAATCTGTCACAAAAACATAATATGCACCGGTATCTGTATAGCCTCGAGCGTTTGAAATATTTTCAATTGCCATCAACTTTTCTGGATCTTTAACTTCAATTAATGAATAAGCTTGGATAAAATGTGAACTGCTGGCACTTTTAGCTGCAGTCACTAATTTTTCTTTTACGGCCTCTGGGATTTTTTTTGCAAGAAAATTCCGCACAGAAGTATGTTGAATCATTTGTTCAAATAATTCCATCGAATCACTCCTTTTTAATTAGTGTAAATAAAATAGAATAATCTAGCTAGCGAAATCTCTCAAAAAAAATAATATGAAAAATTTCATCTTATTTTCATCTGAGTGCAATCTTTATGTTATACTGTTCACAACATTTTTAGAGGAGTGAAGACAATGCAAGCAGTTTTAACAGTAATCGGTAAAGACAAAGTGGGTATCATTGCGGGTGTAAGTCAAAAATTATCTGAATTAAATGTAAACATTTTAGATGTTTCGCAAACAATCATGGGAGATTATTTTACCATGATGATGTTGTTGGAATTAAAAGATGCAGCACAAGATTTTGAAACAACTGCTAAAACGTTACGGGAATTAGGCAAAGCTTTAGGAGTTAAAATTAGTGTTCAAAACCAAGAAATTTTTGACACGATGCATAAATTATAAGGAGGAAGAACT
The DNA here is from genome assembly GCF_051714685.1 of Enterococcus sp. AZ103. Lineage (NCBI taxonomy): Bacteria > Bacillati > Bacillota > Bacilli > Lactobacillales > Enterococcaceae > Enterococcus > Enterococcus sp. AZ103. The sequence goes on along the minus strand of NZ_JBIOSI010000001.1, from coordinate 209,670 downwards.
TTGGAAACTAATCAAATATTAGAAACAATTCGTATGATTGAAGAAGAAAATCTTGATATTCGAACAATTACCATGGGGATTTCTCTTTTGGATTGTATCGACAGTGATGGAGATAAAGCTTGCGAAAAAATCTACCAAAAAATTGTCACTAAGGCGAAAGATTTGGTTAAAGTCGGTGAGGCAATCGAAGCGGAATATGGTATTCCGATTATTAATAAACGGGTCTCAGTGACGCCAATTGCGATTGTTGCGGCAGCTTCACAAGAAACGAGCTATGTAAAATATGCTCATGCTTTAGATCGTGCTGCGAAAACTTTAGGAATTGATTTCATCGGTGGTTTTTCAGCATTAGTAGAAAAAGGTTATCAACATGGGGATGATATTTTAATTCGTTCCATTCCTCAAGCGTTAGCAGAAACTGATTTTGTTTGTGGCTCGGTCAATGTTGGTTCAACAAAAGCTGGGATTAATATGGATGCTGTTAGACAAATGGGTGAAATCATTAAAGAAACGGCAGAATTATCTGATTTAGGCTGTGCTAAATTGGTTGTTTTTGCCAATGCGGTGGAAGACAATCCTTTTATGGCTGGCGCATTTCATGGTGTTGGTGAGGCTGACTGTGTCATCAATGTTGGTGTCAGTGGACCTGGAGTGGTTAAACGCGCGCTGGAAAAAGTCAAAGGAGAATCTTTTGATGTCGTTGCTGAAACAATTAAACAGACAGCCTTTAAGATTACCCGTATGGGTCAATTAGTTGGAAAAGTAGCTTCCGAAAGATTAAATGTTCCCTTTGGAATTGTTGATTTATCTCTAGCGCCTACACCAGCTGTTGGCGATTCTGTTGCTCATGTCTTAGAAGAAATGGGTCTAGAAACAGTCGGGACTCATGGAACTACTGCGGCGTTAGCTTTATTAAATGATGCAGTCAAAAAAGGCGGCGTGATGGCTTGTAATCATGTCGGTGGTTTGTCAGGCGCATTTATTCCTGTTTCTGAAGATGCTGGAATGATAGACGCGGTCAATAAAGGTGCTTTGACGATTGAAAAGCTAGAAGCTATGACGGCAATTTGTTCAGTCGGATTAGATATGATTGCGATTGCTGGCGATACACCGGCTGAAAGTATTGCAGCGATGATTGCTGATGAATCGGCTATTGGTGTCATTAATCACAAAACGACAGCAGTCAGAATTATTCCTGCGAAAGGCAAAAAAATTGGTGACATGGTTGAATTTGGCGGTCTTCTAGGACGAGCTCCAGTCATTAAAACCAATCAAAATAGTTCAGCAGATTTTGTGATGCGAGGCGGTAGAATTCCAGCACCGATTCATTCTTTTAAAAATTAAACGGAAAAATTTCTCAAAAGAGTGGTTGACATTCAATTTTTTTAAGGCTATTCTTTACTTATAAAATAAACCTGCTAAGAAAAAGGTCATGATTTTATTTTATTTACTGCTAAGAGAGAGAAGCCAAGGCTGAAAGCTTCTTCTGGAATAAATAAGATTACTCCCTTTGAGCTGATAGAAAACTATCCGATTGATACTCGCTACGTATTGCAAGAGTCAAAGAAATTTTTTTCTTTGAAAACTTGGGTGGTAACACGTTTAGTCACGTCCCTTATATTTTAAGGGGCGTTTTTTGTTTATATTGATATGGTTGAAAAAGGTCATGAGTTAAAGTATTCCCTGTTGCAAGAGAAAGAAGCCAAGGCTGGAAGCTTCTAACATATTTTTTAACTTACTCCCTTTGAATCGGGTTTAAAAAATCCCGCTTGATGTTCGTTAACACATCACCATGAGCCAGAAATTTTTATTTTTGGGAATTTGGGTGGTAACACGTGTGAAACTACGTCCCTTTTACTTTTAAAGGGGCGTATTTTTTTATAAATTTAAACCAAATAACAGATTGGAGTTGAGTAGTATGTCAAACAAAGAAATCGAAATCGTCTTTCAAGATGGAAAAAAACAAATGGTGGTGAATGATACTACCTTGATGGAGATAAATCGTGAACAAAAAGCAAAAGCAATTGTTGGAAGCATCGATGGTGAGTTGGTAGACTTAGCTCAGCCAGTCGTTGAAAATAGTGAAGTGGCTTTTTATCAAAAAAATAGTCCTGAAGGCGAGGCTGCGATTCGTCGTTTAAGTAGTTTAATCTTAGCCCGGGCAGTTAAAAATCTATATCCTGAAGTACAATTTGCACCAGAAGAATTAGTGGAAAATGGTTTTTATCTAGATATGCGTTTAGCCCAACCATTAAGTGTTTTGGCTTTAAAAGATATTGAAGTAGAAATGAAAAAAATCATTAAAAGTGATCGAAAAATTGAAAGCAATCAAATGAGTGCCGCTGAAGCTCGTGAAGTCTTCAAAGATAATGAGTTTCAATTATTTTATTTAGCAAAATTTGCCGATGACATTCCGGTATTTGTTTATGACTTAGCAGGCGTAGTGATATTTAGTTTAAAACCATTGGCTTTAAACCTACAAGCGGCTAAAAACTTTGTCTTGGTAAAAGTTTCTGGGGCTTATTGGCAAGGCAATGCAGACAATGAAATGTTGCAAAGAATCTCAGCTGCAGTCTATGCTGATGCGCAACCATTAGAGGATTATTTGGTATTTCTAGATGAGTCTGAAAAACGTAGCCACCAAAAATTAGGAAAAGAATTAGAATTATTCATGTTTTCAGAAGAAGCGCCAGGGATGCCATTTTATTTAGAAAATGGTCAAATTATTCGTAACGAACTTGAACGTTTCTTGCGGGAACTGCAAGCCAAATATGATTATCGTGAAGTGAAAACACCATTGATTATGAATCAACGGTTATGGGAACAATCAGGTCACTGGGATCATTATAAAGACAATATGTACTTTACAAAAGTAGATGATCAAGATTACGCTTTGAAACCAATGAATTGCCCAGGACACTGTTTAATTTTCAAAAATAGTGCGAAATCTTATCGTGATTTGCCAATTCGGATGTCAGAATTTGGTCAAGTTCACCGTCATGAATTTAGCGGGGCTTTAAATGGACTATTACGGGTTCGGACTTTCTGTCAAGATGATGCCCATATCTTTGTTCGTCGTGATCAAATCGAACAAGAAATTGCGTTAGCTTTAAAAATTATTGATGAAGTTTATAAAATCTTTGGCTTTGAATATGCGGTAGAACTTTCAACTCGTCCAGATGATTTCATGGGTGACATTGAACTATGGAATGAAGCGGAAGCGTCTCTAGGAAAAGTACTAAGTGATTTAGACTATAAATATACAATTAATGAAGGCGATGGCGCATTTTATGGTCCGAAGATTGATATTCATATCAAAGATGCCTTAAATCGTAGTCATCAATGTGCAACTGTCCAATTGGATTTCCAAATGCCAGAAAAATTCGATTTGAATTATGTGGATGAAAACAACGAAAAAGCTCGTCCAGTAATGATTCACCGAGCAGTGTTCGGTTCATTGGATCGTTACCTAGGAATCTTGATTGAACATTTTGCCGGTGCCTTCCCAGTTTGGTTAGCACCAAAACAAGTGGAATTGATTTCTGTTTCCGAAGCTCATCAGGAGTATGTTGAAAAACTATATACTGAATTTAAAGAATTAGGTATTCGGGTAGATATAGATGTTCGGAATGAAAAACTTGGTAAGAAAATCCGCGATGCGGAAATGAAGAAAATTCCTTACAGTTTAGTTATCGGTGATAAAGAGGTTTCAGGTGATAAATTTGCTGTACGTCGCCATGGACATGCCAATAACGATGTAGAAGAAATGTCGAAAGCGGAATTTATTCAATTGGTTCAAAAACAAGCAGCTGAAAAAAGCGGCAACTATTAACAGGAAAAAAATTCCTTGAGATGAATAAAATCATTTCAAGGAATTTTTTTGTTGTAAACCTTCTGTTAGCCAGCGGGCTTTAAAACGATAATCGTGAATTAGTTCTTCTTTGCTCCAATCATTTGCTAGCATATCGGTTAAAGAATCGATGACTAGCTTCATGGAAAAATATAAAAAGCTGACACTTTCTGCTTCACTTTGAATATTGAAGTGATTTTCTTGTAAGATAGCTGTCCAAGCATCCATGCCGTGAGCCATTGGACTTCGATAAGAAAACAAGTAGCTATTTTGCGTTAATAGAGCCAATTGTCGATATTTTGGCTCCGTCTCTTCTAAATCGACATAAGACAATAGAAAGTTTTCAATTCCTTTAAAATAGTCACTTTTTTGGTGGGTAATATAACCGATAATTTCGCCATGAACAATCCCGGCATAATAATGGATTAAATAATCATATGCTTCATTCAAATCTTCAAAATACTTATAAAAGATTCCCCGTGACATATTTAATGCTGAGACAATTTCGCTAACTTTTACTTGGCCTAAAGGTTTGGCATAAAAAATATCCAATAAAATTCCTCGAATGTATTCTTGTCGCTCTGTTGGCAAATTTTTAAATGTTGATTTGGGCATTATTTTCACCTCGTTTTGCTTTGTCAAAATCATTATAACATATGAAAAAAATGATGAGGCAGAATTGGTGACAAATTGTTACTAAGCGTGTAAGATGCACAAGTAATCAAAGAAAAATATTTTTTTGAAACACGAGTGACAAATTGTCATTTTAAAAATGGAGGGAAATTTATGTTTTTAGCTTGGAAAGAAATGCGCTATTCAAAACTGCGCTTTAGTTTAATTATTGGCATTATGATTTTGGTGGGCTACGTGGTTTTTATGTTGTCAGGCTTAGCGAATGGTTTAGCTGATGGCCACAAAAAAGCGATTGTCGATTGGGATGCTACTTCAATTATTTTATCAGAAGATAGTAACAAAATTGCCAGTGCCTCCCAATTAACCCAAGGAGACTTGGAACGGGTCACAGCCGATCAAAAAGCTGCGGTGGGAATGACCTCTGGTGCGATTGAAGAAAAGGGCAGTAGCAAAAAAACAAATATTTCAATCTTTGCTGCGGAAAAAAATAGTTTTGTAGTCCCAGATGTAATTAAAGGAAAAAAATATCAACAAGATAATCAAATTATCATTTCCCAAAATTTAGCTGATGATGGCTATAAAATCGGTGATCAAATAAACATTGGCAGCAGTCAAATTTTTAAAATTGTCGGCATAAGTAAAGCGACTACCTACTCAGTTGTTCCAGTTGTTTATATGAATTTAAATGCTTTTACAAATTTAAAATATGGCAATCAACCATTTGCTAGTGATGCAACTAAGCCGATTAATTTAATCGCGGTTAAAGGAAAAAGCAGTTTACAACAGGTGAATGGTGCTACCAAATTACAAAAACTAAGCTTGGCGACTTTTATCGAGAATTTACCTGGTTTTTCAGCTGAAAGTTTAACTTTAAATACGATGATTTACTTCTTATTTGTAGTTGTTGCTGCCATTATCGGAATTTTCATGTATGTTATGACTCTACAAAAAACAGCGATTTTTGGTGTGATGAAGGCGCAAGGAATTGGGACTAAATATTTGGTTCGTTCGATTTTAGCTCAAGCCTTAATTGTCGGTGTCTTTGGTGTGGTAGTTGCGATTGTTTTAAGTGGACTGACTAGTTTAGTCTTACCAGCTGCGATGCCTTTTACAGTCAATTGGATGCAGTGGGGAATTTATAGTGTGATATTAGTCATTGTAGCAATGTTGGGCGGTTTATTTTCAATCAGAACCGTGACAAAAGTTGATCCAATAACCGCCATTGGAGGAGAATAAAATGGAAGAAATATTAGTGATGAAAGATATTGTAAAAAAATTTGGTCAAGGACATACTGAGGTCACAGCTTTAAAAGGAATTGATTTCTCGGTGGAAGCTGGAGAATTTGTCAGTGTAATCGGGCCTTCTGGTTCAGGGAAAACCACTTTTCTAACCATTGCTGGCGGTCTGCAAAGTCCGACTAGTGGAAATATTACGATTAACAATTTTGATTTCACTGATTTGAAAGAAAAAGAACGAGCTAAAGCCCGTTTTAAAGAAATTGGCTTTATTTTACAAGCTTCCAATTTAATTCCTTTTTTAAAAGTGCAGGAACAATTTCAGTTAGTCGAAAAAATTGAACATGAAAACAAGCAAGCAAAATTGGAAGAACTTCTAAAATCCTTAGATATTTGGGATTTACGCAACCAATATCCTAAAGCCTTATCTGGTGGTGAACGGCAACGTGTGGCAATTGCTCGTTCATTATTTAATGATCCCAGTTTGATTTTGGCTGATGAACCAACTGCCAGTTTAGATTCTGATCATGCTTTTGATGTGGTGAAGTTATTAGCTAAAGAAGCTCATGAACGGAAAAAAGCCATCGTGATGGTCACCCATGATGAAAGAATGACCCAATGGAGTGATAAAATTTATCGTATGACGGACGGGAAATTAGTTTTACAATAAATTAAATCAAGTATATGATATTAAAGAGACAGCGGACCAACTGCTGTCTTTTTAATTGAAAAGGAGCAGACTTGTGGATATTTATTTAAAGAAAGCAATTTTACATATCGTTGACCGTAGCAGTGGTGATCCACTAATTAGTCAACAAGAACTAGATTTGAGTAAGGAATATGTGCGAGATTATTTAACTAGGAAAATCTTAAAAATTTCATCGCCACAAACAAAAACTGGGGTTTTAGCTGAGGATTCTAGATTTGCTATGATTGCCAAAGAGACAGCGGATCATTTTGTTGCTAATAGTGAAAAATTATTGCAGTTGTGGTATGACGCATATAAAGAAAGTGAAGAAGCACCGAGTTGTGATATTTTATTGGCTTTATATGAAGAAGATACTGAAATGTATTTAGCTTTGCTAAAAATTAATTACAATCAAGGTTATACTCATTTAGTTGAGGCAGACGAAACAGGTATGAAGAATGAATTGATTTTACATCAAGCTTTGTTATCAAACAAGACGCAAAAAGCTGATGAAGCCATCACTGTTAACTTAGCAAAATTAAACTATGAATTAATTGAAAAGAAATATGTCTTTTCTGGTGAAAAACAATTTTATTTTTCGACTAAAGTGATTGAGAGCGTGCCGGTTCCTTCATTGGAAGAAAATGTTAAAGTTATCAAACGAGCAGCTGAAAAAATCGGCAGTAAATTTGAAAATCCCAAACATGATTTAGTAGCAGATGTCAAAGAGGCCATTTATGAGCAGGTGGAAGAAACTGGTCAAATCAATCCTAAAGAAGTTTCCCAAAAAGTTTTCAAAGAAAATATCTCGGCCCAGATGGCTTTTGAAGCTGAAGTTGCTGAAAAGGGCGTGGAGAGCTCAGTTTCTTTAGTGAAAGAAGCCAAAGCGATTACAGAAAAAAAATACGGCAAGCAAAAATTAAAGCTTTCCAACGGAATCGAATTGATTGTACCCTTAGAAGTTTATCGTAATCCAGATTTAATCGAATTTGTGAATCAACCAGATGGCACAATTTCGGTAATGATTAAAAATGTTGATGAAGTCATTAATCGAATTTAAAGCTACAAGGAGGGAAAAAAGTGGAACCATGGCAAAAATTTTTTAAAATTGGTCATTATACTGACCAAACAAATATGACTGGTTGTACCGTAATTGTTGCGGAAAATGGTGCAACGGGCGGTGTTTATGTTCGTGGAGGTTCTCCCAATACTCGTGACACAGACGCTTTGAAATCAGAAAACAATCGGAAATTTCTTCATGCAGTGACCTTATCAGGTGGTAGCGGCTTTGGCTTGTCAGCTAGTGATGGTGTTGTTGGCTTTTTGGAAAAGAAAAAAATTGGTCGTGATGTTGGTGTCACAGTGGTTCCTAATGTTAGCGGCGCAAGTTTATTTGATTTAAAAATTGCCAATAGTGAGGTGCGACCAGATTCAGAGGCGGGCCGTCTAGCTTGTGAAGCGGCATTTTCCGAAGAAATTTTTCAATCAGGGAATTTTGGCGCGGGAACTGGCGCGACAGTTGGTACGATTAATGGATCAGAAAATGCCATGAAAGGCGGTATTGGAATTCATACACTAACTTACGGAGAATTATTTGTGACAGCAGTTATTGCAGTCAATGCTGTTGGAGATATTTATGATGAAGAAAAAAATCAATTTATCGCTGGTACTCGCCGGGGAACAACGATGGGTCATGCAGAAGAAATTCTTTTGGAAAAATATCTAACAGATTCAGATCTATATTCTGGTAATACAGTGATTGGTTGTGTTATGACCAATGCCATGATGCCAAAAAATAAAGCCAATAAATTAGCGGATTTAAGTCATAATGGGATTGCTCGAGCAGTTCGACCAGCCCATACTACTTACGAGGGCGATACAATGTTTATCTTGGCAGCTAACGAAATTCCCGCAAGCTTTGAAGCTGTGTCAATTCTAACAGTGAGAGCAGTGCGAGCAGCCATATTAGAGGGTGTTCAAGCGGCCGAAAGCTATGCACCATTTTTGGCGGCAAAAGATTTTAAATAAAAAATTCTGGCGCAATATGCGTCAGAATTTTTTTATTTTGCTACAAATAGTTGAACAGCCTGCATAATCATATACGTAATCCCCGCTGCGATTACAGGACCAGCAGCGACACCTTTTAAAAAGACGACCCCGACAATCGTTCCAAAGACTAAAGCTACCGTTACTTCGGGTGATTGGGCAATTAAATTTACACCACGAGCAGACAAAATAGCGACTAAAATACCACATAAAGTTGCTACCCAGCCTAAAGGTGATTTCAAAGTATTAAATAAATCACGAAAAGCAATATCGCCTGTTGCGATTGGTACTAAAATAGTTGCAGAAATTAAAGTAACGCCCCAATTAATCCCCTTTTGATTCAAGGTGGTTAATATTTTATCGGCGTTAGGCAAGATTTTTAATAGACAAACAGCCAAAACAGCAATTAACAAACTCTGATTTTTAGCAAAGAAAGCAATTGCTACAATTAAGCCAAGAAAAAGCCAGCTTTCCATTTTCTTCCTCCTAAATGTCATTTGATTCTCAATAAGAATAGCATTTTTTTATTGAAAACCCAAAAATAATTCTAAAACAGATAAATAGATAAATCTATTTTTTCTGATAGAATTTAGCTTCTCATTTCTTCATCCATTGTCGAATAAGTCCAAAACATAGCTATTACATGATTTTTCTTACATAAACCATCAGATAAATCGGCATTTTTCATTCTAATAACAGAAAAAAATGAGATAAAATAAAAAATTAAGCTTTTTTCTACAGTTTTGAATGATTATAAAGTACAATGGAATAGTAAGAAAAAAATGAATATAGGAGGAATTTTTCATGAAGGCTATCGTTTTAGGCTCTTCTCATGGTGGATATGAAGCTGTAGAAGAACTATTGCTGTTGCATCCTGATGCAGAGATTCAGTGGTATGAAAAAGGTGACTTCATCTCATTCATGGGTTGAGGCACGCAAATGTATCTTGAAGGGGTCGTAAAAGATGTGAATTCAATTCGCTATATGACACCAGAAAAGATGAGAGAACGTGGGGTCCACGTCTTTGATAACACTGAAATTACAAAAGTAGAACCTGACAAACATCAGGTAGAAGTATTGAACCATGTGACAGGTGAAAGCCGCGTCGAAAGTTATGACAAATTAATTTTAAGTCCTGGAGCAAATCCATTTATCGTGCCAGTTCCTGGTAATGATTTGGCAAACATTAAAACTATGCGGGGTCGTCAAGACACGATTGATTTAAGAATGTTGGCTGTTGATCCAGAGATTGAAAATGTGGTGATTATCGGTAGCGGCTATATCGGTATCGAAGCAGCAGAAAGTTTTGCTGTAGCTGGTAAAAATGTAACAGTCATCGATGTGATTGATCGTCCATTAGGCGTTTATTTGGATAAAGAATTGACTGAAGTTTTACAAGAAACGATGGAAGCAAACAATATTCGGTTTGCCACTGGCGAACGAGTGCAAGCTTTTGAGGGCGTTGATGGTAAAGTCAAAAAAGCAATCACTGATCAAGGTGAATATTCAGCTGACTTAGTTGTTATGTCTGCCGGTGTTCGACCAAATACAAAATGGTTAGAAGGCGCTGTTGAATTATTACCAAATGGTATGATTAAAACAGACAAATTCATGCAAACTAGTGCACCAGATGTATTTGCAGTCGGTGATGCCACTTTAATCCAATATAATCCAGGACAAACTGAGATGAATGTTTCTCTTGCAACTAATGCAAGTCGTCAAGGTCGCTATGCTGTGAAAAACTTAATGGCACCGACAAAACCATTCCCAGGGGTTCAAGGTTCTTCTGCCTTACGTGTTTTTGATTATAAATTTGCTTCAACCGGTTTAAATGATGCAACTGCTGGTAAATTAGGGATTGAAATCAAATCTGTCTTAGTAGAACAAGATACTTTGATGGATTTCGTACCAGAAAAAATGAAAGAACGTGTATTGTTTAAATTAGCTTACGATCCAGAAACTTTAAAAATCGTCGGCGCACAAATTTTATCTAAACAAGATTTGACAGCAAACATCAATGCTATGTCGATCGCTATTCAAACTGGTTTCACGATTGAACAATTGGCTTATGCTGATTTCTTCTTCCAACCAGAATTTGATATGCGTTGGAACTTACTAAATGTTGCAGGTCAAAAAGCTTTAAACCAAGAAAGATAAAATAATCCTTTTCAGACTACATCATTATGGTGTAGTCTTTTTTTAGAGAATAAATTAAGGAGATTGAAATGAAAATAGGGTTAAGAACAATAAAAACTGCCATTGGTGCCGCAATTGCATTGTTAATTGCTGAAGCGATTGGTTTAGCTTATCCGACCTCAGCGGCGATTATTACCGTTTTGAGCGTCACCAATACGAAACGCTCTACCGCAAAAACAGCCATAGGGAGAGTTTTATCGCTGACTTTGGCCTTAGCGGTAGCATTGATTTGTTTTTCTATATTAGGTTTTCACGCGATTGCTTTTGGTTTGTATTTGCTGATTTTTATTCCTTTTTCAGTCAAATTTAAATTAAGTGAAGGAATTGCTGTCAGTTCCGTTTTGATCACTCATTTTCTCAGTGATGGTCGCTTTAGCTGGCCGGCCATTGCCAATGAATATTTGTTGATGATTATTGGTGTTGGCTGTGCGTTAGCCGTTAATTTGTACATGCCTGATACAGAAAAAAGAATTCAAGAAGATCAGTTAGTCGTGGAAGTCATTATGAGGGATCTTTTGCAAGAGATGGCGACTTATTTGAATCAGTCGTCAAAAGAAGCCATGCTGTTTCAAATGTGCCAATCTTTAGCAGATTTTATTAAAGAAGCGCAAAATAATGCCCGCCAATTTGAAGAGAATCGTTTTGTAGGGGCCAATCATTATTATTTCGAATATTTTGCGATGCGGCGTTTACAGTTACGTATTTTAAATAATATGTTGACTATTTTACAAGATTTGTCAGCGACTGAAGAAGAGGCTCACGAATTGCAGGAGTTGTTAAACTTTACTAGTGAAACTTTGGCTGAAGACAATGATGGTAAGGCGATTCAAGAAAAAATTGCCGAAACAAACCAAAAATATCGGCAAAAGGATTTACCAGATAGTCGGGAAGCGTTTGAAAATCGAGCTCAGCTATTTCAGCTTTTTCAATTGTTTCAAGAATTTATTGAAATCAAAGCTAGTTTTCATCGACAACAAAAATAAACAGGAAACGGTTTTTAGCCGTTTCCTGTTTTTTTATGGAATAAATTAGCTCCACGGGTAAATTTCCAAATGAAGAAAGTTTGACTTAAAGCTAATGCCAAAAAGCATAGTGCAATGATAAAAGTAGTTTGGTATCCAATCAAATGATAACAAAAAACCGCGACAACAACACCACTAATAAAGGCGGTAACTACACTGGAAAAATGAAAAAAGCCTTTTTTAGCAAGCGGGTCATGATTTTTAAGGTAGTCGTAAAAATTGGTGGCCATCCCTTTTAAATTACCAGTGGTAAACAAATTGGTATAAGTTAAGCCATTGATTTTGTCAAAGCTAATCCATTGAATAGCTGCAGTGAAAGCAATCAGCATAATCACAATTGTATGCAACGGTTGAAAAAATTGTGTCGTTAACAAAAGAAAAATTACAGCTTCGTAGTACAACACGCCTAAACGCCAAAAGAACCATTTTTTCTGATTGGCAAGGTCAATTAAATATTTTGCCAAAAAGATTCCTAGAAAAAAACACAAAGTCGACAATAGCTTTTTACCAACGGACGCCCATTGACCGTCAAATCCTTGAATAATGGCTAAGACTAAATTACCAGTTTGAGCGGAAGCAAAAGCTTGGTATCGTAAATAAGTATAGCTATCCAACATGCCGCCAATAAAAGTCAGCATCAGTCCTACTGAAGGATTTTCATGGAAGCTTTTCATAAAAATCATCTCTTTTCTGTCTTATCTTAGCACAAAGAAAAGTTTCTTGAAAAATAATTTCCATTTTATCAACATTTTTGTCTTGAAATTTTTCGTTTATAGCAACAGAAATGAAGTTGTAACTATCTTTTTTGCGTAGTTATGTTAGAATAAACATGTTTTTTATCATGTGTACTGTGAAGGGAAAGAAGCACCATGCCTAAAAGGCCAGTCTGGATAGAAACGTTATCCGCGGCAGCACCCCTTTGTTTAAGCTATATTCCTGTTGGTTTAGCGTGCGGAATGCTTTTACAAAAAGTTGGTTTTAACGTTTTCTTAACGGCATTAATATCGATCTTAGTTTTTTCTGGCGGCGCCCAATTTTTAGTTGTTTCAATGTTAGCCGTTCATGCATCATTGGCAACGACAGTTTTGATGGTTTTCTTCTTGGAGTTACGCTATGCCTTATTGGGGGCGAGTTTATCACAATTTTTTAAAGATGAATCACGGGGAAGAATTGGTTTGTTTGCCCAATCGATGAACGATGAAAATTATGCAGTAAATTATTTAAAATATTCGACGGATTCCAACTGGAATTATAAAAAAGCGCTATCAGTTAATTGGCTATCATTGAGTGCTTGGACAATCAGTACGGTAGCAGGAACGATTTTTGGTTCGGTCATTCATATCAATACAGAATTGGTCCATTTTGCTTTGACAGCAATGTTTATTTTTATGTTTATGATGCAATTGAAGGATCGCTTATTGCTTTTTTCCGGCTTACTATCAGGTGTATTATCTGTTTTATTGATGCTGCTTTTTCAAAATACATTTGGCTTAATTGTAGCTACTTTGCTGGCTTCATTGGCGGGATATTTGTTGGAACGTCAGCATAAAAGAAAAACCACAAAACAGCAAGGAGCCTCTTTATGAGTAATTATTTATTGCTAGTTATCATTTGTTTGTTTGGTGCATCTTATTTACCAAGATTGTTTCCAATGATGTATTTTGCCAAACATAAAGTGCCGGAATGGTTCAGTGAATGGATGAAATTTGTACCGATTTCATTATTTGCCGCGTTGGTCTTTAAAGATGTTTTTTTGACTGATAATGCAATCGATCTGATTGGGAATGTAAAAATTATTGCCATGTTAATTGTAGCTGTGGTTGCTTATAAAAGCCGTTCGATGGCCATATCTGTATTGACAGGTTTGGCAGCAATTTTTTTATTGAACTTGATTTAAAAAAGTGCCAACAAAAAGGTCCTGTTAGACTTTTTGCTGGCACTTTTATTTTAGGCTTGAAATTCTGCTAAGGGACGGAAGGTCAAGATTGTCATTTTGCGATAAAATTCGGCTGGTAATTTTTTCCAAGAATTTAATAATCGTTTGAAAAAATTATCTTCTGCTTGAATCACATATTCGTTTAAAACGATCCCACTAGATTTTTTTGGTTCTTTTATCATATTTTCGTAAGCTTCTTCTGCTTGATTTTGATTATCATAAATTCCTAGAGTATCAATCTCAATGTAAGAACCTTCAATTTTTTGAGTTTCTTCAATAAAATAAACGCTTTTCTTTTCCATAAGTTTTGAGCTCCTTTACTTAATACAATCAGTTTACCCTGACTTTGTTAACTAATTGTGAAGTGAAAGGAGAAGCTTTTGTCATTTATTTATGACTTTTTTGTGTCTAAGGGTAAATAAACTTTAAATGTGGTGCCTACATTCAGTTGACTAGTGACTTTGACTTTTCCATCGTGTAAAGCCACAATTTTTTGGACAAGGGCTAGGCCAAGACCATTGCCTTTTGATTGACGACTCGTATCATTTTGATAAAATTTATCGAAAATTTTTGGGATTGTTTTTTCAGCCATCCCAACTCCTTGGTCACTAATTGCGACAATTACTGTGTCAGGTAATACTTTTATAGAAATTGTGATTGTGGTATTTTCTTGACTGTATTTTAAAGCATTATCAATTAAGTTTAACCAAACTTGATACAGCAATTCTTCATTGCCAAAATAATCGGTGTTGATTAAATCAAGCTGCCAATTAATCCCTTGATTTTCCCAACGAGGCTGTAAAAATAAAATTACTTGTCGTAATTGTTCATCTAAACGAAAATGTTGCTTTTCTAAGCCTAATTCTTGATTTTCCAATTTGGTTAATTTTAAGATATTCTCTGTAAGTTGGCTTAATTGTCGGGTACCATCTTGAATCCGTCGTAAATAATCTTGCCGTTCAACTTCACTTAAATCTTCTGCCTGAAGTAATTGTACGTAGCCTTGAATAGTTGCTATCGGTGTCTTAAACTCATGAGAAACATCGGAAACAAAATTATTCTGTAGCATTTCGATACTGTTTAATCCCCGGACCATTAAATTAAAGTCATGGTAGAGTTGAGCAACTTCATGGACCTTTTGTTGGTCGTCTAAAGCAATTGAAAAATCCCCTTGAGAAACTTGATTCATGGCTTTTCGGAGATTAGCAATCGGTTGTAAAATCCGTTTTCCTACAAATAATGAAACGCCAGCGCCAATCACTAAGCTTAATAGAGAAATAAAACCTAAAGGAAAGAATTGATTATTTCGTTCAGCTGATAGAAATTCGTAATGGTTAATCAGTAGTAATAAGAAAATGAAAATTGTTAACACAAGTAACATCATCAAAAAAATGATACAGGCAAAATAAATCCATAGCTGTGAGTAGAGTTTTTTTCTCATGCTTGAACCACTGCTTTGTAACCAAGGCCCCGAATGGTTTCAATTGAAAAATCTGAATTATTAGCAAAACGATTTCGTAGACGTTTGATATGGACGTCAATCGTTCGTTCATCTGAATCACTGTCCATGCCCCAAATTTCATCCATTAATTGCTGTCTAGTAAAAATTTTATTGGGATAAGAAAGTAATTTGTATAAAAGTAAAAATTCTTTTTGAGGTAAATTTTCGGTTAAAGTGGGGCTTTCAACTTGATAAGTTGCCTGACTCAAAGTTGTTTGTCCGACAGTTAGTTCTTGTTCATGAACAATTTGGGCCCGTCTCAATAAAGCTTCTACCCGCAAAATCATTTCTTTAACATCAATGGGTTTCACCATATAATCATCTACTCCCAAGTCAAACCCTCTTTTCTTGTCTTCAAAACGATCCTTAGCGGTAATAAATAAAATTGGTAGGTCAAATCCGGCTGAACGGAGACTGTCCGCCAATTCATAGCCATCCATATCAGGCATCATAATATCGGAAATAATTAGGTCAATGTGTTGTTTATCTAAAATATCTAAAGCTTCTAAACCATTTCTAGCAATTTCAGTAGAAAAATACGCACGTTTTAAAGCTGATTGATAAAGTAAGGCTAAATTTTCGTCATCTTCGACAATTAGTAATCGGTTCATTTGCCAATCCCTCCTTGTTGTTAAATAATAGTACATAGTAACTATGAATTAAAGATGAAGTTTGTTCAACTTGAGTTAACAAAGGCGTGCTATCTTTGGCAAACTTCAAAAGAAAAGGGATGAAGGCATGTTAGAACTAAAGGATATCAAAAAATATTACCATGTGGGAGATACGACGACAAAAGCGTTAGACGGCGTTTCAGTATCTTTTCGGAGGCAAGAATTTGTTGCCATTTTAGGGGCTTCAGGTTCAGGAAAAACGACGATGTTGAATGTTATCGGTGGTTTAGATAATTATGATTCAGGGGACATGATTATCGATGGGAAATCCACCAAAACTTTCAAAGAAAGTGACTGGGATGCTTATCGTAATAATTCAATTGGCTTTGTTTTCCAAAGCTATAATTTAATTAGTCATTTAGGAATTATTGATAATGTTGAATTAGGAATGACACTAAGTGGTGTCGCGAAAGAAGAAAAACGCCAAAAAGCCGAAGAAGCTCTGACTAGAGTTGGCTTGGCTGACCATATGCATAAGAAACCAAACCAGCTTTCCGGTGGACAAATGCAACGGGTAGCAATTGCACGGGCTTTAGCCAATGATCCCGATATTTTATTATGTGATGAGCCAACTGGCGCGTTAGATACAGAAACTAGCGTCCAAATTATGAATTTAATTCAAGAATTATCGCAAGAAAAATTAGTTATTATGGTTACTCATAATCCTAATTTAGCTAATCAATATGCAGATCGCATCATTGAATTTTCCGATGGTCGGATTTTAAATGATTCTCATCCCCATAAAGAAAGTGAAAAAAGCGATCAGTTTATTTTAAAAAGAACCAAGATGCGTTTTGTGACGGCTTTGAAATTATCCTTCAATAATTTAAAAACGAAAAAAGGGCGGACCTTTCTGACGGCGTTTGCTTCAAGTATCGGGATTATTAGTATTGGGATTGTATTATCTTTGTCTAGTGGTTTTCAGGCACAAATTGATCGGACCCAAACAGAAACCATGGCAAAATTCCCTATCACTATTTCTCAAATTGCTACTGATGCTAATGCTAACAGTGACCGAGCATTAGGGAGTGAAAAGGGGACGTTCCCGAAAAGCCAGACTGTTACTGCCAAAATTAGTGACCAAGATCGTGCTCAACATACCAATAAAATTGATCAAAATTATATCGATTACATTGAGAATATTGACCCCAAATTAAGTAATAATATTGGCTATACTCGCTTAGTCGGAATGAATTTATTAGGAAATGTCGGTGGTGAAGTAAAACCCGTCACTTTTTCGGCAGCAGCTAGCAGTGAAGACAGTGGGGCAGCCATGAGTAGTGCTGTTTCAAGTATGACTGGAGTAGGTGTTTCAACTTTTCCAACGCAATTAGACAACAAATCAGGTGAGAATTTTTTACAAGATAACTATCGGTTGCTAGATGGTAGTTATCCTAAAAATGCTACTGATGTGGTATTAATTGTGGATGCCAATAATAATACCAACATCAACTCATTGAAAAATTTAGGTTTTGATGTAAAAGATGGTGAAAAAATTGACTTTAGTCAAATTGTTGGCACGAACTTCAAGTTAATCCATAATAATGATTACTATACGGAATTGCCAACTGGAAACTTTATTCCAAATAACGATTATCAAGCAATGTATGACAATGCAAATGATGATACTTTGACTATTAGTGGTATTTTACGTGTCAAATCGGATTCTACGATGAATTTATTGGCACCAGGAATTGCTTATAGTGATCAATTAACATCGCAAATTGTGGAAGAAAATCAAAATTCAGCCATTGTTGAAGCGCAAAAAAATAGTGATACAAGTGTGATGACGAATCAAACCTTAACTAGTGAACAAAAAGATGCTGTTTTAGCACAATTAGGCGGCAGCAGTATTCCATCTAGTATCATGATTTATCCTAATAACTTTAAGAACAAAGAAGAAATTTTGACATACCTAGATAACTATAATGATGGTAAGAAAAAAGCAGATAAAATTCTTTATACTGATTTGGCCGGAACCATGACTGAATTAACCGGTGGTTTAATGGATGCAATTACTTATGTGCTAGTGGCGTTCGCCGGTATTTCTTTAGTAACCAGCATGATTATGATTGGAATCATCACGTATACTTCAGTGATTGAACGGACGAAGGAAATCGGAGTCTTAAAAGCATTAGGCGCTCGTAAAAAAGATATTACTCGCGTTTTCGACGCGGAAACTTGTATTTTAGGTGTTGGTTCAGGAATATTAGGAGTATTAATTGCTTGGGGTGCAACCTTCCCAATAAACATTTTACTTTATAATTTAACTGATTTGAAAGATGTAGCCCAGTTAAATCCTGTTCATGCCATCATTTTAATTGTGGTATCGACTGTTTTAACTATGTTAGGTGGCCATATTCCAGCCAAAATGGCAGCTAAAAAAGATGCAGCGATAGCATTGCGAGCAGAATAATTATTTTCAAGCAGCAGATTAGGTTCTTTAGAGAATTTAGTCTGCTTTTTTTATTGTAAATTTTGACGTGTTTGTTTATAGAATAGTAGCTTTAAAAGGAGGAGTGTTATTTTTTTTATAAAGATATCAATAAAAAAATGAAACAATCTGATATAAATTTTTATATAGTTATTTTATTTTATTTTTGATAAAATTATCAATCCCTTTATTTTGTTGACAACAAGCTTTTTATTACTAATAATGATAGTTATATAGCTCGCGTTTTTTATAATAGTTAGTTATATTAATTGTTTTTTCAAGCTGTTGAAAAGAGAAAAGGAATGAGAAAATGTTAGAGTTACAAACGATAAAAAAATATTATCACTTAGGCGAAATGACTACAAAAGCATTAGATGGGATTTCAGTATCTTTTCGGCGACAAGAATTTGTCGCCATTTTAGGGCCTTCAGGTTCGGGAAAAACCACGATGTTAAACGTAATTGGCGGGTTGGATAACTATGATTCTGGCGATATGATTATCGACGGGAAATCCACCAAAACTTTTAAAGAAAATGATTGGGATGCTTTTCGTAATAATTCGATTGGTTTTGTTTTCCAAAGTTATAATTTAATTAATCATCTAGGGATTATTGACAATGTTGAATTAGGCATGACTTTAAGTGGTGTTGCGAAAGAAGAAAAACGTCAAAAGGCCGAAGAGGCTCTGAGACGCGTAGGTTTAGCAGATCATATGCACAAGAAACCGAATCAACTTTCTGGTGGGCAAATGCAACGGGTAGCAATCGCACGAGCTTTAGCCAATGACCCGGATATTTTGCTATGTGATGAACCAACTGGCGCATTAGATACAGAAACCAGCGTTCAAATTATGAACTTGATTCAAGAATTATCACTAGAAAAATTAGTCATCATGGTGACCCATAATCCTAATTTAGCCCATCAATATGCAGACCGTATCATTGAATTTTCAGACGGACAAATTTTAAACGATTCTCATCCTCATAAAAAAGTTGAAGAGGGTCATCAGTTTGTTTTAAAGAGAACTAAAATGCGTTTTACAACAGCATTGAAGCTTTCTTTTCATAATTTAAAAACGAAGAAAGGTCGCACATTTCTGACAGCTTTTGCTTCTAGTATCGGGATAATAAGCATTGGAATTGTATTATCGCTTGCCAGTGGTTTTCAGGTGCAAATTAATCGCACCCAAACAGAAACTTTGGCGAAATTCCCAATCACAATTTCAAAAACGGTGACTGATCAAAGTGACAATAGTCAACAAGCACTGGGGAGTGAAAAAGGAGATTTTTCAAAACGCAAGCAAATTACTGCAAAAATCAGTGAACAAGATCGGGTGCAACATACAAACAAAATTGATCAAAACTATCTTGATTACATTAAAAATATCGATCCAAAACTAAGTAATAATATTGGGTACACTAGAATGGTAGAAATGAATTTATTAGGCAATCTAAATGATTCTGTGGAACCAGTTAGTTTTTCAACAACTATTAACGATGAACAAAATACCAATAGTATGGATTTAGATGGTTTTATTTCTAATATGACTGGTGTCGGCGTATCTACTTTTCCAACTCAATTAACTAAAAATACTGGAGATAATTTTTTAAAAGATAATTACCAATTATTAAGTGGAAATTATCCGAAAGCGACGACGGATGTTGTTTTAATAGTCGATGCGAATAACAATACGAATCTGAATTCATTGAAAAATATAGGTTTTGAAATTGTTGAAGATCAAGCACTAGATTTCAATCAAATTGTAGGAACAACTTTTAAACTCATTCATAATAATGACTACTATACGCAAACCGCAGCAGGTAATTTTGTTCCTAATAATGATTATGAAGCACTATATGATAACCCGAACAATCGTACAGTGACAATTTCAGGTATTTTAAGAGTTAAACCAAATGCCGTGATGAATTTATTAGCGCCGGGGATTGCATATAGTAACGAATTAACTACAGAAATTGTAAATGAAAGTCAGCACTCAGCCATCGTTGAAGCACAAAAAAATAGTGAGAGTAGTGTTATTAGCAATCAACCTTTAACGGATGAACAAAAAAAGACGATGATAACACAACTCGGTGGGGATAGTTTACCAGCAAATATTATGGTTTATCCTAACAACTACCAAGACAAAGAAGAAATTTTAAATTATTTAGATGCTTATAACACTGGTAAATCTAAAGAAGATAAAATTCTTTATACTGATTTGGCGGGTACGATGACTGAATTAACAGGTGGCTTAATGAAAGCAATCACTTATGTGTTAATCGCTTTTGCTGGTATTTCTTTGGTTACTAGTATGATTATGATTGGAATTATAACCTATACGTCGGTAATTGAACGAACGAAAGAAATCGGAGTTTTGAAAGCTTTGGGAGCTCGTAAAAAAGATATTACTCGTGTTTTTGACGCAGAAACTTGTATCTTAGGTCTTAGTTCTGGTATTTTAGGGGTTTTATTTGCTTGGGGGGCAACTGTGCCGGTAAATATTTTACTCTATAATTTAACTGATTTGAAAGATGTAGCCCAATTAAATCCAATTCATGCCGTCATTTTAATTGTAGTATCGACTATTTTAACTATGTTAGGCGGTCACATTCCAGCTAGACTGGCTGCAAAAAAAGATGCGGCGATTGCGTTGCGAGCAGAATGAAGAAAAAAGGAAATCCAAGTCGGATTTCCTTTTTTTAATCATCTTGTTCGGTGGTTAAAACATCACCAGATTCTGCATTAATTTTTACTTCATTTTCCATCTGACCTTCTTTAAGTTTGACTTCCCAAAAAACAACGCCATCGTCTTTATCTAATTTAATTTCATCAACAGTTCCACTTACGGCATTACTGGCAATGCTAGCTGCTTCGTCAGCGGTAATGATATTTGAAACATCAATAGCATCTTGTTGACGATCTAAATCATTTTGTTCATCCCGATCAACCTGCTCTGTTTGTTGTGAGATAATTTCTTTTGAAGTTGCATCAAAACGAATTTCAAATTCTTCAGTATTATTTCGACCAGATACTTGATAAATCGGTTTGCCCAGACTCATTTCTAATTCGATTTGAGTAATGTCACTGTCAGGATAATTTTCATTATACAGGTCAATCGCTTCTTGTGTTGTCATAGGTAAATTTGACAGTGGGGTATTTCCTTGACTATCGGTGCTACTAGTATTATCGCCAGAGCTAGCAACTGTACTACTTGACGGGCTGGCTGGTGTCGCATTGTCATTATTATTTTGATTCGAACAAGCAACGAAAAATAAACTGCTTAAAGCAATCAAAAATACGGGTGTTTTTTTCATAAAATCCCTCCTTTGTCATATTTTAACAAATTAACCACTATTTAACATGAAAATAAATCGTTTTTATCATTTAGTCTTTTCACTAGCAGAAAAATAAGAATAAAGGTATAGTTAACTTAAATAGAAAAAGGGGGCAAAAATATTGGAAACATATCAATTACGAGATGGTTTAATTATTCCAAAAGTTGGCTTTGGCACTTACAAATTAAATGGTTTAGGTGGGGTCAACACAATGGTGCAAGCTTTAAGTAATGGCTATCGTTTATTAGACTCTGCTTTTAATTATGAAAATGAAGGTGCAGTCGGTGAAGCAATTCGTCGTTCAGAAGTACCCCGCAGCGAAATTATTGCCACTTCAAAATTACCAGGGCGTCATCAAACCCATGTTGCGGCTATTCAGACCATTCAAGAATCACTTTTGCGGGCTGGATTAGATTACTATGATTTATACTTAATTCATTGGCCAAATCCACTGGAAGATCATTATGTGGAAGCTTGGCAAGCTTTGATTGAAGCACAAAAATTTGGTTTGATTCGCTCGATTGGTGTTTGTAACTTTTTACCAGAGCATCTAGATCGTTTAGAAAAAGAAACTGGTGTGTTACCTGTAATTAATCAAGTGGAATTACATCCCCATTTTAATCAGGCCGAACAACGGGCTTATAATCAGTCCAAAGGTATATTAACGCAAGACTGGAGTCCTTTAGGAAGGGCTAGTGAAATTTTAAATAATCCGATTATTAGCGAGATTGCAGAAAAATATGCTAAAAATGTTGGTCAAGTTATTTTACGCTGGGAAGTACAATTAGGTACAGCACCAATTCCTAAAGCATCGTCAAAAGTTCGTCAGTTAGGAAATATTGATATTTTTGATTTTGCATTGACTGAAGCAGAAATGGAAAAAATTAATCAATTAAGTAAGCCAGACGGGCGCTTAAAGAATCAAGATCCAAGTACCTATCAAGAATTTTAAAAGAAAAAGGTGCGTCCAAAATGAATCGACCTCCAAAAATTAGATCAGAATCTACTTTTTAGAGGTCGTTACAATATGGGCGTATCTTTTTTAAGTAAAAATAAGATTAAGCATTGAAATTAAGAAAAATAGTAAAACAATGACAGCACAGACTATCAAATGTCGGCGTTTGTTCATTAAAATAATCGCAGCAAATTCTCGTAAAAAAGCATTTGGTAAATAGTATTTTGCCGTTTTGGCTCCAATACCATCAGCTTTTAGACCAACTTGATCAGCAAACATCGCACCTCTAAAAATATGAAAATTATTTGAAGTAAAAATTACTTGGTAACCAGCAGGGGTCAGACGATCCATCAATTTTTTACTAAATAGCATATTTTCGTACGTATTAGTGGAGGTCGCTTCCAATAAAATATCCTCTGATGGTATACCTTGCTCTACTGCATAGTTTTTCATTGCTTCGGCTTCTGAGATTTTTTCATCACTGCCTTTCCCACCTGACATTAGTAAAACGGGCGTGCGTTTTGCTTTTGCAAATTGTTGATGGTAAAAAGCAATGCCCCGATTGATACGACTCGCCAAAATAGGAGAAACTTTTTCACCATCAATTAGGCCGGCACCCAAAACAATCAGATAATCTTGATTGAATTTTGGCTGATTTAATTGATAGATAAGTGAAATAAGCAAAAAGTTCCAGAAAATTAAAAAGAAATAGACCAGAATTGTGCTGGGAATTGATAACAGAATTAAGGCCCACTGGGGTAAAATTTCTGGTCCGATTTGCTGAATAACCAACCAAGCAATTAAAGCAACGGCTAAAATTAAAGTCAGTAAATTAGCAATCGAATGAGATTCTTTTTTTAAAACAATGTAGCTATTGCCAATCAGAAAAATAATTAGTGCATAAAGACCAAAAAGTAGAACGAATAAAAATATAAGTCCTAAGATTCCTAACAGACCAATCGTAATATAAGATTGGCCTAAAAAGCTAATGGCGACTAGATAAGTGGCAAAAACCACTAAAAATAAAGTGAACAACCAGCCGTTTCGCAAGCGAGGTTTATCTCGCTGATAAAAATAATAAAACAAACCAAAAAACAAAACTGGGATAATCAAATAAAAACTGTGATTTAAGATTTCTACTAAGATTAAATACAATAAGAAATAAGCACCGCTAAAAAGCCATAAAGATTTTCTGCTTTTGTCTTTTTTTCTCAGCCAAATAAAATAACAAATTAATAAGATCAGATAAATACTGCCAATCGTAATTTCACCAATAACTCCCATAACATCACCTCAAATTTAGTATAACAAAAACTAGCGAAACTGTGAAAGCCGGACAATCGATTGGCTTTTTAAAAATAGAATGGGTAGAATATTTGTGAGGAGGGATGATCGTGACAAAAATAAAAGGAGTAGACAAAGTAGTCTTACCAGAAATAACCGTACTAGGTAAAGAAGGTATTGGTCTAAGTAGCGCAGCAACTTCTTGGGTAGCGCCTCTATGGGATGAAATGAATCAGCATTTTGATGAAGTTATTCCATTTATAGATGCTACAGAAATTGAAAACTTACATTTATGGGGTTTAATGAGTGACCAACAAAATTGGTTGGCGCCTTGGGGAGAAACTGGTCGTTATTTGGCCGGCGTACAAGTGAAGCCAGGGACAATTGCACCAGAAGGTTGGAGTGTTTGGGTATTGCCCGCACAAACATATTTAACCCTAAAGACCGATGGAGAAAAAATTGATCGAGCAACAGAGATTATGCTGGAGCAAGTGCTACCTTTAGAAAAAGTAACTTTAGCAGGAGCAGTTCAAGAACATTATTTACCAAATTTCGCAGAAGGCGAAGTGGCCTTGTATTTTCCAGTTCAATAAAAAAAGACTTTAGATACCAGAAGAAACATTCTGAGGTCTAAAGTCTTTTTGCTATTTAAAAAAAGCCAGAATCTTGTTCCAAGTTAAAATAAAAATGTTCTCTTTGGCAACCGCTTGAGTAGTTAGAATCTCAGCAGTTGGCGTTTCTGGTTCAACTAAGTAACCTAAAGTATCTTGGGCCAAACTAATTTCAGCTGTCCCGATTGTTTCATCTTTACTAACTGGTGCAGTTAAAGATTGGTTTGTTAGTTTTTCATTATCGTAATTCATATTAATTGTTAAATCATTGATATCCATATCATTGCGTACCCAAAGTTGGACTTGACCGCTCAATGTTAAATTAACTTCTTTAGCTTTGCCGTCAATCACATTAAGGGAATTTTCTGGTAAACTCATTTGGCTCGTATCAATTGTTTCAATTCGCCAATTATCAAGAGCATAGTTCATTAATTTAG
Organism: Enterococcus sp. AZ103; assembly: GCF_051714685.1. Taxonomy (NCBI): domain Bacteria; kingdom Bacillati; phylum Bacillota; class Bacilli; order Lactobacillales; family Enterococcaceae; genus Enterococcus; species Enterococcus sp. AZ103. Next base: position 184,835 of record NZ_JBIOSI010000001.1, on the reverse strand, counting down.
CTGTTTCAACAAAACGAGCAGAGGAATCATTTTCTTCATTGGTAGCATTTAAGATGACCGTAATCACACGACGACCATCACGAGTAATGGTGCCAGCAAAACAAGCGCCTGCCAAATCAGTTGTACCGGTTTTTAAGCCATCGACACCTTCCATATAATGATCTTGTCCCGGCAACAATTCATTCCAAGTTTCGATTGCAGTAGGGGTAGAAGTGTTGGCACCAAAAGTCATTTCGGTGATGCTAGTAGTTTGTAAAACTTCAGGATAATCAGTCACTAATTTTTGAGCGACGATTGCCACATCTCGTGCAGACATTAAGTTTTCATCATCATCGGCGGTTCCAGGATAACGATTATCGCCAGAAAAAGATACTGGTAAGCCAGAAGCTGTAACAATTTTTGCATCGGTGATGCCCCAAGTCGTTAATCGTTCCCGCATCTGATTGACAAATTGTGGTTCATTGCCGCTAATTAATTCAGCTAAGGCAACGGCGCATGCATTGCCAGATTCTATCAACATCCCATCGAATAAATCCTTTACTGTATACGTATCGGTCGTATTTAATGGCACATTGGAAAGACCAGCTACTGTACTTAAATTAGCAGCGTAGGTTGAGATAGGTACAGGTGTTTCCCAAGTGATTTGATTATTTTTAACTGCTTCTAAAACCAAGTAAGCTGATAAAATTTTTGTAACTGAAGCAATTCCCAAGGGTGTGTCACCATTTTGGTTAAAGAGAATTTTGCCTGATTCAGCATCAATTGCGTAACCTGCATTGGCTTCGACAGAGAAATCATCGGCGTGAGCAGGTGTCGCAAAAATAAATGAAAACGCTAAAACAATAGGCAGTAAAGCCAATATTTTTTTCTTGATAGACATGCTTGACTCCTTTTTCAAATAAAAATAATAGATTGTTTTGAAAATTAAGTTTGACTTATTATTAAGCAAGGTATCATTTGAATAAGTTTAATAATAAAGAAAGCAAACAGTAATTTTTCATGAATTATCCAAGTCTACCAAAAATTATTCGTGACGACAAGGAAAAATCAGCTTCCTGTTTTATTCTAACGGAAGCTGATTATTAAATATAGCAGATTATCAAATTCTTAAAGCCTTGTTCTAGAAGCCTCGACCGCCACCACCAAAAGTACCGCCGCCGCTCGAATTTGTGGTGCTGCCACCTCCGCCACCAAAACCGCCACTGTTGTTTTTCGGTTTAGGAATAATTCGAGTTGTCACAAAAGAATTCACTAAAGTATCGCTTTTTTCAGTTAAATCCAATTGGGCATTTTGCCGATATTGATAACGAAAATTGCCACTCTTTAGCTGGTAACGAAGTCTTACGAAAATAAAAAAGGCAATACCAGCTATTGCGGCCACCACCAAACTGATGATGGCTTCTAGCGGTGTAATTGATTTGTAATAGGTAATTTTTCCAGTTTTTTCATCAATCCGATAACTGCCCCGAGGTACGCCATCAGAAACAAATTTAGCTGATTTTGTTAAAAAGGCATTGCCGGCATTGTAGTAGTCACTGTCTTGCAAATTTGTTTGGACGTCATCTAAAATATCATCCACACGTTTGTCGGTTAAATAATCAATCATATTACCAGAGGTAGTTAGATAAACTTCTCGTTGATTCATATCAATTAATAAAAGTGCGCCATTATTGTCTTTTCCGACGCGCTGCATCAAATTTTGATTGGCAAATTTTCGCGGTTCTTCTTCATTTGTATCGGTGGTTAAAATAAAGACTCTCCCTTTGATCTGCTGATCCAATTCGTCTGCTTTTTGGCTTAATTCTTGAATTTCTGAATCATTAAATAATCCGGCCTGATCGGTGATCGTATCACCAGCAGCGAAAACTTTCGTAGGAAGTAAAACACAGAAAAATAATAGAAGTAAGAAATATTTTTTCATATGAAATACCCCACAATCATTAAAATGGCTGCCACAAGCGCAAAAATTCCAGCTGAAGTTAGTCCTAGTTTCGAATAACTAATTGGTAATATACCATTGGTTTTTCCAGTCTGACCATTCATGGCATAGTAATAAACTTTACCATTTTTATCGTGATAAGTAACCAACCAGACCGGCAAGAGCATATAGTGATTGTTTTGTTCATCAATTGCAATGCTACTACTTTTTTTATTAAAGGTGGTGTAACTAGTAATGGTATCACGCATTAGATTATCGGTATATTCATTTAATTCTCGGGAGACATCAGCTGATAAATCTTGCATTTCGATGTCCCGTTTTTCGGCTTGAAAACCTGACAAATATTCGGTTTTAAAATTGACAGCATTATTAATAGGAAAAGGTTGCACTTGATTAACCATTTTTTGCTGGATATTTTTACTCAAAGCATTTTTGACTAAATCATTGATTTTTGCCTTTCCTTTGCGGTAAACATCGTAAATTTTTGTCTCGGTATATTCCAAATCGCCAACAATCCAAACGCGAACCGCGGTTCCTTTACCGTGATATTCTCCCTGTGTTTTTGCATCTACTACCCAGTAAGGAAAATAAACACCGGTCATTTTTTCAATTTGCTGGGTATCATAGAAATCTTTAGGAATAAATTTTTTCTTTTTCACCCAAGCTAAAAAGTCAGCTTCAGCTTTCTTGCGATCAATCTTAAAAGGTAAAACCTTATTGGGAAGAAATTCTCCAATTAGGCGCCCTTGCAAAACAACTGGATTATGACAGAAATAGCAATAAGTTGCAGCCGTGGTTGCGTCTGTAACAATTTGGGCACCACAACTAGGGCACAAAAAGAGTTCATTTTCACTCGTTTCTTCAATATTTTTTTCTACGATGCTAGCTTCATCTTCCGCATCAACGGCTTCGATTGTAAAAATACTTAAGCAATAATCACAATGAAATTTTTGATCATCGGGATTAAAAGTTAAAGGTCCGCCACAATTGGGACAATGATGGGTAATTGTATCATTCATAAATTGCCTCCTAATCTAGCGGAATGCCTTTGAATGGTTTGCCGCAATGGGGACAGAATTTGGGTACACCATTAGATAGATCAACGATTTCCCCGCATTCGCTACATTTCATTTCAATTTTATTGACCGTTGCTTGTGGTTTTGGTTTGCCACAATTACTACAAAATTTTCCAGTATTTTCGGTTCCACATTTTGGACAGGTCCAAGAGTCAGCTTTTGCTTGTTCTTGCGCCATTTGTTTTTGGTTATTATCACTGGCTTGACCCATAAAATTACCACCAGCATTCATACCCATTCCAACACCGAAGAATCCTTGTCCGGCGCCGCCAGGATTTTTGCCAGCTTCTTCGATTCCGTGAGCTACAGCTCCTTGAACGTAACCTTCACGAATGCTTGGATCGCCTAACATCGCTCCTTGATTACGCATATTAATTAATTTAGTTGAATCATCAGTGTAAGAAATACTCGCTACGGCAACCGAAACAATCTCAATTCCTCGTAAACTTCTCCAAGATTCGTCTAACACATCGGCCATATATTTACTTAGTTCCATGCTTTTTGATGGCACATAAGAAATTCTTTCACCTGCTTGTGACATTTGGTTGATGGCTGTCTGTAAAGCTGTTAAAAATTCTTGCAAATATTGTTCATTGATATCGTTTAAATCAACTTGTGATAAATTCCGTGGGATACCATTGGCAAAGAACAATAAAGGATCAGTCACTTGAACAGAATACGTACCATGTGCTCGCAAAAATAATTCAGCATTATAAAAGTTATCGAAATAATTTAAAGGCGTTGGCGTACCAAATCTAATGCCTTTAATTTCTTGCAGATTAATATAAAAAACTTGTTGTGATTGTGGTGTCACGCCACCGAATTTAAAACGATCAAAAGTTTCTTTGACAGCGTCTTTTAATTGGCCGTTGAACATAGAAGGGGCTAATTCATTATTGATTGTGTAATAGCCTTCTTCAGCGGTGTAATCAATAATTTTTCCGCCATCCACTAAAAGCATCATCATATTAGGATAAACATGAACAACGGAGCCGTCAGTTAAAACATCGCGGGTGGCTTTTTTATTAGCACCACGTTTGTCATTTTTTCTAACTGCTACACCTTTAGTCATGACCGTCGTTGCGCCCATATTATCTGGTTCGATGATTTCTAGCCATTGATCAGCTAAGCCGCCACCGATTGAACTTGTTGCTGCTTTAATTAGACCCATTAAAATCCCTCCGTAAAAACTTTTTTTTCATTATACCATGGAAAGAATTTTTTTAAGAATCCGTCGCAAGTCTTATTTAAAATGAGATTAATTTTTTTTCGGCTTTAAGGCAACAACTATCTTTTTTGACAATATTTTCGTATAATAATAGATAGTGATTTTTTACAAGGAGGAGTACAAATGGCGTATCAAGCACTGTATCGGGTCTGGCGTTCTCAACGTTTTGATGATTTGGTAGGACAAGAGGCAATTACTAGAACTTTAAAAAATGCGATTGCTCAACACAAAACATCTCACGCCTATTTGTTTACGGGACCGAGAGGAACTGGTAAAACAAGTGCGGCGAAAATTTTCGCTAAAGCAATTAACTGTCCTAACAGTGTTGATGGTGAACCTTGTAATCATTGTGAGATGTGCCAAGCTATTACTGAAGGCCGTCAAGAAGATGTGATTGAAATCGACGCCGCTAGTAATAATGGTGTCGAAGAGATTCGTTTTATTCGTGATCGGGCCAACTATGCCCCCACCACGGCTGCTTATAAAGTTTATATTATTGATGAAGTGCATATGCTTTCAACCGGTGCCTTCAATGCTTTGTTAAAAACGCTAGAAGAACCGAAAGAACATGTCATTTTTATTTTAGCCACGACAGAACCCCACAAGATTCCGGCGACAATTATTTCTCGTACGCAACGATTTGATTTTAAACGAATCGATACCCAAGTCATCATTAAGCGCTTGGCTTTTATTTTAGATGAAAGTCAAATTTCTTATGAAGAAGCCGCTTTGCCAGTCATAGCTAGAGCTGCAGAAGGCGGAATGCGAGATGCTTTAAGTATTTTGGATCAGGCTATTTCCTTTAGTAATGAAACCATTACATTATCAGATGCCTTGGCGGTAACGGGAAGTTTAACCACCGAAATGATGGATGAATATATTGGGGCTTGTTTAGCGGAAGATGTGTCTGGAGCGTTGTCGGCTTTAGAAAATATTTTGGCAGAAGGTAAAGAAGCCCGGCGCTTAACCGAAGATTTATTACTTTATTGCCGTGATTTATTAATGTATCAACAGGCACCTGAACTATTAGACGAAACCAAACAATTAACCGATGCCTTTAAGGATTTAGCTGAGAATACGGTGTCTGTCCGACTTTATCAAATGATAAAAATCCTCAGTGAAACACAAAATGAAATTCGTTTTACCAATCATGCCAATGTCTATTTAGAAGTGGCAACTGTAAAACTAGCAACTGCTGAGAAGAATCAATCAGCATATATTGAAGGCGAAAAAGAGAGTGGGCCGTCAGTAAGTAGTCAAGAACTAACGGCATTAAAAACAGAAGTACAGCAATTAAAAAATGAGTTACAGCAGTTAAGGAATCAAGGAGTAGCTCAGGCTCCACCAACAGAAGAAAAAACTGTTAATAAAAAAGTGAGCAGTAATTATCGCTTACCAACTGAAAAAGTCTATCAAGTCTTAAGTGAAGCCACTAAGAATGACTTACAACAAGTCAGAGGGGTGTGGGAAGATCTATTGATGGCTCTGCCAGTTACTCAAAGAGCAATTTTAAAAGCTAGTGAAATTCAAGCGGCGGGACCAAATTTAGTCTTGTTGGCTTTTGATTATGAAATTTTATGTCAGCGGGCAGAAGCAGATAGTGAGCTTCAGTTGAATTTACAAAATAGCTTAAGTATGATGGTGAAAGATTACACACCGGATTTTGTGTATATTCCAAAGGAAAATTGGCCGCGATTGCGCCAAGCTTATTTAAGTCAGCATCAAGATGAACCGCAGGAAAACACTGACGAAATACCTGAAGAAATTTCTTTACCAGTGGAAGAAGAAAATGCGGTTGTAAAGCAAGCCAAAAGTTTATTTGGTAATTTAGTAACTATTAAAGAAGATTAAGGAGTAGATAATATGCGCGGAATGGGAAACATGCAAGGTATGATGAAACAAATGCAAAAGATGCAAAAAGATATGACAAAAGCTCAAGATGAGTTGAATGCGTCAATTTTTACTGGTTCTTCAACTAATGATTTAGTAAAGGTGACCTTCACTGGTGATAAAAAGATGCAAGGCATTGAAATTAATCCTGAACTAATTGATCCAGAAGATCCAGAAATGTTGCAAGACATGCTAGTTTTAGCAGTCAATGATGCCATGAGTAAAATTAACCAAGTAACTGAAAGCACAATGGGTAAATATACTAAAGGATTACCAGGCTTTTAAAGTAAATGCTGGTAGTTGTTAATTTGATACCAAAGGAGAAATGAATGCAATATCCTGAACCAATTGCTAAATTAATTGAAAGTTATATGAAGTTGCCGGGGATCGGGCAAAAAACGGCGACTCGTTTAGCTTTTTTTACGATTGATATGAAAGATGAAAGTGTAAATGAGTTTGCGCGTTCGCTGATTTCAGTAAAGCGAGATTTACATTTTTGTAGTATTTGCGGCAATATCACGGAAGATGATCCTTGTGAAATTTGTAGTGATACGACACGAGATCGCAGTACAATTTTAGTAGTAGAAGAACCAAAAGATGTGATGGCTTTAGAAAAAGTCAGAGATTATCATGGATTGTATCATGTTTTACATGGCGTATTGTCACCAATGGAAGGTACTGGACCAGAAGATATCAATATCGCTCCGTTGATTAAACGGCTACATGATGATGAAGTGAAAGAAGTAATAATTGCGACTAACGCAACAACTGAAGGCGAAGCAACAGCGATGTATCTTTCTCGCTTAATAAAGCCAGCTGGAATTAAGGTTACTCGCTTAGCCCATGGTTTATCAGTTGGTAGTGATATTGAATATGCAGATGAAATTACTTTATTAAAAGCAGTTGAAGGGCGTCGTGAACTGTAAATTTTCATTTCATAGCGTTTTTGTGTAGAATTGAAAGTATATTAAGTGGAGGATAAGATATTGAAAGGTTTATTTATTACAATCGAAGGTCCAGATGGTGCTGGCAAAACAAGTGTTGTAGAATATTTGTATCCGCGTTTGCGTCAGATCGCTGCAACAGATATCATGAAAACAAGAGAACCTGGTGGGATTCCCATCGCTGAAAAAATTCGACAAGTTATTTTAGATCCGCAAAATGATCGAATGGATGATCGGACAGAAGCGTTGCTTTATGCAGCTGCTAGACGTCAGCATTTAGTTGAAAAAGTTTGGCCGGCATTAGAAAGTGGTAAAATTGTTTTATGTGATCGTTTTGTTGATAGCTCGTTGGCTTATCAAGGGGCAGGGCGTCGTATTGGCGTTGAACCAGTGGCAGACATTAACCAATTTGCAACTGAAGGAACTATTCCAGATGTGACTTTGTATTTGGATGTTGATTCTGATACCGGTTTGCAAAGAATTATGGCGTCACGACGCAATCAAATTGACCGTCTAGATTCTGAAGGACTACAATTCCATCAGCGAGTTCGTCATGAGTACTTGAAACTCTATGAGGCAAATCCTGAACGAATCATCAAAATTGATGCCAAACAACGACTGGAAGATGTAGTAGAAGACTGTTTTGAAGTCTTAGTTTCCCGTTATCCCCAATATTTTCAATAATAGAGAGGAGTTAGATTATGAAATTAATCTTAGCAATTATCCAAGACAAAGATTCTAATCGTTTAGCTAATGAGTTCATTGACGCTAACATTCGTGCAACAAAATTATCATCCACAGGTGGTTTTTTAAAGGCAGGCAATTCTACTTTTATTATTGGGATTGAAGATGAACGTGTAGAGGAAACACTGCAACTGATTCAAGAAACCTCTAAGGCAAGAACACAATATGTGACAACACCGGTAACTTTGGATATTTCTTTGGACGGACAAGTACCGTATCCAGTAGAAGTTGAAGTTGGTGGCGCAACTGTTTTTGTATTACCAGTCGAAAGCTTCTTCCAATATTAAGATGAACGAAAAAGATACATTAAGAAATTTGCAACCGATTGTGTTTAGACAATTACAAAACAGTTTTGAGCATGGGCGTTTGGCCCATGCTTACCTTTTTGAAGGGGATAGCGGCACCGGTAAAGAAATGATGGCCCTGTGGTTTATCAAACATTTGTTTTGTCTAGATTTAAAGGATAATCAACCTTGTGAAAAATGTAATAATTGCTTGCGAATCAGTCAAAAGGAACACCCAGATGTGATTGAGGTACTACCAGAAGGGCAACTAATCAAAGTTGACCAGATTCGTGAATTGCAAAAAGAACTAGCTAAAAGTGGTTTCGAATCAAATAAAAAGGTTGTCTTGATTCATCAAGCAGAAAAGATGAACGTCAATTCAGCCAATAGTTTATTGAAATTTTTAGAGGAACCACCAAAAGATTTTATGATCATTTTAATGACTAGTGCATTAGGAAAGATCTTACCGACGATTCAATCTCGCAGTCAGATTATTCATTTTCAAGGTTTAGCCAAAAAACATTTAATCCAGCAACTACAAACACAAGAAAATTTTTCTGTTGAAAGTGCTAGTTTGTTAGTGGATTTGACGAATAGTTATCAAAAAGCAGTTGAATTATCAAATGATGAATGGTTTAATGAGGCTAAAGAGACGGTTATACAATGGTTCCGATATCTTGAAAAAGACGATCCTCAAGGCTTTGTTTATGTGCAAAAAAAATTAGTCAAAATTTTTAAAGAAAAAAACCAGCAACGTTTAGCTTTTGAAATGTTAGGTTATTTTTCTAAAAGTCAACGCAATCAAGTGTTGAATGATGATAGAGCGATGACTGAAAAGTACAATCGGTTATTAGCTGAAAGTTTGAAAGCCATTCAAAAATTAGAAGCCAACGTCGCTTTTCAAAGTATTGCCGAACAAATAACCCTCCACGTAATATTCAAATAGAAAAGTAGGTGGACCAATGGTTGAAGTAGTGGGTGTTCGTTTTAGAGAAGCCGGACACATCTATTATTATGCTCCTGGCAAAAATACATTTCATTATAACGATAAAGTTTTGGTTGAGTCACAACAAGCGCAACAAATTGCCACCGTGGCACTTCCTAAAGTTGAAATGGCAAAGGAAGATTTATCAGAGGATTTAAAAACTGTTTTACATAAAGCGAGTGAAAAAGAATTACACAAATTAGCGCAAAATCAAAAAGATACTAAAGCTGCTTTTAAAATAGCTAAAGAAAAAATTCGTGAACATGAGTTGGAAATGAAATTAACCAATGTCGAATACACATTTGACCGCAGTAAAATGGTTTTTTATTTTACTGCAGATGGACGGATTGATTTTCGTGAATTGGTGAAAGATTTAGCAGCTGTGTTTCGTACTCGGATTGAGTTGCGTCAAATTGGTGTTCGTGATGAAGCTAAGATTTTAGGGGGGATTGGACCTTGTGGCCGGCAATTATGTTGTTCAACATTCCTAGGTGACTTTATTCCTGTCTCGATTAAAATGGCAAAGGATCAAGGTCTATCATTAAATCCAGCTAAAATTTCTGGTTTGTGTGGTCGTTTGATGTGCTGCTTAAAATATGAAAATGATGAATACGAACAAGCGAAAAAAGAAATGCCCGATTATGGCAAAGAAGTCATTACACCAGAAGGTAAAGGACGTGTAGTTGGTCTGAATCTATTGAGTCGGATTGTAAAAGTTCGTTTAGTAGGTCGTGAAACACCGCTAGAATATGATGTTTCTGAACTTGTTAAAGCAGGTGACAAAGATCATGGATAGACGTAGTCTTTATGATGGTTTGAATCAATTAGAATTCAAGATGGAAGAAAATCTTGAACAGTTGACAACAATGAAAGAAACTTTATTGGAATTAGTCGAAAAAAATACCACCTTGGAAATTGAAAACCAACGATTACGAGAGCGTATTTTAGAGATGAATCAAAAAGCGCATCCTCAAACCACAGATGAAAAACAAGGATTATCCCAATCAAAAATGAATTTGGAAAAAATATATGAAGATGGTTTTCATGTCTGCAATTTATTATATGGTTCCAGAAGAGAAGATGATGAACCTTGTGCTTTTTGTTTAGATGTCATTTATAGTGAAAGTAAACCAAGTAAATAAGTAAGCAGACGGGATTGAGTAATCGCTCAATTCCGTTTTTAATTGAGAGGATTGATAATGATGAAAATCCAAAAAAGCTTTTCTAAAGAACCAAAGGGGATTCTTTATTTAGTACCTACACCAATTGGTAATTTAGCTGATATGACTTTTCGCGGCGTGGAAACTTTAAAAGAAGTTGATTTAATTGCTAGTGAAGATACTCGAAATACCCAAAAATTACTAAATCATTTTGAAATTAAAGTACCACAAAAAAGTTTACACGAGCATAATTATAAAGAACGTATTCCAGAAATAATTGCATTGTTAGAGCAAGGCAAAAAAATTGCACAGGTTTCAGATGCTGGAATGCCTTCAATTAGTGATCCCGGTCATGAGCTAGTGGAGGCTTGTATTGCGGCAGATCTAACAGTGGTTTCATTGCCGGGAGCGACGGCGGGTATGACAGCTTTAATTGCTTCTGGATTATTGCCACAACCTTTTTATTTTCATGGATTTTTACCACGAAAAAAAAATATTCAGAAAGAAACGTTAACTACGTTAAATGATCAAACAGCGACGCTGATTTTTTATGAGTCACCCTATCGCTTAAAGGCGACCTTAACGAATATATTAGAAGTTTTTGGTGATCGCCAAGTTGTGGTTTGTCGTGAATTGACTAAATTATTTGAAGAATACTTACGTGGAAGTGCAAGTGAAATTATCACTTATTTGACTGAGCATCAGCTTAAAGGGGAAATTTGTCTAATGATTGCTGGTAATAATCAAGTAGACGAAGAATTACCCGTTTTTGAAGGTAGTCTAAAAGAACAAGTCGAAAAAATTATTCAGACGGGTGAAACAAGTAAAGAGGCTATTAAGTTAGTTGCTAAGCAACAAAATTTGAAAAAACAAGATGTTTATAAAGCTTATCATGAAGGCTAAAAAAGGACGGAGAATACACTCTGTCCTTTTTATGTAAAAAAACCTCACATGAATAGTGACGAAATTAGAAGTTTATGAAAATAAACGTAAAAATATACTGCAAATTCTCATTTTTAATGTTAGGATATGTTACATAATAAAAAATGGGAGTGGTTATATGGCAGCAAATATTGCATTTATTTTAATTTGTTCGGGGTTGGTATTTTTAATGACTCCAGCATTGGCGTTTTTCTATGGTGGTCTAGAAAGAAGAAAAAATATTTTAAACACAATGATGATGGTAATTTGTGTAATGGGTTTGGCTTCAATTGTTTGGATTGCAGTCGGCTATTCATTATCATTTAGTGGATCAGGTTCATTTATCGGAAACCTCGATAAAGTCTTTTTAAATGGAGTGTCAATGACAGAAGGAGACGGGATTCCTGATGGATTGTTCGCTTTCTTCCAAATGATGTTTGCTTTAATTACCACTGGTATCTTAACAGGTTCGGTAGCAGGACGCATGAGATTTTCAGCAATTTTCTTATTCATCGCCATCTGGTTAGTTGTTGTTTATGCACCGTTGGCTCATATGGTTTGGGGCGGAGGCTTCTTAGACCAGATTGGTTCAATTGACTTTGCTGGTGGGAACGTTGTTCATATTAGTTCAGGGATTTCTGGTTTGGTTCTAGCAGTTGTTTTAGGACGTCGTCGCGAATACCACTTAGCAGAATATCGTCCTCATAATGTACCGTTTGTAGTATTAGGTGCAGGTCTATTGTGGTTTGGTTGGTTTGGTTTTAATGCCGGTTCAGCTTTAGCGGCTGATGGTTTAGCTATTCACGCTGGGTTAGTAACAAATACTGCAGCAGCTGCAGCGATGCTTTCTTGGATGCTTATTGAGAAAGTTTTAAATGGTAAACCGACAGTTGTAGGTGCATGTACAGGTGCTGTGGTTGGTTTAGTTGCAATTACTCCCGGGGCTGGTTTTGTCTCACTATGGTCTAGTATATTGATTGGTCTTTTAGTAAGTCCTTTCTGCTATTTCTTTATTGCAGTGATTAAACAACGTCTAGGATTTGATGATGCATTGGATGCTTTTGGTTGTCATGGTATCGGAGGGATTTTTGGTGGTATTGTTACGGGTATTTTTGCAGATCCAAGTGTTGGTGGCCGTACAGGTTTGATTTATGGTGGTGTAGATTTATTTGTTGCTCAACTTGAATCAATTATTTTCACGTTATTTTTTGCCGGAGCAGCAAGCTTTATTATTATTTCAATTATTAAATTATTCATGCCAATTCGTGTAACAGATCAGGAAGAAGCACTTGGTTTAGATTTAGGAGAACATGAAGAAAGTGCCTACCCAACGTTTATGGGATTAGATTCTTAGGAGGAAAGTAGCATGAAAAAAGTTGAAGCGATTATTCGGCAGGAAAAATTAGAAGAAATTAAAGCAGCAATCGATAAAGATTTTGAGGTAAATGGTATGACAGTTTCACAAGTTTTAGGAATTGGTTTGCAAAAAGGACAAACAACTCATGTGCGGGGTAAAGAAATTGTAACGAGTTTATTGCCTAAAGTGACTGTGAGCTTTGTTCTGGCAGATGAGGATGTCAATCACGTGATTGATTTGATTTTAAATATTTGTCAGTCAGAAGATTTTGGTACTGGTAAAATATTTGTTTACCCAATTGAAGAAGCTATTCGAATTCGAACAGGAGAACGAGGAGAAGCAGCTATTTCATAAACGAAAAACGTCAAAGACCGAAAGGTTTTTGACGTTTTTTTATTGAAGCAAGTCTTTTTTTATTTTCTCGAATTCAGCTGGGCTTAAAATACCTGCGTCCAATAGTTCTTTCATTTTGATTAATTGTTCCGCAATAGTTAAGGAGGTATCTTTTGGTTGTTCGTCAGCTGAAGGATTTTTGAAAGCATCTGTTAAGGCGATTAAAATAGCTTGTGACTCACCTTCAGTTAAAACAATCGGAATGGTGTCTTCTGAAGTAAGTACCATCAGATAGTCTAAACTGTGTTCTTTCATTAAGCGAAACTCTTGCAGGTTACTTCGAGTGATAACACGGAAAGTTTCTCCCAGCATCTTTTTTTGTCCCATAATGAAGCGCTGATTTGTTAAAGCGTAGGCATAAAAACCATCATTACGAGTGGCAGATTGACGGTTGTGCATTCCTAAGAAGCAAACAAGTACGGTTTCATCATTTCTCAAGTTTTTAGTTAATACTTCAAAATGTTTTAGGGAAAAACTAGGATCGGTACCTCCAAAAAAATGCTGTTGGTTGCAATATTGGTACATCTCTTGGGCAGTTTTCATCGTATTGCTCCTTTTAAAACGAAATAATTTTATCAAGTATAGCACAAAAAAACCACCATAGCCGTCACTATGGTGGAAATGAAGGTTGTTATTTACTCTTGGTAGGAGTAAGTATGAAAAAACCAATTCGGGATAATTGGTATAATCTTATAATAAAGGAAACGCTTTATTTTTTCATGAATAATTTTTATTTTTATGCTAAGAAATCTATGAGAAAGCGATGATTAACTTTTTTTCTAGTCGTTTCTTTTTGTTTTTAACAAAAAAGTCTTTGTGTTACACTTATTAAGTAGATTTTAAAATAGGAGGGGTTTTATGTCATCTATCAGTAAAAATTTGCTTTCTCAATTAACTTCAGAAGAAGCAGTCGGACCGTTCGTCACATTTATGTTGAATACCCATGTGTCTCATCAAGAAGTTGAGAAAGATCAGTTGATGTTGAAAAATTTTGCAAAAGAAGCGAAAAAACGTTTTGAGAAACGCTATCCTGATGAAAAATTTGCACCATTCCAAGAAAAAATCGATCGTTTATTAACTGACTTATCTTTCTGGCGTTCTCCAACAGCCAGTGTTGCCATCATCTTAACAAAAGATGAAACTTATATTCACCGCTTAAGTATCGAAGTCGATGATCAATATTATGTGGCCGACTTACCTTATTTATTAGCGATTATTAAAAATGCACAATTTAATTATAACTATTTGTTATTGGCTTTAAATCGCGATTCAATGAAGCTATATCAAATGAAGAATAAACAATTAAGTGAAGTAACCTTACCTGAAGAAGCACCAACTGACGCAACTAAAGCATTAGGTGACGAGCTTGCTGATAAAAGCCGAGTAAATACTTCTGGCGCTGGCTCAGCAGATGGTTTAAGCTTCCATGGAATGAGTCCTAAAGATGAAGAAGTTGAGGTTGATTGGTTGAATTATTACCAAGCAGTTGATAATTTCTTACGAGGCTTAGCTAACCCGGAACAACTACCATTGTATTTATTTGCCTTACCAGAAAATCAAAGCCAATTTAAAAAAGTGGCAAAAATTAATTACTATTCTGATAAAGCAGCAATTTCAGCATCACCAGCTAATTTGAGTATCAAGGATATTGAATTAGGCGCTTTAAAATTATCTGATGAATTGGCCGAACTGGAAACAACTAGCTATCAAAAACTAACTGATAAAAAATTCAACGATCAATTAGTTGATATTGATCTAGCAGCAAAAGATGCTCGTATTTCTCACCTATTCATTGCTACCAGTAATTTAATACCTGGCTTTGGTGATGACCCAGATACCGAATATGATCGTCGTCAAGTATTGAATCAAATTGCAGAACTTGTTATTTCAGGTGGTGGGCAAGTCTTTGTATTGGATCAAAAAGCGATCCCAGATGAAAAGAGTTTATTAGCGATTTTACGTTATTAATTGTCTTCATTATCAATTGGTAAAGAAATATGAGGAATCTTACTTCCTTCTTTAGTTTGGTTATTGATTGTGGTATACTATTAACCGTAGTTGTTGTCGGCTAATCATTGGCAAGTGTTTTTTGAAACATCTTCCTATTTTTATCGTTCAAGAATTACAAAAAATATTTAAAAACAGGAGATGTTTTTTACATGGAACACGGTACAGTAAAATGGTTTAACGCAGAAAAAGGTTATGGCTTTATCACAGCAGAAAACGGCAGCGACTTATTCGTTCACTTTTCAGCTATCCAAGGCGACGGCTTCAAAACTTTAGAAGAAGGCCAAGCAGTAACATTTGACGTAGAAGAAGGTCAACGTGGCCCTCAAGCTACAAATGTTGAAAAAGCTTAATTAAACAATTTCTGCCAGGTGCAATTTTTGCATCTGGCTTTTTTTTGTAGCGAAAAAAAGCTATAATTTCAAAGGAAGGAGGCGGACTGTGAAAAATACTTATGCCATCGTTGATATCGAAACAACTGGAACTGATCCTAAAACTGATCGTATTATTCAATTCGGTTGTGTACTAGTAGAGAATGGGGAAATTGTTTCTCGTTTTGCGACAGATATTAATCCAGACCAGAGAATTTCAAGCCAGATTCAACATTTGACGGGAATATCCAATCAACGAGTAGCCAAAGCCCCTTATTTTGAAGATGTGGCAGTTACTATTGCCAATTTTTTATCGGACACAATATTTGTGGCCCACAATATCTATTTTGATTATACTTTTCTATCAAATGAATTGGTTCGTTGTGGCTTACCAGAATTAACTAGCCCAGGAATTGATACGGTAGAATTAGCACAAATCTTTATGCCAACTGCTTTAAGTTTTCGTTTGAAAGATTTAGCAGAAGAATTGGCATTTAGTCATAAGAACCCTCATCAAGCAGACAGTGATGCAGAAGTAACAGCGGAGCTTTTGATTAATTTAGAGAAGAGAATTCGCCAATTACCGTTAATTACTTTAGAACAAATTGTCAAATTAGCCGATCATATGGCTTTTCAAACGAAAGATTATCTAGCAGAAATATTAGCTGATCGAAAACAGCAACAAGAAACACCTTCAGCTGAGATTGAAATAATCTTTGGCCTGGCTTTAAAGAAAAAAACGGCGCCACTTTATTTAGAGAATCTCTACCAAAGAAGTTATCCTAGGATGAAAAAAAACAAAGAAAAATTATATGGTCAAAAATTGAGCTTCCGTAAAGAGCAAGGAAGATTAATGAATTTGGTCTATGATTTTTTCAATAGCCAAGAAAAAGCTGATTTAATTGTTGAAGCAGCGACTGGAATTGGTAAAACTTTAGGCTATCTTTTACCCATGAGCTATTTGGCCACCCCTGAAAATCCTTTAGTGGTCAGTACGGCTTCATTATTGTTACAAGAACAGATGTTGAATAAGGATTTACCTTTACTTAATGAATTGTTAGAACAGCAGTTGCAAGCGGTAGTAATGAAAAGTAGTCGACATTACATTGATTTGGCTCGTTTTTATCAAACCTTACAAGGAGAAATCGGTCAAAAACAATATACTTTCTATCAAATGGCTGTCTTGGTATGGCTGACTATGACAGAGACAGGTGATTTTGATGAATTAAATATGACTCGTTTGAATCATACTTTTTGGCAGGAGGTTGGACATTTAGGATTGGAAAGTTTAAATCCTAGTAATCCATTTTACGCCGTCGATTTTCTTGTCCAGCGTAATAAAAAATTGCAGCAAAGTAATTTAGTCATTACTAATCATGCTTTTTTAGCGGAAGAAAGCTATCGAAAGACGCCTCAATTACCTAGCAGCAGTTACTTAATTATTGATGAAGCCCATCATTTGAGCCGAACATTGACCCGTATTAGTAGTCACCAATTGAGTGTGACTGCCATTAGCAAAAGGTACCAACAATTACTGGAAACCAATAAAATATTAACATGGCAAAATTTAGTTAATCATGATCAACAGATCAGTCACCTAATTGAAATGTTATTTGATATTTATGGTGAGTTAGTGGCTGATTTAATGGATTTATTTCCAGAAATGATACGCTTAACGAAAGATGATATTAAGGTGTTGTCCCAAGATCAATTTGATCAAGTGTCGAACTATGGGCAAGACTTGATTAGTCGTATCCAAATTTTATACCGGGATATTTCGATCGTGACTGAAAAAATAGCAGCTTATTTTCAGTTGCATCAAGCAAGCTTTGGTATTGAAGAACAAAGTGATGTCCATGACTTTTTGGCTTTAAAAGAAAAGTTAAACTCTGAAGGGGAAACTTTTGATCAATTTGTGACTTTCTGGGAGGCCCGTTATCTCCACTGGTTAGAAGAAAAAAGCCAACGAATTGCTGTTGAAGATTTAGCAGCACAAGTTTTACCAGAAACGCGATGGTATAGCCGCTATCAACAAATTTTATACTTAGGTGGGACGTTAAAAATCACAAGTGATCGTAGATACTTTGCAAAACGTTGGGGAATTGACGCGGATTTAAAAGTGATTGCAAGTCCTTATGATTACAGCCAACAAGCAAGACTTTATGTACCAAACGACAGTTTAGATATTCAAACCGCCTCGCCTGAAAGGTACGGACAATATATCGCAGAAATTATTGGTCAAGTTGCGGCAAAAGAAGTTCGCCCAATATTGGTTTTATTTACTTCTCATGATATTTTGAATCGAGTCTATCGTTATTTGAGATTACCGATGCTTCAAGAAAATAGAGAAATTTTAGCACAAGGATCGGGTGGTAGCCGTGAAAAATTACTCAAACGCTTTTTATTGTCAGAGGATGCTATTTTGCTTGGAGCCGATAGTTTTTGGGAAGGAATCGATTTACCTGGAGAAATTCTGCAAGTCTTGATTGTTACTCGTTTACCTTTTGAAAATCCTAAACGTCCGCTAGTAAAAGCTAGAAATGAATATTTAACTAGTCTCGGGGTGAATTCATTTTATGAAGAAGCAATTCCTCATACGATTTTACGGTTGCGCCAAGCTTTAGGTCGTTTGATCCGATCGGAAGAAGACAAGGGAGTCATGTTCTTGTTAGATCAACGCTTCATTAAAGCAAGCTATGGGAAACGTCTGCAAAAAGCCCTACCTAAAGATTTACCGATTATTAATCATTCCTTTGCAGATAATTTAGCAGATGCCCATGATTTTTTAAATTCTGACAAAAATTCAGAGAAGTAATGAGGAAGCGCGCGAGTTTTGGTATAATGTAGCTTATCTGAAAGGAGCCAATTATTTTGTCGAAAAGAAAGACGATCGGCGAGAAAATCAATCTCTGGTTAATTGCAGCAATTATTGTTTTATTAACAATTGTTGTGACAGTTACTATTATTTTCATTCGCTCTAATCGGCCGTTACATCAGGCACGCGAAGAAACGATTCAAGTCGCTAGAAGATACGGTGATTTAGATACAGTAGATAAATTTTATTGGTTTAATCGTAAAAAAACTTATTTTACTGTCACTGGTGAAGATACTTCTGGAAAAAAAATTGTCGTCATTGTTCCACAAAAAGGCAATAAAATTCGCGTATTGGATCAAAGAGATGGCTTGACGGAAGCAGCCGCAAAAAAACAAATTTCAACTGATTATCCAGATGTGACTGTCGAAAAAGCCGAATTAGGCATCTATCAAAAGCAAACAGTTTGGGAAGTTTCAGCAAAAAATAGTGAAGGCAATTATAATTATTATTTGATTGCTTTTGCTGATGGGAAGAAAGTAAAAACATTGAATAACATCTAATCTTGGTAGGAGTGATAACGATGAAATTAGCAAAGCGCATGGAAACCTTAGAACCGTCAGTCACCTTAGAAGCAACTGCAAAAGCCAAAGCATTAAAAGCACAAGGACTAGATGTCATTAGTCTAACAGTTGGAGAACCTGATTACACGACGCCAAAAAATATTGAAGATGCAGCAATCGAAGCAATTAAAAGTGGCAGTGTGAGTTTTTATACAGCTTCTGGTGGGACACCAACGCTAAAGGAAGCCATTATTCACTTTACTAAAGAAAATTATGGTTTCACAGTTAAGCCCCAAAATATTATTGTTACAAGTGGTGCTAAATTTGCGTTATCTACTTTATTTCAAACAATTTTGGATCCAGCTGATGAAGTCATTATTCCGGTTCCTTATTGGGTCAGCTATGGAGAACAAGTCAAATTAGCTGAAGGGCAACCAGTCTTTGTGAACACAACACAAGAAAATGACTATAAAATTTCAGTAGCGCAATTAGCAGCAGCAAAAACTTCAAAAACTAAAGCTATTATTATCAATTCCCCTTCAAATCCAACAGGAATGATTTACACTGAAGAAGAGTTAAGAGGAATCGGTGAGTGGGCAGTTGCTAATGACGTGTTGATTATTGCAGACGATATTTATGATCATTTGGTTTATAATGGTAATAAGGCAGTTCATATTGCTGAGCTTTCAGAGGCTATTCGAAAAAACACAGTTATCATTAATGGTGTTTCTAAAACTTATGCAATGACAGGCTGGCGTATTGGATACGCAATAGGAGAAGCTGATATTATTGCTGGAATGACTAAAATCGCCTCGCAAGCGACAAGTAATCCAGCAGCTGTCAGCCAAGCAGCAGCCGTTGAAGCTTTGAGTGGACAACAAGATACAGCTGAAGAAATGCGCCAAGCTTTTGAAGAACGTTTAAATACGATTTTTCCAAAAGTTGCAGCTTTACCGGGATTTCATTTAACCAAACCGCAAGGAGCCTTTTACCTGTTTCCAAATATCAAAGAAGCTATGGACTTAGGCGGCTACACAAATGTAACGACTTGGGTCAATGATTTATTGGAACAAGAACAAGTTGCTCTAGTAACTGGTGAAGGTTTTGGCGCACCTGAAAATGTTCGGATCAGTTATTCAGCTAGTTTAGAAGACTTAGAAGAGGCCGTTGTTCGGATTCGCCGTTTTATTGAAAAGAATCAAAAGTAACTTATTAAGAAAAAGCAATTCGGGATAAATAAGTTAGGAGAGACGATAGTGGAACAAATTTCAATTATTGATGCAAAAGATTATGTGGGACAAACCGTTAAAATTGGTGCTTGGGTAGCTAATAAACGTTCAAGCGGAAAAATTTCTTTCTTACAATTAAGAGACGGAACGGCTTATTTTCAAGCCGTTGTGGTAAAAAGTGAAGTACCTGAGGAAGTTTTTCAACTAGCTAAAGAATTAACCCAAGAAACATCTATTTGGGTCGTTGGTGAAATCCGCGAAGATACCCGCTCAAAATTTGGTTATGAACTAGGTGTGAAAGAAATCGAAGTTGTTGGAGAAAGTCATGATTATCCAATTACACCAAAAGAACACGGGGTTGATTTCTTAATGGATCATCGTCATTTATGGTTGCGTTCATCTCACCAACATGCGTTGATGCTCATTCGTAACGAAGTCATTCGAGCGACTTATGAATTTTTAAATGCACAAGGTTTTGTGAAAATGGATCCGCCAATTTTGACAGGTTCAGCTCCTGAAGGTACGACAGATTTATTTGAAACAAATTATTTTGATCAAACAGCTTATTTATCTCAAAGTGGACAATTATATCTAGAGGCTGCAGCGATGGCCTTCAGTAAAGTATTTTCTTTTGGTCCAACTTTCCGCGCTGAAAAATCTAAAACACGTCGTCATCTAATTGAGTTTTGGATGATTGAATTAGAGATGGCCTTCATGCATCAAGAAGATAGCTTAGAAATTCAAGAACAATATGTCGCTTATTTAGTGCAAAGTGTTTTAGACAACTGTGATTATGCTCTAGACGTTTTAGGACGTGATAAAGAAATCTTGAAAAAATATACAAAACTACCTTACCCACGGATTTCTTATGATGATGCTGTTGAATTGTTAATTAAAAATGGCTTTGATGATATTACATGGGGAGATGATTTTGGTTCTCCACATGAAACCTTTATCGCTAATTCATACGACCACCCCGTCTTCATCTTAAACTATCCAAAAGCGATTAAACCTTTCTATATGAAACCTCATCCAACAAGAGATGATGTGGTGATCTGTGCCGACTTAATCGCGCCAGAAGGCTATGGTGAAATTATTGGTGGTAGTGAACGGGCAACTGATTATGACTATTTAGTAGAACAAATCAGAGCTGCTGGTCAAGATGAAAAAGATTATGAATGGTATTTAGATTTGAGCCGTTATGGCGCTGTACCCCATGCTGGCTTTGGTTTAGGTTTAGAAAGAACCATCACTTTCATTGCCGGAATTGATCATGTTCGTGAAGCGATTCCGTTCCCACGTTTGCTAAACCGGATTTATCCATAAAAGGTAACTGTCTTAGAAGAAATTTTCTAAGGCAGTTTTTTTATTTATTTTTGCAAACGGTTCATTTTTTTATTGACACATGATGATTCATTCATATATAATATACATGAGGAAACATTCATGTGTAATCAAGAAAGAAGGATGCATCATGGAAAAAATTTATCGTTTAGATGGTTTAGACTGTGCAAACTGTGCTGCAAAAATTGAAAAATCAATTAAAGAAATTCAAGGTGTTGAACGAGCACAAGTTGATTTTGCTACAACCAAATTAACAATTGAAGCAGAAAATGCTGATTTAAGTGAGGTTTGTAACGAAGCCAAACAAATTGTTAAAAAAATTGAACCAGATGTAAAAATAAAAAACTGGCAAGATGAATCAGAAGAAGAAAATAATCATTTTAAAGTAATTCAAATTGTAAGTGCCTTAATTATTTTAGGGGTCTTAGCATTAGTTAAGCCCGCTATGCCGCTTTCACTTATCGCCTATAGTGCATTATATTTATGGATTGGTTTTGATGTTTTAAAAACAGCGGTCCTAAATATTTTTCAAGGAGAAATCTTTGATGAAAACTTTTTGATGACGGTTGCCACGATAGGTGCTTTAGCAATTGGCGAATATCCAGAAGCTGTGGCTGTAATGCTATTTTATCAAATCGGTGAATTTTTCCAAGATTATGCAGTCAATCGTTCGCGTAAATCAATTAAATCTTTAGTAGCTAGTCGGCCGGATAAAGCCAACTTACTATTAGATGGTCAATTAACTGAAGTTAAACCAGAAGAAATTCATGTGGGAGACTATATTGTTGTTAAGCCTGGCGAAAAGGTGCCATTAGATGGTGTGATTACTGAAGGACGTTCATTTGTAGATACCTCTGCTTTAACAGGAGAATCGGTCCCTCGTAGTATTGAAGCTGGCGAAGAAATTTTATCAGGTTTTATTAATCAAGAAGGACAATTAACTATCAAAGTCACTACAGTATTTGGTGAATCAACCGTCAGCAAAATTCTCGACTTAGTAGAAAATGCAGCTAGTAAAAAAGCACCAGCTGAAAAATTTATCACTAGCTTTGCTAGATATTACACGCCAATCGTTGTTGGCTTAGCAATTTTATTAGCTATTGTGCCACCTTTAGTAACGGCAAGTGCCTTTTATCCTTGGATTTATCGGGCCTTAACATTCTTAGTCATTTCTTGTCCATGTGCATTGGTGATTTCTGTTCCGTTGAGTTTCTTTGGCGGAATTGGCGGAGCTAGTAAAGCAGGAGTCTTAATCAAAGGAAGTAACTATATTGAAACATTAGCCAAAACGCAAACAATTGTTTTCGATAAAACTGGTACTCTTACAAAAGGGGTTTTTGAGGTACAAGAGATTGAAACCCAATTACCTCAAGCTGATTTCTTACAAATAGTGGCTAGTTTGGAACAAGGTTCAAATCATCCAATTGCCAAGTCTATTTTAAAAGCCAATCAAAAAGATTTATCATCCGTGGAAAATGTTGTCGAAAAGGCTGGTTATGGGATTAGTGGACAAATTGACAAGGTTAATTACTTTGCTGGAAATGATAAATTGATGGCTGCTGAAAATATTGTCATACCTGAAGTACACGCAATTGGAACTATCATTTATTTGGCAAAATCACGGAAATTTTTGGGTTACTTAGTAATTGCCGATGATTTAAAAGCCGGTGTTAGTGAGACTATGAAAGAATTAAAAGCTTTAGGGATCAAACAAACAGTAATGTTAACTGGTGACAATCGAAAAATTGCTGACGCAATCGGTAAAAAAATTGGTGCCGATCACGTTTATAGTGAATTATTACCAGCAGATAAAGTCAGTCATTTAGAAGAATTGTTGCAAGAGAATCATAAAGTTGCTTTCGTTGGTGATGGTATGAATGATGCGCCAGTTTTAGCTCGAGCGGACCTAGGTATCGCCATGGGTGGTTTGGGTAGCGATGCAGCGATTGAAGCTGCCGACGTAGTAATTATGAATGACCAGCCAGAAAAAATCGTTACGGCAGTCAAAGTTGCTCGTAAAACCATGAAAATCGTTAAAGAAAATATCATTTTTGCTTTAGGAGTCAAAATAATCGTTCTAGCCTTAGGCGCAGTTGGGATTGTTTCGATGCCCGTAGCTGTTTTTGCCGATGTTGGGGTAACTGTATTGGCAGTCATTAATGCGATGCGTTGTTTACGAGTGAAATAAATGTTGAAACGACTAATTGAAAGATTAGTCGTTTTTTTTAGCTAACTATAATAGGATAGAAAGAGTGATTAGACGGCGTTTAAGAAGACTAGAATTGTTGATTAATATTTATTTTAGTTTGAAATTGTTTGTTTTTCATAAATTTTGTGTTTACTTTTATGTAAGCGTATGCTATTATTGTGTCAACGAAAACAGAATATTTAGTGGATCGTTACTAACTTGATTAGGCGAGACTGCGAATAGTAGATTAGAATTTCATTATGAGATTGTCTACTGTTTGCAGTCTCTTTTTGTTTGAAAGGAGGATAGAAATGTATCGAATCGTTAAAGTTTTAAATAATAATGTTGCAATTGTCAGAGATGTGTCCAGTCAGCAAGCAGTCGTCATGGGAGCCGGAATAACTTATCAAAAAAAGAAAGGTGATCTGATAAGCGAAAAAGTTGTCGAAAGAATTTTTACCTTAAGAAATGAAGAATCACAAAATAACTTTTCGACTTTGTTGAAGGATATCCCGCTGGACTTTATCACGACTTCTTATGAGATTATTGAACGAGCCATTAGTCAGTATCAATACCCAGTTCAAGAATATATATATGTTACTTTAACTGATCATATTTATTTGAGTTATCAAAATTTAAGTAAAGGCACATATGAAAGTACCGTTCTACCGAATATCAAAACCAATTATCCAATTGAATTTAAGATTGGTCAGGCAGCTGTCTTATTAATCAAGGAAAAACTAGCTATTGATTTTCCTGAAGAAGAAGTTAGTCGCATTGCATTACATTTTATTAATGCTAAAGGGACTTCAACTGCGGTATCTACTGATGACCGAATTGAGAAAAAAATGATTGAATTAGTCCAAAATGAGTTGTCGATTTCAGGAATCAGTAGGACGAGTAAAAATCAAAATTATTATGACCGACTGATGATTCATTTAAATTACTTTCTAGAACGAATCATGAGTGGTGTAGCTGATCCTGAATCTTTTTCACTAAATTTTGAAGAAACGTTAAAGAAAGATTATCCTGAAGCCTATCAAATCGGCAATCGTATTTATAGATTGATTGAAGATCATTTAGGGAAAACGCTAAATGAAAATGAACGAATTTATTTTACAATCCACATTCAACGCCTGTTATAAAACAATCAAGTATTCACGAAAAATGTATTTGAAAATATTGAAAGAGAAAAGGAGAAATAATCATGACTGAATTAAGAAAACTACCTGAGGACTTTTTAATGGGAGGAGCAACGGCAGCTTATCAAGTCGAAGGGGCCATTGATAAAGATGGTAAAGGGCCAGTAGCCTGGGATACATTTTTAGTAGAAAAAGGACGTTATACAGCTGAGCCAGCGAGTGATTTTTATAATCAATATCCAGTTGATATTGAACTATGTAAAAAATTTAAAATTGATAGCTTACGGATGTCGATTGCTTGGAGTCGGATTTTTCCAAATGGTTATGGTGAAGTTAATCAAAAAGGTGTCGATTATTATCATCAAGTTTTTGCAGAATGTAAAAAACAAGGAATCACACCATTTGTCACAATTCATCATTTTGATACACCTAAAGCATTATTTGATGACGGAGATTTTTTAAATCGTGAGAATATCAAACATTTCGTGAACTACGCAAAATTCTGCTTTGATGAATTTAAAGAAGTCTATTATTGGAGTACTTTTAATGAAATTTACCCAGCTGCAACAAATCAATATTTGACGGGTGCTTTTCCTCCTGAAATTCGTTTCGATCTACAAAAAACAGTTACAGCATTGCATAACATGATGTACGCTCACGCACAAGCAGTCAATATCTTCAAAGAAGGCGATTATGAAGGTGAGATTGGTGTAGTTCACTCATTAGAACCTAAATATCCAGCTTCAGATACACCAGAAGATATTCATGCAGCCGAATTAGATGACGCGTTATCGGTGAAATTTTTAATGGATGCGACTTATTTAGGCTATTATTCTGAGCATACTATGAAATGTATTAATGAAATTTTAGCAGCAAATGATACAAGTATTACCATTGATGAAAATGATTTTGTTGAAATGAAAAAAGCTGCCAATCGTAATGACTATCTTGGGATTAACAATTATGTCAGCCATTGGGTGAAAGCTTATAATGACGAAAGCCAAATGTTCTATAACACAACTGGTGAGAAAGGCACGCAAGTCTATCGTATTAAAGGGATTGGTGAACGTATTCAGCGGACAGATTTACCACGAACGGATTGGGACTGGCTGATTTATCCTGAAGGAATCTTTGATTTATTGGTTAGGATTAAAGAGGATTATCCAAATTATAAAAAAATCTATATTACGGAAAATGGCTTAGGTTATAAAGATAAGTTTGACGACGGCGTTATTTTAGATGATGACCGAATTGATTATCTAAGAGGCTATTTTAATTATATTTCTAAGGCGATTGATGCTGGTGTTAATGTTAAAGGTTACTTCATTTGGTCTCTGATGGATGTCTTTTCTTGGGTTAATGGTTATAACAAACGTTACGGACTATTTTATGTCGATTTTGAAACGCAAAAGCGCTACCCGAAAGAATCTGCCTATTGGTATAAATTTGTCAGTGAAACAAAAACGATTATTTAAGACAAGGAGGATTTGAAATGAATAAAAATGACTTACAAATGCTCGGTTTTGAAATCGTTGCTTATTCAGGTGACGCTCGTAGTTCATTACTTGGCCTATTAAAAGAAATTCGTAGTGGAGATTTTTCTAATGTTGAAAGTAAACTCCAAGATGCAGATGAGAACTTAAAATTAGCTCATAATGCTCAAACGCAGGTTCTTGCCAATGAAGCTAGCGGTGATGACTTAGAATTAGGTTTTATCTTCATTCATGGCCAAGATCATTTGATGACAACCTTATTATTAAGAGATTTAGTCCAGGATTTTATTGAGCTATACCAAGAAAAATATCGCTGAAAAGGATTGAAGGAGGTAAAAAAATGAATGTAATTATTCAACAAATTGAAAAAAGACAAGCTCTGTTTCAAAAAGTGTCGAAGAATATTTACTTAATGGCAATCAAAGATGGTTTTTTAGCAGCCATGCCAGTTATTTTGTTTTCGAGTATTTTCATTTTGTGTGCAGCAATTCCACCGATTTTTGGCGTAACCATTCCAAGCGGGGTAGAAGAATGGTTATGGAAAATCTATGATTACACGATGGGTGTTGTTGGTATGTTAGTGGCTGGAACGACTGCTCGCTGTTTGGCGGGTAGTATAAATCGAAAAATGCCCGATGGAAAAATAATTAACGAGACATCAGTTATGTTAGCAGCGACTTGTGGTTTTCTTTTATTAGCAATTACTAAAGCTGATGGTTCTTTTGCAGCTGATTATATGGGAACAAAAGGGATTTTATCAGCGTTTATTTCAGCTTTTATCACTGTAAATATGTATAAATTTTGTGTGATTCGTGACATCACAATTAAAATGCCAAAAGAAGTACCTGGCAGCATCGCACAAAATTTTAGAGATGTTTTTCCTTTTTCTTTTTCTGTTTTAGCTTGTGCGTTGATTGATATTGCAGCGAGAGCCGTACTTAATGTTCCTTTTGGAGAAGTTTTTTCCAAACTGTTGTCACCATTATTTGCTGGAGCTGAAAGTTATTTTGGTTTATCTATTATTTGGTTCTTAATTCCATTATTCTGGTTTGTTGGGGTTCATGGACCATCAGTTGTAAAACCTGGATTATCTGCTGCCTTGTATGGAAATACGGAAGCCAATTTAAGAGTTTTTACAGAAGGTGGTCATCCAACTCATGCGCTAACTGAAAATTTTGGGAATTTCATTGGTGAGTTAGGTGGGACGGGTGCAACATTTATAGTACCGATTATCTTTATTCTTTTTATGCGATCTAAGCAATTAAAAACGGTCGGGAAAGCATCAATCATTCCCGTGATGTTTGCCGTAAATGAACCACTATTATTTGCAGCACCAATTATTTTGAATCCGTATTTCTTTATTCCTTTCTGTATTGCACCGGTAGCGAATGTATTAATTGGTAAATTTTTTATCAGTGTATTAGGCATGAATGGCTTTATGTATGTCTTGCCCTGGGCGACTCCGGGACCGATTGGAACAGTGATGAATACGGGCTTTCAGCCAATTTCAATTTTGCTGTCAGTAGTTTTACTATTAGTCGATTTTGCTATTTACTACCCGTTTTGTAAGGCATACGATAAAGTATTGGTAGCGCAAGAGGCAGAAAGAGTTGAAGAAATTGAGGAAATCGAAGGAATAGTTCCTCAATTATCACCAGAAAGTGCAACGGCAATTGTAGATAATAATGAAACAGTGGTTGTTGAAGAGCATTCTAGTGTAGCAACTATGGCTGATGAAAAGGAGTTAAAAGTTTTAGTTTTATGTGCAGGTGCGGGGACAAGTGCAATGTTAGCCAATGCTCTAGAAGAAGGAGCTAAAGAAACAGGGGCCCATGTCATTGCTAAGGCTGGAGCTTATGGTTCTCATTATGATATTATGCCGAATTTTGATATGGTAGTCTTGGCACCGCAAGTAAATTCCTATTATGATGATATTAAAGAAGACACAGATAAGTTAGGTATCAAACTAATTGCCACAAAAGGAGCAGAATATATTAAACTTACACGTAACCCTGCCGGAGCAATTAAATTTGTCATGGATCAGCTTAAATAAATAGATTTAACCACAGACAATATAAAAGATTTTTTGGAGTAGAGAAATCTACTCCATTTTTTTATACAGAGAATATTGCTTACCTTATATTGACAAAATGTAAACAACTGATTACAATTATTAATGTAAACAAGTCGTTACTTTATGGAAAGTTGTGATTACTTTGATTAAAAATCATTTAAAAGTTCTCCGGGCAAAAAAAAATTGGACCCAAGAAGAACTAGCAAAAAAAGTTGGTATTTCTCGACAAGCGGTGATTTCGATTGAAAAATATAAATATACGCCATCGTTAGAATTAGCTTTTAAGTTGGCAAAGGCATTTGAGGTAGATATTAATCAAGTTTTTGATCCTGAGGAGGAGATTGAATGAGTCAAGTGATAATTTTTATTATTCAAGTAATTATTTTGGGTCTCTTTTTTTATTCGGGATTTTATCAAGCCAAAAAAAGAGTACAATACAAAAATGATGAGCGCTGGCAAGCAATTTCCAACCGTGCTAACCAAATTGGCTTAAAATATTATCAAGTTTTAGTGGTTTTAATTGCAATAATAACGACAATTTTATTATATAAACCAGAATGGAATGTTCAGCTTTCGTTAAGTCGGGTGTTAATGTTTGGCTTTTTTCTGATATGTCTGGAGCAATTTGTCGAAACTTTAGGGATAAAATATTACGATAAACATATGTAAGTCTTTAGCAGAAAAAGCTAAAGACTTTTTTTGTAGAAAAAACTTGACTTATTATGATTACAATTGTAAACTTAATTTGTAATTACATATGTAAACGAAAGGAGAAGCACGATGACGATTACAGCTGAACCAATAAAAATTAGTGATTCCGAATGGGAAATAATGCGTGTGATTTGGACCAAGCAAGAAACTACAGCTCAAGAAATTAGTGAGATACTTGGCGAGACAATGGATTGGAAGCCGGCAACCATTAAAACCTTGTTGGGACGTCTAGTAAAAAAAGATGCTGTTTACACCAAACAAGCTGGAAAAAAATATATTTATTATCCAAAAATCAGTGAAAGTAAAACTGTTAAAAGCGCTACTGAAAATTTATTTTCCCATATTTGTGCAAAGCAAATTGGTAATACAATCGCGGAATTAGTTGACGAAGCTGAACTGACCGAGGCAGATGTGGCGAAAATTATGGCTACTTTAAATAAAAAAGAGACGGTAGCAGAAGTTGCCTGCAATTGTATTCCAGGACAATGTGAATGTAAACATCACAGTGCTTAAATTTAAATTATAAGGAGAGATTATCATGAAACAAACATTTAATATTGAAGGTATGACTTGTCAACATTGTGTGAAAAATGTAGAAAATGCAGTTAACGAATTACCAGGAATTGATAAAGTAAAAATAAATTTGAAAAAAAATAATGGTGTTGTAAAATTCGACGAAGCACAAGTTACCGCAGCTGAAATCGCTACAAAAGTAACGGATGCAGGTTATCAAACAGAGGTGATCTAAATGAGCCAAACGGTGGAGACTTTTGCCATTACCGGGATGACTTGTGCCAATTGTTCTGCTCGGGTAGAAAAAGAATTAAAAGCGACTGATGGTGTGGTGGAAGCCAATGTTAACTTAGCGACTGAAAAAGCCACAGTATCTTTTGAGCAAGGACTTACGGCGGATGATTTAATTAAACGGGTGGAAAATATTGGTTATGGAGCAATTTTATTTGATGAAGCTCATAAACAAAAGATTGTTGAAGAAAAACAACGTTACTTAGCAAAAATGAAAAGAGATTTAATCATTAGTGGGATTTTGACCTTACCTTTAATGGCAGCGATGATTGCCATGCTTTTAGGTTCTCAAGCTGCTTGGGTACATTTACTGCATCGTCCAGTGGTGCAGTTAATCTTAGCTACGCCAGTTCAGTTCTGGATTGGTCGTCGTTTTTATTTAGGTGCTTATCATGCCATTAAAACGAATGCCCCTAATATGGATGTATTGGTTGCGATGGGAACGACAGCGGCTTATGCTTTAAGTGTCTATAATGGCTTTTTCAATCCTCATAATAGTGATTTGTATTTTGAAAGTAGTGGCATGATTATTACCTTAATTTTATTAGGGAAATATTTAGAACAAAAAGCCAAAACTAAAACTAGCGATGCCATTAAACAGTTGATGGCCTTACAAGTTAAAACAGCCACTGTAATGCGAGAAGGAGAAGAATTAAAAATCCCAATCGAAAATGTTTTGGTAGGTGATTTATTATTGGTACGGCCAGGTGAACAAATTCCAGTAGATGGAGTTATCAAAAGTGGGCAAACAACACTGGATGAAAGTATGTTAACAGGTGAAAGCTTACCTGTTGATAAAAGTGTCGATGACCAAGTTTTTGGCGGAACCTTAAATACGACTGGCAGTATTCAATTACTAGCAACACAGGTCGGCAGTATGACTGTTTTATCAAGAATTATTCGGATGGTGGAAGACGCCCAAGGTGAAAAAGCGCCGATTCAACAAATTGCTGATCGAATCTCAGGGATTTTTGTGCCAACTGTTTTAGTGATTGCTGCAATTACATTTGTTGTGACAGGTTTTGCTTTAGGTAATTGGGAAACCGCGATTGTTCACAGTGTTTCAGTCTTAGTGATTGCTTGTCCTTGTGCATTAGGCTTGGCCACACCAACTGCAATTATGGTGGGAACTGGTTTAGGTGCGAAGAATGGTATTTTAATTAAAGGTGGCGGAGCGTTAGAAAAAACGGCGCATCTGACAACTGTTGTGCTAGATAAAACCGGTACTATTACTGCAGGTAAACCAGTAGTCGCTGATTTTTTCACAGAAAATGAAGAAGCATTGACTATTTTAACTAGTATTGAAAATTATTCTGAACATCCTTTGGCTAAAGCAATTGTAAATTATGGCAAAGAACGGACCAACTTAAAACCAGTTACTGATTTTGAAAGTTTAACTGGTCGTGGTGTGACTGGTAAAGTAGATGGTAACATTTATTATGTCGGTTCTAAACGTAGTGTTACAGAACGTGGACTGATGATAGATAATTTGGCAGAAGTGACGCAATTGGAAGCTGAAGGTAAGACCGTGATGTTCTTGTCAGATGAGAAAAATATATTGGCTTCAATTTCAGTGACAGATCAAATCAAGGATAGCTCTAAACAAGCAATCTCAAATTTACAAAATCAAGGTTTGACTGTTAAAATGTTAACGGGTGATAATTTGCAAACTGCTCATTATATTGGTGAGCAAGTTGGTCTAACTGAACAAGATATTATTGCAGAAGTTTTACCAGAAGATAAAGCTGATGTGGTTCGCGAGCTTCAACAAAAAGGTGAGACTGTTGGTATGGTAGGCGACGGCATCAATGATGCACCTGCGTTGGCTTTAGCTGATATCGGGATCGCTATGGGATCAGGTGCTGATATTGCTATGGAAACGGCAGATATCACTTTAATGAATAGTGATTTGGTGTCTGTTAGCAAAAGCATTAAATTATCAAAAGTTACTCTAAATAAAATCAAACAGAATCTTTTCTGGGCATTTTTATACAATGTCATTGGTATTCCATTCGCGGCATTTGGGTTCTTAAATCCAATTATTGCTGGCGCGGCAATGGCTTTTAGTTCAGTCAGTGTCTTGTTGAATTCACTAAGTTTAAATCGAAAAAAAATATAATGATAAACGTCTGAATATTTCAGGCGTTTGTTTTTATCTAGAAGTTCAAAAAATTTTATTTTTTTTAAAAATTAAATGCTATATTTTACTTGAGAGAAGGTGATCAAAATGATCTGGGAGCAACTGACTGAGGCTAAGATTAATCGCAAAATTAAGCTGCTGAATTGCTTGAAGCAACAACCAATGCGGGTTAAACAATTTGCAGAGGAAATTGGTGTCAGTACTAAAACGGTTCGTCGAGATTTAGCGGAATTAGAAAAGACAAAGGGACATTTTTTTACTAAAGGGGTCATTGTTTGGGAAAATGCTGAAGCATATCATCAAGTGTATTTTGATTTGTTGCAAGAAAGTGAAGCCTTTAATGTTTTTCGTCATTTTTTGTGGAAGCACCCAATTCCTTATAAAAGAAGTACCTATCGTCATTTAAATGAAAAATTGTTGAAACTCAATCTTTCTTTAACTAAGGAAGGACTAATTGGTAATGATGCTGTTTTATTTCAATTGCGTTGGCAATATTTACTGGATTTTGAAGTGGGAAATCAAAAGCATGTAATTGAAGAAAAGATGTTTCGTTTTTACCAATTTATAGATGCTGGTCATTTAGATTTCGCTTTGGGATGGGAGTATTTTGTAGCTAGTCCAGATCATTTTAATCAATTTTTAGCCCGTAGTCTAATGCCGGAAACCGTTGCATATTTACTTTATTTTGAAGAGCAGAAAAGATATTATGATTTATTTTTGAGCTTTTATTTACAGCATCAAGAAGTTGAAAGCACCTTATATCGTGATGCACGATTATGTAGTTATATGCTGATTAAATATTTAAAGATAGATGATCCACGGGTACAAGCACGTCTTCAATTAAAATTATTTCGATTATTATTGGATCTTTCTCAAGGATTTCCGATTGGTTTTATCAATCAACTGGCCGATTTTTCTAGCAGCCCTAAACTTTGGCGAATTAGTAAAAAAATGAAAGAACTCGTTGTTGTACTAGATAATTGTCCGGTGACTGACTTGGCTTATACATTGGAAAAAACAGTCCGTGATGCTTATTTGTGCTCATTTTATGTTGAGCGCTATTCAACTTTTAGTAATGATGACTTTCATAATCATTTTTGGCAAGAAGAAGTGATGAAAGAAATTGAGGCTAAGTTTTTAGCAACCTAAGTTCTGCTTAGTAATATGCTATAATGAAAAAGACTAGGGGGGACCAAGATGGAATTGAAAAAACTTGATGTGCCGACATCTTCAATCACTGACGTAAAAAAATCACCGATGGATGTCTTTGGCCAAGCCCGTAAAGCTGGTACCGGAGTCTATGTCTTTAACCGGGAAAAAGTAGCTGGGATCATGTTAACCCAAGAACAATATGAAGAGCTTTTAGAAGAGTTGTCTGAATTAAGAGATAAACAATATAAACCTGTTGAAAAAGAAAACCAAGTGCCAGAAGAATTAGAAGAGTTAGCTATCGCTTTACGAAAAGTTCTAGTTAAAGGTGCCAACTTATCTGTTAAATATTTAGATGAGTGGATGGTCCAAGCTGGTTTCATTACGAAAAAAACTGGATTTGGTGGCGTTACGGAGTTATTAAGAGAACTGTCCGAAACCGGGAAGATTATTTACCAATTACGGCGAAGAGAAAATAATAAAGTTATTTATGCTGAAATTTTTGGTGAAGCATATGAGAGTCACCGTAGCAGCGATATGATTACCATTGGACAAGTAAATTTGATTGAAAGATAAAAGCCAATTCTGAAGATAGTAGATTCAGAATTGGCTTTTTGCCAGCAAACAAATGTTCGGTTATAATGGAGGTGAGGTGAATAAAGGTGGCGGAATTATATTTTCCTTTAAAAAAAGATACATCAAGAAAAATTATACATATCGACATGGACGCTTTTTTTGCGTCGGTTGAAGAACGTGATGATCCTGAATTGGCTAAGCACCCATTGGTTATTGCCCGTCACCCCTCTGATACCGGTGGCAAAGGAGTTGTTACCACTGCCAATTATAAAGCCAGACAATATGGCATTCATTCAGCCATGAGTGCTCAAAAAGCTTATGAACTTTGCCCAGAAGCTATTTTTAAACCAGGTGATCATGAAAAATATTCACGGGTATCAAAACAAGTGCGGGAAGTTTTTTTACGTTATACTGATGTGATTGAACCGATGTCAATTGATGAAGCCTATTTAGATGTCACCAACAATAAGATTGATCAAACTTCAGCGATCAAAATTGCCACATCCATCCAAAAAGATATTTGGCGGGAAGTTCAACTAACTTGTTCGGCAGGGGTTAGCTACAATAAATTTTTGGCCAAATTGGCTTCTGATTATCAAAAGCCACGGGGATTGACTGTAATTTCACCAGAAGAAGCCGAAGTATTTCTAAAAAAATTACCGATTGAAAAATTTCATGGTGTCGGAAAAAAAACAGTTCCTAAAATGAATGAGTTAGGCATTTTTACTGGGGAAGACTTGTATCAAAAAAGTGAAATGTTTTTGATTCAGCAATTTGGTAAGATGGGTTATTCCCTGTATCGGAAAGTTCGTGGCATTCATGATTCACCTGTAAATATTACGCGAGAGCGGAAATCAGTTGGGAAAGAACATACATATGGTCGACCTTTATCTACTGAAGAAGAAGTCTTAAGTCAGTTGCGACAACTTTCTGAAAAAGTTGAGGGTGCCTTAAAGCGTGTCCAACGCCATGGCAAAACGGTAGTTGTTAAAATCCGCTATGCTGATTTTACTACTGTCACGAAGCGAATAACATTACCAGAATACCTGCAAAAAAAAGAAGAGATTTTTTCTCAAGCACGAATTATTTGGGAAGAGGTCGGTGGAATCGAAAAACAGATTCGCTTACTAGGTGTGACAGTCACCAATCTCGATCCAATTGCCTATGAGAATATTGTGTTGCCTTTATGGCAAGAAAAAGAGCGGTTGAATTAAATCAACTCGCTCTTTTTGATTTGTTCAAAAGCTTTTTTAGAATCATGCAGCTTTTCCCATAAAACAACTTTTCCTTCAGCTAAAGATTTTTTAACGTCAATAATCCGTTGATTGCTACTGCCACGAAATTGGAGCATGAGATTCTTTTGATCTTCCATAAAACGACCATCAACTAAAACGTCAATTTTATTTAGCAGTTCTAATTTATCATCGCTGTCTAGCAATAATTCTTCAAAGGTATAGCCGCTCCAAGACCAGATGTCTTTACCATCCCCGAACTCTTCTTTCATCCGATTAACTAAAGACAAAGCCACCTGAGTATTCAAAAAAGGTTCGCCGCCTAATAAAGTAATTCCTTGCACATAATCATGACTCGTATCTGCAATAATTTGATCCTCTAATTCTTTTGTATAAGGTTTGCCGTAACGAAAGTTTTGCGCCGCAACATTAAAACAACCTTCACAAGCAAATGGACAACCAGAAAGGTATAAACTGTTTCTGACACCTTCACCATCGACAAAATTGAATGATTTGTAATCAGCAATATAATTTTGGCTTAAATCTGATGCTAGCCATTCTTTTGGTTTTGGATTTCGCATATTTTCCCTCTTATCTTGAAAAAACTGCGGGAAAATTTGGCTTCTCCCACAGTCTTTTATTTATTTCATATGTTTGACACGTGAGGCAATTTCTTGATGACGGCCGTGAACCATTGGACGTGCTTGCGGATTTCCTAAGTAGCCGCAAGTTCTTTTCACGACATCGACTGTTTTAGGATCGTGATTGCCGCATGATGGACATTCAAATCCTCGTTTAGTTGGCGTAAAATCTCCTTCAAATCCACATTCATAGCAATGATCAATCGGTGTGTTGGTACCTAAATAACCAATTTTATCGTACGCATAATCCCAAACTGCTTCTAATGCTTTTGGATTTTGTTGTAGTACGGGATATTCGCAATAATGAATGAAGCCACCAGAACAATATTTTGGATAATCTTTTTCAAAATCTAGCTTTTCAAATGGTGTTGGATTTTTCCGTACATCATAATGGAAGCTATTAGTGTAATATTCTTTATCGGTAATATTTTCAACAACGCCAAAGCGTTCGGTATCTAAACGACAGAAACGATCAGTTAAACTTTCACTTGGTGTTGAATAAACACTAAAATGATAGCCATATTCGTTACCCCAAGCATCTGCATGCAATTTCAGATTTTTTAAGATATCCAAAGTGAATTTTTTGGCTTCTGAATTATTTTCCCATTCACCGCCAAAGAAAGCCGAAGCTGCTTCGTATAAGCCGATATACCCTAATGAAATAGTTGCGCGTTTATTTTTAAATAATTCATCAACTGATTCATTGCGGTTTAGTCGTTTACCAAAAGCACCGTATTGATAAAGAATTGGCGCGTTAGCTGGACTTGCTTCTTTACACCGATCTACACGGAAAACCATCGCATCTTTGACTGTAGCTAAGCGTTCTTCTAATAAAGACCAGAACTTATCTTGATCGCCGCCAGCTTCCATGGCAATTCGTGGTAAGTTCAAGGTGACAACACCTAAATTCATACGCCCAACATTAATTTCTTCGCCACTTTCATCTTTCCAGCCTTGTAGGAAAGAACGACAACCCATTGGTACTTTAAAACTGCCTGTTAATTCAACGATCTTATCGTAATTTAAAATATCTGGATACATCCGTTTAGCGGCACATTCTAATGCTAATTCTTTAACTTCATAATTTGGATCTGTCGGTTTTAAATTGACACCGTCTCTTAAAGTAAAGATTAGTTTAGGAAAAATAGCTGTGCGCTTTTCACTACCTAAGCCTTCAATTCGAATTTGCAAAATGGCTTTTTGAATTTCTTTTTCAAACCAAGAAGTTCCTAGACCAAAACCTAACGAAGTGAAAGGTGTTTGACCATTAGAAGTAAATAAAGTATTGATTTCATATTCTAGACTTTGCATCGCATCGTAAATGTCTTTTTTAGTTTTTGCTTTGGCATATTCTTCACGACGACTAGGTGTTTCAATCCATTCTTCCGCATCTTTTAAATGTTTTTGATAATTTAATTCAGCAAACGGTGCTAGTAATTCATCGGTGCGATCAGCAGAACAACCGCCGTATTGACTAGAAGCTACGTTAGCGATAATTTGCGAAATTTGCGCTGTTGCTGTCTGGATTGATTTTGGACTTTCTACTTCGGCATTCCCAATCTTAAAGCCGTCATTTAACATCCCTTTAAAGTCAATCAAGCAGCAGTTAGTCATCGGTGTATACGGATGATAGTCTAAGTCATGGTAATGAATATCGCCTTTTTGATGGGCATTAGCAACATGAGGTGGCAACATTTTTAAGCCGATTGATTTGCCGACAATCCCAGCTGTTAAATCTCGTTGGGTATTAAAAACATCGCTGTCTTTATTGGCATTTTCATTAACGACAGTTTGATCTTTATTGATTAGTTTGCTGATTGTAAAGTTAATATCAGTGGCTTGACTTCGTTGGAAATCACGATTGGTGCGGTAATTAATATATTCTTGCGCCAAGTCATATTGATTGTTTTCCAACAAGACGTGCTCCACAATATTTTGAATTTCATAAATTTTGATATCCCGATTAAAACGTTGGGCGATTTCTGCATCTACTTTTTCAACAATTGATTGAATTTTTACATGAGATAAAGGATCAAGACTCCCTTGAATTTTTGCCTGTGCTTTAATTAATGCGTCATAAATTTTTTGGTCATCAAATATTGTTTGGCGACCATCGCGTTTGATGACTTTCATCTCTCCCAAAGAAGATTGAAAAGTTGCGACAAAAGTATCATTGTTGCGAATTTCCATCATACCAACCACTCCGTTTCTAAATAATTCATAATATATCTTATAATAATCTTCAGAAAGATTCAACTAGATATAGTGGTGTATATTTTAATTGTACCAAATAAAACACTATATATTGTGTTTGCATTTCCTTGTAAAATCAATGAAAACTGATAGTCATAGGCTTTTTTGAAAGATTAATTAATTATTGCTATCTTTATTTTAAAATTCGAAAAAGATTCCACTAATGCCATTCTGTGATACGATAAAGAAAAAATTTAAAGGATAAATCAATGGAAAAATTAATTGAAGTGCAACATCTTACTAAAACTTTTGGTAATCGAAAAAATAAAATGACTATTTTAGATGATTTGAATTTTTCAATTGAAAAAGGTGAGTTTGTTGGCATCATGGGTCCTAGTGGTGCCGGTAAAACTACTTTAATGAATATACTGGCCACTATCGCCACTCCAACGATGGGTCAAGTGAGAATCAATCAGCAGGATATCACTCGCATGCGAGAAAACAAATTAACCGATTTTCGGCGGGAGAATCTAGGTTTTATATTTCAAGAATTTCATTTGATTGATAGTCTGACACTAAGAGACAATATTGTTTTGCCTTTGACAGTTTCAAAACTATCTACGGATGAAATGATGAATAGAGTTGAGGAACTGGCGAAAATATTAGGAATTTATGACATTTTAGATCATTATCCTGAAGAAGTTTCGATGGGGCAAAGACAGCGGACTGCTGCGGCTCGAGCTTTAGTGGCGCGACAACCAATCTTGTTAGCGGATGAACCTACTGGTGCGCTAGATTCTAAGATGGCTACTGAGTTTTTAAATTACCTAGCCGAAATCAACTTACAGGAAAACACAACTATATTAATGGTGACTCATGATCCTTACACCGCTAGTTATTGTAATCGGGTTTTGTTTATTAAAGACGGTCGTTTTTTCTCTGAAATTGTCCGACGATCTTCTCGTAAAGAATTTTTTGAAAAAGTGATTGATATGCAAGCAACGATTGGAGGAGGAGGGCGCGCCAATGCTGATTAAATTAATGTGGCGTGGTTTTGTTCGACAGTTAAGCAACTATTTATTGTTTTTAGTTAGTATGATTTTTGCCGTGATGCTTTATTATTCTTTTGTGACGATTACCAAAGAGCAGCCGATTATCCAAACAGCTGGGAACAATGCTCAGGTAGTTTCAGTTTTAACTTTGGGCATTGTGGCAATTGTCTTTATCTTAGTTTATTTCATGTTGACGACCAATCGTTTTTTTATCGAAAATCGCCGTAAAGACATTTCAATCTTTCATTTGTTTGGCTTGAAATTTTATCAAATCTATCTATGGTTTGCCTTTGAATTGCTACTCTTAGGGGGGATTTCCTTTATTATTGGGATTGCTTTAGGAATGCTTTTTTCAAAATTATTAAGTATGATCTTAGTTTTTGCAATGGGATTGAATATCGCAGTTGATTTTTTTGTTTCATTTGAAGCCATCACCTCAACAGCTACAGTTTTAATTTTCTTATTACTGCTAGTAGCAATTCAAACGTTGTGGTTAGTTTCTAGTTTTAAATTTTCTTGGGAAAATCAGAAAATTTCTTTTCCTCAATTAAATCGAAAAAAAAGATTTCAGAAAATCACTGCAATTTTAGGGATTGTTTTCTTGGCTGTTGGTTGGGGGAGCGCCATCTTCTTTTTAAGAATTGTTCAAATAGCGGTTGGAAAATTTTATTTAG
Organism: Enterococcus sp. AZ103; assembly: GCF_051714685.1. NCBI lineage: Bacteria > Bacillati > Bacillota > Bacilli > Lactobacillales > Enterococcaceae > Enterococcus > Enterococcus sp. AZ103. The sequence goes on along the minus strand of NZ_JBIOSI010000001.1, from coordinate 145,519 downwards.
TGGAATCGATTTTAGTAATCATGCTGATTATTTTTGTTATTTGTATTATTGGAACCTATTTATTTTTTGCTTGTACTTTACCCTATTACCAAAAACGAAAAGTAGACAGTGTTTATCGTGATTTAAAAATATTGACTCGCAGTGAGAACCTCGCCTATTACTATAAAAATTGGCGTTTAGCTGGAACAATGACGATTTTATTGGGTTTAGCATTGGCATTTTTAGGCGCGACGACGGCAGTAGTTTCTTTATCAATGAATAATATTCGGGAATTTGCACCAGTGTCTTTAATGATTGATCAAGAAAATTATCAAACAATAAAAAATGAAGTCAGCCAGTTAAGTGGCTATCAAGCGACTATTTTAAGCCTTAAACTAGTGGGTGGTCAGCAAACATTGCGGATTGTTGGTGAAGGAACCGATGAAAAGCCACAACTTTTTGATTTAATCAGTCAATCAAATTATCTTCGTTTTAGAAAAATAAATCCACAGTTAGCAAAAGTTGATTTGTCTGGCAATCAAGCAATTATGTTTACACCAGTTCAATCAATTTTAAAGGATTATATAAAATATAGTAGTAAGATTCATTTAGCCGATCGGGTATTGCAGGTAAAAGGAGTGGAGACTAATTACTTAGGTGATACGAGTTTACGCTTAGGGCAAGAGATTATTGTTGTTTCAGATGAAACTTACCAAGCTATTTCTGGTGTTTCGTACAAATTAGCTGCAGTTAATGTAGCTAATAATGAGACGATGGTTTTACAAAAAATCATCGATCAAAAACTGACTTCAAAATGGATTGATCCAATTAAAGAAAATTTAGAATGGCATAATAATAAATTAAGCGGTGAAGTATCCAGAACGGAAGAGAATCAAGAAAATGCGGCTTACCGGATTAATTACGTCTCAAAATCAGAAATCTATCGTTCAACTAGAAATCAAGTGGGATTATTGCTATTTATGATGACTTTTGTGGTGGTGACTTTTATTGTGACGATGGCTAGTACGGCAAGTATGCGACAATTATCTGACTTACCGCAAAAACGCGATCGGATTAAGCTATTAAAACAGATGGGTATTCCTAACAATTATTTAGTTAAACAAATTTATCGTGAAAATTTTGTAGTATTTTTCCCAACTGCGGCGATTGGTTTACTGCATAGTTGCTTTGCTATCCTAGTTTTTCAACAATTGGTGGCTAATGCTAGCTATTGGTTTGTTTATCTTTTCTGTGGTGTTTTGTTAATTATTTACTTCATATTTTACTGGGGGATTTGCCAATATCAAAAACGGCTTATTTAATAAAAATATTTTGAAGCGATTCGAAGTTATTTCGGATCGTTTTTTTGATGTGACAAAAACGTTCGTTGACCAGCTTATTGTGTAAGGACAATCAATGGAGCTGTTCTTTGAAGAGATTATAATAAGTATCAATAAGGAGGTAGATAAAATGAAAGTCTGGCTAAATAAACCCAAGACGAAATATTGGCTGAGCTTTATTGGTCGTACGCTTTTCTATTTTGCCATCTTCCTAGTTTTGATTTATTTATATCATTACAAGAGTATTCAAGGTGGGAATTTTATCTATAACGAATTTTAGGGGAGGGGTTTATTATGAAGAATATTGTGGCAACGATTGATGCCCTAGCGGAAGAATTTCCTGATAATTTAGTTTATCAATCAGAGACAGAAAGTTTTACTTATCAAACCCTACGACAATCTTCGGACAGTTTGGCAAGTTTTTTACAGCATCATTTGAAAACAAAAGCACCAGTGGTCGTCTACGGTGAATTAGAATTTGAAATGTTAGCAGCCTTTTTAGCCGTTTCAAAAACAGGAGTAGCCTATATTCCTATTGAAGCCAATACACCACAAGAACGAGTTGAATTAATTTTGAATGTGGCACAACCGCAATTGATTATCGCAGTTGATGATTGGCCTAGTGCATTAGAGACAGAGTTAACTATCGTGACTCCCTTTGATTTGAAACAAATTTTTCAAGCAAAAGTAGAGAATTTTGTAGCGACACCGGTAACTCGTGACGAAAATTACTATATCATTTTCACTTCCGGTACAACTGGTGTGCCCAAAGGAGTGCAGATTAGTCATGATAATTTAAGCAGCTTCCTAAATTGGGATCTACAAGATTTTGGTATTGCTTCGGGAAAACGATTTTTGTCACAGGCACCATACTCATTTGATTTGTCAGTAATGAGTATTTATCCGGCTTTAACTAGTGGTGGTACTTTGGTACCGATGGATAAAACAATTATCAATGATTTTCCTAAATTATTTTCATTTCTACCTAGTCTAGATTTGAATATTTGGGTGTCGACGCCGTCTTTCATGGATATTTGTTTAATGGAAAAAGACTTTGATGGAGAACATGTACCGTCCCTTGAAATTTTTCAATTTTGTGGCGAAGAACTGACACGGAAAACGGCAGAAGAACTGTTACGTCGGTTCCCTAATGCGAAAATTTTTAATACTTACGGACCTACTGAGGCTACTGTAGCTATTTCGCAAGTGTTGATTACACCAGAAATTTTGACACAATATGACCGTGTACCCATCGGTTATGTGAAAGAAGATACGGAGTTATTAATTATTGATGAAGACGAGTTACAACTAGCCGATCAAATTGGTGAAATCGTGATTAAAGGTCCTAGTGTTTCCAAAGGATATTTAAATAATCCCGAGAAAACAGCTGCGGCTTTTCTAACGATTGATGGGGTGCCCGCTTATAAAACAGGAGATAGCGGGAAATTAACTGTCGATGGCTTGCTAGAATATGAAGGTCGAATTGATTTTCAAGTCAAATTACATGGTTTTCGAATTGAACTGGAAGATATTGATCATCATTTAGAAAAAGTTTCTTATGTGAAACAGGCAACGGTGGTACCAAAATATCAAGATCACAAAGTGCAACAGTTAGTTGCCTTTGTCGTAGCAAATTCAAATGATTTTGCTAAAGATTATCAATTGACCAAAGCCATCAAAGCTGAATTAAGCCAAGGAGTGATGGACTACATGATTCCCCAGAAATTTATTTATGTAGATCAAATCCCCCGAACAGCCAACGGAAAAATTGACCGTAAAGGCTTAATCAACGAGGTGAATCGCCCATGATTATTCCACATATGGTGCCTTATGCTTCACCGATTTACTTTGTGATGTTACTGGTAGCCTTATTACCAATAATGATTGCCTTATTAAATGGGCGACGTTTAAATATATACCAATCACTGATAACCTTGTTTTTCTTATTTGTTTCATTTGGCGGAAAAGATTATCGGCAAGGTTTGGCTTTAATTTTTTATGTGATTTTTCAAAGTATTTTGGTGGAACTATATTTTCGCTATCGTCAAAAAGCCAATCATCAATGGGTTTTTTACGGGGCAGTTTTATTAAGTATTGTCCCTCTGATTTTTGTGAAAGTGACGCCATTATTTGAAGCAGGCAATAATTCGATTTTTGGATTTTTAGGGATTTCATATCTGACCTTTAAGTCGGTTCAAATCATTATGGAAATGCGAGATGGTGTGATCAAAGAATATAGTCCTTTGACGTATATAAAATTTCTGTTGTTCTTTCCTACTATTTCGTCAGGACCAATTGATCGTTATCGTCGTTTTGAAAAAGATTTAAAGAATCCACCTACCCGAGAAGATTACCTGCCTTTTTTACAACGAGGGATTCATGATATTTTTATGGGTTTTCTTTATAAGTTTTTAATTGGGTATTTTTTTGGACAGGTATTGCTGCCAGTAGTTTCTTTTAGAGCTTTAGCTGAAGGCGGTGTCTCTTGGTATTTAGTTGCTTATATGTACGTTTATAGTATGTATTTGTTCTTTGATTTTGCAGGTTATAGTTATTTTGCAATTGGGACCAGTAAGCTTATGGGGTATGATACGCCAATTAACTTTAATAAACCTTTCCTATCTTGGAATATTAAAGAATTTTGGAATCGTTGGCACATGACTTTGTCTTTTTGGTTTCGTGATTATATTTATATGCGCTTGATGTTCACCTTGATTAAGAAGAAAGTTTTCAAAAGTCGAATCGTCGCTTCAAATGTCGGTTACTTTGCTTTGTTTTTAATTATGGGTGTCTGGCACGGCTTAACTTGGTATTACATTTTGTATGGTTTTTACCATGCGACTTTAATCTGTGTGACAGATGCATGGTTGCGATTCAAGAAAAAGCACAAGAAAAAGCTGCCATCAAACAAGTTTACCCATGCTTTTGCAGTAGTATTAACTTTTCATGCAGTGATTTTTAGCTTTTTGATTTTCTCAGGCTTTTTAGATAAATTATTTTTCCACCATTTTTAAAATAGGGAGCGATTGAACATGGAAGAAACAGTATTTGCAATTTTAGAAGATTTAACAGGTAGTGACGAAGTAAGAGACAATCCAGATGTGGATGTTTTTGCTGAAGGTTTGATGGATTCACTGGCTACCGTACAATTATTAGTAGAATTAGAAGGACAGTTAGGCGTCAACGTACCGGTGTCTGAGTTTGACCGCGACAACTGGAGTACACCGAATAAAATTATTCAACAAGTGAAAGCTTTACAAGAATAATGAAAAAGCAACTTTTTAGTATTTTTGGGCCAGTCATTTTAGCTGCGGTCTTGATTGTCGTTTTATTCTTTTCACCGGTTAAAATCAACCAACATGATCCGGCTTTATTAAAAGAGGCTGCTAGTTCCATGTCGGGAAATATTTTAAGAGGAGACGACGTCAAAAAACAGGCTCTTAGTACTGATCAATATGTTCCTTTTTTTGGGTCATCTGAATTGAGCCGAATCAGTCCTTTTCATCCGTCTGTTTTAGCGGAAAAATATCAACGAGGTTACACACCGTTTTTATTAGGTGCACCAGGTACACAGTCAATGGCACAATTTATGATGATGCAGTCATTGGGCAATGATTTAAAAAATCGAAAAGTAGTTTTTGTTATCTCTCCACAATGGTTTGTGCGGGACGGTTTGAAACAAGCATATTTTCAAGCTTATTATTCACCGGAACAAACCTTAAATTGGCTGTTACATTTAAAAAAAATTGATGAAAGTGACCGCTACTTAGCTAAACGTTTAGTTCAGTATAAAGTAAAGGATGCCCGAACTGATGAAATGTTGAGAAATGTTGCTGCGGGGAAACTACCTAGTACTTTTGATAAAAGTATTTCCCAGTTAAAACTAAACTTATTTAGTCGTGAAGATGAATTATTTTCAACGATTGGTTTAAGAAGCAAGCAAAAACAAATTGATGCTAGTGCCAAACAGTTACCGGATCAATATAATGAAGCCGATTTGAAAAAACTAGCCAACAAAATTGGGAGCGAACAAACTTCTGATAATTCGTTGCAGATTCAAAATAAATTTTTCCGTGGGTTAAGAAAACATTTGCCAGAATTGCGGAATAAGCAAAACAAATTGGATTATCGCTATTCAAAAGAATTTTCTGATTTTCAATTGGCTTTAGATCAATTGGCTAAAGAACATGCGGATGTCTTATTCATCATTCCGCCAGTTAACGGTAAATGGTCTAAATACACTGGCTTGTCTCAAGAAATGTTACAACAATTTAGTACTAAAATTAAATATCAGCTGCAATCACAAGGCTTTAACAATATTGCTGATTTCACTAACGACAACAATACCAACTATTTCATGCAAGATACGATTCATTTAGGTTGGCAAGGTTGGTTAGCAGCTGATCAAAAAATTGCACCATTCTTAAAAGGGAACAAACAGGAAGCCCAAAATTATCAAATGAATAATGCATATTTCTTAAGTAAAAAATGGCAACAACAAAATCCAGCGACAATTAAATAAAATTGAGGAAATGGTCCGAAAGCCATTTCCTTTTTTAAACTTCAAAATAAATAGTATCCAGTTCCCCTAAAAATATTGGTAATAAATCAGACAAAGTTCCTGCTAATTGATGGGTCAATAATTCTTCTTTTGTTATCCAAAATAATTCTGCTGATTGATTAATAGTTTCATGGGTTTCAGCTGTAAATAAAAAAGCCAATTCACGGGTTTCTTTTGTGAGATTATTCCATTCGGCGGTACCAGCTAGTATCGGTTGTACTGATAAACCCGTTTCTTCTTTTATTTCTCTGATTGTTGCAGCCATGATACTTTCATCTTTTTCAACATGCCCACCAGGAAAAGTCCAACCAGGCCAATCTGATTTTGTTCTATTTTGGATTAAGTATTGTCCTTGAGTGTTTTTAATTAAGCACATCATGGTTAATTCGATTGCTAAAGTTCTTGTCATTATAAGCTCCCCCAGTATATTTTTTTACACATAGTTTATTCTACGCATTATTTTTTGACAATGGTATACTTTTTAAATAGAAGTTTTCTAAGGAGGAGATAAAATGGAAGAGAAAGAAGAACAATTATTGATTGATTTAACTTCTGCTCGTGGCATTGCTGGGAACGAAGATGAAGTCAGAGAAATTTTTAAAACCTACGCACAGCCATTTGCTGACGATATCTTTTTTGATAATTTAGGTAGTGTGATTGCAAAACAAGGTGCTGGTGGACCGAAAATTTTTATATCAGGACATATGGATGAAGTTGGTTTTATGGTAACAAAAATTACTGAAAAAGGTTTTATTGAATTTCAAACAATTGGCGGCTGGTGGAATCAAGTCATGCTAGCACAAGAAGTTGAAATTAAAACCCGTCAAGGTGATTATATCCACGGAGTTATTGGATCAAAACCGCCTCATGTGTTGTCTATGGAAGCTCGAAAAAAACCATATGATGTGAAAGATATGTTTATTGATATTGGCGCAAGTAGTCTTGAAGAAGCGCAAGAATGGGGTATTCGTCCGGGAGATATGATTACGCCATATATTTCGTATAAACGCATGAATCATTCCAAATTTTTATTGGCAAAAGCTTGGGACAATCGAATTGGTACGGCGATTGCTTTACGAGTATTGGAAAACCTATCTAAACGTGATCACAGCAATGTTTTATTTGCTGGCAGTGATGTGCAAGAAGAAGTTGGCTTACGTGGAGCACGAACTAGTACTCATTTAGTTAACCCGGATATTGCTTTTGCTTTGGATACGGGAACTGCTGGAGATACTCCAGGAATGTCACCAAAAGAAGCTGATTCTGTTTTAGGAAAAGGACCGCAAATTTTAATTTTTGATGCATCAATGATTCCTCATAAAAAATTATTGGATTTTGTAATTGATGTGGCAGAAGAATTAAATATTCCGTTTCAATATACCGTTATTGCTGGTGGTGGGACAGATGCTGGTCAAATGCACTTGACTCGTGACGGCGTCCCTTCTTTAGCAATTACAGTTCCAGTGCGGTACTTGCATTCTCATACTTCAATTATTCATGAAGATGATTATTTTAATACGGTAAAATTAGTGACAGAAGTGGTTGCTCGCTTAAACAATGATGTTGTTAATAAAATAAAAAGTTATTAGAGGAGAGAAAAAATGACAATTAGTAATTTTAAAGAAACAGCAAAAAATAGATTGCAAGGACAATGGCTGAAGATGGCAGCTTTTATTTTCTTAATCGCCATTTTAACAACTGTTGTTCAACAAGTATCGACTGTATTTAATAGTGAATCGGCTCGGTCGTTGGCGGCTTTTATTTTACTTTGTACGATTGGTTTCGCCTTTTCTTATGCCCAAAATTTTCTAGGCTTATACGTGGCTCGTGGTGGTAAAGCTGATATTAGTATGCTGTTTGTTGTTTTTCAAAAACCATATTATTCAAAAATGCTTTTCGTTCATTTGATTTCACAAATCGTTCAATATGTTATCGGTTTAGTTATTTTCATACCAATTTTATTAAGCAGCGGTATGGCTGTCTATCTTAATATGCTTTTCGGTTCACGTGTTACTCAATATACGGTTGACTCTGTGATGAGTTTAGGTTTTGCAAGTTTAGCAGTGATACTATTACTGTTGTATTTAGTTATTGGAGTTGTTATTAGCGTATTATTTAATTTTGCGGTATGGGTGAGTTTTGATTATCCAGAGTTAAGTCTAAAAGAGTGCTTTGCGCGGGCATGGTATTTAATGAAAGATCGCTGGGGTAAATATATTTTATTGCAACTGTCATTTATCGGTTGGTTTATCTTAGGTTTTATCGCTCTTTTTGTGGGAGTCTTTTTTGCAGCAGCTTACGCGCAAACAGCCAGTGCGGCTTTTTATGATCAAGCCGTCAAAGAAAAATTACTGTAAGGGGGAATTTTAATGGAACTGACAGTTCTAGGATGTCTTGGTGCCTATCCTTATGATGGTCAAGGAACTACTAGTTTTTTACTACAAGCGGATGGCTTTAATTTATTAATTGATGCCGGTAGTAGTACTTTGGTGGAATTAGAAAAAGAGTTAGATCCATTAGCTTTAGATGCAGTTATTTTGAGCCATTATCATCACGATCATATTGCTGATTTAGGGGTGTTGCAATATTATTGGCAGCTTTTTCCAACTGAAGTGCCAAAACCGATATTACCGATTTATGGTCATACAGAAGACGAATTTCATTTCAATGATTTGACGATGGAGGGTATTTCTGAAGGTCGTCCTTACTTTGAATCAGAAGAATTGAAATTGGGCCCATTTCTTGTTACCTTTATGAAAACTATTCATCCGGTTCCTTGTTATGCCATGCGGTTTGTAGAAATAAAAACGGGCGCCATCTTTGTCTTTACCGGTGATTCTGGTTACTTAGAGAGCTTTAATCAGTTCGCAAAAGATGCCGATTTATTTTTAGCTGACACTTATTTATTTAACGGCAATGAACACCATAAAGCGCATTTTACACCTCAAGAAGCTGGAACGTTTGCAAAAAATGCCCATGCGAAAAAATTAGTGCTAACTCACTTACCGCAAATTGGTAATCTGGAGGAGCTTCGCCAACAAGCGCAAGTTGCTAGTGGAGAGATTCCAGTGGTCTTGGCCCAACCCCATAAAAAATTTATCATTTAGGAGATGAAACGATGCTTTATGTACCAAATGATCAAGAAAGAGATCCACGAGTTAACTTAGCGATTGAAACTTATTTATTAAAAAATATGCCTTTGACGGAACCTATTTTATTATTTTATATCAATCAACCGTCGATTATTATTGGTCGCAATCAAAATACGATTGAAGAAATTAATCAAGATTATGTGGATGAAAATGGCATTATTGTTGTCCGTCGATTATCTGGTGGTGGCGCCGTTTATCATGACTATGGAAATTTGAATTTCAGTTTTATTATGCCAGATGATGGCAATTCTTTCCGAGACTTCAAAAAATTAACAGAACCTATCGTGGAAGCACTACACAATCTTGGAATTCAAGGGGCTCATTTAAAAGGCCGTAATGATCTAGTGATTGATGATCAAAAATTCTCAGGTAACGCGATGTATTCAACAAATGGTCGCATGTTTGCCCACGGAACAATCATGTTTGATTCTGATATTAATGAAGTCGTTAACGCGCTAAAAGTAAAAAAAGATAAGATTGAATCTAAAGGAATTAAATCAATTCGTTCTCGGGTAACTAACGTCAAACCATTTTTACCTGAAGAAAATCAAAATATGTCGACTGAAGATTTCCGTCAAGCCATTCTGTTACAAATTTTTGGGGTTGATCATGTTGACCAAATCAACACTTATGAATTAACTAAGGATGATTGGAAAAAAATCAATCAAATTTCAGACGAATACTATCGTAACTGGGATTGGAATTATGGCCGTTCACCAGAATTTAACTTAGAACGTCAAAAACGTTTCCCAATTGGCTCCGTTGAAATTCGTTTGAATGTTGCCGATGGTGAAATCAAAGAAGCTAAAATCTTTGGTGACTTTTTCGGTTTAGGAGAAATCAAAGACGTCGAAGATAAACTGGTCGGCACTAAATATAGTAAAGAAGCTTTGAAAGAAGTGATTGATACAATCGATGTTGGACATTACTTTGGGAATATTACGAAAGAAGATTTACTAGAATTAATTGCTTAAAAGTTAGAGTGGACAATATTTTGTCCACTTTTTTTATTATTCTTAAACAATATCGAAATATTGTTTGACAATAATTTGATATCGTTTTACAATAATTATATTAAAGGGATAAGGAAGTGGCAAAAATGAAAAAGGTGACGATTTTTATTTTGGCGATGGTGTTCTTTGTGATGCAATTGGTTATTGGGTTTGGTGTTTTTTATTTTTTAATTCAACTTTTTACGATTCCTTTTCAAGGGATTCCTGAAGCACAAGGGGATGGTATAGTTTTATTAGGGTTAAGCTTTGAAGAAAAAAATTTTAGTCCAATGAATGGGTTGATACTAACAGAATTTTTTGTTCTAGCCTTTATTTTATTGTGTATAACCCAATTTCTTTTAGCTGGTAGTTTCCGGCATTTGTTAGAGAATATCAATGATGGCAAACCTTTTTCAGATAATAGTATTTTATCGATTAAGCGTATTCTATTTCGATATCTTATGCTAATTGTCATGACCTTTTTAATTGAAACGATGCTTCATTTTTTAGGTGGTCAAATAATTTCAGCTAGTATTCCATCATTCTGGGAAAATCTGATTAATTCAGTTTTCCAATTGGCAGGAATTTACACTTTATATATCGTCTTTAAGGAAGGCTCTCGAATTCGTCAAGAAAACGAAGAGATTGTGTGAGCCTATGATTAAAATAAATTTAGATCGAATCATGTTAGAAAAGGGTGTCACTTCCAAAGAATTGGCAGAAAAAATCGGTATTACGCCAGCCAATTTGTCTATTTTAAAAACAGGAAAGGCTAAAGGAATTCGTTTTAATACATTGGAAAAAATATGCGAAGTTTTGGATTGTCAACCTGGGGAAATTGTTGAATGGATAAGAGAATAAAATTATTTTTATAAAGCTATTTATTTTCAGTATTTTACGGGGATAAATAGCTTTTTTCGTTTTACAATTGTTTAACTTATCTCAACTTTGGATTAAGCTACAATTTGAAAAAGTAGTTGCTGGAGAAGGATCTTAATTTGTTATAGGTGAGTGGGGCAAATAAAAAAATGTTGGTCAATTTCACAATCAACCAACATTTTTTTTAAATAGATAAATCTTCAAGTACGTGCCAGGAGGGATTCGAACCCCCGACCGTCCGCTTAGAAGTAAAATCATCCAATTATCTTCTAGTGGTCTGAAATGTAATTAAGAGTTGTTAAATCAATGCTTACAACCGTTTTACAAATCCTACAAATGGTATTTTGTGATAGCAAATAAGCTAAAATATCAAAAAAAGTGTTAGCAAGTCGTTAGCAGAACTGTTAGCTCAAAAGAAGATTGAATACACGTAGATTATGCACATTCAAAAAATGGATGTATCTTTTTTAGTTAGTTAGATTTCAAAATGGTAATCAAATATGTTTGTAGAATTCTTTATCTCTATTTAACTATGAGAATATAAAAAGTGCAATGAAGACTATTTTAAGTTAGCAAGGATGAATAGAAAAAGCTAAAATTTAATATTTTGAAATAGGATATATTTAACGTACCTTTTTTGTTTGGAGTTATGTTAATTGATTATAGTTATGATTATTCTCAGTTGAAAAGTGAGATTTTTTTATCTTACTCTCATTTCATCAGATCGGAAGAAATTTATATTTAGCGAAACCCTAGTAGTAGAATCTAGAAGATTAAATATCCAGAATAAAAAATGTCATATTTTTTCAGACAATCTTTGATCTTGTTAAAAGACTTTTAAATTAGTTGTGTGAATATACAATAATATAGTAGCAGAGATACTAAAACAGACAAAAAAATTAAGAAATTATTTTTTAATTTTTTGAATAGGAAACTCAAATTATCTAGGATTTAACAGGTGTTGAATAATAGAAATTAAACTAGTCAACAGCTAAAGTAGAAGTAGTCTTAGGAATTTATAAGTTTATTTTGAATGCGAAAGATTGAATTGTATGGGGCAAAAAGTGTGTATTTTTTATGCTATAATAACAATGAAATAGTGAGGTGAATGTTGATGAATCATTTGCTTATTAATAGATTATTCTCGCAAAATACATTAAAAGATATGGCTATCAATCAAAGAAGTACAACTTTAACTAAATGTATTAACAGGTACAAAGGTAATTTTGAATGGCGGAATAATCAAGAAGCACTTTCATCTTTATATAAATTTTCAGGAAAAGAGTATAGGAACGAATACTTTTATAAGAATACTTTGCTTAATAAATTGCTTATAGGTAGGCATAGTTTAAACACTACTACTGCTCTGACTGAATTAGGAATTGGAAATTCGAAAGCTGACTTTGTACTGATAAATGGTAAGGCAGTTGTCTATGAGATAAAAACGGAGTTAGATAATCTGGATAGATTGGACAATCAGATAAATGATTATTACAAAGCTTTTGATCATGTATCTGTAGTTACCAGTAAAAAACATCTAGATAAAGTTTTAGAAAAATACGAAAATACTACAATTGGAATATGTGTTTTAACAGAACGTGAAACTATAAGCACAGTAAAAGAAGCAGTTGAGAACAAAGAATCCCTAGATTATTCTACTATGTTTAAAATGTTAAGAAAAAAAGAGTTTGAAGAAATTTTACTGGGATATTATAAAGCCCTACCAATGACAAACCAGTTTATATATTACAAGGAGTGCTTTAAACTTTTTGAAAAAATGCCAATAGAAGACATTTATAAGCAGATATTGATTCTCTTAAAAAAAAGAGTGAAGATTTCTAATCAAGAAAAATTTTTAAACGAAATACCCTATGAATTGAAGTCATTAGTTTATTTTTCTGAATATGATGATTTTGAATATGATAGTCTTTTGAGATTTTTAGATTATAGTATACCAAAGGAGGAATAAAATGTATTTTCCGTATTTAAGAGGTAAACAATATGAATTGATTGCGTTAAAAGAGTTATTGACAGATGGTCTTATTGGGGGGAAGCTTATTCCGATTGTTGAACCGTTGAAAGAAACGAGTCAGTTTACAAAAGTAATTGAAAGCTATGCGTTAAAAGGATACTCTTTAGGTGTTATTAAGAATCCAGAGGTAGGGAATTACAAAAAAACTATTGAAAATCAAAAAACATTGTTTCCCACTACAGAAACTTATATGGATGCCATATTAATGGATAATGTAACTGGTGATAATATTTTTTCTGAAGTTAAAGTAGAAAATCTAATCACTATTTTAAAAAAACCAGATTCAGTAAGATATATAGATTCCTTGAAAAAGCTTAATATTAAACCGAAATTTACTTTAATTCCTGATGATAGCAGAATAAAAAGAACTTTATTAGAATTTGATCGAGTTATTTTACGAGATAACTTTGTTAAACAGAAAAGAAATGCGGACTATTTAAAAGTGTCTAAAGATCAAAATGGAATTCCGGATGAATTCTTCTCTGATGATCATTTATATTATAAAGCTGAAGGATATGTTGGTTTTTCCGACTACTCTATTGTTGGCGAAGAGTACCTAGACTCTGGATTTGCTCCTGTTGCTGTAACAATTCATATAGTGTACTTTGATAAAGCAGATGTACTTCGTATTAAACATTTTGTGTCAGATAGTAATGATGACATAAATGACCCTGCTGGAAAATTTGGTGAGGCATTAGAAAAATTAGTAGAATGGTATGAGGAAAACAAAGATAATATGAAGTTAACGGAGGGCTTAAGTCAACTGGTTAATCACTTTTATTTAGGAACTTATCCTGGACTAGGTGTTGTAAAAAAACTATCTTTAATGCATCATTTAGAGTTAATTAACTGGTATCTTGAAGGGAAGCCTGAATGATGCTATTTTGTGAACTTTGTTTTAGTGAATATTCTGAAATTCAAGGTATGATACGAACTCTAAATGAACGTGGAGATTGTCCAACTTGTAAAAGTAATGATGTCTATTTATGCAATACGAATTATCTTGCTGAAAATAGTTTTTATGAGAAAAAAGAAACAGTTGAAGGTATAAAAAATATCTTTAATGAAATTTTAAGTATCTATTCTTATAAGGATAATTTACCTGAAGACTTCCCAAGGGGAGAGTTAGAACCTCTGAGTGTTTCTTTGTTTTATAAATGGAATATTTTTAATAAAGACAAACTAAATCCGCCATTGGTAAGAGATATTTTAATATCATTATTATCAGATAAGTATGAAACCTCACCACAATTATTTGACGATTTAGTGGGTGTTAAGGAAATATCACCCAGTATGCATGATCCCAGTTTGTTTTTGTTAAATAATAATGACTGGAATGAGTTTACTCGGTCTATAAAATATAAAAATAGATTTCATAGTCAACAAATAAACTTGAAGAATCTAGAGTTTTTTCTGTCTTTTTTTGAGGAAACAGTTGCATCAGGTGAAATATTTTTTAGATGTAGGATAAACAATAGCCAACAAAAGTTTAGGGAAAAAGATTTAAGTTCACCACCTGACGGAAAAGCATCAGCTGGAAGGTTAAATTCTGAAGGAATTAGTAGATTATACTTATGCAGTGAAGAAGAAACAGCTATCAGTGAAATCAGAGCAAGTAGACATGATATAGTAACTATAGGAAAATTCGAAGTTAGTGAAAAAATCCGTATATTAGATTTAACTCATTTTGATCAAATTAATACTTTATCTTCGTTTGGTTATGATGAATTTTTAAAATATTATCTAAATATACAAGCTTTGAAACAAATTAGTGATGAACTGGCAAGGCCTGTAAGGAGTTCAGATAAAGCTACGGATTATCTGGCAACTCAATATATTAGTGATTTTGCACGGAGTATTACTGGAGAAGAAAAATTGTACTATCAAGGAATAAAATATCGAAGCACGGCTAGTAAAACTGGATTTAACCTTATGCTGTTTGACAGCTCAGAAGTAAATTTGATATATCAAGAAACCAAATCAATTAGTTACGTAAAATATATTTTTGGATAGTATACTGTGATAATCATTTCTGCCTGTTGATAATAAATTCGACAGGTTTTTTTTATGGTATTGAACAATAAAAAAGTAGGTACCAATAATTTTAAGAGTGTTTTATAAAGAGAACTAAGCAACTATTAAAACAAACATAAGAAGTCCCGCTATAAAGGAGACACATCTCAAACAATACCAAAAAGGAGAAAAATATGAATAGTATAGCACGTAAAGTAGCAACAATTTTTTGTCTGATGACGATTGTAGCTGCTTTTTATGTTCATCCGATTTTGTCGTTAAATGCAACTATAACGGATCAGCCTGGCGCCAATTATGCTTCTAATTGGTATCTGAGCCGATTTAGTGGTTTACATTGGATAAACAAATATGTTGGCATGAAACAAGCAGATGGGGTACCTGCTTGTTGTATCGAGCATGGCGTGAATATAGGTTCTGGTGGTGGCTTTGCACCCTCAGAATTAACCATTGCCGAAAAGGATAAAATTTCCTTGATTTCTTATTATGGCTATCAAGTGAATCCCAATTTAGATACCTATACCTTGGCATAATTCATGATTTGGGAAGAGCAGGGGGCAATTACTCTCAATCAATTACCTAGCTATACGGCAAAGAAGGTTGAAGTCATGGTTAAAAGCGAATCAGTATAATGTCAGCCCTCAATTCAATGGAAAACGATTGAATTGAGTGTGGAAGATTCGATTCCTTTAACAGATACGTCAGAAGTGTTAAGCAATTTTCCCATTGGATCAAGATCTCTGCAAATTTGAAAAATATGGACAAGCTGAAAAGCTGATTAATTTGATTAGAGCAAAAAAAAATGCTGGTCATTTTCACAATCAACCAACATTTTTTTTAAAATAGATAAATCTTCAAGTACGTGCCAGGAGGGATTCGAACCCCCGACCGTCCGCTTAGAAGGCGGATGCTCTATCCGGCTGAGCTACTGGCACAGTATCGGAAAAAATCAATTAAATTGAAAATTTCAACATCATTGATTTTATCAGATAGTAAAAAATAGAGCAAGGGTTATTTTGCTATATTTTTCGAAATCAAGGCAACACCATCACCTAATGGTAGTAAGGTAGCATTTAATTCTGGAGATTCATTGACTTCTTTTAAAAATTCGTTTAAGTGCCGATGAATTGAACGGTTTTTTCGAGGAATTTCTTCAATCGGTTGTAAGACAGTGCCGGCTTGAAAAATATCGTCTACCATTAAAATGCCTGTGTCACTTAATAAGCGCAAACATTCTGGCAAAAAAGTAATGTATTTGGCTTTGGCGCTGTCCATAAAAATAAAATCATAAGGACCATCCAGTGTTTTTAATACATCGGCTGCGTCGCCTTCTAATAAGGTCACTCGATCAGTCAAATTCATTTTTTCAAATGTTTCTTTGGCTTGATTGATCATGATTTCAAAGCGATCAATAGTGGTAACTTTAGCTTCGGGAACAGTTTCCGCCATTAAGCTGGCAGAAAAACCGATAGCTGTACCAATCTCTAAAATATCTTTCGGTTGTTTTTGCTGCAATAAAAATTTTAAAAAGACAACAGTTTCATGGGGAATAACGGGCACCCCTTTTTCATGGGCATAATTTTCTAAATCGGCTAGCTTTCCATCAAGTTGTCGCTGATTGTCTCTTAAATAATTTAAAATATCAGGATTTATAATTGGGCGGTGCATCATTTCGTTTAACATCATATCTTCCTTTTTAATCAAGATTTCTTTAATAGTAAGAAAAAAAAGTCCGTCCGTCAATTTTACCGACTATTAAAATGAAATTTTCATGATTGACTTTCGTGACGACATTTAGTAAACTTGTAATGTTGTAATTGTGGAACCCACAGCTACAACCGCGCAGAACAAGTATTAAGTGCTACGGCCACTTGGGATGGCGAGTCTAAGTATAAATTTAAGGAGGTGCCACAAGCATGTACGCAATTATTAAAACTGGCGGCAAACAAATCAAAGTTGAAGAAGGCCAAGCAATCTACATCGAAAAATTAGATGTTGAAGCTGGAGAAAAAGTTGTCTTTGACGAAGTTGTTTTAGTTGGCGGAGAAACTACTAAAGTAGGTGCGCCAATCGTTGATGGTGCAAGTGTTGAAGGAACTGTAGAAAAACATGGCAAACAAAAGAAAGTTGTTACGTTTAAATACAAACCTAAAAAACATTCTCACCGCAAACAAGGTCATCGTCAACCTTACACAAAAGTTGTTATTGACGCAATCAAAGCTTAATTAAAAAAGCAGGTGCCTAAATGATTAAAGGTGCATTTACAAGAAATCAAGCTGGAGTCATTGTTTCATTTGAATTGTCCGGACACGCCCAATCGGGTGAATATGGTCACGATATTGTTTGTGCGGCGGTCAGCGCTTTAGCAATCAGTGCAGTCAATGGTTTGGATGCCTTAGCTGGCTATGAGCCAATCGTTGATGTGGATGAAGATGAAGGTGGTTACCTTTATGTTGAAATCCTTTCTGGTTTGACCCAAGAACAAGTAAACATCTCACAAATTTTATTAGAAAATTTGTTATTAGGTTTACAGGCAATTGAAGCAGAGAATGAACAAGCCATTCAGTTACAAACTAATTTATAGGAGGTAAATCTTATGTTGATGAAAATGAATTTACAATTATTCGCCCACAAAAAAGGTGGCGGTTCAACTTCTAACGGTCGTGATTCAGAATCAAAACGTTTAGGTGCTAAACGTGCTGACGGTCAAACAGTTTCAGGTGGATCTATTCTTTACCGCCAACGTGGTACTAGAATTTATCCAGGCGCAAATGTAGGTCGCGGTGGCGATGATACTTTATACGCTAAAGTTGACGGCGTTGTACGTTTCGAACGTAAAGGTCGCGACAAAAAACAAGTATCGGTTTATCCGGTAGCTCAAGAAGCTTAATTAATTAAAAGCTCTGTTCCTTTTTCAATAAGGGAATAGAGCTTTTTTATTTATCCAAAATAGTTTTTTAATCAAAAATAGGAAAAACAGGCTGGTCATATTACAGGAGAATGTATCCGACAAGATGGTAGACTGATAGCAATGTGGAAAAACGAAAAGAGCTAACAATCTCATAAATTGAGATTGTTAGCTCTTTTTTATCTAGAACGTGTCAATATCACCGTTAAATTCGCCACTTACAACGACTTTGCCTAACATATGCCCAGCCTCTACATCTTTCGTAGCTAATTTCAGATTTTTAGCGTTAATCCCATCAGAATAAACTTTGCTTAAAGTAGTTTTTAAAACACCTTTTTCAGCTAAATCAGCAATTAAAGCTAAGATTTCACCTTGGGTTTCGATGAGGTAATCGTGATCCGTTTTGGCAAACATATACTCCCAGTCAAAGCTGACAGATAAGTTTTTCCAAGCGCTTAAATCTAAAGGTTCATGCACACCAACAATTGTACCCACATGACCAAATGGTTTGATTAAATATTTAATTTGATCTAAATAACGAGTAATATCGAATAGGACAGCAATGTAATCTACTTCATGGGTACCTAAATCGTGCAGACTTTGCTTCAAGTCTTCGTGGTAATCGATGGGATGATCTACACCAACTGATTCAAGCCATTCAAAGTTTTTAGGACTAGCAGTCGCAAAAACTTCAAGTCCAGCCCATTTGGCTAATTGATTTAAAATGGAACCCACACCGCCAGCACCATTGACAACAAGAATTTTCTTTCCTTGGTTGGCATTTTCTTTTGGAATCAACCCAAATTTTTCAAATAGTAATTCAAAAGCAGTTAGAGAAGTTAATGGCAATGCTGCTGCTTCTTCATCTGAGAGGTGTTTTGGAGCCAATGCGGCAATTTTTTCATCCACTAATTGAAACTCTTGATTACTACCTGCGCGTGTTGTTGTACCAGCATAAAAAATGCGGTCGCCAACTTTGAATTTTGTTGCTTGAGAACCTTTGGCAACAACTTCTCCCACACCATCAAAGCCTAAAACTTTCAATGCGTTGTTTTTTGCTGCATCTTGTCGCAATTTTGTATCGACTGGATTAATAGATACAGCCTTTACTTTTACTAATACATCAGTGGGATTAGGTTCAG
Organism: Enterococcus sp. AZ103; assembly: GCF_051714685.1. Lineage (NCBI taxonomy): Bacteria > Bacillati > Bacillota > Bacilli > Lactobacillales > Enterococcaceae > Enterococcus > Enterococcus sp. AZ103. The sequence continues at coordinate 126,503 of NZ_JBIOSI010000001.1, read as the reverse complement.
GAATTCCCTTTTTTTCATCGATAAAACTTTGTGGGTCATCAATTGGTAATCCTTCGAAAAAACCAACTGCATGCATAAATTTATTGTCTGACATATGTGCTCCTCCTTTTTTCCCTGTATCGTTTTCTATTATGAGACAAAAGTAGCTGTTTGGGAAAAATTTAGCTTAATCTATTGAGTTAGAAATAAATTGTGAAGTTGATTCTACTAAACATTTTTTTGTAGACTTATGCTTTTCGAGAATGTTTGGCTGAAAAATAGGAGTGAAAAAAATCTAAACTACGTCCTTTTTAAAAATTTATCATTTATGTATCAGCTATTTAATAAGTAAAAGATTTATTGATGTTGGATGTGATAAAAATAAAAACTTATAATTAACCTAAAAAGCATTGTGAAAAATTGAACAATATCTGTTAAAATAATATAATAAAATATTATAAAAGGAGCGAATAAGTATGTTTGATTTAACAGGACGTGTGGCAGTAATTACAGGAGCTTCAGCAGGTTTGGGCCGTCAATTATCTTTAGCGTTGGCTAAACAAGGTGCAGATATTGCCATTTTAGCTCGCCGAGTGGAAAAATTAGAAGAAGTTGCTAAAGAGATCCGGTCATTAGGTGTGAAATGTCTTCCGGTGGCTTGTGATGTAACGAATTCTGAAATTGTCAATGAAGCACGGGATAAAGTGTTGGCCGAGTTTGGCAAAGTAGATATTTTAGTGAACAATGCTGGTGGCGGTGCAGTAGCGCCTTTAACTGAAATGACTGATGAAACATGGAATAATCTAATGAAGCTTGATTTAGATAGTGTTTTTTATGTGACACGAGCATTTGGTGCTTCCATGATTGAAAAAGGTTACGGCCGGGTCATTAATATTGCTTCAATTTTAGGTCAAGGTGGATTGCCTGAATTGCCAGTGATTCCTTACCATGCTTCAAAAGGTGGCGTAATTAATTTTACTCGGGGTGCGGCTGCTGAGTGGGCCCAAAAAGGTGTTACTGTTAATGCGCTGTGTCCAGGATTTTTTGCTTCCGAAATGAATGATGATTCCGCGATGGATTCTATGGATGAATTCATTACTCGTCGTACTCCAATGGGACGTCCTGGGGAAAATGGTGAATTAGATTCAGCAGTTGTTTTCTTAGCAGCAGATGAATCTTCTTATGTTACTGGAGATATCCTATTTGTTGATGGCGGTTGGACAGCAGTTTAAACTAAAATAATTAATTAGCCTTTTCAAACAGACTTGAAAAGGCTTTTTTTGCTATAATAAAAATAAACGGGTGAATTATGGATAAAGCAAGACTTCGGAAAATCTTAATTATTTTAGGAATCATTTTAATTGGTATTGTTCTCTACCGATTGTATTTAGAATTTCATAAAGATATTTCTTTGTTGTTAGATCCTAAAGCCAGTCGTGAGCTATTGTTAAAAGAGGTTCGTTCTCACGGAATACGGACAGCTGGATTGTTAATCGCTTTAACTGTTTTGATGTGTGCTTTACCAGGGCTGCCAACTTCTGTGATCGGGATTTTAATCGGTGTCTGTTATGGTCCTTTAATAGGTAGCTTAATGAATATTGCTGGCAATGCGGGGGGCAATTTATTATCGATGACTGTATTGAAACGTTTAAAGATTATGTCCCATGAACATAAGGACAATCAATGGGTGAAACGTATTTCGCAAATGAAGCATCCTAAAATTGGAATCATGCTGGCTTATATGGTCCCCGTAATTCCATCATTTATTGTCAACGTTACCGCTGATACATTGCGGTTGCCACTAAAAGAAATTTTTTTATCTGTGTTAATCGGTGTTTTACCATCTTCTATTTTGTACGCATTTGGCGGTGAAGCATTGTTCCATGGAGATACAAAAACTGCAATAATCTTAGTTGCAAGTGTTATCGTATTAGTTTTGCTTGTCCGATTTATCAAAAACAAACATCAGCACCAGCTAGAAAAATAAGACTAGCTGGTTTATTTATTAGTTTAGTGTATCTTTTTTTAAGTTATTTATTTGACATTTTTTAAAAAATATAGACAATTAAGGGTAAAGCAATACACTAAGGTGGGATGAAGAGTGAAAAGACGAATTGAGCGAATTTATCAACTGGTTTATCAACAATCTGGGATAACAACAGTTGAAATAGCTGAAACATTAAATATTCAGCGATCTAATGCAAGTAAGGATTTAAATCTTTTAGTAAAAAATGGTCAACTAAAAAAAAGTGAAGGTCGACCAGTCCAATATTTTGCGACTGATCGGAACCAGACAATCCTGGCACAGAGGCTAACTTCTCCATCAACACCAACAAAGTCACAAGAAAACATCAGTTATCCCAATCAAGCAACCGATGTGTTTGCTAGAATAATCGGTACAACTGGCAGTATGAAAAATGCGGTAGAACAAGCAAAAGCGGCAATTTTATATCCACCTAAAGGCTTGAATTGTTTGATTACTGGTCCGACAGGTTCAGGGAAAACTTTTTTTGCTCATGCCATGTTCCAGTTTGCTCAGACCAATCAGATTGTCGATCAAGATCGAGAGCTAATTGTTTTTAACTGTGCCGACTATGCCAACAATCCCGAGCTTTTAATGAGTCATCTTTTTGGATACGTAAAAGGAGCTTTTACTGGAGCGGAAACTGATCGTGAAGGATTGATTCAGCAAGCAGATGGCGGGATGCTGTTTCTAGATGAGATTCATCGTTTACCACCAGAGGGTCAAGAAATGATTTTTTATTTCATGGATCACGGTAGCTATAATCGTTTAGGAGAAACGGGGAAAACTCATTTTGCGGATGTACGGATTGTGGGTGCGACGACAGAAGACCCACATTCAGCTTTATTGGATACTTTTGTGCGGCGAATTCCTATCAATATTCAAATGCCATCATTTAATCATCGACCAGTCGTAGAACAATTAGATTTGGTTCGAGTGATGGTGGCGATGGAGGCCAATCGGATTCAACGTAAGATTACATTGACAGAAGATGTAATTAAGGCGCTGTTAGGCAGTGTCTCTTATGGGAATGTTGGACAATTAAAATCAAATGTTCAATTGATATGTGCCCGTGGTTTTATGAATCATATGTCTCAAGAGGTTATTCAAATCACAATCAATGATTTAACTGAAGGAGTAAAAAGCGGCTTGGTTCAATTATCTGCGGATCGGGTCAAAACCTCTGATATTTCTCCGTATCTAGAACCAGAGATGGTGGTTACTCCAGATGAAATGAATGAATTAATTCGTACAGATACATATGAGTTGCCTTATAATTTATACGATATTATTGGTGATAAAGCTGCTTTGTTGAAAACCGAAGGACTAGATCAAGAAACCATCAATCATTTTATCTCTACAGATATCAATGTTCACTTAAAATCATTTTATAAAGATCACGGTTTTTCATTTGATACAGAGAGCCGTTTAAATGAATTCGTTGATAAACAAATTATTGATTTAAGTAACCGAATTGCTAGTCTTGTGAGTGAGAGATTGCAAACCTATTTTCAACAGAATTTTATCTATGCTATGAGTTTACACATTTCTTCTTTTTTAAAGAAAATAAATGTAGGTGAAACACGGGAAACAAATGTTAATATTCGTGAAATGGCTAATGATTATCCTCAAGAATTTGTTGTGGCGCAAGAAATTCGCCATTTAGTAGAAGAAGAATTTCAAGTAGTGATTCCAGAAAGTGAAGATTATTATTTAACTGTCTTACTAGTTTCTTTACGAGACGATCAACCAAATGGCAAAATCGGCGTTGTAGTAGCCGCACACGGAAACAGTACCGCTACTTCAATGGTGAATGTAGTAAAAGAACTATTGGAGGTAAATCATATCCAAGCGGTCGATATGCCGTTGGATATGCATCCAAGAGTAGCTTACGAAAAAATCCGCGAAGCAGTTATTTCGGTTAATGAAGGCAGCGGTGTTTTAATTATGGTAGATATGGGATCGTTAGCTACTTTTAATGAAGAAATTAAAGCCGACACCGGTATTTCAGTTAAAACTTTAGACATGGTAACGACACCTTTATTGATGGAAGCAACGCGAAAATCTAGTGTATTAGGTTCAGGATTAGAGGATTTATTTCAATCGTTAGGTGAATTTAGAGGCTATGGTCGAGTAGAAAAGAAAAAAGTCGCAAAAACTCAGGTAGAAAAAATTATTTTAGCTATATGTGCATCAGGTGAAGGCACTGCGCAACGGCTTAAAGAGATTATTGAGCGACCATTAAAACAAAGAAAATTAGACCATATTTCAGTTAAAACATTAGCTGTAACAGATATGAAAGAGAAAATTGCTGATTTTCAAGAGAAATATCAAATTATTGCCACAACCGGGATTTTAGATCCCAAAATAAGTGCACCTTATATTCCAATGGAAAGAATTTTAAACCAAGAAACAAACCAAGTATTAGACGAACTCCTTTTGGAAAATGATCTATCAGAACAAAAAGATGTGGTGTTGACTGCAACAAGCGCCAAAGATTTATGCTTGAAATTTATGGAAGAAAGTTTTACTTTTATTAATCCAAAAAAAATGTTGGCTCCACTTTGGCAATTAGCTGAAAGAATTATCGGAAATCAAAAGGAATCAAAAGACTATGCATTGATGGTGAATTTTGTTATGCATATGTCAGGAACAATCGAACGAAGTATTTTAAATGAACCCTTAATGATTGATCAACAAGAATTAGCTAATTTTGAAGCAAATAATAATAATCAAAAAATGAATAATGCTTTAAATGATTTAGAAAATCAATTAAACATTACAATTCCTAATTCAGAAAGGTACTATATTAATCAATTATTACAAAATAAGCAAGAAACAATACAATAAAAGATACACAAAAAGGATACAGTATACTGTATCCTTTTTGTGTATCTTTTTATAAATGCTTTAAAATCAATGATAAATCAGTAGTGTATTTTGGCACGCTTCTTGCTTATATATAAATGAACACTATAATACTGTGTTCTAGTATCTTTTTGTAGTTTTTTGTAGGAGGTGATCGAATGGTAATGGATATTAAACTTGCCAGAATCGATGACCGGCTAATTCATGGGCAGGTAGCAACAGTTTGGTCAAAGGCAACTGGAATAGAACGGATTTTAGTTGTGAGCGATGATGTTGCTAAAGATGAGTTGCGGAAATTTTTATTAAAACAAGCAGCGCCGCCAGGAATTAAGTCAAATGTTGTCACTAAGAAAAAGTTGGTGGAGGTTTATCACGATCAATTGTTTGATGGAATGAAAGTCATGCTATTGTTTGCTACGCCGAAGGATGTTTTAGCGATCGTAAATGCTGGAGTTAAATTAGATTCAGTAAATATCGGTGGTATGCGTTTTTCTCCAGGTAAAAAAATGATTACAAACTTTATTTCAGTTGACGGAGAGGATGTAGCAGATTTTGAACAGTTACATCAGTCGGGCATCGAATTAGAAATAAGACAAGTTCCTAACGATCGTAAGAACAATTTAATTTCATTAATGCAAAAAGAAAAGATGCTGAATTAATTTTGGTTACAGGTTTTTTAGAACTTATTTATATTATTGCACTGTAACAATAAAAGTAGGAGGTATAAAGATGGTAGGAATTATCCTTGCTAGTCATGGGGAATTCGCTAACGGTATTTTACAGTCCGGCACGATGATTTTCGGAGAACAAGAAAATGTCAAAGCAGTGACATTGATGCCAAGTGAAGGTCCAGATGACGTTAAGCAAAAAATGGAAGAAGCTGTAGCCTCTTTCGAAAACCAAGATGAAGTGTTATTTCTAGTCGATCTTTGGGGTGGTACACCGTTCAACCAAGCCAATAGTTTGTTTGAAGAACACAAAGACACATGGGCAATCGTTGCCGGCATGAACTTGCCAATGGTGATTGAAGCTTTCTCTTCACGTTTCACAATGGAGTCTGCACAAGAAATTGCAGCTCACATTATTGAAACAGCTAAAGAAGGCGTGAGAGTAAAACCTGAAGAATTACAACCAGTTGAAGCAGCAGCTGCAATGCCTGAAGCAAGTCAACCAGCTGGATCTATTCCAAAAGGAACTGTATTAGGTGATGGTCATATCAAATTCGTATTAGCACGTGTTGACTCTCGTTTGTTACACGGACAAGTTGCGACTGCATGGACAAAAACAACTGGACCAAACCGGATCATCGTGGTCTCTGATGCTGTGGCTAAAGATGATTTACGTAAAAAATTAATCGAACAAGCTGCACCTCCAGGAGTTAAAGCTAACGTTATTCCAGTAGAAAAAATGATTGAAATTTCAAAAGATCCTCGTTTTGGAAATACAAAAGCGTTGTTACTTTTTGAAAATCCACAAGATGTTTTACGTGCAATTGAAGGCGGCGTTGACATTAAAGAAATCAATGTTGGCTCAATGGCACATTCTGTTGGGAAAGTTGTTGTAAGTAAAGTATTATCAATGGGTCAAGATGACGTGGATACTTTTGAAAAATTGAAAGCTGACGGCATCACTTTTGATGTTCGTAAAGTGCCAAATGATTCAAGAGCTAACTTTGATGAATTACTTAACAAAGCTAAAAATGAATTAAAAAACGCTAAATAAAAAGAAAAAATAGGAGGGTTTATAAAATGTCTGTTATCTCAATGATATTAGTCGTTCTTGTAGCTTTTCTAGCTGGTATGGAAGGTATCTTGGATGAATTCCAATTCCATCAACCGCTAGTAGCATGTACATTAATTGGTTTAGTAACTGGTAACTTAACTGCCGGCATTATCCTAGGTGGATCTTTACAAATGATCGCTTTAGGTTGGGCAAATATCGGAGCTGCCGTAGCACCCGATGCTGCATTGGCATCAATCGCTTCTGCAATTATTTTAGTTTTAGGGGGACAAGGCGTTAAAGGTGTTTCTTCTGCGATTGCTGTAGCGGTTCCTTTAGCTGTTGCTGGTTTATTCTTAACTATGATCGCTCGTACTTTAGCTGTGCCAATCGTTCACATTATGGATGGTGCCGCTGAAGAAGGAAACTTTAGAAAAGTTGAATTATGGCATATTATCGCTATCTGTATGCAAGGTTTACGGATCGCTATCCCTGCAGCTGCCTTATTAGTTATTCCTGCAGACACTGTTCGTGGTTTCTTAGAATCAATGCCTGCTTGGTTAACAGATGGTATGGCAATTGGTGGTGGTATGGTAGTAGCCGTTGGTTATGCAATGGTTATTAACATGATGGCAACTCGTGAAGTATGGCCATTCTTTGCAATTGGTTTTGCATTGGCTGCTATTTCACAATTAACTTTGATCGCACTAGGTGTTATCGCTGTTGCTTTCGCTTTAATCTACTTGAACTTGTCTAAATCAGGCGGCGGTTCAAATGGTGGTGGCGGATCATCAAATACTGGTGACCCACTTGGCGATATCTTGAATGACTATTAATCTTGAAGGAGGAGAAATAAAATGGCAGAAAAAATCTCATTAACTAAAAAAGATCGTTTATCTGTTGCATGGCGCTCAACGTTCCTTCAAGGTTCTTGGAACTATGAACGGATGCAAAATGGTGGTTGGGCATTTGCAATGATCCCAGCGCTTAAAAAATTATATACAACTAAAGAAGATCGCTCAGCGGCATTAAAACGTCACTTAGAATTCTTCAATACTCACCCATATATCGCTTCACCAATCTTAGGGGTTACTTTAGCCCTTGAAGAAGAGCGTGCCAATGGTGCTCCTGTTGATGATGTAACTATTCAAGGGGTAAAAGTTGGTATGATGGGTCCTTTGGCCGGTGTTGGTGACCCAGTCTTCTGGTTTACAGTTCGTCCAATTTTAGGTGCCCTAGGAGCTTCTCTAGCTTTGACAGGGAACATTTTAGGTCCAATTATTTTCTTCGTTGCTTGGAATATTATTCGTTGGGCATTTATGTGGTACACACAAGAATTCGGCTATCGTGCTGGGTCTGCTATCACTGATGACTTATCTGGTGGTTTATTACAAGATGTAACTAAAGGTGCATCAATTCTTGGGATGTTCGTACTAGGAGCTTTGGTTCAACGTTGGGTAAATGTTAAGTTCACACCAATTGTTTCTGAAGTAAAACTTGATAAAGGCGCTTATATTGATTGGAATAGCTTACCAAGTGGTGCAAAAGGTATTCAACAAGCATTACAAGATCAAGCTTCAGGTCTATCATTATCAGCTACTAAAGTCACTACTTTGCAAGATAACTTAGATCAATTAATTCCTGGTCTGGCTGCGTTACTACTTACTTTCTTATGTATGTGGTTATTGAAGAAAAAAGTTTCTCCAATTATCATTATCTTGGGATTATTCGTAGTAGGTGTTGGCTTACACGTTTTAGGTGTTATGTAATCACAAAAATTCTTAGTCAGCTGGGACAAATTTTTGTCCCAGCTTCTTTTATTAATAAACAAAAACTCGTATAATGAACGAAGTAGCAAAGGAGGATCATAAAATGGTTCAATCAATCAACACCAAAGTTGACTTAGTAATTGATGGTACTTCTTATTTGGGAATGTCTGATTATGGCAAAATCATGATCGGTGACAAAGGTTTTGAATTTTTCAATGATCGTGATGCCAAAAAATTTATCCAAATTCCGTGGGAAGAAGTCGATCAAATTATTGCATCAGTAATGTTTAAAGGAAAATGGATTCCGCGTTTTGCAGTAAAAACAAAACGAAATGGTACATATAGTTTTTCATCTAAAGATCCTAAGAAGACCTTACGGGCAATTCGTGAATACGTTGATCCAAGTCACATGGTACGCTCTCTTAGCTTTACTCAAGTAATTACACGAGGATTAAGAGGGAAATTTCAAAGAAAATAATGTTTAAGTAGGACTACAGTCTTTAGCAATCTTTGCTGAAACTCTAGTCCTTTTTTTAAAATTATCTTGCAGTTTGTAATTCTTTGATGTAAAATTTTGTTACAGTTCTGTAATGAAAATGAAATATTTGGTTTAGAAGAAAGATTAATGACTTATTTTATTATTTGAATGATAGGAGTACTAGCATGAATGTAGTTGATTGGGGAAAAAAGGTAAGCTTTGAAAAATTTAAATCAAAAAAGAATCTTTTTTTCTTTATCGTTGTGCTACTGCTGGTAGTTTTACGCTTAGGCTTATATCTTAATGCTGATTATTTTGCGAATCTTTACGGTTCATATGATGATGGTCATTATATTCATTTAGCAAATGAATTGATTTCCGGTAATTGGCTGGGTGATTACAATACGACAACCTTGTCAAAAGGTATTTCCTACGCGCTTTTTTTAGCTGGCAGTTATAAACTTCATCTTCCATACAGTTTGAGTTTTGGATTGTTACAGATTTTTGCTGCTTTTCTGGCAGCTCAATGTTTCAAACCTATTGTTAAGAGTCAATTATTTTTTAGTGGCATATTTATTTTTTTCTTGTATTCGCCAATTACTTTTATGGATGAGTATAGTACGCGAATTTACCGAAATGCTTTGGTGGTGCCAGTAGCCGTCATTATTATAGCTTGTACGATCGGTATTTATTTAAGACGCGATGGGAGCATTAAAAAGTTTGCTCTTTGGATGAGTGGTTTAGTGGTTGCTTTACCTTTTTTTTGGTATTTGCGAGAAGATAGTATCTGGATTTTTCCTTTTGTTGCCGGGGGTCTTTTTTTTGCAATTGTTCAGTTGATATTGACTCAACAAAAACAACAACCGGTTATCGATGTTATGAGACGAAAAATAGCTAAATCTTTTATCACGAAAATTCTACCTAAAATTTTGGTCTGCGCACTGCCATTTATTTCGATTTTAGTTACAACTAAAATATTGGTGGCGATAAATGACCAGCATTATGGTGTAGCAATGGTTAATGACCGCAGTGACGGTGAATTTGTGACTTTGATGAGTTATCTGATTCGACTGGATGATGGTACAGATTTAAATCAAAAAGATAATAAGATTTGGATTACGCGGCAGGCGGTAAAAAAAGCAGAGCAAGTTTCACCAACTTTACAGAAGATGAAAGTGAATACCAATTGGATCTTTACTGATAGTGTTTGGGCGACTGCTGATAAGCAAGTATCTGGTGATTATTTCTTCTGGGGATTTCGTGAGGCACTAAAACAACGAGGCTATTACAATAATAACGCTGAGCAGACCGATAATTTATTAAAGAAAATAAATCATGAACTAAGTGAAGCTTATCGAGAGCAAAAAATTACGACTAAAAAAGAATTTTATTTAACTAAAAGCGGAGATGGGAAAATATTAAAGGATTTTCCAGGTGTTTTTAATTTAATGGGCGTTGCGATTGGCGAAAATTTAGATTATGGTAGCTATGAACAGGGTAGAAGTATTCTATATTCCACCAAGAAAGATCGAAAAATTGCTGAAAAAATCTTGGATCATTCTTTTTCAGGTCGTTGGCAATCAGCAGAAAGTGAGCCTATCAGCCCACCGATTGCTTTGACGGGTAGAGTAGCAAATCGTTTGATTCTAGTGGCTAATCTCATTAAGATACCTATTATAATAATTTCCATATTTGGCTTAGGTTTGATGGTATTGGGTAGTATTTTTTCAAAGAAGCAGCAAATTTTTTATCGTGATCACTTGTTGATTACGGTTGGTCTAGGTTTGACGTATATCGTTTTTCTTTTTGGGGTTGCTTGGTTTTGTTCTTTTGGAGAAACTGCTCAAATCCGACAATATTTTATGCGTGTCTATACAGGTGTAGGTGTTTCAATTATGCAATTTATAGCAGTCTTTAGTGGCCTTCATTTTGTTAAATTATTTAATCGTAAAAAAATCAAGAAATAACTTCTCAAAATTAGGAATCCTTTTCTTCTGACTTTATTTATAGAGTTGAAGAGAAGGGTTTTTTTATAAATAAAAATAATGGCACAAAGTTCTGTGCCAAAGCTGTAGCTACTATTAATTGCTGAAACAATTGGAGGCGATTACAATACAAGTATAGAAAAATTACTTTTTTGAAGGAGGAAACGAAAATGGAAAATACTCGTCCGAAAACGGGGATTAAAGCGAAAGTCCAAAAGTTAGGTAGTAGTCTTTCAAGTATGGTCATGCCAAATATCGGTGCATTTATCGCGTGGGGGGTACTGACAGCTTTCTTCTTGGAAACTGGTTGGACACCAAATGCACATTTAGCATTGATGATTATTCCGATGTTGACTTATTTATTGCCATTATTAATCGGTTACAGTGGAGGTAACTTAATTCATGGTCAACGGGGAGCAGTCGTGGGTGCAATTGCAACAATGGGTGTGATTGTTGGTTCAGATGTACCGATGTTTATTGGAGCTATGATTATGGGTCCTTTAGGCGGTTGGGTGATTAAGAAATTTGATGATATTTTTGCTGACAAGATTAAAGCTGGTTTTGAAATGTTAGTAAACAACTTTTCAGCTGGTTTACTTGGTTTTGGTTTAGCGATTTTAGGGAATTATGGAATTGGACCAATTGTAAGTTACTTAACTGAATTAATGGGTAAAGGTGTAGAAGCAATTATTAATATGCATCTATTGCCACTAGCAAATGTCTTAATTGAGCCTGCGAAAATTTTATTCTTAAACAATGCGATTAATCACGGAATTTTAACACCATTAGGAGCTGAACAAGCAGCTGCGACTGGGAAATCGATTTTATTCTTATTAGAAACAAACCCTGGACCAGGTTTAGGTGTATTGTTAGCCTTCACTATTTTTGGTAAAGGTGCAGCGAAATCTTCTGCGCCAGGTGCAATCATTATTCAATTCCTTGGTGGGATTCATGAAATTTACTTCCCTTATGTAATGATGAAACCGTTATTGTTCTTAGCTGTAATCGCCGGTGGTGTATCAGGAACCTTTGTATTTTCAGTACTAGGTGCTGGGTTACAAGCAGCTGCTTCACCAGGTTCGATATTGGCTGTCTTAGCGATGACACCACGAGGAGCATATTTTGCTAATATTGCCGGGATTGTAGTCGCTACAATTGTTTCTTTCTTAGTTGCTAGTATTATTATTAAAGCAGATAAAAATGAAGAAGACGATTTAGCTGCTAGCCAAGCCGCTGTTTCAAGTGCTAAAGCTTCAGCTAAAGGTCAAAGCTCTGATGCAAGTATGACTGAGTCTAATCAAGAAATGTTTGGTAATGTTAATAAAATTATCTTTGCTTGTGACGCGGGTATGGGTTCTTCAGCAATGGGAGCTTCAATCCTACGGGATAAAGCGAAAAAAGCTGGTCTGAAAATTCCCGTTTCAAACTCAGCGATCAATAATTTGAATGATGATCCAAATGCTTTGATTGTAACTCAAGTAGAATTACATGAACGGGCAAATCAAAAAGCACCAAGTGCAACTTTTGTATCTGTTGAAAACTTTATGAATTCACCCCGCTATGATGAAATTGTTGATAATTTAAGTAACGATGCTCAAACTGGTGCGGCAGTTGCACCAGCAGTCAGTGATGATGTAGTGGATGGCGTGGCTGATTATAGCAAAGTAACTCATTTAATTGTTGCTTATCAAGATACTAAAGGTTCTGCACATATGGCAGCAACGATTATTAAGAAAATTTTGAAAGATAAAAATTTAGCTTATCCAGTTTCAGTACTTCCAATTGCTGACTTAAAAGATGAAGTTGATGCAATGATTATCACGCTAAATGCTGAAACAGTTGCAGCTGAGCAACAAGCACCAAGTGCTGTGCATGTTTCAGTGACAGATTTAGTAGCATCAGAAAAATTTGATAAATTGATTGATCATTTAGTGAACAAGTAGTTTATTTACTCGAACCGTATTAAGCTAAGTATGAATAGGTCACATTTTTCTGAGAATATTTGTATAATAAAGATGGGCCGAACTGCTAAGCAATTTGTTTAGATACCAGTTTGGTCTCATCCTTTTATTGATTTAGTTGTCTAAAAATGGGGGAAAGAAAAGTGTATTTTTCGGTTCGAGAGAAAAAAATATTAGCCTTACTGTTAGAGTATCCAAATGGAGTGGCTTTAGCAGATTTACAAGATTTGTTACAAGTCTCTAAAAGAACGATTTATCGGGAAGTTGCCAGTCTTGAAAAAACAATTAAATCTCTAGATGTTCAGATTATTAAGCCACGGGGAGCTGGTTATCGAATTGTCGGTGATTCGCAAGATTTAGCTAAGTTAGCTGAGCAATTAGATGGTGACGAAAACGAATGGTTTACAGATAATGTAATACGGCAAAGTGCGATTGTTTGTTCTTTATTATTGAACGATGAGGAAGAAACAATTGAAGGTTTGTCTTATGATTTTGCCGTTAGCACAACGACAATTACAACTGATCTACAAACAATTGAAGCGAGTTTAGTCAGTTATCAATTAGAGTTGGCCCGTTTGAAAGGGCGTGGCATTAGTATTGTTGGTCGTGAAAATGAACGTCGCCAATTATTGAGTAATTTGATTTTTAATGGTATCAGCGAGTATGACTTCTTTAACTTTTTAGATCAATTAACCTTAGAAAATCTACAGCAAATATCTGACAATTATTTTTTAAGCTTATTGTCTAGTGAAAGCTTGTTTCAAGCCAAGAAAATATTTGGCGAAGTAAATGCCAGTTTATTTGATCGCGTAACTGACAATCAAATGCAACGGATCTTAATTATTTTAGCATTGTCGATTGATCGTATGAAAACGGGACACATGATTGAAAGTGATATCCAAGAAAACCCAAAACCAGAAAGTATGCAATTGGCGAGTCAGGTTATGGTAAAGGTCGCTACCTTGATTAAACAAAGTATTACCAATCAAGAAGTTCGTTTTTTTGCCCATCAATTAGAGGGCGTCAATTATAAAAAACCACAAAATATCTTTATTGATAGTTTTGATGTGGAACTATCCTATAAAACGCGTGAATTGATTCGTCTAGTATCTGAAGCGACAAGTTATGACTTTTATAAAGATGAACAATTGTTTACCGATTTATTAGCGCACATGACCGCTGCATTAAAGCGCAGTTTAACCGTGATTCAAGGCAGTAACAATCCAATACTACAAAAAGTGATGGATAAGTATCAAAAAGTTACGGCCTCAGTTGTCGAAAATTTGGCGGTGGTTTTCCCAGACCATGCATTTACTTTTGATGAACTGGGTTATGTAGTGATTCATTTCGCTACATCGTTGGAAAGATATCCTACCAGTAAAAATCTCAGTACTTTAGTATTGTGTTCTAGTGGGATTGGAACGGCTCGAATTTTAGAGAGTCGTTTAAATAAATATATTCCAGAAATTGAAACAGTTCAGGCTGCTAAAATATCAGAGATGAATCACTTGAATTTTCATGACTACGATATGATTTTATCAACAGTCTTTCTGCCTGGTTTTGAATTACCTTACAAAGTGATTTCACCCTTATTATTAGATGATGAACTTCGGGAAATTAAAGAATATGTAAGAGGTATTCAGCCAGAATCAGTGAATCTGAATCCAACTGATCTGATTTTAGAAGGTAGTGAAACTTTCGATGAAATTTATGAAACCATGCGGATCGCTAATAATTTACTGAGAGCTTTTGATTTAAAAAAAATCAAAGCCAAAGAAACAATTGAAGAAACACTGGCTGAAATTATTGAAAGCTTAACCGGAACCATTGTCAGTGATGCTACTATAGTGACTGATTTGGTAATCCAACGATATCTGGTGGCACCGATTGGCATACCAAAAACTAATTTTGCCTTGTTTCATACTGCAGCACCAGAAATCAAAGAACCTTTTTTTACCATCTATGATTTGGATCATTCTTTTTTAATTCAAGGAATGGATAAAAAAAGTATTGAACTGACCCGGATTTTATTATTGTTGGCGCCTGATCCGATGCCAGAAAGTCAAAGTAGTTTATTAGGCAAAATAAGTAGTTCGATTATTGAAAGTGATTTGAACACGGAGATTTATAAATTCGGCAATAAAGAAATTATTTATCAATTGTTGAGTTCATTATTTGTTAAGGAAATTCGCGAAAATTAAATAATTAATCAGGAGGAAAGAAAGATGGAATTACAAGCAGACATGATTTTAGTCGACCAAACATATCAAAATAAAGAAGAGGCCATTCGTGCAACGGGACAATTATTAGTCGATGCTGGCTGTGTAACACCAGAATATATCGAAGCAATGATTGAACGGGATAAATTGGTTTCAGTTTATATGGGAAACTTTATTGCCATTCCTCATGGCACCGATGAAGCCAAAAAATATGTTCAAAAAAGTGGTATTTCGGTAATTCAAGTGCCTAGCGGAGTGCAATTTGGTGCTGATGATACGGATGATGTAGCGATGGTTTTATTTGGCATTGCCGGTGTTGGTGATGAACATTTAGATATTCTACAAAAAATTGCAATTTACTGCTCAGATGTAGAAAATGTTGTAAAACTAGCAGATGCGAAAACAAAAGAAGAAATTATTGGACTATTAAAGGAGGTTGAATAAACATGCAAGCAACACATTTTGGAGCCGGAAATATCGGTCGTGGATTTATTGGTGAAATTTTGGCTAGCAATGATTTTTCCATTGATTTTGTGGATATCAATGAAACAATTATCAATGCCTTAAACGAAAGAAAGGCGTATGACATTGAATTAGCAGATGCCAGTAAAAAACGGATTCATGTAGAAAATGTCGATGGACTAAACAATAAAGACAATCCAGCAGCAGTAGTAGAGTCTGTTTTTAAAGCAGACATTGTTACTACCGCTATTGGTCCAAATGTGTTGCCTTTTATTGCTGAATTAATCGCTCAAGGAATTCAAAAACGCCAAGCAGCAGGTTTGGAAAAACCATTGGACATCGTTGCCTGCGAGAATATGATTGGTGGAAGTCAATTTTTATTTGGTAAAGTCAAAGAATTTTTGACTACTGAAGATTTAGCTTACGTTGAAAAATATATTGGTTTTCCAAATGCGGCAGTCGACCGGATTGTACCGATTCAACATCATGAAGATCCTTTATTTGTTTCAGTGGAACCTTTTAGTGAGTGGGTGATTGATGAAACTCAAAGTAAAAATAAAGCTGTTCATTTAGTTGGTGTAGAATATGTCGCTGATTTAGAACCTTATATCGAAAGAAAATTATTTTCTGTGAATACTGGTCATGCGACAGTAGCATATACCGGAGCCTATAAAGGTTACAAAACCATTGGTGAAGCGATTAAGGATTCAGATGTATTAGGAAAACTAAAAGCTGTTTTAGCTGAGACAGGAAATTTATTAATAGATAAATGGGGCTTTGATAAAGCTGTTCATCAAGCTTATGCCGATAAAATTGTTGGCCGCTTTGAAAATCCATATATTTCAGATGGTGTTGATCGTGTCGCACGGACACCGATTCGTAAACTTGGTTATGATGAAAGATTTATCCGACCAATCCGCGAACTAAAAGATCGCAACTTAGGTTATCAAAATTTAGTTGACGTGGTTGCTATGACCTTAAGTTACAACGATCCAGCTGATCAAGAAAGTGTGGAATTACAAAAATTATTGGCTGAAAAAACAGTTGCTGAAGTTATTAAAGAAGTTACTGGTTTAAAAGATGATGAATTAATTGGTGAAATTGTAAAAACTTATCAAAAATAACCTGGTTTATGAGGAACTGATGATAGTTCCTCTTTTTTTGCTAAAAATTTAAGAAATGGTCTATACAATTCTTGCAAAATAAAAAAATCTGATTTATAATTGGTACATACCAAATGAGAGATAGGAGTTTTTACCATGGAAGTTATTCGCGTAAAAGACGCTGTTGCAGGCGGAAAAAAAGCATTTGAATTGATTAAAGCAGGTATGGACAATGGGGCCAAAGTTTTAGGTTTAGCAACCGGTAGTACTCCTGAAACTTTATATCAAGATATGGTAAGTAGTGAGATTGATTTTTCTGATATGACATCAGTAAACTTAGATGAATATGTTGGCTTAGGCGGCGAAGATACACAAAGCTATCGCTATTTTATGAATGATCATTTGTTTAATCAAAAACCATTCAAAGAAACTTTCGTTCCAAATGGAAAAGCGGAAGACTTAGCAGCTGAAAGCAAACGTTATGACCAAGTAATTGCTGATCATCCAATCGATATTCAAGTATTAGGAATTGGACGTAACGGTCACATTGGTTTCAATGAACCAGGGACTTCATTTGATGCAACTACCCACGTAGTTAAATTAACTGAATCAACGATTGAAGCGAATAAACGTTACTTTGATAAAGCAGAGGACGTTCCAACTCATGCCTTGTCAATGGGGATTGGTTCAATTATGCAAAGTAAAAAAATTATTTTAATGGCTTTCGGCGAAAATAAAGCCGATGCAATTAAAGGCATGTTGGAAGGTCCCGTAACTGAAGATTTACCAGCAAGTGTTTTACAAAACCATCAAGACGTGATCGTAATTGTTGATGAAGATGCGGCAAGTAAATTATAAAAAAATAGAATTTTGAGAGTAGCCTTTTGAAGGCTGCTCTTTTTCTATGTAAATATATCTTTACATAGAAAAACAAAAGTGCTATCATTTAGTAAAGATATCTTTACAAAAAGTGGGTGGGAAAATGAAAGTAATCAATCATATTAAAGAAATTCGAGAAACACGAGGCATTGCACAAAAGCAAATGGCTGCCGACCTAGACGTTTCTCGTCAGACAATGAATGCAATTGAAAAAGGGAAGTATAATCCTAGTCTGGAATTATCTTTAAAGATAGCTGATTATTTTTCTTTATCGTTTCAGGAAATTTTCTATTTAGAGGGGGATGAATAAAATGGCTTTTTTTTATGGAACTAATCTTAGTTGGCCGTTAGTTTTATTAGTAATAATTTTGGGGTTATTTTTCTTTTATGCAATAGTATCTACGCTTATATTTTTAATAAATCAAGCTCACAAACGAAATGATGAACTTGTTAAGAAAATAATGGTTGATTCTTTAGCAAGTACTGCTGTTGTGATTATTTTAGTTCATCTTGTTCAAATGATTGCTCGCATTGAATATTTTAATCAGACAGGAGGGGACTTGCATTTAGTAATCACTAGTGGCATGGTGATACATTCATTAGGAGACATTGGTCCTCATCTCGAAGCATTTGGTTTTGATTTAGGAATTTTTGCAATCTTCACTTATATTTTTAAATTACGATATCGTTAAATTTAATAACAAAACGATTGAAAAAGCGTATACTTTTAATTGACACTCTAGCCTTCACATTTGATACTTAATACTAAGATGACTTTCTATCATCAAGAGGTTACAAGAATTATTTACTTTCATTTTTAAAATCATGTTATCGTTAAGGAGAACTTATGCGTTTGGATAAATTTTTATCAGAAGTGGGTTTAGGAAGCCGTAAAGAAGTGAAACAGTTGATAAAAAAAGGACAAGTTAAAGTAAATCAGGTGGTAGTCAAATCTGATAAAACCCAAGTTGATCCTGAAAAAGATCAGATTGCTTTTTTAGATGCCCCATTAATTTATCAAGAATTTTATTATTATGTGTTAAATAAACCTGCGGGTGTTATTAGTGCGACGAGTGATCCTGTTCATCGCACAGTGCTAGATTTGTTTTCGTCAGAAGACTATCGCACTGATTTGTTTCCAGTTGGTCGTTTGGACAAAGATACTGAAGGATTGCTTATCATTACGAATGATGGGGAACTGGGTCATCAATTATTAAGTCCTAAAAAACATGTTGAAAAGGAATATTTTGCAGAGGTTTCTGGAATAATGGATCAAGCAGATCAAGAAAAATTTGAAGTGGGAATTATTTTAGCTGGGGAAAAAATGTTACCTGCGAAGTTAATGATTGATGAAGTAACTGCAGTAACTTCAAAAGTAAGAATTATTTTACAAGAAGGAAAATTTCATCAGGTGAAACGGATGGTGAAAGCTTGTGGCAAGGAAGTGACTTATTTAAAACGCATTCGAATGGGTCAGTTAACATTGCCAGTCGATTTAAAAAAAGGTCAGTATCGAGCACTTACTGACGAAGAATTAGTTAAGTTGAAGGAGTGATTAGGATGGATACCCATCTTTCAATCTATGAAATTATGTTGCGTTTGTTTTTAGCCATTTTAATGGGTGGTGCGATTGGTGCAGAAAGAGAATTGCATAATCGACCGGCGGGCTTGCGGACGCATATTTTAGTTTGTATGGGTGCGACAATCATTGCTTTAATTCAAGTCGAAATTGGTTATAATGCCTTACAAACTGCTTTGAGTGAACCAAGATTGGCAGGAGTTGTTCGTTCAGATGAAGCCCGATTAATCGCACAAGTTGTTAGTGGCGTGGGTTTTCTTGGTGCGGGGACAATTATTGTCACTAATCGTTCCATAAAGGGTCTAACAACTGCGGCTTCCATTTGGGCGGGAGCTGGTTTGGGATTAGCAATTGGAATGGGATTTTATGCAATTGCTTTCAGTAGTTTTGTTGGCATCATGGCGGCCTTAATTGTGGTGAAACGAGTTATTAAAGTTCACGCTATCAAAAAGATTGAAATTCGTTATATTCATCGAGAAGAAACCAAAGAATTTATTATGAACTATTTTGATAGTAAAAAAATCGAAGTTGAAGATGTTGATTTTGATGTTGATTTTATGGAGGATTATCGAATTTATACCAATGTGTATACGATTGATTTGCCCAAAGGACTGTCCTATACAGATGTGATTGAAGATTTATCGATGTATAAAAATATTACAAAATTAAGGATGATTAATGTGTAGGTACTGGACAAGGAAGTTTTAAGACAAGCTAAAATTTATCTTCAATAAATATAAAACAAATTGAATATTATGAAAAAAATATTACTTACTATTTATTCTCCTCTTGTTGTTATATGAGGAGAATTTTTTTATACTAATTATTGTAAGCGTTTTAAAGAAAGGGCGTGAGAAAATGAAACGAAATGGTATCCGTCTTTTTATGAGGGTGTGATTGGATTTTCTAAAGAGCCTAGAGTTTTCTAGGTGTAGGCATTTTCTCGCTGAATATACGAGATAAAAATGCTAAATTCAAAAATTGAATGTAAATAGAGAATTTGGAGGAGCATTTTAAATGAAGAAAAAAATTTTTACAGTATTGCTTACTATGATTTTAGTTTTAGGTGGTTTAGGATTTGGGCAGGCAATTAAGGTCGCTGAAGCAAAAGAAAGTGCAGATGATACATTCACTTTTTCAATTGACAGTGATCCAGTTTCACTAAATCCAATTAGTGCAAATGATCGCTGGGGCATGACTGCAGTGAACTTAGTCTTTTCTCCTTTGGCACGTTCAGAAAGTGACGGAGCAATTAAAAACGAATTGGCTAATGAAATTGTGAAAGCTGATGATGGATTAAGTGTTACGGTTACACTAAAGGAAAATTTGGTTTGGTCAGACGGATAACCTTTAACAGCTGATGATGTTGTATTTACTTATGAAAAGAAAATAGATAAAAATAATGGCGCTTCTGACATGCTATGGGTAGGTGAACAACCTGTAACCGTAGAAAAAGTTGATGATTTAACGATTAAATTTACTTTACCAGCATTAAATGTACCGATTTTGAATCAAGTAGCGGTAGATACGTATATCTTACCAAAACATGTCTATGAAAATGTTGATTTTGCGGAAGCAGAAGTTAATGTTGACCCGGTTGGTAGTGGTCCCTATAAATTTGTTGAATATAAAAAGGGTGAATATTTAAAATTTGAAGCAAATGAATCTTATTACGGTGGTCAAGCTAACCTAAACAATGTGGTCTTACAAATCATTTCTAACCCTGACACAGCCAAAGTCGCGTTGCAAAGTGGGGAAGTCGATGCTGGTTTAGTGCAACCGGCTGAAGTAAAAGAAATGCAAAAAAACGATTTGAAAATTCGCTCATATAGTGAAAATCGTGTTGGTTATATGGGAATCAATATGAATTCAAAAAAAGTTGCTGACGAAAAAGTACGTCAAGCGATGTTTTTAGCTTTAAATAAACCAGAAATGAATAAAGCGACCTACTTAAATAAAAAATATTACAGTAATGCTTATTCGATTTTACCGCCAAACAATGAATACTATAATAATAAAGTGAAAAAATACAAAACTAATGTTAAAAAGGCAACAGATTTGATTAAAGAGGCCGATGCAGAGGGGACTCAATTAAACTTAGGCTACATGACTGGTGATAAAATTCAAAAAATGCAAGTCACATTCATTAAAGAAGCGCTTGAGGAAATTGGTTTGAAAGTAAAACTTTCAGCGGTGGAAACAGCTGCTTTAGTGACAGAGTTGCAAAAAGAAAATAGCAAAAAATACGATATGTATATCAGTGGCTATATTTGGGGTAATGATCCTGATGCTTATAAATCACAATTTAAATCCGATGGCGATTTTAACATCATGCACTACAAAAATGATAAAGTAGATGAATTATTTAATGCTGGTGCCAACGAATTAGATGAAGTAAAACGCAAAGATATTTACAATCAATTACAAACTGAAATTGTAAACGATGCAGTTTTCTATCCAATTGTTGACAACAAAAAAATTATTGCATCTAATCCGAGTGTTAAAGGGTTTTCTGATGCAAAATTTGTCCCAGTATATATTATGGAAGACTGGTCTAAGTTATCTAAATAGTTGATTTAGGGCTGCTGAAAGAATCTTAAAGATTTTTTGAGTAGCTCTTTTTGTGAGAGTAGGTGAAACAATGGCAAAATATATCGTAAAACGTTTGCTTTATGCGATTCCTTTAGTATTGTTGGTGACGATTTTGACTTTTATCTTGATTCAATTGGCGCCGTATGATGCGGTGGATAGTTCAGTTACACCAAATATGTCTGCTGAAACTATCGCTATGATTCGGCAACAAAAAGGCTTAGATCAACCAGCAATCGTTCAATACTTTTATTGGCTGAAAAATATTTTTCATTGGGATTTTGGTTATTCTTTGGTAGGTCATCAGAGTATCGGTGAGTCATTATTACAAAAAATTCCTAATACAATTGTGTTAGTTCTGCCATCTTATGTGACAGCTTTAATATTGGCATGTATTTTAGGTATTTTTGCAGGTGATCGAAGTGATAAATTTAGCGGAAAATTGATAGAAAAATTAGCTGGGATAGGTATTGCTACACCGACTTTTTGGTTAGCCATGTTGTTAATTTATTTTTTTGGTTATCATTTAAATCTTTTACCAATTATCGGTATGCGAACCATTGGGGTTGAAAATGATCTGTTAGATTTTTTGAAGCATTTTATTTTACCGTATATTACTTTGGTATTTGCTTTTACACCAGAATTGATTCGATATATTCGTAGTGCAACTATGAGGCAATTAGAGGCGGAGTATGTCCTAGTCCAAAGGGCATTTGGTGCCAGTAAAAAGGAAATATTAATCAAACATGTTTTTAAAAATATTATGACACCAATTGCGATTCAAATTGGTATTTTCTTTCCAACAATGATTACTGGAGCAATTATTACAGAGTCTATTTACAGCTGGCCCGGTGTCGGCAACTTCTTTTTAACAGCAGCCAAAGCGTTGGATTATCCAATTATTATGGCGATTGTTTTATTATCTTCAGTAATGGTGATTATCGGAAACTTGGTAGCTGATGTGTTGGTTATTTTAATCGATCCCAGAATTCGTGGAGGTCGCTTATGATAAAAATTTATTGGCAAAAATGTCGTAAAGTTTTACGTTATTATCCTTCCTATCGATTTCTATTGCTTTTTTTATTGTTGCTCATCTTAGTTAGTTTTCTTGTTTTGTTATTACCACTAAATCCTAATAAAATTGATGTAACTCAATTATCGCAAGGTCCAAGTTTGAAGCATCTTTTTGGCACTGATGAACTAGGACGAGATTATTTTTTACGAGTCCTATATGGCGGACATATTTCTTTAACTGTCGGATTTGTTGCAATGGCGACAGCTACCATTTTAGGAACAGCCATTGGTTTATTGGCAGGTTATTTTGGGGGTATTCTTGATTCAATTTTAATGCGATTAGTTGATGTATTGTCGTCAATTCCTTGGATGGTTTTGTCAATTGTGCTAAGTGTTTTATTGGAACCGGGAATTGGTACTGTGATTTTAGTAATCAGTCTATTTTCCTGGATGAATATTTCACGTCTAGTGCGTGGTGAGGCGATTTCTTTTAAAGAAAGAGATTATGTATTATATAGTCAATTCATTGGTGAAAAGTCTTGGAAAATTATTTTTCAACACTTGCTGCCACCGATTCTACCAACAATCTTAGTTGCCGCAACAACAAATCTTTCTAGTGCAATTATGACAGAATCGGCGTTGAGTTTTTTAGGTTTAGGAATTCAACAACCTAAAAGTTCTTGGGGCTCTTTATTAGAAAATGCCCAAAGCAACCTTCAAGGAGCTCCTCATATGGCATTAATTCCAGGGATTTTTATTATTTTAACAGTATTAGCTTTTAATGGTGTCGGAGAATTTTTAAGAAAAATCTTCTCTGATCAAGAATAAGGAGTAAATATGATGACAGCTATTTTAACAGTCAAAAAACTCAATGTGATTACTTATCAAGGCTTGGAAAAAAAACCATATGAAATTATTAAAGAGTTAGATTTGACGGTTTTTCAGGGAGAAATTCTAGGAATCGTTGGGGAATCTGGCTCAGGGAAAAGTATCTTGATGCGTTGTTTGAAAAATATTTTACCTCGATTTTTTGAGTACCAATACCAAGAATTCATCTTTGAAAGTGAGATGCATCGACTGGATGAAAATTTATCAATAGCGATGATTTTTCAAGATCCCAAAAAAGCGATGAATCCAGTTAAAACGATTGGAAGTCAATTAGCTGAAGTAGCTAGACGTTTTCAAAAAGTATCAAAAGCAGCAGCTATCGAATTATCTGAGAAAACTTTAGCAAAAGTAGCAATTACTAACCCAAAACAGCGGATGAAGCAGTATCCTCATGAGCTTTCCGGTGGTCTTCAGCAACGAGTAATGATTGCTATGGCACTCTTAACTAAATCAAAAGTTTTAATCGCAGATGAACCGACGACTGCTTTAGATGCAGTTACACAAAAAGGGATTTTGCTTTTACTGAAGGAATTACAGCAGACAGAAGGCTTAACAATTATTTTAATCAGTCATGATTTAAAGGTTATTAAACAAGTGGCTGATCGTGTTGCTGTTATGTATTTTGGGGAAATAGTAGAGCTTGGTAAACTACAAACTATTCTGAAAAAACCGCAACATCCCTATACTAAAGCTTTATTAGCGGCCAGTCCTAGTAAATCTCATGAATTAACAAGTATCCCAGGAAATGTACCAACGATGGATGAACAAATACCTGGTTGCTTTTTTGCATCGCGTTGTTCAGTGAAATTACCAGAATGTACAAAAAGCCATCCTCTTTTGAAAGAGAGAAAACAGCATGCAGTTCGCTGCTTCTATGCAGAAAGGAAGTCGCAGAATGCAGAGAGAAATCCCGATTTTATCAATGAATCATTTAACGAAGACTTTTAAGAAAAGTGGATTTGATTTCAGAAAAAAACCGATTGTACGAGCGGTGAAAGATGTTAGTTTGACTATTTATCAAGGAGAGTTATTTGCTTTAATTGGTGAATCTGGTAGTGGGAAATCTACATTAGGAAAGCTTCTCTTAAAGATGGAAGCACCAACTGCTGGAGATATCATTTTTTTAAATCAAACTGATCAGACAAAAGTAAAGCGTTCTCCAAAAGAAATGCAGATAATTTTTCAAAATCCTGAATCAGCGATGAATCCTTTTATGACCATTTTTAGTATTGTGATGGAGCCGCTAAAAGCTTTAGGGCAGGAGCAGCTGAGTAGTGAAAAACAGGTGATCAATATTTTAAAAAAAGTAGGTATCGACGAGTCTTTATTTCAACGTTTCCCTAGTCAATTAAGTGGTGGACAAAAACAACGAGTCGTCATCGCCAGAGCATTGGTAACCAATCCTAAATTCGTTATTGCCGACGAACCTGTTTCTTCTTTAGATGTTTCGTTGCAGGCACAAATTGTTAATGTGATGCTGGATTTAAAAAAAGAGTTTCATTTAACTTACTTATTCATTTCTCATGACCTACAATTAGTTTCAAAAATTGCTGATCGAGTCGCAGTGATGTATCAAGGAGAAATTGTTGAAGTTGGCGAAACCAAAGATATTTTAGAGAACCCGCAGCATGAATATACAAAGACTTTGATTGCTGCACAATTAAACTAAAAACCAGGCAACTTCACTAAATGGAAGTTGCCTGGTTCGCTATATTATTCAAAACCAATCAAATAATCATCGTCATCCATCGCTTCGACATGGCCTAACAAATAGCCATTACCGACTTGCGAGAAGAAGTCGTGGTTACTTGTACCAGTAGAAATCCCATTCATGACAATTGGGTTTACGTCATCGGCGGTATCTGGGAATAATGGATCTTGTCCCAAGTTCATCAACGCCTTGTTGGCATTATAGCGCAAGAAAGTTTTGACTTCTTCTGTCCAACCGATTTCATCGTACAATTCTTCAGTGTAACGTTCTTCATTTTCGTAAAGTTCGTATAATAAATCATACATCCATTCCTTCAATGATTCTTGTTCTGCTTCAGGCAGCTCGTTGAATCCTCGTTGGAATTTGTAGCCAATGTAAGTTCCGTGAACAGATTCATCACGAATGATCAATTTAATGATCTCTGCTACATTAGCTAGTTTATTGTTTCCCAAATAGTATAGTGGTGTGTAAAAGCCTGAGTAGAATAAGAAAGTTTCCAAAAAGACACTGGCAATTTTCTTTTCTAATGGTGTACCGTTTTTGTAGATTTCGTTCACTCGTTCAGCTTTTTTTTGTAAATATACATTTGTATTGGTCCATTCGAAGATTTCATCAATTTCAGATTTTGTGTTTAAAGTACTGAAGATCGATGAATAACTTTTTGCGTGAACAGATTCCATGAATTGAATATTGTTTAAAACGGCTTCTTCATGGGGTGTGCGTACATCTTCTCTCAGCTGATCCATCCCAGTCTCTGATTGAACGGTATCAAGTAAAGTCAGACCACCAAAAACGTGGCCGACTAAGTTTTGTTCCATTTTTGATAATTTACGCCAATCATCTAAGTCATTTGATAAAGGAATCCGGGTATCTAACCAAAACTGTTCAGTTAATTTTTCCCAAGTTGATTTATCGATGACATCTTCAATTTCATTCCAATTTATTGCTTCATAATATGTTTCTGTCATGAGGTTCTCCTTTCTAAATGACGCAGCTTTCGCATTGATTTGAACCGATTTCTTCTGCGTCTTCAGTGAAGGTCCGAACGTAATAAATCGATTTACAGCCTTTGTAAAAGGCATAGTTTCGTAAGATGTTTAAATCACGAGTAGATTGCTTAGTTTCTGTTTTCCATTCGTATAAACCGCGAGGAATTTCAGAACGCATGAATAAAGTTAAGCTCATTCCTTGGTCAATATGTTGTTGCGCTGTGGCATAGACATCGATAACTTTACGCATATCCATATCGTAAGCAGACATATAATAAGGCAATGTTTCATTATTTAAATATGGTGCTGGGTAATAAATTTTCCCAATTTTCTTTTCTTGACGTTCTTCAATTAAACGAGTGATAGGGTGTAAGCTAGCGCTGGTATCATTGATATAAGAAATCGAACCATTTGGCGCTACAGCTAGACGATTTTGGTGATACAAACCATCTGTTTTAATAGCCTCTCTTAAAGCTGCCCAGTCTTCTGCAGTTGGAACAAAAATATCTTTGAAGATTTCTTTGACTTTATCAGTTTGTGGCATGAATTCACCAGTTATATATTTGTCAAAATAAGAGCCATCAGCATATTTTGATTTTTCAAAATTATAGAAGCTTTGTTTCTTTTCTCTAGCAATTTGATTGCTTTCTACTAAAGTCCAATAATTTAACAGCATGAAATAAATATTGGTGAAATCGATTGATTCTTCAGATCCATAAACCATCAAGTTTTTAGCAAAGAAACTGTGTAAGCCCATCGCACCTAAGCCAATCGTATGATTTAAATGATTGCCGTTTTGAATAGAAGGAACCACATCAATATTTGAAGCATCTGTAACAAAAGTTAACGCTCGAACCATTGATTTAACAGATTTGCCAAAGTCAGGACTTTCCATTAAATTGACAATATTTGTTGAGCCTAAGTTACAAGAAATATCTGTACCTAATGTTTCATATTCTTGACGATCATTAATGGCAGATGGTGTTTGAACTTGTAAAATTTCTGAACATAGATTACTCATGACGATTTTTCCGTCAACCGCATTTGCCCGATTAGCCGTATCGATATTGATGATATAAGGATAGCCAGATTCTTGTTGTAATTTAGAAATTTCGTTTTCCAAGTCACGAGCCCGAACCCGTTTTTTACGAATGTTGGGATTAGCTACCATGTTGTCATATTCTTTTGTGATATCCACATAAGAGTAAGGGACACCGTATTCCTTTTCAACACCATAAGGGCTGAATAAATACATATCTTCATTTTTACGAGCCAATTCGTAAAACTTGTCAGGAACAGTGACACCTAGTGACAGAGTTTTAACCCGAATTTTTTCATCGGCATTTTCTTTTTTAGCCGATAAGAACATCTCAATGTCTGGATGGAAGACATCTAGATAAACCACACCGGCTCCTTGACGTTGGCCTAATTGGTTTGAGTAAGAAAAGCTATCTTCGAATAATTTCATTACTGGAACGACACCACTAGCGGCTCCGTCATAACCTTTAATCGGCGCACCGGCTTCTCGGAGGTTAGACAAATTAATACCAACGCCGCCACCAATTCTTGATAATTGTAAAGCAGAGTTGATTGAGCGACCAATACTATTCATATCATCAGTCATTTGGATTAAGAAACAAGAGACCAATTCTCCACGGCGTTTACGTCCTGCATTTAAAAATGAAGGAGTTGCAGGTTGATAGCGTTGATGAATCATTTCATCAGCTAAATCTAGTGCTAGATTTTCATCCCCGTCTGCAAAGTATAAGGCACTAAAAGCTACACGATCTTCATATGACTCTAGGTATTCGTCGCCATCGTTACTTTTTAAAGCGTACTGAGAATAAAATTTATAGGCTGCCATAAATGATTTAAAGACAAAATTCTGTTCATCTAAAAATGCATATAATTTTTCAATAAAAGCAAGAGAATATTTTTCGATAAATTCTTGTTCTAAATAATCTTCTGAAATTAGGAAATCAAGTTTTTCTTTAATAGAAGAAAACTTGTGGGTATTCGGTTCAACATTCTCTTTAAAGAATGCATCTAAAGCTTCTTTATCTTTATTTAATGGGATTTGTCCGTTAACAGGACGGTTGATTTCATTATTAAGTTTGAAGTAGGTCACATCGCCTAGATTTTTCAGACTCATTTCGTCACTTCTTTCCTATATATAGTAATAAATAAAACTGAGACAAAAATAGTCGCTTTTCATCTCAGTTCGTCATTCATTTAGATTTATTGATTAAGCTAAAGCTTTTAGTTGGTCAGGACGAAAGCCGATAATTGTGTCTGAACCATTAAAAGTAACAGGTACACTTTGGAAACCTTGTTCTTTTAAGAAGTCTAAAGCAGTTGGTTCGCTGTCTATATTAATTTCTTCAAAGCTAATATGATTGTCGTTTAAATAACGTTTTGTCATCTTGCATTGCATACAATTGTTTTTTGAATATACTTTTACCATGGATGTTCCCCCTTTTTTTCTACACTTATCAGTATAAAAGATGTTGGGAAAAAGTCAATCGAAAAACACTATATATAGTGTTTCGTTTTTTGAGATACACAAGGCTTGGTGTTTTTGGAAAAATGATGAAAGCAGATGAATTCAATGGAAAAGCCCTTTCTTTATTTGAAAAACAAAAATTGAATGTTTTTTTTACGAACAAAAAAATTTTAAATAACCTTTCTAAACAAGTTTGAAATAATAAGTCAAATTTACTGCTCAAAAGATTAAGAAAAAGTTATGTTTCATATTGACATTGTTCACAAATCCAGTTAATCTAAGTGAGAAAGATTCTCATTATTAATTGAAAAAGTTAGGCGGAAAAATGATGACTACTTTAGCAGATGTTTCTTTGAATAAAGTTGTGGAAATTGATTCAGTCACATTAGATTCAGATATGAAGCGCCGGATGCAGGATCTCGGAATGGTAATTGGTTCGAAAATTGCCGTTGTGAGTCAGTCTGGGCATAATAGTATTGTCTTGTTACACAATTCTCGTGTGGCAATTGATAAGACTATTTTGAAAAGTATTAATGTGAAAGATATAACAGAAGAAAGAAATCATTGGTCTTCTTTAGATCAATTAAAAATAGGAGAACAAGGGGTTGTCGTAAATGTCCACGGCACCGGTGCAGTGAAACGCCGCTTAATGGATATGGGCTTAACCAAAGGAACGTTGATTAAAATTATTAAACTTGCCCCATTGGGAGATCCGATTGAAATTCGGATTCGTGGGTATGAATTGACTTTGAGAAAATCTGAAGCGGAAATGATTATTATTGCGAAGGAGGAAGCGTGATGGCAAACCTACATGTAGCATTAGCCGGAAATCCCAATAGTGGGAAGACTAGCGCCTTTAATGTATTAACTGGTAATAATCAATTCGTTGGAAACTGGCCGGGTGTCACCGTTGAAAGAAAAGGTGGCGTTTATAAAAAGAATACTGATGTTACGATTGATGATTTGCCGGGTATATACTCTCTTTCACCTTATACACCAGAAGAAGTTGTTGCTAGAGATTACTTATTGTCAGGTGAACCTGATGTCATTTTAAATATTGTCGATGGGACAAATTTAGAACGGAATCTTTATTTAACGACCCAATTAATTGAAACAGGGATTCCAACAGTCGTAGCTGTCAATATGATGGACATTTTGGAAAAAAGTGACAAGCAGATTAATTTAGAAAAATTATCTTATGCTTTAGGTGTACCAGTGATTGGCATATCAGCTTTAAAAAATCGAAATGTTGATAAAGCAGTCAAAGAAGCCATCGCAGCTGCAAAGAATAATGCAGAAATCAATTATCCCCAATATGATAAACGTCTTGAAGCTGCTTTAAATGAGATCGAAACCATTTTAGGTAGCACCGTTGAAGACAAATATGCTCGTTGGTACAGCGTGAAATTATTCGAACGGGATTCACGAGCAAGCCAAGCATTAGATTTGAGCACTATTCAGCAAAAAGAAATCGAAGAAACCATTAATATTACTGAAAAGATTATCGCAGATGATGCTGAATCCATCATTATTAATGAAAGATATAATTTTATTTCGGACTTGAAAACCTTATGTGTTGTTGATGATGACCAGTTTAAATTATCATTATCAGATAAAATTGACCGGATTGTGACGAATCGCTTTTTAGCGTTACCGATTTTTGCTTTAGTTATGTGGTTAATCTATTACATTGCGATTCAAACTGTCGGAGCCATTGGAACTGACTGGGTAAATGATACTTTGTTTGGTGATATCGTACCGAACTTTATCGAAACAACCTTGCAATCTTGGCAAGTAGCTGGTTGGATGCAAGACTTGATTTTAAATGGGATTGTCGCCGGAATTGGCGCAGTACTTGGTTTTTTACCACAATTAATGGTTTTATTTTTCTGTTTGGCATTAATTGAAGATTGTGGCTACATGGCGCGGATTGCTTTTGTAATGGATCGTTTCTTTAGAAAGTTTGGTTTGTCAGGAAAATCATTTATTCCGATGTTAATTGCAACAGGTTGTGGTGTGCCAGGTGTCATGGCGAGTCGGACAATTGAAAATGAAAAAGATCGTAAAATGACTGTTATGCTAACGACATTTATGCCTTGTTCAGCTAAATTGCCAATCATAGCCTTAGTAGCGGGGGCATTTTTCCCAAATAGTTCTTGGGTAGCACCCTCAGCTTATTTTATTGGTATGTCAGCAATCGTTTTATCAGGGATTGCTTTGAAAAAAACACGTTTGTTTGCCGGTGATCCAGCACCTTTCATTATGGAATTGCCAGTTTATCATTTTCCAAGAATCGGTAATACGATTCGTTATACGTATGATCACAGTAAAGCATTTGTTAAAAAAGCAGGAACAATTATTTTTGTCGCTTGTATTTTAATTTGGTTTACTCAGACCCATAATTTTATGTTCCAAGCGGTACCAGAAGATCAAAGTATCTTAGCAGCTTTAGGAAACCTTGTAGCACCAATTTTTGCACCTCTTGGATTTGGTAATTGGAAAGCCGCAGTAGCAGCAATCACAGGACTAATTGCCAAAGAAAATGTCATCGGGACCTTTGGGATTTTATATAATCAACCATCAGTTTCCGAAAACGGCTCTCAGATTTGGGGAGCCTTGCGGGGGTCTTATACGCCAGTTGGGGCATATTCATTCCTAGTATTTAATTTATTGTGTGCACCATGTTTTGCTGCGATGGGGGCCATCCGTCGTGAAATGGCAAATGGTAAATGGTTTGCCGGTGCAATTGCATATCAATGTGGTTTGGCTTATGCAGTGAGTTTCGTTGTTTATCAATTTGGACACGTCTTTTTTGAAGGTGGTTCAATAGGAATTGGATTTATTTTAGCAGCCGTTGTTTTAGCGATTATGCTATACTTTATCTTGAAGAAACCAAATAAATCAAATCGACCAACCGTAACAATTCAACATTTAGATGAGGTGAAAGAATGGCAACTATAATTTTATCTGTTTTAATTTTTGGCGGTGCAGGAGTGATTGTCTATCGCAAAATTAAAAATGGCGCCTCTTGTGAAGACTGCGACTGTGGCTGTCCAGTAAAAGAAGAGCAAAGTAAATAAAAAAAGTAAAATCCTCGGCAATTAGTCGAGGATTTTTTTGCATAAAAAAACTGTATCGCAATCGATACAGTTCATTTAAAATTTAAAATTGGACCATCTTTTGTTCATAAGCACGAATTGCATCTTCATGCTGTAAAGTAATGCTAATATCGTCTAAACCTTTAACTAGTTTATCTTTCCAAGTGGCATCAAAATCAAAGGAGTATTCAGCATTTGGCGTAGTAATTTTTTGTGTAGGTAAGTCAATCTCAATCTTTGTACCAGCAGGTAATTGACTGATGCTGTCACGAATTTCTTTTTCAATTCTAATAGGTAGTAAGCCATTTTTCAAAGCATTCATATAAAAAATATCACTAAAACTACCGGCAATCACGGCTTTAAAACCATAATCCTGCAACGCCCAAGCGGCATGCTCACGGGAAGAACCAGAACCGAAATTCTCATCAGCAACTAAAATGGTCGCCTGTTTATTTTCTGGAAAGTTTAAAGGGAAATCAGGATTGTCACTCCCATCGGCTAAGTAACGCCATTCGTCAAATAAATGAATGCCAAAGCCTTTTTTATCGACTTGTTTTAAAAAGTTTTTGGGAATAATTTGATCGGTATCAATATTATCTTCTCTTAAAGAAACTACGCTACCGCTATATTGTGTGAAAGCTTCCATTTAAACAACCTCCTGTGAAATATTAATAAAATGACCATTGATTGCGGCTGCCGCTGCCATAGCTGGTGAACACAAATGGGTCCGAGCATCTTTTCCTTGTCGTCCCTTGAAATTACGATTAGACGTTGAAGCACAATGGACGCCAGCTGGCACGCGATCAGGATTCATACCCAAGCACATTGAGCAACCAGGCTCGCGCCATTCAAAACCAGCTGCTTTAAAAACTTGATCCAAACCGATGGCTTCGGCCGCTTTTCGAACGGGACGTGAGCCCGGCACAACAATTGCGGTCACCTGATCAGCTACTTTTTTACCTTCAATTATTTTAGCGGCTTCTTTTAAATCAGAAAGTCGACCATTGGTGCAAGAACCAATAAAAACATATCCAATTGGAATATCAGCTGGCTTTTGACCAGGTTGCAAGTCCATATATTCATAAGCCTTAATAAATTCATCAGAGTCAGCAGCTGGAAACTGTTCATCATAAGCAACACCCATTTCAGGATTTGTGCCCCAAGTAACAAAAGGAGAGAGTTGGCTAACATCTAAAGTAAGTACGGTATCATATTGAGCATCTTCATCAGTAAAAAGCTCCTGCCAATTTTCACTGGCTGCTTGCATATCTTTAGGAGCATAAGTCCGGTCAGCAACGTAATCAAAAGTTGTTTGATCAGGTTTCATAATACCAATTTTAGCGCCGCCTTCAATCGCCATATTACAAATCGTCATGCGTTCTTCCATCGACAAGTTTTCAATTGTATCCCCGAAAAACTCTGCGCCGTAACCAACGCCAAAATTCGTACCATACTTTGCGATTAAAGCCAGAATAATATCTTTAGCGTAAACACCTTTAGGAAGCTCCCCGGTAATCTTAATACCCATATTTTTAGGCTTACTTTGCCAAATGGTTTGAGTGGCAAAAACATGCTCCACTTCACTTGTTCCAATCCCAAAAGCTAAAGCACCAAAAGCACCATGAGTTGCGGTATGAGAATCGCCACAGACGATGGTTTTTCCAGGCTGAGTCAAACCAGTTTCTGGTCCTACCATATGAACAATCCCTTGATTTTCAGTGCCATTATCACAAAGCTCAACGCCAAATTCCTGACAATTGTCTCTTAAAGTATCAATTTGTTTTTTTGCGACTAAATCACTGAAATTAAAAATATCAACCGTCGGTGTATTATGATCCATTGTTGCAAAAGTTCTTTCAGGATGGCGCAGTGTGCGTCCAGCTTCGCGAATACCAGCAAAAGCTTGAGGTGATGTAACCTCATGGATCAGATGCAAATCAATATATAAAAGTTGTGGCGAACCCGCCTCACCATAAACCACATGACGGTCCCAAAGCTTATCAAAAAGTGTTTTTCCCATAATTATCTTCCCTTCAATTCAGTAATCACTGCATTTGTAAATTCGGTTGTTGTGGCACTGCCTTTTAAGTCTTTGGTGGCAATCCCTTTTTTTAATACATTGTCGCAAGCAGTTTCGATTTTTTCAGCTAACTGATTTTCGTTAAATGATTGACGAAGCATCATTGCTACCGATAAGATCATCGACAACGGGTTGGCAATATCTTGACCAGCGATATCAGGTGCAGATCCGTGGATGGGCTCGTATAAAGAAGGGCCGTTTAAACTGTCGGAAGCACTGGCTAACACACCTAAAGAGCCTGGTAAAACAGAAGCCTCATCACTTAAAATATCTCCAAATAAATTTTCAGTAACAACAACGTCAAAGTGGGTAGGTTGTTGGATGATTTTCATTGCTGCTGAATCAACATATTGATGCTCTAAAGTACAATCGGGAAATTCCTTCGCGATTTCTTCGGCTGTTTTACGCCATAGCTTACTAGTGGCTAAGACATTGGCTTTATCCACCGAGGTGACTAATTTTCTTCTTTGTTGTGCTAAACGAAAAGCTTGACGCAAGATATTTTCGATTTCAAATTTTTGATAAGTATTGGTATCTAATGCATTCTCAGCATTTAATTCTTGTGGTTCGCCAAAATAAATACCGCCAGTTAATTCTCGAACGATGACAAAATCAGTGCCGTGAATGATGTCTGATTTAATCGGTGAAAAATCGATTAAACTATCGGTTACTTTTATCGGTCGAATGTTAGCAAATAATTGTAGCTGTTTTCGTAAAGCCAACAATCCTTTTTCTGGTGTTTCATTTGCGTTATCCCATTTCGGACCACCAATTGCTCCTAATAATATGGCGTCAGCATTTTGACAAGCTTCGATTGTTTCTGCAGGTAGTGGAGAACCGCTGTGGTCGATAGCCGCGCCACCAAAAAATTGTTCTTCAATTTGATAATCTGGTTTGACGGTTGCTAAAATGGCTAGTCCACTTTTCATTATTTCTGGTCCAATGCCGTCTCCAGCTAATACGGTAATTTTTTTTGACATTTGAGCACTCCTTAAATATTTTTAGTAAAAACTTGATTGCTAGCAGCGACATAAGCTTTTGCCGAGGCTTGTAACACATCAAAATCAATGCCGACACCACGATAAGTTTGCTGATTTTTTTCATCTGTCAGCAAGACTCGCACTTCAGCTTGGGCATCTTCACCAGCAGTGATGGCTTGAATTTCATATTCAGTTAAGGAAACATCTTGGTCAAAAATCTCATCGATGGCATTGTAGATAGCTTGGATACTACCAGAGCCGATGGTTGAAGCCACTTTGGTTTGATCATTCGAATCGGTAATTGAGACAATAGCTCCTTGGAAACCGTTAGAGCTGTATTGCACTTGAACAGAAGATAATTTACATTGTTCGGTTTCTTCTCGATGTTGATCTGTTAGTAAAGCAATCAAATCATCATCAGTAATTTGTTTTTTCTTGTCGGCTAGAGACTTGAAGCGAGCAAATGCCGTTTTTAATTCATCATCAGATAGTTGATAACCAAGCTCTGCTAATTTTGCTACAAAGGCATGACGACCAGAAAGTTTTCCTAGAGGCAGAGAATTTTTATTTACCCCGACTAAAGATGGCGTGATGATTTCATACGTTTCAGGATTCTTTAAAACACCATCTTGGTGAATACCAGATTCATGAGCATAAGCATTTTCACCGATAATGGCCTTATTTTTTGGTACAGGAATACTTGATAGGCGAGCGACCAAATCACTTGTCCGTTTGGTTTCGGCTAATTCAATTTGGCTATTTGCTTGATAAAAGTCATTCCGAATATATAAAGCCAAGGCAACTTCTTCTAGAGCAGTATTTCCTGCTCGTTCACCAATACCGTTGACGGTACCTTCCACGCGATTCGCGCCATTTTCGATAGCTGCTAGAGCATTTGCTGTTGCCATACCCAAATCATCGTGACAATGAGAAGAAAAAATAATTTCCTGCTCACTTTGAATATTATCAATTAGAAATTTGAAAAGTGCGCCGTACTCTGTTGGATTAGAGTAACCGACAGTATCTGGTACGTTAATAATAGTTGCACCAGCATCAATGGCTGTTTGAACAGCTTTTAAAAGAAAACTTTTTTCAGTTCGGCTGGCATCTTCTGGTGAAAATTGAACCTTTTCAAATAAGTTGCGGGCATAACTGACATGCTCTTTGATTGATGCTAAAACTTCAGTTTCTGTCATTTTCAATTTATATTTCATATGCACGTCACTGGTAGCCAAAAAGATATGAATTTGTGGATGGACCGCATCTTGCAACGCTTCATATGCACGATCAATATCTTTTTTCTGACAGCGCGCCAGACCAGCCACAGTCATTTTTTTAACATTACGGGCAATATTTTGCACTGCTTCAAAATCGCCATCAGAAGCAATTGGGAAGCCTGCCTCAATTACATCAATACCCCATTTTTCTAATTGCTGGGCAATTTGAATTTTTTCTTTTGTGTTGAAATTTACACCAGGTGTTTGCTCACCATCTCTTAATGTTGTGTCAAAAAATTGAATTTTTCTCATAATAACCGCTCCTCTTTTTAAATTTGGGTATAAAAAAAGCATCCCAGTTAAGAAGAACCATTTTCTCCTTAGCTGCAATGCGAATAGGGACTCTTTTAGAAAACTAAAAAAAGAGTCCCTGTTATAATAATAAAGTTGTGTTATTTTGGTTATTTATCGTCATCATAATTTTTCACCTAAAATTGTCAGAATTTTTGTTTAATTGCTTGTTAAAAGAATAAACAAAGGAGCAACCAATGTCAACCTAAAATTTAAAAAAAGATGAGAAAAAGATGAAAATATTTTTTTACTTTGGGGGAAAAGCTTTCTTCAATAGATTTTTTTACAGATAGTTTGAGGCAAAAGAGCAAAGCTAATTTAAGGCTTTGCTCTTATTATATGTTTCGAAAACCGTCAGTTTGCTTCGGTGGATTTTATTGCACATGAGGAAATCCAATTAGCAATCTATTGAGGAGAGTTTAGAGATATATCAATAAATACCTCATTAGGTTGCTTTAAGCTTAATGTAAGAAATTTTGTATGTTTGGAAAAAAGTGTTTCAGTATAAAGAAAAAATCAGTATCTTCTAAGGCATTGAATTGACCAATTGTATCTTAGAAAAAAATTACCACAATCAAAGTGGAAAATTATGAATTTATTGAGTTTTGAAAACGATTTATAGTAAGAGTGTAAAAAGAAAAGAGGAGGAACTTAGATGGCAGAAACTGTACAGGTAAGTACTGAGCTGGAATCAATGGCGATTATCTTACATGCTGGCAATGCAAAAAGCAGTTCTTATGAAGCTTTAATGGCTGCTAAAAAAAGTGAGTTTGATTTGTTCGATGAAAAGTATACTGAGGCAAAGCAAGAAATAAGATTGGCACATAAAGCCCATGCTGAGCTATTGCGAAAATTATCATCATCGAATCAAATGAAAGAAGTTGATTTACTTTTAGTTCATGCTGAAGGTCATTTATCTTCAACAGATATTGCAGTAGACCTGATTGGTGAATTTGGTGAGTTGTATAAATGGAAGGAGACTATTGATGGATAAAAACTTTTTATGGGGAGGAGCAACAGCCTCTTATCAATGTGAAGGCGCTTGGGATGTAGATGAGAAAGCACCTTCAATGTGGGATGTTTACCTGCATGAAAATAATTTGGAAAATGGTGATGTAGCTAGTGATCATTATCATCATTATGAAGAAGATATTCGTATGATGGCCGAAGGAGGGCAAAATTCTTATCGCTTTTCACTGTCTTGGCCACGAATAATTAAAAATAAAAACGGTGATGTGAATCAAAAAGGCTTAGATTTTTATCATGGTATTTTGGATGCTTGTGAGAAGTATGGGATTGAACCATTTGTAACCTTATATCATTGGGATTTACCACAGTATTGGGAAGAAACTGGTGGTTGGTTAAATCACGAAGTATGTGGGGCTTTTGAACATTATGCAAAAGTTTGTTATGAAGCATTTGGTGATAAGATTCGTAACTGGACAACCTTTAATGAACCAAAATGGTTTGTGGTGAATGGTTATATGATTGGTAACTATCCTCCAGGCTTGCAAGATCCTCAGAAAACAATGATTGCCGCTTATAATGTGATGTATGCGAGTGCGTTAGGAGTTAGGGTTTTTAGAGCAGGAAATTATCCAGGACAGATTGGTATCGTTCATAGCTATACACCTGTAAATGGTGTTGATGATAGCATTGAAACTAAAATTGCCATGCGTTATGCCGACAATTACTGTAATAACTGGATTTTAGATACAGCTGCTTTAGGTGAATTTCCAATTGACTTGATTTCAGTTTTAGCAAAAGACTATGACATTAGTTTTATTAGCACGAAAGAACTTGAAATTATTAAAGAAAATACGGTCGATTTTATCGGTTTAAATTATTACTCTAGAACTCTGGTTAAACCTTATACCGGAGGAGAAACCCAACTATCTTTTAACCACACTGGGAAAAAAGGCGAGTCCAAAGTATTAATCAAAAACTGGTTCGAACAAGTGAAAGATCCAAATAATGAAACGACTGAATGGGATACTGAGATTTATCCTAAAGGTCTGGAAGACGGTTTAATTGAAGCTTACCAACGTTATCATTTACCAATTTATGTTACAGAAAACGGTGTTGGCGTTCGTGAAGATGTAACTGTCGATGAAGTGAAGGATGAATATCGTATTTCCTTTATGAACGATCATATCAATGCCATTATGAATGCTCAAGATGCTGGTTGTGATATTCGTGGATATTATGCTTGGTCATCGTTTGATTTGTATTCTTGGAAGAATGGTTGTGAAAAACGCTATGGCTTAGTTGCTGTAGATTTTGAAAATGGTCAGACAAGAGCACCAAAAGCTTCTTATCATTGGTTCAAAGATGTAATTGCAAGTCAAGGTGAACTCATAAAACGACGAAATTTCAATTAAAAGGAGCAGATTAAATATGAAGAATATAATGTTAGTTTGTAACGCTGGGATGTCTACAGGAATATTGGCTAAAAAAATTGAGGCCGCTTCAAATAATACGCTAAAAGTAAGTGCGTACAGTGAATCTGAATACAGTGATTATTTAGAGGGTATCGATTTAGTACTGATTGGTCCTCAAATCCGCTTTTTATTGCCACAAATTGAAGAACAGGTAACTGTTCCGGTACAGGCAATTTCTCCAATGAAATACGGCATAATGGACGGTAAAGGCGTTTATGAGGATATCAAAAAAATAGTAGGAGGATAAGGTTATGAATTTCAGTGTTATAAGCGAAAAAATGGACCGCTATATTTCACCTTTTGCAAATAAATTAAGTCAGCAAAGACATTTGAAAGCAACCCGTGATGCGTTTATGTCTATGTTGCCACTAACCTTATTTGGTTCAATTCCTCTGATTTTAGGGGCAGCACCCGTCACTGAAGATACAACCAACAGATTTATTTTAGCTTGGGCGAGCTTTGCTGAAAAAAATAGTTTGATATTAAACTGGGTAAGTAGTATTACTTTGAGTGCGATGTCACTGTATATTTGTATCGGGATTACTTATTATTTGTGCCGTCATTATAAAGAAGATATTTTACGGCCCATGATGTTTTCAATCGCTGGATTTCTTATGTTGGTATTGGACCCGCAAAGTTTAGGCTGGGATGGAAAAATTGTAGAAATTAGTTTTTTAGATGGTCGTGGCATATTACTTTCGATATTTGTAGCGATTTTAACGGTTGAAGGTTACCATTGGATGCGTGAGAAAAATATTGGTCGCATTAAAATGCCTGAGAGTGTTCCTGCTTCTTTATCAGAAACATTTGCCGCATTAGTGCCAGGGATTGTTTTACTGACAGTCTTTACGATTATTTTTATTATTTTCCATAGTTTAGATACAACTGCTGTGAAATTTTTATACGATGTTATGGCACCAAGCTTTAGAGCTGCCGATAGTTTGCCTTTTACTATTTTAATTATCTTTTTGGTACATTTATTCTGGTTTTTTGGTATTCACGATGCTGCTTTGGCAGGAATTTTAGGCCCAATTCGTGATGGTAATTTGTCCATAAACGCTGCTGAACAAATGGCAGGACAAGATTTATCACACATCTTCACTACACCGTTTTGGACTTATTTCGTGATTATTGGTGGCTCTGGTTCTGTCTTGGCTTTATCATTCTTAATGATGCGTTCCAAATCAAAACAATTGAGTACAGTCGGGAAAGTTGGTTTTTTACCTTCCATCTTCGGAATTTCAGAACCAATTATTTTTGGTACACCACTTATGTTAAATCCGATTTTCTTCTTTCCATTTATCTTTACCTCAGTGTTTAACGGTATAGTAACGTATTTATGCATGTCATGGGGAATTGTTGGTAAAACATTTGCAGTCTTTTCTTGGCAAATGCCAGCACCAATTGGAGCATTTCTTTCGACCATGGACTGGAGATCGGTAGTTTTAATCTTTGCTTTAATCTTTATTAACGGTCTAATGTATCTGCCATTCTTAAAAGTATACGAAAAAGATTTAATGAAACTAGAAAGAGAAGCAGAGCAGGAAGAATCATCAAAGAATGCTCAGATAATAGAAAATTCTGCTATTGAAAACTAAGAAAATAGGTGAATAAGGTTAGTTTACTCTAACCTTATTCGTGGTTTTAAAAGTTAACAAATAAATTTTCATTGGCTTGGACTGAAATGCTATAATTTGGAATAGACCAAAGATTCAGGAGGCAATTATGTGATAACAAAAAGACAAAATGAGTTGATCAAGGCTCTCAAAAATAGTCCAGTTTTAGTGACTGCAAGTAGTCTCTCTAGAAGCTTAGGGGTATCGTCTAAAACAATTAGAAACGATATTACAAAAATAAATACAGCCTTTCAATCACCAGTCATCGAATCTAAAGCGGGAGCGGGCTATTTTATTTGTGATCCACAAAATTTTTTAAAGGACGTAGATAGTACCCTCGAAACAGAAAATCTGCGTTTTGAACTATTAAATCGTATTTTAGAAAGAGAAGCTATTAATTTTTATGATTTGGCAGATGCATTTTTTATTAGTGAGTCGACGCTTAGTAGAATTATCCAAGAATTAAACCAAGTAATTGCGGAAAAAGATGAGTCGTTATGTATCGTTCGTCGACAGAATCAATTGCTAGTAGAAGGTGAAGAGGAACAAAAACGCGCAATTTTTAATCTATTTTTGAATCAAGAAATTAAAACTCATAAATTAAGTTTAGATAAATACAGTGACTATTTCGAATACTGCGACTTAACTGTTCTTTCTAATTTGGTGATTGATCATCATAATGAAATAGATTTTTATATGAATGATTTTTCGATGATTTCTTTCATCATTCATGTGGCGGTGTTAATTGAACGTGTAAGTCAAGGTAGTTATATTGAAACTTTACAGGTAAAAAAAATTGATAAAAAAAGCCAGCAACTGGCTCAGCAGTTTATTGTAAAGCTAGAAAACAGTTTAGGAATTATTATTCCAGAAAAAGAACTACATTACGTAGCCAGACTTTATTCAGGAAAATTTGTTATGATGGATGAATTGGCAGAAGAGGGTTTTCTTTCATTAACAGATCGCCTCATTCAAATTATTGATGAAAATTTTATGATTGACTTTTCTGCAGATGAACGGATGAAAGATTATTTATCAACGCATTTGTCAGCCTTGTATCGACGAGCGGTTAAAAAGCAATATCTAAGTAACCCTTTGACAGACGAATTAAAGAACAAATATCCCTTTATTTATAATGTCAGTGTACTGGCAGCTGACGCTATTCAAAAGGAATTAAATATCACATTTCCAGATGATGAAATTGCTTATATTGCTTTGCATTTTTTATCAGCCTCGGAAACCATGAGTCATGGCAAACTAAAGAGAATTTTACTAGTATCTCCTTATGGAGTCGCTAGCAGGAGGTTAGTTCACAATAAGTTACGGAAGTTAAATTTTACAATAGATTTAATAGAAGCGACGACTGTTTTTGATGTTCAAAATTATTTAGATAACGAGCTCGATTTGATAATTACAACAGAAAATGTAACAGTATCTTCTAACATTCCTGTCTACTTTTACTCAGCAATTTTTGATGATTCAGATGTTTCAAGGGTAGAAACTATTTTAAAAGAACAAGATGAATCCAAAGAAATTATTCATCAGTTTTTTAAAGAAGAACTATTCTTTACCAATCAAAATTTCAATAATCGAGAAGAAGTGATTACTTTTTTATGCCAACAACTAGCTGAGCATGGTTATTGTGAACCGAATTATGTGGAAATGGTGTTGGATCGGGAACAACTTTCTTGTACTTCTTATGAAAATTATTATGCGATTCCCCATGCGATTCAGCGAACAGCGCTACGAAATGCTGTTGCTGTCTGTTGTTTAGAAAAACCTATCAGATGGGGTGGTAATCGGGTGCGCCTGGTTTTGCTTCTGGCAATGAAAAAAGAACGTGATCATGCCTTTGAAGAACTTTTTGGTTTTTTGGTCAAGATTTTAGATGAAGGAAGTTTTGTAAAAAAACTATCCAAACAAACTAATTTTTATGATTTTATAGAACTATGTAAATAAAATAAAAAAAGACACGTATTTTTATTGTTTCCCGTAAACCAAACAATAAAAAACGTGTCTTTTTTTGGGAGGAAACAAATGGAAAAAACGAACAAATTTGAAACAAATCATTTACTATCATTAATTATTAAAATGTCAATACCCTCAATTTTTTCGATGCTTATTCAGTCTATGTATAACATAGTGGATTCAATATTTGTCGCAAAAATTGGTACGGAGGCGCTAACAGCAGTCTCAATTGCTTTTCCTATCCAAAATTTGATTTTAGCTTTAACGGTGGGATTTGGAACAGGTCTTAATGCCTTTTTATCACGAAAACTAGGTAGTAAAGATAATGAAGAGGCCAATCAAGCAGCTACCCAGGGGATTTTCACTTCACTTTTACACTATTTATTGGTGGTGGTATTAGGTTTAGTATTTGCCAAACCTTTTATGGCCTTATTTTCTGATGATGCTTTAACGCTATCTTTAGGATATGAATATATCAGTGTCATTTTCTTATTCAGTTTTGGCGTATTTATTCATATTACAATTGAAAAGGTTTATCAAGCATCTGGTAATATGATAGCTCCGATGATTTTCCAACTAGTTGGATCGCTGGTCAACATAATTTTAGATCCGATTTTAATATTTGGTTGGTTCGGTTTACCATCTATGGGAATTCGAGGGGCAGCCATTGCTACAGTAATTGGCCAGTTGTCTTCAATGTGTTTAGCCATTTTATTTTTTAAAAAAGGACATATGCCAATTAATTTTGTGTTTAAAAATTTTAAATGGAGCAAGTCCTTAACTCGAGAACTTTATTACAATAGTATTCCCTCATTCTTATTACTTTCAATCGGATCAATTATGGTTAGTGGAATCAATTTAATTTTAGCAACAATTTCTCAGGTAGGTGTACTCATTTTTGGTATTTACTACAAAGTTCAATCTTTTGTTTTCATGCCAATTAATGGTATCGTTCAAGGAACTTTACCAATCATGAGTTATAACTACGGAGCAAAAAATACGAGTCGCCTGCAGGAGAGTCTAAAGTTATCAGTAATTCTTGCTGAAATTTTTAGTGTCATTGGAACAATTATTTTTCTGCTTTTCTCAAAGGAAATTATTTCTTTGTTTAGTACAGATCAAACTGTTTTGACAATAGGTGAACAGGCTTTGAAAATTATTGCTTTGAATTTTTGTTTTGCCAGTATCGGCTACGTCTTTACTTCATATTTTCAAGCTACAGGCAAACAATTTTCTTCAGTCTGCTTAATTTTAATCCGACAACTTATTTTATTATTACCAATGGCATTTATACTGAGTCATTTTTTTGGAATAGCAGGAATTTGGTGGGCTTTTGTATTAACAGAAGCTGTCTGTGTTGGATTTTCTTTTTGGCTATATCGAAGAAAGAGGTAATGGAAGTTAGAAGGATGTTTTATATATAGATTTTGGAATTGATAAGTAAAAGAAAGCCTACTCAAATTTAAAGTGAAAATTTTTATATGCAAAAAGGTACAGCAAATGCTATAGATGGAAAGCGAATCAACTGTGTTTGAAGGTAAAAAGGGGTTAATAGTGATTCTATAAAGAAAAAACGATGCATTCAGTATTATTAAATAAATGC
Source organism: Enterococcus sp. AZ103 (assembly GCF_051714685.1). Taxonomy (NCBI): domain Bacteria; kingdom Bacillati; phylum Bacillota; class Bacilli; order Lactobacillales; family Enterococcaceae; genus Enterococcus; species Enterococcus sp. AZ103. The sequence goes on along the minus strand of NZ_JBIOSI010000001.1, from coordinate 82,431 downwards.
GTCTTTTTTTAGTTTCGACATTAAGAAATATCAAGCAAAATGTTACTTTATCTAATATTCTATTTTTTCGCAAAAAAAAAAATACCACCGCGCACATCCTTTTCGAAATCTCCTAAGAGACCAAGGTTGTACCGGTGGCGTGGGTTTGGCACCCATGGGCCGTGAGGGGCTCGAACCCGCGACCCGCTGATTAAGAGTCAGCTGCTCTACCAACTGAGCTAACGGCCCGTGTTAGCACGTTCATATGTTAGCACTAGGAATCTAAAAATGCAAGAGTAAACTGAGCGGCCTAGTAACTGTGAGTTTTTTCAACTAAATTGTTTCATCGAGTGATTTTTGATAGTATGAAACTTGAGAGGAGCTATCGAAATTGCAGAAAATAAACTTAGAAAACTGGGGAAATCAGATTCAAGAGATTCATTTACCAAGATGGCAAGAATTACCAGAATTTGAATTGTATATGGATCAAGTGATTAATCTGGTGGATCGTTATCTATCTTCTATGATGACCTCTGAAAAAGCCCATTTACTATCGAGTGCCATGGTGAATAATTATGTCAAACATAAATTAATTCCCGCGCCAGTGAAAAAGAGATACAGTCGTGAACATTTAGCATATTTGATGATGATTACAATTTTGAAGCAAGTTTTATCAATTCCAGACATTAAAGCATTAATTGATATGCAGCTGGAAGTAGCGCAAGCCGATGAAGTTTATAATCATTTTTGTGAGGCACAAGAGTCTGCTTTGAAAGAAGTTACTCAGGTTATCAATCGAGATAAAATCACAAATGAAAATTATAAATTTGATTTTCGTCAAATTGCATTATATAGTAGTACTCAATCTTTTGCCCAAAAAATGTTGGCTGAGAAGATTATTTTCGATAACAAAGGTGAAGATTCTGTGAATTCTGACGGCAAAGCTTAAATAAAGTAATAAATAATCCGTTTAAGCCAAAGCTAGATTTTATGAAAAGATGAAACCGTTATGAAAATAATGTATAATGGTAGGGCATGAAGACGATTTTGAAAACAAATAATGAGGTGACAATTTTGAAAAAAATACTAGTCGTTGATGATGAAAAGCCGATTTCTGATATCGTCAAGTTTAATTTAACAAAAGAAGGCTATGAAGTATATACAGCCTATGATGGTGAAGAAGCAATAGAAAAAGTCGAAGAAGTTGTACCCGATTTAATTTTATTAGATTTAATGTTACCTAAAAAAGATGGCTTAGAAGTAGCACGAGAAGTCCGCAAAACCCACGATATGCCAATTATTATGGTGACCGCTAAAGATTCTGAAATTGATAAAGTTTTAGGATTGGAATTAGGAGCTGATGATTATGTGACTAAGCCTTTTTCTAATCGCGAGCTAGTTGCACGGGTAAAAGCTAATTTACGTCGGGGTGGACAAGCACCTAAAGAAGATGAAAGTACGACCCAAAGCGATTTAACAATTGGGGATTTAACGATTCATCCAGATGCTTATGTGGTTACGAAACATGGCGAAACGATTGAACTAACCCATCGTGAATTTGAATTACTGCATTATTTAGCAAAACACATCGGACAAGTGATGACTCGGGAACATTTATTGCAAACCGTTTGGGGTTATGATTACTTTGGTGATGTCCGGACTGTCGATGTAACAGTTCGTCGTTTACGAGAAAAAATTGAAGATAGTCCCAGCCATCCGACTTATTTAGTTACCCGTCGTGGCGTCGGCTATTATTTACGTAATACTGAGGATTAATGAATGAAAAATAAAGTTCGTTTTTACCGGTCAGTCAATTTTAAAATTGCTTTTTCGTTTATTTTAATTTTACTGATTTCGATTGAAATTATCGGCGCGTATTTTATTCGTGGGTTGGAAAAATCAACCATCAATACTTTTACACGAGATATGAATTCACGGGTAGCTAATTTAGCGACGACTTTAGGAACCACCATGTCTGAAAACAATGAGAGCGAGGCAGAAACAGTCCAGCGTCTTCTGGAGAACAATAGTCCTTCAGATATTAAACAAATGTGGGTTGTAGATGACAAAGGAATTGTGTTGGCTACAGGGGATGTCACGGATCGTGATTCCATTGTAGGTAAGAAGAATGAATATAGTGATGTGGATGATTTTACCGTCAAACAATACATTGCTTTAGATGATAATGGACAGAGAGTCTATATCAATGTCCAACCGATTCAGTCCCCGAGCGGTGATTCTGCCGTTATCGGGGCTCTTTATGTTCAGAGTGACATTGAGCAAAAATATGGAGACATCGCTAATACTGCGTTGATTTTCTTTACTGCTTCAATGATTGCTGGTGTGATTTCGATGGTTATTGCTTTATTAGTTGCTCGCTCAATTACCAAGCCGATAGAAGAAATGCGTAAGCAAGCAATGAAAATTGCTCAAGGGGATTATTCTGACAAAGTTGAAATTAGAGGTCATGATGAATTAAGTCAATTGGCGGAAACCTTTAATAAATTGTCAGATCGAATTGAGGATGCCCAAGATACGATGGAAGCAGAACGAAATCGTTTAGATTCTGTGCTTACCCACATGACTGATGGCGTTATTGCCACCGATCGCCGTGGGAAAGTAATTACCATTAATGAAACTGCTCTGTCTTTATTAGATGTGACCAGTGAAGAAGCGATTGGTCAATCCATCTTACCGTTATTGGATTTAGAAGAAAGATACACTTTGCGTAAATTATTGGAAACGCAAGAAGAAATCCTGATTGATCGTGATAATGAATCAGGCGGTGAAGTCGAAACACAAATCTTGCGAGCGGACTTTGCGATGATTCGACGAGATTCTGGCTTTATCAGTGGACTGGTTGTCGTGGTTCATGATGTTACTGAACAAGAAAAAACAGCAGAAGAACGACGTCAGTTTGTATCGAATGTTTCCCATGAATTAAGAACACCATTGACTTCGGTTCGCAGTTATATTGAAGCTTTGGATGAAGGGGCTTGGCGTGATGAAGAAATTGCGCCGCAGTTTATTTCCGTGACTCTAGGTGAAACGGATCGGATGATTCGGATGATTAATGATTTGCTGAATTTATCGCGAATGGATTCCGGTGCCCAGAAGCTGGAACTGGAATTTGTGAATTTTAATGAGCTAGTTGATTATGTATTGGATCGCTTTGATATGATGGTGACGAGTCAAGAGAAAAAATATGTGATTGAACGAGATTTCACTGAACGGGAATTATGGGTGGAAGTTGATACTGACAAAATCATGCAAGTGATTGATAACATTATGAATAATGCGATTAAATATTCACCAGATGGTGGGAAAATCACAGCTCATTTAATGGAAACTCATAATAACGTAGTATTAAGTATTACTGATGAAGGCCTGGGTATTCCGAAAAAAGACTTGGATAAAGTCTTTGAGCGTTTCTACCGAGTAGATAAAGCACGGGCAAGACAACAAGGCGGAACAGGTTTGGGCTTGGCGATTTCAAAAGAAGTAATGAAGGCCCATAAAGGTCAAATCTGGGTGGAGAGCGTAGAAGGAAAAGGCTCAACCTTCTCCATTTCGTTACCGTATGAACCTTATGAGGGGGAATGGTGGGATTGAGAATATCAGAAAAAATTTTACGAGGCATTTTGATTGTCTTGATTCTTTTAAGTATCGTCTTCTCCTATAATATTTGGCTAGCACCAACAAATCGCACACCAAATGTAAACTCAAATACGCAAACAATTAATAATTTAGAACAAAACTATGCCAAAGCAACTGATTCCTATTTACCGATTCGAGGAATTTGGGATCTGGATGGACAAAAATTTCAGACAAATAGCGAAAACTTATTAGCTACGGCTCAAGCACGTTTAACCGAGGCAGATTATGGTGAATTATCGATTGTTGCTCAAGGTGAAGCTGAAATGCAAAACTATTACCAAGTCAATCGAGGGATGGAATTAAACTATGAAGGTCAGTTTTCTTTGGCAGAATATTTGAAAGTTTTTGATATACCGATAAATATCGATAATTTTGATCAACCTAATCGGATTCGTTTTAATAAAATCCAGATTGATTTTGAAAATAATCATATCCGATTTCTTAATTATGCAAGACAGACGGTTTATCAAGGAGATATCACCTTTAGCACGAATACATTGCAAGATATTTACGAAAACAATCAGAGTCGTTTTATTCCAATGACAGAAGAAAATCAAATTATTCCACGGTTATTGCAAACCGAGGGTAACATTCGGTTGAAAAGGTACAATTATATATTGACTACCCAATCCTATTCACTTTTTAGAAATGCCTTTTTCCGGGAACCAGTTGGAGCCAAGGGGCAAGAAAATGAACAAGGTGTTCAATCTTTTGTTAGTGGTCAGGAAGAATTAATCTTAAATGATGATCAGCGTACTGTTGATTTTTCAGGAGAATTGCCTAAAGATGTGCAATCGGATAGTATTTATGCCCAAACCTTTGGCTATGTTAGTCGCTTGGGTACGGGCGTTGGGAATCTGCGTTACTTTGATCGTGAAGGCGGACAGATAACTTATCGGACATTTGTCGAAGGTTATCCGATTTTTAGTGAGTCTGACAAAGGAAAAATGGTCGTAACGATCGGAGATGCCCAGAATGATGAAGCAAAATCAGTCGCGATTCAAATGAGTATGGATACTGTTCAGGTGCCTATTCCATCGGATGAGGAAATTGAGTTATCCAGTTCATTGGAAATGGAAAATCAATTGGTGTACGCGGGCTTGGATATCGATAAGGTCGAAAGTTACATCATTGGTTATACTTGGAGTGATGTAGATGGTGCGAACCGACTAGTATCATTAACACCTGAGTGGTATGTAAAATATGATGGTAATTGGTTTGCAGCAAGTCAACTGATGGCTTCGGTTACGGAGGTGTCTAATGGATTTTAGAAAAATAGAGTGGTTATTCATTCTTGTTTTCATTAGTTTAAATATCTTTCTGTTTAATATTTATCAAAGTAGTCAAGATGATCAACAAGCTGTTACGACAACTTATAATCAAAAAGAAGGCATCACTTCACGTTTAAAAAATGACAATATTACCTTTAAAGGAAAAATTTCTACTAAAAAACCTGAAGGATATTATTTAAGTGCTGAACAAGTCAATGTGATGAATGTCTTAAGTGAAAATAATATTCAAGATATCATGAGTACTTCATCGATATCTGATAATGTTCTGACTAACTATTTAGGGCAACCAAGACGCTTTAATATGAATAGAATAAAGAGTAGTTTTAATCGCGCGATGAAAGATGATAGCTTCATTTATGAAGGGACAAGCTATCAATACATTTCTCATATCTCTAAAGAAGAGAAAGACGATGTGAAAATAGTTGGCGCTCAGAACTATGAGGGCATCCCTTTTATTGATGAAACTTCGCGGGTAACTTTAGATATTGATACTAGTGGTACGAATGCTGAAGTGACGCAATATACCCAAACTTTATTACGCCAGATTGAACCATTACGGGAAAAAATGACCCTTTATTCAGAAGAGGAAATCTTAAATACCTTATACATTAATAACAATATTCCTGCGAATTCAACTATTCAAGATATCTATTTAGGTTATTTTCGAACGATTGAAGTGGGGGAAAAGAATGTATATGTTCCGGTCTGGTTTGTAAAAATACAAACTTCTGATGATGTGAGTCAGATTGAGCGAGTGAATGCTATGAGTAATCAAGTTATTTCCAATAATTTGGTGCCAAAGGTAGAAAATCCGTAAAAAGGGTTGTATACTTAAAGACAGTTTTTAAAGAAGGGACCACTTTTGATGTTAGATATGAATCATACCTTTAATGTCAGTGTTCTGGCTAGTGGCAGCAGTGGGAACTCACTGTTTATAGAGAGTGCAGGCAAAAAAATATTAGTCGATGCTGGCTTAAGTGGCAAAAAAATTATTAGTTTATTAGCTGAAGTCGACCGTAAACCGGAAGACTTAGATGCGATTTTAGTGACCCATGAGCATCGTGATCACATTCATGGCGTGGGTGTATTAGCACGAAAGTATAAATTACCAGTTTATGCGAATGAAAAAACTTGGCAAGCGATGATGCCTCTGATTGGTAAAGTCGATTTGGAACAGAAACAAATTTTTGATATGGGTAAAGTCTTAACTTTTGGTGATATGGATATTGAAAGCTTTGGCGTTTCTCATGATGCAGCAGCACCGCAGTTTTATCGTTTCTATAAAGATGGTCATTCTTTTGTGATGCTGACAGATACCGGTTATGCTAGTGAACATGTGAAGGGAATTATTTCTGATGCCGATGCTTATTTAGTCGAAAGTAATCATGATTTGGAAATGTTGCGGATGGGACCTTATCCTTGGAATTTAAAGCAACGGATTTTAGGAGATCGGGGACATTTATCCAATGAAGATGGCGCCTTAGTGATGACCGACATTATCGGCGATCATACGAAGCGCGTATATCTGGGGCATTTGAGTAAAGAAAACAACATGAAAGAGTTGGCCCATATGACAATGGAAGAAACATTGTTACGCTATGATTTAGGTGTCAATCATCAGTTTCAAATTTTTGATACAGATCCTAATGCCGCTACAGAATTATTTGCTATTTAAAAAATTCCGTCTCAATGAAGAGACGGAATTTTTTTTTTAGATAGTTACGACACTAATATGTTGATTGGGGTGGGTATTATTGACTGCTTCGTCTACCATAGCAATTGCGTAGTCAGCCATACTAATCATAGAGTCGCCATTAGCATCAGTTAACGTGCGGTCATCACTTAAAGTATATTTGCCGGTGCGTTCACCATTTGGTACGAAATAAGATGCAGGGCTAATATAGGTCCAGTGGAGATTCTTGCTGTCTTTTAATTCTAAGAAAGCTTTGTACATATTGTACGCTGTGGGATAATAGCCGGCATTAGGATCTGATAAATCAATCATCCGTTCTGTTTTGGCATCGTCCATAAATAAGGAAGAAGTCCCGCCAAGCACTAATAAACGAGTTTCCGTGCCACTAAGCAGGTCAATTAAATGCTGCAAGGATGTTTGATGTAATTCTTCATGACCACTAGGTGCGCGAAAAGCATCGATGACCACATCAAAAGCAAGCAAATCTTCTTTGGTTAGATCAAATAAATCTTTTTTAACAAAAGGAACGTCAGAAGCTAATTTTTCTGGGCTACGGACAATAGCAGTGACATCCAAATGACGAGCCAGCGCTTCTTTTAAAATCAAAGAACCGGCGTGTCCAGTAGCACCAATTACTGCAATTTTCATATAAAAAACCTCCTATACTGATTTCTCTTTCAGTGTAAGGAGGTTTTTTAAAAAAAGCAAAGAAAAGCAATTATAATAAGCCAGCTTGACGTGCAGCTAATTGGACAATTATTACTAATAAATTCATCCCTACGTGGGTAATCATTGAAGTCCCAATCCGTCCAGTATAACGATATAAGAAACAGAAGAATAAACCTAAGCCGCCATATAATAAATAATGTCCATCAACGTGAGCGGCTGCAAATAAAGCCGAGCTGATTAATGCTGGCAAGATAAAGCCCCAGCGATTTGATAAGGCGCCAAAGATTGCCCGGCGGAAAACCAATTCTTCCATAATCGGTCCTGCGATAGTAGTGGCTAAAATAAATACCATGTTCTCTTGAATCAGTTGAATAATATTTTCAGTATTTTGTGATGCGGTGGGGGCATTGAAAAAAGCCTGTTCCACCATGAGTAAAACATTCTGTAAAAGGATGGAGCCGAAGATTCCTAAGAAGCCAAAGAGAATCATCCAACCGATCGCTTTTGGTTTCTGTTCAATGTTAAATTTTTGACTTTTAAATAGATAGATTAATAGTAATATTGCGCCAATAATATAGGCAAAAGTCGTCATGGTGATGCTTTGGTTTTGAGTAGGTCGAACAATTAAAGCGAAGATCACAGGTGATAGGTAGACCATCAGGTAAGTGATAATTGTTGCGATACTATATTTTTTTGCTGTCATAGATACTTCCTTTAAATTTTTTCTTTTAAGTATAGCATAAATAGATCTAGAAAAAATTTAAAAAAATCAGATGAAAAACTTGCAAAATGAATCGAAAATGAGTATCATAAGAAATGTGAGTTAGCACTCTTTAGTTAAGAGTGCTAATAATAAAAACCAATCAAATTTTGGAGGGATTTATCGTGTTAAAACCATTAGGTGATCGCGTGATTTTAGAAGTAGCGCAAGAAGAAGAAAAAACTGTAGGTGGTTTAGTTTTAGCATCAGCTGCTAAAGAAAAACCCCAAACAGCTAAAGTTGTAGCTATTGGTGAAGGTAGCACACTTGAAAACGGTGAAAAAAGTCCAATGCCAGTTGCCGTTGGTGATATGGTAATGTTTGAAAAATATTCAGGTACAGAAGTAAAATATGAAGGCACTGAATACTTAATTATCTCTGCCAAAGATATTATGGCAATCGTTGAATAATAAAAAATTTTGAGGTGAAAAATCATGACAAAAGAAATTAAATTTGCAGAAGACGCACGGGCAGCAATGCTTCGTGGGGTAGATAAATTAGCGGATACAGTAAAAGTAACATTAGGCCCTAAAGGTCGTAACGTTGTTTTAGAAAAATCTTATGGCTCTCCATTGATTACTAATGATGGCGTAACAATTGCTAAAGAAATCGAATTAGATGACCATTTTGAAAATATGGGGGCTAAATTAGTTTCTGAAGTTGCATCAAAAACCAACGACATCGCTGGTGACGGTACAACAACTGCAACTGTTTTAACACAAGCAATCGTACGTGAAGGCTTGAAAAACGTCACAGCTGGTGCTAACCCAATGGGTATCCGTCGCGGAATCGAATTAGCTACTAAAACAGCAGTTGAAGAATTACACAATATTTCTTCAATCGTTGATTCAAAAGATGCGATCGCACAAGTTGCGGCAGTTTCTTCTGGTAGCGAAGAAGTAGGTAAATTAATCGCTGAAGCAATGGAAAAAGTTGGTAACGATGGTGTTATTACGATTGAAGAATCAAAAGGGATCGATACTGAATTAGATGTTGTAGAAGGTATGCAATTTGACCGTGGTTACTTATCTCAATATATGGTAACTGATAACGATAAAATGGAAGCAGCTTTAGAAAATCCATACATCTTAATCACTGACAAAAAAATCTCTAACATTCAAGATATCTTGCCATTGTTAGAACAAGTATTACAACAATCTCGTTCACTATTAATCATTGCTGATGACGTGGATGGCGAAGCTTTACCAACCTTGGTATTGAACAAAATCCGTGGAACATTTAACGTAGTTGCTGTTAAAGCACCTGGTTTTGGTGACCGTCGTAAAGCGATGTTGGAAGACTTAGCTATCTTGACTGGTGCAACAGTAATTACAGAAGACTTAGGTTTAGAATTAAAAGATGCAACAGTTGAAAACTTAGGTTCTGCTGGTAAAGTTGTAGTAGATAAAGACAATACAACTATCGTTGAAGGCGCTGGCGACAAAGAACGCTTGGCTGAACGAGTAGAATTAATCAAACGCCAAATTGGTGAAACAACTTCTGACTTTGACCGTGAAAAATTACAAGAACGCTTAGCTAAATTAGCTGGTGGGGTTGCAGTGGTTAAAGTTGGTGCGGCAACTGAAACTGAATTAAAAGAATTAAAATTACGAATTGAAGATGCTTTAAATGCGACTCGCGCAGCAGTTGAAGAAGGTATTGTTGCTGGTGGTGGTACAGCATTAGTTAACGTTATCAATAAAGTAACTGAATTAGATGCAGAAGGCGATGCAGCAACTGGAATTAAGATTGTTGTTCGTGCTTTAGAAGAACCAGTACGTCAAATTGCTGAAAATGCTGGCTTCGAAGGTTCAGTTATTATCGACAAATTAAAAACTGCAAATGATGGCTTAGGCTTTAACGCTGCTACTGGCGAATGGGTAAACATGGTGGATGCCGGAATCGTGGATCCAACTAAAGTGACTCGTTCAGCATTACAAAATGCAGCTTCTGTATCAGCATTGTTGTTAACAACTGAAGCAGTTGTTGCTGACAAACCTGCTGAAGGTGGCGCAGCTGCGGCTCCAGCAATGGACCCAAGCATGATGGGCGGCATGATGTAATTCATCAGAATTTTTAGAACTCCGAGAAATCGGGGTTCTTTTTTTCAGCAAAAAACCTTCACTTTGCCTAACGTACAAAGTGAAGGTTTATTTTTTTATTTTGGAAAATATTTTTGCCAGAGGGCGGGATTTTTTATTTGATAAGTTTGGAAAGGACGGCCTTGTTTGCGGTAGATTACGTCACTGGTTAATAAGTCTTGCTGTTCTAAAAATTGCATATATTTGCGGACGGAGACGTGGGAAAAGCCACTTTTTTCCGCTAATTCTGCTACCGTGAAGCTAGCAGGAAATTCCTGCATAGTTTTGTAAATACGAGCCAGTGTGGCTTTGGAGAGTCCTTTTTCCAAAATCAATTCTGCTTTCTTTTGGCTTTTGTCGTAAAATAGCTGGTCAATTTGGGCTTGATTTAATTCTTCATGCTGGAGCATAGTTGTTTTTGCTAAGAAACTTTCAAAGCTTTGGGCAAAGCGCTCATAACTAAATGGCTTCATTAAATAATCTAAAATGCCTAAATGATGGGCGGCTTTTAAGGCTTCAGTTTGGTTCTCAGCTGTGATTAAAATGACTTCACCGGGAAATTCTTGTTGTCGGAGATCTCGCAAAAAGGCTAAGCCATCATCATGTTTTAAGTGTAAATCCAACAAAATTAAATCTATCTGTTCCTCAGCTAGAAGTGTCTGGGCATCATCGGTGGAGGCTGCCTCTAAAATATTCAGTTGGGAGTCAATTTTGGTTAAATAGCTTTGATGGATGAAGGCAACCATCGGATCATCCTCTAAAATTAAAATGGTGGTCATCAATCTCACCTCGATAGTCAGTTTTAAAAATTAATTGTAAGTAATCTTGCTGATAGTGCCAGTCGAATGTGCCATTTAGAGCTTCTAACGTATTGTTGAAATATAAAGTCGAAAATTGTTTTTCAATCGAAGCAACTTGTTCACTAGATGCGACAAATGAATAAGTCGTTTGTAATCGCTGGTCCTGATAATTTATTTGTAGCAATATTTCGGCTGGTAGTTCCCATTGAAATAAGAAATGTTCCACAAAACGGTATAGGTTTAGCAGTTGTTCAGTTACTTTAGGGTCATCGGTTTTAGGAATCTCTGGTGTAATCTCCACCCACAAATGAGATTGTTCTTCTAAAAATTTCTGTCTTTGATTTAATAAAAAACCAGCAATCAATGGATTATTGACTAGGATGGCCAAACGAGAGATTAATTCCTTCTCTGGCTGAATAATGTCTTTTAGATAATCATTGAGTTTTTCGTAGGCACCAAGTTCGGCTAAACCATAAATCACATGGAGTTTGTTCATGAACTCATGGGCCTGATTTTGTAAGGCTGTTGCATAATTGGTGGTGGAAGATAATTGATCAGCTAAAAATAGTGTCTCAGTAGCATTTCTTAAAAATAAGATGGAACCGATTTTGCTATTTTTGACGATGATTGGTGCAGCTGAAAAGAAATAATCCTGTCCAGCTTGTTGGTAAAACTGCTCATTTTTTTGGGATAAATCTAGTTGCCCTAAATCTTCGAAAATATCATTTAGTTTTAAGCCAATCAGCTGTTCATCATTTGCTACTTTTTGTTGGGCAAAAAATTCAGCTTGGTGGTTGGTTAATAATATCTTTTGTTGCAAATCCACCACGAAGACCGCATCTTTGGTTTCATTTAACATGGCGTTGCGTTCTTCTAATAGACGGGCGATTTCTTTTGGTTCTAAATTATGTAATTGTAATTTCAAAAAGTAGGTGATTAAAAAGGCCATCAATAAGCCAATTGCCAAACTGATAAACAAGGCCATCGTATAATCATTTTTCGATTTATTGATTAAACTGCCGAGAGAAGTCGTATTAATTCCTAAGGCAACGACGCCAATCTGTTTGTCCTGATAAAAAACTGGCACAAAGCCTCGTAGTGATTCTCCCAAAGTCCCAGCACTGGTGGAAAGATGTTCTTTTCCTTCTAAAGCTGGCGCTTCATCGCCTCCCTGAAAAGGCTTGCCAATCTGTTGTTGATTTGGGTGAGTGAGCCGCGTACCATCCATATTCAAGATGACGGTAAAGTCTAACTGGTAAAGCTCAGTCACTTTTTGACTAAAGGCTTGTAATTCATCAGAAGATTCGCCCTTTTCCAGAGCATTCAACACCCGTGAATCGTCAGCAATTAATTTTCCCGTTCTCAAAAGTAAATTGCCTTCCTCTTTTTGAATATAGCGGGTATTTTGATAAGAAATCAGTAAATAAAACAAGGTTGTCACCACTAATAGTACCGAAATAAAACTAATTGCCAATAATATCCACAAACGTAAGCCTTTTTTCATAGGAACCCTCCAATTTTCAGTATAACACAATCAGAGTGTAGCGCTTTTTCTTTGTGAAAAGCACCACTTACTTTCTTTAGTTAAATAAGTTAAATAAACTATTTTGTTGAAACCGGATACATTATATTAAGCATATCAAAGAGATACACAAGGAGGAAACAAAATGGATCAGAAGTTAAATAAAACTGTTTTAGCCAAAGAAGAGCTAGCTGAAAAAACAAAATGGTGGCAGAAAATTCAGATTGGCTCCGTCAGTCTACCTGTCTATGCGACGATGGCAACCATTATTTTCATCACGGGGATGCTACAAGAATTACCGGTTAATATGTTGGGTGGCTTTGCGGTTATCTTGACGCTAGGTTGGTTGTTAGGAACCATCGGCGGCAATATTCCGATTCTGAAAAATTTTGGTGGTCCGGCAATTTTTTCATTATTAGTTCCATCGATTCTAGTATTTTATAATTTAGTTAACCAAAATATTTTAGACAGTGCCGACATTTTAATGAAGCAAGCTAACTTTTTATATTTTTACATTGCTTGTCTAGTCTGTGGTAGTATTTTAGGGATGAACCGTAAGATTTTGGTCCAAGGCTTGTTGCGGATGATCGTGCCAATGATGATTGGCATGATTTTAGCGATGGGTGTGGGAACTTTAGTAGGTGTCTTAGTTGGTTTGGATTGGCAGCATACTTTGTTCTTTATTGTTACGCCCGTATTAGCTGGCGGAATTGGTGAAGGAATCTTACCATTATCATTAGGTTACAGCGCAATTACTGGTTTAGGTAGTGAACAATTAGTGGCACAATTAATTCCAGCGACGATCATCGGAAACTTCTTTGCGATTATGTGTACTGGCTTACTAAGCCGTCTAGGTGAAAAACGACCAGAGCTATCTGGTAAAGGCCAATTAATCAAGTTTAAAAAAGGTGAAGTGGATGATTTAGCTAGCGCCTTGGATGAAAAAGATGAGCCGATTGATTTGAAAAAAATGGGTGCGGGCGTACTAACTGCTTGTACATTATTCATTCTAGGTTCTCTATTACAGGCGTTGACAGGTTTCCCTGGCCCTGTTTTAATGATTGTGGCAGCAGCTTTGTTAAAATATTTAAACATTGTGCCAAAAGATACGCAAAAAGGCTCGAAAATGTTGTACAAGTTTATTTCTAGTAACTTTACTTTCCCATTAATGGCTGGCTTAGGCTTGTTGTATATCCCATTAAAAGATGTTGTCGGCGCCTTAACTTGGCAGTATTTTGTAGTGGTTATCAGTGTGGTATTCACAGTCATTGCGACTGGCTTTGTGGTAGCTCGTTTTATGAATATGCATCCAGTGGAAGCCGCAATTATTTCAGCCTGCCAAAGTGGTATGGGTGGAACTGGTGATGTGGCGATTTTAAGTACAGCTAATCGGATGAACTTGATGCCTTTTGCCCAAGTAGCAACTCGTTTAGGTGGGGCAATTACCGTTATTACCATGACAGCTATTTTAAGAATGATTTTTTAAAAATATGATAATCGAAACTCAAGGAGGAAATCTCAAATGTCAGATGTAAAAGAATTAGCTTTAGAACAAGCGCGAAAAAATGGTGGAAAATTAGCAGTGGTTTCAAAAGTGCCGATTGAAAACCGTGAAGATTTAAGTATTGCTTACACCCCTGGAGTGGCAGCTGTATCCTCAGCGATCGCAGAAGATAAGAATTTAGCCTATGAATTAACTACCAAAAAAAATACGGTGGCAGTCGTCAGTGATGGCTCGGCAGTCTTAGGCTTAGGCAATATTGGTCCCGAAGCAGCGATGCCTGTAATGGAAGGGAAATCAGCTTTGTTCAAACGCTTTGCTGAAGTTGATTCTGTCCCCATCGTATTGGATACCCAAGATGTAGAAGAAATTATTCAAACGGTGAAAATGATTGCACCAACATTTGGTGGGATTAACTTAGAAGATATCAGCGCCCCTCGTTGTTTTGAAATCGAACGTCGTTTAATAGAAGAATTAGATATTCCCGTTTTTCATGATGATCAACACGGCACCGGCATTGTTGTGTTAGCCGCCTTATATAATGCCTTGAAATTAGCTGAAAAGAATATCGAAGAAATCAAAGTCGTCGTCAATGGTGGCGGCTCAGCAGGATTGTCTATCAGCCGGACATTCTTAGCAGCCGGTGTAAAAAATGTGACGATTGTCGATCGTTTCGGTATTATCAATGAAAAAGAAGATGCAGAATATAATCCTTACCATAAAGAAATTGCTAAAGTAACCAATCGTGATTTCTTGTCTGGTGACTTATCAGTAGCATTAAAAAATGCAGATGTATTTGTCGGCGTATCAGCTCCAGGTGCTTTAAAAGCCGAATGGATTCAAACCATGAATCAAAAACCAATTATTTTTGCCATGGCGAATCCAACACCAGAAATTTTCCCAGAAGAAGCTTTAGCCGCTGGTGCTTACATTGTCGGAACTGGTCGGAGTGATTTCCCGAACCAAATCAATAATGTCTTGGCTTTCCCAGGAATATTCCGTGGCGCCTTAGATGCTCGAGCAAAGAAAATTACGATGGAGATGAAAGTAGCAGCCGCAAAAGGGATTGCTAGCTTGGTTCCAACAGAAGAACTTTCTACTACCAACATTATCGCCGATGCCTTCAATGAAAATGTCGCAAAGGTTGTCGCTGAAAGTGTCAGTCAAGCAGTAAAATAGTTTGTTAAAGAAGTTAGCCAAAGAGGCTGACTTCTTTTTTTGTGTTAAATATTTAGTCTTTTTCTTTAACGGGGATGAGGACTTCGAATATCTGGTCTTCTGAGTGTTCGGATGTGGCTTCATCTTGCCAAAGCAGTTCCCAGATGTCACCATCGAGGACTAAGTTGTGTTCCTTTAGGTAATTTCTAAAGCGGTTATTGAAAATATTGATGTTGTGAATCTCATCTTTCATAAAGCCTGATACATAATAACCGGCGGGACGTTTGACAATTTTTTGAGCTTGATAAAGTGGCAATCGTTCGTCAGAGATTCTTACAAGAGCGCGGTAGGGAGCTGCGTGAAAGTTTTCTTCATAAAAGGCAGCGCCGTCTACTAAAAAACCAATCGGATAGCCACTAAATAAGTCTTTACTGTCGACGGAAGAGTAGAAACGACCATATATTTCCACCGAGTCCATACCGCCGACACTGTCGATAGTATCTGAAATGACAAAAGATTCAGCTTCACGGTAACTATAAGTGATTGATTCCAAATCAAAATTCTTTAGAGTTTCATAGCGATTGATATAACTGTCTAAAGATGTGCGAATATCTTTTAAGGCGGTTATTTGTTGGTCAACCTTAGATCGTTGGCGGTAGAACTCTTGTACAGCGTAATCTACATTTCGGTTTTTTAGAAAAGTGTGAATCTCTTCTAAAGGCATACCGATATTTTTAAGAAGTAAGATGACATCTAATTCAAAATATTGATCGATTCCATAATAGCGATAACCATTTTCGCCGATCTTGATGGGTTTGAATAGATCGATTTGATCATAATAGATGAGTGTTCGCCTGCTGATGCCAGCATATTTACCCATTTCGCTGATTGAGAGATATTTTTTCATAAGAAATTCCTTTTTCTGCTTGACTGTGACGTTACGTTACAGTTTATTCTATCACTTTAGAAGGAGGAGTAAAAGATGAAATTATTTAAAATCTTTTTCAAGAATTATCGTAAGATGTTCTTGGCAACCTTCATCTTAATGATCTTGCAAGCTGTGGGAACACTAATGATTCCGTACTATGTTGCTGAAATTATTGATGAAGGAATACTAACGCAGGATCAAGGAGCTATCTGGCGTAATGGGGGATTAATGTTGGGGGTAGCTGTAGTTACCGGGATTGTTTCCATCATTGCCAGTTATTATTCTGCGATCTTAGCCGGGCGCTTCGGCTATTTTTTACGTAAAGGCTTGGTTGAGAAGACCCAAAGCTTGTCATTAGCAGAGATGGAAGAGTTCGGTACGCCGACACTTTTAGCGAGGACGACTAGTGATATTACCAATATTCAACAAATTTTGATGATGGTATTTCAAATGATCATCCCAGCTCCTTTAATCTGCATTGCTTCGATTGTATTGACGGGAGCGATCTCTTGGCGCTTTATTTGGATTCCTACAGTATCGATTGTACTATTTTCAATTGTCTCGTTAGTGATAATCAAAAAGGCGATTCCATTAGCAGATATTATGCAACAAAGAATGGATAAGATGATGCAAGTGCTTAGAGAATTCTACACAGGCGTTCGGGTGATTCGTGCTTTTGACAAAACTAAATTCGAAAAAGAGCGTGCTGATAAAACATTTAGTAGTTATGCTGATGTGATGATTCGAGTGAATAAGATGTTTGCTGTCTTGAACCCGACGGTGAATTTGGTGATGGGATTGGGAATGACCGCTGTCTTGGCTTTTGGTGGCGTCTTAGTCTTACAAGGAAATGTCCCAATCGGTAGTTTAACAGCTATCAGCGAGTATACTATTTTAAGCTTATGGTTCTTGACGATGGCGGCGATGGTGATCGTAATGATACCTAAAGCCTTAGCTTCATTAGAACGGATCGACGAAGTCTTGGCAAAAGAAGAAGAAATCGTTGATGGAGCTAAAAATAGTTTTTCAGCAAGAAAAGATGGTCCAATTGCGGTATTTGATCAAGTAGATTTTGCTTACAGTGGAGCAGAAGAAGCTGTTTTATCTGATATTACTTTTGACATACCTGTCGGGACTACCGCGATTGTCGGAGGAACTGGCTCAGGTAAAAGTACCATTGCTAAAGCCTTGCTGCGTTTTAGAGATACATCAAAGGGCGAGATTCGTTTCTTAGGAGAATCAATCAAGGATGTCTCCCAGAATACTTTAAGAGATCGGATCAGTTATGTACCTCAGAAGGCTTTTTTATTTAGCGGCACAATTGAAGACAATTTCTTATTTGGGAATCCTGCGGCGACTAAGGAAGAGATGCAGCAGGTGGCTAAGATTGCGCAGGCGGATGCGTTTATTAATGGATTGGATGATCAATATCAGGCAACGGTTGCCCAGAAAGGGAATAATTTCTCCGGTGGTCAAAAGCAACGTCTGAGTATTGCCCGAGCCTTGATCAAGCCAGCGGATTTGTATTTTTTTGATGACAGCTTTTCAGCCTTGGATTATCAGACAGATGCGAAGTTACGGCAGGCTTTGAAGACTTATTTAAAGGATGCGGCAGTCGTGATTGTTGCGCAGCGTCTTTCTACTATTAAAGATGCCGATCAAATAATTGTTTTAGAAGAAGGAAAAATTGTAGGCAAAGGGACCCATCAAGAATTATTAACGACTTGTCGTGTGTACCAAGAATTTGCCAAATCTCAAGGAATGGAGGAGAAAAAGCATGAGCATGAAGCAAGTTGATGAAAGAGTAGATACAGAAATGCCGAAAGATATGAAAAAAACCGGCTTGCGTCTATTTAAACTGTTGGCGATTCAAAAAAGCCGCTTTTTAATTATTATTACTTCCGCGATTTGTTTTGCGGCTTTGATGGCGATTACTCCTTTAATCTTAGGTTGGGGATTAGATGCGATCATTGCCTTATTTCAGAACAATCAGTTTTCTTTAAATCGTCTAGTGTCTGTTTTAACACGTCCAGTGCTTTTCTTATTTCTGACTTGGATCGGGGTATCCTTATTCTCGTTGCTGCAGGAATATACTATGGCTAGTGTTGCGGAAACGCTGACCCTGCGATTAAGAAAAACTTTAACTGAAAAGTTGAATCGCCTACCGATGAACTTTTTTGACCAATACAAGACTGGCGATATTCTAACTAGAGCTACTTTAGATTTGGATAAAGTTTCTGAAGTCTTGCAAGTGGGTTTAATGCAGATGATTTCAGCGATTCTTTCTATCGTGATTGGCTTAGGCTTGATGATTTACTTAAGTCCTTTACTGACGATTGGGATTGTAGTGATTCTACTGATTAGTTTATTTTTAACGAATTATTTGGCTAATAAGAACCAAGAATATTTTTCTCAAAACCAAGTAGCTTTAGGTGCTGTGGGAACGAAGGCGGAAGAGGATTATTCAGGAAATTTAGTCATCAAGGCGTATAATCGTCAAAAAGAAACGATGGAAGAGTTAGATGAATTAAATGAAGCGCAATTTCAAGCTTTTAAAAAAGCACAGTTTGTCAGCTTCGCTATTAATCCGTTGATTCGATTAGTGAATCAATTAGGCTTCGTAACTAGTGCAGTTGTCGGCGGGATCATGGTGATTAATGGTCAGATGTCGATTGGTTTAGTGCAGGCTTATTTACAATATGTCAATCAAGTCTCCGAGCCTATTACTCAAGTTTCTTATGTCATCAATAGTCTGCAAAGTGCTTTTGCGGCGCTAGAACGAATTTTTGAAATTTTGGATCAAACTGAGGAAAGTGAGGAACCCTTGTCCTTGCCTGTTCCAGAAAAAGTACTGGGGGAAGTTACCTTTAAGCACGTAGCCTTTGGTTATCAACCAGAGCATTTATTAATGGAAGATGTCAATTTCAAAGTCAAACCCAAACAAATGGTAGCCATCGTTGGACCAACTGGTGCGGGGAAAACGACTATGATCAATTTGTTAATGCGTTTTTATGATTTAAATAGTGGAAAGATCGAAATCGATGGTAAAAACGTTAAGCATTTTTCCCGAGCAGCGATTCGTCGCAAGTTCGGGATGGTGCTGCAGGATACTTGGATGTTTGAAGGCACAGTGGCAGACAACATTGCTTACGGCAATCCAGATGCTACACGTCAAGAAGTGATCCAAGCTGCCAAAGCTGCCCAGTGCCATCACTTTATTCGGACATTGCCGAATGGTTACGACACGATCATTTCTTCTGAGGATGGTCAGATTTCTCAGGGTCAGCAACAACTGCTGACGATTGCCCGTGCTATCTTGGCTGATCCACAAATCCTCATTCTTGATGAAGCGACTTCAAGTGTCGATACAAGAACCGAAGAAATGATTCAACAAGCGATGAATCAATTAACTAGCGAGCGAACAAGCTTCGTCATTGCTCATCGACTATCAACGATAAAAAATGCTGATCTGATTTTGGTGATGAAGAATGGCTCAATTATTGAACAAGGCAGTCATCGCAGCCTAATGGAAAAAGGCGATTTTTATGCCAATCTTTATAATAGCCAATTTGCGCCAGTGTAAAAGGAAAGCTCGACAATTGTGTCGGGCTTTTTCTTATGCCAAAATCTTGCAGAAAATTTGTCAAAGATCGACTTTTTTATGGGAAAAGACTCATCAAAGAAGAAAAAAGTTTTTTTAAGCAGAAAAATAAATCGTTAACTTACAACTGAAAAATCGAAAAAAGATTTCCAGTTTGCGGAAATATCTTTATCTTGTTGTTAATTTTAATTGCGTAAAAAATGTAATAAAAAATTATTCTATTATAATATTTTTTACTTATATTATATTATAATTAAACTTAAAAATGATGAAACTCAACAATAAGAAGTGTTTATTTGATATAATTAGGTGGATGTAATTGTAAAGATGGAGGAGAAAATAATGAAGGAAAGACAAAAATTTAAATTAATCAAATGGAACAAGCAATTGATTTCAGTGGCTACCGGAGTTTTATTTGTCAGTCAACTGGCGGTTGGTTCGGTGAATGTCATGGCAGAGACGCCAGATTATGTCCCAGCAAGTAGCCTGAAAAATCAAAATGACACCAATCAACTGACGCTAGGCATGTCTAATGCCATCATCACAGGGGAAAATCAAAAAACAGTTGGGAATAATCCCAGTGTAAGTCAGACCAAGGCGAGTAAAGGTACGACAAGAAATGGTCCAAGTGTGCAAGATGCTACGAAAGTTCCCGCTGTGGATGAATTAAAAACAGCGATCGGTGCAGTAGCTGCTGGAGGAAGCGCTGAATTTACTTGGGATGGTGAATTAGAAATTGACGGTTCCGCAATTGCGATTGAAGGTAAGAATATCACACTGACTTCCACTGATGGTGCCACTATAAAAAGAATGACTGGTTATACCGGCAATGTGTTCATTGTGACAGAAGATGGTGCTGGTAATAAAGGAAGTCTAACGATTAATGGTGTGAATGTTGATGGGAACGCTAATAATAGCCAAGGAGAGTCACTTATTTCTGTGACACAATCAACTTTTACTTTAGAGGATGGGACGATTGAGAATGGAAATGGAAGAGAAGGCCCTGGGGCAATTCTAGCTAGGGGTACTAGTAGTGAGATAAGTATTAAAGGGGGAATTATCAGCAACAATTATTCGAACAGTAGAGGTGGCGCCATTAGCTCTATTTCAAGAACTAATTATTCTGACGATACAGGGATAATAAACATTGAAGGCGGAACTATAAAGGAAAATCAATCAAATGAAGGAGCGGGCGGTATATATGTTAGTAATGGAGGAACAGTAAACATAAAAGATGAAGCAGCCATTATTGGAAACAGTGGCGGTGCAATGGGTGGTGCTTTATTTCTTCTATATGCAACATTAAATATGGAAGGTGGAACTATCAGTGAAAACGAGCGGGCAGGTAACGGAGGTGGTGTGTATGCGATGCAAAGCAAAGTAAATATAAGTGGTGGGACTATTAGCAACAACAAATGTTCTTATATAGGTGGCGGTATTTTTATTACTGGTGAAAAAAGTGAATTTGATATGACTGGCGGAAGAATAGTTAATAATACATCAAACAATGGTGGTTCGGCTATATGTAATGATAATATTGGTACTTTCACCCTCACGATATCTGGAGGCTTAATCTACGGAGAAGCAGATGCGACCAATGGTTTAGTTTATAATTATAGGACTGGCGGCGACTGGGAAGACATCACCGATGATGCTGTGATCATCGCAAATGCTAAAACATCCAGTCCTTATACATGGGAAAGTGATAAAGACTTAACTTATAAATATGGTGAGGATATTCAAAGTGAAGGGACCAACAAATGGACTATTCAAGAAGATGCTGATGGGAATAATGCAGTAGGTGTTGCCTATAAGTATACGGACAGTCAAAATGCTCTCCATGAAGGTTTTATTCCTGAAACAGACGCACAGTTTGCTTTGAACTCGGATATGTTTCAAAAGGTGACGCCATCAAATCTGACCTATACTGGGGAAGTGCAAAATCCAGCTATTTCAGTTGAAGCAGAAGCTACTTATGGCAATGCTGCTCTAGCAGATGTTATTTCTCAAGAAGTAAGCAAGACACCAACATTCTTAAACCAATCGACAAGCGCCAGTGAGAGGGATGTATTAAAAAATGCTGGTACCTATGATGTTTTGGCAAGTGTGACTCCAGCAGTAGCTCCCGCGGTTAATTTATTAAATGGATCCGCAAAAATTGGTGAAATAACCATCAATAAAGCCTCCCGTACGCAAGCTGATTTTGATTACGATCAAAAAACAACTTTATATCTAAAGGAAGATGGCACAGGATTAACTCTGGGTGCAACAGATATTGTAAAAAATAAAGCAGAAATCACTAGTTTCTCAGTTAGATATATTAAAACGGATGATTCAAATAATAGAGAATTAACAGAAATGACAGAAACAGGCAAATATCGTATTAAATTAATTAACATAGAGGATGACAGTCCTAATCATGCCACGCCAGATGGTATTGTTATAGCTGATGCTGAAATAACTGTTGAAAATCAAGTGAAACCAGATAGTAGTTATTATCAAGCCGATGTACCAAGTAATCACACTTACAGCGGAAGTTTCCCGACTATCGAAATTGATGAAATAGGTGGAAATGCTAGTGAGAATAAAGGGGAAATCAACACAGTCTTTAAACAAAAAGGTGAGACGGCGGAAACCACCACACCCAATGTCGGTAACTATGAGGTATACGCACGCAACGGAGGAACCGATAAATATGCATCGGTAGATGTCAAATTAGGAGATCTGACCATCACGAAGAAACGGTTATCCATCACTGCCGTAGATGTTGAAGTCCAACAAGGGGCTGACTTACCTGAAGCAACGGTCAAATATGCTGGGTTTGTGACTGGTGAAAATGAGAACTCTATCTTTTTTCAGCTGCCGACTGCCAATTATTTAGGGGACACGACGGAAGTAGGGACTTCTGAGATCGAAGTAACCGCAGGTAAAACCAATACACGAGGTGAAAATTATAATCTTGCATATAAATCTGGAACCTTAACTGTTACAGAGAAAAAACCAGATGCTAGCTTGTATGAGGTGGAAATCTCAGCTGAACATGTCTACAACGGTCAGTTTCCAGAAATAAAAGTCACGACTGACCATGAGAACTTAGGGACGCTTTCAACAGTGATCAAGCAAGGTGAAGCAGAAGGACAGACACCAAATGTCGGGACTTATCAAGTCTACGTACGAAATGCTGGTTCAGATGACTATACAGGTGCCGATACATTAGTCGGTGAATTTACCATCACCGCAAAACCGCTAACTATCACTGCTGCAGATGTGGAAGTGGCACAAGGTGCAATCTTACCAGCAGTGACAATTAATTATAGCGAGTTCGCAGAAGGTGAAGAAGCGGCGACAATTTTCAGCAGCTTGCCGACAGGAAGATTTACTGGGGATAGTGGCACAGTTGGCACTTCTGCCATCGAAGTCACACCAGGAACTGAGAATCAGCAGGCGAAGAATTACGCGATCCGTTATGTGGCAGGAACATTGACAGTCAAAGGGAATTCTGACGAAGAACAAGATCGTCTTCCAGTCTATCGAGTGTACAATCCTAATAACGGAGAGCATCTTTATACTTTAAGTGCAGAAGAAGCCCGTTGGTTGATTGATGACATTGGATTAAATGATGAAGGCATCAGCTGGCACGCTGGAAAGACTACCGGCAAAGCGGTCTATCGTCTCTACAATCCAAATTCGGGTGAACATTTTTATACTCTGGATCAAAGTGAATACAATGGTGTCGGCAGCGCTGGTTGGACGCAAGAAGGAATTGCTTTTTATACAGCAGAAGATACAAAAATTCCAATTTATCGCGTCTTCAATCCGAATTCCCAAGATGCAGGTTCTCATCATTATACGTTGAGCACTGCAGAAAATACTTGGTTGCTTCGGGAAGGTTGGAAATCTGAGGGAATTGGGTTTTATGGGAAGTAAGGAACAAGGTAGAATTAATAATTGACTTTAGGAGATGGAGATACTGTGGTTGCAGTGTCTCCATTTTTTTATATAGAAAAAAACTTTGGTTGGTGATAACTTTTTCCAAATGGTCGAAGAAGCCAAGAAGGAGTAAATTAGTAATAGATGAAAAATACATTAAAATTTATTGTTTCACCTGCAGGGAAATGTGGTAGCATAAGGTATTAAAAATTTTAAATCAAAGGATGAATGTAGATGCCATTTTCTTCTATTTTAAAGAGTTTGCCTGATCAGTTTTTTGCTCAATTAGTGGCTAAAGTAAATCAAAAAATCGCGGCAGGTCATGATGTGATTAATCTAGGTCAAGGAAATCCAGATTTACCTACGCCTCGCTATATTATTGAAGCGCTACAACAAGCTGTGGCGGAGCCTGATAACCATAAGTATTCTCAATTTCGCGGTAATCATATTTATAAGCAAGCCTGTGCTGATTTTTACCAAAAAAATTATGGCGTGACTTTAGATCCTGAAACAGAGATTGCTGTTTTAGGTGGTAGCAAAATTGGTTTAGTCGAATTACCTCTAGCTGTGATGGAGCCGGGAGATACCTTATTATTACCGGATCCGGGGTATCCTGATTATTTATCGGGTACTGAATTAGCAAGAGCAAAAAAGGAATTACTGCCTTTAAAACCTGAGAATGGCTATTTACCAGATTACAGCCAAGTAGATGAAAAAATTCTAGCTGCTGCTAAATTGCTGTATTTAAACTATCCGAATAATCCTACTGGTGCTCAAGCCACACCTGAATTTTTTGCAGAGACGGTCAAAGTCGCAATAGAAAATGATTTTCAAGTGGTTCATGATTTTGCTTACGGTGCGTTAGGTGATGGTATCACACCACCCATTAGTTTTATGACGACTGAGGGTGCGAAAGATGTGGGAATAGAATTTTATACCTTATCAAAAACCTTTAACATGGCTGGTTGGCGGGTAGCCTTTGCAGTAGGAAACAAAGAATTAATTGCTGCGATTAATTTATTACAAGATCATTTGTTTGTAGGTATTTTCCCAGCGTTGCAAGTGGCAGGCGCGACAGCTTTACAGGGCGATGGAAAAGACATCGCGGCGTTAGTTGAAACTTATCGCAAACGGCGTCAGACATTTATTCAAGCTGCTGAAAAAATTGGTTGGCAGGCATATCCGTCTAGCGGTGCCTTTTATTGTTGGATGCCAGTGGCTGAAGGTTATACTAGTGAAGCATTTGCGGATTTATTGTTGGAAAAAGCCAGTGTCGCTGTGGCGGCGGGTAATGGTTTTGGAGAACAAGGTGAAGGCTATGTACGGGTAGGCTTAACGATTGAAGAACCGCGTCTAATTGAAGCGGTAAAGAGAATTGCCGCATTAGAATTATTTAATTCCTAAACAGATTTTTTTACATTGCTAGTTTTCTAGCATAATATTAAAGAATATTAAACAAAAAAGGAGAATGTTCATGGTAAAAGTAGTAGATAATATTTTAGATCTAACAGGCGAAACACCGATTGTAAAATTAAACCGAGTGGTTCCTGAAGGTGCAGCTGACGTTTATGCAAAAGTTGAATTTTTCAATCCTGGTGGATCTGTTAAAGACCGGATTGCCAAAGCAATGGTTGAGCAAGCAGAAAAAGATGGCAAGCTACAACCAGGTGGCACAATTATCGAACCAACTTCTGGAAATACCGGTGTCGGTCTGGCTTTTGTCGGTGCTGCCAAAGGGTACAAAGTGGTGATTGTTTTACCAGACACATTTTCAGTGGAACGCCGCCGCTTGATTCAAGCTTATGGTGCTGAATTAATTTTAACGCCAGGTGCTGAAGGAATGAAGGGCGCGATTGCCAAAGCGGAAGAACTGGCTGAAAAAAATGGCTGGTTCTTACCAATGC
This sequence comes from Enterococcus sp. AZ103, assembly GCF_051714685.1. Taxonomy (NCBI): domain Bacteria; kingdom Bacillati; phylum Bacillota; class Bacilli; order Lactobacillales; family Enterococcaceae; genus Enterococcus; species Enterococcus sp. AZ103. Next base: position 56,956 of record NZ_JBIOSI010000001.1, on the reverse strand, counting down.
AATTTGATAACTTAGCTAATCCAGAGATTCATCGTCAAGCGACTGGTAAAGAAATTCTGGAAGCTTTTGGCAATGATGGCTTAGATGCTTTTGTTGCTGGTGTCGGAACTGGTGGCACGATTACTGGCGTAGGTGAAGTCTTAAAAGCTGCTAATCCAAATATTGAAATCTATGCAGTTGAAGCGACTGAATCTCCTGTTTTATCAGGCGGACAACATAGCCCCCATAAAATTCAAGGAATCTCTGCTGGATTCATTCCTAGTGTGCTGGATACAGAAATCTACCAAGGAATTGTTCAGATTGATAGCGATCAAGCGATTCAAATGGGACGAGATATTGCAACTAAAGAAGGTATTCTAGGTGGGATTTCTAGTGGTGCCGCAGTTGCTGCCGCGGTTGAAGTTGCTAAAAAACTAGGCAAAGGTAAAAAAGTGTTAACTGTCATTCCAGATAACGGTGAGCGTTATTTATCTACAGCCTTATACGACTTTGATTAAAGTTGACTAATGCGTAGCCAGCGATTGAGTTCGCTGGTTTTTTTTGATTTTTTGGAAAAAATATGAGCAAATCTAAAGAAAAATGTTTTTTTATATGTTAAAATTAATTTAGATTACATAGAAAAAACGTTTACAACAAAAATGAAAAGGGGAGAAATGTATGAAATTAATTGAAACACCAATAAAAAGCAATCTTGATTTTGAGTCAATGTATCCCAATATTTCCAAGTTTGCTTTTGAAAAAGAAACAGCTGTGAAAGTCTATAAACTATACGCTTATGATCGTACAAAAATCATCTATTTAGATCGATTTGATCGCATAGAATTACTATTAGCCAACAAAAACAGAAAAATACGACATGAAGATGTCGATACGATTATTCATCGTTTGTTAAAAGTTGGACGTGAAGATGTCACTGTCAATGTTGGTTATAAGAAACAAATGTTGGCTGCGGGTGTTAGACCAAAGAGTGATTACAAAGATATCATCTCGATCACTTATTACTACAAATAAGCAAAATTTTATGGTGCCGAGACAAAGATAATTAGTCTCTAGGCACCTTTTTTGTTATACTATGGACATATTAGTTTTTAATACCAAAAAGGAGCCTATTTATGACTAAACGATATGAAGACGATAGTTTGACCTTGCATACCGATCTTTATCAAATCAATATGATGAAAACTTATTGGGAAACGGGACGGGCAAACTTAAATGCAGTCTTCGAATGTTATTTCCGAAATATGCCTTTTGATAATGGCTACGCAATTTTTGCCGGTTTGGAAAGATTAGTAGATTATTTAGAGCAGTTGACTTTCAGCGAGAGTGATTTAGCTTATTTGGCAGAAATTGAAAATTATCCGACTGAGTTTATTGAGTATCTACGGAATTTTAAATTTGCTTGTACCGTTCGTTCGGCGGTGGAGGGTGAATTGGTCTTTGATAATGAACCGATTATTCAAGTGGAAGGTCCTTTAGTTCAATGTCAGTTAGTTGAAACGGCGCTGTTAAATATTGTTAATTTCCAGACGTTGATTGCGACAAAAGCTGCCCGAATTAAATCAGTCATTGGTGACGATCCTTTACTAGAATTTGGTACTCGCCGGGCGCAAGAATTAGATGCAGCTATCTGGGGAACTAGAGCGGCTTATATTGGTGGCGCAGACGCTACTAGTAATGTACGGGCAGGGAAAATATTTGGTATTCCAGATAGTGGTACCCATGCTCATGCACTAGTGCAATCTTATGGAAATGATTATGAAGCCTTTAAAGCTTATGCGCAAACCCATAAAAATTGTGTTTTCTTAGTTGATACTTATGATACGTTAAATTCTGGTGTCCCAAATGCGATAAAAGTTGCTAAGGAAATGGGCGACAAAATTAATTTCCAAGGAGTCAGAATTGATAGCGGAGATATGGCCTACATTTCTAAGCGAGTACGCCAACAATTAGATGAGGCGGGCTTCACTGAAGCAAAAATTTATGCTTCTAATGATTTAGATGAAAGCACAATATTGAACTTAAAAATGCAACACGCCAAGATTGATGTCTGGGGTGTTGGCACAAAACTAATTACCGCTTATGATCAACCAGCATTGGGTGCGGTATTTAAATTAGTTTCAATTGAAAATAAAGAAGGCAAGATGATCGATACCATCAAATTGTCTAGCAATGCTGAAAAAGTAACGACCCCTGGAAAGAAACAAGTCTGGCGCATCACACGAAATTCTGATCATAAATCACAAGGAGACTATGTGACATTGTGGGATGAATATCCACCAGAAGAAGCGGAAATCTTCATGTTTCATCCGGTCTATCCTTACATCAACAAGACAGTTAAGGACTTTACTGCACGACCAATCTTGCAAGATATTTATGTTGACGGTGCACTTGTTTATGATTTACCATCGTTAGAAGAGATTAAAGCCTCTTCAGCGAAACGTCTAGATTCTCTTTGGGATGAATACAAACGTGATTTGAATCCCCAAAAATATCCTGTCGATCTTTCGACTGATTGTTGGAATCACAAGAACAAAATCATCGATGAGGTTCGCAAACAAGTGTCAAAAATGCAGCAGCAAAGGAATGATTAAATGAGCTTACAAGCAGAAATTATTCAAGAATTAGGGGTCTCACCAGAAATTGATGCCTCAGCAGAAATTCGTAAAAGTATTGATTTTTTAAAAAGTTATTTGAAAAAATATCCTTTCTTAAAAAGCTTTGTATTAGGCATTAGTGGGGGACAAGATTCTTCATTGGCTGGTCGTCTAGCACAGTTAGCGATGGAAGAAATGCGGGCGGAAACCGGTGACGCTAGTTATCAATTTATCGCGATTCGTTTACCTTATGGCGAACAAGCAGATGAAGCAGATGCGACTCGGGCATTAAACTTTATTCAACCGGATGTGAGTTTAAGCGTCAATATCAAAGGCGCAGTTGATGCCCAAGTGGCAGCGATTGAAGAAAATGATTTGACTATTTCTGATTTCAATAAAGGCAACATGAAAGCTCGCCAAAGAATGATTACTCAATATGCCGTGGCTGGCGAAAACAATGGTGCTGTGATTGGGACCGATCATGCGGCTGAAAATATTACTGGCTTCTTTACTAAATACGGTGATGGTGGCGCGGATATTTTACCTTTGTTCCGTTTAAATAAACGCCAAGGAAAAATGTTGTTAAAAGAATTGGGTGCCGATGAAGCAATTTATCTAAAAGTACCAACAGCTGATTTAGAAGATGGCAAACCATTAGTAGCGGATGAAGTCGCTTTAGGTGTGACTTATGATGATATTGATGATTATTTAGAAGGTCGTGAAATATCGACTGACGCTCAAACAAAAATTGAAAACTGGTGGAACAAGACGCAACATAAACGTCATTTGCCAATTACAATTTTTGATGATTTTTGGAAATAGATTTGAATGATAGACAAGGAAGAGTGGATGCTTCTTTGTCTATTTTTTGTTTTACATATGAATTGCATAAAAAGAGGGAACGTGAAACAATTAAGATAGCTGAGTTTGTACATATTAAATATAATTTTTAGATGATTAAGGAGGCTTTTTTATGTTATACGGAAAAGAAAATCGAGAAGAAGCAGATTATTTAGAGCCTATTTTTGGTTCAAAAGATGAAAAGATGGATTTGCCTAAATATAAATTAAATAAAGAGTCGATTGAGCCGCGGATAGCCTATCAATTGGTTAAAGATGAAATGCTGGATGAGGGCAACGCTCGTTTAAATCTTGCGACTTTTTGCCAAACCTATATGGAACCAGAAGCTGTGGAGCTAATGAGTCAAACATTGGAAAAAAATGTCATCGATAAATCAGAATATCCTCGAACGGCGGAAATAGAAAATCGATGTGTCAACATGATTGCAGATTTGTGGCATGCAGGCAATGATGAGAAATTTATGGGTACATCTACGATTGGTTCTTCGGAAGCAAGCATGCTTGGCGGCATGGCGATGAAATTTTCTTGGCGTAAACGGGCTGAAAAATTAGGCTTAGATATGCATGCGCAGAAACCTAATTTGGTGATTTCATCAGGTTATCAAGTTTGCTGGGAAAAATTCTGTGTCTATTGGGATATTGAAATGCGAGAAGTGCCGATGGATCAAGACCATATGTCGATTAATCTAGACAAGGTCATGGATTATGTGGATGAGTATACGATTGGGATTGTGGGCATTTTGGGGATTACTTATACTGGGCGATATGATGATATTCAAGCCTTGAATGATTTGGTCGAACAATACAATCAAACAACTGACTACAAAGTATTCATTCATGTGGACGCAGCTTCTGGCGGTTTTTACGCACCTTTTGTTGAACCGAATTTAATTTGGGATTTTCAATTAAACAATGTCATTTCCATCAATGCTTCAGGTCATAAATATGGTTTGGTTTATCCTGGGGTTGGCTGGGTCATTTGGCGAGATCAACAGTATTTGCCAGAAGAATTGATCTTTAAAGTTAGCTATTTAGGAGGCGAAATGCCGACGATGGCGATTAATTTTTCCCACAGTGCCGCGCAACTAATCGGTCAATATTATAATTTTATTCGTTACGGCTTTGAAGGATATCAAGCAATCCATCAAAGAACCCATGACGTAGCCGTTTATTTAGCCAAAGCAATTGAAGAAACAGGTTTATTTGAAATTATTAATGACGGTTCACAACTGCCATTGGTTTGTTACAAGTTAAAAGCTGATTTTGATAAAGAGTGGACCCTTTATGATTTATCGGATCGCTTATTGATGAAGGGCTGGCAAGTTCCTGCCTATCCGTTGCCAAAAAATCTAGATCAAACAGTGATTCAACGGATTGTGGTGCGGGGAGATTTCGGGATGAATATGGTAGCTGATTATATTCAAGATATGCAACAAGCTATCGCTGACTTGAATCAAGCCCATTTGGTATATCATGAAAAAACCGAAGTAAAAAAATATGGCTTCACCCATTAAAAATTCAATAATCATAAAAAACTTTGATCAACAGACTCATTGGACTGTGGATCAAAGTTTTTTTATGCTGATTCATTTATTAACGCGATGAAGTCTGCACCATATTTATCTAATTTATTTTGCCCCACACCATTGATTGCTAGGAACTCTAATGAATTTTGGGGTTGTTTTTCAGCCATTTCCTGTAATGTTTTATCGGAAAAAATCATATATGGCGGTAATTTTTGCTGCTGCGCCAAATCAGAGCGCAAGCCACGGAGTGCTTCAAACAAGGCATCATCTGCTACTAACTGTTTAACTTGGGCTTGGCGCCGATAGACTTTTTGCTGACCTTTTAAGACACTTACGCCGCTTTCTGATAATTTCAAAACGGGAAATTGTCCGTCTGAGGCCACTAAGTAACCTTCAGCTGATAAATAATCTATTAATTGAGTTAGATCTTTTTGCGACCAATCCTTCATCAAACCATAAGTCGATAACTCTTCAAAATGCCATTGCAAAACTTTTTGATTTTTTGAGCCGTTTAAGACTTGTGCGACGAGAGCTTTACCAAATCGTTCTCCCATTCGTTTGATGCAAGAGAGGATTTTTTGTGCTTCTAAAGTGACGTCGACTTTCTCCCGTTGATCTAGACAATTACTACAACGATCACAATCGCCACTTTCTTCTCCAAAATAATGGAGGATGTATTTTTGCAAGCAATTTTGAGTATGACCATATTGTTCCATTTCGCGGAGCTTTAAATATTCTTGCTGCTGATATTCAGTTGTGCCTTGGGACTGATCAATAAAGAATTTTTGCACTTGTAAATCTTGGGGAGCAAATAATAAAATTGCTTCACTGGGTAAGCCATCTCGTCCAGCCCGTCCGGCTTCTTGATAATAAGATTCTAAATTACCTGGAATCTGATCATGAATCACAAAGCGAACATTACTTTTGTTAATCCCCATCCCAAAAGCATTAGTAGCAATCATTACTTGAATGTCATCAAATAAGAAAGCCTCTTGATTGGCTGTCCGCTCTTTTTCTGACAGGCCACCATGATAACGTCCCACCGAAAATTTGGCGTCTTTCAAAATATAATATAAGCGGTCAACTTCTTTGCGGGTGGCGGCGTAAATGATACCTGATTGTCCACTATTTAATTTTAAGTATTCCCGTAAATAAATATCCTTTGGTTCTTTGACTACTTGAAAAGCCAAATTTTCGCGGGCAAAACCGGTTTGAACACGATTATTTGGTGAGATAGCTAATAACTGACAGATATCTTCAGCAACTTTTGGCGTAGCAGTAGCTGTTAAAGCAACAACTGTAGCAGTTTTCGGTAATCCTTGTAATAATTCAGGGATGCGTAAATAGCTGGGACGAAAATCATGTCCCCATTGTGAAATACAGTGAGCCTCGTCAATCGCTACTAAATCAATCGGCAAACTTTCTAGCAGTAGCTGGAAAGATTCTGATTCTAGTCGTTCAGGTGCCACGTAAAGTAATTTTAATTCGCCATTGCGGGCTTGACGCATCCGATTTTGGACTTCTTGATAATTTAAACTACTATTAATAAAAGCTGCTGGAACGCCCATTTCTTGTAAACTATCAACTTGATCCTTCATTAAAGCAATCAAAGGGGAAACGACCAAAGTCACACCCGGCAAGGCCAAAGCAGGAAGCTGGTAACAAATCGATTTGCCACCACCAGTCGGCATAATTCCCAAAACAGGCTCTTTAGCTAGAATTTTTTCAATAATATTTAATTGCCCAGGTCTAAAGCTGGTGTAACCAAAAGTTTTTTCAAGTAATGTTAGTAAATTTTCCATAATAGCCTCATTTCCTATCATTAATATTATACGCAAAAAGCTGTGAAGAAAAAGGTCTTCCTTGAATGTTTTTTTAAGGAATCAAAATCGCCTTTACATTTATTCTGAATCTCGCTACACTATTTTTTATAGGTGGGAATAGAATGAACTTTTTAAAAAATAAAAAAATGATTTCGTTAAGAAATTTCGTTATCAAATGGTGGCAAAAAAAGCCACTAAAAATTGCAGTTATCGTGTTAAGTATCTTTTTATTAATAGTCGGCTCCAATTTATTTTTACAATTGGCACAGAATTCTTGGTCATTAAGTTTGGCGTTTAATTTTGCTTTTTCATGGCATACAGAAAAATTCTTTTTAGCCTGCTTAGTGTTATTCTTTTTATGGGGTTTCATTAGCAGTGTATTAGGTTCATTAGTTTATGGTGGTTTATTTTACAGTCTCTTGATTTTTGGGATTGGGATTGTGGATGCCTTAAAGATGCAATATCGGCAAGAACCGTTATATCCCGATGATTTAAAGATGATTGTTGAATTCGCTACTTTAAAAGATATTGCAGGTTGGCCTTTATTCTTAGGATTTGTCCTGTTGCTAATAGCTGGTGCTGGCTTAATAATTTACAGTATTTACCGTAGCTTTAAGAAAAAAAGAAGTTTCCAAATTTTTCGTGGGCTATTATTTGTAATTAGTTTTGCTGGTTTAATTTATGCCAGCAATTTTAATCAACCAAGTAATTTGTTGCGGCAAGCTTATAATAAAACGGCTTTGTGGATTCCGTACAGTCAAAAGATGAATTATTATAATACGGGTTTTATTGGTGGTTTTTTATATAATCTAGAGATTATTCCAATGGATCAACCAGATAATTATTCTGAAGCTACCATCAAAGAGATTGTTGAAAAATATACAACCGAACAAACCAAAAGTGAAAATCAGGAAGATAGCCCGAACATTATTTATGTTATGAGTGAGAGCTTTTCTGACACGAGTCGCTTGAAGGGTATCACAATTGAAGGCGGAGATCCACTAGCTGATTATCGTAGTGTGGCTAACAAGACTTATAGTGGTCAAATGTTATCGCAAAACTATGGCGGCGGTACTGCAAATATTGAATTTGAAGCTTTGACGGGTTTTTCAATGGAAATGTTTAATGCTCAAATGACGACGCCTTATACAATGTTGGTTCCAAATTTTACGGAGTTTCCATCAATCGTAAATACATTATCAGAAGAAGGTTATGACACTACTGCGATTCATCCTTATAATACATCCATGTATAAACGTAAAAGTGTTTATCAATCGTTTGGGTTTGATCAATTTTTAGATGAAAATACGATGGATTTCACTGATACAATCGAAGATAATCCCTATATTTCTGATGAAGCGGCTTATCAGCAAATTATGGAAATTCTAAATCAAACTGATGATCCACAATTTGTCCATCTAGTGACGATGCAGACGCACATGCCTTACAGTAACAAATATGCGAATAGTCCTTATACCGCAATCGGTGAAGATACTGACGCTGTAAATAATTATTTGCAAGATATTGCTTACAGTAGCGAAGCTTTAAATGAATTTTTAAACAAAGTCGATCAGCTTGATCGGCGAACATTGGTGGTTTTCTGGGGAGATCATTTACCAGGGATTTATTCAGAGGAGTTGCAAGCGGAAAATGAAGGAACAACCCTTCATGAGACAGAATTTTTGATGTATGATAACCGCCATCAATTAGAAAATCAACAAGATGTCGTTACTAGCCCATTTTATTTTGCGGCGGATTTATTTCAGCAAGCACAATTACCAACTAGCGGCTTTCAACAATTACTGTTACAGATGCAAGAAATTATGCCAGCCTTTGAAAAACAAATGTATTATCGTAATGGGAGTTTCCGCACAGAAAAAAGTTTGAATCAAAGCCAAGAAGAAATTTATCAAGCGTATCAATTGATTCAATACGACATCGTTGCTGGCAAACAATATAGTTTAGCAGAAAACTTTTTTAGGACCAATAATTAATAGAAGGAGAAAACCTATGTCATTTAGCAAAAAAGACAATCAAATATTTTTTAATCCGATTCGCCGTGGTATTTTAAATCACGAAATGATAGCCGCTGGTGATAAAGTAGCAGTAGGCTTAAGCGGCGGAAAAGATAGTACCAGTTTGTTTTATTTTTTGGATCAGATTGCCAAACAAAATAGGCTAGGTTTCTCTTTTGAATTGGTGCCAATTAGTATGGATTTAGGCTTTGAAGACTTTGATATTTCTCCTCTTAGAGAATTTGTCGCTGATTTAGGCTATGAATTAGAAGTAATCCCGACGGATATTGCAAAGATTGTTTTTGATATTCGGGCTGAAAAATCCCCTTGTTCACTGTGTGCAAAATTGCGGCGCGGCATTTTATATCGACGAGCTGCAGAATTAGGCTGCCAAAAAGTGGCTTTAGGTCATCATTTAGATGATGCGATTGAAACTTATTTGATGAACTTTTTATTCCACGGCAAAATGAATAGCTTTGAACCAAAAAGTTATTTGTCAAAAACGGGGGTCACTTTGATCCGACCAATGATTTATGTGGAAGAAAAATCAATTATTCGCTACGTTGAAAGAGAGGACTTACCGGTTATTTTCAACCCTTGTCCGGTAGATAAACAAACCAAACGAGAAGAAATCAAAGAACTGGTAACAAATCTGTCAAAAACTTATCCCGATATTCGGCAAAAATTTATCATGGGGATAGAGCAAGGAACAGCTGCAGATTTTTGGACAAAGAGTCATATTTAAATCAAAGTAATCATAAATTCCTTTGAGAGATGATTGAATAAAAGTTGTTTCTTATGATATACTAACAAAGATTATTCATGAGGGAGTAACTGGCAGATGTATATCTGTGGCAATGCCACCAACAAGAAACGAAATTTCTGGTGTTGTCTTAAATAGTGAGACTTGTGTATGTGCCCGTATGCATACAGGAGTCTTTTTTTGTTACACCAAATGAATCAATACACAATAACAGGGGGAAAAACATTGTCAGAAGAAAGAAAGCAACAATTAATCAAAGCTTTCCATGCTGAAGCCGAAGAACAAGTGTTAGCTGAGGTGCAGACGACAGACGAAGGATTATCTTCAGCTGAAGCTCAAAAAAGATTAGCTGAGTATGGTTCAAACGAATTGGATGAAGGTGAAAAGAAAAGTCTATTCGCTCGATTCTTTGAGCAATTTAAAGATTTGATGATTGTAGTATTGATCGTTGCAGCCATTATTTCAGCCGTTGTTTCGCATGAAGTAGTCGATTCAATTATTATTTTAGCAGTAGTTATCATTAATGCGGTGATGGGTGTGGTGCAAGAATCAAAAGCCGAACAAGCCATCGAAGCGTTGCGAGAAATGTCGACGCCAAATGCCAATGTTTTACGAGACGATCATATCGCTTCGATTAAATCAACTGACTTAGTACCAGGTGATATCGTGATGCTAGAAGCTGGTGATGTGGTACCAGCGGATTTACGTTTACTAGAAGTCGCTTCATTAAAAATTGAAGAAGCAGCTTTAACAGGAGAATCTGTACCAGTTGAAAAAGAATTAGGCATAATTGATGATACTGAAATCGGAATTGGTGATCGGGTCAACATGGCTTATTCAAATTCAAATGTAACTTATGGTCGTGGTAAAGGTGTGGTTGTTAATACTGGAATGAACACCGAAGTCGGAAAAATTGCCGGTATGTTAGCTCAAGCTGATGAAACAGAAACACCATTAAAAACTAACTTGAATCAACTAGGGAAGTTTTTAACGCTTGCAATTATTATTATTGCGGTGATTATGTTTTTCGTTGGGATAGTCTTCAACAATACTTCTTGGGTGGATATGTTGTTAACCTCTATTTCACTAGCAGTTGCGGCAATTCCAGAAGGTTTACCAGCGATTGTAACGATTATTTTAGCTTTAGGAACGCAAGTAATGGCCAAACGGAATTCAGTCATTCGTAAATTGCCAGCGGTTGAAACATTGGGTTCAACTGACATTATTGCTTCTGATAAAACAGGTACCTTAACTTTAAATCAAATGACAGTTGAAAAATTGTATGTTGATAATCATCAGTATGATGCTGATGGCGAATTACCAGTTGATAGCATGGGTATGAAAATCATGAACTACGCCAACGATTCTAAATTTACCCAAGAAGGCACATTGATCGGTGACCCAACCGAAACAGCGTTGGTCCAATTTGGTTTAAACAATCAATTTGATGTTCGTGAAAAAGTAAAAGCTGAACCTCGTTTGGCAGAAATTCCTTTCGATTCAGATCGTAAACTCATGAGCACTTTGCATCAACAAGCTGACGGTAAGATTTTAGTCGCAGTTAAAGGGGCACCAGATGTCTTATTAACTCGCGCAGATCGCGTTTTATTAAATGGAGAAGTTCTTCCTCTAGGCGAAAAAGAAAAAAATGATATTTTAACAAACAACACGGATATGGCGAAACAAGCCTTACGTGTTTTAGGAATGGCTTATAAATATATTGACCAAGTTCCTGCTGAATTAGAATCAGAAATTATCGAAAATGATTTAATTTTTGCTGGTTTAGTCGGTATGATTGACCCAGAAAGAGCCGAAGCAGCTGAAGCAGTGCGTGTGGCTAAAGATGCGGGTGTTCGTCCAATTATGATTACCGGAGACCACCGAGATACGGCTGAAGCGATTGCGGTTCGTTTAGGCATTATCGCGGCTGGTGATGACGCTGCAGTATTAACTGGAGCTGAATTAAATGAAATGAGCGACAATGAATTTGCTGAGAAAGTTGGCAATTATTCAGTTTATGCACGGGTTTCTCCAGAACATAAAGTTCGTATCGTGAAAGCTTGGCAACATGAAGGCAAGGTTGTAGCGATGACCGGAGACGGCGTCAATGATGCACCTGCTCTAAAACAAGCTGATATTGGGATTGGTATGGGTATCACGGGGACAGAAGTTTCTAAAGGTGCTTCTGACATGGTCCTAGCTGATGATAACTTTGCGACAATTGTTGTTGCAGTTGAAGAAGGTCGGAAAGTCTTCTCAAACATCCAAAAATCAGTTCAATATCTATTAGCTGCCAATTTAGGTGAAGTTTTGACGTTGTTCTTAGCTACATTGTTTGGCTGGGACACTTTATTGCCGATTCACTTATTATGGATTAACTTAGTAACAGATACCTTCCCAGCGATTGCTTTGGGAATGGAGCCAGCTGAAAAAGACCTAATGTCCCACAAACCACGGGGACGGAATTCTAACTTGTTTTCCGGCGGAGTCTTTTCAAGTATTATCTACCAAGGGATTTTAGAAGGTGCTACAGTATTATTTGTTTATTGGTCAGCTATTCAATGGCCGGTCCATGCAACTTATGATGCCATTCATTCTGATGCCTTGACGATGGCTTTTGCAACTTTAGGTTTGATGCAGCTATTCCATGCTTTTAATGTGAAATCTGTGCATCAAAGTATCTTTAAAGTGGGGCCATTTAGAAACAAAGCCTTTAACTGGGCGATTTTACTTTCATTTGCTTTAATGATGGTTATTATCATCGTGCCAGGATTAAATGATATCTTCAGGGTAGCCCATCTTGACTTGTATCAATGGGGAATTGTGATTGGTGCATCCTTTGCAATTATTCCGATTGTGGAAATTGTTAAGGCGGTTCAAAGAGCTACTAATAAGGATGCTTAGTCAATGAAAATAAGGGAATTAGTTTTCCCTTATTTTTTTTTGCATTTGTTAATAAAAAAACGTAAAATAGATATAGTTTACAAGAAAGAGAGGAAGTCTTGATGCGTCCAAATAAAGGTTTTTATGCAAGGGAAATAAATCAGATTATTCAAAATACAGAAAAAATGGGAGAACAATTACACCCTAGCTATGAAGAAATCCGCTTAGCAATTGATGAGGATAAACTAGCTGACTTAGATCAAGCCCACATTAAAGAAATTCATGAACTTTTTGACGAAGGAACGCAATTTTATCGTTTAAATTTCGAAAAAATTAAGTTATTAAAGCCACCTGCAAAAGTCATGGGAAATCATAAAACATTCGAAAAAGCATATGAGAAATATGTTAACGGTTGCCAAGCGATGACTGACAGTTTAGCTGGAGAAGTGAACGTTGATGCCTTTAACGAAGCTGAAAAAGTGCAAGATTTAGCTACAGATACTTTATACAAAGTGATTCAAAAAATTACTAATTTGTTATTAAAATAAATTAAGTTATGACAACAAAGGTTTTTTAATTTAATTATAATGTTATTTTAAATACTGAAATTAGAATTGATGATATGATTCATTCATACCAATAACAACCCTTTTCTTTTTCATTACTATTAGGTAATCAACTCCTTTCCACCGACTAACCACCGGTGGTCTTTTTTTTACAAAAAAATCTTGGATCAACGACCCAAGATTTTAAAATAATTTAATTTTCTACATTTCTAACATAGTTATCGAAATAATCAGTTAAATCTTTTTTGATCTTCTGATATTCTTCTTCACTGTAATTTTTTTCTTCGATTTTTCCATTGAATAATGGGATTTCTAATTCTTCTTTTAAACGCTCTATGACTTCTTCGCGGTTCATTGTTTTCCTCCTAATCGAAATAAACACAAACAACTTCTGGTGCGTAAACGTCTTTTTCTAATAAGCTCAGTAAACCAGTGTTTTTATCACGAGAAAATAAGGTTAAATTATCGCTGTTTTGATGCCCACAGACTAAAAATTCATCTGTTGGATCTAAGTTGAAATCTCTCGGGATAGCTCCTTCGCTGGAAATGATTTGAATAGTAGCCAAATTTTTTCCATTAGGATCAATCGTCATTACAGCAATTGAGTCATGTCCGCGATTTGAAGTATATAAAAAATGACCGTCTTGTGAGATACGAATCGCTGCCCCGCTACTATCGCCATTAAAATCAGCTGGTAAAGTAGAAAGACTTTCTATTTCAGTAAAAACGCCATTCTCATAAGTTAAAACTCGGACAGTATTATTTAATTCACCAAATAAATAAGCAATCGATAAAGTTGGATGGAAAACTAAATGACGAGGTCCAGTACCTGGTTCAGCTTTGAAAAGGGAAACTAACGAAAATTTGCCATCATCAGTAACATCATAGGTGTAGACACCGTCAGTTCCCAAGTCACAGACAACTAGTCGACCATCTGGCGCTAAGTCACTGTAGTGCACATGGGCATGGTCTTGGTTTTGATGGGGACCAACAGCTTCTTGATGGAAGACATGATCAGCTGCTGTAAGACTGCCATCTTTCTCAATTTTGTAAGAATTTAATTCACCTTTGTGATAATTAGAGCCGTAAAGAAGTTGTCTTTTTTCATCAACGGCCACGTAGCACAAGGGAGCACCATCTTCAGTAACAGCATTGATGAAATTATTTTGTGGATCATAAGCTGAAGCACCACCTTTTTCTTGAACGGTAGTGACAGAATAAAGGTTATTTGCCAGACTCTTTGTTAAATAGGTTGGACTATTTTCGGCTGCGACCAATTTTAAATTAGTCAGTGTTTTTTTATCAGTGTCTAGGTCTATTTCATAAATGCCTTTACTATCTTTACGGGTATAAGTGCCTAACAATACTTTTTGTATCATAAAATGCCTCCTCTAATTTGCTCTTTTTATTGTACCAGATATCTCAGTATTTCAAATAGTTTATGCTATAATTAATGGCAAGAGATTGATTAATAAAACAAAATTTATTCGTGAAAATTACGCAAATTCAATAAAGTTTTAAAGAGTTTGATACAGGAGTGGTGAGATTGGACAAGAAAAAATTAAGTCAACGAACATCGTGGTTTTGGAAATGGTTTTTAAATAATCAAGTAGTGATCGCTTTAATTATCGTATTACTTTTACTAACTATTATTTTTGTATTTACTAAAGTTTCCTATTTGTTTGAACCAGTGGGGCAATTCTTTGCGATAGTCGGTTTGCCGGTAGTAATCGCGGGGATCTTATTTTATTTAATGAATCCAATAGTTAATTTATTAGAGAAAAAGGGACTTAAGCGAACCTACAGCATTATATTACTTTTTATTTTAGTAGTTGGTTTGATTATTTGGGGGATTGTGGTCATTATTCCCGAGATTCAACAGCAAGTCCGTTTGTTTATTCAAAGCTTACCAGGGTACATTGATACTTTAACAGCTAAAGCCGATCAGATTTTTAAAGATCCAGCTTTTAAACCGATCCAAGAGCATCTAGAAAATAGCGCTCAAAAAATTCTTGAATCAGTGACGGACATCACTAAAAATATTTCTCAGGTTACGATCAAAGGCTTAGGCAGTGTTGTTTCGACAGTAGCAACCATTGTTATAGCGCTAATTACTGCGCCGATTATTTTATTCTTCTTATTAAAAGATGGCAAAGACCTAGCACCATATCTAATCTCATTTTTACCAACAAAGATGCGCAAACCAACAGGTAAAGTGTTAGTTGAAATGAATAGTCAACTTTCGTCTTATATTAGAGGACAGTTGACGGTGGCTTTTGCGGTGGCGGTTATGTTTGTGACAGGATTTTCAATTATTGGTTTAAACTATGCTATTACTTTAGGCGTTTTGGCAGGATTTTTAAACCTGATTCCTTATTTAGGATCATTCTTGGCGATGGTGCCGGTTGTCTTTCTGGCATTAGTAACCAGTCCGCTGATGTTAGTCAAAGTAATTGTGGTCTTTATTATTGAGCAGACGATTGAAGGACGAATTGTATCACCGTTAGTTTTAGGGACACAATTAAAGATTCATCCAGTCACGATTATGTTTGTTTTATTAACGGCTGGGAAAATATTTGGGATTGCCGGTGTGATTTTAGGTATTCCATTTTATGCAGTAATTAAAGTTATTGCGATCCATATTTTTGATTGGTATAAACGTATTTCTGGCTTATATACAGATGATGATTCACAAGCAGAACAAGAATAAGAAAAACGTCGTTAGCTTAGGCTAGCGACGTTTTTTTGTTGATTAAAATGTATCTGCTAATTGTTTTGCAGCATCTTTTGCTGCCGCCATGATAGCTTCACGGTCGTCTGGATTGTAATCCGCACCTTCGATGTAAATCGCTTCAAAATCAGTTACCCCGATGAAGGCTAGAATATGTTTAATATATGATGAAGAGAAATCTTCTCCGCCATACACGCCACCACTAGATTGAATGTGTAGGGCTTTTTTATTTTCAACTAAACCAACTGGTCCTTCAGCAGTATATTTGAAAGTTTTACCAGCTACATTGACCGTATCAAACCAAGCTTTTAAGCGGGTTGGGATGTTTAAGTTCCACATACCATTGGCAATCACGATTTTGTCAGCAGCTAAAAATTGTTCGGTAAAGCTGTTAAATGTCGCAATTTTTTCTTGTTGTGTAGCGGATAAACTAGTGAAATCAGCACCAGCTTGTAAAACACGCCAGCCTAATAAAATATCCTTATCGATTTCTGGTAGGTTTGTATCATATAAATCGACTACCTCAATTACGTCAGATGGATTTTTTGCTTCATACTCCGTTAAAAATGTATCCAAAACAGCCACTGATTGTGACTCGTCTTTGGTTAATGGGTGAGCTTTAATTACTAATACGTTTGACATCTAATACACTCCTTTTTTTCATTACTCGTAAATGATACATAAAAAAATGACAAAAAACAATTTATTTGTCTGATAAAAAGTAAGTAAATCAAAATATAAAAAAAGATCATGACAAATGCCTAGGCATTACGTCATAATCTGTAATTGTTTTAGACCAATACAGCTTGATGATAGGCATTGACGCCACCAATAACATTGACAACATCAAATCCTTTTTCACTTAAATATTGAGCGATCGGTTTAGTCCGTCCACCAAATTGGCTGATCAAATAGTAAGTTTTTTCTTTGTCTAATTCATTTATTCGACTTGGTAATTCGGTAAATGAAATTTGTAAACTATTGTTAAATTCATTTAATGCTTCTGGTTCCAATAAATCTGGATCACGTAGATCAATTACTGCCACGTTAGCAGTATCTACTAGAGTTTTAAATTCTTGAGTTGTAATTGTGTGCAACATAACGATAACCTCTTTTTTTTGATATGTTTGGATAATAATATGAATCAAGATTTATATCAAGCGATTAAAGTTGCTCTCAGAAAATTTTAGGAAAACGTTACTAAACTAACACAATTCAGTTTAAATCGTCATATTTGTAAAAAAAATGAGATATGCTATAATGACATGGTGTCACATGACAGAGTGTCATTAAAAAAGGAGTTTTTTTATGCCCAAAGATACTTTTTTTCGCTTAAATCAAGAAAAGCGCGACCGAATATTAGAGGCCGCTAAAATTGAATTTTCGAAGCACCCATTAAAAGATGCTTCGATAGCCGAAATTATTCGCTTGGCAGAGGTGCCACGAGGAAGTTTCTATCAATATTTTGAAGATAAAGAAGATTTATATTTTTATTATTTTGATCAATTAAGAAAAGACCGTAGTGAAGAACTAATTGCTGCAATTAAAGCAGCTGATGGTGATTTATTTACTGGTTATGATCATTATTTTTCGGCGTTTATTTCTGATTTATTCAATGGCAAGGATGCGGCTTTTTATCGCAATTTATTTTTACATATGGATTATCGTGCCAGCCGTAAAGTGACTGAGGGGCAATCACAGCGTACTCATCAACATAAAGTCATTCCTGAATTGCTCTTAATCATTAATAAAAAACCTTTAAAAGTTGAAAACGATGAACAGTTAGCAGTCTTAATCCGCTATCTAATGAATATGTTTTTTACTACAATCGGTCAAGGCTATCATGAACGTATGAAAAATCCAGATTATCCAATTGAACAAATTGTCACCAATCTCAAGCTAGGTTTGTCGTGGCTGCGAGATGGTGCCTATCGAAAGGACGGAGAGTAAATGCTGAAATTATTAAAACGTGTTTCTTATAGTGCGGCGATTCTAGCAATTTTATTTATGTTTTTCCAAGTTATTGCTGATTTGTATTTACCGACACTAACATCAAATATTATTGATAATGGTGTAGCTAAAGGAGACATTGATTATATCTGGCACACTGGTTTTGTGATGATCGGAATTTCTCTTTTAGGTATTTTAGCTGCAGTGGGGAATACTTATTTTGCTACGCGAGAATCACAAAAATTAGGGAAACAATTAAGAAGTGACGTTTACGCAAAAGTTGAAAGATTTTCTAATCGAGAATTTGATTCTTTCGGAACTGCTTCATTGATTACCAGAACGACCAATGATGTGACACAAGTACAGATGGTCACACAGATGTTTTTAAGGATTATGATTAATGCACCGATTATGTTAGTCGGTGCTAGCTTTTTAGCCTATCAAAAAGACGCACAACTAACAAAAATATTTTTTGTAGTTATTCCTATTATGTTAGTTGTTGTCGGTATTATTATGTTTTTGGCAGTTCCTTTATTTAAAAGTATGCAAAAGAAAACTGACCGTTTGAATTTGGTTTTTCGTGAAGGACTAACTGGTGTTCGAGTGATTCGGGCTTTTGATAAAACAAAATATGAAGAAAACCGTTTTAACAATGCCAACTTGGACTACACGAATACCGCCATTAAAGTAAATACCATTGTTGCTTTAATGATGCCGTTAATGACATTAATTATGAGTGGTACCAATATCGCCATTACTTGGTTCGGCGGACATTATATTGCTGAACAAACTTTAGAAGTTGGTAATTTAATTGCCTTTATGACTTATGCCATGCAAATTTTAATGAGCTTTATGATGCTATCTATGATTTTCATTATGGTGCCTAGAGCACAAGCTTCAGCTGATCGGATAAATGAAGTATTGGATGCAAAAGATAAGATTCTTGATCCAACAGTACCGAAAGCGATTGAAGCTGCGGGTGATCAAACGACATTGGTCTTTGATCATGTGAATTATCGCTATAACGGGGCTGAAAATTTGGCTTTGGAAGATGTTCATTTTAAAGCTAAAGCTGGCGAAACAGTGGCGATTATCGGGGGAACTGGTTCTGGGAAAACAACCTTGATTAATTTAATTCCCCGCTTATTAGATATTGAATCTGGTGAGATTCGTTTGAATGGCGTATCAATTAGTGAGATGAAACAACATGATCTACGAGAGCTGATTGGTTTTGTTCCACAAAAAGCGGTTCTATTTTCTGGAACCATCCGGGAAAATATGCAGTATGGTGTAGCAGATGCAAGTGATGAAACCATTTGGAAAGCACTAGAAATTGCTCAAGCCAAAGATTTTGTTAGTAAACTGCCTAAACAATTAGATGCTCGAGTAGAACAGGGTGGCGGGAACTTTTCCGGCGGACAACGGCAACGTTTAGCCATCGCACGAGCTTTGGTTAAAATAGCGGATGTTTATGTTTTCGATGATTCATTTTCAGCTTTGGATTTTAAAACCGATGCCAATTTACGAAAAGCATTAAACCAAGAAATCACCGATAGCATAGTTGTAATTGTAGCCCAAAGAGTTTCTACTGTTATGGATGCTGATGCTATTTTAGTCTTAGAAGAAGGTAAAGTGGTTGGTCAAGGTAAGCATGCGGAGTTGATGGAAACTAATGAGACTTACCGTGAAATTGTTTCATCTCAATTGAGAGAGGAGGACTTATAGATGGCGCAACCAGGAAGAGGTCATGGACCAGCTGGAAATATCGGCAAACAAGGGCCACGAGCAAAAAACTTTTGGTCGACTGTAAAACGTTTGTTTTCATATATGTCTCATCGCATTGTAGCGATTGTTGCCGTTTTAGTTTTGGCAATTGCTGCTGTAGTCTTTCAAATTCAAACACCCAAGATTTTAGGACAAGCAACTACTGAAATTTTTAAAGGAGTAATGAAGGGCTATCAGCAAATGAAGATGGGGATTCCAGTTAAGAATTTCCCAATTGATTTTGATAAAATTGCACAGATCATCATGATGGTAATTGCCATGTATGTGATTTCTGCTATTTTCAATTTTATGCAACAATTTATTATGACTCGTGTATCTCAACGAACGGTTTACGAATTACGGCGGGATTTAGAAGAAAAAATGAATCTAGTGCCAATTTCTTATTTCGATACCCATTCAAATGGAGATATCATGTCTCGAGCAATCAATGATATGGATAATATTGCCAGCACTTTGCAACAAAATTTGACCCAAATGATTACAAGTGTCGTAACCTTCATCGGGGTTTTAGCGATGATGCTGTCTATTTCATGGCAATTAACTTTGGTAGCTTTGGCAACTGTTCCGTTAAGTTTAATCGTGGTAATGATTGTAGCACCTAAATCACAACGGTACTTTGCGAGTCAGCAAAAGAGTTTGGGACTGCTAAATAACCAAGTAGAAGAAACTTATGGTGGACACACAGTGGTTAAAACTTTTAATCATGAAGTGGCCGACCAAGCAAAATTTGAAGAAGAAAATGAAGTTTTATATAAATCTGGTTGGAAAGCACAATTTATTTCTGCAATTGTGATGCCGCTAATGAATTTTGTAAAAAATCTAGGCTATGTCTTTGTAGCTGTCCTAGGTGGGATAAAGGTTGCAAACGGAAATATGACCTTAGGGGATGTGCAAGCATTCTTACAATATACCAATCAATTTTCACAACCGATCACTCAAATTGCTAACTTAATGAACACAATTCAATCGACGGTCGCTTCAGCGGAACGGGTTTTTGAAGTATTAGACGAAGCAGAAATGGAAAATAATCCATCAGGAATTCCTGTAGAAGAAAATTCTCCTTATAAAGTCCAATTTGAGCATGTACAGTTTGGTTATTCGGATGATGAATTATTGATGACCGACTTTAATTTAAATGTTCAGTCAGGAGAAATGGTGGCAATTGTTGGACCAACTGGGGCAGGAAAAACGACCTTAATTAATTTATTGGAACGTTTTTATGATGTGAAAGATGGATCAATTAAATATGATGGTGTCGATACCAGAGATATTTCTCGTGATGAATTACGTAGTCATTTCTCGATGGTTTTACAAGATACTTGGCTATTTACTGGTTCAATTTACGATAATATTCGCTATGGTAATGAGACTGCGACGGAAGAACAGATTATTCGGTCAGCTAAAGCCGCTCACGTAGATGAATTTGTTCGTAAATTACCTGAAGGTTACCAGACTGTCTTAAACGAAGAAGCTAGCAACATTTCTCAAGGACAACGTCAATTGATTACAATTGCTCGCGCCTTCTTGGCAAATCCGGATGTTTTGATTTTAGATGAAGCTACTTCCAGTGTTGATACACGAACTGAAATCTTAATCCAAAAAGCTATGAGCCGTTTGTTAGAAAAACGAACAAGTTTTGTAGTCGCACATCGCCTTTCAACGATTCGGGATGCTGACAATATTATCGTTATGAACCATGGAGCGATTGTTGAAACTGGTAATCACGAAGAATTAATGGAAAAGAATGGTTTTTACGCAGATTTATATAATAGTCAGTTTTCAGAAGAAGTTGCATAGAAAAAGCCGGACAATCTAGTGATTGTTCGGTTTTTTCTACAAAATGCTTTAAAAAGCGTAAAAAGAAGAAAGATATTACTTGCGGTATTAGGAGGCTATCGGTAGAATTAAATCGAGATGAGGTGTATCCATTGGAAAATTTTGATTTAGGTGAAATGTCGTTGAAGACAATCGCCATTCGAGTAAAAAATCGTGACTTATTAATTCATTTTTATCGTGATATTATCGGTTTTCATTTGTTACGGGAAGAAAACGAATTAGCGATATTAGGTTATAAAGAACCTTACCGCGAAATATTATGGCTTGAAGAAAGTCCCCGAGCGGAAGAACATTTTGGAGAAGTAAAAAGATTGGCTCGTATTTCATTAGTTGTACCAAATGAAGAAGAACTAGCAAATGTCTACGCACGCATCAAAAAAAATGATTATGAAGTAAAAAGTGCTTTAGCCAGCGGTGAAGAAAAAGGCTTATTACTAGAAGATCCTGAAGGCAATCAAGTGGAAATTTTCTACGCGCCTAGTAAAGAAAGATCGACTGCTGAAATTATTCAAGTTGACTTTGAAAAATTATTAAAAAAAGCGACAGATAAAGAAAAAATCCACGAAGCTTATTTTGATAAAGTCCACTTAAATGTTAACAACCTAACCCAACAAGAAAAATTTCTAGAAGAAGTATTGGGCTTAAAAACTCAGACAGAAACTGATAAAGTGGTGGCACTTAATCGTGGTGATTTTAACGTCGGACTATCCGAAGTTGATGGCGGTGTCATTGATTTACCGACTGATAAAGTGTTAGGTCTAGACTTTTTACAATTTAAGATCAGTCAAGAAAACCTAGTGGCGTTAATTGCAAACTTAGAAAAAGAAAAGCGCGAATTTTTCGCGGATAAAAAACAAACACTTGTTACGATTTATGATCCGATTGGGATTGAATGGTGGTTTGTAACCAGTTGGAAACTTTAAGAGTGGGAAACCACTCTTTTTTAAACGAAAAGGTGAAATTATGTATCCTGAGACACAAGAATTAATTAAGGATAAAATGTTAGCAGGAATCTATCCTGGGGTAGTCTATCAGTTTATGGAAGATCAAGCGACCTTCCAACAAACATTGGGCTATTCGCAAATTGCACCAGTTTTACAGCCAATGACAGCAGATTTATTATTTGATGTAGCCTCTTTAACAAAAGTCGTTTGCACTCTAACGGTGATGCTGCAATTGCATGAAGCAAAGCAAATTGAATGGGATCAACCTTTAAAAAAATATTTGCCTAACTTCGAAAATCCTGAGATTACTTTGCGCCACTTGTTAACCCATACTTCAGATATTCAGACGTATATTCCTCAACGAGACCGCTTATCGGCCAAAGAATTACAAGCTGCTTATTTGAAACTTCAACCAGGGAAAGATTTAGGAAAAAAAGTGCAGTACACAGATGCTGGAACGATTTTATTGGGTTTTTTAATAGAAGAAATATTTCAAAAAGATGTGACTGATGTTTTTCAATCAGAAGTCTTGCAACTTCTTGATATGTCAGAAAGCTGTTTTTTACCTAATAATATAGACAAACGTTTTGTACCAACTGAAAAATTAGTGACTGGGGAAATCTTAAAAGGCGTCACCCATGATCCTAAAGCGCGAACACTTAAAACGCATGCTGGAAATGCCGGTTTATTCAGCTCTTTAACAGATTTATCCAAATTTGTTGAAATGTATTTGGCATTTGGAACAGATTATTTGAAGCGAGAAACGATTGAGGAACTCTATCAAGATCAAACACCAGATTTTTCGGGAAAGCGTTCACTTGGTTGGGATCTAAAGTTTAGTGATCAAAATCAAGCACCGTTATTATTTCACACAGGTTATACCGGTACGTTTATTTTGTTAGACAGTTACCATCAGTCAGGATTTATCTTTTTATCTAATCGTGTTCATCCAGTTGATGAACGAGAAAAGTATATTTTGGCACGAGACGAAATTATTACTAGTTATTTATCAGAACGAAAAAAAATCTATCAAAAATAAGGAGCACATTATGGAACCATTATTCTTAAAACCTGTATTTCAAGAAAAAATTTGGGGTGGCAATCGTTTAAACACTGTCTTCGGTTTTGATTTACCCAACGATAAAATCGGAGAAGACTGGGCAATTAGTGGGCATCCTCATGGAGAAAGCATTGTCGAAAATGGCGAGTTTAAAGGTCAAAAAATCAGTCAACTATGGAAAAATCAACGAGAATTATTTGGTAATCAATCAGGAGAAGTGTTCCCTTTGTTAACAAAAATCTTAGATGCCGAAGATGATTTATCCGTTCAAGTTCATCCAGATGATGCTTATGGAATGGCTCATGAAGGTGAATTAGGCAAGACAGAATGTTGGTACATTATCAGTGCTGAGCCAGGTGCATCGATCGTTTATGGTCACAATGCAAAAACTCGAGAAGAATTAGCTGAAATGATTCATGATGAAAAATGGGATCAATTATTACGCAGAATCCCGGTAAAAGCGGGCGATTTTTATTATGTTCCTAGTGGGACGATGCATGCGATTGGTAAAGGCATCATGATTTTAGAAACCCAACAAAGTTCTGACACAACTTATCGAGTATATGATTATGATCGAAAAGACGATCAAGGAAAGCTACGTGAATTACACATTCAACAATCCATTGATGTTATGACCGTTCCTGCAACTACACCTGAATTACAGATCAAAGAAGTAAAAAAAGGTAATTCAGCGATTATTACTTATTTGGAATCAGATTTCTTCAATATTTATGAATGGCAAATCATGGGTGAATTAAACTTGAGCCAAACTAGCCTATACACTTTAGCGACCGTTATTGAAGGTTACGGCGAAATGACTGTTGAAGGAAAGACTTTTGAACTAAATGCGGGAACCAGTTTCATCGTACCAAACCAAATAAAAGACTGGAAAATCGCTGGAGAATGCAAAATAATTGCTTCTACACCACAACATTAAAAAATTCTAATTTTTAATAATTGTTATTTTAAAATTTATTTTAAAAATATTATAATATTTTTTTAAAGCAAGAGATGTAATTTTTATTAATATCTCTGGCTTTTTTTTTGTGTTTATTTTGCTAAATAAACACAAGTGTGAAGAATCAATTTAGTAAATTAATTCTGTTAAAAAGATGATATAACAGTCAATAGAATAAATAAATTTAATTAATTATAACTATTAGTTATAAAAAGTGATTTTTGTTTGGAAATTAGATAATAATCTTGTTGGTTTGTTTGATTTCTATTATAATTAAGTGAGGTTTTGTTTCTTAAATTAAATAAAAGGAGGTTAATAAATTGGAATCCAGTGTTAAAAAAAAGTTTTCAATTTCTGGTTTGATTGGGAAAATATTATTAGTAATAATGATTCCATTATTAATTATGAATTGTTACTTACTATATAAGAGTTATGCTAATCCTGATATTCCTCCACAAATTTTTGGGAAAACACCATTAATTGTTCAGTCTGGATCGATGGACGATGGACAAGCTGACAGTATCAAAGTGGGTGATTTGGTCATTGTTGATACAAAAACGGATGGTCAAACTTTCCAAGTGGGAGATGTTATCACTTATGAAATAAATAATGAGTACATTACCCATGAGGTCATCTCGATTCAAGAACAAGATGGAGAAATAGCCTATCAAACACAAGGGCGGGCCAATAATACACCCGACCAAAATCTAGTAACACCTGAGCAAGTTTTAGGGAGCAGCACAATTACCATCCCAAAGCTTGGCGACGTCTTGCTGTTTTTACAAACACCAATTGGACTAGTAATTACAGTGGGCATACCGATTTTATTATTTTTGGCTTATGATCGAATTCGATCATTTATGCATAAAAGAAAAGGAGGAACAAGTGATGAAGGAACGGAAGAAGGATAAGAACATCAGACGCGCAGGCATAGTCACTGCACTCGTTGTGGTCACTTTAAGTTTAGTTGGAGGAACGTTGGCGAAGTATACAGGCACAGCAACTCATGATGCATCAGCACGGGTGGCGAAATTTGAAGTAGGTAGTAGTTTTACAGAGGATGTATTTAATTTAAATTCTTTATATGATGATTGGAAAGAAAAACCTGTCATTTTAGGTAATGTTTTGCAAACGCCGACAGCTGTTAACACAGCTGGTGATCCTAGTGAACAAGATGTTTGGTCAAATAACACTGACAAAAATATTTTAGCACCAGGTACATCAGGCTTCTTTGAAATTGGTTTGGAAAACAATTCAGAGGTTGCGGTAAGAGCTTCTAACATTACTCTTAGTGAAACAAATACGAACAGTATTCCAATTGAGTATTCATTAATTACTTATAATGCTAGTGGTCAACCAGATACTTCATCTGATTGGGGTACAATTGCTGCTTTAAATACAGCAATTTCAACTGCATCTGGATTAGGTACCTATGATTTAATGAAACCAGCTAGTGGGACATCAACAACAAAAACAGTGGCTGTAGCTTGGCGTTGGTTATTTGAAAGAGAACCTGTTGCTACTAATGATTCATTAGACACAAATTTAGGTACAAAGAATGCAACAAACGAAAACGAAGTAATAACTGGTGATAATGACTATGACAAATTATCAAAATACCAACTAAAAGTAGATGTTGCATTTACACAACTTGACTAATTAATAGGGGGGCACAATGATGCGAAGAATTAAATACTTCCTTTGCGGATTGTGTCTCTTTTTCTTTTTCGGAATGGCACAAGAAGTAAGGGCATCAGAATTTTTAGAAATTGAAGACCAAAACAATGTCTTTTGGCAAGAGAATGAAAAATTCCCTCTATTTGGCGACCCCGAATCAAATGGTGATACTTTATTATACCCAACCAAAGATGGCAGTTTCCGTTTTACAATTAAAAATATTACCGATGTTAGACAAGATTATCGCCTAACGATGGCTACTGAAAATCAGCACAATATTCCAATTGAATATGCAATCTATCGAAATAATGAGTTGATTTTTGGCAGCGAGGCCAATTATCAAGAGTTGAATGGGACCTTAAGTCGTGATCGAAGTCTGGCGAGAGGTAAGACTGAAAATTATGAGATTAGGTGGCAGTGGGACGGTTATGTTAGCAATCCACGGGATACTGATTTGGGCATTCAGGCACAAAATGAAGATTTGTATTACAAATTTATTATCACCATTTTGAATGAGGAAGGAATTGCCAGTGATGATCAGAATGGTGATGGAAACATACCGTTGATGCAGATTCCTAATACAAGAGGTGGTTCAGGCAGTCAAACTAATCGAGATTCGGGAATTCTCAGATATTTACCAAAAACGGGTGAGGCCTTGCAATACGGGTGGGTTTACACCGGATTTTTATTAATTGGCATAGTTTTAATTATTAAACGAAAAAGAAAGGAAGAGACAAATGAATAAGTTTGTAAAAGACAATCGCTATTTAATTGCTATTTTATTTTCAGTTATTCTGATTTCGTTCTCTTTTCTAGTTCGTTTTACATATTCAAAATATCAAGAAAGTGTCCAAAATAATAAAACTTCTCGTGTCGCTTTGTTTTTAGGCGATGGAATGGTTGTTGAAAATCTTACAGATGATGACGAGATGGTTCCGGGAGAAACAATCAATATTCCTGTGAGCATTTCGAATTTTAAAGGCGCAAGTCAAACCGAAACGTCGTATACATATAACTTATCGTTAGAAAATTTTGCTTCTCTACCATTGGAATGGACTTTGAAAAAAGATGGTGTACCGGAATCATTGCTGTACAGTGGAAAAATGACGCCTGGAAAAAAACAAGAGTTAACAGATGAATTTATACTCACGGTTACTTGGCCAGAAGACATGAATGATTATAGTTATGCAGGTCAATTGAAAGCATTGCGCTTGAGATTAGATACGCAACAACTGGATTAGGTGAATAAGATGAAGAATATACTAAAAAACAAAAAAATAGTTGGTGCGATTGCGGTAGTATCAATTCTTTTCATAGGCTTGTTCGCTTACGCAAAATATATCGAGGTACAATCTGAGGACCAACCGATTAAGGCTCGTGATATGTATTTTAATAGCAATTATTTATTAGAGGATAATCCTAGTTCAGAAGCTGATTACACTCTGTCAAACTGGATTGCAGGAGACAGCATCGGTTTGAAATTAAAAAACTTTCCAGATGCGGAACGTTTTACCGAGGTACCGATTGATTACACAATCATACTTGATGGTGGTGTAACGAGTTTTAGAACAGAAGCTAGTGGTGCAAATGATACAAGTTACAGTAATACTCTAGCTGCTTCTGATGTGAAAACACGACAGACAACTGATGATATAAATATTATTTTGCCTGATGACTTTTTATCGGGAGTAGAGGAAAGAAAAGTTCGAGTGAAAGCTACAGTAACAGCTCCTTATCGTTATGAATTGTCAGCTGATTTTTTAATTAAGAAAGCAGCGAGTGGTTATACCTACTCGGTAGAAGATTCAGCTAGCAGTCCTTATGCCAAAGTAACAGTTACGGCAGATACAGCTACAGCTTTAACTTTATCCTGGAGTAACGATACTGTAGCACCTGATCAGACAAATTCGATCTTTTTTGGAAAAACCATCGTGAATGGAATCGGGGATGCTCGATCTATCCAGTTAGATACTTTGAATTCAGGAGAATCAATTGTTTTTTATATGCTGAAGTACAGGCCTGATGAAGTTTATACAAATCAATCAGCAGATGTATTTTTTGTAAGTGGATTAGCTGTAAATAATTAGTAACTCGAGGAAAGTTTGAGGAGATGATTTTATGAAAAAAATAAGACCTATAGTTATATCAGTCATCACTTTTTTATTAGTAGTCTCTTCGTTTGCTAATATTTCTTCGATTGCTGTTAGTCAAAGACAAACTTCTGGGACAGAAACTAGTACCTTGAATTCATATACAAAAAATGAAGAGGTACCAGCAAATGAAGCAACAAGTACTTCTTCTGAAGAACCGGAAATATCATTTGAAGAAGATACTGAACAAGAGGCAGCAGACATAGAAATGCCCGAAGCCAAAACTGGATCAGAACAAGCTGTGAATGATCGATTTTTTTCAAGGGTTGCTGGAGAAAATGGTTCAGAAACTTATTTTCGAAAAGACGATGAACTCGACGTTAGTACAAACTGGCTGGGTGTAGATACACAAGGATATAATCTAAATATTCAGTTGAATGATTACACAACTTCAGCAGCTACTAGACAAGTAGAAGTTGATATTCCTTATGGCGTTATGATAAGAAGAACGCAATTAGATGATATAGCTGGTTCTAACGCCTCTCCTCATGTAATTAACTGGTCTATCAAAGAAAGAAACCCACGTGTAATTAATCAAATGGATACAACCTTTAATGAGTCAGAATTTCTTGATTCTAGTAATGAAGATAATCCTTATAATACTAGTTACATAACTGGATCAAAGATTGTTATTGAGCTAGATCCTTCATTTGAAACTGCGGGCTTATCTCTAAGTCTGTTGCCCAATTATATGGATACTGGTCACGATAATCGATCTTATTGGTCCGGTGTGGAGAATAGCAGTCTTACTCGAGGCCTTCCATTAACAATTGAAATGTTTGAAGATGATACGTCGGTTGAAAAAAGAACCTTAGATGATATTAATATGCCTTCACCAGCAGTGGCATCGGTTGTTACTGGATCAACACCAGGAAGTGGACAACCCAATCCGCAAACTTTAGATACAGATTTAAGTATTTACATTCAAACGCGCTTAAGAAGAACGAATGAGAGTCTTGGCCGAAATGCCTATTATATGAGTAATGTTTCTTGGCAAGCTTATGTTCCTTACAAAGATTTAGGAGACGGAACATATGTATCGGCTATTTTAGATGGTACAAGAATGCAAGCCTGGATTGATCGATTGACTGCAGCAAATGGAAAACCAGTATTAACGTATTCTACTGAAACGCAGGCGGATGGCAGAGTTATCGTGAATTATTCTTTTGCCGATACAAGTCAAGAATATTTATTATTAGTCAATCAACTAGAGATGCATTATAAACTACCTTCAGAAGCAAAAGAACCGGATCCTAGCAAGAATTTTTCTACTAGTGATAAAATTTTATTTACCGGTGAAAATTTAGGTTGGGATTTTGGGAATTATCAGGCTGATGAAGACGGTAATATGAATATGGAAAGAAATCAAGTTTGGCTTTTAGGAGATTCAACGATTTCAGTGTCTATTAAGGGCGAAAATGTGCCTTTAGACTTTGCCAATCTAAATCCTAATGGTATTAGCGGCAGTTGGGTTTCAACATTAACAAATACAAAGGGGCAACAAAATTTGTTAGGTTTTAACTTAATTAAAGAAACGACGAGTGGTAGCGGAACTGCTGAAGTAAATTATGAATTTGGTACTGGAACACCGTGGCGAATGGGTGTTACAACTGTCCAATTCTGGACAGTAAATACTGACTATGGCGGTAGTATTGCTTCAGCGAGAGAGTATCTCTATAATTTTAAATTTAAACTTCAGAAAAAAGGATCTAGTGCAGGTCAAAATGTGTTAGAAGGGGAATACACTTTAATACCCAGTCAAGAGTATGCAGGTGTGAACATTTCCCGAAACTATAGTCATAGCGTTGTAGGTAATGTCAATTCAAAAGAGGTAGAGCCGTTACTCGGATATCCTGACGAACGAGGATTTTATTATGTCAATCGTGAAATGTTAACAAAAGGATTAGATGAGGTGCCCGGGGATATTGACGACTATTACATTAAGTCCTTAACTTATGATTTAGCAATTACACCAACAAGAGGTGGTGGAAATTATACAAGTGGAAGTGATGGACAGCCTAGAAACAATGGAGGAAACTTTTTTGGCGAGACTTTTCAGACTGCTGGTGGGAATGGTAGACCTTTAACGACATTTAGTATAAAAGGTATAGAAGGTACTGAAAGTAATGAATATGTTAATAATGGTATCCGTACACAAATTATTACGGATAGTTTTGTTGCTAACCAAGCAGATGTTTCCTTAGGGATTAACGATATGACAGTTAAAAATGATGAGGATCGATTATTAACAACAACAAATGATCGAGTGGCGGTTGGTGAGAGAGTAAATGTAGCTGCCCAAGCTTTCCATTATTTCTATCCGTACGCCTATGGACAGTATTCTCCTGATCCAGTTTTTATCATTCGAACGCCAGTTGATATGGATTTACTGCCTTCGACAATTGGCCTCACCCAAGACGGCGAGGCGTTAACCTATGATTTGAGTGACCCTATTCTTTTAGGAGAAAATGGCGTGAATGGTAAGGTTTATCTGGTCACGCCACAGACAGAAAAAGGTATAGGATATTATAATGAAGACCGTGAGACAATAGGTAATAATATTAAAATTAATTATCAGATGCAGGTAAATATCTCTGCCCGTGCCGAAGCGATAAATTATCAAGAATTATTGTTTATAACAGACAAGAATTTAGCATCTGGCTATGCAGGTCAAAATCTTGCAACAATGGTACCGGATCGTTGGGGAGTCTGTGAAGCAATAAGTACAGCTGAAACAGCTGAAAAAACTGATTTAGCGAAAATTTTTTACTATTCAAATAATGATCCATCTCAAACAGGCTACAGACTATCTGGTGCCAATAATAGTGGAAACTATATGTTCAATACTGTGCAAGCTGAACTAGATTTTGGATTGCGAACTGATTTATCTGAAGAAGTACCTGAAGATGATGCTGGAATAGGCATGTTAGACAGTAACGAAACAGCCTTTGACATGAATTTTTCCATGAATAATACTAGTCAGCCTGGATATGTAGTCAGCCCAACAGGTAGATTTTTTTATTACTTACCAATTCCTAAAACAACTGCAAATGCGAACTTACCTGAATGGTATGATTCACAACAAACTAGCCAATATTCCCTGAAGTTAAATGGAGAGGTATCAATAGAATCTTCGGCAAATGTTAATTATCAAGTGTATTATTCCACGGATAAAGATCTGCTCTATAATAGTGGTGATACTTCGATTGGAGGAAGTGCCACTGTTGCCAAATATGTTCCCTATGAAGATGTTCAGGATAGTTTAGCAGATGTGACAATGGTCAAAGTTGTTGCAGAAGTTCGAGGAGCAAATAATACCCTTGTTCCTTATGGAGAACAAATGACTGCAAGTTTGCCTGTTATCTATGATGGTTCCAAGACAGAATTTGATACAAAAGCTAAAGAACTTACCTCGTGGCAGCCATATTTGATTCAACGGTACACACTTGATGGCGCAACCAATGAATTTAGAAATATCGCTCCAGTAAAGCAAGTTAGGATTCGCTACCGTGAAACTTTTGAGCGTGACATTTATGCTTTTAATGAAACAGATTATCCAAATTGGCAAACTGAAAATACCCCAAGAATACAAACTGTCGATTTACCAGATTTTGAGAATTTAACAGGATCTAATTTGCAAATAAAGAGTGTAGAAACTACCTCAAATGTTGATTTAGAGACAAAAAATACAATTAGTAACAATTTAAATAATGGCGTAACTTATGGTAATCGAACATTTGCGATTGATAATGGATTTAGTGGAGGTTCAATAGAAGAGTTGGCTTCAATCAATGGTATTACCTCGATTGGTAATATTTCGCAAACTGGAAATCAATTAAACTACGAAATATTTAATACAAACAATATCAATAATGTATTAGATGCAAGAAAAGTGACAATTACTTATCAATCAAAAGATTCGGATGATCTTGAATTTCAAGTAGTTCTAAACATTAGACGACGGCTGTCCAAAATTACACCAGAAACTGCTTTGGTTGCTGGGAAAGAATATTCTACAATAACTCCAGGTGATGCTACTACAACATTAGAAGATGGTGCTTTTACTGTTCAATTTGCTTATGATGTGACAGGAGTGAATGAAAATAATGTTGGTGCAGCAATTGGTAATGACACTTTCCTATCTTTTAATAAATCCGATGGATCGACTTCAGCTGAAGTGAATCTACCAGCAGGAGCGACAATCTTGATGAAGAATCAGTCACGAAAAGATGGTGAGCCTATTGACCCAATTTATTATTACTATAGAAATGATACTGGTAGTCCATTAACTAAGGTTGATCTCACCAAATTTATTCGGACTGGGACAACGAACGAAACCTTAACTATCGCGGATATGAAGAATTGGGCGGTCGATTATGATCAACTTTCCTATTTGTTTATTATAGATTTTGGACAAGGCAACGCCCCTATAACTACTTCTGATAATTATATTAGTTTAGAGTTTGCGACAAGTGCAGCTTATGAAAGTCCAAGATATAACATAAATTCTGAGCGTATCTTCACCCATAATCAAACTGAGTTTCCACCTGTTAGTGTGCAACAAAATGAAGCACTAAATTTAGGTGGTAGCCTCGATGTAAACGATGTGACTGGTAGTGTAGATGCTTTTAATACAGATAAGTCTGTAGCAATGGTTATTGATTTGACCAGTGCGATGAATGGGGATACCGTCAATTGGCCTCAAGGGACGTTACTTACAGACAGTGAGGGCGAAATTATTGAAACCCGCAGAGTTGGTAACCAGCTGATATTTATTTATCCATTAGGAGATCTGACTAACACTGGGGCATTGTTTGAATATAATTTTAAAATCACCACACCAGTCGATCCATTACCAGTTGGCTTTTATAATCTGAACTTGCAAATAAAAACTAATTATGAAGGCGACTATCCACTCAATGGGAAAGTTGTTAATACGATTAGTGGAGCTTTTATGATAGCCCAGCAGCCTTCAACTGGTTTAAGAGTCACATCAAACCTAAATGACCGCCTACTATACAACAGCAGTTCAGTTCGAGATATTACTTTAAACTATTCTAAAACCAATATTTCAAAAGTAACGGCTGAAGTTCAAGTGAAAAATGGCAGTCAATATAAAGTGGTGGAGGATGCAGTGAGAGATCAAATTTTTGCTAATTTGAATCCGATTTTGGGAGCTGATACTGGTTCCTGGAATATTCAGATAGCGAATGATTTAGCTCAAAGTTTAAATGGCGAATATCAAATTGTCTTTAGCGCTTATCAAAATGAAGCTGATACCGAACCGCTTTATCAAGTACCGTGGACCTTTATGATTTGGGATCCACCAGAAAATTAAAGTTAAAAAGCGTGACTACGATTTTTTCGTAGCCACGCTTTTTAGTCTTCAGGAATTTCTGGTAAGTCAATATTTTCACCGTATTTATTTTTTAAAGCAGTTTGTAATAAACGGATAGCTAGGGCTTTATTGCGAGAAAGAATTGGACCATGGAAATACGTGCCGTAAACATTTTTGTAAATGACGCCTTCGCCGCTGTCTTCGCCGTTGTTCCCTTTACCTTCTTTTACCGTACCGAGTGGTCGTTCACCTTCACCAAGGAAAGTCCGACCATTATGATTTTCAAAGCCGTAATAGGTTTCGTCAAATTCTTCATTATGAATAATGATATCACCGATAAAACGATTATTGTCTTGGCTCAAAGTATAGTGATCCATTACACCGATACCGGGAATTTTTTCGCCGTCAGCGCCGACGTAATAATGACCTAATAATTGATAGCCACCACAGACAGCTAAAAGCACTCCATCATTTTCGATATATTTTTCGATGGCTTCTTTTTTATTTTGGATATCTTTTGAGACAATCATTTGTTCATAATCTTGTCCGCCACCGAAGAAAACCATATCGTATTTCTCAGCGTCGAAGTCTTGGTAGATACTGACAATTTCAGTATGCAAGTCAATGTCCATCTTTTCAGCATAATATTTCAACATTAACAAGTTGCCGTTATCGCCGTATGTGTTGAGTAAATTACCATATAAGTGTGCTAGATTCAGTTCGTATTTAGCCACGAT
This sequence comes from Enterococcus sp. AZ103, assembly GCF_051714685.1. Classification (NCBI taxonomy): domain Bacteria; kingdom Bacillati; phylum Bacillota; class Bacilli; order Lactobacillales; family Enterococcaceae; genus Enterococcus; species Enterococcus sp. AZ103. The sequence goes on along the minus strand of NZ_JBIOSI010000001.1, from coordinate 22,760 downwards.
CCATTCCTCCATCAATGTAACCTTTTTGTGCCAATTCTTTTCTCAATTGTAAGACTGCTGTGTAAGTCGCTAAAATATAGACATGTTCAGTAGGTAATTTTTTGATATCTTCAATGACTTCAGTTAAGCTTTCGGCTTCAGTTAATTTTTCTGTAGGAATCCCAGCCACTTTTAGTCGCAAAGCCATATCTTTGTGTCGATCGCCACCTGCAATTACCGCTGGAATATTCATCTCAGCAAATGCTTCATGATTACCATCCCAGATCCAGCTGACATCAATCCCGTCAGCGTAGTTAGCATTTAGTAAAGAGACTAGTGAGAAAGGGTAGGGTGCTAGTCCAATCATATCGATTACTTGGTTTAGACCCACCGGATTTTTCACTAAAACTAAGGTACATTTTTTACCCTCAATTTCAAATTCTTCTTGGCGACCAAAAACTTTTTCATCATAACCAAGGCCTTTTTTGATATTTTCAGGAGCAATGTTGAAATATTCTGCTACAGCGGTAGCCGCTAGTGCATTGTAGACGTTGTAAAGACCACCGACTTCGATTTTATAATCTTGTCCATCAATCACGAATTCAGAGGATTGGTTATCCATAGCTACCATTTCGGTTAATTGATAGTCTAATTCAGGACGATGGAAACCACAGTTAGGACAGAAATATTTACCTAAGTTAGCATAAGTAATCATTTGATATTTTAAGATATGCTGACAAACTGGACAAAGCAAACCGTCAGTATTGTAATGGGCATCTTGTTCATGATCAGGTTCGTGATCGAAGCCATAATATTTTCTAGGATTCACAGTTTCTACTGAGTTAAAAATTGGTGAGTCCCCATTAGCAATGATTGGCGCTGTAGGCGATTTTGCGGCGCCGTCGACAATTAGTTTGTAAGTGGTGTAAATTTCACCGTAGCGGTCCATTTGATCGCGAAAAATATTGGTGAATAGGAACAGTTCAGGTTTAATATATTCAGTCACTTTACTTAAACTTGCTTCGTCAATTTCTAAGACAGCAATTTTTTTATCGCCACGTTTTCCTTTGGCATTTAAAAAAGTAGATACGATTCCTTGGGCCATGTTGGCACCAGTTGGATTGGTTAAGACATAATCGTATTCTTGTTTTAAAATATTTACCGTTAAAGCGGTTGTTAGAGTTTTGCCGTTTGTTCCAGTAACAACCACCACTTTATAATCTTTTACAAGGGCATCCAGCACTTTTGGATCTAAGTTTAACGCTAGTTTCCCCGGATAGCTGGAACCTCCTTTGAAAAAGGTTTTTAGAACCCATTGTGCCGTCTTGCCAGCGGTAATCGCTAGTTGACTTTTTAACCCCATCATAAATCCTCCGTGTCTATTTACAAATTTAGTTGTATCTTATCATATTTGCCAAAAAAATTTAAACGGCTTTTCTCTTTCTTAAGTTTTAACCAAAAAAGACCCGATGTCAGGGGAACATCGGGTCAGGAGTAAGGATGAAAAAGAAATAGGATTATTTGGTATGTTTGTATATTAACGAAGAAATATGAATAAAATACGATGAATTTTTGGATAACCTTTAAACTTTTTGTGCTGATTATCCGATAATAATTTTTTCTTCAGGAAATTCGTAACCAATATCGCGGGTTTCTTTTGGTACAAAGAGCATTAAAGTATACAGCATGCCGATTCGACCAATAAACATTAATAAAGCAATCATCAATTTACCTGTTATAGATAAATCTGGTGTGATGCCTAATGATAGTCCGGTGGTTCCAAAGGCGGAAGTAACCTCGACAATGATTGCTACCAAAGAATGTTTTTCTGTAGCAGTCAAAAATAAGATACTAAAAAAACACATTCCAGCTGAAAGCATAAAAACTACAACCGATTTTCTGACATCTTCTGGTGGAATTTTACGACCAAAAACATTAATGTCATTTTCATTTTTCAAGAAAGAATAGAGATATAATCCGATGATTGCAACGGTTGTCGTTCGAACACCACCGCCAACGGAACTAGGTGAACAGCCAATAAACATCAGCATGGAAAAGACAATCAAAGTAGTACCTTGGAATTGGTTTAAATCATGAATTTGTAAGCCAGCATTACGGGTAGTCATGGAATAAAAGCCAGCATTTAACCATTGGTCTAAGAAATTCATCTGATTAAAACTATGGTCTTTTTCTAGTAACCAAATAATTAATGCGCCGCCGATAAATAAAATTACGAAAGCTAAAAGGGCAATTTTAGAAAAGAGTGAAAAACGAAAAGGCATTCGGTCTTTTTTTATTTTGTGAAAAACCCAGCCATGAAAATCCATCATCACTGGAAAACCAATCCCACCGATAAAAATCAATAGCATAACCGTTAGAATGAAAAAATGATCATTCGCGAAGGGAATAATCGAATCACCAGTCACGTCAAAACCTGAATTGGTAACCGCCGAAATTGCTTGATAAAAACCATAGAAAATTGCCTGACTGATTTTTTTGTAAGAACCGCTTAAATAAAAATGAAGAGAAAATAAAATGCCAAAAATCAATTCAACCCACAGAATCATCTTAAAAGTAACCTTGATTAGATTAACAATCCCACTTAAACGAGGTTGATTCATATCAGTCATAATTAGTTGCCTTTGTTTTAAGGTGATTTTACGCTTAGAAACAATGAAAAAGAAAGTGCTAATCATCATGATCCCTAAACCACCAACATGAAATAGAATTTCCAATAAAACAACGCCACGATCATTAAATATTTCGTGAATATTGAAAGTCGTTAAACCAGTTACTGATATAGTTGAAATGGCCATAAACAGCATATCTAAAAAAGAAGCATGGGAATCTGGTTGTCGAAAAATCGGCAAATAAAATAAGCCTAATGCTAAAATTGTCATTACAATATAGTAGGAAACAATAATTTGAATCGACGAAAAGCGATTAGTTAATTTTTGCCACTGTTTTTTCAAAAAGTCGAAGCGTTGTTCTAAGTGCATAGGGGTACTCCTAAATTTTTTTCTTAATCTTAGTATAGCAGACAATCAAAAAAACGCGCTGAAAATCAGTGCGTTTAATCATTTACTGGTTTATTGTAACCTTTATCAGCAAAAGGTTGTAGCTTTTCCAGCCATTCTTTTTGCAGTTTTTTTAATTCTTGCTTCATATTAGTGACTTTATCAGTGTCTTTTTCCCAAAGAACTTCAAAACTGAAATTTTCTGCTCCCAATTGATTCCAGTCTTCTTGTAGTGGTGTGCCATGATAAAAATTATTATTTAAATTTAATTGATAAAAATGCCAACGATTTTTTGTATTAGGAACGACTTTGATAAAGATTTTTCCATTTAATTTATTTTTTATTTGAATGACGCCGTAATATGTTTTTTGCTGTTTGTATTCTTGCAATAATGCTTTTTTTCTCGCTGAATCCATCTTAAATCTCCTTTATTTGTTACTTTCCCGCCAATATTTTTTTCCATCGGTTGTACGACTTAAAAAACCGTAGTCAATCAAATAGCGTCTTAAGGTCACATAATCAAAATAGATCTCAGTCAAGTATTGGTTCAATTCCTTTTCTGTCAGCATGGTTTCTGTTGGAATTTCCTCAATCACTCGATTTAAGATGGCGATGATTTTCTTTTGACCTTTAGGTAGTTGTTTTAATTGAACGCCTTTTGAAAAATCAAAGTATTTTTTTATTAAGGCTGTATATTCCTCTTCAGTAATTGCAAAGCGATCATCTACATCAGTAGCTTTTAGTGGAATTGGTAAATAATCGTCCTTTTGAAAGACATTTTCAAAGGTTGCTAAGTATAGTTTGGCTTGTTTCGCTTTTTGACGGAAGGTAAATTTTTGATGTCGAATGGTTGATGGGCTGACTTTAAAAAGTTCGGCAATTTCAGCATCTTTTTTTCCGCTAGCAAAAGCCGTTAATAAATCTTTTTGCTTATCTGTCAAAGTATTGTATTTACTGTCCAGATGAATTAAAGGATTCGTTTTACCTGCATGATTTTTAATCAAATGTTGAATGACTGCTTGTTCAGCTGAGAAGAATTTTTTGCCGATTTGAAATATTTCCTCTTTAGCAAAAACGGCATCGCAATAATTGCAATGATACTTATTATCATCTTGATGCCAACCTTGTTTGATTGCTTCTAAAGATAAATTAGTAATATCCATAATACACCCCTGTCAAACATAATTATAATTTGTTTATTAAAATTGTCAACAAAAAAGACGAAGATTATTTATCAATCTTCGTCTAACATTAACTTTTATTAAATCAACACACCAATAATTAAGAAGACTAAGATAAGTACAACAGTCATTGCCAAAAGTTTCGTGACAAATTTCATCCACTTATCAAAGCCGACATTGACCATGGCTAATGAAACCAAAATCAAACCGGTCGGCGCCACCAAAGCAATGATTCCTTGGCCCCAGTTGTAGGCATCAATTATCATTGCTCGATCAATCCCAACCACATCAGCTAACGGTGCCATAATCGGCATTGAAAGTACCGCTAAGCCAGAAGATGATTGGATAAAGAAACCTAAAATAATATAAACAAAGAATAAGACACAAATAAATAATACGCTATTCATGCCACTAATTTTATTGCTAAAGAAGTTCATGATTGTGTCACTGACAAAGCTGTTTTCCATTACGATACCGACGGAACGAGCAATCCCGACAGTTAAGGCAACGCCTAATAAATCAGCTGCACCGGCCACAAAGCTGTTGATGAATTTCTTTTCACCTAAGCCAGCAACAAAAGCCAAGATATAAGTGACGCCCAAGAAGACTACTGCAATTTCAGTGAAATACCAACCTAATTGCTGCACGCCCCAGATCATCACCACGAAGCCCATTACAAAAGTAATTAACGTAAGTTTTTGACGACCACTGAAAAGGGAACGTTCTTCTAAATCTAAATCGCCTAAAAAATGCGCCCGATCTTCACCAGCAGTATCTGCCACCAATGATTTTTCGGGATTTAAACGAACTTTTTCGGCATAACGAATTGTATAAACAATGGATAAACCAACAGCAGCTATCCACATTGCAACCCGTAAACCCATTCCTTCGGTGAAGTTTATCCCAGCAGCATTTGAAGCGATAACTGTTGAGAAGGGGTTGACAGTCGATGCCATGGTTCCAATAGCTGTTCCCAGATAAATCGTGGCGACCGCGGTGAGTGTGTCATAACCAGCTAATAGGAAAATCGGAATCAAAATGGGATAAAAGGCAATCGTTTCTTCTGCCAAACCAAAAGTAGTACCGCCTAAAGCAATTAAAGTTAAAACGATGACAATTAACCATTTTTGTTTATTCTTTAGTTTGTCTGATAAACGCATCATACCGGCATTCATCGCACCTGTAGCATTAACGATACCGATGACACCACCTAGAATTAAAATAAATATAATAATATCAATACTGTCGGCAATCCCTTGGACTTGGGCAGATAGAAATTGATAGATTGTTCCTGTAACTCCCCGTGCAGGCTTCTCAATCTCTTCATAAGATCCAGGAATCGCTGCTGGACGGTAGATCGTCCCATCCCTAAATTTTTCCACGTCCATCTTGATGTCATAATCATTTAAAGTTGCTTGCGTTGCAGGTTCTGTGGCTTCCTTCCCAGAAGGTGCAGTAATAACAAATTCATCGCTTTCACCATCGTACATTAAAGTACTGTATTTACCTGAAGGGATAAAAAAGGTGAGGGCTTGTACCATAATTAATACGATGATAATTACCGTATAGGCACTGGGAAATGAACGCTTTTTCTTTTGTGGGACTTCTTCCATTTTTAACAACTCCTTTTATATTTTAAGGACTTTTTTAAAATGCCCTTAATTTATTATACAACGCATTTCTTTGATCAAAAATAATTGAAAAGATTATCATTTTTATATTATTTAATTTTAATTTAAGAAGAGAGATAACAGCTTGTATTTTATTTAATCGTTACAAAATACAGTGAATGGTAGTGAAGCAATAGAAAAATCTGTAAATATCAGTCTTTTTCTGCTATGATATTTTAGGAACTATTTGGAAAGGTGATACTAATGGCACAGCTTTTTTTTAAATACGGCGCAATGAATAGTGGAAAGACTATTGAGATTTTAAAAGTTGCTCACAATTATGAAGAACAAAACAAACCCGTTGTCTTAATGACAAGTGGTTTAGATACAAGAGATGGTGTTGGCAGAATTGCTAGTCGTATCGGCTTAAGTCGTGAGGCGCAACCAATTTTTGCAGAGACCAATGTTTTTGAGGAAATTAGGCAGTTAGACTACAAGCCTTATTGTATTTTAATTGATGAAGCACAGTTTCTACTGAAACATCATGTCTTAGAATTTGCTAAAATTGTTGATCAGTTGGGCATACCAGTGATGGCCTTTGGTTTAAAAAATGATTTTAGAAATGAACTATTTGAAGGCTCAAAATATCTTTTATTATATGCAGATAAATTAGAAGAATTAAAAACCATTTGTTGGTTCTGTCACAAAAAGGCAATCATGAACTTGCATTATATTGATGGCAAACCCGTTTATGAAGGAGACCAAGTGCAAATTGGCGGAAATGAAGCTTATTACCCAGTTTGTCGTAACCACTATTTACACCCAGAAATTAAGGAGGAAACATAATCCATGTACGATCAAATGCAAGCAATTGAAGATCGATATGAAGAACTCGGAGAATTATTAAGTGATCCAGCGGTAATCTCTGATACAAATCGTTTTATGCAATTGTCAAAAGAAGAAGCAAATACTCGTGAGATCGTTGAAACTTATCGTCGATACAAAAAGGTCGTTGAAGGAATCAGTGAAGCCGAAGAATTACTAGGTGAAAACTTAGATGCTGAACTAGCTGAAATGGCAAAAGAAGAACTAGCGGATTTAAAAAAAGAAAAAGAAGTATTAGAAGACGAAATCAAAATTTTGTTGCTACCTAAAGATCCTAATGATGATAAAAATATTATTATGGAAATTCGTGGTGCAGCTGGTGGTGATGAAGCAGCTTTATTTGCTGGTGACTTATTTAATATGTACCAAAAATATGCTGAAGGCCAAGGCTGGCGCACTGAAGTTTTAGAAGCGAATGTAACAGGCATCGGCGGTTATAAAGAAGTTATCATGATGATTACTGGTGACAATGTCTACTCAAAATTAAAATATGAAAGTGGTGCCCACAGAGTGCAACGGGTACCATCGACTGAATCGCAAGGTCGGATTCATACTTCAACATCGACAGTGGTAGTCATGCCAGAGGCGGAAGAAGTTGAAATTGATATTGCTGATAAAGATATTCGAACAGATATCTATCATGCTTCAGGCGCCGGCGGGCAGCACGTCAACAAGACTGCATCGGCTGTTCGTTTAACACATATTCCAACTGGAGTGGTAGTAGCAATGCAAGATGAACGTTCACAAATAAAAAACCGCGAAAAAGCTATGAAGATTTTACGTGCCCGAGTGTACGATAAAATTTCATCAGAAGCTCAAAGCGAATACGATGCATCAAGAAAATCAGCAGTCGGTACTGGTGATCGTTCTGAAAGAATTAGAACATATAATTACCCACAAAATCGAGTAACTGATCATCGGATTGGTTTGACAATCCAAAAACTAGATCAAATTTTAGCTGGTAAATTAGATGAAGTAGTTGATGCCTTGATTCTTTACGATCAAACGAAGAAATTGGAAGAATTACAAAATGTCTAACAGCTATTTAGAAGTCCTGACCAGGGCTTCTTCTTTTTTAGAGCGTCATGGAAAAGAAGGCCATGCAATAGAATATTTATTTTTAGCACGCAAAAATTGGGATAAAACCACTTGGTTATTAAATATGCGCAAGTCAATCTCACCGGTTGATGAAGCAATCATTGAAGCTGATTTAGCTGAGCTAATGAAAGACATTCCACCCCAATACCTATTAGGTTATGAAGAATTTTATGGTCAAACTTTTAAAGTGACTAAAGACACTTTAATTCCGCGACCTGAAACAGAAGAATTAGTTGCTTTATGTCTAGCTGACAATCCTAAAAAAGATTTAAAAGTGACCGATATCGGGACAGGCACAGGGGTGATTGCCATTAGTTTGAAATTAGCACGACCTTCTTGGCAAGTCACAGCATTAGATATTTCAACAGCAGCACTGGAAGTGGCAAAAATGAATGCTGAAAATTTGTCTGCAGAAGTTCATTTTAAAAAAAGTGATGTTCTAGCAAAATTGACGGAAAAACAAGATATCATTATTAGTAATCCGCCATATATTTCAGCTGATGAATGGGAATTAATGGATGTCAGTGTCCGTAAGTTTGAACCGAAACAAGCATTATTTGCCGATAATCAAGGATTGGCAATCTATCAGAAAATTGCTGAAGAAGCACCAAAATTATTAAATCCTCAAGGAAAAATTTATTTAGAAATTGGCTTCCAACAGGCAGACTCTGTTAAAGAAATCTTTCAACAAGCTTTTCCAGCTAAAGAAGTCAATCTGAAAAAAGATTTGTTTGGTTTGGATCGGATGATTGTCGTTGAATAAAATCTGGGGATAAAAATTTTATTTTTCCTTCATAATTTATAAAAAAACTGATGGTATCAGTCTTGAAAACGAATTAAAAGTTATCAACAAGGTTATGCACACTTGACAAAAGATTTATCCACAAGTCGTGGGTAACTTAAAATAAGTGTTTGGAAAATTGGGAAATCAAGATAATAGGAGTTGTGGATAAACTGTGGAAACAAAAATATTTAAAGCGGCAGATTTGCCGCAGGTGATTGATTTATTAAAAAGCGGCGAGGTAGTCGCTTTTCCCACGGAAACTGTCTATGGATTGGGTGCTGACGCGCTTTTACCAGCAGCTGTCAAGCAAGTTTTTGCGGTCAAAGGACGTCCCGCTGACAATCCTTTAATTGTGCACGTATCGGACTTTGAAATGACGAAACAATTTGTGGAAAAGTATCATCCTTTAACTCAACAGATCATAAAAGAATTCTGGCCAGGACCGTTGACATTAATTTTTGAATTAAAAAAAGGTGCATTAAATCCTGTTGTTACAGGTGGTTTATCCACAGCAGCATTTCGAATGCCAGACAATAAAATAACGTTAAAATTAATAAAAGAAGCGGGATTTCCTTTAGTCGGACCTAGTGCCAATACCTCTGGCAAGCCGAGTCCAACGACAGCTGAACATGTCTATCACGATTTAAATGGAAAAATAGCAGGGATTCTAGATGACGGTGCGACACAAATTGGTGTTGAATCAACCGTATTAGATTTAAGTGGTGACGTACCGACTATTTTACGACCGGGAGCAGTCACTAAGGAAATTTTGGAAGATGTTTTAGGAATTGAGGTTCCTTTGGACGCTCATTTGGTGAAAGAAACTGAAACGCCAAAAGCACCGGGGATGAAATATAAACATTACTCGCCGGACACACCGGTTTATATGGTGGAAAATTCTGATTGGTCAGCCGCTATTGATTGGGCAAAAAGTGAGAATTTACGAGTGGGTATTTTAGCAGGTCCAGCGATAAGTGATAAATTTACTGGATTGAATCATTTTATTTTTGAGAACGATTCGATTGAAGCAGCTACTCATGGTTTGTTTAGTGGGTTACGAGCACTGGATCAGAGAGAAGATGTTGACATTATTTTTGCTAATGTTTTTTCTGAGACAGATCTAGGTTTGGCTTATATGAATCGATTAAAAAAAGCGGCAGGACAAAAATACTTCAAAAAATAATTTGGCATAATATTCGATAAAAGGTTACAAATCTCGTATACTTAAAACTACTAAACAGTTAAGGGGTGGAGTGTTGATGAATTACAAAGAATTAGACCCAGATTTATGGCGAGCAGTTTCCTTAGAGGAGGAGCGCCAACAGAACAATTTAGAATTGATCGCATCAGAAAATATTGTTTCAACGGCTGTTCGTGCAGCGCAAGGGACCGTTTTAACGAATAAATACGCAGAAGGTTACCCTGGTCGTCGCTATTATGGTGGTTGTGAATTTATTGATATTGTAGAAAATTTAGCAATTGATCGTGCCAAGGAATTATTTGATGCAAAATTTGCGAATGTTCAAGCTCATTCTGGTTCTCAAGCCAATCAAGCAGCTTATTTGTCACTGATTGAAGCTGGTGACTTAGTTTTAGGAATGGATTTATCAGCGGGCGGTCACTTAACTCACGGTTCTCCTGTAAACTTTAGCGGGAAAACCTATCACTTTGTAGGCTATGGTGTTGATCCAGAATCTGAAACTATTGATTACGATGTTGTGCGCCAATTAGCGCTTGAACACAAACCAAAATTAATTGTCGCAGGAGCAAGTGCTTATTCTAGAACAATTGATTTTGCTAAGTTTAAAGAAATTGCTGATGAAGTGGATGCAAAATTAATGGTAGATATGGCCCATATTGCTGGATTGGTTGCGACTGGATTACATCCAAATCCAGTGCCATATGCTGATATTGTTACTTCTACGACTCATAAAACTTTGCGAGGACCTCGTGGTGGATTAATTTTAACTAATAATCCTGAGTTAGCGAAAAAAATCAATAGTGCTGTTTTCCCAGGAACGCAAGGTGGCCCATTGGAGCACGTAATTGCTGCTAAAGCTGTCGCATTTAAAGAAGCTTTAATGCCTGATTTTAAAGAATACAGCCAACAAGTTTTAAATAATATTAAAGCGATGGAAACTGTTTTCAATGATACGCCAGAAATGCGAGTTGTCTCAGGCGGCAGTGACAATCATTTACTTTTATTAGATTTAGCTGGTTTTGAGATTAGTGGACGTGAAGCTGAAGAAATGCTGGATTCAGTGAATATTACTGTAAACAAAAATTCAATTCCGTTTGAAACAAAAAGCTCAAGAGAAACCAGTGGCATTCGTGTCGGTACAGCGGCGATTACTTCTCGTGGTTTTGATGAAGAAGATACAAAAGCTGTGGCACAAGCAATTATCGCTACACTAAAATCAAAAGGCGACAGCCAACAATTAGATAAAGTTAAAGCTGAAGTGTTGAGACTCACTCAGAAAAATCCTTTGTAAGAAAAACTTTTCTTATGGAAAAAGATAGCTTATAATAAGACAAAATGAGCACAAAAGGAGCAATTAAAAATGGGTAAGTTTCAAGTAATCGATCATCCTTTAATTCAACACAAATTAACAATTATTCGCGATAAAAACTGTGGTACAAAAGTTTTCCGTGAGGTTGTAGACGAAATTGCCATGTTAATGGCTTATGAAGTTTCTCGCGATATGCCTTTAGAAGATGTAGAGATCGAAACACCAATCACTATGTCCACTCAAAAAACTTTATCGGGGAAAAAAGTGGCAATTGTGCCAATCTTGCGTGCAGGTTTAGGAATGGTTGATGGTATTTTAGAATTAATTCCAGCTGCCAAAGTAGGTCATGTGGGAATGTTCCGTGATGAAGAAACTTTAAAACCACACGAATATTTCTTTAAAATGCCAGAAGATATTGATTCTCGTCAATTATTCGTAGTCGATCCAATGTTAGCGACTGGTGGATCTGCGATCATGGCAATTGATTCATTAAAAAAACGTGGCGCTTCTAACATCAAATTCGTTTGTTTAGTTGCTGCTCCAGAAGGCGTAAAAGTATTACAAGATGCTCATCCAGATGTTGATATTTATACTGCAGCATTAGATGATCATTTAAATGAACAAGGATACATTGTACCTGGTTTAGGTGATGCAGGCGACCGTTTATTCGGTACTAAATAAGAAAAAGACCGATTCTTTTTAAAGAATCGGTCTTTTATCTTATCAGCTTTAAATTTTTTCTAGCTGTTTGTAGTTAATTACAGCGACACCATTTGATTCATTTATCAAATTTGTATTTGCTGTTGTTTCATCGATCTCAACAATTGCTGCGTTACGTAGTTGTTTCGTTACCTTACCAGTTTGTTTCTTGCCATGAACAGTAAAAGTAACTTGCGTAGTAATAGGAAAAGTTTTTCCTAATTCGGAAGGGTCGATCTGCGTGTCCATTTTACCAAATGTTGCCAAAAAAACTCGCCTCCTTTAGTGTTCACATTATATTATAACATTTTTTAGCCATTTTTTCATCTATGGGACTTTTTCGAAGTTTTGCCTTTACTTTTTTTGAAAAGTTTCCTATAATTTTTTTGTAGTTTGCCAGCTTAGCTCAGTCGGTAGAGCAACGCACTCGTAACGCGTAGGTCACAGGTTCGATTCCTGCAGCTGGCACTAGTTATAAAGACTGATATATTAAGGTTTATAGCCTTTTTATATCAGTCTTTTTTATTTGAAAATCTGCTTCGTGGGCAGAGGCGTGGGCAGAGATTTTAAATAAAAAAAATAAAATAACGATTCACAATTATTCAAGAAGTGTTGAAAAACGGTCGCTCGCAGCTCTTTTTGTTTCTTCCAAAGCGTGCCCATATATGTTCATTGTAGTACGATAGTCTTTATGCCCTAGAAGCTCCTGAACGGTCTTAATAGGGATTTCAGGATCAGCCAGCAAGAAAGAGGCGGAAGTGTGTCTAAGGTCGTGAAAACGAATTTTACGGAGGCCAGCTCGTTTCACAAATCTATACCAGTTTCGATACAATGAGGTTGGTAATTCAAATTGACCTTCCGGACTTCCAAAAACATATTTGTTTTTAGGATTAATCTTTAGTTTTTTCCTAGCTTCCTGATTTATAGATATATATTCTTTTAAAACCTGTAGATAGTGATCAGGAACTGGAATTAATTTGGACTGCGATGCCTTCAATCCATCACGTCTCTCGTACTTTTTTTCTTCGTTTAAAACAATACGTTGGTGGAAAAAGATTGTATTTTTATTAAAATCAATATCTTTTTCTTCTAAGGCTGCTATTTCACCTTCGCGAGCACCAGTAAGAAAGGCTGTCAAAACAAGAACTTTTGTTTTATCAGATGCATGTTCATCGAGAGCTTGCAGCATTAGCTTAACTTCATCAATGGAATAAGGTTCTGGAATAAGAGTATTTTTCATTGATTCTTTAGGTAGTTTAACATCTGAAACTGGATTGTGGCTTATTATTCTATATTGATCTTTAGCAACTGAGAAAACACTACTAATAGCGTTTAAAAAGCGCTTTTTTGTCTTTCTAGATAATTCTTTCTTACTTTCATTTATTGGTTGGGCGGCTAATACTACATCTTTTATTTGATAGGGTCTAATTTCTATTATTTTTTTATTACTGAATGTCGGAATAAATCTTTTTTCTATAATATCAGAGTATTCTCTGACTGTACGTGGTTCTAAAATGGTCCGAGCTTCTTTCTTCCACATGCCTTCGTAAAAGTTTTTAAACGTAATGGAGGAGACATCTTCATATCCATGTTCTTCAAGGTATTCGATCCATTCATCTAATTCACTATATGCTTTTCTCAGGGTAGTAGCGGTTGATACTTTACTAAGTCGAACAGGATTACCTTTTTCATTGTAGCCAACTGTGACACGCATTCTAAATGAGCCACTAGGTAATTTGTCAACGGAACCTTTTTCAATTGCCATTTGTATCAATCCTTTCAATTTGATAAAATAGGCATAGCTAAATAAGCGTATGCTTTTTTTCAGATCACATCCACGTTCTTGGTCGGGCGGGATGTGTTTTTTAATTAAGATTATTTACAAGCTCTTTTCCATCAATCAAAAGATACGAAAGCGTTGCTCCTGAATCCTGACTTCCATCCCAATCATAAATGGACTTTACACGTCCGTAATTTTTGTCCTGAGTAGTAACAATCCATGTATTCTTTCCATCAATATAATTGAGAGTAACATTCCACAAATCTTCCCCCTCATAAGTGAGATTAAAATTTCTATCTTCAGCATCAAGTTGAGTGAACGAAATTAAAGTATTCTTTTGCTCAGTCGATGCAGAGTGGATCTGTGTTTCCGAATTTTTATCCGTTTCATCTTTTTGAGTGGATGAGGTAGTTTGTGGAGCGTTGGTAGATTTTGTTACAACCTCTCCAAGTCCTTCGTACTCATCATCATCTTCGTCTAAATCATATTGTTCTTCCGCAGCTTTAATAACCATGTTGCTATAAACATTAACCGCAATTATTCCAATTGTGACAAAACCTAGAAAGACCAAACAAACTATCCAAACTTTTTTCATTTTATACCCCCATTTCTCCATTTCTGATATAATATTTGTAAGCAATATCCTAGCAATAGGGTTGTTGGTCCACGTTGCAGCGTGGGCTATTTATTTGTTAAATAATTTAAAATCTATGTCGATCTTAGTTTTTATTATAGCAATTGCACCTATATTTCAATTAACGAGGGTGGGGAAAAGAGGCGATATCAAACAATATTAACACTGTCGCATTTTTTTCATATCTCGGTCATATGACTAATCCCTATGTTTAGAGTGCTAATTATTCAAGCATTTTCATCGAAGAAAAAGAAGAAAAACCTTTCCTGAGAATCATCAATGTAATCCGCTTGTATTTCAGAGAGCACTTTTTTTTTATCGTTATCAGCTCTATTTCTTTGAATTAATGAAACCTCTCGACAAATAATATTGATAATATTCACATTTTGATTTCTGAATTTAATAACATAATTTAAGGCTATGGAGTGATTAAGTTTAAATCGATGTTGAAAATAATTTAAAAGTCTATTGTGCATTGCTGGCTCACTCATTCCAGTTTGATGACACATTTCTTTAAAATTAGCTTTATGCAGTATCATTTCTTCAAGGGATTTTTCTGAGCAAAATAACATTGACCCAATATTGTTTGCTTCGTCTTCATAAGGTAACATTTCATCAGAATACAATCCTTTGATTTTATCATTTGTCAGAGAAACAAAAATTTCCTTTTTTAATCCATTTCTTATGTGAAAATAAAAATGGCATAACTCGTGTAAAATTGTAAATATTATTCGCGATTTAACACAACTTTGGTTGATCATGATTAAAGTTCTATTTTTCTCTGGGATGGTAAAACCGGATATTCTGTCAACAATATCAGAATCTAAGAAACAGAAATTTGCTCCTTTAATAATAGTTTTATATTTTATAAAATTTTTTGTGGGTCTTGTTT
Source organism: Enterococcus sp. AZ103 (assembly GCF_051714685.1). Classification (NCBI taxonomy): domain Bacteria; kingdom Bacillati; phylum Bacillota; class Bacilli; order Lactobacillales; family Enterococcaceae; genus Enterococcus; species Enterococcus sp. AZ103. Next base: position 7,691 of record NZ_JBIOSI010000001.1, on the reverse strand, counting down.
TCGTCCATTCATTATCTCCATAACGCTCTAAAGGATTAACATCATAAAAACAAAAATGTAGATTATAATTTTCTTGAAAAAAACGTATGATCATCTTGTAATGTATATCTTCTATAGATAATTTGTAGTAGGAACTAATTTCTTGTAATAGTAGATTAGCTTTGAAAGAATAATCATTATATTGTTCTAAGTTAATTTGTCGATATTCAAATTTTGCCATAGGAAAACACCATTTTATTCTTTCCAATTAGAATCATCATCCAGTAATCCTCGAGCTATTTTCATCATACCTTTCAGAGACTCATTAAATTTTTCTTTTTCTTCAGAAGTCATATCATTACTTTGAGAACGAAAAGCAATAAGTAATTCTTCTTCTAAAGGGTCTTTATCATCTTGATTTAATTCTGATTTTATTGGTGAGGGATTATCTGTTCTGCCAAGTAGATAGTCTACAGAAACATCGAAATAATCAGCTAACCGAGCCAGTTCTTTTGAACTAGGTGTTTGTTTTTTCCAACTACCTATATATCCATTTGAATAACCGAAATTAATTTCTAATTGTCGAATGGATAGTTTTTTTAATTTTGCTAATTCTTTTATTCTTTCGTAAGTATTCATTGATAAATCAACCTTTCTGAATGCTTACAAAAATAGTTTAGATAAATAATGTAAAATAGTTTGACTAATATACATTTATAATCTATACTAGTTTTTGTAAACGAGTCGCCAACAAAAAAGACAACATAAAATAAAACTGCATATTGAAAGCTGACCGCCAAGAAAGCTATTTAACAGTATTTTTATGTCTTGTTTAACTATGCCCTAAGTATAGATTATCTATCTATCCATGTCAATATAGTTTAGAAAATAGTTGCCGTTCTCGTTTACATTCTATATGAGAGGAGTATTACAGATGGCTGATGCACAAGAAACAAAGCAAAAAATTCTAAATCATTTCAAAGACAATGGTTGGAGCATTCCAGATGTTGCAAGTGCGATGAATATTACTGAGCAGTATTTAAGAAAAATTTTGAATAACCCAGATGACCATTGGAAACAGATTACGAATATTGTTTCTAAATACAAAATAAGATAGGAGGGATTATCAATGCAAAACCTTGCGTTAGTTTCACTAGATGAATTGAAAGTATTGATATCAGAAAAAGCTATTCCAAATGAAACATGGAATTCGAAACAAGCAGCGGATTATCTAGAAATTACTTTACCAACATTGTTCAAGGAAGTAAAAGCTGGAAAGATTCCTGGAGTAAAGATTGCTAGTGAATGGAAATTTAATTCCATCGCATTGTTTGAATTGGTTGCAAGAAAGAAGACCTATCAAGATGAATAAAGAAGACAAGTTCAAATTTGTATTAATAATAATTAGTCTAATTCTCTCGATAATTTCCATATTCGGGAGTGCATATCTATGAAACTCAAAAATGATCAATTAGAACCAATAAATATCTTCAGCTATCACAAGGAGGAATTTCATGAATCAAATACCAGCAGAGTTAATACACCGAGCAATTGATTCACTAGAAAGTATAGCAAATAGCCTTAGTACTTTGGCAGAAGAAACTAAGACTAATAAAGAATTGAAACAAACTCTTATTTCTAATGTTGATATGCTGCAAGAATCAATCGAAAAGATGAAAGAAGATCCTTTTGGTTTAGATGGAAATTAGGTTTCAATAAGTCATTAGAAAGGGTTGAAGTAGTGAATATAAAAGAAGCTATAGATGTTGCGTTACCAAAAGGGAATGCAATCACAAAGAAATCATGGATAGAAGAGGAAAGAATGTTATGGGTAATTCCTACCAATACATCTGCATGTATGATTCTTATGGATACTAGAAAGCCTGTAGAACAGAATCTTATTCAAGGTTGGCAGCCTACTGCAGAAGATTTGCAAGCTGATGATTGGATTACTAATTGATCTCTAGTGGGGAGTGCAAATGAAAAGGAGGATAAATCAGTGAAAAGAATATTTATGTTTAGAAGAATTGGTCTTTTATTGTTCATGTTAGTTATTGGAGCACTATTGACCGGCAACGTTCCCACTTGGCTAAAAATAGTTTCTTCTATTTTGGCATTTGGCCATCAATTAATTTACACAGAAATTTCTTATGAAGTTAAACGTAAATACTATCATGAACAAAATATATGTACATAAAAAGGAGTAGATCAGATGTTTAAGAAACAGGAACTTGAAATAAATGTAGAAAAAAATTATGTAAAATCAGTAATTTCTAAGATTAAAAACATTCTCTGGAACAATTTTGATACAAATGCAGAGATTGAGAACTATTCATTTTCAAATGATGAAAATCAAGTAGTCAAATTCTACTTTATTTCTTCAGATAAGCAGTTGGAGGATTTAAAAAAATCAATCAAAGATCATTTTTATCTGGTATTAACTATCAAAGCATAAATGAAGGGAGGTGGAATGATGAAAAATATCAGTTTAAATCTATCTGAAATTAATGAATGTGCAGCACAAGAAAAATTTGAATACGAAATGGAAAAAGTGTTCGAAAATATTTTGGATAAAAATACTGAAGCAACAAAGAAAAGGACAGTAACATTAACTGTTGATGTTATACCAGACAAAGATCGTGAGTTAGTTGTTCTAAATATCAGCAGTAAAAGCAAACTTGTTCCTCGTGATGAAACTTCAACCAAAATACTTTTTGGAAGAAATAGTGGTTCCGGATTCATTGAAGCCAGTGAGCTTGTCTCTGGTGCAAGAGGTCAGCTATTTATGGACCCAGATGATTTAAAAATTAAAACAGATGTTGGCGAATCCGTAGATGAAATAGAAGAACAAGAAAAAAATGAAGTAATAGATTTTAAAAAAAGAAGAAATAACTAGGAGGGAAAAAGTATGTCAGAAAATATTAGTGAAGCTTTAGCTTATGCCGTTGAACTTCGGGAAAAACAAGAAGTCATTTTTAAAGAAGAAGGAAAAACTTTTTATGACACAAGTAAAGCCAGTTTGAAAGAGTTGTTTCCGAAGAAGTATGCAGGGACATTAGAAGTAAACTCGTTAACAGGGTTGATTCAGTACTTACAATCCATGTTTGATCAGGATGCGGAAAAACCAGATTCATTAATTATTCATGTGGAATCACCCACAAAGGTTTCGGTATTAGGAAAATTAGATGAAGAGCGAAGACGTGAAAGTCTCATTGCAGCAAATGCTGAACTTGATGTATTCCCATACAAAAGTTTCCTTGATCAAGAACGTTTCAAAATTAATATGATGGCTCTTTTTGACCGAACAGATGATGCAGAAGCCATTTTAGCATTTGCTAGTGCTATCAGATTAGAAGGTAGCTCAGATTTGAGAGATGATGGGATTTCTCAGATGGCGACCGTTAAAACAGGAGCTAGTACTGTGGGTGATGGTGTGGTTCCTAGTCCAGCTGTTTTAAAACCGTATAGAACATTTTTAGAAGTGGATCAACCAGAGAGTAGTTTCATTTTCAGAATTAACGATCGTGGAGATTGTGCGTTGTTTGAGGCTGATGGTGGCTTATGGAAGAGCACAGCAAAAGAGTCTATAAAAAAATATTTGGAAAGTAACTTGAAGGATTTAGTAGAAAAAGAAATCATTACTGTAATCGCATAAAAAAACTGCATGTACTAGCATGCAGTTAAACGAAAAATTAAATAATTTTCCAGAAATGAAAATATATATACCTACAGTATAGCATTTCTGGATATTTTTTTCAAAAAAACACTGAACATCAGTGTTTTATCGTCCTTGTAATAGGTACTAACACAAGAGCAGAAGAAATATCAGGAGTGGCATCTATGTTTATTCAAGAGAAGAGATTGTCAATAGGTGACTATCAAGAAGTAGACATCATTCCTTTATCCAACACTAGCAGAAAGAAAACTAAAAAAAGAAAAGAAATATTACCTCGACCAGCACAAGCTAATAATAATGATAAAAGAAGTAGGCGATATTTTGGATTACTAGCAAAGGGTAATTTTAAAAAAGGAGACTATTATGGCACTTATACTTTTTCAAAAAAGTATTTACCAAGTAATCCAGAAGAAGCAAAGAAGATTTTTAAGGATACCTTTATTCGGAAAGTAAGATATCAATTTAAAAAAGCTGGTAAAGAATTAAAGTACTTGTTTGTAATGGAATATCAGGAAGATGAAGATGGGAATTCTATTGAACGGATTCATTTTCATTTTTTAATGAGTAGTGGTATTAGCAGGGATGTAGTAGAGGAGTGTTGGTCTGTTGGTAGGGGAAAGAAGAAGGAATCATTAGGCAGGAGAAATACAAAAATCATTCAACCGGACTCTGACGGGATTCAAGCTTTAGTGAACTATCTAAAAAAGAAACCTCGTTGGAAAAAAGGAGTAAAAACTTGGTCTGGTTCAAGGAATCTAGAAAAGCCTGTAAAGCAGGTTAATAATAATAAATACTCCAGGAGAAAAGTTGAAAAATTCAGCTTATCCAATGACTATGGATTCGAGTACTTTGAAAAAGAGTATGCCAAATACCATATAACAAGTATTGAACCTGTTTATAACGATAGAAAAGGTTGGCATATCTATTTACAAATGATTAAGAGGTGAGATTTATGAAAACAAAATATTATCTAGTAGCTTGTTTAGACAAAGAAGACAAGATTCAGGAAATAAAAGAATACTACTTACTTATCAGACTAAATTTTTCCTTTCTAGGTGCATTCAAGATGGACAAGGAAAATTGGACCATCACTAATAACCAGATGGTTCTAATGTTTAAAGACATCAATGAGATGCAACATATCCATAGTGAGTTTAAATGGACTGAGATTGCAGAAAGTAAAAAAATTGAAGATTACGCAAGTTTTGATTCTAAAACCAGCTATAGCACATTTTTAAAAATAATGGGAGGGGCTAGGAGTGGAAAAATACTCAAGAAGCTTTCAAAGCAACGTAAACAATCAAATAGGAAAGCAATTTGAAGAATTAATTCTTGCTGGTTGTCAGCATTACCGGCAAAAGCAGTTGGCAGAGATCAACCGCATTCCAGAACACTTCCGTGTGGTAAAGGCAAATAGGGATGGTTCTTTCTCAGGCAGATTTACTGGATTAGCTCAACCAGACTTTTCCGGCACATTACAGGGAGGAAGATCAATTGTTTTTGAAGCTAAAGCAACAACGAACGATCACATCAAACAAAGTGTGATTTCTAAAGAACAAAAGAAGAAATTGAATTATCACTATATTAACGGTGCATTAACTGGTGTGTGTATTCGGATTAAGAATGTGTATGCATTTATACCTTGGAAAATTTGGTGTGATATGAAGAAAAGATATGGGCGTTTATATATGACTGAGTCTGAAGCAAAAGAGTTTGCAGTTAAAACACCTGGATTCATAGATTTCTTGAATTATCAAAATGAGGCAATTACCTATGAAACTTACTAGAAAAGAACTGGAATTAGAATTCAGAAATTTTTGTTCTTTAGTTGGCTGGTGCATATTCAAATTGGTTCCCAACGTTAAGAATAAGAAACAATTGCAGTCAGTAGTGTTTGATCCAGACGGTAATAAAATTGACGTTATCATTACAGAATCTGGGCGATATATCAAGTTACTAGGGAATAAACAGTATGAGGAAATTAATCAGAAAAAGATGTTAGATGATTGCAAAGCCTAATATGAAAGAAAAAGGAGGATTATATGTTAATAGAACGACACATAAAAATTTTGACATCTATAAATGACTTTTCTTGCTTATATGGTTATCAGCCGACAACAAGGGAAGTGATGGAAAAAATGGAAATAGCTTCAACTTCTACTATGTTTGGACATCTTCATCGATTGAAAGACAAAGGTTATCTAGATTTTATTAAGCAATCATCTCGAACCCTACATTTAACTCAGAAAGGCTTGAGGGTAATAGCAGATGATAAATAATGTTGTATTGATTGGTCGTCTCACGAAAGAACCTGATCTAAGATACACAAGTAGTGGACAAGCAGTAGCGACATTTACTTTAGCAGTGAATCGTAATTTTACAAACCAAAGTGGTAATCGTGATGCAGATTTTATTAATTGTGTGATTTGGCGGAAAGCTGCAGAAAACTTTGCGAACTTTGCTAAAAAAGGTTCATTGGTCGGAATTACTGGACGGATCCAAACGAGAAATTACGAGAATCAGCAAGGACAAAAAGTATATGTGACTGAAGTAATTATAGATAGCTTTCAGATGTTAGAGACTCGGTCAGCGAATGACCAACGTCAAAACAATCCTCATATGGATGCCAGTGACGGTTCTACAAGTAAATATAATAAAGAGCAAAATAACCAGCAGCCAGCTGAGGACAATATGCCCAATTTTGATCGAGAAGATAATCCATTTGGTAGTGAAAAAATTGATATTTCGGATGATGATTTACCATTTTAGGAGGTGAGACATGGATGAATATTTTAGATGTTTTTTGGGAAAATGTAGACTGGCATCGAAAAAATAAAAAAATACCTTGGTATGAGCTTGTTGGAGGAAACAGTGGTCTTGCAACGTCTCACAAATTGAATGTTTCCTTAAAAAGAGCGCAAGAAATAGCAGAACTCCTGGACATTGATGACTATGCAATTTTGTTTGAACCATTAGACTAGCTAACTAAAAACGAACAAACAAAAGCAAATAGGAGGGACCATCATGGAACCGACTGAAAGATTCATAGATTCTGTAGTTAGGGGAATGGATTCAGAGCTAGAAGTGGATCAGTTAAGAAAACTAAAAATAGTTTTGACATTAAACTTGAACAAGTACCAAATTGAAGAGTCAAAAAATGACTTAATTATTTACGATGAAACAAGTGATATAGCAGCATACAAGCAATACTTCGTCAGTAAAAAATTGCAAGGGCTGTCTCTAGGGACTTTGAATCTGTACAAGTCCACAATTGATAGATTCATGAGGACTGTAAGAAGGCCATTTGCGGATATTACAACAAATGATATTCGGATGTTCATCGCGAATCGAAATATGATCGATCATATCTCTAGTGCCACTTTGAGCCGAGAACGTGGGTGCATTTGTAGATTTTTTACTTGGTTGTACAAAGAAGAATATCTGTCGAAAGACCCTGGGTTAAGGGTTGAGGAAATAAAAGTAGAAAAAAGAATCAAAAAAGCTTTTACGCCGATTGAGATTGAACTTATGAGAAATGCGGCTACTAGCTTAAAGGAAAAGGCAGTAATTGAGCTGTTACTTTCTACAGGTTGTAGAGTAAGCGAGTTAGTGTCATTCACCTTAGAAAACTATGACCGGGACCGTGGGACGATTCCAGTCATCGGAAAAGGCAACAAAGAAAGAATTGCATTCGTTAATGCAAAAGCTAAAGTTGCCATTGATAATTATCTAAATAAATCGGGGCATAATAGCGGGCCGATTATTCAAGGGCGTGAACAAGGAACGCCAATGGATGTATCTAGCATTCAAAAAATGATTTCTGTTATTGCTGAAAGGGCGAATGTGAGGCATGCTCATCCGCACAAGTTCAGGAGGACAGCCGCAACATTGGCATTAAAGCACGGAATGGACATTAACGATGTACGGATATTTCTTGGCCACAGTTCCATGAACACAACTTTACAATATCTTGATTTGACAGGCGTAAATTTTAAAGAAATTCATGACAAGTATTTGGGTTAATGACCCTATAAGC